>NZ_JBEJGX010000003.1:0-2400000 GCF_040253635.1 Streptomyces sp. Edi2 | reverse complement strand
ATTCACCAGTGTGACCCATAAAGGGGCATTTTGGCCCGGGGTGGCGGCCGTTCGTTGCGGCGCCGTGCCGAGGCGTTCCGCCCCTGGCGGCACGCCCCCGGGGCCCGGCCCGGAGGGGGACCCGGGCCGCCTTGCACCGGACCTCGGCGCGGTGAATGTATGCGGTCGCAGTACCGTGGTCCGGTGGACAACAGGCAAGCAATCGGATCGTGGATCTCCGGGCCCCGCGCGGCAGCCGAGGACATGGGTGTCGAATTCGGGCACCGCGGGCAGCAGCTCGGGCTGCCGGAGACGGGGCCGGGCTCGATCGCGCGCCCCGGGCGCCGCTTCGCCGCGCTCTTCCTCGACTGGGCGCTGTGCCTGCTCATCGCGTACGGCCTGCTCAGCGACGGTAAGGCACAGTCGGCGAGCAACTGGGCGCTGGTGGTCTTCGCCGTGCTCAGCGTGCTGACGGTGGGCACAGTCGGGTTCACACCGGGCAAGCGGCTGCTGGGCCTGCGGGTGGTCGCCGAGGGCGGTGGCCGGATTTCGCTGCCGCGGGTCGTGCTCCGCACGGTGCTGCTCGTCCTGGTCATCCCGGCCGTGGTCTGGGACCGGGACGGGCGGGGGCTGCACGATCGCCTCTCACGCGCCGTTCAGGTCCGTATCTGAGGCCGTAACCCCCGTATACCCCGTACACCCCGTATGCCCCCCTCGTTGTGGGCTGGCCGCGCTGTCCCGGCGCCGGGCGCGATACCTGGGTTTCCCGGGCGACACCTGAACCGGCACGTCCATACGCCCGCCGTCCATACGCCCGCCCCGCAGGTCGGCACGTCCATATGCCGGCCCCGCCCGCCGCGCGTCCGTACGCCCGCCCCCGCATGAGGTGCGTCCGTACGCCGGTCCCGAATGCGCCGCGTCCGTACGCCCGCCCCACACGCGCCGCGCCCGTTCCCCCGCCCGCCCCGCATCCACCCCCGCATGACGAAACGCCCCGGAGCCACAGGCCCCGGGGCGTTTCGTCATGCGGTCAGAGTGTCGGGTCCGTCAGCCGCACGCGGGCGCGGCCGCCAGTCATGGTCAGGTCAGCGTGCCTTGCCGCCGCCCTTGGGCATCCGCATGCCCTTCGGCATCGGGCCCTTGGGGACCGGCATGTTGCTCATCAGGTCGCCCAGCGCCTTGAGCCGGTCGTTGACGGCGGTGACCTGGGCGCCGGGGAGTACGCGCGGCAGCTTCAGCAGCGTCGTGCGGAGCTTCTTCAGCGGCACCTGGCCCTCGCCGTCGCCCACGATGATGTCGTGGACCGGGGCGTCGGCGACGGTGCGCGCCATCCGCTTCTTCTCGGCGGCCAGCAGGCCGCGCAGCCGGTTCGGGTTGCCCTCGCCGACCAGCACGATCCCGGCCTTGCCGACGGCACGGTGGACCACGTCCTGGCTGCGGTTCATGGCCACCGCGGGGGTCACCGTCCAGCCGCGGCCGACGTTGTCGAGCACGGCGGCCGCCGCACCGGGCTGGCCTTCCATCTGCCCGAAGGCAGCCCGCTCGGCGCGCCGTCCGAAGACGATCGCCATGGCGAGGAAGGCCAGGACGAATCCCAGGATCCCCGCATAGATTTCGTGGCCGATCGCGAAGCCGATGGCAAGGAGAACGCCGAATACGACGATGCCTACACCAGCGACGACTAGACCGACCTTGGAGTCGACCCGACGGGTCATCTTGTAGGTCAGGGCGATCTGCTTCAGCCGCCCGGTGTTCTCAGCGCCGGCAGCGCCGGCAGCGCCCTCAGCATTTACCTTCCTCGCCATACAGCGCAGTCTACGTGGCGTGCGGGCGCCGGGTCGCCGCGGCCTCCAGTACGTACTCGGCCTCGTGACGGTCCTTGGCGCGGCGGCGGTCCTCCAGGACCGATGTCCAGGCGTTACGGCGGGCGGTGCGCTGTCCGCCGCGCATCAGGACGGCCTCGACGGCACGCAGGGCGCCGGTGACCGAAGGGATGGGGAGGGCGGGATTGGCGCGGAGCGGCGCGGCCTGCATGGTGGGTGACTCCCTCTGATTCGTTCGGAGAAGCAGGAGTGATACGGGAGTGGTGCGGGAGCGGTGCGTGCATCCATCGTCACGGAAAGGTGTTACCAACGGATGACCTGCCGGTCAAACACCGATGAAACGTTGACGCGGCCCCCACGCCCCCCGTCAGGGGGAGTGCGGGCCGCGTCCTCAAGCATGTGCCACGTTTCACAAGACGGCGCGCCGGGGAAATCAAACCGCCTGACTGGACGATTCGGCCTCGCGCCGCTCCATGGCCTGCTGGTAGAGGCGGCCGGCGCGGTAGGAGGAGCGGACCAGCGGACCTGACATCACGCCGGCGTAGCCGATCTCCTCGGCCTCCTCCTGGAGCTCCACGAACTCGGCGGGCTTGACCCAGCGCTCGATCGGGTGGTGTCGCACGGTCGGGCGCAGGTACTGGGTGATCGTGATCAGCTCGCAGCCCGCGTCGTACAGGTCCTGCAGCGCCTGGCTGATCTCCTCGCGCTCCTCGCCCATGCCCAGGATGAGGTTGGACTTGGTGACCAGGCCGGCCTCGCGGGACTTGGAGATGACCTCCAGCGAGCGCTCGTAGCGGAAGCCGGGGCGGATGCGCTTGAAGATCCGCGGGACCGTCTCGACGTTGTGCGCCAGGACCTGCGGCCGGGAGGAGAAGACCTCGGCCAGCTGCTCGGGCACCGCGTTGAAGTCGGGGATCAGCAGCTCGACGCCCGTGTCGGGCATCGCGGCGTGGATCTGCCGGACGGTCTCGGCGTAGAGCCAGGCGCCGCCGTCGTCGAGGTCGTCGCGCGCGACGCCGGTGATCGTGGCGTACTTCAGGCCCATGGTCTGCACGGACTCGGCGACCCGGCGGGGCTCGTCGCGGTCCAGCTCCTGCGGCTTGCCGGTGTCGATCTGGCAGAAGTCACAGCGGCGGGTGCACTGGTCACCGCCGATGAGGAAGGTCGCCTCGCGGTCCTCCCAGCATTCGAAGATGTTGGGACAGCCCGCCTCCTGGCAGACCGTGTGCAGGCCCTCGCTCTTGACCAGGCCCTGGAGGTGGTTGTACTCGGGACCCATCTTCGCCCGGGTCTTGATCCACTCGGGCTTGCGCTCGATGGGGGTCTGGCTGTTCCGGACCTCCAGGCGCAACATCTTGCGTCCGTCGGGTGCGACTGCGGACACGACCGGCTCCCTACGACTTCGTTTCTTCGGCGTACACCAGGGTACGCCCGTTGATTCGCACGTCTTTACGTGCGGGGCAACCCCGTATGGCGGGGTGGCATTCCCGGCAGCCCCGGGGAGGACCCGGGCCGGGCGGCCGTCCGGCCCGGGACGGCCGGGCGACCGTCCGGTCAGACCGCGCGGGGGAGCAGTTCGGCGCCCTCCAGGACGTCCCGCAGATGTTTCTCGGCGACGGGCAGCACCTCGGCGATGGTGATCTCGCGGCCCAGCTCGCCCGCGAGCGAGGCGACGCCGGCGTCCCGGATGCCGCACGGCACGATCTTGTCGAACGAGGTGTTGTCCGGATTCACGTTCAGCGCGAAGCCGTGCATCGTGACGCCCTTGGCGACGCGGATGCCGATCGCGGCGAGCTTGCGGTCCTCGCGGCGCTGGCCGGCGTTGGACGGCGCGTACTCCGGGCCGTTCAGCCGCGGGTCGAACAGCTCGTCCGCCAGCCGCGGGTCGAAGTCGAGGTTGAGCCCGCCCAGGGCCGCCCGCTCCTCGACCGGGTCGCCCAGGATCCACACCCCGCTGCGGCCCTCGACCCGGGTGCCCTCCACGCCGAAGTCGGCGCAGACCCGGATCAGAGCCTCTTCGAGCCGGCGGACATGGGCCACCACGTCCACCGGGCGCGGCAGCTTCTGGATGGGGTAGCCCACCAGCTGGCCGGGCCCGTGCCAGGTGATCTTCCCGCCGCGGTCCACGTCGACGACCGGGGTCCCGTCCAGCGGGCGCTCCTCGTCGGCCGTACGGCGTCCCGCGGTGTAGACGGCCTGGTGCTCCAGCAGCAGGCAGGTGTCGGGCAGCTCGTCGGCGAACCGGGCGGCGTGCACCCGGCGCTGCTCCTGCCATGCCGACGTGTACTCGACGGCGTCGGCGCCGAAGCCCAGATGCACAAAGCGCAGCCCCTCGGGTACGGGGGTCTCCCCCCGAGAGATCGCAGTCACGGCAGCTCCTCTTCGAACCTCTGTTGCACTTTGCTGCAACGTTGATGCCACTTCGCGCCCATGCCACTGTACGGCCGCCCCTCCCGGTCCCCGCAGGCGGCCGCTGTCCGCACTGCCCGCCCCTGCTCACACGATCGGATGAACGCGGGGAAGAGGCGGAGAACGGGGCGCCGAAGGCCGTTACATTCACGCCGTTCCACAAGGGCGAATGAGCATGCCGGACAGGGTCCGCCGAACCCGGCAGCGGCCCGGAAGGCAGGAGACCGGTAAAGCTGATGACGGAACGACCCCCGCACCACACCCCCAACCGCCAGCTCGCCGCGCTCATCGCCGAGGCGGGATTCTCCAATGCCGGGCTGGCCAGACGGGTGGACCAGCTCGGTATCGAGCACGGCCTCGATCTGCGGTACGACAAGACGTCGGTGACCCGCTGGCTGCGCGGCCAGCAGCCCAGAGGCACCACCCCCGCCCTGATCGCGGAGGTGTTCACCCGCCGGCTGGGGCGCCGGCTGTCCGCCCAGGACCTCGGCCTGGACGCCTGTGCGCCGGTGTACGCCGGACTGGAATTCGCCGCGAGCCCCAGCGAGGCGGTGGACATCGTCAGCGGCCTGTGGCGCAAGGACTCCGGCAGCCATGCCGAGCTCCGCAAGATCGCCTTCACCCCGGCCGGGCTCGTGGTGCCCAGCCGCGACTGGCTGATCGGACGCGCCGACGAACGGGTCGCCCGCGGCGAGCCCAACGGCGACGGGGCGGGCCGGGTCCCCGCGCAGGGCCGGGTCACGGTGCCCCGGCAGCGCCGCACCGACCGTGTCGACCGCACCCAGGGCTCCAAGGTCACCTCCGGCGACATCGCGGCGCTGCGCTCGGTCGGCGAGCTGTTCCGGGCGCTGGACCACGCCTACGGGGGCGGCCACGCCCGCCAGGCCCTGGTGCGCTATCTGGAGCACGAGGCCGAGCCGATGCTCCGCGGCAGCTACGGCGAGGCCACCGGCCGCAGGCTCTTCGCGGCCGCCGCCGATCTGACCCGGCTGGCCGGCTGGACCTCGTACGACATCGCGGCCCACGGGCTGGCCCAGCGGTACTTCGTCCAGGCCCTGCGCCTGGCCCAGGCCGCCGGGGACCGGGCGTACGGGTCCTACGTCCTGGTGACGATGAGCCGGCAGGCCGTCTACCTGGGCCACGGCAGGGAAGCCGTGCAGCTGGCGAGGGTCGCCCAGCAGGGCATCGGCGGCAGCGCGCCGCCCGCCGTGCAGGCGCTGCTGCACGCCGCGGAGGCACGCGGCCACGGCGTCCTGGGTGAGGTCCGGGCCTGTACCACGGCGCTGGCCCGCGCCGAACGGGCGCTGGAGACCGTCCGCCCCGGTGACGACACCCCGTACTGGGCGCGCTTCTTCGACGAGGCGCAGCTCGCCGACGAGCTGGCGCACTGCCACCGCGATCTCCAGCAGTACCGCGCCGCCTCCCAGCACGCCGAGCGCTCGCTCCAGCTGCGCGCGGCCGGCTTCGCCCGCAGCAGGCTCTTCTGCCGGGTGGTGCTGGCGACCGCGCGGCTGGGCCTGGGCGAACTGGAGCAGGCCTGCACGCTGGGCGCCGAGGCGGCGCTCCAGGCCTCCGAGATGCGGTCCGTACGGGCGCACGAGTACGTCAGGGAGTTCGAGCGCCGCCTGGAGCCCTACCGGGACGCGGCGGCGGTACGGGACTATCGGGAACGGGTGGCGGCGCTGGGGTGAGGGCGGTCCGGGGCGCCCGGCCGTTGGGGGTGAGGGCGGTCCGGGGCGCCCGGCCGTTGGGGGTGAGGACGGGCCCGGCCACCCGCCCGTTGGAGGTGAGGGCGGGCCCGGCCGTCCGGCCGCCGGAGTGAGCGCGGGCCGGGCCGCCGGTTCAGGCCGCCGTGGGCAGGGCGTCCGGTTCCGTGGTGAAGGCGGGCAGCCCGAAGTCCTGGAGGAGCGCGCGGGCGGCCCGGCGGCCCGAGTTCAGCGCGCCCTGGAGCGTGCTGGTGTCACGGTGGTCGCCGCACACGTACAGGCCGGCGAGCACCCGCACCGGGCGCTCCGGGTCGTGCGGCGCCGGCGTCGCGGGGACCGCATAGGGGTCGTGATGGGCGGTCAGCAGCTGCCAGTCGTCGGTGTGTGCACCGTAGATCCGGTCGAGCTGGGGGCGGACGGTCTTGTCCAGTACGGACAGCGGCAGCATCGCGGCGGCGCCGAGCACGGTCGTGGTGATCAGGGACCGGCCCGGCGGCGTACGGGACGGGTCGATGGCGCCGGCGGCGTAGCTGTAGGCGACCGGACCGTCAGTCGGGAGGATCAGGGTCGTGTCGCGGGACGGTGCGCCGCGGCCCCCGTCCGCCGCCGCGGTGTGGTGCAGGACGGCGACCGGGTGGAAGGCCGGCACCCGCAGCCCCGGCAGCAGCTCGGCAGCCTCCCGCGCGCCGGTGGCCACCAGCACCGCCCGGCAGGGGATATGGCCGTGCTCCGCGGTGCTGACGCCGGTGGTGGAGACGGCGGTGACCTGCACGGACGTACGGACCGTGCCGGGCGGCAGCGGGGCGGCGAGCAGTTCGGGGACGGCCGCGGCGCCGCCGGCCGGCAGCCACAACCGGCCCTGGGCGTAGGCGCGCAGCGCCGCCGCCGCGCCCCGGCTGGAGCCGCGCAGCTTGGGATCGCACAGCAGCGCGGCCAGCAGGGGCCGCAGGAACGCGTCATGGCCGCGGTGCGGGAAGGCGGGGCGGACCGCCAGGGCATCGTGGATCGGACGGTCGGCGGGCGGGGCGTGGGGGGCGAAGGCAGGGGGAGCGGCGGCGGTGCCGGCGGCGCGGCGGTCCGTACGGCGGTCCGGGGAGGGCGCGGTCCGCCGGTCGGTGAGGCGTACGGCCTGACGCTCCGTCCGGCGCTCCGTACGCCGTTCCGTACGGCGGTCGGCGCGCGAGAGGGCGCGGGCCGCGGACAGCGCACCCTTCGTGCTCCGGGGCGCGCTGACACGCTGCGCGCGCTGGCCGTTGTGGACGCTCAGACCGGGCGCGAACGGACGGAGCGTCAGATCGTCGAGGCCCGGGGTACGGCACAGATCGGCGGCGGAGACGGCCAGCGGCCGCCCGCAGCGGTCCAGCCGGAAGCCGTCGAGGTGGTCGGTGGCGGACCGGCCGCCGATCCGCGGCGCGGCCTCCAGGACCGTGACGGACACCCCCGCCCCGGTCAGATGGCGGGCGGCGGCGAGTCCGGCCGGACCGGCCCCCACGATGACGACGTCCACGGCCGATGCGGTACGCAGCACATGCCCCTCCCGAGGTCGGTCCCACGGCGGCGCACCCCTGTCGTGCCCGGTGCCGCCATGGGGGATACCGAGGTGAGGCGTGCGAGGTCGGCAGGAGGCGGCGGTCCGTTCGAGAGGGGGCGTCCAAGGGGCGCATCGACGCGCCCCTTGGCCAAAGCTTCCCGTGTGGCCCCGCGGCTATGCCGCCCGGACGGCGGTGTGACGCGGACGACTCCGCGGTGCGGACGACTCCGCGGTGCGGACGACTCCGCGGTGTGGACGACGGTACGACGCGAAGGACCCCCGGTGCGGACGACTCCGCGGTCCGGACTGCCATGCGGCCCGGAGCGCTACGCGGCCCGGAGCGCTACGCGGCCCGGACCGCCTCGATGATGCGCGGATGGGCGAACCCGAACCCGGAGTCCAGCAGCCGCCGCGGAATGACCCGCTGACTGCCCAGCACATCGCCGGCGAACTCGCCCAGGGCGGCCCGCAGGACCGGCGCTGGCACGGTGAGCAGCGTGGGCCGGCCCAGGACACGGCCCATCACGGCGGTGACCTCGCGGTTGGTGACCGGCTCCGGGGCCGTGAGGTTGACCGGACCGGCCAGGCCCTCGGTGTCGATGAGGTGGCCCAGCGCCCTGACGTGGTCCTCCAGGGAGATGAAGCTCCAGTACTGGCTGCCGTCGCCGAGCCGGCCGCCCAGACCGAGCCGGAAGAGGGGGAAGAGCCGGCCCCAGGCGCCGCCGGAGCGTGCCACGACCAGACCGGTGCGGGCGAAGACGGTACGGATGCCCGCCTCCTCGGCCGGCTTCGCGGCGTCCTCCCAGGCCACACAGACCTCCGGCAGGAACCCGTGGCCGGCCGGTGCGCTCTCGTCCGTGCGCCGGTCGCCGGTGTCGCCGTAGTAGCCGATCGCGCTGCCGCACACCAAGACTCCCGGCGGGGTGTCCATGGCGGCGAGGGCCGAGGCGAGGGCCCGGGTGCCCAGGACCCGGCTGTCACGGATCTCCTGCTTGTAGGCGGCCGTCCAGCGGTGGTCGCCGACCCCGGCGCCGGCCAGGTGGACGACGGCCCCGCAGCCGGCCAGCCCGGCGGTGTCGACCTCCTGGCGCCCGGGGTCCCAGCGCACCTCGTCGGCGGCCGTGGGCGCACGCCGTACGAGCCGCACGACGTCATGGCCTCCCGCGCGCAGGGACCGTACGAGCGCCGTGCCGATGAGTCCGGACGAGCCGGTGATCGCGATCCGCATGGGGCCATACTGCCCGTAGTGATGGACCGGTGGTGGCATCCGGGGGTCCGGGCCCGCCGCGCCCCGGCGCGAACCGCCCGCGGCTACGGCCTGAAACGGTCCCAGAGGGTGGGAAAGCGCTCCGCCATGCCCCGGTCGTCGTCGAAGTCCAGGTACGTGCCGACCGGTTCACGGGGCGGCGCGGGCAGTCCCAGGTCCGGCATCACCCCGCCGGTCAGCTGCTCGTACGCCTCGTCGGCCGCATAGCCCAGCTCCTCGGCGTCGCCGTCCACCGCCTCGTCGAAGTCGTCCAGCAGCTCGGCGAGCTGGTCGGGGTCGTGCAGCGCGCCCTCGAAGACCTCCCGGCCCTGGCCGATCAGCCAGCAGCGGAAGTAGTCGAAGGCGTCGTCGCCGGCGCCGCCCAGCAGCACCGAGGCCGCGGCCCACAGATCCCAGGAGTACGCCCGGTTGTAGCGGGCCTCGAAGTGGCGGGCGAAGTCCACGACGGCATCCGGGTCGAGCCCGAGGAGCCGCTCGACCAGCACGTCGGCCTGCTCCTCCGGGTCGCCCGCGGCGGCCTCGCGGGAACCGTCGATCAGTTCCCAGAACTCCGTCTCGTCCATCACCGCTCCAGCATCTGCCCTGCCGGGGCCCGTCGCATGCGGAGTACCCCGGATGCGACGGGGTCGTTATCCGGATCGGTGACATGGCGGGCGCGCCGGTGACGGGGTGTTCGGATCGGGTTCGCTCACCCGGGCCGGCTCCGCCGTGTGACCGTCCCAAGAATCACTCGTTGGACGGCGTGCAACGACCGAACGACGGCATATCCACCATTTCGCGAAGGGCTGTTCCAGGCCATGCCCATGGACGAACGCACCCGGGCCGATGTCGAACGGGCCGAGGCGGCCATCGTCGAGCACTATCCACGGCTCGTCCGCCTCACCTACCTCGTCCTGCCCCCGTCGATGGGCCGCCACCGCCGGGTCCTGACCGCACACGGCCTGGTCCAGCGGGCGCTGCCGCGGGCCCGGCTGCGGCGGCCGGACGGCGGGCTGCCGGCGCAGCGCGGCCCGGCGGCCGAACCGGGCTACGACGTGGTGCGGCTGCGGGCCCTGCGGCTGGCGCTGGCGCACGAGGGACGGCCGGTCCGGGGACCGCTGGCCCTGCCCCGGGTGTGGGGCCTGCGGCTCTTCCCGCGGGTCGGCGGCGCCGAAGAACTCGCCCTGGACCAGGCGCTGTCCGCGGTTCCCGCGGCGGTACGGGCCGCCCTCGGGCTGTGGCATCTGGAAGGGCTGGACGAGGACGCCGCACGCAGCGTGCTGGCACTGGCCGGGGTCGAGGAGCCCGACGCGGCACAGCGGGCGGCGGCGCAGCTGGACCGGGAGACCGGGACGGGCGCCGCGGCGCTGCTGAACTCGGCGGAGTTCGACCCGTGCACGGTGCAGACCCGGCCGACGGACCTGCTGCGCCGCCGCCAGCGGGTACGGGCGGCGATCGCGCTGGTGGCCGTACTGGCGGTCGGTGCCGCGGCGGCCGGGCTGTCGCGCGGTGACGGGGACCGGACGGGGCACCCACCGACCACGGCGGAGCAGGCGCTGGACCCGGGCCGGCTGCTGCGCACCCCCAACGAAGAGTGGACGGACACCTCCCGGGTGGACTTCACCGCCTGGCCCGTGCGCGGCCGGCAGGCGCGCGACCAGGAGCTGCTGGGGCGGGCGCTGCGGGTCTGGGCGGCGCCACCCGCCGATGCCCGGATCATGACGTCCGCGGGCACCTCCACCCGGCCGCCCGACCACCCGCCGCAGCTGCTGTACGCGGGCCTGATCGACGCCGTGCCGGTCGTGGTCTTCTACGACGGCGAGCGGCTGGTGCGCTACGCCGAGCCCGAAGGCGCCACGCCCACCTTGCACTTCGCCCGGGTCGACAACGCGGACCTGACCACCGGTGCCGCGCTGGTGATCGGCCGCGGCAACGGCTGGATGCGGTATCTGCTCGCGCCCTGGGTCTCGGATGTCGGCGTCCGTGACCTGCTGGCCCCGGCCGCCCCGGTGCACGGACTGCATGTCACCCCGGACGGGGTCACCGACCGCATCGCGGTACCGCCCGAGGGGGGCACCGGCTGCGGTCACTGGCCGGCGGCCCAGTTCCGGCCCTCGACCCGGATCGCGGGCACCGCCGTGAACCCTCCCTTCCTGTTGACCGACCTCAACGACCTCGTCCCCGTCCACCTCACCTCCGTGCCACCCGGCGGCGCACCGGCCGCCCAGCCGGGGGAGGCGACCGGCACCCCGGCCCTGCAGGGCTGGGCCCGTACGGCCTGCTCGCTCGGCTCGCTGCGGGGCACCGGCGTACGGTCCGTCAGCAACTGGGCGTTCGCCGGCCAGCGACTCCCGGAGGACAGCGGCAGCGCGACCTGGGTATGCAGCCGTGCCGACACGTGGCGCGGGCCAGGCAGCGTGACACTGCACTTCCTGCCGCCCGCCACGCGCCCGGCCGAGCCCGGCCGGATCGCCGGACGGGCCAGGGACACCGCCGCCTGCAGCCGCTTCGGAGCCCCCGTGGTCGGGAACGTCCACTGGCGGGCGCGGTCCGGCAGGTGGTATCTGCTCGCGGCCGGCACCCAAGGGGTCGGCGGTATCGACGCCACCGGCGGGGTACGGGTCTCCGGCCACACGAACACGCTCGCCGCGCCCGCCGGGCAGAACGCCCCGGACGAGGTCGTGGGACGGCTGCGGAGCGGGGCGACGGTGCGCGCGCTCCGTCCGTAGGCGGTGGGCGGACCGCTGTACGGCGGCCCATCCGGACTGGCGGCCGATGAATCCGGACAGGAGATGTCGGGTTTCACTGCCACGGTCGCCGTGTACGGATGCGAGGCACCTGACAGCGAGGAGTGGCGTACATGACGGAACAGCGGGAACTGGCGGGACGGGTGGCGCTGGTGGCCGGGGCGACCCGCGGGGCCGGGCGGGCGATGGCGGTCGAGCTGGGGCGGGCCGGTGCCCTGGTGTACGTGACGGGACGGACGACCCGGGAACGCGTCAGCGAGGTCGGCCGGGCCACGGAGACGATCGAGCAGACCGCGGAGCTGGTGAGCGCGGCGGGCGGCACCGGTATCGCCGTACCGACCGACCACCTGGACCCGGCGCAGGTCAAGGCGCTGACCGAGCGCATCGACCGGGAACAGGGGCGACTGGACGTACTGGTCAACAGCGTCTGGGGCGGCGACCGGCTGATCGAGTTCCACACCAAGCTGTGGGACCTCGACCTGGAGAACGGGCTGCGGATGTTCCGCCTCGGCATCGACACCCACGTCATCACCAGCCATTACGCCCTGCCCCTGCTGATCAGGCGGCCCGGCGGTCTGGTGGTCGAGGTCACCGACGGCACCGCCACCTTCAACCGCACCTACCGGGACAACCTCTGCTTCGACCTCACCAAGAACGCGCCGCACCGCATCGCCTTCGGTCTCGCCGCCGAACTGAAGGAACACGGCGGCACGGCGGTCTCGCTCACCCCCGGCTTCCTCCGCTCCGAGGAGATGCTCGACCACTTCGGGGTGACGGAGGAGAACTGGCGCGACGCGGTGGCCGAGGAGCCGCACTTCGCCATCGCCGAATCGCCGGCCCTGATCGCCCGCGGTGTACGGGCCCTCGCCGCCGACCCGGCCAAAGAGCGCTGGAGCGGTCAGTCGCTCTCCAGCGGGCAGCTGGCGAAGGAGTACGACTTCACCGACGCGGATGGCTCGCGGCCCGACTGCTTCGGTTACTTCGAGGAGGTCGTCTTCGGCGGGAAGGAGGGGAGTGCTGGTGACTATCGATGAGGGGGAGGTGAGACGGTAGGGGTGCCGGGGTCGGGGTCAGGGCCGGTGTCTGTGCCTGTGCCCGTGCCCGTGCCGGGGCGTCCGGTGGATCACGGTCCGCCGCCGTCCGGTCCGGCTCCTGCCCCGTCCCTCTCCGCGTACAGCGCGGCCATTCGGCGGGCGGCCGAGGCGAAGCGTTCACGTAGCTCGGGGGGCGCGAGGATGTCGCCCTCCGGGCCGAGCGCCAGCAACTGGGCGTAGGCGACCTCGGCGGACTCCACGGCGAGGGTCACCGTCAGCCGGCCGTGCTCATCGAGGCCGTCCGCGGTCTGCGCCCGTTCGATCGCCTCGCGGGCCGCGGCGCGTTCGGTGACGTACGGCAGCTGCCTGACGCCCTGCGGGGACAGCCGCAGCACCACCTCCTCGTGCAGGATCGACCGGGCGAACTGGGCCGCCCGCTGTGCCCAGAACTCCGGGAGGTCGAAGGACACATCACGGGCGAACCGCCCGCCGGCATCGTTGGCGTCATTGGCGTCGTCGGCCCCGGAGGCGTTGCCGCTCCCGGCGGGCGCCACGGCGGTGAACCGGTCGACACGGTAGACGCGGTAGTCGCGGTAGTCGCGGTAGTCGCCCTGCGTACGCGCCGCCAGGTACCAGACGCCCGCCTTCAGCACCAGGCCGTACGGCTCCAACTCCCGCTCCACCTCTGTGTCCTTGCGGAGGTAGCGGGCGGTGATCCGGCGGTCGTCCCAGACTGCGTCGGCGATCCTGGGGAGCAGGGCGGGCGTCTCGGGCTCCTGATACCAGCCCGGGGCGTCGAGGTGAAAGCGCTGGGCGGCACCGGTCGCGGCGTCCCGCAGCTCGGGCAGCAGGGCGGCGGAGACCTTCAGCCGGGCGGCGGACGCGGCGTCGGCCAGGCCCATCTCGCGCAGGGCGGAGGGCACTCCGGACAGGAAGAGGGCTTCCGCCTCGCTGCGGCCGAGGCCGGTGAGCCGCGTGCGGTAGCCGCCTATGAGGCGGTAGCCGCCGGCCCGGCCGCGGTCCGCGTAGACGGGCACCCCGGCCTCGGAGAGCGAGAGGACGTCGCGGGCGACCGTACGCTCGGAGACCTCCAGCTCTCGCGCCAGCTCGGCGGCCGTCATTGACGGCCGCGTCTGGGGCAGCAACACCATCCTGATCAGCCGGGCAGCACGCATGGGTCCATGATGCGGGGGGCCACTGACAACTTGCTTGTCCGCGGGTGCGTTGTGGCTGGGCGCGCAGTTCCCCGCGCCCCTTTGGGGCGCCGTCGCGTCTGTCTCAGTGACGCCGCTTGACGGGTGGGGCTGGCGCCTTTGCGGGTTTCGTGATTGCCGCGGGGGCCGGAGGGGACGCACCGGAACCCTCCCCCAGCCTTCGGCCGGGAGGTGCCCCCACGGCGCGGGCGGCCCTGGTCCATGGATTTGATTGCCCCGGCGTTCGCTCCGGTCCTGCGGGCGGGTCCCGGTACATCCCCTCCGGCCTTCGTGCGTTCCCGTCTGCCGCCCGGTGGCACTGTCCGTCACCACACACAAACGCATGCCGCCTGCGGCCAAGGAGCACCCGGGGCGGTCGGGCGGACGACGGCGGCCGGATGACGACGGTTGGGCGACGACGGCCGGATGGCGACGACTGGCGGCCGACAACCTGCAAGCCCGCTCGGCCAGTTCCTTGCCATGAGCTGGTGTGGCTCGGACCTGGTGGTTGCCCAGCGCCCTGCCAAGGGCTGGTGCGGCTGAGACCTGGCTGTTGGCCCGCGCCTTGCCAAGGGGCGAGCGGGTGTTGGCCGTAACGGTGATCAGTACGGCGGGAAAGTCGCCAACGTACGGCGGTCGGAGGGGATGTCCGGTGCCCCGCCCGCAGGACCGGAGCGAACGCCGGGGCAATCAATCCATGGACCAGGGCCGCCCGCGCCGTGGGGGCATCTCCCGGCCGAAGGCTGGGGGAGGGGTACCGGGCGTCCCCTCCGACCCACCACCCACAACGACTGGGCGAAACGGCCCCAGCCACCGGCAACCCGCATCGAGCCGGATCGAACCGAGCCGAAGCGGCTACGCCACCGCCAACGGCCACATCGCACAACCACAAAGACAGCCCGGCCCGGCCGTAGTCAGGGCTTGGTCGGCCGGGCCGGTGGTGGGTTCCCGTGTGGAGGCCCCGGGCGCGGGAAGGTGGCCTCCACACGGGAGTTGGGGGTGCCCCGGAGGGCGGGCGGCGCCCGGTGCGGGCAGGGGCCGCCGAACGAGGCACGGGCCGCAATGTGGCGGCGGCCCATGGCTCACAGGCCGTAGCGCTCCCTGGCCTCCTTGACCGCCTCCGGCTTGACCTGGCCGCGACGGGCCAGGGCGGCGAGCGCCTGGACGACCACCGACTGCGGGTCGACGCCGAAGTGGCGACGGGCCGCCTCGCGGGTGTCGGACAGGCCGAAGCCGTCGGTGCCGATGGAGGTCCAGTCCTGCTCGACCCAGGGGGCGATCTGGTCGGGGACCGCACGCATCCAGTCGCTGACCGCGACGACCGGGCCGGGGGCGCCGGCCAGCGCACGGGTGACGTACGGGATGCGGTCCTCGCCCTCCAGACGGGCGGCATCGCACTCCAGGGCGTCGCGGCGCAGCTCCGTCCAGGACGGGGCCGACCACACGTCCGCCGCCACGCCCCAGTCGTCGGCCAGCAGCTGCTGTGCCTCCAGGGCCCAGTGGATGGCGGTGCCGGAGGCCAGCAGCTGGAGCTGCGGGCTGTCGGCCTGGGGCTTGGTGCCTTCGTTGAAGCGGTACAGGCCCTTGAGGATGCCCTCCTCGACGCCCTCCGGCATGGCCGGCTGGACCTTGGTCTCGTTGTAGACCGTGAGGTAGTAGAAGACGTCCTCGGCGTCCGGGCCGTACATCCGGCGCAGGCCGTCCTTGACGATGACCGCGACCTCGTAGGCGAAAGCCGGGTCGTAGGAGAGCGCCGCCGGGTTGGTGGAGGCGATCAGGTGCGAGTGGCCGTCGGCGTGCTGCAGGCCCTCGCCGGTCATCGTCGTACGGCCGGCGGTGGCGCCGATGACGAAGCCGCGGCCCAACTGGTCGGCCAGCGCCCAGAACTGGTCGGCGGTGCGCTGCCAGCCGAACATCGAGTAGAAGATGTAGAAGGGGATCATCGGCTCGCCGTGCGTCGCGTACGAGGTCGCGGCGGCGGTGAAGTCGGCGAGCGAGCCGGCCTCGGTGATGCCCTCGTTGAGGATCTGGCCGTCCTTGGCTTCCTTGTACCAAAGGAGCTGGTCACGGTCGACCGGGTCGTAGGTCGCGCCCTTGGGGGAGTAGAGGCCGGCGGTCGGGAAGAGCGATTCCATACCGAAGGTGCGGGCCTCGTCGGGGACGATCGGGACCCAGCGCTTGCCGGTCTCCTTGTCCCGCATCAAGTCCTTGATCAGCCGGACGAACGCCATGGTGGTGGCGATCTCCTGGCTGCCGGAGCCCTTCTTCAGGGCGTCGAAGGCCTTGTCGGCGGGCATCGGAAGCGGCTTGGCGACGACCTTGCGGGCGGGGGCCGGGCCGTCGAGGGCGGCGCGGCGTTCGCGCAGGTAGACCATCTCGGGGGAGTCGTCGGCGGGGCGCCAGTACGGCACCTGGTCGCCCTCCAGCGCGCTGTCCGGGATGGGGAGTTCGAGGGCGTCACGCATGGTGCGGAACTCCGCCATGGTGAGCTTCTTCATCTGGTGGTTGGCGTTGCGGGACTCGAAGCCCGCCCCGAGGGTGTAGCCCTTGACGGTCTGCGCCAGGATGACGGTCGGCGCGCCCTGGTGCTCGACGGCGGCCTTGTAGGCGGCGTACACCTTGCGCGGCTCGTGGCCGGCCCGGGAGGTCTGGAACAGCTCCAGCAGCTTGGCGTCGGTCAGCTCGCGGGCCAGGGCCTGCAGGGACTCGTTGGCGCCGAAGAAGTGTTCGCGCAGGTAGGCGGCGTCGCGGGTGGCGTACGTCTGGAACTGTGCGTCGGGGGTCTCGCCGAGGCGGCGGATCAGGGCGCCGTCGGTGTCGAGCGCGAAGATCTCGTCCCAGGCCTGGCCCCACAGGGACTTGACGACGTTCCAGCCGGCCGCGCGGAACTGGGCCTCCAGCTCCTGCACGATCTTGAAGTTGGGGCGGACGGGGCCGTCGAGGCGCTGCAGGTTGCAGTTGATGACGAAGGTCAGGTTGTCCAGGCCCTCGCGGCCGGCCAGCGCCAGTGCGGCGGTCGACTCGGGCTCGTCCATCTCGCCGTCGCCCAGGAAGGCCCAGACGTGGGAGTTCGCGGTGTCCTTGATGCCGCGGTGGTCCAGGTAGCGGTTGAAGCGCGCCTGGTAGATGGCGGAGAGCGGGCCCAGGCCCATGGAGACGGTGGGGAACTCCCACAGCCAGGGCAGCCGCCGCGGGTGCGGGTAGGAGGGCAGGCCCTCGCCGCCGGTCTCCTGGCGGAAGTGGTCGAGGTGGTCCTCGGTGAGGCGGCCTTCGAGGAAGGCGCGGGCGTAGACGCCGGGGGAGGCGTGGCCCTGGATGTAGAGCTGGTCGCCGCTCCCGTCCCCTTCCTTGCCGCGGAAGAAGTGCTGGAAGCCGGTCTCGTAGAGCCAGGCGGCGGAGGCGAAGGTGGCGATGTGGCCGCCGAGGCCCAGGGCGGAGCCGCGGGTGACCATCGCGGCGGCGTTCCAGCGGTTCCAGGCCGTGATCCTGGCCTCCATCGCCTCGTCGCCGGGGAAGGCGGGCTCGGCGGAGGTCGGGATGGTGTTGACGTAGTCCGTCTCCAGGAGGGACGGCAGGGCGGTGCCTTCGGTGCGCGCGGTGTGCTCCAGGGCGCGGCGCATCAGGTACGCGGCGCGCTGGGGGCCCGCCGCCTCGGTGACGGCGTCAAGCGACTCGCGCCACTCGGCGGTCTCCTCGGGGTCGCGGTCCGGGAGCTGGTCGAGCTGGCTGTACGGCAGGCGCACGGGATCGGGCATGGGTGGCCCCTTTCCGGACGGGAGGTAGCTCGGGGGTGCCGTCGTGACCGGCCGCGTCCTTCAGGGTGGACGGCGGCCTTGACGACACCCCCTACGAGTTCGGCAGGCAGGGTTGTCGCGCCCCGACGCAAGACGATACGCCTCTGATCGATGATCGATCAACGGTCTCCGGACGAATAACCGCAGGTCGGCACGGGGTGCCGCATTTTTGGGCACCGCGTGCCAGAGGGAAGGGGGTGCCGCCGCCCCGTCCGGTGGGGTCCGTTCGCGCCTTCCGAGCGACCCGTCAGACCCGGGGTGCGCAGCTCAGCACGTGTGACTTGAGCAAGGCGCCGATCTTCGGGTCGCGCCGCCGGAACGCGTCCACGATCTCCTGGTGGTCCTGGGCGTGCGAGCGCGGCTCCGGGCTGAACCAGCGGATCGACAGCGTCGTCCAGACCTCGATGCCCAGCGACTCCCAGGTGTGCAGCAGGACGGCGTTCCCGGCAGCCCCCACGATCTCCCGGTGGAAGGCCACCGTGTGCCGCACCTGCGCCTCCCCGTCACCGGCCAGTTCCGCCTCGCGCAGCGCCGCCACCTCGCGCTCCAGCGCCACGGTGTCCTCGGCCAGCCGCCCGGCGGCCAGCTCGGCGGCCACCTGCTCCAGCCCGGCCCGCACCGGATAGCTCTCCTTGAGGTCGTCCGCGGTCAGATTCCGTACCCGTACGCCCTTGTTCGGCGCCGACTCGATCAGCTGCAGCGACTCCAGCTCCCGCAGCGCCTCCCGTACGGGTGTCTGGCTGACCTCCAGCTCCACCGCGATCCGCCGCTCCACGATCCGCTCGCCCGGCTGCCAGCGGCCGCTGACGATCCCCTCGAGGATGTGCTCGCGGATCTGCTCGCGCAGCGAATGGACGACGGGCGGGGTCATGAGGTGCTCCTTCAGAGCGCGTGGTGACGAGGGGGCCATTATCCGGGACGTGCGGAAGGCCCGGCGCACAGATGCTCAAGGGTGCACAAAGGGGTCGGCCCCGGCTCGTACGAACCGGGGCCGACCCCTGTTGCACACCTATGGCGTGACTGCCGGAATCAGAGACCGATCTCGGTCTCGAACTCGGCGGCCTCCAGGATCTGCTTGACCGTGGTCAGGTAGCGGGCGGCGTCCGCGCCGTCCACCAGACGGTGGTCGTAGGAGAGCGCCAGGTAGGTCATGTCGCGCACCGCGATGGTCTCGCCGAGGTCCGGGTGGTTGATGACCACCGGACGCTTGACGGTCGCACCGATGCCCAGGATGCCGACCTGGTTCGGGGGCACGATGACGGTGTCGAACAGGGCGCCGCGCGAACCGGTGTTGCTGATGGTGAAGGTCGCACCGGACAGCTCGTCCGGCGTGATCTTGTTCGCGCGGACCTTGCCCGCCAGGTCCGCCGTCTTGCGGGCGATACCGGCGATGTTGAGGTCACCGGCGTCCTTGATGACCGGGGTCATCAGGCCCTTGTCCGCGTCCACCGCGATACCGACGTTCTCGGTGTCGAAGTAGGTGATGGTGCCCTCGTCCTCGTTGATCCGGGCGTTGACGACCGGGTGGGCCTTCAGCGCCTGGACCGCGGCCTTGACGAAGAACGGCATCGGCGAGAGCTTGACGCCCTCACGCTGCGCGAACCCGTCCTTGGCCTTGTTGCGCATCCGCATGATCGCGGTGATGTCCACCTCGACCACGGAGGTCAGCTGCGCCTGGCCGTGCAGGGCCTTCATCATGTTGTCGCCGATGACCTTGCGCATCCGCGGCATCTTGACGGTCTGGCCGCGCAGCGGGGACGCCTCGATGACCGGGGCCTTGGAGGCGGCGGCCGGGGCGGCGGCCGGAGCCGGCGCGGCGGCCTTGGCGGCCTCGGCGGCGGCGATGACGTCCTGCTTGCGGATCCGGCCACCGACACCGGTGCCCTTGACCGTGGAAAGGTCGACGCCGTTCTCCGCGGCGAGCTTGCGCACCAGCGGGGTGACGTAGGCGCCGTCGCCCTCACCGGCGGCCGGGGCCGGGGCGGGGGCAGCGGCCGGCTTGGGAGCCGGAGCGGCCGGAGCCGGAGCCGGGGCGGGCGCCGGGGCGGCAGCGGCCGGAGCGGGCGCCGGAGCCGGCTCGGGGGCCGGTGCCGGGGTGGGCTCAGGAGCGGCGGCCGGGGCCGGAGCGGCGGGGGCCGGGGCGGCGGCCGGAGCGGCGCCGGCCGCACCGATGACGGCGAGCTTGGCGCCGACCTCGGCGGTCTCGTCCTCACCGACGACGATCTCCAGCAGGGTGCCGGAAGCCGGGGCCGGGATCTCGGTGTCGACCTTGTCGGTGGAGACCTCCAGCAGCGGCTCGTCGGCCTGGACCTCCTCGCCGACCTCCTTCAGCCAGCGGGTGACGGTGCCCTCGGTGACGCTCTCGCCGAGCGCGGGGAGGACGACGTCCGTGCCCTCGGCGCCGCCCGCGGGGGCAGCGGCGGGGGCGGGGGCCTCGGCGGCCGGAGCCGGAGCCGCGGCCGGCTCGGGCTGCGGCTCGGCCGCGGGCGCCTCGGCGGCGGCCGGGGCCGCCTCGGCCGCGGGCGCACCGCTGCCGTCGTCGATGAGGGCCAGCTCGGCGCCGACCTCCACGGTCTCGTCCTCGGCCACCTTGATGGCGGACAGGATGCCGGCGGCCGGGGCCGGGATCTCGGTGTCGACCTTGTCGGTCGACACCTCGAGCAGCGGCTCGTCGGCCTCGACGCGCTCACCCTCGGCCTTGAGCCAGCGAGTGACGGTGCCCTCGGTGACGCTCTCGCCGAGCGCCGGCAGGGTTACGGAAACCGCCATGGTTTCAGTTGCTCCTTACAAAGTGGTGCGGATGTGATCGCGCCCGGGAATGGGTCAGTCGTGGGAGTGGAGAGGCTTGCCGGCCAGGGCCAGGTGGGCCTCGCCGAGGGCCTCGTTCTGCGTCGGGTGCGCGTGTACGAGCTGCGCAACCTCGGCCGGCAGGGCCTCCCAGTTGTAGACCAGCTGGGCCTCACCGACCTGCTCGCCCATACGGTCACCGACCATGTGGACGCCGACCACGGCACCGTCCTTGACCTGGACGAGCTTGATCTCGCCCGTGGTCTTCAGGATCTTGCTCTTGCCGTTGCCCGCGAGGTTGTACTTGAGAGCGACGACCTTGTCGGCGCCGTACAGCTCCTTGGCCTTGGCTTCGGTGATGCCCACCGAAGCGACCTCGGGGTGGCAGTACGTGACGCGCGGCACGCCGTCGTAGTCGATCGGCACGGTCTTCTCACCGGCCAGCCGCTCCGCCACCAGCATGCCCTCGGCGAAGCCGACGTGCGCGAGCTGGAGGGTGGGAACGAGGTCACCGACGGCCGAGATGGTCGGCACGTTGGTCTGCATGTACTCGTCGACGAGGACGTAGCCGCGGTCCGTCGCGACGCCCTGCTCCTCGTAGCCCAGGCCCGCCGAGACCGGCCCGCGGCCGATCGCGACCAGCAGCACCTCGGCCTCGAAGGTCTTGCCGTCGGCGAGGGTGACCTGCACGCCGTCGGCGGTGTACTCGGCCTTGTCGAAGAAGGTGCCGAGGTTGAACTTGATGCCCCGCTTGCGGAAGGCCCGCTCCAGCAGCTTGGAGCTGTTCTCGTCCTCGACCGGGACGAGGTGCTTGAGGCCCTCGATGATGGTCACGTCGGTGCCGAAGGACTTCCACGCGGAGGCGAACTCGACGCCGATGACGCCGCCGCCCAGCACGATCGCGGACTTCGGCACGCGGTCCAGCGTGAGCGCGTGGTCCGAGGAGATGATGCGGTTGCCGTCGATCTCCAGGCCCGGCAGCGACTTCGGCACGGAGCCGGTCGCCAGCAGGACGTGACGGCCCTGGACACGCTGGCCGTTCACATCGACGGAGGTCGGGGAGGACAGCCGGCCCTCGCCCTCGATGTACGTCACCTTGCGGGAGGCGATCAGGCCCTGCAGGCCCTTGTACAGGCCCGAGATGACCTCGTCCTTGTACTTGTGGACCGCCTCGATGTCGATGCCCTCGAAGGTGGCCTTGACACCGAACTGCTCGCTCTCGCGAGCCTGGTCGGCGATCTCACCGGCGTGCAGCAGAGCCTTGGTGGGGATGCAGCCGTTGTGCAGGCAGGTACCGCCGACCTTGCCCTTCTCGATCAGGGCGACGTCCAGGCCCAGCTGCGCCCCGCGCAGGGCAGCGGCGTAACCACCGCTACCGCCTCCGAGGATCACTAGGTCGAAAACGGTGCTGGCGTCGTTCGCCACGTCACGTCCTCCATGCATGGGTACGCCGGAGCCGGTCTCCGATGACCGGGCGGCGGCTGTGGTTCGGCCGCTGTTACTTCGGCCCTGGGTAAGGGGGGCCCTGTCCTGCCGAGAACCCATCTTCGCACTTGTTCCACGAAGCCGGGACGGCGGGCCGGTCTCAGGGCGGACGATCAGCCGCCCCGTAAGGGTTACTGGCACGTACTGGCGTACGGATTTCGTTGAGGGCGAACACCGGACGCGGACGCACCTACGGCCCCGGGTGGTATGCCCGGGGCCGTACGGAAATGACGGACAAGGGGGAAGCTCCCCGGGGCGACCGTCAGCCCAGATCGCCCGCGGCGGTGCGCTCCGCCAGCCGCACCAGGGTGCGCACCGCGGATCCCGTACCGCCCTTGGGGGTGTAGCCCCACGGCGCGCCCTCGTGGAACGCCGGGCCCGCGATGTCCAGGTGGGCCCAGGTGATGCCCTCGCCGATGAACTCCTTGAGGAAGAGCCCGGCAACCAGGCCGCTGCCCATCCGCTCACCCATGTTGGCGATGTCGGCAACCGGCGAGTCCATGCCCTTGCGCAGCTCGGACGGCATCGGCATGGGCCAGGACTGCTCGCCGACCTCCTCCGCGATCTCGTGGATCGAGGTACGGAACGCGTCGTCGTTGGCCATGATCCCGAAGGTGCGGTTGCCCAGCGCCAGCACCATCGCACCGGTCAGGGTGGCGACGTCCACGATCGCGTCCGGGGTCTCCTCCGAGGCGCGGGTCAGTGCGTCGGCCAGCACCAGACGGCCCTCGGCGTCGGTGTTCAGCACCTCGACGGTCTTGCCGCTGTACATGGTCAGCACGTCACCGGGGCGGGTGGCGGAGCCGGACGGCATGTTCTCGGCGAGCGCCAGCCAGCCGGTGACGTTCACCTCCAGGCCCAGCCTGGCGGCGGCCACGACGGCGGCGAACACCGCGGCGGCGCCGCTCATGTCGCACTTCATGGTCTCGTTGTGGCCGGCCGGCTTGAGCGAGATGCCGCCCGAGTCGTAGGTGATGCCCTTGCCGACCAGGGCCAGGGTCTTGTTCGCCTTGGGGTGCGTGTGCGCGATCCGCACCAGCCGCGGCGGGGTCTCCGCGCCCTGGCCGACGCCCAGCAGGCCGCCGTAGCCGCCCTTCTTGAGCGCCTTCTCGTCCAGCACCTCGACCTTGAGGCCGAACTCCTTGGCCGCGGCCTGCGCCTCGGCCGCGAACGACTTCGGGTCGAGGTCGTTGGGGGGCATGTTGATCAGGTCGCGGGCGCGGTTGATCTCCGCGGCCAGCGCCTGGGCGCGCTCGGCGGCGGCCTTGAACTCCTTGTCACGCGGCTTGCCGCCCAGGAGCACGGCCTCGGCGAGCGGCGCCGACTTGGCGTCGTTCTTCTTGCCGCCCTTGGCGTTCTGCCCGTTGCCGTTGCTGCGGTAGGCGGTGAAGGAGTACGCGCCGAGCAGCGCGCCCTCGCTCACCGCGGCGGCCGCCTCGGCGTCCTCGACGGGCAGTGCGAAGGCGGCCTTCTTGGTGCCGGTCAGGGCGCGGGCGGCGCTGCCCGCGGCGCGCCGCAGCGCCTCGGTCTCATAGCCGTCGTCCTTGCCCGGCGCCTCGCCGAGGCCGGCCGCCAGCACGACCGGCGCCTTGAGGCCGTCGCCGGCGGGCAGCTTGGTCACCTCGCCCTCGGCACCACTTGCGCCGAGGGTCTCCAGCACAGCGGCGAGCTTGCCGCCGAAGGCCTTGTCCACGGCCTCCGCGCCGGGGGCGACAACGACGCCCTTGGCGCCCTTGGCCACGCCGACGACGACGGCATCCGCACGCACCGTTGCGGCGGAAGAAGTACTGAGGGTCAGTGCAGTCACGGTGATGAAGGTCCTGTTCCGTCCGGGGAATCCGTCTGCGCGCAGCGCGCTGCTGCCGCCGAGCCTACGCTCGGTGGCGCCACAAGACCCGTCCGATACCACACCGGCACATAACGGGGCCGGGGGAGTTACCGATCTGCGGGTCGAACTGCCCGTCTTTGTCGGTGAGTTGGGGGAAAAGGGAGGCGCGCCCGGGCGTGGGGGCCGGGAGCTACCCGAGAGCCAGCGCCACCACTGCCGTGAGCCCCGCGCTCTCCGCGAGCGCCCCGAACACATCACCGGTCACCCCGCCGAACCGCCGCCGGCAGTGCCGCAGCAGCAGCTCGCCCAGCCCGAGGCCGAGCAGCGCCGCGAGCCCGGCGTGCAGCGCGCCGTACGCACCGAACGCGGCCCCGGCCGCCGCGCATCCGGCAGCCACCGCACCCGCGCACAGCAGCGCCGCCCGCACCGGGACGGTGCCCGCGACCGCCGCGCCGAGCCCTTCAGGACGGGCGGCCGGCACCCCCGCACGGGAGGCGAGGGTCAGCGCGCCGCGCGCGGTGACCGCCGCAACGGCCGCCGCGACGGCGCCGCGTGCCCAGCCGTCCTCGTACAGCGCCGCCAGCGCGGCCACCTGGGCCAGCAGGGCGAACAACAGCGTGATGACCCCGAACGGGCCGATATCGGACTGCTTCATGATGCGCAGCGCCTCCCCGGCGGGCTTGCCGCTGCCCAGCCCGTCGGCGGTGTCGGCGAGCCCGTCCAGATGCAGCCCGCGGGTGAGCACGGCGGGCACCACGGCGGTGGCGACCGCGGCGAGCAGCGGACCGCCGCCGAGCAGCAGCACCGCCGCCCCGGGCACGGCCGCGCACAGCCCGACCACCAGTCCGGCCAGCGGCGCGCAGAGCATGCCGCCGCGCGCCGCCTCCCGGTCCCAGCGGGTGACGCGCACCGGCAGCACGGTCAGCGTCCCGAAGGCGAAGCGCAGGGCGTCGAGGGGGGCCGGGGGAGCGGGGGTGTCGGTCACCGCGGCAGGCTATCCGGGCGGCTGCCACGTCCGGCCGCCGGTCCGGACCGTCACCCGCCGAACCGGGCCGCATGGTGATGAAGTGTCCCTACCCGACAAATGGGGAGCGTGTGGGATGGGCCACTGGTGGTACCGCAATATCGTCGAGCCGGGGAAGCTGCCGCTGCTGCTCGCCCTCGCCTCTTTCGTGCTGACCTTCCTCGTGACCCGGGCCGTCACCCGGCTCATCCGGGCGGGCAAGGGGCCGTTCCGCAACATCACCCCCGGCGGGGTGCACGTCCATCACGTGGTGCCCGGCGTGATCCTGATGGTCCTCGGCGGCTTCATCGCCCTCGCGGGCGGCCGGCGCGGCTTCGGTTCCGGTGTCGCCGCGGTGCTCTTCGGCATTGGCGTAGGCCTCGTCCTCGACGAGTTCGCGCTGATCCTCCACCTCGACGACGTGTATTGGAGCGAGGAGGGGACCAAGAGCGTCGAGATCGTCATCCTCACCGTCGCCCTGGTGGCCCTGATCCTCGGCGGCTTCCTGCCGTTCGGCGTCAACGAACTCGGGGCGGAGGAGAGCACCGACCGCTTCACGGTCGTGCGGACCGTGGCCGTCAACTTCCTCTTCGCGCTCATCGCACTCACCAAGGGCAAGGGCCGGATCGCGGTCATCGGGGTCTTCGTGCCGTTCGTCGCGCTCTTCGGCGCGGTCCGGCTTGCCCGTCCCCACTCGCCCTGGGCCAGGCGCTTCTACCGCACCCGCCCGAAGGCGCGGGCCCGTGCCCGGGTCCGCGCCTACCGTCACGACCGCCGCTGGTCGGCCGTGCGCCGCAGGGTCGAGCATGTCATCGGGGGTGCTCCGAGCCGCTGACCCGCGGTGCGTCCCCCGCCCTGCGCCGCCGCCCCAGCTCCCACAGCGCGCACACCACGAGCACCGCCAGCACCGCCGCGACATGCTCCTTGCCCGCCAGGTTGTTCTTGATGGACACCACCTCGACGACCATCGCCACGGCGACCGCGGCACAGGTGAACCACGCGCGATAGCGCCAGCACACGAACACCGCCAGCCCCACCACGGCCGCCGACGGCCCGGTGTCGATGACGTACTTGTCCGAGTCGGGCAGCCCGAGCGGGCTCTCCGGGCCGATCCAGATGCCGATCCGCGCGTACATCGTCCCGGCGAGCGTGGCGACATAGGCGACCAGCAGCGTCTGCCGCAGGCCCACACAGATCTCGGCGACCCCGAAGACCACCAGGATCTGCGCCAGCGCCCCCCACACCGGAAGGTCCAGCGCGGGGACGAACAGCGACAGGGGGGTGCGCAGCAAGGCCACCCACAGGTGTTCCCAGGCCTGTACGGAGCCGATGTTCTGGACCGTCCGGTAGCCCCAGGCCTGGTGCTGCACGAACTGGAAGGCCAGGGTCAGGAACACCGCGGTGAGCGTCAGCGGAATCGCCCGCAGCTTGGCGCCGGCCAGCGAGGACCGCACCGCCCGCAGGAGCGGGCCCCACTCCGCACCCGCGGCGCGGCGCAGGCCGGACATCTCCCGCCGCCCCGGCGCGGGCATCTTCTCCGGTCCCGGCACGGGTACCCCCGGCCCCGCCCCGGCCGCACTCATCCCGCATTCTCCAGGTGCTTGCGGTTCAGCCACTTGGGCAGACCGGGTGCTTCCAGAAAGCCCTCCGCACGGCCGGCGGCGATTCCGATCCGCAGCAGATCGGTGCTCTTTTCGAAGAGCATGTACCGCGGCTCCCAGATGGGCCGGTATTTCGCATTGGCGCGATAGAGGGATTCGATCTGCCACCACCGGGAGAAGAAGCTGAGCAGCGAGCGCCACAGGCGCAGCACCGGGCCCGCGCCGAGTCGCGATCCACGTTCGAAGACGGAACGGAACATCGCGAAGTTCAGCGAGAGCTGAGTGACCTCCACCTCTTCCGCCCGCTGGATCAACTCCAGCACCATGAACTCCATCAGGCCGTTCTCGGAGTTCCGGTCCCGCCGCATCAGATCCAGCGAAAGGCCCTTTTCGCCCCAGGGCACAAAGCTCAACAGCGCCCGCAGTTCGCCGGCTTCCTCCCCCGCGCCGCCGTCGCGGCATTCGAGCATCACGCAGCGCCCGTCGCCCACGTCCCCGAGCCGGCCCAGCGCCATCGAGAAACCGCGCTCGGTCTCCCCGTCGCGCCAGTCGTCGGCCAGCCGCAGCAGCTGCGCCATCTCCGCTGCCGGGATGTCCTCGTGACGCCGGATGCGGACGGTGTAGCCGGCCCGCTCGACGCGGTGGTAGGCCTGCCGTACGGTCCGCATCGCGCGGCCGCCGAGGGTGAACTCCTCGGTGTCCACGATCGCTTCGTCGCCCAGCTCCAGCGCGTCCAGACCGTGCCGGGCGTAGATCGTGCCGCCCTCCTCGCTCGCGCCCATCACCGCGGGCGCCCAGCCGTGCTCCCGGGCCTCGGCCAGCCAGACCTCGATCGCCCCGGGCCACGCCTCGGGGTCCCCCAGCGGATCGCCGGAGGCCAGCGACACCCCGCCCACGACGCGGTAGGTGACCGCCGCCTTGCCGCTGGGGGAGAAGAGCACGCTCTTGTCGCGGCGCAGCGCGAAGTAGCCCAGCGAGTCACGGTCGCCGCGCCGCGCGAGGAGCGCGCGCAGCCGCTCCTCGTCGTCCTCGGTGATCGCCTCGGTGCTGCGTACGGACCGGAACGCCGCCCACAGGACCGCGACCAGCAGCAGCGTGCTGAGCACATTGATCGTGACATTGACCCAGTTCGGGGTGGCGATCCCCGGGAACGCACGGTCGTCGGCGGCCAGCGACACCAGCCGCATCAGGCCGTAGCGCCAGCGCTGGACGAACGTCGAGGCGCCGTCCCCGGCAGTGTTGGTGACGGTCACCAGCAGGGCCGCCAGCAGCGAGGCGACCAGCAGACCGCCGGCCGCGACCGTCGCCGCCAGCTTCGGGTTCGCGCGGTCGCCCTTCGCGGCGAACTCGCGGCGCCCCACCACCAGCGCCGCGGCGAACAGCACGGTCACCCCCAGCGACACCCAGTTCTGCACATGACCGCGGAATTCCGGGGCCGCCACCATCCCGACGGCGAAGAGCAGCGCCAGCAGCCCGGAAAGCACCAGATTCAAAATCCAGGCCGCCCGCTTGCCCCGCCGCAGGGTCACCGACAAGAAGAGCGAGAAGGCGCCGGAGGCGAACCCCGCCG
The DNA here is from genome assembly GCF_040253635.1 of Streptomyces sp. Edi2. NCBI lineage: Bacteria > Bacillati > Actinomycetota > Actinomycetes > Kitasatosporales > Streptomycetaceae > Streptomyces > Streptomyces sp. Edi2. The sequence continues at coordinate 2,372,264 of NZ_JBEJGX010000003.1, read as the reverse complement.
TCAGCAGATACGGAGTGAAGAACTCCGCAATGTTGTGCCGGCGGATGTCATTGCCGAACGACACCCATACCGCGCTCAGCAGATTGAGGAAGGTGACCGTGCGCAGATACCAGATGCCGAATGCGGCACCCCGCTGTGACCACGTGCCGCCGGGGCGGCCTTCGTCCGGACTCAAGCGATGTCTCCCATAAAACGTGTAAAGCGCGATCTTATGGGGGGCCGCCGGCGGTCCGGTACGGGCCTGACCTGGTGAGCGCCCGGGCCGGGCGCTCGTCCGTTCGCTTCCTGCGGCGGCCGGCCGGGGTGGGCCGGTGCCGGGTCAGTCGCGTACGGGCAGTTCTGCCGCCAGGGCCGCGGCTGCCCGTACCAATGGCAAGGCCAGCAGCGCCCCGGTCCCCTCTCCCGCAGTGACGCCGTGGTCGAGCAGAGGGTTGAGTGCGATCCGGTCCAGCGCCTTGGCCTGGGCCGGCTCCCCGCTCGCCTGCCCGGCCACCCACCAGTCCGGCGCCCGGAACGCCACCCGCTGCGCCACCAGCGCACAGGCGGCCGAGACCACCCCGTCCAGGATCACCGGAGTCCGGCGCACCGCGCTCTGCAGCAGGAAGCCGGTCATCGCGGTCAGATCCGCGCCGCCGACCGTGGCCAGCAGCTCCAGCTGGTCGCCGAGCACCGGACGGGCCCGCCGCAGCGCGTCGCGGATCGCCGCGCACTTGCGCATCCAGGCCAGATCGTCGATGGGGGCGCCGCCCCGCCCGGTGACCACCGAGGCGTCCGTGCCGCACAGCGCCGCGATCAGCGTGCTCGCCGGGGTCGTCCCGCCGACGCTCAGATCGCCCAGCACCACCAGATCGGTGCCCGCGTCCGCCTCCTCGTCCGCGACGGCCATCCCGGCCCGGAACGCCGCCTCGGCCTCCTCGGCCGTCAGTGCGTCCTCGATGTCGATCCGTCCCGAACCGCGCCGCACCCGGTGCCGGGTGACGTCCTCGGGCAGCTCCTGCGGGTCGCAGTCCACCGCCAGATCCACCACCCGCAGCTGCGCCCCGGCGCCCCGGGCCAGCACCGCGACCGGGCTCGCCCCGTCCAGCACGGCCCGTACGAGATCCCTGGTGCCGCCGGCCGGCCGGGCCGACACCCCCAGCTCCGCCACCCCGTGATCGCCCGCGAACAGCAGCACCCGCGGCCGCTCGACGGGCCGCACCGGCACCTGCTGCTGCGCGGCGGCCAGCCACTCGCCCAGCTCGTCGAGGCGGCCGAGCGCACCCGGCGGCACGGCCAGCCGGGCCCGCCGCTCCTCGGCGTCACGGCGTGCACCGCCGTCGGGGCGCTCGATCAGGTGGGCGAAGTCGTCGAGGTTCAAGGCGCTCATTGGGCGCAGATTACCGTCAACTCACCGCTGACGAAGCGCACCGGGGGGAACGGCCCGGGGCGAGGTGGCCGAGGCGAACCGGACCTCGCACACCAGTGGCGTCAGCGCGCGCACCACCGGGACGCGGCGCCCGCGCCACACCAGCCGGGACCACAGACCGCCCGCCGCCGCGTCTCCCGGCGCAGCCGGCACCGGGCCGATCTCGCGCACCGCGACGATGCCCGGGTGCAGGCAGGCCACCCGCGGCAGTTGGGCACGGTCCAGACCCCAGCGCGGAGCCGGCCACCGGACGCCGGCCGCGGCGGCCCGCCGCGCCAGCGTGGTCGCCCGCCCCGGCAGCGCGTCAAAGACCAGCACACCGCCGGGAAACCGCTCCGCACACGCCGCGAGCAGCGCGCGCACCGCGGGCGGCGGCAGCCGCATCAGTACCCCGGGAGCCGTGACGACGACCCCGCGCCACGGCTCCGCAACCGCGTCCAGCCAGGCGTGATCGGTCACCGCACGGGCGACGGTCCGCCGCCGGGCGCCGTCCGGAAGCAGCATCCGGCGGGCCGCCGCGGTCTTCGGGGGCACCACCGTCAGCCAGGTCAGCCGTCCGTTGTCCAGCCGCCAGAAACCGGTGCCCAGCCCCTCGCCGAGCGCGACCACCGTCGCCTCCGGATGCCGCTCCAGATAGGCGCGCACGGCCGCGTCGAAAAGCCGTCCGCGCCCCCGGGGCTCCCGGACGGGCCCCGCATGCCACCCGGCCGGCGCTTCGGATTCGGTCCGCTCGGATTCGGTCACGGGTCAAGAGCACCCGGCGCCGCGCCCACGGGCAAGCGGACACGGGCCGCGCCGGGCCCGTGTCATCCACGCAGCGCAAGCGCCTGCCCCGCGACGACCAGCAGCACCTGCTCGCACTCCGCGGCGAACGCCGCGTTCAGCCGCCCCAGTTCGTCACGGAACCGACGGCCCGCCGGGGTCGCCGGGACGACCCCGGACCCGACCTCGTTGCTCACCGCCACCACCGGCCTGCGCGTCTCGCGCACCGCCGTCACCAGCGCATCGGTCCGCTTCCGCAGCGCCTCCCGGCCGCCGGCCTCCCAGGTCGCGTCGTCCCACGCCCCGACGTCGTCCATGACATGCGTCAGCCACAGCGCCAGACAGTCGATCAGCAGCGGCGACGTCCCGCCCCGGCTCCCGCCGCCGGGGCCCGCACCGGGCACGCCGGCTTCCTGCCCCGCCCCTGCACCGTCCCGGCCAGGACCCGCGTCCTCCGCGCCCGGCCCGGCCCCCAGCAGCGGCAGCAGATCGCAGGTCTCGACGGTGCGCCAGCTGCTGGGGCGCCGCTCGCGGTGCAGCGAGACCCGCTGCGCCCAGTCCTGGTCGCCGTCCCGGGTCCCCCCGGTGGCCACGTACACCACGTCGGGGAAGGCCGCGAGCCGCCGCTCCGCCTCCACCGACTTGCCGCTGCGCGCCCCGCCCAGCACCAGGGTCCGCCGCGGCAGATCCGGCACCGCGTGAAACTCGCCCACCACCAGCGTGCTGCCGTCCGCCACCGCGCGGGCCCCCACCACCGCCAGCCTGCGGTGCAGTTCGGGCCCCGGCGGCACACCGTGGTCGAGGTGCACCGCGACCACGTCCGTCGCCGCGTCGACCGCGCCGCTCGCCCGCAGCCTGGCCAGCGCGTCGGGCCGCTTCACCACGTCGAGCAGCACCAGGTCGTAGGGACCGGCGCCGCCGGCGCCCTCCTCACCGCCGCCCGCCGCCCGGCCGTTCCCGTTGCCCAGCCCGGCCGGCGCCGCGCCCGGCGGCAGATACAGCAGCCGCTCGCCGTCCACGCCGGAGATCTCATAGCCGGTGCCGGGGATGTCCACCGCGACGGCGCGCACCCGGTGCCCGTCGAGCAGCGCCAGCTCCCGCCCGTCCGCGACCCGGCCCGGCTGCGGCAGCCCGGCCGGCACCTCCAGCACCGGGCCGTCGTGCGGATGGGAGAGCAGCACCTGCCGTACACCCGACAGGGACTGCCCGGCACGGGCGGCCGCAAAGGCCGGGCCCGGCGTCAGGTCGATCATCAGCGCGCCGTCGACGAGCAGCGCGGTCGCCGCCCGCGCCTCGTCGCCGACGGCGGTCGCACAGGCGGCACACGGGCAGCCGGGGCGCGGCAGCCCCTGCGGGGCCCCGGTGCCAAGGAGAGTCACATCCACACCGCCGAGTTTCCCGCGTCCTTGCCGGGCGGGCGCGGCGGGGGCGGGCTCGACACGGCCGTTAGGCTGCCGATCAGCACGGAAGCACGGCACCGGGGGTGCGTCAGGACGCGCCCGCGGTGGCACAGATTCGTACTCGGTGGGATCCAGGAGGCGCACATGGCGTGGACGTGGCGGTTCGAGAAGGCCGACGGTTCGGAGACGGCGCCGGCCGTCCAACCGGAGGAGTTCACCACCCAGGGCGACGCGGAGTCCTGGATCGGCGAGGAGTGGAAGGCCCTCCTCGAAGGCGGCGTCGACCAGGTCAGGCTCTTCGAGGACGGCACCGAGATCTACGCGGGCCCGATGAGCCTGCACGCGGCCGCGGAGGACTGAACCCCGACGACGCGACCGGGCCGTTCCCGTACGACTGCCGGGCCGCGCGCTCCGGTACGAGGCCCGGCCGGCCCCGAACGACGCTTGGCCGGGCCCGCACGGGCCCGGCCAAGCATCAAAATCAATCCCGCCGCAACGGCGCGCCACCACGAGGGCGAGGGTCTGGGGGCACCTCCCAGCGTTAGCTGGGGAGGAATCACCGGCTACCGCACCCCCACGTACGACACGGCTACGGCCGCTGCCCCCGCTTCACCTGCGGCTTCGGCAGCCGCAGCCGCCGCATCTGCAGCGTCCGCATCACCGCGTACGCCTTCACGCCCTTGAGGTTCTCGTTCGGGAAGCGCTCCTCCAGCCGCTTGCCCAGGCGGAACCAGATCAGCACCGAGTCGAGCACGATCAGCACGATGATCACGAGCCACAGCAGCAGCGCGATGCTCTGGATCGACGGCACCCGGATCATGGTGAGCACCAGGATCACCACGGCCATCGGCAGGAAGAACTCGGCGACACACCACCGGGAGTCGACGAAGTCGCGCGCGAAGCGGCGCACGGGCCCCTTGTCGCGCACCGGCAGATACCGCTCGTCGCCGCTGGCCATCGCCTCGCGCTGGCGGGCCATATCGGTTCGGCGGGCCTCGCGCTGCGCCTTCGCCGCGTCCTTGCGGTTGGTCGGCGTATGCGCGCGGGAGCGGCGCTGCGACTGGGAATCGCTGCGTTTGGGCGTCGGGCGGCCCTTGGGGGCCTGCGGATCGCGGGGCTGCTGGGGCTGGTCCGCGGTCACCTTGGCGGTCGCGGCCTGCTCATCCTTCGAACGGCTTCGGAACACAACACCCAAGAGTACGTGCTCGCCGCGGGTGAGCGGCGGTCCGACGGGGCACGATCCGGCAACGGCGCTTCCGGAAGCCGGCGCCTGACCAGGCGGGAACCTCTGCGCTACCGGGACAGAGCGGACATCGTGCCGATTGTCCGGACTCTCCCTACTCCTTGCGCGGGAGAAGAACGCGCCCCGATCGTCCTGGAGGAGGAGCGCATCGGGGCGCGAACAGTGCGGTAATGGAACCAGGGCCCGTACTGTGGGGTCTGTAGATGTGCTGGAGCCTAAGCCCGAGGTGACTCGGTCAGAAGGGGGCGCGCGAGGCCCATGAGCGATGGTGTCATGAAGCGGATGGGAATGATCTTCCGCGCGAAGGCCAACAAGGCCCTGGACCGGGCCGAAGACCCGCGCGAAACCCTTGACTACTCGTACCAGAAGCAGCTGGAGCTGCTGCAGAAGGTACGCCGCGGCGTCGCCGACGTGGCGACCTCCCGCAAGCGCCTGGAGCTGCAGCTCAACCAGCTCCAGGGCCAGTCGTCCAAGCTGGAGGACCAGGGCCGCAAGGCGCTGGCGCTCGGCCGCGAGGACCTGGCCCGCGAGGCGCTGAGCCGGCGCAGCGCGCTGCAGCAGCAGGTCACCGACCTGGAGACCCAGCACCAGACGCTGCAGGGCGAGGAGGAGAAGCTCACGCTCGCGGCGCAGCGGCTGCAGGCCAAGGTCGACGCCTTCCGTACGAAGAAGGAGACGATCAAGGCCACCTACACGGCCGCCCAGGCCCAGACCCGGATCGGCGAGGCCTTCTCCGGCATCTCCGAGGAGATGGGCGATGTCGGCATGGCCATCCAGCGTGCGGAGGACAAGACCGCGCAGCTGCAGGCCAGGGCCGGTGCCCTCGACGAGCTGATGGCCTCCGGCGCGCTGGACGACCCGACCGGCATGGCCAAGGACGACATCACCGCCGAGCTGGACCGGCTCTCCGGCGGCAGCGACGTCGAACTGGAGCTGCAGCGGATGAAGGCCGAGCTGGCGGGAGGCTCGTCCGGCCAGCAGGCCCTCGAGGGCGGCCAGAACGGCGGGGCACAGTCCGCCCCGCAGCAGGACCGGCCGCGTTTCGACAAGCAGTGACGGCCGGCGGCGGATAGCCTCGCCACAGATCGTCGGACCGGACCGAGGGAGACCGTCGTGATCGTACGGATCATGGGGGAGGGCCAGGTGAAGCTGGACGATGCCCACTTCGCCGAGCTCAACAAACTGGACGATGAACTGCTCGCCGAGATGGAGAGCAACGACGAAGCAGGGTTCCAGCGCACTCTCGATGCCCTGCTGGAAGCGGTGCGCCGCCTCGGTACACCGCTTCCCGACGACGCCCTCGAACCGTCCGAACTCATCTTGCCCTCCGCCGACGCCTCCCTCGAAGAGGTCCGGGAGATGCTCAGCGACGACGGCCTCATCCCGGGCTGAACCCCGGCCCGGCCCTGGCCAGAACCCGGTTCCGTCCGGTCAGGACACTCCACTCCAGCGCACGGCGCCCCGGCCCTTCGATGGGCCGGGGCGCTACCGTTTGCTCTTGTGAGCCACCTCGATCCCCGCCCGGACACGCCCCGCGTCGGCCGCTTCCCGTGGCAGCGGGCCCACCCGCTCGCCTTCGACACCGTCCTGGCGGTGGCGGTCTTCGCGTGCGTCCTGTGCGGCGCGGTGGCCGACCCGCACGGCCCGCACGGCCCGCGGTTCGGCGCTCACCACCTCTCCGCCTCGACCGTGGCCTTCGCCGCGCTGGCCTGCGCCGCCCTGGTCCTGCGCCGCCGGCTGCCCCGTACGGTCCTGGCCGTCACCGGCGCCTGCACCATCGTCGAACTGCTCGCGCGCTCCAGCGACCCGCGCGCCCCCGTGGCCGCCTCCGCCGTGATCGCCCTCTACAGCCTGGCCTCGCGCACCGACCGGCCCACGACCTGGCGGGGCGGCGCGCTGACCGTCGTCGTGCTGACCGCCGCCGCGATGCTCTACGGCCCCCGCCCCTGGTACGCGCAGGAGAACATCGCGATCTTCGCCTGGACGGGCATGGCCGCGGCGGCCGGCGACGCGGTCCGCAGCCGCCGGGCCTTCGTCGACGCGATCCGCGAGCGCGCCGAACGCGCCGAGCGCACCCGCGAGGAGGAGGCCCGGCGCCGGGTCGCCGAGGAGCGCCTGCGGATCGCCCGTGAGCTGCACGATGTCGTCGCCCACCACATCGCCCTGGTCAACGTCCAGGCCGGCGTCGCCTCGCACGTCATGGACAACCGCCCCGACCAGGCCAAACAGGCGCTGGCGCACGTCCGCGAGGCGTCCCGCTCGGCGCTGGAGGAACTGCGTGCCACGGTCGGCCTGTTGCGGCAGTCCGACGACCCCAAGGCGCCGACCGAGCCCGCGCCCGGCCTCGGCGTCCTCGACCAGCTCGTCGACGGGTTCGTCCGCGCCGGGATCCCCGTCGATCTGGAGCTCCCGCCCGCGCCCCGCCCGCTGTCCGCCTCCGTCGACCTCACCGCCTACCGCGTGGTCCAGGAAGCGCTCACCAACGTCCACAAGCACGCCGGCGAGGGGGCCCGCGCCACGGTGCGGATCCTGCACTCCGAGACCGCGCTGACCGTGACCGTCCTGGACGACGGCGCGGGCCGGGCCGGCATCCCGCGGCAGAAGGGCGGCGACCGGCCGCCCGTGGAGCCGGGCGGGCCCGGCGAACCGGAGGACAGCGGCGGCGGCCACGGCCTGATCGGGATGCGCGAGCGGGTCTTCGCGCTGCGCGGCACGGTCGTCACCGGCCCGCGCGCGGCCGGCGGCTTCCAGGTGCGGGTCACCCTTCCGCTGCACACCGTCCGTACGGGGGAGTCAACATGACGATCAAGGTGCTGCTCGCCGACGACCAGGCGCTGCTGCGCAGCGCGTTCCGGGTGCTGGTCGACTCCGAGCCGGACATGGAGGTGGTCGCGGAGGCCTCCGACGGCGCCCAGGCGTACGAGCTGACCCGGGCGAAGCGCCCCGATGTCGTCCTGATGGACATCCGGATGCCCGGCGTGGACGGCCTGGCGGCCACCCGCATGATCAGCGAGGACCCGGAGCTCACCGGCGTCCGGGTGGTCATCCTGACGACCTTCGAGGTCGACGACTATGTGGTGCAGTCGCTGCGGGCCGGCGCCAGCGGCTTCCTGGGCAAGGGCGCCGAGCCGGACGAGATGCTGGGCGCGATCCGGATCGCGGCGGCCGGCGAGGCGCTGCTGTCGCCCGTCGCGACCAAGGGCCTGATCGCCAAGTTCCTCGCGCAGGGCGGCAGCACGGGGGACGGCGGGCCCGGCAGCCGGGGCGCCGAGCGGCTGGCGACGCTGACCGGCCGCGAGCGGGAGGTGCTGACCCTGGTGGCCGGCGGGCAGTCCAACGACGAGATCGCCGAGCAGCTGGCGGTCAGCCCGCTCACCGTCAAGACGCATGTGAACCGCGCGATGGCCAAACTGGGCGCCCGCGACCGGGCCCAGCTGGTCGTCATCGCCTACGAGTCCGGACTCGTACGCCCACGGGTGCAGTGAAGGGGGAGGGGCCCGTACTCCCAACGCGGTACGGGCCCCGGCCGGAAACCGACCTGCGAGCGAGGAAAACCGGCCAGGGCATGGCGGAAGGTGTAGGTGGGCCCGGAAAGGCCCCGCCGACCGTTTCAGAACAGAAGAGAGACCCCACCCATGTCCTGGCTGTCCCGACTCAGCCTCGTACAACGGGGCCTGATAGCGCTGATGTCGATCGTGGCGATCGCCTTCGGCGCCATCGCGATCCCGCAGCTCAAGCAGCAGCTCCTGCCGTCCATCGAACTCCCGATGGTGTCCGTGATGGCCCCCTACCAGGGCGCCTCCCCCGAGGTCATCGAGAAGCAGGTGATCGAGCCGCTGGAGGACGGTGTCCAGGCGGTCGACGGCATCAAGTCCGTCACCTCGACGTCGAGCGAGGGCTCGGGCGTCATCATGGCGCAGTTCGACTACGGCAATGACTCCAAGCGCCTGGTCGCCGACGTCCAGCAGGCCGTGAACCGCGCCCGCGCCAAGCTGCCCGACGACGTCGACCCGCAGGTGGTGTCCGGCTCGACCGATGACATCCCCACCGTGGTCCTGGCCGTCTCCTCCGGCTCCAAGGACCAGCAGACGCTGGCCGACCAGCTCAACCGCAGCGTGGTGCCGGACCTCAAGAACATCGACGGCGTCAGCCAGGTCAGCGTGGACGGCGTCCAGGACCGGATCGTCGCGGTCACCCCCGACGACAAGAAGCTCGCCGCCGCCGGGCTGACCTCCCAGGCGCTGGGCCAGGCGCTGGAGGCCGGCGGTACCTCGGTGCCCGCCGGTTCGTTCGCCGAAGCAGGCAAGAGCAAGACCGTGCAGGTCGGCGCGGGGTTCACCGCCGTCAAGCAGATCCGGGACCTGTCGATCGCGCCGTCCGCGGCAGCCGGTGACTCCGGCGCGGGGGCAGGCGCGAGCGCCGCCCGCCCGTCCGGTCCGGTCCGGCTCGGCGATGTCGCCACCGTCAAGGAGCAGGCCGCCACCCCGACCTCGATCACCCGCACCGACGGCAAGCCCAGCCTCGCCCTCCGGGTGACGATGGACCAGGACGGCAGCGCGGTCGCGATCTCCGACGCGGTCAAGGACAAGCTGCCGAAGATCCGTCAGGACCTGGGCAAGGGCACCGAGGTCACGGTCGCCTCCGACCAGGGCCCGGCGGTCTCCAAGTCGATAGAGTCGCTGACCACCGAGGGCCTGCTCGGCCTCGCCATGGCGGTCATCGTCATCCTGGTCTTCCTGCTCAGCCTGCGCTCGACGCTGGTCACCGCGGTCTCCATCCCGCTCTCGGTCGTCATCACCCTGATCGTGCTGTGGACCGGGGACCTCTCCCTGAACATGCTCACCCTCGGCGCGCTGACCATTGCGATCGGCCGCGTCGTCGACGACTCGATCGTCGTCCTGGAGAACATCAAGCGGCACCTGGGCTACGGCGAGGAGCGCCGCGAGGCCATCCTCTCCGCCGTCAAGGAGGTCTCCGGAGCGATCACCTCCTCCACCCTCACCACGGTCGCGGTGTTCCTGCCGATCGGCGTGGTCGGCGGCATGGTGGGCGCCCTCTTCGGCTCCTTCTCCCTGACCGTCACCGTCGCCCTGCTGTCCTCCCTGATCGTCTCCCTGACGGTCGTGCCGGTCCTCTCGTTCTGGTTCCTGCGCGCCCCGCGGATCCCCGAGGGCACCACCCCGGACGACCTGCGCCGCCAGGCCGAGGAGAAGGAGGCCAAGAGCCCGCTGCAGCGCCTCTACGTCCCCGTCCTGCGGTTCGCGACCCGCCGCCGGGTCACCAGCCTGGTCATCGCCGTCGTGGTCCTCCTCGCCACCTTCGGCATGGGCCCGCTCCTGAAGACCAACTTCCTCGACCAGGGCGACCAGGACACCCTCACCCTCAAGCAGGAGCTCAAGCCCGGCACCAGCCTGGACGCGGCCGACAAGCAGGCCAAGAAGGTCGAGAAGCTGCTCGCGGCCAACGACGACATCGCCGACTACCAGGCCACCGTCGGCTCCTCCGGCTTCATGGCGGCCTTCGGCGGCGGCACCGGCGCCAACCAGGCCTCCTACCAGCTCAAGCTGAAGGACGCCGCGGACTCCGGCAAGGTCACCGACGACCTGCGGACCGGTCTCGACAAGCTCGGCCCGTCCATCGGCGACACCACCGTCACCGCGGGCGGCGGCTTCGGCAGCCAGGACCTGAGCGTGGTCGTCAAGGCCGCCGACGGCGATGTCCTGAAGAAGGCCAGTGAGCAGGTCCGCAAGACCGTGGCCGGTCTCGACGACGTCACCGACGTCCAGAGCGACCTCGCCCAGAGCGTGCCGCGGATCTCCGTGAAGCCCAACGACAAGGCGGCCGCGGCCGGTTACAACCAGACCACCCTCGGCGGTGCGGTCGCCCAGGCGGTACGCGGCACCACCAGCGGCAAGGCCGTCCTGGACGACACCGAGCGCGACATCGTGATCAAGTCGGCCCACCCGGCCACCACCGTGGCCGAGCTGAAGGACCTGGCCGTGCCGACGCCGGCGGGCCCGGCCAAGCTCAGCACGCTCGCCACGGTGCAGACCGTCCCCGGCCCGGTCCAGATGACCCGGATCGACGGGGCCCGTTCGGCGACCATCACCGCCAAGCCGACCGGCGACAACACCGGCGCGGTCAGCGCCACGCTGCAGAGCAAGATCAATGCCCTGAAGCTGCCCGAGGGTGCCTCCGCCGAGATCGGCGGCGTCTCCCAGGACCAGACCGACGCGTTCTCCTCGCTGGGCCTGGCGATGCTGGCGGCCATCGCCATCGTCTTCATGCTCCTGGTCGGCACCTTCCGCTCGCTGGTCCAGCCGCTGATCCTGCTCGTCTCGATCCCCTTCGCGGCGACCGGCGCGATCGGCCTGCTGGTCGCCACCGGCACCCCGCTGGGTGTCCCGGCGATGATCGGCATGCTGATGCTGATCGGCATCGTGGTCACCAACGCCATCGTGCTGATCGACCTCATCAACCAGTACCGGGCGCAGGGTTACGGCGTCGTCGAAGCGGTCATCGAGGGCGGCCGCCACCGCCTCCGCCCGATCCTGATGACCGCCCTGGCCACGATCATGGCGCTGCTCCCGATGGCACTGTCCATCACCGGTGACGGCGGCTTCATCTCCCAGCCGCTCGCCGTGGTCGTGATAGGCGGTCTCATCACCTCCACCCTGCTCACCCTCCTCCTCGTCCCGACGCTCTACGCGATGATCGAGCTCCGCAAGGAGCGCCGGGCGAAGAAGAAGGCCGCGAAGCGCTCCGCCAAGGACGGCCCGCAGCCCGAGGAGACCGACCGCACACCGGAGCCGGCGAGCGTGTGACGCCGACGACGAGGCGCGACACCGACGACGAGGTGAAGCCACCGACGGGGGTGCCACCACCGACAAGGTGACCCCACCGACAAGGTGACGCAGAAACGATGCCCCCGCAGGCCGGTGCTTGCAGGGGCATCGTGCTGGGCATCCCCGTCCCGGGGCCCGCAACGGCCCCGCACCGACGAAGGGGGAGCACGATGGGCAAGCACGGGGACGGCAAGGGCGGCGAGGAGGGCGACAAGCAGCAGAGCCCGAAGGAATCCGACGGCCGGTGGACCAAGCCGGTGACCGATCCGCCGAAGAAGTAGGGGGCGGCGCCATGTCCTCGCCGAGCCGGCTGGTGGAAATCCTGCACAACAAGGGCGAGTTGCCCCCGGAGTGGGCAACGACGGTCGCCGCCGTCGACCGCGCGCACTTCGTCCCTGACACCTTCGAGGTGGCCGACCGCACGGTCTCCCGCGCCGCGGACGAGGCGGAGTGGCGTCGGATGGTCTACGCCGACCTGCCCCTGATCACCCAGCACAACGACGGCCGGCGCGCGGCGGGCGAGGTGGCCTTTCCCACCTGCTCGACGTCCATGCCCTCCCTCATGCTGGCGATGGCCGCGATCGTCCGGGACGGCGACTCCGTACTGGAGGTCGGCACCGGCACCGGCTACCACGCCGCCTGGCTCGCCCACCGGCTCGGCGGGGACCGTACGACCACGATCGAGACCGACAAGGCCCTGCACGACATCGCCCGGGACAACCTCGCCCGGGCGGGCCTGCACCCCCACATGGAGTGCGGCGACGGCCTGGCGGGCGTCCCCGCTCGGGCCCCCTTCGACCGGATCATCGCGACCTGCACGGTCCGCGACATCCCCTACGCCTGGGTGGAACAGACCGCCCCGGGCGGCACGATCCTCACCCCGTGGGGCTCGTCGTTCCACTCCTACTCGTTCGCCACCCTGACGGTCCGCGACGGACGGGCCACCGGCGGCTTCTCCGGCCGCCCGGCCTTCATGTGGGCCCGCCAGCAGCGCCGCTCCTACGGCCGCATCAGGGACTGGTACCACGGCGAGGAGGGCGAGCACTCCATGACCACGCTCGACCCCCGGGTACTGGAGGACGATCCGCACGCCCGCTTCGCCGTCGGACTGCGGGTGCGGGACGCCTGGCCGCTGCTGTGCCACGCCGACGACGGCAGCGACGAGGCCACGTACTGGCTCTTCGACGACGCCCGCACATCATGGGCCACCGCCGAATACGTCCCCGGCCGTGCGGTATACGACACGGAACAGCACGGCCCACGCCGCCTGTGGGACGAGGTCGAGCACGCCTACCACGCCTGGCGGACCCAGGGCAGCCCGCCCCGCGACCGCTACCGCATCACCGTCACCGCCGCCGGGCAGCGCGTTTCCCTGTGACCGGACCCGACCCGGCGACGCACCGGGACGGCCCGAGCGGTGTACTAGCCCTGGTCCTTGAGGGATTCCACGAATGTGGTCCAGGCCGCGTGGGGGATGAGGAGTGCGGGGCCGTGGGGGTTCTTGCTGTCGCGTACGGGGACGAGGCCGGCGAAGTCCTCGGCGATCTCGATGCATTCGCCACCGTTGGAGTTGCTGTAACTGCTCTTGCGCCAGCGGGCGGTGCTCAGGTCAACCGGGGCGTGTCGCATGGCCTGTGGTCCTCCATTGCCTTTCGGATCAGATCCGCCGACTTCGTGAGAGGTGCCCTGCTGCTGTAGCGCAGCCCTTCCCCGCGATGTGCCGGGAAGGGCGAACGCCGCTGTTAGCTCTGGTCCTTGAGGGATTCCACGAAGGTGCTCCAGGCCGCGTGGGGGATGAGGAGCGCGGGGCCGTGGGGGTTCTTGCTGTCCCGTACGGGCACGAGGCCGGGGAAGTCGTCGGCGACCTCGACGCAGCTTCCGCCATTGGTGTTGCTGTAGCTGCTCTTGCGCCAGCGAGCCGCGCTCAACTCGGATGTGTGTCGCATGGCTTGTAGTCCTCCATTGCCTTTCGGATCAGGTCCGCTGACTCCGTCAGTGAGAGGGCATTCGCACGCAGCACCTCGTACCGACGCCGCCACTTCTTCACAGCTTCCGAACCCTCGTGGAGGTGCGCGGTCTCGATGCCCTCTTCGTAGGCCATGGTGGAGCCGTTGGGAAGCGTCAGCAGATTCAGGGCGCCGCCCATCAGCGGGTACGGACCCGCGCTGAACGGCATGACCTGCACCTTACTGTCGGGAGTATCCACCTGTTCGAGCAGCCGAGCCAGTTGTTTGTGCATGCACTCCCTGCCGCCCGCGTGCCGCCGGAGCACAGCCTCGTCGATGATCACCCATCGGTATGGCCGGGCGGCCGATCGCAGACGCTCCTGACGGGACATCCGGGCGTTGACGCGCTCTTCGACCTGTTCCTTGGTCAAGTCTTCCTGGCAGCCCAGAGAGTCGCGAGCGTACTCCTTGGTCTGCAGCAATCCAGGCACGGCCTGCGGTTCATAGACCTCGATCACCTCGGCGCGTGCCTCGAAGTCCATGAACCGCCGGTACTGATCCGGATGTGCCTCCCTCTTCGCCAGCTGGTACAGGCCGTGGAAGTACTCCTCCGTGCCGAATGCCGCGTCGAGCGCGGCGGGGAGTTCCGGCGGTGGCATCAGCTCTGCCGCTTCGACGCGCGCCAGCGTGCTCTTGCCGAAGTTGACGATGTTCGCCAACTGCACCAGCGACAGTTTTGCGCGCTCGCGGTGGCGGCGCTGTTCGGAGCCGAAGAAGTGGCGTGCGGACAGGTACGGGGTCAGTTCCTTCGACGTGAACTTCATATCCGTCAGCTCTCGGTCGTCCCAGCTCAACAGGCGGACGAGACACCCGCGTTGAGGCCATGTCCCACGGGGTGGCGATGGCGATACACACGGTAATGAGAAGGGTCGATTCGAAGGAAGCGAGCCATATGTTCGAGAGTTCGCCGCCGCGGTGTTCGCCTCCGCGGCTGCTGCCGTGGACCAGGCCGGACGGCGCCCCGTGCTACCTGAGCACGGACAACCCCGACAGCCCCCTCTCCCTGCTGGCCGACCATGCCGAGGACGAGCTGATCGAAGCCGCCGAGGCCCTGCTGGAGGAGACCGGGGCCCGGCCCGCCGTACGGGGCGCCGATGCCCGGGAGCTGTGCCGGACGGCCGCCGCACTCCACCAGGCGCTGCGGGACGTGTTACGGATCGCGGTCAGCCGGGGTGACCGGCTGCCGGAGCCCTGCGACCACGGGGAGACCAGATTGTGCGAGGGCCGGACCTGCTGCCGGGCCTGCCGTCAGCAGATCTATCTGTAGAGCGGTAGCGGAGCACGTGACGCTCCGTCTGCGGGCGGAGCGGCGCACGCAATTGGCGTCGCACGGACTTGGCGGCGCACCCAGGTGGCGGTGCACGGATACGGCGGTGCACACATTTGGCCGTGCACCTCTCGCCGATCGCGGGGGCCGGTGGTTTCGTGGCGGGTGGAGCTGGACCGACGAAAGGTGAGCAACCGTGCCGTCCGCGCTGGCCCACAGGGCCACCCCCGTCATCGCGCTCGGGCTGGGCCTCGCCCTGGCTCTCGCGGGACCGCCGTCCGCCCTCGCCTCGTCGGGCGACGTCCGGGTCCGCGTCGGCGTGACCGGCGGCCCCTACACCGCGAGCGTGGGACTCGTCATCACGGGACCGCGCACGCTCCTGGGCGGTTTCTACTGCGCCGCCGACGGTCTCTCGCCCACGCCCCTCACCGCCCTGGTCGACGCCGATGAGCAGTACGGCCTCGGCGGCGTGAAGGCGCGCTGGGACACCAAAGCCCAGGATTTCGTCGTCACCGAGATCCACGGCGACGCCGCCGAGGGCAAGAAGAAGTGGAACGCGTACGTGAACGAGGAGAAGATCAAGAAGGGCCCCTGTCACACCGCCATCAAGGGCGGCGACAAGGTCCGCTGGACCCTGGAATAGCCACCCCGCCACCAAGCAGAGCCAATGGCCCGCCCCCACTCACGTTCACTTCCTCCCCCACGGGAGGGGACGGGCCGGAGGGGCCTGGTGTGTGGACGTAAAGCGAAGCAGTCCACACACCAGGCCCCGGAGGCCCGTCACCGCACCCACAGCCCCGCGCAGCGGACCGGCCCGCCGCAGGCGCAACGGCGGGCGCACCGCGCAGCGGGCGCAAAACGGCGAGCAACCCCCACGACGGGAAAGCCAAAAGCGTGGGCTACGGCAACGCCAGCATCCGCTCCAGCGCCAGCTTCGCAAAGCTCTCCGTCTCCTCGTCGACCCGGATGCGGTTGACGACCTTCCCGGCGGCCAGCGACTCCAGTGTCCACACCAGGTGCGGGAGGTCGATGCGGTTCATCGTCGAGCAGAAGCAGACCGTCTTGTCGAGGAAGACGATCTCCTTGTCCTCCGCGGCGAAGCGGTTGGCCAGCCGGCGGACCAGGTTCAGCTCGGTGCCGATCGCCCACTTCGAGCCGCGCGGGGCGGCCTCCAGCGCCTTGATGATGTACTCCGTCGAGCCGACGTAATCCGCCGCCGCCACGACCTCGTGCTTGCACTCGGGGTGGACGAGGACGTTGACGCCCGGGATGCGCGCGCGGACGTCGTTCACGGACTCCAGCGAGAAGCGGCCGTGCACCGAGCAGTGGCCGCGCCACAGGATCATCTTCGCGGCCCGCAGCTCCTCGGCGGTCAGGCCGCCGTTCGGCTTGTGCGGGTTGTAGACCACGCAGTCGTCCAGGGACAGGCCCATGTCGCGGACGGCGGTGTTGCGGCCGAGGTGCTGGTCGGGCAGGAACAGCACCTTGGTCGCACCGGGCTCGCCCTGCTCGAACGCCCAGTCCAGCGCCCGCTTGGCGTTGGAGGACGTACAGATCGTGCCACCGTGCTTGCCGGTGAAGGCCTTGATGTCGGCCGAGGAGTTCATGTAGGAGACGGGAACGACCTGCTCGGCGACACCGGCCTCGGTGAGCACGTCCCAGCACTCGGCGACCTGCTCGGCGGTGGCCATGTCGGCCATCGAGCAGCCGGCGGCGAGGTCGGGCAGGATGACCTGCTGGTCGTCGCCGGTGAGGATGTCCGCGGACTCCGCCATGAAGTGCACACCGCAGAAGACGATGTACTCGGCGTCCGGCCGGGCGGCGGCGTCCCGCGCGAGCTTGAAGGAGTCGCCGGTCACATCGGCGAACTCGATGACCTCGTCGCGCTGGTAGTGGTGCCCGAGGACGAAGACCTTCTCCCCGAGCTTCGCCTTGGCCGCTCGGGCGCGCTCGACGAGGTCGGGGTCCGACGGGGCCGGCAGATCGCCGGGGCACTCCACGCCGCGCTCGCTCTTCGGGTCGGCCTCGCGGCCGAGGAGGAGCAGGGCCAGCGGGGTCGGCTGGACGTCCAGGGGCTGGGCGGTGGTCACAACACGCACCCTCTCTTTTCTTCGATGAGCGCGGCGCAGCCGCATCCGTGGGAGCCGGTGGGTCCACCGGGAGCCTTTTCGTCTATATGACGCTATCTATCATAGTCGCTTCACGTCACTTTGACGATGGCGATTGTGTCGATGTGACGCATCAGTGCCCCTGGCCTGTGCCGTGGGTCCTCGGCTTGCGCCGTGTGCGGTCGGCCACGTGTTCCCGGCGGCCGGTGTGCGAGCATGAGGAGAGAACAAGGCGAGAGGCTCGCCCGGACGGTGTCCGGAAACCGGCTTCTCGGCAATTCGCGCCCAGCCGGAATTAATCCGGGACGTCGCCGGTTGCAGCTGGTTGCATCCGATGACAAGCGGTCCGTACAACCCGGGAGAGATGTAGATGAGCGTTCAGGACGAGACCACCGTCAGCGACGGCATCATCCTGTCCGACGCGGCCGCGTCGAAGGTCAAGAGCCTGCTGGAGCAGGAAGGCCGGGAGGACCTCGCGCTGCGGGTGGCCGTTCAGCCCGGCGGCTGCTCCGGTCTGCGCTACCAGCTCTTCTTCGACGAGCGTTCGCTCGACGGCGATGTCGTCAAGGACTTCGACGGCGTCAAGGTCGTCACCGACCGGATGAGCGCCCCCTACCTGGGCGGTGCCTCCATCGACTTCGTCGACACCATCGAGAAGCAGGGCTTCACGATCGACAACCCGAACGCCACCGGCTCCTGCGCCTGCGGCGACTCCTTCAGCTAAGGAGCGCGGGCTCCGGCCGACGCGCGCGGACTCCGGTCAAGGAGTACGGGCGCCGGCCGAGGAGCACGGCAGCTCGCCGAAAGGCGGCGCCCCCCCCGAGTGGGGGAGTGCCGCCTTTCGTTTTCCCGTCTCCGTGCGGCCGCCCGCGGTGGCCGGTGCCGCTGTGCCGCCGGGGCGGCCCGCACCGCGTCCGGTCACCGCTTGGGCACGGACTCACCGGTCGACACATCGACCACCTTCCGGCCGTCCAGCGGCTTCTGCAGCGTCACGGTCTTGGTGAACTCCTTGGCGATCTTCACGCAGACCTGGCCCGGCTTCTTGTCCTTGCCGACGACCTTGGTCTTCACCTCCGAGCCGGACTCCTCGGCGCTCGCCGAGTAGGTGCTGCACACCCCGCCCCAGAAGTGCACCGTCAGCTTCTTGCCGCCGTCGCCCACGGCGTACGACTCCAGGGCCATCGCCCCGGGCTTGCCGGACGGCTTCGCCGCGCTCGGTGACCCGCCGCCCCGGTGGGCCAGGTACTTCGGGTTCACCGCCGGGTGCGCGATCGTCGTGGTGGCGTCCGGACCGCTGCCGGCGCCCGGCTGGCGCACCTTGTACAGCCACGACGGCACCAGCGCCTGCGCGCCGTCCACGTACTGCACCGAGAGGCCGAAGACGGCGCCGGTCACCTCCGACGGCTGCTGCGCCTTCGTCGGCGCCGGCTCGCACGGCGCTATCCCGCCGCCCTTGCCCCCCTTGGCGTCCTTGCCGCCCTTGTCACCGGGCGTCGAGGGGCAGCCGGCCGGCGTGCGGCCCTCGCCCGTATTCAGCCGGTCCAGCGTCTTGGCGGCGTCCAGCACCGGATAGTCCGCACCCTTGGCCGGGTTCGCCAACTGGCCGCTGCCGCCGACCACCTGGCCGTCCGAGCCGACCTGCAGATCGCTCTGCCAGCCGTACGTCGGCAGCCCGCCGAGCACCGGATTCGCGCTGACGATCCGCACCGCGCCGGACAGCCCGCCCGCGTCCAGCCTGGCGTTCTCCTGACCGAGCGCCTTCAGCGCCGGCCGCACGGCCTTCTCGGCCTTCTCCGGCGACACCGCGCCCTTGCTGTCGTCCTCGGTCGTGACGTCGCTGCCGCCGCGGTACGAGGGGCAGCCGGGCCGGCCCGACGGCGCCGCGCCGTCGGCCTGGTCCTGGCCCTTGCCGCCCTTGGGGGAGGAGGGCAGGGCACAGTTCGTACCACCCGGCGTGCCGTACTGCGAGTACGTCCAGGCGCCCGAGCCGGACTTCTTCACTTCCAGGACGGGGCTGCGGGCGTCCCGCGTCGGCCCGCCGACCTTCCAGGAGGTGCCCTCCGAGCGGACCTTTCCGGACACATCCAGGGCCTTCGCCAGTCGTTCCACGGACTCGCGGCTGATCTCGCCCTTGGGGCGGTACACCGGCGCGGATGCCGGGCCGCCGGGCAGCTTCGCCACCGCCCGGTACTTCGCGCCCTGCGGGTTGGGCTCGCCGGCCGCGATCGAACCGCCGCCGGTGTAGCCGTCGAGCGCCAGCGGTGGAGGGTCGCCCTGGGCCGCTGCACCCGCGTCTTCGTTGCTGGACGCGGACGAGACCCAGTACGCCGCGCCGCCCCCGGCGAGAAGTACCGCCGCGGCCATCGAGGCGACCACCACGGGGGTGCGCCGCCTGCGCTCCTTGGGGTTCGGGGTGTCGGTGGTGTCCTCGGTGTTCACCGCATCGCTCCTTCGGCTCCGCTGAACATCTGACGTGCCATCCTCCGTGAGGTGACGCCGATGGGACGGAGCGGGGGTCGATACGGTTCCGGCCGGGCGGCCGGTCAGCCGCCGTACGGGGACATTTCAGTCGCCGTACTCGGACATTCCGTCGACGAGCGCGGCCGAACGGGAGGGGACCTCGACGCCGTGCAGATCGGCGGCGCGCCCCGGTGCGGGCGTGGATCGCCGCCCGGACGTCCACCGGTCCGCCATCCGTGCGCAGTCGCCGCGCAGCTGGTCGAGCGATTCGGGGTCCTGCGCGGCGGGCGAGACGCCCTCACGCGGTGTGACGGCTTTCACAGGTTTGGTCATAGGGGCACCGTACGCAGCCATATACCGAGGAGAAAGACCTACTATTGGGTAGTTTCAGCCATTCCAAGTGTCCGGGATGACCGGGTGGCGCGCGACCCCGGCGGGTAGCGTGGCTACACGTCAGCCCGCCCCTACGCCTTCCGCAGGAGCAGACCCGTCGTGCGTATTGCAGTCACCGGCTCCATCGCCACCGACCACCTGATGACCTTCCCCGGCCGTTTCGCCGATCAGTTGGTCGCCGACCAGCTGCATACGGTCTCCCTCTCGTTCCTGGTCGACCAGCTCGATGTCCGCCGCGGCGGCGTCGCCGCCAACATCTGCTTCGGTATGGGCCAGCTCGGCACCGCGCCGATCCTGGTCGGTGCCGCCGGCAACGACTTCGAGGAGTACCGCGCCTGGCTCGACCGCCATGGCGTCGACACCCGCTCCGTCCGCATCTCCGAGGTGCTGCACACCGCGCGCTTCGTGTGCACCACCGACGCCGATCACAACCAGATCGGCTCCTTCTACACCGGCGCGATGAGCGAGGCCCGGCTGATCGAGCTGCAGCACGTGGCCGAGCGGGTCGGCGGCCTGGATCTCGTCGTGATCGGCGCGGACGACCCCGAGGCGATGATCCGGCACACCGAGGAGTGCCGCAGCCGCGGTATCCCCTTCGGCGCCGACTTCTCCCAGCAGATCGCCCGGATGGACGGCGACGCCATCCGCACCCTCCTGGCGGACGCGGCCTACCTCTTCTCCAACGAGTACGAGAAGGGCCTGATCGAGTCCAAGACCGGCTGGACCGACGAGGAGATCCTGGCCAAGGTCGGCACCCGCGTCACCACCCTCGGCGCCAACGGCGTCCGCATCGAGCGGGTCGGCGAGCCGGCCATCGAGGTCGGTGTCCCGGAGGAGAATGCCAAGGCCGACCCGACCGGTGTCGGCGACGCCTTCCGCGCCGGCTTCCTGTCCGGTCTGGCCTGGGGCGTCGGCCTGGAGCGCGCCGCGCAGATCGGCTGCATGCTGGCGACGCTGGTCATCGAGACCGTCGGCACCCAGGAGTACGAGCTGCACCGCAGCCACTTCATGGACCGCTTCACCAAGGCCTACGGCCACGAGGCCGCGGCCGAGGTCCAGCAGCACCTGGTCTGACGGGTCCGGACAGGACTTCAGGCGCGGCGCCGCACGACATACGCGGCGCCGCGCTCGGCCGCCCGCTCGCCCAGGTACTCCTGGTCGCGCATGGCGCACCAGGCGGGGATGTCCTGCCGGGCGGCCTCGTCGTCGGAGAGCACGGTCACCGTCCCGCCGGCCGGCACCTCGCCGATCACCTTCGCCAGCTCGATGACCGGGACCGGGCAGCGCTTGCCCAGCGCGTCGACGACCAGCCCGGCGGCTTCAGCCGGCCCGGCGGCCTCGGTGACCTCGGTGGATTCCCCGGGTTCGGCGGCCCCCGCGGTCTCCCCGGCATCGGCGGTCTCTCCGGCCCCGGCCGTCCCCCGGCCCCCGCCGCCGGGACGCCCAGCCGCTCCCGCACCGCGTGCACCACCCGCGGCAGCACCTCCAAGAAGCGCTCGACGTCCGCCTCGTCCGTGCCGTACGGCAGCGAGACCCGCACATTCCCCTCGGACAGCACACCCATCGCCCGCAGCACATGGCTCGGCGTCAGGGTGCTGGCCGTGCACGACGACCCGGACGACACCGAGAAGCCCGCCCGGTCGAGCTCGTGCAGCAGGGCCTCTCCATCGACATAGAGACAGGAGAAGGTGACCAGGTGAGGGAGGCGGCGCACCGGATCGCCGACCACCTCCACGTCCGGGACCAGCTGCGGCACCCGGGTCCGGATCCGGTCCACCAGCCGCCGCAGCCGCGCCGCTTCGTCCCCGGTCTCCGGCCCCGCGCGCAGCGCACGCAGGGACGCCGCGGCGGCCACGACGGCGGGGATGTTCCCGAACCCCGGGCTGCGGCCGGACTCCCGCTCGTCCCGCGGCCCCTGGGGCGCGAACCGGGTCCCCTTGCGGACGGCGAGCAGCCCCACGCCCGGCGGGCCGCCCCATTTGTGGGCGCTCGCCGTCAGCAGCGACCAGGCGCCGGGCACGGGACCCCACGGCAGCGACTGCGCGGCGTCCACCAGGAGGGGGACGGCCGCCTCCCGGCAGAGCGCGGCCACCTCCTCGACCGGCTGTTCGGTTCCCACCTCGTGGTTGGCGGACTGGAGACAGACCAGCGCGGTGTCCGGGCCGAGCGCGGCGGCCACCTCGCCGGCCGCCACCCGGCCCGTACGGTCCACGGCCAGCTCCGCGCGGCTGCCGCCGGCCGCCTCGTGGGCCTCGGCGGCGTGCAGGACGGAGGAGTGCTCCACGGCGGAGTACAGCAGCCGGCTGCCGGCCCGCCGACGGGCCGCCAGCGCGCCGGAGACTCCCGTATGCACCGCCTGCGTCCCCGAAGGGGTGAAAACCAATTCGTCGGGGCGGCAGCCCACCGCCTCGGCCGCGGCCTCCCGCGCGGCGTCCAGCAGCAGCCGGGCGCGCCGCCCCTCGCGGTAGAGACGGGCCGGATCGGCCCAGCCCTCGTCGAGCGAGGCGAGCAGGGCCTCGCGGGCGACCGGATGCAAAGGGGCGGCCGACGCCGCGTCGAAATAGGGCACGTACGAGACGTTAGTCCTCCGGCCCGCGGCCGGGTGGCGGCACCGGTCCCGCCGTGCGGGCGCGCCCGGCTCCCGGGCGCGGCCTGCGGGTGGGAGCGGCCCAGGGGGCGGCGCGGGAGCGCGGCCGGGCACGGCGTCAGATGCCTGGTGGAAGCGGGTATTCGGCCGGTACCCGGGGGTTCCGCGGGCGCCTCCCGCAAGCCCTGGCCACCCCTTAGGGGTGCGTCGCGGCGCGTTGGGCACCCTCCCCGCGCGACCCCAAATAGCGTCCAGTAAGGTTTGGCCCGCATAAACATCCAAACCCCTGCCCGACGCAGGGCGGCGACCGACCAGCGAGTAAGGCCGCAGCCGACCGCGCGGGCGAGACTCTCGGGAAGGCGCTACGTGAGTCCCAACGGCTCCGACCGCTCGTCGCGGCGCCCGATGCGGCGGAAGCTGCCGCAGGTGCTTGCTGCGGGCCTGGTCCTGGCGACCGCTACTGGTTGCACATATAAGGACTTTCCCCGCCTCGGCATGCCAACGCCCGTCACCGACGAGGCGCCGCGGATCCTCTCTCTTTGGCAGGGCTCCTGGGCCGCCGCCCTCGCAACGGGCGTGCTGGTCTGGGGCCTGATCATCTGGAGCGTGATCTTCCACCGCCGCAGCAGGTCCAAGGTGGAGGTCCCCGCGCAGACGCGGTACAACATGCCGATCGAGGCGTTGTACACGATCGTCCCGTTCATCATCATCGCGGTGCTGTTCTACTTCACCGCGCGCGATGAGAGCGCAATCCTCAAGACTTCCAAGAAGCCCGACCACATCGTCAACGTGGTCGGCTTCCAGTGGAGCTGGGCGTTCAACTACCTGGAGAACGTGGACGGCAAGAAGTCGACCTCGGCCATCAACTCCAGCGCACTGTCCGGGATCCCGGACAAGTGGAAGAAGGGCGCTCCGGCCGGTGCCGACGGCGTCTACGACTCGGGCACCCCGGGCGAGCGCAACCCGCAGACCGGCAACCCGGGCCCGACCCTGTGGCTGCCGAAGGGCGAGACCGTCCAGTTCGTGCTGACCTCGCGTGACGTCATCCACTCGTTCTGGGTGGTGCCCTTCCTGATGAAGCAGGACGTCATCCCGGGCCACACCAATGTCTTCGAGGTGACTCCCAACAGGGAGGGCACCTTCATGGGCAAGTGCGCCGAGCTGTGCGGTGTCGACCACTCCCGGATGCTCTTCAACGTCAAGGTCGTCTCCCCCGAGCGGTACCGGGAGCACCTGAAGGACCTGGCGAAGAAGGGCCAGACCGGATACCTGCCGTCGGGCATCAAGCAGACGGATCACGCCAGGAATGCGGAGACCAAGAACCAGTGAGCATCCTCAACGAACCTCAGGGTGCCGCCGCCGATACGGCTCCGGCAGCACCGCCCGTACGCAAGAAGCAACCCGGCATCGCTGCGGTGAAGTGGCTGACGACCACTGACCACAAGACCATCGGCACGATGTACCTGGTCACGTCGTTCGCGTTCTTCTGCGTCGGCGGACTGATGGCGCTGCTGATGCGCGCCGAGCTCGCCCGTCCCGGCACGCAGATCATGTCGAACGAGCAGTTCAACCAGGCGTTCACGATGCACGGCACGATCATGCTGCTGATGTTCGCGACGCCGCTGTTCGCCGGATTCGCGAACTGGATCATGCCGCTGCAGATCGGCGCGCCCGACGTGGCGTTCCCGCGGCTGAACATGTTCGCCTACTGGCTGTACCTCTTCGGCTCGCTGATCGCGGTGGCCGGCTTCCTCACCCCGCAGGGTGCGGCGGACTTCGGCTGGTTCGCGTACTCGCCGCTCTCTGACGCGGTGCGTTCGCCGGGCGTCGGCGCGGACATGTGGATCATGGGTCTGGCCTTCTCGGGCTTCGGTACGATCCTCGGTTCGGTCAACTTCATCACGACGATCATCTGCATGCGGGCACCCGGCATGACGATGTTCCGGATGCCGATCTTCACCTGGAATGTGCTGCTGACCGGTGTGCTGGTCCTGCTGGCCTTCCCGGTGCTGGCGGCGGCGCTGTTCGCGCTGGAGGCGGACCGTAAATTCGGGGCGCATGTCTTCGATGCCGCAAATGGCGGGGCATTGCTCTGGCAGCATTTGTTCTGGTTCTTCGGGCATCCCGAGGTGTACATCATCGCGCTGCCGTTCTTCGGCATCATTTCCGAGGTCATTCCGGTGTTCTCCCGGAAGCCGATGTTCGGTTACATGGGCCTGATTGCGGCGACGGTGTCGATTGCCGGTCTGTCGGTCACGGTGTGGGCGCACCACATGTATGTGACGGGCGGCGTGCTGTTGCCGTTCTTCTCGTTCATGACGTTCCTGATCGCTGTGCCGACCGGTGTGAAGTTCTTCAACTGGATCGGCACGATGTGGAAGGGCTCACTGTCCTTCGAGACGCCGATGCTGTGGACGATCGGCTTCCTGATCACCTTCACGTTCGGTGGTCTGACCGGTGTCATCCTGGCCTCGCCGCCGATGGACTTCCACGTCTCGGACTCGTACTTCGTGGTGGCGCACTTCCACTACGTGGTGTTCGGCACGGTCGTGTTCGCGATGTTCGCGGGCTTCCACTTCTGGTGGCCGAAGTTCACCGGCAAGATGCTGGACGAGCGGCTCGGGAAGATCACCTTCTGGACGCTGTTCGTGGGCTTCCACGGCACCTTCCTCGTCCAGCACTGGCTGGGCGCCGAGGGCATGCCGCGGCGTTACGCGGACTACCTCGCGGCCGACGGCTTCACGACGCTGAACACCATCTCGACGATCAGCTCGTTCCTGCTGGGCCTGTCGATCCTTCCGTTCATGTACAACGTCTGGAAGACGGCGAAGTACGGCAAGAAGGTCGAGGTCGACGACCCGTGGGGCTACGGCCGCTCGCTGGAGTGGGCGACGTCCTGCCCGCCGCCGCGGCACAACTTCCTCACCCTGCCGCGTATTCGCTCCGAATCCCCGGCGTTCGACCTGCACCACCCGGAGATCGCAGCCCTCGACGCGCTGCACAACGGCCGCGCCTCCGAGGATGACAAGGCCCTCGCCGGCGGCAAGGAGGCGGGCAAGTGAAGATCCAGGGCAAGATGTTCATCTGGCTCTCCGTCTTCGTCCTCGCCATGGCGATCGTCTATGGCGTCTGGTCGAAGGAGCCCGCGGGTACCACCGCACTGTTCCTCGCCTTCGGCCTGTGCATCATGGTCGGCTACTACCTGGCCTTCACGGCCCGGCGGGTCGACGCGGGTGCCCAGGACAACGAGAACGCCGAGGTCTCGGACGACGCCGGTGAGCTGGGCTTCTTCAGCCCGCACAGCTGGCAGCCGCTGTCCCTGGCCGTCGGTGGCGCGCTCGCCTTCCTGGGCGTGGTCTTCGGCTGGTGGCTGCTGTACTTCTCCCTCCCGGTGATCCTCGTCGGCCTCTTCGGCTGGGTCTTCGAGTACTACCGCGGCGAGAACCGCACGCAGTAACCAGGGCGCATGACGCCGCGGCGGGCCCGGACACCTCAACAGGTGTCCGGGCCCGCCTCGTTTGGCGGCCGGGAGCAGACCCGTTTGCACTCCTCCAGCGCGCTGGGACAGGTGATTCTTCATATTTTTGGGGCATGAGTCACAGACCTCGAACCCGGACGGTGCTGAGCTGCGGCCTCCTGCTCGTGCCCCTTGCGGTGAGCGCCACCGCGTGCGGGGGCTCGGATTCGGAAGCGCTCTCCGGCACTCCCTACGACGCGGCCGACCAGATCACGGCCAACACCCCGGTCGGCACCAGGAAAGCGGACCCCGACAAGCCGATCGAGGTGTCCGTCAAGGGGGACGACGCGCGGATCACCGACGTGACCGCCACCGACACCACAGGACGCTTCGTACGCGGCGAGCTGAGCGCCGACGGCAGGCACTGGCGCACCACGGCGCCACTGGCCGCCGGGAGCCGCTACACGGTGCGGGTGAGCACCGAGGAGGAGGACGGTTCCCCCGGCCGTAAGACGCTCGTGGTCAACACTCGCGGCGCCGACGGCCAGTTGACCGCCACCTTCGGCCCGAAGGAGGGGGAGTACGGCGTCGGCCAGCCGGTCACCGCGGAAATGAGCCAGCCGATCAAGGACCCCAAGGCCAGGGCCGTCGTCGAGAGCGCCCTGAAGGTCGACTCCATGCCGCGGGTCCAGGGCTCCTGGCACTGGGTGGACGACAAGAAGCTGCACTTCCGCCCCAAGGAGTACTGGCCCGCGCACGCCACCATCTCGGTGCACAGCAACCTGGCGGGCCTGAAGGTCGCCAAGGGGCTCTACGGAGGCCCGTCCAAGCCGGTGAAGATCACCACCGGCGACCGCGTGGAGGCCATCACCGACGCGGCGGCGCACCAGATGACGGTGCTGCGCAACGGTGAGTCGATCAATACCATCCCCGTGACCACCGGCAAGCCCGGATTCTCCACCCGCAACGGCGTCAAGGTCGTCCTCGGCAAGGAGAGCTTCGTACGGATGCGCAGCTCCACGGTCGGCATCGCCGCCGGGAGCGGGGACGCCTACGACCTGCCGGTCCACTGGGCCACCCGGGTGACCTGGAGCGGGGAGTACGTCCACGCCGCACCATGGTCCGTGGGATCACAGGGCGCGGCGAACGTCAGCCATGGCTGTACGGGCATGTCCACCAGCAACGCCCAGTGGTTCTTCAACACCGTGCGTATCGGCGACATCGTCAAGGTCGTCAACAGCGGCGGCGACACCATGACGCCGTTCGACAACGGCTTCGGCGACTGGAACATGCCCTGGCAGGAATGGCGCGAGGGCAGCGCGCTCAAGAACAAGGCCGACACGACCACAGGAGCCGCCGGGCGCGCCCAGGACCCCGCCGACGACGCCCGGCTGCGCCCGAAGTTCTGACGCCGCCCGGCGGCCGCTCAGGCCTGTACGAGGTTCCTGCGGCGCAGCAGGCCGGCCAGGGCGTCCGCGAAGGCCACCGGGTCCAGCGGATGCGTCACCGCGGCATCCGCACGGCTCCAGGTCGCCAGCCAGGCGTCCTGGGGGCGGCCGATCAGCAGCAGCACCGGCGGGCACCGGAAGATCTCGTCCTTGATCTGCCGGCAGACGCCCATCCCGCCCGCGGGTGCGGTCTCGCCGTCCAGCACGCAGACGTCGATACCGCCCTGCTCCAGGGCCGTGAGCACGGCGGGCGCGGTGGCGCACTCCAGGATCTCGATCTGCGGGACATCGGCGGCGGGGCGCCGGCCGGCCGCCAGCCTGACCTGCTCGCGGGTGCCTGCGTTGTCGCTGTAGACCAGCACCGTGGCAGTCGCCTGCATCGTTCCTCCACGCTTCGTAGCGGCACAGCATCGGGTGGGGCGGATGCTACTCCCGCGGCGGGTGTCCGCAGGAGGGGTTGAGCGGATCCATGATCTGCCCGACGGGCCGTCAGGACCGGCTCGGGACGGGCCGGCGGGCGGCGGCCACCCGGTGCGTACCCCCTTCGGGCGACCTCTGAAATTGGGCCGTACGAGCAGGGCATACGTCCTTGACACACCGAACGGCACCCCCCGGAGTGAGGGCGGGATAAGCGACCGACATAATGTCGGTCGTGGCGACAGCAACGACAGTAGAAACCGGGCACGCGCACCCGTCGGTCAATCGGCCGAACCTCACCAGCGTCGGAACCATCATCTGGCTGAGTTCCGAGCTGATGTTCTTCGCGGCCCTCTTCGCGATGTACTTCACCCTTCGTTCGGTGACCGGATCCGAGTATTGGAAGGAATCCGCCAGTGCGCTGAATCTTCCGTTCTCCGCGACCAACACCACGATCCTGGTGCTCAGCTCTCTGACCTGCCAGCTCGGCGTTTTCGCGGCCGAGCGGGGCGATGTCAAGAAGCTCCGGGCCTGGTTCGTGGTCACCTTCATCATGGGTGCGATCTTCATCGGCGGTCAGGTCTTCGAGTACACGGAGCTGGTCAAGCACGAGGGCCTGTCGCTCTCGTCCGGCCCGTACGGCTCGGTGTTCTACCTGACCACCGGCTTCCACGGACTGCATGTGACGGGCGGTCTGATCGCCTTCCTGCTGGTCCTGGGCAGGACGTACGCGGCCAAGAGGTTCACCCACACGCAGGCCACCGCGGCCATCGTCGTGTCCTACTACTGGCACTTCGTCGATGTCGTCTGGATCGGCCTCTTCGCCACGATCTACCTGATCCGGTAACCGGTTCGGGGCCTGTTTCCGGGCCCGCATATCAGACAGACACAGTCAAAGCATCGACGCAGAAGATCCTGACACCGGGGTAATCCGTGAAAAAGCTCTCCGCACGACGGCGCCATCCGCTGGCGGCGCTCGTCGTCCTACTCTTCGCGCTGGCGGTCACTGGGGGGCTGTACGCCGCGTTCGCGCCGGCGGACAAGGCTCAGGCCGATGACACCGCCCAGTCTCTTGCCATCAAGGAGGGCAAGAAGCTCTTCGCCGTGGGCTGCGCCAGCTGCCACGGCACCGGCGGTCAGGGCACCTCCGACGGTCCGAGCCTGGTCGGCGTCGGCGCCGCAGCCGTGGACTTCCAGGTGGGCACCGGGCGGATGCCGGCCCAGCAGCCCGGCGCCCAAGTGCCGAAGAAGAAGAACATCTACACCAACGCCCAGATCGACCAGCTCGCGGCCTATGTCGCGTCGCTGGGTGCCGGCCCGAGCGTGCCGTCCAAGGAGCAGTACAGCGCCGGCGGCGCCGACATCGGCAAGGGTGGCGAGCTGTTCCGCACCAACTGCGCGCAGTGCCACAACTTCACCGGTAAGGGCGGCGCCCTCACCAACGGCAAGTTCGCACCGACGCTCGAAGGCGTGGACCCGAAGCACATCTACGAGGCCATGGAGACCGGCCCGCAGAACATGCCCTCCTTCGGCGACGGCTCGCTGTCGAAGGAGAACAAGAAGGACATCATCGCGTACCTCGGCGCCGTCAACGGCGATGATTCCGAGAGCCCCGGCGGCCTCGACCTCGGCGGTCTCGGTCCGGTCAGTGAGGGTCTCTTCGGCTACATCTTCGGCCTGGGCGCGCTGATCGCGGTCGCCATCTGGGTCGCAGCCCGGACTACGAAGGCCAAGAAGTCATGAGCGAGACTGGACGACACGAAGACGTGCCAGAAGAAACCCTTCCCAGTGAGCGGGAGACGGCTCACGAAGGTGCGGTGGCCACGGCGGAGAACCCCTTCGCCGACCCGGGTCTGCCGCCCCACGAGCACCGCGCCCAGGACATCGACGAGCGGGCCGCCAGGCGCTCCGAGCGCACCGTGGCGCTGCTCTTCGTGGTGTCGATGGTCGCGACGGTCGCCTTCATCGCCTCGTATGTGGCGATCCCGATCGACAAGATCGTCTACATCTGGCCGATCGGTCACATCAGCGCGCTGAACTTCGCGCTCGGTCTGACGCTCGGCGCGGCGCTGTTCTGCATCGGCGCCGGTGCGGTCCACTGGGCCCGCACGCTGATGTCGGACGAGGAGGTCGCCGACGAGCGGCACCCGATCGAGGCCCCCCCCGAGGTCAAGGCCAAGGTCATGGCGGACTTCGCGGCGGGTGCCAAGGAGTCGCAGATCGGCCGCCGCAAGCTGGTCCGCAACACGATGTTCGGTGCGCTGGCCCTGGTGCCGCTCTCCGGTGTCGTCCTGCTGCGTGACCTCGGGCCGCTGCCCGGGAACAAGCTGCGCACCACGAACTGGAAGAGGGGCGTCCGGCTCGTCAACCAGTCCACCAACCTCCCGCTGCGTCCCGAGGACATCGCGGTCGGCTCCCTGACGTTCGCCAAGCCCGAGGGCCTGGAGGAGAACGACGAGGAGTTCGCCGAGAAGATCGCCAAGGACGCCCTGATGCTCGTGCGGATCCAGCCGCAGGACATCAAGGACAAGCACGAACTCTCCTGGTCGCACGAGGGCATCGTGGCGTACTCGAAGATCTGCACCCACGTGGGTTGCCCGATCAGCCTGTACGAGCAGCAGACGCACCACGTGCTCTGCCCGTGCCACCAGTCGACGTTCGACCTCTCTGACGGTGGTCGGGTGATCTTCGGTCCGGCCGGACACGCCCTGCCGCAGCTGCACATCACGGAGAAGGACGGCTTCCTGGAGGCCGCAAGCGGCTTCGAGGAGCCCGTCGGCCCGAGTTTCTGGGAGCGCGGATGAGTAACGAGACAACCGCGACCAGCACACGCCGTGGCCCGGCGCCACGGGGCGAGCGGATCGCGGACTGGGCGGACGGCCGGCTGGGCATCTACAGCCTCGCCAAGTCCAACATGCGCAAGATCTTCCCGGACCACTGGTCCTTCATGCTGGGTGAGGTCGCGCTCTACAGCTTCATCATCATCATCCTGACCGGTGTCTACCTGACGCTGTTCTTCCACCCGAGCATGGCCGAGGTGACCTATCACGGTTCCTATGTGCCCATGCAGGGAATCCGGATGACCCAGGCCTTCGAGTCGACGCTGGACATCAGCTTCGACGTGCGCGGCGGCCTGCTCATCCGCCAGATCCACCACTGGGCCGCGCTGGTCTTCCTGGCCGCGATGATGGTCCACATGATGCGGGTGTTCTTCACCGGCGCCTTCCGCAAGCCGCGCGAGGTCAACTGGCTGTTCGGCTTCCTGCTGTTCGTGCTGGGCATGTTCACCGGCTTCACCGGCTACTCGCTCCCCGACGACCTGCTCTCCGGCACCGGAGTGCGGTTCATCGAGGGCGTCATCCTGGCGATGCCGCTGGTCGGTTCGTACCTGCAGTTCTTCATCTTCGGCGGGGAGTTCCCGGGGCACGACATCATCCCGCGGTTCTTCACGGTGCACGTCCTGCTGCTGCCGGGCATCATGCTCGGCCTGCTGGTGGCGCACCTGATCCTGGTCTTCTACCACAAGCACACCCAGTTCCCGGGTGCCGGCAAGACCAACAACAACGTCGTGGGCATGCCGCTGCTGCCGGTCTACATGGCCAAGGCCGGAGGCTTCTTCTTCCTGGTCTTCGGTGTGATCGCGGCGATCGCCGCGATCGCCAGCATCAACCCGGTGTGGGCCATCGGCCCGTACCGACCCGACCAGGTGTCCACCGGCGCCCAGCCCGACTGGTACATGGGCTTCGCCGAGGGTCTGGTGCGTGTCATGCCGGGCTGGGAGTGGAACTTCTGGGGCCACACCGTCAACTTCGGTGTGCTGATCCCGATCGTGATCTTCCCGCTGGTCCTGGTCGCGATCGCGGTCTACCCGTTCGTCGAGTCCTGGGTCAAGGGCGACAAGCGCGAGCACCACATCCTGGACCGCCCGCGCAACGTGCCGACCCGTACCGGCTTCGGTGTCGCCTGGCTGGTCGCGTACTTCGTGATGCTGATCGGCGGCGGCAACGACCTGTGGGCCACGCACTTCCACCTGTCGCTCAACTCGCTCACCTGGTTCGTCCGGATCGGATTCTTCGTCCTTCCGGTGCTGTCCTTCATCGCCACCAAGCGGATCTGCATGGGTCTGCAGCGGCGCGACAAGGACAAGGTGCTGCACGGACGCGAGTCCGGCATCATCAAGCGCCTGCCGCACGGTGAGTTCATCGAGGTCCACGAGCCGCTCGACCAGGAGCAGCTGCACGTGCTCACCCAGCACGAGCAGCCCACGCCCCTGGAGCTCGGCCCGGAGGTCGACGAGAACGGTGTGGCACGCAAGGTGTCGCGCTTGCAGAAGCTGCGGGCCAAGCTCTCCAAGAGCTACTACGGCGAGGACAACGTCATCGCCAAGCCCACGGTCGAGGAGTACAAGGAGATCACCAGCGGCCACGGCCACCACTGATCACCGCGGCGCCTCATGGCGCACCGTAGGAGCACGCCACCCAGAGGGCCCCGTCCGTTGATCGGACGGGGCCCTTCGGCCTGCTCGGCGGCTCGATAGGGTGAACGCACAAGCAGGAGACAAATCAGGAGTGTGGACCATGAACGTTGCGACCCCCCTCGGCGGCGACAGCGTGGCGGCCCACACCTGGCCGGGCATCCTCAACGGCCTGCTCGACGGCCGGGACCTCGCCGCGGAGGAAACCGCATGGGCGATGGACCGGATCATGCGGGGCGAGGCCGGCGACGCCCAGATCGCCGGCTTCGCGGTGGCGCTGCGGGCCAAGGGCGAGACCGTCGCCGAGATCTCCGGGCTCGTCCGGACCATGTACGCGCACGCCCGGCTGATCGAGGTGCCGGGACCGAGCGTGGACATTGTCGGCACCGGCGGCGACGGCGCCAATACCGTCAACATCTCCACGATGTCCTCGATCGTGGTGGCCGGCACCGGCGCCAAGGTCGTCAAGCACGGCAACCGCGCGGCGTCCTCGGCCAGCGGCGCATCCGACGTGCTGGAGAAGCTCGGCGTCAATCTCGACCTCACCCCGCAGCGGGTCACCGAGGTCGCCTGGGAGGCGGGCATCACCTTCTGTTCCGCGGTGAAGTTCCACCCCTCGCTGCGGCACGTCGCCAACGCCCGGGGCCAGCTCGGCATCCGCACCACGTTCAACGTGCTGGGCCCGCTGACCAACCCCGCGAAGGTCCGCGCCCAGGCGACCGGGGTCGCCGACGCCCGGATGGCGCCGATCCTGGCCGGGGTGCTCGCCGAGCGCGGCTCCTCGGCGCTGGTCTTCCGGGGCGACGACGGCCTGGACGAGCTGACCACCACCGCGACCTCCCGGGTCTGGATCGTCCGGGACGGCACGGTGCGCGAGGAGGCCTTCGACCCGCGCGACGTGGGCATCGACCTGGTGCCCGTGGAGGCGCTGCGCGGCGCCGACGCGTCGTACAACGCGGAGGTGGCCCGCCGGCTGCTGGACGGGGAGACCGGACCGGTGCGCGATGCGGTGCTGCTGAACTCCGCGGCGGCGCTGGTCGCGCTGGAGCCCTCCGACGCCCCGCTGGCCCAGCAGATCCGGGCCGGCATCGACAAGGCCGCCGCCGCGATCGACTCGGGCGCGGCCCGGCAGGCCCTGGAGCGCTGGGTGACCGCCAGCAACACCTGAGCGCCCGGTAACACAGCGTGTGACGCAAGCCCCGTTCCGCCATCCGGACCGGGGCTTGCGTGATGTTGCCCGTATGGCATGATTCTGCGCAGGTCACGAGTGACAGCGATGCAGGCCCCGGCCCGCTGTCCGGCAACCCTCCTTCCGTGGCGGGGTGCCCCGGGTGATGACCAGGCCGTAGGCAGCGAGGTCTGCGGCAAGCGCGGATCCCTCGCCAGGGATCCTGGTCCCCGAGGGAGAACTTCCGTGAATCAGCGAATGCGATAGGGCTCGACGGCCCCTTTTCCGCATCCCTTTTTCCTTTCCGCTGCGGCGCCCTGCCGTGCGCCCCGCGCACACCCGACGCGCTCCGCCCCGCAGCGAATTCACTTGCCTCTTACGGGAGTTCGCCATGTCTGTTTCCGCCGTTGCCGCCGACCGCTCCGTCTGTGCCCCGCTGCCCGTCCTCGGCCGGGACGTCCGCGTCCCGCTGGTGACCGGCGGCGAGGTCGACTACGCCGCGCTGGACTACGCCGCCAGCGCCCCCGCACTGCAGCGGGTCTGGGACGACGTGGCGGCCTACGCCCCGTACTACGGCAGCGTGCACCGCGGCGCCGGGTACCTCTCGCAGCTGTCCACCGACCTCTTCGAGAACAGCCGCCGGACCATCGCGGAGTTCCTGGGCTGCGGCGACGACCACCAGGTGGTCTTCACCCGCTCCACCACCGACTCGCTGAACCTCCTCGCGGCCGTACTCCCCGAGCACACCCGGGTCTTCGTCTTCGAGACCGAGCACCACGCCTCGCTGCTGCCCTGGGAGCAGCGCCCGGACGTCGCGGTGACCTACCTCAACGCGCCGCGCACCCCGCGGCAGGCGGTGGACACCCTGGAGAAGGCACTGGCCGAGCGCGATCCCTACGGCCCGGCGCTGGTCTGTGTAACCGGTGCGTCCAACGTGACCGGTGAGCTGTGGCCGGTGCGCGAGCTGGCGGCCGCCGCGCATGCCCACGGCGCGCGCATCGTGCTGGACGCGGCGCAGCTCGTCCCGCACCACCCCGTGGACATCGCCGAGCTGGACGTCGACTGGATCGCCTTCTCCGGCCACAAGCTGTACGCGCCGTTCGGCGCCGGTGTGCTGGCAGGCCGCGCGGACTGGCTGCAGAACGCCGCCCCGTACCTGGCCGGCGGCGGCGCCAGCCGCAAGGTCGCCCGGCGCACCGACGGCGGGGTGGACGTCGAGTGGCACACCACCGCCGCCCGGCACGAGGCCGGTTCGCCCAATGTCATCGGCGCCTACGCCATCGCCTCGGCCTGCCAGGCCCTGACCGAAGCCGGCTTCGAGGACCTGGCCACCCGCGAACAGGAGCTGATCGCCCGCCTCCGCGCCGGCCTGGCCGAGGTGCCCGAGGTCAACGTGCTCTCCCTCTTCGGCGAGGACGCGGCACGCGTCGGCGTCCTCTCCTTCATCGTCGAGGGCTGGAACAGCTCCCACTTCGCGGCCGCGCTCTCCGCCGAGTACGGCATCGGCGTCCGCGACGGCCTCTTCTGCGCCCACCCCCTCGTCCGCACCCTCCTGGGCAGCGAACCGCAGGACCCGGGAGAGTGCGGGGCGCCCGACGCGGCCCCCGGCGAGCGCTCCCTGAACGCCATCCGCGTGAGTTTCGGCGCCGGCACCCCCGACGAGCATGTCGACCGCTTCCTCCGCGCCGTCAAGGAACTGGTCACCAACGGCGCCCGCTGGAACTATCAGACGGAGGACGGCCGTTGCGTTCCCGCGCGCAGCGCGGTGTGAATCCCACGTTTTTGTCTTCCCCGCCGTTCCGCTGCGCTTTGCCGCTGGCCCACGTTTTCGGCCGTCCCGCCGTGGGGGTTTGCCGCCGTTGCGCCTGGCGGCGGGCCGGTCCGTTGCGCTTTGCGGCCGCCCCGGGTTCGGCTGTCCCGCCGTTGCGCCTGCGGCGGGCGGGTCCGCTGCGCGGGGCTGTCGGGGTGCGGTGACGGGCCTGCGCGGGTGGGTGTCCGGACTGCTTCGCTTTACGTCCGGACACCCACCCGCTCCGGCCCGTCCCCTCCCGTTGGGTGGGTGGGAAGAGGGCCGGTGGGGGGTGGCTGTGGCTGGTCCGGTGCGCGTTGTGGACGTAGGGGAATGCCCGTGGGCACAGGGGAATGGCCCTGGCACGGGGAAATGGCCCTGGCACGAGTAATGGACTGTGGCGCGGGCACCGGGAAATGTCTGTGATCGACGCCCGCCCCCACCCACCTTCACTTCCTCCACTCACGGGAGGGGACGGGCCGGAGGGGCAGGGGTGTGGGACGTAAAGCGAAGCAGTCCCACACCCCTGCCCCGGAGGTCCGTCACCGCACCCACAGCCCCGCGCAGCGGACCCCGCCCGCCGCAGGCGAAACGGCCGGCGCACTCGCGAAGCGGGCGCAAAACGGCGAACAACAACTACGTCGGGAAAGCCGAAAACGTGGGAAAAAATTTGGGCTACGCGTCGAGCCCAATCGCAAAGGCAGCCTCAAGGTCATGCTGCGAATACGTCCGGAACGCAATATGCGTCTCCGTGGAGGCGACGCCAGGAACCTTGCTGATGCGGCCGGGGATGACGTCCGCGAGGTCGTCGTGGGCGGCGACCCGCACCATGGCGATCAGGTCGTGGGCGCCCGTGACCGAGTAGACCTCGCTGACCCCTTCCAGCGCGGCGATCTTCTCGGCGATCTCCGGGATCTGGTCCACGTTGGTCTTGATGAGCACGATCGACGTGATCACGGCTGGCTCTCTCCCTCGGTCGCCCGGTCATCTCCCCTGGTGGCCCCCACACTATCCCTCCGGTAGCGGGCCCAGGCGTACAGGAAGCCGAGCGTGAAGCCGATGACATGGGCGAGGTAGGCGACGCCGGGGCCGCGGGGGTCGTCCTGCGCGGCCTGCCACTGCAGGAAGAACCAGAACAGCAGCACGATCCAGGCGGGGAAGCGCAGCGGCAGGAAGAAGAGGAACGGGAAGAGGCTGGTGACCCGGGCCGTGGGGAACAGGAAGAGGAAGGCGCCGAGGACACCGGAGATCGAGCCGGAGGCGCCCACCAGTGTCTGGCCCGAGGTGGCGTGGGCGGCCGCGTAGCCGAGCAGCGCCAGGTAGCCGATGATGAGGTAGAAGGCGGTGAACGGCAGCCTGCCCATACGTGCCTCGGTCATGGCGCCGAAGACGTACAGGAACAGCACGTTGCCGAGCAGGTGCAGCCAGCTGCCGTGCACGAATAACGCGGTGAGCGGGGTGACCAGCGCCCGTACCGAACCGCTCCACAGCTCCAGCGGGATCACGCCCCACCGCTCGAAATATGCGGTCTGGGCCTTGAGCAGGGCCTCGCCGGTGCCGTATATCCGGTTCAGGCCGGAGGCGGGGCCGAGCACGAAGACCGCGCAGCACAGGCCGGTCAGCACATTCGTCATCCGCGAGAACACCGCGGCGAGCGACCGGGTGGGGTGCGGAGGGCGGGGGAGGAGACCGGACGAGCGGGGTGAACGGGGTGAAGGGGCCGGCGCCGTCATGAGGTGATCATGACCCAATGCGGGCAATCGGGACAGAGTGCCTCGCCGCGTCCCGGCACCTGGGCGGGCCCGCACCGGCCCCCCATCAGGCCGTAGGGTTACAGGCAGTACTTTGCGTACTTCCGCGATCCGACGGCGCACCGCGTGAACCGCGCAGCAGCACGACACCGATGAGCACGAAAGAGGACGACACGATGGCTGTTCCCCTGCCGACGGACGGGACCCGGTGGCGCTGCACGCTGTGCGGCAACCTCACGCGGTTCGATGTGACGCGCCGTTCCAAGGTCGTGGAGTACGTCCACCTGGACCTGGCCGGGGCGCCGACGGTGGAGGAGCGCGAGGTCCTCAGTGAGAGCATCGAGTCCGTGCGCTGCCGCTGGTGCAACGCGGTCGACCAGATCGAGCTGGTCGACCGTCCGGGCGCGAACGCCTGAGATCGGAGCGATGCAGCCGTGGTGGACCGTCCAGAAGGGGAGTCGGGGGACCGGCGTGCGGACGCACCCGAGGGTGCGGCCGACGACGTGCTCGACCGTCCGCTGCCCGAGGGCGTACGGCGCCGGGTCGTGGCGCTCACCGCGGAGTCGTTCGGCGCGCTGACGCTCGCCGAACTCCCGCCCCCGCTGCGGCAGTACGCCCGGTTCACCCCGACTCGTCGGGCCAAATTCGCCGGAAATGCGATGGCTGCGGCGCTGGAGAGCGACGCGGTCTTCCGGCAGCGGATCGCGGGGAAGCTGCGTGAGGCGCAGTCGGAGCTCGCCGAGGCGCTGGAGCACGGCACCCCGCCCGCGGCCGCGGATCCGCTCGATGTCGCGGCGGCCGCCTATGTGCTGCGCCCCGAAGGCTGGGTCAAGCTCGTCGCGGCGGCCGGTGAGGAGGCGCAGCGGGCGCGCGCCGAGCGGGCCGGCGAGGAGGCCGAACGCGAGCTGGCCAGGCTGCGCGAGGAGCTGGCGCAGGCGCGCGGCGAGGCCCGTACGGAGGCCGACCGGATCCGGGTGGACCTGGACGCGGCCCGCAAGGAGAGCGAGTCGCTGCGCCGCAAGCTGCGCAGCGCGCTGAGCGACGTCAAGCGCGGTGAGGCCGCGGTGCGCAAGGCCGAGGCCGCCATGGCGGACGTACGGGACCGGGCGGCCACGGAGAAGACCGCGGCGGACAGCGAGGTGCGCCGGCTCAAGGCCCGGATCACCGAGGCGGAGACGGCGTTGGAGACCAGCCGGCGCTCCGCCCGCGAGGGCCGCAGCGTCGAGGACATGCGGCTGCGGCTGCTGCTGGACACGGTCCTGGACGCGGCGCAGGGGCTGCGCCGCGAACTCGCGCTGCCGCCCGCCAGCGTCCATCCGGCGGACACCGTCGAGGCGGTCGCGCCGGGACGGATGACCCCGAAGGACATCGCGACGCGGGCGCTGTCGGAGATGGACCCGGCGCTGCTCGACCAGCTTCTGGCGCTGCCGCAGGCGCATTTGGTGGTGGATGGCTACAACGTCACCAAAACCGGCTATCCGACCATGCCGCTCGACAAGCAGCGGCTGCGGCTGCTGGGCGGCCTCGCGGTGCTGGCGGCGCAGACCGGTGCGGAGATGACCTGTGTCTTCGACGGTGCGGAGCTCGCGGCGCCGGTGCTGCTCGCCCCGCCGCGCGGCGTCCGGGTCCTGTTCAGCAAACCGGGCGTAACGGCCGATGAGTTGATTCGTCAGCTGGTTCGGGCCGAACCGCCCGGCCGTCCGGTCGTCGTGGTCTCCACGGACCGGGAAGTGGCCGACGGGGTGGCGAAGGCCGGGGCGCGGCCGGTGGCATCGGCACTGCTCCTCAAACGACTTGCCCGGACCTGACGCACTGCCCGTCGTCCGGCCGCCGAAACACCGTAAGCGCCGGCAATCCGTCTCTGAGCGTCAAGTGGCGCTCACTGCCTGTGCGATGTTGGTAAAAGATGGGGCTGGTGGCGCAGAATTTTTCCCTGAGGATTTGAAGCGATCACAGCTCGGTTACTAAGGTCAGCCCCGAACCTTCATGAATCTGATCATCCAACCGGGATGAACCGTGAAGGTACCGCCGAGTCCGCGGCGTTCACGCGGAGCCGGGGTCTCACCCCCCCCACTTCCCGGTAGGCGGCTGGAGGAAGAAGGAGCTCGCCCCCGTGGCGTCCCACCGTCGACCCAAGCAGCCGAGCCGTACTCGCGTGACCGTGCTCACCGCCACCGCCGCGGCGGCCGTCGCCCTTTCGTCCCAGGCCGCCCAGGCCGACCCGCACCAGTCGAAGAAGGACGTCAAGTCCGAGGTCGACAAGCTGTACAACGAGGCCGAGCAGGCCACCGAGAAGTACGACGGGGTCAAGGAGCAGCAGGACAAGCTCCAGAAGGAGGTCGACGACCTCCAGGACAAGGTCGCCCGCGGGCAGGGTGAGCTGAACCAGATGCGCAAGGGCCTCGGTGCCGTTGCCTCCGGTCAGTACCGCAGCGGCAGCATCGACCCCTCGGTCCAGCTGTTCCTCTCCGGCGACCCGGACACCTACCTCGAAAAGGCCGCCACGCTCGACCAGTTGAGCGGCAAGCAGGCCGACCAGCTCAAGACCGTCGCGGACAAGCAGCGCCGGCTCGCCCAGGAGCGCGCGGAGGCCTCGGCCAAGATCAAGGACCTCTCCGAGACCCGTAAGGCGCTCGGTGACAAGAAGGACGAGATCAAGGGCAAGCTGGCCGAGGCGCAGCAGCTGCTCAACAAGATGACGGCCAAGGAGCGGGCGGCCATGCAGGCCGAGCAGAACCGCGCCAACCGCAGCAACTCGCGGGTCAACCTCGGTGATGACGTGCCGGCCTCGCAGCGCGGTGCGGCCGCCCTGGCCGCCGCTCAGTCCAAGATAGGTTCGCCGTACGTCTGGGGCGCCACCGGCCCGTCCTCCTTCGACTGCTCGGGTCTGACCTCCTGGGCCTACCAGCAGGCCGGCCAGTCGCTGCCGCGTACCTCGCAGGCACAGGCCAACGCCGGTACCCGGATCGCCTCGCAGAGCGCCCTCAAGCCCGGCGATCTGGTGCTCTTCTACAGCGACCTGCACCACATCGGTCTCTACGCGGGCAACGGCCAGGTGCTGCACGCACCGAAGCCCGGCGCCTCCGTGCGCTACGAGCCCATGAGCAACATGGAGTTCGCGTTCGGCGTGCGGGTCTGAAAAGCCTCACAACCTGCTCAACCTGCCGCCCGAACGGGCGAATTGCGGCTTCGGCC
Organism: Streptomyces sp. Edi2; assembly: GCF_040253635.1. Classification (NCBI taxonomy): domain Bacteria; kingdom Bacillati; phylum Actinomycetota; class Actinomycetes; order Kitasatosporales; family Streptomycetaceae; genus Streptomyces; species Streptomyces sp. Edi2. The sequence goes on along the minus strand of NZ_JBEJGX010000003.1, from coordinate 2,332,089 downwards.
ACTGACTTGCCGCCCCGCCGGTGACCTGCACAGTCACCGGCGGGGCGGCTTTTTGCGGGTGAAATGGTGGCTTTGGCCGGATCGCACCGGCGCCGTACTGTCTGCCCTCGCAGCTTCCGGTTTCACCGACCGCCCTCCCGGGGCGGCAGGGGCTTCCCCCGAGCTCTCGGCTGCGCTCACGCAGGGGGTACCCCATCGGAAGGAGTCGGCTCTCGTGGCGTCCCACCGCCGTACCTCGCAGCAAGGCCGGACCGCCCTCGCCGGAGTCACCGTGGTGTCGGCCGCCCTGGCGACCGCGGCCGGCGCGCTGTCGGCACCGCAGGCCGTGGCCGACCCCGTCGGCCGCACCGCCGCCGACCGCGATGCGGCGGCCTCGCGGGTCGACCACCTCTACGAACAGGCGGAGCGGGCCACCGAGAAGTTCAACGGTGCGGACGCCCGGACCAAGAAGCTGCGCGGCCAGGTGGCGGCCCTCCAGGACCGCACCGCCCGCGCCCAGGAGCGGGTCAACCGGATGCGCGGCCGGCTGGGCGCGCTGGCGGCCGCCCAGTACCGGGCCGGCGGGATGGACCCCACGGTCAGGCTGATGCTCTCCGAACGGCCCGAGACCTACCTGGAGAAGGCCTCCGCCCTCGACCGGCTGGGCGCCGGACAGGCCCGTGAGCTGCGCGGGCTGCGGGCCGCACAGCGCTCCCTGGAGCAGCAGCGCAGGGAGACCGTACGGAAGCTGGCGGAGCTGGAGGCCGGACGCAAGGAGGTCGCGCGCCACAAGAAGGACGTCCAGCACAAGCTGGCCACGGCGCGGCGGCTGCTGAACGCGCTCCCCAGGGACGCCAGGGAGGCCTACGCCCGGGCCTCCCGGAGCGACGGCCGCCACGAGGCGGCCCCGGACCTGCGGGGGGCCGCACCGGCCTCCGGGCGGGCCGCCGCGGCCGTCGCCGCGGTGCGCGCCGCGGTCGGCCGGCCCTACGCATGGGGAGGCAACGGCCCCTCGTCCTTCGACTGCTCCGGACTCACCCAATGGGCCTACGGGCGGGCCGGCGTCTCCCTCCCGCGTACCTCGCAGGCGCAGCGCGGCGCCGGCCGGCAGGTGCCCCTCAGCCAGGCGCAGCCCGGTGACCTGGTCATCTACCGCTCCGACGGCAGCCACGTCGGGATGTACGTCGGCAACGGCCAAGTGGTCCACGCGCCCTATCCCGGCGCACGGGTGCGCTACGACCCCGTCGGGATGATGCCGATCTCCTCCCTCACCAGGCCCTGAGGCGGAGCGCAGCGTTTTTGCCCCGGCCGGGCCGGATCTACGATCGTCCGCATGTCACACCAGTGGGCGGGACGACGGCTGTCGCGGGCCGGGGCAGCGGGCTGCGCCGCCCTGCTCCTCGCGCTGCTCGCCCCGCTGACCGGCTGTGCGCCCACGAACTCCACCCCGGCCCGCTACCCGGACGTCCAGCGGATGCTCGACACCCGTGCGCGGGCCGTCCAGCGGCGGGACGCGGCGGGCTTCCTGGCCACCGTCGACCCGCGGGCCACCGGCTACCGGGACCGCCAGCGCACGATGTTCGACCATCTGGCAGGCGTGCCGCTGGCCGACTGGCACTACGAGCTCGACGCGACCGGCGCCTTCCCGCTGGCGGCCGGCGAAACCGGTACGCAGCTGGCCGCGAAGGTGCAGCTGCGCTACCGCTTCAAGGGCTACGACACCTCGCCGGTGCACGCCGCCCAGTACCTCACCCTGACCCGGCGGGACGGCCGCTGGCTGGTCTCCTCCGACACCGACGGCGCGGCGGCGGGCAAGAGCGGCACCCGCCAGCTGTGGGACCAGGGCCCGGTGCGGCTGGTCCGCGGCCGGCACAGCCTGGTCCTGGGCGACGCCGCGCACCTGGCGCGGCTGAAGGATCTGGCCCACCGGGTGGACCGGGCGGTGCCCGCGGTGTCGGCCGCCTGGAAGGGGAAGTGGTCGCAGAAGGTCGTGGTGGAGGCGCCTGATTCGGTCGAGCGGATGGCGCAGCTGATGGGCAGCGACGATGCGTCCGGCTATGCGGGGATCGCGGCGGTCACCACGGGGGAGGCGGGCGTCTCGGCGCCTGCGCCCGCGGACCGCGTGATCATCAACCCCGAGGCCTACGAAGAACTCAACGACCTGGGCCGCACGGTGGTCCTCACCCACGAGACCACCCATGTCGCCACCCGCACGGCCACCACGGCGGCGACCCCGCTGTGGCTCTCGGAGGGCTTCGCCGACTGGGTCGCCTACCGGGACAGCCACCGCAAGCCCGCCACCACCGCCCCCGAACTCACCCGCGCCCTCGCCCGGGGCAAGGTCCCCGCCCACCTGCCGACCGACGCGGACTTCGGGTTCAAGGCCGGTGCCGACCGGCTGGCCAAGGCCTACGAGGGCAGCTGGCTGGCCTGCCGGATGATCGCCGGCAAGTGGGGCGAGGCCAAGCTGATCGCCTTCTACCGGGCGGCGGGCAAGAGCGCGCTGCGTGTCTCGTCGGGGAACGCGGGGGCGCCGATGGAGGCGGCCACGGCCCTCGCCGCGGACTCCCGCGCGGCCGCCCGGGCCGCCGGGCCAGGACACCGGCCGCCGGCCCACGCCGACCGGACGGACCGCGCCCTGCGCTCCCAACTGGGCATCGGCCTCGCGGAGTTCACCCGGCAGTGGCGGGCCTATGTGACGGCACAGCTGCGGCGGTGAGGGGCCCGCCGGGCTCAGTGTCCCGGTGCGGGCGATCCGTCCGCCGGTGTCTGCGCGGCGGAGCCGGTGAGCCGCGGGGGAGCGGCAGCGGTCTCGCCCTCGCCGGCCGGCCGGCGAGCGCGCACCACGCCGGGCAGTCCCGTACGCCCGGGCCCGCCGCCCCGCGTCGAGACCCACAGCCGGCGGCAGGCGAGCAGCGACGCGGCGACCAGCAGGCCGTTGCGCACGGCCAGCAGCACCACGGCCGGAAGATCGCTCGCCACGATGTGCCCGAACCAGACGGGGAACTCCAGCTGGGTGATCCCGGCGGCCAGCAGGACCAGCACGGCCGGCAGCGTCTGCCGGCCGGCCCGGACCGTCACGCACACCGCGGCGAGCCCCACCAGCCAGAGCATGTACTGCGGGCTGATGACGCGGCTGGTGGTCGTGAACAGCAGGGTGGCGGTGAAGGCGGCGTCGATCGGTGTCGTGGGGCCCGGCTCCCCGGCGCGCAGCCGCCACAGGAACAGCCAGCCCACGGCGGCGAGGCTCAGGGTGAGCGCCAGGGTGCTGACCAGCGGGACGCCCGGGCCGAGGAATTCCAGCGAGCCGTAGTGCAGCAGCACCTGCCCGTCCCACCCGTACTGCCGGGCGATGTGGAAGACCAGCGCGCCGAGCGATTCGACCTCCGTCCCGCGATCGCGCTGGAAGGTGAGGAAGGCCAGCGCGCCCGGTGCGGCGGCCACGAAGAACAGGGTCAGCGCGGCCGCGGTGCCGGCCGCGCTCCACCACAGCGCGCGGGCCCGGCGTCCGCGCACCGCCGCCCCCGTCAGCAGCAGCACGGGCCAGACCTTCAGCAGCGCACCGAAGGCGACCAGTGCGCCCGCCACCCGTGGCCGGCGGGCGGCCGCGAACAGCGCGGCGGCGGCGACGGCGGCCACCATCAGGTCGTAGCGGGCGTAGGCGGTCGGGCCCAGCAGCGCCACGCCGGCGATCCACACCCAGGCCCCCGCCGGGCGATGGCCGGGCCGCCGGCCGGCCCGTAGGAAGAGCGCCAGCGCCGCCGCGTCCGTGACCAGGATCAGGGTGTAGAACGCGGGGGCGTAGTCGAGGAACGGCAGCAGGCCCGGGGAGAGGATCGCGAGCGCGGCGGCCGGCGGGTACTGCCAGGTCACATCGGCCAGCGGGAAGGTGCCGGTCTTCAGGACCTCGGACCAGTTCTGATAGATCACCGAGACATCGGTGGTGACATCAGGTCCGGGCAGCACCAGCACCCTCAGGACGCACAGCAGAATCACGGCCCGGGTCACGGCCCACGCCGCGACCGGGAGCCACACCCCGCGCGCTCTGCTGATGCTGCTCATCGTCACCTCATCGCTCCTCGGCCGTGGCCCTCCGGCGCCGCCCTCGGCACCGCGGACCCGGTGCCCTGTGCACGCGGACCGCCCGTGCCCTCTGCATGATGCCGGTAGCGGCCGGTCACGACCGTAGACGAGAACGGGCGTGGCGGGGCGGGCCGCCCCCGGCCGGGCGCCGACCGGTACTGTCGGGCGGAACCGCCGAGACCGACCGCCGAGACCACCGCCGAGAGACCATCGTGCACAAGACCCTGATCGTCACGAACGACTTCCCGCCCCGGCCCGGCGGCATCCAGGCCTTCCTGCACAGCATGGCGCTGCGCCTGGACCCCTCCCAGGTCGTCGTCTACGCCTCGACCTGGAAGCGCAGCGCGGAAGGTCTCGCGGCCACCGCCGCCTTCGACGCCGAGCAGCCGTTCCCGGTGGTACGCGACCGTACGACGATGCTGCTGCCCACCCCGCGAGTGACCCGCCGGGCCACCGGGCTGCTGCGCGAACACGGCTGCTCCTCGGTGTGGTTCGGCGCGGCGGCGCCGCTCGGACTGATGGCGCAGGCGCTCCGCTCGGCCGGTGCCCGCCGCATCGTGGCCACCACGCACGGCCATGAGGCGGGCTGGGCGCAGCTGCCGGCCGCCCGGCAGCTGCTGCGCCGGATCGGCGAGGGCACCGACACACTCACCTACCTCGGCGAGTACACCCGCTCGCGGATCGCCGGTGCGCTCACCCCGCACGCCGCGCGGCGGATGGTCCAACTGCCGCCCGGCGTGGACGAGAAGACCTTCCACCCCGGCTCGGGGGGCGACGCCGTGCGGGCCGCGCTCGGGCTCACCGGCCGCCCTGTGGTGGTCTGCGTCTCGCGGCTCGTCCCGCGCAAGGGCCAGGACACCCTGATCGAGGCGATGCCGGCCATCGTCTCCGCGGTGCCCGATGCCGTGCTGCTGATCGTCGGCGGCGGCCCGTACGAGAAGGAGCTGCACGCGCTGGCGCAGGAGAAGGGCGTCGGGGACGCGGTGCGCTGCACCGGCGCGGTCCCCTGGGAGGAGCTGCCGGCCCACTTCGGCGCCGGCGACGTCTTCGCGATGCCCTGCCGCACCCGCCGCGGCGGGCTGGACGTCGAAGGCCTCGGCATCGTCTACCTGGAGGCCTCCGCCACCGGACTCCCCGTGGTGGCGGGCGACTCGGGCGGCGCCCCCGACGCGGTCCTGGACGGCGAGACGGGCTGGGTCGTCCCCGGCGGCTCCCCGGCCCCCGCCGCGGACCGCATCATCACCCTGCTCCGGGACCCGGACCTGCGCCGCACCATGGGCGCACGCGGCCGCGCCTGGGTGGAGGAGAAGTGGCGCTGGGACCTGCTGGCGGAACGGCTGAAGGAACTGCTCTAGGGGACGCCCGACGACATCCGCCCAGGCCGCCCAGGCCGCCGCCCCGTGCGGCGCGGGCGGGCGGACGGCGTCCCGGACAACGACAATCCGCCGCCGTGGCGGGCAGCCACGACGGCGGATCACAGCGGTAAGGGACCACTCCCGGCCCGCCCGGGGGACCCCCTGGCTAGGCGCGGTAGATCGCCTCGATGTCCTCCGCGAAGTCCTTCGCCACCACGTTCCGCTTGAGCTTCAGCGACGGCGTGACATGGCCCGACTCCTCGGTGAACTGGGTCGGCAGGATACGGAACTTGCGCACCGACTCGGCCTTGGAGACGGCCGCGTTGCCGTCGTCCACGGCGCGCTGCACGGCGGCCAGCAGCTCCGGGTCCCCGGCGATCTGAGATGGTGTCACATCGGCGGGGTGGCCGTGCTCCTCGGCCCAGCGCGGCAGGAACTCCTCGTCGAGGGTGATCAGCGCGCCGATGAACGGCCGGCCGTCGCCGACGACCATGCACTCGGCGATCAGCGCGTGCGACCGGATACGGTCCTCGATCACGGCGGGGGCGACGTTCTTGCCGCCCGCGGTGACCAGTATTTCCTTCTTGCGGCCGGTGATGGCGAGGTAGCCGTCCTCGTCGAGGGTGCCGATGTCGCCGGTGTGAAACCAGCCGTCGGACAGCGCCTCCTTGGTGGCCGACGGGTTGTTCCAGTACTCGGTGAACAGGTGCTCGCCGTGCAGCAGCACCTCGCCGTCGTCGGCGATCCGCACGACCGAACCGGGCAGCGGCTGGCCCACGGTGCCGATCTTCTGCCGGTCCCAGGGGTTGAAGGCGGTGGCCGCACAGGACTCCGTCAGGCCGTAGCCCTCCAGGACGGTGAAGCCGATCCCGCGGTAGAAGTGGCCGAGACGCTCACCGAGCGGGGCGCCGCCGGAGATGGCGTGGGTGGCGCGGCCGCCGAGGACGGCGCGCAGCTTGCCGTAGACCAGCCGGTCGAAGGCCTTGTACTTGAGCTTCAGGCCGAACGACGGGCCGCCCGGGGTGTCCAGCGCGCGGCTGTAGGCGATCGCGACGTCCGCCGCCTTGTCGAAGATGCTGCCCTTGCCGTCGGCCTGCGCCTTGGCCCGCGCCGAGTTGTAGACCTTCTCGAAGACCCGCGGCACGCCCAGGACCAGCTTCGGCCGGAAGGAGGCGAGGTCGTCGGTGAGGTTCTTGATGTCGGGGGCGTGGCCCAGCTTGATGGGCGCCATCACCGCGGCGACCTGCACCAGCCGGCCGAAGACGTGCGCGATGGGGAGGAAGAGGAGCACCGAGGACTCGCCGGTGCGGAACAGCGGCCGCAGCCGCTCGACGATGTTGCCGCACTCGGCGAAGAAGCTGCGGTGGCTGAGCACACAGCCCTTGGGGCGGCCGGTGGTGCCGGAGGTGTAGACGATGGTGGCCGGCGAGTCAGCGTCGGCGAGCGCGCTGCGCGCGTCCACCTCCTCGTCCGTGACGCCGGCGCCCGCGGCCCGCAGCCGCGCGATGGCGTCCCGCTCGATCTGCCAGATGTTCTCCAGCTCCGGCAGCCGGTCGCGGACCGATTCGACGGTCGCCTCGTGGGTGGGGGACTCCACCAGGCAGGCCACCGCGCCGGAGTCGCCGAGGATCCACTGGATCTGTTCGGCCGAACTGGTCTCGTACACGGGGACGGTGACGGCGCCCGCGCTCCAGATGGCGAAGTCCAGCAGCGTCCACTCGTAGCGGGTGCGCGACATCAGGCCGACCCGGTCACCGGGCCGGACGCCCGAAGCGATCAGACCTTTGGCGGCGGCGCGCACCTCCGCGAGGAAGGTGGCGGCGGTGACGTCCTGCCACCCGCCGTTCACCTTGCGTCCCATGACGGCAACATCCGGGTGCTGCGCGGCATTTCGGCGGATGAGATCCGTCAGATTGCCGTCCGCGGGGACCTCGTACAGGGCCGGAAGGCTGAACTCGCGCAAGACTGCTGCTCCTCAAAAGCGCCGGCGCCACGACGCTGTGTGTACACCGACGGCGGTCCATGGTGATGCAAGGGGGATTGGACTGCCCGGACGTTACCCATGGGTATTGCTTGGGGGATAGAGGGGATGGCCAGATGTTCGATGCGTCACACGCTGGGGACATGTCAGGGGGTACTTTTCCCGCGCAGACTAGACCAGCGGGTCGGTGACCCGAAAGTAACCCGAGGTGCCGTCCCCCCTCCCGCGCGCCCGCCCGCGCGATCTAGGGTGACGCCATGCGTGTGCATGTGGTCAGTGACGTACACGGCAACAGCCGGGACCTCGCGGCGGCCGGAACCGGTGCCGATGCCCTGCTCTGCCTCGGCGACCTGGTTCTCTTCCTCGACTACGCCGACCATTCGCGCGGCATCTTCCCCGACCTCTTCGGCACCGACAACGCCGACGCACTGGTCGAACTGCGCACCGCCCGCCGCTTCGAGGAGGCCCGCGCCCTGGGCCGCCGGCTGTGGGGCGAGCTCGACGCCACGGGCGCGAGCCGGGAGTCGGTCATCGAGGGCGCGGTCCGCAGGCAGTACGCCGAACTCTTCGCGGCCTTCCCCACCCCCACGTACGCCACCTACGGCAACGTCGACATCCCGCGTCTGTGGCCCGAGTACGCAGGAGAGGGCGTCACCGTCCTGGACGGCCAGCGGGTGGAGATCGGCGGCCGGGTCTTCGGCTTCGTCGGCGGCGGTCTGAGCACGCCGATGCGCACCCCGTACGAGATCAGCGACGAGGAGTTCGCCGCGAAGGTCGAGGCGGTCGGCGAGGTGGACGTGCTGTGCAGCCACATCCCGCCCGAGGTCCCCGAGCTCTGCTATGACACCGTCGCCCGCCGTTTCGAGCGCGGCAGCACCGCCCTGCTGCACGCCATCCGCACCACCCGGCCGCGCTACGCCCTCTTCGGCCACGTGCACCAGCCGCTGGCCCGCCGGGTCCGCGTCGGGGCCACGGAATGCATCAATGTCGGCCATTTCAATGCGACCGGGACGCCCTACGTCATGGAGTGGTGAGACCGGCGGCCCCGGGGCGTGAACCCGGTGGTGGGCGTCCTGGCGGCGCCCCGCCCCGTCGTGCCGGGCCTGCTGGTGTCCGCCCGCAGGTTCCCGCGCGGTAGCCTCAGAGCCGGTAGCAGCACAGACACCGCGCAATGGGGTCTCCCCGGCTCATGGAGGTGCTCCCGCTCGAGCGAAGCCGAGAGCGGGGGAGGACCCGAGAGCTCGGGGAAGGTCGGCGGACCGGCATGAATCGGCATGGAGGAGTCACGGCGATGGCCGAACACACCAGCTCGAGCATCACGATCGAGGCGGCACCCGCCGAAGTGATGGGAGTGATCGCCGACTTTGACCGCTATCCGGAATGGACCGGCGAGGTCAAGGAGGCGGAGGTCCTGGACAAGGACGACCAGGGTCGCGCCGCGCAGGTGCGCCTGCTGCTGGACGCCGGAGCGATCAAGGACGACCACACCCTCGCCTACACCTGGACCGGTGCGAACGAGGTCAGCTGGTCCCTGGTCAAGTCGCAGATGCTGCGTGCCCTCGACGGTTCCTACCGCCTGGCCGCGCTGGGCAACGGCGCGCGCACCGAGGTGACCTACCAGCTCACCGTCGACGTCAAGATCCCCATGCTCGGGATGATCAAGCGCAAGGCGGAGAAGGTCATCATCGACCGTGCGCTGGCCGGGCTGAAGAAGCGCGTCGAGAGCGGTCCGGCCGAGCACGCCGCCGGGTCCGACCACGCCGCCGGGTCCGCCGCGACCGGGTCCGCCGACGAGGCCAAGAAGCTCTGAGCGTGCGCATCGTCCTCGTCACGGGCCCCGGCGGCGCGGGCCGCACCACGCTCGCCGCCGCGACCGCCCTGGCCGGTGCCCGCCGGGGCGCGCGGGCGCTGTTGCTCACCACCGGGAGCAGCGCCCCGGAGGCGGTGCTGGGCACCCCCCTCGGCGCCGGTGCCCCCACCCCGATAGCACCGGGCCTGCACGCCCTGCGGATCGACCCCGGCGCCCGCTTCCGCCAGGAATTCCTCGCCTTCCAGGAGCGGGCCGGCGCGGCCCTGGACCTGCTCGGCGCCAGCCCCCTCGACGAGGACGAACTCACCGAACTCCCCGGCTCCGAGGACTTCGCGCTGCTGCACGCGCTGCGCGCCGAACACGCCTCGGGCGACTGGGACATGGTCGTCGTCGACATGCCCTCGGCCGCCGAAACGATCCGGCTGCTCGCCCTGCCGGCCCAGGTGCGCCGCTATCTGCGCCGCCTGCTGCCGCCCGAACGCCAGACGGCCCGCGCACTGCGTCCGGTGCTCGCCCAGCTCGCCGGTGTTCCGATGCCGGCCCAGAAGCTCTACGACGCCGCCGGGCGCTGGGAGAGCGAACTCGCCGCCGTCCAGCGGACGATCGACGACCCCGGCACGTCCGTACGCCTGGTCACCGACGCCGGACCGGTCGCCGCCGCCAACCTGCGCACCATCCGCGCGGGCCTGGCGCTGCACGGCCGGCGCACCGACGGTGTGGTCGTCAACCGGCTGCTGCCCACCGGCTCGGCGGACCCGTTCCTCGCCGCGCTCTCCGGCAGCCAGCAGACGGCCCTCAAGGCGCTGCGCGAGGAGTTCCCCGACATCCCGGTCCACGAGGTGGCGCACCTGGGCCGCGACCCGCAGGGCGTCGACGAGCTGGACGGGCTGATCGACGGACCCGCCGCCGGCATCGGCGCGGAGGAACCCGGCGACGGGCCCCGCCCGGACCCCTGGACCGTCGAGGACCGGCTGGCCACCGACGGCATCCTCGTCTGGCGGGTGCCGCTGCCCGGCGCCGAACGCAACGGCCTCGGCCTGGTGCGCCGCGGCGACGAGATCGTGGTCAGCGTCGGCCGCTTCCGGCGGATCCGTACGCTCCCCTCCGCGCTGCGCCGCTGCACCGTCTCCGGCGCCGGACTGCGCGACGGCTCCCTGGAGATCCGCTTCACCCCGGATCCGGATCTGTGGCCCAAGAGCGACTGAACGCGCTACCACCGTTCGGGTACCGTCGAGGGTGGGCCATGCCCCGGGGTGCCGTCCCGCACCCTTCGCCGTACCGCCTCGCCGCAGGAGTCACGGAGTTCCCCATGAGTGATGCCACCGAGCGCCCCGCCGACCGCAGGGCCGAGCCCGACGCCGACGCCTGGGAGACGGCCTGCGCCGAGGACCTCGCGACCGAGAAGGCCCGGCACCGCGCCGCCCACGGTCCGCAGCCGGGCAGCGCGGCCGAGGAGCTGCGCAAGCTCGCCGACGCGGTGACCGACAAGCTCTCCGGCATCCAGCTGCCCGGCGCGCTCGGCGGCATCGCCGCGCAGGGCGCCGTCAGCCAGCTGTTCAAGCAGGCCAAGGCGGCCGTCGAGCCGGTCATCGAGCGCAACCCCGACCTCTTCGACCACCTCGCCGCGGCCGGCTCCGAACTCCTCGCCGCCTACCGCTCCGCCGTCGAGAGCAGCGAACGCCGCTGGACCCGCGACGACCTCGACGAGGACCCGGCCGCCCGCCGCGGCGACGACCCGCGCGACGACGACGGCCCCTCCGGCACCGAGCGGATCGACCTCGACTGAGTCCCCCCGGCACGGCCTCGCACCACGGGGCGGCCGCCCGGGCCCGCCGCCTGACGGGCACGGCCGGCGCCCCCGCCTCCGGTACGGTGGGTCCTGGCGGGGTTCGAGCGAAAAACTGAGGGACACATGGGACTCACCATCGGCGTCGACATCGGCGGCACGAAGATCGCGGCCGGCGTGGTCGACGAAGAGGGCTCGATCCTTGAGACGTGCAAGGTTCCGACTCCGCATGCCACCGACGCGCTGACCGAGGCCATCGCGGACGCGGTGCGGACCGTCGGGGCCGGTCACCCCGTCGAGGCCGTCGGCATCGGCGCCGCCGGCTATGTCGACGAGAAGCGCGCCACGGTCCTGTTCGCACCGAACATCGACTGGCGCCACGAACCGCTCAAGGACAAGGTCGAGCAGCGCGTCGGCCTCCCCGTGGTCGTCGAGAACGACGCCAACGCCGCGGCCTGGGGCGAGTACAGGTTCGGCGCCGGCCAGGGCCACAGCGACGTCATCTGCATCACCCTCGGTACCGGCCTGGGCGGCGGCATCATCATCGGCAACAAGCTGCGCCGCGGCCGGTTCGGCGTCGCCGCCGAGTTCGGCCACATCCGGATGGTGCCCGACGGACTGCTGTGCGGCTGCGGCAACCAGGGCTGCTGGGAGCAGTACGCCTCCGGCCGCGCCCTGCTGCGCTACGCCCGCCAGCGCGCCTTCGCCACCCCCGAGAACGCCCAGATCCTGCTGTCGCTCGGCGACGGCACGTCCGAGGGCATCCAGGGCCGGCACGTCAGCGAGGCCGCCCGCCAGGGCGACCCGGTGGCCATCGACTCGTTCCGCGAGCTGGCCCGCTGGGCCGGCGCCGGCCTCGCCGACCTCGCCTCGCTCTTCGACCCGTCCGCCTTCATCGTCGGCGGCGGCGTCTCCGACGAGGGCGAGTTGGTCCTGGGGCCGATCCGCAAGTCCTTCCGCCGCTGGCTGGTCGGCAACCAGTGGCGGCCGCACGCCCAGGTGCTCGCCGCCCAGCTCGGCGGCAAGGCCGGTCTGGTCGGCGCGGCCGACCTCGCGCGCCAGGGCTGAGACCCCGCGGGCCCGCACGCCTGCTCATCCGTACGGCACTGCCCGTCGCGTCCCCCAGGGGTGCGGCGGGCGGTGCTCTATCTTGGCCCGCGTGACGATCCCGGTGAGAGGACCCGCCGCCGTGCTCCCGCTTCCCGACTCCCGTACCGAGCCCGACGGTACGGCCGTGATCCGGGTGCTCAGCTACAACATCCGCTCGATGCGCGACGACCGGGCGGCCCTGGCCAGGGTCATCCGGGCCTGTGCGCCCGATCTCGTGCTGGTCCAGGAGGCGCCGCGGTTCTTCCGCTGGCGCAAGACGGCCGAACGGCTGGCCCGCGCGGCCGGTCTGGTGTACGTCACCGGCGGCGCCACCGCCGCCGGACCGATGATCCTGTCCACCCTGCGCGCCCACGTGGAGCGCACGGAGGATGTCCTGCTGCCCCGCACCCCCGGACTGCACCAGCGTGGTTTCGCCACCGCCGTGGTGCGGATCGGCGGCACCCGGATCGGCGTGCTCAGCTGCCATCTCAGCCTTGCCGCCCGGGAGCGTGACGAGCAGGCCGGGCTGCTGCTGGAGCGGCTGGCGGCCCTCGGAGTGCCGTACGCCGTGGCCGGCGGCGACCTCAACGAGCGGCCGGACGGCGGGAGCTTCCGGCGGCTGGCGGGGGCGCTCACCGATGCCTGGGCGGCACGGCCGTGGGGCGGGGAGCTCACCTCCACGCCCCGCGACCCGCATCAGCGGATCGACGCGATCTTCACCACGCCGGGCGTGGAAGTCCTCGGCTGCGGTGTGCCGCACGGCCTGCCGGGTGTGCGGGAGAGCGACCTCACCGCCGCGACGGACCATCTGCCGGTGCTGGCCGCGCTGCGGGTGCCGGCCGGGGGCTGACTCACACCACCGCGCCGCTGCCCGGCAGATCATTGTCGTCCTCGTCGTCGTTCTTCATCCGGGCCACCAGGGTGGCGAATCCGCCGAGGAAGCCGCCGATGCCCAGGAGCGCACTCCACCACGTCACCGGCTGCTGCAGCAGCACCAGGATCACCAGCAGCAGGGGACCGCCGAGCACCGCGATCCAGGCGAACTTGGCGGTCACGTCGGCCTCCGGCAGCGGCGGGGGCTCGGGCGGGGTGAAGTGGCCCTCGTCGGTCTCGTCGAAGTCGTCGTCGGACGCCTCCGCGGGGGTCCAGGTGCGCGGACCGACGCCCGGCGCGAAGACGACGAAGCTGCCGGGACGGGAGGCGTCGCCCTTGCCGTCCCCGGCCTTGCCCGTCTCCGGGCCCTCTGCTTCGGAGCCCGCCGGGGCGTCCTCTGCGGAGTGCTCCGCGGAGCGCTGTGCGGAGTCCTCCGAGGCGTCCTTCCGGGCGTCTTCCGCGGTGCCCTCCTCGGGGGCGTCCCCGGAGTCGTCCCCGGTGCTCTTCGAGCCGCCGTTCCCCGCCGGTTCATCCGTGCCGTCGTCGGCGTCGCCCGGGGGGAACGACGGCTGGTCGCCGTAGCCCGCCACGATCTCGGCCCAGGCGGCCTCTTCGTCCAGCGGGTCCCGGGGGTCGCGGGGGCTACGCTCCGCCACTGGCCGCCGTCCCCTCCGAAGCCGCGTCCGCCCGCGCCTGCGGGGCGAGCCGGGTGATGAAGGCGAACGTCTCCCGGAAGATCTGCTCCGCGTCGTGGTCGAGGGTGGCGACGTGGTAGCTGCGCTCCAGGAGCGTCTGCCGGACGTCCGTCGAGGACACCCGGCTCAGGATGCGCGCGGAGTCCCCCGGCGGGACGACATGGTCCTGCGGGCTGGTCATCACCAGCAACGGCTGGGTGACGCCCGGGAGTTCGGAGTCGACCTGCTGGAAGAAGCGGCGCACCGAGTGCGCCGCGTGCAGCGGCACCCGGTCGTAGCCGACCTCCTCGGCGCCGGGCTTGGCGATGTCGCTCGTCAGCCCCTTCGTCGTCCGGACGAGATGGCGCAGCACCGGCAGCAGCGGTCCGGCCGCGTCGTGGACCTTGTTGGCGGGGTTGACCACCGCCACCCCGCCGATGGCGTCGCCGTGTTTGGCGGCCAGCCGCAGCGCCAGCGCGCCGCCCATCGACAGGCCGCAGACGAAGACCGAGGAGCAGCGCTCGGTCAGCGCCCGCAGCTCGCGGTCGACCTCGGCGTACCAGTCCTGCCAGGTCGTGATCTGCAGATCCTGCCAGCGGGTGCCGTGACCGGGCAGCAGCGGCAGACTGACCGTGAGCCCCTGGTCGGCCAGATATTCGGCCCAGGGGCGTACGGACTGGGGGGAGCCGGTGAAGCCGTGGCACACAAGGACGCCGACCTCTCCGCCGTCACGGCGGAACGGCTCGGCTCCGGGAAGGAGCGGCACCGGGGGACTCCGATCGATGAGGGGACCTGGCGAGTTACCCCAGGGTACGCAAAGTGACGGCGGGCGGATAGGTCCGGCGGCAGCCGCGGCGCGAGGGGGGCACCGGGGCAGGTTAAGGTCTTTGCGTCACACACAGGAGGCAGTCGGTTGATCTACGGCGCAATGAAGTTTTCCATCGGCGGGTCGCTGAAGCTTGCCTTCAGGCCCTGGGTGGAAGGCATCGAGAACATCCCCGCCGAGGGCCCGGCGATCCTCGCGAGCAACCACCTGTCCTTCTCGGACTCGTTCTTCCTGCCCGCGGTGCTCGACCGCAAGGTCACCTTCATCGCGAAGTCGGAGTACTTCACCTCCCCGGGGGTCAAGGGCAAGCTGACCGCCGCGTTCTTCAAGGGCGTGGGCCAGCTTCCGGTGGACCGCTCGGGCGGCCGGGGCGCGGGCGAGGCGGCGATCAAGAGCGGTATCGAGGTGCTGGAGCGCGGTGAGCTGTTCGGCATCTACCCGGAGGGCACCCGCTCCCCGGACGGCCGGCTCTACCGCGGCAAGCCGGGCGGTCTGGCGCGGGTGGCGCTGGCCACCGGGGCGCCGGTCATCCCCGTGGCGATGATCGACACCGAGAAGGTGCAGCCACCCGGCAAGATCGTGCCGAAGATGATCCGGCCGGGCATCCGCATCGGCAAGCCGCTGGACTTCACCCGCTATCAGGGCATGGAGGGCGACCGCTTCATCCTGCGGTCGGTCACCGACGAGGTCATGTACGAGATCATGAAGCTGTCCGGCCAGGAGTACGTCGACATCTACGCGACGGCGGCCAAGCGGCAGATCGCGGACGCGGCGAAGGCCGAGGCGGCACAGGCCGAAGCGCAGAAGAAGGCCGAGGCGGAGCGGGCCAAGAAGGCGGCCGCCGAATAGACGGGCGCCGAAGAGACGGGCAGGGCCGAGACCGGGCGTGACCACGCCCGGCGAGGGGGACGGCAATGACGGATACGGACACCAGAACGGGCACGGATACGGGCACCGGCATGACGGGTGCCGCCATGGCCGCCAGGCGCCACGGCAAACGCCCTCCGAAGGTGCTGCGGATGTCCGTCGAGCTCCCGCTGTGGCGCGCGCTCACCGGCTACCGGATCCTCACCCTCGTCTACACCCTGTGCCTGGTCGCGCTCTCCTACCGGCAGTACGCCCATCCGCTGGGCGCCGCCGCCTACATGGGCGCGCTGACCCTCTGGACGGCGCTGACCTGGCAGCGCACCACCTCGGCGGAGCGCTGCACCCGGCACTTCCTCGTCGCCGACCTCGGCTTCGCGGTCGGCGGCATCCTGCTCACGCTGGTGGTCGACACCCACGCCCGGATCATGGACGGCGGGCCGACGCTGCCGTCCATCTGGACGGCGGGTGCGGTCCTGGGCTTCGCGATCAAGGGCGGCTGGCGCTGGGCGGCGGTGGCCTCCAGCATCGTGGCGGTGGCCAATCTCGTCGAGCGCCAGGAGCTGGCCCGCGACGCCATCCACAACGTGGTGCTGGTGTGGGTGGCCAGCGTCGGCCTCGGCTACGTCGTCGAGGTGGCCCGCTCCAGCGAGCGCACCCTCGCGCGAGCTCTGCAGATCGAGGCCGCCACCCGGGAGCGGGAGCGGCTGGCCCGCGACATCCACGACAGCGTGCTGCAGGTGCTGGCGATGGTGCAGCGGCGCGGTGCCGAGATCGGTGGCGAGGCGAGCGAACTCGGGCGGATGGCCGGTGAGCAGGAGGTCGCGCTGCGGACCCTGGTCGCCGGCGGGCTGGTGTCGCCGCCCGCGCTCCGGGTGACGGCGTTGCACCAGGCCGGCGAGGGGGCGGGGGAGTCCGCCGCGGCGTCCGCCCTGGCCGTGCCGGCGACGCCCGCTGACGGACCGTGTGACGTCCGGGCGCTGCTCGCGCCGTTCGCCGGCGCCGGTGTCACCTTCTCCGAACCCGGTGCCCCGGTCGCGCTGCCGCCCGCCGCGGCGGCCGAGCTCGCGGCCGCTGTCAGTGCCGCGTTGGACAATGTACGGGTGCATGCGGGGGCGAAGGCCCAGGCATGGATCCTGGTGGAGGACGAACCGCACGCGGTGATCGTGACGGTCCGCGACGACGGCCCCGGCATCCCCGAGGGCCGGCTCGCGGACGCCGAGCGCGAGGGCCGTCTGGGGGTGGCGCTGTCGATCCGCGGCCGGCTGCGGGACCTGGGCGGCAGCGCGGAGTGGATCTCGGTCCCCGGCCAGGGCACGGAAGTGGAGTTGACGGTCCCCAAGGGCGGTGCGCCCGAGGGCGGAAAACGGGGGAAGGGCGGAGCGTGAGCGAGCAGGGGCTGAAGGTCATGGTGGTCGACGACCACCCGATGTGGCGGGACGCGGTCGCACGGGATCTGGCGGAGGCCGGGTGCGAGGTGGTCGCGACGGCCGGTGACGGCCTCCAGGCGGTGCGCAGGGCGCAGGCCGCGGCGCCCGATGTGCTGGTCCTGGACCTCAATCTGCCGGGGCTGCCCGGTGTGCGGGTGTGCCAGGAACTGGTCGGCGCCAACCCGGCGCTGCGGGTGCTGGTGCTGTCCGCGAGCGGGGAGCACGCCGATGTCCTGGAGGCGGTCAAGTCCGGGGCGACCGGCTATCTGCTGAAGTCGGCGAGCACCGGCGAGCTGCTGGACGCGGTGCGGCGCACGGCCGCCGGTGACGCGGTGTTCACCCCGGGCCTGGCCGGTCTGGTACTGGGCGAGTACCGCAGGCTGGCGACCGAACCGGCCCCGGCGACGCCGGACGAGCCGGGCGCGCCCCAGTTGACGGACCGGGAGACCGAGGTGCTGCGCCTGGTCGCCAAGGGACTCTCGTACAAGCAGATCGCCGAGCGGCTGGTCATCTCGCACCGCACGGTGCAGAACCACGTCCAGAACACCCTCGGCAAGCTCCAGTTGCACAATCGCGTGGAGCTGGTGCGCTATGCGATAGAGCGCGGCCTCGACGAGGGGTGAAGCGCGGTCCCGGCGAGGCGTGCGGCGCGGCGTGCAGCGCGCCTCGGCGAGGAGTGACCGGCGCGCTCGCCGTCCGTCCCGGCCGCCACCCGGAGGGTCGCCGTCCGTCCCGGCCGCCACCCGGAGGGATCCGCTCGTACGGGTGAACGCCCCCTGCCAACTCCCCGGTAAATCACGGACATCGCCGCTTGTCCCATCCCGGAGTGACCCAGAGCACCATTAGCGTGACCGGCGTCGGCTCACACACGGCCGTGCGCGGCCACTGTCGGGAGGTAGGTGAAGCAGCGATGCGGGTCGGAGTACTGACCGGCGGCGGCGACTGCCCGGGTCTGAACGCAGTGATCAGGGGTGTCGTCCGCAAGGGCACCCAGGAGTACGGATACGAGTTCGTCGGCTTCCGGGACGGCTGGCGCGGGCCGCTGGAAGGCGACACGGTCCCGCTGGACATCCCGGCGGTGCGCGGCATCCTGCCCCGTGGCGGCACCATCCTCGGCTCCTCGCGGACCAACCCCTTCAAGGAGCGGGACGGCGTCCGCCGGATCAAGGAAACGCTCGCCAAGCAGGAGGTCGAAGCGCTGATCGCGATCGGCGGCGAGGACACCCTCGGCGTCGCCGCCCGGCTCTCCGGCGAACACGCCGTCCCCTGCGTCGGCGTCCCCAAGACCATTGACAACGACCTGTCCGCCACGGACTACACCTTCGGCTTCGACACCGCCGTCGGCGTCGCCACCGAGGCCATCGACCGGCTGCACACCACCGCCGAATCCCATATGCGGGTACTGGTCGTCGAGGTGATGGGCCGGCACGCCGGCTGGATCGCCCTGCACTCCGGGCTCGCCGGCGGGGCGAACGTCATCCTCATCCCGGAGCAGCGCTTCGACATCGAGCAGGTCTGCCGCTGGATCGAGTCCCGCTTCAAGGTCCGCTACGCCCCGATCGTGGTCGTCGCCGAGGGCGCCATGCCCAAGGACGGCCAGATGGTGCTCAAGGACGACTCCACCGACTCCTTCGGCCATGTCCGGCTGTCCGGGGTGGGGGAGTGGCTGGCCAAGGAGATCGAGGCGCGTACCGGCAAGGAGGCGCGGACGACGGTCCTCGGGCACACCCAGCGCGGCGGCACGCCCAGCGCCTTCGACCGCTGGCTGGCCACCCGCTTCGGGCTGCACGCCATCGACGCGGTCCACGACGGCGACTTCGGGAAGATGGTCGCGCTGCGCGGTACGGACATCGTCCGGGTGCCGATCGCGGAGGCGACCGCGCGGCTGAAGACCGTCGATCCGGCGCGCTACGCCGAGGTCGGTGTGTTCTTCGGCTGAGCCGTCCGCCGCGGTTGCCCGTACGCCGTCACCCGGCGTGACCCGTGGCCGGGCACCCGCAACCCGCCGCCGTCCCGGTCTCCCGCCCCGTCCCGGTCTCCGGGCGGCACCCGCAGGCGAGGGGCCGTATATTCGCGGTATTCGCGGCATGTGCCGCATTCGGTACCAGCGGTATATCCGGCCCCTCGCCCCTGGGCGGGGGCGCACCACCGGCGGGAGCACCGGGAGAGCTCGTGGAGATCGTCGCCTTCGGGGTGCAGGCCGATGAGCGGCCGTACCTGGAGAAGGCCTTCGCCGGCCGCCACCAGGTCCGCAGCCTGGATGTCTTCCTCAACCGCGACACCGCGCCCATCGCCCGCGGCTACGAGATCGTCAGCTCCAGCGTCAACGCCGATCTGGGTGCGGACGTCCTGCAGGCCCTCGCGGCCGGCGGGACGAAGCTGATCGCCCAGCGCTCCACGGGCTTCAACAACATCGATCTGGAGGCCGCCGCCGACCTCGGGATGAGCATCGGCCGGGTCTCCTTCTACTCCCCCTACGCGG
This sequence comes from Streptomyces sp. Edi2, assembly GCF_040253635.1. Lineage (NCBI taxonomy): Bacteria > Bacillati > Actinomycetota > Actinomycetes > Kitasatosporales > Streptomycetaceae > Streptomyces > Streptomyces sp. Edi2. The sequence continues at coordinate 2,312,857 of NZ_JBEJGX010000003.1, read as the reverse complement.
TCGCCGAATTCGCCTGGACCCTGGCGCTGGCCATCAACCGGCGGATCGTCCGGGCCACCAACCGCACCCGTAACTTCGACTTCCGGCTGGACGGCCTGATGGGCCGCGATCTGCGCGGGCGGACGGCGGGGGTGCTCGGCACCGGCAAGATCGGCGAGGCGTTCACCCGGATCGCCCACGGCTTCGGGATGAACCTGCTGGGCTGGGACCTCGCCGAGAACCCGCGCTGCGTGGAGCTGGGCATGGAGTACGTCCCCCGGGAGCGGCTGCTGGCCGAGGCGGATCTGATCACGCTCCACCTCCCGCTGGTGGACGGGACCCGGCGGATCGTCGACGCCGCCGCGCTGGCCGCGATGAAGGACGACGCGATCCTGGTCAACTCCAGCCGCGGCGGGCTCATCGACACCGAGGCCCTGGTCGACACGCTCAAGGCCGGCCGGCTCACCGGTGTCGGCCTGGACGTCTACGAGGAGGAGGCCAAATTCTTCTTCTTCGACAAGTCCCTGGACATCATCGACGACGACACCCTGGCCCGCCTGATGACCTTCGGGAACGTGCTGGTCACCTCGCACCAGGCGTACTTCACCGAGGACGCGGTCGGCCAGATCGTCGCGGCCACCGTAGCCAACGTCGAGGACCACCTGGCCCACCGCACCAACGAGAACATGCTGGTCACACGAGGACAGCTGCCAGCAGCTGCGCGGTGACCGAGGCGCCGTCCAAGGTCAGCACCGACTCCGGGTGGAACTGCACACCGGCAAAGCCCGGGCCGCGCAGCGCATGCACCTCACCGCTGGCCGCGTCCCGGCTCAACTCCACCCGGTGCATGGCGAGTTCGGCCGCCGTGGTGTCGTCGCAGCGGGCCGTGAAGGTGTTGTAGAAGCCGACGGTCTCCGGGCGGCCGAAGAAGTCGATCCGCTCCTGCGCGCCCTGACAGGGCACCTCCTTGCGGACCAGCTCCAACCCCAGCTCGACGGCGAGCAGTTCATGCCCCAGGCAGACCCCCAGAAGACCGTCGCGGTGCCCGGCGAGCAGCTCGGCGGTGAGCGACCGCAGAAAGCGCATCTTGGGGTCGGCGGCGTCCGACGGGTCGCCCGGCCCCGGGCCCAGCACGATCGGGCCCCGGTGCGCGCGGGCGGCCTCGCGCAGCCCCGGCTCGTCGAAGCGGCGCACCGTGACGTCCAGCCCCGAGGTGCGCAGCAGGTGCGCCAGCATCGCGGTGAAAGTGTCCTCCGCGTCGATGACCAGCGCATGCCCGCTCAGCTCGGCGACCGGTGCGGTGGTCTGCATCCGCAGCCAGAAGGGCGCGAGGCCGGTGCGGCGGGCATCCAGCGCGGCCTGCACCCGGGGGTCGTCGGCCAGCCGCTTGCTCCGGTCCCCGGCCGCCGCCCGGGCGGGCGCCGGCCGTACCCCCAGCGCGCTCAGCACCCCCGCGGCCTTGGCGTGTGTCTCGGCGACCTCGCTGCGCGGGTCGGAGGCGCGGACGAGGGTGGCGCCGACCGGCACCCGCAGCCGGCCGTCCGCGGAGATGTCGGCGGTGCGGATCAGGATCGGCGAGTCCAGCGTCTGCGCGCCGCCCGCGTCCCGGCCGATCAGCGCCAGCGCCCCCGCGTAGTAGCCCCGGCCCCGCCCGTCGGCGTCCGCCGGCTCGTACCGTTCGATCACCCGGCAGGCGTTCTGCACCGGCGACCCGGTGACCGTCGCCGCGAACATCGTCTCCTTGAGCACCTCGCGCACATCGAGGGTGGACCGGCCGCGCAGCTCGTACTCGGTGTGCGCGAGGTGTGCCATCTCCTTGAGCCGGGGCCCGATCACCACCCCGCCCTTGTCGCCGACGGTGCACATCATCTTCAGTTCCTCGTCCACCACCATGGACAGCTCCTCGGCCTCCTTGCGGTCGTCGAGGAACGCCAGCAGGCTCTCGGCGGTGGGGCCGCCCTCCGGGTAGCGGTAGGTGCCGCTGATCGGGTTCATCACGACCGTCCCGGCCGCCCGCCCGCCGTCCCCGGACCCGAGCCCGTGCTCGCCGGGCCCGCCGGTCATCCGGACGTGCACCTCGGGGCTGGCGCCGACCAGGGTGCGCACCCCGGGGCGGTGCACCACATACGTCCAGTACGCGCCGCGCTCACCGGCCAGCAGCCGCCGGAACAGCGCCAGCGCCCCGGCCGCCGAGAAGTCCTCGATCGTGCCCTCGAAGGTCCTGCGGATGACGAAGTTCGCGCCCTCGCCGGTGCCGATCTCGTCCCGTACCACCCGCCCGACGATCTCGGCGTAGGCGTCGTCGTCCACGTCGAACGCCCCGTCCCTCACCCGTACCTCCTGCACGGGCAGCGCCGCCAGCACCTCGTCGAGCGGCAGCTCGGCGCTCTCGCGGGGGCGCAGCACGGCCAGCGGCGTGCCGTCGTCATGGGCCCGGAAGCCGCGCTCGCGGATCTGCCGGAACGGGATCAGCGCGAGCGCATCGGTCACCGGCGCGTGGGGCACCCCCTCGCCCAGCGGGATGTCGGCCAGCCGCCCGACCTCCTCGACCTCACCGATCAGCACCTCGACGATGGGGGCACCTCCCGCTCGAGCGAAGCCGAGAGTGGGGGAGGCCGCCTCCCGCCCGGGCGTGCGGCGGTGCAGCAGGGCGAACGGCGGGCAGGCGGGGTCGAGCAGCCGCCGGACGAGTGCGGCGGCGTCCGGGCGGGCGGCGGGAGGCTCGCGGTGCATGACGGGGTTCCTTCCAGGAGAGGAGGAACGGCCGCCGCAAAAGGCTGAAGGCCGCCCCTCGGGCGGCCTTCGCGAAGTGTGTGGTGTGCGCGCGAATCAGTGGGCCGCCGGATGAGCGGTCCACCACCAGTTGCTGTTGAGCGCCGGTCGCGTGCACATGGGGGGAACCCTACCGGACCATCCGGGTGCAGTGCGTCTCACAGTCCGGATACCGGGACGGACACCCTCGCGGGACCCCGTAATGTGGGCAGTGTGACCGTGAACGCTGAAACCCACGCCGGTGGCCACACCTGGCGAGACCTGCCCGCGGCGCAGCAGCCTGACTGGCCGGACCAAAAGGCTCTGCGCGATGTGATCGCGGAGCTCGAGTCCTATCCGCCGCTCGTCTTCGCGGGCGAGTGCGACCAGCTGCGCGAGCGCCTGGGAGCGGTCGCCCGTGGTGAGGCGTTCCTGCTTCAGGGCGGCGACTGCGCGGAGGCCTTCGACGGCGTATCCGCCGAGCACATCCGCAACAAGCTGAAGACACTCCTCCAGATGGGTGCCGTCCTGACCTACGCCGGGTCCGTCCCGGTGGTCAAGGTCGGCCGGATCGCCGGCCAGTACAGCAAGCCGCGCTCCAAGCCCACCGAGACCCGCGACGGGGTGACGCTGCCGACCTACCGCGGCGACTCCGTCAACGGCTTCGAGTTCACCGAGGCGGCCCGGATCCCGGACCCCGAGCGGCTCAAGCGGATGTACCACGCCTCCGCCGCGACCCTGAACCTCGTGCGCGCCTTCACCACGGGCGGCTACGCCGACCTGCGGCAGGTGCACGCCTGGAACCAGGACTTCGTGAAGTCCTCGCCCTCCGGACAGCGCTACGAGGCGCTGGCCCGCGAGATCGACCGCGCGATGAACTTCATGAACGCCTGCGGGGTGGACCCGGAGGAGTTCCGCACCGTCGAGTTCTACGCCTCCCACGAGGCGCTGGTCCTGGACTACGAGTCGTCGCTGACCCGCGTCGACTCGCGCACCGGCAACCTCTACGACGTCTCCGGCCACATGGTCTGGATCGGCGAGCGCACCCGTCAGCTGGACGGTGCGCACATCGAGTTCGCCTCGCGCATCCGCAACCCCCTCGGCGTCAAGCTCGGCCCGACGACCACCCCCGAGGACGCGCTGACGCTCATCGAGCGGCTCGACCCGGAGCGGGAGCCGGGCCGGCTGACCTTCATCACCCGCATGGGAGCGGACAAGGTCCGCGACAAGCTCCCCGAGCTGGTCGAGAAGGTCACCGCCTCCGGCGCGCAGGTCGCCTGGATCTGCGACCCGATGCACGGCAACACCTTCGAGGCGGCCTCCGGTCACAAGACCCGGCGCTTCGACGATGTGCTGGACGAGGTCAAGGGCTTCTTCGAGGTCCACAAGAGCCTCGGCACGCACCCGGGCGGTATCCACGTCGAGCTGACCGGTGACGACGTCACCGAGTGCGTGGGCGGCGGCGACGAGATCTTCGTCGACGACCTCCACCAGCGCTACGAGACCGCCTGCGACCCGCGGCTCAACCGCAGCCAGTCGCTCGACCTGGCCTTCCTGGTGGCGGAGATGTACCGCGACCAGTGAGCCGGTCGGCCGCTGACCTGCGCTGACGGGCAGGGGCACAACGAAAGTGGGGCGCGGATCCTGTGATCCGCGCCCCACTGCGTTGTGCAGCCCCCGCCGGGGCAGGTAAGGTAAGGGTTACCTCACCCAAGATCAGCCGGATGGATGAGGTGACTCCACGGAAGGTGAAGCCGCGTGTACGTCTGCTCCTGCTTCGGGATCACCGAGCAGCAGGTCCGCGAGCACGCGGACACGGGCGCCTGCACGCCCCGGCAGATCGCCTCCGCCTGCAAGGCCGGCACCGACTGCGGAGGCTGTGTCCGCCGGATCCAGTCCCTGCTCGGCCGGGGCTCCTGCCCCCGCCGGGAGCTCATCGACAGTGGCGCGCCCGAACCGCTGGGCGCGGAGGCGGACGCCGTGGAGCCCGCGGCGCTTTCGGAGGCCGCGTAGCCCTCAGGGTCGACGGGGGTCTCCCGCGGCCGCTCGGGGCCGGGCGGAGGGTGGGCATCCGGCCGCTCGCTCAGCTCGGCTGCTCGATGACCTGGGCGATGTAGAGCGCCTCTCCGAGCTTCTCCACCAGCTCCAGCTGGGTGTCGAGATAGTCGATGTGGTGCTCCTCGTCCGCGAGGATGTCCTCGAAGATATTCGCCGAGGTGATGTCGCCCTTGTTGCGCATGAGCTCGATACCGCGCTTGAGGCGGTCGATGGCCTCGACCTCGATCTGCCGGTCGGCCTGGAACATCTCCGTGACGGTCTGGCCCACCCGTACGTGGAACAGCCGCTGGTAATTCGGCAGAGCTTCGAGGAAGAGAATCCGGTCCGTCAGGATCTCTGCATGCTTCATCTCGTCGAAGGACTCTGAGCGGGTGTACTTCGCGAGCTTCGTCCAGCCGAAGTTCTCCTGCATCTTGGCGTGCAGGAAGTACTGGTTGATCGCGGTGAGCTCGGCGGTCAGCTGCTCATTGAGGAATTCGATGACCTCGGGGTCGCCCTGCATGGCTGCGGGCTCCTTCCACGCGAGAACTGGGCAGGTGCCGCATCCTCGCACCGCCCGGAGCAGGGCGTCCAGTAAGTGCACGCTTAGTGCGAGTTGCCCGAATCCCTCTCTGCCTGGTCATCGGCACCCCTTGCGGTCTGACACCATGGAGGGCATGGGTCAGCCGGAAAGCCGCGAAGAGGAGCATCCTCAGCTGCCTCCGGGACAGCGGTTGCAGCGGGGCTGGCCGGTGACGCATTACGGCCCGGTGCCGAAGTTCCGCGCCGAACGCTGGGAGTTCCGGGCTTTCGGCGCCACCGCCGACGGCGCCAAACACTGCTGGTCGCACGAGGAATTCACGGCGCTGCCGTACACCACCGTCGTTGCCGATATGCACTGCGTAACGAAATTCAGCATGCTGGGAGCCGAATGGGGCGGAGTGCGCACCCGGACGATCCTCGAACTCGCACCGCCGGCCCCCGACGTCACCCATGTCATGGTGTGGGCCGAGTACGGCTTCAGTTCGAATGTGCCGATCGAGGATTTCGCCGCGGAGAAATGCCTCTTCGCCACGCACCGCTCGGGTGAACTCCTGACCGCGGAGCACGGCTTCCCGGTCCGCCTGATCGTTCCGCATCTGTACGCCTGGAAGGGCCCCAAGTGGGTCCGCGGCATCGAGTACATGCGGGCCGACCGCCGCGGCTTCTGGGAGGAACGCGGCTACCACAACCTGGGCGACCCCTGGCGGGAGCAGCGCTACTCGTACCAGGAAGAGCCCGGGGACGGCCCCGAGCTCTGATCCCGGCGTGCCGGACGGCGCTCAGGACCCGCGCAGCTCCTTGAGCCGGGCCACGTCCGCCGCATGCCCCTCCTTGCCGCCCGGGGTCTCGACCACCAGCGGCACCCCCTCCGTCGCCGGGTGCCGGAACAGCTCGCCGAACGGCTCCGCACCGATGTGACCTGCGCCGATGTTCTCGTGCCTGTCCTTGTGGGCGCCGGCCACATCCTTGGAGTCATTGGCGTGGATCAGCTTCAGCCGGCCCTCGCCCGCGACCTCCACCAGCTCGTCCAGCAGCGCCTTCGTGCCGCCCGGCGCCGCCATGTCGTGCCCGGCCGCGAACGCATGACAGGTGTCGAGGCAGATCCCCAGCCTGGGATGCCGGTCCAGCGCATCGAAGTACGGACCGAGATCTTCGGCCAGCGCGCACAGCGACGCCCCCTGCCCGGCCGTCGGCTCCAGCAGCAGCCACGGGTCGTCCGGGTGCGTCAGCTCATCGAGCAACGGCCGCATCCGCTCTCTGACCTGCGCCAACGCCGTATCGCGCGGCCGTCCGCCGGTCGCCGAACCGGTGTGTACGACCACGCCCAGCGCGCCGATCTCCCGGCCGCGGCGCAGCGAGTGGCGCAGCGAGGCCACGGACTTGTCGACGGTCGCCTCGGTGTGCGAACCGAAGTTGATCAGATACGGCGCATGGACATACACCGGGATCCCCTCCCGGTCGCAGGCCGCCCCGAACGCCTCGTCCTGTCCGGGGCTGCCGGGTAGCGTCGCCCAGCCGCGCGGATTGGCCACAAAGACCTGGACGACCTCGTCGCCCATCTCCCGGGCGTAGGGAAGGCCGGTCTTGGCCAGGCCGCCGGCCACCGGCACATGGCCGCCGACCGGGTTACGTGCACGGGCGCGCTGCGCGGCGCCCTCGGGGGAGGTACTCACCCTCCCAGGGTGCCAGGTGCCCCACGCCCGCCGGACGGCAGCCGTGGGGCACGGACGGCGGGTCCTACAGGGCGCCCTTGAGCTCGATGGTGATCGTGCCGCCCTTCGGCGCCTTCTTGCCGGGGTCGACGGATTGGCTGTCGACCGTGTCCTGCGGGAACAGCAACGGCTTCTTCACCTCGACCTGGAAGCCCAGATCCGTCAGCTGCTTCTTGGCGTCATCGACGTTCTTGCCGGTGACGTTCGGGACGGCGATCATCTCCGGGCCCCTGGAGAGCGTGAGGGTGACCGTCTCGCCCTTGCCGAGCTTCCTGCCCTCGGCCGGGGTCTGCCGGGCGACGGTGCCCTTGTCCTGGGTGGAGTAGACCGGCTCGTCGGCGAAACGCACCCGGAAACCGGCCTCGCGCAGCGTGTTCGCCGCGTCCGCGCGCTCGCTCCCGAGGACGCCGGGCACATCGACCGCGGTGCCGCGGCTGACCGTCAGCCCCACCCCGGTATCGGGCCGCCGCTTGGTCCCGGCGCCCGGGTCCGTACGGATCACCGAACCCTTGGCCACCTCGTCGCTGAACTCCCGGGTGACGGCGCCCGGGACCAGCCCGCGGTCGCGCAGCTTGCGCTTGGCGTCGGCGAGCGGGGTGCCGGACAGGTCGGGGACGTCGACGATCTCCGGTCCGCGGGAGATGGTGACGGTGACCGTGCCGGTGCCACGGATCTGCTTGCCGTTCGCCGGGGCCGTCTCCATGACGTGGCCGCGCTCCACGTTCGAGCTGAAGCCGCGCACCACCTTCACGCCCAGGCCGTCGTCCCGCAGGGTCTTCTCGGCCTTGGCCTGCGTCATGTCCAGCACCGCGGGGACGGTGGTGAACTGGCCGAAGTTGATGTACCAGACGCCCGTACCGATCCCGAGGGCCAGCAGAACGGCCGCAATGACGGTGATGAGCCGCCGGCGCCGGAGCCCGCGGCGGGGCGCCTCCTCGGCGGGCACCGGGCGCAGCCGGGTGGTCTGCTCCGAGGCCGTCGGCACCTCCAGCCGGCTGGTGCGGTTCAGCTCCGCCTCGCCGGTCCCCGGCAGCGGCGGCTGTATGCCATCGGTGCGGGGTATCACGTCCGTACGCTCGAAGCCGTCGCCCGGAGCCCCCGCGGCCAGGTCCCTGGCCTCCGGCGGCACGATGTCCAGCTGGGCGTCGGTCAGCTGCGCCCGGGCCTCCTGCGCCCGGGACAGCAGCGCGACCGCGTCCTGCGGACGCAGCTGCGGTTCGCGGGCACAGGCCAGCGCGACCAGCTCGTCCAGCTGCGGTGCGAGACCGGGCACCAGCCCGGACGGAGGCAGCACGTCCTCGTGCAGATGCTGGTAGAGGATCTGCGCCACGGTGCCGCCGGTGTGCGGCTTGCCGCCGGTCAGCATCTCGTAGAGCACCACACCGCAGGCGTAGACATCGACCCGGGCGTCCGCGGTGCCGTGCTCCAGCTGCTCGGGAGCGAGGTAGGAGACGGTGCCCAGGACGGACCCGGTCGAGGCGGTGGTGTTGGTGTCCACCGCCCGCACCAGACCGAAGTCGGCGACCTTGACCCGGCCGTCGTCGCCGATCAGGACGTTCTCCGGCTTCATGTCCCGGTGCACCAGCCCGGCGCGGTGCGCGGCCCCCAGAGCGGCCAGGATCGGCTCCAGGATGTCCAGCGCGGCCCGCGGCTGCAGGGCGCCCCGCTCGCGCAGCACGTCGCGCAGCGTGCAGCCGGCGACGTACTCCATGGCCAGATACACGTACGTACCGTCCGTGCCCTGGTCGAAGACGCCCACCACATTCGGGTGCGACAGCCGCGCGACCGACTTCGCCTCACGGATGAAGCGCTCGACGAACGCCCCGTCCGTGGCGAGCCCCGGGTGCATCACCTTCAGCGCGAGCACGCGGTCGAGCCGGGTGTCCATGGCCTGGTAGACCGTGGCCATACCGCCTGCGGCGATGCGCGCCTGGACGCGATAACGGCCGTCGAGCAGCTGGCCCACGAGCGGGTCCTGAAGGGTGGTATCCACGGCAGAAGAGTCTATGGCCTATGGGCCGCCTCCCACGATTTCGGCCTCCCGGCCGGTTCGCTGCGCTTTGCCTTTGGCCCACGTTTTTGGCTTTCCCGCCGTGGGGGTTGCGCGCCGTTTGTCGCCCGCTGCGCGGTGCGGGTCCGCTGCGCTTTGCCTCGCCCCGTTTTCGGCTTTCCCTTCGTTGCGCCTGGCGGCGGGCGGTGCCGCTGCGCGGGGCGGGGTCCGCTGCGCGGGGCTGTCGGGGTGCGGTGACGGGCCTGCGCGGGCGGGTGTCCGGACTGCTTCGCTTTACGTCCGGACACCCACCCGCTCCGGCCCGTCCCCTCCCGTTGGGTGGGTGGGAAAAGGCTGGTGGGGGTGGACCTGGGTGGTCAGGTGCGCGTCGCAGACGTGGGGGAATGGCCCTGGGCACAGGGGAGCCACCTGGCGCGGGGAATGGGCTGCGGCACGGGGAAATGTCTGTGATCGACGCCCGCCCCCACCCACCTTCACCATCTCCCCCCACGGGAGGGGACGGGCCGGAGGGGCCTGGTGTGTGGACGTAAAGCGAAGCAGTCCACACACCAGGCCCCGGAGGTCAGTCACCGCACCCACAGCCCCGCGCAGCGGACCCCGCCCGCCGCCGGCGCAACGGAGAGCAACCCCCACGGCGGGAAAGCCAAAAACAGGGGCGAGGCAAAGCGCAGCGGACCGGCCGAAAACTCAGAACGCCGGCCGCTCAAGGTCAAGCATCCCGTCGGTCGGAGACGACGCCAACGCGAAGTGGCGCCGTGGGATGCGCCCCGCGCAATACGCCAGGCGGCCCGCCGTCACCGCGTGGCGCATGGCGGATGCCATCAGCTCCGGTTCCTGGGCGCGGGTCACCGCGGACGCCAGCATCACCGCCGCGCAGCCCAGCTCCATGGCCAGGGAGACGTCCGAGGCCGTGCCTGCGCCCGCGTCGAGGATGACGGGGACGCCGGCCCGCTCGGTGATCAGCTGGAAGTTGTGCGGGTTGCGGATGCCCAGGCCGGAGCCGATCGGCGAGCCCAGCGGCATGATCGCGGCGCAGCCCACGTCCTCCAGCTTGCGGGCCAGGACCGGATCGTCGTTGGTGTAGGGCAGCACGGTGAAACCGTCGTCGACCAGGGTCTCGGCGGCGTCCAGCAGCTCGATCGGGTCGGGCAGCAGGGTGCGCTCGTCGGCGACCACCTCCAGCTTGACCCAGTCCGTGCCGAGCGCTTCGCGGGCGAGCCGGGCGGTGAGCACGGCTTCGCCCGCGGTGAAGCAGCCCGCGGTGTTCGGCAGCACCTTGATCTTGTGCCGCTCCAGTACGGACAGCACCGAGCCCTGCACGGTCGGATCCAGCCGCCGCATGGCGACCGTGGTCAGCTCCGTGCCGGAGGCGAGCAGTGCCCGCTCCAGGACGTCGAGGCTGGGTGCGCCGCCGGTCCCCATGATCAGGCGGGACGCGAAGGTGGTGCCGGCGAGGGTGAGGGGGGCACCGCCGTCGGTGAAGTCGCCGGCGGAGGCGGCGGGGGCCGTTTCCCGGCGCGCTGCGGTGTCGGTCATGTCTGCGGATCAGCCTCCCTGGACCGCGGTGAGCACCTCGACGCGGTCGCCGTCGGCGAGCGGAGTGGCGGGCCACCGGGTACGGGGCACCACGGTCTCATTGACCGCCGCGGCCACCCCGGCGGGTGCCTGGGACAGCGTCGCGACGAGCCGGTCGAGGGTGAGATCGCCGGGGATCTCGCGGGTCTCCCCGTTGACGGACACCGAGACGGTGGGGGCGGATGGGGCGGCGTTCATACGGGCTGCTCCTGTGGGGCACGGGTGCGCTCGGGTCCCGGCGCATCCGTGCCCCCGTGCCGTTCAGGCGTGGGGGAGAAGCGCGCGGGGGAGAAGGGGCGGGCCTCTTCGGGGAGGAGGCCGGTGGTCAGTACCTCGGCCATCGCGTCACCGGTGACGGGGGTGAGCAGCACCCCGTTGCGGAAGTGGCCGGTGGCGAGGTGGAGGCCGGGCAGTGCGGTCGGCCCGAGCATCGGGGCGTTGTCGGGGGAGCCGGGGCGCAGGCCGGCGCAGGTCTCGACGAGCGGGAGCTCGGTGATGCCGGGGACCAGTTCGTGGGCGTCGCGCAGCAGCTCGTAGACCCCGCCCGCGGTCACGGTGGTGTCCCAGCCCAGCTCCTCGCTGGTGGCGCCGACGACCAGTTCGCCGTTCTCGCGCGGGACCAGGTAGAGCGGGCCGCCGCGGACGACCGCCCGTACGGTGCGGGAGAGGAAGGCGGGACTGCCGGCCGGCATCTGAGGCAGCCGCAGCCGCAGTACCTGGCCCTTGACCGGCCGCACCCGGGGCAGCACCTCGTCGGGCAGGCCGGCGAGCCGGCCGCTGTGGCTGCCCGCGGCCAGTACGACCTGACCGGCCGGCACCCGGGTCCCGTCGGCGAGTTCCGCGCCGGTGGCACGGCCGCCGTCGACCGTCAGCCGCACGGCCGCGCTCCGGTGGAAGACCACCCCTGAGCGCTCGCAGGCGGTCAGCAGCGCGCTCGCCAGCCGGCGCGGATCGACCTGATGGTCGCCGTCCACCCGCAGACCGCCGCGCACCCCGGGGGCCAGCATCGGCTCCAGGCGCCGGCACTCGCGCCCCGTGAGCCACTGTGACTCCAGTCCCGAGCGGATCTGCAGGGCATGCAGTTCGCGCAGATGGGCGCGGTCGTCGGCGTCCAGCGCGACGGCCAGGGTGCCGCACCGCCGGTAGCCGACGGCCTGGCCCGCGGCCTCCTCCAGCTCTTCGACGAACCGGGGGTAGCGACGGGCGGAGGCGAGGTTGAGGCCCAGCAGGGTCTGCTCGCCGTAGTGGAGCTCGGTGACCGCCGCCAGCATCCCGGCCGCGACCCGGGCGGCGCCGCGGCCGGGCGCGGGGTCGGCCACCGCGGTGCTCAGCCCGCGGACGGCCGCCCGCCAGGCGGTGACCAGGCCGATGATGCCGCCGCCGATGACCAGCACATCAGGGCTCTGCGGGGTGGGTTGTGATCGTGTGGCGGTTGTTGCGTGCATGGGCGTCCAGCCCCTCCCTTCGCCGGCATGACCCGGATCAGGTTCGTACGGTCGGAGGCCGGTCAGCCTCCCTCTCAGCCCGGTGCGTCCGGGCTCCCGCGAGTGCGTGTAGCCGTCACCCTAATACGGGGCGCGGAGGCACCGTAAGGCAGCGCCCCCGGCCTCCCGGGGCCTGCGTCCCGGGCCGCTCGGACGGTGACCCGGACGGTGACGCTGTGTCAGAGATCTCCTTGCGCGCTGCTGCGAGCCGCCTCACACCCCGTCCTAGAGTGATCGGGTGAGCGAGCAGAGCAAGTCCTCCCAGGCCCCTGACCGCACGCCGTACGTCGTGATCGCCGGCGCCGGAATCGCGGGTGTGCAGACCGCCGTCGCCCTGCGGGAACAGGGCTGGCCCGGCGCGATCACGCTCCTCGGCGACGAGCCCCACCAGCCCTACGACCGTCCGCCGCTGTCCAAGGCGGTCCTCCTGGGCAAGGCCGAGGGCTCCACCTTCGACGTCGACTTCGCCGCGCTCGGCATCACCCTCCACCTCAGCCGCCCGGTCACCGCCCTGGTGCCGGACGCCCATGTGATCGAGACGGCCGAGGGCCCGGTCCCCTACGACTACGCGGTCCTGGCGACCGGCGCCGCCCCGGTCGTGCTGCCCGGCAGCGAGGGACTGCCCGGCGTCCATCTGCTGCGCACCCTGGATGACGCCGAGCGGCTGCGGCCGGTGCTCGCCGCCCAGCACGAGATCGTGGTCGTCGGAGCCGGCTGGATCGGTGCCGAGTTCGCGACCGCGGCGCGCGAGGCGGGCTGCGCGGTCACCGTCGTCGAGGCCGCCGACCGCCCGCTGGCCGGTGCGCTGCCCGCCGAGGTCGCCGTCCATATGGCCGGCTGGTACGCGGACGCGGGCGCGGAACTGCGCACCGGCGCCCGGGTCGCCTCCGTCACGGCGGGCGCGGTCACCCTCGACGACGGCACGGTGCTGCCTGCCGACGCGGTGGTCATCGGGATCGGCGCCCGCCCCGCGACCGGCTGGCTGGCCGGATCGGGCGTCGAGCTCTCGCCGCGGGACGGCTCCGTACTGGCCGACGAGCAGCTGCGCACCTCGGTGCCCGATGTCTACGCGGTCGGCGACTGCGCCTCCTTCCCGTCGGCCCGCTACGGGGCCCGTCTGCTGATCCATCACTGGGACAACGCCCTCCAGGGTCCGCGTACGGTCGCCGAGAACATCGCCCGCGGTGAGGCGGAGGGCGTGGCCTACGACCCCGTCCCGTACTTCTGGTCGGAGCAGTTCGGCCGGTTCGTGCAGTACGTGGGCCACCACGGGGACGCCGACGAGCTGGTCTGGCGCGGTGACCCGGCCGGGGCCGCCTGGTCGGTGATCTGGCTACGGGACGGAAGGCTCGTTGCGCTGCTGGCCGTGGGGCGGCCGCGGGACCTCGCCCAGGGGCGCAAGCTGATCGAGCGGGGCGTGGCCATGGACCGGGAGCGGGCCGCGAATGCGTCGGTGCCGTTGAAGTCCGCGGCGCTGTAGCGGGGAGCCGGGAGCGGGGTGCGGAGCGGAGGGGTACCGGGCGCGCGGTGACCGCCGGTGGCCGGCCGGGCGCCGGCCGTCACCCTCCGGTGTGCAGCGGGCCTCCGATGGCGATGCCCGGCTACCGGCTGTCAGTGGGAGGTGGCAGGCTTGTCCTGTGACCGAGATTGACGCAAACATCGATGGACTCGTCCCCGCCTGGCTCACCCTCCCCGACATCGCCGAACAGCTCGGCGTCGAGGTGACGCGGGTCCGGCAGCTGGTCAAGGAGGGCCAGCTGATCGCGGTGCGCCGCGGCGAGAACCGGGCGCTGCACGTGCCCGCCGATTTCATCAAGGACGACAAGGTGGTCAAGGGCCTCGTCGGCACCCTCACCCTCCTCAAGGACGACGGTTTCACCGACCAGGAGATGCTGGAGTGGCTGTTCACCCCGGATGAGACCCTGCCCGGCACGCCCGCCCAGGCGCTGCGCGAGAATCGCGGCACGGAGGTGAAGCGCCGGGCCCAGGCGCTCGCCGTCTGACGCCATGACGCGGCCCGCACTCCGGCAGCCGCATCAGCATCCGTAACCGCATCCGTGGGGCGTACGGACCGGAAGGCCCGGCCCGTACGCCCCCGACCTTGGGGGAACCGCCCGATGACCACCGCACGCCCGGCTCTGTCCGATGCCAGGCTCTACCTCTGCACGGACGCCCGCCGGCGCCAGGGCGATCTCCCGCAGTTCCTGGACGCGGTGCTCGCCTCCGGTGTGGACATCGTCCAGCTGCGGGACAAGGGCATGGAGGCCGGCGAGGAGCTGCGGCATCTGGAGGTCTTCGCGGACGCCTGCCGGCGGCACGGCAAGCTGCTCGCGGTCAACGACCGCGCGGACGTCGCCCACGCGGCGGGCAGCGATGTCCTGCATCTCGGGCAGGGCGATCTGCCGGTCCCGGCCGCCCGCGCCCTGCTGGGCCCGGACGCCCTCATAGGCCGCTCCACCCACGCCGAGGCCGAGGTGGACGCCGCACTCACCGAACCGGGTGTGGACTACTTCTGCACGGGCCCGTGCTGGCCCACCCCCACCAAGCCCGGCCGCCACGCCCCCGGCCTCGACCTGGTGCGTTACGCCGCGGCCCGCGCCCCCGAGCGCCCCTGGTTCGCGATCGGCGGGATCGACGCCGGAAATCTCGACGAGGTGCTGCAGGCGGGCGCCCGCCGGATCGTGGTGGTCCGCGCCCTCACGGAGGCGGACGATCCGGGAGCGGCGGCCGCCGCACTGGCCCGGCGCATCCGGACCTGGGACGCCCAGGACGCCTCGGACACCTCCGCCCCGCCGAGTCCGGCCCGCGAGGCCGGGTGACCTGCGTCACTGTGTGCGGTGCCGGGAGCCGGGCGGTCTCCTGACGTCCGGGCGACGGGAAAATGTCCACCCAGTGGACATCAACCCGGCCAACCAGGCATTACGCCCGACGCGGTTGGTGTGGGCCCGGCCGGTGGTTAACCTGCCGGTATGGCCCTAGGTACAGCTTCCACCAGGACTGATCGCGCACGCACGGTGCGCGACCTGCTTTCTTCCGGTAAGCAGTCGTATTCGTTCGAGTTCGCCGCCCCCAAGACGGAGAAGGGCGAGCGGACCCTGTGGAACGCCATTCGCCGCATCGAGGCCGTCTCGCCGACGTTCGTCTCCGTGACGTACGGCGCCGGCGGCACCTCCCGTGACGGCACGGTGCGCGCCACCGAGCGCATCGCCACCGACACCACCCTGACCCCGGTCGCCCATCTGACCGCGGTCAACCACTCCACGGCCGACCTGCGCCACATCATCGGCCAGTACGCCGACGCCGGAATCCGCAACATGCTCGCGCTGCGCGGGGACCCGCCCGGCGACCCGATGGGCGAGTGGGTCAAGCACCCCGAGGGCATCGGCTACGCCGCCGACCTGGTCCGGCTCATCAAGGAGTCCGGCGACTTCTGCGTCGGCGTCGCGGCCTTCCCCGAGATGCATCCGCGTTCGTCGGACTGGGACACGGACGTGGCGCACTTCGTCGACAAGTGCCGCGCCGGGGCGGACTTCGCCATCACCCAGATGTTCTTCTACCCCGATGACTACTTCCGGCTGCGGGACCGCGTTGCGGCGGCGGGTTGCTCGACGCCGATCATTCCGGAGATCATGCCGGTCACGAACGTGCGCCAGATCGAGCGGTTCGCTCAGCTCAGCAACGCGGCCTTCCCGCCCGAGCTGGCCGAGCGCATCCTCGCCGTCAAGGACGACCCGGCGGCGGTACGCTCCATTGGTATCGAGTACGCAACGGACCTGTGCGCACGCTTGATGGCCGAGGATGTTCCCGGGTTGCACTTCATTACCCTGAACCACTCCACGGCGACCCTGGAAATCTACGAGAATCTGGGACTGCACCAGCAGTCCTGATCACGGTGGCCGGCGAGCGGCGGAAGAGGGGCGTATATGGGCTGGGCGGTCCTCTACATCGCGTTCGGCCTGGTAGCCCTGTGGCTGTTGGGTGAGGTCCTGCTCCAGAACAAGGCGCGACTGCGCTGGCGGCTGCTGGCCTTCGCGGGTTTTCTCGGTGTGGTCGTCGGCGTCATCATCCCGTCAATACTCGTGATCGGGCTGGGACTTGTCGCCTTCGCCATCGGGCAGACGAATGTGACCCTCTCGTTCCGTCGCGGCTTCACCACCGGCTGGGCCCTGCGCGGTATGCCCGGGGCGTCCGGCGACACCGGCCGGCGCCGCCGGGCCCGCCCGTCCGGACCGCCCCCCGCCGAACCGACCCTGGAGGTCTCCGGCCTGGAGGCGGTGGCGCCCACCGAGGCCCCCGGCCGGGCCGGCGACGGGGGCCCGGACACCTTCGAGAGCACCGGCGGATTCCAGCGGGTGGACCCCTACGCCGGGCAGGACACCTTTGCCGGGCAGGGCTCCTACGGCGGGCCCGGTAGCCCTGCGGGGCAGGACGGTTTCGCCGCGCAGGACACCTTCGTTGCGGGGCAGGAGGCTTTCGCCGCGCAGGACACGTTCATTGCGGGGCAGGAGGCTTTCGCCGCGCAGGAGACCGTGGTCGGGCAGGGCTTCTACGGCTACACCCCCGGCGACGACTACCGCGGTCAGGACCCGTACCAGGGGCAGCAGCAGGATCAAGGCGCCTACGCCACCCAGGCGTTCGCCGTCCAGGACGACTTCGCGCGGGCCGACACCACCGCCGTCTACGCCCCCCAGCCGATGCCCGACGAGACCGGCCAGTACGGCGTCTACAGCCCCGATGCCCGTGGTCAGCAGCCCGGTTACCAGGGCTACGGCGGCTACGACGTCTACGACGCTGCTGCCGGCAATGGCAACAGCAACGGCAATGGCTATGCGTACGGCGGCGGTTACGACCAGACCGGAGCCGGCCAGGATCCCTATGCCGACCCCTATGCGGCCTACGGCGACGGCCAGGGCCAGCAGGCGCCCTACACCGACCCGTACCTCGGCGGGCAGCAGTACGCCGCGTCCTACGACCCCTACCAGCAGGCGGACCCCTACGCCTCGTCTCCCTACGCGGCGCAGCAGTACGACGCCCAGGGGCAGCCGCTCGGCCAGGGGTACGGCGAGACCCCGCCCGGTGGCGTCTGGGTCCCCCAGCAGCGCGACAGCGAACTCCCGCCCGAGCAGCAGCCCTACCCGCCCTACCAGCAGCCGGGGTACGACGGGCAGCAGTACCGCTACTGAGCAGCGCCGCTACTGAGCAGCACTGCTGCCGAGCGGACGGACGCGTGGCCGGTGGCGCCGCGCACCGCACCCCACCACGACGGCCCCGGCAGCCCGGGCAGCGCCCGCCGGGACGACGCCCGCCGGGACAGCGGCCGCCGGGACAGCCCGGCCCCGCCGCTCAGCTGGAGCCGTGCCAGTCGTCGCCGTTCACGATCAGGCCCGCGACGATCGCGCCGGACATCCCGGCATGTGCCGGTCCGCCGCCCGGATGTGACCATCCGCCGACCGTGTAGAGCCCCGGTATCCGGGTGCGGTTGCCGGGCCGCAGAAAGCGGCCTTCCTGTCCGGCCAGCGACGGTCCCGGCACCAGTCCGTCCGGCGCCGGCGGCAGCACCTCCCGCCACAGCACCCGCTCCCGCAACCCGGGAACCGCGGCCTCGGCGACCTCGGTCATCCGCTCCGCGCAGGCCGCCGCGCCCTCCCCGCCCGGCCGGTCGACCGGGCCGGGCGGGGCCACTGTCGCGGTCAGGGTCACCGCCTCATGGGCCTCGTCAGGGCGGGTCGCCGGGTCGTCAGGGCGCAGCACCGTCACCGTGGGCCGGGCGCACGGGGTCCGCGGCCCGGAGCCGTCGCCGAACACGCCCGCCAACTCGGCCTCGCGGTCCGGGGCATGGACCACCGTGCGGTGCACGGCATCCGAGGGGCGCGCGCCGCGCAGTGCCAGACAGACGGTGAGCCGGGCGGTGGCCCGGTCGCCCGGGCCCAGGTCGGGCCGCACCTCGTCGGCACCCCACGGCTCTCTTCCCCCGCAGAGCTCCACCAGCCGCACCGGATCGATGCCCGCGACCACGAACTCGGCCTCGTCCACCCGGCCGTCGGCCAGCTCGATGCCGGCCGCCCGGCCGTCCTTCTCCACGACCGCGGTCACCGCCGTGCCGAAGCTGAACTCCACCTTGCGCGCCAGGCACCGCTCGTACAGCGCATCGGCCAGCGCCCGCATACCGCCGCGTGGATACCAACTGCCGAAGGTCTGCTCCATGTACGGCAGCACGACGGCGCTCGCCGGGGCGCTGCGCGGGTCGAAGCCGTACGCCAGCGCATGGCTCTCCAGCAGCGCGGTCAGCCGGGGGTCGGCCAGCTCGCGGCGGGCCACCTCGGCGAGGGTGGCGGTGGTGGGGCCCTTGCCCCGGCCGAACAGCCCGCGCTTGCGCACCGCCGGATACGGATCGCGCCCCAGCACCCGCCAGTCCTGCCACAACGGCTCCTCCAGGAGCGGCCGGCGGGTGGCGTCCCAGGCCTCGCGGGCGCGGCCCATCAGGTCGCTCCAGCGTTCACCGAGGCCGGCGCCCAGCGCCTCGTCGAGGGCCGCCAGCACCCCGGCCCGCGAGGCGTTCGGCAGCGAGACGGCCGTGCCGTCGGCGAAGACGTGCCGGCCGGCGGGGTCGACCTGGGACAGCTCGACGCAGCTCTCCAGCGGCTCGCGGCCGGTCTTGAGGAACAGATCGCGGTAGACGGCCGGCAGATGCAGCAGGCCGGGGCCCGTATCGAAGGCGAAGCCGTCCCGCTCCCGCCGTTGCAGCGCGCCGCCATGGGTCGCGCCGCGCTCGAACACCGCCACCCGGTGGCCCGCGACGGCCAGCCGGGCAGCGGCTGCCATCGCGCCCATCCCGGCGCCGATCACCGCAATCCGTGCCATGCCTGCGACTTTATCCGGACCCACTGACAACGCCGCTGCCAGGCCGGAGAACCGCCCTGGCAGCGACAGCGGCAGCGCCGCCGGGGCGGCACGCCGTCAGACCGCCGGTGGCAGCGCCTCGCCTGCCGTGGCGAGCCGCTTCTCCTCGCGCCGCTGGCGACGGCGCCGCAGGAACCGGCGGATCCGCGACCACAGGAACACCACCAGCGCGATCCCCGCGGCCAGCAGCGTCGCCGCGATGACCGCCGCGGCCACCGGATGGACCACCGCGAAGGCGATGATCCCGGCGACGCCCAGATCCTCGGCGAGGCTCAGCACGATGTTGCTGGCCGGCTCCGGCGAGGTGTTGACCGCGATCCGGGTACCCGCCTTGACCAGATGGCTCAGCAGCGCCGTGGAACCGCCCACCGCGCCCGCCGCCAGCTCGGGCAGCGAGCCGTTGTGGCCGGCCAGCAGCGCCGCCACGACGGCGCCGGCCACCGGCCGGATCACCGTGTGCACCGAGTCCCAGACCGAGTCGACGTACGGGATCTTGTCGGCGACGGCCTCGCACAGGAACAGCACCCCGGCCACGATCAGCACATCGGGGCGCTGCAGCGCCGCGGGCACCTCATCGGTGACGCCGGTCGCGCCGAGCAGGCCGAAGAGCAGGACGACGGCGTAGGCGTTGATCCCGCTCGCCCAGCCACTGGTGAACACCAAGGGAAGTACGGACACGCGGGAAAGCGTAGGCCCCGGCCGGGGGCCGGTGCTCAGGAACACAGGCTTCGGCTGGGGGCCGGTGCTCAGGGTTGAGTATCCGTACTCAGACGCCGAGATGAGTAGGTACACGGATGGGCCGGCACCCGCCCGGAAGGAAGAGTGGGGACCACGGAAGGGAAGCGGCGCCGCACCGCCGACACGGGGCGGCGGAGCGGCGCGGCTCCCGGACGTGACGGGGGAACACGGGGGAAGCACGGGGGAGTACGGGGGAAGCGCTGTCCTGGTCGGATCGAGGGGGAACGATCCGCGCCAGGGCAGCGCACTCTTTTGTGCGGTTCCCGGGGGAAGGCGGCGCGCGTCGTACCTGACCACTACGGCGCGCACGCGCTGCCTCCCCCGGGAGGCCCGCCCGGGCTACGAAGAGTGGCCGCTGACCCGCCCCTGGAGCAGTCGCGACAGCGCCGCGTGCACCTCGTCGATCGACCGGTCCGGCTGGTAGGACTGCCAGTCCAGGGCGGTCACCAGCACCATCCCGAACAGCGCCGACGCGGTCAGCGGGATGTCGATCTCCTCGCTCAGCTCCCCGCCCGCCACCGCCTCGCGCAGTACGTCCTCCACCACGGTGATGGCCCGCTCGCGCACCACCATCAGTGTCGACTGCCAGGCCCGGTTGGTGCGCCACAGCTCGGCCACGTAGAGCTGGGTGAGCGCGGGGTAGCGGGAGATGAAGTCCAGCCCGGCCCGGATCATCGCGTCCAGAGCGTCGATCCGGCTGCCGCCACGGGCGGTGACCTCCTCGGCGGCCGCCTGCAGGGAGGTCGCCAGCATTTCGATGCCGTGCCGCAGCAGCTCTTCGAAGAGCACGTTCTTGCTGGCGAAGTTGTAGTAGACCGTGCCCTTCGCGACGCCCGCCCGCTCGGCGATCTCGTCCACCGTGGTGGACGAGAAGCCCTGTTCGGCGATGAGCGTGACCGCGGCCTCGAAGAGCTTGCGCCGGGTGGCGTCGCGGCGTGTATTGGAGCTGTCCATGGGGGCGATTGTGCCGGTCCCCGGGGATCGGTGCGCGGCGCGGCGAGGCGGCCACCGGGCGTGCGGCTCCGGGGGCGCCGCCGGCCGGGCGGTGACGGGCACCGTCCGGGCGGCAGCGGCCGGCGGGCGGGTGGCGGCCGGCGGGCCGGCGCTCACAGGCTCAACTCCGGGTGCAGGTCCTTCATCCGCACCACCTGGCGGCCGCGCGCCGTCAGGGACGTCAGTACGAGCGCCCCCGCGGTGAACGCCACCAGCACCACGCTGCCCTGCCACACGGGCGCGAGGTCACCGCCGGTGATCAGCCGGCGCAGCCCCTCCACGACGTAACTCATCGGCAGATACGGGTGGATGGCGCCGAAGAAGCCCGGACTGGTCTGCACGGGGTAGGTGCCGCCCGCCGAGGTCAGCTGGAGCATCAGCAGCGCCAGCACCAGGATCCGGCCGGCCGGGCCGAACTGGGCGTTCAGCCACTGCACAATCGCCGAGAAACAGGCCGTGACCAGCACGAGGAAGCCGATCGTGCCGGCCGCCCGCACCATCTCCAGACCGATCGCGAAGTGCAGTACGGCCATCAGAGCGGCGGTCTGCAACGCCCCCACACCGAACACCGGCAGCCATCCGGACACCGCCATCCGCCAGGAGGGCGCGCCCATCGCCAGCGCCCGCCGGTTCAGCGGCTGGATCAGCATGTACGCCACCATCGCGCCGACCCACAGGGACAGCGGGATGAAATACGGGGCGAACCCGGTGCCGTAGTTCGGCGCCTTGTGGGCGGCGTCCGAGGCCAGCTGTACGGGGTCGGACATGACCTGGGTGCGTGCGTCGCGGTCCTTCTTGCCGTAGTCGGGGATCTGCTTCGCCCCGTCGTGCAGCCCGCCGGCCAGCTTCTGCGAGCCGTCGGAGAGCTTGAACATGCCGCCGTTCAGTGTGTGTGCGCCGTCCTTGAGCCTGCCCACACCGGAGTCGAGGTCGCCCATACCGGCCGCGGCACGGCCGGTACCGTCGTGCAGCTGGTGCGCGCCGTTGTCGAGCTTGTCCGCGCCGGCGGCCAGCCGGGCGTTGCCCGCGGCCAGCTTGCGCGCCCCCGCGGACACCTGGTGCGCCCCGTCGTTGAGGTCGTTGATCTTCTTGACGGCGGCGTCCATGCCGGCGCCCAGGGTCGGCCCGTGCCGCGCCAGCTCGCCCGCCAGGGAGTGCAGCGTGTCCAGGTCCCGGCCCAGTTGGTCGAGGTTCTTCTGGTCGTGGACGTATCCGCTGACCTCCTCGGCCTTGTCCGCCGCGGTGGCCGCCTGCTCCTTGAGCTGCTTGAGCTCCGTGCAGGACGTGTCGAGCCGCACCGCGCTCTCACAGCGCAGCCGGTAGTAGGCGGCCAGATGGTCGGAGATCCCCCGGGAGAGCTTCGCCCCGGAGGACGCCGCGGCGGGGAGTTTGCCGAGGTGGTCACGGACTGCCTGCGAACCGTCGGCGACGAGCTGCGCCGCCTCGCCGATCTCCTTGCCGTGCGCCCGGATGAACGGCCCCACCTTGCCGACGACCCCGTTGACCGTGTCGGCCAGCTGCTGGGTGCCCTGCGCCACCTGCCCGGAACCGTCGGCGAGTTGGCGCGAGCCGTGGGCGGCGCTCCCGGCTCCCCGGGCGAGGTCGGAGCTGCCCCGGGAGAGCCGCCCCGCGCCCGCGTCGAGGTCGCCCAGACCGGTGACCAGCTTGCCGCTGCCGTCCTTCGCGGTGCCCAGGCCGTCGGCCAGTTGGCCCGCGCCGTGCCGGGCCTGCCCGATACCGTCGTTGAGCCGGTCGGCGCCGTCCGCGGCCTGCTCGGTCTTGCCGTGCAGCGTCGAGAACGAGACAAAGATCTTGTCGAGGAAGGTACGCGCCGACTTCGTGGAGGCCGCGGAGCGCACCTCGGAGAACACCGTCCGGGAGATCTGCCCGACGATGTAGTTGTTCGCGTCGTTCGTCCGCACCTTCAGGGCGCCGGTCTCCGGGTGCCCTCCGGAACTGGAGGCGATCCGCCGGCTGAAGTCGGCCGGGATCGTCAGCGAGAGGTAGTACGAGCCGTCCTCGACGCCCCGGGCGGCCTCCTTGGTGTCCACGGGGCGCCAGTCGAAGGTGTGGCTGCCGGCCAGCCCGTCGACGATGCTGTCACCGGCCGAGAGGTGCTTCCCGTCGACGGCCGCACCCTTGTCCTCGTTGACCAGCGCCACCGGAATCTTGTCCAGCCGCCCGTAAGGGTCCCAGAAGGACCACAGGTACAGCGCGCCGTACAGGAGCGGCAGCAGCAGAAGTGCGGCCAGCGCGGCGCGCGGCAGCTTCCCCCTCCCGAACCGCTTCAGCTCAAGCGCGGCCAGCTTCGGCGAGCGCATCGGCCGCCCCCTCCTCGTCGTCGGGCCCGTCCTGCTTGCCGCGCTTGCTGTCTTTGCCGGCCTTGGTGGCCTTGGCGGCCTCGTCGCCGTCCTGCTCGTCTGCGGCGCCCGCGGTGGCTGTCGGGTTCGTGGTGTCCGTGGTGGCCGTCGCGTCCGTGGCGTCCGTGGTGGCGGGGGAATCGCCGGACGTGTCCTTCGGGGTGGTCCGCTCCGGGCGGCCGCCCGTGTGGACCTGCACCACGCCCTCGCCGTCCTCCGGCGGCTCGCTGCACACCGCCAGCACGGTCGTACCGGCCGCCGCCAGGCCGCGCAGCAACGCCCAGGCCGCGGCGCGTTCGTCGCCGGACAGCTTCAGATCGGTGTCGTCGACGGCCAGCAGCCGCGGTCCGCCGATCAGCGCGAGCGCCACGGACAGGCGCAGCGCCTCCAGCCGCTCCAGGTCGCGGACGGACGTACGGATCCCCTTGGGCAGCGCCTCCGGGTCGAGTCCGGCGGCCGCGAGGGCGGTATCCACCAGGGCGCGGGCTCCGGCCCGGCGCTCGTGCCGCGGCCGCAGCAGCGCCCGAAGCGAACCGCCGAACCGGCCCTGCAGCAGGGCGCGTTCCCGCAGGTGCTCGCCCACCGTGAGGGCGGGATCGAGCTCGGCGACCCCCGGCACATGGGCGAGTGCGGTGACGGACCGGACAGCGGCCCTCTTCTTCGGCAGCGGCAGCCCGCCGACCTCGGCGGTGCCGGCGGCGGACTTCATCCGGCCGGTGAGCGCGAGCAGCAGACACGTACGGCCCGAGCCCGAAGGGCCCTGTACGGCGATCAGTGAGCCTGGGCCGGCAGTGATGTCGATGTTCCGGAACGCCCATCCACGGGGGCCCTTGACCCCGAATCCCGTGGCCGTGACCGCCGCCCCGTGCGGGGTGCTGTCCACGATCCCCTCCTTGAACTGACTGGTCAGTTCAAAAAGTATGCGTCATGCCACCCCCTGTTCCGCAAGGGGTGCGGGGAATCCGGCCCGGAATTCCGCCCTGGGCATCCGTCACCGGCATCCACCCCGGCGCATGTCCCCTTTCCAACGAAAGTGCAGGTCAGTGCCGATTGTCAGTGGCGTACGTCACGATGGCTTCATACGGTCCCGACCGCATTCGGTCCCGAACCGGTATGCGACGACAGGAGGTTCGTCATGGCAGCTCGTCCCAGCGGGGGCAGCTCCGCTGCGTACGGCCCCCCGAGCGATGTCCACCCCGTCCTGCGGCGGGCGGCCGCGCCACCCGCCGCCCTCACCTTGCTCACCCAGGCCCAGCAGGGCCTCGACGAAGCACAGACCCTGGAAACCCCCAACGAGCAGTTCGCCACGGCCCATCTGGCCGCACTGCGCACCGCTGCCGCCGTCCTCGCCGTCCGCGGCCGGCCGGAGAGCACCGTGCGCCGCAGGCAGCGTATCCGCAGTGCCTGGGAGGTTCTTCCCGAGGTCGCGCCCGAACTCGCCGAGTGGAGCGCCCTCTTCGCCGCCGGTGCCGCCCGCCGGGCGAAAGCCGAGGCCGGTATAACCGGCGCGGCCTGCCGCCGGGACGCCGACGATCTGCTGCGCGACGCCGCCATGTTCCTGCGCCTGGTGGAGCGGATGCTGTTCCTCCAGCCGTCGCTGCCCCCACAGCGGGCGGGATAGGAACGGCGCAATCACGGCGGCGGGCCGGGGGCCGAGCCGGGGCGGCGAGGCGGGGGGCCGGGGAGTCGGCGATGGGGGAGTGGGGTGGGGAGGGGCGGGGCCCGGGGAGGGGAGGGGAAAGGCGAAAAGGCGGCGCCCGCCGGCAACGCCCCCCACCGCCGGGTCATGCCCTCCAAGGCCACCCACCCCCGGCGCCCCTGCCTCCCCGGCGCCCTGCCCGCCCCCCGCCCCCGACCGGCTCCGCGGACGGCGGACGCTCGACGGCGTGGGACGGAATAGGGTGGTGGACGCCTAGACGTTCATGCCCCCGCCGAGGAGCCACCCGCCGTGTCTGACCCGCTGCGCCCCCGCGCCTCCCTTCGTACCGCCGTGGTCTGGGACGTCCTCAAGGGCGCCCTGGAGCGCCGGGTCAAGGCCGCCGGGCGCGACGCCCTGGACGTCCTCGACACCGGCGGCGGCACCGGCAACTTCGCCGTGCCGGTCGCCCGCCTCGGCCACCGCGTCACGGTCGTCGACCCCAGCCCCAACGCCCTCTTCGCCCTGGAGCGCCGCGCCGCGGAGGCGGGCGTCGCCGACCGGGTACGCGCGGTGCAGGGCGACGCCCACGGCCTGTTCGACGTCGTCGAGCGCGGCGGCCATGACGTCGTGCTCTGCCACGGCGTGCTGGAGTACGTCGACGATCCGGCCGAGGGCGTCCGCAACGCCGTCGACGCGCTGCGCCCGGCCGGCACCCTCAGCCTGCTCGCGGCCGGTCTGGGCGGCGCGGTCCTCGCACGCGCCCTCGCGGGCCACTTCACCGAGGCCCACCAGGCCCTCACCGACCCGTCCGGACGCTGGGGCGAGGGCGACCCGATGCCGCGCCGGTTCAC
Organism: Streptomyces sp. Edi2; assembly: GCF_040253635.1. Taxonomy (NCBI): domain Bacteria; kingdom Bacillati; phylum Actinomycetota; class Actinomycetes; order Kitasatosporales; family Streptomycetaceae; genus Streptomyces; species Streptomyces sp. Edi2. The sequence continues at coordinate 2,287,284 of NZ_JBEJGX010000003.1, read as the reverse complement.
CGCCGACCAGCTCACCGACCTGGTGTCCGCCACGGGTCTGCAGGTCGGAGCGGTGCACGGCGTGCGGGTCTTCGCCGACCTCGTCCCCGGGGTGCTCGTCGACACCGAGCCGGGCGCCATGGACGCCCTGCTGAAGCTCGAAGCGGCCGCGGCCGAACAGCCCGCCTTCCACTCCGTGGCCACGCAGTTGCACGTCCTCGCCGAGCGCGACTGACCCACCCGGCACACCCGGCTACCGCGTGCAGTCGGCCACAGACCACCCGATCAGCCCCTTCGCCCCGTATGATCGGGGTACGACGTTCCGGCATGGCGGACAGGCGAGTGGGGAATGCAGGCAGCATCACCACCGGTCGCCGCGGCGGCCCGGACAGTGAATTGGCGTCGAGGGGCGGGTTTCACGGGGACGATTCCCTGCCTATCCTGAAAGGGTCGCACCCCGGTCGCCCCCGCGACCGACGAGTAGGAGGACTCCGTGCCGCTCTCGGAGCACGAGCAGCGCATGCTCGAGCAAATGGAGCGAGCGCTGTACGCCGAAGATCCCAAGTTCGCGACAGCGCTTGAGGGAAGCGGGCTGCGTACGTATACCCGGCGACGGGTCTACCAAGCGGTCGCGGGCTTCCTGGTGGGTATCGCCCTGCTCATGGCCGGCATGGTCGCGCAGCAGATCTGGATCAGCGTGGTGGGATTCCTCGTCATGCTCGGCTGCGCAGTGCTGGCGGTCACGGGCTGGCGCAAGGCCCCCAAGCCAGGTGCGCAGCAGTCCGGCGCGGGTTCCGGAGGTGGTGCACCGGCGCGCCGACAGGCCAGGCAGCGGCGCTCGATGATGAACCGCATCGAGGACCGCTGGCAGCGGCGCAGGGACGAACAGCAGGGCCACTGAGCAACCGCAGGGCCATTGAGCAACCTCCAGCTAGCAACCTCCAGCTACTGAGTAACAGCAGGGTCGCTGAGTAACCAGGGTCGCTGAGGAACAGCAGGCCCTTTGAGCCGACGGGGCGGGGAGCGCAACCGCTGGACTGCCCGGACGGGGTTCAAAGGGCCCCGCTCCGGTGAGCCCGATCGAGCTTCAGCAGTTACTCCCGCCTTTCTTTTCCGAATCCATTTCTCCTGCTGCTTTTCCGGCATTTCTTCCCGCTGTTTTCTCCTTGCTCTCCGCGCCGCTCTTTCCGCCGGGCCTTCTCCACTCGCCAAAGGCCGAGCCGGGCTCATTGCTTTCGCGCTGAGCCCGGCGTTCCGGCGCTTCGGGAGGCACCTGCGGCGGGCCTCGTGGTCATGCCCGCTGCCGGCCCGGCCGGACGGCGGCCGCCGCACGCCGTACCGAGGCCACCGGCCGACTGCTGCGACACCGGACCAGCCACCCCGTCCAGCGCGCTGACCAGGCCCAACGGAGCCGCGCCGCCGAACGCGGGGCGAGCTGGGCGCGCAGCCGCACACCACGGGTCGCGCCGTCCCGCAACCCGGCCCGCACCTGTTGCACCTCCGCGGCGAGTCCGGACACCGGCTGCGGTTGCGGTGCGTACAGGACCTGCTCCACCGCCGCCGCAACGCGCTGGGCGGCCGCGGCGGGCTCCGGTGGCAGCTCTCCGAGACGGATGATCCGCGCGGCCGCCCTGCGCGGAGTCAGCGACTCGTCCGGCAGGATGCCGAAGTCCCAGGCGGTGTCCTGCAGCTCCCGCCAGGCGGCGAGGGTGCCCGCCCCGACGTCCCCGTCCGGGCCGGCGTCCGCCAGCCGTCCGGACCGCGTCCGCAGCCGCCACAGCAGCGGGACCACGGGCAGCAGCAGGACCAGCAGGGCTGCCAGCGCGATACCGGTGGCCGCCCAGAGGGACGAGCCGTCCTCCGGCGGGCGGGTGCTCCCGCTCTCAGCGGGCAGCGTGAGGCACCCTGAACCGGATCCCGGGCCGGAACCGGAGCCCGGGCCGGACCGCTGTTGGCCGGGGCCGCACGACGGGTCGGCGGACGGCTCCTCCGAGGGGGCCGCGGACCGGGAGGGCACCGGGTCAGGGCTGCCGGGATCGGCCGCGCCCGGGGTGTCGGGGGACGCGTAGTCAGGGATGCTGCCGCGGCTCGGGGTCGGCTCGAAGCGGGTCCAGCCGATGCCCTGGAAGTACAGCTCGGGCCAGGCGTGTGCGTCCTTGAGGCCGACCGAGGTCGTGCCGTCGGGCTGCTTGGTGCCCGGGGTGAAACCGACCGCGACCCGGGCCGGGATGCCCAGCGTCCGCGCCATCGCCGCCATCGAGAAGGAGAAGTGGACGCAGAAGCCCTCCTTCTGCCGCAGGAACCGCGCAATGGCCTCGGAACCGCTGCCCGCCCGGACGTCCGTGTTGTAGCTGAAGCCGCCGTTGAGCGCGAACCAGTCCTGCAGCTTGACGGCCTTGGCGTAGGTGGTCGGTGCGCCGCGGGTGACCCGGCGGGCGGTGTCGCGGACGACGGGCGGCAGCGAGTCCGGGACCTTGGTGTACTCGCGCAGCAGGTCGGCGGGCGGCGCCGGCGCGGCGGCCAGCTGCCCGGAGGTGGGCCGCACCTGCAGGCTCTCGACCTGGTACTGCAGCCCGTGGGTGTTCTGCCCGCGGTCCCCGACGAGGGTGCGGCCCTGGGGCTCGAAGCGCCAGCGCCCGGAGATGTCCACCCTGGACGCCGGATAGGGGAGCGGCAGCCAGTTCTGGGCGTACCATCCGGCGGTCGAGATGGAGGTGTTGATCCGGTTGAGGTCGACCGCGGAGCTCAGGCCGGGCGGTCGCGGAAGCTGCTCGGGGACGTCCGTGACCGTGCGCTCGGACGGCTTCCAGGTCGTGCCGTCGAACTGGTCGAGGGCGACGATCCGCAGATACAGATCGCGGGTGTCGGAGGCGGTCGTGCGGTAGTTGAGGACTTCTTTGTCCTCGGGCTGGTTGAGGCTGTCCTGCAGCGACACCAGTGGGTTCACCGCGGAGATCGTGCCACCGCCGCCGGGGCCCGTGCCGTTGCCGGAGGTGCCCAGCAACCCGCCGCCGAGGGAGGGCAGCACGGCGGGCACCACCACGGCGAGCCCGAGCGCCATCGCGCCGATCCTGCGGCCCGTACGGACCGGGGCGGACGCCGGCGCGTCGGTGCCGGCCGCGAACCCCCGTCCGCCGCCCGGCCGGCCCGCTCCGGCGCCCGGACCGCCGAACACCCGGCCCCACTGGGAGAGCCGGTCGCGGCCCTCGGCCAGCAGAAGCAGCAGATAGCCGGCCGCCGCGATCAGGAACAGCAGCCAGCCCGCGCCGCCCTGGGACAGTCCCGCCGCCACGGAGTACAGCGCGAGCAGCGGCAGCCCGGCGGGCGCGGCGCTGCGGTAGGTGACCGCCAGCGCGTCCACCGCCAGGCCGATCACCAGCACGCCCAGGACGAGCAGCAACCGGATGCCGGGGGTGACGGGGGCGGGAATGGCGTACCGGCCGACGTCGCTCACGCCGTCCTGCAGCAGCCGGCCGAATTCCGCGAGGGCGTCCGGGCCGGGCAGCAGCCCGAGGACCGCCTCGTCCCTGACGAACAGCAGGGTCATCAGCAGCACGGCGGCCAGGGCCTGGACGCCGATGGTCAGCGGCCCGGCGAGGGGCACCCGGCGGGCCGCCGCGCCCACGCCGCTCATGAGGGCAAGCAGGATCGCTGCCTCGAACACCCAGGTGATCGGATCCACCAGCGGCAGCAGCGCACCGGCGGCACACAGGGTGGCCACCGCCGCGCACACCGCCAGCCGCGCCCGGCCGCTCATGCCCGTGCCTCGTTTCCCTCGGGACCGGGGCACCGCCCGTACGGTCCGCCGACCCGGCCGCGGGGGGTGGGGGCACCCGGCCACCCGTCCCCGCGCAGCCGCTTGTCCGTCACCCGGCCGATCTCCACGCCCCCGTTCATGACCGGCCCCCGGCCACCGTCTCCGGCGCGCTTGCGTCGGCCGGGCGCTGAGGCTCCGCCCCGGCACGGTCCGCGGCCGCGCGCCACAGGTCGGCGAGCGCGTCGCCGGGAGTCACCGGCAGTGCCGTCCAGCCCGCCCGGCGCAGCAGCCGCACCCGTTCGGCCACAGGCACCTGGCCGGCGGCGAATCTGATCCCACCGGGGCCCCGCGTCCAGGCGTCGCCGTCCAGGACGAAGGCGACGGCCGCGCCGCAGCGCTGCCGTATCCGTCCGGCGACCGCCGCCTGCTCCTCGTCCAGATCGCCGAAGAAGGCGATCAGCACGCCTTCGTCTCCGGCGCGCACGGCGTCGTAGGCCGCCGACAGCCCCTCTGCCTCCGAGTGGTCCACGACCGCGAGGGTGTCCAGCAGCAGGCCCACGGCGTCGGCGGATCCGTCCCCGCCCGCGAAGCCGCCGGCGCTGTCGGGACCGGGCACCGAGGTGCCGGTGTCGGTCAGCAGCCGCACCGCGAAGCCGCGCTCCAGGAGGTGTGCCGCGGCCGAAGCGGCGCCCGCCACCGCCCACTCGAAAGCCGAGTCGGGACCCGCCCCGGGGTGGGCGACGGCGCGGGTGTCGAGCAGGACCGTGCAGCGCGCCTTCTGCGGCTGCTCCTCCCTGCGGACCATCAGCTCGCCGTGGCGCGCGGTGGAGCGCCAGTGGACCCGGCGCAGATCGTCGCCGTGCCGGTAGCCGCGCGGAATGAGGTCGTCCTCACCGGCCAGCGCCAGGGAGCGCTGGCGCCCGTCGCCGTACCCGGCGGCCTCGCCGGCCAGCCGCACCGGCGGCAGCGGTTCGACCCGCGGCACCACCGTCAGGGTGTCGACGGTGCTGAACGAGCGGGTCAGCTCGCACATCCCGAACGGATCGGAGAGCCGCAGCTGCAGCGGCCCCAGCGGGTAGCGTCCGCGCAGGTCGGCGCGTACGCGGTAGGAGACCTCGCGGCGGCCGCCGGGCTCGACCCGGTCCAGGACGAAGCGCGGCCGGGGGCCGAGGACGTAGGGCACCCGGTCCTGGAGCATCAGCACGCCCGTCGGCAGCCGGGAGACGTTCTCCATCCGCAGCCGGACCCGGGACTCGGCGGTCGCGGGCACCCGGGCGGGGGAGAGCGTACGGTTGCCCGCGACCCGGTAGCGGGTGCGGTGCAGCACCAGGACGCACACCAGCGGGAGGGCGGCGAGCAGCAGCCCGACCCGCAGCAGATCCGGCTGCCCCAGGAGGTAGGAGCACGCCACGGCAGCCAGCCCGGCTGCCAGGAACGATCTGCCCCGTGTCGTCAGCCCCCCGAGGGCCGCCCGCAGTCCGCTGTGCTCCGCCGTCCCCTCGCCGCCCCCCTCGGACATCACAACCCCCGTACGCCGGGCGGCTGCTGACCGGGTGTCCGCCATGCCTGAGCGGACGGGTCGGGGACCGGGACGCGCCGCAGGATCTCCAGCACGATCTGCTCGGCCGTCCGGCGGTTCAACTGGGCCTGGGCGGTGGGCAGCAGCCGGTGCGCGAGCACCGCCACCGCCAGCGACTGGACGTCGTCCGGGAGGGCGTACTCCCGCCCCATGAGCGCGGCCGAGGCCTTGGCGGCGCGCATCAGGTGGAGGGTCGCCCGCGGTGAGGCGCCGAGCCGCAGCTCGGGATGGCTGCGGGTGGCCGCCACCAGGTCCACGGTGTATCTGCGCACCGTTTCGGCGACATGGACCGTACGCACCGCCTCGATCAGCTTCACGATCTCGTGGGCGTGTGCCACCGGCTGGAGGTCGTCGAGCGGTGAGGCACCGCCGTGCACGTCCAGCATCTGCAGCTCGGCCGACGGGCTGGGGTAGCCGATGGACACCCGCGCCATGAAGCGGTCCCGCTGTGCCTCGGGGAGGGGGTAGGTGCCCTCCATCTCGACCGGGTTCTGGGTGGCGACCACCATGAACGGGGTGGGCAGCTCGTAGGTCTGCCCGTCCATGGTCACCTGGCGCTCCTCCATGGACTCCAGGAGCGCCGACTGGGTCTTGGGCGAGGCGCGGTTGATCTCGTCGCCGATCACGATCTGGGAGAAGATCGCACCGGGCTTGAACTCGAAGTCCCGCTGCTGCTGGTCGAAGATGCTGACGCCCGTGATGTCGGAGGGCAGCAGGTCGGGCGTGAACTGGATGCGCCGCACCGAGCAGTCGATGGAGCGGGCGAGTGCCTTGGCGAGCATGGTCTTGCCGACGCCGGGCACATCCTCGATCAGCAGATGCCCCTCGGCCAGCAGCACCGTCAGCGCGAGCCGTACGACCTCCGGCTTGCCCTCGATCACGCCCTCCACCGACCGGTGGACACGCTCCGCGGTGGTGATCAGATCTCCCCCTGCGGTCGGCTGTGCCCCCACTCCCGGCTCCGCTCGGGCGGGGGGACGCCCATGCGCGGGGGGACCCCCAAGGGTCGCTCGTTCGTCATACGCCGTCACTCGGCCCTCCTCGGCCCCGTACTACGGGCCGATGCCCCCTTGCGGACCGGCCCACCCCGAACGTGGCGTCGCACCCGGCCACCGCCGGGACGACGTCACCCCCGCATTCTTGCCGCCCGCGCGGCTTCGCGTCATGACCTGTGGATAACTCACAAGGATAGGCCCCGGCCTTCGCGACGAATGCGACTTTTCGTTCCCGTTCGCACGTCAGAGAGGCCGGGGCCGGGGTGCGTCAGCGCTGCGGATCGATCTCCCGCAGCAGTCCCGTGGTCACGTCGAAGACAAAGCCGCGGACATCGTCGGTGTGCGGGAGGAAGGGCGAGGTGCGCACCCGCTCCATGGACTGCCGTACGTCCTCGTCGAGGTCCTTGAACGCCTCGACCGCCCAGGTGGGACGCTGTCCGACCTCGGCCGCCAGGTCGTGGCGGAAGTCCTCGGTCAGGCTGAGCAGACCGCAACCGGTGTGGTGGATGAGGACGACCGAGCGGGTGCCCAGGGCACGCTGGCTGATGGTCAGGGACCGGATGATGTCGTCGGTGACCACCCCGCCGGCATTGCGGATGGTGTGGCAGTCGCCGAGTTCGAGGCCGAGCGCCTTGTGCAGGTCGAGCCGGGCGTCCATACAGGCCACGACGGCGACTTTTTGGACGGGCCGGGCGTCCATCCCGGGGTCGGTGAAGGCCTCGGCGTAGCGCCGGTTCGCCTCGACGAGACCGTCCGTGACGGAGTCACCGGCACGGGTGCCGGTGACTCCGTCGGACGAGGGCAGCGGCTGCGATGCAGGTATGGGCATGGATTCACGGTAATCGCCGCCTGTCGTTCCGGCCGCATGAGGGGCCGGGCATACGGGGCAACGTCACTCCATGTGAGGTAATCCACAGGGCCGTCCGTGTCGCCGCCGTCCGGGTGAGAAGCCCGCGGCGAAGGCGGTGCGAAAGCCGTCGCAGGACGCGCGCAACCGGTTGATTGACCGGGGCGACCGGTGGACTAAAGTGGCGCGAAGTGGGAGGCGTGACGCTCTCCTTGGATACCGGATTCCTCGCGTGCGCGCGTCGTACGTACGGCTCGGCCTCCTCCCGCTCCCATGGTCTTCCGACGTCACTTCCCCGTCGCCGGAGGGCCACTTCCCCTTCAGAGCGGGCGGGGACCAAGCGGTACGTGCGGCATCCCCCAGCCAGCGGCCGGGGCCCCACCTGCCGCCCAGCCCATCGGAAGGCACATGAGCGAGCGTAGCGAGCGATTCAGGAAGCAGTGCGCACCCGGCGCCCGCAGGCGGGCCGAGGGCAGCGGGGCCCTCGCATGACCAACAGCACTCGCCACGTCCCCGTCATGCTCCAGCGGTGCCTGGACATGCTCGCCCCCGCCCTCGCCGAGCCCGGCGCGGTCGTCGTCGACTGCACGCTCGGCCTCGGAGGGCACAGCGAGGCGCTGCTCGCCACCTTCCCGGCGGCCCGGCTCATCGCCCTCGACCGGGACACCTCGGCCCTGAAGCTGGCGGGCGAACGGCTCGCCCCCTACGGAGAGCGCGCCACCCTGGTGCACGCCGTCTACGACGAGCTCCCCGAGGTCCTCGACCGTCTCGGCACCCCGCGCGTCCAGGGCGTCCTGTTCGACCTCGGCGTGTCCTCCATGCAGCTCGACGAGGCCGACCGCGGCTTCGCGTATGCGCAGGACGCCCCGCTGGACATGCGGATGGACCAGACGACCGGCATCAGCGCCGCGGACGTCCTCAACACCTATGCGCCCGGTGAGCTGGTCCGGATCCTGCGCTCCTACGGGGAGGAGAAGCAGGCCAAGCGGATCGTCGAGGCCGTCGTCAAGGAGCGTGCCAAGGAGCCGTTCACCACCAGTGCACGGCTGGTCGAGCTGATCCGGGACGCGCTGCCGCAGGCCGCCAAGCGCACCGGCGGCAACCCCGCCAAGCGCACCTTCCAGGCGCTGCGCATCGAGGTCAACGGCGAGCTGGCGAGTGTCGAGCGCGCCGTCCCGGCCGCCGTGAAGGCGCTCGCCGTGGGCGGCCGGATCGCCGTGCTCGCCTACCACTCGCTGGAGGACCGGCTGGTCAAGCAAGTCTTCGCGGCCGGAGCGGCCAATACGGCGCCCGCCGGGCTGCCGGTCGTGCCCGAGCGCTACCAGCCCCGGCTCAAGCTGCTGACCCGCGGCGCCGAACTCCCCACGGAGGAGGAGGTCGCCGAGAACCGCCGCGCCGCCCCCGCCCGGCTGCGCGGCGCGGAGCGTATCCGCGAGAACGTCGAGGACACCGCATGAAAGGCCAGGGGAGGCCGCGCGGCAGACAGAAACGTCTTGCCTCGCTGTTCCCCTCCGGCGGATCCGCCGCCACCGCGGCGCGCACGCCCTTCGTGGTCCTCATCGTCGTCCTGCTCGGCTCCGGCCTGATCACCCTGCTGCTGCTCAACTCCGCCCTCAACCAGGGGTCGTTCGAGCTCAGCAAGCTGGAGAAGAAGACCGACGAGCTGACGGACGAGCAGCAGGCGCTGCAGCAGGACGTGGACGCGTACTCCGCCCCGGGCCCGCTGGAGCGGCGGGCCCGCCGGCTGGGCATGGTGCCGGGTGGCAGCCCCGCGTTCCTGCTCCCGGACGGCACCATCCGCGGCAGGACGGGCCCGGCCACGTCGGACGGCGCGCCGCTGAGCACCTCCGCCGAGCCGTCGGCATCGAGCGCGTCCGGCCACCGTGCCCCGTCCGCCCAGCGGCTCCCGGCAGCCCCGCCCGTCCCGCCGGTGCCGGCCCTCGCCGGCAGGCCGGTCCCGGACAGCCTCGTGCGGCCCTCCGGCGATTCCGGCGACCCCGCCGCCCCGGCCGCCCGAGCCGTCCCGGCCGCTCTGGTCTCCTCCGACCTGCGCGCCCCGTTCACCGATACCGCCTCCACCGCGTTCGCGCCCGCGCCCGCATCCGCACCTTCACCCGCGCCCGGCGCCCCGGCCGCCCTCCCCCCGACGACCTCCGGCAGGTGATCGCGGCATGACCGAGCCCAGGGACCCCCGCCGGGTGCCCCGCCCCGCCCAGCGCGGCGGCCAGGCGGGCGGTCGCGGCGGCCAGGCCGGTGGCCGCGGCGGCCGCCCGCCCGCCGGACGCCCCGCGCCCCGGCCGGGCCCGAGGCCCCCTGCCCGCCGCCCCGCACGCCCCCGCTCCGGGTCCCCGGTGCTCCGCCTGGGCAGCCCGCGCCCCCGGCTGCGGCTGGTCTCCCTCGCACTGACCCTGGTCATGCTGGTCTTCGTCGTACGCCTCTTCCAGGTGCAGGCCGTGGACGCCGGGGCGTTCGCCGCCAAGGCCAACGAGAACCGCTACGTACCGGTCAAGCTGGCCGCCGAGCGCGGTGCGATCACCGACCGCAACGGCGTGGACCTCGCCACCACCGTCGACGCGTACGACATCACCGCCGACCCGAGCCTGCTGGCGCCCGCCAAGACCAAGATCCACGACGCTCCGCAGCGGGCCGCCGCGCTGCTCGCGCCGATCCTCGGCGAGGACAAGGCCGCCCTGGCCGCCAAGCTCGACCAGCCCAAGGCGCGCTACGTCCTGCTCGCCCGGCAGCGCTCCCCGCAGGTCTGGAAGCGGATCAGGGACCTGCGCGCCGGCCTCGACGCCAAGGCGGCCGCCGCCCCCAAGAGCGCACCCCGCCCCGACGTCCTGGTCGGGATCTTCGCCGACAAGCACAGCAAGCGCCTCTACCCGAACAAGGACCTCGCCTCCGGCGTCCTCGGCTTCGTCAACGGGGCAGGCAAGGGCGGTGGCGGCCTGGAGGCGCTGCTGAACAAGCAGCTGGCGGGCAAGGACGGCAAGCTCGTCTACGCCCAGTCCGGCGGCCGCCGGGTGCCCACCGCCGACACCCAGGAACACCCCGCCGTCCCCGGCAGCGACGTCGAGCTCACCCTCGACCGCGACATCCAGTGGGCCGCCCAGCAGGCCATCACCGAGCAGGTCGCCAAGTCGAACGCCGACCGCGGCTACGTCGTCGTTCAGGACACCCGCACCGGAGAGATCCTGGCGCTCGCCAACGCCCCCGGGTTCGACCCCAACGAGGTCTCGAAGGCCGATCCGGAGGCGCTGGGCAATGCCGCGCTCTCCGACGCCTTCGAGCCGGGGTCCACCAGCAAGCTGATGTCGATGGCCGCCGTCCTGGAGGAGGGCGTCGCCACGTCCGCCACCCGCGTCACCGTGCCCAACCGGCTGCACCGCGGCGACCGGCTGTTCGCGGACGACGTCGACCACGCCACCTGGCATCTGACGCTCAACGGCGTGCTCGCCAAGTCCAGCAACATCGGCACGATCCTCGCCGCAGGCCAGCTCGGCCGGACCCAGCCCCAGGCCAACCAGGTCCTCTACTCGTACCTGCGGAAGTTCGGTATCGGGAAGCCGACCGGGCTCGGCTTCCCCGGGGAGACCGACGGCATCCTGGCCAAGCCGCAGGACTGGAACACCTCGCAGCAGTTCACCATCCCGTTCGGCCAGGGACTGTCCCTCAACGCCGTACAGGCCGCCTCCGTCTACTCCACGATCGCCAACGGCGGCGAGCGCATCGCCCCCACCCTGGTCCGCGGCAGCACCGGACCCGACGGCCACTACGCACCGGCGCCCAAGCCCGGCAGGAACCGCGTGGTCAGCCCGAAGACCGCGCGCACCCTCGCCACCATGCTCGAATCGGTGGTCGACGACGAGGAGGGCACCGGAGCCAAGGCGAAGATCGACGGCTACCGCGTCGGCGGCAAAACCGGAACGTCCAACCGGGTGGACCCCAAAACCGGCCGCTACCACGGCTACACCGCCTCCTTCGCCGGCTTCGCACCCGCCGACAAGCCCCGCATCACGGTCTACTGCGCCGTGCAGAACCCCACCTCGGGCAGCTATTTCGGCGGCCAGGTCTGTGGCCCGATCTACCAGCAGGTCATGGCCTTCGCGCTGAAAACCCTCCAGGTCCCGCCGACCGGCGCGGGGCCCCCGCGGCTGCCGGTCACCTTCACGCCAGGCCAATGAAATCGAGGCAATTCCGCCGTGACGACCATCACTCCCGACGGCACCCCCGACGGCACCCCCGTCGCGGGAAACTGCTCCTCCCCACGGCCCTCACTTCGCCCCGGGCCGGTGGTGCCCGGTACGCTCACCGCCGTGTCACACGCTGATCAGTCCCCGAAAGCCCAGCACGCCGAGAAGGGCGGGTCCGGTACGTATCCGGGCGCGCCGCGCCCTGAAACGGTCCGCCCCACCCCCCTGGCGGACCTGGCCGAGCAGCTGGGATGCCCCGCCCCGGATCCCGGCCATCCCGGTGCAGGCACCGGCTCCACCGGAGCGGCTGACGCCGCGCAGCCAGTGATGGTCACCGGCATCACCCATGACTCCCGGGCGGTCCGCCCCGGCGACGTCTATGCCGCGCTGCCCGGCGCCCGTCTGCACGGCGCCGACTTCGTCGCCCAGGCCGCCGACCTCGGCGCCGCGGCGATCCTGACCGACCCGACGGGCGCCGAGCGCGCCGCGGCGACCGGCCTGCCGGCCCTCGTCGTCGAGAACCCGCGCGCCCGGATGGGCTCCCTGGCCGTCTCGATCTACGGAGCGCCGGGCGAGGACCTCCTCCAGATCGGCATCACCGGCACCTCCGGCAAGACCACCACCGCCTACCTCATCGAGGGCGGGCTGCGGGCGGCTGCCGCGAAGCACGCCGACGGGGGACTCACCGGCCTGATCGGCACCGTCGAGACCCGTATCGGCGACGAGCGGATCAAGTCCGAGCGCACCACCCCCGAGGCCACCGACCTGCAGGCGCTGTTCGCCGTGATGCGCGAGCGCGGCGTCCGCGCGGTCGCCATGGAGGTCTCCAGCCACGCCCTGGTCCTCGGCCGGGTCGACGGCTGCGTCTTCGACGTCGCGATCTTCAACAACCTCAGCCCGGAGCACATGGAGTTCCACTCCGGGATGGAGGACTACTTCCAGGCCAAGGCCCAGCTCTTCACCAAGGCCCGCAGCCGGGCCGGCGTCGTCAACCTCGACGACGAGTACGGCAAGCGGCTGGCCGAGGGCGAGTCCGAGGTACCGGTCACCACCTTCTCCGCCGAGGGCCACCCGGACGCCGACTGGCGGGCCTCGGACGTCGAGGTCGGCGCGCTCGGCTCGACCTTCACCGTGCACGGCCCGGGCGGCCGGACCCTGCGTGCCGCGTCCCCGATCGCCGGCCCGTTCAACGTCGCCAACGCGCTCGCCGCGATCGTCTCGCTGGTCGTCGCCGGCATCGACCCGCAGACCGCGGCCGACGGTGTCGCCGCGGTGCCCGGCGTCCCCGGCCGCCTGGAGCGCATCGACGCCGGCCAGCCGTACCTGGCGGTCGTCGACTACGCCCACAAGACCGACGCCGTCGAATCGGTTCTGCGCGCGCTGCGCAAGGTCACCGACGGCAAGCTGCACGCCGTCCTCGGCTGCGGCGGCGACCGTGACCCGCACAAGCGCGGCCCGATGGGTGCCGCGGTGGCCCGGCTCGCCGACACGGCCATCCTGACCTCCGACAACCCGCGCGGCGAGGACCCGCTCTCGATCCTCGCCACCATGCTCGCGGGCGCCGCGGAGGTCCCCATCCACGAACGCGGCACGGTGCTGGTCGAGGAAGAGCGGGCCACCGCCATCGCCGCCGCCGTCGCCCGCGCCGAGTCCGGCGACACCGTGATCGTCGCGGGCAAGGGCCACGAGCAGGGCCAGGACATCGCCGGAGTGGTACGCCCCTTCGACGACCGCCGGGTGCTGCGCGATGCCATCGAGGATTCGCTGAAGTCACAGCAGTCGCAGCAGTCACCGCCCCCGAACCACCAGGGATGACACACCGCCATGCGCGCACAACCCCTTTACCGTCACCGCCCGCCCCTCGCCGGGGGTGACCTGTGATCTCCCTGTCGCTCGCCGAGATCGCGAGCATCGTCGGCGGCCGGCAGCACGACATACCGGACGACGGCCGCCGGGTGACCGGGCCGGTCGTGGCGGACTCCCGTGCGGTAGGCCCCGGCGCCCTCTTCGTGGCCTTCGCCGGTGACCGTGCCGACGGCCACGACTTCGCGGCGGGTGCCGTCGAGGCCGGCGCGGTGGCCGTCCTGGCCGCCCGCCCCGTCGGCGTCCCCGCGATCGTCGTCGACGACGTCGTCGCCGCCCTCGGCGCGCTCGCCCGCGCCGTCGTCGAGCGGCTGGGCACCACCGTCGTCGGGCTGACCGGCTCGGCCGGCAAGACCAGCACCAAGGACCTGATCGCCCAGCTGCTGCAGCGCACCGGCCCGACGGTCTGGCCGGAGGGCAACCTCAACAACGAGATCGGGCTGCCGCTGACCGCGCTGCGCGCCGATGAGACCACCCGCCACCTCGTCCTGGAGATGGGCGCCCGCGGCGTCGGCCACATCCGCTACCTCGCCGGGCTGACCCCGCCGAGGATCGGTGTGGTGCTCAACGTCGGCAGCGCGCACATCGGCGAGTTCGGCGGCCGGGAGCAGATCGCCCTGGCCAAGGGCGAACTCGTCGAGCAGCTGCCGGCGGCCGAGGACGGCGGGGTCGCGGTGCTCAACGCCGACGACCCGTATGTGCGCGCCATGGTCCCCCGCACAAAGGCCCGCACCATCCTGTTCGGTGAGGCCGCGGACGCCGCCGTACGTGCCGAGAATGTCCGGATCACGGATGCCGGTCAGCCCTCCTTCACGCTTCACACACCCTCCGGGTGCAGTGATGTGACCATGCGGCTGTACGGTGAGCACCACGTGTCGAACGCGCTCGCCGCGGCCGCCGTCGCCCATGAGTTGGGCATGTCCGTGGACGAGATCGCCACCGCGCTCTCCGAAGCCGGCACGCTCTCCCGCTGGCGTATGGAGGTCACCGAGCGCGCGGACGGCGTGACGGTCGTCAACGACGCCTACAACGCGAACCCCGAGTCCATGCGAGCGGCGCTGCGAGCGCTGGTCGCGATGGGCACAGCCGCCAAGGCGAAGGGCGGGCGTACGTGGGCGGTGCTCGGTGAGATGGCCGAGCTCGGCGAGGAGTCGCTCGCCGAACACGACGCGGTCGGACGGCTGGTCGTCCGGCTCAACGTCAGCAAGCTCGTGGCAGTCGGCGGCAGGGAAGCGGCCTGGCTCGACATGGGCGCCAAGAACGAGGGTTCGTGGGGTGAGGAGTCGGTGCACGTGTCCGACGCGCGGGCGGCGGTCGACCTGTTGCGCAGCGAGCTGCGACCGGGAGACGTCGTGCTGGTGAAGGCGTCCAGGTCGGTGGGGCTGGAGCGGGTGGCCGCAGCATTGCTGGACGACGCAGGCCTCGAGGGCGCTGCGGGCGCCGAGGGCGGAGCCGCGTCCCGATGAACTCGATGAAGCAGATCCTCTTCTCCGGAATGATCGGGCTCTTCCTGACCCTGATCGGCACTCCGGTGCTGATCAAGCTGCTGGCCAAAAAGGGATACGGGCAGTTCATCCGCGATGACGGCCCGCGTGATCACCACAGCAAGCGCGGTACGCCCACCATGGGTGGTATCGCCTTCATCCTGGCCACGATCATCGCCTATGTGCTGACCAAGGTCATCACGAGCAGCGACCCCACCTTCTCCGGTGTGCTGGTGCTGTTCCTGATGGCGGGCATGGGCCTGGTCGGCTTCCTCGACGACTACATCAAGATCGTCAAGCAGCGTTCGCTGGGCCTGCGGGCCAAGGCCAAGATGGCCGGCCAGCTGATCGTCGGTATCGCCTTCGCGGTGCTGTCGCTCCAGTTCGCCGACCTGCGCGGACAGACCCCGGCCTCCGACCGGCTCTCCTTCACCCAGGACTTCGGCTGGCAGATCGGCCCGGTGATCTTCGTGATCTGGGCCCTGTTCATGATCCTGGCGATGTCCAACGGCGTGAACCTCACCGACGGCCTCGACGGCCTCGCCACCGGCGCCTCGGTGATGGTCTTCGGCGCGTACACGTTCATCGGCATCTGGCAGCACCAGGAGTCGTGCGCCAACCAGATCACCGCGGGACCGGGCTGTTACGAGGTCCGCGATCCACTCGACCTCGCGGTCGTCGCCTCCGCCCTGATGGGCGCCTGCTTCGGCTTCCTGTGGTGGAACACCTCGCCTGCCAAGATCTTCATGGGGGACACCGGTTCGCTGGCCCTGGGCGGCGCGCTGGCCGGTCTGGCCATCTGCTCCCGTACGGAGCTGCTGCTGGCCATCCTCGGTGGTCTCTTCGTCCTGATCACGATGTCCGTGGTGATCCAGGTCGGCTCGTTCCGGCTCACCGGTAAGCGGGTCTTCCGGATGGCGCCACTCCAGCACCACTTCGAACTCAAGGGGTGGTCCGAAGTCCTTGTGGTGGTGCGGTTCTGGATCATCCAGGGCATGTGCGTCATCGTGGGACTCGGCATCTTCTACGGCGGCTGGCAGGCGGCAAAGTGACCATGCAGAGCCCGGCGGACTTCGCGGGCCGGCGCATCACCGTTGCCGGCCTGGGCGTGAGCGGCGTTCCCGCCGCCCGCGCCCTGGCCGGCCTCGGCGCCCGCGTCACCGTCGTCAACAGCAGCGACGGTGAGCGCGAGCGTGCGCAGGCCGCCGAGCTGGAGAAGCTGGGGGCCACCGTCCGCCTGGGCGACGGCGACACCCTCCCCGAGGGCACGGAACTGGTCGTCACCACCCCCGGGTGGAAGCCGGCCAGTCCGCTCTTCGCCGCGGCCGAGAAGGCGGGCGTCGAGGTGTGGGGCGATGTCGAACTGGCCTGGCGGCTGCGCGGACCCGACTCCGCCCCCTGGCTGGCGGTCACCGGCACCAACGGCAAGACCACCACCGTCCGGATGCTGGCCTCGATCCTGGAGGCGGCGGGGCTGCGCACCGCCGCCGTCGGCAACATCGGCGTCCCGCTCGTCGACGTGGTGCTCGGCGAGGGGCAGCCGGACGGCGCGTCGTACGACGTCCTCGCCGTCGAGCTCTCCAGCTACCAGCTGCACTGGGCGCCCTCCGTACGGGCACACTCCGCGGCCGTCCTCAACCTCGCCCCCGACCACCTGGACTGGCACGGTTCCATGGCGGCCTACGCCGCCGACAAGGGCCGTATCTACGAAGGCAACACCGTCGCCTGTGTCTACAACGCCGCCGACCCGGCGACCGAGGAACTGGTCCGGGCGGCCGACGTCGAGGAGGACTGCCGCGCCATCGGCTTCACCCTCGGCACCCCCGGCCCCTCCCAACTGGGCGTCGTCGAGGGCATCCTCGTCGACCGTGCCTTCGTGGAGAACCGGCAGCAGCAGGCCCAGGAGCTCGCGGAGGTCTCGGACGTCACGCCCGCGGCCCCGCACAACATCGCCAACGCCCTCGCGGCCGCGGCGCTGGCCCGTGCCTTCGGGGTGGCCCCCGCCGCCGTACGCGACGGGCTGCGTGCCTTCCACCCGGACGCCCACCGCATCCAGCACGTCGCGGACTTCGACGGCGTCGGCTACGTGGACGACTCCAAGGCCACCAACACCCACGCCGCCGAGGCGTCGTTGGCGGCGTACGAGCACATCGTGTGGATCGCCGGCGGCCTCGCCAAGGGCGCGACCTTCGACGAGCTGGTGCGGAAGTCGGCGGCCCGGCTGCGCGGTGCGGTGCTGATCGGTGCCGATCGGGCGCTGATCCGCGAAGCCCTGGCGCGACACGCCCCCGATGTCCCGGTGGTCGACCTCGACCGGACCGACACTGGGGCGATGTCCGAGGCGGTCAGGGAAGCGAGCCGCCTGGCCGAGCCCGGCGACACCGTCCTGCTGGCCCCGGCCTGTGCCTCGATGGACATGTTCGTCAATTACAACAAGCGGGGCGAGGCCTTCGCCGACGCGGTCGGCGAGCTGACCGCACGGGATCACTAACCGTTTCTCCCCGCTGTCGTCGTCAGCCGGCGGCGAGCGCACCTGTGGAGGGGACGAGGATGACGGCCCGATCGGCGAAGCCGGCCCCGTCGCGTCCGCGCCGGCCCTCCGCGGTGCGCACGCCGCGCCCCGGCCGCACACCGGGCGGCCCCCGGGGGCTCCGCACCCGCCTCCAACGGGCCTGGGACCGCCCGCTGACCGCCTACTACCTGATCCTCGGCGGCAGCCTGCTGATCACCGTCCTGGGGCTGGTGATGGTCTACTCGGCGTCCCAGATCAAGGCGCTGCAGTCCGGCCTGGCCCCGACGTACTTCTTCCGCAAGCAGCTGCTGGCCGCCGTCCTCGGCGGCGGGCTGCTGCTGGCCGCCTCCCGGATGACGGTACGGCTGCACCGCACGCTGGCCTATCCGCTGCTCGCCGTCTCCGTGTTCCTGATGTGCCTGGTGCAGATCCCCGGCATAGGGGTCGCGGTCAACGGCAACCAGAACTGGATCAACCTCGGCGGCCCTTTCCAGATGCAACCGAGCGAGTTCGGCAAGCTCGCGCTGGTCCTGTGGGGCGCCGACCTGCTGGCCCGCAAACAGGACAAGCGGCTGCTGGTGCAGTGGAAGCATCTGCTGGTGCCGCTGATCCCGGTGGCGTTCCTGCTGCTCGGTCTGATCATGCTCGGCGGCGACATGGGCACCGCGATCATTCTCACGGCGATCCTCTTCGGGCTGCTGTGGCTGGCCGGTGCGCCGACCCGGCTGTTCGTGGGGGTGCTGGGCAGTGCCGCGCTGATCGGGGCGCTGCTGATCAAGACCAGCGCCAACCGGATGTCCCGGCTGGCCTGCATCGGCGCGACCGATCCGGGCCCCGGCGATCAGTGCTGGCAGGCCGTGCACGGCATCTACGCACTGGCCTCCGGCGGATTCTTCGGTTCGGGCCTCGGCGCCAGTATGGAAAAATGGGGAGAACTCCCCGAACCGCACACCGACTTCATCTTCGCCATCACCGGGGAGGAACTGGGTCTGGCGGGGACGCTGTCGGTGCTCGCCCTCTTCGCGGCTCTAGGCTATGCGGGTATCCGCGTGGCCGGACGCACGGAGGACCCCTTCGTACGGTACGCCGCGGGAGGCGTGACCACCTGGATCACGGCCCAGGCCGTGATCAACATCGGTGCGGTGCTCGGCCTGTTGCCGATCGCCGGTGTCCCGCTCCCGCTGTTCTCCTACGGAGGCTCCGCCCTGCTGCCGACGATGTTCGCCATCGGGCTGCTGATCGCCTTCGCGCGTGACGAGCCCGCTGCACGGGCGGCGTTGTCGGCACGGTCGGCGCGGAAGCCGGGTTCCGGAAGGAAACCGGCTGGGGTGAGATGGAAGACGATGAGACGGCGCGTCAAGAAGCGGCCGTCCGGAG
Organism: Streptomyces sp. Edi2; assembly: GCF_040253635.1. Lineage (NCBI taxonomy): Bacteria > Bacillati > Actinomycetota > Actinomycetes > Kitasatosporales > Streptomycetaceae > Streptomyces > Streptomyces sp. Edi2. The sequence continues at coordinate 2,268,698 of NZ_JBEJGX010000003.1, read as the reverse complement.
AGCGGTGAATTTCGGTGCATGTCGTACTCGCCGGTGGGGGGACCGCCGGCCACATCGAGCCCGCGCTCGCCCTCGCGGACGCACTGCGGAGGCAGGACCCCACCGTGGGGATCACGGCACTCGGTACGGAGAAGGGCCTGGAGACCCGCCTCGTCCCGGAACGCGGCTATGAGCTGGGCCTGATCCCGGCCGTGCCGCTGCCGCGCAAGCCCACCCCCGAGCTGATCACTGTCCCCGGGCGGCTGCGCGGCACGATCAAGGCCGCCGAGCAGATCCTGGAGCGCACCAAGGCCGACTGCGTCGTCGGCTTCGGCGGCTATGTGGCGCTGCCCGGCTACCTCGCCGCCAAGCGCCTCGGGGTGCCGATCATCGTCCACGAGGCCAATGCCCGCCCCGGCCTGGCCAACAAGATCGGCTCGCGGTACGCCAAGTTCGTCGCCGTCAGCACCCCCGACAGCAAGCTGCGCGGCGCCCGCTATGTCGGCATTCCGCTGCGCCGCACCATCGCCACCCTGGACCGTGCCGCGGTCCGCCCCGAGGCGCGGGCCGCCTTCGGGCTCGACCCCAACCTCCCGACCCTGCTGGTGTCCGGCGGTTCGCAGGGTGCCCGCCGGCTGAACGAGGTCACCCAGGCCGCCGTCCCGGCCCTCCAGCGCGCCGGGATCCAGGTGCTGCACGCGGTCGGCCCGAAGAACGAACTGCCGCACGCGGACAACATGCCCGGGATGCCCCCCTATGTCCCGGTACCGTACGTGGACCGGATGGATCTCGCGTACGCCGCGGCCGACATGATGCTCTGCCGCGCGGGCGCGATGACCGTCGCCGAGTTGTCCGCTGTCGGGCTGCCGGCCGCTTTCGTCCCGTTGCCCATCGGCAACGGCGAGCAGCGGCTCAACGCCCAGCCGCTGGTCAACGCCGGCGGGGGCCTGCTGGTCGATGACGCCCAGTTGACCCCGGAGTGGGTGCAGAGCAGCGTGCTCCCGGTCCTGGCCGATCCGCACCGGCTGTACGAGATGTCCCGCGCGGCCTCCGAGTTCGGCCGCCGGGACGCCGACGAGCTGCTGGTCGGCATGGTGTACGAGGCGATCGCGCAGCGCAACAAGTAGCGCACGAGAGAAGGCAGGGAGCGTGGCCGGACCGGCAACCGCCCGACGCGGCGAGAAGAAGTCACCGTCCGGCCCGCCCTCCGCCGCGCCACCCCGCGCGACGGGATTGCGGCGGGTGCGCATTCCTCTTCGCGCGCCGGGCCGCCGCAGTCTGATCATCATCACGATCGTCGCGGTGCTGCTCGGCGCGTTCGGCGTCTGGGCGCTCTACGCCTCGAACTGGCTCCGGCTGGAACGCGTCGAGGCCACCGGCACCCGCGTGCTGACACCGCATGAGGTCGTCGCCGCGGCACGCGCCCCGATGAACGAGCCGCTGGTCTCCGTGGACACGGACGCGCTCGCCCGGCGGCTGCGTGCGCGGCTGCCGCGCATCAAGACCGTGGGCGTCGAGCGGTCCTGGCCGCACACAATCGGTCTGAAGGTGACCGAAAGAACGCCGGAACTGTTGATGCAGGCGGGCGGAGAGTTTGTCGAAGTGGACGCCGAGGGCGTCCGGTTCGCCACCGTCCGTACGGCTCCCCAGGGCGTTCCGCTTCTGGAAATGACCGCTTCCGACTCTCCGAGTCTGCACCGGTTCGGAATCGACCGGTTGCGGCGGGCCGCAGTCGAGGTCACCCGGGATCTGCCCACGACTGTGCGCAAGGACGTACGCAAGGTCCGTGTACGGTCCTACGACGCCGTCACCCTCGAACTGTCCGGCGGCCGCACGGTCGCGTGGGGCAGCCGCGAAGAGGGCGCCGAAAAGGCAAAGGTGCTGACCGCGCTGCTGAAAGCTTCACCCGGCGGACGTCACTTCGATGTTTCGGTCCCCAGTGCCCCTGCGGTGTCCGGGAGTTGACGCCCACAGCCGCAGGCCAGCACCCTGGATGGCTACGACTATGGGTGATCACATAGGGTGAAAAGAAAAACGGGAGGTTCGGCGTGTTCGTTGAACGCGCGCGCCTTGTCGACTTAGTGTCTCGTTCCAAAGGGACTTTGGAACCAAGGAACACAGGCACAGGTAACCCTAAACTTCAACGTTAGGGTTCGGGTCGGCGATACGAACCGTCCCATCGGCATCAGTCGGCGTCCACACGCAGTGCGGCGACGACACGTAACTCGAGGCGAGAGGCCTTCGACGTGGCAGCACCGCAGAACTACCTCGCAGTCATCAAGGTCGTCGGCATCGGCGGCGGTGGCGTGAACGCCATCAACCGGATGATCGAGGTCGGGCTCAAGGGCGTCGAGTTCATCGCGATCAACACCGATGCGCAGGCGTTGCTGATGAGCGATGCCGACGTCAAGCTCGACGTCGGCCGCGAAATGACGCGCGGACTCGGCGCCGGCGCCAACCCGGATGTGGGCCGCAAGGCGTCCGAGGACCACCGCGAGGAGATCGAGGAGGTCCTCAAGGGGGCCGACATGGTCTTCGTGACCGCGGGTGAGGGCGGCGGCACCGGCACCGGCGGCGCACCCGTCGTCGCCAACATCGCCCGTTCACTGGGCGCCCTGACGATCGGTGTGGTCACCCGGCCGTTCACCTTCGAGGGCCGCCGTCGCGCCAACCAGGCTGAGGACGGCATCGCGCAGCTGCGCGAAGAGGTCGACACCCTCATCGTGATCCCCAACGACCGGCTGCTGTCCATCTCGGACCGCCAGGTGAGCGTGCTCGACGCGTTCAAGTCCGCGGACCAGGTGCTGCTGTCGGGTGTCCAGGGCATCACCGATCTGATCACCACCCCGGGTCTGATCAACCTCGACTTCGCCGACGTCAAGTCCGTGATGTCGGAAGCCGGTTCCGCACTCATGGGCATCGGCTCGGCACGGGGCGACGACCGCGCGGTGGCCGCCGCGGAGATGGCGATCTCCTCGCCGCTCCTGGAGGCCTCCATCGACGGCGCCCGCGGGGTGCTGCTCTCCATCTCCGGCGGTTCCGACCTCGGTCTCTTCGAGATCAACGAGGCCGCGCAGCTGGTCAGCGAGGCCGCGCACCCGGAAGCCAACATCATCTTCGGTGCGGTCATCGACGATGCGCTGGGCGACGAGGTCCGGGTGACGGTCATCGCCGCGGGCTTCGACGGCGGTCAGCCGCCGGCCCGCCGCGATGCCCAGTCGGCGCTGTCGTCCCAGAAGCGCGAAGAGCCCGCCCCGGCCCCGAGCCGTCCGGCCACCCCGCCGGAGCCGCGTTCGTCGTCCTTCGGCGGACTGGGTTCGGTTCCGGTGCGCGACGAGGAGCCGGCCCCGGCCGAATCCTCCTCTTCCTCCTCGCTGGGCGAGGTCCCGACCCCGGCGAGCGCTCCGCAGGTTCCCCCGGCCCGTCCGTACTCGGACTCCGCGGCCGAGGAACTGGACGTCCCCGACTTCCTGAAGTGACGTAAAGCACCGAAGTGATAGGACAACAGCACCACGAGAGCGGCGCGCACTTCGCCTTCACCGACAGGTGGGGTGGGGTGAGCGCCGCTCCGTACGATCAGCTCAACCTGGGCGGCGCGGTCGGCGACGACCGCCAGGCCGTACACGCCAACCGCGCGCGGGCCGCCGCGGAACTCGGCCTCGACCCGGCCGCGGTGGTCTGGATGCACCAGGTGCACGGCCGGGACGTCGCGGTGGTCGACGGGCCGTGGTGCGGCGACGACGTTCCCGGTGTCGATGCGGTGGTGACCGGCCGCCGGGGCCTCGCGCTCGCCGTGCTGACTGCCGACTGCACCCCGGTCCTGCTGGCCGATCCGGTCGCCGGGATCGCGGGGGCCGCGCACGCCGGACGGCCCGGCCTGGTCGCCGGGGTGGTCCCGGCGGTCGTCGAGGCCATGGTCAAGCAGGGGGCGGAGCCGCCGCGGATCATCGCGTACACCGGACCGGCGATCTGCGGGCGGTGTTACGAGGTGCCCGAGGCGATGCGCTCCGATGTCGCCGCGGTGGTACCCGAGGCCCGTGCGGTGACCGGCTGGGGCACTCCGGCGGTGGACGTCACCGCAGGGGTACGGGCCCAACTCGCCGCGGCGGGCGTACGGGTGCGTGAGGATTCCCACATCTGCACTCGCGAATCCGCCGACCACTTCTCTTACCGGCGCGACCGTACGACGGGACGGCTCGCGAGCTATGTATGGCTCGGGGACACCCCCGGACCGCGGCTGGGGGAGGCCGAGCTGTGACGGATGACCGCAAGACGCAACTGGCCGAGAACCTGGCGCGGGTGGAGGAACGTATCTCCGCCGCCTGTGCCAGGGCAGGCCGGCCGCGTGACGAGGTGACCCTGATCGTCGTCACCAAGACCTACCCCGCGAGCGATGTCCGGTTGCTCGCGGAGCTGGGGGTACGCCAGGTCGCGGAGAACCGCGATCAGGAGGCGGCACCCAAGGCCGCTGAATGCGCTGATTTGCCGCTTACTTGGCATTTTGTTGGACAGCTGCAGACCAACAAGGTGCGCTCCGTGGCCGGTTATGCCGGAATTGTGCAATCGGTCGACCGGGTCCGGCTCGCCACCGCCCTCTCCAAGGAGGCGGTACGTGCCGGGTGTGAACTGGGCTGTCTGATCCAGGTGGCGCTCGACGCGGAGTCGGGGGAGCGGGGCGAGCGCGGCGGGGTGGCGCCCGACGGAGTAGGGGCGCTGGCCGAGGCGATCGCCGGGGCCGAGGGCTTGCGGCTGGACGGTGTGATGACCGTCGCCCCGCTGGCCGGGCCCTACGCCGGACGTGAACTCGCCGCTTTCGAGCGGCTCATGGAAATTTCATCCGACCTGCGCGCCGGTCATCCTGCTGCCACCATGGTGTCCGCAGGCATGAGCGCGGACCTCGAAGAAGCCGTGGCGGCCGGGGCGACACATGTGCGCGTCGGCACTGCGGTACTCGGAGTCCGACCACGGCTCCGGTAACGTCGCCAAGCAAGTCGGACCACAGCACAAAATATGGTCATTCCCGCAAAAAGCGGGCAGGCCGCGTGGATCCAAGGCCCCTGGTGACGGAGCCGATCCACCACAGAGCGGAGGACGCAGAGAATGGCCGGCGCGATGCGCAAGATGGCGGTCTACCTCGGCCTCGTGGAGGACGATGGGTACGACGGCCGGGGGTTCGACCCCGATGACGAGTTCGAGCCCGAGCTTGACCCGGAGCCCGACCGGGGGCGGCGTCAACAGCACCCAGTGCAGGCCGAAATTCCCCCCGAAAGGGAGGAACCCGTCCGTGCCGTGACACCTCCGGCGCAACGTGAACCGGCCCCGCTCGCCGCGGAAAACGGACGACCCGCGCGAATCGCCCCCGTGGCATCCATCACACCCGAACGTACAAATCTGGAGAAGAACGCACCGGTGATCATGCCCAAGGTTGTGTCCGAGCGGGAGCCCTACCGCATCACTACACTCCACCCACGGACCTACAACGAAGCCCGTACCATCGGGGAACACTTCCGTGAGGGCACTCCGGTGATCATGAATCTGACGGAGATGGACGACACCGACGCGAAGCGACTTGTCGACTTTGCGGCCGGTTTGGTGTTTGGTCTTCACGGCAGCATCGAGCGGGTGACGCAGAAGGTGTTCCTGTTGTCGCCTGCTAACGTCGATGTCACGGCGGAGGACAAGGCCCGTATCGCAGAGGGCGGGTTCTTCAACCAGAGCTGAGACGCAACACCGGGCACACCGGGCCGTGAGGCCAACACAGAAGCAAGGCAAGGGGAGAGGGACTGCGCGAGATGAGTGTCTTTGGTCAGGTGATCTACATCGCGCTGTACTGCTTCCTGATCGTGTTGATCTTCCGGCTGGTGATGGACTATGTCTTCCAGTTCGCCCGTTCATGGCAACCCGGCAAGGCGATGGTGGTCGTTCTTGAGGCCGCCTACACTGTCACTGATCCGCCACTCAAGCTTCTGCGGCGGGTAATCCCGCCGCTGCGTCTCGGGGGCGTGGCGCTCGATCTGTCCTTCTTCGTATTGATGATCATCGTGTACATCCTGATCACCGTCGTGAGGACGGTGTTGTTGGTGTGAACGATACGGTCTTGCCGATTGCCGACGACTACGTTGAGGTGAAGTAGAGATGCCGTTGACCCCCGAGGACGTGCGGAACAAGCAGTTCACGACCGTCCGCCTCCGAGAAGGCTATGACGAGGACGAGGTCGATGCCTTCCTCGATGAGGTCGAAGCCGAACTGACCCGGCTCCTGCGGGAGAACGAGGACCTTCGCGCCAAGCTGGCCGCTGCCACCCGCGCCGCCGCGCAGAACCAGCAGCAGCAGGGGCTGCGCAAGGGACCGGACCAGCAGCAGCAGGAGCAGCAGCAGAGGCCCGGGGCCCCTGTGCCCGCCGCCATATCCGGTCCGCAGCCGGTCCCGCCGCAGCAGCAGCAGGGGATGGGTGGCCCTCCCCAACTGCCTGGTGGTGCACCGCAGCTGCCTCCTGGTCCCGGTGGCCACGGCCCCGGCCCGCAGGGCCCGCACGGCCCCGGTCCGATGGGTCCCGGCGGTCCCATGGGCGGCCCGATGGGCGGTCCCGGCGGACCGCAGCTGCCCGGCCCCGGCGGCCAGCAGGGCGGCCCGGGCGGTGACAGCGCGGCACGCGTGCTGTCGCTGGCACAGCAGACCGCCGACCAGGCGATCGCGGAGGCCCGTTCCGAGGCCAACAAGATCGTCGGCGAGGCACGCAGCCGTGCCGAGGGCCTGGAGCGGGACGCCCGCGCCAAGGCCGACGCGCTGGAGCGGGACGCGCAGGAGAAGCACCGCGTGGCGATGGGCTCGCTGGAGTCGGCCCGCGCGACGCTGGAGCGCAAGGTCGAGGACCTGCGCGGCTTCGAGCGCGAGTACCGCACCCGGCTGAAGTCCTACCTGGAGAGCCAGCTGCGTCAGCTGGAGAACCAGGCGGACGACTCGCTGGCCCCGCCGCGGACCCCGGCTGCCGCTTCGCTGCCGCCGTCCCCGTCGATGGCGTCGGCCGGTGCCGGCAGCATGGGCGGCGGCAACCACACGATGGGTGGCGGCCAGCAGATGGGTGGCAACCACTCCATGGCCGGCCAGTCCAACGGTGGTCCGTCCTACGGCGGCCAGCAGCAGATGTCGCCGGCGATGACCCAGCCGATGGCTCCGGTGCGGCCGCAGAGCCCGCAGCCGATGCAGCAGACGCCGTCGCCGATGCGCGGCTTCCTCATCGACGAGGACGACAACTGACGTCCGCGTAGCGCGCAGAGTCGGCAATCAGGGCCGGGCCCCGAGGGAACACTCCTTCGGGGCCCGGCCCTTTTGTGTGTACTTGCGCGCGGGGGCCGGGGCGCCCGCGGGGACGGCGAAGCCCCCCGGTGCGGGCTGCACCGGGGGGCTTCGCCGGTCGTGGTGACCGCGGGGGCGGTCAGGCCTTGCGCAGCTGGAACGTGAGGGCCAGGCTCTCGTCGGTGAACGCGGGGCCGTAGGAACCGTCCGCCTCGCCGGGGGTGAAGTCGTCGGCGAGCACCTCGTCGGAGATCAGGCCGGCGTGGTCGGTCAGCGCCGTCTGCACCTCCTCGTCGGTGGACCGCCAGCGCAGCGCGATCCGGTCGGCGACGTCCAGGCCGCTGTTCTTACGGGCCTCCTGGATCAGCCGGATCGCGTCGCGGGCCAGGCCCGCCCGGCGCAGCTCCGGGGTGATCTCCAGGTCGAGGGCGACCGTGGCACCGGCGTCGGAGGCCACCGACCAGCCCTCGCGCGGGGTCTCGGTGATGATGACCTCGTCGGGGGCGAGCGCGACGGTCTCCCCGTCGACCTCGACACTCGCCGTGCCGTCGCGCAGGGCGAGCGAGAGGGCGGCGGCGTCCGTGGCGGCGACGGCCTTGGCGACCGCCTGCACGCCCTTGCCGAAACGCTTGCCCAGGGCACGGAAGTTCGCCTTGGCGGTGGTGTCGACCAGGGAGCCGCCCACCTCCGACAGCGCCGCCAGCGAACTGACGTTCAGCTCCTCGGTGATCTGAGTGCGCAGGTCCTCGGGCAGGCCCGCGAAGCCGTGGGCCGCCACCAGCGCGCGGGACAGCGGCTGGCGGGTCTTCACCCCCGACTCGGCACGGGTCGCCCGGCCCAGCTCGACCAGCCGGCGCACCAGCTGCATCTGGCCGGACAGCGCCGGGTCGATGAGCGTCCGGTCGGCGACCGGCCAGCCGGCGAGGTGGACGGACTCCGGGGCCTCGGGGGCGACCGGGACGACCAGGTCCTGCCAGACCCGCTCGGTGATGAACGGGGTGAGCGGGGCCATAAGCCGGGTGACCGTCTCGATGACCTCGTGGAGCGTGCGCAGCGCGGCCGCGTCGCCCTGCCAGAAGCGGCGGCGCGAGCGGCGGACGTACCAGTTGGAGAGGTCGTCGACGAAGGAGGAGAGGAGCTTGCCGGCGCGCTGGGTGTCGAAGGATTCCAGGGATTCGGTGACCTGCTCGACCAGGGTGTTCAGCTCACCGAGCAGCCAGCGGTCCAGCAGCGGCCGGTCGGCTGGGGCCGGGTCGGCGGCGGAGGGCGCCCAGTTCGACGTACGGGCGTACAGCGCCTGGAAGGCGACGGTGTTCCAGTACGTCAGCAGCGTCTTGCGCACGACCTCCTGGATGGTGCCGTGGCCCACCCGGCGGGCGGCCCAGGGGGAGCCGCCGGCCGCCATGAACCAGCGGACCGCGTCGGCGCCGTGCTGGTCCATGAGCGGGATCGGCTGGAGGATGTTGCCCAGGTGCTTGGACATCTTCCGGCCGTCCTCGGCGAGGATGTGACCGAGGCAGACCACGTTTTCGTACGAGGACTTGTCGAAGACGAGCGTGCCGACGGCCATCAGGGTGTAGAACCAGCCGCGGGTCTGGTCGATGGCCTCCGAGATGAACTGCGCCGGGTAGCGCTTCTCGAACAGCTCCTTGTTGCGGTACGGGTAGCCCCACTGCGCGAACGGCATCGAGCCCGAGTCGTACCAGGCGTCGATGACCTCCGGGACGCGGGTCGCGGTGCCCTGGCACGTCGGGCAGGCGAAGGTGACCGCGTCGATGTACGGGCGGTGCGGGTCGAGGTCCGACTGGTCGGTGCCGGTCAGCTCGGTCAGCTCGGTGAGCGAGCCGACGCAGGTGAGGTGGTTCTCCTCGCAGCGCCAGACGGGCAGCGGGGTGCCCCAGTAGCGGTTGCGGGACAGCGCCCAGTCGATGTTGTTCTGGAGCCAGTCGCCGAAGCGGCCGTGCTTGACGGAGTCGGGGAACCAGTTGGTGTTCTCGTTCTCCCGCAGCAGGGCGTCCTTGACCGCGGTGGTGCGGATGTACCACGACGGCTGGGCGTAGTAGAGCAGCGCGGTGTGGCAGCGCCAGCAGTGCGGGTAGCTGTGCTCGTAGGCGAGGTGCCGGAAGAGCAGGCCGCGGGCGTCGAGGTCGGCGACCAGCGCCTCGTCGGCCTTCTTGAAGAACTGGCCGCCAACCAGGGGCAGTTCCTCCTCGAAGGTGCCGTCCGGGCGGACCGGGTTGATCACCGGCAGGCCGTACGCCTTGCAGGTCCTGAGGTCGTCCTCACCGAAGGCCGGGGCCTGGTGGACGAGGCCGGTGCCGTCATCGGTGGTGACGTACTCGGCGGTGACGACGATATTGGCGCCCTCCAGCTCGACGAGGCCGAAGGGGCGCTCATAGGCCCAGCGCTCCATCTCGCGGCCGGTGAACGACTCGCCGGTGGTGGTCCAGCCCTCGCCGAGCGCCTTCTCCAGCAGCGGCTCGGCGACGACCAGCTGCTCGTTGCCGTCGGTGGCGATGACATAGGTGACGTCGGGGTGCGCGGCGACCGCGGTGTTGGAGACCAGAGTCCAGGGGGTGGTCGTCCAGATCAGCAGCGCGGCCCGGCCGGCGAGCGGGCCGGACGTCAGCGGGAGGCGGACGAAGACCGAGGGGTCGACGACGTTCTCGTAGCCCTGGGCCAGCTCGTGGTCCGACAGGCCGGTGCCGCAGCGCGGGCACCAGGGGGCGACGCGGTGGTCCTGGACCAGCAGGCCCTTGTTGAAGATCTCCTTCAGCGACCACCACACCGACTCGATGTAGTCGGGGTCCATCGTGCGGTACGGGGCGTCCAGATCGGTCCAGTAGCCCATCCGGGTCGTGAGCTCGGCGAAGGCGTCGGTGTGGCGGGTCACCGACTCGCGGCACCTGGCGTTGAACTCGGCGATGCCGTACGCCTCGATGTCCTTCTTGCCGTTGAAGCCCAGCTCCTTCTCCACGGCCAGCTCGACCGGGAGGCCGTGGCAGTCCCAGCCGGCCTTGCGGTCGACGTGGTAGCCCTGCATCGTGCGGAACCGGGGGAAGACGTCCTTGAAGACGCGCGCCTCGATGTGGTGCGCGCCGGGCATGCCGTTGGCGGTCGGGGGGCCCTCGTAGAAGACCCACTCGGGCCGTCCCTCGGACTGCTGGAGGGTACGGGCGAAGATCTTCTGTTCCTGCCAGAACTCGAGCACGGCGTGCTCGAGGGCGGGGAGGTCTACCTGGGCGGGTACCTGGCGGTACTGGGGCTGCGGACTCATCGGGGGCTTCCTCCGGCGGACACCTGCTGCGTTCTCCGTCCGGAGGGACGAGAGCCTGCGCTCCCGCGGTACCACCCTCCTTGGCGGTGCCGCTGCACCGCCCCCTCATTGGGGTCGCGCTGCCGGTTCTACTCGCCCTGGGCGGCCCGAGGCCCGTGGGCGGGGCCCACTGTCCAGCGCTTTCTTCCGGCGGCTCCGGGGTGATCTTCACATCGTGCACGCCCCCGGGCTTCCACCGTCCCCGGGTCGCTGCTGGCTGCGTACGGCGCTACTCGTCCCGTCAATGCCTCTCGCTCGGCCCAGTGTACGGGGCCGCACCGACAGTGGCCGACCGGATTTACGGCAGCCGGGGGAGGCGGGCCGGCGCCGGCTGCGTGCGGGAGGGGGCCGGGCCCGTACGGGAGGGTGCCCGGGGCGCTCGGCGCGACGGGGCCGGGGCTGCTCGGTGCGACGGGTCCGGGGCCGCTCGCCGCGACGGGCGCCGGGCGCACGCCGTGACCCGAATGGCGAGCGGCCGGACACCGCGGCGGGAGGCGGATTACCGGCCGGGGAGCGGGGCACAAACGAGACAGACCGGACGTCCGGGCCGGGTGGCGGGTCCCGAAGGGCGGTGCGTCCCGTTGCCGCGTGGCGTGCAGCGATTTATCGTTCCCGTCACGATTCGCGAACAAAGTTACATATGTGAAGGGGTCGCGGCCATGGTGGCGAAAAAGACCGCCGCGGAGAAGAGCACGACGCCTGCCGACGAGGCCGTCGCGAAGCAGCCTGCCCCGGAGAAGACGGCCCCGAAGAAGGCAGCCGCGAAGAAGGCAACTCCGACGAAGGCGGCGCCGAAGAAGGCGGCCGCGAAGAAGCCGGCGGCCAAAAAGACCGCGGCGAAGAAGACCGCGAAGAAGGCTCCGGCCAAGACGGCCGCGGTGCCCGCTAAGAAGACGGGAGCCAAGACGGTGGTGGCGAAGAAGACTGCGGCCGCAACGGCCAAGGCCCACGGCGACGACTCCGCGGTGCCCATGGCCCGGGTGGCCGCGCCACCGGGGGAGCTCGCCGTACGGCCTGGCGAGGAACCCTGGACGCCCGAAGAGGTCGCCGAGGCACGGACCGAGCTGATGGAGGAGACGGCGCGGCTGCGGCTGGAGATCGTCTCGGCCGAGGACGCCATCGCCGGGCTGATGCGCGACTCCGGTGACGGAGCGGGCGACGACGAGGCCGACACCGGCACCAAGAACATCACCCGCGAACACGAGCTGGCGCTCGCCTCGAACGCCCGCGAGATGCTCCACCAGACCGAGCGGGCCCTGGGCCGGCTGGACGCGGGCACCTACGGCCTCTGCGAGAACTGCGGCAACCCCATCGGCAAGGCGCGGATGCAGGCTTTCCCCCGCGCGACGCTCTGCGTGGAGTGCAAGCAGAAGCAGGAGCGCCGTTGAGCCGGCGGACGGGCGTCGCCGAGGGCACCCGGTCCGCCCGCGCCCGTACGTGTGTGCCGTACTCTCGTGGTTCAGCCGGGCATGGCCCGGCCGTGGACACGACGGGCTGAGGGACTCACACGTGGCTAAGGCCGAACGCATCACCGGTACGCCGGAACCCGAGCCGGGTGCCGGAGCGGATTCCATCACGGAATCCGAGGGGGAGAGACGGTGAAGCCGGAGCAGGGCACCGGCCACCGCAAGCGGCGGATCACCGCGCTGCTGCTGGTCGCGCTCTTCGTCTACCTGCTCGACCTGGGCAGCAAGCTCCTGGTGGTCGCGAAACTGGAGCACCATGAGCCGATCCAGGTCGTCGGGACGCTGCTGCAGTTCACCGTGATCCGTAACCGCGGTGCCGCGTTCAGCATGGGCGAGGCGCTGACGATCTTCCTTACCCTCATCGCAGTGGCCGTGATCGTGGTGATCGCCCGGATCGCCCGCAAGCTCTACAGCCTGCCCTGGGCGATCGCGCTCGGGCTGCTGCTCGGCGGCGCCTTCGGCAACCTCACCGACCGGCTGTTCCGCTCGCCGGGGGTCTTCGAGGGCGCGGTGGTCGACTTCATCGCCCCGGCGCACTTCGCGGTCTTCAACCTCGCCGACTCCGGGATCGTCTGCGGCGGCATCCTGATCGTGATCCTGTCCTTCCGCGGACTGGACCCCGACGGGACCCTCCACAAGGACTGACTGCCCCGCGGCGGGCCGACCGGGGGCAGGAGCCGCCGCCGGGCGCCGGTTGACGGGCCCCCGGGCCCGGCCCGGGCCGCCGGGCAGGGCACCACGGCGGGACTGCCATACTCGTGGGGTGAGCACCATTCCCGAGATCCGCACCCTGCCCGTACCGGACGGCCTGGAGGGCGAGCGCGTCGACGCCGCGCTGGCCCGGATGTTCGGCTTCTCCCGTACGAAGGCGGCCGAACTCGCCGCCGCCGGCAAGGTCCGGGTCGACGGCTCCGAGGTGATGAAGTCCGAGCGGGTGAGCGGCGGCGCCTGGCTGGAAGTGGAGATGCCGCAGGCCGCGGCGCCCGTGGAGATCATCGCCGAGCCCGTCGAGGGCATGGAGATCGTGCACGACGACGACGACATCGTGGTGATCGTCAAGCCCGTCGGCGTGGCCGCGCACCCCAGCCCCGGCTGGACGGGTACGACCGTCATCGGCGGTCTGGCCGCGGCCGGCTACCGCATCTCCACCTCCGGTGCCGCCGAGCGCCAGGGCATCGTGCACCGTCTCGACGTCGGCACCTCCGGCCTGATGGTGGTCGCCAAATCCGAGCGCGCCTACACCCTCCTCAAGCAGCAGTTCCGTGAGCGCACGGTCGACAAGCGCTACCACGCCCTGGTCCAGGGCCACCCGGACCCGATGAGCGGCACCATCGACGCCCCCATCGGCCGGCACCCGCAGCACGACTACAAGTGGGCGGTGACGGCCGAGGGCAAGGCCTCCGTCACGCACTACGACCTGATCGAGGCGTTCCGCGCGGCCAGCCTGCTCGACATCAAGCTGGAGACCGGCCGCACCCACCAGATCCGGGTGCACATGTCCGCGCACCGCCACCCCTGCGTCGGCGACCTGACCTACGGCGCCGACCCCACCCTCGCCAAGCGCCTGGGCATCACCCGGCAGTGGCTGCACGCCATGCGGCTGGGCTTCGAGCACCCCTCCGACGGCCGCTGGGTCGAGTTCGAGAGCGGCTACCCCGATGACCTGCAGCGCGCCCTGGACACCGTCCGGGACGAGAGCAGCTGACGCGGAGCGCATCGGGCGGGAGCCGACACGGCGGGCAAGAGCCCGTGTCATGGCACGCTGGGGTCGGAAAATGACCGAATCCGACCCCGGAGCGTAGCCACCGTGGACCAGCTGGCTCTGATGTTCGTCCTGCTGCTCGGAGCCGTGGTCATGGTTCCGGTCGGCGACCGGCTGGGACTTCCGTCGCCGGTGCTGATGACCCTCGTCGGCGCCGTGCTGGCACTGCTGCCGTTCGTGCCCAACGTCGAGGTGCCGCCGGAGTTCATCCTGCCGGTGGTGCTGCCGCCGCTGCTCTACGCGGCCGTGCAGCGCACCTCCTGGCGGCAGTTCACCGCCAACCTCCGGCCGATCTTCCTGCTCGCCGTGGCACTGGTTTTCGCCACCACCGCCGCGGTCGCCGCCGTCGCCCAGGCGGTGGTGCCCGGGATGCCGGTGGCCGCCGCGGTGGTGCTCGGTGCGCTGGTCGCGCCGCCCGACCCGGTGGCCGCGACCGCCGTCGCGGGCAAGCTCGGGCTGCCCCGCCGGCTGGTCTCGATCCTGGAGGGCGAGGGGCTGTTCAACGACGTCACCGCCATCGTGCTGTACCACGTCGCGCTCACCGCGGCGGTCAGCGGAACCTTCTCGGTGCCCGGCGCGGTCGGCTCGCTGGTGCTCTCCGCGGTGGTCGCCATAGCGGTTGGCCTGGGGCTCGGCTGGCTCACCAACAAGCTGATGGGGCTGCTCGGTGACCCGACGCTGCAGATCGGCCTGACGCTGCTGGTGCCGTTCGTCGCGTACGTCCTGGCCGAGAATTTCCGCGGGTCCGGGGTGCTCGCGGTGCTGACCTGCGCGCTGTTCCTGGCCGAGTACGCGGTCGACCCGGACGACGTGATGGGCCGGCTCGCCGGCTACACCTTCTGGGAGGTCGTCGACACCCTCGTCACCGGTGTCGCCTTCGGGCTGATCGGCCTGGAGCTGCACAACATCTTCGGGGCCGCCTCCCACCGCTGGGGCCAGCTGCTCGGGGCCGGCGCCGCCGTCGTCGGGGTGGTCGTCGGCGTCCGCCTGCTGTGGCTGCTGCCCGCCGCCTGGCTGGCCAGGCGGATGCACAAGCACCGCGACTACGACGAGGAGATCCCGATGAGTTCGCGGGAAACCCTCATCATGTGGTGGGCGGGGATGCGCGGGGTGGCCTCGGTGGCGCTGGCGCTGGCCATCCCGTACAGCGTCGACGGCGGCGGTGACTTCCCGGTCCGTGACGACATCCTCTTCATCGCCTTCGCGGTGGTGCTCAGCACCCTCGTCATCCAGGGCCTCACCCTGCCCTGGCTGGTGCGCCGGCTGCGGGTCCGGGCCGACACCGATGCCGTC
Source organism: Streptomyces sp. Edi2 (assembly GCF_040253635.1). Lineage (NCBI taxonomy): Bacteria > Bacillati > Actinomycetota > Actinomycetes > Kitasatosporales > Streptomycetaceae > Streptomyces > Streptomyces sp. Edi2. The sequence continues at coordinate 2,253,586 of NZ_JBEJGX010000003.1, read as the reverse complement.
GACGCGCTGGAGCGGGAGCTGGCGATCCGGGTGATCAAAGCGTCCAAGCGGCGGCTGAAGGAGATCCTGGAGGTCGAGGAGCTGCCCGACGAGGTCAGCGAGCAACTGGCCCGCCGCGCGCACGACATCGGTGCCCGGATCGCGCCGGACATCGTCGACGACGAGCGGCGCGAGCTCTTCGACAAGCGCATCACCCGGCTGAAGAAGGTGCACCGCATCCAGGGTGAGATGCTGTCGGCCGCCCGGCACGAGGTACTGGCGGCGCGCAGCGAACCGGGCGCGGACCCGGAGATCGTCGACCGGGTGCTGCGCCACCTGGACATGCGCAGCCTGCGGGGTGCGCCCTAGAGGACGCCTCCCCCTAGCGGGCGTCCGGCGGCGCCGTCGCCGTGGTGATCCGCGGCAGCGCGTAGGCGTGTTCGGCCTGCAGCCACTCCAGCAGCCGCTCGCGGACCACGCAGCGCACCGTCCACAGGGTGTCCGAGTCCCGGGCGGTCACCAGCGCACGCACCACGATCGTGGACGGTGTGGTGTCGGTGACCACCAGGCTCCAGGACCTGCCGTCCCACTCCGGGCACTCCTGGAGGATTTCCAGCAGCCGCTGGCGCATCTTCTCCACCGGTGCGCTGTGGTCGAGGTGGAGGAGGACCGTGCCGGTCATCTGCGCACCGCCGCGCGACCAGTTCTCGAACGGCTTGCCGGTGAAGTACGACACCGGCATGGTGATCCGGCGCTCGTCCCAGGTCCGCACGGTCAGGAAGGTCAGCGTGATCTCCTCGACGGTGCCCCACTCGCCGTCCACGACGACGGTGTCCCCGATGCGCACCATGTCGCCGAACGCGATCTGCAGCCCCGCGAAGAGATTGCCGAGCGTGGACTGGGCGGCGATACCGGCGACGATGCCCAGCAGCCCGGCCGACGCCAGCATGGACGTGCCGACCGCCCGCATCGCCGGGAACGTCAGCAGCATCGAGGCGGCCGCGACGACGATCACTACGGCCGTTACCACCCGCTGGATCAGCGTCACCTGGGTGCGTACCCGGCGCACCCGCGCCGCGTCCCGGGCGCCCGCCGCATAGCGCGAGTACGAGGACTCGACGATGGCCGCCGCAGCCCGGACGACCAGCCAGGCGGTGGCCGCGATCAGGACCAGGGTCAGCGCCTGGCCGATGCCCGAGGCATGCTTTTTGACGGACTCCAGCCCCGCATGGTCGAAGGAGCCGCGCAACAGGGCCGCGCAGAGCACCACTTGCAGCGGTATCCGGCAGCGCCGCAGCAGTCCCCACAGGGGGGTCTCCGGGTGGCCGGCGTCGATCCGGCGCAGTGTCCGGTCGGCGAGCCAGACCAGGATGAGCGCGAGCAGGACCGCGCCGCCGATGACGACGACCGGACGCAGGACGTCCTCCAAGGACACGAGACTCCTCCTCCATGGGGTGCGAGGGGCTGTGGTGTGCTGGTACCCGGTCCCCGTGACCGTAACTGGCAGGATGGGGCGAGATCGATCCAACTTCAGGGAAGTGATGTCAGTGCCGGCCGCCTCCGAGTCCCCGACCAGCGGGCTTTCGACGATTGTGCTGTTCCATTCGGTGTGCGGGCTGCGTCCCGCGGTGCATGCGGCGGCGGACCGGCTGCGCGCCGCGGGGCACGAGGTGATCGTCCCCGACCTGTTCGACGGCCGGACCGCGGAATCCGTCCCGGACGGCATTCTCATCAAGGACGAGATCGGCAAGGAGGAACTGCTCAAGCGGGCCATCACGGCCGTGGCGCCCTACTCCGACCGCGGACTGGTCTACGCCGGCTTCTCCTTCGGCGGCTCGGTCGCCCAGAACCTCGCGCTCGGCGACGAGCGGGCCCGCGGGCTGCTTCTGCTGCACGGGACCTCGGACATCGCGGAGGACACCGTCGCCGACGACCTGCCGGTGCAGTTGCATGTCGCCGACCCGGACCCGTACGAGCCGCACGACTGGCTGAACGCCTGGTATCTGCAGATGCGCCGGGCCGGCGCGGACGTAGAGGTCTTCCGCTACGCCGGCGCCGGCCACCTCTTCACCGATCCCGATCTGCCCGACTACGACGAGGAAGCCGCCGAGAGCGCCTGGAAGGTGGCACTGGGCTTCCTCGCCGAGCTGTGAGCCGGCGGGCCGGGCGGACCAGGGCGGGCTTCCCCCTGGACGAGCGGCCGGCCCGTCAGACGAGCGGCTGCTCCGTGCGCTCCACCTGCTGGGTGCCGGACCGGGTCCGGTACGAGCGCAGCAGGGTGCTGGTGGCGTTCGGGTCGGTTTTGTCGGAGATGCCGAAGTAATCCATCTGCGTCCGCTCGGCGTTGATGTCCATGACCCCGTAGCCGTGCGAGTCCATGTCCAGCCACTTCACATGGCGGTTGGCGGCCTTGATGGCGGCGACCCCGGCCAGGGAGATGGTGTGCGGGGCGACGTGCAGGAAGTCGTCCACGTTGTCGGAGGTGACGGAGGTGACCACGAACTCCGTCGCCACCGCGCGGTCGGCGGGGTAGGTCGCCGCCTGGAGCGGCACCTCGTTGGCCCAGGCCATGTGGATGTCGCCGGTCAGGAACACGGTGTTGCCGATGCCGCGGTCGCTGAGGTGGCTGAGCAGTTCGCGGCGGTCGTCGGTGTAGCCGTCCCACTGGTCGGTGTTGATCGCCAGGCCCTCCTTGGGTATCCCGAGGATCTCGGCGAGCGGGCCCAGCAGCTTCGCGGGGACGGCGCCGAAGGCGACCTGCGAGATCATCACCGAGGTGCCGACCAGCCGCCAGGCGGTGTCCGAGCGTTCGAGTCCGGACTTGAGCCAGTCCAGTTGGGCCCGCCCGGTGATCGTACGGCTCGGGTCGTCGACCGCACCGCTGCCCGTCTTGGCCTGTGCGTCGCGGAACGACCGCAGGTCCAGCAGGTGCAGATCCGCGAGGGTGCCGAAGCGCAGCCTGCGGTAGGTGGTGCCGGCGATCGAGGGGCGCACCGGCATCCACTCGAAGTAGGCCTGCTTCGCCGCGGCCATTCGCGCGGACCAGGGGCCCTCGGTCTCCGGGGTGTGGTTCACCGCGCCGCCCTTCCAGGCGTTGTCGGCGAACTCGTGGTCGTCCCACATGGCGATGACCGGGTGCGTGGCGTGCATGGCCATCGCGTCCGGGTCGGTCTTGTGGACGCCGTGCCGGATGCGGTAGTCGGCGAGCGTCAGCAGCTCGTGGGCCGGGGAGTGCGGGCGGACGACGTACTTGAACTCCGGGTACTCGCCGGACTTGTACTCGTAGAGGTAGTCGCCGACATGGAGCACCGCGTCCAGCTCGGTGCGGGCGGCCAGGTGCCGGTAGGGGGAGAAGTAGCCGGACTCCCAGTTGGCGCAGGAGACCACGCCGAAGCGGATGTTGCCCGCCGCGGTGTCGTGGGCGGGGGCGGTGCGGGTCCGGCCGACGGGGGAGTGCTGTCCGTCGACGGTGAAGCGGTAGTAGTAGTGGGTGGCCGGGTGCAGGCCGCGGACGTCCGCCTTGACGGTGTGGTCACTGGCGGCGGAGGTGGTCAGGTTCCCCCGGGCGACAACGGACGTGAAGTTCTTGTCGCTCGCCACCTGCCAGCTCACCTTGGTGGCCGGTCCGCGGCCGGAGCCGGGAGTCGCGGCCGCGGCCGGTGTGACCCGGGTCCACAGCAGGACGCCGTCGGGGAGCGGGTCACCGGAGGCGACCCCGTGCTGGAAGAACGAGTCCTGGCCCGCGGCTCCTTGGGCGTGCGCGGTGGCGGCGCCGGCGAACGGCAGAAGGGCGGCGGTGGCGGCTACGGCCGTGACGGCAGTGCGGCGCGAGATCTGGTCATGATCGGTCACGGCCGATCACCTTACTGGCCGGTAAACGGCGCCGGGAGGGCGAATTCCGATAACCCCGAGAATTCGCCCGCCCGTTGTCCGAAAGGCGCTCAGTGCGCGCCCGAGGGGTCCTTTTCGCCCTCGCGGATGCCGTTCGTGCCGCCTTCGCCCGTGCTGCCGCCCTTGCCCGGTTCCCCTCCTGCCTTTCCCTTCGCCGGGCCGAACTCCTTGTCGATCATCTTCTTGAAGTTGGCCTGCGCCAGCTGGTTGTACTGCGCCTGCGTCATCTGCTGCTGCGGGACCTGCGGAAGCACCAGCTTCTTGTCGCCGTGCATGAAATTGGGCGTGCCCTTGATGCCCTTGCGGCCGAACAGCGCGGTCATCTCCATCGCCCAGCGGTCGTAGGTGCCCTTCTTGACCGCCGTGGCGAATGCCTTGTCGTTCTTCAGCTCCGGCACCTCGCCGGCGGCCTTGAGCAGTTCGGCGTCCTTGGCGTAGAGGTCCTCGCGCTCGTCGGGGTGGTACTTGGCCGAGTACAGCGCCGACTTGTACTTCAAGAAGGCCTCCGGGCTGACGTTCAGCGCCGCGCCGAGCGCGCTGAGCGCGTTCTTCGAGCCCTCGCCCCCGCCGACATTGTCGATGAAGCTGTACATGGTGAAGCGGACCCGGTAGCGGCCGTCCTCGATATCCTTGGCCAGGGCCTTGCCGCTGGTCTGCTCGAAGGCCGCACACGCCGGGCAGCGGACGTCCTCGAAGACCTCCAGGGTCTGCTTGGCGTTCTTGTCGCCTATCAGGATCTCGGTGCCGTTCTTGCCCTGGGTGTGCGCGGGCGTGACGAGCTGCGCCTCCTTGGCGGCCTCCCAGCCCGTGGGCTCGTTGGCCTTCATCACGGCGTAGCCGATGCCGCCGGCCACCGCCAGGACACCGATCACCGCGCCCACCGCGGTCAGTTGGCGGCGCAGCTTCTCCTTCTTCTTCTGGCGTTCCCGCTCGGCCCGGATGCGTTCGCGGGCCGCGGTCTTGTTGGCCAGGTTGTTGCGGTTGCTCATGGGTGGTGTGGTCCCCTCGAGGGTCGTGCCGGTTTCCGTGTGCTGGTCAGGCGCCGGCCGGGCGGGGCGGGCCGCGGCGCCGTACGCAGTGCACGAGGAGGGGGAGCGGGCGGGCCGGCGGCAGTGGATGCAGCGGCCGGATCAGCCGGCGGGGCGGGGCGGGGGCCGTGGTGCGCACCGCGACCGCGGTGCGCAGGGGGCGGAAGGCACCGGCCGCGGCGGCGCGCAGCAGGGCGTCCAGGGCGGCATCTCCGCGGTGCAGCCAGGCCGCGGCGAGCAGGCCGACCGCGACATGGGCGGCGAGCAGCAGCCAGGGGGCCGCCGCGGGGACGGCCGGCGGCAGCGGCGCGCCCGGATGGGCGGCCGCCCGGGCCAGCGGTGTGCCCCATGTGCCGCCCCGGCACAGCAGTTCGACGCCGACCGAGTGCAGCGGGCCGGTGACCGGGCCGCCGGCCGGTCCGTAACAGGTGTGCTGCCCGGCGGTGAAGACGGTGTCGGCGGCCAGTTCCAGCGGCACCAGGAGCGCGGCGACGGCGCCGAATCCGCGCTCCCGGCCGGTCAGCGCATAGGCGGCGGCGAAGATCCCGGCGCAGATCGCGACGACTGGAGCGGGCGGTAACGGGTGGTGCGAGAGCAGCACATGGGAGGCCGTGGAGAGGGCGGTGCACAGCGCGGTGAACAGTGCCGCCCGCAGCGCCCTGAGCTGAACTCCCGGCGCGGCCGCCGGCCGGGCCCCGGGGCGTATTCCCGTCGCCTGCATGACGGGAGTCTGCCATGTGCACGGCACGGGCCCGGGTCAAGATTTGGCATCGGCCGGCGTGCACGGAGCACGCCGGCCGCGGGGTACGGCACGCGGCCCGGTCACCGGCCGGGCCGCCCGCGTCACTTCTTCAGTGCCTTGTCCACCATGGAGTTGAAGGCGGCCACGCTGGACGGTGCCACCTTGCCCTGCGGGCTGTCCGTGCCCAGCACGGTGTCATTGAGCTTGATCGTCGGGGTGCTGGTGACGTCCTTGACCGCGCTGAAGGCGTCGGACATCTTCAGTGCCCACCGGTCGTAGGTGCCCGACTTGACGGCCTTCCGGAAGGCCTCGTTGCCCTTGAGCGCCGGGATGGTGTCGGCAACCTTGATCAGGTAGCTGTCGTCGGCGAACTTGTCCGGGCCGGTCTCGTCCGGGTGGAACTCCTTCGAGTACAGCGCGTACTTGTACTTCAGGAAGGCGTCCGGGCTGACGTCGAGGGCGGCGCCCAGGGCGCTCAGCGCGTTCTTGGAGCCGGTGCCCTTGAGGTTGGCGTCGAGGAACGTGCCCAGGTGGTAGGACGCCTTGTACTTGCCGTCCTTGATGTCCTTCTCGACGGTGGACCCGGCGGCCTGCTCGAAGCCCGCGCAGCCGGGGCAGCGCGGGTCCTCGAAGAGGTCCAGGGTGTTCTTGGCGTCCTTCTTGCCGACGACGACCGTGGTGCCGTCCTTGCCGCCGGCGTTCTGGGGCTTGACCAGCGGGGCCTTCGCGGCCTTCGCCCAGTCGGTGCTGTCCCCGGCGGCGGCGGAGCTGCTGCCGCCGTCCATGGAGGAGACCGCCACCCCGATACCGCCGGCGATCGCCAGGACGCCGACGATCGCACCGCCGACGATCAGCTGCCGGCGGATCTTGTCCTTCTTCGCCTGCCGCTCACGCTCGGCGCGCAGCCGTTCGCGGGCTGCCTGCTTGTTGGTCTGGTTGTTGCGGTTGCTCATGACTGTTCCTGCTCTGTGAAGATCCGTGAGACGGGAGATACGTGCGGTCGAAGGCGTACGCACCCGGCGCGGGCGCACGTCGGCCCGCGCGGCCGAAGGCCTACGCGGCCAGTGCGCAGGGCGGTCCACGGCGCACGACGCAGTGCACGAGCAGGGGAACGGCGCGGGCGGGGTGCCCGGGCCGTACGGGGGCGGGCACCGGGCGGCGCGGTGCGGCACCGGAGACGATGACCGCGACGGCGATCAGCAGCGGGCGGAAGGCGAAGCCCGCCACCGCGCCCAGCAGCTGGTGCAGCGCTCGCTCGCCGCGGCGCAGCCAACCCGCCGCCAGCAGCCCGGTGCACACATGCGCCGCGAGCAGGACGAGCCAGGTGACCACGGGCGCGGAGCCTTCAGGGGACAGCCGCGCCAGCGGTGCGCCGAGGGGGTCGCCACCGCACAGCAGATCCAGCGAGTGCAGCGGGCCGGTGACGGGGCCGCCGGCCTCTCCGTAACAGGTGTGCTGCCCCAGGCTGAAGGCCAGATCGGCGGCCAGCTCCAGGGGGACCAGCAGCGAAGCGATCCGCCCGAAGCCGCGCTCCCGGCCGGCCAGCGCATAGGCGAGGGCGAACACGGCGGCACTGAGCGCGGCGACGAGGCTCAGCGGCAGCGGCATACGGGACAGCAGGACGTGTGACCCCGCGGACAGCGTCACGCACAGCGCCGTGAAGAGCGCTGCGCGCAGTGCCCGCAGGTGTGCCACCGAGATGTCCATTGCAGCCGAGTGTGCCATGGGCCGGGCTAAGCGGCGGCTAAGGGGGACCGGTCCCGTACGCACCGGTGCATACGGTGCGTACGGCATGCGCCGGCCCCCGGCCTCCCGGCACGCTCCCCCTTACAGGCCCGGGATCCGCCCGTTGCGGAAGAGGTCCACGAAGATCTGGTGGTCGCGGCGGGCGCGGGCGCCGTAGGAGTGCGCGAAGTCGACCAGCAGCGACGCGAAGCCGTCCTCATCGGCGGCGATGGCCGCGTCGATGGCCCGCTCCGTCGAGAACGGCACCAGGGAGTGCCCGCTCTCGTCGTCCGCGGCGGCGTGCATGGTGGCGGTGGCCCGGCCCAGGTCGGCCACCACCGCTGCGATCTCCTCCGGGTCGTCGATGTCCGACCAGTCCAGGTCGACCGCGTACGGCGAGATCTCGGCGACCAGCTGGCCCGCGCCGTCCAGTTCGGTCCAGCCCAGCCACGGGTCGGCGTGATCCTGCAGGGCGCGCTGCGAGATCACCGTGCGGTGGCCCTCGTGCTGGAAGTAGCCGCGGACCGCGGGGTCGGTGATGTGCCGGGAGACGGCCGGGGTCTGCGCCTGCTTCATGTAGATCACCACATCGTTCTCCAGGGCGTCGCTGTTGCCCTCGAGCAGGATGTTGTACGACGGCAGGCCGGCCGAGCCGATGCCGATGCCGCGGCGGCCCACCACGTCCTTGACGCGGTAGGAGTCCGGGCGGTCCAGGCTCGACTCCGGCAGCGTCTCCAGATAGCCGTCGAAGGCGGCGAGGACCTTGTAACGGGTCGCCGCGTCCAGTTCGACGCTGCCGCCGCCCGCGGCGAAGCGGCGCTCGAAGTCGCGGATCTCCGTCATCGAGTCCAGCAGTCCGAACCGGGTCAGCGAGCGGGCCATGCGCAGCGCGCCCAGCAGCGGTCCCTCGGCGGTGTCCAGGGTGAAGGGCGGCAGCTCGTCCCGGTCGGAGCTCTTCGTCCCCGAGGCCAGCGCGTGGATGCGCTCCCGGTAGGCGGCGGCGTAGGTGCGCACCAGGTCGGTGATCTGCTTGTCGCTGAGCGCCTTGGCGTAACCGATCAGCGCGACCGAGGCGGCGAACCGCTTGAGGTCCCAGGTGAACGGCCCGACATACGCCTCGTCGAAGTCGTTGACGTTGAAGATCAGCCGGCCCGTGGAGTCCATGTACGTGCCGAAGTTCTCGGCGTGCAGATCGCCGTGGATCCACACCCGGCCGGTCTGCTCGTCCAGATACGGGCCGCCGTCCTTGCCGCCGTCGTCCTGCGCGGCCTCCAGGTCGCGGTAGAACAGACAGGCCGTGCCCCGGTAGAAGGCGAAGGCGGAGGCGGCCATCTTCCGGAATTTCACACGGAAGGCTGCGGGGTCGGCGGCGAGCAGTTCCCCGAAGGCGGTGTCGAAGACGGCGAGGATTTCCTCGCCGCGCTGCTCGGCGTCCTGCGCCGGGGCGTGCTGGGACGGCATCGCTGGGTGCCTCCTGAGGTGCGGAAGGGGTACGGAGAGCCGTGGCGGAGTCCGTCGCGGATCTGCCACTGACAACGCGCGAGGCTACTCGTCGGTGCCCGCCGATTGTCAGTGGGGAGTCGTAGACTTCGAGACCGTCTCACCCATCCGCCGCCGACCGTGCACCGGTCGTCCGGCCACCGTCCCCCCGCCGAGGCGCTTCGCGCCGTTCCGTACTTTTGGAGGTCCCCCGCCGTGGCAGCCTCGTCCAGGCCCCCCTTCACGCACCTGCATGTCCACACCCAGTACTCACTGCTGGACGGTGCGGCGCGGCTGTCGGACATGTTCAAGGCGTGCAACGAGATGGACATGACGCATATCGCCATGTCCGACCACGGCAACCTCCACGGCGCGTACGACTTCTTCCACTCGGCGCAGAAGGCCGGGGTGACGCCGATCATCGGCATCGAGGCGTATGTGGCACCGGAGTCGCGGCGGCTCAAGCGCAAGGTCCAGTGGGGCCAGCCGCACCAGAAGCGCGACGACGTCTCCGGTTCCGGTGGTTACACCCACAAGACGATCTGGGCGGCGAACAAGACCGGTCTGCACAACCTCTTCCGGCTGTCCTCGGACGCGTACGCCGAGGGCTGGCTGCAGAAGTGGCCGCGGATGGACAAGGAGACCATCGCCCAGTGGTCCGAGGGCCTGATCGCCTCCACCGGCTGCCCCTCCGGTGAGCTGCAGACCCGGCTGCGCCTGGGCCAGTACGACGAGGCGCGCAAGGCCGCGGGCGAGTATCAGGACATCTTCGGCAAGGACCGGTATTTCCTGGAGCTGATGGACCACGGCATCGAGATCGAGCGCCGGGTCCGCGACGACCTGCTGAAGATCGGCAAAGAGCTCGGCATCCCGCCGCTGGTCACCAACGACTCGCACTACACCTACGCCCACGAGTCCACCGCGCACGACGCGCTGCTGTGCATCCAGACCGGCAAGAACCTCTCCGACCCGGACCGCTTCCGCTTCGACGGCACCGGCTACTACCTCAAGTCCACCGACGAGATGTACGCCATCGACTCCTCGGACGCCTGGCAGGAGGGCTGCGCCAACACCCGCCTGATCGCCGACCAGATCGACGTCTCCGGGATGTTCGAGAAGCGCGACCTGATGCCGAAGTTCGACATCCCGGAGGGCTTCACGGAGGTCACCTGGTTCCAGGAGGAGGTCCGGGTCGGCATGCAGCGCCGCTTCCCGGGCGGTGTCCCCGAGGACCGGCAGAAGCAGGCCGAGTACGAGATGGACATCATCATCCAGATGGGGTTCCCCGGCTACTTCCTCGTGGTCGCCGACTTCATCATGTGGGCCAAGAACAACGGCATCGCCGTCGGCCCGGGACGTGGCTCCGCGGCCGGTTCGATCGTGGCGTACGCCATGGGCATCACCGACCTCGACCCGATCACCCACGGGCTGATCTTCGAGCGGTTCCTCAACCCCGAGCGTGTCTCCATGCCCGATGTCGACATCGACTTCGACGAGCGCAGGCGCGTCGAAGTCATCCGGTATGTCACGGAAAAGTACGGCGCCGACAAGGTCGCCATGATCGGCACCTACGGCAAGATCAAGGCCAAGAACGCCATCAAGGACTCCGCGCGCGTCCTGGGCTATCCGTACGCCATGGGCGACCGCCTCACCAAGGCCATGCCCGCCGACGTCCTCGGCAAGGGCATCGACCTCAGCGGCATCACCGACCCCCAGCACCCGCGCTACAGCGAGGCGGGTGAGATCCGGGGGATGTACGAGAACGAACCGGACGTGAAGAAGGTCATCGACACCGCCAAGGGCGTCGAGGGCCTGGTCCGGCAGATGGGTGTGCACGCGGCCGGCGTGATCATGTCCAGCGAGCCCATCGTCGACCACGCCCCGGTCTGGGTCCGGCACACCGACAACGTCACCATCACGCAGTGGGACTACCCCCAGTGCGAGTCGCTGGGCCTGCTCAAGATGGACTTCCTGGGCCTGCGCAACCTCACCATCATGGACGACGCCGTCAAGATGGTGCGGAAGAACAAGGGCGTCGAGCTGGAGATGCTCACCGTCCCGCTGGACGACCCCAAGACGTACGAAATGCTCTGCCGCGGTGACACCCTCGGCGTCTTCCAGTTCGACGGCGGCCCGATGCGTTCGCTGCTGCGGCTGATGAAGCCCGACAACTTCGAGGACATTTCCGCCGTCTCGGCCCTGTACCGCCCGGGCCCGATGGGCATGGACTCGCACACCAACTACGCGCTGCGCAAGAACGGCCTCCAGGAGATCACCCCGATCCACCCGGAGCTGGAGGAGCCCCTCAAGGAGGTCCTCGGCCTCACCCACGGCCTGATCGTCTACCAGGAGCAGGTGCAGAAGGCCGCCCAGATCATCGCCGGGTACTCCCTCGGCGAGGCCGACATCCTCCGCCGCGTCATGGGCAAGAAGAAGCCTGAGGAACTGGCGAAGAACTTCGTCCTCTTCCAGGAGGGCGCGCGGAAGAACGGCTTCTCCGACCAGGCCATCCAGGCCCTGTGGGACGTCCTGGTCCCCTTCGCCGGCTACGCCTTCAACAAGGCGCACTCCTCCGCGTACGGCCTGGTCACCTACTGGACCGCCTACCTCAAGGCCAACTACCCGGCCGAGTACATGTCCGCGCTGCTGACCTCGGTGCGCGACGACAAGGACAAGTCGGCGGTCTATCTGAACGAGTGCCGGCGCATGGGCATCAAGGTGCTGCCGCCGAACGTCAACGAGTCCGAGGCCAACTTCGCCGCCCAGGGTGACGATGTGATCCTCTTCGGCCTCACCGCGGTCCGCAACGTCGGCCAGAACGTCGTCGACTCGATCATCCGCAGCCGCAAGGCGAAGGGGAAGTACCTCTCCTTCCCCGACTACCTCGACAAGGTCGACGCGGTCGTCTGCAACAAGCGCACCACCGAATCACTGATCAAGGCCGGCGCCTTCGACGAGATGGGCCACACCCGCAAGGGCCTGACGGCGCACTACGAACCGATGATCGACAACGTCGTCCAGGTCAAGCGCAAGGAGGCCGAGGGGCAGTTCGACCTCTTCGGCGGCTTGGGCGACTCCGGCGACGGCACTTCCGAGGGCCCCGGCTTCGGCCTGGACGTCGAGTTCTCGGACATCGAGTGGGACAAGACCTATCTCCTCGCCCAGGAGCGCGAGATGCTCGGTCTCTACGTCTCCGACCACCCGCTCTTCGGCCTGGAACACGTGCTGTCCGACAAGGCGGACGCCGCCATCGCCCAGCTGACCGGCGGCGACTACTCCGACGGTTCGATCGTCACCATCGGCGGCATCATCTCCGGCCTGCAGCGCAAGATGACCAAGCAGGGCAATGCCTGGGCGATCGCCACCGTCGAGGACCTGGCAGGCTCCATCGACTGCATGTTCTTCCCGGCGACCTACCAGCTGGTGTCCACCCAACTCGTCGAGGACACCGTGGTCTTCGTCAAGGGCCGCCTCGACAAGCGGGAGGACATCCCGCGGCTGGTGGCCATGGAGATGATGGTCCCCGACCTCTCGGAGGCCGGCGCCAACGCCCCCGTGACCATCACCATTCCGACGGTCAAGGTCACCCCGCCGATGGTCGAGAAGCTGGGCGAGGTGCTGACCAGCCACCGCGGCTCCACGGAGGTGCGGATCAAACTGCTGGGAGCGCGCAAGACGACCGTGCTCCGGCTGGACCGGCACCGGGTCACGCCCGACCCGTCGCTGTTCGGCGATCTCAAGGTGCTGCTCGGCCCGTCCTGCCTGGCGGGCTGACCACCGGCCGCCGACCGTCAGGCGCCGCGAGGCAGAGCCCCGGGGCAGCCGGGACCTTGACGACAGGCCCTACCCCGAGGGGCGCGCCCGAAGTGGACGCGCCCCTCAACCTCTGTGCGGCGTGGATCAGTTGAGATCAGTTGTGACCGAAGCGCCGCTGGTGCTTACGTGCAACATCTGCCGGGCTGCCCTGCGCCTGCGACCGCGACTGGGACTGTGCCTCCAGGCTCGACTTCTGGGCTTCCTGCTGGCCGCGCTCGGCCGCGGACGCCGTCTTCTGCTGCTGACTGTGGTCCTGCTTCTTGTCCTTGGCCATGATCGTGCCTCCTGAGGGGGGAATCTGGGATCGGGGCCGGAACCAGACTTACACGCCGGACAGAGCGCTGCATTTCGGGCAATTACCCTGCGTTAAAGGGTTGATCACACGCTGTACTCAAGATTCTTGCCGAATCCGCCACGCCGAAGATCGAGTTCGGGCAGTTAACGCCCGCGGGGTCGGGCAGACTCGAAGGACAACCGAAGAAAACTCGTGCCACGGGCCGAGCCGGGGGGCGACCGGACATCAGCACCTCAGGGAAGAGGGTGGATCGTGGATCGCTGTGTCGTCCTGGTGGACGCCGGGTATTTGCTCGGCGCCGCGGCGAGCCTGCTCGCCGGAGAGCCCGCCCGTTCCCGGATCACGGTGGATCACGCCGCCCTCATCCAGGGACTGCGCCAGCGCGCCGAGGCGGACACCGAACGCCCGCTGCTGCGGATCTACTGGTTCGACGGCGCCCCCGACCGCGTCCCGCAACCCGAGCACCGCAGGCTGCGGGTGATGCCCCGGGTCACCGTCCGGCTCGGCGCCCTGACCCGCAGTGACGGCCGCTGGGCGCAGAAGGGCGTGGACGCCGCGATGCACGCCGAGCTGACCGAACTCGCCCGTAACCGCGCCTGCTCCGACATCGTCCTGGTCACCGGCGACGGCGACCTCCTGCCCGGCCTGATGTCCGCCAAGGAGCACGGCGTCGCGGTCCACCTGTGGGCCGTCCAGGCCGCGGACGGCGACTACAACCAGTCCGAGGACCTGGTCGCCGAGGCCGACGAGCGGCGGGTGCTGGACCGGACCTGGATCACCCGCGCGGTCCGCGCCAAGGAGTTCGGCGGCCCCTGCGCCCCGCCGCCGGTGCCGCGCCCCGAGATCGCCGCGATCCTCTCCGCCCCGCTGCCCGAGTCCGCGGTCGCCGCCGCGGCAGCCGCCGCCTCCGGCCCGGAAGCCGCCGAGCACGCCCACGAGCACAGCGGCGCCAACGGCGTCTCCCGGCCGCCGGCCGGTGCCGCCGGCGCCCCGGCCGCCGCAGAGGATCCCGGGGCCGCGGGCTCCCGGGGCGTCCCCACCCCCAAGGATCTGGCCGGGCTGGGTCGCGCCCACGCCGGGGGCCAGGGACCCGCGGGCCCCGGCGGCTCCGCCCCGCAGGCGCCCGCGGCCGGCGCCACCCTGCGCTGGTCGTCCGACAAGGGCTGGGTCGAGCGCGGCGGCCCGGTCGGCGAACCCTCCGAGACCGCGGCCCTGCCCACCCTCGCCCAGCTCACCAGCGCCGAGCAGCGCTGGGCCGACCGCGAGGAGGACATCACCGCCGTCAGCGGCGACCCCTTCGAGGTCGGCCAGGTCTTCGCCCGCCGCTGGACCGACCGGCTCTCCGACACCACCCACCTTCAGCAGCTGTCGACGGAGTACCCGCGCATCCCGCACCGCATCGACGGTGAACTGCTGCGCTACGCCGCCCGGTTCGGACTGCTGGCCCACAAGGACGACCAGATCGACGAGCACGACCGCTATGCGATCCGGGCCGGATTCTGGCGCGAGGTCGACCTGCGGACGGCCGCCGAGCACGCCCCGGCCGGGGACTGACCGGCCCGAAAGACCCTGCCCGGCCCGCCCGCCGGAGCCCCGCGGCCCGGAGGCGGGCCGGGGACGCGTACCCTCATAGCTCGTGAGGACGGGCGCAAAACAGGTGGAGCGCGGGGTGCCGGTGTGCGCCGTGCGGGACCTGGTCAAGACGTACCCCGCGATGCGCGGGCGCCGCGGGGCGGCACGGCCGTCCGCCGTACGCGCCAACGACGGCATCACCCTGGACGTGCACCGCGGCGAGATCTTCGGGCTGCTCGGCCCCAACGGAGCCGGCAAGTCCACCCTGGTCCGCCAGCTGACCGGACTGCTGCGCCCGGACTCCGGCAGCATCTCCGTACTGGGCCACGACCTGGTGCGCCACCCGGAGCGGGCCTCCCGGCTGCTGGGCTACCTGGGCCAGGAGTCCACCGCCCTGGACGAGATGACCGTCGCGCTGGCGGTGGAGACCACCGGCCGGCTGCGCGGCCTCGGTGCCCGTGAGGCGCGCGCCGAGCGGGACGACGTGATCGGCGAGCTGGGGCTCGCGGACCTCACCGGACGGGCGCTGAAGAAGCTGTCCGGCGGGCAGCGGCGGCTGGCCTGCCTGGCCACCGCGCTGATCGGCGAGCGGCCGCTGCTGGTGCTGGACGAGCCGACCACCGGGATGGACCCGGTCGCCCGGCGCGCCGTGTGGGCCGCGGTGGACCGGCGCCGGGCCGAGCGCGGCGCCACGGTGGTGCTGGTGACCCACAACGTCCTGGAGGCCGAGAGCGTGCTCGACCGGGTCGCGGTGATCGACCGGGGCCGGGTCATCGCCTGCGACACGCCCGGCGGGCTGAAGGAAATGGTGAGCGACGAGGTCCGGCTGGAGCTGGTGTGGCGCGACCGCCCGCCGCTGGAGGTGCCCGAGGTCGCCGCCCTCGAAGCCGCCGCGCACACCTCGGGACGTCGCTGGACCCTGCGCCTGCCCGCCGACCGGGCCCGTTCCGCCGTCGCCGCGGTCACCGCGGGCCCCGCCTTCGCGGCCCTGGACGATTTCACGCTGGCCACGCCCAGCCTGGAGGATGTGTACCTCGCCCTGGGGGGCCGGGCGGAGGGACTGGTCAAGGCGTGACGGGCGTGAACGGGGAGCGGTGCGGCGGACGTATGGAGTACCACGGGGGCAGCGAGGAAGGCGTGGTGACAGCGTGAGTGTGGTTCCCGTGCAGGCGGCGGCCGGGGCGGCCCCGGAAGCCGGGGCACGGCCCGAGGAGGCCGCCGCGCCGCTGGCGCCGCGCGCCCGCCTGGTGCCCGCGCTGGCGGCCGTCTACCGCGCCCAGCTCTCCCGGGCCCGGGTCGCACGGATCCCGCTGCTGTTCGTCGCCACCTTCCAGTCCATCGGGATCATGGTCCTGCTGCGCGGGGTGGTCGACGGCGGCGATCCGGCCCGGTCCGTGGTGTCCGGCTCCAGCGTGCTGGTCGTCGCCTTCGTGGCGCTCAATCTCCTCGCCCAGTACTTCGGCCAGCTGCGGGCCGGCGGCGGGCTCGACCACTACGCGACGCTGCCGGTGCCGCCGGCCGCCGTGGTGCTCGGCGCGGCCGGCGCGTACGCCTCGTTCACCGTGCCCGGGACGGTGGTCACCGCGGTCACCGGCTGTGTGCTCTTCCAGCTGCCGATGGCCCACCTGTGGGTGCTGGCCGCCGTGCTCCCGCTCGCCGGGGCGGCGCTGGCCGGTCTCGGCGCGGCCCTCGGCCTGCTCGCGCCCCGCCCCGAACTCGCCACGCTCTGCGGCCAGTTGGGGATGTCGGCGGCGCTGCTGCTGGGTGTGCTGCCGGCCGAGCGGATGCCCGAGATGATCGGCTGGGCCCGTGATCTGCTGCCCTCGACCTACGGGGTGGAGGCGCTGGCACGCAGCTTCGACCCGCATCCCGACTGGGTCGCGGTCGGCGCCGACCTGGGCGTCTGCGCGGCCGTCGGGGTGCTCTCGCTGGCCGTCGCCACCTGGGCGTACCGCCGGGCGGCCGCCCGATGACGGGGGCCACCACACCGAACGGCCGTCCTGCTTCCGGTCCCACCGGCCCCACCTGGCACGATGACGGGGTGACCGCACCGCTGACGCCCCCCGACAACCAACCGCCCGACGAGCCGCAGCACCCCGAGGCCGCGCCCGTCGCCGACCACGGCGGCCCGGTCGGCCCCGAGCTGGCCCGTGAGCTGCGCGAGGGCGCGCTGATCGCGCTCGTGGTCGCGGTGACCGGTGTGCTGCTCGGCCTGCTGTGGAACTGGCTCGCACCGCACATCCCGCTGATCGCGGACACCCGCAACGTCTACCTCAAGAACACCGAGGGCGAAGAGGCGATCGGCGCGGACGGCACCTTCGTCCTGCTGTCCCTCGGCTTCGGGGTGCTCACCACCGCCGCGGTCTTCCTCTTCCGCCGGCGTGGCGGGATTCCGCTGGTCGTGGCGCTGGTCGTGGGCGGACTGCTCGGCGCGGTGCTGGGCTGGATGACCGGCATGTGGCTGGGCCCCACCCCGGACGTGGCCGCACACGCCAGGCAGGTCGGCCCCGGGGTGTCCTTCAGCGGCCCGCTGCGGCTGCAGGCCAAGGGCGCGCTGCTGGCCTGGCCGATCGCCGCGATGCTCACCCAGCTCGCGCTGACCGGCCTGTTCGGACCGCGCGACCCGGAGCCGGAGGCACCGCACTGGCCCGGGGAGCAGCACGGGGACCACCACGACGATCAGCATGGCGGCGACCGGCACCACGACGACCGGCACGGCGACGATCATCTGCACGGGGACGATCAACACGGCGGCGACCGGCACGGCGGCGACCACCGCGATGCTCACGGGAAGCACCCCGGACAGCAGCCGCCCGCCGCGGGCTGACCTGTGCGGATCTCCGGGGCGGATCCCCGGGGCGGCCACTCCGCCCGGCCGCCCCGCCGCCCGCTCGTGCCTTCAGTGGCGGTGTCGTCAGCCGCGGTGCCGTCAGTCGCGGGCGATCGGCGCGAGGCGCGCCCCCGTGAGCGCCACCAGGTCCTCCGGCGACAGCTCGACCTCCAGCCCCCGCCGCCCCGCCGACACACAGACCGTCGGCCGGCCCTCTGCCGAGGCGTCCACGACCGTGGGCAGCCGCTTGCGCTGCCCCAGCGGGGAGATCCCGCCCCGGACGTAGCCGGTGCTGCGTTCGGCCGCCGCCGGGTCGGCCATCGTGGCCCGCTTGCCGCCCACCGCGGCCGCCAGCGCCTTGAGGTCCAACGACCCCGACACCGGGACCACGGCCACCGTCAACGCGCCGTCGACATCCGCCAGCAGCGTCTTGAACACCTGGTCGGGCGCGACCCCGAGAGCCTGGGCGGCCTCCTCGCCGTACGACGGCGCGGCCGGATCGTGCTCGTAGGAATGCGTGGTGAACGGGACGCCCGCCGTCGTGAGGGCGACCGTGGCCGGGGTGCCGACGGATTTCCTGGACTTCTTCGCCACCGTCTTCGTGCCTCGCGTCGGTCGGACCGGCCGAACCCGTGCCGGTGGGTCGTTCAGTTGGGGCTGGTCGGCTGCCGGGTCAGATCCACGGCCGGCAGCGACGGGAGCTTACCGAGCAGCGCCGACTCCTGGCGAAGGAGTTTCAGCTCCTGCCCCAGCCGGGACGCGGTGTCCGGCGCCTCCAGCAGCCGCTGCTTGGCGGGGACGTCCAGTACGGCCGCCGCGGCGACGAGATACGACAGCACCGAGGGATCGGCGGGTAGGTCCTGCCCGCTCGACAGGGTCCGCTCGTTCGCCCAGGCCAGCCGCTTCTGGTAGGTACGGAAGGCCCGTACGACGCCCGAGGCGAGCGCGCCGGCGCCCTCTCCCTCGCCGTCCTCCAGCTCCTCCAGCTCGCCGGTCAGATACGGCCCCGAGGCGTCCACCGACAGCAGCCGGAAGCGGGTGGTGCCGGTGGCAAGGACCTCGTAGCCGGTGTCGTCGTCGGAGGACTTCTCCCGGATGGTCGCCGCGTCGGCGATACACCCCACGGCGTGGAACGCCTGCACCGGGTCGTCGCCGAAGCCCGCCGCGGGGCCGTCCGCGGACGGCAGGGTGACATCGTCCGGCATGCCCTGCGCGGTGGGGGCGACCTCGCGGCCGTCCCGGATCGCGATCACGGCGAAGCGGCGGTCGTCCTCGGACACCGCGCTCAGATCACGCATCATCGCCCGGTACCGCGCCTCGAAGACGTTCAGCGGGAGCACGAGTCCCGGGAACAGCACCGAGTTCAGCGGGAAGAGCGGTAGGCGCAGGGAGGTCACAGCCCGTAAGCCTAGACGCTGCGCTTGGCTGTGCTCCCATGTGGGCGGGGATTCTGTGCCGACCGGGCTCCCCCACCGGCGTGGGCACCGAGGTTGCGGCCGCGCGGTCCGCTGCGCTTTGCCTTTGGCCCACGTTTTTGGCTTTCCCGCCGTGGGGGTTGCGCGCCGTTTGTCGCCCGCTGCGCGATGCGCTCGCCGTTGCGCTTGCGGCGGGCGGTGCCGCTGCGCGGGGCGGGGTCCGCTGCGCGGGGCTGTTGGGGTGCGGTGACGGGCCTGCGCGGGTGGGTGTCCGGACTGCTTCGCTTTACGTCCGGACACCCACCCGCTCCGGCCCGTCCCCTCCCGTTGGGTGGGTGGGAGAAGGCCGGTGGGGGTGCACGTAGCTGGTCCGGTGCTCGTCGTGGACGTAGGGGAAGGGCCGTGGGCACAGGCAAATGGCCGTGGCACGGGGAATGGGCTTGTGGCACGGGGAATCGGCTGTGATCGACGCCGCCCCCACTCACCTTCACTTACTCACTCACGGGAGGGGACGGGCCGGAGGGGCCTGGTGTGTGGACGTAAAGCGAAGCAGTCCACACACCAGGCCCCGGAGGTCCGTCACCGCACCCACAGCCCCGCGCAGCGGACCCGGCCCGCCGCTAGGCGCAACAAGAGAAACCCCCACGGCGGGAAAGCCGAAAACGTGCCGAGGCAAAGCGCAGCGGACGGGCCCGCCGCCAGGCGAAACGGCGGGCGCACCGCGAAGCGGGCGGAAAACGGCGCGTAACCCCCACGGTGAGAAAGCCGAAAACGTGGGCCAAAGGCAAAGCGCAGCGGAACGGCTATTGCCGCCTCAGGAGCCGCGACGCACCCGCCGCGACCGTCGTGGCGAGCACCCAGCCCGCCAGGATCAGCAGGGCGGCCGCCCACTGCGCGCCGCCGCCCGGCTTCCAGGCGGCGCCCTGATTGAGGTCGATCACCGGCAGCAGCAGGTCCAGGGAGTAGAGGTACGGATTCCACGGCGGCGCCTCGCCCGCCTTGAGGGGCGGCGGCGGGTACGTCGAGAAGTAGAGCGTGCCGATGGCCCACAGGATGGCCATCCACACCGCGGCCCGCCCCGGGCGGTAGCCGTAGGCCACCGTCCAGTCCTGCAGGAACCCCCAGGCCTTGGCCGCCAGCGGCAGCGTCTCGCGGCGCCGCCGCTGCTTGGCCAGCAGGACCTCGCGGGCTTCGGAGTCCTCGCCGGTGGTGCGCAGCGAGGCGGCGAGCATCTCGTACGGCTCGGGCGCGTACTCCGGGGTCGCCGCGGCCACCCATTGCAGCCGCAGCGCCAGCGGGAAGGGGCCGCGCGGGATCAGCGTCTCGTAGGCGAAGCCGGCCATCCACAGCCCGCCGAGCCCCGGCCAGCTCGCCGACTTGTCGATGAGGTTGACGACCCGGGCACCGGAGAGGATCACCCGGCCGCGCTGCGGCCGGTCGCACAGGAAGCGCAGCTCGGGCGTCTGGATGCGGCGCAGCGACAGCTCCTGGTCGGACTCCATGATGAAGCGGGCGTGTTCAAAGTCGACCGCGTCGCCGAACCGCCCGTCGTCCAGCCGCATCCCGCCCTCGCACTCGAAGCGCTGCATCCGGGTGCCGCGCGAGGGGGTGTGGGCGGTGCCGTACGGGGGAGTGGCGCTGCTGGAGAACGGGGAGTTGGCCAGGCCCGCGGCGGTGAGGTAGAGGGTGCGCTCGACGGTCAGCTGGGGGGCGTTCAGCGCCCGCCTGCCGAAGGGGTTGCTCAGCCGGCTGCCGCGCAGGCTCAGCGACACGCCGATGGTGGCGCCGCGCAGCGACAGCTCTCCGTAGGACTCCATCATCTCGGCCTGCAGGTCCTGGGCGACGGTCATCCCGTCCGCCGTGATGGACCGGCCCTGCCGGTCCTTGTGCACCACGGTCTGGTTGAGCATCAGGTCCGTGCCGATGTGCGCGTCGGTGAGCCGGACGCCGGAGTGCACCACACAGCGCGGCAGATGGAGATCGCCCTCGGTGTGCAGCCGGGCCGCCTCCAGCCGGGGTATCGCACAGTTCACCAGCCGCAGTGTGGTGAACCGGCTCTCCGGCAGCACCACCTCGGCCTCGAAGCGGCAGTCCCGCAGCTCCACGAATGGCTTGATCGTGCCGCCCGCAAGGTCGAGAGTGTCCGTGATGTACGCGCCGGTGAGCTCGAGCGCGGAGACCCGGCCCGGTTGCGGTGGCGGCCCGTCGAGCAGCAGTAACGCCACGACCCTGGCCCGCACCCGGCGCTCGGGGCCCCACAGATGCTGTCCGTGCGGATCGTCGCGCGCCGGGTCGCCGATGTGCAGATCGCAGGTGCTGCCGTTGCGGAAGGCCTGCCACATGCTCCATTCCGCCGATGTCAGCTGCAGGTCGGCGGGTGCGTCGCCGTCCCCGGGCTCGGTCACAGTGGTTCCCCCTTGCTCTCCCGTGGTGTGTCGCAACCTGTTCGGACGCATGGCGTGCACCGGTCGTGCCGCGTCCCACAGGCGTCCCCGTACGCCGTCACGTGGCCCTTGCCCGCCCCGTGACGGCTTGAACACGCGTGGTCAGGGCCAACTCCGGTCAACTTCCGCGGGCCCGGTCACGGGGTGTCCGGAGCGTGTGCCGCTGTGTATCACTGAGTGATACGGCCGCTCGGGCCCGGGAGCGGGTCTGAGACACTGGGAGGGTGATCTCCCGAATCGATCTGCGCGGTGACGCCCTCCCCGAGGGCGGCGCCCTGCGCGACCTGCTGCCCCGTGCCGAGTTCGACGTGGAAGCCGCCCTGGAGAAGGTGCGGCCCATCTGCGAGGACGTACGCCATCGCGGCACCGCGGCGCTGATCGATTACGCGCGGCGGTTCGACGGCGTCGAGATCGAGCGCGTACGGGTGCCCGCCGAGGCGCTGCGCGACGCCCTGGACGCGCTGGACCCGGCCGTGCGCGCCGCCCTGGAGGAGTCGATCCGGCGTGCCCGGATCGTCCACCGCGAGCAGCGCCGCACCGACGTCACGACCAAGGTCGTCCCCGGTGGCACGGTCACCGAACGCTGGGTCCCCGTCGAGCGGGTGGGCCTCTACGTCCCCGGCGGCCTCGCGGTCTACCCGTCGTCCGTCGTCATGAACGTCGTCCCCGCGCAGGAGGCCGGCGTCACGGGCATCGCCGTCACCTCCCCGCCGCAGAAGGAGTTCGGCGGCCGGCCGCACCCGACCATCCTCGCCGCCTGCGCCCTGCTCGGCGTCGACGAGGTCTACGCCGCCGGCGGTGCCCAGGCCATCGCGATGTTCGCGTACGGCACCGAGGAGTGCCTGCCGGTCAACCTGGTCACGGGCCCCGGCAACATCTACGTCGCCTCCGCCAAGCGCCTCCTCAAGGGCCGGATCGGCATCGACGCCGAGGCCGGGCCCACCGAGATCGCGGTGCTCGCGGACGCCACCGCCGACCCCGAGCACGTCGCCGCCGACCTGATCAGCCAGGCCGAGCACGACACCCTCGCCGCCGCCGTCCTGGTCACCGACTCCACCGAGCTCGCCGACGCCGTCGAGGACGCGCTCAAGCAGCAGGTCGGGGCCACCAAGCACATCGAGCGGATCACCGAGGCGCTGGCCGGGCGGCAGTCCGCCGTCGTCCTCGTCGACGGCATCGACGAAGGCCTCAGGGTCGTGGACGCCTACGGCGCCGAGCACCTGGAGATCCAGACCGCCGACGCCTCCGCCGTCGCTGCCCGGGTCCGCAACGCCGGCGCGGTCTTCGTCGGCCCCTGGGCCCCGGTCTCGCTCGGCGACTACTGCGCCGGCTCCAACCACGTCCTGCCCACCGGCGGCTGCGCCTGCCACTCCTCCGGCCTGTCCGTGCAGTCCTTCCTGCGCGGCATCCATGTCGTGGACTACTCCCGCGACGCGCTGGCCGAGGTCACCCACCATGTGGTGACCCTCGCCGAGGCCGAAGACCTCCCGGCCCACGGCGCCGCGCTGAAGGCCAGGTTCGAATGGAAGGTCCCGCAGAGCAAGTGAGCAGGCACGTGACCAGGATCGACGATCTCCCCATCCGGGACGAGCTGCGCGGCAAGTCCCCCTACGGCGCACCGCAGCTGGACGTCCCGGTGCGTCTGAACACCAACGAGAACCCCTACCCGCTGCCCGAGCCGCTGGTCGAGCGGATCGCCGAGCGGGTGACCGAGGCCGCCCGCCGCCTCAACCGCTACCCCGACCGGGACGCGGTCGAGCTGCGCACCGAGCTGGCCCGCTACCTCACCCGCACCGGCGGCCACGAGGTCACCGCCGACCGGGTCTGGGCCGCCAACGGCTCCAACGAGGTCATCCAGCAGCTGCTGCAGACCTTCGGCGGCCCCGGCCGCAGCGCCCTCGGCTTCGAGCCGTCGTACTCCATGCACGGGCTGATCTCCCGCGGCACGGGCACCGGCTGGATCTCCGGCCCGCGCAATGACGACTTCACCATCGACGTCGAGGCGGCCAGGGCGGTCATCGCCGAACAGCGCCCCGATGTCGTCTTCATCTGCTCGCCGAACAACCCGACCGGCACCGCCGTCGGGGAAGCGACCGTGCTCGCGCTGTACGAGGCGGCGCAGGCGGCCCGGGCGGACGGGGCCGGCGCCCTGGTGGTGGTCGACGAGGCCTACGGCGAGTTCAGCCACCGGCCCTCGCTGCTGCCGCTGATCGAGGGCCGGCCGAATCTGGTGGTCTCCCGGACCATGTCCAAGGCCTTCGGCGCCGCCGGACTGCGGCTGGGCTACCTCGCCGCCGACCCCGCCGTGGTCGACGCGGTGCAGCTGGTCCGGCTCCCGTACCACCTCTCGTCCGTCACCCAGGCCACCGCGCTCGCCGCGCTGGAGCACACCGACACCCTCCTGAAGTACGTCGAGCAGCTCAAGACCGAGCGGGACCGCCTGGTCACCGAGCTGCGGGCGGCCGGCTGCCAGGTCGTCGACTCCGACGCCAACTTCGTGCAGTTCGGTCTCTTCGAGGATGCGCATGCCACCTGGCAGGCGATCCTCGACCACGGCGTGCTGGTCCGGGACAACGGCGTACCGGGCTGGCTGCGGGTCACCGCCGGCACCCCGGCCGAGAACGACGCGTTCCTCGACGCGGTTCGCGCAGTACTGAAGGAGAGCAAGCGATGACCCGCGTAGGACGCGTGGAGCGTACGACCAAGGAAACCTCCGTCCTCGTCGAGATCGACCTCGACGGCAGGGGCGAGGTGGAGGTATCGACCGGTGTGGGCTTCTACGACCACATGCTCGACCAGCTCGGCCGGCACGGCCTGTTCGACCTCAAGGTCAAGACCGACGGCGATCTGCACATCGACACCCACCACACCATCGAGGACACCGCGCTGGCCCTGGGCGCCGCGTTCAAGCAGGCCCTCGGTGACAAGTCCGGTATCTACCGCTTCGGCAACTGCACCGTCCCGCTGGACGAATCGCTCGCGCAGGTGACCGTGGACCTCTCCGGCCGTCCGTACCTGGTGCACACCGAGCCGGAGAACATGGCGCCGATGATCGGCAGCTACGACACGACCATGACCCGGCACATCTTCGAGTCGTTCGTCGCCCAGGCCCAGATAGCGCTGCACATCCACGTCCCGTACGGCCGCAACGCCCACCACATCGTGGAGTGCCAGTTCAAGGCGCTGGCCCGCGCCCTGCGCTACGCCAGCGAGCGTGATCCGCGCGCGGCCGGGATCATTCCTTCCACCAAGGGAGCCCTGTAGCCCGTGAGCGACGCACGCGCGGCCGCCGGGCCGCAGATGACCACGATGCCCGCACCTCTGCGCCGCATGGGCGGAGATGGGGGTGCCCCCGGACGGAGTCTGGGGGAGAACAGGAGGATGCCGTGAACGGTCTGTCCACCGTCTTCATCCTCCTCGGGCTCTTTCTCCTCGGCGGTGTCTACTCGTTCTGGAAGCAGCAGCTGCCCAAGGGCCTGATCGTGCTGCTGTCCGTCGGTTCGGCGCTGTGCCTGCTCGCCGGCGTGCTGCGGCTGGAGGTATGGAATTGACCCCCTCGGCATCCCGTAAGAACGTCGTCGTCTTCGACTACGGCTTCGGCAACGTCCGTTCCGCCGAGCGCGCCCTGGCCCACGTCGGCGCCGACGTGGAGATCACCCGGGACTTCGACCGGGCGCTGAACGCCGAGGGGCTGCTGGTCCCCGGCGTCGGCGCGTTCGCCGCCTGCATGGCCGGGCTCAAGGAGGCCCGCGGCGACTGGCTCGTCGGACGCCGGCTGGCCGGCGGACGCCCCGTGATGGGCATCTGCGTCGGCATGCAGATCCTCTTCGGCCGCGGCATCGAGCACGGCGTCGAGACCGAGGGCCTGGACGAGTGGCCCGGCACGGTCGGCCCGCTCAAGGCCGAGGTCGTCCCGCACATGGGCTGGAACACCGTCGAGGCCCCCGGGGACTCGCAGCTCTTCGCCGGGCTGCCCGCCGACGCCCGCTACTACTTCGTGCACTCCTACGCGGTGCACGACTGGGAGCTGGAGGTCGGCAACCCGCACCTCACCGCGCCGACGGTCACCTGGGCCACGCACGGCGAGCGGTTCGTGGCCGCGGTCGAGAACGGCCCGCTGTGGGCCACCCAGTTCCACCCCGAGAAGTCCGGCGACGCCGGTGCCCAGCTCCTGACCAATTGGATCGAGACCCTGTAATGCCGAACGCTGCGAAGCTCGAGCTCCTCCCCGCCGTCGACGTCCGCGACGGCCAGGCCGTCCGCCTCGTGCACGGTGAGTCCGGCTCCGAGACCTCCTACGGCGACCCGCTGGAGGCGGCCCTCGCCTGGCAGCGGTCCGGCGCCGAGTGGCTGCACCTCGTCGACCTCGACGCGGCCTTCGGCACCGGTGACAACCGGGCGCAGATCGCAGAGGTCGCCCGCTCCATGGACATCAAGGTCGAGCTGTCCGGCGGTATCCGCGACGACGACACGCTCGCCGCGGCCCTGGCCACCGGCTGCCGCCGGGTCAACCTCGGCACCGCCGCGCTGGAGACCCCCGAGTGGGTCGCCAAGGTCATCGCCGAGCACGGCGACAAGATCGCGGTCGGCCTGGACGTCCGCGGCACGACCCTGCGCGGCCGCGGTTGGACCCGCGACGGCGGCGACCTCTACGAGACGCTGGCCCGCCTCGACTCCGAGGGCTGCGCCCGCTACGTCGTCACCGACATCAACAAGGACGGCACCCTCCAGGGCCCCAACGTCGAACTGCTCAGGAACGTCTGCGCGGCCACCGACCGGCCCGTGGTCGCCTCCGGCGGTGTCTCCTCGCTCGACGACCTGCGGGTGCTGGCCTCGCTGGTGCCGGAAGGTGTGGAGGGCGCGATCGTCGGCAAGGCGCTCTATGCAAAGGCGTTCACCCTCGAAGAGGCGCTGGCAGCAGTGTCGTAATTGTCGTAACGGCGAACGAAAGGCCGCATGATGACCATCGAGCGCGTACGGACCCCCAATCCCTGGGAAGAGAAGATCGGCTTCGCACGCGCCGTGGCGGCCGGCGACCGGGTCCTGGTCGCCGGCACGATGCCACTGGTCGACGGCGTTCTTGTGGGGGAGGGCGACCCGTACGAACAGACCAAGGCCGCCTTCACCCACGCGCTGGATGCGCTCAAACCCTTCGGCCTCGGCGCCGACGCGGTCCTGCGCACCCGTGTGTACCTCACCCACCTGCGCGATGTGGACGCGGCCGGCCGCGCCCACCGGGAGCTCTTCGAGGCCGCGCCGCCCGTTTCGAGCCTGGTCGTGGTCTCCGGCTTCGTCGACCCCCGTGTGCTGGTGGAAGTGGAACTGGAAGCTTTCCGAGAACTGTCAGAGAGGCCTGAACCGACATGACCCTGGCGGTCCGAGTCATCCCTTGCCTGGACGTCGACAACGGCCGGGTCGTCAAGGGCGTCAACTTCCAGAACCTGCGCGACGCGGGTGATCCGGTCGAGATGGCGAAGATCTACGGCGAGGAGGGCGCAGACGAGCTGACCTTCCTCGACATCACCGCCTCCTCCGGCAACCGCGAGACCACCTACGACGTGGTCCGCCGCACCGCCGAGCAGGTCTTCATCCCCCTCACGGTGGGCGGCGGCGTCCGCACCCCCGAGGACGTGGACAAGCTGCTGCGGGCCGGCGCGGACAAGGTTGGCGTCAACACCGCCGCCATCGCCCGCCCCGACGTGATCCGCGAGATCGCCGAGCGCTTCGGCAGCCAGGTCCTGGTCCTCTCGGTCGACGCCCGCCGCACCGACGCGGGGACCCCGTCCGGCTACGAGGTCACCACCCACGGCGGCCGCCGCGGCACCGGCATCGACGCCGTGGAGTGGGCCCACCGCGCCGCCGAACTGGGCGCCGGCGAAATCCTCCTCAACTCCATGGACGCCGACGGCACCAAGGACGGCTACGACGTCGCGATGATCGAGGCCGTCCGCAAGCACGTCACCGTCCCGGTGATCGCCTCCGGCGGCGCCGGCCGGCTCGACGACTTCGCCCCGGCCGTCGCGGCCGGCGCCGACGCGGTCCTGGCCGCCTCCGTCTTCCACTTCGGCGACCTGCGCATCGCCCAGGTCAAGGACGCCCTCCGGGGGGCCGGACACCCCGTGCGCTGACCGGGGCGCATCCGCCGGGGCCGCCGCGGTCCGGCTCACCGCCCCTTGCGTGCCGCCCGGACGAACTCCCGGTTCATCGTGGCGATGCTGAAGAGCGGGATCCCCTTGGGGCAGGCCGTCGCGCACGCCCCGGTATTCGTGCAGCCGCCAAAGCCCTCGGCGTCCATCCGTCCCACCATGTCCAGGACGCGGCTCTCCCGTTCCGGGGCGCCCTGGGGCAGGGAGTTGAGGTGGACGACCTTGGCGGCGGTGAAGAGCATCGCCGAGCCGTTGGGGCAGGCCGCCACGCAGGCGCCGCAGCCGATGCACTCGGCGTGCTCGAAGGCGGTGTCGGCGGCCGGTTTGGGTACGGCGGTGGCGTGTGCCTCGGGGGCGGCGCCGGTCGGGGCCGTGATGTAGCCGCCGGACCCGATGATGCGGTCGAAGGCGGAGCGGTCGACGACCAGGTCCTTGACGACCGGGAAGGCGGCGGCCCGCCACGGCTCGATGTCGAGGGTGTCGCCGTCCCGGAAGGACCGCATGTGCAGCTGGCAGGTGGTGGTCCGCTCGGGGCCGTGCGCCTCGCCGTTGATGACGAGCGAGCAGGCGCCGCAGATGCCCTCGCGGCAGTCGTGGTCGAAGGCGACCGGATCGTCACCGCTCAGCAGGAGCTCTTCGTTGAGGGTGTCGAGCATTTCCAGGAACGACATGTCCGGTGAGATGCCGTCCACCTCGTAGGTGGACAGGGCGCCCGGGGCGTCGGCGTGCTGCTGGCGCCAGATGCGCAGGGTGAGCTTCATGCGTAGCTCCGCTGGGTGGGGTGGACGTACTCGAAGACCAGGTCTTCCTTGTGGAGGACGGGGGCCGCGCCGGTGGCGGTGAACTCCCAGGCGGCCGCGTAGGAGAACTCCTCGTCCCGGCGGGCGGCCTCGCCGTCGGGGGTCTGCGACTCCTCGCGGAAGTGGCCGCCGCAGGACTCGGCGCGGTGCAGTGCGTCGAGGCACATCAGCTCGGCGAGCTCCAGGTAGTCGACGATGCGGTGGGCCTTCTCCAGGGACTGGTTGAACTCCTCGCCGGTGCCGGGCACCTTGACGCGGCGCCAGAACTCCTCGCGGATCCGCGGAATCCGGTCGAGGGCCGTGCGCAGCCCCTCGTCCGTGCGGGCCATTCCGCAGTACTCCCACAACAGGGCGCCGATCTCGCGGTGGAAGGAGTCGGGAGTGCGGTCGCCGTCCACGGCGAGCAGCCGCGTCAGGCGTGCCGTGGTCTCCGCGGCGGCCGCGACGGCCGCCGGGTGGCCCTCGTCCACGGGGGCGAGGGGGGTGCGGGCCAGGTAGTCGTTGAGGGCCGGCGGCAGGACGAAGTAGCCGTCGGCGAGGCCCTGCATCAGGGCGGAGGCGCCGAGGCGGTTGGCGCCGTGGTCGGAGAAGTTGGCCTCCCCGATGGCGAACAGGCCGGGGACGGTGGTCTGCAGGTCGTAGTCGACCCACAGGCCGCCCATCGTGTAGTGCACAGCGGGGTAGATCCGCATCGGCGTCTCGTACGGGTTCTCCGCGGTGATCCGCGCGTACATGTCGAAGAGGTTGCCGTACTTCTCCTCGACCGCGGCCCTGCCCGTCCGGGCGATCGCGTCGGCGAAGTCCAGGTACACGCCCTGACCGCCGGGACCGACGCCGCGGCCCTCGTCGCAGACGCTCTTGGCGGCGCGCGAGGCGATGTCGCGGGGCACGAGATTGCCGAAGGAGGGGTAGCGGCGCTCCAGGTAGTAGTCGCGCTCCTCCTCGGGGATCCGGTCGGGCGGGCGGACGTCGCCCCGGGCCTTCGGGACCCAGATCCGGCCGTCGTTGCGCAGCGACTCGCTCATCAGCGTGAGCTTGGACTGGTGGTCGCCGGTGCGCGGGATGCAGGTGGGGTGGATCTGGGTGAAGCAGGGGTTGGCGAAGTACGCCCCGCGCCGGTGCGCCCGCCAGATCGCGGTGGCGTTGGAGTGCATGGCGTTCGTCGACAGGTAGAAGACGTTGCCGTAGCCGCCGGACGCCAGGACCACCGCATCCGCGATGTGGCATTCGATCCGGCCGGTGACCAGGTCCCGGGCGACGATGCCGCGGGCCCGGCCGTCGACGACGATCAGGTCGAGCATTTCGGTACGGGCATGCAGGCGCACCGTCCCGGCCGCGATCTGCCGGGAGAGCGCCTGATAGGCCCCGAGCAGCAGTTGCTGCCCCGTCTGGCCGCGGGCGTAGAACGTACGGGAGACCTGGACGCCGCCGAAGGAGCGGGTGTCGAGCAGGCCGCCGTACTCGCGGGCGAACGGCACACCCTGGGCCACGCACTGGTCGATGATCCCGACGGAGATCTGCGCGAGCCGGTGCACATTGGACTCCCGGGCGCGGAAGTCGCCGCCCTTGACGGTGTCGTGGAAGAGCCGGTGGACGGAGTCGCCGTCGTTGCGGTAGTTCTTCGCCGCGTTGATCCCGCCCTGGGCGGCGATGGAGTGCGCCCGGCGCGGGGAGTCCTGGTAGCAGAACTGCTCGACGTGGTAGCCCTGTTCGGCGAGGGTGGCGCCCGCCGCACCGCCCGCGAGACCGGTGCCGACGACGATGACGGTGTGCTTGCGGCGGTTGGCCGGGCCCACGAGCCTGGCCTCGAAGCGGCGGCGGTCCCAGCGCTCGGCGACCGGCCCGCCGGGGGCCGCGGTGTCGGCGACGGGGGCGCCGGTCGGGTAGTCGGCGTAGCTGGCGTACGGCGTCGTGACGGGGGCCGGAGCCGTGCGGGCGGTCGGCGTCGCCTCGGCAGTCGGAGCCGGAGCCGGACCGGCAGTCGGCTTCGGCTCGTTGGTCGACATCGGCTCGGGGGTCGGAGTCGGCTCGGTGGTCGATGTCATGTCAGCTCACTACTCCGGTCATCACGGCGACGGGGACGGCGAGGAAGCCCGCGGTCAGGACGGCGGCGAGGGCGTTCGCGAGGGCCTTGAGCGTCCGGTCGCGGCCGGGCCGGTTGGCGCCCAGCGTCTGCGCGGCGCTCCAGAAGCCGTGCCGGACGTGCAGGCCCAGGGCGAGCATCGCCACGAGGTAGACGGCGTTGCCGTACCAGGTGGAGAAGGTGGCGACCACGTTCGCGTACGGGTGTCCTGCCTCGGCGCGCGGATTCACCGTCAGCGTCGTCAGGTCCAGGAGGTGCCAGACGAGGAACAGGCCGAGGATGACACCGCCCCAGCGCATCGTCCGGGTGGCGTAGCTCGCGCGGCGGCCGGGCGCCGGGAGAGGCAGGCGCGACGCGAGGCGCCTCGGCCCGGGGTGGTGGCCGGGCGACGGGCGGGCGTACTTCACCGGCCGGGCGGCCAGGTCGCGACGGCTGAGCTGGTACGCGGCCACCGCATGCACCACGACCGCGGCCAGCAGCACCACCCGCGCGATCCACAGGAACCACTCGTGGTGCAGGAACGGCTCGCCGATGGTGCGCAGCCAGGCGGCGTACGCATCGAAGTCCGCCGCACCGAAGAAGATCTTGAGGTTGCCCAGCATATGGACGACCAGATACAGCAGCATCACGAGGCCGCTGACGGCCATCGCCGTCTTCTTGCCGACGGTCGAGCGCCACAGGAGGCCCGCGAAGGACGGCCGTCGGCCCGTCCGTGTGTCCAGTGCCATGAGTCCCGACGGTAGGGACCGCCTTCCGATCAGTCCAAGACATGGTCCGGCTCATCTCCATAGGCATCACCTATCACCGTGCGCCTACCCTTCCCCGTATGCAGCTGCAGCAGCTCCGCTACTTCACGGCCGTGGCCGACACCCGGCACTTCACCCGCGCCGCCGAGCGCGAACATGTCGCCCAGCCCTCCCTTTCGCAGCAGATCCGTTCGCTGGAGAGGGAGTTGGGAGCGGAGCTCTTTCACCGCGCCCGCGGCCACATCACCCTCACCGACGCCGGCGAGACACTGCTGCCGTTCGCCCGGCGGATCCTCGCCGATGCCGAGAGCGCCCGTCGCGAGGTCCAGGAGGTCGCCCGGCTGCGCCGCGGGCGGCTGCGCCTCGGCGCCCCGCCCAGCCTGTGCGCCAGCCTCGTCCCCGACGTCCTGCGGGCCTTCCACACCGCGTATCCGGGGGTGGAGCTCCTGGTGACCGAGGACGGCTCGCAGGACCTCGTCAGGGCGCTGGCCGACGGCGCACTGGACCTGGCCCTGGTCATCACCCCGCTCCCGGTCCAGGCCCCCGCGCTGACCACCTCCGACCTGCTGCGCGAGGAACTGGTCGTGGTCTCCGCGCCCGACCGCCCGGCCCCGGTCGGCCGGCGCACCCGCATCCGGGTGGAGGATCTGCAGGACCGGCCGCTGGCCATGTTCCGCCGCGGCTACGACCTGCGAGAATTCACCACCGCTGCGTGCCGGTCGGCCGGTTTCGAGCCCGCCTTCACCGTCGAGGGCGGCGAGATGGACGCGGTCCTCGGCTTCGTCCGGGCCGGGCTGGGCCTCGCCGTGGTCCCCAGCATGGTCGCCGAACGCTCCGGCCTGCGCGTCACCCGCTTCTCGACGCCCGGTATGCACCGTGTGGTCTCCGTCGCCCACCGGGGCGATGTCTCCCCGCCGCGGGCCGCCCGGGAGCTGGAGCGCATTCTGCGCGACCGCCTGGAGCCGGACGGCCCCTGAACGCGGAGGACCCGGCGGACGGGGGAGCGGGGCGGATCACCGGACGGGGCCGGGCGCGGCCCCGTGGCAGGGGGCCGCACCCGGTCGTAGGCTGGCCGCATGTCGACCCATGCGAAGCGTGAACGGCTCCTTCTCGCCGACCTGTTGGAGAGCGCCGGCCCCGAGGCGCCGACGCTGTGCGAGAACTGGAGCGCGCGGGACCTGGCCGCGCATGTGGTGGTGCGCGAGCGGCGCCCCGACGCGGCCGGCGGGCTGCTCGTCAAGCCGCTGGCCGCCCGGCTGGAGCGGGTGCAGGCGGAGTTCGCCGGCAAGCCGTACGAGGAGCTGATCCGGCTGATCAGGACCGGGCCGCCGCGGATGTCGCCGTTCGCCCTCAAGCAGATCGACGAGGCGTCCAACACCGTCGAGTTCTATGTCCACGCCGAGGACGTACGGCGGGCGCAGCCGGACTGGACCGCGCGGGAGCTGGACCCCGTGTTCTCGGACGCGCTCTGGTCCAGGATCGAGCGGATGGCCCGGGTACTGGGCCGCAAGTCGCCGGTGGGCTTGGTGCTGCGGCGACCGGACGGGCGGACGGCGGTGGCCCATCGCGGCACCCCGGTGGTCACGGTCGTCGGCGAGCCGGGCGAGCTGACGATGTTCGCCTTCGGCCGGCAGGAGGCCGCCGAGGTGGAGCTGGACGGCGACAAGGACGCCATCGAGCGGCTGCGGGCGGCGAAGCTGGGGGTGTGAGCCCGGCACCCCGGGAAGCCGGAGGGTGAGCCCCCCCCGCGAAGCCAGAGGTGAGCCCGCCCCCGCAAAGCGGCCGCACCACGGGAACCCGCCCTCTCACGAGCGGAACACCACCACCGCGACCACCACGCCGACCGCCACCGCCGCCGCGAACACCGCCCCCAGTACCCGCACCGCCACCCGCGCGGCGCGGTCCGGGTCCGGCGGCGGTGGCGGCGCGGGCGGCTGCTGATGATGCATGCCTGCAGGATGCCGCACGGCACAATGGACACCATGAGCAGCCGCGCCGCCACCCCGGACACCACCCCCGCCCTGGACCCCGCCATCGCCGCCCGCCTCAAGCGCGGCGCCGACGGCCTGGTCCCCGCCATCGCCCAGCAGTACGACACCGGCGAGGTGCTGATGCTCGGCTGGATGGACGACGAGGCGCTGCACCGCACCCTCACCACAGGACGCTGCACCTACTGGTCCCGCAGCCGCCAGGAGTACTGGGTCAAGGGCGACACCTCCGGCCACGTCCAGCACGTCAAGTCGGTGGCGCTGGACTGCGACGCCGACACCCTCCTGGTCCGCGTCGACCAGGTCGGCGCCGCGTGCCACACCGGCGACCGCACCTGCTTCGATGCGGACGTACTGACCACCGGGGCCGGTCAGGACCAGTAGGCTCCGCTGCCATGACCACGGGAACCACCGGCACCGCCACTCCGGACCTCGACACCTTCCGCACCCTCGCCAAGGACCGACGGGTCATCCCCGTCACCCGGCGCCTGCTCGCGGACGGCGACACCCCGGTCGGGCTCTACCGCAAACTCGCCGCCGAACGCCCCGGCACCTTCCTCCTGGAGTCCGCCGAGAACGGCCGTACGTGGTCGCGCTACTCCTTCATCGGCGTCCGCAGCGCCGCCACGCTCACCACCCGCGACGGGCAGGCGCACTGGCTGGGCACCCCGCCCGTCGGCATGCCGGCCGGCGGCGACCCGCTCGACGCGCTGCGCGACACCGTCGAGGCGCTGCACACCCCCCGCGACCTCATCGAGGGCGAGGGCCTGCCGCCGTTCACCGGCGGCATGGTCGGCTACCTCGGCTACGACATCGTGCGCCGCCTGGAGAGGATCGGCGAGCAGACCGAGGACGACCTGCAGCTGCCCGAGCTGACCATGCTGCTCACCTCCGACCTCGCCGTCCTCGACCACTGGAACGGCACGGTCCTGCTGATCGCCAACGCGATCAACCACAACGACCTCGACACCGGTATCGACGAGGCCTACGCGGACGCGGTGGCCCGCCTGGACGCCATGGCCGACGACCTCGCCCGGCCCGCGCACGCCGGTGCCGCCGCGCTGCCGCCCTCCGAGGTCCCGCCGTACACCGCCGAGTGGGGCGGCCCGGCCTTCCAGGAGGCCGTCGAGGACATCAAGGAGCGCATCCGGGCCGGCGAGGCCTTCCAGGTCGTGCCCTCCCAGCGCTTCGAGACCCCCTGCACGGCGAGCGCGCTGGACGTCTACCGCGTGCTGCGGGCCACCAACCCCAGCCCGTACATGTACCTCTTCCGCTTCGAGGGCGGCAACGGCGGCGAGGACGGCGAGCGGGCGGGCTTCGACGTCGTCGGCTCCAGCCCCGAGGCGCTGGTGAAGGTCGAGGACGGCCGGGCCATGGTCCACCCCATCGCCGGCACCCGCCCGCGCGGCGCGAGCGTCCAGGAGGACCAGGCCCTCGCGGACGAGCTGCTGGCCGACCCCAAGGAACGCGCCGAGCACCTGATGCTGGTCGACCTGGGCCGCAACGACCTGGGCCGGGTGTGCGAGCCGGGCAGCGTCGAGGTCGTCGACTTCATGTCCGTCGAGCGCTACAGCCATGTGATGCACATCGTCTCGACGGTCACCGGGCAGGTGGCCGAGGGCCGCAGCGCCTTCGACGTGCTCACCGCCTGCTTCCCCGCGGGCACGCTCTCCGGCGCCCCCAAGCCGCGCGCCCTGCAGATCATCGAGGAGCTGGAGCCGACCCGGCGCGGTCTGTACGGCGGCTGCGTCGGCTACCTCGACTTCGCCGGCGACTCCGACACCGCCATCGCGATCCGCACCGCCCTGCTGCGCGACGGCACCGCCTACGTCCAGGCGGGCGCCGGAATCGTCGCCGACTCCGACCCAGTGGCCGAGGACACCGAGTGCCGTAACAAGGCGGCGGCGGTGCTGCGCGCCGTGCACACCGCGAACCACCTGGGCGGGTAACCCGCCGCGCCTGTGTTGCCACCCCGCGCGCCGGGCCCCGCCGGCCGGTGCGCGATAGTGGTACCCGTGAGTGCCGTACCCCAGACCCCTGCCGAGACCGAGCCCTCGGTCACGCCCGGGCCCACGCCGGCCAAGTCCGCCTCCCGTGCCAAGCGCAGTCTCGCCCTGGCGCTGCCGGCCGGTGCGGTCGGCGCCGCCCTGGCGCTGCTGGCCTCCGGCCGCACCTGGGCCGAGGGCACCGCCGTGCTGGCCCAGGGCGAGTTGCCGCGCAGCGTGACCGGTGCCGATGTGACCGGTGTGCCCGGCGCGCTGGCCGTCGTCGGGCTGGCCGCGCTGGTCGCCGTCTTCGCGGTGCGCCGCACCGGCCGGATCGCGGTCGCCGTTCTGCTCACGCTCAGCGGCGTGGGCATCGCCGTCGCCGCGGTGCTGGGCAACTCCGACACCTCGGCGCTGCGCGAGAAGGCCGCCACCGCGGTCGGACTGACCAGCGCCGGTGTGCATCACGTCACGCACACCGGATGGCCGTGGGTGGCCGCCGCCGGCGGTCTGCTGCTGCTGCTCGCCGGGCTGCTGGCACTGGTCTGCGGGCGTCACTGGCCTGCCATGTCGGGCCGCTACGAGCGCACGCCGGGTGGCGGCCGCGGCCCGCGCCGGACGCCGCCCGCGCCGGATCTGGACCGGCCCGAGGAGATCTGGAAGTCCCTGGACCGCGGTGAGGACCCCACCCGGTAACGGTGCTCCACCCGGCATCGGTGACAATGGGCGCTGAGGATCACCGCGCCCCGACCCCGGCGCGAGAGAGCAACGAGGAGCATTCATGTCGAGCAGTGGCCACGGACACACCCCCGCCGCCTGGACCGGCGTCATCATCTCGTTCATCGGCTTCTGTGTCTCCGGAGCCTTCATCGTGCTGGGGAACGTGCCCGGCTTCTGGGCCGGCATCGTGCTGATCGGCCTCGGCGCCCTGGCGGGCGGTCTGATGCGCGCGGCCGGCCTGGGCCAGGAGCCCAAGCGCTCGGCCAAGCCGCGCCCCCAGGCGCAGGCGCAGCCGCAGGAGGGCTGAGCCGACCGCGGGAGGGCTGACCTTCCGCACCCGCGGCGCCGCGCCCCGGCGCCGGCCTCGTGGCACCCCTCGAAGGCGCCGCTTCCCGGTCCGTACGCACCCCTGGTGCCGTACCAGCCGTCCGTGCCTCTTCCGTACGGCGGCCGAGAAGCGGCGCCTTCGCGCGTTCCGTACGGCGGCCGAGAAGCTGCGCCCTCGCGCGTGCGGCCGCACAATCGGCACGTGAGCGAACCCGCGGCGCGGCCCCGGCCCGAAGCCCGACTCCACGGCGGGCTGCCCCGCCGTCTGGCGGCGCCCCTGGGCGTCCTGGCCGCCGCCACCGCCGCCTTCGCCTGCCTCGGCATCGTCGACCCGAACGAGCCCGGCCACTACCCGGTCTGCCCCCTGCTGCACCTCACCGGCCTCTTCTGCCCGGCCTGCGGCGGCCTGCGCAGCGCCCATGCCGTCGCCCACGGCGATCTCGTGGCGGCGCTGGGCGCCAATGCCCTCGCGGTGGCCGGGTACGCCGCCTGTGCGGTCTTCTGGGCCCGCTGGGCGGGCCGTGCGGTGCGCGGACGCCCTACGGCGGGCCCGCGGCCGCGAGCCGTCCACTGGTGGGCGCTGGGCGGCCTGCTGCTGGTCTTCACGGTCGTCCGCAACCTCCCCTTCGGCAGCGGGCTGGCACCGTGATCCGCGGGCCGTGCGGGCCGGCCGCGCCCGCCCGTGCGGGGCCCCCGGATGTCCGGGTCGTGGGACCAGCGTCCACCGGATGTGAGACCTGGATCCTTTGGCGGATACCATCGGAGTGCCGGATGGGACAGCTCGTCCCGGCGGCCACTGTCCACCTCCACCGCTCAAGAAGGAGGCCGCTCGCGTGAGTGTGCTCGACGAGATCATCGACGGCGTCCGTGCCGACCTCGCAGAGCGGCAGGCGCGCGTCGGCCTCGACGAGCTCAAGGAGCGGGCCCAGAAGGCACGTCCCGCCAAGGACGGCGTCGCCGCGCTCAAGGGCGAGAGCGTCACGGTGATCTGCGAGGTCAAGCGCTCCAGCCCGTCCAAGGGCGCGCTTGCCGCGATCGCCGACCCGGCCGGTCTGGCCGCCGACTACGAGGCGGGCGGCGCGGCGGTCATCTCCGTCCTGACCGAGCAGCGCAAGTTCGGCGGTTCGCTGGCCGACCTGGAGGCCGTCCGCGCCAAGGTCGACATCCCCGTGCTGCGCAAGGACTTCATCGTCACCGCCTACCAGCTGTGGGAGGCCCGTGCCTACGGTGCCGACCTCGCGCTGCTGATCGTCTCCGCGCTGGAGCAGGAGGCCCTGGTCTCGCTGATCGAGCGGGCCGAGTCGATCGGCCTGACGCCGCTGGTCGAGGTGCACGACGAGGAAGAGGTCGCCCGCGCGGTGGACGCCGGCGCGAAGATCATCGGTGTCAACGCCCGCAATCTGAAGACCCTCGAGGTCGACCGCGGCAACTTCGCCCGGATCGCCCCCGAGATCCCCGACCACATCGTCAAGATCGCCGAGTCCGGGGTGCGCGGGCCGCACGACCTGATCGCGTACGCCAATGACGGCGCGGACGCGGTGCTGGTCGGCGAGTCGCTGGTGACCGGCAAGGACCCCAGGACCGCGGTCGCCGACCTGGTCGCCGCGGGCTCCCACCCGGCGATCCGGCACGGCCGGTCCTGAGCGCCCGGGGACGGCACACACCGACATGACCGCCACCGCCGCAGGCATCCGCTGCCAGGCCCGGGTTCCGTACCCGGGTCCGGCCGGCGCGCGCGCCGCGGCGGGGGCCACCCGCGTCCCGCGCCCGGCGCCGGCCGGCGGTTTCCCGCCCGCCGCTCACCACCTCCCCGAGCCCCGGCGCTGCGCGCTGCCGCCGTGGCACCGCGGCTGCCGCGCGCCCGCGCGACGGGTCCACGGGCGCAGGGTCAGGTACCACATCGGATCCGAGCCGGGACAGATCAACGGCAGGCGATGGCGACCGGGGCCCGCGCGCTGACGCGTCGGCCCCGTCCGGGCGCCGGGGTGGTGGTGGGCGAGGCGGTCATCTGACCGCCTGCTCACACCCCCCACCCCCGAACCCACCCCCGCCCCCTCCCCCGAAGGGGGAGAGGGGGAGGGGGCGGGGGAGCGCCGCGGCTGGCTTCCACGGTTCGCGGCCGGGTTCCACGGCCTGCGGCCGGGTCCCACGCGGCTCGTGGCGCCGGGTCCCAGGGCCCGCGGCCGGGTTGCACGGCTCGCGGCCGGGTCCTACGGCCCGCGACCGGAGCCCACGACCGCGTCCCACGACCGCGGCCGGGCCCCAGGCCCGCGACCGGATCCCACGACGCCGGCCGCCCCTCCGTGAGACCGCCCCGTGCGGCTCCGTGGCGGCACCGGCCCGTGCGGCGCGCGCTGCCCACCGTGATGCCCGAATTCCGAACCCGAATTCCGAATCCTTATCTCTCCGACACAACCGGACTTCCGGGGCCACCCGCCCCGGCCGAGGAGTGCGTCTGATGTCCTCCGATTTCTTCCTTCCCGACCCCGAGGGGCGCGTCCCCAGCGCCGAAGGCTATTTCGGCGCCTTCGGCGGCAAGTTCATCCCCGAGGCGCTGGTCGCCGCGGTCGACGAGGTCGCCGCCGAGTACGAGAAGGCCAAGGCGGACCCCGCGTTCGCCGCCGAGCTCAACGACCTGATGGTCAACTACACCGGGCGCCCCAGCGCGCTCACCGAGGTGTCGCGGTTCGCCGAACACGCCGGCGGGGCCCGGGTGTTCCTCAAGCGCGAGGACCTCAACCACACCGGCTCGCACAAGATCAACAACGTACTGGGCCAGGCGCTGCTCACCAAGCGGATGGGCAAGACCCGGGTCATCGCCGAGACCGGCGCCGGCCAGCACGGCGTCGCCACCGCCACCGCCTGCGCGCTCTTCGGTCTCGAATGCACCATCTACATGGGCGAGATCGACACCCAGCGGCAGGCTCTCAACGTGGCCCGGATGCGGATGCTCGGCGCCGAGGTCATCGCCGTGAAGTCCGGCAGCCGCACCCTCAAGGACGCCATCAACGAGGCCTTCCGCGACTGGGTGGCCAACGTCGACCACACCCACTACCTGTTCGGGACCGTCGCGGGACCGCACCCCTTCCCCGCGATGGTGCGCGACTTCCACCGCGTCATCGGCGTCGAGGCGCGCCGCCAGATCCTGGAGCGCGCGGGCCGCCTGCCGGACGCGGCCGTCGCCTGTGTCGGCGGCGGCTCCAACGCCATCGGGCTCTTCCACGCCTTCCTCCCGGACGCCGGCGTACGGCTCGTCGGCTGCGAGCCGGCCGGCCACGGCATCGCGACCGGCGAGCACGCGGCCACCCTGAGCGCCGGTGAGCCGGGCATCCTGCACGGCTCCCGGAGCTACGTCCTGCAGGACGAGGAGGGCCAGATCACCGAGCCGTACTCCATCTCGGCCGGCCTCGACTACCCGGGCATCGGGCCCGAGCACGCCTACCTCAAGGACAGCGGCCGCGGTGAGTACCGCGCCGTCACCGACGACGCCGCGATGCAGGCGCTGCGCCTGCTCTCGCAGACCGAGGGCATCATCCCGGCCATCGAGAGCGCCCACGCGCTCGCCGGTGCCCTGGACCTCGGCAAGGAGCTCGGCAGCGACGGACTGATCGTCGTCAACCTGTCCGGGCGCGGCGACAAGGACATGGACACCGCCGCCCGTTACTTCGACCTGTACGACACGGACGCCGCCGTCGAGGCGGACAACGGCACCGCCGGCGCGGAGATCGAAGGGGACGTCAAGTGAGCGGGAACATCAAGCTGTTGAGTGACACCCTCGCCGCCGCCAAGGCCGAGGGCCGCTCCGCCCTCATCGCCTACCTGCCGGCCGGGTTCCCGACCGTCGACGGCGGCATCGAGGCGGCCAAGGCCGTCTTCGACGGCGGCGCGGACGTCGTGGAGGTCGGGCTGCCGCACAGCGACCCGGTCCTGGACGGCCCCGTCATCCAGACCGCCGACGACATCGCCCTGCGCGGCGGGGTGAAGATCGCGGACGTGATGCGGACGGTGCGCGAGGCACACCGGGCCACCGGCAAGCCCGTCCTCGTCATGACGTACTGGAACCCGATCGACCGCTACGGCATCGAGCGGTTCACCGCCGAGCTCGCCGAGGCGGGCGGCGCCGGCTGCATCCTGCCCGACCTGCCGGTCCAGGAGTCCGCGACCTGGCGGGAGCACGCCGACAAGCACGGCCTCGCCACCGTCTTCGTCGTCGCCCCCAGCAGCAAGGACGCGCGGCTGGCCGAGATCACGGCCGCGGGCTCCGGCTTCGTCTACGCCGCCTCGCTGATGGGCGTCACGGGCACCCGTGAGTCGGTGGGGGCGCAGGCGCAGGACCTCGTGCGGCGTACCAAGGCGACCACCGCCCTGCCGGTCTGCGTCGGCCTGGGCGTCTCCAACCCCGAACAGGCCGCCGAGGTGGCTCAGTTCGCGGACGGAGTGATTGTCGGCTCGGCGTTCGTCAAGCGGCTGCTGGCGGCGGACGGCGACCTGGCGGACGGTCTCGCCGGGATCCGCGCCCTGGCAGCCGAGCTGGCCGAGGGCGTGCGCAAGCGGGCCTAGCGCGGTGCGCACCGCCGGTCCCGCAGGGATGCGGGACCGGCGCGCTGTCCCCGGCGTTGTCCCTCGATAGGGCGAACATCGGTGCGGAGGGGTGCGGCGGCACCCCTCCGCTTCGTTGTCCAGGGGCGTGAGCCAGAAGAATCATGAGGGTAAGAGAACCGCCCGCGAGCGGCTGCAGGAACAGCGGGAAAAGGAGAGGGCACGCGCCCGGCGCGGCCGGCAGGCCGTCGTCGCCGGATCGGTGGTGGTGGTGCTGGCGGTCGCCGGCGGCATCGCCGTCTGGGCGACCTCGGCCGGCAGCGGCAAGAGCGGTTCCGACAACGAAACCGCCCGCCCGAAGCAGGCCAGTGGCGGCAGCAGCCCCGCTATTCCCGTCGGTGCGGCGGGCGCCCCTTCCACACTCACCGTGTGGGAGGACTTCCGCTGCCCCGCCTGCCAGCAGTTCGAGACCGGCTTCCGCCCGGCCATCCACGAGTTGCAGGACTCCGGACAGCTCAAGAACGAGTACCACCTCGTGACGATCATTGACGGGAACGCCGGCGGCAAGGGGTCCCGCAACGCCGCCAACGCCGCCCTCTGCGCCCAGGACGCAGGGAAGTTCCGCGACTACCACGACGTCCTCTACTCCCACCAGCCGCCCGAGGAGGAGGACAAGTTCGCCGACAAGCAGTACCTCCTCCAACTCGCCGGCAAGGTCAAGGGGCTGGTGACCCCCGCCTTCACCCGGTGCGTCAACGACGGCAGGTACGACCACTTCGTGCAGAAGTCCACCGACGCCTTCGCCAAGTCCGGATACCGCGGTACCCCGACCGTCCTGCTCAACGGAAAGGACCTCTCGAAGGAGAAGGGCGGCCGCCTCACCCCCGCCGACCTGAAGAAGATGGTGCAGGACGCCAACAAGGGCAAGCAGCCCGGGAAAAGCGCCTCGCCGCACACCGGCGCCTCACCGCACCCGACCACCTCGACTCGCGGGAGGCAGGCCGTCCGGAGCACCCCGTCCCGGGGAGAACAGGCCGTCCCGGGCGCTTCGCCCCGGGAAAAGCAGCACGGCACGAGCGCCGCACCGGGGAACTAGGGGCTCAGCCGGGGTCCTTGGGGACTCAGCCGGGACCCCGGGGGACTCAGCCGGGGTCCTTGGGGACTCAGGGAAAGCAGACACCTCTGGCGGTCCCGGCGGGCTCCGCCCCGGCGGCGCCGCGGTCCTCCCGGACACACAGCGTCATCGCAGGACAGCGGGGTCGTTACGCAGCCGTTGCCGGGCGGGTTGTCGCCGACCCCGCCCGGCGCGGTAGCGTCGACCTTGCCATGGACCTCGCATTCATTCCCAGCCCGTCGGTCGGCGTCGTACATCTCGGCCCGATCCCGCTGCGCGGCTACGCATTCTGCATCATCATCGGCGTCTTCGTCGGCGTCTGGCTCGGCAACAAGCGCTGGGTACAGCGCGGCGGCCGCTCCGGCACCGTCGCCGACATCGCCGTGTGGGCCGTGCCCTTCGGGCTGGTCGGCGGCCGCCTCTACCACGTCATCACGACGTACGAGCCGTACTTCGGCCCGAACGGCCACCCGCTCGACGCCTTCAAGGTGTGGGAGGGCGGCCTCGGCATCTGGGGCGCGGTCGCGCTCGGTGCCGTGGGCGCCTGGATCGGCTGCCGCCGGCGGGGCATCCCGCTGCCCGCCTACGCCGACGCGCTGGCGCCGGGCCTCGCCATCGGGCAGGCGATCGGCCGTTGGGGCAACTGGTTCAACCAGGAGCTGTACGGCAAGCCGACCGATGTCCCGTGGGCGCTGCAGATCAGCTCCGACCCGGCGATCGGACGGATCGGCGGCACCTACCACCCGACCTTCCTCTACGAGAGCCTGTGGTGCCTCGGAGTGGCGGCGCTGGTGATCTGGGCCGACAAGCGCTTCCGGCTCGGCCACGGGCGGGCCTTCGCGCTCTACGTCGCGGCCTACTGCGCCGGACGCGCCTGGATCGAGTACATGCGGGTCGACGAGGCGCACCACATCCTGGGCCTGCGGCTCAACGTCTGGACCGCGCTGATCGTGTTCATTCTGGCCATCGCCTACCTGGTGGTCTCCGCCAAGAAGGCACCCGGCAGGGAAGCGGTCGTCGAACCGGGGGCGCAGCTCGCCGAGGGTGAGAGCGGCGACGAGGGCGGCGAAGCCACCAAGGGCGCGGACGGCGCCAAGAGTGCCGAAGGCGGCGCCGAAGCCGAAGCTGAAGCCGGTGCTGATGCCGCGGCCGTGAAGGCCTCGCCGAAGCCGGCCTCCGCCGACGGGACGGAGCCGGGCGCCGACGGGACCGCGCAGGCAGAGCAGGCCGAGGAGTCCGCGAAGTCCGCGAAGTCTGCCGACTCCGAGAAGCCCGCGGAGTCCGCGAAGGACGAGCCCGCGGGCGCGACGGCCGAGGACGCGGCGGACGCCCCCGCGGCGGACGCCCCCGCGGCGGACGCCCCCGCGGCGGACGCTCCCGAGACGGATGCCGCCAAGCCCGCCGGCAGCGGCAGCACCAAGAAGTCCTGAGGCGGCCACCGGCCGCCGACCGCGCCGGGCGGACCCGATTCGTCGGATCCGCCCGGCGCCGTGCTGTCCCGGTGGCGCGCCCGGCGTGCTCGCTGCGGTCCGGGGCGACGGCGCCCTCCGGGGCGACCGCGTCCTCCGGGGCCGACGAGGACCACACCAACCCCGGAGCCGAGCGCCCCGGCGACCGCCTCGGCGCGGTCCCCGGGACCGTAGAGCCAGGTCAGCGGCGTGGGAAAGAAGGCCGGACGGGGCGGGGAGCCGGCGTCACAGCGCTCCCGCCGCGCGCAGCCCCGCGATCTCGGGACCGGTCAGGCCGATCCCGGCGAGCACTTCGTCCGTGTCCGCGCCGTGCGGGCGGCCCGCCCACCGGATGGCG
Organism: Streptomyces sp. Edi2; assembly: GCF_040253635.1. Classification (NCBI taxonomy): domain Bacteria; kingdom Bacillati; phylum Actinomycetota; class Actinomycetes; order Kitasatosporales; family Streptomycetaceae; genus Streptomyces; species Streptomyces sp. Edi2. Next base: position 2,210,116 of record NZ_JBEJGX010000003.1, on the reverse strand, counting down.
CCCGGCGTCTCGGAGAGCCGGAAGAGCACGTTCTGCATCCGGACGGTGCCGAGCTCGTCGTCCGGGACTTCGGTGATCGTTCCCAGCGCCTGGTACTGCGGATCCGCCATCACCTCGCGGATGCCGTAGACGGGGGCCACCGCCGCTTCGGCCTTCTCGAAGGCGGCCAGTACCTCGGCGAGGTCGTGCCGGGCGATCCAGTCGGCGACCGCCGTATCGAGCTCATCGGTGTGCCGGGCACGCCCCGCGCCGGTCGCGAACCAGGGCTCGTCGATCACCTCGGGCCGGCCGACCAGCCGCATCACCCGCGCGGCGACCGACTCGGCCGAGGTGGAGACCGCCACCCAGGAGCCGTCGGCGGTGCGGTAGGTGTTGCGCGGCGCGACATCGGCGGAGCGGTTGCCGGTCCGCGGCTGGACGTGACCGAGCTGGTCGTACCAGAGCGGCTGGGGGCCGAGGACGGTCAGCATCGGTTCGATCAGCGCCAGGTCGATGACCTGGCCGCGCCCGGTCGCCGCCCGGGCGTGCAGCGCGGCCATCACGGCGTACGACGTGGTCAGCGCGGCGATCGCGTCGGCGAGGCCGAACGGCGGCAGGGTCGGCGGGCCGTCCGGCTCGCCGGTGATCGCGGCGAAGCCGCTCATCGCCTCGGCCAGGGTGCCGAACCCGGGGCGGCGGGCGTACGGGCCGAACTGCCCGAAGCCGGTGACCCGGGCCAGCACCAGCCCCGGATGGCGCGCGGACAGCTCGTCCCAGCCCAGCCCCCAGCGCTCCAGGGTCCCGGGCCGGAAGTTCTCGATGACGACGTCGGCCCCGGCAGCCAGCCGCAGCAGGACCTCGCGGCCCTCCGGGTGGGACAGATCGAGCGTGACGGTCTTCTTGTTGCGGCCCACCAGCTTCCACCACAGTCCGATGCCGTCCTTGGCGGGCCCGTGGCCGCGTGCCGGGTCGGGGCGGCGCGGATGCTCGACCTTGACCACCTCGGCGCCGTAGTCCCCCAGCAGGGTGGCGGCGAGCGGGCCGGCGAACAGCGTGGCGAGATCGAGCACCCGCAGCCCGGCGAGCGGACCGGGGGAGGGGGGCTCCGGGGAGGGGCCCTCGGGGGCGGTCGGGCCGCCGGCGCCGGGCCCTGGCGTCCCGGGCGCGGTGGGATCGGTCATGGTGCGGGTGCCTCCGGTCGGTCGGGTGCGGGGCGGTGCGGGGCACGGCCGGCGCGGCGGTACGGACCGCGAGGGCGTCGAAGCCGACGCCGCCGGACATCGCACGGCAGGGGGAGAGGGCCGGGGGCCGCAGGGATCACCGCCCGCCCGCCTCCGTCATCGCCGGAATGGCCGAGATCGCGGTGAAGGCCTGCTCGTGGGTGCGGGCGCGGGCCCGGTCACGGGTGAAGATCTCGCGGGCGACGGTGGCCAGTGCGGCCCCGGGCGCCTGCAGATCGAGACGGCTGGCGCGGGCGACCTCCTCGCTCCACTCGGCCGGTACCGCCGCCGCGCCGCGCAGCGCGCCGACGAGCGCGCCGCTCATCGTGGCGATCGAGTCGCAGTCGCGGCCGTAGTTGACCGCGCCGAGGACCGTGGCGCGGAAGTCGCCGCCACCGGTCAGCAACATGCTCAGGGCGATGGGGAGTTCTTCGACGGCGTGCAGCCGGGAGGGGCGACGGGCGCCGAGCGAAGGGTTGCGGTAGTCCGGGCCCACCGTGTCGAAGGGGGCGACGGCCGCACGCAGCGCCGCCGGCGCCGACTCGGCGTCGGTGAGTGACGCCGCGGCCTCGCAGACCGCCTCGATCGCGGCACGGGTGCCGTCCTTGGCCAGCCGCAGCGCCTGGACGACGACCGAGGACGGGGTGGCGTCCGGCAGGAACGCGGCGGCCACGGCCGCGGCGAACACCCCCGCCGCCTCCCGCCCGTAGGAGGCCTGGTGCGCACCGGCGATGTCCAGCGCCTCGGCGTACGCCCGGTCCGGGTTGCCGGCGTTGACGATGCCGACCGGAGCCATGTACATCGCCGCACCACAGTTGACGATGTTGCCGACGCCCGCCTCGCGGGGGTCCGCGTGCCCGTAGTGCAGCCGCGCCACGATCCACTTCTCGGCGAGGAAGATCCGCTGCAGCGGCAGTGCCTCGGTCTCCAGCTCCGGGATCCAGCGCGGGGTGCCGATCAGATCCGGTACCAGGTGGTCGGCGATGTCATAGGCGTCGAGGTGGTCGCGCACCGTTTCGTAGACCCGCACCAGCGCATGCGTCATCAGGGTGTCGTCGGTGACGTGGCCGTCGCCCTTGTGGTACGGCGCGATCGGGCGGGCGGTGCGCCAGTTGTCGTGGAACGGTCCGACGATGCCCTCGACCCGGCCGCCGTGCCGCTTGACGATCTCCTCCGGCGACCAGCCCTGCACGGGCCCGCCGAGCGCATCGCCGACAGCGGCGCCGACCAGGCATCCGGCCGCCCGGTCCTCCAGGGACGGCGGGGCGGAAACGACGGGCGGGACCGGGCCGGTGGGCGACGACGGCTCGGCGACCGGGGGGACGGCCCGGGTCGGGAGGGTCTGGACGGCCCGGGCGGCGCGGGCGGCCCCTGTTTCGGAGGCGGTCGGCGCATCCGCCACGTCCGCCACGCCCGGCGCATCCGGTGCCGCGATCGGCCTCGCCTCCGTCCTCGCCTCCGGTCTCGCATCCGGCGTCGCGGCCGGTGTCTGCTCGCTTGCGTACGTCATCTGCGGGTGAGTCCTTCCACGGTGGGGGAGAGGGAGGCGGCCGGAAGGGCGCCGGGGCGGCATCGGGGGCGGTCGGCTCCGTAGTGGAGAGCAGCCTGGGACGTTCGCCGCCGGGGCGCCGGCCGGTTGCGGACCGCTGCGCTGTATCCGTGCCACGCGGCGGCCCGGCTCTCCTGTCCCGGGCGGCAGGGTCACCCGGTCGCCCGGGCGGCGGGGTCACCCGGTCGACTCCTCCGGACGGCCCCGGGACCGGACCGCCCGAGGGCCCGAAAAGGGGGTGTGACCCGGATCTCATCGCCGACCTCGCGGAAAAGCCGCAGGTCAGCGAGGTAAGTTCGGCCTTCCTTGCTAGCGGCGGAGGGTAATGGGCGCATAACTTCGAGGTGTTGGAGGGGGAAGTGCCGCCATCGGCCCACACCTCGTTGCAGGGAGTAGGTACCGATATGTCCGTCATGGAGATCATGGATGCCGCGGCGCCGACGCACGTCGCCCACCGCGACAACCACACCCACCGCGATGTGAACGGCGGCTGGCTGCGCCCCGCCGTCTTCGGCGCGATGGACGGGCTGGTCTCGAACCTCGCCCTGATGACGGGTGTCGCCGGCGGTGCGCTGTCGCAGCAGACGATCATCATCACCGGCCTGGCGGGGCTGGCCGCCGGCGCCTTCTCGATGGCTGCGGGGGAGTACACCTCGGTCGCCTCGCAGCGTGAGCTGGTGCAGGCCGAGCTGGACATCGAGCGGTCCGAGCTGCGCAAGCACCCGAAGGACGAGCTGGAGGAGCTGGCGGCACTCTATGAGTCCCGCGGGGTCGAGCCGGCGCTCGCCCGGCAGGTCGCGGCTCAGCTGTCCAGGGACCCGGAGCAGGCCCTGGAGATCCATGCCCGCGAGGAGCTGGGTATCGACCCGTCCGACCTTCCTTCGCCCACCGTCGCCGCGGTCTCCTCCTTCGGATCGTTTGCGCTGGGCGCGCTGCTGCCTGTCCTTCCTTATCTGCTGGGGGCGTCCGCGATCTGGCCCGCGGTGTTGCTCGCGCTGGTCGGGCTGTTCGCCTGTGGTGCCGTGGTGGCGCGGGTGACGGCCCGCTCCTGGTGGTTCAGCGGGCTGCGGCAGCTCGCTCTCGGCGGCGCGGCCGCGGGTGTGACGTACGCCCTGGGAGCACTGTTCGGAACCGTCGTAGGCTGACGTGTCATACGGGTGACTGCATAATTACCGCGTTACCCAGCGGTTTCGGTTTGTTGACGACCGGGCATAAGGCCCAGGCGTCGCGGGCAACGTCGCTCGCCGAACGCCGCCTTGTGGGACGGCCTGGATTCCGTCCGTGCACTGACTCACCGCCCGTGCGGTGTCCGCATGTTGGAAGCCCCTTTTCGCTTTTTGAGAAGGGAGTCATCCTGTAACCTGCACGAAATTTCGCGGAGGGCCAACGTCGTCCCTCGGCAACGCCTATGCCACGACGACGTTGGGAGAGCCGATGCGTTTCGCGTCCACGCACTCCGCGACCACCAGCAGCGCCAGCGCCGCCGCCTGGTCGCCCATGGACGGCCGCCCTGCCCAGCAGGGCATGTACGACCCGCGCAACGAGCACGACGCCTGTGGCGTCGGCTTTGTGGCCACCCTCACCGGCGAGGCCAGCCACGCACTGGTCGAGCAGGCACTCACCGTCCTGACGAATCTGGAGCACCGCGGTGCCACCGGCTCCGAGCCCGACTCGGGCGACGGCGCCGGCATCCTGCTCCAGGTGCCGGACGCATTCCTTCGCGAGAACGTCACCTTCGAGCTCCCCGACGCCGGCGCCTACGCCGTCGGCATCGCCTTCCTGCCGTCCGATGCCCGGGAAGCGGCCGATGCCGTCGCCCGCATCGAGGCGATCGCCCGTGAAGAGGACCTGGACGTCATCGGCTGGCGGGTGGTCCCCGTCGCCCCGCAGCTGCTCGGCAACGGCGCCCGCGCCACCATGCCCGCCTTCTCCCAGATCTTCGTGAGCGACGGCGTGAACACCGGCCTGGCGCTGGACCGCAAGGCCTTCGCGCTGCGCAAGCGCGCCGAGCGGGAGGCCGGGGTCTACTTCCCCTCGCTGTCCGCCCGGACGATTGTGTACAAGGGCATGCTGACCACCGGCCAGCTGGAGCCCTTCTTCCCGGACCTGTCCGACCGCCGCTTCGCCACCGCCGTCGCGCTGGTCCACTCGCGGTTCTCCACCAACACCTTCCCGAGCTGGCCGCTCGCCCACCCGTACCGCTTCGTCGCGCACAACGGCGAGATCAACACGGTCAAGGGCAACCGCAACTGGATGCGGGCCCGCGAGTCGCAGCTCGCCACCAAGCTCTTCGGCAAGGAGAACGCCGAGAACCTGGAACGGCTGTTCCCGGTCTGCACCGCGGACGCCTCCGACTCCGCCTCCTTCGACGAGGTCCTGGAGCTGCTTCACCTCGGCGGCCGCTCGCTGCCGCACTCGGTGCTGATGATGGTCCCCGAGGCGTGGGAGAACTCCCCCGCCATGGACCCGGCCCGGCGCGCCTTCTACCAGTACCACTCCACGATGATGGAGCCCTGGGACGGCCCGGCCTGTGTCACCTTCACCGACGGCGTCCAGGTCGGCGCGGTCCTCGACCGCAACGGCCTGCGCCCCGGCCGCTACTGGGTCACCGACGACGGCCTGGTCGTGCTCTCCTCCGAGGTCGGCGTCCTGGACATCGACCCCGCCAAGGTGGTCCGCAAGGGCCGCCTGCAGCCCGGCCGGATGTTCCTCGTGGACACCGCCGAGGGCCGCATCATCGAGGACGACGAGATCAAGGCACAGCTCGCCGCCGAGCAGCCCTACCAGGAGTGGCTGGACTCCGGTCTGATCGAGCTCGCCGACCTGCCCGAGCGTGAGCACATCGTGCACACCCACGCCTCGGTCACCCGCCGCCAGCAGACCTTCGGCTACACCGAGGAAGAGCTGCGCGTCATCCTCGCCCCGATGGCCAAGGCCGGCGCCGAGCCCATCGGCTCGATGGGCACCGACTCGCCGATCGCCGCGCTCTCCGAGCGCCCCCGGCTGCTCTTCGACTACTTCACCCAGCTCTTCGCGCAGGTCACCAACCCGCCGCTGGACGCCATCCGCGAGGAGCTGGTCACCTCGCTGATCTCCTCCCTCGGCCCCCAGGGCAACCTCCTGGAGCCCACCGCGGCCTCCTGCCGCAGCGTGACCCTGCCCTTCCCAGTCATCGACAACGACGAGCTGGCCAAGCTCGTCCACATCAACGCCGACGGCGACATGCCCGGCATGAAGGCCGTGACCCTCTCCGGCCTCTACCGGGTCTCCGGCGGCGGCGAGTCGCTGGCCGCCCGGATCGAGGAGATCTGCGCCGAGGCCGACGCCGCCATCGACGACGGCGCCCGGCTGATCGTGCTCTCCGACCGCCACTCGGACGCCGAGCACGCGCCGATCCCGTCGCTGCTGCTGACCGCCGCGGTCCACCACCACCTCATCGGCACCAAGGAGCGCACCCAGGTCGGTCTGCTCGTCGAGGCCGGCGATGTGCGCGAGGTGCACCACGTCGCACTGCTCATCGGCTTCGGTGCCGCGGCCGTCAACCCGTACCTGGCCATGGAGTCGGTCGAGGACCTGGTCCGTGCCGGCACCTTCCTGCCCGGTGTCGAGGCCGAGACCGCCATCAAGAACCTGATCAAGGCGCTCGGCAAGGGCGTCCTGAAGGTGATGTCCAAGATGGGCATCTCCACCGTCGCCTCCTACCGGGGCGCGCAGGTCTTCGAGGCCGTCGGCCTGGACGAGGAGTTCGTCGCCCGGTACTTCCACGGCACCGCCACCAAGATCGGCGGCGCCGGCCTGGACGTCATCGCCAAGGAGGTCGCGGCGCGGCACGCCAAGGCCTACCCGGCCTCCGGCATCGCCGCCACGCACCGCGCGCTGGACATCGGCGGCGAGTACCAGTGGCGCCGCGAGGGCGAGCCGCACCTCTTCGACCCGGACACCGTCTTCCGGCTCCAGCACTCCACCCGCTCGCGCCGCTACGACATCTTCAAGCAGTACACGGACCGGGTGAACGAGCAGTCCGAGCGGCTGATGACGCTGCGCGGCCTGTTCTCCTTCGCCTCCGAGCGCCCCTCGATCCCGATCGAGGAGGTCGAGCCGGCGTCCGAGATCGTCAAGCGCTTCTCCACCGGCGCCATGTCGTACGGCTCCATCTCCCAGGAGGCGCACGAGACGCTGGCCATCGCCATGAACCAGCTGGGCGGCAAGTCCAACACCGGTGAGGGCGGCGAGGACCCGGACCGTCTCTACGACCCGGCGCGCCGCTCCGCCATCAAGCAGGTCGCCTCCGGCCGCTTCGGTGTGACCTCCGAGTACCTGGTCAACTCCGACGACATCCAGATCAAGATGGCCCAGGGCGCCAAGCCCGGCGAGGGCGGCCAGCTGCCCGGCCACAAGGTCTACCCGTGGGTCGCCAAGACCCGGCACTCCACCCCGGGCGTCGGCCTGATCTCGCCGCCGCCGCACCACGACATCTACTCCATCGAGGACCTGGCTCAGCTGATCCACGACCTCAAGAACGCCAACCCGCAGGCCCGCATCCACGTGAAGCTGGTCTCCGAGGTCGGCGTGGGCACGGTCGCCGCGGGTGTCTCCAAGGCGCACGCGGACGTGGTCCTGATCTCCGGCCACGACGGCGGTACGGGCGCCTCGCCGCTCACCTCGCTCAAGCACGCGGGCGGCCCCTGGGAGCTCGGCCTGGCCGAGACCCAGCAGACGCTGCTGCTCAACGGCCTGCGCGACCGCATCGTGGTGCAGACCGACGGCCAGCTCAAGACCGGCCGCGACGTCGTCATCGCCGCCCTGCTGGGCGCCGAGGAGTACGGCTTCGCCACCGCACCCCTGGTCGTCTCCGGCTGCATCATGATGCGGGTGTGCCACCTGGACACCTGCCCGGTCGGCATCGCCACCCAGAACCCGGCGCTGCGCGAGCGGTTCAGCGGCAAGGCCGAGTACATCGTCAACTTCTTCCAGTTCATCGCGGAAGAGGTCCGGGAGATCCTCGCCGAGCTGGGCTTCCGCAGCCTGGACGAGGCCATCGGCCACGCCGATCTGCTGAACACCTCCCGCGCCGTGAACCACTGGAAGGCGCAGGGGCTGGACCTGGCCCCGCTGCTGCACGTCCCCGAGCTGGCCGACGGCGCGGTGCGCCACCAGGTCATCGAGCAGGACCACGGCCTGGAGAAGGCGCTCGACAACGAGCTGATCAAGCTCGCCGCCGACGCCCTGGCCGCGGACACCGCCGAGGACGCCCAGCCGGTCCGGGCACAGATCGCGATCCGGAACATCAACCGGACCGTCGGCACCATGCTCGGCCACGAGGTCACCAAGAAGTTCGGTGGCGCGGGCCTGCCCGACGACACCATCGACATCACCTTCACCGGCTCGGCCGGCCAGTCCTTCGGCGCGTTCCTGCCGCGCGGCATCACGCTGCGCCTGGAGGGCGACGCCAACGACTACGTCGGCAAGGGCCTCTCCGGCGGCCGGGTCGTCGTCCGCCCGGACCGCGGCGCGGACCACCTGGCGGAGTACTCCACCATCGCCGGCAACACCCTCGCCTACGGCGCCACCGGCGGCGAGCTGTACCTGCGCGGCCGGGTCGGCGAACGCTTCTGCGTCCGCAACTCCGGCGCCACGGTGGTCTCCGAGGGCGTCGGCGACCACGGCTGCGAGTACATGACCGGCGGCAACGCGGTCGTGCTGGGCGAGACGGGCCGTAACTTCGCGGCCGGTATGTCCGGCGGCTTCGCCTACGTCATCGACCTCGACCCGGCCAACGTCAACAAGGAGCTCGTCGATGCGGTGAATCCGCTGAACGACGACGACAAGCAGTGGCTGCACGACGTCGTGCAGCGCCACCAGGAGGAGACCGGCTCCACCGTCGCCGCCAAGCTCCTCGCCGACTGGGATGCCGCAGCCGCGCGCTTCAGCAAGGTCATCCCGCCCACCTACCAGGCAGTGCTCGTCGCCAAGGACGCCGCTGAGCAGGCCGGACTCTCCGAGTCCGAGACCCACGAGAAGATGATGGAGGCGGCGACCAATGGCTGACCCCAAGGGCTTCCTGAACCACGAGCGCGAGGTCGCCAAGACCCGCCCCGTCGAGGAGCGCGTCAAGGACTGGAACGAGGTCTACCAGCCCGGCTCCCTGCTGCCGATCATCAGCAAGCAGGCCTCGCGCTGCATGGACTGCGGCATCCCGTTCTGCCACAACGGCTGCCCGCTCGGAAACCTCATCCCCGAGTGGAACGACTACGCGTACCGCGAGGACTGGACCGAGGCCAGCGAGCGGCTGCACGCGACCAACAACTTCCCGGAGTTCACCGGCCGGCTGTGCCCCGCGCCCTGTGAGTCCGCCTGTGTGCTGGGCATCAACCAGCCGCCGGTGACCATCAAGAACGTCGAGGTCTCGATCATCGACAAGGCGTGGGACAACGGGGACGTCACCCCGCAGCCGCCCGAGCGCCTGTCCGGCAAGACCGTCGCCGTCATCGGCTCGGGCCCCGCGGGCCTGGCCGCCGCCCAGCAGCTGACCCGGGCCGGCCACACCGTCGCCGTCTACGAGCGCGCGGACCGTATCGGTGGTCTTCTCCGCTACGGCATCCCCGAGTTCAAGATGGAGAAGCGCCACATCAACCGCCGCATCGAGCAGATGCGCACGGAGGGCACCAAGTTCCGTACGGAGGTGGAGATCGGCCGGGACCTCGACGCCAAGAAGCTGCGCAAGCGCTATGACGCCGTGGTCATCGCCGCCGGTTCCACCACCTCCCGCGATCTGCCGGTGCCCGGCCGCGAGCTGAACGGCATCCACTTCGCGATGGAGTACCTGCCGCTCGCCAACAAGGTGCAGGAGGGCGACCTGACCGTTGCCCCGATCAGCGCCGAGGGCAAGCACGTGGTCGTCATCGGCGGCGGCGACACCGGCGCGGACTGCGTCGGCACCGCCCACCGCCAGGGCGCGGCCTCGGTCACCCAGCTGGAGATCATGGGCAAGCCGGGCGACGAGCGGAACGCCAACCAGCCCTGGCCGACCTTCCCGATGCTCTACAAGGTCACCTCCGCGCACGAGGAGGGCGGCGACCGGCTCTACTCCGTGTCCACCACCCACTTCGAGGGCGACGAGGACGGCAACGTCCAGTGGCTGCACCTGACCGAGGTGGAGTTCAAGGACGGCCGCCCGGAGCCGAAGCCCGGCACCGAGCGGAAGATCCCGGCCCAGCTGGTCACCCTCGCCATGGGCTTCACCGGCACCGACCGGGAGAACGGCCTGGTCGAGCAGTTCGGCCTGGAGCTCGACGAGCGCGGCAACATCGCCCGCGACGCGGACTTCGCCACCAACGTCCCCGGCGTGTACGTCGCCGGTGACGCCGGCCGCGGCCAGTCGCTGATCGTGTGGGCCATCGCCGAGGGCCGTTCCGCGGCCAAGGGCGTGGACCACTTCCTGACCGGAGTCAGCGCCCTGCCGGCTCCCATCAAGCCGACGGATCGCGCACTGACCGTGTGATCCGTCCCCTGATGTCCCGTACAACGTCGTACGGAACAACCGCGGCGCCTGTCCCCCTCCCCCGACCGGGAGGGCAGGCGCCGCGGGCCTGTGCCGTCGCGCCCGGTCCCCCGGACCGGGCCCGGCGCCCCGGGTGCCCTACGCGCCACCGCTCCCGGCGGGGAAGCGCCGCCCCAACTGCCGGGCCATTTCCCGTGCGGGCGCCGGTACGGCCGGTGGCGGGGGAGTGCCCGACGGCCGGAAATCGTGCACTGGCGGATGCCAGGTCGTAAGCCCCGTCGCCGGGCCGCTCACCGGCACCACCCACCGCGGATCGGCATGCACCCGCAGCACCTGCGCCTCGATCTGCGTCCACGCCCCGTCCGTGACCGTCCGCTCCCCGACCCGTCGGGCCTCCAACTGCACCGGGCAGTGCGCCAGTCGGGGCGGCCGTACCAAGTCGGACGGCTCCGTCCACGGCGCCTCCGCGGAGCAGGGCATGCCGCCCGCCCCCTCTTCGGTCCCCGTTTCGTCCGGCGGCAGATTGAACACCACGTCAGGGCGCACCGCGAGATTCCGCGCGGTCCGGCCGCGGGCCGGCAGCCAGACGCTGACGACCGGGCCGAGCTCCCACCGGATGCGCAGCTCGACCAGCACGAATGTCCCGTCGTCGTTCTCCGTGGACAGCAGCGCCGGGACGACCGAACTGCTCTTCTCCAGCGCGACTTTCATGGCCTAGAGGATAGAAGCCGGTTGATTCGGTGCTCACCGAAATGTTATCAGAGGTTACTCTGTGTACATGAAACGATGGGACGCCGATCAGGAAAGCGTCGCGGAGACCCCCGATCTGGCTGCCCTGGCGGCGCTGCTCGCGGACCGCACCCGTGCCGCCATCTGCATGGCCCTGCTCGACGGCGGCGCCTGGACCGCCGGTGAACTGGCTGAATACGCCGCGGTGGCGCCCTCCACCACCACCGAACACCTCAACCTCCTGGTCGCCGGAGGCCTGCTCGCCGAGGAACGGCAGGGGCGGCGGCGCTACGTACGCCTGGCCGGACCGGAGGCCGCGGAAACCCTGGAGAACCTTGCCGGCCTGGCGCCCTACCGCCAGGTCCCGGTCCGCTCCCTGGCCGAGGCCAACCACCGCAGGGCCCTGCACCACGCCCGGACGTGTTACGACCACATCGCCGGTGCGCTCGGCGTCGCCATCGTCGAGGCGATGACCGAACGCGGCCTGCTGGGGCGGGACTACGGCCCGGTGCTGACCGTGGACGGGGCCGGCTGGCTGACCGCCCTCGGCATCCCCGACGCCGGGCCGTCGGCCGCCCACCGGGCTCATGTCCGCACCTGCCTCGACTGGACGGTGCGCCGCCGGCACCTCTCCGGCGCGGTCGGCGCCGCCCTCTACCGGCACGCCCTGGAGCACGGCTGGGTCGTCAAGGCCGTTGCCACCCGCATCCTCACCGTCACCGCGGCGGGCCGTACGGCCTTCCGCGCGCAGCTCGGACTGCCCGACGAGGCGCTGTTCCCCTCCCTCACCTTCGCCCCGCCCCCGTCCGGCGCCCCCGGGGCGCTCAGTCCCCGCCGACCTGGCTGATCCGGTCGTCGCCGAGCTTGCGCTGGGCGTCCTGGAGCAGGATCCGCAGCAGCCCGGCGAGCTGCGTCTGCTGCCCGGGGGTCAGGCCGTCGGTCAACTCGGCCTCGCGGTGCAGTACTTGGCCGACCGTGGCCTCGACCTTCTCGTGGCCGGCCGGGGTCAGCTCGACCAGGACCGTGCGGGGGCGGCCCTCGCCGGGCCGCCGGGTGACCAGCCCCTCGCGCTCGGCGCGGGTCACCCGCTGGGAGATCGCCCCGGCGGTGACCAGGGAGCGGCGGCTGAGTTCACGGGTGGTCAAGGTGTACGGCGCGCCGCTGCGGCGCAGCACGCTGAGCAGATCGAGGGTGGCCGGGTCCATCCCGGCGGCGGCCAGCACCCGGCGCCGGTCGTCGCCCAGCAGCTTCGCCAGCTGCCAGATCGGCGTCACGATGCCAATGGAGGAGACCGGGGTGCCGGGGCGTTCCCGCTCCCAGGCGGCGGCGATCTCCTCGACGGGATACGGGGGAGCGGGGGCCGCCGGGTGGCCGGAGCCGTCCCCCGCCTCGGAATCTCTTGTCACGGGCCCTCCCGGAGGTGGTACGTTCAGCTCTAAATTTAGACCTGAACGTGATGGACGGAGCTCAGCATATGTCACGCACCATCCTGGTCACCGGCGGCGGCACCGGCATCGGACGCGCCGTCGCCCACCACTTCGCGGACGCCGGCGACGAGGTCATCGTCACCGGCAGGCGCCCCGGCCCGCTCGACGAGACGGCGGCCGGCCGCCGGACCGTGCGCCCCCTGGTGTGCGACCACACCGACCCCCGGGCGCTCACCGCGCTGCTCGCCGGGCTCCCCGCGCGGATCGACGTCCTGGTCAACAACGCCGGTGGCAACACCGACCTCGACGCGGACGACGCCACCGACCTGGCGGCCTACGCCCGCAACTTCCGTGCCAACCTCGACGCCAACCTGCTCAGCGCCGCGCTGACCACCAGGGCGCTGGACGACCGGCTCGCGGAAGGCGGCGCGGTCGTCCACCTCGGATCGATCGCCGCCGACCACGGCAACGGCGCCTACGGAGCCGCCAAGGCCGGCCTCGCCTCCTGGAACATCGGGCTGTCCCGGACGCTCGGCCCCCGCGACATCACCACCAACGTCGTCTCGCCCGGGTATATCGCCGGCACCGACTTCTTCCGCGACCAGCTCACCGACGAACGGCGCGACCACCTGGTGGCCGCCGCGGCGGTGGGCCGCGCAGGGTCCCCCGCCGACATCACCGGCACAGTGGCCTTCCTGGCCTCACCGGCGGCCCGGCACATCACCGGCCAGGTGCTGAACGTCAACGGCGGTACCCGCGGCACCCGTTGAGGCTTCCCAGGCGCGGCGCGGCGCGGCGCGGCGGGGCGGGGCGGGGCGCGGTGGGGTGCGGCCCGGCTAGGGCAGGCCCCGTCCGCGCGCCGGGCCATGGCGGGACGGGCCATGGCGGGACGGGGCTACGCGTCGCCGTCCTCCGCGAGCCGGGCCGGGAAGCCGCCGGTCGCCACCGGTCCCCAGCGCAGCGGCGTCACCCGGATCAGCGACTTGCCCTGTTGCCGCATCGCCTCCCGGTACTCGTCCCAGTCCGGGTGCTCCCCGGCGATGTTGCGGTAGTACTCGACAAGCGGCTCGACCGAATCCGGGGCGTCGATGACCTCGGCCTCGCCGTCGATCTGCACCCACGGGCCGTTCCACTCGTCGGACAGCACGATGACGCTGACCGAAGAGACCCGGCGGACGTTGCGGACCTTGGCGCGCTCCGGATACGTCGACATGACCAGCCGCCCGGAGTCGTCCACCCCGCAGGTCAGCGGCGAGCCCTGCGGCGTGCCGTCGCCGCGGCGGGTGAGCAGGATCGCGCGGTGACGGGGGCGGACGAACTCCAGCAGTCCGGGCAGCTCGACACGGGTGTTGCGGGCGATGGAAGGGCTCATGCGGGTGAGCCTAGGGGGTGGGCGGAGTGCGCGCGCACGCGAACCGCGGAGCGGGCGCGCGCTCACGCCGCACCGCCGGTCAGCCCTTGAGGAGCTGCTTGCCCGTCGCCGCGTCGACGACCTTGCGGCCGTCCAGCGCGCTCTTGAGGTGCACGGTCACCTTGTCGGTGGCCAGTTGCTCGGTGCACATCCCCTTGGCGCTCTTCCGCTTGCCCCAGCCGGTGATCACCACCAGGTCCTTCGACTCATGGCTGCGTGCCCCGAAGCGGACGTCGCAGGCGCTGTGCCCGACGGTGACGGTGATCTCCCGCACCCCCGTCTTCTTGGGGCGCTCCGCGGAGACCAGCGGCATCAGCGCCTGCCGGCGGCCGTGAAGGGGGGAGACCTTCGGCCAGTCGTGCACGATCTGATCCGCGCGCCGCTCGAACTCGTCCTGCTTCTTCGGCGGCACCGCGGGGGTCACCTTCTGCTGGTTCTGGCCACAGCCGGACAGTGCGACGGCGCCGGCCGCCGCCAGCGCGAGCACGGCGGTGAAGGTACGGGTGCGGGAGAGGTGGGATCCTCGCATGACATTGCCTCCTTGTGTCACGGATGGGACGTGCCGGGCGCAAGACAGGTTCCGGCCGCTTTCCGCCGTTGCCGTGGATGATGCCGATGCCGATGCCGCCGGGGCCAGGGAGGCGCCTCTTCGCCGTCCGCTCCGCTCACGGTGAAACCCGGTCCGCCCACGGTGAACAGCGGTGGCGGCGGACCGTCCGCCCGCTAGCGTCCGGGCCATGGACACCCTCACCGAGCTGACCCCCACCGTCTGGCAACTCCCGTTCCCCGTCGGGCACGTGTACCTCGCCGCCCTCCCCGACGACGGCTACGCGGTGGTCGACACCGGCCTCCCCGGCTCCGCCCCCGCCATCCTCGACGCCCTTGCCCGGCTCGGCGGCCGGCCACAGCAGCTGCGGCAGATCGTGCTCACCCACTCCCACCTGGACCACATGGGTTCCGCCGCCGACCTGGCCGCCGCCACCGGCGCCCGCGTCCTGGCCGGGGCGCTCGACGCCCCGTACATCCGTGGCACCGCCCCCGAACCCGCGCCGGTGCCGACCCCCGCGGAACAGGCCCTGCATGAAGGGATCATGGCGGACCTGGCGGCCGCCGGGACGCCGCCGCTGCGCCACGCCGAGGTCGATACCGTCCTGCACGACGGGGACACCCTCGACGGCTGGGGGGAAGAGGTGCGGGTGCTGCACGTCCCCGGCCACACCCCCGGCGGGATCGCCCTGCACCTCCCCGCGAGCCGGCTGCTCTTCCCCGGCGACATCATCGGCACCGACCCCGACGGCCGCCGCGCGGTCCTCGGCCCCTTCAACGTCGCACGCGAGGAGGCCATCGCGTCCTTCCGGCGGCTCGCCGCCCTCGATGACGTCGACACGGTCTGCGTACCGCACGGCGTACCCCTGCGCACCGGCGCCCGGGACGTACTGGCCGCCGCCACGCCGGAGACGGACTGGCTCTGAGGCAAACAGGGCGCGCGGGGGCGGCGGAACGGTGCCCGAGCGGGGCGCGGCGTACCCCCCACGCCTGCCGACCCGGGTAACCTCGCGCGGGTGTTCCCCGGCCGGGCAACCGGCCCGGGGCCAACCGGGTGGGGCAACCGGCCCAGGCCAACCGGCCCAGGCCAACAGGGTCGGGCAACCGCATCGGGAACACCGGCAAGGCGGGCGAGCGCGGGATACGAGGAGAGACAGGGGCATGCAGCTGCACACCCACGAGTGGGGCACCGGCGAGCGGACCGCGGTGCTGGTCCACGGGCTGATGTCCGATCACCGCACCTGGCACCGCGTCGCTCCCGCGCTCGCCGACCGGGGCTATCGCGTCATCGCCGTCGACCTGCGCGGCCACGGCCGCAGCCCGCGCGGCGACTACGACACCGAGCGGTACGCCGAAGACCTCGTGGAGACCCTGCCCGCCACCCCCGAGGTCGTCATCGGACATTCCCTGGGCGGCCTGGCGCTGTCCCTGGCGGTGGAGCGGCTGCAGCCACGGCGGGCCGTCTACAGCGATCCCGCCTGGTCGTTCCCCAGGTTCCAGGAGCCCGTCGACCCGGCCCTGTTCGTCGCGTTCAAGCGGGCCGACCGGGCGATGCTGCGCACCTTCAACCCGCGCTGGAACGACACCGATCTCGACATCGAACTGGCCACCATCGCGCAGTGGGACACTGCCACCGCCCTCGCGCTGTCCGCCGTGCACCGCCATGACCATGTGCCCGAGAAGCCGGTCGTCCCGTCGCTGGTGCAGTTCGCGGGGGAGGGGTTCCTCTTCTCCGAACAGGCGGCGGACGCGCTGACCGGCCGCGGCTTCGAGGTCCGTACGGTGCCCGGCGTCGGCCACACCATCCACCGCGACGACTTCGACGGCTTCATGGCGGGGCTGGAGGGGTGGGTCTAGGGGGCGCCCGCCAGGGGCTCCGGTTGTGCCGGGAGGAGCCCTGCCGCCCCGTACGTGCCGTGTGCCGCCGCATACTTGCCGAATGGTGAACGAAAAGGACGATGCGGAGCGTGCCCGGCGCTGGCTGGCAGAGGCAGGGGTGACGCAAGTCAGCAGCGATGCCTGGCGGCAGGACGATTCCCCTGGGGCGGTACTGACGCCGAACGAGGTGGCGCACACCTGGACGAGTGTGGCGTTGGAGGATCCCGCGCTGGAGGCGAACGCCCGGCTGCGGACCGCCTTCGGGCTGCTGGATCTGCTCGGCGAGTACTGGGTGACGATGGAGATCGGCCTCGCTCTCGCGGATAAGCACAACCCCCTGCCGGCCCAGGCATTCTGGGATGCCTGCCGGCTGCGGCTGGAGGCGGTGACCGAGCCCGAGGCGCTGCTCTACTCGCTCTGGGTGGACTGGTTCGAGGACCGGGACACGGCGGCGACCGCATTCGCCGAGGTGCTGGGCAACGACCTCGCCTCGCTGCCCGCCCAGGAGGAACCTGCCGGCCCGGCCCGCGGCCCGTTGCTGCGCCGCGCCCGGCGTGTTCTCAAAGCCTCGGGACCCGTGCCCTGGCCGGTCAAGCAGTCGGCTTACCGGACGGCGGCGGGGATACCTGACCTTCACCTTGCGCTGTTCCGCGGTCTCCTCGGCAGCTACCACGATGTCTACGGAGACCTCGAACCCGAGCCCGCAGCCGCGCTCTTGAAGCAACTGGACCTCCCGGCCGGCACCGAGCACCTGACGGAACTGCACAAGGTCCTGAGGGCCGGCCACCGTAATCACTACCGGTCTCCGCACGCCTGGCGGTGAGGGGCGGCAGTGAACCCGGTGGAGCCGGCAGGCAGCCGGGGCGCCGGCCGCCGCTCCGTCACGTATCGCAGTCCAGCAGCGTCTTGCACAGCCCGCAGCGGGCCTGCAGGCGGCCGCGTACCGGGACGCGGATCCGCTGGTGGCAGGCGGGGCAGGGGAAGGACACCCGCAGGGGCGGGCCGCCCTCGAAGGTGTAGTCGGCGGTGGCGGGCGGGCGGCCGGTGCGCCGCGGATCCTGCGCCGCCCGGCGGTCCTTGGCGTAGCGCAGCCGGGCGGCCCAGCCGGCGGCGGCGAGCGGCGCCCGGCGGGCGTCCCGGCGGGCCCGTGCCGCGCCCGCCGTGTATGCGTCGTACGCCTGCGGGCTGGTGAACCACGGCGACGGGTCCTCGCCGAAGAACTCGGCCCGCTGGGCAAGGACATAGCCGAACTCCTCCGGCGTCAGATAGCCGAGCTTCTGCGAGAACGGGCCGTGCTCGCGGTAGGCGTCCAGCAGCAGCCAGCCCGCGCCGAGGTACGCGGCCGCGGTGTCGGTGAGGATCTCGTTGTCCCGGGTGCCGGGGAACGACAGGTCCAGACGGTGCAGGAACAGATGCATCACCTCATGGGCCAGCGCGGCGCCGATGTCCTTGCGGTGCGTCTTGAAGCGGTCGTTGAGCTCGATGAAGTACTCGGGCCCCGCGGTGAGTTCGACGGCGGCGGCGTGTTCCATCTCCCGGAAGGTGATGACGGTCCTGGCGTCCGGCAGATGCAGCTGTCGGAGCATGGCCCGGGCGACCCGCTGCGCCCCCAGGTGCAGATCCTCGGTCTCGTCGAAGGCCACATCGACCGGCAGCACGCTGGTGGCAAAGGTGCTCACCGTGTCGTACGACAGGCGTTTGAACAGCGCATGGACGGCCGCACGCACCGTGTCGAGATGCGGGTATCCGTGCTCGATCTCACTGCCGCCCGTGGTCACCCGGCCACTGTACGGGGGGCCGGGAACGTCCGGTATGGGCCGTACGGGGCCTGTGGGGTACGCGAGTTGGCCGGATGCGCACTCTTGTCACCCGGATCGGCCACTCCACATAATCACAGGGCGCTTTACGGACTCATCCCCCACTGGGTCCGGTCGCCTTGCGGCGTGCGGCCGTCCTCCACACACCTTTCGCGGCGGCCACGTCCGGCTCCGGTGTTGGCATGGGCTCGTCATCGACGTGCAACCCCCCACGAAAGGAAGCCCGTTGCGCAGCTACCGGAAGCCCCTCAGAAGATCCCTTGCCCTCGGCGCCGTCGCTCTGGCCGCCGTCAGCCTCCAGCCCGGCTCGGCCTCGGCCGCCCCCTCGGCGGGTCCGTCCGGCTCGGTCCACACCAAGGTCGTCGGCGGGACCAAGGCCGGCCAGGGTGAATTCCCGTTCATGGTCCGGCTGTCGATGGGCTGCGGCGGCGCCCTGTACGCCAAGGACATCGTGCTCACCGCGGCGCACTGTGTCGACGGCAGCGGCGACAACACCTCCATCACCGCCACCGCGGGTGTGGCCGACCTGGAGGACTCGCACGCCGTCAAGGTGAACTCCACCAAGGTCCTCCAGGCCCCCGGCTACAACGGCAAGGGCAAGGACTGGGCGCTCATCAAGCTCGCCAAGCCGGTCGACCAGCCCACACTGAAGATCGCCGAGGATGACAAGCTCAACAACGGCGACTTCACCATCGCCGGCTGGGGCGCCGACAAGGAGGGCGGCGAACAGCAGCGCTACCTCCTCAAGGCCACGGTGCCCTTCGTCGACGACGCCGCCTGCCAGAAGGCCTACGGCGACCAGCTGACGCCCGGCGACGAGATCTGCGCCGGCAAGCTGGACACCGGCGGCATCGACACCTGCCAGGGTGACTCCGGCGGCCCGATGTTCCGCAAGGACGACGCCGGGCAGTGGCTCCAGGTCGGCATCGTCTCCTGGGGCGAGGGCTGCGCACGCCCCGGCAAGCCCGGTGTCTACAGCGAGGTGAGCACCTTCGCCGCGAACATCAAGAAGGCCGCGGGCGAACTGGGCGGCTGACGGCGTCGCGTACGCGATCCGGATACCGCGTACGCGATCCGTAGCACGCGCACATGAACCGCACCACGCACGCGAACCGCACCACCTGCACGCAGGGCCCGGGGATCCACGGTGGATCCCCGGGCTTTGCGCCGGTCCGAATCCCCCGGCCCCGGCCCGGGACCTTCGTCCCTTCGCGCCACGGCCATTGGTCCGTCCGCCGCGGGACCAAGCTCGTGCCTGCGGCCGGGTCTTGTGCCGTCACGGATGACCGGACGGCCTATGGGCCACCCCGCGACGGCTTCCTACCGTGAACGGTATGAGCACCGAGCCCCGCCCCCGACCCCCGGCACCCGACCGCGGCCACCGAGCGACCGTCCTCGCCGCGCTGCTCCTCGCCGCCTCCGCGGCGACCCTCGCCTATGTGCTGCTCGGCGGCCCGCACGACGCCGTCGAGCTGCCGGCCGACGACCACCCGAACGCGGCCCAGAGCTGACCGGCGGGCCCCCGCCGCCGGCGCACCGGGCCGTCCCCGGCCGCGGCGGAGGCCCGAACACCGCCGCCCGCAGGGGAGAACGACTCGCCGCCCGCAGGGGAGAACGACTCGCCGCCCGGAGGGAAGAACGACACGCCGTCCGGAGGGGAGACGGTGACGCCGCCCGGCGGGAGACGCAGACGGGCCCGCGACCCCGAGGGCGCCCAGGAGGAACGACATGCCGATCAGTGTGGTGATCGCGGACGACCAGGAAGTGGTCCGGATGGGCTTCCGGACGGTGCTGGAGAGCCGGCCCGACATCGAGGTCGTCGCCGAGGTCGCCGACGGCGAGGCCGCCCTCGCGGCCGTCGGGCGGCTGCACCCCGATGTGCTGCTGCTCGACATCCGGATGCCCGGAACCGACGGACTGGAGGTCACCCGGCGGCTGACCGAGCGCACGCCCGGCGGCCCCGAGGGCCGGCACACCCCGGGGATCGTCATCGTCACCACCTTCGACCTGGACGCATATGTGCACGGCGCGCTGGACGGGGGCGCCTCGGGCTTTCTGCTCAAGGACGCCAGCCCTGCGCTGCTCGTGGAGGCCGTACGGGCCGCCGCCGTCGGCCACTCCCTGCTCTCGCCCTCGGTCGCCGCGCGGCTGCTGCGCGAGCGGTCTCCGGACGGCGGCAAGGGCCGGGCGGCGGCCCGCACCCCCTCCGAGCCGCTGACCGGACGCGAACGGGACGTCGTCCGGGCGCTGTCCGGCGGCCGGACCAACGCCGAGATCGCCGGTGCCCTGTACCTGTCGCTGTCCACGGTCAAGTCCCATCTGGCGAACGTGCAGATCAAGCTGGCCGCCCGCAACCGGGTCGAGATCGCCTTCTGGGCCTGGCAGAGCGGTCTGTCCTCCGGCGGCCCGTGAGCGAGCACGGCGAGCGCACCGGCACCGGGACACGGCGCGTCCCGGGCCGTGTCCCGGTGCGCGCCCGGTGGGCCGCGCCGGGCAGCCGGCCGGCACGGTGGGCGAAGACCCCTCCGCGGCAAGCCGTCGCCGCCCGGGCCGCCCTCGCGGTGGTACTGCTGCTTCTCGTCGGGTTGGAGGCTCTGGCGACGGCACCTCAGCCCGCCCGGCCGCACCTGATCGTCACGGCCGCCGGCATCGTGGCCGGTCTGTGCGCGGTGCCCTCCGACCGGATCCCGCTGACCGGCCGTGTGTGGACCGCGGCCGCGGTCTCCCTCACCGCGTCGGCGGCGCTGATCGCCGGACCGCACGCACGGGACGTGTGGGGCCTGGGCGAGGGCATCGCCCTGCTCGTCCTGCTCAGCGCCGTGGTCCGCCGGGCGCCCGGCCGCACCGCCGCCGTCCTCGGCTCGCTGCTGGGCCTGGCCTGTGTGCTCGCCCCGCTGCGGGACGTCCGGCCGGGGCTGTTCACCGTCGTCTCCGCCGTGCTCACCGTGGTCGTCGCCGTGTATGCGGCGATCCTGCGCCGGCAGGACGCCCGGCGGCTGCGCGATCTCGCGGCCGTCCGGGCCGCCGAGCGCCTGGAGTTGGCGCGGGAGCTGCACGACCTGGTCGCCCACCATGTCACCGGCATCGTCGTCCAGGCCCGCGCCGCCCGCTTCACCGCGCTCGAAGGCCGGCCGGCCGGTGCCACCCTCGAACGGATCGAGGCCTCCGGCAGCGAGGCGCTGGTCGCGACGCGCCGGCTGGTGCGGGTCCTGCGCGAGGACGGGGCACACCCCCACCCGGTCGCCGGGCTCGCCGAGGTCCGGGCGCTGACCGAGGTGTTCGCCCGCACCGGCCCGCCGGTCGTCCTCTCCGTCGACACCGGGCTGGCACAGACGCTGCCGGACGATGTGGCCGCGGCGGTCTACCGCATCGTCCGCGAGGCGCTGACCAACGTCCGCAAGCACGCGGCGGACGCCACGGCGGTACGGATCGGCCTGCGGCCCGTCCCCTTCGGGGCGGAGCTGCGCATCGCCAACGACGGCGGCAGACCGGCCCGCCTCGGCGAACAGGCCCGCGGCGGCGGCTTCGGACTGGCCGGCCTCACCGAACGCGCCGAGGCGATGGGCGGACGCCTCCTCGCGGGCCCCGCGGCCGAGGGCGGCTGGGAACTCACCGCCGTACTGCCCCTCGACAGCGGGGCGACGGCCTGAGGCCACCCGGGCCGCACCGGCCGTACGGGTCGCACCGGCTTCGCGCCGTACGGGCCACACGCCTTCCGCCGTACGGGCGTCCGATCGCCCCGCTTCCCGCCCCCGCCACCCCCGACGCCACCCCACATCTGTCCAACACCTGCCCCTCCTTTGTCCATAGGCGCGCCACCCGCACGCGCAGCACGCTGTCCGCCGACAGGCAGTGCAGGTACGAAGGAGGACGTGCGCGTGAACGAACAGACCGGCGCCCCGCGCGGGCCCAGCCGCAGAAACGTCGTCGCCGCCACCGCGCTCGCCGGGGCGGCGGGCGCCCTCCCGCTCGGGGCGCACCCCGCCACCGCCGCACCCCGCGGCGGCGAGGCGGTGCTCCGGTCCGACACGCTGGAGGTCCGGGTCGACACCGCCTTCCCCCGGATCGTCTCCTACACCGACCGCGCCACCGGCGCCGTCCTGCACGGCCAGGACACCCCGGTCACCCAGGTCCTCCTCGACGGCACCGCCCACACCCCTCGTGTCACCCACCGCACCCGCGCCGACCGCGCCACCTACACCCTCGGTTTCGACGGCGGCACCAGGATCACCGTCGAGATCGCCGTCCGGGACCGGCGCACGACCTGGCGGGTCACCGGCATCACCGACACCCCGGCGCTGCGCGTCGGCACCCTGGAGATCCCCGGCCTCGCCCTGTTGAGCGTCCGCAGCGACCAGCCCGGCGCCGCCCTGCTGGCCGCCCGGATCGAACTGGACAAGGCCAAGAGCGGCGACACCCTGGTGCAGGTCACCGACGCCACCCCCGCCGACGCCGCACCCACCGGATGCGCCTACGCCGTCGTCGCCACCGACGCGCTGGCCGGCGCCGTCGAGACCAACACCTGCTACGACAAGCCCGCCGGGGCCACCACCTGGGAGAACGGCCGCCTCTGGCGGCAGACCGTCAAGGGCGACGGCTTCGTCAAGGCCCAGCTGTCCTGCGGCCAGTGGACCCACCGGGCGGCCGGGCAGCCGTCCCCCACTCCCGACTCCTCCTCCACTGCGGGAGGCGCCCCCCTCGCCACCGACCCGCTGCCGTACGCGACCGTCATCGTCACCGGCGACCGCAACGGCGACGGGAAGACCGACTGGCAGGACGCCGCCATCGCGCTGCGCGACATCATGGTCATGCCGCTGGGCGCCGGGGAACAGCACCTGCGGGTCGTCCCGCACATCCCGTTCAACTTCGCCAGCCAGGCCACCAACCCGTTCCTCGCCACCCTCGACCACATCAAACGGATCGCCCTGGCCACCGACGGGCTGCGGCAGTTCACCCTCCTCAAGGGCTACCAGTCCGAAGGCCACGACTCCGCCCACCCCGACTACGGCGGCAACTACAACACCCGGGCCGGCGGCCTCGCCGACCTCAACGCCCTGCTCCGCGCCGGCAAGAAGTGGAACAGCGACTTCGCGGTGCACGTCAACGCCACCGAGTCCTACCCCGTCGCCCATGCCTTCTCCGAGAAGCTGGTCGACAAGAACGACAAGCAGTGGGACTGGCTCGACCAGTCCTACCGCATCGACGCCCGCCGCGATCTGGTCTCCGGCGACATCGCCCGGCGCTTCGCGCAGCTGCGCAAGGAGACCGACCCGGCACTGAACACCGTCTATATCGACGTCTTCCGCGAGTCCGGCTGGAACTCCGACCGCCTCCAGCGCCAGCTGCGCGACCAGGGCTGGCAGGTCGCCACCGAATGGGGCCACGGCCTGGAACGCTCCGCCCTCTGGTCGCACTGGGCGAACGAGACCGACTACGGCCCCGACACCTCCCGCGGCATCAACTCCCGGCTGATCCGCTTCCTGCGCAACGACCACAAGGACGTCTTCGCCGACAAATGGCCCACCCTGCTCGGCAACGCCCGGATGGGCAACTTCGAGGGCTGGGTCGGCAAGACCGACTGGAACGCCTTCCACACGATCATCTGGACCGACGCCCTGCCCGCCAAATACCTGCAGGCGTACCCGATCCGCACCTGGGGCGCGCACGAGATCACCTTCGAGGGCCCCACCAAGACCTCCGTCAGCGACGCCGACGGCACCCGCAAGATCACCACCGACGGCCGGCTGGTCTACGACGACGGCACCTACCTGCTGCCCTGGGAACCCCGCCGCGCCACCGACCCGCACCGCCTCTACCACTACAACCCCCATGGCGGCGCCACCACCTGGACCCTGCCGCGCGGCTGGGCGGGCGCGGCCGCCGTCTACGCCTACCGGCTCACCGACCAGGGCCGCACCCAGGAAACCCGGCTCCCCGTCAGCGGCGGCCGGATCACCCTCACCGCCCGGCCCGGCGTCGCCTACGTCGTCCACCGCGCCAAGGCCCCGGCGCAGCGCGACCCCGTCTGGGGCGAGGGCACACCCCTGACCGACCCCGGCTTCCACTCCGGGAACCTGGCCGACCGGCAGGTCACCGGACCGGCCTCCGTCCAACTCAGCAAGCTGGGCGACTACGAGCTGGTCATCGACGCCGGCGCCGCCGCCACCGTCGCCCAACGACTCGCCCGGCTCGCCCCCGGCAGCTACGCCGCCTCCGTGCAGGTCGAGGTCGGCGCCACGGCGGGGGAGCGGCGGCGGGCCGCCCTGGAGGTCCGTACCGCCGACGGCGTCACCGCCGCCAACTGGACCGACACCTCCACCGCAGGCAACTACGTCGCCGCCGACCGCAAGTCCGGCACCCGCTTCCAGCGCCTCTTCACCCACTTCACCGTCCCCGAGGGCGGCGGCCCGGTCACCCTCACCCTCACCGCGGCGGCCGGCCGGGCCCGGGTCAGGTTCGACAACCTCCGCGTCGTACCGGCCCGGCCCACCACCAAGCAGGGCACCCTGGCCTACGAGGACTTCGAGCACGTGCCCCAGGGCTGGGGCGTCTTCGTCAAGGGCGACGCGGGCGGCAGCACCGACCCCCGCACCCATATCGCCCAGCGGCACGCCCCGTTCACCCGGCGCGGCTGGAACGGCAAGGCCATCGACGATGTCATCGACGGCGGCCAGTCGCTCAAGTCACGCGGCGAGAACACCGGACTCGTCCACCGGACGGTTCCGCACACCGTCCGCTTCACCCCCGGCCGCCGCTACCGCGTCACCTTCCGCTACGAGAACGAGCAGGCCGGCCAGTACGCCTGGGTCACCGCCGTCGACACACCCGCCCCCCGCGAACTGACCCGCACCCCGCTGCCCGTCGCCACCCAACCGGCCACCCACACCTACGAGTTCACCGCACCGGCCGACGGCGAGGCATGGGTGGGGCTGCGCAAGGTGGCCGACGACGCCACCGCGGAGTTCGTCCTGGACTCCTTCGAGGTACGCGAAATCTGACGCGCCCCGGGGCGGCGGCGGCCCCGCCGCCCCACGGACCGCTCAGCGCCCGCCCGCGCACGGATACAGACCGGGCGCCCCCGCCTTGTCCCCCACCAGGGCCGGGGCGCCCTCCCACTCCCACAACAGCAGCTCGTTGGCGCCCTCGCGCAGCACCGGGCCCGGCACATACAGGGCCCGCTGCGGCCCGAGACCCCAATAGCGCCCCAGACAGAAACCGTTGATCCAGGCGAAGCCATGACTCCACCCCGGCAGCGCGAGATCGGCGTCCCCGGGCCGCCCGGCCACCGTCACCGACCCCCGGTACAGCCCCGCGGCGCCGCCCGCCTCCTCCACCGCCCGGAACGGAACGTTGGCCAACGCCCCGGGGCCCTCCATCGCATCCAGCCGCAGCCCCCGGGACCGTACGCCGTGCAGAAACTGCCGCTCGTGCAGCAGCCCGCCCGTGATCCCCTTGGACTCACCGAGCCGCGGCCCGTAGTTGACCCGTCCCAGCGACGCCACCCACAACTCCACCGACGCCGGCCCGGCCACCTCCCCGAGCACCGCGTCCTCGGTGTCCACCACCGGCCCGCGCACGCCGTCGACCCACACCACCGCCCGGTCCCGCAGCCCGCTCACCCGCAGCGGACGGGGACCACGCGGCCCCGGCACCTCGACCCGGTAGCGGACCACCCCCCGGTCCACCCCCAGCTCCTCGAACGTCGCCGGAGCGCCCCCCTCCCGCTCCGCACCGCCCAGCACCTCCATCACGTCCCCGGCGCACGCCCATTCCCCGACCTCCGCACGCACCGGCTCCGCCAGCACCCGCAGCGGCTCCGGCACCCGGGGCAACGGCCCGTCCGCCCACTCGGCGAGCACCTCCCGGAACCGCCAGAACTTCTCCGTGGCACGCCCGCGTTCATCGACCGGCGCCCCGTAGTCGTAGGAGGTGACCGTCGGCTGCAGCGCCCCGTCGTGCAGCTCGCCCGCGCGGTTCGCCCCCGCCCACCCGCCGAAATTCGTCCCCCCGTGCGCCATATAGATATTGACCGAAGCCCCGCCCTCCAGAATCTCCCGCAGCGCCGCGGCGGCATCCTCCGGAGCGCGCGGCGCCTCCTCCTGCCCCCAGTGCGTGAACCACCCGCACCAGAACTCCATGCACATCAGCGGCCCCCGATCCTGGTGGCGCCGCAACACCGCCAGCGCCTCCCCGGCCCCCGAACCGAAGTTGACGGTGGCCGGCAGGCCCGGCACCGAACCACCGCTGAGCATGTGGTCCTCGGGCCCGTCCGAGGTGAACAGCGGCACCCGCACCCCCAGCTCCCGCAGCCGCTCCACGAGGTGCGCCAGATACACCCCGTCGCTGCCGTACGAGCCGTACTCGTTCTCCGCCTGCACCATGATCACCGGCCCGCCGCCCGCGCCGCCGGGCCCCGCCGCCGTGCACTGCCGCGCCACCACCTGCGGCATCAGCCGCCCGAACCAGGCGTCCACGGCCCGCAGATACGCCGCATCCCGCGTCCGCACCCGCCGCCCCAGCGGCCCGGTCAGCCATTGCGGCAGCCCGCCGTTCTCCCACTCCGCGCAGATGTAGGGCCCCGGGCGGACGATCGCCCACAGCCCCGCCGCCTGCACCGCGTCCAGGAACCGCCCCAGCGCCTCCGGGTCCCTGAACTCGCCGGGCCGCGGCTCGTGCAGATTCCACGGCACATAGGTCTCCACGCAGTTCAGGCCCATCGCCCGCAGCATCGCCAGCCGGTGGTCCCACTGCGCCTCGTGCACCCGGAAGTAGTGCATCGCCCCGGACAGCAGCCGCACCGGCCGCCCGTCCAGCATGAAGTCCCGCTCGCCCGCCTCGAACTGCGTCACGTCACCCGCCCCTGTGTCGTCTCCTGTGCGCCACCGGCCGGGCGCACCCGGTCACCGGTCACCCTTGCCCTCTGGCGGTGTGACGGTCCATGGACAAAGATCGGATCTGTTTGGACGGTTCGACGGTCCGACGGAGCGGTACGGAGCGACGGGAGGCCCGGACGTGTACCACACCTGGATGCGCTACTTCACCCCGAGCCCGGTCCACCACCGGCTCGGCCTGGTGTGCCTGGGAGTCGGTCTCCAGCACGGCACCTTGCCCACGGTCGGTCCGCGCACCCTCGACCACCATGTCGCCATCGTCATCAGCGCCGGCCGCGGCTGGTTCACCGCCCCCGACGGCCGGCGCCGTACGGTGACAGCGCCCGCTCTGCTATGGATCATGCCGGGGGTGCCGCACCACTACGGCGCCGACCCGGAGACCGGCTGGGACGAGAGCTTCGTCGACTTCACCGGGCCGGCCGCCGCGACCTACACCGAACTCGGCTACATCGAACCGGACCGCCCGCTCGTGCCTCTGGCCGACACCGGCCCGGCCCGCACCGCCATCGGACGGATCGCCCGCGCGGCGCGGCGGGGCAACCCCCTGCTGGAGGTGGAGACCTCGGCCGCGGTCCACGAACTCCTCGTCGCCCTGCGCAGGGCACGCGCCGACACCGACGCCGACGGGGACCCGGTCCTCCAGGCCCTCGCCCGGGACGCCTTCCTCCCCCTCTCGGTCGCCGAACATGCCGCCCGGCACGGCATGACCCCCGCGGAACTCCGCACCGCCGTACGCCGCGGTGCCGGCTGCAGCCCCAAGGACTACCTGCTGGGCATACGCCTGGGCCGTGCCAAGGAACTCCTGGTGGGAACCGAACTCCCGGTGGCGGCGGTGGCCCGCAGGGTCGGCTACGACGACCCGGCGTACTTCAGCCGCCTGTTCACCCGACGGGTCGGCACCGCCCCCGTACGCTTCCGCGACCGCCAGATCCGCAACGTACCCGGCGGCTGGTCCACACAGATCCCCGACCCGAACGACCCGCCCCTGGTCAGCGGGTACAACGGCTGAGGCTGGTTGGGGGCAGCTTTATGGCTCGCTTGGGCCCGGCTCGGTTCGGCTCGGTGCGGGTTGCCTGTGGCTGGGGCCGGTGCGCCTTTTCGTCGTGGGTGGTGGGTCGGAGGGGACGCCCGGTACCCCTCCCCCAGCCTTCGGCCGGGAGGTGCCCCCACGGCGCGGGCGGCCCTGGTCCATGGATTTGATTGCCCCGGCGTTCGCTCCGGTCCTGCGGGCGGGGCACCGGACATCCCCTCCGACCGCCGCCCGTTGGCGACTGTCCCGCCGTACCAATCACCGTTACGACCACCACCAGCCCACCCCTTGGCAGAGCACTGGCCAACCACCAGGTCCAGGCCGCGCCCAGGCCTTGGCAGGACACTGGGCACCCGCCAGGTACGAAACACATCAGCCCTTGGCAGGAGACTGGGCAACCACCAGGTCCGAGCCGCACCAGCCCTTGGCAGGGAACTGGGCAACCACCAGGTCCGAGCCACACCTGCCCATGGCAGGGCGCTGGCCGGCAGGCGTGCAGATTGTCGGCCGCCCAACCGTCGTTATCGGGCCGTCGCCATCCGGGCCGTCGTCGTCCGGCCGACCCCGCCCCGGGTGCACCTTGCCCGGAGCCGGCATGCGCTTGTGATCGTTGACGGACGGTGCCACCGGCCGGCAGCCGGGAACGCACGAAGGCCGGAGGGGATGTACCGGGACCCGCCCGCAGGACCGGAGCGAACGCCGGGGTACTCAATTCCATGGACCAGGGCCGCCCGCGCCGTGGGGGCACCTCCCGGCCGAAGGCTGGGGGAGGGTTCCGGTGCGTCCCCTCCGGCCCCAGCGGCACCCACGAACCCCGAACGGCACCAGCCCCAACAGACCAAGCCGCCAAAACCCAGCCCGGCACCGACCACGCCCCAAAGGGGCGCGAGGAACCGCGCGCCCAGCCACAACGCACCCGCAGACCCACCACCCGCAACCCCCACCCCCAGAACAGGGATGCACCGCCCACCCGCGTTACGGCAGCATGACGTCATGCCCGCACTGCAGCGCGACGAGGCGCAGACCCGAGCCCGGCTCATCGACGTCCACCGTTACGAGATCGCCCTCGACCTCACCCGAGGCGAGGACCACTTCGACTCCCGTACGGTCATCCACTTCACCGCGCACGCAGACGGCGACACCTTCGTCGAGGTCAAACCCGCCGAGCTGCACTCCGCCACCCTCGACGGCCACCCCCTCGACCCCGCGGCCCTGGACGACAACCGCCTCCCGCTCACCGGCCTCACCCCCGGCGCCCACGAACTGCGCCTGGACGCCACCATGCGCTACTCCCGCACCGGCGAAGGCATGCACCGCTTCACCGACCCCGCCGACGGCGAGACCTACGCCTACACCCAGCTGTTCATGGAGGACGTCCAGCGCGTCTTCGCGGCCTTCGACCAGCCCGACCTCAAGGCCGTCTTCGCCCTCACCGTCACCGCCCCCACCGACTGGACCGTCCTCGGCAACGGCATCGCCACCCAAGGCGACCCCGGCCACTGGACCCTCGCCCCCACCCCGCTGATCTCGACCTACCTCGTCGCCGTCGCCGCAGGCCCCTGGCACTCCGTACGCACCGAACACGCCGGACTGCCCTTCGGCCTCCACTGCCGCCGCTCCCTGGCCCCGTACCTCGACGCCGACGCCGACGAAATCCTTGACCTCACCCGGCGCTGCTTCGACCGCTACCACCAGATCTTCGAGGAGCCGTACCCCTTCGACTCCTACGACCAGGCCTTCGTCCCCGAGTTCAACGCCGGCGCCATGGAGAACCCCGGCCTGGTCACCTTCCGCGACGAATTCGTCTTCCGCTCCGCCGTCACCGACACCGAACGCCAGACCCGGGGCATGGTCGTCTCCCACGAAATGGCTCATATGTGGTTCGGCGACCTCGTCACCCTCCAATGGTGGGACGACATCTGGCTGAACGAGTCCTTCGCCGAATACATGGGTTACCAGGTCCTGGCCGAAGCCACCCGCTTCAAGGACACCTGGACCGATTTCGCCATCGCGCGCAAGGGCTGGGGCTACGACGCCGACCAGCGTCCCTCCACCCACCCCGTCGCCCCCGCCCCCGAGGACGTCCCCGACACCACCTCGGCGCTCACCAACTTCGACGGCATCTCCTACGCCAAGGGCGCCTCCGCACTGCGCCAACTCGTCGCCTGGATGGGGGAGAAGGCCTTCCTCGCCGGTATCAACGACCACTTCGCCCGGCACCGCTTCGGCAACGCCACCCTCGCCGACTTCATCGATTCGCTCTCCCGCGCCACCGATCGCGACGTCCACGCCTGGGCGGAGCGCTGGCTGCGCACCACGGGAGTCGACACCCTGACCCCCGTCGTGGAAGAAGGCACGGACGGCCACTGGAGCGTGTCCGTCGAGCAGACCGGAAGCCCGGACGGCATCCGCCCGCACCGGCTCACCATCGGCCTCTACGACCACGACCACACCGCCCCGGGCCGCCTCGTCCCGCGCGAGCCGCTGTCCTGGGACGTGCCCGACGGCGGCGGCCACTCCGCCACGGGCGGCCGCCCCGCCCTGCTCCTGCTCAACGACCAGGACCTCACCTACGCCAAGGTCCGCCTCGACCCCGTCTCCTGGGACACCGCCCTCGGCGCCCTGTCCGGGCTTCCCGAACCGCTGACCCGCGCCGTGGTGTGGAACGCCGCCCGCGACATGGTCCGCGACGGCGAACTCGCCCCCGCCGCCTACCTCGACGCCGCCCGCACCCACCTCCCGTACGAAACCGACCTCGCCGTCGTCCAAGGCGTCCTGGCCTTCGCCCGCACCCAGATCGCCGACCGCTACCTCCCCCACACCGAACGCCGCACCGCCCTCGCCACCCTCACCTCCCTCAGCCGCGACATACTCCGCCGCACCGAGGGCCCCGAACACGGCTCGGAAGCGGGGCTGCGGCTCACCGCCGTCCGTACCTTCATCGACAGCGCCACCACCCCCGAAGGCATCCAGGACTGGCTCGACGACGGCAGCGTCCCCGGCGGCCCCCGCCTCGACCCCGAACTGCGCTGGCGCACCCTCGGCCGGCTCGCCACCCTCGGCGCGGCGCCGCTCGACGAACTCCGCGCCGCCATCGACGCCGAACTCGCCCGCGACCCCAGCGCCACCGGCCGCGAAGGCGCGGCCCGCTGCCACGCCGCGCTCCCCGACCCGGCCGCCAAACAAGCCGCCTGGGGCGCCCTGTTCACCACCGACGGCACAGCCGCCCTGTCCAACTACCTCTTCACCGCCACCGCCACCGGCTTCTGGGCACCCGAACAGCGCGACCTGCTCCGCCCGTACGTCGCCCGCTACTTCACCGAGGTCCCCGCCCTCGCCGCCGCCCGCGGCCCCGCCCTCGCCGATGCCGCAGGCCGCTACGCCTTCCCCGCCGTCTTCGTCGAGGAGGACACCCTCCGGCGCGGCGAGGCCTGCCTCGCCGACGGCGACCCGACACCCGCCCTGCGCCGCAAGCTCATCGACCAGCTCGATGACCTGCGCAGGGCGCTGAAGGTACGCGCCGCGGCCGGGGGCGCCTAGCCAGGACCCGTTCCCGTTCCCGTTCCTGCCCCGCCTCCTGGCACAACGGCATGGCCTACGGAGGGACACCCCGGTCGCCCCGTACGGCCGGGGCGACCGGCCGGTCCGGCATGTCGATGCCCGGGCATCCCGTTCGTCCTTAAGCTCGACGGGACATAACGGGCTATTTGCCCATGACTCCAGGAGTGATCATGACCGGTTCCGCCACCCAGGGAATCAAGACCGTGCTGCACCCCGTGTCCGACCTGGCGACGGCCAAGGCGGTGTACGCCGCCCTGCTCGGCGTGCCACCGCAGGCCGACGAGTCCTACTACGTCGGCTTCGAGGCCGGTGGCCAGCACATCGGACTGGTGCCGGGCGGCGGGCCGCAGGGCATGACCGCACCGGTGGCCTACTGGCACGTGCCGGACATCGAGGCGAAGCTGGCCGAGGTGACCGCCGCGGGCGCCACCGTGAAGGAGCCCGCGCACGAGGTCGGCGGCGGCCGCCTGGTGGCCACCGTCACCGACCCCGACGGCAACGTCCTCGGGCTGCTTCAGGACCGGTGAGAGCCGCGCCGGCCGGGCGGTCACCGCGCCGTCCCGGCCGGCGCCGCCGCTGAGGCGGACGCCGTGGACCCTGCCCGTTGCACGACCCCTCCGGCACAGCAAAATCAGACGTTACGCTCGGAGCCGGTCAGATCGAGCCAGGCGACGCCGACGGAGACTGCGAAGGCGGCCCCTCCTCCCGGATGGAGACACGATGAGCAAGGTCACGAGGACGGACCCGCAGTCGCCCGCTCCGCACGCTGCCGACAGCCACGATCTGATCCGGGTGCACGGCGCGCGCGAGAACAACCTCAAGGACGTCAGCATCGAGATCCCGAAGCGCCGGCTGACGGTGTTCACCGGCGTCTCCGGCTCGGGCAAGAGCTCGCTGGTCTTCCACACCATCGCCGCGGAGTCGCAGCGGCTGATCAACGAGACCTACAGCGCCTTCGTACAGGGCTTCATGCCGACCCTGGCCCGGCCCGAGGTCGACGTCCTCGAAGGGCTGACCACCGCGATCATCGTCGACCAGCAGCGGATGGGGTCCGACGCCCGCTCCACCGTCGGCACCGTCACCGACGCCAACGCGATGCTGCGCATCCTCTTCAGCCGGCTCGGGAAGCCGCACATCGGCCCGCCCGGCGCGTACGCCTTCAACGTCCCCTCGGTCCGGGCGAGCGGCGCCATCACCGTCGAGCGCGGCGCCCGGAAGGCGGTCAAGGCGACCTTCACCCGCACCGGCGGCATGTGCACGCGCTGCGAAGGCCGCGGCACGGTCTCCGACATCGACCTCACCCAGCTCTACGACGACTCCAAGTCGCTCGCCGAGGGCGCGTTCACCATCCCCGGCTGGAAGTCAGACAGCTTCTGGACCGTGCGGGTCTACGCCGAGTCGGGCCTCCTCGACCCGCACAAGCCGATCCGCAAGTTCACCAAGAAGGAGATGCACGACTTCCTCCACCGGGAGCCGACCAAGGTGAAGGTCGAGGGCGTCAACCTCACCTACGAAGGGCTGATCCCCAAGATCCAGAAGTCGTTCCTGTCCAAGGACAAGGAGTCGCTGCAGCCGCACATCAGGGCGTTCGTGGAGCGGGCGGTCACCTTCACCACCTGCCCCGAGTGCGAGGGCACCCGGCTCAGCGAGGGGGCCCGGTCGTCGCGCATCGGCGACATCAGCATCGCCGACGCCTGCGCCCTGCAGATCAGCGACCTGGCCGCCTGGGTCCGCGGCCTCGACGAGCCGTCGGTGGCGCCCCTGCTCACCGCGCTGCAGCAGACGCTCGACTCGTTCACCGAGATCGGCCTCGGCTACCTCTCGCTCGACCGGGCGTCGGGCACGCTGTCGGGCGGCGAGGCGCAGCGCGTCAAGATGATCCGCCACCTCGGCTCCTCGCTCACCGACACCACCTACGTCTTCGACGAGCCCACCACGGGCCTGCACCCCCACGACATCCAGCGGATGAACAACCTGCTGCTGCGGCTGCGGGACAAGGGCAACACGGTGCTCGTCGTGGAGCACAAGCCGGAGACCATCGCGATCGCCGACCACGTCGTCGACCTGGGCCCCGGCGCCGGCGCGGCGGGCGGCACGGTCTGCTTCGAGGGCACCGTCGAGGGGCTGCGGGCCGGCGGCACCGTCACCGGCCGCCATTTCGACGACCGGGCCGCCGTCAAGGAAACCATGCGCACCCCCACCGGCAGGCTGGAGATCCGCGGCGCGACGACGCACAACCTGCGCGGTGTCGACGTCGACATCCCGCTCGGGGTGCTGACCGTCGTCACCGGCGTCGCCGGCTCCGGAAAGAGCTCGCTCGTCCACGGGTCGCTGCCAGGAGGGGCGGGGACCAACGGCGAGGGCGTGGTGTCGGTCGACCAGGCCCCGATCCGCGGCTCACGACGGAGCAACCCGGCGACGTACACCGGGCTGCTCGACCCGATCCGCAAGGCGTTCGCCAAGGCCAACGGCGTGAAGCCGGGACTGTTCAGCTCCAACTCCGAGGGCGCCTGCCCCACCTGCAACGGCGCCGGTGTCATCTTCACCGATCTGGCGATGATGGCCGGCGTCGCCTCCCCCTGCGAGGAGTGCGAGGGCAAGCGGTTCCAGGCCTCGGTCCTGGACCACCATCTCGGCGGCCGCGACATCAGCGAGGTGCTGGCGATGTCGGTGACCGAGGCCGCAGAGTTCTTCGGCGACGGCGAGGCACACACACCGGCCGCGCACCGCATCCTCGGCCGGCTCGCCGACGTCGGACTCGGCTACCTCGGCCTCGGCCAGCCGCTCACCACACTGTCCGGCGGCGAGCGGCAACGGCTCAAGCTGGCCACCCACATGGCCGAGAAGGGCGGCGTCTACCTCCTCGACGAACCGACCGCCGGCCTCCACCTCGCCGATGTCGAGCAGCTGCTCGGCCTGCTCGACCGGCTCGTCGACTCCGGCAAGTCGGTCATCGTCATCGAGCACCATCAGGCGGTCATGGCGCACGCCGACTGGATCATCGACCTCGGCCCCGGCGCAGGCCACGACGGCGGCCGGATCGTCTTCGAGGGCACCCCCGCCGACCTCGTCGCCGCCCGCTCCACCCTCACCGGCGAACACCTCGCGGCCTACGTCGGCACCTGACCCGGGGGAGACCCCCTTCGGCGGGCCCGCGCGGCCACCATGAGACGGGTGCCGCAGTGCCGCCCCCGGCCCCCGGCCCCCGGACGGAAAGCCGCCGCGGCGGGGCGTCGGCGACGGTCCGCGCCGCCGGTCGGCGGCACCCGAACACCTGCGGTACACCCGTACCACTTACGGGTGGTATGACCGCAACCAGTGGATACCGGCTGTGCAGGGAAAGTAACTTTGGGCTGCCTGAGGGCTGGTCCGCATGGGATCGACGCCCCAACTCCCCTGACAGAAGAGCACATTGATGCCCGTGCCCCCTGCCGGCACCGCCCTCGCAGGCGGCACCAACGGCCCCCGCGCACTCCGCCCCCTCCTCGAAACCGTCCTCGACGCCCTCACCACCGGAGCCCAGGACCGCGCCGGCCCCCTCCCGCCCGGCGGCCCCGCCACCGTCACCCGCGCCGTACGCGACGCCTGCCACCCCCTGCTCCCCGACCACGGCACCGGCCCGCACACCGCCCTGCGCACCCTCGTCCACACCCTCGCCGCCGGCGCCGCCGACCCCGCCGACCCCCACTGCGCCGCCCACCTGCACTGCCCGCCCCTGGCCCTCGCCACCGCCGCCGACCTCGCCGCCGGCGCCCTCAACCCCTCCATGGACTCCTGGGACCAGGCCCCCGCCGCCTCCGCCCTCGAAGCCCTCACCAGCCGTGAACTCGCCGCCCTGGTCTACCCCCGGGCCGACCGCCCCGACGCCCTGATCACCACCGGCGGCACCGAATCCAACCAGCTCGCCCTCCTCCTCGCCCGCGAAGCCACCGCCCCCGGCGGCACCGCCACCGACCCCCACCGGCCCGCCCCGCCCCTCCAGATCGTCTGCGGCGCCAACGCCCACCACAGCATCCACCGCTCCGCCTGGCTCCTCGGCCTCCCCGAACCCCTCACCCTCCCCACCCCCGACGGCATCCTCACCCCCGACACCGTCCACACCTGCCTCGCCAACCTCGCAGGCCGCACCGGCCCCGTCCTCCTCACCGCCACCGCAGGCACCACCGACTCCGGCGCCCTCGACCCCCTCCCGGCCCTCGCCGACGTCGCCGACCACCACGGCGCCCGCTTCCACGTCGACGCCGCCTACGGCGGAGCCCTCCTCTTCAGCGACACCCACCGCAGCGCACTGAACGGCCTCGCCCGCGCCCACACCGTCGCCCTCGACCTGCACAAACTCGGCTGGCAACCCGTCGCGGCCGGCCTCCTCGCCGTCCCCGACCCCGCCACCCTGGCCCCCCTCACCCACCAGGCCGACTACCTCAACGCCGACGACGACACCGAAGCCGGCCTCCCCGACCTCCTCAGCCGCTCCCTGCGCACCACCCGCCGCCCCGACATCCTCAAAATCGCCGTCACCCTCAAAGCCCTCGGCCGCCACGGCCTCGGCGAACTCGTCGACCGCACCCTCGCCGCCGCGCAGACCCTCGCCGACCTCATCGAGGCCCACCCCCGCTACGAACTCCACTCCCGTCCGGCCCTCAGCACCGTCCTCTTCCGCCCCACCGGCGCCGACGACACCGCCCTCGCCACCATCCGCCGCACCCTCCTCACCGACGGACAGGCCGTCCTCGGCCGCGCCACCACCCCCACCGGCCTCTGGCTCAAAGCCACCCTCCTCAACCCCCACACCCAACCCGGAGACCTGACCACCCTCCTCAAACTCGTGGAAGGCCACACGCCTCGATGACCGCCACCCCGCACCCGGAAACCCCCCTCACCACCCACACCACGAGCCCCGGTGAACCCCTCGACCTCGCGGGCATCGGCATCGGCCCCTTCAACCTCTCCCTCGCCGCCCTCGCCCACCCCCTCACCCCCCTCCGCGCCGCCTTCTACGACCAGCGCCCCGCCTTCCACTGGCACCCCGGCCTCCTGATCGACGGCGCCACCCTCCAAGTCCCCTTCCTCGCCGACCTGGTCACCCTCGCCGACCCCGCCAGCCCCTGGACCTTCCTCAACTACCTCAAAACCCGCGAACGGCTCTTCCCCTTCTACTTCGCCGAACGCTTCCACCTCCACCGCGCCGAATACGACGCCTACTGCCGCTGGGTCAGCGAAAACCTCCCCAGCCTCCACTTCGGCCACCAGATCGACGCCGTCCGCTGGAACCCCGAACACGAAGTCTTCGAAGTCGACTTCACCCAGCTCGACACCGAAGGCGAAGCCGAAGCCCTGGGCCGCACCTACGCCCGCAACCTCGTCCTCGGCATCGGCACCACCCCCCACATCCCCGTCCCCCTCCGCCCCCTCGCCGAGGCCCCCGCCGTCCCCGTCATCCACTCCGCCGACTACCTCGACCACCGCGACAGCCTCATCGGCGCCAACCACGTCACCGTCATCGGCGCCGGCCAGTCAGGCGCCGAAATCTTCCTCGACCAGCTCCGCGCCCGCCCCGCCGGCCGCGAACGCCTCCACTGGCTCGCCCGCACCCCCGCCTTCGCCCCCATGGAATACAGCAAACTCGGCCTCGAACACTTCACCCCCGACTACACCCGCTACTTCCACGCCCTGCCCGAACGCGTCCGCGACGACCTCGTCCCCGGCCAATGGCAGCTCCACAAAGGCATCGACCACGCCACCCTCGGAGCCATCCACGACGAGCTCTACCGCCGCACCCTCGACGGCGGCTGGCCCGACGCCACCCTCACCCCCGGAGTCTTCGTCCGCACCGCGGGCCGCGTCGGCACCACCAAGGTCGAACTCCACCTCGACCACACCCAGCAAGGCACCCGCTCCCGCCTCACCACCGACGCCGTCATCCTCGCCACCGGCTACCGCGAACGCCGCATGGACACCCTGCTCGCCGCCATCGACCCCTACCTACGCCGCGACTCCGGCGCCCGCCCCCGTATCGACGCCGACCACCGCCTCGTCCTCGACCCCGCCGTCACCGGCTCGGTCTACGTCCAGAACGCCGAAACCCACACCCACGGCGTCGGCACCCCCGACCTCGGCCTCGCCGCCTGGCGCAGCGCCACCATCCTCAACTGCCTCACCGGCAACACCCCCTACCCCCTCCCCAGCCGCACGGCCTTCACCAGCTTCGGCCTCCCCCAGCCGTCGACGGGACGCACCGGCATGGTCCCCCGCCAGGGCTCCACCCTCGTCCCCCGCCGCTGACCCCGGCCCCCTGCCACCGACGTCCGTCCGCCACCCGACACCAGGCCCACGGGAGCCGGGGGAGTGGGGAACCCGGGGGAGCCCGCGGGAGTGCCGGGCCCAGGAAGAGACCGCAGCCGCCCCCGGACGGCGCCCCCTCCCGCCCGTGCCTCCGGCGACCCCGCGGCCCCTGGCGGTCCACCGGAAATCAGAACACCGGAACCCCGTCCCGCGTCAGCTTCCAGTCCACCGAAGCGAACCGGGCAGGATCGATCTGCCCACTCTCCTGAACCCACCCGATGATCAAATTCCGGATCTCGTCGGACGTCGACCACACCTGCTCCGCGGCCGCCACATGCGGGAAATTACCGCCACCACTCGCCCGGTAATTGTTCACCGCCAGTACGAACCGCGCCGCATCATCCAACGGCTTCCCGCCGAACATCAGCTTCCCGATCCGCTGCCCCGCCGGCTTCGCGATATCGATCTCGTACGAGACGCCGCTCACCACGTCATAGTTGTAATCCGGCGTACCGTCCGCATTCGTGACCTTCGACGGATCCACCGGACCACCGGCCGCCGTCCGCACGTAATACCGCGCCGAAAACTCCAAATACGCCCGCACCTGCGCACCCGTCAACACCCTCGCCTCCAGCGTGTTGTCGAACGGATACAACGCCGCCATCGACCGGATCGTCACCTCACCCTCCGGCACCCTCGCAGTCCGCGAAAAACACGACGCCTGCGACAACACCGGCAACGACGCATACGCCGACCCCGCAAGCGCCTTACGCACCACCTCCGCCTGCACAAAAGCAATGAAGTCCAATACCGGCGTATCCTTCACCGGCGCCTCGGCCGCCGTCATCTCCGCCTTGGACCGGCCGATCACCCGGTTCACATACGCCACGACCTTCCGGTGCTCGGCCCGCAGCAACCCCGTGATCCGCGCGTCCTCCGCCACCGCATTCGAGTTCAGGACCCGCGCACCGACCGACGCCACCTCCCAGCGCCCCCGATGCCACTCCACCGCCACATCGAAAAGCGTCAGCCGCTGCCCCCACTTCAACGGCTCCGACAGCACCACCTCGCGGCCCGTCTCCTTGTTCACCACCCGCCGCTCGGGAACCTCCACATGCGCATGCCCCACCAACACCGCATCGATCCCCGGCACCTGCTCCGCCACCAACGCCGCCGCATTCTCCACATACGGCAACTGATCCCCGTACGACGACGTACCGCTCATCCCGGAATGCGCCGCCACGATCACCACATCCGCGCCCATCGACCGCAGCTTCGGTACCCACTTCGCCGCCTGCTCCACCAGCCCCGGAAACGCCAGCTTCCCCTGCACATGCGCCTTGTCCCAGATCGCGATCCCCGGATTCGTCAAACCCAGCACCGCCACCGTCACCTCCCGGCCGCGCGGTGACCGCAACCGCTTCAGCACATACGGACGGAACGCCGGCCGCAGCGACCTCGCATCCACCGCATTCGCCCCCAGCAGCGGAAAATCACAGCTCTCCTCGAACTTCCGCAGCACCGGAATGCCGTAATTGAACTCATGATTCCCCAGCGCCGCGGCGTCATAGCCGATCGCATTCATCGCCCGCGCCATCGGATGCACCGGCCCGTCCGGATCCGTGATCGGATCCACCTTGGCGTAGTAATACGCCAGCTGGGTGCCCTGAATCGTGTCGCCCGCATCGA
The DNA here is from genome assembly GCF_040253635.1 of Streptomyces sp. Edi2. Lineage (NCBI taxonomy): Bacteria > Bacillati > Actinomycetota > Actinomycetes > Kitasatosporales > Streptomycetaceae > Streptomyces > Streptomyces sp. Edi2. The sequence continues at coordinate 2,170,606 of NZ_JBEJGX010000003.1, read as the reverse complement.
TCAGCAGCGTGTGCCGCCGGCCCTTCTCCCGCCGCACCTGCGTCACCAGCGTCGAAATCTTCGCCAGACCGACGTCGTTGTGCGCCGCATCGTCGAACTCCGCGCCGGTGGCGTAGTCCCAGTTGAAGACATTGCCGTGCAGATCCGTCGTGCCCATGACCGTGAAGGCGTACCGCTCCCGCCGGTGACCGCGGCCACCGTGGTCACCCGTGCCCCGGGCCTCCACCGCCCCGGCCGCCGGCGCGCCCGCCGCCCCCGCGAGCGCCACCCCGGCCCCCGTCACCACGGAACGCCCCAAGAACTTCCTACGGTCGAGCGACATGCCAACTCCCTTGGATGAACGCCAAAACGCCGATGCGTGCCGTCACACAGCGGGACAACGCGCGTAGATTCTGGCGCAGCCGCACCCCGCGCAACACCCCTCACGCGGCTCCCCCGGATGCCCCACCCCGACCGGCCCCGATATGCGACCCTTCACCACCCACGCCCCCGCACCCACACGCCCCGCACCCGCACACCGCACGCCCCGAACCCGAGGCCCGCCCCACCGAACACACCGAACACACCGGACAGACCGGCCACCGACCCCGAAACCCGGGAGGCACCATGACCGACCCCGCCGCCACGACCTCCGCCGTCCCCACCCCCGCGGGCGCCCCGACCGCCCTCCCGTACGGCACCCCCGACACCCCCCGCCTCGCCGTACGCGGCGAAGCCCGCCTCGACGTCGACCCGGAAATCGCCCGCATCGCCGTCACCGTCAGCGCCCGCGGCACCGACCGCACCACCGCCCTCACCGACCTCACCCGCCGCAACGAACAAGCCCTCACCCTCATCAAGAGCTACGGCGACGCCATCGAAAAACTCGAAACCGGCACCTTCAGCCTCACCCCCCAGCTCACCGAGAAAGGCCGCCACGAACGCGTCCGCGCCTACCACGGACGCGTCACCCACACCGCCACCCTCAACGACTTCACCACCCTCGGCGAACTCACCACCCGCCTCGCCGACCTCGACCTCACCCGCGTCGACGGCCCGTGGTGGGACCTGCGCCCCGACTCACCCGCCCACCGCGCCGCCCGCACCCAGGTCGTCCGCGAAGCCGTCCAGCGCGCCCGCGAATACGCCGAGGCCGTCGGCGCCCGCCTCGACGCCCTCCTCGAAATCGCCGACCTCGGCGCCGAGAACACCGCCCCCGCCCAAGCCCCCGGCATGCGCGGCTTCGCCGGCTACGGCCGCGCCGCCGTCCAGGAATCCGCCCCCGCCCTCGACCTCGAACCCCAGCGCCAAGCCGTCCATGCCCATGTCAACGCACGCTTCACGATGACCCGCCCCGTATTGTGAGACCGCGCGCACGGAATGAATTTCTGCTCATCGGAGCGCCATCGCGCCCATTCCATTACTTGTCAACAGCCTTTCATCAAGCGCTCGTTGAGCAGTCACTTCCCTACCGTTCCCTACCGCCCGGTAAGTCATAGAGTCGAAGCATGCGCCGAGCAAAGATCGTCTGCACACTGGGACCCGCCACCGACTCGTACGAGCAGATCAAAGCCCTCGTCGACGCCGGAATGGACATCGCCCGCTTCAACCTCAGCCACGGCACCTACGCCGAACACGAGGCACGATTCGACCGGGTCCGCAAAGCCTCCGAAGAAACCCGCCGCAGCGTCGGCATTCTCGCCGACCTTCAAGGCCCGAAGATCCGACTCGGCCGATTCCGCGAAGGCCCTGTACTTCTCGAACGCGACGACGAGTTCACCATCACCGTGGAACCCGCCGTCGAAGGCGACCGCCAGATCTGCGGCACCACCTACCACGGCCTCGCCGCCGACGTCACCACCGGCGAACGCATCCTCATCGACGACGGAAAGGTGACCCTCGAAGTCACCGACGTCGACGGACCCCACGTCCGCACCAGGGTCGTCGAAGGCGGCATGGTCTCCGACCACAAAGGCCTCAACCTCCCCGGCGTCGCCGTCTCCGTCCCCGCCCTCTCCGACAAGGACCAGGACGACCTCCGCTGGGCCCTGCGCTACGGCGCCGACATCATCGCCCTCTCCTTCGTCCGCAGCGGCCACGACATCGACGACGTCCACCGCATCATGCGCGAGGAAGACCGCTTCCTCCCCGTCATCGCCAAGGTCGAAAAGCCCCAGGCCGTCGACAACATCGACGACATCGTCGCCGCCTTCGACGGCATCATGGTCGCCCGCGGCGACCTCGGCGTCGAAATGCCCCTCGAAACCGTCCCGATCGTCCAGAAGCGCGCCGTCAAACTCGCCAAGCGCAACGCCAAACCGGTCATCGTCGCCACCCAGATGCTCGACTCGATGATCGACAACTCCCGCCCCACCCGCGCCGAAGCCTCCGACGTCGCCAACGCCGTCATCGACGGCACCGACGCCGTCATGCTCTCCGGCGAGACCAGCGTCGGGAAGTACCCCACCGAGACCGTCAAGACGATGAGCCGCATCGTCGAGGCCGCCGAGGAAGACCTCCTCGCCAAGGGCCTCCCGCCGCTCACCGAGGCCAACAAGCCCCGCACCCAGGGCGGCGCCGTCGCCCGCGCCGCCGCCGACATCGGCGACTTCCTCGGCGCCAAGTTCCTCGTCGCCTTCACCCAGTCCGGCGACACCGTCCGCCGCCTCTCCCGCTACCGCTCGCCCATCCCGCTGCTGGCCTTCACCCCCGACCCGGCCACCCGCTCCCAGCTCAACGTCAGCTGGGGCGTGGAGACCTTCCTCGGCCCGACCGTCAACTCCACCGACGAGATGGTCGCCCAGGTCGACGAGCAGCTTCTGAGGCTCGGCCGCTGCCAGAAGGGCGACGTCGTGATCATCACGGCCGGCTCCCCGCCCGGAGTCCCCGGCTCCACCAACCTCGTCCGCGTCCACCACATCGGCGAGGACGACTCCCCGAAGTAGCCCCACCCGCACCGCGATTCCGCTGGGCCGAGGTACCTGACTGCCGTCCCCGTCAGTACTTCGGCCCGATGTGTCGGTCCATGAGAGCGACGGAGACTCTGCGGGCTACGGAGATGTTCTGTGCCCTGCGGGATTGCCGGGCGGGTTTCCACTCGACGCCGACTGCGTCGAGGGTGTCGGTGTAGAGGCCGATGATGTCGGCGGACCTATTGGTGAAGAAGTACCGCGGGTATTCGTAACGCTTGCGCTGTCCGGCGACCGTGCGGGTGGCCCAGTTGGTGATCCGGCAGCCGTCGGAGTGGATGAGTCCGCGAAGGAACTCCCAGGGGTGGGCGTCGACGATCTGCTGCTGCCAGGTTTCGAGGACGATGGGTCGCTCGTGCTTCTTGCCGGGGCCGTGTTGAGGGAAGAGGCAAAGCCAATGGTGGCTGTAACTCGTCACCATGACGCAGCCCTCGCGCTGGACGATGCACGCGCTGTTCGTCGGTCGGACGGCCTTTACCGCTTCGCGGCACGCGACGATCAACCCCGGCCAGGCATCTGCGCAGGCGATGCGCAGCACATATCCGTGCCGTCGAGGCTGCCTGCTGAGGCACCCGTCACCGAGGTAGAGGCCGAGTAAGTAGGCATAGGCCGTAGCTGCCTCAGGCGGTTGCGGAACTGTCCTGCATCGCGGGCATTCCGTCTTGCGTGAGAGCGGTTCGATCCTGGTCTGCCAGGATCGGATGGCGAAGCGGGATATCCCGGTTTGCATGCTCACGGAGTTGAGACTGTGGCCGTGGGCGACAAGGGCGAGCGCGCGCTCACGCGTTGCGATGTCGTACATGCATACGAGCGTGATAGCGGTGGCGCCCAGTGGTGGGATTTCGCCGTACCGTCACCGGAAAGGGTGACAGTGGATGTCGCTAACGCGATCTTCGAATCGAAGAGAAAGTGCCCCAGGTGGGATTCGAACCCACACTTTCGGCTGTTTGAGAGCCGCCTCTCTAACCAGTTGGAGTACTGGGGCCTTAGAAAGGGAGGATACCTGCTGCCCTGCGTGGTCCCACCCTACAGGAGCTAGGTAGGCTCATGGGGCACCACCTGCCTGGAATGAGGAGTCCCGTGAGCGCCGCCGAGCCCGAGCAGCCCGTCGCCGATGACGATCAGTCGCACGTCCCGCCGCTGACCACACGCGTCGTGATCGCCGAGGACGAGGCCCTCATCCGTCTCGACCTCAAAGAGATGCTGGAGGAAGAGGGCTACACCGTCGTCGGTGAGGCCGGGGACGGCCAGACCGCCGTGGAGCTGGCCCGGGAGCACCGTCCCGATCTGGTGATCCTGGACGTGAAGATGCCGGTGCTGGACGGTATCTCGGCGGCCGAGAAGATCGCTGAGGAGAGCATCGCGCCGGTGCTGATGCTGACCGCGTTCTCGCAGCGTGAGCTGGTGGAGCGGGCGCGGGACGCGGGCGCGATGGCGTATCTGGTGAAGCCGTTCTCCAAGACCGATGTGGTTCCCGCGATCGAGATGGCGGTGAGCCGGTTCACCGAGCTGCGGACGCTGGAGCAGGAGGTCGCGGACCTCACGCAGCGGCTGGAGACCCGGAAGCTGGTGGACCGGGCGAAGAGCATTCTGCAGACGCAGTACGGGCTGACGGAGCCGGCCGCGTTCCGGTGGATCCAGAAGACGTCGATGGACCGTCGGCTGTCGATGCAGCAGGTGGCCGAGGCGGTCATCGAGGACGCCGAGGAGAAGAAGCAGCAGAAGGAGCAGTAGCCGGCGGCAGCCGGGCTGGTCCCGAGCGTGTGAGCGGCCCCGTACCGATCTTCGTCGGTGCGGGGCCGCTCGCGTCGGTGCGGGTGGGTCAGTCCTCGCCGAGGTAGGCCTTGCGGACGGATTCGTCGTGGAGGAGGGATGTGCCGCTGCCGGAGAGGACGATGCGGCCGATTTCCATGACGTGTCCTTGGTCGGCGAGGGAGAGCGCGGCCTGGGCGTTCTGTTCGACGAGGAGGATGGTGGTGCCTTGGGAGCGGAGTTCGCGGATGGTTTCCATGATCTTCTGCATCATGATCGGGGAGAGGCCCATGGAGGGCTCGTCGAGCATGAGGAGTTTGGGGCGGGACATCAGGGCGCGGCCCATGGCGAGCATTTGCTGTTCGCCGCCGGAGAGGGTGCCGGAGGCTTGTTTGCTGCGTTCGCCGAGGATGGGGAAGAGCTCGTAGACGCGTTGGATGTCTTTTCCGATGCCGTCGGCGTCCTTGCGGAGGAAGGCGCCGAGCTGGAGGTTTTCGGCGATGGTGAGGCGGGGGAAGAGGCGGCGGCCTTCGGGGGAGTGGGCGAGGCCGCGTTCGACGATTTTGTGGGCGGGGACGCCGTCGAGGGGTTCGCCGTCGAAGGTGATCTTGCCGGCGAGGGGCTTGAGGAGGCCGGAGAGGGTGCGCAGGGTGGTGGTTTTGCCGGCGCCGTTGGTGCCGATGAGGGTGACGGCCTGTCCTGCTTCGACGGAGAACGAGATGCCTTTGACGGCTTCGATCTTGCCGTAGGCGACGCGGAGGTCCTCGACTTGGAGCAGTGCGGTCATGGGGTGTCTCCGGTCTGTCCCTGGGCCGGCTGGTCTGGTGGGGTAGGCCCGTCTGCTGCGTCGGGTTCTCCTGCTCCTTCGGGCTTTCCTGGCCCGTCGGGTTTTTCTGTCCCGGCTGCCGGGCCTGTTGTGCCGTCCGGAGTTGTGGTGCTGTCCGGGGTCGTTGTGCTGTCCGGGTCCGTGGTGTCGTCCGGCGCCGGTATGTCCTCGACGGGTGTGCCGAGGTAGGCGGCGATGACGCGTTCGTCGGCCTGGACGACTTCGGCGGTGCCCTCGACGAGTTTCTGTCCTTGGACGAGGACGGCGACGCGGTCGCAGAGGTTGAAGATGAAGCGCATGTCGTGCTCGATGACGAGGACGGCGGTGCCCTGTGCGCGGATGGCGAGGACGAGGTCCTGGGTGGCGCGGGTTTCCTGGGGGTTCATGCCGGCGGTGGGTTCGTCCAGGAGCAGCAGGCCGGGTTCGCTGGCGAGGGCGCGGGCGATTTCGAGCTTGCGTTGTTCGCCGTAGGGGAGGTTGCGGGCGAGGTGGTCGCGTTTGTGGGCGAGGCCGGTGAATTCCAGGAGTTCCATGGCGCGTTGTTCGCTGGTGCGTTCGGCCTTTTTGAAGCCGGGGCCGCGGAGGAGGGCGGACCAGAGGCCTTCTTTGGTGCGGGTGTGTCGTCCGACGAGGACGTTTTCGAGGACGGTCATGTTGGCGAAGAGGCGGATGTTCTGGAAGGTGCGGGCGACGCCGGCCTGGGTGACGAGGTGGGGTTTGCGGGAGAGGCGGGTGCCTCGGTAGCTGACGGTGCCTTCGGTGGGCACGTAGAGGCCGGTGAGGCAGTTGAAGAAGGTGGTTTTGCCGGCGCCGTTGGGGCCGATGAGGCCGACGATTTCGCCGGTGCCGACGGTGAGGCTGACGTCGCGTACGGCGGTGAGTCCGCCGAAGCGCATGGTGACGCCGTCGGCTCGCAGGACGGTGTCGGTGTCAGTGGCGGGTGCGAGGCTGGTGGGTGTGGTCATGGTCGTCACGCCTTTGCCTGGGTGGCGCCGAGGGTGGCGTCTGCGTCGGGGAGGCGCTGGTCGGGTACGTCGAGTTGGCCGGTTTCGTGGAATTCGAGTTGTTTCCTGCGGTCGGGGATGAGGCCTTCGGGGCGGAAGCGCATGAGGAGGACGAGGGCGATGCCGAAGAGCAGGAGTTGGTAGTCCTGGATGAAGTCGAGCTTGGCCGGGATGAGGAAGAGGAGGGCGGCGCCGACGAGGGGGCCGCTGAGGGTTCCCATGCCGCCGAGGATGACGGCGGCGAGGAGGAAGGCGGAGTTGGGGGGCTGGGGGCCGGCGAACTGGAACTGTTCGGGGGTGGCGGTGGTGACGACGTGGGCGTGGACGGTGCCGGCGAGTCCGGCGAGGGCTGCGCCGAGGGCGAAGGCGAGGAGGCGGAGGCGGAAGCTGTTGATGCCCATGGCGATGGCGGCGGTTTCGTCTTCGCGGATGGCGATCCAGGCGCGGCCGATGCGGGAGGCTGCGGCGCGCCGGAAGACGAGGACGACGAAGGCCGTCACGAGGATCATCAGCAGGTAGTAGTTGCCGTAGGTGGCGAGGGGGATGCCGAGGATGACGTGGGGTTCGCCGAAGTTGAAGCCGAAGATTTCGAGGTTGGGGATGTTGGGGATGCCCATGGCGCCGTTGGTGATGTCGGGGCCGGTGGTGCCGTTGAGGTTGAGCATGGCGATGCGGAAGATCTCACCGAAGCCGAGGGTGACGATGGCGAGGTAGTCGCCGCGTAGGCGCAGTGTGGGTGCGCCGATGAGGACGCCGAAGACGAGGGAGGCGGCGGCGCCGGTGAGGAGGGCTGCCCAGAAGGGGAAGCGGAGGCCGAAGGCGGATTCGGGGGAGCCGGAGACGAGGGCGGCGGCGTAGGCGCCGACGCCGAGGAAGGCGACGTATCCGAGGTCGAGGAGGCCGGCGAGGCCGACGACGACGTTGAGGCCCAGGGCGACGGTGGCGAAGATCAGGATGTTGGCCCCGATGATCGTGTACTGGTCGGTGTTCTGGGTGAGGGGGAAGCAGGCGGCGGAGAGGAAGGCCGCGCCGAGGGCGACTGTGCGGTGGGTGTGGGTGAGTGCGGTGAGGCGGGCGATGAGTCCGGCCCGGTGGAGGGCGGGGACGGCGAGCGCCATGAAGAGGAGGTAGCCGACGAAGGGGGCGCCGTCGTCGGTGTCGATGCCGTAGGTGAAGGCGAGGAGCCCGCCGGCGAAGGCGGCGGCGATGATCAGGATCTCGGCCCAGGAGGGGAGTTCGCGGGTGGGGCTCCGCAGGGGGCCGGCGGTGAGGGTGGCGGTGAAGCGCTGCCAGGGGCCCGAGGGGGGCCGGTCGGCGGCCTGGTCGGGGGGCAGGGCGAGGGCGCCGGCCAGGGTGAGCAGGGAGGTGACGGCCGCGAGGGCGCCGCCCGGTTCGAGGTTGATCAGCCCGCCGAGCTGGACGGCGATGGCGATGAGGGTGAACCAGGTGGCGGCGAAGGTGGCCAGGGCCGCGAGGACGGTGGGGGCGTTGCGTCCTGCGGGGGTGAGCCACCGCAGGCCGCGGATGCCGAGTGCCGCGAGGGCGAACAGCAGGGTGAGGATGCCGCCGGCGAGGGTGACGACCTGCAGTCCGGCGGGGGAGAAGTAGTAGGTGAGGTCGCCGGGGAAGTCGCTGCTCCAGGTCCAGGCGAGGCCGGTGGTGGCGGCGGTGGCGAGGGCGCCCGCGGCGGTGAGGAGGCGCGCGGTGCGTTCCGGGAGGGGGAGCAGGCCGCGGGCGGGGGGTGTGGTGGTGTTCGTGGTCATCGCTATCACGCCCGATCCGCGACGCGTTCGCCCAGGAGGCCTTGGGGTCTCAACAGGAGTACGAGGATGAGGAGGACGAAAGCCCAGACGTCCTTCCAGGCTCCGCCGCCGAATTGCTCCATGCCGGGTATTTCCTCGATGTAGGCGGTGGCGAGGGCTTCGGCGATGCCGAGGACGACGCCGCCGAGCATGGCTCCGTAGATGTTGCCGATGCCGCCGAGCACGGCTGCGGTGAAGGCCTTGAGGCCCATGATGAAGCCCATGCGGAACTGGACCTCGCCGGTGCGCAGTCCGTAGGCGACGGCGGCGACGCCGGCGAAGGCGGCGCCGATGGCGAAGGCGAGGACGATGATGCGGTCGGTGTTGATGCCCATGAGCTTGGCGGTGTCGGGGTCCTGTGCGGTGGCCTGCATGGCGCGGCCGCTGCGGGTTTTGGCGACGAAGAAGCCGAGGGCGATCATGCAGGTGGGGGCGGCGATCAGGACGAAGACGTCGCCGCGCTGGACGGTGGCGCCCAGGATGTCGAAGGCGTGGCCCTTGAACTGGGGGAAGACGCGGGCCTGTTTGCCGTCGGGGTACCACTTCCAGATGGCTTGCTGGAGGGCGATGGACAGGCCGATGGCGGTGATGAGGGGGGCGAGGCGAGGTGCGCCGCGCAGCGGTCGGTAGGCGAACCGTTCGGCCGCGATGCCGACGAGGACGGATACGGCGATGCCGCCGAGCAGCATGACCGGCAGGGCGAGGGCGAGAGGGGTGCCGGCGGGGAGAGCGAGGAAGACGCTGAGCGCTCCGAAGCCGCCGACCATGAATATCTCGCCGTGGGCGAAGTTGATGAGCTGGACGATTCCGTAGACCATCGTGTAGCCGATCGCGATGAGTCCGTACATCGCGCCGAGGATGAGTCCGTTGGCCAGCTGTTGCGGCAGTTCGCTCACCGCGGGGCCTCCGTTGGGTGGGTGTGAGGGATCGGGGCTAGCTGGGTGTGAGGGATCGGGGCTAGCTGGGTGTGAGGGATCGGGGCTAGCTGGGTGTGAGGGATCGGGGCTAGCTGGGATTGAGGGATCCGGAACGGCTGGGATCGAGGGATCAGAGCCAGCTGGCTGTGAGGGATCCAGGCTGGGATTGAGGGATGAGAGCCAGCTGGGATCGAGGGATCCGGAACGGCTGGCTGCGAGGGATCCGGGCCGGCTGGGCGTGAGGGATCCGGGCCGGGCCGGGAGCGCGGTCCCCGGACCGCCCGGCAAAGAGAGATCCGGCCGGGGCGTGGGAGCGAGCAGAGCGGACTCCGCGGTGCCCGGGATGCCCGTGTCCTGGGTGCCTGGGTCCGGGATGCCCGTGTCCGGGGTGCCCGGTGAGCCACGGGCCGCGCCAGGGTCATTGGTGCGTCCTGGCGCGGCCCGGGGTGAGGTGGTGCGGTGCGGTGCGGTCGGTCAGCTCTTGTCGAACTTCTTGAATTCGGCGCTGAAGCGGGAGGCCCAGGCGCCCTTGTCGACCTGGTAGGCGGTGATCATGGTGTTGGTGGTGTCGCCGTATTTGTCGAAAGCGATGGGGCCCGTGACGCCGTCGAAGGTCACCTTGTTCATGGCGTCGGCGACCTGCTTGCGGGCGTCGTCGGGGAGCTTGCCGCCGCTTGCTTCGACGACCTTTTTGACGGCCTGGATGACGGCCCAGGTGGCGTCGTAGGTGGAGCCGCCGTAGGCCTCGTAGCCCTCCTTGAAGCCGGCTGCCTTGTAGTCGGCGATGAACTTCTTGGCGGAGGGGAGCTCTTCGACGGGCTTGCCGACGGAGGAGGCGTAGTCGCCCTGTGCCTTCTTGTTCAGCTTGATGTAGTCGCTGCTGTACATGCCGTCGCCGCCCATCACGGGGGCGCTGACGCCGCCGTCCTTGAGCTGCTGGCTGAGGGGGCCGGAGGCGGGGTATTCGCCGCCGTAGAAGACCATGTCGGGTTTGGCGGACTTGACCTTGGAGACGACGGCCTTGAAGTCGCGGTCGTCGGGGCTGACGTGCTCGGTGCCGACGATCTTGCCGCCGAGTTTGGCGAACTGGTCCTTGAAGGAGGAGGCGAGGCCGACGCCGTAGGTCTTCTGGTCGTCGATGATGTAGGCCTTCTTGGCCTTCATCTTCTCCCAGGCGTACTGGCCGTCGAAGGCGCCCTGGACCTCGTCGGTGGTGGCGGTGCGGAAGTAGGTGGGGAACTGGCGGACGCGGTTGTTCTGCTTCCAGTCCTTGCCCTGGGTGAGGTCGGGGGTGGTGTTCGCCGGGGAGATCAGCGTGAGGTTGTTCTGCTTGGAGACCTGCTGCATGGACTGGGCGACGCCGGAGTTGAGGGGGCCGATGACGCCGAGGACGTCCTTGTCGCCGGCGAGCTTGGTGGCGTTCTGCTGGCCGGCGTTGGGGAGGGCCTTGTCGTCGAGGGCTTCGAGCTTGAAGGTGACGCCCTTGACCTCGCCGGTCTTGTTGGCGGTGTTGACGGCGAGCTGGGCGGAGTTGCGGATGCCCAGGCCCAGCGCGGAGAGCTCGCCGGTGGTGGGGGCGTCGAGGCCGATGACGACCGTGGACTTTCCTTCGCCGCTCTTGGTGTCGTCGCCGCGCGAACCGCACGCGGAGAGCGTGAGGGCGCCGGTGGTGACTGCGGTGGTGAGGATGAGCAAGGAACGGTGACGCACGATCAGTCCTTTCCCTGGCGCGGCCACGACTGTCGCATGGCCGGATCGCACACCGGGCCGTACGGGCCGTAGAGGCTCCGTGCGTGCAGCGCACCCGGCGGCGCGGTGACTGGCCGTGACTCTAGAGCGGTGTTCGTCGCACCGGCAGATGCGCTGAGCAGGATGTGACGCTCTTGTTATGACCTTCGATGAGCGTTATGCCGTTATGGTCCTTACACCGGAGGGCGAACGCGGTGCGGAGGGCGAACTCGCACTTCCACGGGGGGATGGGGCGTGCGGTGGCGGAAGAGTGTCCGGATATCGGACGGGATGTGCGCGGGGGTGCCGGGGGCCGTGCGGGGGACGGGAGTTGGTGCCCCCGTCGTGGGCCGCGCGTGTTACGCAGGGTTACGGCAATGCGGACGGCCCCGCTCCCGGGGTCGGGGTGCGGGGCCGTGAGGGCGGCCGGCGGTCCGCCGGCCGGTGCGGGTCAGCTGCGGTAGACGTCGGCGTCGGTGTCGCGCAGCAGGCAGGTCAGGCGGGCGGTGCAGACCCGCTTGTCCTGCTCGTCGGTGATGACGATCTCGTAGGTGGCGGTGGAACGGCCGCGGTGTACGGGGGTGGCGACGCCGGTGACCAGGCCGGAGCGGGCGCCGCGGTGGTGGGTGCAGTTGAGGTCCACGCCCACCGCGATCTTGGTGGGACCACCGTGCAGCATGGAGCCGACGGAACCGAGAGTTTCGGCCAGGACGGCGGAGGCGCCGCCGTGCAGGAGTCCGTAGGGCTGGGTGTTGCCCTCGACCGGCATGGTGCCGACGACGCGCTCGGGGGCGGCTTCGGTGACCTGCACGCTCATCCGCTCGCCGAGGTGGCCGGCGGAGAAGAAGGACGGCAGGTCGAGGCCGAGGCCGGCCCACTGGTCGAGGATCTCCTGCGGAAACTTGGTCGTGCTCTGCTCACCCATGCCTACGGCTCCGTTCGCTCGCCCGTGATCGTCGTCGATCCGTGCCTGTTCCTATCAGGCCCCTGAGCAAGCGCTCAGCGCGGGGTTGTTGTTCCCGTCCGGCGGCCCGGTGGCGGTCAGTCCTCGCGGGGGCTCTCCAGGCGGATCACCAGGGACTTGGCCGCGGGGGTGTTGCTGGTGTCGGCGGTGTGGTCGAGCGGGATGAGCACATTGGTCTCGGGGTAGTAGGCCGCCGCGCAGCCGCGCGCCGTGGGGTAGTGCACCACCCGGAAGCCGGGCGCGCGCCGCTCGCTGCCGTCGGTCCATTCGCTGACCAGGTCGGTGTACGCCCCGTCGGCCAGGCCCCGTTCGCGGGCGTCGTCGGGGTGGACGAGGACGACGCGGCGGCCGTTCTTGATGCCGCGGTAGCGGTCGTCGAGGCCGTAGATGGTGGTGTTGTACTGGTCGTGGGAGCGCAGTGTCTGCAGCAGCAGCCGTCCTTCGGGGACGGCGGGGTAGGCGACGGGCGCGGCGGTGAAGTTGGCCTTCCCGGTGGCGGTGGGGAAGCTGCGGCTGTCCCGGGGGGCGTGCGGGAGGGCGAAGCCTCCGGGGCGGGCGACCTTGGTGTTGAAGTCCTCGAAGCCCGGGATGACGTGGGCGATGCGGTCGCGGATCGTCGCGTAGTCCTTCTCGAACTCCTCCCAGGGGGTGCGGCTCTCCTCGCCCAGGACGCGGCGGGCCAGGCGGGCGACGATGGCCGTCTCGGACAGCAGCTGGGGGCTCGCGGGTGCCAGGCGGCCCCGGGAGGCGTGCACCATGCCCATGGAGTCCTCGACGGTCACGAACTGTTCGCCGCCGGCCTGCAGATCGCGTTCGGTGCGGCCCAGGGTCGGCAGGATCAGCGCACGGGCGCCGGTGACCGCATGTGAGCGGTTGAGCTTGGTGGAGACGTGGACGGTCAGCCGGGCGCGGCGCACGGCGGCCTCGGTGACGTCGGTGTCGGGGGTGGCGGCCACGAAGTTGCCGCCCATCGCGAAGAACACTTTGGCCTGCCCGTCGCGCAGTGCGCGGATGGCGCGGACGACGTCGAGTCCGTGCTCCCGGGGCGGGGCGAAGCCGAACTCCTTCTCCAGGGCGTCGAGGAAGGCGGGGGCGGGGCGCTCGAAGATGCCCATGGTGCGGTCGCCCTGGACGTTGCTGTGGCCGCGTACGGGGCAGACGCCGGCCCCGGGGCGCCCGATGTTGCCGCGCAGCAGGAGGAAGTTGACGACTTCCCGGATGGTGGGGACGGAGTGCTTGTGCTGGGTCAGGCCCATCGCCCAGCACACGATGGTGCGGCGCGATGCGAGGACCATGGCCAGGGCGCGGTCGATCTCCGCGCGGGTCAGGCCGGTGGCGCGCAGCGTCTCGTCCCAGTCGTCGTCGGCGCGGGCCTGCTGCGCGAACTCCTCGAAGCCGTGGGTGTGGGCGCGGATGAAGTCCTCGTCGAGGGCGCCGTCGGTGTCCAGGAGGAGGCGGTTGAGCGCGCGGAAGAGCGCCTGGTCGCCGCCGAGGCGGACCTGGAGGAAGAGGTCGGTGAGCGCGGTGCCGCCGCCGGCCAGGCCGCGCGGGGTCTGCGGGTTCTTGAAACGCTCCAGGCCGGCTTCGGGCAGCGGGTTGATCGAGATGATCTTCGTGCCGCCGGCCTTGGCCTTCTCCAGGGCGGTGAGCATCCGGGGGTGGTTGGTGCCCGGATTCTGCCCGGCGACGATGATCAGGTCGGCCTGGTAGAGGTCTTCCAGGAGGACGCTGCCCTTGCCGATGCCGATGGTCTCCGTCAGCGCGGAGCCCGACGACTCATGGCACATGTTGGAGCAGTCGGGGAGGTTGTTGGTGCCGAACTCGCGGGCGAAGAGCTGGTAGAGGAAGGCGGCTTCGTTGCTGGTGCGGCCGGAGGTGTAGAAGACGGCCTCGTCGGGGGAGCCGAGGGCGGTCAGCTCCTCGCCGACGATGTCGAAGGCCCGCTCCCAGGTCACCGGCTCGTAGTGGTCGCCGCCCTCGGGGAGGTACATGGGGTGGGTGAGGCGGCCCTGCTGGCCGAGCCAGTAGCCGCTGCGGGTCGCGAGGTCGGCGACGGAGTGGGCGGCGAAGAAGTCCGGGGTGACCCGGCGCAAGGTGGCCTCTTCGGCGACGGCCTTGGCGCCGTTCTCGCAGAATTCGGCGGTGTGCGGCTTGTCGGGCTCGGGCCAGGCGCAGCCGGGGCAGTCGAAGCCGTCCCGCTGGTTGACGCGCAGCAGGGTGAGGGCGGTACGGCGCACGCCCATCTGCTGCTGGGAGATGCGCAGGGCGTGGGTGATCGCCGGCAGCCCTACGGCGGAGTGCTGGGGTTCGCTGACCTGGGGCGCGTCCTGGACGGGGTCCGACGCGGGCGGCTTGCCTGCCATGGCGCTCTCCCTTGAGCCTGAGCTGCTGCTCGCTCCGCCGGGTGCGGCGGATCGTTTCGGTACACAGCGGATCGTTGCTGTACGCATCTGATCCTGTCACGGACGCGGGGGGTGGTGTAGGGGCGAGCGGGGGTGCGGCTGCGGCGGGGCGGCCGGGGCGGACCGGGGTGGTGTGCGGCGTCGGGCCGGGGCGTGTGCGGAGGCGGACGGGGCGGTGTGCCGGTGGTGGTCCGGAGCGAGTGCGCCAAGGGGGCCGGGGCGGTGTCCGGAGCCGGCCCGGGGCCGGGCCGCGGCGAGGAGCCGTGACCGTCGCGGCGGGGATTGTCAGTGGGGCGTGGCAGGATCGGGGGCGTGGCAGCAAAGGCAGCGAAGAAGAGCGAAGCGACCGGCACCGAGGCGGCGGCGGGCGGCCGTCCCCGCCTGCTCCTGATGGACGGGCATTCCATGGCATACCGGGCGTTCTTCGCCCTGCCCGTGGAGAATTTCACGACCGTCACGGGACAACCGACCAATGCGATCTACGGCTTCGCGTCGATGCTCGCGAACACCCTGCGCGACGAGGCGCCCACGCACTTCGCGGTGGCCTTCGACGTCTCGCGCAAGACCTGGCGGTCCGAGGAGTTCGCCGACTACAAGGCGAACCGTTCCAAGACCCCCGACGAGTTCAAGGGCCAGGTCGAGCTGATCGGCGAGCTGCTCGACGCGATGAGCGTCAAGCGGTTCGCGGTCGAGGGCTTCGAGGCCGATGACGTCATCGCCACGCTCACCGAGCAGGCCACCGCCCAGGGCTTCGAGGTCTCGATCGTCACGGGCGACCGCGACTCCTTCCAGCTGGTCTCCGACGACGTCACGGTCCTCTACCCCACCAAGGGCGTCTCGGAGCTGACCCGCTTCACCCCGGAGAAGGTCTTCGAGAAGTACGGCCTGACCCCCGCCCAGTACCCGGACTTCGCCGCGCTGCGCGGCGACCCGTCGGACAACCTCCCCGGCATCCCGGGCGTCGGCGAGAAGACCGCCACGAAGTGGATCAACCAGTTCGGTTCGTTCGCCGAGCTGGTGGAGCGCGCCGAGGAGGTCAAGGGCAAGGCGGGCGCCAACCTCCGTGAGCATCTGGACGCGGTGAAGCTCAACCGCCGGCTCACGGAGATGGTGCGCGATGTCGCGCTGCCGTGCGGCCCGGCGGAGCTGACCCGCGAGGCGTACGACCGCGAAGCGCTCACGGTGTTCCTCAACGGGCTGGAGATCCGCAACCAGGGCCTGCGCGACCGGCTGCACGCCGTCGACCCCGGAGCGGCCGAGGCCGCCGAGGAGGCCGCCCCGGCCCCGGGCGTCGCGGTGGACGGCACGGTCCTCGGCACCGGCGAACTCGCTCCGTGGCTGGCCGAACACGGCACGGGCCCGCTGGGTGTGGCCACGGTCGACGTATGGACGCTGGGCAGCGGCAGCGTCGCCGAGGTGGCGCTGGCGGCCCCCGCGGGCCCGGCCGCCTGGTTCGACCCCGCCCAGCTCGACGAGGCCGACGAGCAGGCCTTCGCCGCCTGGAGTGCGGACGCCGCCCGTCCCAAGGTGATGCACAACGCCAAGGGCCTGATGCGGGTCTTCGGCGAGCACGGCTGGCGCATCGAGGGCGTCACCATGGACACCGCCCTGGCCGCCTATCTGGTCAAGCCCGGCCGCCGCTCCTTCGCGCTGGACGCGCTGTCCCTCGAATACCTGGGACGTGATCTCGCCCCGGCCGCGGCCGGCGACGGCCAGCTCGCCTTCGGCGCGGACGAGGAGGCCGAGGCGGACGCCCTGATGGTGCAGGCCCGTACGGTCCTCGACCTGGGGACGGCGTTCGAGGCGAAGCTGGCGGAGGTCGGCGCGGCCGAGCTACTGCGCGACGTGGAGCTGCCGACCAGCGAGCTGCTGGCCCGGATGGAGCGGGCCGGTATCGCCGCGGACCGGGGCTGGCTGGAGCGGATGGAGCAGCAGTTCGCGGGGGCGGTGCAGCAGGCCGTCAAGGAGGCGCATGCCGCCGCGGGCCACGAGTTCAACCTCGGCTCGCCCAAGCAGCTGCAGGAAGTCCTCTTCGGTGAGCTGGGCCTGCCCAAGACCAAGAAGACCAAGACGGGCTACACCACCGACGCCGACGCCCTGACCTGGCTGGCGTCGCAGACCGACAACGAGCTCCCGGTGATCATGCTCAGGCACCGTGAGCAGGCCAAGCTGCGGACCACCGTCGAGGGCCTGATCAAGACCATCGGCGCCGACGGCCGGATCCACACCACCTTCAACCAGACCGTGGCGGCCACCGGACGGCTGTCCTCCACGGACCCCAACCTGCAGAACATCCCGGTGCGTACGGACGAGGGCCGGGCGATCCGCCGCGGCTTCGTCGTCGGCGAGGGCTTCGAGTCGCTGCTGACCGCCGACTACAGCCAGATCGAGCTGCGGGTGATGGCGCACCTCTCCGAGGACGAGGGCCTGATCGAGGCGTTCGCCTCCGGCGAGGATCTGCACACCACCGTCGCCTCCCATGTCTTCTCGGTCGACAAGACCAAGGTCGACCCGGAGATGCGCCGCAAGATCAAGGCGATGTCCTACGGCCTGGCGTACGGCCTGTCGGCGTTCGGCCTCTCCCAGCAGCTGGGCATCCAGCCCGACGAGGCCCGCAAGCTGATGGACAACTTCTTCGAGCGCTTCGGCGGGGTGCGCGACTACCTCCAGCGTGCGGTGGAGGAGGCCCGCGCCATCGGCTACACCGAGACCATGCTCGGCCGCCGCCGCTACCTCCCCGACCTCAACAGCGACAACCGCCAGCGCCGCGAAATGGCCGAGCGGATGGCGCTGAACGCCCCGATCCAGGGCACCGCCGCCGATATCGTCAAGATCGCGATGCTGCGGGTGGACGCGGCGATGCGGGCCGCCGAGCTGCGGTCGCGGATGCTGCTCCAGGTCCATGACGAAATCGTCGTCGAGGTCGCCCCCGGCGAACGCACGAAGGTCGAGGAACTGCTCCGCCGGGAGATGGCCGCGGCGGTCCAGCTGAGCGCCCCGCTGGATGTCTCGGTCGGCTCCGGCAAGGACTGGGAGTCGGCCGCGCACTGAGCGCGAAGCGGGCGGTGGCGACGCGGGCACACCACGGCGTCACCGCCCGCGCCGCCTGCAACCCGGCGCGTAGGGAGCCGAGTTGCGGCCGGTTCCGGTCTGTTCGGCATGGCGCCGGGCCCGGTCGTCGCCGGACGCGTCATGGATCGTGTTCACTGCGGAAGCACCTGCTTTGATCACCCCGTGATGCGCCGTGCGGCCCGAGCTCTGGGCACCTATGTCTCCCGCAGCCCGGTCACGGCCGGCTATGCCGGACTGCTGCTGTCGACCCATCTGTGGTGCACCGCGGTGCTGTCCACGGCACAGGCGCAGCGCGTGGTGCTCGCCGTCAGTACCCATCTGGACAATCTCCACGACCGTCCGCTCCGGGTGCTGGCGGGCAGCATGTTGTTCTTCGACGGCACGCTGACCGAGGTCACTTCGGAGGCCTTCGCCGGCACACTGATCACGCTCGGCCTCGGGGTCATCGTGTGCCTGGCGTGGCTGGAACGGCGCTACGGACCGGGGCGTGCCTACGGCATCTTCGTTCTGGGGCATCTCGCGGCCACGCTGCTCACCGTGCCGCTGATCCTTGTGGCCCTCGCCCACGGCTGGTACCCGGACAGCGTCCGGCACGCCCCTGACTTCGGCATCAGCTACGGGTCCGAGGCGGTGCTCGCGACGGGGGCGCTCCTGCTGCGCCGGGCGCGGTGGCTCGCCGCGGCCGGTGTCGTCGCCTGGCCGGTGCTCGGCGCCGACTGGAGCGGGGGGCTGCCCGACTTCACCACCGTCGGACATCTGCTGGCGGCCGCCATCGGCTTCGGCTGCGGCGCCTTCCTGCTGCGGGCCGCCCGGCGCACCGCCCTGGCCCCTGCCCCGGTGCCACCGCCCGGCCCGGCGCTCGTCGAGTAGCCCGCCGGGTGCGGCGGGCGCGGGGTGTGCCGCAGGCCCGCGGGTGCCGTCACTCGGCGCGGGCCGAGGCGTCCGGCGACGCTGCTGCGGCACCCGACGGCGTCACCGCCCGGGGCGCGGGCTGCGCCGCGGGCAGCGGTGGCCGGCCGGTGCCGCCCGTCGCCCGGGTGCGGAGGGCGCGGCGGTGCAGCAGCCGTACGGCCACCGCGAAGAGCGGCAGCCCGAGGGCGAGGCCGGCCCCGGCGCCGAAGAGCGCGGACGGAAGGTAGTCGGCCGCGGCCGCCGCGGGACCGTATACGGCGCGGGCCCGCAGCACACGGTGCACGGCGCCGACCACTACGCACAGCACGAGCGGGGCGGACAGCAGCAGCCGCAGCCGCATGGTCAGCACCGGCACCGCGACCGGTACGGGCGCCCCGGCAGCCGCCGCGCCGCCGCCCCGCCCCCGGAGGGCCGGCCACACGAACGCGCCCATCGCCACCAGCGCGAGTGCCGAGGTGCCGTACTGGAGATACGTACAGACCGGCAGGCCGCCCACCACCCGGTCCAGTCCGGGAACCAGCCGGGTGCCCCAGCGGCCCGGGTGGGTGAAGGCGTCCCAGACGACATGGCTCGCCGCCCCGAGCACCGCGGAGAGGAGGAACCCGCCCACGAGAGCGGCGAGTTCGCGGGCACCTCGGGGGCGCCAGGGCCGCCCGCGCAGGAGGGCGTGGAGCGGACCCTGCCGGCGCCGGGGCAGCAGCGCCAGCAGCGGTTCGCGCAGCAGCAGCCAGATGCCGACGAGCGCCGCGGTGAACAGGACGTCCACGGTCAGCACGCCGGGCAGCGCGTGGGTGACCTCGCCGAACTCCATGGCGCCCGGCACCGCACCGGCCGCGTAGTAGGTCATGTCCGGGGCGAACGAACCCGCCACGAGCGCCGAGGCGACCAACGGACCACGTGCCGCGCCGGTCCGCCGCATGGCGGGGAGCACGGCGGCGGCGTGACTGAGCGTGAACGGCATGGCGCCTCTCCTGGATCGATTCAGATCATTATGTGTCCGATGCTGGTGGTAGATGCCGGGCCCGAGTTGTCGTAGTCTCGCCTGAGTTGGAGCGCTGGGGAGCGCAACACCGCGTCAACGGCGCGGTAGGGCAACGCGGAGGGGAACCACGTATGGCAGCCACATTCCGAAGGCGGCTCCGGAGGGGAGCGGCCTCGACAGCGGTGGCGGCCGTGGTGCTCGCCGCCCTGACCGCCTCTCAGGCGCCCGCCGCCACCGAGGACTCGGCCGCCAAGGGACAGAAGCCCACGCCACCCGCCGACACCCCCATCGACGGTGGTTCGGCGTACTTCACCGACCGGCCGCCCGTCCACCGGCCGGTACCGCCGCGCGATACGCACCACACCGGCCAGGGCCCCGCCCTCGGCACCGGGCCCGCCGAAGCCGGTCTGCCCGCCACCGTCCTGGCCGCGTACAAGAAGGCCGCCTCGGCGGTCGGCGCATCCGATCCGGGCTGCCGTCTGCCCTGGCAACTGCTCGCCGGAATCGGGAAGGTCGAGTCCGGACAGGCGCGCGGCGGTGCCGTCGACGCCGAGGGCGCCACCCTTCAGCCGATACTCGGCCCGCAGCTCAACGGCCACGGTTTCGCCCTGATCAAGGACACCGACGGCGGCCGCTACGACGGCGACCTCACCCACGACCGTGCCGTGGGCCCGATGCAGTTCATCCCCTCCACCTGGTCCAACGGCGGTCCCAACGGCACCGGTTGGGGAGCCGACGGCAACGGCGACGGCAAGAAGGACCCCCACAACGTCTTCGACGCCGCCCTCGCCGCGGGCCGCTATCTCTGCGCCGGCGGCCGCGATCTGTCGGTCCAGGGCGACCTGGACCGGGCGATCCTCGGCTACAACGCGTCCGAGGAGTATCTGCGGACGGTGCTGTCCTGGTACGCGTTCTACCGCAAGGGCACCCACGAGGTCCCGGACGGCCGGGGCGTCCTCCCGGTGCACCGCGACGGCGCCGGCACGTCCGGCGGCCACAGCGGCGGCCGTACCGGCGACGCCACACGCCCCCACCACAGCTCTCCCGCACCGGGCCGGCATACGGGGTCCGGCGGACCGGGCACCGGCACGCCGAACCGCCCCGGAGAGCCCGGGGGTTCGGGCGGCACCGGCCACACCCCGGGCGGCAATACGGGGAAGCCGACCCCGAAGCCCACGCCCAAGCCGACCCCGAAGCCCACGCCCAAGCCGCCCACCGAGCCCACCCGGCTCGCCACTCTCGAACGGGTCGGCGACAAGGACTTGAGCGCCGTCGCCGGCGCCGAGTTCGCCGCCTCGCCGCAGGTGCGCGCCAAGGACGCCGCCGGCAAGGCCGTCGCCGGCGCCCCGGTCCGCTTCACCCTGCCCAAGACCACCGGCGCCCGCTTCCCCGGCAACGCCACCTCTGTCACCGTCCCGACGGACAAGGACGGCCTCGCCACCGCTCCCACACTGCGCGCGGGCGACACGGCCGGCGCCTTCACCATCCGGGCCACCGCCGTGGGCCGTACCGCCCCCGCCGTCGCCTTCGGCGCCACCGTCAAGGCCAAGCCGGCCCCGAAGGCCGACAAGCTCCGCCGCACCTCGGACAAGGAGCTGACGGCGACCGCGGGGCAGGCCTTCGCCGAGGACGCGGTCGAGGTCAAGGCGACCTACCAGGGCAAGATCGCGCCGGGCGCGGCGGTCACCGCGACCATGGTCACCGACGACCCGGAGCAGCCCGAGGAGAACGACAAGGGCCCCTACTTCAAGGACCCCGCGGCCACCGGCGACGACAAGGACAAGCCGGTCCGCACCCTCACCGGGCTCACCACCGACGCCCACGGCCTGCTGAAGCTCCCGAAGATCTACACCGATACGCACGCCGGTACGTTCCTGCTGCGGCTGACCACCGCCGACGGCGCCGTACTCACCATCAAGCTGAAGGTCGCCGCCCCGGCCGGTTCCTGACCGCACTCCCGGCCCGTCGCCGCGGCCGGACCGGCGCCGCGCGGGCCGGTCCGGTCCGGTATCGCGCCCGCCGGCCCCGGACCCATGGCCGAACCGACCAGCCGGGACCCCCAGCCGGGCCGGCCGCCGCGCCGGCCCCCCCACCGCCGTCCTGCCCGCCGTCCAGGGCAGGACGGCGGTGTCACGTGTTCTCATCTCGGCCGCTCGTTGCTACGGTGCCCCCTCCCTGACGATGCATCAGCTCTCGGGAGGCCGACCATGCGCGCCCTGACAGCAGCCGCGGCCGGACTGGCCGCGGCGCTCGCCCTCGTGTTCACCCTCGCGGCGATCGGCGCACCCCGCGGCACGACCTCGCCCAAGCCGCTGCTGACCACCGTCCCCAAGCACCCCTGAGGGAGGGACGCCACCGCCATGCGCCGCACTGCGCCCACCGGGGGGACCACCCCCGTGCCCCCGGCCGGCTCCGGCACCGCGGGCCCCCGCCGGGGCGGAGAAGCGCGAGGGATGCGCCGCCCGGCGAGCCTGGTGCTGCTCGCCCTCGCCGTCTTCTTCACCGCCCTGTCCCCGCTGATGCGGTGGTACGCCTTTCCGCGGCTCGCCAAGATCCCGCCCGGCCAGTACCAGGGCATGGTCCTGGAGGCCAGGCCCGCCACCCTCCTCAACTACGGGACGATGAAGGCCGAGCGCGTCCCCGAGGTCACCATCGTGCAGACCCTCAAGGGCGATGTCGCCGCGTCCGAGCGCATCGAGCAGTCCGCCGGCCGCGATGTCGTCGTCTGGGACGCGCTGTCCTACGTCGTGGGTCCCGACGGCAAGATGGTCTCCGAAATCCCCGAGCGCTACCTGTTCGACGCACACTCCCAGGAACCCGTGCACGCCACCGGCGAGATGGTCGACGGCGACCCGGTGCGCCGCGAGGGCATCGAGTACAAGTGGCCGTTCCTCACCGAGAAGCGCGACTACGCCTACTTCGACGCCCAGACCCGCACCTCGGCCCCCATCCACTACAGGGGCACCCGCACCTTCCACGGCCTGGAGGTCTACTACTTCGAGCAGACCGTCCCCTGGACCAAGGTCGCTCTCCCCAAGAAGATGCCGGTCAAGGGCATCACCCCCCGGTCCGTCGAGAAGATGGGCACCACCCGCTGGTACACCACCAAGCGGATGTTCTGGGTGGAGCCGGTCACCGGCGCGCCGGTCAACGGCCAGGAGATCCACCAGGAGGAGCTGCGCGGCGGCCAACTGCTGCCCGGCGGCGGCAAGGTCACCGCGTTCGCCGGCCATGTGAAGATGCGCGGCGACTACATCGACTCCACCGTGGCCCTGGTGACCTCTCAGCGCACCCTCGTCCTCCTGCTCACCCGCTACCTCCCCTGGGGATTCCTCGTCCTCGGCGCCGCGTTGCTCGCCCTGAGCCTGCACCTCGAAGCCCGCGGCCGCCGCCCTCGCACCCCGGCCGGCAAGGCGCCCGCCCCCGCGCCGCCGTCGTCCGGCGACGGCGTTGTCAGTGCCGGGCCGTAACGTGGACACATGACGTCAGCGAGCCGCCTCCGCGCCCCTCCGGCCCCGCGCTCAGCCCCGCTTGAGCCGCGCCGAGGTGTGCCGGGTCGGCTGGGCCGCCGAAGGGTCCTCCGGCCAGGGATGCTTGGGGTAACGCCCGCGCAACTCCGCGCGTACGGACCGGTATCCGTCCCGCCAGAACGAGGCGAGATCCGCCGTGACGGCAGCCGGACGCCCCGCGGGGGACAGCAGATGTACCAGCACGGGAACCCGCCCGCCGGCCACCCGTGGCGACTCCTGCAGGCCGAACAACTCCTGGAGTTTGACGGCCAGTACGGGCTGCTCACCCTCGTAATCCACCCGCACCCGCGAACCACTCGGCACCTCGATGCGCTCCGGTGCCAGCTCGTCGAAGCGTGCCGCGTCGCCGGTCGCCCAGGGCAGCAGCCGGGCCAGCGCCTGCCCCGCATCGACCCGAGCCAGGTCGGCCCGCCGCCGCGCCCGGCCGAGCTCCACCCCCAGCCACTCCTCGACGCGCTCCAGCAGCGCCGCGTCCGACACATCGGGCCACGGCGCGCCCAGCTCCCGGTGCAGAAACGCCAGCCGCTGCCGCAGCGACGCCGCCCCGGGCGGCCACCGCA
Source organism: Streptomyces sp. Edi2 (assembly GCF_040253635.1). Taxonomy (NCBI): domain Bacteria; kingdom Bacillati; phylum Actinomycetota; class Actinomycetes; order Kitasatosporales; family Streptomycetaceae; genus Streptomyces; species Streptomyces sp. Edi2. The sequence continues at coordinate 2,147,207 of NZ_JBEJGX010000003.1, read as the reverse complement.
GCAGACCGAACCCCTCCCGCCGCAGGCCCGAGACCACCGCCTCCCGCAGCAGACCGGGGTCGGGCGCGGTCAGCGGCCGGGACGCCAGCTCGATCGCCCCCAGCCGGGTCACGCTCCTGGCCACCACGTCACCGTCCGCCCAGCGCACCTCCTCACCCGAGGAGTAGAGCGCCCGCGCCGCGGCACACGCCGTCTCCTCATCGATCACCGCTGCGAGCCGCACCCGCGCCGACACCGCCGTCACCGGCCGGTCCGCCACCGCAACCGCCAGCCACCCCGCATCCCGCAGCCGCGACCCGCCGCCGTCCGAAGGCCCCGCGCGGTGCCCTCGTCCGGCCTGCGCCCCCGGACCCGCCCCTGCCCCCGCCAACTCGGCCCCGGTCCCCGACGCCATGAGGTAACTCCCGCCCCCGCGGGCGCGTGCCACCCGCTCCGGGAAGGCCAACGCGGCAAGGAGGCCGGCGACCGCGTCGTCGGTGACCGCTGCCACGCCGCTCCCGGCTCCCGCACGACGGCTGCCGGCGGCTGCAGCCGCCCGGCCGTTCGAGCCTGGCCTGTCGTTCGAGCCTGGCCTGTCGTCTGTGCCGGCCCGGTCTTCCCCGCCCTGGGCGGTGCCCCGGCCTCGTGCGGAACCTGAGCGCTCGCCCCGGCCGGTCCCGCCCCGGCCCCGGCCGCTCCCGCCCGCGGGGGACCCGCCATCGGTACCGCCACCCGACCCGACGTTCGCGCCCGCCTCGAATCCCGCGTGGGTATCCGAGTCCGACCCGGATCCCGCGTGGGTATCCGAGTCCGACCCGGATCCCGTGTGGGCGTCCGAGTCCGACCCGGGCCCCGTGTGCGCGTCCGCGCCTGACCCGGCCCGCGGCTCGCCGGCCGCCGATGCCAGACGCCGCGCCTCCTGCCGCCACCGCGCCGCGTACGCATCGCCGCCCCGCCGCGCGGTGCGCCACGCGGCCGCCAGATCGTCCCCGTACGCCCGCGGCGGTTCCTCGCTCAGCAGGGCGACCACCTCCGCGGCGCGGCGCACGCCGACCTCCGGTGCGCCGTCCAGCAGGGCGCGCGCCAGCCGGGGGTGCAGCCCGAGCCGCGCCATCCGTACGCCCCGCGCCGTTGCCCGGCCGGTCCCGTCCACCGCGCCGATCGCCGTCAGCACCTCCCGCGCCGCGGCCAGCGCACCAGCCGGCGGCGCGTCGAGCAGGGCGAGACCACCGGCCGTCGGATCGCCCCAGCAGGCCGCCTGCAGGGCGAACGCGGTCAGATCGGCGACCTTGATCTCCGGATCGGGGAACGCCGGCAGCCGCCCGTCCTCACCCTCCGACCAGCAGCGGTACACCACCCCCGGCGCCTCACGCCCCGCCCGGCCGGCGCGCTGCCGCCCCGCGGCCCGCGAAGCCCGCACGGTCGTGAGTGCACTGAGCCCCCGCGCATGATCCGTCCGCGGCACCCGCGCCAGCCCGCTGTCCACCACCACCCGCACGCCCGGCACGGTCAGGCTGGACTCCGCCACCGAGGTCGCCAGCACCACCCTGCGCAGGCCGCCCCCGCCCACCAGTACGGCGTCCTGCACCTCGGCCGGGGCCCGCCCGTGCACCTGCAGCACCTCGGCGTCCACCCCGGCCAGTTCCCCGGCGACCCGCCCGATCTCCCCGACACCGGGGAGGAAACACAGCACATCACCCGTCTGCTCGCGCAACGCCCGCCGCACCACCGCCGCCACATGCGCCAGCAGCGCCGGATCGACGCGCATCCCGTGGGCCGGCCGCACCGGCCGCTCCGGCGGCGCCCACACGGCCCCCACCGGATGCGACACACCTGCCGCCTCGACCACCGGCGCCGGGCCCTCCGAGCCGCCCAGCAGCCGCGCCCAGCCCCCGGCATCCGTAGTGGCCGACGCCGCCACCAGCCGCAGCTCGGGCCGCAAGGTCTCCCGCACGTCCAGGAGGAACGCCGCGGAGGTATCGGCGTCGAGATGCCGCTCATGACACTCGTCGAGGACCACCACATCGACGCCCGCCAGCTCCGGATCGCGCTGCAGCCGCTGCAGCAGCACGCCGGTCGTCACCACCTCCACGGTGGTACGGGGCCCCGCCCGGCGCTCCCCGCGCACCGTGAACCCGACCCGGTCACCGGTCTTCTCGCCCAGCAGCCAGGCCATCCGCCGCGCGGCCGCACGGGCCGCGATCCGCCGCGGCTCGGCGACCAGCACCCGCCGCTCCGGCCCCTCGCCGGTCAGGCCCGCCAGCTCCAGCGGCACCAGCGTCGTCTTGCCGGTGCCCGGCGGCGCGCACAGCACCGCGGCACCGGGCCCTTCGAGGGCAGCGCGCAGCGCGGGCAGCGCGGTACGCACGGGCAGCTGGTCAAGGGCGTCACGACGGATCACGCCCCCAGTCTGCCGCCCCGTCCGGGCCCGGCGGTCGGCTGCCCCGGGGGCAGCGCCTACCCGAGCGTCCGTGCCGGCCCTGCCGTCCGCCTGGTCCGCGCCGGTCCTGCCGGTCCGCCCCGCCACGCCGCACCGCACCACCGGTCCGCCCGGCCGGCACGACCGGCTCTGTAAGCCGGGCGCCACCGGCTCAGTAAAACCGGTCGGCACCGCTCCGCTAAGAACCCGCCGCCGAGCACACGAAGATCGCCGTCCCGGGGATCAGATGCCCGCGCAGCGGGGACCATCCGCCCCACTCCTGGGTGTTCCATTCGGGCCATTCCGGCTCGACGAGATCCTCCAGCCGGAATCCGGCCGCCACCACGTCCCGTACCCGGTCGCCCAGCGTCCGGTGGTGCTCGACGTACAAGGCCCGGCCGGACTCGTCCTGCTCGACGTACGGCGTGCGGTCGAAGTAGGAGGCCCCCACCGACAGGCCCTCGGGCCCCGGCTCGTCGGGGAAGGCCCAGCGGATCGGGTGCGAGACGGAGAAGACGAACCGGCCGCCCGGCCGCAGAACCCGGCGCACCTCGCGCAGCACCCGCACCGGATCGGCGACGAACGGCAGCGCGCCGTACGCGGAACAGGCGAGGTCGAAACCGCCGTCGCGGAACGGCAGCGCCCCGGCATCCGCCTCGACCAGACCGAGGGCGTCCTCGCCCGGTCCGCCGGCGATCCGCAGGGCGTGCTGCAGCTGCCGGTGCGAGATGTCGAGCGCCACCGGGAGCGCGCCCTGCGCCGCCAGCCAGCGGGAACACTGCGCCGCACCGGCTCCGATCTCCAGGACCCGGCGCCCCTTCAGTTCGGCCGCCGGCCCGAGCAGCGCGGCGTCCGCCTCGTCCAGCCCCTCGGGGCCCCAGATGAACCGGTCGTCCCCGAGGAAGGCACCGTGCTCGCTCTGGTACTCGTCCGCGTTGCTGTCCCACCAGCCCCGGTTGGCCCGGCTGCTTTCGGTGTCCGAGGCGTCACGGCGAGTCGCCTCCGGCTCGTGGTCTTGGTTCATCGCGCCCGTCGTCGTAAAGTTCGCTCTGCTTGTTGCTGCAGGGACTGTGAGGCCGTTCGACCTCGCGGAACATCGTGTGTGCCGGTTATGGGGCGTTCTGCCCCCGGTGTGCGCGTTCGCGCATTGACCGGGTCCGGCTGCCCCCGTATGCTACAAGTTGCGCTGCGGGCTTGCGCGCCTCAGACGGAGCAGGCCGCGCTCGCATCTGTATGTATGTCCCCTCGGTTTTGAGGCGATCTTCGGGTCGCTCCGGATGCTCAGGCATCCGCGGGCTTCCGGTGAATGCGTCTTGGACACTGTCCGGCTTATGCAGAGGCGATACGGGCTCTCGGCGTAGCAGTACCTACGACTTCAATGTCCGCACCGGAGCCTTTACCCACATGACGAGCAGCACCGAGACCACCGCCACCACCCCGCAGGTTGCGGTCAACGACATCGGTAACGAGGAAGCCTTCCTCGCCGCGATCGACGAGACGATCAAGTACTTCAACGACGGCGACATCGTCGACGGCGTCATCGTGAAGGTCGACCGGGACGAGGTCCTGCTCGACATCGGTTACAAGACCGAAGGTGTGATCCCGAGCCGCGAGCTCTCGATCAAGCACGATGTCGACCCCAACGAGGTCGTTGCCGTCGGCGACGAGATCGAGGCCCTGGTCCTCCAGAAGGAGGACAAGGAAGGCCGCCTGATCCTCTCGAAGAAGCGTGCCCAGTACGAGCGCGCCTGGGGCACCATCGAGAAGATCAAGGAAGAGGACGGGATCGTCACCGGTACCGTCATCGAGGTCGTCAAGGGTGGTCTCATCCTCGACATCGGCCTCCGTGGCTTCCTCCCGGCCTCCCTGGTCGAGATGCGCCGCGTCCGCGACCTCCAGCCCTACGTGGGCAAGGAGCTCGAGGCCAAGATCATCGAGCTGGACAAGAACCGCAACAACGTGGTCCTGTCCCGCCGTGCCTGGCTGGAGCAGACCCAGAGCGAGGTCCGCCAGACCTTCCTCACCACCCTCCAGAAGGGTCAGGTGCGCTCCGGCGTCGTCTCCTCCATCGTCAACTTCGGTGCCTTCGTGGACCTGGGCGGCGTCGACGGTCTCGTCCACGTCTCCGAGCTGTCCTGGAAGCACATCGACCACCCGTCCGAGGTCGTCGAGGTCGGCCAGGAGGTCACGGTCGAGGTCCTGGACGTCGACATGGACCGCGAGCGCGTGTCCCTGTCGCTCAAGGCGACCCAGGAAGACCCGTGGCAGCAGTTCGCCCGGACCCACCAGATCGGTCAGGTCGTCCCGGGTAAGGTCACCAAGCTCGTTCCGTTCGGTGCGTTCGTGCGCGTCGACGAGGGCATCGAGGGCCTGGTCCACATCTCCGAGCTGGCCGAGCGCCACGTCGAGATCCCGGAGCAGGTTGTCCAGGTCAACGACGAGATCTTCGTCAAGGTCATCGACATCGACCTCGAGCGTCGCCGGATCTCGCTGTCGCTGAAGCAGGCCAACGAGGCCTTCGGTGCCGACCCGTCGACGGTCGAGTTCGACCCGACCCTGTACGGCATGGCCGCGTCCTACGACGACCAGGGCAACTACATCTACCCCGAGGGCTTCGACCCCGAGACCAACGACTGGCTCGAGGGCTTCGAGAGCCAGCGCGAGGTGTGGGAGAACCAGTACGCCGAGGCGCAGACGCGCTTCGAGCAGCACCAGGCTCAGGTCATCAAGTCCCGCGAGGCCGACGAGCAGGCTGCGGCCGAGGGCGCTGCGGCGCCGGCGGCGCAGAGTGGCGGCCAGGCCGGCGGCGGCAACGCCGGTGGCGGCGGCGGCTCCTACTCCTCGGAGTCGGCGGACAACTCCGGCGCCCTGGCGTCGGACGAGGCCCTTGCCGCGCTCCGCGAGAAGCTGGCCGGCGGCCAGAGCTGAGCTCTTGCCGATAGGCACTAGCCGATAGACGAAGGCCCGTTCCCCGGTGGGGAGCGGGCCTTCGTCGTGTCCGGGACAGGCGCGGAAGGCGCAGCAGGCGCGTAGGCAGCGGGTGTGTGGGCGGCCGGGGCGGTGGTGACGCTTCGGCCGGGAGCGCGGGCCGGGGCGGGGTTGTAGGCCGGGGTGTAGTTGGCGTGGAAGCGAACCGGCTGCCTCTGCGGCGATTGAGGTCTCAGGGCGAGTTGCGGTTGCTGAAGGTGTGTGAGGCGCGTGGCGGGCCGGGGTTGCCGGCGGGAGGGGCTGGTTCAGGCCGTTGGCCGGGCCTGCGCCGGGGCATGTGCGAGGCGGGAGGTCTTCCGCGTCACCGGGAATCGGGAATGCCCGCGCGGGATCGTGCGTTGCCGCTGAGGAGAACGAGGAGGAGCAGTCACTGTGTTGGATCCCCAGGGTATGTACGAATGGGAGCCGAGCGGGCTCGCGGAGGTGGAGGCGATTGCCTCCAGGGACTCCGCCGGACTGGTGCTGCTGTACCACTTCGACGGGTACATCGACGCCGGCGAGACCGGCGACCAGATCGTCGAACGGCTGCTGGACGGCCTGCCGAACCAGGTCGTCGCCCGCTTCGACCACGACCGCCTCGTCGACTACCGAGCCCGCCGCCCGCTGCTCACCTTCGAGCGCAACCGCTGGACCGCCTACGAGACCCCGGGCATCGAGCTGCGGCTCGTACGGGACACCACCGACGCGCCGTTCCTGCTGCTGTCCGGACCCGAACCGGACGTCGAGTGGGAGCGCTTCGCGGCCGCCGTGAAGGAGATCGTGGAACGCCTCGGCGTACGCCTCTCGGTGAACTTCCACGGCATCCCCATGGGCGTGCCGCACACCCGCCCCGTGGGCATCACCCCGCACGGCAACCGCACCGATCTGATGCCCGGGCACGGCGGCTTCTTCGACGAGGCGCAGGTGCCCGGCAGCGCGGAGGCGCTGATCGAGTTCCGGCTGGCGGAGGCGGGGCACGACGTTCTGGGCGTGGCGGCGCACGTACCGCACTACATCGCCCGGTCCGCCTATCCGGATGCCGCGCTGACGGCGCTGGAGGCCGTGATGGCCGCGACCGGGCTGGTGTTGCCGGCCGCCGCGCATTCGCTGCGTACGGAGGCACTGCGGACGCAGGAGGAGATCGAGCGGCAGATCTCGGAGGGCGATGAGGAACTGGTCGCGCTGGTCAGCGGGCTGGAGCATCAGTACGACGCGGTGGCCGGGGCGGAGAGCCGGGGGAACTTGGTGGCCGAGCCGGTGGAACTGCCGTCGGCCGATGAGATCGGCAGGGAGTTCGAGCGCTTCCTGGCGGAGCGCGAGGGCGACGGCGGTGCGGGCGGGGCCTGAGCGAGCCGGAACCCGCAGGGGCGTGGGGCGGGGACGTGGGTGCAGGCCGTGAGGGAGGCCGGGGCGTGAGCGTGCCGGGCCGGGCTTGAGGGAAGCCGGGGCGTGAGCGTGCCGGGCCGGGCCGGGCTTGAGGGAGGCCGGGGCGTGAGCGTGCCGGGCCAGGTCGGCCTTGAGGAGGCCGGAGGGGGAGCAGGCGGCCGGAGCAGCCTCCTGCGCTCCTGCCGTCCGGGCGCAGCGTATAGCGTGGGCCCATGGTGAAGGTGGGGCTGACCGGCGGGATCGGTGCGGGCAAGAGTGAGGTTTCGCGCTTGCTGGCGTCGTACGGCGCGGTGGTGGTGGACGCGGACAAGATCGCACGCGAGGTCGTCGAGCCGGGAACGCCCGGACTGGCGGCAGTGGTCGCGGAGTTCGGCAGCGACGTACTCGCGCCGGACGGCACGTTGGACCGGCCGAAGCTGGGCCGGATCGTGTTCTCCGACCCCGGGAAGCTGAAGGCGCTGAATGCGATCGTGCACCCGCTGGTGGGGGCACGGTCGGCCGAACTCGAAGCATCGGCCGGGCCGGACGCGGTGGTGGTGCACGATGTCCCGCTGCTGACCGAGAACGGCTTGGCACCGCTCTACGACCTGGTGGTCGTGGTCGACGCCGCGCCGCAGACCCAGCTGGACCGCTTGGTGCGGCTGCGCGGTATGGCCAAGGACGAGGCCACGTCCCGGATGGGGGCCCAGGCCACCCGCGAACAGCGGCTGGCCGTCGCGGATCTCGTCATTGACAACGACGGGCCGCTGGACGCGCTGGAACCCCAGGTCCGCGCCGTATGGGAGCGGCTGCGGAGCGCCTGAGGCCGGAGGGTACCCTCGCCGCCATGACTTCTGCTTCCGATCTTGACGCCACGAACTCCGCGACCGGGCCCGCCCGCACCACGGAGCCGGGCTCCGGCGCCGGCCCGGTTGCCGAGTCCGCCGTGCCGTCCGTTGCCGGTGACCCGGCGCCCGCCTCGTTCGTGGTCAACATCCCCGGCATCGCGGATGCCGATCTGGAACCTGACCCGCTGGACCCCTCGCAGATCGTCGCCGGTGAGCCGGTGGTGACGGGCAAGGTGCTGTGGGAGTCCCCCGACGGGCAGCAGATCCGCGGAATCTGGCAGATCACGCCGGGTGTGGTGACGGACACCGAGGCCAATGAGCTGTTCGTGGTCGTCAGCGGGCGCGCCACCATCGAGGTCGAGGGCGGCTCGGTGCTGGAGGTGGGCCCCGGCGATGCCTGCGTCCTGCGCGAGGGCGACCGCACGCGCTGGACCGTGCACGAGACGTTGCGCAAGGCGTATCACATCAGCCTGTAGGAAGCGGACCTGTAGGAAGCGGACCTGTAGGAAGCGGACCTGTAGGGAAGCGGCTCTGTAGCGAGGTAGGGGCCCGTTGCGAGCGTTGGATCGGTTGCGAGCGTCGGGCCGGTGGCGAGCGGTCGGCGGTGCTCCTCCGCCGGCCCGGTCGGCTGTGCTTGCCCTGGGGCGGTCCCGGGCGCCCCGGTTGAAGTGATGCCGGCCGGGGAATGCCGCGGCCGAGGGGAATGTTGTGCAGCAGGTAACGCCGTACGGTCCGTGGCCGATGCATGTCCCGACGGCGACGGAGAGGAGCAGCCGTGCCCGAGAGCAGCCCCGAGACGCATGTCATCGACTTCCGCGCCGCGGAGCAGCTGTTGGCGGCCCGCGACCCGCGCGGGGCGATCCGGCTGCTGGACTCGGTCATCACCGCGCACCCCGAGAACACCGCGGCCCGACTGCTACGCGCCCGTGCCTTCTTCCTCGCCGCTCAACTGCGGCCCGCGGAACTCGAGTTCCAGATCGTGCTGGAACGCGAGCCGGACAACGCCTTCGCGCACTTCGCGCTCGGCCGCACCCTGGAACGTGCCGACCGTACCGAGGAGGCGCTGCGCCACTTCCGGCTGGCAGCGGCCCTCGAACCGCGCCCGGAGTTCATCGAAGCCGCCCGCTTCGCACCGGGCCAGGGCAGCGACAAGGGTGACGGCAGCGGCAGCGGCGACAGTGATCGCGGCCACCCGGACGCCGGTCCGGAGTAGTCGCGCCGTACGCGCCGATTGCGGCGTGCGCGCCGATCGCACCCATCGATCGCGGCCGGTCGGGCGCCCCGCCGTCGATGCCTACGGGCGCCTCGGCTGTCGCCGGAGGCGATACGCCGCACCGACCCGCAGGTGATAGTGCCCCCGGACCGCTACGGCGCGCTCCGCCTTCGCCGCATGCGTGACGTCGCGCCCCGCGCCGCGGTACTTACGGCCTGCTGTCCCGTCTCCTGCCGGGTCCTTTCCGTATGCCGAACGCGTCGTTGCGCCCTCGGTCGGGGGCGTACGGCGGTATGTCCTTTCCCGGCTGGTAGTGCGGTCCCTGGTGGATGTGGCGGATCACCACGGCCAGGTCCGCGGCCGCCACCAGGGCCAGCGCCGCGCATGCCGCCGCCCACTCCGGTCGCCCGGTATCGACGAAGGCCACGGTTCCGGCGATCGCCCACAGCAATCCCCACAGCGCCAGTCCGCAGCGGATTCTCAGCGGGCTGCGTGCCTGAAGGGGCTCATTTCCCGTACGCATCGGCACCCATCTCCCACCTCTAGGATCCTCCCGATCGGTCGCCCAGTCACCTTTCTCCGGTACCTCTTTCCCCGTTGTGCGCTGGTCGTTCCGCGCCCGCCACCGGCTGTTCTGCGTGTTTCCCTCCAGTGGGGCGCGGGCCGGGGAACGAGGTGGGGAGCGGGTCGCCGGCGGGGTGGCTGTTGATCCAGGAGAGTCCGCCGATGTCGAGGAGCGAGCGGGCACGGGTCACGGCGACGTAGGCCAGGCGCGCCTCGTCGAGGTCGACCGGGCCGGGCAGCGGGGTCCCGTCCTCGCCGGGCTCGTCGAGGTCGTCGGGCCCCGTGAAATCGTCCGCGACGCGCACGCTTTCCCACTCCCGGCCTTTGGCTCGGTGCGCCGTGGACACCGTCACCTCGGCGGAGTCCTCGGGGGAGAGCTGGTCCAGGGCCTGGAGCAGCGCCTCCGTGCCGTGCTCGTCGACGAGCTCCGCCAAGGGGAGCAGGTCCCGTCCGGCCGGGTCGAACTCGGCGTACTCGCGCAGTTCGGCCCAGGTCTCGAAGAGCATCAGCTCGGGGTGGCCGGTGCGGCGGCCGGCCTCGAGATCGTATGCGGCGCGGGCGAGAGCGCCGAGTGCTTGGCCGCCGCCGGCGAGGGCGACCCGGCGGTCCGCCGCCAGCTGCAGTATCACCTCCACCATCGCTCCCACATTTGTCCGGCACAGGATCGCCTCCGGCGCGGGAGCCCTGCGTAACTCCGTCTCCCGGCAGGGCGATCCGGTGAGCCGGATCGGGGCGCCGACGATGGTGAGCCAGCGATTGGCCTCGGCGGCAAGCGCGGGACCGAAGCGGAACGACCGGGAGAGACTGAGCTGCCGGCCGTCGAACCCGGTCATGATGTCGCGGGCGCCGCGCCAGCCGTAGATGGCCTGGGCCGAGTCTCCGACCAGCACCAGTTGTGCGTGGTCGCGCTGGGCCGTGAAGACCTGCTCGACCACGGGGCTGGTGTCCTGTGCCTCGTCCAGGAGCAGGAAGTCCACCGGGATGACGGGCTCGCGCAGCGCCCACATCTTGAGGTAGTGGTCGTGCTCGAAGCGGACGACGCCGTGGTCCGGATGCTGCAGGTCGGCCCAGGCCTTGCGCGCGTAGGGCAGGGCGAGAGCGGCGAGTTGTGCGTGCAGCGGCGCGGATTCGGCTCCGCGCAGGGGCGGGACGTGATGGGGCGCGATCTCTCGGTCGGCCGACTGGCAGAAGCGGGTGACGGTGCGCAGGACCGTGTAGGAGAGCGCCTTGTGGGTCACCTTGCGTGCGCCGATGGGGACGGTCATGTCCTCGTCGATGCCCAGGGCGGCGCCCGTGCGCCATCCTGCGCGCCGAGGGGCGTTCATGCGTGCCTGGTAGCGCTTGCCCACGGCGGTGTAGGCGAGGGAGTGGGCGGTTCCGCAGGACACTTCGGCGGGGAATGTGCGCGCGGCATGGCGCGCGACCGCTCTGTTGAAGGCGAGGTACCGGCCTGATCGGCCCTGTCGCCGCGCGGTGCGGGCGAGCATGGCGAGGGTGGTCGTCTTGCCGGTTCCGGCGTCGGCCTGGATCACCAGATGCGCTCCGGTCGGAAAGGCCTCTGCCGCGGCGGATTGTTCGGGCGTGGGGATGTACATGCTGTGTTCCTCATCGACGCTGGATTGATTACCGAGAGTGACGATGGCGCCACCGTAGCGGATTTCGAGCCGAGGGCGAGAGAGATTCCTGCAGCCTGTGGATAACCTCCGGCCTGCAGACGAAGGCCTGGTCGGGACGCATTGTCAGTGCTGTCTGCTTCCATCGATCAGGAAGAGCCGGGACCGTGGCGGAGCGGAGCGGGGCGAGCGTGGCAGGCCGCCATCGTTCGATCGGCATCGGCATCGGCACGGGCACCGGCATCGGCTCTTGCGACGTGCGGTGAGCAGCGTGCGCGGACGAGAGGCGCCGGCGCGGTCATGGCATGCGGCCGGGGCCTCGGTGCCCGGCGCTCCGAGGGAGGTGCGAACGCTGGGGAGGGAAGCGGAAGACGTGGTGCGTGCGACCGTAGACTCGCAGGTCGGGGGCGCTGGATCGGGCCGCTCGCGGCAGGTTCTGCGGGCGCCGCGGCCGGGGTGGAACGCCCACGCGGTGAACGATCGTGCAGGCCACGACCGCGCCGTGAACGATCGTGCAGGGCACGACCGCGTCGCGGACGACCGCGCCGTGAGCCATCGAGCAGCGCCCGACCGCGCCGCCGACGACCGAGCAGTGCAGTGAACGACCGAGCAGTAAGGAATGGGATGACCAGGCGGTGGGCGGCGGCAGGGGAGGCCCGGCCGTTGCACGACCCGCCCACGGCCGGGCCCGGGCCCGGGAGCCTGGGGGAGGGCGGGGAAGCCGGCGCTGCGCCGGCGCGCTGCGCCGCGGTCTTCCTGCCCGCCGTGCCCGGGCGGCCGCCGCGCGCCGGAAGGATCGCGCTGTGGCGGCCCGATGGCGGCCCCCTCCCGGACGTCGGCACCGGGGAGGATGGCGAGGCCGCGCCGGGCAGTGACGGGACCTCCGGGCCGGGGCAGCTGACAATCGCCCGCCGTCATGGAAACGGCGCCCGCAGCCGCACCTTCCCCGCCGTGCTGCTTCCCCTGGCCGAGGCCGTCCCCCTGCTGGTCCGTGCCCGGCACGACCCGGCCGCCCACCCGGCCGCCGCCTGCTGGGGCGCGGCCACCCTGCATGCGCTGCATCTCGCCGCCCGCGGCAGACTCCTCCCCGGCCTGACCGCTGAGGACACCGACGCCTGGCGCGCCGGTCCGCTGGACCCCGACGACATCGCACATCTCCGGGCCATCGCCGCCGCCATGCCCGCCGAGGCCCACGCCGTGCCGATCGCCGGCAGCCGCCCGCTCCAGGTGCACGACCCGGCGGCCCTGGTACGGCTCTACGTGGACGCGGTCGCCGATGCGCTGCCGCGTACCCCCGCCGCCCGACTGGTCGCCGGTGCCCCGTTCGCCGCGAGCGCACCCCAGCATCTGCCCGGCGCCCGGGACTGGGCGGCCGAGGTCGCGGCCGGCGTCGACGCCGGGGTGCGCCTCTCCCTGCGCCTCGATCTCGCCGCGCACAAGCTCTTCGACCGGGGAGAGGGTAACGGGGAGGACGGAGCCGAAGTTCGCAGTGCGGCGGCCGCCGTCCTCCAGGTCCACAGCCTCACCGACCCCACCCTGGTGACGGACGCCCGCGGACTGTGGGACGGCGAGGAGTCTGCCTCTTTCGGGCCGCGCTCCCGTGTCGACACCTTGCTCGCCCTGCGGCGCGCCGCCCGTGTCTGGCCCCCGCTCACCCGCCTCCTGGAGCAGCCCGTTCCCGACGTACTGGCGCTCAGTGAGGACGAGTTGTACGCGCTCCTGGGGGAAGCCGCGCCTCGCCTGGGCGCCGCGGGAGTGGCCGTCCACTGGCCCAGGGAACTGGCCCGCGGCCTGACCGCCACGGCGGTGCTGCGCCCGGCACCGGGCTCCGCCGCGGACGGCTTCGGCTTCTTCGACACCCGTGAACTCCTGCAGTTCCGCTGGCAGGCGGCGATGGACGGGGTGCCGCTGAGCGAGGCCGAGATGGACGCCCTCGCCGAGGCGCATCGCCCCGTCGTCCGGCTGCGTGACCAGTGGGTCCTGGTCGACCCCGGGCTGGTCCGCAAGGCCCGCAAACGCGAACTGGGCTACCTGGACCCGGCCGAGGCCCTGGCCACGACGCTCAACGGCACCGCGGAGGTGGACGGCGAGGAGGTCGACGTGGTGCCCGAGGGCGCCCTCGCCGCGCTGCGCGGCCGTCTCACCGCCGAGACACGGCCCCTGCCCCAGCCGCCCGGACTGCGAGCCACCCTCCGCGACTACCAACTACGGGGCATGGCCTGGCTCGACACCATGACCTCCCTCGGTCTGGGCGGCTGCCTCGCCGACGACATGGGACTGGGCAAGACCCTCACCGTCATCGCGCTCCATCTGCACCGCCGGCCCGGCGCACCGGTCCTCGTCGTCTGCCCGGCCTCCCTGCTCGGCAACTGGCAGCGCGAGATCGAGCGCTTCGCCCCCGGTATCCCCGTACGCCGCTTCCACGGCGCCGGCCGCAGCCTCGACGGCCTGACGGGCGGCTTCGTGCTGACGACCTACGGGACGATGCGCAGCAGCGCCCCCCAACTGGCCGGACACCCATGGGCCTGGATCGTTGCCGACGAGGCCCAGCACGTGAAGAATCCGCGCTCCTCGACGGCCAAGGCGCTGCGCAGCATCAAGGCTCCCGCCCGGATCGCCCTCACCGGCACGCCCGTGGAGAACAACCTCTCCGAGCTGTGGGCTCTCCTCGACTGGACGACGCCCGGGCTCCTCGGCTCCCTCAAGACGTTCCGTGCGCTGCACGCCAGGGAGGTCGAGGGCGGCGAGGACGCGCGGGCGGCCGAGCGGCTGGCCAGGCTGGTGCGCCCGTTCATCCTGCGCCGTAAGAAGTCCGATCCGGGCATCGTCCCCGAACTGCCGCCCAAGACCGAGACGGACCACCCGGTGGCGCTGGGGCGCGAACAGGCCGCGCTGTACCGGGCCGTCGTCCGCGAGACCCTTTCCCGGATCGAGACCGCTGAGGGCATCGCCCGCCGCGGCCTGGTCATGAAGCTGCTCACCGCCCTCAAGCAGATCTGCAACCACCCCGCGCAGTACCTCAAGGAGGCCGCGCCCGGTCTCGCCGCCCGCTCCGGGAAGCTCGAACTCCTCGACGAACTCCTGGACACTATCCTCGCCGAGGGCGGCGCCACCCTGGTCTTCACCCAGTACGTCGGCATGGCGCGGCTGCTCGAACACCACCTGACCCACCGGGGCATCCCGGTGCAGCTCCTGCACGGCGGCACCCCCGTCGCCGAACGGGAGAAGATGGTCGACCGCTTCCAGTCGGGCGATGCCCCGGTCTTCCTGCTGTCCCTGAAGGCGGCGGGCACCGGCCTGAACCTGACCCGCGCGGGACACGTGATCCACTACGACCGCTGGTGGAATCCGGCGGTGGAGGAGCAGGCCACCGACCGGGCGTACCGCATCGGCCAGACCCGGCCCGTCCAGGTCCACCGGCTGATCGCCGAGGGCACGGTCGAGGACAACATCGCCCAACTCCTGAGCGCCAAAAGGGCGCTCGCCGACTCCGTGCTCTCCGGTGGCGAGAGTGCGCTCACCGAACTGTCCGATGCCGAACTGGCCGACCTCGTCTCCCTCAGGAGGCCCGGATGACTCCCCGCCCTGCCTCCGGGCGCGCCGCCGCCGCGGACCGGCTGGCCCGCGCCGACCGCTCGCGCACCTTCCCGCCCCTGCCGGCCCGGACCGGGGCCCGCGGGCTGTTCGCCGAATCCTGGTGGGGCAGCGCCTGGCTGGAGGCGCTGGAGACCACGGCCCTCGACAGCGCCCGGCTGGCCCGCGGCCGGACCTACGCCCGTGACGGCCATGTCGACACCATCAACGTCACCCCGGGCCGCCTCGTCGCCACCGTACGCGGCAGCAGACCCCGCCCCTACAGCGCGGAGATCCGCCTCACCACCCTCACCGACCAGGAGTGGGACGGACTCCTGGACGCCATCGCCGCGGAGCCCGGACAGCTCACCGCCCTGCTGGCCAAGAAGCTGCCCCAAGCCCTGGCCGAGGACGGGGTGGGCCTCCTCCCGGGGCCGGGCGATCTCGTTTCCCGGTGTTCCTGCCCCGACCACGGCAGGCCCTGCAAACACGCCGCCGCGCTCTGCTTCCAGGTCGCCCGCCTCCTGGACGCCGACCCGTTCGTCCTCCTGCTGATGCGCGGCCGCGGGGAACGCGAACTCCTCGACGCGCTCTCCCGCCGCAACGCCGCCCTCACCGCCCGCGAGGCCCGTGCGCACCCACCCGCCGCCGGCTACCCACCCGCCACCACCGAGCCGCCCCCGCACCGCCCCGCGCCCGGAAGCGGGACCCACCACGCCGGCACCGCACCGGGCGCCCCGGCCGCCGCCGGCGCGGCCCCCGGGGGGCCCGGGGAGTCCGCGACAGCGGCCGGGCCGCAGGCGCTCCCCGGCGTCCTCGCCAAGGCGGCGCTCGCCGACCGCCCCCGCCCGCCGCTCCCGCCACCGCTGCCGGCCCCGCCCCGCCCCGGCCAGCCGCCCGCCCTGCCGGACGCCGACCACCTCCCCTTCGACCCCGCCGCCCTCGAATTCCTGGCAGCCGACGCCGCGGCCCGTGCCCATGCCTGCGTATCCGCCGCCGGATCCGTGCGCCCCGGCGACGGGCGGGCCCCCGCGAATGGGCGGCACTCCGGGGAGGGGCGGCGCCCCGGCGACGGACGGCCGCCCGGGGAGGGGCGGGCCCCCGGCGACGGACGGCGCCCCGGCGACGAACAGCCGCCCGCCCCCAGCCCCTTCCCCGCGCTGCCCGTATGGGAGGACGCCGTCCGCCTGGCGGCCACCGCCCACCCCACTGCCGGCCTGACGTCCGCCACCCGGGCCCTGTATCGCGACCTCGCCGCGGCAACCGGCCGGACGGCCACGGACGTGGCCCGCTCGGTCGCCGCCTGGCGGCAGGGCGGCCGCGAAGGCCTCGCCCTCCTCGAAGCCGCCTGGAACCCGCCGGCCGGCGACTTCGACCGGGCCCGCAGCGCTCTCCTCGCCGCGGACCTCCCCGCCCTGCGCCCGCGCCACAACCACCTCACCGACGCGGAGCGCGGCATCCAGCTCCGTTTCGGTCACGACCACCGCTGGTATCCGTACGAATCCGAGCCCAACACCGAGGACTGGTGGCCCACCGGCCCCGCGGACCCCGACCCCGTGGGCGCCCTCACCACCCTGCTCGCGCGATGACTAACCTCGACGCCGTGGAAGGTCTCGATGCTGTCACCCGATCCCTCGCCCGGCGCACCCCCGAGCAGCTCGCCGCGCTCCTCACCCGGCACGCCGAACCGCTCGCCCGCCGGCCCGCCCCCACCGAACTCCGCGGCCTGGCCCAGGCGTTGTGGTCCTACGAAACCCTCCACCACCTGGTGCTGCATCTCGACCACCCCCGGCTCCAGGTGCTCGCCGCCACCGCCCGCATCAGCCAGGAGCGGGCCGGGCGTGACGCCCCGGGCCCCGCCGCCCCGGCCCCGGGCGCCGACTACCAGTCCCTGATGGCGCACCAGCTGTCCTTCGCGCATCTGGCCACCGAACCCGTTCCGCCCGAGGACGTCCTCGCCGCCCTCGGGGCCGCCTCACCCGGCCCTGCGCGCACCGCCGCCGAATCCGCCTTGCGCCACCTCTGCGACGACGGACTCGCTGCGCGGACCGAGGACGGCACGATCGTCGTGCCGCCGCGCGCCCCGCAGCTCCTGGCCGCCCACGACCTCGGCCCGTTCCTCGCACACGCCCCGCAGCCCGCGCCGGAAGGCCCCGCCACCCCCGGGGCGCCGGCCGCACCCGTCCCCCCGACCTCGCCGCACGACGAATCCCGCGCCGCCGCGGCGACCCTCGCCGCCACTGCCGACCGTCTGCTGGCCGCCTTGGCGACGCAGCCCGCCGCGCTGCGCAAGTCGGGCGGGCTGGCCGTACGGGAGATCAAACGGCTGGCCAAGGCGGCCGGCGCCACCGAACCGCACACCCGCCTCCTCCTCGACCTCGCCCTGGCAGCCGACCTGATCGCGCTGACCCGTAGCCCGTCCGGCATCACCGCACTGCCCACCGGCGCCTACGACGACTGGCTCGGCCTCCCACCCGGCGCGCGCCTCGCCCCGCTCCTGGCCGCCTGGTCGGGACTGTGGGACATCCCCACCCACACCCCGGCCGGCGAGACCCCGACCGCACTGGTCCGTGGCCACGACCGGCACGCCCCCGCCCTCCGGCACGCGCTCCTCGCCGCCCTGGCCGCCTTCCCTCCCGGCGGGGGCACCCCACTTCCGCCGCTGCCGTTCACGGAGCCCCCACGGCAGGAGACGGGAACCCGCACCCCGTGGGAGGACCTGCTCGGGGCCGCGGACTGGCACCGCCCCCTCGCCGTCACCCGCCAGCCGGTGGCCGGGGAACGCGCCGCCCACACCCTCCACGAGGCCGCCTGTCTGGGGCTGGTCGCCCACGGCACCCTCACCCCCCTCGGCCGGGCGCTGCTCGCCGACCCGAGCTCCCTCGACGAGCCGCTGGGCGATCTGCTCCCGCCGCTCCTCGAACAGGCCCACTTCCAGGCCGACCTGACCGCTGTCGTGCCCGGCCGTCCCGCCGCCGCGCTCCAGGCACTGCTCACCGCCGCGGCCGACCGGGAATCCGAAGGCCACGCCGTGACCTGGCGCTTCACCCCCCGCTCCGTACGCCGTGCGCTCGACGCCGGCCACCGCGCCGAAACCCTCCTCGACGACCTCACCCGCGCCTCGGCGACCGGCACACTGCCGCAACCGCTCGGCTACCTCGTCCAGGACGCCGCCCGCTCCCACGGTCGGATGCGTGTCCTGCCCGCCGCCTGCTGCATCCGCTCCGACGACGAGGCTCTGGTCGAAGAGCTGGCCGCGCACCGTGCCCTGCGTGACCTCGGGCTGCGGGCCATCGCCCCGACCGTCCTGGTGAGCAGCCGGCCGCCGGCCGCCACCCTGGACGCGCTGCGCGCCGCGGGCTACGCGCCGGCCCTGGAATCCGACACCGGCACCACCACCGTCGAACGCCTCCCCGCCCACCGGGCCAAGGCCCCCGCTCCTCCCCGAAATTCCCACGCACCGCTCGCCCTCGCCCACCGCCTCCTGGGGCTGCCGGCACCCTCCGGGGAGGCCACCACGGCCGGGTGACACCTGACCCGTTGGCCGGGGCGGCGCCGAGGGCCGTCCCGGCAACGGGCGGCGCGCCGGATGGGCAGGGGCGGCCTCAGTCGTCGGCCGGTCTCCGTCGTCCGGCCCCGCCGATACGGCGCAGGGCGGCCGGACCGAAGCCGAGGCGCGGGAGGCGTCTGGGGGCGGGCTGTGAGCCGTGGGGCCGGGGCGGCACCGAGGGCTGTCCCGGAGCGGGCGGCGCAGCGGAGAGCGCGGCCGCGGGCGTCGCCGCGAGGGCGGAGGCGGCACCTGCCGCTGCCGGGGGAAGCGGGGCGCCGGCCGGCGCGGGGCCGGCCGTCGCAGGCAGCGGGGGCGGGAGCGCCTGCGGTGAGGCCGGTCCGCCCGCTGCACCGCTTGCCGCCTGGCCGGCCCGTGCCGCATTCCGCAGCAGGCCGAGTACGGCGGAGGGGCGCAGGACCGGGGCTGTCGGAGCGAAGGGCGTGACGGCATCGAGGTAGGCGCGGCTGACGGCGGACCGGCCGGCGGCGGAAGGGAGCACCGTGCCGGTGGCCAGGGACCACGGCGCCCGGGCCAGGCGTCCCAGGCTCCGCTGCACCTTCCGGGCCAGCGCCGGCTCGTCGAGCCCGTGCCGCCGTAGTGCCCCGCGCAGCACGGCGGCCCCATGGGCGGCGAGGGCCAGGCCCTGACCGCAGTCGGGGGCGAGCGAGACCACGGCACCGCCGAGCGCGATGAATCCCGTGGGCCAGGACGGCAGTTGTTCGTAGCGCCGCCACCGGCTGGTGGTGTCGCGGGACAGCCGCACCTCGCTCAGCGGCTCGGCGTCTGCGATGAGGTCGCCGATGACGCCGTTACCGGTGCCCCGCGCGAAGGGCACGAACCGGGCCGCGTGTTCGGAGGGCCGGTCGTCCCCGGTGCCGGTGAGCGTGACCAGCCAGCGCCCGCCCTCGATGGGGACCAGTGTCGCGGTCCTGCCGGGAACCGGGCGCCGCGGCGCGGCAGCGCCGGGAGCCGGGGTGCTGAATGCCGAACGGGTGGTGAGCACCGGGCAGTTCTCCATGCCGTCGGGGGCACGGAAAATACGGGTCGCCGAGACGATGCCGCAGTCCGCCAGGTCCTCGCGTGCGGTGGGCAGCCCCAGCGCGGCCAGCCGCTCCCGGGAGGTGGAGTGCCGGCCGGTGGCGTCGACGACGAGGTCGGCATCCAGACGGTACGTGGCGCCGGTGGTGGTGTCCCGCACGCGCACGCCGGTGATGTGTTCCGCGGTGCCGGTGAGCCCGGCTGCTTCCGTTCCGTCGAGAACGCTCACCCCCGGGAGGGCCGGCACCTGTTGGCGGATGACCCGGTCGAGCAGATCGCGGGAGCAGGCGATCAGATGCTCAGCGCGTGCCCGTCGGCCTAACCGGCCTGCCGGGTGCCGGTCCGTGAACTTCGCCGGCTTCGGCATCCTGCGGGCGCCCTCGTCCAGCCAGCGTGCGACGCTGCCGGGCAGCAGGGCATCGATCAGCCGGGCGCCGTCCGCCGTCAGCAGATGGGCATGCCGGGCCCGCGGCAGGTCCGTGGGCAGGGCGGGGGTCCGTGGCAGCCGGTCGCGCTCGACGACGATGACGTCGGCGTGCCCGGACAGCGCCGCGGCGGCGAGCATGCCCGTGAAGCCGCCGCCGAGTACCACGGCGAGGTAGGGGTGGTGGAACTGGAGCCCGTTGCTGCCTGTCGTGCTCGATCCGTTCATGGGCAGTCCCTTTCTCGGCGGCGGAGCGCGGATCCCCGGCGGGTGCGGGCCACGTCCAGAAAGGGCGGTGCCGCATACGGTCGGGAACGCCGGCGCGCGGCGGCGATGACGGCGTCGCTGACGGCGGTGAACGAAGCCGTCAACGAGAACGGCAGGGACGCGGATGCGGTCCGCAGCATGCGCAGAGGTACCGGTGGAAGCGGTTGCGCTCGTTGTGGGTCCCGGCAGGCCGACGCGAACGCCGGCCTGCCGCCCCCCGATTTCCCCATCATGATTCCCCCTCAGGCCGTGCCTGCGCCGCCCCGCGCACCGCCACGTCCTCCTCCGCCACCCGCCCGTATCACCGGGTGGGGCGGGCGAGCACAACTGCCTCGTGGAATGAGCTCTGTCCCGGGGGGCGCAGCCGTCACATCCGGTCAACGGCGGACACTCTTCCGGATCGTAGGCGGCGGCGATCACATCCGACAGCCGGGTTCGAGAGAGGGACGCGTGGTGGCCACCCGGGAGATACCGATGGGTAGATCTGCAGCAAAACGGTGCAATGGGAGGAAACCGCTGCGGCGCTTTCTCGCGACGTGAGAAAGGCGGGCCGGAATGTCCCGTGAGGGGAGGGACGGCGGCACGCGAAGTCCCGCAGGGTTGGCGGGAAATGATCGGGTACCGACGGACGGATGGCCTGCCTGCCTACCCTGTGCGGGCACCGCACTGGAGAACCCGAGGGAGAGTCGTGCGCGCGATTGTGATGCGAGAATTCGGCGGCCCGGACGTGCTGCGGCTCGAGGACGTTCCCGAGCCCGCGCCCCGCGCCGGCCACTCGCTGGTCGAGGTGTCCCTGGCCGGCATCAACTACGCGGATGTGCACGTACGCGGGGACTCCTATCTCGCGCCCGTCGAGCTGCCGTACGTCCCCGGGAACGAGGTCGTGGGGACCGTGGACGGCGGACGCCGCGTCGTCGGGCTGTGCCGCGGCGGCGGATACGCGGAGCGGACCCTGCTGCACCGCCGCGTGACCTGGGACGTCCCCGACGCCATCAGCGACGAACAGGCCGTTGCGCTGGCGCTGCAGGGCAACAGCGCCTGGCATCTGCTGTTCACCTCGCTGCGCCTCACCGAGGGCGAGACCGTCGTCGTACCGGCCGCCGCGGGAGGCGTCGGTTCGCTGGCCGTCCAGCTCGCCGCGCACGCCGGAGCCAGGGTCATCGGCCTCGCGGGCTCCCCGGAAAAGCGCAAACTGGCCGCGGAACTGGGCGCCCATGCAGTGGTCGACTCGACCGCCGAGGACCTGACCGAGCGCATCCTGGACGCGGCCGGCGGACCGGTCGCGGCGGCGCTGGAGATGACCGGCGGGGTCACCTTCGAGCGGACCCTCGCCGCCGTCGCGCCGCGTGGCCGCCTCGCCGTCTACGGGTACGCCGGCGGCGACCTGGCGAGCGTGCCCACCCGGGAGCTGATGGAGCGGAGCATCACCGTCTCCGGCTTCTGGCTGCCGCAGCTCTACGCGGACCGCACGGCCCTGCCGACCTCCATGCGGGCGCTGTTCGACGCGGTCGCCGACGGCACCCTCAAGCCGCTGACCGGCACCGCCTACCCACTCGGTGAGGCGGCCCGGGCGCACCACGATCTGGCCGCACGCACCCCGACCGGAAAACTGGCCCTCGACGTCGCCCGGTAATTCCGTCAACCCGGGGTGCCGGACGGGCCCCACGCCTGCGGGAGCGGGCCCCGGGACCGGCCGCCGGGAGGAGCGGCCGGCGGGGGCACCGGACCACAGCGCACTGCCGTACGCCTTCGGGCGCCTACCACTGCCAGGGGAGAGAGCACACGATGGGCAACAGCACCGCAGCCACGGGCGGTCCGGCCTCGGCCGCCGCGCCCGCCACCGGCACGGCGCCGCGTTCCGCGGGCCACGCCAAGAAGGCGCGCCAGGCAGCCAAGGGCACCTCGTCCCCGGGCTCCCGGGCGTCGGGATCCGGCCATGCCGAGCGGGTCTTCCTCGTCCAGACGGCCTTCGCCGAGCTGGGCGGATCCGCCCACGGCCCGGGGGAGATCGCGGAGTTCACCGGCCTGGACGACTCCGTCGTCTACCGCATCCTGCAGTCCGGCATTTACCAGCGCATCTTCGAACGGGTGGACCGCGGCCTCTACCGGCTGCGCACCTCGGCGGCCCAGCTGGCCTTCACCGCGCTCGACCACCGCCTCGACGGTGCGGCCTCGCAGACCGTGCTGAGTGAACTGCGGACGGCCACCGACGACGGGCTGGCGTTCCTCTACATGGTGGCGCCCTTCTCCGGCGCGCAACGGCAGTGCGTCGACATGGCCGTTGGCGACTCCGACCTCGCGGAGCTGGGGATGACGCCGCGCGATGTGCTGTCCGTGACGCGTTCGCTGCGCACCGGTGCCTCCGGGCGGACGATCCTCGCCTACCTGCCGGAGGTGCTGCAGCAGCGGGTGCTGGCCGAGCCCGTCCCCGACCAGGCGGGACCCGGTGTCTACCGGGACAACGAGGCGCTGGTGGAGTCCCTGGCCGAGGTGCGCGACCTCGGGCACGCCCTCGGGTACGAGGAGTGTATGGCCGGCTGGAACTCCTGCGCGGCGCCGATCATGTGGGACGGCTCCATCATGGGAGCGGTGCTGCTTCTCAAGCTCAAGTCCGTGATGCCGGTGGCCCCCGACGGCGTCATCGAGGCGACGAAGGAGGCGGCGGCCGAACTGAGCCGCCACGGAGCCGCCCGGCCGTCCGCGGACCAGGCCTGAGCCGCGGCGGCGCGCGGCATCCCGCGGCGGGCTGCCGGGCACAATGGCGGGGTGCGGCTCGAAGCGATCACCTGGGAACGGCTCACCGACGCGCTCGCCGAGCGCATCGCCACGATGCCGGCGAAGGACGGGAGCCCCTGGCTGCGGGTGGCCCTCGACGGGGCGCCCGCCGCCGCGCCGGGCGAGCTGGCCGGGCGGCTCGCCGAGGCGCTGCGGATCCGGGGGCGGGCGGTGCACAAGGCCGGCACCTTCGGCTTTCTGCGCCCCGCCTCGCTGCGGCTGGAGTACGGCCGCGAGGATCCCGATGCCTACCACGACGAGTGGTTCGACCGGCAGGCCCTGTGGCGTGAGGTGTTCCAGCCGCTGGACGTGGGCGGCAGCGGGCGGGTGCTGCCGGATCTGTGGGACCCCGCGGCGGACCGGGCGACGCGCAGCGCGTACGTGGAGCTGCCGCCCGGCGGCGTCCTGCTGTTGC
The DNA here is from genome assembly GCF_040253635.1 of Streptomyces sp. Edi2. NCBI lineage: Bacteria > Bacillati > Actinomycetota > Actinomycetes > Kitasatosporales > Streptomycetaceae > Streptomyces > Streptomyces sp. Edi2. The sequence goes on along the minus strand of NZ_JBEJGX010000003.1, from coordinate 2,124,197 downwards.
ACGGCCCTCTGCTGCTCGGCCATTGGTTCCCCTTCGATCTCTCCGTGCATCTGAAGCTGTCACCGGCCGCGCTCGCCCGCCGCACTCCACAGGACGCGCGCTGGACCCTGCCCGCGTTTGCGCGCTACGAGGCCGAGACCCGGCCCGAGGAGGCGGCGGACGTGGTCGTACGGGCCGACGATCCCCGCCGGCCGGCCTGGAGCGGCCTGCTCTGAGCGTCCGGTCCGGCCTGCGTCCTCGGCCCCCAAGGCCGCCCCCTCCCCGTGGAAAAACCGTCGGAAAAACCGTACGGCCGACCACTGACAATCGAGCCCCGGCCGCTGGGCGCGGACCGCTGATCACCGCGCCGGCGACGGCGGTTAGCGTGACTCCGTGACCACTTCATTCAATGCATCCGACGAGTCCGCCGCGCTGCCCGGCAGCCAGGGGCCCACCGCGACCGAGGAGGCCCGTCCGCGGTCCGTAGGCACGGTGACGATGACCTATGCGCCCGACCCCGACGGCGACCCGGACCCCGGCGAAATAGTGTGGACCTGGGTGCCCTACGAGGAGAACGACGGCCGGGGCAAGGACCGCCCCGTGCTGGTCGTCGCCCGCGAGACCGGCGGAACGCTGCTGGCCGTGCAGCTGTCCAGCAAGCGGCACCAGAACGACTGGGAGTGGGTCCCTCTCGGGGCCGGCCCGTGGGACCGGGCGGGGCGCGACTCATGGGTGGCCGTGGACCGGGTGCTGCGGGTGCACCCGGCCGGGATGCGGCGCGAGGCCTGCGCGCTGGACCGGGGCCGCTTCAACCTGGTCGTCAACCGGCTGCGCGAGCGCTACGGCTGGCGCTGACGAAGCGACTCCTGGGCGCCGGAGCTCCCGGGCGCCAAAGCCCCGGTGTGCCCAATCTCCGCGGCGCCGGACTCCGGCGTTCCGGGACTCAGGCGTCGGCCAGGGCCAGGAGCTTGGTGACGGTGTTCCAGTTACGGTTCGTCGCCGTCACCCCGAGCCGGGCGCGGCTCACCACCGCGGCGAGCTTGGAGCGGCCGATGCCGCCGGGGCACCACAGATACAGTTCGCGCCCGGTCAGCCGGTACTGATCGGGCGCGAACGCGGCCGCGTCGAGCGCATCCAGCCGGGAGGTGTCGGCCGGCGCCGCCGACAGGAACGTGACATGCAGGCTCTTGGGATCCGCCACGGCCCGGGGAAACGGATTCGCCGCGACGGCTGCGGCCAGCTCGTCGCGGGTCCGGACGACGACCGGCACCGTCAGGCCGAGTTCGGCGGCGATCCGGTCCTGGATCACCCGGGCCGTCTCCTGCGGTGGGGTGCCGGGGTCGGCGAAGACGATATTGCCGGTCTGCAGGAGCACCGAGACCTCGCGGAAGCCCAGGGATGCGGCCAGCTCCAGCTGCTTCGCCTTGGGGAAGGAGTTGTGGCCGCCGACATTGATGCCGCGGAGCAGAGCGATCTGACGGGACATGGACTGCCCTTCGTAGGAGCCGGCCTCGGCGAGGGCGGACGACGGTCACGATCAGAAGAGCGGAGCGGGCAGCACCCCTTCGAGGGCCAGCAGCAGACGCTTGGTCTCCAGACCACCGCCGAAGCCGCCGATGCCGCCGTCACTGGCGACGACGCGATGGCAGGGGACGACGACCGGAAGCGGATTGGCGCCCATCGCGGCGCCCACCGCGCGGGCGGCGCCCGGCTCCCCGACCTGGTCGGCGAGGTCCTGATAGCCGACGACGGCGCCATATGGGACCCCCGCGGCCAGGGCCTGCAGGACCCGGGCGGAGAAGCCGGCGGACAGCGACCAGTCCAGCGGGACGGTGAAGGTCTGCAGTTCGCCGGCGAAGTAGGCGGTGAGCTCGGCCGTGGCCGTCGCCAGATGCGGGACCGCGGCCGCCGGCGCCCCACCGAAGAACTGCTCCAGACGGGTCAGCTCCCTGCTGGCCGTCGGCCCGTCGGCATGGAAGACGACGCGGACCAGGCCCTCCCGGGTCGCGGCGAGCAGCAGCGGGCCGATCGGGGTCTCCAGCAGCGTCCAGGCCCAGTCGCGCCGGGCCGCCGCCCCTGCCGCAGCGCCTGCCTCCGGTGCGTCGTCCGGCCGCTCCTCCGGACGCGCAACCTGCTCGGAATTCGTCACCTGATCAGGGTAGGACGCACCACTGACAACGCGGCGGGGAACGGACCGGCTGCTGTCACCGGGCTGCTGTCACCGGGGCCCGCTCCTCGCCGGTTCCGGCTCAGTCGTCGTCGCCCCCGACCGCGTCGCGCACCACGTCGGGCTTGTTGGTGATGATGCCGTCGACGCCCAGCCCGGCGACCTTGACCGCGGTTGCCGCATCGTCGACGGTCCAGGTGTACAGGTCCAGCGGCCGGCGGTGCGGGCCCTTCAGACCGTGCACGGCGGCGACGTACTCCGGGGTGACCGCCGTGTGGACGGGGTTGATCTGATCGCAGTACCTCGCGAACTTCGGGAGGTCGGCGACCGACGGGTTGCCGAGAAAGCCCGTCTTGATGTCCGGCCGCAGGCGGTGCACGGTCTTGAGGGCATCGGCATTGAAGCTCTGGATGATCAGATGGCGCTTGACGTGCGCATTGTCCAGCCAGCCCGCGCGGCGCAGCTCGTTGAGGGTCTGCCGCTCGATACCGGGGTAGAGCTCCGGTGATTTCAGCTCCATCAGCAGACTCTGGTCGTTGTGCTCGACCTCGTCCATGTAGTCCTCGAGGGTCGGCACCCGCTCCCCGCGGAACTTCGACCCGAACCAGCTGCCCGCGTCCAGTTTCTCGATCTCACGGAGCGTGAAGTCCGCTACGTTCCACGGGGAGCGGCCGGGAAAGACCTGCTCCACGTTGGTCGTCCGGGCGAGCGAGTTGTCATGGAGGATCACCAGCTCGCCGTCCTTGGTGCGCTGGACGTCGTTCTCCACCCACTCGAAGCCGAGCCGGTCGGCCGCGTCGATCGAGGAGAGGGTGTTCTCGGGCGCGTACGTCGAGGCGCCGCGGTGAGCGATCGTCACCGGAGGGTGTCCGTCCGGTGCGGCCTGGGCGACGGTTGTGGAGAGGGCGAGCGCGGACAGACCCATGAGCGCACCGGCGGCAACGGTGGCGACGGGGCGAATACGCATACGGACTCCTCGTGACGTCGTGGACGTGAGCTGACGTGAAGTGACGTGAACCGGGTCGGACGGGCAGAGGCTCGCAGCTGTGCCGTAGCGGGAGGCGGTCGTGTGGTGGCCGGGCGCTGAACGGGGAGTGGCCGGTTTTCCGTTGCGGAGCGACACGCAGTTGCAGGATGCCCGGATGGGCCGTGCCACAGACGTACGCCCCGACGCCGTCCAACTTGCCGGAGCCTCGGCATCCGCGCATCTTGACCGATGATGCGTCACCCGTCGTGCGCCTGAACGGTTTTGGCCGGGCACCTCGTGGGGCGGTCCGCCGCGACGGCTCCGTGCGTGGGCGCGTCGCGCGCACGGGCCCGGGCACCTGACCCGGGTCCGGCCGCGCTCCCGAAGGGGAGGCGGGGCGCCTTCTCGCGTGCCCCGGGTGTCCCACGTGTCCCGCGCGTCTCCTGCGTGCGAGGGCCACGGCCACCGGCCTGGGTGTCCCGCGCTCCGGTGCGGCCCGCCGCCCGCCGGCCTTCCGGGCCACCGGCCCGCCCTCCCGCCGCTCCGCCGCTCCGTGCCGCCCGTCGCTCCCGGCCGCCCCCGCCGTCCGCCGTGCACCGCCCGACGCCCGGAAATGGCCCCGCCGCACACCCTGAAACCGCAGGTCAGAGCGCTGGTCGCGTCGATTGTCAGTGCCGAGTCGTACGGTGGGTGCCATGCGGCCCGTATCAAACATCGAACGCACGGTGGCGCCCTTCGAGGTCGTCAGCCCCTACCAGCCCAACGGCGACCAGCCCGCGGCCATCGCCGAACTCGACCGGCGTATCCGCGGGGGTGAAAAGGACGTCGTCCTGCTCGGTGCGACCGGTACCGGCAAGTCGGCGACCACCGCGTGGATGATCGAGAAGCTGCAGCGCCCGACCCTCGTCATGGCGCCCAACAAGACCCTCGCGGCCCAGCTCGCCAACGAATTCCGCGAACTGCTGCCCAACAACGCCGTCGAATACTTCGTCTCCTACTACGACTACTACCAGCCCGAGGCGTACGTCCCGCAGTCCGATACGTACATCGAGAAGGACTCCTCCATCAACGAGGAGGTCGAACGGCTGCGTCACTCCGCGACGAATTCCCTGCTCACCCGGCGTGATGTCGTCGTGGTCGCCTCGGTCTCCTGCATCTACGGCCTGGGTACGCCGCAGGAGTACGTCGACCGGATGGTGCCGCTGAAGGTCGGCGACGAATTCGACCGCGACGCTCTGCTGCGCCGCTTCGTCGACATCCAGTACACCCGCAACGACGTGGCCTTCACCCGTGGCACCTTCCGGGTGCGCGGCGACACCATCGAGATCTTCCCGGTCTACGAAGAGCTGGCCGTGCGGATCGAGATGTTCGGCGACGAGATCGAGGCGCTGTCCACCCTTCATCCGCTCACCGGCGAGGTCATCAGCGAGGACCGGGAGCTGTACGTCTTCCCGGCCAGCCATTACATCGCGGGTCCGGAGCGCATGGAGCGGGCCATCGCCGGCATCGAGGCCGAGCTGGCGGACAGCCTCGCCACGATGGAGAAGCAGGGCAAGCATCTGGAGGCCCAGCGGCTGCGGATGCGCACCACCTACGACATCGAGATGATGCGTCAGATCGGTTCCTGCTCGGGCATCGAGAACTACTCGATGCACATGGACGGTCGCGAGCCCGGCTCCGCGCCCAACACCCTCCTCGACTACTTCCCCGACGACTTCCTGCTGGTCATCGACGAGTCGCATGTCACGGTCCCGCAGATCGGTGCCATGTACGAGGGCGATGCCTCGCGGAAGCGCACCCTCGTCGAGCACGGCTTCCGGCTGCCGTCCGCCATGGACAACCGGCCGCTGAAGTGGGAGGAGTTCCTGGGGCGCATCGACCAGACCGTCTATCTGTCCGCGACCCCCGGGAAGTACGAGCTCTCCCGGGGCGACGGCTTCGTGGAGCAGATCATCCGCCCGACCGGCCTGGTCGACCCGGAAGTGGTGGTCAAGCCCACCGACGGACAGATCGACGACCTGGTGCACGAGATCCGTACGCGCACGGAGAAGGACGAGCGCATCCTGGTCACCACCCTCACGAAGAAGATGGCCGAGGACCTCACCGACTACTTCCTCGAGCTCGGTATCCAGGTCCGCTATCTGCACAGCGACGTGGACACCCTGCGCCGGGTGGAGCTGCTGCGTGAGCTGCGATCGGGGGAGTACGACGTCCTGGTGGGCATCAACCTGCTGCGGGAGGGCCTTGACCTGCCCGAGGTCTCCCTGGTGGCCATTCTGGACGCCGACAAGGAGGGCTTCCTGCGGTCCGGTTCGGCGCTCATCCAGACCATCGGACGTGCGGCGCGCAATGTCTCCGGCCAGGTGCACATGTACGCCGACAAGGTCACCCCGGCGATGGAGAAGGCCATCGACGAGACCAACCGCCGCCGGGAGAAGCAGCTGGCGTACAACAAGGAGAACGGCATCGACCCGCAGCCGCTCCGCAAGAAGATCGGCGACATCGTCGCCACCCTCGCCCGCGAGGAGATCGACACCCAGGAGCTGCTGGGCACGGGGTACCGCAAGGGCGGCGAGGCCAAGGAGACCCAGGGCAAGGCACCGGTCCCGGCGCTCGGCGGAAAGGCCGCGAAGGGCAAGGGCGGCAAGGCAGGTGCGGACCTGACGGACCGTCCCGCCGCCGAACTGGCCGCGCTCATCGAGGAGATGACGGAGCGGATGCGGGCCGCCGCGGCGGAGCTGCAGTTCGAGGTTGCCGCCAGGCTGCGCGACGAGGTGGGCGAGCTGAAGAAGGAGCTGCGGCAAATGAGGGAGGCCGGAGTGAAGTAAGCGGGCGAAGTAAACGGGGTGAAGCAGGGGGCGGCGCGAACGGAGCGGCACGAGCTGCATCGGCAGGAGCTGAGGGGGAGCACCGGGGTGGTGCGCGGCTCCTGCCGGGCGGTTTCCGGCCGTCCCGGTGCGCCATCGCCGCACGTGAACGGGGGTCGGCCGGCGGCGCCCGGTGTGTTGCAGAAGCGCCACAAAACGCGGGTCCGGCGCGCCCCCGGACCGCCGTCGTGCGTAGGGTCGGAGGGGCCGCCGGACAGCTGGGCGGGGACAGTACAGAGAGGGGACGGCGCGTGTCGGTCAATTTGTCCAAGGGGCAGGGCATCAGCCTGCAGAAGTCCGACGGCGGAAGCCTGAGCGCGGTGCGGATGGGGCTGGGGTGGCGCTCGGCGCCGCGCCGCGGCCTGTTCGGCAGGCGGACCAGCGAGATCGACCTCGACGCCTCGGCGGTGCTCTTCGCCGGCCAGAAGCCGATAGACGTCGTCTTCTTCCAGCACCTGGTCAGCGACGACGGTGCGGTCCGGCACACCGGCGACAACCTGGTCGGCGGCGCGGGCCAGGGCGGCGACGACGAGGCGATCCTGGTCGACCTGGCGCGGGTGCCGGTGCACATCGACCAGATCGTGTTCACCGTCAACTCCTTCACCGGCCAGACGTTCGCCGAGGTGCAGGACGCCTTCTGCCGCCTGGTCGACGAGACCACGGGCCAGGAGCTGGCCCGGTACACGCTCACGGGCGGCGGCGACTACACCGCACAGGTCATGTCCAAGGTGCACCGCGTCGGCAACGGCTGGCAGATGACCGCCATCGGTGAGCCCTCCGTCGGCCGCACCTTCCAGGACCTCGTGCCGGCGATCCTGCCGCACCTGTAGCCACCACCGTCCGGCCACCACCGTCGCGGCGGCGCGTACCGGGCCGCGCCGTCCACCCCCTGGGCCCGCGCCCGGGGCGGGGCCCGGGCACGCCACAACCACCAGGGGGAACAACGATGACGGCCGAGCTGGTCCGGGGGCAGAACCATCCACTGGACCGGACGCGGGTGGAGATCCGGGTGACGGCGGGCGCTCCCGTCATGGCCGGGGTCGCCCTCGGCGACGAGCAGGGCAGGCTCGCCGGCGCCGAGGCGGTGGCCCACCCGGGCGCGCCGCGGCGCACCGGCATCGAGGTTCCCCGTCAGGCGGCCGCCGAGCACCGCATCGCGGTGGACCTCGACGCGCTGCCCGCCGCCGTCCACCGGGTGAGCGTGCTGCTGGCACTGACCGGCGCGACCGGCGCCCTGGCCACCTTCGGGCCGGCCGCCGCACCCGCCGTCACGGTCACCGGCCTCGACGGCACCGGGCTCGCCCGCTACACCGTCACCGGCCTGGGCGCCGAGTCCGCCGTGGTCGCCGTGGAGCTCTACCGCCGGCAGGGCGGCTGGAAGGTACGCGCCGTGGGCCAGGGGTACGCCGGCGGCCTCACGGCGCTGCTGGACGACCAGGGCCTGCCACAGGCGGCGGAGCTGGCCGCGGAGATCGAGGAGGCGGTCAGCCGGGGACGGGCCCGTGCGGTCCCGGCACCCGCCCCCGTGGCGGCGAGCCGGTCCGAACGCCCCGGGTCCGGCCCGGCCGCCGCGGACCGGCCGTCCCCCGCACACCCTCCCGCATCCGACGGCCCGGCACCGCCCGGAACCGGTCCCGGAGCCTCCCACGGGAACGCCCCCGGAACCACCGGCGCAGTGCCCGCCCCCGTGGGCGGCGGCCCCGTCGACTACCGCCATCCGAAGCGCCGCGGCACGCCCGCACCAGCCGGTCCCGCACCAGCCGGTCCCGCACCAGCCGGTCCCGCACCGACCGCCCCCGCACCGGCCACCCCCGCCCCCGGCGGTCCGGCGCCGGCCGCCCCCGCTTCCTCTCCGGACGGCGGCCCCGCCACCGTCCCGCCCGACGGCCCCCCGCTGCCCGTGGCCGGTGACGCCGCCGGCTGGAGCATGGAGGAGCGGCTCTACAACCAGGTCTGGGGGATGTTCGAGGACCTGGCCCGCTCGGTCGCGGCCTACCGCAGCGCCTCCGGCTTCGCCGAGTCGCGCCTGGAGCAGGAGCTCGACCAGGCCCTGTCCGACCCGCGCAACCGCCTCGGCGCGGCCGGCGACGACGCCCGTGCCGCCGCCCGCGACAAGCACGCCGCCCTCGTCACCCAGGCCCGCGCCGCCCTCGACCGTGACCTCGCACAGCTCGCGGCCGAGTCGGCGGTCGTCGAGCCCGCGCTGCCGCCCGCCTTCGCCCGCTGGGACAACCCCGTCTGGCAGGGCTACCAGGCCCCGTCCACGCGTCCGATGGCGCTGCGCCTGGGCGATCTGCACCTCCCCGAAGTGCTCGACCTGCGCATTCCCATGCTCGTACGCCTCCCCCTGGAGCGCGGGCTGTGGATCGACAGCGGGCCCGATACCTACGCCGCGGGCACCGGCACCGGCCCCGGGCGCGACATCCCCCGGAGGGAACTGGGCAGCGCGCTCACGGACGGGCCGCCCGACGAGGCCGAACTGCGCCGGCTGGCCATGGAGACGGCCGTGGCGATCGCCGCCCGGCTGCTCGCCATCCACCCCGCCGGTGACTTCGCGGTCCAGGTCATCGACCCGGGCGGTACCGCCGCGCCCGCACTCGCGCCGCTGGTGGAGAGCGGTGTGCTGCCCGCCGCCCCGGTGCCCGGCGCCCAGGGCGTGACCGCGGTGCTGGAGGCGCTGACGCGACGGGTGGACCTCGTCCAGATGGCCGTGCGCCACCGCGCAGCGGATTCCCTCCCGCCGGACCTCGACACCGCCGACCAGCTGCTGATCGTGCACGACTTCCCGCACGGCTTCGACGACCGCGCCCTCACCCGGCTGCGCTACCTGGCCGACGAGGGGCCGGCCGTCGGCGTGCATCTGATGATGGTCGCCGACCGCGCCCAGGCCCGGGACCACGGTCCGGTCCTCGACCCGCTGTGGCGCTCGCTGCTGCGGATCACACCGGTGACCGACGCTCATCTCGCCGACCCCTGGGTCGGTCATGCCTGGACGTACGAGCCACCGCTCGCCCCGAAGGGAAGTCAGGTGGTGCGGCAGGTGCTGAGCCGGGTAGCGGCCGCTCGTCGACCATCCTGACCAGGGCTTTTGCCTTTTTCTTTACTATCCATTGCCCTTCCTTTACGCTTCTTGGTGCGGAGGGGAGTATTCCCGCTACGACGTACCCGTCATCACGGACCGCGAGTGTGACGCGATCCCGGGGCGTCGGCCCCGTTCCCCCATCCGGCGGAGCGGGGCGGAAGAGACCTCCGGCAGCGACGACGCTGTAAGTGCCGTACGACTCTGCCGGAGGAGCAGTGGACGTTTCCCTGAACCTGTGGGTGCTGACCATCCTTGGTCTGTGCGCCCTGATAGCCGCCGATTTCTTCATCGGAGGACGCAAACCGCACGAGGTCTCCCTCAAGGAGGCCGGAATCTGGACCGGTGTCTGGATCGCGCTCGCCGGGCTCTTCGGCCTCGGGCTGCTGCTGTTCGGCGGTGCCGCGCCGGCCGGTGAGTTCTTCGCCGGCTTCATCACCGAGAAGTCCCTGAGCGTCGACAACCTCTTCGTCTTCGTACTGATCATGGGGAAGTTCGCGGTCCCGGCGATCTACCAGCAGCGGGTGCTGATGGTGGGTGTGCTGATCGCGCTGGTGCTGCGGGCCGGCTTCATCGGTGCGGGCGCCGCGATCATCGCCAACTTCTCCTGGGTCTTCTACATTTTCGGCGCGTTCCTCATCTGGACCGCATGGAAGCTGATCAAGGAGGCCCGCGCCGAGGAGGTGGACGAGGAGTTCGAGGAGAACCGCTTCCTCAAGATGGTCGAGAAGCGCTTCCCGTCGACCGACACGTACCACGGCACCAAGCTGTTCATCGTCGAGAACGGCAAGCGGCTGATGACGCCGATGCTGATCGTCATGCTGGCGATCGGTACCACCGATGTCCTCTTCGCGCTGGACTCCATCCCGGCGATCTTCGGCCTCACCCAGGACCCGTACATCGTCTTCACCGCCAACGCCTTCGCCCTGATGGGTCTGCGGCAGCTGTACTTCCTGATCGGCGGGCTGCTCAAGAAGCTGGTCCACCTCTCGTACGGCCTGTCGGTCATCCTCGGGTTCATCGGCGTGAAGCTGGTGCTGCACGCCCTGCACGAGTCCGGGGTGCCCGTTCCGGAGATCGGCATTCCGGTGTCGCTGGGCGTCATCTGTGCCGTCCTGATCGTCACGACGATCACCAGCCTGCGCGCCTCGAAGAGGCAGGCCGAGGCCGATGCGGCGGCCAAGGAGCGCATCGACGTCTGACGCCGGTCCGCACGGCGCACGCGCGCCCGGTTCCCGCTCCTCACCGGAGCGCGAACCGGGCGCCGTTGTCCGTAGGGGTCCTGAGGGGTTACCCGCGGGACCCCGCGTGGTGCCGTTCCCTGCGTTACCAGCCGCGCTTGCGCCACTCGGCGAGGTGCGGCCGCTCCGCGCCGAGCGTGGTGTCGGAGCCGTGGCCCGGATAGACCCAGGTCTCGTCGGGAAGTGCGCCGAAGAGCTTGCGCTCCACATCGTCGATCAGGCGGGTGAAGTTCTCCGCGCTGCCGAAGGTGTTGCCGACGCCGCCGGGGAACAGGCAGTCCCCGGTGAACAGATGCGGGGCGCCGTGCGGGTCGTCGTAGACCAGCGCGATGCTGCCCGGTGTGTGCCCGGCCAGATGGCGCGCGGTCAGCTCGACCCGGCCGACGGTGAGGGTGTCGCCGTCCTCGACCGGCACATCCGTGGGGACGGGGATGCCCTCGGCGTCGTACCGCCCCGCGTAGGTCCGCGCCCCCGTCGCATCGACGACCTCGCGCAGCGCGCCCCAGTGGTCGCCGTGCCGGTGCGTGGTGACCACGGACCCGATACCGCTGTCGCCGATCAGCGCGAGAAGGGTGTGCGGTTCGGCGGCCGCGTCGATCAGCAACTGCTCATCGGTCGCCCGGCACCGCAGCACATAGGCGTTGTTGTCCATCGGACCGACCGCGACCTTCGAGATCATCAGGTCGGTCAGCTCGTGCACGTCGGCCGGTCCGCCGACCTTCACTGCTCCGCTGTAGCCCATGGGACCACTCTAGAGCGGCGGCACCTCGGGCAGGACGGAGCCGTGAGCGTCGAGTGCGCCGTCCCCGCCGCGTCCGGTGAGCCAGCCCACCAGCGCGACCGCGGAGCCGGTCACCACCACGGGCCGGTCCCCGGCGCCCGTACCGGTGGCGAGGCGGCCGGTGCGCCACCTGCGGCCGTCGTCGGAGCGCAGTTCCAGCGGGGGCAGATCCGGGTGGCCGGCGAACTTGACCGTGGCCAGGAAGGCGAGTTGGCGCTCGACGAAGTCGGGGGAGAGCTGGTCGAGGGTGTGGCCCACGCCGAGGTCGACATGGTGCAGTTCGAGCTCGGCCAGCCGGCGCAGCGGCAGCCGGTCGGCCCGTTCGACGACGTTGTTGCGCATCTCGACCTGGTAGGCCCGGCGGTCCCGCGGCAGGGCGTCCATCGCCTTGTCGAACCGCGCCGCGGACTCCCTCAGATCCTCCAGATGCGCCGCCAGCGGGCGGTCGGCGCCCCGCTCGATATCGGCGGCACGGGCCTCGGGACCGGCGTACATCGGCGTGGGTACATCCGTCCGCGCCCAGGTGAGGAGGTTGCCCAGCGCGTCCGCGTTGCGGGCCAGATGGGAGAGGACATGGCCGCGGGTCCAGCCCGGCAGCAGCGACGGCTCGCCGATCGCCGCGTCGTCGAGTTTGCTCACCGAGACCAGGAGCCGGTCGGTGGCCTCACGGACTGCTGCCACATCGTGCGGGAAGTCGGGCGAGGTGAGGGTCATGGTCCGACGCTAGCGCCGTCGGGGCGGCTTCGGGAGTGGGCCGGTGCCGATCGAGGGGTACGCGGGCGGAGCGGGCGGCGCGCGTCGGCCGGAAGGGTCCGCCGGTCTGCGCCGCCCACCAGGTGGGTTGATCACGAGCGTGGCCGACAGCCGTGATCGATACGGCCAGGGCCTGATGTCAAAGTCCCCGGGCCCGGAGGACAGGCCGCCGCTTCGGCGGGCGTTCCGAACCAGAGCCGGAGCGCGGCGTCCAGCCCGTCCGGACCGCCGGGGGCGTCCACCGCCCAGGCGGTGGCACCGTCGGGCCGCACCAGCAGGCCGGCCAGACCGGGCCGCCCCGGGCAGCTCGCCGTGAGCACCCGTATCCGGTCGCCGTATCCGGCGGCGTGCTTGCGCACCTCGGCGTCCCCGGTCAGATCGAGCAACAGCCCCTGTCCGCCGTGCAGATGGTCCGCGAGCCGGGTGCCGTCACCGAGCTCCAGGTCGGGCGCGCTGCGGCCGGTGAGCGGATGGTCGCCGGGCAGGTCGTAGCGCTGCCACACGCCGGAGATCTTCTTGGCGAAGAAGGTGGTGGCGTCGGCCGTCCCGGTCAGTTCGGCGATCACCCCGCGCAGCGCCATGGCGTGCGACTCCGGCCGCATCAGTGCCACTTGGGCCCGGGACCACTCCAGTACCCAGGCACCCAGCGGGTGCCGCTCGGCCGTGTAGCTGTCGAGCAGTCCCTCCGGGGCCCGGCCGTGCACCGTGGCGGCCAGCTTCCAGCCGAGGTTCATGGCGTCGCCGATGCCGAGATTGAGCCCTTGGCCGCCGAACGGCGAGTGGACGTGCGCCGCGTCGCCGGCGAGCAGCACCCGCCCCGACCGGTAATCGGGCACCTGGCGCGCGTTATCGGTGAACCGGGTCGCCGAGTGCACCGCGTGGATCGTGACGTCCGCGACCCCGGACACCTTCCGCAGGGAGGCCTGCAACTCCTCGGCGGTGACGGGGGCTTCCCGGTCCGCGGGCGGTCCGTCGAACTCCACGGTGAGGATCCGGCCGGGCACCGGCCCGTGGACGTACGTCCCCGTCGGGGTGAAGTTCCAGCCGGCGCCCAGGGCGTCGGCGCCGGTCATCTCGACGAGGGCCTGATGGCCGGTGATCTCCGGGGCCGTGCCGGGGAAGGGGAAGCCGGCGAGCCGGCGGACGGTACTGCGGCCGCCGTCGCAGCCGGCCAGCCAGCCGGTGCGCAGCGACCCGTCCGAGGTGTGGACGTGCACACCGTCCTCGCCGGCGTCGAAACCGGTCAGGGTCACCCCGCGGCGCAGGTCGACCCCCAGTTCGGCGGCGCGGGCGCCGAGCAGCCGCTCCAGCGCCTCCTGGGGGACGAGGCCGACCTCGGCGGCGGGCCCGGGGCCGTCGAAGTCCGGGTCGGACTCGTCCAGCAGGTCACCGCGCAGCATGATGCCCGCGAAGTGCCCGGCGAACTTCGGCGGCTGGGTTATCCCGGTGGCGCCGGCGGCCTGGCGCTGCCGCATGAACGAGCTGACCCTGTCGTACGCGTCGCGCTGGGCAGCCGCCAGGCCGGGCAGCATCCCGCGTCGGTAAAGGGCTTCTGCCGTGGGGGAGTTGACCGCCCCCGCCTTGATGGTCGTATCCACGTCGGTCAGCCGCTCCAGGACGATGACCGACACGTCTGCCAGGGCAAGTTCGCAGGCGAGCATCAGCCCCACCGGGCCGCCCCCTGCCACTACTACGTCTGCGTCATGGCTCATGCGAGTAAGTGTAGTTACTATAAATTTGTTGTGACTAAAAGCGGGGCTAAACTTTCGGCCATGAAGGATGACGTGACGGACGAGGAGCGGCGCGACGGTGGCGAGGCGGGGTCTCGCGGCCGGTGGGAGGAGACCGGTTTCACCGAGGATGACGGGCGGCTGACGCTGCGCGAGCGCAAGAAGCTGCGCACCCGGCAGCGGATCTCCGGCGAGGCCACGCTGTTGTTCATCCGGCGGGGCTTCGACAATGTGACCGTCGCCGAGGTGGCCCGCGCGGCCGAGGTGTCCACGATGACGGTCTTCAATTACTTCCCGCGCAAGGAGGACCTGTTCCTCGACCGGGTCCCCGAGGCCCGTCAGCTGATCACCCGCGCCGTCCGTGAGCGCGGTGCGGACGAGTCACCGCTCGCCGCGCTGCGCCGGCTCGCTCTCGGGCTGCTGGCGGAGCGGCATCCGCTGGCCGCCGTGGGGGAGGGGTTCGAGCACTTCTGGCGGACGCTGCTGGACTCGCCGGCGCTGCGCGCGCGGGGCCGGGAAGCGCTCGAGGAGATGGAGAACACGCTGGCCATGCTGCTGGCCGAGGTGGCGGGCGGCGAAGCGGAGCGCCCCGGCCCGGACGCCCGGCTGGCCGCGGCGCTGATCGTCGCGGGGATCCGGGCGGCGGGTGCCGAAGCGCTGGCCCGGCAGCTCGGGGGTGACCCGGTGGAGGAGGTGGCCGTTGAACAGGCGGAGGTGCTGCGGCGCACATTCGATGCGCTGGAGCGTGCGCTGCCCGGTGTCGCCTGAGGGGAGTCCTTGCGGTCCTGCGGGGCGCAGGAGGTGTACGGGGCGTGGGCGGCGTACGGCGAGTACGGGGTGCGCGGCGGGGCGGGAAGATTGTGGGGCCGCCACACGTTCGGGTGAAGAGGGCTTGCGCACCCCCTAAATCGAATGCGCGTGCTATAGGCTCGTGTGTGGCATCCCAAAGACAGTGCCGCGGCGGGCCCCATACCCTGGGGCGGGGGCTCCGCTCCGCTCCGTTGCCTCTGCTCACCCACCGCGCGGCGGACGCAGAGCCGCGGCCCCCGCCCCCCTCCAAGAAAGGTGCCGACCGGCGTGGCCGACCGTCTCATCGTCCGTGGCGCTCGCGAGCACAACCTCAAGAACGTCTCGCTCGACCTCCCCCGCGACTCCCTCATCGTCTTCACGGGGCTCTCCGGGTCGGGCAAGTCCTCGCTCGCCTTCGACACGATCTTCGCCGAGGGGCAGCGGCGCTATGTCGAGTCGCTCTCCTCCTACGCCCGGCAGTTCCTCGGGCAGATGGACAAGCCCGATGTGGATTTCATCGAGGGCCTGTCCCCCGCGGTGTCGATCGACCAGAAGTCGACGTCGCGCAACCCCCGCTCGACGGTCGGCACGATCACCGAGGTCTACGACTACCTCCGTCTGCTCTTCGCCCGTATCGGCAAGCCGCACTGCCCCGAGTGCGGGCGGCCGATCGCCCGGCAGTCGCCGCAGGCCATCGTCGACAAGGTGCTCGAACTCCCCGAGGGCAGCCGCTTCCAGGTGCTCTCGCCGCTGGTGCGCGAGCGCAAGGGCGAGTTCGTCGATCTCTTCTCCGACCTCCAGACGAAGGGCTACAGCCGGGCCCGGGTCGACGGGGAGACGATCCAGCTCTCCGAGCCGCCGAAGCTGAAGAAGCAGGAGAAGCACACCATCGAGGTGGTCGTCGACCGCCTCACGGTCAAGGAGTCCGCCAAGCGGCGGCTGACCGACTCCGTCGAGACCGCCCTCGGGCTCTCCGGCGGCATGGTCATCCTCGACTTCGTCGATCTGGACGCGGACGACCCGCAGCGCGAGCGGATGTATTCGGAGCATCTGTACTGCGCCTACGACGATCTCTCCTTCGAGGAGCTGGAGCCCCGCTCCTTCTCCTTCAACTCGCCCTTCGGCGCCTGCCCGGAATGCACCGGCATCGGGACGCGCATGGAGGTCGACCCCGATCTGATCGTCCCCGACGAGGACCGTTCCCTCGACGAGGGTGCCATCCACCCCTGGTCGCACGGTCACACCAAGGAGTACTTCGGCCGTCTGGTCGGCGCGCTGGCGGACGCCCTCGGATTCCGTACGGACATCCCCTGGGCCGGGCTGCCGGCCCGCGCCAAGAAGGCGCTGCTGAACGGCCACAAGACCCAGATCGAGGTGCGCTACCGCAACCGGTACGGCCGCCAGCGCGCCTACACCACGCCCTTCGAGGGTGCCCTCCCGTTCGTCAAGCGGCGGCACTCCGAGGCGGAGAGCGACAGCAGCCGGGAGCGCTTCGAGGGCTATATGCGCGAGGTGCCCTGCCCGACCTGTGAGGGCACCCGGCTGAAGCCGATCGTGCTCGCCGTCACGGTCCAGGAGAGGTCGATCGCCGAGGTCGCGGCCATGTCGATCAGCGACTGCGCCGACTTCCTGCGGGAGATGAAGCTCACCGCCCGCGAGAAGAAGATCGCCGAGCGGGTCCTCAAGGAGGTCAACGAGCGGCTGAAGTTCCTGGTCGACGTCGGCCTGGACTACCTCTCGCTGAACCGCGCGGCCGGCACCCTCTCCGGCGGCGAGGCCCAGCGCATCCGCCTCGCCACCCAGATCGGTTCCGGTCTGGTGGGCGTGCTCTACGTCCTCGACGAGCCGTCGATCGGTCTGCACCAGCGCGACAACCACCGGCTGATCGAGACCCTGGTGCGGCTGCGCGACATGGGCAACACCCTGATCGTCGTCGAGCACGACGAGGACACCATCAAGGTCGCGGACTGGGTGGTGGACATCGGCCCCGGCGCGGGCGAGCACGGCGGCAAGGTCGTGCACAGCGGCCCGATGAAGGAGCTGCTGGCCACCAAGGAGTCGATCACCGGTCAGTACCTCTCCGGCAAGAAGGCCATCGCGACCCCGGACATCCGGCGGCCCGCCGACCCGTCGCGGCAGCTGACGGTCCACGGCGCGAAGGAGAACAACCTCCGCGACATCGACGTCTCCTTCCCGCTCGGAGTGTTCACCGCCGTCACCGGGGTCTCCGGATCCGGTAAGTCGACGCTGGTCAACGACATCCTCTACACCCACCTGGCGCGCGAGCTGAACGGCGCCAAGTCGGTGCCGGGTCGGCACACCCGGGTGGCAGGCGACGACCTGGTGGACAAGGTCGTGCATGTCGACCAGTCGCCGATCGGCCGTACCCCGCGGTCCAACCCGGCCACCTACACCGGCGTCTTCGATCATGTCCGCAAGCTCTTCGCGGAGACCATGGAGGCCAAGGTCCGCGGCTATCTGCCGGGGCGCTTCTCCTTCAACGTCAAGGGCGGCCGCTGCGAGAACTGCTCCGGCGACGGCACGATCAAGATCGAGATGAACTTCCTGCCGGATGTGTATGTGCCGTGCGAGGTCTGCCACGGTGCGCGCTACAACCGGGAGACGCTGGAGGTCCACTACAAGGGCAAGTCCATCGCCGAGGTGCTGGACATGCCCATCGAGGAGGCGTTGAGCTTCTTCGAGGCGGTGCCGACCATTTCCCGGCATCTCAAGACGCTCAACGAGGTCGGCCTCGGGTACGTCCGGCTCGGCCAGTCCGCGCCGACGCTCTCCGGTGGTGAGGCGCAGCGCGTCAAGCTGGCCAGCGAGCTCCAGAAGCGCTCGACGGGCAGCACGGTCTACGTCCTCGACGAGCCGACCACCGGTCTGCACTTCGACGACATCAGCAAGCTGATCAATGTGCTGTCCGGCCTGGTGGACAAGGGCAACACGGTGATCGTCATCGAGCACAACCTCGATGTGATCAAGACGGCGGACTGGGTCGTCGACATGGGCCCCGAAGGCGGCAACGGCGGCGGTCTGGTCGTCGCCGAGGGCACCCCGGAGGGCGTCGCCTCGATCCCGGCCAGCCACACCGGAAAGTTCCTGCGGGAGATCCTGGGCGACCGCGTCAGCGATGCCGCGCCGGCGAGGGCCACTGCGAAGAAGCCGGCGGCCAAGAAGGCCGTGGCGAAGAAGACGGCCGCCAAGAAGACCGCGGCCGCGGCCAAGAAGACGACGGCGCGGGCCCGCAAGGCCACCTGACGCCGCCGGACGGTTCCTGCCGGGCCGTCACCGCTCTCCGTACGAGGAGCGGTGACGGCCCGCTTCGGCGTGGAGGAAGCGGGGGGAGCGGGGGAAGCGGGGGAGCGGGGAAGCGGGGGGAGCGGAGCAAGAAGCTCCGCAGGGCCGCCGCACCCCCAGGCGCCGCCGCTCCTCTCCGGGCCGTGCCCTCGCCGTGCCGCCGCCTCCCGCCCTCCGCCGCGGCCCCGCCCCGCTGCCAGACCGCCTACGCCTCCTACGCCTCCTACGCCTCCTACGCCGCCAACTCCGTGGCGAACGGCGGTTCCGCTCCCGCGCGGGAGCAGGTGACGGCGGCCGCGCGGGCGGCGAAGCGCAGGATGTCGCGCCAGTCGTCGTCACCGAGGGCGGCGACGGCGGCGTACGAGAGGGCGTCATGGGCGTCCAGGCGATGCAGGAGCGCGGCGTTGACCGTGTCGCCGGCCCCGATGGTGTCGACGACGGTGACCCGCTCGCCGGGGACCGTGAGCTCACCGCCGCCGCGCGTCAGCACCGTCAGGCCGTCGCCCCCACGGGTCAGGACGATCGCCGCGGGTCCCGCCGCCAGCCACTCCCGCGCCGCCGCGGTGACCGCCTCCCACGCGCCGCCCGGCGCCGCGCCGTCCCCGGCCCTGCCCCCGTCCTCGGCGCCGGCCCCGGCCAGCCACAGCGCGTCCTCCTCCGACAGCTTCAGCAGGGCGAGGTCGGGGAGCCAGGAGCGGAAGCGGGCCCGGTAGGCGTCCGGGTTCGGGATCAGACCGGACCGGATGTTGGGGTCGAGCGCCGTGAAGACACCGCGCCGGGCCTCGCGGCGCAGCAGGGACTCGTACGCACTCGCTCCCGGCTCCAGGACGAGCGAGCAGGTGCCCAGGGAGAGCGCGCGGACCCCGGCGGGCAGCGCGGGCGGCAGGGTGAAGAGCCGGTCGGCGGTGCCGTCCGCATAGAAGCCGTAGCCCGCCGACCCGTCCGGGCTGATGTCCGCCACGGCGAGGGTGGTCGGCTCGCTGCCGCGCTGCACCAGGGAGGTGTCGACACCGCTGCCGGCCAGCCCCTGGAGCAGCGCCTCGCCGAAGCTGTCGGTCGAGATCCGGGAGCAGAACGCGGCCGGCGAGCCCAGCCGTCCCAGTGCGACCGCGGTGTTGTACGGGCCTCCGCCACGCCGTGGCAGCAGCGCCGGCAACCGGTCGTCCGAGGTGGGGCTCCCTCCCGTGCCCTCCAGGGAGGGGGGAGCGGCCTGGGGGCTGGGGACGAGGTCGATCAGCGCCTCGCCGGCGACGACGATCACGGGATGGGGTTCCTTTCCTGGGCGGCCGGGGGCGTGGCCGGGGCGGTTTCGGCGCAGCCGCACGACGTACGGTGCACAAAGGTGCAGGGGAGGCGGACGGTGCGCGGGGGCCGGTCCGGCTCCGCCAGGCGCTCCAGCAGCAGCCGGACCGCCGCCGCCCCGATGCCCTTGCTGGGCTGAGCGATCGCGGTCAGCCGCGGCGTGAACAGATCGGCCCACGAGAAGTCGTCGAAGCAGGCCAGCGCGATATTGCCGGGCACGTCCAGACCGAGCTCGCGCAGGGCCCGGAGGGTGCCGATGGTCATCGCGTTGTTGGCGGTGATGATCGCGGTGGGCGGCTCGGGGGCTGCCAGCAGATGATGGGTGGCGCGCTGGGCGCCCGCCGCCTCGGAGTTGCCGCCGGCGAGGAGTTCGGGTGCGAACGGCAGGCCGTGGGCGCGCAACCCCTCGCGGTAGCCCTGGACCCGCTCGGTGGTCGTGCTCAGGCCGGGCAGGCCGGCGACCAGACCGATCCGGGTGTGCCCCGACTCGGCCAGGTGCCCGACCAGTTGACGCACCGGGCCGGTGTTCTCGGCGCACACCTGGTCGTGGTCGTCGCCGACCAGCCGGTCCAGGAACACGGTGGGCACCGCACGGCGGGCCAGATACTCCACCATCTCGGCGGGCTCCGCGGACGGTGCCACGATCATGCCGTCCACGCGCCGTTCGTGGAGCAGCTGGACGACCTTGCGTTCGTGCCGCGGGTCGTCGTGCGGATCGGTGATCAGCAGGCTGTAGCCGGCCTCCAGGGCGCCGGCCTCGACACCCTGGAGGATTTCGGTGAAGTACGGGTTGCTGATCGCGGAGACCGCCAGGCCGATCGAGCGGGTGCGGGAGGTGACCAGGGAGCGGGCCAGGGTGTTGGGGGTGTAGCCGAGCTCGTCGATGGCGCCGAGCACCGCGGCCCGGGTGTCGGGCCGCACCGGACGGGTGTCGTTCAGCACATGCGAGACCGTGGCGACGGAGACCCCCGCACGCCGTGCCACATCCGTCATCGTCGTCATCCGGCTCTTCCTCCCCGGGCGTGCGGCACCCGTCGGCACCCCGTCGGCACCGCGGCCTCCCACGGCCCCGTCCGCGAGTCCACCACATTACGAGCACTCCACCGAAAACGTAAACGCTTGCGTAAGCGTTTACGTCCAAGCTACCTTCCCGGCATCGCAATCCCGCACGACGTCGTGAGGAGGCGCCGATGCGCGCTCTCGTGGTCACCGCACCGGGCAAGGGGGGCAGCGCCGCTGTCACCGAGCTGCCCGACCCCCGCCCGGAGCCCGATGAGGTGGTCGTGCGCGTCACGTCCTGCGGGCTGTGCGGCACCGATATGCACCTCCTCGGCGGTGAGCTGCCCGCCGCGGTCTATCCGCTGGTGCCCGGGCACGAGCTGACCGGCGAGATCGTGGCGGTGGGTGCGGCGGTGACCGGCCGGGCGGTCGGGGACCGGGTCGCCGTCGACCCCAACATGCCGTGCGGCGCCTGCCACTACTGCCGGATCGGCCGCGGCAACCTCTGCGAGGACTACACCGCGATCGGCGTCACCCGGGCCGGCGGCTTCGCCGAGCTGGTCGCCGTGCCCGCACGCTGCTGCTACCTCCTGCCCGGCGGCCTCTCGGACGCCGCGGCCGGACTCGTCGAGCCGCTGTCCTGTGCGGTGCACGGCCTGAACCGGCTGCCGCGCCGGCCCGGCGAGCACTATCTGATCTACGGCGCCGGCACCATGGGCCTGCTGATGGCCGCCCTCGTACGGACCGCGGGCGCCGCCTCGGTGTCCGTCGTGGACCTCAACGAAGAGCGGCTGGCGTTCGCCGAGTCCTTCGGCGCCGACGCGGCCGTGACCAGCGCGGACCTGCTCGGCCGGGCGCCCGGCTTCGAGGTCGTGGTCGATGCGACCGGCGCCGTCCCGGCCATCGAGGACGGGCTGGGCCGGGTGCGCCGCGGCGGTACCTTCCTGCAGTTCGGCGTCGCCGATCCGGCGCGCGCGGCCTCCTTCTCGCCGTACCGCGTCTACCACCACGAGATCGACATCATCGGTTCGATGGCGGTGCACCACAGCTTCCAGCCCGCCATCGATGTCCTCGCCGCCGGCCTCGGCGGCGTCCCCGTCGACTCGCTGGTCAGCGACGTCTACGGTCTGGACGGGTTCGACGAGGCGGTGGCCCGGTTCCGGGCGGGCACCGGCCGCAAGATCCACATCGCCCCGCAGAAGGGCTGAACGCCGTGCCCGCACGCATCAAGAACGCGCTGATCTGGGTCTTCGGGGCCCTCGGCGGCATCCTGTGGGGATACGACACCGGGGTCATCTCCGGCGCCATGCTCTTCCTCAAGAACGACATCGCCCTCACCCCGCTCCTGGAGGGCCTGGTCGTCTCGGGCCTCCTGGTGGGCGCCATGCTCGGCGCGGGCCTCTCGGGGCGGCTGAGCGACTCCTGGGGGCGCCGCCGGCTGATCCTCGCGGCCTCCGGGGTCTTCATCCTCGGCACGCTGGGCGCCTCCTGCGCCTTCGACGCCGCCTCGCTGATCGCGTTCCGGTTCGTGATCGGGATCGGCGTCGGCATCGCCTCCGTCGTGGTCCCGCTCTACCTCACCGAACTCGCGCCCAAGCACCTGCGCGGCGGGCTGACGTCCCTGATGCAGCTGCTGGTCACGGTCGGGATCTTCGTCGCGTATGTCACCGACTACCTGCTGGCCGACGCCGAGGCCTGGCGCTGGATGATCGGTCTCGGCGTGATCCCGGCCGCGATTCTGGCCCTGGGCATCGTCACCCAGCCGGAGAGCCCGCGCTGGCTGGTGGGCAAGGGCCGCACCGACGAGGCACGTACGGTGCTGACCCGGCTGCGCGGCGACGCCGGCACGGCGGGGGAGGAGCTGGCGGAGATCGAGCGGGCCGAGCGCACCGAGCAGGCGCAGAGCGAGCCGCTGACGCTGCGGCGGCTGCTGTCACCACGGCTGCGTCCGGTGTTCGTGGTGGGGATGCTGCTGGTCCTCTTCCAGAACTTCGTCGGCATCAACACGATCATCTACTATGCGCCGACCCTGCTCACCGACATCGGCTTCGGCTCCGGCGGCGCGATCCTCGCCAACGTCGGCATCGGTCTGCTCAACATGCTGATGACGCTTCCGGCGATGCGGCTCATCGACCGCAAGGGGCGCAAGCCGCTGCTGCGGTGGGGCGCGCTGGGCATGTGTGCGGCGATGGTGCTGCTGGCTGTCACCAATCTCTCCGGACTCGGCTACGGAGCGCTGCTGTCCGTGCTCACCCTCGGCGGGATCGCGCTCTACATCGCGTCCTTCGCGATCTCCTGGGGGCCGGTGCAGTGGGTGATGCTGCCCGAGCTGTTCCCGATGCGGATCAGGGCGTCCGCGGTCGGCCTGTGTGTGCTCTTCAACTGGCTGTTCAACATGATCGTGGCGCTGGTGTTCCCCTCGCTGCTGCACGCCTGGGGCGCCGGGATCAATTTCCTGTTCTTCGCCGGGACGACCCTGCTGGCGTTCCTCTTCGTACAGCGGCTGCTGCCGGAGACCAAGGGCCGCAGCCTGGAGGAGATCGAGCAGGACCTGCTGCGGGGACGCCCGGCCCGGCCGGAAGCGGACGGGTCTGTGCCGGTATCGTCGGGAGCCGCCCACCCCTGACGCCATGATCTCTGGAGCAGCCATGAGCCAGCCCCCCGCCCGACGGACCGTGCTGCGGGGGGCCGCGCTCGCCGGCGCCGCGGGCTTCGGCCTGGCGGCCTGCTCGCCGGGGGACTCGGGTGCGAACGCCCCGGCGGAGCCCGCCAAGCCGGTCGATCTCGGGGCCGCCGCCGAGGTGCCGGTCGGCGGCGCCAAGCTCTACCGCGAGGACCGGCTCGTCGTCTCGCAGCCCGCCAAGGGCACCTACAAGTGCTTCAGTGCCAAGTGCACCCACGCCGGCTGCATCCTGGCCGAGGTCGAGAAGAAGGAGGGCAGCTGCCCCTGCCACGGCAGCCGCTTCGACGTCACCACCGGCAAGGTCATTCAGGGGCCGGCGTCCGAGCCGCTGCCCGAGGTCCCGGTCAAGGCCGAGGGCGGCAAGCTGATCGCGGGCTGACACACCGGCCCGCGGGTCGCTGCGGCCGCCGCGCGCCCTGCTGCCGGTAACTCGGGCTGGTCACCCCGATGGTGACGCCGCGCCGGGCGAACGACAGCCGGAACCATTCCCGCAACGCCGCCTTCTGCCGCCGGCAGGGAACCGCCTGCCCTGGCGGCCAAGCCGCCCTCGGCAAGGTGCAGCACGCCTTCGACCGGCTGGGCGTCAACTCCGGTTCAACTCCGGTTCATACGTGGCCGGTTGACCCCACTACGACAGCCCGCGGGGCCAGATCGAACGCCGGCCCACCCGTCGAGACCCGGATCCAGTGGTCCTCCGGCGATGGCCACAGGCATGTGATCCACGGATATGACACGGATCGCCACTGGGTGTACCGGTGTGATCCACGGTCGGCCAACAAACGCTACAACTGCGGCGTTTTCGACTACCACGTGAACGGCAGCTCCTTCTCCTGGACACACTCCCGGTACCGGAGAGGAGCCTGAGGGCATGACGAAGCGCACCGCCGTCCGCACCGCCCTTCGCGCCGTCGCCACCGGCACGTCCCTCACGGCCCTCTTCGGCCTCACCCCGCACCTCGCCCTGGCCGCACCCGCCCCCGTGCCCCGGACCCCGGCCCCCGCCCCGGCGAGCGTCACCGCCGCCCGCGCGGCGGCCGCCGCCCCCGCGACCCTGGATGCCCTCGCCCGGTTCTTCGCGACCGGACGCAAGCGCGGCGGCGGGCGCGCCGCGGCCCCCGGCACCGCGCAGGCCGCACCGCACCTCGAGGGCGCCGCCGTCCCCGTCTACGTCCTGTCACCGGACTTCGTCCGCGGTCGGCCCGGAGCCCCCGTCGCCCGCCTGGAGTTCTTCGCCCACAAGGCCGTCGCGGGCGACGGCCGCACGGCTTCGGTGCGGACCGCACGGCGGGGCGCGGCCTGGAAGGTCGTCACCATCGCCACCGGCGACGACGAGACCCGCTACACCGCGGCCGGGGCCGCGCGGGCGAAGGGCGGCACGGTCTTCCACGAGCCGCGGACCGACGCCTGGTACGTGCAGCACGGCGACCGGATCGAGCCACTGGACCCGGACGCCCGCCAGGCCGTCGGCGCACGCGGGACCACCGTCGCCGCCTACCGGGAACGGGTGGCGCGGGCTTACGAGGACAAGCTCCCCGGCTCCGCGCAGGAGCGGCGCGGCGAGGGTGGCTACGGGCCGGTGGCCGCGGCCCCGGACCAGGACCGGGAGCCCCGCGCCGCGCGGCCCGTCACGGCGGGTGCCTTCGCGGGCGACAGCCTGCCGGTGACCGCCGCCACGAGCGTGGCGGGCACCGCCGCCCTGCTCGCGCTGGGGCTGTCCGCCTCGGCGGCACTGCGCAGGCGGCGCAGCGCCTGACCGGGCCGCGGAGGGGGAGGGCCGGGGAACGGGGAGAGCCGGGGTGCGGAGTGGGCCTGGGAACGGTGATTGTCGGTCCCGGTCAGTAGGGTGGTGTGCATGGCAGACCCCAGCAGCTATCGACCCAAGCCGGGACAGATCCCCGACTCGCCGGGGGTCTATAAGTTCCGCGACGAACACGGCCGGGTCATCTACGTCGGCAAGGCCAAGAGCCTGCGCCAGCGCCTGGCCAACTACTTCCAGGACCTGGCCGGCCTCCATCCGCGTACGCGCACGATGGTCACCACCGCGGCCTCCGTGGAGTGGACCGTCGTCTCCACCGAGGTCGAGGCGCTTCAGCTCGAATACAGCTGGATCAAGGAGTTCGACCCGCGCTTCAACGTCAAGTACCGCGACGACAAGAGCTATCCGTACCTCGCGGTGACCCTCAACGAGGAGTTCCCGCGCGTCCAGGTCATGCGCGGCGCCAAGAAGAAGGGCGTGCGCTACTTCGGTCCGTACGGCCACGCCTGGGCCATCCGCGAGACCGTCGACCTGATGCTGCGGGTCTTCCCGGTGCGGACGTGCTCCGCCGGCGTCTTCAAACGCTCCGCCCAGATCGGCCGCCCCTGTCTGCTCGGCTACATCGGCAAGTGCTCGGCACCCTGCGTCGGACGGGTCTCCGCCGAGGAACACCGCGAACTCGCCGAGGAGTTCTGCGACTTCATGGCCGGCCGGACCGGCGCCTACCTCCGCCGCCTGGAGCGCGGGATGCAGGAGGCCGCCGAGGAGATGGAGTACGAACGCGCCGCCCGGCTGCGTGATGACATAGGGGCGCTCAAACGGGCCATGGAGAAGAGCGCCGTGGTGCTCGCCGACGCCACCGACGCCGACCTGATCGCCCTCGCCGAGGACGAACTCGAAGCCGCCGTCCAGATCTTCCACGTCCGCGGCGGCCGGGTGCGCGGCCAGCGAGGCTGGGTGACGGACAAGGTCGAGGCCGTCACCACCAGCGGTCTCGTCGAGCACGCCCTCCAGCAGTTGTACGGCGAGGAGCGGGGCGACGCCGTCCCCAAGGAGGTCCTGGTCCCGGCGCTCCCCGAGCCCGTCGAGCCGATCGCGCAGTGGCTCTCCGAGCGCCGCGGCTCCCAGGTCTCGCTGCGCATCCCGCAGCGCGGCGACAAGAAGGACCTGATGGTCACGGTCGGCCGCAACGCCCAGCAGGCCCTGGCGCTGCACAAGACTAAGCGCGCCTCCGACCTCACCACCCGCTCCCGCGCCCTGGAGGAGATCGCCGAGGCCCTGGGGCTGGATGCGGTGCCGCTGCGCATCGAGTGCTTCGACATCTCCCACCTTCAGGGCGATGACGTGGTCGCCTCGATGGTGGTCTTCGAGGACGGTCTCGCCCGGAAGAGCGAATACCGCCGCTTCCAGATCAAGACCTTCCAGGGCCAGGACGATGTCCGGTCCATGCACGAGGTCATCGGCCGCCGCTTCAAGCGCTATCTCCAGGAGAAGCAGAAGTCCGGTGAGTGGACGGAGGAGCCGCCCGGCGACGCCCGCGTGGACGACAACGGCATCACGGCCGGCACCGGGGTCACCGCCGGCACCGGAGCCACGGACCGTGCCGGAGTCACGGACGCCTCCGGAGTCACGGACGGCACCGGCCGCATCACCACCGGCATCACCACCGGCCCCGGCATCACCACCGGCCCTGGCATCACCACCGGCGCCCTCACGCCGCCCCCCGACGAGCCGGAGCCGGACCCCATGGCCGGCCGGCCGACCGACGAGGACGGCCGCCCCAAGCGCTTCGCCTACCCGCCCCAGCTCGTGGTCGTCGACGGCGGCGCCCCGCAGGTCGCGGCCGCCCGCCGGGCGCTGGACGAGCTCGGCATCGACGATGTCGCCGTGTGCGGCCTGGCCAAGCGGCTCGAAGAGGTCTGGCTGCCCGAGGACGACGACCCGGTCGTGCTGCCGCGCAGCAGCGAAGGCCTCTACCTCCTCCAGCGCGTCCGCGACGAGGCGCACCGCTTCGCGATCACCTATCAGCGCAGCAAGCGCGGCAAGCGGCTGAAGGCCTCGCCGCTCGACGCCGTCGCCGGCCTCGGCGACACCCGCCGCCAGGCGCTGCTCAAGCACTTCGGCTCGGTGAAGAAGCTGCGGGCCGCGACCGTCGACGAGATCTGCGAGGTCCCGGGCGTCGGGCGCAAGACCGCGGAGACGGTCGCCGCGGCGCTGGCAGGGGCGGCACCGTCCGCCCCCGCGGTGAACACCGCCACAGGAGAGATCATGGAAGATGACGGGGCCCCACCGGCCGCGTTGTCGGCAGAACGGGGGCAGGAACGATGAGTACACCGCACGAAGCGCAGGAAACCGAGAGAGACGGTGCACAGGTGAGCACGGGCACGACCGACCAGGGCGAGAGCGCCGCGATCCCCGAGTTGGTGATCATCTCCGGGATGTCCGGCGCCGGCCGCAGTACGGCCGCGAAGTGTCTGGAGGACCTCGGCTGGTTCGTCGTCGACAACATCCCGCCCGAGCTGATCGCGCCGATGGTCGAGCTGGGCGCCCGCTCGCAGGGGAATGTCGCCCGGATCGCGGTCGTCGTCGACGTCCGCGGCCGCCGCTTCTTCGCCAACCTCAAGGAGTCGCTGGCCACCCTCGACGCGCAGAACGTCAAGCGCCGCATCGTCTTCCTGGAGTCCTCCGACGAGGCCCTGGTGCGCCGCTTCGAGTCGGTGCGCCGCCCGCACCCGCTTCAGGGCGACGGCCGGATCGTCGACGGCATCGTGGCCGAGCGGGATCTGCTGCGCGAACTGCGCGGCGACGCCGACCTGGTCATCGACACCTCCAGCCTCAACGTCCACGAACTCCGCGCCAAGATGGACGCCCAGTTCGCCGGCGAAGAGGTCCCCGAGCTGCGTGCCACGGTCATGTCCTTCGGCTTCAAGTACGGCCTGCCGGTCGACGCCGACATGGTCATCGACTGCCGCTTCATCCCCAACCCGCACTGGGTCCCCGAGCTGCGCCCCTTCACCGGTCTCAACGACGAGGTCTCCAGCTACGTCTTCAGCCAGCCGGGCTCCAAGGAGTTCCTGGACGGCTATGCCGAGCTGCTGCGGATCGTCGCCGAGGGCTACCGCCGTGAGGGCAAGCGCTATGTGACCATCGCCGTGGGCTGCACGGGCGGCAAGCACCGCAGCGTCGCGATGTCCGAGAAGCTTGGCCGCAGGCTGGTCTCCGAAGGGGTGGAAACCGTCATCGTCCACCGGGATATGGGGCGCGAGTGAGCGGGCGCGCGCCGCGGCTGCGCAAGGTCCGGCGCTTCGTCCCCAGCGGCCGTATGACGAAGGGGGCCACCCCCAAGGTGGTGGCACTGGGCGGCGGCATGGGCCTGTCCGCCTCACTCACCGCGCTGCGCCGGATCACCGGTGACCTGACCGCCGTCGTCACGGTCGCCGACGACGGCGGCTCCAGCGGGCGCCTCCGTGACGAGCTGGGCGTCCTGCCGCCCGGCGACCTGCGCAAGGCGCTGGCCGCGCTGTGCGGCGACGACGACTGGGGCCAGACCTGGTCCCGGGTGATCCAGCACCGCTTCACGAGCGAGGGCGAGCTGCACGACCACGCGGTCGGCAATCTGCTGATCGTCGCGCTGTGGGAGCAGCTGGGCGACCATGTCCAGGCGCTCGACCTGGTGGGCAGACTGCTCGGCGCGCACGGCCGGGTGCTGCCCATGTCGGCGGTGCCCCTGGAACTCCAGGCCCAGGTCAAGGGCCATGACGAGGACAGGCCGGACGCGATCACCACGGTCCGCGGCCAGGCCACCGTCGCGCTCACCCGCGGCGAGGTGCAGTCCGTCCATGTGGTCCCCGAGGACCCGCCGGCCGTCCCCGAGGCGGTCGCCGCCGTACGTGACGCCGATTGGGTGGTGCTCGGTCCGGGCTCCTGGTTCTCCTCCGTGATCCCGCATCTGCTGGTGCCTGAGCTGCGCGAGGCCCTGGAGGAGACCAAGGCCCGAAAGGTCCTTTCGCTCAACCTTGCGCCCCAACCGGGCGAAACCGATGGCTTCTCCCCGCAGCGTCATTTGGAGGTTTTGGCCCGACACGCCCCTAAACTCGCCTTCGACGTGGTGCTGGCCGACAAGGCCGCCGTGCCCGACATCGAAGGTCTGACGGTTGCCGCGAAGCAGCTGGTCGGCAGCGAGGTCGAGCTGGCGGCGGTCGCCGCACAAGGAGACGACGCCCGGTCGAGCGCCGGGGGAGCCCCCGACCGGCACGACCCGGAGCTGCTGGCAGCCGCGTACGACCGTATTTTTCGGATGCATGGAAGGATCGGCCCATGGCGATGACGGCAGCGGTGAAGGATGAAATCTCCCGGCTCCCCGTCACCCGGACCTGCTGCCGGAAGTCGGAGGTCTCGTCGATCCTGCGGTTTGCGGGCGGTCTGCACCTGGTCAGCGGGCGCATCGTGATCGAGGCGGAGCTGGATACGGGCATCGCGGCCCGGCGGCTGCGCAAGGACATCCTGGAGATCTTCGGGCACAGCTCCGACCTGGTGGTGATGGCCCCCGGCGGCCTGCGGCGCGGCAGCCGCTACGTCGTACGGGTCGTGGCCGGCGGCGACCAGCTGGCGCGCCAGACCGGCCTGGTCGACGGCCGCGGCCGCCCGATCCGCGGGCTGCCACCCCAGGTGGTCTCCGGCGCGACCTGCGACGCCGAGGCGGCCTGGCGCGGCGCCTTCCTGGCCCACGGCTCGCTGACCGAGCCCGGCCGCTCCTCGTCCCTGGAGGTCACCTGTCCCGGACCCGAGGCGGCGCTCGCGCTGGTCGGCGCCGCCCGCCGGCTCGGCATCGGCGCCAAGGCCCGTGAGGTACGCGGCGTGGACCGCGTCGTCGTCCGTGACGGTGATGCGATCGGCGCGCTGCTGACGCGGCTCGGCGCCCATGAGTCGGTGCTGGCGTGGGAGGAGCGGCGGATGCGCCGCGAGGTGCGGGCCACCGCCAACCGTCTCGCCAACTTCGACGACGCCAACCTCCGCCGCTCGGCCCGCGCCGCGGTCGCCGCGGGCGCCCGGGTCCAGCGGGCCCTGGAGATCCTGGGCGAGGAGGTCCCCGAGCACCTTGCGGCGGCCGGCCGTCTGCGCATGGAGCACAAGCAGGCCTCCCTGGAGGAGCTGGGTGCCCTCGCGGACCCGCCGCTGACCAAGGACGCCGTCGCCGGCCGGATCCGCCGGCTGCTGGCGATGGCCGACAAGCGGGCCCAGGACCTGGGCATCCCCGGCACCGAGTCCAACCTCACCGAGGAACTCGCCGAGGGCATGGTGGGCTGAAACGGAGCCCGGTCCTCCCTCGTCTACGCCCCCGGCGCCCGTATTGGGCGCCGGGGGCGCCGCTGTGTGCAGGGGCGCCGCGGGGGCGCGTAAAGGCGGACGTCAGAGGGGCTGGAGGGCGCTCACTTGAGCACCTTTCGGCGTCGATGTCAATGTCACGTACGTCTCTTGCAGGGGGTAGGGTCGGAGGCGGTCGGGGACATCCCATACAGCTCGCCGGTAACTGCGCCGGCGTACCAACGAGGAGATCGGTTCGTGACGATCCGCGTAGGCATCAACGGATTCGGCCGCATTGGTCGCAACTACTTCCGCGCGCTCCTGGAGCAGGGTGCGGACATCGAGATCGTCGGTGTCAACGACCTGACCGACAACGCCACCCTGGTTCACCTGCTGAAGTACGACACCATCCTGGGTCGTCTCAAGCAGCCCGTCAGCCACACCGACGACAGCATCACGGTCGGCAACCAGACCTTCAAGACGATGGCCGAGCGCGACCCGGCCAACCTCCCGTGGGCCGAGCTCGGCGCCGACATCGTCATCGAGTCGACCGGCATCTTCACCAAGAAGGCCGACGCCGAGAAGCACCTCGCGGCCGGCGCCAAGAAGGTCCTGATCTCCGCGCCCGCCAAGGGCGAGGACATCACCATCGTGATGGGCGTCAACCAGGACAAGTACGACGCCGCTCAGCACCACGTCATCTCCAACGCCTCCTGCACCACCAACTGTGTGGCGCCGATGGCGAAGGTTCTCGACGAGAACTTCGGCATCGTCAAGGGCATGATGACCACGGTCCACGCCTACACCAACGACCAGCGCATCCTGGACTTCCCGCACAGCGACCTGCGCCGCGCCCGCGCCGCCGCGGAGAACATCATCCCGACCTCGACGGGCGCCGCCAAGGCCACCGCCCTGGTCCTCCCGCAGCTCAAGGGCAAGCTGGACGGCATCGCCATGCGCGTGCCCGTCCCCACCGGCTCGGTCACCGACCTGGTCCTGGAGCTCGACCGCGAGGTCACCAGGGAAGAGATCAACACCGCCTTCCAGAAGGCCGCCGAGGGGCAGCTCAAGGGTGTCCTCGAGTACACCGAGGACCCGATCGTCTCCTCGGACATCGTGAACTTCCCGGCCTCCTGCACCTTCGACTCCCAGCTGACCATGTCGCAGGGCAAGCAGGTCAAGGTCGTCGGCTGGTACGACAACGAGTGGGGCTACTCCAACCGCCTGGTGGACCTGACCACCTTCGTCGGCGGCCAGCTCTGATCCCTGGCTGACACCCGGGACACCGAGATGTGGGGACGGGGCTCGTGTGACGCGATGAGGCGTCGCACGAGCCCCGTTCCGCGACCGACCGACCCATGTGATGGAGTCATTCCTCATGAAGACGATCGACGACCTCCAGGTGGACGGTAAGCGGGTCTTTGTCCGCGCCGACCTGAATGTGCCGCTGGACGGCACCACCATCACCGACGACGGCCGGATCCGCGCCGTCGCCCCGACGATCGCCAAGCTCGTCGAGCGCGGCGCCAAGGTGATCGTCGCCTCCCACCTGGGCCGTCCCAAGGGCGCCCCGGACCCGGCCTTCTCGCTGGCCCCCGCCGCCGAGCGCCTCGGGGAAATCCTCGGGCAGACCGTGGCGTTCGCGACCGACACGGTCGGTGAGTCCGCCGCGTCCGTGACGGCCGCGCTGGCCAACGGCCAGGTGGCCGTGCTGGAGAACCTTCGCTTCAACGCCGGCGAGACCAGCAAGGACGACGCCGAGCGCGCCGCCTTCGCCGACCGTCTCGCCGCCCTCGCGGACCTGTACGTGGGCGACGGATTCGGTGCCGTGCACCGCAAGCACGCCTCCGTCTACGACCTGCCCCGGCGCCTTCCGCACGCCGTCGGCGATCTGATCGCCGCCGAGCTGCGCGTCCTGAAGAAGCTCACCGAGGACGTCAAGCGCCCCTACGCCGTCGTGCTCGGCGGCGCCAAGGTCTCCGACAAGCTCGCCGTCATCGACCAGCTGATCGAGAAGGCCGACCGCATCCTGGTCGGCGGCGGCATGGCGTACACCTTCCTCAAGGCCAAGGGCCACGAGGTCGGCATCTCGCTGCTCCAGGAGGACCAGGTCCCGGCCTGCCTGGAGTACCTGGCGCGGGCCGAGAAGCGCGGTGTGGAGTTCGTCCTCCCCGTCGACGTCCTGGTGTCGTCCGAGTTCCCTGACCTGAAGACCAAGGCCCCGGCCCACCCCGAGACCGTCGCCGCGGACGCCATCCCGGCCGACAAGGAGGGCCTGGACATCGGCCCGAAGACCCGCGAGCTCTACGCCGCGAAGCTCGCCGACGCGGCCACTGTCTTCTGGAACGGCCCGATGGGCGTCTTCGAGCACCCCGACTACGCCGGCGGCACCGCGGCCGTCGCGAAGGGGCTGCTGGACTCGGACGCCTTCACCGTCGTCGGTGGCGGTGATTCGGCCGCCGCCGTTCGCCAGCTGGGCTTCGACGAGAATGCATTCGGCCATATTTCGACCGGCGGCGGCGCCAGCCTCGAATACCTCGAAGGCAAGACGCTGCCCGGCCTCGCCGCTCTGGAGGACTGAACAACGTGACTGACCGCACCCCGCTGATGGCGGGCAACTGGAAGATGAACCTCAACCACCTCGAGGCCATCGCCCACGTCCAGAAGCTCGCCTTCGCCCTTGCCGACAAGGACTTCGACGCCGTAGAGGTCGCGGTCCTGCCGCCCTTCACCGACCTGCGTTCGGTGCAGACGCTGGTCGACGGCGACAAGCTCAAGATCAAGTACGGCGCCCAGGACATCTCCGCGCACGACTCCGGTGCCTACACCGGTGAGATCTCCGGCTCGATGCTGTCCAAGCTCAAGTGCGCGTACGTGGCCGTCGGCCACAGCGAGCGCCGCCAGTACCACGGCGAGAACGAAGAGATCTGCAACGCCAAGGTCAAGGCCGCCTTCAAGAACGGGATCACCCCGATCCTGTGCGTCGGCGAGGGCCTGGACGTGCGCAAGGCCGGCAACCAGGTCGCGCACACCCTCGCCCAGGTCGACGGCGGCCTGGCGGACGTCCCGGCCGAGCAGGCCGAGACGATCGTGATCGCCTACGAGCCGGTGTGGGCCATCGGCACCGGCGAGGTCGCCACTCCCGAGGACGCGCAGGAGGTGTGCGGTGCCATCCGCGGCCGCCTCGCCGAGCTCTACAGCCAGGAGCTGGCCGACAAGGTCCGCATCCAGTACGGCGGCTCGGTCAAGTCCGGCAATGTCGCCGCGATCATGGCGCAGCCCGACGTCGACGGCGCGCTGATCGGCGGCGCGGCGCTGGACGCGGACGAGTTTGTGAAGATCGTCCGCTTCCG
The DNA here is from genome assembly GCF_040253635.1 of Streptomyces sp. Edi2. NCBI lineage: Bacteria > Bacillati > Actinomycetota > Actinomycetes > Kitasatosporales > Streptomycetaceae > Streptomyces > Streptomyces sp. Edi2. Next base: position 2,091,144 of record NZ_JBEJGX010000003.1, on the reverse strand, counting down.
CGACCAGTAGCAGCTATGACGAGGGGGAGCCCTCGTCGTACCCTGTCGGGGCCGGGACCGGTGCAGCAGCACCGTCCCCGGCCCCGCACCATTTGTTACCGATATCGTGATCCTTACTTCCGTCCGTCAGTCCTAGAGAGTTGGTCCAGCCGTGGTCATCGGGTTCTCGATCGCCCTCATCGTCTTCAGCCTGCTGCTGATGATGCTGGTGCTCATGCACAAGGGGAAGGGCGGCGGCCTGTCCGACATGTTCGGTGGCGGCATGCAGTCCTCGGTCGGTGGCTCCTCGGTCGCCGAGCGGAACCTCGACCGCATCACCATCGTGATCGGTCTGCTGTGGTTCGCCTGCATCGTCGTGCTCGGCATCCTGATGAAGCTCGGCAACTGACAATGCGTCGGAGGCGCGGCCTATCATGAGGGAGGCGTCCTCGGACGGGTAACTCCAGCCACTGGACGCGCGTTGGGCCTTACGTAGACTGGGGCGTTCCGCAGCCCAGCTGCTGCGAGAGGCTGTGCAGCACCATGACGCAGGGAGTTACAACCGTGGCAAGTGGCAACGCGATCCGAGGAAGTCGGGTCGGGGCGGGGCCGATGGGGGAGGCCGAGCGCGGCGAGTCCGCGCCGCGCACCCGCATCTCCTTCTGGTGCTCCAACGGGCACGAGACGCAGCCCAGCTTCGCCGGCGACGCGCAGGTTCCTGACACCTGGGACTGCCCGCGCTGTGGTTTCCCGGCAGGCAAGGACCGGGACAGCCCGCCGGACCCGCCGCGCACCGAGCCCTACAAGACCCACCTCGCCTACGTCCGGGAGCGCCGCAGCGACGCCGACGGTGAGGCGATCCTCGCGGAGGCGCTTGCCAAGCTCCGCGGTGAAATCTGACGGACCAGCTCATCTCGGTCGGCCCGGCCGGAGGGGACGCACCCCCTCCGGCCGGGCCGACCGCGTTGGTAGGCCTTCGCGAGGCGCGCCCGTTCCGGGCCCGGTCCGCGCCCGGACCACGTCCGTTCTGCGACCGGCCGCACGCACCTGCCACCTGCCGCACCGGCGCACCGGCCGCATCTGAGGCAGCGGATGGGGAAGTTGCCCGAGGGCCACTGTCAGTGGTCGCCCGTACCGTTTTCCGTAGGCGCATGAAGCGAACGGGGGACGGGGCGGGATGGCACGCAGGAAAGCAAGCGCGGACGCGGTCACGGGGACGGGGACGGGCAGGGGAACGGGCGCGGCGAGGGGCACAAAGGGGGACACGAAGGGGGACGCGGACAGCGGCCGTGCGGCAGGAGCCGGCGCGCTCGCCCGGGGCGGTGGTTTCGGCCGGCTGTGCGGCGCCGCCGCCGTCTCCCGCTTCGGTGACGCCCTGCGCGGCACGGCGCTGCCGCTGCTCGCCTACACCCTGACCGGTTCCCCGCTGCTGATCTCGCTCGTCACCGCCTGCGGCTTCGTTCCCTGGCTGCTCTTCGGGCTGGTGGGCGGCGCGGTGGCGGACCGTTTGGACCAGCGGCGGGCGATGTGGGCGGTCGATGTGCTGCGCGGGCTGCTGATGGCCGGCTTCGCCCTGGCCGTGGCGCTCGACCGGGTGGGGATCGGGCTGCTGCTCGCGCTCTCCTTCGCGCTCACCACCCTCCAGACGCTCTTCGACAACGCCGCCACGGCCCTGCTGCCCACGGTGGTGCCCCAGGAGAAGCTGGGGCTCGCCAACGCACGCTTGATGACCTGTCAGGAGGTGGCCGGGCGGTTCATCGGCGGGCCGCTCGCTCCGGTGCTCATCGCGCTCGGCGCCGCGCTCCCGTTCCTGGCCGACGCGGTCACCTACTTCCTTGCTGCCGCTCTCGTCGCCTCCCTGCGCACCGGCCCGCCGGCCGCCCGTCCGGCCGTCGCGGGACGCACCCTGCGGCACGACATCGCCGAGGGAATACGGCAGTTGTGGCGCGACCGGGTGCTGCGTGCCCTCTGCCTGTCGGTGGCGCTGGGCAATATCGGCCTCGGCGCGCTGGTCGCGACCCTGGTGGTGGTCGTCAAGAGGTGGCTGGGCGCCGGGGATTTCGGCTATGCGCTCGTGACGACCGGGTACGGCATCGGGATGGTGCTGGGCGGCCTCCTCGCGCGGCGGGCGATCGCCGCGGCCGGGGGCGGCGGCCCCGCCCTGCTGGTCGCCGGAGTGCTCCAGACCGTGATGCTGGTGGGCCTCGGGACGCTGCGCTCACCGGCCGCCGCGGCCCTCTTCCTGGGCCTGTTCGGCTTCGCCTCCATGGTGATCAACGTCCTGGAAGCCACCGTCGTACAACAGCGCAGCCCGGCCGGGATGCTCGGCAGGATCAGCGCCGCGTTCCGCACCGTCTCCGTCGCCGGCACACCGCTCGGCGCGCTCCTCGGCGGCGCGGTCGCCGGGCTGTACGGTCCCCGCAGCCCGGCGCTGCTGGCCGCAGCCCTGCTGGCCCTGGGCGCCGTCGCGCTGATACCTGTTCTTCAGGCCCCCGACACCCCCTGATCCGGCGGTGGACAGATACCTTCCCCCACCCTCGGCTTCGCTCGAGTGGGAGTGCCCCCACCGCGCGCTGATCAATTAGGTTGGGAGACGGCGGGGCCGGTACGAGATGAAGAAGGCTGATGTCCGAGATGAACGCAGAAGGCCGCAGCAGGCTCGATCAGTTGCCTGAGTGGACCGCGCTGAGCAAGCACCGGGAGCAGCTGGCGCAGGTGCATCTGCGCGAGCTGTTCGAGCGGGATCCGGGACGCGCCGAGCGCTACACCCTCCAGGTCGGCGATCTGCACCTGGACTACTCCAAGCATCTGGTCACCGACGAGACGCTGGGGCTGCTGCGCGACCTGGCCGCGGCGCGGGGCGTGGCCGAGCTGCGGGACGCGATGTTCCGCGGGGAGAAGATCAATATCACCGAGCGGCGCTCCGTCCTGCACGTCGCGCTGCGCGCCCCCGCCTCCGAGGCCATCAAGAGCGACGGCGAGAACGTCGTCCCCGGGGTGCACCACGTCCTGACGAGGATGGGGACCTTCGCCGACCGGATCCGCTCCGGCGACTGGAAGGGCCACACCGGCAAGCGCATCAAGACCGTCGTCAACATCGGTATCGGCGGCTCGGACCTGGGCCCGGCGATGGCGTACGAGGCGCTGCGCGCCTTCACCCACCGGGACATGCAGTTCCGCTTCGTCTCCAATGTGGACGGCGCCGACCTGCATGAGGCGGTCCGCGATCTGGACCCGGCCGAGACGCTGTTCATCGTCGCCTCGAAGACCTTCACCACCATCGAGACCATCACCAACGCCACCTCGGCGCGCGACTGGCTGCTGACCGGTCTCGGTGCCGGGACGGAGGCCGTCGCCAAGCACTTCGTGGCGGTGTCGACCAACGCCGGCAAGGTCGCGGAGTTCGGCATCGACACGGACAACATGTTCGAGTTCTGGGACTGGGTCGGCGGCCGCTACTCCTACGACTCCGCCATCGGACTGTCGCTGATGGTCGCGATCGGACCGGAGCACTTCCGCGAGATGCTGGCCGGCTTCCACCTCGTCGACGAGCACTTCCGCAGCGCCCCGCCGGAGGAGAACGCACCGCTGCTGATGGGTCTGCTCGGCATCTGGTACGGCAACTTCTGGGACGCCCAGTCGCATGCCGTGCTGCCTTACAGCCACTACCTCTCCAAGTTCACCGCCTATCTGCAGCAGCTGGACATGGAGTCCAACGGCAAGTCCGTGGACCGCGAGGGCCACCGGGTCGGCTGGCAGACCGGCCCCGTCGTCTGGGGCACGCCCGGCACGAACGGCCAGCACGCCTACTACCAGCTGCTCCATCAGGGCACGAAGATGATCCCGGCCGACTTCATCGGTTTCGCCCGGCCGGTCGACGATCTGCCGCCGGGCCTGGTCGCCCAGCACGACCTGCTGATGGCCAACCTGTTCGCCCAGGGCCAGGCGCTGGCCTTCGGCAAGACGCCCGAGGAGGTGCGTGCCGAGGGCGTGGCCGAGGAACTTGTGCCGCACAAGACCTTCCCGGGCAACCGGCCCACCACCACCGTCCTGGCCGGTGAACTCAGCCCGTCCGTGCTGGGTCAGTTGATCGCGCTCTACGAGCACAAGGTGTTCGTCCAGGGCGCGGTCTGGAACATCGACTCCTTCGACCAGTGGGGCGTGGAGCTGGGCAAGGTCCTGGCCAAGCGCGTCGAACCGGCCCTGACGGAGGGCGCCGAGGTGCCGGGCCTCGATGCCTCCACGGCCGGCCTGGTCGCCAAGTACCGGGAGCTGCGCGGGCGTTGATGGCCAAGATCACCGGGATCACCGGAGCCGCCGGGATCACCGGCGGCTCCGCCCGGTGACCACGGCGATGCCTAAGGCCCCGCACCCCCTCTTCGGGGTGCGGGGCCTTAGGCATCGGCTCCTGCTGGGCGTTCAGGCCGACGCCGGCGGGTAGAGGCCACGCGGCAGTTGAGCCGCCGCCGCCCCGTCCAGCAGCCACAGGGTCCGGCTGCGGCCCCGTGCGCCGGCCGCCGGAGCCTGGACCTCTCCGGCGCCGGAGAGCGCGATGGCCGCGGCGTTGGCCTTGTCCTCACCGGCCGCCAGCAGCCAGACCTCCCGTGCCGCGCGGATCGCGGGCAGGGTCAGCGAGGTGCGGGTGGGCGGCGGCTTGGGGGCGCCGTGCACCCCCACCACCGTCCGTTCCTGCTCGTGGACGGCAGGCAGCTCGGGGAAGAGCGAGGCCACATGGGTGTCCGGGCCGACACCCAGCAGCAGGACGTCGAAGGAGGGCACCGGCCCGTGGTCCTCGGGGCCTGCCGCGGCGGCCAGTTCGGCCGCGTACGCCTCGGCGGCGGCGTCGGCATCATTGCCGTACGGGCCGTCCGACGGGGGCATGGGGTGCACCCGGGCCGGGTCCAGCGGGACGCTGTCCAGCAGCACCTGCCGGGCCTGGGTGTAGTTGCGCTCCGGATCGCCGTCCGGCAGGAACCGCTCGTCGCCCCACCACAGGTCGAGCCGGGACCAGTCCACGGCGTCGCGGGCGGGCGCCTCGGCGAGGGCCGCGAGCAGCCCGTTGCCGTTGCGCCCGCCGGTCAGGACGACGGAGGCGAAGCCGCGGGCGGCCTGGGCATCCACGATCTTCGTGATCAGCCGGGCCGCCGCGGCCTTGGCCATCAGCTCCTTGTCGCGGTGGACGACGACCTGAGGAGCGCTCACTTGGCGGCTGCCTTCTTGGCCGCCTTCTTCGCCGCGGGCTTGGCCGGCGCGTCCTTGCCGGCGTCCGGCTCCCCGCCGGCCGGCCGGCCGTCCGTGCCGTCACCGATCCGGTCCACGCCGTACTTCAGGGCGGCGGCGTAGATCTCGTCCGGGTCGAGCCGGCGCAGCTCCTCGGCCAGCAGCTCGGCGGTGTCCCGCCGCTTGAGCGCCACCGCGCGGTCGGGCTGGCCGTGCATCGAAAGCGTGGCCAGCGAGCCGTCCGGGCGGTCCAGCACGATCGCGCCGGTGCTGGACTCCATCCGTGCGGCCGTCAGACCCGGGCCGCCGGACACCTTGCGGGTGACCGGGACCTGCAGCCGGTCGGCCAGCCACATGGCGAGCAGTTCGCAGCTGGGGTTGAACTCCTCGCCGGTGACCTCGGCCGAGGTCACCGTGCACGGGGCCTGGTCGAGCGCCGCCGCCAGCATCGAGCGCCAGGGCGTGATGCGGGCCCAGGCCAGATCGGTGTCGCCGGGGGTGTAGGTGTCCGCGCGCGCCGCCAGCTCCGCGATGGGCTCCTCGGCGGCGTAGGCATCGGTCACCCGGCGCTGGGCCAGCGCGCCGAGCGGGTCCTTGGCCGGGTCCAGCGGGGCGTTCACCGCCCACCAGACCACGACCGGTGCATCCGGCAGCAGCAGCGGGAGCACCACCGACTGGGCGTGGTCGATCACATCGCCGTAGAGCCGGAGTATGACCGTCTCGCCGGTGCCGGCGTCCGTGCCGAGCCGCACCTCGGCGTCGAGGCGGGCCTTGGCGCGGTCGCGCGGCGACCGGCTGACCCGCTTGATGACGACGAGGGTGCGCGAGGGGTGCTCACGCGAGGCGTCGTTGGCCGCCTTCAGCGCGTCGTAGGCGTTCTCCTCGTCGGTGACGATGACGAGGGTGAGCACCATGCCTATGGCCGGGGTGCCGATCGCGCGGCGTCCCTCGACCAGCGCCTTGTTGATCTTGCTGGACGTGGTTTCCGTCAAATCGATCTTCATGGCCGACGCCAGCTCCGTCCGTCTCGTGCGAGCATTTCGTCCGCCTCGGCGGGGCCCCAGCTGCCCGCCGGGTACTGCGCGGGCCTGCCGTGCTTGTCCCAGTACTCCTCGATCGGGTCGAGGATCCGCCAGGACTGCTCCACCTCCTCCACACGAGGGAAGAGGTTGGCGTCGCCGAGCAGCACATCGAGGATCAGCCGCTCGTACGCCTCGGGGCTGGACTCCGTGAAGGACTCGCCGTAGGCGAAGTCCATCGACACGTCCCGTACCTCCATCGAGGTGCCCGGGACCTTGGAGCCGAACCTGACGGTCACGCCCTCGTCCGGCTGCACCCGGATGACCAGGGCGTTCTGCCCCAGTTCCTCGGTGGCGGTGCGGTCGAAGGGGGAGTGCGGGGCACGCTGGAAGACCACCGCGATCTCGGTGACCCGCCGGCCGAGACGCTTGCCGGTGCGCAGGTAGAAGGGGACGCCCGCCCAGCGGCGGTTGTCGATCGACAGCTTGATCGCGGCGTAGGTGTCGGTCTTCGACTTGGGGTCGATGCCGTCTTCCTGGAGGTAGCCGACGGCCTTCTCGCCGCCCTGCCAGCCCTCCGCGTACTGCGCGCGGACCGTCTCCTTGCCGAGGTCCTTGGGCAGCCGGACCGCGCCCAGCACCTTGGTCTTCTCCGCGACCAGCGCATCCGCCTCGAAGGAGGCGGGCTCCTCCATGGTGGTCAGCGCGAGCAGCTGGAGGAGGTGGTTCTGGATGACGTCACGGGCGGCGCCGATGCCGTCGTAGTAGCCGGCCCGGCCGCCGATGCCGATGTCCTCGGCCATCGTGATCTGGACGTGGTCGACATAGCTGCGGTTCCACAGCGGCTCGAACATCGTGTTGGCGAACCGCAGCGCCAGGATGTTCTGGACCGTCTCCTTGCCCAGGTAGTGGTCGATCCGGAAGACCTCGTGGGGCGGGAAGACCTCATGGACGATCCGGTTGAGTTCCTGGGCGCTCTTCAGGTTGTGACCGAAGGGCTTCTCGATGACCGCGCGCCGCCACGAGCCCTCCTTCTGGTCGGCCAGCCCGTGCTTCTTCAGCTGCTGGACGACCTTGGGGAAGAACTTCGGCGGCACGGACAGGTAGAAGGCGAAGTTGCCGCCGGTGCCCTGGGCCTTGTCGAGCTCGTTTATCGTCTCCTTCAGCGTCTCGAAGGCATCGTCGTCGTCGAAGTTGCCCTGGACGAAGCGGCAGCCCTGGACCAGCTGCTGCCAGACCTCCTCGCGGAACGGCGTACGCGAGTGCTCCTTGACCGCCGCGTACACCTCCTGCGCGAAGTCCTCGTGTTCCCACTCCCGGCGGGCGAACCCGACGAGCGAGAAACCCGGTGGCAGCAGACCGCGGTTGGCCAGGTCGTAGACGGCGGGCATCAGCTTTTTACGGGACAAATCGCCCGTGACGCCAAAGATCACCAGGCCCGACGGCCCCGCGATACGCGGGAGCCGTCGGTCCAGGGCGTCACGAAGCGGGTTGGCTCCGTGTGCATCAGACAAGGGAGATCAGCCCTCCGTGGGAGCGAGGCGCTTGAGCTCCGCCTCCGTGGACTTGAGCAGGTCGTTCCAGGACGCCTCGAACTTCTCCACGCCCTCGTCCTCCAGGACCTGTACGACCTCGTCGTACGAGATCCCGAGCTTTTCGATGGCCGCCAGGTCGGCCTTGGCGGCGTCGTACCTCCCGCGCACCGTGTCACCGGTGATCCCGCCGTGGTCGGCGGTGGCCTCCAGGGTGGCCTCGGGCATGGTGTTGACCGTGCCCGGAGCGACCAGTTCGTCGACGTACAGGGTGTCCTTGAAGGCCGGGTCCTTGACGCCGGTCGAGGCCCACAGCGGACGCTGCTTGTTGGCGCCGGCCTTGTCGAGGGCGGCCCAGCGCTCCGAGGAGAAGACCTCCTCGTACGCCTGGTAGGCCAGCCGGGCGTTGGCCAGCGCGGCCTTGCCCTTGAGGGCCTTGGCCTCGTCCGTGCCCAGCTTCTCCAGGCGCTTGTCGATCTCGGTGTCCACCCGGGACACGAAGAACGACGCGACCGAACGGATCAGGGACAGGTCCAGGCCCGCGGCCTTGGCCTTCTCCAGGCCCGCCAGGTAGGCGTCCATGACCTCGCGGTAGCGCTCCAGCGAGAAGATCAGGGTGACATTGACGCTGATGCCCAGGCCGATGACCTCGGTGATCGCCGGGAGGCCCGCCTTGGTGGCCGGGATCTTGATCAGTGTGTTGGGGCGGTCCACCAGCCAGGCCAGCTGCTTGGCCTCGGCGATGGTCGGGACGGTGTGGTGCGCCAGGCGCGGGTCCACCTCGATGGAGACCCGGCCGTCCTGGCCGCCGGTGGCGTCGAAGACCGGGCGCAGGATGTCGGCGGCGTCGCGGACGTCCGCCGTCGTGATCATGCGGATGGCTTCCTCGACGGTGACCTTGCGGGCGGCGAGGTCGGCGAGCTGCTGCTCGTAGCCGTCGCCCGAGGAGATCGCCTTCTGGAAGATCGACGGGTTCGTCGTGACACCGACGACATGCTGCTGGTCGATCAGCTCGGCGAGGTTGCCGGACGTGATGCGCTTGCGCGACAGGTCGTCCAGCCAGATCGCGACGCCTTCGTCGGAGAGGCGCTTGAGTGCGTCTGTCATGGGTTCTGCATCTCCTACTTGTCGTGTACGGGCGTCAGCGCGCGGCGGCTTCGACCGATTCGCGGGCGGCGGAGGCGACCGCGTCGGCGGTGAAGCCGAACTCGCGGAACAGGGTCTTGGCATCGGCCGAGGCACCGAAGTGCTCCAGCGACACGATGCGCCCGGCGTCACCGACGAAGCGGTGCCAGGTCAGACCGATGCCGGCCTCGACGGCGACCCGCGCCCTGATGGACGGCGGGAGCACGCTGTCGCGGTAGGCCTGGTCCTGCTGGTCGAACCACTCGACCGACGGCATCGACACCACGCGGGTGGGCACGCCCTCGGCCTGCAACTGCTCGCGCGCCTCGACGGCGAGCTGCAGCTCGGAGCCGGTACCGATCAGCACGACCTGCGGCGTGGTGCTCTTGCCGTCGGTGTCCTCGGCCTCGAACCGGATGTAGCCGCCCTTGACCGTGTTCTCGTCGGCCGGGTACGTCGGCACGCCCTGACGGGTCAGCGCGAGGCCGTGCGGGGCCCCCACGCCGTACTCCTTCGTCCAGCGCTTGAGGATCTCGCGCCAGGCGAGGGCGGTCTCGTTGGCGTCGGCCGGGCGGACGATGTTCAGGTTCGGGATGGCGCGCAGCGAGGCCAGGTGCTCGACCGGCTGGTGGGTCGGGCCGTCCTCGCCCAGGCCGATGGAGTCGTGCGTCCACACGTACGTCACCGGCAGGTGCATCAGCGCGGACAGCCGGACGGCGTTGCGCATGTAGTCGGAGAACACCAGGAAGGTGCCGCCGTAGACGCGGGTGTTGCCGTGCAGCGTGATGCCGTTCATCTCCGCGGCCATGGAGTGCTCACGGATACCGAAGTGGATCGTGCGGCCGTACGGGTTCGCGCCCGGCAGCGGGTTGCCCTCGGGCAGGAACGACGAGGTCTTGTCGATCGTGGTGTTGTTCGAGCCCGCCAGGTCGGCGGAGCCGCCCCACAGCTCGGGGATGACCGCGCCGAGCGCGTGCAGCACCTTGCCGGACGCGGCGCGGGTGGCCACGGCCTTGCCGGTCTCGAACGACGGGAGGTGCTCCTCCCAGCCCGCGGGCAGCTCGCCCGCGGCGACCCGGTCGAACTCCGCGGCGTGCCCGGGGTTCGTGGTGCGCCAGTCGGCGAACCTCTTGCCCCACTCCTTTTCGAGGTCACGGCCGCGGTCGAGGGCTCCGCGGGTGTGCGCGAGCACCTCCTCGGGGACCTCGAAGGACTGCTCCGGGTCGAAGCCGAGGACCCGCTTGGTGGCCGCGACCTCCTCGTCGCCCAGCGCCGAGCCGTGCGCGGCCTCGGTGTTCTGGGCGTTGGGGGCCGGCCAGGCGATGATCGAGCGCATCGCGATGAACGACGGGCGCCCGGTCTCGGCCTTGGCCGCCTCGATGGCGTGGTACAGCGCCTCGGGGTCCAGGTCGCCGTTCGCCTTCGGGGCCACCCGCTGTACGTGCCAGCCGTAGGCCTCGTAGCGCTTGCAGGTGTCCTCGGAGACCGCGGTCTCGGTGTCGCCCTCGATCGAGATGTGGTTGTCGTCCCACAGCATGATGAGGTTGCCGAGCTTCTGGTGGCCCGCGAGCGAGGAGGCCTCGGCGGAGATGCCCTCCTGCAGGCAGCCGTCACCGGCGATGGCGTAGATGTGGTGGTCGAAGGGCGAGCTGCCCTCGGGCGCCTCCGGGTCGAACAGGCCGCGCTCGTAGCGGGCGGCCATCGCCATGCCCACCGCGTTGGCGACACCCTGGCCCAGCGGGCCGGTGGTGGTCTCCACGCCGGTGGTGTGGCCGTACTCGGGGTGGCCCGGGGTCTTCGAGTCCCAGGTGCGGAACGCCTTCAGGTCGTCCAGCTGCAGGCCGTAACCGGCGAGGTAGAGCTGGATGTAGAGGGTCAGGCTGGAGTGGCCCGCGGAGAGGACGAACCGGTCGCGCCCGGTCCAGTTCGCGTCCGCCGGGTCGTGCCGCATCAGCTTCTGGAAGAGAAGGTAGGCGGCCGGAGCCAGGCTCATGGCCGTACCCGGATGGCCGTTACCGACCTTCTGCACGGAATCCATGGCCAGGACACGGACCGTATCCACTGCCCGCTGATCCAGTTCGGTCCACTCGAGATCTGTGGTGGTCGGCTTGGTGCTCACCCTGAGTCAGGGCTCCTCTCCACATGTCGAATGCCGCGGACGGTATGTCCGCCAGGCGGTGTCGAGCCTACCCCCGCAAGGGCGTGCGTCTTTTCGACGCTCAGTCGGTGTTTTCGGCGCTCAGTCGGTGCGCGGGCGCCACGGCAGCCCGTCGCTTCGGGCAACCACCTCAGGGCGGGTGACATTCCCGGTCCTGAGGAGGCGGCTCTAGGACCAGACTGCCGGGAGGCGGTCGCATCCGCCTCCCGAACGCCGGGCGGCCGCCGGGGAATAGCTGCCGCCGCCACCCCGTGGCCCGGCGCCCAACACGACCACCCCCGCGAAGATCGCCTGATGGCCAACGTCTAAAGTGGCGTGGTACGCGCAAGCCCTTCACCGGGAATTCACGGCCGGACGGGCTTGCAGGCCTTATCTCTTCCGCGGCAGAGGCCGCTGATGTTACTTCCAGGGGTGTGCGTGACGGCCGTCGAATCCCGTCCTGTGGGGGCGCTTTCTCCGGTCCCCGGGAGTCCTGGCAACCGGCCGCTCGGGGCCCGCGTCAAGGCGTTCGTGGCGCTGACCAAGCCGCGGGTCATCGAGCTGCTGCTGATGACCACGGTGCCGGTGATGTTCCTGGCGGCCAAGGGCGTGCCGGATCTGATGCTGGTGCTGGTGACCTGTGTCGGCGGTTATCTCTCCGCCGGCGGCGCCGCCGCGTTCAACATGTACCTCGACCGCGACATCGACGCGCTGATGGACCGTACGTCCCAGCGTCCGCTGGTCACCGGCATGGTGAGCCCCCGCGAATGCCTGGTCTTCGCGACCGCGCTCGCGGTGGGCTCCACGGCCCTGTTCTGGTTCCTCGTCAACCCGCTGTCGGCGATGCTGTCGCTCGGTGCGCTGCTTTTCTATGTCGTCGTCTACACGATGATCCTCAAGCGGCGTACGTCCCAGAACATCGTCTGGGGCGGCATCGCGGGCTGCATGCCGGTCTTCATCGGCTGGTCGGCGGTGACGAATTCCGTCTCCTGGGCCTCGTTCATCCTCTTCCTCGTCATCTTCTTCTGGACGCCGCCGCATTACTGGCCGCTGTCGATGAAGGTCAAGGAGGACTACGAGCGCGTCGGGGTGCCGATGCTGCCGGCCGTCGCGGGCAACAAGGTCGTCGCCCGCCAGATCGTCGCCTACAGCTGGGTGATGGTGGCCGTCTCGCTGCTGCTGCAGCCGCTGGGCTACACGGGCTGGTTCTACACCGTCGTCGCGGTCGCCTGCGGCGCCTTCTGGCTCAAGGAGGCGCACGGTCTGCAGTCCCGCGCCAAGGCCGGGATCACGGGCGCCAAGCTCAAGGAGATGCGGCTGTTCCACTGGTCCATCACCTATGTGTCGCTGCTGTTCGTCGCCGTCGCCGTGGATCCCTTCCTTCGTTGATTACCGATGGGTAGCATGGCGGTATGGCAGACACCCAGCAGGCGGACGAGCAGACGGAGACGGCGGCCGACGTGAAGGCCGCGGCGCGCACCGACAAGAGGGCCGGCAAGCACGCCGACCGGCTCGCCAAGCAGATCCGCGCCTTCGCCGCCACGCACGGCGGCAGTGCCGAGGGCCAGCTCGCGCACATCGGCCGGGGCCGTACCCGGATCGCGCTCGTCGGGGCCGACGGCGAGTGGGGCAACCTCGTCGCGGACACCTTCGGCTCCGCCAAGGACGCCGCAGACAAGGCCGGCCTCACGCTCCACGACGACTTCGACGGCGACCTCGCCGCCAAGGTCCGTACCGGCCGCTACGAGTGGTCCCGGATGGCGGGCATCCAGGTGGGCGGCCCCTCCAACAGCTGACGATCCGGTGCCGGGTGCCGGGTGCCGTGCGCCGGAGCGCACGCCGGAAGCGGAGCCCGATACCTCACCACCTCCTCGCCCGTTAAGCCCACCAGGCGCGGCGCTCCGGCCGCGCCCGGCGGGCCCACGGCGAGGAGGCGCGGATGGACGGGCTTCCACCGCTCATCGATCAGCACAGCCATGGCGTGGTGCACGGTGAGCTCGGTCTCGGCTCCTTCGAGACCCACCTTGCCGCCGCGGTCGGCGCCCACGGCCCGGCACCCGCCGGCACCAGCTACTTCGACAGCTTCACCGGCCTGGCGATACGCCGCTGGTGCCCCCCGCTGCTCGGCCTGGAACCGCAGTGCCCACCCGCCCGCTACCTGGCCCGCAGGCGTGAGGTCGGCGCCTACCGGGCCGGCCGTCTGCTGCTGCGCGGCTCCGGCATCGGCACGTTCCTGCTGGAGGCCGGCGCCCCCGGCGACCTGACCTCGGCCGGCGAACTGGCCACCGCCGCCGAAGCCTGGGCCCACGAGGTCGTCCGGCTCGAACCGCTCGCCGAGCAGGTCGCCGACACCTCCGGCAGCGTCGACTCCTTCCTCGGCTACACCGCCGAGGCCCTGTACGCCGCGGCCCAGCACACCACCGCCTTCGCCTCCGGCGCCACCCACTGCGACGGGCACGCACCCGAGGCCGGGGAGGTACGGCGCGCCGCGGAACGCTGGCTGCGCGGCCGCCGTCCGGGGGAGCGGCTGGGAGAGCCCGCGCTCGTACGGCATCTGCTGTGGAGCGCGGTGGCGACCGGTCTGCCGGTGCAGCTGCACTGCCCCGATCCGCGGCCGCTGGCGGGCTTCCTGCGCGCCACGGCCGGCATCGGCTCGGCCCTTGTCCTGCTGCCGCGGGTGCCGCACCACCGGCGGGCGGCGGAGCTCGCCGCGGTGCACGCCCATGTGTACGCCGACGCCGGACCCCGCCCCGAGGACACGCTCGGCCGGGCGCCGTTCGGCAAGCTGCTGTTCTCCTCGGGCGCCCGCGGGCTGCCCGAGCTGTATGTGACCGGCGCCCGGTTCTTTCTGCGGGCCATGGGCCGCCTCGTACGGGAGTGGGCCGACGAGGGGCTGTGCGGCGCCGAGGACGGGCGCCGGATCACCGAGATGGTCGGGTCGGGGACCGCGCGCCGGATCTACCGGCTGAGCGCGGAGGCCGGCTGAGGTTCCGGTGCCCCGGCCTCGCCCGCGAGGGCGGGCTCGCCGGGGTCCTCTTCCAGGAGGGGACCGCGGTCGCGCAAGGACAGGCAGACCCGCAGCACGCAGACCCACACCAGGGCCGACCCCAGCATGTGGAAGCCGATGACGATCTCGGGCAGGCCCATGAAGTACTGGACGTAGCCGATGACGCCCTGCAGGCCGAGGCAGGCGAGCAGTTCCAGGACCTTCCGGCGCGGGGCGGCCGGGGCCTTGACGGCCCGCAGGGTGAACCACAGGGCGACGGTCAGGCCGACGACGATGTAGACGAAGTCGACGTGCAGCTGGGTGATCTCCTGCCAGTCCAGCGGGATGCGGTGGACCTTCTTCGCGTCGCCCGCGTGCGGGCCCGTGCCGGTGACGACCGTGCCGATGACGGTGAGCGCGCCGGTCGCCCCCACCAGCAGCCAGGCCAGCTGCCGCACCGGGCGGGCGACCAGCTCGCGTGGCGTCCCGTCGCCCTCGCAGGCGCGCAGCCAGCTCAGTACGGCGACCGTGAGCAGGCCGGTGGCCGCCAGGAAGTGCGAGCTGACGATGTACGGGTTCAGGCCGGTGAGGACCGTGATGCCGCCGACGACGGCGTTGGTCATGACGAGCCAGAACTGTGCCCAGCCGAGGCGGGTGAGCGAGCGGCGCCGGGGGTGGCGGGCGCGGGCGGCGATGATGAACACCCCGACGACCACGCACAGCACATCGGTCAGCATGCGGTTGCCGAACTCGATGATCCCGTTGATGCCCATCGCGGCGGTCGGGGTCAGGCTGTCCGGCGTGCACTTGGGCCAGGTCGAGCAGCCCAGCCCGGACTGGGAGAGCCGGACGGCGCCCCCCGTGACGACGATGATCACGGCCATCACGACGGTGGCCAGCGCGGCCCGTCGCACAAAGGCCGCGGACGGCTGCCAGCGGCGGGCGATCAGCTCAAGGGGGTTCAGCGTGTTCGGCACGGGAGACATCGTAGGCCGGGCCTTGTGCAAGTTTTCACGAGGGGTGCTCCCGGGCGTCGGACGCGCCCGGAACGGCTCGGCGGCACGGCCCCCCGGCGGCTCACTCCCAGCGGAAGAAGCGGGCCGCCGTGCCCAGGCCCAGCACCGACCAGACCGCCAGGATGCCCAGGTCCCGCCAGGGGATCTGGGCGCCGTGCTGGAGGACGTCGCGCAGCCCGTCGGACAGCGCCGCGATCGGCAGCAGCCCGAGCACGCTCTGCGCGGCCTCGGGGAACTTGTCCAGCGGAACGATCACGCCGCCGCCGACCAGCAGCAGCAGGAACACCAGGTTGGCCGCCGCGAGAGTGGCCTCCGCCTTGAGCGTGCCGGCCATGAGCAGGCCCAGGCCCGAGAAGGCGGCGGTGCCCAGCAGGAGCAGCAGCACCACCGAGAGCGGGTTGCCGTGCGGGGACCAGCCCAGCGCCAGGGCCACGGCCGTCAGCAGCGCGGTCTGCAGCACCTCGGTGACCAGCACCGCGCAGGTCTTGGCGGTCATCAGCCCCCAGCGCGGCAGCGGCGAGACGGCGAGCCGCTTGAGCACGCCGTAGCGCCGCTCGAAGCCGGTCGCGATGGCCTGGCCGGTGAAGGCGGTCGACATCACGGCGAGCGCCAGGATGCCGGGCGCCAGGAAGTCCACGGAGCTGCCCGCGCCGCCGGCCGTGCCGGTGGGCACCGCGATGATGTCGACGGCGGAGAACAGCACCAGCAGCAGCGTCGGGATGATGACGGTCAGCAGCAGCTGCTCGCCGTTGCGCAGCAGCATCCTGGTCTCCAGGGCCGCCTGCGCGCGGATCATCCGGGGCAGCGGGGCGGCGCCGGGCCGCGGGGCGAACGTACCGGTGCCGGCGGCGGTGCCGTGTCCGGCCTCGAGAGCGGTCATGCGCGCAGCTCCTTGCCCGTGAGCTCCAGGCTGTGCCTGCCCGGGGGACGACCCCCGGACCCCCGGCCGTGAGTGGTGTGGCCGTGATTCATGCGCGCAGCTCCTTGCCCGTGAGCTCCAGGAAGACGTCCTCCAGGGTGTGGCGCTCGACGGCTATCGCGTCGGGCATCACGCCGTTCTGGGCACACCAGGAGGCGACGGTGGCCAGCAGCTGCGGGTTGACCTTGCCGTGGACGCGGTAGACGCCGGAGGCCGGTTCCGCGGCGGCGCTGTCGGCGGGCAGCGCCTTGAGGAGCGAGGCGATGTCGAGGCCGGGGCGGCCGGTGAAGCGCAGGCTGTTCTCCGCGCCGCCGCGGCACAGGGCGTCCGGGGTGCCCTGGGCGATCACCCGGCCGCCGTCGATGATCGCGACATCGTCGGCCAGCTGCTCGGCCTCGTCCATGAAGTGGGTGGTCAGCACGGTACTGACGCCGTCGGCGCGCAGCTCCCGTACGAGGTCCCAGGTGGCGTGCCTGGCCTGCGGGTCGAGGCCGGCCGTCGGCTCGTCGAGGAAGACGAGTTCGGGGCGGCCGACCACGGCCATCGCCAGCGCGAGGCGCTGCTGCTGGCCGCCGGACAGCCGCCGGTAGGGAGTCCGGCCGCAGCTGCCCAAACCGAGCCGGTCGATGAGCCCGCCGATGTCGAGGGGGTGGGCGTGCAGGGTGGCGGTGTGCCGCAGCATCTCCTCCGCCTTGGCGCCCGCGTAGACGCCGCCGGACTGCAGCATCACGCCGATCCGCGGCCGCAGCGCCGCGGCGTCGGCGACCGGGTCCAGGCCCAGGACCCGGACGCGGCCGGCGTCCGGGCGGCGGTAGCCCTCGCAGGTCTCGATGGTGGTGGTCTTGCCGGCGCCGTTGGGGCCGAGCACGGCGGTCACCGCGCCGCGCGCGACGGTCAGATCGAGGCCGTCCACGGCGGTCTTGGTCCCGTATCGCTTGACCAGGCCGGTGATCTCGACGGCAGGCTCTCGTCCGGGGGGCCGGGGGTCGCTCCCCGGGGAGGTGCTGCGCATGGCGGGCAGTCTACGGAGAGTGGCGGGGCGTTCTTCAATGGGGGCGCCGGTGCTTTTCCGCGCCGGGGTACCCAATCCGGCGGTATGCGGCCCGGGCAATTCCGCCGCCCCGCGCGCCCCGGTGCGCCCCAGCGGGCGGGAGCGTCCCGTCGCAGGTCGGCCGTGCTTCCGGGCTCGGAAGGTACTTGAATTTAGGGCACCCTAAGTGATAGAGGCCACCTGTCCGTGATCCGGACGAGGCTTGTATCGCTCCGGCGAATTACGCAACAATGACGTTGTGAAATACGCGAGCGAGGAACAGGAAGGGCCCGCGGTCGACCGGACCGCAGGGCCGGCCGCCTCCGCGCCCGAGCAGACCGCGCAGCCCGCAGCGGGCACCGCGCCCGCCCCGGCGCCGCACGACGAACAGCAGGGCACCCGCAACCGGGTCGCCCGCTCCATCCTCGACCACGGTCCGTCCACCGCGGCCGAGCTGGCCCTGCGGCTGCGGCTGACCCAGGCCGCGGTGCGCCGGCATCTGGACGCGCTGGCCGCCGAGGGCGTCGTCGAGCCCCGCGAGAAGCGCGTCTACGGCGCGCGGGGCCGCGGCCGCCCGGCGAAGTCCTTCGCCCTCACCGACTGCGGGCGGGACGCCTTCGACCAGGCCTACGACCAGCTCGCCTCCGATGCGCTGCGCTGGATCGCGCAGAGCGCGGGCGGCGGCGAGCAGGGCGAGGCCGCCGTCGCGGCATTCGCCCGCGCGCGGCTCGCCGCCCAGGCGGAGGGCTACCGCAAGGCGGTCGAGAGCGCTGAGCCCGAGGCCCGTACCGAGGCCCTGGCGAAGGCATTGACCGGGGACGGGTACGCTGCTACGGCGCGCAGCGCCCCCAATCCCCAGCTCGGTGAACAGCTCTGCCAGCACCACTGCCCGGTCGCCCATGTCGCCGAGCAGTACCCGCAGCTGTGCGAGGCGGAGACCGAGGTCTTCTCCCGATTGCTCGGGACCCACGTACAGCGGCTTGCCACCATCGCCCATGGCGACGGGGTATGCACGACCTTCATCCCGAAGGCCGGTGCCGGCAAGGCCGCTCACAGCACCGCACGCACCAGCAAGACCACCACAGCATCTGCAAGCACGGCCGGGAGGAACCCCGCATGACGCTCCCCACGGAGACTGCTCACCCCGAGCTCGAGGGCCTGGGCAAGTACGAATACGGCTGGGCCGACTCCGACGTGGCCGGCGCTTCCGCGAAGCGCGGTCTTTCCGAGGCCGTCGTCCGCGACATCTCGGCGAAGAAGAACGAGCCGGAGTGGATGCTCAAGCTCCGCCTCAAGGGTCTGAAGCTGTTCGACAAGAAGCCCATGCCGAACTGGGGCTCGGACCTGTCGGGCATCGACTTCGACAACATCAAGTACTTCGTCCGCTCCACGGAGCAGCAGGCCGCCTCCTGGGAGGACCTGCCCGAGGACATCAAGAACACCTACGACAAGCTCGGCATCCCCGAGGCGGAGAAGCAGCGCCTGGTCGCCGGTGTCGCCGCGCAGTACGAGTCCGAGGTCGTCTACCACCAGATCCGTGAGGACCTGGAGGAGCAGGGCGTCCTCTTCCTGGACACCGACACCGCGCTCAAGGAGCACCCGGAGATCTTCCAGGAGTACTTCGGCACGGTCATCCCGGTCGGCGACAACAAGTTCGCGTCGCTGAACACCGCGGTGTGGTCCGGCGGCTCGTTCATCTACGTCCCCAAGGGTGTCCACGTCGACATCCCGCTGCAGGCCTACTTCCGGATCAACACCGAGAACATGGGCCAGTTCGAGCGGACGCTGATCATCGTCGACGAGGACGCCTACGTCCACTACGTCGAGGGCTGCACGGCGCCGATCTACAAGTCGGACTCGCTGCACTCCGCGGTCGTCGAGATCATCGTGAAGAAGGGCGGCCGCTGCCGCTACACGACCATCCAGAACTGGTCGAACAACGTCTACAACCTGGTCACCAAGCGCGCCGTCGCCTACGAGGGCGCGACCATGGAGTGGGTCGACGGCAACCTCGGCTCCAAGGTGACGATGAAGTACCCCGCGGTCTACCTGATGGGCGAGCACGCCAAGGGCGAGACCCTGTCCATCGCCTTCGCGGGCGAGGGCCAGCACCAGGACGCCGGCTCCAAGATGGTCCACATGGCGCCGAACACCTCCTCCAACATCGTCTCCAAGTCGGTGGCGCGAGGCGGCGGCCGGACCTCCTACCGCGGTCTGGTCGAGATCGGCGAGGGTGCCGCGGGCTCCAAGTCCAACGTGCTGTGTGACGCCCTGCTGGTGGACACCATCTCCCGCTCGGACACCTACCCCTACGTCGACGTCCGCGAGGACGACGTCTCCATGGGCCACGAGGCGACCGTCTCCAAGGTCAGCGAGGACCAGCTCTTCTACCTGATGGCCCGTGGCCTGACGGAGTTCGAGGCCATGGCGATGATCGTGCGCGGCTTTGTCGAGCCGATCGCCCGTGAGCTGCCGATGGAGTACGCGCTGGAGCTGAACCGGCTGATCGAGCTGCAGATGGAAGGCGCGGTCGGCTGACGGCCGGCCCCACGCAGCGACCGACTCCCTGATTGCAGAAAGCGAGCACGACGACAGCCATGGCTGAGGCTCAGATTTCCCCGGCGGGTTCCACGACCACCGGCTCCATCGCGGTGGCCGCGGAGTCCACCGTCGCCACGAGGATGAGCGCCCCGCCGTCCTACGACGTGGCGGACTTCCCGGTGCCGCACGGCCGCGAGGAGGAGTGGCGCTTCACGCCTCTCGCGCGGCTGAAGGGCCTGCACGACGGGAGCGCCGAGGCCGGCGGTCCCGACCTGAAGATCGACATCACGGCGCCCGAGGGCGTCACCCACGAGCTCGTCGACCGTGCCGACCCCCGGGTCGGCAAGGCCGGGGTGCCCGTGGACCGGGTCGCGGCGCAGGCGTACAGCTCCTTCGAGAAGGCCTCGGTCGTCACGGTCCCCAAGGAGACCGTGCTGTCCGAGCCGATCCGGATCACCGTGCACGGCGAGGGCGGCACCGCCTTCGGCCACCAGGTCATCGAGCTGGGCGCGTTCGCCGAGGCGGTCGTCGTCATCGACCACACCGGTGACGCGGTGCTGGCCGCCAACGTCGACTACCTCCTCGGCGACGGCGCCAAGCTGACCGTGGTCTCGGTCCAGGACTGGGACGACACCGCGGTCCACGTCGGGCAGCACAACGCTCTCGTCGGCCGGGATGCTGGCTTCAAGTCCGTGATCGTCACCTTCGGCGGCGATGTCGTGCGGCTTCACCCGCGTATCAACTACGCCGGCCCCGGTGGCGAGGCCGAGCTCTACGGCCTCTACTTCACCGAGCAGGGCCAGCATCAGGAGCACCGCCTCATGGTCGACCATGAGGCGCCGAACTGCCGCTCGAACGTCACGTACAAGGGCGCGCTCCAGGGCGACGACGCACACGCCGTCTGGATCGGCGACGTCCTCATCCAGGCGTCCGCCACCGGCACCGACACCTACGAGCTCAACCGCAACCTCGTCCTCACCGACGGCGCGCGGGTCGACTCGGTCCCCAACCTGGAGATCGAGACCGGCGAGATCGTCGGCGCCGGTCACGCCTCGGCGACCGGCCGCTTCGACGACGAGCAGCTGTTCTACCTGATGGCCCGCGGCATCCCGGCCGACGAGGCCCGCCGGCTGGTCGTCCGCGGCTTCTTCGCCGAACTGGTCCAGCAGATCGGTCTCCCGGACGTCGAAGAGCGTCTGATGAGCAAGATCGAGGCCGAGCTGGAAGCGTCCGCGGCATGACCTACGTACGCGCGGCGGCGCTGAGCGAGCTGGAGGAGAACACCCCCAAGCGGGTGGAGCTCGACGGCACGCCCATTTCCCTGGTCCGCACCGAGGGCGAGGTGTTCGCGATCAACGACATCTGCTCGCATGCGAACGTCTCCCTCTCGGAGGGGGAGGTCGAGGACTGCTCGATCGAGTGCTGGCTGCACGGTTCGAGCTTCGACCTGCGCACCGGCAAGCCGAACGGCCTTCCCGCCACGCGCCCCGTCCCCGTTTACCCCGTCAAGATCGAAGGGGACGACGTGCTCGTCTCCGTCACCCAGGAGTCCTGAGTTCCCCATGGCAACGCTTGAGATCCACGACCTGCACGTCTCCGTCGAGGCCGAGAACGGCCCGCGCGAGATCCTGAAGGGCGTCGACCTGACCGTGAAGCAGGGCGAGACGCACGCCATCATGGGCCCCAACGGCTCCGGCAAGTCGACCCTCGCCTACTCCCTCGCGGGTCACCCCAAGTACACGATCACCGGCGGCACCGTCACCCTCGACGGCGAGAACGTCCTGGAGATGTCCGTCGACGAGCGCGCCCGCGCCGGCGTCTTCCTCGCCATGCAGTACCCGGTCGAGGTGCCCGGCGTCTCGGTCTCCAACTTCCTGCGCACCTCCGCGACCGCGATCCGCGGCGAGGCCCCCAAGCTGCGGCTGTGGGTCAAGGAGGTCAAGGAGGCCATGGAGCGCCTGCAGATGGACCCCTCCTTCGCCGAGCGCAACGTCAACGAGGGCTTCTCCGGCGGTGAGAAGAAGCGCCACGAGATCCTGCAGCTGGAGCTGCTGAAGCCCGCCATCGCGATCCTCGACGAGACCGACTCCGGTCTGGACGTCGACGCGCTGCGCACCGTCTCCGAGGGCGTCAACCGCGTCCGCGAGACCGGCGAGGTCGGCACCCTGCTGATCACCCACTACACGCGCATCCTGCGCTACATCAAGCCCGACCAGGTCCACGTCTTCGCCAACGGCCGGATCGCCGAGTCCGGCGGCGCCGAGCTCGCCGACAAGCTGGAGGCCGAGGGCTACGAGGAGTACACGAAGGGTGGCGCAACCGCGTGACACAGCTGCCGGGCCTCCTCGACACCGAGGCGATCCGTAAGGACTTCCCCATCCTGGATCGTCAGATCCATGACGGGAAGAAGGTCGTATACCTGGACAACGCGGCGACCTCCCAGAAGCCGCGTCAGGTCCTCGACGCCCTGAACGCCTACTACGAACGCCACAACGCCAACGTCCACCGCGGCGTGCATGTGCTCGCCGAGGAGGCCACGGCGCTGTATGAAGGTGCCCGTGACAAGGTGGCCGCCTTCATCAACGCCCCGAGCCGCGACGAGGTGATCTTCACCAAGAACGCCTCGGAGTCGCTCAACCTCGTGGCCAACATGCTCGGCTGGGCCGATGAGCCCTACCGCGTGGACCGCGAGACCGAGATCGTCATCACGGAGATGGAGCACCACTCCAACATCGTCCCGTGGCAGCTGCTCTCGCAGCGCACCGGCGCGAAGCTGAAGTGGTTCGGCATCACCGACGACGGACGTCTCGACCTGTCCAACATCGACGAGGTCATCACGGAGCAGACGAAGATCGTCTCCTTCACGCTGGTCTCCAACATCATGGGCACCATCAACCCGGTCGAGACGATCATCCGCCGCGCCCAGGAGGTCGGCGCGCTGGTCTGCATCGACGCCTCGCAGGCCGCCCCGCACATGGTGCTGGACGTGCAGGCGCTGCAGGCCGACTTCGTGGCCTTCACCGGCCACAAGATGTGCGGTCCGACCGGCATCGGTGTGCTGTGGGGCCGCCAGGAGCTGCTGGAGGACCTTCCGCCGTTCCTCGGCGGCGGCGAGATGATCGAGACCGTCTCGATGCACTCCTCGACGTATGCGCCCGCGCCGCACAAGTTCGAGGCCGGTACGCCCCCGATCGCCCAGGCCGTCGGCCTCGGCGCGGCCGTGGACTACCTCGCCTCGATCGGCATGGACCAGATCGCCGCGCATGAGCACGCGATCACCGAGTACGCCGTCAAGCGGCTGCTGGAGGTCCCCGACCTGCGCATCATCGGCCCGAGCACGGCCGAGGACCGCGGGGCGACGCTCTCCTTCACGCTCGGCGACATCCATCCGCACGATGTCGGCCAGGTGCTGGACGAGCAGGGCATCGCGGTCCGCGTGGGTCACCACTGCGCACGGCCGGTCTGCCTGCGCTTCGGAATTCCTGCGACCACGCGAGCGTCGTTCTATCTGTACTCCACGCCCGCCGAGGTCGACGCCTTGGTCGAGGGCCTGGAGCACGTCCGCAACTTCTTCGGTTAAGAAGACCCAGCCGGTTAACAAGCACAGCGGATGAGGACGAGGACTGACTGAGCCGTGAAGCTGGATTCCATGTACCAGGACGTCATCCTGGACCACTACAAGCACCCGCACGGGCGCGGTCTTCGGGACGGCGACGCCGAGGTGCACCACGTCAACCCCACGTGCGGTGACGAGATCACGCTGCGCGTGCGGCTCGACGGCTCGACGATTGAGGATGTGTCCTACGAGGGCCAGGGCTGCTCCATCAGCCAGGCCAGCGCGTCGGTGCTCAACGACCTCCTGGTCGGCAAGGAGCTCGACGAGGCGCAGAAGATCCAGGAGACGTTCCTGGAGCTGATGCAGTCCAAGGGGCAGGTCGAGCCGGATGACGCCATGGAGGAGATCCTGGAGGACGCGGTGGCGTTCGCCGGTGTCTCCAAGTACCCGGCGCGTGTGAAGTGCGCGCTGCTCAGCTGGATGGCCTGGAAGGACGCCACGGCCAAGGCCCTCTCCGAGGAGGCGAAGACCGCATGACCGACACCCCGACCACCACCACCAAGCCGGCCTCTGAGGAAGAGGTCCGCGAGGCGCTGTACGACGTCGTGGACCCCGAGCTGGGCATCGATGTCGTCAACCTGGGGCTGATCTACGGCATCCACGTCGACGACGCCAATATCGCCACCATCGACATGACGCTGACCTCCGCGGCCTGCCCGCTGACCGACGTCATCGAGGACCAGGCGAAGTCCGCCACGGACGGCATCGTCAACGAACTGAAGATCAACTGGGTCTGGATGCCCCCGTGGGGCCCGGACAAGATCACCGACGACGGCCGCGAGCAGCTGCGCGCGCTGGGCTTCAACGTCTGACGAGATCTCCCGAGCGATATGGCCGTGCCCGCCAGTGGTGACCACTGGCGGGCACGGCCATATCGCGTTGCGGGGTGGTCGGGACGGGCTGGACTCGACTGCGCACGCATATGTACGCCCGTACGCAACGCTGTGTACGCTCGTACGCATGGTCTATCTGACGCTCGCCGGCGCGATCCTCTCCGAGGTGCTTGCGACCACCGCGATGAAGTACAGCAACGGCTTCAGCAAGCTGTGGCCTTCGCTGGCCACCGCGCTGGGCTATCTGCTCGCCTTTGCGCTGCTCGCCCAGACGCTCAAATCGATGAGCGTCGGCACCGCGTACGCCATCTGGGCCGGTGTCGGAACGGCGCTGATCGCCGCGATCGGGATGGTCTTCCTGGGGGAGAGCACCAATGCGCTGAAGATCCTCGGCGTACTGCTGGTCATCGCGGGGGTCGTGGTGCTGAATCTGGACGGGGCGCACTGATGGCCCGGCGCTACGATCCGGACCGGCGGCAGCGGATCATCGATGCGGCGATCGCCGTGGTCGGCGAGCGCGGGATCGCCGGGCTCAGCCACCGCGCCGTGGCCGCCGCGGCGGATGTGCCGCTCGGCTCGACCACCTACCACTTCGCGACCCTGGACGAGCTGCTGGTCGCCGCGCTGCGGCAGTCCAACGTGATGTGCCTGGCGGACTTCGCGCGCTGGGTCGACGGCATCGACCAGGCGGCGCCGCTCGCGGAGGAGGTCGCGAGGCTGGTCGAGGACACGCTGACCGGTGACCGCAGGCGGATGGAGCTGGAGTACGAGCTGTATCTGGCGGCGCTGCGGCACGAGGCGGTGCGGCCGATCGCCGCCGAGTGCCTGGACGAGATGGTGCGGCTGCTCGGACAGCGGATCGGCGATCTGCGCACGGCGCGGACGGTGGTGGCCCTGACCGACGGGCTGGTGTTGCAGCATCTGCTGACCGGGCAGCCCTTCGACCCCGAGGCGGTCCGGGCCGGGCTGGCCGGGGTGCTGGGCTGAGCTGGACCGGCCGTCGTGCGGCCCCGGCGGGCCGGCGAAGGAGCCCCACGGCCCGGCCGGCCGCTGAGACCGGTTCGCCTCGGCGGGCGCCCTCCGGTTAGGTTTCGAGCATGACCGATGCTGCTGTTTCCGCTGCTTCTTCCCGTACGACCGGCGCCGTCGCCGCCGGGCTCGCCACCGTCACCTCCGACGGCACCGTTCTCGACACCTGGTTCCCGGCGCCCGAGCTGGTCGGTGCGCCCGGCCCGGCCGGCACCGAGCGCCTTGACGACGAGCGCGCCACCGAACTGCTGGGCGCCGCCGTGCTCAAGGCGATCGGCCCCGACCCGGTCCGTGAGGTAGAGGTCGTCGCCGTCCGTACGGTCATCTCCTCCCTCGACGACAAGCCGCTGGACGCGCACGACGCCTACCTGCGCCTCCACCTGCTCAGCCACCGGCTGGTCAAGCCGCACGGGCAGAACCTGGAAGGCCTCTTCGGGCTGCTGTCCAACGCCGCCTGGACCTCGCTGGGCCCGGTGGCCGTCGACCGGCTGGAGACGGTGCGGCTGAACGCCCGCGCCGAGGGGCTGCACCTGATGGTCACCAGCATCGACAAGTTCCCCCGGATGACCGACTACGTCGCGCCCACCGGGGTGCGGATCGCGGACGCCGACCGGGTGCGCCTGGGGGCACACCTCGCGGCCGGCACCACCGTCATGCACGAGGGCTTCGTCAACTTCAACGCCGGGACGCTGGGCACCTCCATGGTCGAGGGCCGGATCAGCGCGGGCGTAGTCATCGGCGACGGCTCCGACATCGGCGGCGGCGCCTCCACCATGGGCACCCTCTCGGGCGGCGGCAAGCAGATCATCGCCATCGGCGAGCGCTGCCTGCTGGGCGCCGAGTCGGGCATCGGCATCGCGCTCGGCGACGAGTGTGTCGTCGAGGCCGGGCTGTACGTGACCGCCGGTACCCGCGTCACGCTGCCCGACGGCCAGATCGTCAAGGCCCTGGAGCTCTCCGGCGCGGACAACATCCTCTTCCGCCGCAACTCCACCACCGGCACCGTCGAGGCCCGCCCGAACAAGGCGACCTGGGGCGGCCTCAACGAGGTGCTGCACAGCCACAACTGAGGCCAGGGGCAGGGCGGCCGGTCTGCAGCCGGCCCTGCACGGCAGCGTCAGCGGCCCGGCGGGAGACCCGCCGGGCCGCTTCCGTTGCCGCTTCCGTCGCTGCCTCCGCAGGGTCTCCGCGCAGCCCGCACGGTCTCCGCACGCCCGGGGTGCCGCCCCCGTCCCCGCCCCGGACGGACGCCGCTAGGCTTTGCGCTATGCGTGATCTTGCAGCGGGGATGCGGTATCTGGGTAAGGGGCAGCGCTGGGTCGCCCAGCACGGCCGGTGGTGGGGATTCGGGCTGATTCCGGCGCTGATCGCGCTGGTGCTGTACGCCGCGGTGCTCACCGTGCTCGCCCTCTGGTCCGGCGATATCGCGGCCTGGGCGACGCCGTTCGCCGACGGCTGGGGCTCGCCCTGGCAGGGGCTGCTGCGCGGAGTCTTCGTGGCGCTGCTGTTCGCCGGCGGGCTGATGCTGTCGGTGCTGACGTTCACCGCCGTCACCCTGCTGATCGGCGACCCCTTCTACGAGTCGCTGTCGGAGAAGGTCGAGGAGTCCGAGGGGTACTGCCCGCCGTCCCCGGACCGCCCGCTGTGGCAGGAGATCTGGATCGCCCTGCGCGACAGCGTCCATGTGCTGCTGCGGGCCGCCGGTTTCGGGATCCTGCTGTTCGTCCTCGGGTTCGTGCCCTTCCTCGGGCAGACCGTGATCCCCGCCATCGGCTTCTGCGTCTCCGGCTTCTTCCTCGCCGTCGAGCTGACCTCGGTGGCCATGCAGCGCCGGGACATTCCGGTGCGGGAGCGGCTGCGGCTGCTGCGGGGCCGTAAGGCGCTCGCGGTCGGCTTCGGCACCCCGGTCGTGCTGCTGTTCCTGATCCCGTTCGTCGCGGTGGTGCTGATGCCGGGCGCGGTGGCCGGAGCGACGCTGCTGGTACGGGACCTGGTGGCGGACGAGGAGGAGCCGCCCGCGCCGGACCGGGGCGAAGCCGCGGCGGGGCACGACCCGGCCGCCGGCGCGCGGTACGGACAGCCGGGCGCGCCGTATGCGCAGCCGGGCGCCCAGAGCGGCTTCGGGGCGGCGCCCCCGCCCTTCCCCGCTAGCCAGGGACAGCCGCAGGCACCGCAGCGGTATCCCCGTCCGCAGTCCGGTCCAGGGTCGTCTGCAGCGCGTCCGCCAGCCGCCTGGTGAGCTCGCCATCCGCCGCCAGCAGCGGGCCGCGGACCGGTCCCGCGGGCAGGCCGAGGTGGTTGAGCAGCGCCTTCACGGTGACCGCGCCGGGGTTCTCGCCGCCGGTCACCGCCTCGATGAGCGGGATCAGCGCGAGCTGACGGCGGGTCGCCCCGGCCGTGTCGCCGGCGTCGAAGGCGTCCAGCACGGCACGCACCGCCCGCGGCGCGGCATTGCCTGCGGTGCTGATGCAGCCGGAGCCGCCGAGCGCACGGAGCGGCAGGATCTGCTCGTCGCAGCCCGCGTAGTAGGCCAGACCCGTCGCGGCCAGCACCTTCGCCGACTTCAGCGGGTCGTAGGCGCAGTCCTTGACCGCCGCGATCCGCGGATGGGCGGCCAGCCGCAGCAGCGTTCCGGTGGCCAGCGCGGTGCCGGTGCGCCCCGGGATGTCGTAGAGCATCACCGGCAGTCCGGTGGCGTCCGCGACCGTCCGCAGGTGGTGGGCGACGGCCTCCTGGGTGGGCCGTGAGTAGTAGGGCGTGACCACCAACAGGCCGTGGGCGCCCGCGCGTTCGGCGCTGCGGGCCAGGGTGACGGAGTGGCGGGTATCGCTGGTGCCGATCCCGGCGGTGATCCGGGCCCGGTCGCCGACGGCCTCGACGACGGCCCGCAGCAGGGTCTCCTTCTCGGCGTCCGAGGTCGTCGGGGACTCCCCGGTGGTGCCGCTCACTACCAGTGCGTCGCAGCCGCCGTCGTCGACGAGATGGGTGGCGAGCCGCTGGGCGCCGTCGGTGTCGAGCGCTCCGTCGGCGGTGAACGGCGTGACCATGGCGGTCGCGACCCGGCCGAACGGCGGTGCGGCCGCCGGGGGTGTGAGGGGAGTGGTCATGGTCTCTATGCCAGGAGTCTGGGGGCGCCTCATATGTCACGTCCACTTGGTTGTGCCGGCTGATTTGCTGAGCAGCGCTACGTCCGGCGCCAGGGCCGGAACGTGAAGCGGCCGCCGCGCCTTCCGGTGCGACGGCCGCTCGGGCATCACAGGCCCATCACGCGCCAGTCAGGCCATTCCGCGAACGCTTCAGGTCCTGGGTCCGCTCGGAAGCGGACTCCTCCGACGACTTCGGCTTCCGCTGGTCGGTGCGCCGCTCGGCGGCACGGTCCTTGTTGCCCGACTTACGGTTCTGGGACTTCGGCATGATGACTCCCTATGTCTCGCCGAATGTTTCTTACATGCCCAGTACCGCACCACCCGCGGCAGTTGGCCCCCCGGCGTGGGCCAGGCGGGTGACCGGAGCGTTACACGGGGTGACATGCCGCGTGCTACAGCTTGATGCGCAGCACCTGCGGATCGTGGTCGCTGGCCTGGTCGGCGTACTCGGCGTTGAGGTGCACGATGTCGTAGTCGGACCGGGTCAGCGGACGGCTGGTGAGCATATGGTCCAGCACCTGTGAGTTGCCGCTGTAGACGTAGCCGTAGCGCTCGGCGGCCGGCAGTCGGCGCACCTGGTCGGTGAGTACACCGCCGGCGGTGAGGTCCTTCAGGGCCGGCGAGAACTGGTAGTCGTTGAGGTCACCGGCCACCACCACACCGGCCTTCGGGTCCTTGGCCAGCAGATCCTTGACGAAGGTGTTGACCAGGCGCGCCTGGGCGGTGCGCTGGGTCTCGGAGCTGCGGGCCGGGGGCTGGAAACGGCTGTCCAGGCCCTGGTCGCCGCCCTTGGAGTTGAAGTGGTTGGCGATCACGAACACCCGGCTGCCGGGACGGCTCTTGGCGGAGAACTGGCCGACCAGAGGCTTGCGGCTGGTCTTCCACGCCTCGTCGGCGGGCGCGATCCGGCCCGGGGACGCGGACAGCGAGGCCTTGCCGTGGTCGTCGACCACCTTCACCGGAGTGGTGGCGTCGCCGCCCTTGACGTCCGTGAAGGACGCCCGCTCGGGGTTGAACAGGAACGCCGTGCGGATGTTGCCGCCGGGCTGGCCGCCGTCCTGGTCGTTGACCGGGTCGATCTGCCGCCACTCGTACGCCGGACCGCCGGCCGCCTTGACGGCCTCGGTGAGCTTCTTGAGGGTTTCCCCGGCGGTGACCACGCCGTTGTCCTTGGGGCCGCTGTCGTCCTGGACCTCCTCCAGCGCCACGACATCGGGCGAGGACAGGTTCTGCACCAGCGCCTTCGCCAGCCGGTCGAACTTGGCCTGCGGGGTGGCGGGGGACAGGTTCTCGACGTTGTAGGTCGCCACCGCCAGCTCGTCGGACTTCTGCTTGCGGGTGGTCTCCGGCGTGGGGCTCTGGCCGGTGACCTTGCCCAGTTCGGTGGCCTGCAGGGTGTAGCCGCCGAAGTTGTCGTAGTCCAGCGGCCCGGCGGTGGTGCCGGACAGCGCCTGGCCGACGTCGGCGACCGGGAACGGCTGCTGCGCGAACGGGATCAGGGACGCCACCTTGACCCGGCCGCCGTTGGGGTCCGCGTACGAGCGGTAGAGCGTCCCGCCGCGGCGGGTGCGGTCGTGGCCGGGCTCGGCGGTCACCCACAGCTCGTGGTAGCTGCTGGTCGGGCCGACGACCGGGGCGTTCGAGACGGAGACCCGCATGCCCTCCAGGGACTCGTAGCGGTCCAGGGCGTACGACGTGGGGCGCAGCTTCAGCGACTCGATGCTGTTGCCGCCCGCGGTGGGGGCGTAACGATTCGGCACCGAGGCGGGGTTGAGCTTGAAGGCGGCCGGCAGTGGGGCGTCGGAGGAGACGGTCTTCCAGGTCGCCCCGGTGATCTCGGTGACGGACTGCAGACCGGCGTCCTTGCCGCCCGGGTAGTACTCGCTGACCGTGCCGGAGAAGGTGATCGCGTCGCCGACGGCGACCTTCGGCGTCTCCTTACCGGTGAAGACGAAGACCGCCTCGCTGGTGGCGGGGTTCTTGTCCGGGTGCGCGTCCTGCACCCAGAAGCCGCGGGCCGAGCCGAACGAGCGGATCGCGGTGACGGTGCCGGGCACCTCGCTGACCTGCTGTCCGGCCAGCGGGGATATGCGGGTGCTGCCCTGGATGTCGTGGATCCGGGTGCCGGCGGCGGAGGCGGACTGCGTGGCGGTCAGCAGTCCGCCGGCCAGGGCGGCACAGATCACCGCACCGAGGGTGACCGGTCTGCGGAGTGAACGACGGGACGGCATGGATGCCTCCGAGGTATATGGGGGGTGGCCGGTGAAGGTGCGTGCGGAGCCGGACCGGCGCGCGCTACGCGCGTCGATCTGCGTCAATCTCTTGCGCACACAGGGGAGTTGTCAAGCTTCTCCCGGTGACCGGCAGGGGGCGCGCAGGTGAACCGTCCGGGTTACGGCGAATTCCGTCTACGCTGGGGCGGCGCACTCCCCAGCTACCGCTGGGAGGTACCCCCAGTCGTAGTCCGTCCGAGGAGCTGAGCACCCGATGTCCGCAGACCGCCCCACCCTGCCGCCGGTGCGGCTGCACTCCGAAGCGGAGCTGGCCAGGGACGCGCTGAGCGCCCCCCTGCTGGCCCGGGCCGCGAAGCTCGCCCGCTGGGCCGAACGGGGTGTTCCGGTCGGGGTCGGCGGCCAGATCCTCGACGAGCCGCTGGCCGCCGCCACCGAGCACCTGGGCCTGGCCGGCGACGAGGACGGCGCCGCCTACACCGCCGAGGCCTGGCAGCTGGCGGTGGACACCGGACTCGTGGAGATCGAGGAGAGCGCCGACGGCGAGGACGGTGCCGACCTGCCCGACGATGCCGCCGCCGGCCTCGCCACCCCCGGCGACGAGCTCGACCTGCTCACCTCCGGCAGCCCGCAGGACATCCTCGACATCTGGCTCGGCGGCATGGAGACCGTGCTCGCCGATGCGGCCGCCCCCGACCTCGCCGACCTCGCCGACCAGCTCACCGAGGGCGGCGAACTCGACCTGGACGCGATCGACTGGAACCCGGAGGAGGAGGCCGAGCTGCTGGACGGCATCCTCGGCAACCTCTATCTGCTCACGGCCCTGAACGAGAGCCCTGACCAGGAGGTTCCGCTGCCCGCGCTGGCCGCCTCCATGATCGTCCCGGACGATATGGACGAGCCCACCGATGACGTCCTCGAAGAGGTCTCCGAGGCGATGATGCGCCTGGACGACCAGTTCCGGGTGCTGGAGCCGATCGGCCTGGTCGCCTACCAGCCCGTCGACGAAGCGCTGATCGAGGAGCTGGACGAGGACGGCGAGACGGTCGTTTCCCCGGACTCCGCCGGCCCCGCCGCGGGGCCGCTGACGGACGAGGACGTCTCCCGCTACGGCCTGGTGCGCCTCACCCCCCTCGGCGTCTACGCGGTACGCGCCCGGATGCTGGACGCGGGGGTGGACGCCCCGGCGGTCGGCGACCTCGCCGACAAGGGCGCCGATGCCCTCCTGGAGGCGCTGCCCGACTACCCCGAGGCGCTGGCCCAGGCCGAGTCCGAGCTGTGGCTCGCCAGCCGTACGCCCCTGGATGCCGCACGGGACCTGCTCGCCGCCGCCCGCGGGGACGACGACCGCGCCCCGCGGCGCCGGCTGGCCGCCCAGCAGACCCTCTCGCTGGTCTCGCCGGACGCCGAGGCCGCGCTGCGCGACGTGCTCGACGACCGGCAGCTCGGCGGTCTGGCCCGGGTCTGGCTCGCCGAGCGGGCGCTGCCCGGCATCCCCGAGCCGTCCCAGGAGATGATCTTCTGGCTGACGGTGGACACCATCGCGGCACAGCTGGAGAGCGCCGAGGAGGACGCCACGGGCGAGCTGCGCGACCTGGTGCAGGGCCTGACCGAGCAGCACAGCGGGTTCTTCGACACGGCCTGGCGGGTGGACCACCCGGCCACCGCCGACGTCCTGGAGGCCATGGGCCGGCTGCACCCGGACAAGAAGGCGGCCAAGGAGGCCCGCAAGGCGGCCTTCAAGGCGCGCTCGCGGCAGTCCGGCTAGCGGAGAAAACCCGGGCACGGCCGGGGCGGACCACCTCGCGGGGAGATACCCCCTGCGCCGGGGCCGGTCCGGCGGATCAGGGCACGCCCGGCCCTGATCCGCCGGACCGGCCCCAACTGCTTCCTGGATGTCGCACGGCGTTCAACTGGAGTTCGACGACGCACGGGAGCGTGTGCGGCGCAGGCACAGGGATGAAGAAACCGGCCATCCAGGAGATGACAATGCCGCTCACCCGCAGAGACTTCGCCAAGCGTTCCGCCCTCGCCGGCGCGGGGGTCACGCTGGCCGGGAGCGTCGGGGTGCTGGCCACCGCGCCCGGGGCCCTCGCCGAAGAGGCACCGGGCGCCGGCCCGGGCGGTGCGGCGGACGGTCACGGCCATGGCCACGGCATCGGTTACGGCCCGCTGGTCCCGGACCCGGACGGCATCCTCGCGCTGCCCGCCGGGTTCTCGTACAAGATCATCACGCGCACCGGCGTCACCAAGCTGGACAGCGGCGAGTCCACCCCCTCCAACCACGACGGCACCGGGACCTTCGCGGGCCACCGCGGCACCACCCTCCTCGTCAACAATCACGAGCTGAAGGGCCCGCGCGCCGACTGGCCGCACCCGGTGCCGCTGGCCGAGGGGCTGGTCTACGACCCTGCGGCGTCCGGCGGCTGCACCGTCGTCGAGGTCGCCAAGGACGGCAGGCCGGTCGGCGAGTGGGTCGGCATCGCCGGTACCTCCACCAACTGCGCGGGCGGGACCACTCCTTGGGGCACCTGGCTCACCTGCGAGGAGAACGAGGACAAGGCCGGCGAGCACGGCATGACCAAGGACCACGGCTATGCCTTCGAGGTCGACCCGCACGACCGCCGGGCCGGCCGCAATCCCCAGCCGGTCAAGGCGCTGGGGCGCTACGCCCACGAGGCGGTCGTCGTCGACCCCAAGCGCGGCCACCTCTTCCTGACCGAGGACGCCGACACCCCCAACGGGCTGTTCTACCGCTGGACCCCGCCGCACGGATTCCGGCACGGCCGCGGGCAGCTGCGCACGCTGGCCGATGACGCCGGCGTGCTGGAGGCCTTCAAGTGCTTCGACTCCGGCGGTCGGTTCGTCGACGACCTCTCGCGCGCCACCAAGGCCGGCACCGTCTACGGCGTGGACTGGGTCGAGGTGCCCGACCGCGACGCCCGCAAGGTCTCGGTGCGCAAGCAGTTCAAGGACGGTGAGGTCACCCGCGCCCGCAAGCTGGAGGGCCTGTGGTGGGCGGACGGCGGCGCGTACGTGGTGTCCTCGTTCGCCCGCGACGAGAGCCCGGTCCAGCACGACGGCCAGGTCTGGTTCTACGACCCGCGGCGGCGGACCCTGACGCTGAAGGTGCTGCTGGGCGTCAACAAGGAACCGTCGAAGGACGGCGCCCTGGACGGCCCCGACAACATCACCGTCTCGCCCTACGGCGGGCTGATCATCGCCGAGGACGGCGAGGGCGTCCAGCACCTGTTCGGGGCCACCGACGACGGCCGGACCTACCCGATCGCCCGCAACGACCTCAACATCGGCACCGCGGACGAGCCGGAGTTCAGCGAGTTCACCGGGCCGGTGTTCTCCCCGGACGGGCACACGCTGTTCGCCAACATCCAGGAGCCCGGCATCATGCTGGCCATCACCGGCCCCTGGAAGCGGCAGCGCCGTCAGGGGTAACGCGGTCAGGGGTAGCGCCGTCAGCGGTAGCCGTATCCCGGCGGCCACGGGGCGGGCAGCTCAGCCCGCCCCGGCCGTGAGCACGTAGTAGTCCAGCAGCCCGGTCTCATAAGCCGTCAGGTAGCGGCGCGGCCACTCGTCGCGGAGTCCGGGCTGCTGGGCCATATAACGGTCGTACGACTCCCAGACGCCGTCGCCGATGGACCGGACCCGGACCTCGCGCAGACCCGCGGCGGTCAGCGTCGCGGCGACCTCGTCGACCACGTGCGGGACGTCCAGGCCGTCGGCGTACGGGGGCAGCACGGTGGGCAGCACCCGCGCCGTCTCCCGGGTGCGGGCGAAGAACGTCGTCAGCGCCAGCCGGCCGCCCGGGCGCAGCACCCGCGCCGCCTCCCGGGCGAAACCGGCAAGATCGCGGAAGTGCTGCGCCGCCTCGACGGAGAAGAGGCAGTCGATGCAGCCGTCGGGGAGCGGGATGCGCTGGGCCGCGCCCTGGAGGAATTCCAGCCGCCCGGAGGATTTTGGGGAGGGGGCGAGCAGGGCGGCATTCGCCTCCCGGGCCCGGGCGATCTGGTCGGGGTGTGCATCCATGCCGAGCACCGTGCCCAGGCCGAACTCCCGCAGTGCCAGCGCGGAGCCCAGCCCGCGTCCGCAGCCGACCTCCAGGGCGGTGCGGCCCCGCGGCCGGTCGAAGGTGCCGAGCACCAGACGGTAGAGATCCTGCTCGCTGCGCACCCGGTCGGCCTCGGTCAGCGGCCGGCCGGCGGGGCCGGGCAGGCCCGTCCAGTAGCCGAAGTTGATGAAGCCGCCGGCGAAGGCGGGGACGGTGCTGAGGTCGCGCTCGCCGTAGGTCACCGCGACCCGGTCGGGAAGGTCCGGGGGTACTGGGCCGTCCGGGGGATCCGCGGGTCCGGCCGGCGGCGGCTGCTGCGTCATCGAACGCTCCTCGTGCGTGCCGTGGGGACGCGCCGTGACGGGGCGGGCCGTGACGGGGCGGGGCCCAAGGGCGGCGGGAAGGGGAATGGCGGAGGCGGGCGGACGTTGAAGGAGAGGTGGTGAGCTCGACGATACGGACGACACGATTCTCGGTCCTGGACCGTTCCCGCACCAGGGAGGGCCATCCGCCGGCGGCGGCGCTGCGGGACACGGTGGACCTGGCGCGCCGCGCCGAGAGGCTGGGCTACCACCGTTTCTGGGTCTCCGAGCACCACGGTGTGCCCGGCGTCGCCGGCTCCGCGCCGACCGTACTGGCCGCCGCGGTGGCCTCGGCGACCTCGGCCATCCGGGTCGGTACCGGCGGGGTGATGCTGCCCAACCACCGGCCGCTGGTGGTCGCCGAAGAGTTCGGGGTGCTGGAGTCGCTGTTCCCCGGCCGGATCGACATGGGGCTCGGCCGGTCGGTGGGCTTCACCGGCGGTGTCCGCCGGGCGCTGGGCACGGACAAGGACGCCGCCGACGGCTTCGCCGGGCAGCTGACCGAGCTGCTGGGGTACTTCGCGGGCACCGGGACCGCCGCCGCGCGGGTGCGCGCGTGGCCCGCCGAGGGGCTGCATGTCCCGGCGTTCGTCCTGGCCACCGGCGCGGGCGCGCGGATCGCCGCGGACGCCGGGCTGGCGCTGGTCATCGGCGACCTCCGCGGCCGGCAGAAGATGCTGGACGCGATCGACGCCTACCGGGACGCGTTCCGCCCGTCCGGGATGTGGGAGCGGCCGTATGTGGTCATCTCCGGGACGGTGGCGGTGGCCGGTACGGCGGAGCGGGCGCGGCGGCTGGTGCTGCCGGAGGCGCGGTCGCTGGCGTACTCCCGTACCCATGGGGTGTTTCCGCCGCTGCGGCCGGCCGAGGACGATCCGGCGGCCGTGGCCGCGCTGCCGGCACGTGAGCGGGGGTTCTACGAGGACGCCCTGGCCGGGCAGATCCACGGCACCGGGGAGCAGGTCGCCGACGCCCTCGGCACCCTGATCGAGCGCAGCGGGGCGGACGAGGTGCTGGTCACCACCAGCACCTACGACCGCGCGGCGCTGGTGGAGTCCTTCGAGCGGCTGGCGGAGGTGGCGGGGCTGACGGCCCGTGGCTGAGCCCCGGGGCGCGGTCCGGCCGCGCCGTCCCCGACGGGTGCGAGGGCCGTCGGGGAGGCGGGCGTCAGCGGCTCACAGGGCCTGTGCGGCGGGCTTGACCATGCCGCGCACCGTGCGGGCGTCGACGAACTCGCCCAGTGCGGTCATCTCCCACTCGCCGGAGAACTGGCGGATCAGCTTGGCCATGATCACGCCGGTGCGCGGTTCGGCGTGGGTGAGGTCGAAGCGGACCAGTTCCTCGCCGCTCTGGGCGTCCACCAGGCGGCAGTACGCCTTGGCGACGTCGGAGAACTTCTGGCCGGAGAAGGAGTTCACGACGAAGACCAGGCCACTCACCTCCTGGGGCACTCCGCCGAGGTGGACGGTGATGGCCTCGTCGTCGCCGGCGCCCTCGCCCGTGAGGTTGTCGCCGGAGTGCTGGATCGCACCGCCCAGGATCATCAGCTTGCCGAAGAAGCAGTTGTCGACCTTCTTGCGGTCCGGGCCGAAGGCGATGACGGAGGCGTCCAGGTCGATGGTCTTGCCCCGGAAGGCCGGCTCCCAGCCGAGGCCCATGGTGACCGAGGTGAGCAGTGGGCGGCCGCCCTTGACCAGCGAGACGGTCTGGTTCTTCTGGAGGCTGACGCGGCCCTTGTCGAGGTTGACCTTGCCGGAGCCGGGGGCCGGGGCGGCCGCCGGGGCCGGGGGCGCGGCGGCCGGCGGCGGGGCGACCGGGGCCGGGGCGCCGGCGGGCGGCCCCCACTGGCCTGCGGGGGCCGGGGGCGCCGGGGGCGCGGCGGGCGCTTGCGGTGCGGCGGGTGCGGCCGGCTCCTCCACGCTGACGCCGAAGTCGGTGGCGATTCCCGCCAGGCCGTTGGCATAGCCCTGGCCGACCGCGCGGACCTTCCAGGCACCGCCGCGGCGGTAGATCTCGACGACCACCAGAGCGGTCTCGGGGCCCAGCTGCGGCGGGGTGAAGGAGGCGATGACGCTGCCGTCGTCGGCGTTGCGGACCGTGCCGGTCGGCTCGGTGCCGGCGAAGGTCGCGCCGGGGGCGTCCGGACTCGCGGTGACCACGATCTTCTCGATGCCCTCGGGCACGGCGGCGGTGTCCACGGTGATGGTGTCGCCGCCGCCGGCCGCCGCGGAGTGCGTCACGCCCGGTCCGCCGGGCTGGTTGTAGAACACGAAGTCGTCGTCGGAGCGCACCTTGCCGTTGGCGGCGAGCAGCAGGCCCGACACGTCCAGCCGCACGGGGGCGGTGACGTCCACCGCCACCCGCACGGCGTTGAGCGGGAGGTTCGAGCCAGGAGTCATAGCGGTCATGCCGGGCTCAACGATCGGCTCGCCTTTGCGGTTCCATTACCTGCGGCCCGATGGCCGCCGGACCCGGTCACCGGCGTTCGCGGGAGTTGCCGAAGAGCAGCCGGTAGGCGATCAGCAGGACCAGGGCCCCGGCGACCGAGGCGATCCACATGGACGGCTCGCCGAAATCCTTGGGGATCGGGCGGTGCAGGAATTTGGTGGAGAGCCAGCCGCCGAGGAAGGACCCCACGATGCCGATGAGGGTCGTGCCGACGATGCCGCCCGGGTCCCGCCCCGGCAGCAGGACCTTCGCGATGATGCCCGCGATCAGCCCGAGTACGAGCCAGCTGACGATGCCCATGATGCGTTCCTCGTTCCTGCGCGGTGGGTGGGTACACAGACCAGGACGCCACCCGGGCGGCGGGGGTTCCGCGGCGTGGCAGGGGCCACGTGCGCACGGCGCCGCTCGGGCGGTTCGGTGGCGCCGCGGCAACGGGCAGGGCCCTCGGGGGCCACCGGGCGGGACCGTCAGTGTGGCCACCGGGGCGGGTCGGTGCAGAAGGTGCCGCCGAGGAAGGCGTGTTCGGGGTTGTCCGGTTCCAGCGCGCCCTGTGCGGCGATCAGCCGTGCCGCGTACGGCTCGGAGTCGTCCTGTGGCGCGTACCCCAGGGCGCGGGCGGTCGACAGGTCCCACCACAGGCGGGTGTTGGCGGACGAGCCGTAGACGACGGTGTGGCCCACGTCCGGCGCGGTGAGCGCGGCGTGCAGCAGCCGTGCGCAGTCGGCCGGGCTCAGCCAGATGGACAGCATCCGCACCGAGGCCGGCACGGGGCAGCAGGAGCCGATGCGGACCGAGACGGTCTCGATGCCGTGCACATCCCAGTACAGGGAGGCCAGATCCTCGCCGAATCCCTTGGACAGCCCGTAGTAGGTGTCGGGGCGGCGGGGTGTGCCGACGGGGATGGCGCCGGAGCCGTCCGCGGGGCGCGGGGTGAAGCCGACGGCGTGGTTCGAGGAGGCGAAGACGATACGGCGGACGCCCGCCTCGCGCGCCGCCTCGTACAGGCGGTAGGTGCCCTCGATGTTGGCGCGCAGGATCTGCTCGAAGCCGGCCTCCAGGGAGATGCCCGCGAGATGGATCACCGCGTCGACCCCGCGCACCGCCTCGCGCAGTGCCTCCGTGTCGGCCAACTCGGCCGTGATCGCCTCAGGTTCGCCGGCGGGGGTGTCGACGGGCCGCTGGTCGAAGAGGCGCAGCCGGTACCCGTAGGGCGGCAGCAGCTCACGCATCAGGGTGCCGAGCCCGCCGGCGGCGCCGGTGAGCAGGACGCTGCGGGGGACGGTGCGTGAGGGGGTGCGGGGTGCGGTCATGGACGGGGACTCCTCCGGCTCAACAGCAAGGCTGTATGCACGGACAGCATTCAGATGTGCGGACACGCTAGAAGAGCTGGTTCATGGCTGGTCAAGACACTTGACGGGGCCGGCGAATCCGCTTGCGGCACGGCAGGGGCGGTGCCTGATCGCCCCGGCCGGACGCATCATCCCCTCCGGACGCATCACTCCCTCCGGACGCCTCACCCCGGCCGGACGAACCCGCACTCATACGCGGCGATCACCGCCTGGGTCCGGTCCCGCACCCCGAGCTTGGCCAGCACCCCCGCCACATGCGTCTTGACCGTGGCCGGGCCCACCCCCAGCCGGCCCGCGATCTCGGCGTTCGTCAGCCCGGCCGTCATCAGCCGCAGCACCGCCCGCTCCCGCTCGGACAGCCGGGCCCGCAGCGTCCGCACCGCCTCGGCCGCCGCCCGCTCCCCGGCGTGCCGGGCGGCCAGCCGCCGCACCGCCGCGGGGAACAGCAGCGAGTCGCTGCGCGCCACCAGCCGTACGACCTGGACCAGTTCCTGCGCGCCGGACCGCTTGAGCAGGAACCCGCTGGCGCCGGCCCGCAGTGCGTCATAGACGTAGGCGTCGTTCTCGAAGGTGGTCACCACGATGATGCGGGGCGGCTCCGGCATCCCGGCGAGCACCTGCTCGGTCGCGCGGATGCCGTCGATCTCCGGCATCCGGACATCCATCAGCACGATGTCCGGGCGCAGCGCACGGATCAGCGGCACCGCCTCGGCGCCGGTCGACGCCTCGCCGACGACCTCCATGTCCGCCTCGGCGCCCAGGATCGCGCACAGCGCCGTACGCACCATCCGTTCGTCGTCGGCGAGGACGATACGCAGCGGGCCGGAGCGGGCCCCGTCGCCGGACCGCTGGTCGTCTTCGTCCTGCCTCGTGGTCACGCCCCGCTCACCCTGCCCCAGTGCATTCACCCTGCCCCAGTTCATTCATCCTCTCCCGGTTCACTCACCCTGCCCCAGCTCTCGCACCGGCCCCCGTTACCGGTCCTGTGTTCCCGCGTCCCGCTGCTCATCGCCCCGCCGTCCCGTCGCCCGCCCCGTCGTCCCATTGCTCCGTTGCTCCGTCGCCCGCCCCGTCGTCCCGTCCTCCCGCCCTCTCGTCGTCCCGGCCGACGGCAGCCGGGCCGTCAGCCGCCATACGCCGTCGTGGGCCGCGGCCGCCGCCTCGCCGCCCAGCAGTCGTGCCCGCTCGGCGATTCCCCGCAGTCCGCGGCCCCCGTCCGGACGGTCCGCCGCCTCGGGGGAGCCGTCCCCCGGTCCGGTCACCGGATTCTCCACCCGGATCGTCAACTCCCCCTCGTCACACCGCAGCTGGAGCCGTACCGCTACCGGCCCGGCATGGCGCAGCGCATTGCTGAGGCCTTCCTGCACGATCCGGTAGGCCTCCCGCGAGACCACCGGCGCCAGCCCCGCACACCGCCCCTCGACCGTGGCCTCGACCGCCAGGCCCGCCGCCCGGGTCCGGGCGAGCAGCGCATCCAGACCGTCCAGGGTCGGCGCGGGCGCGGTCGGATCGGCGCCGTCCTCCTCGCGCAACAGGCCCAGTACGGTGTCGAGTTCGGTGACCGCCTCGCGGGTGGTCTCCTCGATGGCGGCCAGTGCCCGGCGGGCGAACTCCGGGTCCGTGTCCAGCACCCGGCGGGCCGCGCTCGCCTGGAGGGTGACCGCGCTCAGCGCGTGTCCGACGGCATCGTGCAGCTCGCGGGCCAGCCGGTTGCGGGACGCCAGATCGGCAGCCCGGCGTTCGGCGGCGGCCAGCCGGTCGGCGGGCGTCGGGCCCAGCAGCACCGGGGCGCAGCGGCCCAGCAGCGCTCCGGCCCCCCAGGCGGTGCCGGCCACCAGCGCCAGCAGCGCCAGCCCCGTGAGCGGCCCCAGCGCACCGTGGAAGGCGGCCGGCCACCCCGGCGAGGCGTGCCGCAGGGCGCCGGAGAACGGCAGCACCAGCAGCAGGACGGCGGCCGGCGGGGCGGCCAGCGTCATCCCGCTGACGATTCCCCCGGCCAGCAGATGCGCCACGAACCACAACGCCGTACGCCGCCGGGCCGCCCAGGAGAGCGCCGGCCCCTCGGCCAGCCGCTCCGCCGGCACCGCGCACAGCGACCGTACGGCGGCCACCTCCAGCGGCCGCAGCAGCGGGAAGAGCAGCGCGGCCAGGGCGGCGAGCGGCAGCGCACCGCCGAACGCGACGAACTGCCAGCCCACCCGGCGCAGCGGGTCGGCCCCGTCCACGAGCAGCGGGATCACGACCGACGCCAGCAGATAGAACGGCATCAACAGCGCGCCGCCCAGCACCAGATGGACCCAGCGTCGGCCGGCCCGTCGCACCGGGCGGCCGGTACGGGTGTTCATGGCGTCCAGCCTTCCGCGGGCCGCCCCCGGCGCGCCTCCGCCCCGACGACGATCCCCCTCCGCCGTACGGGGGAGGGGGAAGCGGAAGAGCGGCCGGCGCAGGGGGCTCACAGCCGCCGGGTGGCGAGCGTCAGCCGGTCGCGGGCGTCGAACAGCGTGTCCTTGATCATCTGCTCATGGGCCGGGGTCAGCCGGGCCACCGGCACCGAGCAGCTGATCGCGTCCCGGGCCGGGGTGCGGTACGGGATCGCGACGCCGAAGCAGCGCAGGCCCAGGGTGTTCTCCTCGCGGTCGACCGCATAGCCCTGTTCGCGCACCGCGTGCAGCTCCTCGATCAGCTGCTCGCGGTCGGTGAGGGTGTGCTCGGTGAGCTGCGGGAGGGTCGGCGGCAGCATCGCCCGCACCTGGTCGTCGCCGTACGTGGCGAGCAGCGCCTTGCCCAGCGAGGTGGAGTGCGCGGGCAGCCGCCGGCCGACCCGGGTGAAGGGGCGCAGATAGTGCTGCGACTGACGGGTGGCGAGGTAGACGACGTTGGTGCCGTCCAGGCGGGCGAGGTGGATGGTCTCGGTGGTGTCGTCGGAGAGCCGGTCCAGCGTCGGCCGGGCCGCGGCCACGACCTCGTCGCCGTCGATGTACGACGTGCCGACCAGCAGCGCGCGGACACCGATACCGTAGCGGGTGCCGGTGGCGTCGGTCTCGACCCAGCCCAGGTCGGCGAGGGTGCGCAGCAGCATGTAGAGGCTGGATTTCGGGTAGCCGACGGCTTCCTGGACGGAGGACAGACTGTGCATACCGGGGCGACCTGCGAAGTATTCGAGCAACTCCACCGTCCGCACCGCGGATTTGACCTGAGATCCACCGGTCCCGTCAGCTGACATCGCCCTTGACCCCCCTGTTCGGACCGCCATAGAGTCCCGGTTGTTCACCATCTGGGACAGCGTTCACCATATCGAACGCCCTCCGATGTGCGGCAGGACGCGGAAAGACTCGGCAGGCACGCCCGGGAGGAATGCACGGTGGCAGCAGCAGCACCAGTCTGGAGTGTCGACCCCCGAACCGGGAAGCAGCGGGAACAGGTTGCGGTGGAGGCCACGGCCGACGAGGTGGATACCGTGGTCCGCGCCGCCCACGCGGCCCGGGACGCGCTCGCCGACCGCGCCGTACGCGCCGCGCTGTTGCGCCGCGCCGCCGATCTGCTCGACGACGCGGGCGAGGCGGTCATCGAGGCCGCCGACGCCGAGACCGCGCTCGGCCCCGGCCGGCTCACCGGCGAACTCGGCCGCACCACCTACCAGTTGCGCGCCTTCGCGGACCTCGTGCAGGAGGGCGCGTTCCTCGACGTACGGATCGACCACGCCGACGCCGGCCTCACCCCGCCCCGGCCCGACCTGCGCCGTTACAAGATCCCGCTGGGCCCCGTCGCGGTCTACTCCGCCAGCAACTTCCCGCTCGCCTTCTCGGTACCGGGCGGCGACACCGCCAGCGCCCTCGCGGCCGGCTGCCCCGTCGTCGTCAAGGCACACCCGGACCACCCGGCCACTTCCGAGCTGTGCGCCGCGCTGCTGCGCCGCGCCGCGGCCGAGGCCGGCCTGCCGGAGGGCGTGCTGAGCCTGGTGCACGGCTTCCAGGCCGGTATCGACCTGGTGCGCCATCCGCTGATCACCGCGGCCGGGTTCACCGGCTCGGTGCGCGGCGGCCGTGCCCTGTACGACGCGGCCGCGGCCCGCCCGCACCCCATCCCCTTCCACGGCGAGCTGGGCAGCCTCAACCCCGTCGTGATCACCGAGGCCGCGGCCGCGGAGCGCGCCGAGCAGATCGGCGCCGGGCTGGCCGGTGCGATGACGCTCGGCGTGGGCCAGTTCTGCGTCAAGCCGGGCCTGGTCCTGGCG
Organism: Streptomyces sp. Edi2; assembly: GCF_040253635.1. Taxonomy (NCBI): domain Bacteria; kingdom Bacillati; phylum Actinomycetota; class Actinomycetes; order Kitasatosporales; family Streptomycetaceae; genus Streptomyces; species Streptomyces sp. Edi2. The sequence goes on along the minus strand of NZ_JBEJGX010000003.1, from coordinate 2,048,326 downwards.
CCCGACGGCGAGAGCGGCGAGCGGCTGCTGTCGGCGCTGACCGACGCGGTCAGCGACACCGAGGCCGGGGTGCTGCTCGACCACCGGATGCGGCAGGCGTTCCTCGACGGGGTCCGCACCCGTGCCGAGCTCCCCGGCGTCGAGGCGCCGGTGACCCCGGGCGCGGGCGGCGAGCACACCGTCAGCGCCGGTTTCCTCTCCGTGCCGGCCGCCCACCTCGCCGCCGAAGGGCCGCACGACCTCCTCCTGGAGGAGTGCTTCGGCCCGGTCACCGTCGTCGCCCGCTACCGTGACGAGGCCGAGATCGGCGCCGTCCTCGCCCGGCTGCCCGGCAACCTCTCCGCGACCCTGCAGATCGGCGACGCGGAGAGCGCCGGCAGCGACGACGGGGGCCGCGGCGCCCGGCTGCTCGCCGAGGTCACCCGGCTCGCCGGCCGGGTGGTCGTCAACGGCTGGCCGACCGGGGTCGCCGTTGCCCCCGCCCAGCACCACGGCGGCCCCTACCCGGCGACGACCTCCACCTCGACCTCCGTCGGCGGCACCGCCGTCGAGCGCTGGCTGCGCCCGGTCGCCTACCAGAACACCCCGCCCGCGCTGCTGCCGCCCGAGCTGCGCGACGACAACCCGCTGGGGCTGCCACGCCGGGTCGACGACCGGGCCGAGGGCGCGTAGGCAGGCTGTTCCCGACCACCGACCAGGCCACTGACCTGGCCGCCGACGAGGCCGCCGCTCCAGTTCCGTGCGCCCACACCCGCCGACCTGGCGGCCGTCCAGTTCAGTGCGCCAACCGTTCCTAAAGACTGAGCGGGAGTGAGTCCTGTCGCCAGAACCCACGCTCAGCCGAGCGCCCCGAACGGTCTTGGGCGTTCTGGTCCACCGCGTTCCTGCCGCGTTCAGCTCCATCGGATCGTGTCCGTGGTCCGGGTACGCGGGGGCGGTTTCCCTCACGCCCCCGGTCACCTGGTCCGGCCTGGGCGGTCCGATGCCCGCGAGCATCGCTCTGGTGCTGGCGGGGCGGTGCCGTCCGTCGCCGGATCGGGTGTCCGAGGGAGCGCCTGCCGATGGCCACCGGGGCGGCGGCGTGTCGGCTGGTCTTGCGGTGTGTGGTGGTCAGCGGCTTCTGCCAGTGCTGCGCGCCCCACATGCTGGTGTAGGCAGGGTCGACGGCGATCACGCCGAGTCCGGTCTCCGCGCACATCGATAGCAGCCGGGCACGGAGTTTGCCGGTGGGGATGCCCGAGATGAGCTGCCGGAAGCTCTTCTTGCGGCCGTGTTTCTCGCGGGTCTTGGAGTCGGTGAAGTCGAGGTCTTCGATGGCGATGGCCTGGACGCCGGTGGTCTTGGCCCAGTGCAGCAGGCGGGTGAGGGCGTGGCGCAGTTGCGCGTCGTGGTGGTCAGCGGTGCCGGACAGGTCGTAGTCGAAGCGGCGCGGCTCACCGACCGGGTTGCCGTGCTCATCGAGCAGCCATGCGGCGAGGTGATCCGCGTTGGTGTCCACACCGACCACACCCTGCGCCCGCAGCGTGTCCAGCGGCACAGCGGGAAGGGCTTTACGGGTCCAGGACGCGTCCACGTACCAGCGGCCGGAGGCGGTGTCGAGGTGGACGCGGTAGGCCACGGCACGGTTCGCTTCGATGCGGTCGCGCCACTCCTGGCCCCGGTAGGGGAACACCGCCTTCGCCGCGAGGACGTACCGGCCGTGCTTCGCGTTCGCCAGCTCGGCCAGTGGCACGGGCAGCTTGATGCTGATCTCCCCATCGGGGGTGATCCGGATCGTCTCGTTCCCGAAGCGCTTCCCGCACTCCCCGTCGGCCGACAGGAACCAGCGTGCCGCCTCCCACCGCTCCCGCCACCGCGTTTCGTTCACAGCGGCGGCGGCCAGGTTGTGCCGGGTGTTCGCGAGCTTCCGGCCGCCGCGCACCACCGAGACCTTCCCCCTCTCCCGGTCAGCGGCAACAACCGAACGCCGCTTCTCCAAAACCGCCAGCCGCCGGGACTTGACGAACCACTCGTGTTTCGACCGGTAACCGCCCGGGGCACGCTTGCTGCCCTTCTCGCCGACCGGCAGCGACAGGCGGTGCCGCACCGTCTTGATACCGGCGTCCAGCCCTTGCAGATGAGCATGCTGAGCGCGCCGGGACAGGCCCCACTGATCATGCGTGCTGGAGGTGACCGAACCGGCCCAGCGGGACGACGAGGAGGCCGTCAGCTCACGCTTACGGTCAGCCCACGTGTGAGTGGAGTGCTCCAGGCCGTCAGCGCACCGCGCCTTGAGGTCAAGCGTTGCCAGCCGCCCCATGTGGCCGCCGACCAGACGCAACACCTTCTCGTCCTGGGCGGTGAGCCCCCTGAGCCGGTCACGGATGCTCACCCCCGACGGCCCGTCAGCGACGAACGGACGGGAAATCGCCCGCAGCGGCTTCTTCGGCTCAGCCATGCGACGCCGCTTCAAGAGCCTTCGCCGCGCGGTTCTTCGCCGACCGGCGCCCGTACAGGCGGGCGCACAACGACGTCAGCACCTCGACCATGTCGCGGACCAGGTCGTCCTCAACCTCACCAGCATCCAAGACGACCAGACGACGGCCGGCCGCGGACAACGCGGCCTCAACCAGCTCCACATTCATCCGGCCCAACCGGTCCTTGTGCTCCACGACAACCGTGGTCACCTCAGGATCGGCCAGCAGCCGCTTCGCCTTCGACCTGCCGCCGTTCATGCCCGAACCGACCTCGGACTCCACACGCACAACCCGGTGACCGGCCGTGGCCGCCCACGCGACCAGACGCGCCAACTGCCGCTCCAGATCAGCCTTCTGATCATGCGAAGAGACCCGGGCATACAGGCCCAGCCCGCCAACCGCCTCCGGCGCGGCGTTCGCCTCGATGTTCACCAGAACCATGCGCGGCCCGACCCTCTGAGCCGGTACCGGCAGCGTCCCCTCACGGAACCAGCGATACGCGGTCTGCGGATGCACACCCTGCGTCTTCGCCCATTCCGTCAGATTCACACGCTGACAACGACACTCACTCACGCATGGTTACGCTCACTTACCCGACTTCGAGGGCCAGCAGTTGAAAACCCCCGCCGGCCTGGCGGCGTTCACCGCCGCCCGGCACCCCGGCGCCCGCGCCATCTCCCACCGGGCCGGGCCCCGCAGACGCCCTTCCCGCTCACCCTGACGCCGGCCCCGGCCCCGGCAACGGCTCCGTCCCCGGCCCCGCCCCGTCCGGCTCCTTCACGGCAATGATCTGCAGCCGCTCCGCTGTCCGCCCGTCCAGCGTGCCCACCACACCGACCCGCTCTTTCCGCACCGAGAAGCCGGCCTCCCGCAGCAGCCCGCGCAGCCGCTCCGGCGGATGGTGCCGGAACACCCCGCCATCGGGCGTCTCGAAGACCCCGTACGTCCCGTAGCGCTCCGCGAACCGCGCATAGCGCTCCCGGTTGAGCGCATCGCCCTGCAGCGGCACATCACTCAGGTACACCACCCCACCGGGCCGCACCAGGCGCCCCAGCTCCCCGGCGATCGCCGTCTGGTCCGCGTCCCCGGGAACGCAGGTGAGCACCGCGAACAGCAGCGCCGCGTCGAAGCTGCCGTCCTCGAACGGCAAGGGGAACCCGGCGCACCGCATGAGCTCCAGCTCCGGATGCTCCCGCCGCCCCCGTGTGATCAGTGCCGCCGAGACATCCACCCCCCGGACCGCCCCGTACCCGAGCCCGGCCAGCTCGGCGGTCAGCCGCCCGTACCCGCAGCCGTAGTCCAGCAGCTGCGCGCTCCGCGGCACATAGGCGTCCAGCAGCGCAGGATCGAGCGGATGGGTGAAGGTCTTGGCGGACCCGGTCGTCTCCCAGAACCCGAGAAATCCCTGTGGCGAGGTCATGCCCGGACGCTGCCCACGAAACCGCCCGCCGGCCCCTGGGGAAACCGGCGGGACGGGCCGGTCGCTGAAGCGGGAAGGACCGGGAATACCCCGCCGCCCCACGGGGTTGCAGCCGGACACATTCACCACGAGGAAAGTCAGCTCATGCGCGTCGAAATCTGGTCCGACATCGCCTGCCCCTGGTGCTACATCGGCAAGGCCCGCTTCGAGGCCGGGCTCGCCGCGTTTGCGCACCGCGACGCCGTCGAGGTGGTGCACCGCTCCTTCGAGCTGGACCCGAAGGCGCCGGCCGCCACCGACATCCCCGTGCTCGACATGCTCGCCACGAAGTACGGGGTGAGCCGTGAGCAGGCCGAGGCGATGGAGGCCCGGGTCGCCGGGGCGGCGGCCGGGGAGGGGCTGGACTACCGCTCCGACCGGATCCACGGCAACACCTTCGACCTGCACCGGCTGCTGCACGCCGCCGCCGCGCACGGGGTGCAGGATGCCGTGCTGGACGCCTTCTACCGCGCCAACTTCGCCGAGGCCAGGACGCTCGGCGACCCCGCCGTGCTGCGCGAGACCGCCGTCGGTGCCGGGCTGCCCGCCGCGGAGGCCGACCGGGTGCTCGCCGACCCCGGGGCGTATGCGCAGGAGGTGCGGGCCGATGAGCGTGCGGCCGCGGAGCTGGGTGCCACCGGTGTGCCGTTCTTCGTCATCGACCGCCGCTACGGCATCTCCGGCGGTCAGCCCGCCGAGGTGTTCCGGCAGGCGCTGGAGCGCGCGCACGCCGACGGTGCGGCGCTGATCCCGGCGGGCGGCGAGGCCGGGGTGTGCGGTGACGACGGCTGCGCGGTGCCGGGGGAGTGACCGTGTGACGGCCTGCCCGCGCCGCGTACCGCTCCGCCCGCGCTCCGCCCGCGCCCCGCCCGTACCGGCCGGCGCGAGCCTCGGCCCCGCGCGCACCCGCAGGGCCCGTTGGCGGGATACGGCCCCGGTCATGGACGCGCCGGGTGATCACCGAGCACAGTGGGGGCATGCAGCGACGTGCGTCACTCGGCGGGGCCGAGTTCCAGACCCGGACGACCTATCTGAACTCCGCCTCCAGCGGGCTCCTCCCGGCGCGCAGTGCCGCCGCCCTGCGCGCTGCCGTCGAGGAATCCGTCTCCCACGGCACCATGGGCCGCGACTACTTCGCCGCCGCCCATGCCTCCCGTGCCGCCTTCGCCCGGCTGCTGGAGGTGCCCGCCGAGCGGGTCGCCCTCGGCAGCTCGGTCGCGGTGCAGTCCGCCTTCGTCGCCGCCTCGCTCCCGGCCGGCGCGGAAGTGCTCGCTCCCGAGGGCGACTTCAGCTCCCTGGTCAATCCGTTCGCCGCCCACCCGGGGATCAAGCTGCGCACCGTGCCGCTGGAGGCGCTTGCCGATGCGGTGCGCCCCGGCACCGCGCTGGTCGCCTTCAGCGCCGTGCAGTCGCTGGACGGGCGGATCGCCGACATGGCGGCGGTCCGCGAGGCGGCGCGGGCCCACGGGGCGCGCTCCTACCTGGACGTCACCCAGGCCGCCGGCTGGCTGCCGCTGCGCGCCGCCGACTTCGACTTCGTCGTCGCCGGGGCCTTCAAGTGGCTGCTGTGCCCGCGGGGGACGACCTTCATGGCGTTCGGAGGGGATATCGGGCGGGGCGGGGAGTGGCCCGCCGCCCTCCACGCCGGCTGGGTCGCCGGCGAGGACATCGGCGCATCCAACTACGGCCCCCTCCGTCCGGCGGCCGACGCCCGGCGCTTCGACGAACCGCACGCCTACCTCTCCTATGTGGGCGCCGAGCAGTCCCTCGGCCTCCTCGGCGAGCTGGGCGTGGCGGCCGTCCACGCCCACAACACCGCGCTCGCCGACCACTATCGCGCGGGGCTGGCCGAACGCGGTCTGACGCCCTGCCCCGCGCCCGGCTCGGCGATCGTCTCCACCCCCGGGATCGCGGACGCGGAGCAGCGGCTGGCCGAGGCGGATGTGCGGATCTCGGTGCGCGGCGGCCTGCTGCGCGCGGCCTTCCACCTCTACAACTCGACGGACGACGTGGACCGGTTGCTGGCCCTGCTGGGGTAGCCCGGACCGGCCCCGGCCACACGACCGGCCCCCGCTCACACCAGCGCGGCCGCCGCACAGACCCTGCTGTGCGGCGGCCGCGCCACCCGTACCCCGCCGTGACTACCTCACCGGCGTGAAGTCCCGGGCTCCGATGTACTCGGGGCGCCGGACCGGCGCCGCGAACGGCTCCACCGCTTCGTTGTCCACGCTGTTGAAGACGATGAAGACATTGCTGCGCGGGTACGGCGTGATGTTGTCACCCGAGCCGTGCATGGCATTGCAGTCGAACCAGGTCGCCGAGCCGGCCTTGCCGGTGAAGAGGCGGATGCTGTGCTTGTCCGCCATCTTCGTCAGCACCTCGTCCGACGGGATGCCCGCGTCCTGCATCTGCAGCGACCGCTTGTAGTTGTCCTTCGGCGTCTCGCCCTCACAGCCCACGAAGTGCTGGTGCGAGCCGGGCATGATCATCAAGCCGCCGTTGGTGTCGTAGTTCTCGGTGAGCGCGATCGAGACCGACACGGTGCGCATATTCGGCAGACCGTCCTCGGCGTGCCAGGTCTCGAAGTCCGAGTGCCAGTAGAAGCCGGTGGCACCGAAGCCGGGCTTCACATTGATCCGCGACTGGTGGACGTAGACGTCCGAGCCGAGGATCTGACGGGCACGGCCGACCACACGCGGGTCGGAGACCAGTTTGGCGAACACCTCGCTGATCTTGTGCACCTCGAACACGGTCCGTACGTCGCCCGACTTCGGCTCGACGATGGAGCGCGGGTCGGCGCGCATCGCCGGGTCGAGGACGAGACGGTCCAGTTCGGCGCGGTACACCGCGACTTCTTCCGCCGTCAGCAGCTCTCCGATGGCGAAAAAGCCGTCGCGTTCGAAGTCGCTCAGCTCGGACGGCGCGAACGGGCCGGCCGCTCCGGGCTGCGACCACACCACCGGGTCCTTCCGCGGGGTGATGACCTCAGCGGTCCCACGGGTCGGGTACAGGTCGGCGGTGCGCTCGGGTGCGGTGGTCATGGTGTTGCCTTCCTCTCCTCTCGTACGGGCTCTGGCTTCCGTGCGTGTGGGCGTGCCTTCCTCATCTGCCGGACGGGGCAGGCGGGTGCCGATCGCCTCAGACCGTCTCGGCCTCGGGCTCCGGCTCGGTGAGCAGCGGGTAGACCCCGTTCTCGTCGTGGTCCTCGCGGCCGGTGACCGGCGGGTTGAAGACGCAGACGCAGCGGAAGTCCTTCTTGATCCGCATGGTGTGCTTCTCGTGCCCGTCGAGCAGGTACATCGTGCCCGGCGTGATGAGGTGCTTCTCGCCGTTCTCGTCGTTCGTGAGCTCGGCCTCGCCCTCTACGCAGAGTACGGCTTCGATGTGGTTCGCGTACCACATCGAGGTCTCCGTACCGGCGTACAGGGTGGTTTCGTGCAGCGAGAAGCCGACGCGCTCCTTGGCGAGCACGATGCGCTTGCTCTCCCAGGTGCCCGACTTGGCCTTGACGTGGCGGTCGGTGCCTTCGATGTCCTTGAAGGATCGGACGATCACGGTGACTCGGTGCCTTTCTGTGGAACGGTAAGGGGCTCTGGAGTGGTCAGACGCAGTCGCGGACCGCGCGGGCGAGGATCCGAAGGCCCTCGTCCAGCTCCTCGGGGGTGGTCGTCAGTGCGGGCAGCAGCTTGACGACCTCGCTCTCCGGGCCGGAGGTCTCGATCAGCAGACCCAGCTCGAAGGCACGCTTGGCGATCTTGTCGGCGACGGGCTTGTCGTTGAACTCCATGCCCCACACCAGACCGCGGCCGCGGTACTCGGCGATGGCGTCCGGGTGCTCCTCGGCGATGGCCTTGAGGTGTGCTTCGACGATCTCACCGCGGGCGAGAGTCTGCTTCTCCATCTGGCCGTCGGCCCAGTAGGTGTCCAGCGTCGCGGCGGCGGTGACGAACGCCGGGTTGTTGCCGCGGAAGGTGCCGTTGTGCTCGCCCGGCTCCCAGATGTCCAGCTCAGGCTTGAACAGGGTGAGCGCGAGCGGCAGGCCGTAGCCGCTGATGGACTTCGAGACGGTGACGATGTCCGGCACGATGCCCGCCTCCTCGAAGGAGAAGAAGGCACCCGTACGGCCGCAGCCCATCTGGATGTCGTCGACGATGAGCAGCATGTCCCAGCGCTCGCACAGGTCGGAGAGGGCGCGCAGCCACTCGGGACGGGCGACGTTGATGCCGCCCTCGCCCTGGACTGTCTCGACGATCACGGCGGCGGGGGTGTTCAGGCCGGAGCCCTGGTCCTCCAGCAGCCGCTCGAACCACAGGAAGTCCGGGTACGTGCCGTCGAGGTAGTTGTCGAACGGCATCGGGGTGCCGTGCACCAGCGGGATACCGGCACCGGCCCGCTTCATGGAGTTACCGGTGACGGCGAGCGCGCCCAGCGACATGCCGTGGAAGGCGTTGGTGAAGGACACGATCGACTCGCGGCCCTTGACCTTACGGGCCAGTTTGAGCGCGGCCTCGACGGAGTTGGCACCCGTCGGGCCCGGGAACATGACCTTGTAGGGCAGGTCGCGGGGCCGCAGGACGATGTTCTGGAACGACTCCAGGAACGCCCGCTTGGCCGTGGTGGACATGTCCAGGCCGTGGGTGACGCCGTCCCGCTCGATGTAGTCGATCAGAGCGCGTTTGAGGACCGGGTTGTTGTGGCCGTAGTTGAGCGAGCCGGCCCCGGCGAAGAAGTCGAGGTAGGTGTGGCCGTCCTCGTCGGTCATGCGGCTGCCCTGCGCGCGGTCGAAGACGGTGGGCCAGCTACGGCAGTAGCTGCGGACCTCCGACTCCACGGTCTCGAAGACGCTCAGATCGGGCTGGGTGATGGTCACAACATGCTCCTGGGAGATGAGTGGCGAAAAGGATCAGGAAGTCTGTGGGGCTGGGCGGTGCCGGCGGTGTCGCGGGTGTGGTGCCGGGTCCCGCATGGCCGCTGCGGCGCGGTGGCCGCGCGGTCCTGGGAGGCGTCAGTGCTCCGGGCGGGCCGGTGGCTCGAACGGGCCGATGAGGTGCAGCACCTCCGGCTCGTGGCCCTGCTCGGGGAAAAGCCCCGCGTCGAAGAGCACCTCGCGCTTGATCGGCACTGAGTGCCGCTCGGCGAAGGACGCGAACAACCGGTTGGATGCGGCGTTGTCGGGGGTGATGGTGGTCTCGACGAAGCGCATGCCCAGCTGGTCCCTGGCACGGGCGCCGAGCCCGTCCAGGAGTGCGGCCGCCAGCCCCTGGCCACGGTGTGCGTCGTCGACGGCTACCTGCCAGACGACGAGGGTTTCCGGGCGCTCGGGGCGGATGTATCCGGTGACGAAAGCGGCCGGCTCGCCCTCTGTGTCGCGGGCGACGACGGAGGTGGCGGCGAAGTCGCGACACCACAGGAGGTAGCTGTACGAGGAGTTGAGGTCCAGCGCCTTCGAGTCGCGGGCGATACGCCAGATCGCGGCTCCGTCCTCCACGCGTGGGGTGTCGAGCTTGAAGCCCTCCGGCAATTCTCTGATATCGCTTCGGGCACCTGCATGGTCTGCTTGTGCGGCGGTCATAGAAATTAAATTTACCCAGGGAAAAAGGAAATTGCATCGTGGGCAGGGGTTACAGAAGCGCCAAAGATGTGTTATCGCGCGGGGGCGCCCGTGCGCGCGGTCCCACCGCCGGATGTCCCGATTTGACCGGGATGTTCGGGGTAAAACGGACACGTTGTGTAGTCGGTCACAGCTCCGTAACATCGATGAGATGCGTCCGAATTGCGGAACTTGCCACTAGCAAAATCTTGGCGTTTGGGGTCCGGAAAAGCGGGCAGAAGAATACGGGAAGCTGTACGCGCGGGTAATTGGGAATTCGCCCCCGGAAGGCTGGGCGTAAGGCCCATCGAAACCTGCTCGGCAGGTCGATGACAAGACCCGCAAGAACATGCGCGAGACGATGTCCGCAAACGGGCGGAGAACGTCGGCGGAAGTGTGTGTGGAAGTGCCCGCGGAGCGTACGGAAGGTCTACGGAGAGCGACCGGGGCGAAAAGCGCGGCGCAGCGCCGGGTATCCCGGGAAACGGCGGGGGAATGCCGCCTTGCGACCGGCGTGACCGTACGGGTCACAGCGCCGGGGGCGCCGCCTACAGTGCCCCTATGACGTCCATGAGCGAAGGTGCGGTGCTGCACCTCAAGGGGAGGGTCCTCGTCGGGCCGGACGACGTGCGCGACGAGCTGTGGGTGGTCGGCGGCCGGGTCACGTTCGACCGGCCGGCGATGGCACGGGATGCCACCACCGTGACGGGCTGGGCGCTGCCCGGCCTGGTCGACGCCCACTGCCATGTGGGCCTGGATGCGCACGGCCCGGTGGACCACGCCACCAGTGAGAAGCAGGCGCTCACCGACCGTGACGCCGGCGCCCTGCTGATCCGCGACGCCGGCTCCCCGTCCGACACCCGCTGGATCGACGACCGCGAGGATCTGCCCCGGATCATCCGGGCCGGCCGCCACATCGCCCGTACCAAGCGCTACACCCGCAACTACGCCCACGAGATCGAGCCCGAGGACCTGGTCGCCTATGTCGCGCAGGAGGCCCGCCGCGGCGACGGCTGGGTCAAGCTCGTCGGCGACTGGATCGACCGCTCCACGGGCGATCTGGGGACCTGCTGGCCCCAGGGGGCGGTCGAGGCGGCCATCGCCGAGGCCCACCGGCTGGGCGCCCGGGTGACGGCCCACTGCTTCGCCGAGGACTCCCTCGCCCCGCTGGTCGAGGCCGGCATCGACTGCATCGAGCACGCCACCGGGCTCACCGAGGACACCGTCCCGCTGTTCGCGGAGCGTGGCGTCGCCATCGTGCCCACGCTCGTCAACATCGCCACCTTCCCGCGGCTCGCGGCCGGCGGTGAAGGGAAGTACCCGCGCTGGGCGGACCACATGCGGCGCCTGCACGCACGCCGCTACGACACCGTACGGGCGGCCTACGACGCCGGTGTGCCCGTCTTCGCCGGCACGGACGCCGGCGGCGCGCTCGCCCACGGCCTGGTCGCCGACGAGGTCGCCGAGCTCACCAAGGCCGGTCTGTCCGCCGTGGCGGCCCTCTCCGCGACCACCTGGGGGGCCAGGGAGTGGCTGGGCCGCCCCGGCCTCACCGAGGGCGCCCCGGCGGATCTGGTGGTCTACGGCAGCGATCCGCGCGAGGACGTCCGGGTGCTGGCCGCGCCGCGGCGGGTGGTGCTGCGCGGGCAGGTCGTGGGGTAGCCGGGCAGCGGGTGGTGCCGGGGTGCCCGGGCGGGTGCCCCGGCGTCATCCGGCCCGGTCAACCCGGGTCACCCGGACGGTGGGGCCGCTGTGGCGAGGGTGGTGCCCCGTGCCGCAGGAATCGAATAAATACGCGGAAACCACCCATTGGGATGAACTGACGTCACGTGGCTCCCTGTTCACCCTCCGTGCGGACACGATGTGCGGGTCGAGGTCGTCGGCCCGCGCGATGTCCCCCATTGGCGCGGCCGGCGGCTCCATTTCTCCTGTGAGGGTTCCACACACGTGTCCACCAGTCCCGCCCGCTCCTTCGGCATGCCCCGACGCCTCGCCGCGACCTTCGTCGCCACCGCGCTCACGGCCGGTTCCGCCCTCCTGCTCGGCGCCGTGCCCGCGCATGCCACCGGAGATCACGGCCCGGCCCGCGGCACGGCCGACGCGGTCGTGCTGCGCACCGGCCTGAACATCGGGCTGCTCCACAAGACGCTCGACGTCCCGCTCAACGCCGTCCTCAACGAGGTGCACGCCCCGGCCTCGGCTTCCAGGACCGCGCTCACCGTCCGCCTCGACGGCATCGACCACGGCAAGCCGTTCAGCGTGCTGCGCGCCGATGCCGCCACCGCACGGGCCACCGCCGACCGCCGGAAGACCGAGGGCTACGCCAACCTCGTGAAGGCGAAGGTGCGGGTGCCCGGTCTGGCACTGCGGTCCCTGGTCGAGGTCCAGCAGGTCACCGCCAAGGCGGTGTGCGAGGCGGGCGAGCGGCCCCGGGCCGAGGCGAACGTGCTGGGCGACGTCCTCGTCCTGGGCAAGCGGGTCAGGCTCACGGCGGGCGGGACGACGGACGTCAAGGTGCCGGGCGTGGGCCAGGTGCGGCTCGACCTGTCACGGAAGAACGTCCTGTCCAAGAGCGCCGCGGCCACCGCGCTCGACCTCAAGGTCTCCCTCAACCCGTTGAAGCTCGGCGTCGCCGAGGTGGACGGCCGGGTCACCCTGGCCCGGGCCACCTGCACCGCACCGGGCGTCAAGGCGCCCGAGCACAACGGCTCCGGCACCGCCGGCGGTGGCACCACGCCGGACGGCGGTACCAAGCCGGTCGAGGGCAAGGGCACCGAGGTGCACCAGGCCGGCTCGCGGACCGGCACCGAGAACCTCGCGGAGACCGGCGGCAGTTCGGCCACCCCGTACCTCGCCGGGGGCGCGGCCCTGATGGTCGCCGCGGGCGCCGGGGCGGTCGGCTTCGCCCGGCGGCGCCGCAACGCCGCGCAGGGCGGCCGCGGCTGACGGACCCCGTACGCCGCGCCGGTGCTGTGGGGGCGTCGCGCGCGGTGTACGGCCCGAGGTGCGCCGTACCCGGTCTCGGACGGCCGGGCGCGGCGCACCTCATCCTTGCCGGGGGTGATGGAGGGCGGGGCGGGGCCGCTGACTCGGTGGCTTCTCCCCCCGCTGACCCTTCGTCGGCGTCCCCGGGACCTAGCGAAGCACCTCGCCCAGCGCCGCCGCGAACCGGTCCGTCGTGGCCCGGTCCCGTACCGCCAGACGCAGCCAGCCGGGGCCCAGGCCCGGGAAGGTGTCTCCACGGCGTACCGCGAAGCCGCGGGCCCGCAGCGCGGCGCGTACCGCGTCCGCGTCGGGGAGCCGGATCAGCACGAACGGGCCCGCCGCCGGGCCGGCCGCCCGGATCTGCCCGAACTCGCCCAGCCGGGCCAGCAGATGTGCCCGGTCCACGGCGATCTCCCCGGCCGCCGCCTCCGCCTCGGCCAGCGCCCGTGGCGTACAGCAGGCCTCGGCGGCGGCCAGTGCGGGACTGGAGACCGGCCACAGCGGCTGTGCGCGCTCCAGGGCGGCGACGGTGTCCGGGGCGGCCAGTACATAGCCGATCCGCAGCCCGGCCAGCCCCCAGGTCTTGGTGAGGCTGCGCAGCACGACCAGGCCCGGCAGGTCGGTGCGCCCGGCCAGCGCCTCGCGCTCACCGGGCACCGCGTCCATGAAGGCCTCGTCCACCACCAGCGTCCGGCCGGGCCGCGCCAGGGCGGCCAGCGAGTCCGCCGGGTGCAGGACCGAGGTGGGGTTGGTGGGGTTGCCGACGACGACCAGGTCGGCTTCCTCCGGCACGGCCGCCGGATCCAGCCGGAAGCCGTCGTGCGCGTCGAGCAGCACCCGTCCGACGTCGTGCCCCGCGTCCCGCAGGGCCGCCTCGGGCTCGGTGAACTGGGGATGCACCACGACCGGCCGGCGGGCCCGTACGGCGCGCGCGATCAGTACGAACGCCTCCGCGGCCCCCGAGGTCAGCAACACCCGTTCCACGGGCAGGCCGTGCCGGGCCGCGACCGCACGGCGTGCCGCGCTGCCGTCGGGGTACGCGGCCAGACCGTCCAGGGAGGCGGCGATCCGGGCCTTGAGCCAGGCCGGGGGAGTACCGGTACGGACATTGACCGCCAAATCCGTCAATCCGCCGTCCGCGCCCCGGACTTCGGCATCGCCGTGATGGCGCAGGTCGGGCTCGTGGGGCCGCAGGCCGGGCTCGGGGTCCCGCAGGCCTGGCTCATGGGGCGGTGCGTCCCGCCCGGGGGGCGGTGCGTCCCGGCCGGGCGGCCGGAGCGGGGCGGATCCGGTGTAGGGGTGTGCCGGCATGCTCACCGCTCCCCGGCGTCCGCCGCCACCGCGGCGGTCCGCGGCGCCGTGCCGTCCGTCCCCCGGGCGTCCTCCGCCGCCCGGCAACCGCACGCCGCGCCGCCGGGCAGTGGAGCGTCCGCCACCGTCGCGCGGTAGCGCTCCATGACCGCCTCGGCCACCTCGGCCGCGGGGCCGATCGCCCCCGCGCCGAACACCTCCGTGCCGGGGTGCGCCGCGGCCCAGCCCTCGGCTTGCAGGTGCAGCCGCTCCAAGAGGCCCCCGGGGAAGAAGAAGTAGGGCAGCACCACGATCCGGCGTGGCCGGTCGGGCGGCGCCGCGGCCGCCAGGGCCCGGCACCGGTCCAGGCCCGCCGGCACATCGGGCGCCGCCTGGGAGACGAACGCGGTCTCCACCCCCGCGAAGCCGCGCCCTTCCCACAGCAGCCGCGCGGCCCGTGCCACCTCGGCGTTGGCGTACGGATCGGCCGCGCCACGCCCCACCAGCAACACCGTGGTCCGCGCCCGGTCCTCGGGCCTGCGGGCGCCGGCGGCCAGCGCCTCGTCCAGCCGTCGTTCCAGTACGTCGAGCACCTTGGGGTGGGGCCCCAGTTCGGCGTCGCAGGTATAGCCGAGCCCCGGGTGACGCTCCGCCGCCCGCTCCAGCGCCGAGGGCAGCGCGTCCGGTACCGGCCCGGTCGGGGCCGGCAGCAGCGGTATGACGGCGAGCCGGGTCGCGCCCCGTTCGACGAGCCCGTCGATGGCGTCGTCCAGCGGCAGGGGAGAGGCCGGGACGCCGAAGAACCCGCCGGCGACGGGCACGTCGGGGTGGCGCTCGCCGAGCATGCGCACCAGCGTGCGCAGCGCCTCGGCCCCGCCTTCGTCACGGGTGCCGTGACCGGCGATGAGCAGTGCGGGAGGAGTGGTCACTGGGTCTCCTTGGTACCGGGGGTGCGCTGCCGGGCGCCGGGTCGCCGGCGACCGCCGTCCGCCGATCCGGGCCACGGCGGGGCGGGTTGGGCGCGGCCATGACGATAACCGCCCCGGTGGCGGGCACGACGGGCGCTCCCTCCCTACCAGCGGTAAGGACGCTGTTGTCCGTTACAGCGGCCCGGCGAGGTGGTCCGTTACGGCCGGCCCGGCGAGCGCACAGGTCGCCCGGGCCGGCGGCGGCGACTTCCGCTTGCCGGCGGCCAGTGCGGCACCCGGCCCCGCGGCCAGCAGCGCGGCCGCCTCGGCCACGCTCGGCGTCCCGACGGCCGCCGACGCGGCCGCGGACGGCTCCGGTACCCGCACGGCCGCCAGGGCCGCCGCCGGGAACGACCGCAACGGCACCCCCAGCTCCCGGGCCGCCGCGGTCAGTCCCGGCTCGTCCGCCTTGGCCGCCACCGTCGCCAGGGCGACGACCTGGCGGACGGCGTACCCCGCCGCCGTGCAACTGGCCGTGATCAGCTCCAGCACTTCCGGCGCCGGGACGCCACGGCGCGCGCCCACGCCGGCGACCAGCGGCACGAGCGGCGCCCCGGCCTCGTCGGCCCCGTCGGCCTCCTCGGCCCCGTGAGCCTCGCCGGCCGCCCGGCCCCTCATACCGCGACGGTCCTCACGCCGAGCTCCCCGCGACGGTCCTCACGCCGAGTTCCCCGCCACGGCGCCACGCGCCGCGCTCGCCACCAGGCGCCCGGCCAGCGACGGCTCGGCGGCCCAGTGCACATGCAGATACGAGGCATGCACCCCGCCGGACACAAAGCCCTCCACCCGCCGCTCCGGGTGGGTCAGTCCCCACGCCGGGTCGGCCCCCGCGCCCGGCTCCAGCGCCGTGCGGTGGAACTCGTGGCCGCGCACCCGGGTCCCGGCCGCCGCCAGGGCGTTGTCCTGCAGCGCCACCGCCTCGCGGTAGCCGAGGGTGAGCCGTTCGGTCATCCGGGACTCGGCGGGCAGCACCCCGCACATCGGCTTCCCGTCCAGCGACCGGGAGAGGTAGAGCAGCCCGGCGCACTCCGCGGAGACCGGCGCCCCGGACGCGGCCAGGGCGGCCACCGCGGCGCGCAACGGCGCGTTCGCCGACAGATCCGGTGCATACATCTCCGGGAAGCCGCCGCCGATCACCAGCCCCCGGGTGCCGGGCGGCAGTTGTTCGTCCCGCAGCGGGTCGAAGGCGGCCACCTCGGCGCCCGCAGCGGCCAGCAGCTCGGCGTGCTCGGCGTACGAGAAGGTGAACGCGGGGCCGCCCGCGACGGCGATCAGCGGCCGCTCCGGGGCGGTGCCCCCCTCGGCCACGGACAGCTCCGCCGCCGGGTCCCAGGGGGCGTCCGGCAGCTCGGGCACCGTACGCGCCAGCGCCAGCAGCGCCTCCAGATCGCAGCCCGCACGGACCCGCGCGGCCAGCTCGGCCACCGACTCCACCGCCTCGGCCCGCCGTTCGGCGACCGGCACCAGGCCCAGGTGACGCGACGGCGTACCGGCCCGCCCGTCCCGGCGCAGGGCCCCCAGCACCGGCACCCCGGAGGAGTCCATGGCCTCCCGCAGCAGCTCCTCGTGGCGGTCCGAGCCGACCTTGTTGAGGATCACCCCGGCCAGCCGTACCTCCGGATCCCAGGAGGCGAAGCCGTGCACCAGCGCCGCCACCGACCGCGACTGCGAGGAGGCGTCCACCACCAGGACCACCGGCGCCCGCAGCAGCTTGGCCACGTGCGCCGTCGAGGACAGTTCGCCCATCCCGGACGCCCCGTCGAACAGCCCCATCACGCCCTCGACGAGCGCGAGATCGGCGCCGGCCGCGCCGTGCAGGAACAGCGGCGCGATGCGGCCGGGCCCGCACAGATAGGCGTCCAGGTTGCGGCCGGGACGGCCGGTGGCCAGCGAGTGGTAGCCAGGATCGATGTAGTCCGGGCCCACCTTGTGCGGCGACACCACGAGCCCGGCCTCGGCGAACGCCGCCATCAGGCCCGTGGCCACCGTCGTCTTCCCCGCGCCCGAGGACGGCGCGGCGATCACCAGCCGGGGGATCGCACCGCCGCTCATTCCGCGCTCACCCGGCTCACCATTCGATGCCCCGCTGGCCCTTCTGACCGGTGTCCATCGGGTGCTTGACCTTGGTCATGTCCGTCACCAGATCGGCGAAGTCCAGCAGCGCCTCGGGGGCGTCCCGCCCGGTGATGACGACATGCTGGGTACCGGGGCGGTCGCGCAGCGCCGAGACCACCTCATCGGCGTCGATCCAGCCCCACTTCAGCGGGTAGCTGAACTCGTCCAGCACCAGCAGCTTGTAGGTCTCCGCGGCGAGATCCCGCTTGACCTGCTCCCAGCCCTCGCGCGCCGCCTCCTCGCTGGAGGCGATGTCGCGCTGGACCCAGGACCAGCCCTCGCCCATCTTGTGCCAGGCGACGGTGCCGCCCTCGCCGGACTCCCCGAGCACCTTCAGCGCCCGCTCCTCGCCGACCTTCCACTTCGCCGACTTCACGAACTGGAACACCCCGACCGGCCAGCCCTGGTTCCAGGCGCGCAGCGCCAGCCCGAAGGCCGCGGTGGACTTGCCCTTGCCCTGGCCGGTGTGGACGAACACCAGCGGGCGGTTGCGGCGCTGGCGGGTGGTGAGCCCGTCGTTCGGTACGACGGACGGTTGTCCCTGCGGCATTACGCGGCCTTCCTGTTGCCTTGTACGGTCCGTACGAGCGCGGAGACGCTGTCCGCGCGCAGTTCGTCGAGGGTGACCGCGGTGCCCTGCAGCTCACGGGCCAGCTCGCCCGCAAGCCCCAGCCGCACCGGGCCCGTCTCGCAGTCCACGACCACCGAAGCGGTGCCCTCACCGGCCAGCAGCCGGGCGGCGCGGTTGGCCCGGACCACGGGCTCCGGCCCGCCGGTCGCCCGTCCGTCGGTGACGACCACCAGCAGCGGCCGCCGCGAGGCGTCCCGCATCCGCTCCACCCGCAGCACCTCATGGGCCCGCAGCAGCCCCTCCGACAGCGGCGTACGGCCGCCCGTCGGCAGCTGCTCCAGCCGCGCCGCGCCGGCCTCGACCGACGAGGTCGGGGGCAGCGCCAGCTCGGCGCCGCCGCTCCGGAAGGTGATCATGCCGATCTTGTCGCGCCGCTGATAGGCGTCGAGCAGCAGCGAGAGCACCGCACCCTTGACCGCGCTCATCCGCTTGCGTGCCGCCATCGAACCGGACGCGTCCACGACGAACAGGACCAGATTGCCCTCCCGCCCCTCGCGCACCGCCTCGCGCAGATCGTCCCGGCGCACCACCAGACCCCGCCCGTGGCGGCCGCGGGCCCGCTGGTGCGGCGCCGCGGCCTGCACGGTCGCCGCCAGGTGCAGCTTGCCCAGGGCGCCGTGCGGACGCCGCGCCCCGGTCGTCCGGCCGTGCGCGGTCCGCGCCCGCGACCTGCGGCCGTCCGCGCCCTCGCCCAGGCCCGGCACATCCAGCCGCCGGGTCCGGAACGGCTCGCCGGCGCCGACCGCGGCCTTCTCGCCGCCCGCCGCGGGGGCGCCCTCCTGGGACTGCTCCGGGGCCGCAGGCTGCTCCTGAGGCCGCTCGGGGCCCTCGGCGCTCTCCCGCTCCTGCTGGTGCGGGAGTTCGGGGCTCTGCGCCGCGGGCGACTCCTGCGGAGCGCCGTCCGGACCGTCCTGCGCAGGCGCCCCGCCGCCGTCCGGACCGCCCCCGCCGGGGCCGCCGTCCGGGCCGTCCGGGTCCGGATCGTCCTCGCCGTCCGTGCTCTCGCCGTCGGTGTCCTCGTCCGCCCCGCCGAACTCCTCCAGGGTCCGGTCGAGCTTGTCCTCGTCCAGGCCGGGCGCGTCGAAGGGGTTGCGGCGCCTGCGGTGCGGCAGCGCCAGCAGCGCCGCCTGGCGGACGTCCTCCTCCAGGACGTCGGTCCGCCCCGCCCACGCGGCCAGCGCCGTGGCCGTACGCGCCATCACGATGTCCGCGCGCATCCCGTCCACCTCGAACGCCGCGCAGGTCGCGGCGATCTGCCGGAGCGCCGCGTCGCCCAGCGTCACGCCCGGCAGCAACTCCCGCGCCGCGGTGATGCGATGGCGCAGCGCGTCCTCCTCGGCCGCCCAGCGTGCCGCGAAACCGGCCGGGTCGGCGTCGTACGCCAGCCGGCGCCGCACGACCTCCACCCGCTGCTCCGGCTCGCGCGAGGCCGCGACCTCGACGGTCAGCCCGAACCGGTCCAGCAGCTGCGGCCGCAGCTCGCCCTCCTCGGGGTTCATCGTGCCGACGAGCAGGAAGCGGGCCGCGTGCCGTACGGAGACACCCTCGCGCTCGACGTACGAGGCGCCCATGGCGGCCGCGTCGAGCAGCAGGTCGACCAGATGGTCGTGGAGGAGGTTGACCTCGTCGACGTAGAGGATTCCGCGGTGCGCATCGGCCAGCAGGCCCGGTTCGAAGGCCTTCACGCCCTCCGACAGCGCCCGCTCGATGTCCAGCGCGCCGACCAGCCGGTCCTCGGAGGCACCGACGGGCAGCTCGACCATCCGCGTCGGGCGGGCCTCGGCGGCGCCCGCCTCGTGCGGCCCGTCGGGGCAGCCGGGGTCGGGCGCGGCCGGGGCACAGGCGAAGCGGCAGCCGCTGACCACGTCCACCTGCGGCATCAGCGCCGACAGCGCCCGCACGGCGGTGCTCTTGGCGGTGCCCTTCTCCCCGCGGACGAGCACCCCGCCCACCGCGGGGCTGACCGCGTTCAGCAGCAGCGCCAGCCGCAGATCGTCCATGCCGACCACCGCGGTGAAGGGGTACTGCGGGGCGGTGTGGTGAGCGGTAGTCATGCTGTGTCGTCCTCCAGGTCGTCGGGCGGCTGCGTCAGTTGCGTCGTCCGCGTCGGTCGCGGTCCTCCACTGCGTACCCTCATGGCGCCCCCGGAGGCACGAACGGCAGCCCCTCCGGTACTCCTTCCTCGATCAGCCGCAGCAGCGCGCCGGTGTCCGCGTGCTCCTCGATCAGGTCGCCCAGCCGGTCCAACTGCTCCTCGCGCAGGGCGGCGAAGGCGGTGCCGGGGGCCGGTACGAACGCCCGTCCCGCGTCCGCCGCGACCCGCCGCAGGAAGGCCCGCCGGAAGCCGTCGCTCTCCAGCGAGCCGTGCCAGTGCGTGCCCCATACGGAGCCGGCCCGGCACCCGTCCAGGCTGCGCCCTTCGCCGTCGGACATGAACGCCTCGTCCCCGCCGGTCACTTCGGCGACGCCGTGGTGGATCTCGTAGCCCGCCACCGGCTCGCCCAGCGCCTCGCCGACCGGCCGCGCCAGGGTCTTCTCCGCCGCGAACCGTACGCGCACGGGCAGCAGCCCCAGCCCGTCGACCGTGCCGGCCTTCGACTCGACGTCGTCCTCGATGCGCTCGCCCAGCATCTGGAAGCCGCCGCAGATGCCCAGCACCGGGCGGCCCTCGGCGGCCCGCCGGACGACCGCGTCCGCCAGCCCGCGCTCGCGCAGCCACTGCAGGGCCCGGACCGTGCCGCGGGTCCCCGGCAGTACCACCAGGTCCGCGTCGGCCAGCTCCTCGGCCTGGTCCACGAACCGCACCACCACGCCCGGCTCCGCGGCCAGCGCGTCCACGTCCGTGAAGTTCGACATCAGCGGGACGGCACAGACCGCCACCCGCAGCACCTCGGCGCCGTGGGGCGGAGCCACCACGCTCTCGCGCACCGCGCCGCGCAGCGACACGTGCAGCCCGTCCTCCTCGTCGATGCCGAGGCCGTGCGAGAAGGGCAGCACGCCCAGCGTCTGCCGCCCGGTCAGGCCGCGCAGCATCTCCAAGCCCGGCTCCAGCAGCGTCACATCGCCGCGGAACTTGTTGACGAGATACCCCGCGACCAGCGCCTGGTCCTCCTTGGACAGCAGCGCCGTGGTGCCGAAGAAGGAGGCGAACACCCCGCCGCGGTCGATGTCACCGACCACCACCACCGGGATCCGGGCGGCCCGCGCCAGGCCCATGTTCACGAGGTCGGTACGCCGCAGATTGATCTCGGCGGGACTTCCGGCGCCCTCGCAGATCACCGCGTCGTGGGTACGCCGCAGCTCGGCCAGGCAGTCGGTGACCGTGCCGAGCAACTGCTTCTGGCGGCCCTCGTGGTAGCCCCTGGCACTGAGCTCGCCCACCGGCTTCCCCAGCAGCACCACCTGGCTGCTGCGGTCGCTGCCGGGCTTGAGCAGCACGGGGTTCATCAGCGCGGTCGGCTCCACCCGCGCCGCGGCGGCCTGCATCGCCTGGGCCCGCCCGATCTCCGCGCCCTCGCGGGTGACGAACGAATTCAGCGACATGTTCTGCGCCTTGAACGGCGCCACCCGCACCCCCTGCCGGGCCAGCCAGCGGCAGATCCCCGCCGTCACCACGCTCTTGCCGGCGTCGGACGTCGTACCGGCCACCAACAGGCCACCGCCGACGGCCCCGCCCGCTGCCTTGAACCGCCCGTTCACCGGGTCCTCCTCATACGCCGGGACTCCGGCTGTCGTGAGCCGTACGCGCCAGTGCACGCACGGCCCTGCGCGATACCGCACCCGCGGCCGGGCGGGCGGCGGTCACCGGGGACCGCCGCAGCGCCCCGGCCGCCAGCCGCGCCGCCACCGTCGTCGCCAGCGCAAGGACACTCACCCGGCGCGAGAGCCGCACCGCCCGTTCGATGTCGGGCACCGCGACCGGCGGCGCCCCGTCGTTGAGCACCGGCCGGTGCTCGACCCGTCCGCCGTAGGCCAGCGTGCCGCCCAGCCGTACGCCCAGCGCGCCCGCGAACGACGCCTCCACCGGGCCCGCGTTGGGGCTCGGATGGGCGCCGCCGTCCGCCCGCCAGGCCCGCAGCGCACCGCGCCGGTCGGGGCCCGCGAGCACGGTGAGGGCGGCGGTCAGCCGGGAGCCGGGCCAGCCGGCGAGGTCGTCGAGCCGGGCCGAGGCCCAGCCGAAGCGGCGGTGGCGCGGCGACTTGTGCCCCACCATCGCGTCCAGGGTGTTCACCGCCCGGAACGCCACCAGGCCGGGCACCCCGCCCAGCGCGCCCCACACCAGGGCGCCCACCACGGCGTCCGAGGTGTTCTCGGCGACCGACTCCACCACCGCGCGGGCCATCTGGGACCCGTCCAGGGCCTGGGGATCGCGGCCGCACAGATGCGGCAGCCGCTCCCGCGCCACGTCCAGGTCACCCGCCGTCAGCGCACCACCGACGGCCCGGGCCTCGCGGCCGAGCGAGGTGCCGCCCAGCACCGCCCAGACCGTCGCCGCGGTCAGCGCGATCCGGGCGCCGCCGCGCAGGGGAGGCGGGACGGTGGCCCGTACGGTGCGCTCCAGCAGCGCGGCCCCGGCGGCGGCACCGCCCGCACACAGCACGGCGTGCGCCGCCCCGTATCCGCGGTGATCGCGCCACAGCCGGCGCTCGACGGCGCTCGCGGCCCGGCCGAAGGCGGCCACCGGATGGCCGCGCCGCGGGTCCGCCGCGATCAGGTCGCCGAGAAAGCCGAGGGCCGCGCCGCACGCATATCCCGCGTGTTCGCCGCGCACCGGTCAGACCGCCGTGCAGGCGCGTCCAACGGACCCTGTGGCGGCGGGCAGTGGAGATCTCGACGGGTGGCCGGGCATGGCGGTGTGTCCTCACTCAGGGTCCGCGCCCTGGCTCGACGTGTCGGCGACAAGAGTCTCCTGGCTCCCGGATCGGCGAGTCCTCCGGCCTTCCAGTCCCTGCGTACGTCATCCGACGTATGCGAGGCGGACCGTGGCCTTCGCTGGAGGATCGCTCCCCGGTGACAGTGGCGGGACCGCGCCGGATTCGCACCGGACTTCCTCAGCTGTCGCCGAATGGCTCCGGCAGTCCACCACGCCCCGCGATGCCCGTCAACTCGGCCTTGACCTGCGACGCTGTCCTGTGGCACGCGCTGTGGTGCACGCCACAGCGTGGCGATGAGGTCACAGACGGTTGCCCGCGCCCCTGATCTCACGTCACTATCTGGTGGTGCACGGTGGCGACGGGGCCGCCGGAAGGGGGCCGGGGGATGCCGCAGAGCGCTGACCGTCACGAGATCCGCCTCAGGATCACGGGCACCAACAATCCTGACCAGGACCTCGAAGACCTCAAGGCCTGGCTGGAGCGCGAGCCGTGGCTGGACCGGCACGGCCACGACTGGCTGCTGCGGCCGCGCCCTGCGGACGCGAGCGACGACGGCCCCGGTGACATGGCCGCCGGCCTCGACGACCTGATCCTGGTCATCATCGGCGCCGTCACCGGCGAGATCACCAAAAGCCTCACCATCGCCCTGCAGGAGTGGCTGCGACGGCGCCGGGAGGAGCGCGACACCGGCGAGCGGCCCGCCGTCGCCGTCGGGGCCGGTGACGGGGACCTGCACGCGCTCGGCGACGCGGGCCCGGGCACGGCGGCCCCCGAACACCCCGATCCCGGCAGCCCGGCGGACGGGAGCGGCAGCACCGCCGGGGACTGAGCCGGATGTCCGAATACGACGCACGGGGCAAGGTCAACCGGGCGCTGCTGATCAGCGTCGACGACTACCGCTCGCTGCGCCCGCTGCCCGCGGTGAAGGACAACGTCCGCAAGCTGGAGCAGGCCCTGCTCGCCCCCGGCACCGATCTGTTCACCAAGGGCGAGATCGTCACCTGCCGGCCCCAGGAGCCCTGGGAGGTGGAACAGGCGCTGGACACCGTCGTCCAGGAGGCGCGCGGGCTGCTGCTGGTGTACTTCTCCGGCCACGGCCGGGTGGGCAGCGACGGCGGCAATCTGCACCTCATGGTCGGTGCCTCGGAACCGCGGCACAAGACCGTCTCCTGGCAGGACACCGTGCTCTCCTACCTGGACAACGCCCGGGCCGACCGCATCGTGATCGTCCTGGAGTGCTGTTACGCCGGCAACGCGAGCGAGGCCTTCCACTCCTGCCGCAACCCCACCTCGCTGCTGATGGCCGCGCAGCCCAACCGCCGGATCTTCAGCGGCGAGGAGCCCACCGGGGGCAGCGTCTTCAACCGTGCCCTGGTCCAGATCCTGGAACAAGGCATCCCCGGCAAACGGTTCGTCACCTTCGAGGACCTGGTCCGGGCCCTGCGCGAACAACTGGCCGGTGAACGGACCCCGATGGGCGACGTCTGGGAGCCGCGCTCGGCGAAGCAGAACACCGTCGACGACGTCATCCTCTCCTTCGCCACCCCCGAGGCCCGCCCGCCGACCCCGCTGCGGGTCCGCTTACGCCGCCGGCTGAAGTCGTCCTTACGGCACTGGACCGGCATCCTGCTGATCCTGGCGATCATCTTCGTACCGGCCACCGCGGGCGTCGTCCTGCTCCGGCTCCCGGACGACGGGGCGCCCTGTCCGCCCGCCCTCGAGCTGCGGCTGCTC
Organism: Streptomyces sp. Edi2; assembly: GCF_040253635.1. NCBI lineage: Bacteria > Bacillati > Actinomycetota > Actinomycetes > Kitasatosporales > Streptomycetaceae > Streptomyces > Streptomyces sp. Edi2. The sequence continues at coordinate 2,024,224 of NZ_JBEJGX010000003.1, read as the reverse complement.
ACCGCCCCCGAGGCCGAACCCGCGCTGCGCCAGGCCGCCTTCGACTACGAGATGTCCGAGACCAACACCCGGCCCCTGAGCGGCGAGGGCGACCTCCCCGACGGCTGCCGGCGCGCCCAGATCACCGTCTACTCCGCCGCCAGGGACCAGGTCGACCAGGGCTTCGCCGCCGCCGAGCGCTGGCAGGGCGAGGCCCTGGGGACCGGGCAGGCCCGGCCGGCCGACAAGGGACCCGGCCCCCTCAACCGGCCCGGACCACAGCCCGACATCTGGATCCCCGAGTCCACCGCCGACTACTACGAGGCGCGCCGCGGTATGCCCGCCACGAGCTCCCCGGCGACCCTCCACTACAGCGCCCCCGTCGCCTACACCCCGCTGGTCGTCGGCATCCCGGAGAACCGGCGCCTGGACGACGTCGAACCGGCCGACGCCTCCTGGCCGGATCTGCTCACGCAGACGGACGGCAGCCACCACGACCTCAGACTCCTGCGGCCCAGCCCGGTGCTGTCCGGTACCGGGCTGCTGCACACCCTCGGCCTCTACCTCGCCCACGACGGCCCGGGCGGCGCCTCGACGGGAGCGCCCGACCTCACCCTCGCCCGGCAGGCCGAGGAGCGGCTGTCCGCCCCGGGCAGCCAGTACGCGGGCAGCACCGAACTGCTGTGCTCGCTGCGGCCCGACACCGGCTCGGATGCCGCCGGCTCCGTCGACCGTACGAAGTCCGCGCCCCTGGTGTCGGAGAAGTCCCTCGCCGACTACAACCTCGGCCATGCCATCGGCAGTTGCCCAGCCCGCCCGTCCGCGCTCCCGTTCCGCAACCGCTACCTCGCCTACTACCCCGACAACGTCCCCGCGCTCGACCACCCCCTGGTCCGCGTCGACTGGCAGGGCGCCACGGACGCCACCGTGCGGCAGGCCGCCGTGGCCAGCTTCGCCGGCTGGCTGCGCGCCCCCGACGGCGGGCAGCGCGCCCTCACCGCGCAGGGCTACCGCGGGGTGCGGGAGACGAGCCCCCCACCGGGCTCACCGCTGCGGGACAGCCGGTCGGACGTCGACCCCGTCGGACGGGTGGTGCCCTTCACCGCCGGCCCGGAGCAGGTCTCACAGGTGCTGGACGGCTACGACAAGGCACAGAAGTCCAGCCAGGTGCTGATCCTCATGGACACCTCCACCTCCATGGCCGACGGCGGCCGGCTCCCGGTCGCCCTGAGCGCGGCCGCACGCGCCCTGGAGTTGGCCGGCTCGCGCCACACCTACGGCCTGTGGGCCTTCCCCGACCGCGCGCACCCCGCCGACGCCGGCGCGGTGCGCGAGCTCGTCCGGCTGGGTAGCGCCGACCCGGCCCCGGGAAAGGCCGCGCTGGACCGGATCGCCGGCGGCGAACTGGTCGAGCACGGCGCCGCGATGGAGGAGGCGCTGACCCGTGCCCTGCGCACGATGAAGAAGTCCCCGGCCACCAACAAGGCCATCGTGCTCCTGCTCGACCAGGACGACGGCGCGGGCCGCCGTGCGGCGGGCGTGGAGCGGACGCTCAGCGCCCTCCTGGAGGAGAAACCCGATGTACCCATCCTGGCCCTGGTGATGGGCCAGTCAGGCTGTGACACCTTCGCCTTCCGGCAGCTGGCCGGCGCCTCGCACGGACAGTGCGTGCCCGCCGGCCCGCAGGCCGTCGACACGCTGGCCGGCCGGATCGCCTCCATCGGCACGGCCGCCAAGGGGGACCGATGACCGCTCTACGCACCACCACGCCCGCCGCCGCGGTATGTCTGCTGCTGACGCTGGCGGTGAGCGGCTGTACGCCGGGGGAGCAGGACGCCCCGGAGAAGGGCGCGATCGTCTTCGCCACCGGCAGCGACCTCAGCAGCTCCGGCATCCGCCAGGATCTGATCCGCGCCTGGGAGAAGAAGAACGGCCGCACGGTCCGGATCGTCGAACTCCCCGACACCGCCGACGGCCAGCGCAGCCAGCTGCTGGCCGCGGGCCAGTCCGGCAACGGCGGGTACGACGTGCTCAACCTCGACGTGGCCTGGACCGCGGAGTTCGCCGAGGCGGGCGTGATCCGCCCCTGGCCCGCGAGCCTGGACGGGGACCTCCTCGGCAGTGTGGCCAAGACCGTGGAGTACGACGGCAAGGTGTGGGGGGTGCCCTTCAACACCGACGCCGGGCTCCTCTACTACCGCAAGGACATCCTGCACGCCTACCACCACGACGCCCCGTCCACCTGGGACGAACTGAAGGACATGGCGATCGAGGTGACCCACGCCTACAACCGCACGGCGGCCCACGACGCCGCCGCCGGCAAGAAGAAGCGGCCCACGATGTACGGCATGGTCGCCCAGCTGCGGCCGTACGAGGGACTGACCGTCAACACCCTGGAGTCGGCCTGGGACAACGGCGGCGACCCGGAGGCCACCAGCTTCACCAAGGGCGAGCAGGTCGGCGCGCTGCAACTGGGCGTCGCCGAGCTCAAGAACCGGCTCGACTCGATCATGCCGCACGAGGCCACGGCCATGGACGAGACCGAGAGCCGCCGCTGGTTCGCCGACGGCCGCGCGCTGTTCATGCGCAACTGGCCGGTCGAGTACGCCTCGGTCGCCCGCAAGCTCACGCCGGGCAAGGAGTTCGACGTCACCCAGCTGCCCGCCCGCACCGGTGACGGCAAGCGGATGTCCGTGCTGGGCGGGCAGAACCTCGCGATCTCCGCGGGCAGCAAGCGGCCGGCCGGCGCCCGGTCCCTGATCGAGGCGCTGACCGGAGCGGGCAGCGAACGCTGTCTGCTGGAGCGGGGATTCGCGGCCACCCGCGACTCGGCGTACCGGGACGGGCCCACGGCACCGCGCTGCCCGCTGCCGCCCCGCGACGCGGAGCGCGGCGGCTCGGGGGCGCCGGAGCCGCGCCCCGACCCCCGCACCCTGCACGAGGCGCTGCTGGCGGCCGAACCGCGCCCGCGCAGCGCCCACTACCAGACCTTCAGCAAGGTCGTTCAGCTCGGGGTGTCCGCCTTCCTCAACGGCCCCGGCGGCACCGCCATCGCCGACCGGCTGGCCCGGCAGGCCGATGATGCGCTCGGCGGACGGGGCGCACCGACGACGAAGCGCCCGGCGGACGACGGCTGATGCCGTGGTCCGCCGGGCGCCTCGCGCTGTCCGCTGCCGCCTGCGGCTGAGGTCAGGCGGCGACGATCAGATAGATGCCGTAGGCCACCGCCGCCGCGCACAGGGCGAAGGCGGTCACCGCGCCGGCCCGCGCCCCCGCAGCCGGTGCGGCGACCGCGGCCGCGGCGCCTTCCGGCTGCGGCTTGCGGGACGTACCGACGATGCCGACGGTGAACAGGCCCACGATCCCGACCGTGACCGCGAGGGTGACGCCGAAGACCTGGCCGAGAGCTGCCCAGTCGATGCTCATGGAGTTCCTTATCGGGTGATGACAGCTAGCGGGAGACCGTCGCGGCCTTGAGGCGCGGGGCGGGTGTCGTGGGGGTGTCGGTACCGGATGTCTGAGCCGGAATCCCGGCAGTCTCCGGGGCGTCGGCCGCCGGGGCGGTCACCGGGGCGTCGGCCACCGGAGCGTCGGCGGCCGGGGCCGGCTGGCCCGCCGGGGGAGGGGAGACGGTGCGCAGCGCGGCGGTCACCACGCCCACCGGCTCCGCGGCCGGGCCTTCGTTGACATTGCTGTGGTCGATCGGCTTGCGCCGGGAGGCGGCCCAGATCGCACCGCAGATGCCCAGGGCGAGGACGGCCACCGCCGCCACCCCCCAGGTGCCCTGGCCGGCGAGGAACGCGGCACCCGCCGCGACCAGACCCGCGGCCGGCAGCGTCAGACCCCAGGCCAGGACCATCCGGCCGGCCGTGGACCAGCGCACCACGCCGCCCTTGCGGCCCAGGCCCGAGCCCATCACGGAACCGGAGCAGACCTGGGTGGTGGAGAGCGCGAAGCCGAGGTGCGAGGAGGCCAGGATGGTGGCTGCCGCACCGGTCTGGGCGGCGAAGCCCTGCGGCGGCTGGATGTCGGTGATGCCCTTGCCCATCGTGCGGATGATCCGCCAGCCGCCCAGGTACGTACCGAGCGCGATGGCGAGACCGGCCGAGGCGATGACCCACAGCGGCGGGTCGGCGTGCGGGGCGACCACACCGCCGGTGATCAGCGCGAGGGTGATCACACCCATCGTCTTCTGGGCGTCGTTGGTGCCGTGGGCGAGGGAGACCAGGGCGGCGGAGGCGATCTGCCCCGCGCGGTAGCCCTTGGCGGTGTCCGCCTCGTCGCGGTTGCGGGTCAGCCGGTAGGTGAGCCGGGTCGCCGCCATCGCGGCCAGGCCGGCCACGACCGGGGCGGCCACCGCCGGGATCAGGACCTTCATCACGACGGCGTCGCCGTGCACCCCGTTGGTGCCGACGGACACCAGGGTGGCGCCGATGAGACCGCCGAAGAGAGCGTGGGAGGAACTGGAGGGGAGCCCCGCGAGCCAGGTCAGCAGGTTCCAGACGATGGCGCCGACCAGGCCGGCGAAGATCACTTCAGGTCTGATGCCGGCGCTCTCGTCGATGATCCCGCCGGAGATGGTCTTGGCCACCTCGACGGACAGGAACGCACCGACGAGGTTGAGCCCCGCCGACATCGCCACCGCGGTCTTGGGTCGCAATGCCCCGGTGGAGATGGTGGTGGCCATTGCATTGGCCGTGTCGTGGAAGCCGTTCGTAAAGTCGAACACCAAGGCCGTGACGATCACGATCCCGATGAGAAGCGTGATGTGTTCCATTCACCCAGGCAATCAGTTCGAAGGTCAGTGTCGTTGGGACCGTACGGAGAGCGGGTGAACGGAAAGTGAACTGGGACGGGCGCGGTGATGACGCCCCCGCAGTGTTCACAGGGAGGTGTCCCCCGCGTCACTTCCGCCTCACCCGTTGGCGAACTTGATGAGTTGCGCCGGCCGGCCGTTCCCACGAGGGCGCCGCGCGCCGGCTCCCCGACGACGTTAACGGAGAACCAACCCAAGGCGACCTGCCTCCGTCCAATCCTCCGCAGAGGGGCAGATATCCCTATATGGCGGATGGCCGGCGGGCGGGCCCCGTCGTGCTCTGCCCCGGCCTGCTCGTACGGTGTCGCGCACTGCATCCGCCACTTGCCGCACCGCGCCGGAGGACCCATGAAGGACCACGCCGACCGCCTCGCCGAAGCCTGGGGCGAACTGGTCGCCACCGCCCGCAGAACCGTCACCGACGGCCTGGTCGTCGGCACCTCGGGCAATGTCTCGCGCCGCATCAGGGACCTGATCCTGGTCACCCCCAGCGGCGTCCCCTACGACCGGCTCGGGCCGGGCGACACCACCGCGGTCGACCTCGAAGGACGCCAGATCATCGGCACGCTCAAGCCGACCAGCGAACTGCCGATGCACCTGGCGGTCTACCGCAGCACCACGGCCACCGCCATCGTCCACACCCATGCCCCGTACGCCACCGCCGTCTCCACCCTCGTTCCCGAACTCCCGCCGGTCCACTACATGACCGCGGCGCTCGGCGGCCCCGTGCGCGTTGCCCCCTATGCCCTGTACGGCAGCGACGAGCTCGCCGCCCACATGCTCGACGCGCTCCGCGACCGCACCGGCTGCCTGCTGCAGAACCACGGCACCCTCACCTACGGCGACAGCCTCGACCAGGCGCTGGACCGCACGGCCCAGCTGGAGTGGATGTGCCGGGTCTGGCTGACCGCGAGCTCCGTGCCCGGGCACACGCCGAGCCTGCTGTCGGCCGGGCAGCTCGACGCGGCCGCCGCACAGCTGCGGGGCTACGGCCGGCAGGGCTGAGCCCTCGCCGTGGACGGCGGCGCGGCCCCCCGCTCGCCGTCCGCCCGCTCGCCGTCCACCCGGCCGCCCCTGGTCACCCGGCCGCCCCCGGTGTCACCCGCCCGGCACCGCCAAGTGGCCGCTCCCGCCACCCCTGCGCACACTGAACAGGTGCGCCTGGTTACCGCGGCGGCCTTGGCCGCCACCACCGTGATCGGTGCCGGGGCGGCCGCCGTGGCGGTCGGCCGGTACGCCGGCGACATTGCCCTGAAACCGACGCCCGACGACCCCTTCCCGGGCGACTCCCGCCTCACCGTGCACTCCGCCACCGAGAACCGCATCGCCCTCACCCGCAGTCTGGCGACCCTGCGGCCCGGCACCTACGGGCTCACCGGCTCCGGCTGCCACGCGGTGGTCGGCGATGTCATCCACGGCGTACCGCACCCCGCCGACGCGGTCGTACGGCGCCTGGTGCGGGTCACCCACGGCACCCTCAAACCGGGCAACCGGATGCGGCTCACCCCGCAGGTGCACCTCGGCAACCCCCGCGACGCCCTCGGCCTCGACTGCGCCGATGTCGATCTCCCCGGTGAACTCGGCGCCCTCCCGGCGTGGTTCCTCCCCGGCGTACGCGACACCTGGGTCATCACCGTCCATGGGCTGGGCACCACCCGCGAACACCCCATGGTGGTGATGCCGTTCCTGCACCGCCACCGGCTGCCCGTCCTCGACCTGGCCTACCGCAACGACGTCGGTGCCCCGCGCACCGCCGACGGCCTCAGCCACCTCGGCGACACCGAATGGCGCGACCTCGACGCCGCGATCCGCTACGCGGTCCGCTACGGCGCTCAGGACATCGTCCTCCACGGCTGGTCCACCGGAGCGACCATGGCGCTGCGCGCCGCCGCCCACTCCGCGCTGCGCGCCCGGATCAGCGGCCTGGTCCTGGACTCCCCGGTCCTCGACCGGGGCGCCACCATCCGTGCCCTGGCGGCCGCCCGCCGGGTCCCGCGCGTCCTGCTCCCGTTGGTCGTACGCGCCGCCGAGGGCGCCACGGGGATGCCCGTCGACCGGCCCGACGCCATCGACCCGGACGGGCTGAACGTCCCCATCCTGCTCTTCCACGGGCCCGACGACCTCATCGCCCCCTGGTCGGCCTCCCGCTCCCTCGCCGCCCGCCGCGCCGATCTGGTCACCCTCCAGCCGGTCCCGCACGCACCGCACGCCGCGATGTGGAACGCCGACCCCACGGGCTACGAAGAGGCGCTGCGGCGCTTCCTCACCCCGCTCATGTGACACCCGCCCCGCCAATCCGCCGCCCCCGCCGGGAGCCGGCGCCCGGTGACGCCCTGGCATACGGGGCGACAACTCCCCCCATCAGGGACGGGCCGGCAAGATGACATGGCCCCGGCAGGTCGCAGGCAGGGTTCCGATTGGGCTTTCGGGCCGACAGCGGCAACACTGCTCCTGTGACGTCCCGTACCCCGCGCGACTCCCGGCTCCGCATCGTCCCCCGTCAACCGGTTGCGGCCGCCCGCCGGGCGGTGACAACCCGGACCAAGCGTCCGGCGCCCCGTCCGCCCGAGGGCACGCCGCCGCCCGCGGAACTGGCCAGGCAGGCCCGAACCGTGCTGGCCGGCGCTGCCCGCCTCGCCCGCTGGGCCGACGGCGCCGCGCTGCGTGCCGGAGCGGACGGGGCACTGCCGAAGGCCGCGGCACAACGCGCCGCCGAGGCTTTGAGCCTGACGCCGCAGCAGGTCCGCACCGACTGGGACCGCGCCCGGCTCTCCGGCCTCGTCGAACTCCACGACGGTCTCGCCCGCCCCGGCTGGCGGCTGCGCGCCTGGGACCGCGACGACACCGCCGTGCTGCGCGGCTGGGTCGCCCTCTTCGACGCCTGGTCGCTGGCCCGCCCCGCCCCGGCCACCGCAGGACCCGCGATAGTCGCCGAAGTCGTCGAGGCGCTGCCGCAGTTGCTGTCCCTGCTGCACCTGTCCGCCGGGCCCGTCCGGCTGCCGGTGCTGCTCGACATGCTGGACCAGCGCGTCGCCGAGCTGCGCACCGAACGCTGCGAGGTCCCCTACGGCCAGGACCCGGCCCCGGGCAGCGCCGACCATGCCGCGCCGGCGGCCGACGACGCCGCGGGGGCGTCGCTGGCCGAGCTGCTGGGCTGGGCGCTGGACGCCCTGCTGACGGTCGGCGCGCTGGTGGCGCCGGACGGCGCGCACGACGGCCTCCACGAGGCCTTCCACGATGCTTCCGAGGCGCAGCTGACACCGCTCGGTAACTGGTCGGTATGGGTCAAGCTGGAGCAGATCTGCGTCGCCGCGCAGAGCCCGGCCGGCCATATCGAGCAGTCGGCGGAGGCGATGCTGCGCGGCTGCGCCCGGCTCACCCCCGGCCCGGCCCGCGCCGAGTACCGCGCCTGGCTCGCCGCCCGCTCGGTCGGCGCGGCCGTCGAGGAGCTGCTGACCGTGGCCCGCGGCGAGGACGCGCTGCTGCGTGGCCTCGCCTTCGAGGCACTGCGCGCGGTCGGCGCCCCCGCCGAACCCGCCGTACGCGCCGCGGCCGACGAACCCGGCCTGCGGCCGTACGCCCTGCTGTGGCTGGTCGAGCACGAGGGCGGCGACCCCGAGACCGCACCCGATGTGCTCACCCGTGAGGAGTCGACCTGGCTCTGGGTGGACACCGCGGCGGCCGTCGCCGACCACGGCGAGACCCAACTCCTGGTGCGGCACCTCGACTCGGCGGTCCAGGGCTCGGTCTCCGCGCCTCCTGGAGGAGGTACGCGCCATCGGCCACCCCCGCACCGTCCAGGTCCTGGTGGCCCTGGCCGCGGCCCACCCCGACCCGGCCCTCGCCAAGGCGGTGCGGCGGGCGGCGTTCCAAGTCCATACGGGTGGGGTGTAATCCCACGCTTTTGTCAGTTCCGCCGTGGGGGTTGCGCGCCGTTTTCCGCCCGCTTCGCGGTGCGCCTGTGCCTGGCGGCCCCTCCCACGTTTTCGGCTGTCCCGCCGTGGGGGTTGCTCTCCGTTGCGCCTGGCGGCGGGCCGGGTCCGCTGCGCGGGGCTGTGGGTGCGGTGACGGGCCTGCGGGGCCGGTGTGTGGGACTGCTTCGCTTTACGTCCCACACACCGGCCCCTCCGGCCCGTCCCCTCCCGTGGGTGAGTAAGTGACGGTGGGTGGGGGCGGGCGTCGATCACAGCCGATTCCCCGTGCCTGTGCCATGGCGCAGGCCCTGTCCATGGGGGTCCCCATGTCCACGGCCATTTCCCTGCGCCCACAACGCGCACCGGACCACGCAGGCCCACTCCCACCCGCGCAGGCCCGTCACCGCACCCCGACAGCCCCGCGCAGCGGACCCCGCCCCGCGCAGCGGCACCGCCCGCCGCCAGGCGCTACGGCGGGACAGCCGAACCCGGGGCGGCGGCAAAGCGCAACGAACTGGCCCGCCGCCAGGCGAAACGGCGAGCGCACCGCGCAGCGGGCGGAACACGGCGAGCAACCCCCACGGCGGGACAGCCGAAAACGTGGGAGGTAAACCATTTGCATGGGGCCGTTAGACTGCCTCCCATGGCAGTTCTCCCCCGGGTTCATTAGACGGCGCAGCCCGCTCTCGGACCGTCCGTCCAATCCGCCGTCTTCCTGCCCTGGAGTTTTTTCCGTGATCACCGCCTCCGGCCTTGAGCTGCGCGCCGGCGCCCGCATTCTCATCGAGTCCGCTTCCTTCCGTATCGCCAAGGGCGACCGCATCGGCCTGGTCGGCCGTAACGGCGCCGGCAAGACCACCCTCACCAAGGTGCTGGCGGGCGAGGGCATCCCCGCCTCCGGCACGGTCACCCGCTCCGGCGACGTCGGCTATCTGCCGCAGGACCCGCGCACCGGCGACCTGGACGTGCTGGCCCGCGACCGCATCCTGTCCGCCCGTGATCTCGACAGCGTGCTGCGCAAGATGCGCGAGAACGAGGACCGGATGGCCAACGGCAAGGGCGCCACCCGCGACAAGGCGATGCGGAAGTACGAGCGCCTGGAGACCGAGTTCCTGACCAAGGGCGGGTACGCCGCCGAGGCGGAGGCCGCGACCATCGCCGCCAGCCTGGGCCTGCCCGACCGCATCCTCGGCCAGCCGCTGCACACCCTCTCCGGTGGTCAGCGCCGCCGCGTCGAGCTGGCCCGGATCCTGTTCTCGGACTCCGACACCCTGCTGCTCGACGAGCCCACCAACCACCTCGACGCCGACTCCATCGTCTGGCTGCGGGACTACCTCAAGACCTACCGCGGCGGCTTCATCGTGATCTCCCACGATGTCGACCTGGTCGAGACCGTCGTCAACAAGGTCTTCTACCTCGACGCCAACCGCTCGAACATCGACATCTACAACATGGGCTGGAAGCTCTACCAGCAGCAGCGCGAGGCCGACGAGAAGCGCCGCAAGCGCGAGCGGCAGAACGCCGAGAAGAAGGCCGCGGCGCTCAACACCCAGGCCGACAAGATGCGGGCCAAGGCCACCAAGACCGTCGCCGCCCAGAACATGGCCAAGCGCGCCGACAAGCTGCTCGCCGGCCTGGAGGCGGTGCGTACCTCCGACAAGGTCGCCAAGCTGCGCTTCCCCGACCCGGCGCCGTGCGGCAAGACCCCGCTCACCGCCGAGGGCCTGTCGAAGTCCTACGGCTCCCTGGAGATCTTCACCGACGTCGACCTGGCCATCGACAAGGGCTCCCGGGTCGTCATCCTCGGTCTGAACGGTGCCGGCAAGACCACCCTGCTGCGGTTGCTGGCCGGCGTCGAGACACCGGACACCGGCGAGGTCCGCCCCGGGCACGGCCTCAAGCTCGGCTACTACGCCCAGGAGCACGAGACCCTGGACCCGGACCGCACGGTCCTGGAGAACATGCGCTCGGCCGCCCCGGACATGGACCTGGTCGCCATCCGCAAGACCCTGGGTTCCTTCCTCTTCTCCGGGGACGACGTCGACAAGCCCGCCGGGGTGCTCTCCGGCGGCGAGAAGACCCGGCTCGCCCTGGCGACGCTGGTCGTCTCCTCGGCCAATGTGCTGCTGCTCGACGAGCCCACCAACAACCTCGACCCGGCCAGCCGCGAGGAGATCCTGGGCGCGCTGCACACCTTCACGGGCGCGGTGGTCCTGGTGTCGCACGACGAGGGAGCGGTGGACGCCCTGGAGCCGGAGCGCATCATCCTGCTGCCCGACGGCGTCGAGGACCTGTGGGGCCAGGACTACGCGGACCTGGTCGCGCTGGCCTGATCACGGCGTATGGATCATGCCGTATGGATCATTCGGCCGATGTGTGATCCATCATCTGAGTGAGAACGGCTCGTACACCGGCGAGTCTGCGGCATCCGGCCGGGTCCTTGGGGCCCGGCCGTCACCATTTCGGCCGCATACGGCCTGACCTGCCCCTTCTCGCGCAAAACCGGGTACGGGCGGCCGTCCACCGAGGCGGAATGTGACATTCCGGCCCGCGGGAGCGGCCGCCGGACGGCAAAGGATGTCGTACTGACCCTGCGGAATGGGTGGCCAGGAAGCCGGGGAGGGGTGATCATGAGAGTCCAGAGCGCACTTCCCACGAGGAGGCACGGGTGGCCGAGACTCTGAAGAAGGGCAGCCGGGTAACCGGCGCCGCGCGCGAGAAGCTCGCGGCAGACCTGAAGAAGAAGTACGACTCCGGTGCGAGCATCCGGGCGCTGGCCGAGGAAACCGGCCGCTCCTATGGATTCGTGCACCGGATGCTCAGCGAATCCGGTGTGGTCCTGCGCGGTCGAGGCGGAGCCACAAGGGGCAAGAAGGCCGCATCGGCCTGACGGCTGCGACTCCGGGTGCAACGGTGTCCCCCCGGTCGACCGAGCGGTCGACCGGGAGGTTACCGTTCAGTCACTTACGCACGCAGGTGCGGACGGCTGACTCGGAGGCGCTGATGACTCTGCTCGACAAGGACGGTGTGCGACTCACCGTTGACGGTGCGATCGCCACGGTGACCCTCGCCAACGCAGCGAAGCGCAATGCGCAGTCACCGGCCATGTGGCGGGCGCTCGCCGAGGCGGGCTCGTTGCTGCCGGGAAACGTGCGGATCGCGGTGCTCCGTGGTGAGGGCCAGTCCTTCTCCGCCGGCCTCGACCGTCAGGCGTTCACGCCCGAAGGCTTCGACGGCGAGCCGTCGTTCATCGATCTGGCGCGCGGCACGGACAGCGCCCTGGACGCCACGATCGCCGAGTACCAGGAAGCGTTCACCTGGTGGCGGCGCAACGACCTGGTGTCCATCGCCGCCGTGCAGGGCCATGCCATCGGCGCGGGCTTCCAGCTCGCCCTGGCCTGCGATCTGCGGGTGGTCGCGCCCGACGTCCAGTTCGCCATGCGCGAGACCAGCCTGGGACTCGTACCCGACCTGACCGGTACCCACCCCCTGGTCGGGCTGGTGGGCTATGCCCGGGCGCTGGAGATCTGCGCCACGGGCCGCTTCGTGCATGCCGAGGAGGCCGAGCGGATCGGCCTGGCCAACCTCTTGGTGCCCGCGGACGAACTCGATGCCACGGTGACCGACCTGGCCGCCGCGCTCACCGCCCCGCCGCGGGACGCCGTCATCGAGACCAAGGCCCTGCTGGCCGGCGCCGCGGGCCGTACGTACGAAGAGCAGCGCACTGCCGAGCGGGCCGCACAGGCACGCCGGCTGCGCGACCTCGCGGGCGTGGGGGAGTAGCCCCGCCGCACCCCTTCTTGCTGACGGGCATCCCTTCCGGTCTTACTGACGGACGTCCCTTCCGGCCGGGGGTGCCCGTCAGCTCCGTTCCACGGCGGTGACCAGTACGGCAACCGTCGACGGCGCCGCAGGTGCGGCGGCCACCGCGCGCCGTACGGCACTCGAGACGTCCAGGGCCCGGTAGCCGGGCGCGGTCGCCAGCTGGACCAGCACATGGCCGTCGGTGTACCGCACCGCGCGGGACGCCCCGCCGAGCACCGGTGCCAGCCGGGCCACGCCCGGTACGCCCCGCGCGGCGGCCGTGATCCCCGCCGGGCCCTCCTGCGTTGCACCGCTGCCCTCCTCCGCCGCGGGGGTGGCAGGCGGCCCTTGCGTACGGCCGGCGGGCGGCGACGGTGCCTCGCCCTCTTCCAGCAGCTCGCTGACCTGCAGATCCACCACACCCACCACCAGCCCCAGCTCCCGGACCGAGGCCTCCAGCAGCGCGGTGCGCACTTGGTCGGCGACGGCGGGCAGCGGCCGGCCGGCGACCGCGGCGAAATCCGCCTCGATCCGCAGTGGTCCTGGCGGCAGCGCGCTCGGCGGCGCCGGAACCGCGGGCTGTGGGGCCCGGTCCGGGTCGGCGACGGACAACCGCAGCGTGCCGAGGTGCACCCCGGCCGGCACCTGGGCGGCCGCCCGCAACGCCCCGGCGGCTGCCTGCTCGGTGATCCACGATCCGTCGCCGGGCCCGCCGAGCGGCAGCACCCGGCCGATCCCGAGCTGTACCCGCACCGCCTGCGCCCACTGGTTCGCAGCCACCGCGTCACCCCTTTCCCGGCAAGCCTCCGGACCCGTTCCGGACACCTCCCGCACCACGTCACCAGCCTGCCGCAGACCTGCCCGTACGGCCTGTACGGCAGGGCGGTGTGCCGGGCACCGCCGTGCGGAGCACTCCGCTGCCACGTCCCCGGAGCGGTCCGGGGGATGCGGACCTACTGTGGGCAACGGAGCGGGCGGACCGCTTCTCCTCTCGGAAGCGGACCGCTTCTCCTCGCGGAAGGGACTACGGCGATGAGCGAGAGCCAGCAGCATGCAGAGGCGCCCCGGACTCCTGCCAAGCGGGGTGGCGGCGACCCCGCGACCCGCGGGCGGACCACCATCGCCGACGGCGTGGTCGAGAAGATCGCCGGTCTGGCGGCCCGGGACGTCCTCGGTGTGCATGCCATGGGCAGCGGCCTCGCCCGTACGCTCGGCGCCGTACGTGACCGGGTGCCCGGCGGCGGCCGGTCCGCGACCGCGACCCGCGGGGTCAAGGCCGAGGTCGGCGAGGTGCAGACCGCGCTGGACCTGGAGATCGTGGTCGACTACGGCGTCTCCATCGCCGATGTGGCGCGCTCCGTACGGGAGAACGTCATTTCCGCGGTGGAGCGGATGACGGGCCTGGAGGTCGTCGAGGTCAATATCGCGGTCAGCGACGTCAAGCTGCCCGACGAGGAAGACGAAGAAGAGGGAGCGGAGCCGCGGCTCCAGTAGCCGGGCCCGTCCGGAGCGGTAGCGAAGGAGCGCACGATGAGCATGGCCGTGGTCGGCCTCTTGGCCGGCATGGCGCTGGGCTTCGCCGGATACTTCGGCGGCTTCGGCGCCTTCGTACTCGTGGCGGCGCTGGGCGCCATCGGCTTCGTGGCCGGCAGACTCCTGGACGGGGATCTGGAGGCCGGCGATTTCTTCCGTCCGCGCCGCGGCGACCGCGACGAACGGCGGCGGTGAAGCCGGGTGGCGACGGTGTCCCCGGCCGCCGCTGCCGCCACCGTGGCGGCGGGTGAGCGGGGCGCGACCAGCATCGCGGACCGGGTGGTGGCGAAGATCGCCGCACGGGCGGCCAGGGAGGCGCTGCGCCGGGAGTCCCCGCAGGCCCGCACCCAGGCCCATGCGACGGTGACGGTGCACCGGCGCGATGACCGCCGGCACTTCGGCGAGGCGCGGGTGCGGATCGCCGTGGAGCTGGGCTACCCCTCCGACATCGGCGCCCAGTGCCGGGTGGTACGCCGTCACGTCACCGAGCAGGTCAAGGCGTTGGCGAGCATGGAGGTGCCCGAGGTCGCCGTGGAGGTCGAGCGGCTGCACTCCCCGCTGCAGGAGCGGGCGGGCCGCGGGAGGGTGCGATGAGCGACGACGCGGAGCAGCCGGACACCCGGCGGATGCCCACCCTCGACAAGACGCCCGACGCCGCGGACGAGCGGAACGGGCCCACCCCGGACCCGGCCGCGACGGACCGGGCGGACGACGGCCGCAGCGGGCGCTTCTGGTCGGCCCGCCGGGTGCCGGCCGCGGTGGTCGCGCTGGTGCTGCTGGCCGCCGCCGGACTGCTGCTCTACGACGTGGTCGCGGTGCGCGCCCACCACCCCGCGATGGCCTGGCGCCGGTGGCTCGCCCGCGAACTGGCCACCCTTCACCTCGACAACCCCTGGGTGCTGGCCGCCGCCGCTCTCGCGCTGGTGCTCGGCATCTGGCTGATCGTGCTGGCGCTCACCCCCGGGCTGCGCCAGGTGCTGCCGATGCGGCCGACGGCGCCGGACCTCCGGGCCGGGCTGGACCGGGCCGCCGCCGCGCTGGTGCTGCGCGACCGTGCCATGGAGGTGGCTGGCGTCCAGTCCGTACGGATGAAGGTCGGCCGCCGCAAGGCGAAGGCGCACGCCGTCTCGCACTTCCGTGAGCTGGAGGAGGTCCGCGCCGACCTCGACATCGCGCTGGGCGAGGGCCTGCGGCAGCTGGGGCTGGCGCACCGGATCGGCCTGACCTTGCACGTCCGGCGCCCGAAGAAGGGATGAGGCAGCGATGCGCAGGGTCGGCAGAACGGTCAACCGGGTACTGCTCGGTGTGACCGGCGTGGTGCTGCTGGGCACCGGTGGCCTGGTGCTGTTCGGCGGCCTGGACCTCCCCGCGAGATGGCGGGTGCGCCTGCCCGCCCACTGGCCCTGGTCCCGCCCCGGCGACGTACTGCTCTCCGCGCACCAGCGCACCCGCTGGACCGGCCACGGCTGGTTCTGGCCCGCGGTGATCGCCGTCCTGGCCGTCTTCGTGCTGCTGATGCTGTGGTGGCTGCTGTCCCAGCTGCGGCGGCGCCGGCTGAACGAGATCCTCGTCGACAGCGGCGACGGCGAGGGCGCCACCCTGCGCGGCCGGGCGCTGGAGAGCGTCCTCGCGGCCGAGACCGAGTCGCTGGAGGGCGTCGACCGGGCCGGGGTGCTGCTGACCGGCCGCCGGAGCGAACCGCGGATCCGGGCCCTGCTGTCCCTCGCCCCGCACGCCGATCCGGGAACCGTGGTCCGCCGGCTGTCGGACGAGGCGGTGACCCACGCCCGCAGCTCGGCCGGGCTCGGCCGGCTGCCGGGGGACGTCCGGCTGCGCGCGGTCAAGCACCGGCCCGAGCGGGTCAGTTAGGGTGGCGGGTCGGCCGGGGCGATTCCTGCCGAGCGTGCCGGTCCGGTCCTCATGAGGCGTCCCCGGCCCGGCCGCCCGGCGGGCTCCCCGTCAGAAGCCGTGCCGGGCCCCGCCGTCCACCGGCACCATCACCCCGGTGACATACGACGCGGCCGGCGACAGCAGGAACGCCGCGGTCCGCCCGAACTCCTCCGGGGTGCCGTAGCGGCCCAGCGGGATCGCCGCGGAGTTACGGGCGCGGGTGCCCTCCGGGTCGCCGGAGAGCGCGTCGAGCTGGGTCATCCGGTCGGTGGCGATCCGTCCCGGCAGCACGCCGAGGACCCGGATGCCGCGCGGGCCGAGCTCGACCGAGAGCGACTTGGCGAAGCCGGCGAGGCCGGGGCGGAGCCCGTTGGAGACGGTCAGCCCGGGGATCGGCTCATGTACCGAGCCGGACAGCACAAAGCCGATCACACCGCCCTCCGCCAGCTCGGCGGCGGCCGTGCGGGCCAGCCGTACCGCGCCGAGGAAGACCGACTCGAAGGCCTGCCGCCACTGGTCGTCGGTGTTGTCGAGGGCGCCGCCGGGCGGCGGGCCGCCCACACTGATCAGCACGCCGT
The DNA here is from genome assembly GCF_040253635.1 of Streptomyces sp. Edi2. NCBI lineage: Bacteria > Bacillati > Actinomycetota > Actinomycetes > Kitasatosporales > Streptomycetaceae > Streptomyces > Streptomyces sp. Edi2. The sequence continues at coordinate 2,007,710 of NZ_JBEJGX010000003.1, read as the reverse complement.
CCAGGCGGCCGAAGCGCTCCCGGGCCGCGGCCACCAGGCGGTCCGGGCCCTCCGGGTCGGCGTTGTCGGCCGCCACCCCCAGGGCGCGTTCGCCGAGCGAGGCGGCGGCCGCGGCGGCGCTCTCCTCGGTGCGTCCGGTGAGGACGACGTTGGCGCCGTCGGCGACCAGTTCACGGGCGGTGGCGAAGCCGAGGCCGCGGGTCGCCCCGGTGACGAGGTACGTCCGGTCGGTGAGTCCAAGATCCATGGCCCTAGTCTGCCCCCGCCCCGTCCTGCAGCCCGAAGGCGGTCCCCACCAGACCGATATGGCTGAACGCCTGCGGATAGTTGCCCAGCTGGCGGCCGGCCACCGGGTCGTACTCCTCGGAGAGCAGCCCCACATCGTTGCGCAGGTCCAGCAGCCGCTCGAACATCTCCCGGGCCTCGTGCCGCCGTCCGCTCATCCGCAGTGCGTCGACGAGCCAGAACGAGCAGGCCAGGAAGGTGCCCTCGTCGCCGGGCAGCCCGTCGACCGAGCCGCCCTCGGTGCTGTAGCGGCGCACCAGACCGCCGTGGCTCAGCTCCCTGCGTACCGTCTCGACGGTGCCGGCGACCCGCGGGTCGTCACCCGGCAGAAAGCCGACCCGGGGGATCAGCAGGGTCGCCGCGTCCAGTTCCGCGGACCCGTAGAACTGGGTGAAGGTGCCGCGGTCGGCGTCATAGCCCCGCTCGCACACCTCCCGGTGCACCTCGTCGCGCATCGCCCGCCAGCGGCCGACGTCCCCGCCCAGCTTCGGATTGGCCTCCAGCGCCCACACCACACGGTCGGCCGCCACCCAGGCCATGACCTTGGAGTGCACAAAGTGCCGGCGCGGCCCGCGGATCTCCCACAGCCCCTCGTCGGGGTCGCGCCAGGCGGACTCCAGATAGTCGACCAGCGCGCGCTGGATGCTCCAGGCGTGCGGCTCCGACGGCAGCCCGGCCGTGCGCGCGATGTGGAAGGAGTCGAGCACTTCGCCGTAGACGTCGAGCTGACGCTGTTCGACGGCGGCGTTGCCGATGCGTACGGGCACGGAGTCGGCGTATCCGGACAGCCACGGCAGCTCGGCCTCCGGCAGCCGCCGCTCACCCGCCAGCCCGTACATGATCTGCAGATCGTCGGGGGCACCGGCCACCGCACGCAGCAGCCAGTCCCGCCAGGCACCGGCCTCCTCCAGATATCCGGCGGAGAGCAGCGAGTTCAGGGTGAGGCTGGCGTCGCGCAGCCAGCAGTAGCGGTAGTCCCAGTTGCGTACCCCGCCCAGCTCCTCGGGCAGCGAGGTGGTGGGGGCCGCGACGATGCCGCCGGTGGGCCCGTAGGTGAGCGCCTTGAGGGTGATCAGCGAGCGCATCACGGCCTCGCGGTAGGGGCCTTGGTAGCGGCAGCGCCCGGACCAGGTGTGCCAGTCGTCCAGGGTGTCCTGAAGCGCCTCGAACGGGTCGATCTGCACCGGCCGGGGCTCGTGCGAGGGGTGCCAGGTCAGTACGAACGCGGTGCGTTCGCCCGCGGCGACGGTGAAGTCCGAGCGGGTGCTGAAGTCCTTGCCGTAGGTGGTGCTCCGTTCCGGGGTGCGCAGCCATACCGAGTCCGGCCCGGCGACCGCGACCCGGCAGCCCTCGGTGGCCCGCACCCAGGGCACCGCCCGCCCGTAGTCGAACCGCAGCCGCAGCACCCCCCGCATCTCGACGCTGCCGCTCAGGCCCTCGACGATCCGTACGACATCGGGCTGCCGGTCGCGCTGCGGCATGAAGTCGATGACCCGGACGCTGCCCGTCGGGGTCTCCCACACTGTGTCCAGGATCAGCGAATCACCGCGGTAGGAGCGCACCGCGCGGGCCTCGGAGGCGCGGGGGGACAGCCGCCAGTGGCCGTTGTCCTTGTGGCCCAGGAGCGCGGCGAAGCAGGCCCCGGAGTCGAAGCGGGGCAGGCACAGCCAGTCGATGGAGCCGTCGCGGCCGACGAGAGCGGCGGTCTGCAGATCGCCGATGAGCGCATAGTCCTCGATATGTGGGTGCACTCAGCGCCTTTTCCCCTGCGGCGGGGGCGCCACGCGCTGGGGCGGCTGTACGGGCTACGACCTGGCCGGCACCGGCGCCGTGTCGTCGGTCTCCGGAGCCTCGGGAGCCTCCGGGTCCGGTGCGGCCCCGGCTGCCTCCTTGGCCGCGGCCTCCACCCGGTCGCGGCGCTCACGGCGGACCAGGATCACCCAGCCGACCGGCACCGCGGCCGCGAACAGCCACCACTGGACCGCATACGCCATGTGCGGCCCGATGGAGTCGTGGTCCGGCTCGGGGACCAGCTCCGGCTTGCCGCCGGGCGGCTTGGGCCCGGTCTGCTCGATATAGCCGCCGAGCAGCGGCCGGCCGACCCGCTTCGCCTGCTCCTTGCTGTTGATCAGCATGATCTGGCGGGCGGGCAGGCCCTTGGTGTCCTTGATGCCGCTGAAGGCGGTGGTCTCGTCGGCCATCATCCGGCCGGTCACGGTGATCTTGCCCCGGGGGGCGGCCGGGACGTCCGGGAACTTGGTGAGGTCGTTGCCCGCCGAGATCCAGCCGCGGTTGACCAGCACGGCCCTGCCGTCGCCGAGGACCAGCGGGGTCAGTACGTAGTAGCCGATGCTCTGCTCGTCGGCGGCGGTGCGCTGACGGACCACGACCTCGTGCGCGGTGTCGTAGGTGCCGGTGGCGGTGACCGTGCGCCACATGTCGTGGTGGGGCAGGGTCCGGCCGGGCGCGGTCAGCTCGGTGACCGGGACCGGCCTGGCGGCCAGGCTGCTCGCGATCAGCTGGTTCTGCGCCACCTTGTGCTCATGGCGGTGGAGCTGCCAGAAGCCCAGCTTGATCATGACGGGGATCAGCACGAGAGCCACGAGGGTGAGGATCACCCACTGCCGGGACAACAGGAAGCGGTACACGGCTTCGACGGTACCCGGGCCTTTGCCGCATTCCGATCCGGGGTCCCCGGTAACGGCCGGGGGAGGGTCCGGCCGGGCGGCCGCCCGGCCGGGTCCGGCGGGCTCAGACCCGGTCGACGATGCCCACCCTCCCGTCCGACCGGGCGCAGTGCGCACCGCAGTACCACTGCCCGTCGGCTTCCACGCCCTGGCCGATGATCTGGCACCGGCAGTGCTCACAGATCGGCGCCATGCGGTGGATGGCGCAGGCGAAACAGTCGAACACGTGCACCGCGCCCTGCGCGTGCACCTCGAATGTCATGCCGTATTCGTTTCCGCAGACCTCACAACGTGCCATGCGCCACAGGGTGCGGGCGGCGCCCCTGCGGGGCGAGGTGCCGACGGGTGTGTTGGGCGGGCTTCACCCGGACGCAGGCGCCGATGCCGCCGGCTCGACATCCTGCAGCAGCTGCATGAAGGCCGCCTCATCGACCACGACCGTGCCGTACGAGGCGGCCTTGGCCGTCTTGGAGGTCCGGGCGTCGGGGTCGTTGGTCACCAGCAGGCTGGTCAGCCGGGACAGGCTCGTGGCGACATGGAGCCCGGCCTCGACGGCCCGGTCCTCCAGCAACTCGCGGTCCACGGAGGTGTCGCCGGAGAAGGCGACCCGCATCCCCTGGACGAGCCGGCCACCCGCCTCGTAGCGCCCCGGGTTGGGGTACGGGCACGCCGGGCGCTTACGGGAGGGCCGCCAGGACGTGGGGCGGTACGCCGAGGCCGTGGCGTGCTGCCGGGGCGCGGGGGCGTCCGACCACTCCGTCAGCGGCTGACAGCTCATCAGCGGAAGCCGCAGATTCTCCTGGGCGGCCCGCCGCAAACCGGGACGGAACGCCTCGGCCAGTACCCGGGCGTCGTCCAGCGCGTGGTGGGCGCGCTCCTGCACCACGCCGTAGTGCGCGGCGAGGGATTCCAGCTTGTGATTGGGCAGCGGGAGCCGCAGCTCCTTGGACAGGGCGATGGTGCACAGCCGCTGCCGGACCGGTGCCGTCGCCGCGGCGCGGGCGTACTCGCGGGCGATCATCGACCAGTCGAACATGGCGTTGTGCGCGACCAGTACCCGGTCCGCCAGGCGCCGGGACAGCTCCGGGACGATCTCCGGGAAGAGCGGGGCATCGGCCAGCACGGCGCTGGTCAGTCCGTGGATCCAGACCGGCCCCGGGTCCCGCTGCGGGTTGACGAGGGTGTACCAGTGGTCCTGGACCTCGCCCTGTGCGTCGAGTTGGTACACCGCGGCGGAGATGATCCGGTCGTCGCGGGCCAGGCCGGTGGTCTCGACGTCGACCACCGCGTACCCCTCGGGGTATGCGGACGGCCAGGGAGCCGGCGGCGTCTGCGGGCCCGGCTGCTGCCCGATCTTCGGCGCGATCGGGTCGGCTGCTGCCATACGGTCTTCGAGCATGGTCACTGAGGATACGGGCCACCACTGACAGCCACCGAACCGGCGTGGGGCGCGCGGGGCAGTCGCACGCCCCATGCGCCGCGGGCCCGCCGTGCGGACGGACGACGGGAGGCGGGGTCACCCCCTGGTCCGGCCCTCTTCCCGGGGCCGGCAGCGGAATTGACGGTGGGCCGGAAGCCGGTCGCCGGCGCCAAGGGGGCTCCTTCTCGATCGCCGCAGGCCCACGGAGAGCCGGAAGGCGCCCCCTAAGCCCCCAGCTGCCGCGCCGTCTGCGCCACCTCCTCGACCGAGCCGTCCCGGCCGACGCTCACCCGGTGGAGCGTGGCGCCCGGTCTGCGGGTGACGACGTCCGTGAGGCGGCCGTCGGTGAACACCCCGGTGGCGCCGTCGTCGACCGCCCAGCCTGCGGGCAGCGCACGGTCGTTGACCGCTGCGAGGTAGCCGGGCCTGCGCTCCGGCTCGCCGTCGTAGTGCGGGCACAGGCTGCCCGGCAGCAGTCCCAGTCCGTCGGCCAGCGGCACGGGCGGCCCGAAGGAGTCGGAGAACGCGGTCTCGAACCAGCAGCAGGCCCCGGCGCTGATGCCGCACAGCAGCACCCCTGCCGCGTACGCCTCGCGCAGGATCGCGTCCAGGCCGTGCACCCGCCAGACGGCAAGCAGGTTGGCGGTGTTGCCGCCGCCGACGTAGACGATGTCCTGGGCGAGGACGAATGACCGCAGATCGGTCACGGTGCGCCGGAACAGCTCCAGATGGCTCGGTTCGCACCACCCGCGCCCGGCGAACGCCGCGTGGAACCCCTCGATGTACCCCGGTGCGTCACCGCTCGCGGTCGGCAGGAAGCAGACCTTCGGCCGGGGCCGTCCGGCGGTCTCCAGCACGAAGTCGTCCAGCAGGGTGTCGGGGTCGCCGGAGAAGCCGCCGCCGAGCAGGGCGATGGTGGGTGTGCGGGTCATGGAGCCTCGCTTCCGGTCGTCGAGGGGACCTGTCGCCGGGTCGTCGTCTCGACGCAGCTGACGGCACGTCTTACATACTTCTCAGTAACAACCCCTAGCGGCACCGCCGTCCACACCTTTATGGTGCGGGACATGCCGCACCTGCCCGATGTCCTGTTGTGGTCCATACCGGCCTTCGTTCTGCTCGCCGTGATCGAGATGGTGAGCTACCGCCTCCATCCCGACGAGGAGGCGGAGGGCTACGAGACCAAGGACGCTGCCACCAGCGTCGGCATGGGCCTGGGCAGCCTCGTGTTCGACGCGCTGTGGAAGATCCCCATCGTGGCGATCTACGCCGCGGTCTACGAGCTCACCCCGCTGCGGATACCCGTGGTGTGGTGGACGCTGCCCCTGATGCAGCTCGCCCAGGACTTCTTCTACTACTGGTCGCACCGCGGCCACCACGTCATCCGCGTCCTGTGGGCCTGCCACGTGGTGCACCACTCCAGCGAGAAGTTCAACCTCAGCACCGCCCTGCGCCAGCCCTGGACGACCTGGACCGTCTGGCCCTTCTACGTCCCGATGATCGCGCTCGGCGTCCATCCGGCCGTGGTCGCCTTCACCTCCGGCGCCAACCTCGTCTACCAGTTCTGGGTGCACACCGAGCGGATCGGCAAACTGCCCCGGCCCTTCGAGTTCGTGCTCAACACCCCCTCCCACCACCGCGTCCACCACGCCTCGCAGGGCGGCTACCTGGACCGCAACTTCGGCGGGATCCTGATCATCTGGGACCGGATGTTCGGCTCGTTCGTGGCCGAAACCGAGCGGCCGGTCTACGGACTCACCAAGAACATCAAAACCTTCAACCCGCTGCGGGTGGCCACCCATGAGTACGCCGCCATCGCGCGCGACATACGGGCCGCGGACAGTTGGCGCGAGCGCGCCGGGCGGGTGTTCCGCGGGCCGGGCTGGCAGCCGGCCGGGCGGGCCGCCGCGGTGCAGACCCCGGTGGATGGACGGCCGGGGGCCGAGGCTCCCGCCTCCGTCGGGGAGCCGGCCGCATGACGGCGCGGTGGCCGCGGGCCGTCCGGCCCCTGCTGTGGGTCTTCGCCGCACTGGCCGTCGTACACCTCGGGGCGCTGCTCGGCGGCGTCACGGCCGTCGCACACCTCACCAAGCCCGCGCTGATGCCGGTGCTCGCCGCTTACGTGCTGGCGCGCGGCGGCCCCCCGCTGCTCGCCGGTGCGCTGCTGTGCGGCTTCGGCGGGGACACCTTCCTCCAGATCGGCGGGGACGTCGCCTTCCTGGTGGGGATGGGCTCGTTCGCCGCCGGACACGTCTGCTATCTGCTGCTGTTCGCCCGGCACGGGGCGGCGCCGGAGGCCGGACGGCGGGGGCGGACGGTCGCCGCCGCCGCTGCGTATGCCGCGCTGCTCGCCGGCACCGTGGTGCTCCTGTGGCCGGACCTCCCGGCCGATCTGCGGATCCCGGTGGCCGGCTACAGCCTGCTGCTCACCTCGATGGCCTTCGGCGCGCTCCGGGCGGGAGCCCTGGCCGCCGCCGGCGGGCTGCTCTTCCTCCTCTCCGACACCCTGATCGCGAGCGGCATCGCCCACTGGCCGCAGCTGCCCGCCCCGCAGTTCTGCGTCATGTTCACCTATATCGCGGCCCAGTACGCGCTGGCCGGCGGTGTGCTGCGCGCGGCCGGCACCGCTCCCCGGCCCGCACCGGAGGCCGGTGCGGCGCGGGCCCGGGTGGCCGGACGCACCGCCGCTTGAGTCTCCCCCGTGGGAGACCCGACAGTGGACGGCATGTACGAGGACGGCACGGACCTGCTCACCATCGGCGCGCTGGCGCGCCTGACCGGCGTTCCGGTCAAGACCATCAGGAATTGGTCGGAGCAGGGCCTGCTGCCGCCCACCGCCCGCACCCCCGCGGGCTACCGGCTGTACGGCGCGGACGCCCCGGCCCGCCTGGAGACCGTGCGCAGCCTGCGCGACCTGGGCATCGGGCTGGCGGCGATCCGCTCCGTGCTGCACCGCGAGTGCACCGTCGCCGAGACGGCCGCGCAGTGGGCGGATGCGCTGGACGCACAGATACGCACTCTGCAACTGCAGCGCGCCGTGCTGCGGTCGGTGGCCGCGCGGGGGAGCGCAGCAGAGGAGCTGCCGACCATGACCGAGCTGGCCCGCCTGTCGGACCGGGAACGCCGCCGCATCATCACGGACTTCGTCGAGGACGCCCTCGACGGTGTGGACGCCCCCGCCTACCGCAGCGGTCTGCTGGCCGCCGTGCCCGATCTGCCCGACGACCCCACCCCCGAGCAGATCGACGCCTGGACCGCACTGACCGCCCTGGTCCGGGGCCCGGACCTACGGGCGGCGCTGCGCCGGCTGGCCGAGTACAGCGCGCGCACCGGGCCGGCGGCGAGCGGGGCGCATGCCGCGAGCGGGACGCGCGCCGCGGGGGAGACGCCGGCCGCGCAGGAACAAGCGGCGCAGGAACGGGAGCCGGAGCAGGCCGCGCAAGAACAGGCCGCGCAGCAACAGGCCGCCGTGCGTGTCGCGGAGCTGATGCGGCTGCGAGGAGAGGAGACCGTCGCGGCCGGCATCGCCCCCGACTCCCCGGCCGCGGAGCCCTTCCTCGCCGAGCTGATCGCCGCCTGGCTCCCCACCCAGGCCGGCACCCCCGACCCACCCGCCGAGGACGGCCCGCAGGCCCGCGGTCGGCTGCTGGAGCAACTGGAGACCGCCGCCGAGCCGGCCGTCGAGCGCTACTGGCAATTGCTGTGCACCGTCACCGGCCGGCCCGCCCCGCCCCGCTGGGACCGCGCGGGCGCCTGGACCGCGGCCGCGCTGCGCGCCCACCCCCGGCCGTACGAACTGGACCGGTCCGCGTTCGACGGCACCGACCCGGACCGGGTGATGTACGCCTACGAGCAGGTGATCCGGGACGTGTCCGCGCTGGTCGCCGCCGTACGGCCCGAGGACTTGGACCTGCCGACACCGTGCGCGGGGTGGCGCGTACGGCAGTTGCTCGACCACATGGTGTGGGAGAACCTGATGGCCGCCTCGATCGCCGAGGACGCCCCGCGCACCGACCACGCCGCCGGTCACCTCGGCGACGATCACCGCGCCGCCTTCGAGGACTCGGCGCGGGCCGCCCTCGCCGCCTTCAGCGGAAGCGGGATGCTCCGGCGCACCTACGGTCCCTACGACGCGCCCGGCGCCATGCTCGTCCAGCAGGTGGTGGTCGAACTCCTCGCACACGGCTGGGACCTGGCCCGGGCGACGGGCGCACCGACCGGCCTGGCACCCGCGGTCGCCGAGGAGACCCTGGCGGCGGCCCGCCGGATCTACGGCGCCGCACCGCGCACCGAGGGCAGCTCGTTCGCCCCCGAGCGCCCCGCCCCGCCCGGCGCGCACGCCACGGACCGGCTGGCCGCCTTCCTCGGTCGCGACCCGATCGCCCCCGGCCGCGCCCCGGCCTGACCACCCGCCCCGGGAGCCCGCGGCACCCGCCCGGGCCCGCGGCACCCGCCCGGGGCGGCGCACCCGCAAGGCAAAGGGCCGGGTGACGCACCACCCGACCCTTCCCCTCAACCTCCCGGAAAAGCCGGGGAGTTACTTCTTCACCGCGTCCAGCGCATCGACGATGCCGTAGCCGAAGTGGCCGTTGACATGCTTGGTGCCGGTGCAGGTCGCGTCACCCGTGGGGCAGCCGGGGTTGTCCGCCTGCTCCTTGAGGAGCCACTGGATCTCCTGCGGGCTGGACTTCGGGTGGGTGCTCTTGAGCAGCGCCGCAACGCCCGCGACGTGCGGGGTCGCCATGGACGTGCCGGCCAGGTAGGCCCAGTCACCGCCCGGCATGGTGGAGAGGATGTTGCCGTTCTTGGCGGGCAGTTCGGGCACCTGCCGCGAGTCGCCGCCCGGAGCGGCCACATCGATCTGGCCGAGGCCGTAGTTCGAGTAGTACGACTTGGCCTTGTTGACGCCGGTCGCCGCGACCGTCACCGTGCCCGGCAGCTGGGTGGGAACGTCCCAGCAGGTCTTCGGGTTGATGGTGCGCTCGACCGGGGTGGAGTCGTTCGGGCTGGAGGCGTCGGGGAGCTGAGGGGCCGCCAGGTCGAGGCCCGAGTTGCCCGCCGCGGCGATGTTGATCGCCCCCTTGCGCTGGGCGTAGCTCGCCGCACGGCCGACCGCGTCGATGATGGCGGCCTGGTCGGCGTCGTCCTTGCAGTTGAACATCCACGGGTCGACGTAGTAGCTGTTGTTCGTGACCTCGACGCCGTGGTCGGCCGCGAAGACGAAGGCGCACACCACGCTCTCGGCGTAGAAGAGGCTCGTCTCCGGCTCGCTGACCTTGAGGGCGGAGATCTTCACGCCCGGCGCGACCCCCGCCACGCCGACGCCGTTACGGGCCGCGGCGATCGTGCCCGCGACGTGGGTGCCGTGGTAGTCCTCGTCCGGGTTCCAGGGCCGCCAGGCGCCCTTGGAGGTGTCGGCCACGCCGCCCACGCAGTTGGCGGACTGCTTCGCGGAGAAGTTGGCCTTCAGGTCGGGGTGGGTGTCGTCCACACCGGTGTCGATGATGGCGACGGTGACGTTCTTGCTGCCCGGGTTCACCTTCGCGGCCTTGTCGGCCTTGATGGCGGGCAGGTCCCACTGCAGCGGTTCGAGCGGCTCCTCGCTGTTCGCCTTCGCCGCCTTGCCGGCCGCCGCCAGCTGGGACTTCGGCAGGTCGATCTTCTGCGGCTTGCCGACGTCGGTGGTGCCCTGCGCCTTCAGCGGCGCGGTGCGGGTCGCGCCCGCCGACTGCACGCCCGGTACCGCGCGCATCGACGCGGCGAACTCGGGGTTGGCCGAGTGGACGACGATCACGCCTATCTGATCGTGGGCGATGACCACCTTCCCGCCGGCCTTGGCTATCGCCTTCTCGACCTTGCCGACCGCGGCATGGCCGGGCGTGGTGTTCACGACGTACGACAGCAGCGGGCCGTCGGCCGAGGCCGCTGCGGCCGGGGCGGAGTCCTGGGACGCGGCGGTGGCCGCGTTCGGGAGGAAACCGAGGGACGCCGTCAGAGCCAGTCCGAGCGGTACGGCCAGCGCCCGCATGCGTCTGGATCGAGGATGTGCCATGGATACTCCACATCATCCGTGAGACCGCCCGTGCGCGGGTTGCGCACGGGCGGTTGCAAGTGAGATGTGAAGTTATCGGCGACCACTCGTGTGCAGCAATGGACTTCGGCGAAAAAACGGGGAGAAAACCCGCCAGGAGTGTGAAATTGATAGTGCGTCACCCGATTTCGTCCGTCTTGGACGCCTGCCTGGTCCGGTCTAGCCGTCGCGCCGCAGGGTGGTGATGCTCAGCGGGGGCAGCGCGATCCGCGGTCCGTACCAGCGGCGCGCGACGGTGGCCGTCCCCGGCCGTGGTTCCGACGGGGCGAGGGTGAGTGGCGCCGGCAGCCGGATGCTGCCGTAGGGGCGCCGGCGGGGAACGGGGGGCTGCGGGGCCTGCTGTGGCGGCGGATTCACACCGGGCTCAACGAAGCGCCCCGCGCGCGGTGGCGGTACGGCGCGGGCATTCCCCCGGTTTCTTCTGGGATTCAACCAACGGACCCCTGTCGTATCGTCTGACGCGCCTCTACCATGCGTGATCCAGATCACTTACGTGAGCTTTACCGTCGGCCGGGCTCTTCCCGGGCCGATCCGCCGGACCGGCCCGGGCCCGCCCCTTCGCGTCAGGAGATTCCGTGAGCGCCGCACCGACCCTCGACCCGGGGACGCATGAGCCGCCCGACTACATCCAGGTGCAGTCGAGTGCGGAATTCGATGAACTCCGCCGCGCACACCGCTCGTTCGCCTTCCCGCTGACCGTCGCCTTCATCCTCTGGTACCTCGGGTACGTGCTGCTGTCGAGCTACGCCGGCGGCTTCATGGGCACCAAGGTCCTCGGCCATATCAATGTGGCCTTCGTCCTCGGCATCGCCCAGTTCGTCACGACCTTCCTCATCGCCTGGTGGTACTCCCGGCACGCCGCCACCCGGCTCGACCCCAAGGCCGAGGCCATCAAGTCCCGCCTGGAAGGTGACGCATGAGCCCCCTGCACCCTCCCCTCGCGCTCGGCCTCGCGGCCGGCGGCGCGGGCGAGCACCGCACCCTGATCGTCACCCTCTTCGCGGTCTTCGTCGCCGCCACCCTCGGCCTCACCGTCTGGGCGGGCCGGCAGACCAAGGGCGTGGAGGACTTCTACGCCGGCGGCCGCCAGTTCAGCGGATTCCAGAACGGCCTGGCCATCTCCGGCGACTACATGTCCGCCGCCTCCTTCCTCGGCATCGCCGGCGCCATCGCCCTCTTCGGCTACGACGGCTTCCTCTACTCCATCGGCTTCCTCGTCGCCTGGCTCGTCGCGCTCCTCCTGGTCGCCGAACCGCTGCGCAACTCCGGCCGCTTCACCATGGGCGACGTGCTCGCCTACCGGATGCGCCAGCGCCCGGTCCGCACCGCCGCCGGCACCTCCACCATCATCGTCTCGATCTTCTACCTGCTCGCCCAGATGGCCGGTGCGGGCGCCCTGGTCACCCTGCTCCTGGGCATCACCAGCGAGGCGGGCAAGATCCTGGTCGTCGTCCTCGTCGGGATCGTGATGATCCTCTACGTCACCATCGGCGGGATGAAGGGCACCACCTGGGTCCAGATGGTCAAGGCGGTCCTGCTGATCGCCGGCACCCTGCTGATCACCTTCCTGGTGGCGCTCAAGTTCCACTTCAACCTCTCCGACCTGCTGGGCGCCGCCGCCGAGAACAGCGGCAAGGGTGCCGCCTTCCTGGAGCCCGGCCTCAAGTACGGCGCCACCGTCACCTCGAAGATCGACTTCATTTCGCTGGGTCTCGCCCTCGTCCTGGGCACCGCGGGCCTGCCGCACATCCTCATCCGCTTCTACACGGTCCCCACCGCCAAGGCCGCCCGGAAGTCCGTGAACTGGGCGATCGGCATCATCGGCGTCTTCTACCTGATGACCATCGCGCTCGGGTTCGGCGCCGCGGCCCTGATCAAGCCCGGGACGATCACCGCGTCCAACAAGGCGGGCAACACCGCGGCTCCGCTGCTCGCGCAGGAGATCGGCGGTGGCGCGGGCTCCACCGGGGGCGCGATCCTGCTCGCCGTCATCTCCGCGGTCGCCTTCGCGACCATCCTCGCGGTGGTCGCCGGCCTCACCCTCGCCTCGTCCTCGTCCTTCGCGCACGACCTGTACGTCAACGTCCTGCGCAAGGGCAAGGCCACCGAGAAGGAAGAGGTCGGCGCGGCCCGCTGGGCGACCGTCGGTATCGGAGCCGTCGCCATCGTCCTGGGGGTCTTCGCCCGCGGCCTGAACGTCGCCGGCCTGGTGGCACTCGCCTTCGCGGTCGCCGCCTCCGCCAACCTCCCGACCCTCCTGTACAGCCTGTTCTGGAAGCGGTTCACCACCCGGGGCGCCCTGTGGTCCATTTACGGAGGCCTCGTCTCCTCCGTCCTCCTGGTCCTCTTCTCCCCGGTCGTCTCCGGCAAGGAGACCTCGATGTTCCCCGGCGCCGACTTCGCCGTCTTCCCCCTGGAGAACCCTGGCCTGATCTCCATCCCGCTGGGCTTCCTGCTCGGCTGGCTGGGGTCCCTGCTGTCCAAGGAGGAGCCGGACGCCAAGAAGTACGCCGAACTGGAGGTCCGCTCGCTGACCGGCACCGGAGCGCACTGAGGCGGCCCCGCCGGCGGCCCGGCTGAGCCGTCCCTACAGGAGGTGGGCGGGGTGGCATCGTAGATCTCTACGACTCCACCCCGCCCACCTCGTGCTTCTCCCCCCTGCTCACTGTCACACCCATCGCGTAGGCTCGAAGGCGTACTGATCCACCGGAGGAGAGGTACCGAGCCAACACTCTTGGGGAGGGGGCCCAGTGCTCATCGACACTTATGGTCGTGTGGCCACCGACCTGCGCGTTTCACTGACCGACCGGTGCAATCTGCGATGTACGTACTGCATGCCGGAAGAGGGGCTGCAGTGGCTGGCCAAGCCCGACCTGCTCACCGACGACGAAATCGTCCGGCTGATCGGCATCGCCGTACGGGACCTGGGCATCGAAGAGGTCCGCTTCACCGGCGGTGAACCGCTGCTCCGCCCCGGCCTGCCCGGCATCGTCGAGCGCGTCGCCGCCCTCGCCCCGCGCCCCCAGATGTCGCTGACCACCAACGGCATCGGCCTGCAGCGCACCGCCGCCGCACTCCGCGACGCCGGCCTGGACCGCGTCAACGTCTCCCTCGACACCCTGCGGCCGGACGTCTTCCAGGCCCTGACCCGCCGCAAGCGGCACGACGATGTCCTGCGCGGTCTGGAGGCGGCCCGCGCGGCCGGTCTGACCCCGGTCAAGGTCAACACCGTCCTGATGCCGGGGCTCAACGACGACGAGGCCCCCGACCTGCTGGCCTGGGCCATCGCCCATGACTACGAGCTCCGCTTCATCGAGCAGATGCCGCTGGACGCCCAGCACGGCTGGAAGCGCGACGGCATGATCACCGCGGGCGACATCCTCACCTCGCTGCGCACCCGCTTCACCCTCACCCCCGAGGGCCAGGACGAGCGGGGCTCCGCGCCCGCCGAACGCTGGATCGTCGACGGCGGACCGCACCGCGTCGGTGTGATCGCCTCCGTCACCCGCCCGTTCTGCCGGGCCTGCGACCGTACGCGGCTGACCGCCGACGGCCAGATCCGTACCTGCCTGTTCGCCACCGAGGAGACGGATCTGCGTACCGCCCTGCGCTCCGGGGCCCCGGATGACGAGATCGCCCGCATATGGGAGCACGCGATGTGGGGCAAGAAGGCAGGCTCCGGCCTGGACGACCCCTCGTTCCTGCAGCCGGAGCGCCCGATGTCCTCGATCGGCGGCTGAGCCGGTCCGGCGCCGGCGGCCTGCGTCGGCGACCTGTGTCAGTGAACGGCGTCAGTGAACGGCGTCTGAGGCCGGCGTCAGTGACCGGCGGCCGACGACGCCTCCCACTCCTCCAGCCTCACGACATCCTTGAGGAAACCGCGCACGCCGAGGAACTGCGACAGGTGCTCCCGGTGCTCCTCGCAGGCCAGCCAGGTCTTGCGCCGGTCCGGGGTGTGCAGCTTCGGGTTGTTCCAGGCCAGCACCCATACGGCGGCGGCGCGGCAGCCCTTCGCGGAACAGATGACGGTGTCCTCGGCGGGTTCCTGGGAGTTCGGGGAGTTCACGGCCTCAACCCTACGTCCTGCGCGCACAGCCCCGGGCCCGGTCCACCGCACCCCGCGGACCTGCGGACATGACGACGCCGGGCAGCCACGGGGGGAGCCGCCCGGCGTCGGTCCGTCGCTCCGACGGGGGATGCGGAGCGCGTACGCAGTATGTCACGGGGGAGGGTGCCTGGTGCACCGGAACTCCATGATTGATCTGAGCTTTTCTTGAGCTTTGCAGACCGGGTGATGATCAGCTGGGGTCATGTGGTGACGCGGTGGGGCCCGCCGCCGGCCGCTCCGGAACGGATTCCGCCGGAGCGTCGCCGGCCCCCGGTGTCAGCATCGGCCGGGTCGCGCCCGCGACAAAGGTCTTCGGGAGCGAAGGGGCGTTCTCCCGGCCCGCGTTGGCGATCACCACCGCGATATAGGGCAGCGTCAGACCGAGCACCAGCGTCGCGATGGCGACGGGCCGTTCGATGTTCCACAGCACGACGGTGAGCACGACGGCCACCGTCCGCACCGCCATCGAGATCACATACCGCCGCTGCCGTCCGCGCACATCCTCGGACAGGCCCTGCCGCGCCCCGGTGATCCGGAAGGCCTGGTCGCTGCTCTGCTTCCGCATCACGTTCCACCGCCTGCTCAGTCGTGCCGGATTCTCCCCGTTATCCGGTCGGTTTCCACGGTACGCCGCGGCTGCGCCGCCTTCGAGACCGGGTCATGCCCCGTTCCGCGGGGTCTGTCCCCGCGTTCCGGCGGAGCCTGCTCACCGCACCGGTGCGTACGACGGTCCCGGCGTGCGCCGTAGCCGATGCCGGGCGACACTGAGCGGGCGAGTGTCATCTGCACGGTGCCGCAGGAGGAGTCGACATGACGTGGTTGTGGGCCATCATCGTGGGCCTGGTGCTCGGCCTGATCGCGAAGGCCATCATCCCGGGCAAGCAGCAGATCCCGCTCTGGCTGACCGTGATCTTCGGCATGCTGGGCAGCGTCCTCGGCAACTGGGTGGCGACCGGCATCGGGGTCAACGAGACCCGGGGCATCGACTGGATCCGGCACCTGCTGCAACTGGCCGGCGCGGTGGTCGTCGTCGCCGTCGGTGACCGCATCTGGGCCTCCATGCGCGGCCGCAAGAGACATGCCGCCTAGGCGGTGTCTCCCCGAGACGCGGATGACACGGGCGGCCGGCGCGCAGCGATGCGCACCGGCCGCCCGTGTCATCCGCGCTCTCAGCGGCCGTCGAGCTGAGCCAGCTTCCGTCCGGCCTTGAGGTACGCGACCCCGGCCGTGTCCGCCAGCTTCTCGGCCAGCACCTCACCCAGCGGCCGGACCGAATCGGCCTCCGCGAGCGTCACGGTCTGCTGCCCGTCCTCGCCCTCCACGACCAGCCGCAGCGCATTCTGCTTGGCCAGCCGCCGCGCCGCCGAGGCGCTGGGCGTGAACTCCAGGATCTTGGTCAGCACCGTCGCCACCGTCTCCGCGCCGTGCGCGGCGACATCGACGACCGGGAGCGAGTCCACATCGGAGAACGACTTCTTGGAGAACTGCGCGACGAAACCGGCCCGCGCCGCCATCGCCGCCTCCATGCCGTACAGCGCCGCCACGACCTCGCCCGCCAGGACCTTCTTGAGGTCCATCGGGTGCAGCGAGCGGTCCGCGACCCGGCCCAGGGCGAGCGCGATCTCCCCGTCCGTCCACTCCGTCCAGGCCTTCAGGTACGGCTCCATCAGCCGGTCCGGCACCGACATGATCTTGCCGAAGACATCGTCGGCGGGGGCGCTCAGCCCGACGTAATTGCCCTTGGACTTGGACATCTTGGCGCCGGTGCCGTCCGTGCCCTCGATCAGCGGCATGGTCACCACCAGCTGCGGCCGCTGCCCGCGCAGCTCCATCAGCTTGCGGCCCATCTGCAGATTGAGCAGCTGGTCGGAGCCGCCCAGCTCCACATCGCACTCCAGCGCCACCGAGTCCAGGCCCTGCGCGACGGGGTACAGCAGCTCCGTCATGGTCAGGCCGGAGCCGGCCGCCAGCCGGTTGCGGAAGTCCTCGCGCTGCAGCAGCTGGGAGGCCGGCACCTGGGCGAGCAGCATGAGCAGTTCCGGGAAGGTGTACGGCGCCAGCCACTCGCTGTTCTGCCGGAAGCTGACCTTCTCGAAGTCGAAGAAGGGCCGCACCTGTTCGCGGTACGTGGCGAGGTTGTGCGCGATGTCCTCGTCGGTCAGCGGCGGGCGCTCGGCCGTACGGCCCGATGGGTCGCCGATCTTGGCCGTGAAGTCGCCGATGATCAGGGTGACGTCATGCCCCAGCCGCTGGAACCGGCTCAGGACGATCAGCGGCACCGCATGTCCCAGGTGCACATCGGTGGCCGTCGGGTCGATGCCCAACTTGATGTGCAGACCCTTGCCGGCGGCCCGGCGCTCCTCGATCCGCTCGGCCAGCTTCTCCACGCCCGGCAGGACCTCGACCGTACGGGCCGCGATCAGCTCGGCCTGCTCCTTGGCGGGCAGGTCCGTCAGGTCGAGATAGCGCCGCGCGCCCGTCTCCTGGAGCAGCTCCTGGACGGTGGTGTCCGAGGAGAGGTCGGCGGAGAGCAGAGTGCTGGCGCGGGCGACGGATTCGCCGAGGCGTGTCATGGCGTTCCTGATCGATCGTGGTTCCCGAACGGGTGGACAAGCGGACAGTCTATTCGCCCTGGAGGACGCTCCCGCGCCGTCCGCCGTCCGCCGTCCGCCGTCCGCCGTCCGCCGTCCGCGGTCCGCCTGCCGTGCGCCCGTCCGGCGGTCCGCCCGGTCGGCCCGCTGCCACCGGGCAGCCCGCCGGCTGCCCAGAGCCCGCCGGCCCGTCGCCCGCCCGGCCCGCCGCCGTCCGCCCGGCCCGTGCCACCGGCCGGGCGGACGCCCGCGGCCTCACACCCCGCGGCTGACCGAGCTCATATGGAAGTCAGGGACGCGCAGCGCCGGCATCGCGGCCCGGGTGAAGTAGTCGCCCCACTCCCGCGGCAGGGTCCGCTCCGTACGGCCCGCCTCCACGGCCCGGGACAGCAGGTCCACCGGCGACTCGTTGAACCGGAAGTTGTTCACCTCACCGACCACCTCGCCCTGCTCGACCAGGTAGACCCCGTCCCGGGTCAGCCCGGTCAGCAGCAGCGTCGCCGGGTCGACCTCGCGGATGTACCACAGGCAGGTCAGCAGCAGCGTCGGGCCGTCGTGTCCGGCGGCGGCCACCATCTCCTCCAGCGAGCGTGAACCACCGCCCTCCAGGAGGAGGTTGTCGATCCCCGGCGCCACCGGAAGGCCGGTCAGCCCGGCGCTGTGCCGGGTGGTCGGCAGCCGGTTCAGCACCCCCTCGCGCATCCACTCGGTGGCCGTCAGCGGCAGCCCGTTGTCGAAAACGGACGCATCGTCGCCGGAGGAGTGCGCCAGCACGAACGGTGCGCACTCCAGACCGGGCGCCCGCGGGTCGCTGCGCAGCGTCAGCGGCAGCTCGCTCAGCCGCTCGCCCAGCCGGGTACCCGCCCCGGGCCGGCCCGCCGCGTCGCCGTCGGCCGGCCGGGAGAAGACCGTGCGGCCCTCGACGGCGTCCCGGGCCCCGGAGGACCACATCTGGTAGACCAGCAGGTCGCCCACGGCGGTCGGCGGCAGCAGGGTGTCGTACCGCCCGGCGGGCAGCTCGATCCGCCGCCCGGCCCAGCCCAGCCGCCGCTCCAGCTCACCGTCCAGCTCCCGCGGATCGACATCGGTGAAGTCGCGGGTCGCCCGGCCGGCCCAGGCCGAGCGGGGTCCGGCCGCGCCAGTACCTGCGGACTTGGCGTTCAGCTCCAGCGTCCCGGTGGGCTGGTCGTGCCGCAGCCGCAGCCCGGTCGAGGTACCCAGATACGAGGAGACGACCTCGTGGCGGGCGAAGCCGTACAGCTCACGGCCGCCCGCCCGGGCCTGCCGGAAGGACTCACCCAGCGCCGGGGCGAACGCCGCGAACACCTCCGAGGAGGTCTCCGCGGGCGCCTCGGTGAAGTCGGCGGACACCTTCTCGCCGCCGACCAGCGGCTGGGCGTCCTCGGCGGGCCCGGCGTCCCGGGCGGCCGCCTCGGCCGCCCGCACCAGCGGTTCCAGGTCGTCCGCGGTCACCGCGGAGCGGGAGACGACACCGGACGCCGTGCCCTGTCCGCCGTCCACGGTCGCCACGACCGTCAGGGTGCGCCCGCGGGTCACGCCGTTCGTGGTGAGCGCATTGCCCGCCCAGCGCAGATTGCCGCCGGAGCGCTCATCGGCGATGACCACACAGCCGTCGGCCCGGGAGAGCTCCAGAGCCCGCTCGACGATCTCGTGCGGCCTGTTCCTGCGCGGTGTACGGGTGCTCATCGACCGGCCTCCTGGTGGAAAGCGCACTGTGCGGGGCGGAGTGCGGATGTGGTGTCGACCTGGGAGCAGAGCTTATCGAGCGGTCTGCACGGCCATGGAGTGCTCTGCCAAGGGCGGACTGAGCCCGATGGGGGGCCAGGCCACTTCGGCGACCGAGCGGGGCCAGGGCTGAGGGGCCGCCCGAGGGGGCCGCCTGAGGGGGAGACGTCCCAGGGGGCGGGGGCGCAGAGACCTTAGGGTGCCGGGTACCCGCAGTGGCAGACGGGGCGTTCGCTGAACCTCGCCACGGTCGCCCGGGTGGCTCTTTCCAGCCGGCGCGACGCCGGGGCACCAACTGACACACGGCCGGTCCGGCATTCTCGCGGAACTCATCCAGCCCAGGAGCCACTTGCGCACACCGCGTCCGGAATCGTCCTTTTCCGGGGGTCGTCGAGAGTCCGGTGCCGCTTCGCACGCCCGGCCATGCGGGGCACATGCAACGTCAGCGCCCTGCAGATCCGGCCGATCCCGTACGAGGGTCCTCCGGACGGACCCTCCAGCAGGCATCCCATGCCAGTGGTGCATAGCGTCACCAGAGAGCGCAGGACCCCAGGGACCTGCTCGTGCTGCCGGGACTCCCGGGGCTCAGGCCTTTGACGCATCGCAACGGAGAGACGATGGCGGAGCGAAAGCTGTTTGCCCGCAGGGCCATGAGCCGGATGAGCCGCACCTCAGGGGCCTGCGCACTGGCCGCGGGGCTGGCCTTCGTGAGCGGTGCACCTCCCGCCGCGGCGAGTCCGCCAACGGAGCCTCGCTTGTGTGCGACGGAGCCGGCTCCTCCGACCGGGAGCCCGCCCGCGCCGGAGCTGGTCACTTCGGGCAGCGGGGTGTGGAACTTCGTCTCCGAGCCACGACTTCATCCCATGCGGGTCACGGTGACCGCGCAGCGCCCCGGAACGGCACCCGGCAGAATCTTCGTCGCCCCGTACACCATCGGCAGCACCATGATCGGCCAGACCGGGGCACTGATCTCCGACAACTCGGGTGAGCCGTTCTGGTTCCGGCCGTTGCCCTCGACCAGCCTCCAGAACGCCGACTTCAAGGTTCAGACCTACTACGACTCCCGGAAACGCACCGCAGAACCCGTGCTGACCTGGTGGCAGGGGTCCATTGCGATTCCCCCCGCGTACACGAACCTGCCGGGCGGCGCTCCGGAACCGGGCGGGTGTTACTACCTCTACGACAGCCACTACCGCCTGGTCAGGACGGTCTTCGCCCGTCACGGCTTCCATCCGGACGAGCACGAATTCATCCTGACCCGCAGCGGAACCGCGCTGTTCATCGCGTCCAGGCCGGTTCCCATGGACCTCAGTGCCTACGGCGGTCCGAAGGACGGGGCCATCCTGGACAGCGAGGTCCAGGAGGTCGACCTCGCCACGGGGAAACTCGTCTTCTCGTGGGACATTCTGGATCACGTCGATCCGGCCGACTCCGAGGTTGCCGCGTCCGATGCGTCCTCATCCGGAGGGGTGTGGGATGCCTACCACATGAACTCGATCGACGAGGGACCGGACGGCGAGCTGCTGATCTCGGCACGCAACATGTGGGCGGTCTACGACATCTCCAAGAGGTCCGGCCGGATCCGCTGGCAACTCGGCGGGAAGAAGAGCGACTTCACCTTCGGCCGCAACGCGGACTTCTTCTGGCAGCACGACGCCAGGTTCCGGCCCGGAAACCGCATCAGCATGTTCGATGACGGTTGCTGCAACCAGCCGGACGGCACGCCGGAGCAGCAGTCACACGGCCTGATCCTCAACCTTGACTTTCCCCGCCGCAGGGCGACCGTGGAAACGACCTACTATCACGCGCCGCCCTTGTTTTCCGCCTCCCAAGGCAATACCCAGGCTCTTCCCAACGGGAACCAGTTCATCGGGTGGGGCCAGAATTCCTACTACTCGGAGTACGCGTATCCGGGGAACTCCGAGAACAACGGCTTGCAGAGCCTGCTCTACGACGCGAAGATGCCGGGCTCCGATATCTCGTACCGCACCTTCCGTAACCGATGGGTCGGCCGGCCGTACTACCCGCCGAGTGCGGCGGCACGACTCAGGGATGGGCACAGCGTCGTGTATGCCTCGTGGAACGGCTCCACGGAGACCAGAGCGTGGCAACTGCTTGCCGGAACGGAGCCCCATTCCTTGTCGGTGGTCGTCGGACGTGCCTCCCGGACGGGGTTCGAGACGGCGCTCGCGACAGCTAACCGGGGTCCGTACTTCCAGGTCAGGGCACTTGACGCCAAAGGGCGGGTGCTCGCGGCGTCGAGAGTCGTGAGGCTGACCGGATGACGGCGCCTGCGGCGCCGTGAGGGAGGTGTCGGATGGCTGACGCGGTGGAACCACGGGCCGACCCGGGGCGCCGGCCCCACATAGGAATGCAGGCCGGCGAACTCGACGGCAAGTGGTACGCGAAGTACTGGAATCCCGTAATGGCGCCGCTGCCGGAACACGTCAGGGAGGCGCTCGCACTCGGTCCGCAGGCGCCTTTGCTGTGCCTGGACTTCGACGCTGCCGGGACGCTGAGCGACACCGGCTACCACGACCTGGAGAACGGATACAGCCTCTGCGACGACGGTTCCCTGCACATCGCCACGCTGACCGGTATGCCCGGGGTATCCCCGGACATGCTGGACTGGTGGTTCTGGTGGCACGCCACGGAGACCCAGCGGTACAAACTGTGGTACCCGCGAGCCCACGTCTACGCCGCATGGTCAGGAGGCCCCGCGGACCGAAGTGCGCTGTACCGCGAGAGGTACATCGGGGGCACGTCGTTCGTCGATGAATACGTCGGCAGCGCCCTCGGCGAGCTCGCCATCCGCTTCGTCCGGCCCAGCAGGTTCGGGTTCAGCGAAGACAGTCTCGACCCGGACGAGGCGACCGCGGTCTGCGGTGTGGTCGGGCTGTCCCGCGTCCCGCTCGACTGGGGCTATCTGATTCATCACGTACGGCGGGTGAAGGGCGGCAGTGAGATGCGCTCACGCTTCTGGATGGGCGGGAAGTACGTCGCCCCCCGCGGAGCAGCATCCCTGACCGGTGAGCTCGAAACGGCAGCTGACGGCTTGAGGAAATCCGGCGCGGAGCAGGCCCGTGCCATGGTCGTGCATTGCTCCCAGGAGATGAACCACCTCGCCGCGTTTCTTCCGGACCTCTTCGATGAGTTCACCCGCGATGAAGGGCGCGACCAGCCGTAAAGAGCCGTTCTGCAGCGGGCAGCGGGAACCAATTCACGGAAGACCCCAAGAGGGAGAGGGCATGGCGCCTCGTAGCGAAGGCAGGGTGTTGCGGCGAGGTGACGACCGCTACGAGAGCTTGCGTCGTGCAGCCTGCTGGCACGCAGGGGTGCCGGAGCGATACCCCGAAGTGATCGTGCCGGCGAACAACGAGGACGACGTCGTCGGAGCGGTCAAGCTCGCCAGGCAGGAGGGCCTGCAGATCGCGGTGCGCTCCGGCGGCCACAGCTGGTCCGCCTCGCACCTGCGTGACGGCACGGTACTGATCGACCTCTCGCACCTGCGGCACGTGACGGTCGACCGGGAAGCGACGACCGGCACCGCCCAACCCGGCATCAAAGGATCAGAGCTCAGCTCGATGCTGGCAGGTCACAACCTGTTCTTTCCCACGGGGCACTGCTCAGGTGTCTCCCTCGGCGGGTACCTGCTGCAGGGCGGGTTCGCCTGGGCCGGGCGGGACTACGGACCGGCCTGCATGTCGGTCACCGGCATCGACGCGGTCACCGCCGCCGGCGAGCAGGTCCATGCCGACGAGACGGAGAACCCGGACCTGTTCTGGGCGTCCCGCGGAGCCGGTCCAGGCTTCTTCGCCGTCGTCACCAGGTTCTACGTCAAGCTCTATCCGCGCAGGCGGGTCACGATGAACAGCGGCTACTTCTGGCCGGCCTCGGCCGCGTACGACGTCTACCGCTTCGTGCACGAGATCGGCCGCCGGACGCCGGCGGAGATCAATCTCCTGTGCAGCCGCGACCCGATGACCGGCGATGAGCCGCTCATCGCCCTCAACGCGACGGCCTTCACCGACACCGAGGAGGAGGCGAGGGAGCAGCTGTCGGTCTACGAGTCCTGTCCCGCACGCGCTCAAGCGCTGACGACCCGCCTCAACGAGGTGACGGACACCGCAACCTTGAGCCGCTTCGGCACCGACCCGCACTACGACGAGACCAAGCAACATGTGGACCCACGCCTAGTTCGACGACCTGTGGCCCCACTTCGAGGAGATGCTGAAGACCTGGCCACCGGCACCGTCGCACCTGGTGATGTTCAACTGGGCAGGCCGCGAGGGACAGCCCCCACGCCCGCCGATGGCCTACTCCGTGGAGGACGAACTGTATTACGCGCTCTATGCGGCCTGGACCGATCCGGCCGACGACAGCAAGTACACCCGGTGGGTGACCGACCGCATGCGCGCGTGGGAGCCCTACGCCAGTGGCATCCAGCTGGCCGACGAGAACCTGCTCAACCGCCCCTACCGCTTCGTGACCGACGAGAACCTCCGCCGGCTCGACGATCTCCGTGCCACCTGGGATCCGGACGGGATGTTCGTGTCCTGGCTCGGCCGGCCTGCCGGACGCTTCACCGGAGGAGCGGAGGGCACACCCCTCTGACGGTGATCTGTGCAGGTCAGACGGCATTTCGTGGGCGATCCTCCATCCCTGTCCCCACCGGTTCGAACCGGACTCCTCGGGGGGCTGGTGATGACGTGATGCCGACCTGGGAGCAGACCTTGACGAGGGGGCTACGGGCTGGTGGAGGCAGAGACCGGCCGCCCGCTGAGGAGAGACGCGCCCCGGTGGGACCGTAGCTGCGAGATCCCATGGTGCTGTGGGTACCGGTGCGGCAGCCGGAGCCGGCTCGGGGTGGATTACCGGAGGCGCCCATGCGTCTGTGCCCGTACCTTCCTCCCATGGACTTCCACATCACGGCGGAGGAAGAAGGCCTCATCTTCCGCATCGCTGAGCGACTCCGGTCCGGCGACTCCCCGACGGATGACGACCTGGCCGAAGAGCTGGGTGACGAGGTCCGGACACAGCTCCAGTCTCTTCTTGAAAAGGGGTGGATCGTCGTCGACGCAGAAGCCTCCCTGAAGCTCTCCACGATTGGCCAGGTGGCTCTTTCCAGCCGGCGCGACGTCGGGGGTTCCCCGGCATGATGCCGTTCGTCGGCCGCTGAGGGCTCAAGAACGCCCCGACTCCTTCGCAGTGTTCAGGATGTTCACGTTCCGGAACAGCGCCGAGGGGCAGCCGTGGGACACCGCGGCGACCTGTCCGGGCTGGGCCTTTCCGCAGTTGAAAGCCCCTCCGAGGACATAGGTCCGGGGTCCGCCGACCGCGGTCATCGAGCCCCAGAAGTCGGTGGTGGTCGCCTGGTAGGCGACATCACGCAGTTGCCCGGCCAGCCGCCCGTTGCGGATCGCGTAGGCCCGCTGCTGGGTGAACTGGAAGTTGTACCGCTGCATATCGATCGACCAGGACCGGTCGCCGACGACATAGATGCCGCGCTCCACCCCGGAGATCAGCTCCTCGGTGGACGGGCCGTCCGGGGCCGGCTGCAGCGAGACGTTCGCCATCCGCTGGACCGGCACATGGCCGGGGGAGTCCGCGTAGGCGCAGCCGTTGGAGCGGTCGAAGCCCGCCAGTTTCGCGATTCTGCGGTCGAGTTGGTAGCCGACCAGGGTCCCGTCCTTGACCAGGTCCCAGGACTGGGCGGCCACCCCCTCGTCGTCGTAGCCGATGGTCGCGAGGCCGTGTTCGACGGTCCGGTCGCCCGTGACATTCATCAGCGCGGAGCCGTACGCCAGCTTCCCGAGCTGGTCGAAGGTGGCGAACGAGGTGCCCGCGTACGCCGCCTCGTAGCCCAGCGCCCGGTCCAGCTCCGTCGCGTGCCCGATCGACTCGTGGATCGTCAGCCACAGATTGGACGGATCCACCACCAGGTCGTACGTGCCGGCCTCGACGTGCGGCGCGCGCATCTTCTCGGCCAGGTGCTCGGGGATACGGGCCAGCTCACCGTCCCAGTCGTGGTGGTCGCCGGTCAGGTACTCCCAGCCGCGGCCGGCCGGCGGGGCGAGGGTGCGCATCGAGTCGAAGTCGCCGGTCACCGGGTCCACCGCGACGGCGGTCAGTTCGGGGTGCAGACGCACCCGCTGCTGGGTGGTGCCGGTGCCCGCGCTGTCGGCGTAGAACTTGTTCTCCTGGACGGCCAGCAGCGAGGCGTCCGCGTGGGCCACGCCCTCGGCGCCCAGCAGCCGGGCGCTCCACTCGGCCAGCAGCCCGCTCTTCTCGGCGTCCGGTACGTCGAACGGGTTGATCTCGTACGAGGAGACCCAGGTGCGGTCCGGGTGGGCGGGCTCGTCGGCCAGCTCGACCCTCTCGTCGGAGCCGGCCGCCCGGATGACCTTGGCCGACAGCTTGGCCATCGCCACCGCCTGCGAGGCCACCCGCGCTGCCGCGTCCATGGTCAGATCCACCCCGGAGGCGAAGCCCCAGGCCCCGCCGTGCACCACCCGGACCGCGTACCCGAGGTCGGTGGTGTCCGAGGTCCCGGACGTACGGGCGTCCCGCAGCCGCCAGGACGCGCTGCGGATCCGCTCCAGGCGGAAGTCCGCATGGTCGGCGCCCAGCGCGCGAGCGCGGGCCAGCGCCGCGTCGGCCAGCGCGTGCAACGGCAGCGCCAGGAATGTTTCGTCAACGGCATGGGGTGCAGGCAAGGAGTCCTCCCGTGGTCGGCGCCTGCATCATGCCCTGCCGGGCGCCGTTGGCCCAGGGCACGACTGTGTGCGGCGGTGTGCGGCGCCGGGTGTCGGCCAGGGCGTGCGGCAGGTGCCGGGCGCCGGTGCGGGCACGGGAAGTGGCCGCCGGGGGCGCGCCGGGGGCACGCACGGGGGCCGCCGGGGGGCGTGCCGCGGTGGTGGTTCTGTGGAGACCCGACAGTGACCGGCGCCCGTGCCTGTCCGTGCTGGATTCCACCTAAAGGCTCCGTGACCGATAGTTTCGTATCGAACGCAGGCCGGACAGGAAACGGAAAGGGTGATCTCTTGAGCCGCTCGGTTCTGGTCACCGGAGGTAACCGCGGCATTGGCCTCGCCATTGCCCGTGCCTTCGCCGAGGCAGGCGACAAGGTCGCCATCACCTACCGCTCGGGCGAGCCGCCCGCGGGGTTTATGGCCGTGAAGTGCGACATCACGGACAGCGAGCAGGTCGAGCAGGCGTACAAGGAGATCGAGGAGAAGCAGGGTCCGGTCGAGGTGCTGGTGGCCAACGCCGGCGTCACCCGTGACCAGCTGCTGATGCGGATGTCCGAGGAGGACTTCACCTCGGTCCTGGAGACCAACCTCACCGGCACGTTCCGGGTGGTCAAGCGCGCCAACCGGGCGATGCTGCGGGCCCGCAAGGGCCGGGTCGTGCTGATCTCGTCCGTGGTGGGCCTGATGGGCGCCCCGGGCCAGGCGAACTACGCCGCCTCCAAGGCCGGCCTGGTGGGCTTCGCCCGCTCGCTCGCCCGGGAGCTGGGCAGCCGCAACATCACCGTCAACGTCGTCGCCCCCGGCTTCGTCGACACCGACATGACCCGTGTGCTCACCGACGAGCAGCGGGAGGGCATCGTCAAGCAGGTACCGCTCGCGCGGTATGCGCAGCCCGAGGAGATCGCCGCCTCGGTCCGCTTCCTGGCCTCCGACGAGGCCGCGTACATCACCGGAGCCGTCATTCCTGTCGACGGCGGATTGGGCATGGGTCACTGATCAGCATGAGTGGAATCCTCGCAGGCAAGCGGATCCTGGTCACGGGAGTCCTGACCGAGTCGTCGATCGCGTTCCAGGCGGCCAAGGTCGCCCAGAACGAGGGCGCCGAGGTCATCCTCACCGGCTTCGGCCGGCTCTCGCTCGTCGAGCGGATCGCCAAGCGGCTGCCCAAGCCCGCGCCGGTCATCGAGCTGGACGTCACCAACCAGGAGCACCTGGACGGGCTGGCCGACAAGATCCGCGAGCACCAGGGTGAGGGCGCCCGCCTCGACGGCATCGTGCACTCCATCGCCTTCGGCCCGCAGGGCGCCTTCAACTTCCTGGAGGCGGAGTGGTCGGACGTGGGCACCGCGGTGCAGGTCTCGGCGTACTCGTACAAGTCGCTGACCATGGCCTGCCTGCCGCTCATGGAGCACGGCGGCGCGGTCGTCGGCCTCACCTTCGACGCGCAGATCGCCTGGCCGAAGTACGACTGGATGGGCGTGGCCAAGGCGGCACTGGAGAGCACCAACCGCTACCTGGCGCGTGACCTCGGCGCCAAGAACATCCGCTGCAACCTGGTCTCGGCCGGCCCCATCAAGTCGATGGCCGCCAAGTCCATCCCCGGCTTCGAGGAGCTGGCGGACGTGTGGAACCACCGCGCCCCGATCGGCTGGGACCTGGCCGACCCGGAGCCGGCCGGCCGCGGAGTCGTCGGCATGCTGTCCGACTTCTTCCCCCGGACGACGGGCGAGATCGTCCACGTCGACGGTGGTGTGCACATGATGGGTGCCTGACGCGCCGGCGCCTTTGCGCTGCCCGTCCGCGCTGCTCGTCCGTCCTGCCCGTCCCGGTCCGCCGGGGCGGGCAGGACGCGTTTGCGGGCGGGTTGTGTGGCTTTACGGGGCGGGAGTCGGCGGGGCCACGCCGGGGTGCGGTGTGCCGGAGGCGGGGGGTGCGGCGTGTGTGGCGCGTGCGGTGTGTGAGGCGTATGCGGCGTGTGAGGCGTATGCGGTGTGTTGTGGGTCAGCCCCGGTCCGGGAGGCCGGGCCGGCAGCCGAAGGGGTGGGCGCCCGCCTCGGCGGCGGCCCGGTCGCCGTCGCCCGCCCGGATCGCCTCGACCAGCCGGGCATGGTCCATATGCGCCTCGGGCCGCAGCTCCTCGCCCACATCGGCCCGCAGGAAGTCGCGCAGCACGCCCCCGAGGTCCGCGTAGATCTCGGCCAGCACCTCGTTGTGCGAGGCCGCCACGATCGCCATGTGCAAGGTCGCGTCCGCCTCCACGAAGGCCGCCGCCCCGCCGGACTCCCAGGCGCGCTCGCGCCGCTCCAGCAGGGCATCGATCTGCCGCAGGTCCTGTGCGGTACGGCGCTCGGCGGCGAGCCGGGCGGCCGACGCCTCCAGCGCGCTGCGCAGCTCGGCGACGTGCCCGGGCTCGGCCGCCGCGAACCGGCGGTTCATCACCCCGGCCAGTTCACTGGTCGCCACCACGTACGTGCCCGAGCCCTGCCGGATGTCCAGCAGCCCGTTGTGCGCCAGCGCCCGTACGGCCTCGCGGACGGTGTTGCGGGCCACCCCGAGCTGCTCGACGAGCGCCGGCTCGGTCGGGATGCGGGAGCCCACCGGCCACTCGCCGGACGTGATCTGGGCGCGCAGCTGCGCGATCACCTGGTCGGCCAGCGCGGACCGGCGGGGCGAAGTCAGAGGCATGGCTGCACTCCGGGGTGACGGGGACGGCGGAAGGGGGCGGTGCGGCGCCCGGCGGAGCCCGGTGGTCGCCGGTGCCGGCCGCGACAGCAGAGGCTATCGATATCGACTGGACAGGCATTCATCCCATGATTCTATGATGGTGTCCATGGCAGACGACGACCTCGCGACCCTCGGCCCCGCCGCCGAGCCCCGCACGACCCCCGCCGACCGGCCCGCCCACGGCACCGGACGCCCGCAGCCGGGCCTCGGCGGAGCCACTACGGAGAGCCGCCTCCCGGCGACCGGGCCGGCCGGCCACCGGCTGCGGTGGATCCTGATCGCCGGTCTCGTCCTCGCCGCGCTCAACCTCCGCCCGGCCATCACCAGCCTCGGCGCGCTGCTGGAGGAGGTCCGTGACGGCCTCGGCATGAGCGGCACCGTCGCCGGCCTGCTGACCTCCGTACCCGCGCTGTGCTTCGCCGCCTTCGGCCTCGCCGCACCCCGCCTGGCCAGGCGCTTCGGGCCCGGGGCGATCGTTTGCGCCGGTATGGTCGCGATCACCGTGGGCGTTGCCGTGCGCCCGTATGCCGGCGGCACCGGCGGCTTCCTCGCCGCCAGCGGGCTCGCCCTGGCCGGCATCGCGGTCAGCAACGTCCTGATGCCGGTGGTCATCAAGAACTGGTTCGCCGACCGGGTCGGCCCGATGACCGGGCTCTACTCCATGGCGCTGGCCCTGGGCACCTCGCTCGCCGCGGCGCTCACCGTGCCCATGACCGATGCGCTCGGCGGCAGTTGGCGGACCGGCCTGGCGGTGTGGGCGGCGCTCGCCGCGCTCGCCGTGCTGCCCTGGCTCCTGGTGGCACGGCAGCGCAGGGCCGCCGCCGGGCCGGCCGCGGACGGCGCGGCACCCACCGCGGAAACCACCGTACGGATCACCTCCTCACCGACGGCCTGGGCACTGGCCGTCTTCTTCGGCCTGCAGGCCACCGCCGCGTACATCACGATGGGCTGGATACCGCAGATCTTCCGCGACGCCGGGGTCTCGGCGGGCACCGCGGGAGTGCTGCTGGCGGTCACCATGGCGATGGGCGTCCCGCTCTCCTTCGTCCTGCCGCGGCTGGCGGCCCGGATGCGGCATCAGGGTCCGCTCGCGGTGCTGCTCGGCCTGTGCGGCCTGGCCGGTTACGCCGGACTGTGGCTGGCACCGGCCGCCGGAGCCTGGGCCTGGGCGGTGCTGATGGGCATCTCCAACTGCGCCTTCCCGCTGGCCCTGACGATGATCGGGATGCGTTCGACCAGCTCCGCCGGGGTCGTCAAGCTCTCGGCCTTCACCCAGAGCGTCGGCTATCTGATCTCCGTTCCCGGGCCGCTGCTGGTCGGCACGCTCTACCAGCACAGCGGCGGCTGGGGGCTGCCGATCGCCCTGATGGCAGGGCTGATGGTGCCGCAGATCGCGGTGGGCGTGCTGGCCGGGCGGGACCGCCGGATCGAGGACGAGACCTGAGTGCGACACTGGGCGCATGCCAGTGCTCGAACCGAATCCGCAGGGCAGCCAGAAGAAGCTGCTCCTCGTGCTGGGCGTCATGCTCGGCGTGACCGTCCTCGTCGCGATCATTGCGAGCGCCGCGGCGCCGTAGGGGCATCCCCTAGGTGTCCCGGCCAGGCGGCCGTCCCGGCCAAGGGGCCGCCCCGGCTGAGGTCGGCCGGGCTGAGGTCGGCCGGGCTGAGGTCGGCCGGGCCGAGGCCGCCCCGGGTGGGGGTGCCCCCCGTTCCCCTAGGGGGCCGACGCCAGGGTCGAGTGGGGGGCTTCCCGGATAGGAACGGCCGCCGGGAATCCGTAGCTTCGAAGAGCACCGCACACAGCGGTGGGTGCGCCGTGGTCCGCGGTCGCGCCGCCCTTCGATGCGCCACGGAGGCGATGCGCATGTCCGCTGCGTCCAGCCGGCCGGCCGCCGCCGAGGCCCGCCGTCCCCGCCTGCGGATGCGCCTGCCGTGGTGGGCACTGGCCCTGCCGGTGATCTCCTTCGCGGCCCTGCTGATACTCGTCGCCGCTCCCGCCGAGGCGAGGGCCGCGAGCACCCCGCAGGGCCTGGTTGCGCTGCTGGAACTCCTCGCCCGGATCGTGCGCGGCGGTGCCTGACGCCGGCCCGCCGCCCGCGCCTCATCCCGCAGGGGGAGCACTTCAACACCCCGCGCCCCGTGCCGCCTTTCGTGCGAAGCTGGGACGCATGAGCGCCGATACACCCCGCCGGATTGTCCTCCTCCGACACGCCAAGGCCGAATGGTCGGAGACCAGCGATCATGAGCGTCCGCTCGCCGAGCGCGGCCGCAAGGATGCCCCGGTCGCCGGCCGCTGGCTGGCCGGAGCCGGGATCACCCCCGATCTGACCCTGTGCTCGACGTCAGCGCGTACCCGCGAGACCTGGAAGCTCGCCGTCCACGAGCTCCCGCAGCGACCCAAGACCGTCTATGAGGAGCGGATCTACGAAGCCTCCCTGGGCGAGCTCATCGCGCTGCTGAACGAGACCTCCGACGACGTCACCGACCTGATGCTGGTCGGGCACAACCCCGGCGTGCACGCCCTCGCCGACGCGCTCTCCGGCGACGCCGAGGGCGATCTGCTGCCCCGGATGAACCGCAGCGGCTTCCCCACGGCCTCGCTCGCGGTGCTCTCCTTCAACGGCTCCTGGAAGTCCGTCGAGCACGGCGTCGGACGCCTGGTCGCCTACTGGACGCCCCACGGATAACGCGGACAACGTGGATAACGCCGAGAACCCCGCGCGCACGCGGTGCGGGGAAGCATGACGCACGCGAGAGGGCCCCGGCACACAGGTGCCGGGGCCCTCTTCTCTCCGTCGTCGTCCTTCGCCGGGCGGGGCTCCGTATCCGCGGCCGCTTCGGTCGGAGCCGTTTCCGCGCCGGCCGGGCCGCGGCCGTGCCGACCGGGCCGTTCCGGGCCGCTCCGAGCAGTTCGGCGCCGACCGGTCCGGGTCGGCCCGGACCGCTCAGCCGACCAGGGTGTCCGCCGCCTCGACCTCTTCGCGGGTGATCCCCAGCAGATACAGCACGGTGTCCAGGAACGGCACGTTCACCGCGGTGTGCGCCGCCTCCCGCACCACCGGCTTGGCGTTGAAGGCGACACCGAGCCCGGCCGTGTTGAGCATGTCGAGGTCGTTGGCGCCGTCCCCGATCGCCACGGTCTGCGCGAGCGGCACCCCGGCCTGCTGCGCGAACTCCCGCAGCAGCCGCGCCTTGCCGGCCCGGTCCACGATGTCGCCGGTGACCCGGCCGGTGAGCTTCCCGTCGACGATCTCCAGGGTGTTGGCCGAGGCGAAGTCCAGCCCCAGCTCCTCCTGGAGTGCGTCGGTGACCTGCGTGAAACCGCCCGATACGACGCCGACTTGATAGCCGAGCCGCTTGAGGGTCCGTACCAGGGTGCGGGCCCCGGGGGTGAGCCGTACCTCCTTGCGCACGGCCTCGACCACGGAGGCGTCGAGCCCGCCGAGCAGCTCGACCCGGGCGTGCAGCGACTGCTCGAAGTCCAGCTCACCGCGCATCGCGGCGGCGGTGACCTCGGCGACCTCGGCCTCACAGCCGGCGTGCGCCGCGAACAGCTCGATGACCTCGTCCTGGATGAGCGTCGAGTCGACGTCCATGACCACCAGCCGCTGCGCCCTGCGCTGCAGCCCGGCCGCCACCACCGCGACATCCACGCCGAGCCGTGCGGCCTCGGGGGCCAGCACGCTGCGCAGCGCCTCGGTCGCCGCGCCGGATACCGCGAACTCGACGGCGGTCACCGGGTACTTGGCCAGCCGGAAGATGCGGTCGATGTTGCCGCCGGTGCCCGTTATGGCGGCGGCGATCGCGGCGGCGGTCTCCGCGGTGAGCGGATGTCCCAGCACCGTGACGTGCGAACGCCCGGTGCCGCGCGGCCGGTTGTCGCCGCGGCCGGAGATGATCTCCGCCTGGAGGTTCAGCGACTCGGCCCAGCTGTGCACGGTGGCCCGGAGGTCGCCTTCGGAGGTGCCGGAGGAGCCCTCGGCGGGGGAGGGGGCGGTGACCAGCGCGCACAGTGTGATGCGCCCCCGGGTCACCATCTGTTCGATGTCCACGACATCGACGGAGTAGGCAGCGAGGGTGTCGAAGAGACCTGCGGTGATGCCGGGCCGGTCCTTCCCGAAGATCTTCACGAGAAGGGTCGGTACGTCATCGCCCGGTACGGCGGTGGCAGGCGGGGTCTGCGATGCGCTCATGGTGCCCTTACGGTAACCGCCGGGCGGTCGCGTCCGTACGGGTGTCCGGGGTTCGGACCGGCGCGGCCCGGTGCCGCCGCGCCCGCACCCCTGTGCCTCCGGCCCCGGCGGTCCGTCGATCGTTACCGAGTCGTGTCCGGCGCGCCGCGCGCCGTCCGACCAGGGAGTCCGTCCCGGCGCGCCAACCCGTCTGCCGGGGCGGCGGATTCGGCGCGCCGACGGTGCGCAGACGCGGCGGACCGGGCGGCCGGTCGGGTACGTATCCGCTTTCTCCCATAATGCGGCCTCCGCCGTGCACCTGCATGGCGTCCACGGCGGGCCGTACCGCTCCCGACGGAGCCCTTTCCGTCCGGAACACCCGTTATCCGATGATCTCCGGGTATCCATGGGTGCTTCCCGCCCTCCGGGAGGCTTTGGCGGGCACCGGCGCGCGCACTTGCACCCCGGCCCCGTCCCGGTTACCGGTCCGGGCGCCGAGCCTGAAATAGTTCCTCACGATGTTCACCATCCCTGGACTTCCCATACAGGGCGTCACTCGGGGGACTATGTATTGGGGCGTGGAGTGCCTGAACTCGTACTCGAATTGAACGGAAGGACCTGGACGCTCGACCCGTCCCGGTCCTACAACGTGGGCCGTGATCCGCAGGGCGACATGGTGCTCGACGACGCCAGGGTCTCCTGGCGGCACGCCACCGTGCGCTGGGCCGGCCACAGCTGGCTCATCGAAGACCAAGGCAGCACCAACGGCACGTATGTCCAGGGCCGGCGGATCCACCAGATGGAGATCGGCCCCGGCGCGACCGTGCACCTGGGCAACGCCACCGACGGCCCCCGGGTGACCCTGTCCGCCGGGGCGCAGGCCGCCGACGCCTTCGGCGCGCAGCCCGCCATGACGCCGCAGCAGCAGCCCGCGCAGGGATGGCAGGCGCCCCCCGCGCACCAGGCGCCGCCCGCGCACCAGCCGCCCGCCCAGCAGGGCTGGCAGGCGCCGCCGCAGGACCAGCAGCAGCCGCCGTACATCCCGCCGCAGCAGGCCCAGCAGCCCTCGCAGGCTCAGCCGCAGCAGGACCAGCAGCCTTCGCAGGCCGTGCCCCCGCAGCACGCCCCGCAGTCCCCGCAGGCCGGCACCCCGGCCCACGGCGACCGCAGCCCGACCACGTTCCACCGCCTCGACTCGGGGCGGGTGATGCGCATCGGCCGTGCGCTGGAGAACGAGCTGGTCGTCTCCGACCTCCAGGTCTCCCGCCACCACGCCGAGTTCCGCGCCACCCCCGACGGCCGGTTCGAGATCCACGACCTCGGCAGCCACAACGGCACCTACATCAACGGCCAGCCGGTCCCCAAGTCCGGCAAGGCGCCGGTCGGCCCGAACGACATCATCGGCGTCGGCCACTCCACCTTCCGGCTGGTCGGCGACCGCCTCGAGGAGTTCGTCGACACCGGTGAGGTCTCCTTCTCGGCCCGCCACCTCACGGTCACCGTCGACGGCGGCAAGCAGATCCTGAAGGACGTCTCCTTCGGCGTCCCGGAGAAGTCCCTGGTCGCGGTCATCGGCCCGTCAGGATCCGGCAAGTCGACGCTGCTCAAGGCGCTGACCGGCTACCGCCCCGCCAACCAGGGCGATGTCCTCTACGACAACCGGAACCTCTACAAGCAGTTCGCCGAACTGCGCCAGCGCATCGGTCTGGTCCCGCAGGACGACATCCTGCACAAGGAGCTGACCGTCGAGAAGGCCCTCAGGTACGCGGCCAAGCTCCGCTTCCCCGGTGACACCGCGGACGCCGAGCGCAAGGCCCGGATCGACGAGGTGCTGCACGAGCTCAAGCTCCACGTCCACAAGGACAAGAAGGTCACCTCGCTCTCCGGCGGCCAGCGCAAGCGGGTGTCGGTGGCCCTGGAGCTGCTGACCAAGCCGTCACTGATCTTCCTGGACGAGCCGACCTCGGGTCTCGACCCGGGCATGGACCGCGATGTCATGCAGCTGCTGCGCGGCCTCGCCGACGACGGCCGTACGGTCCTGGTCGTCACCCACTCGGTGGCCGAACTCGCGCTGTGCGACAAGCTGCTGGTGATGGCGCCGGGCGGCGGCGTGGCCTACTTCGGCCCGCCCGAGGAAGCGCTCAATTTCTTCCAGTACGACACCTGGGCGGATGTCTTCTCGGCGTTCGAGAACTACCGCGACTACGACTGGATGGGGCGCTGGCGCGGCTCCCCGCACTACCAGCTGTACGCCGCGGACATCGATGCCGTCGCCCCGCAGTCGGTCAATGTCCAGGTGCCGCCGGCCCGGATACACAAGTCCCAGAGCTGGGGCTCGCAGCTGTGGACGCTGATGCGCCGCTATGTCTCGGTGCTCGCCTCCGACCGGGGTTTCCTGGGGCTGATGGTGATCCTGCCCGCGGTGCTCGGCGTGGTCTCGTTGCTGATCCCCAGCGACTACGGCCTCGGCTACGGGCCGATGGCCAGGGGCCGCACCAACCGCGATGCGAGCACCATCATGCTGATCCTCGCGGTCGGCATGTGCTTCTCGGGCGCCGCCAACTCGGTGCGCGAACTCATCAAGGAACGGGTGATCTACGAGCGCGAACGGGCCACCGGCCTGTCGCGGTCGGCGTATCTGATGTCCAAGGTGATCGTGCTC
Organism: Streptomyces sp. Edi2; assembly: GCF_040253635.1. Classification (NCBI taxonomy): domain Bacteria; kingdom Bacillati; phylum Actinomycetota; class Actinomycetes; order Kitasatosporales; family Streptomycetaceae; genus Streptomyces; species Streptomyces sp. Edi2. The sequence continues at coordinate 1,972,475 of NZ_JBEJGX010000003.1, read as the reverse complement.
GGCGTGGTCACGGCCATCCAGGGCGTGATCATCGCGGCGATCGGCTTCTCGACCCGGAACCTGCCCTCCGAGGGCCTGATCCTGGCGAAGGCCCCGCAGATCGAGCTGGCGCTGGCGATCATCGCGCTCGGCTTCACCTCGATGATGTTCGGCCTGATCATCTCCTCGCTGGTGAAGACCGCCGAGAAGACCATGCCGCTGCTGGTCATGTTCGCCATCGTCCAGGTGGTGTTCACCGGCGTGCTCTTCCAGCTCTTCGACACCCCGGGCGTCGCACAGTTCGCCTGGCTGATGCCGTCGCGCTGGGCCGTCGCGGCGATGGGCGCCACCGCCGATATGAACACCCTGCTGCCCTGGGAGCCGGGCAACCCGGACCCGCTGTGGAAGCACCAGACCGGCGTCTACGTGATGGACATGATCATCCTGATCAGCCTGGGCGTCGGGCTCGCCTTCGCCGTCGCACGGCTGCTGCGCCGCCACGAGCCCGAGGTCATGCGCAAGTAGCGCCGCACCGCGCACCGCACCGCACGCCCGAGGGGCGGCACCCGGAACCGGGTGCCGCCCCTCGGCGGTGTGCGCGACTGCGGACTGCCTGAACCGGCGGCTCAGTACGCCCTGAACCGGTGGCTCAGTACGCCGAGTTGACGTTGTCCATCGAGCCGTACTTGGCGGCCGCGTAGTTGCAGGCGGCGGTGATGTTGGCGACCGGGTCGTAGAGGTTCCAGGAGGTTCCTTCGACGTGGTACGTCTTGAAGGTCGGCGCGATGACCTGCAGCAGGCCCTTCGACGGGGTGCCGTTGATGGCGTTGATGTCCCAGTTGTTGATGGCCATCGGGTTACCGCTGGACTCGCGCATGATGTTGCGGTGGATGCCCTCGTACGAGCCGGGGATGCCCTTCTTGGCCATGATGGCCAGGGACTCGCGGATCCAGCCGTCCAGGTTGTCCGGGTAGGTCTTGGCGGCCGGCTTGGCGGCGGTCTTCGCGGGCACCGGCTTCACGGCCGGCTTTGCGGCGGCGGGTATCGCGGTGCGCACGGCGGACCGGTTCGCGGCGGCCTTCGTGGCGCGCGCCTTCTCGGCCTGGACCTTCGCCTTGGCGGCCTTGACGGCCGCGGCCTTCTTGGCGGCGGCCTCGGCCTTGCCCTTGGCGGCGGAGCTGTCGGCCTGCTTGGCGATCGTGGCCTGCTGGGCCTGGGCGGCGGTACCGACCGCGCTGAAGGCGACCGGCTTCACGTCGACAGTGGTGGCCTGCGCCGTGCCCTGATCGGTGTCGGTACCCGGAACGGTGGTGAAGACCAGAGCTGCGGCACCGGCTGCGGCGACACCGGCGACGGAGAGCTTCTGCGTCCGGGTCAGGCGGCGGAGACCAGAAGAGGCGTGCTGAGGCATGGCGGGACAGACCTTCCGATGGGGGGACGCCGCACGGGCCCGGAATGGTGGCGAACGCCGTAATTCCCTTCACGGCGCCGAGCGACGGGGCCATTCTTAGCGGCCGGAAATTCCCCCGGCAAAGGTGTGACGTACGATCCGGGTTAGTGGAACCCTGGCGGCTGATATTGCGTCCCGAATAGGACTTTCCCAGCTCACGCAGTAGTGGGTGGTCCACTAACCCGGCTCGTAAGTGACCTGCGTCCTATGCGCGGCGTCACAGTGCGACGGTGTTTGTCTCGCCGGACGTAATTGCAAACGCACAGTCCGTATGCGTCATATCCCCCCTACGACCCGGCGACGGATTCCTGGAATACCCCGTCACGTGGCCCGCCCGGGGTGCGTGCCGCTGCGCACCCACCGCGCCCCGAGCTCAGTCGGGCAGCACGAGATGCAGATCGCCGAATTCGTGCCACAGATAGCGCCGCTGCACCGCCGCCGCATAGGCCCGTCGCAGCGTTTCTCCGTCGGCCGCCACCGCCTGCAGCATCAGCAGATGGGAGGCGGTGGGCTCGTGCAGCCCGGTGAGCAGGCCGTCCACCGCCCGCACCCCGCGCTCCGGTGTGACCACGAGTTCCGTCCAGCCGGCCGCGGCCCGCACCCGCCCGTCCGTGCCGGTCGCCGACTCCAGGGCCCGTACGGCCGTGGTCCCCACCGCCACGATCCGCCCGGCCGGGGCGCCCGGACGCTGCCGCCGCGCCGCCGTCCTGCGCCGGGCCCGCGCGGCGTTCACCAGCCACGCCGTGGCCGGCGGCACCACGAACCGCTCCGCATACGGCGGCTCGAACGCCTCCGCCGAGGCGACCCCCGTATGCAGCGAGACCGGCGCGAACTGCACCCCCTTGCTGACCAGCCGGGCCACCAGCGCGGCGGTGAAGGGCCGGGCGGCACTCGGCATCTCCGCGCTGCCGCCGCCGGGGGAGTCCACCGCGAACACCGTCTGATACGCGTCCAGCGGCTGGTCCCGGTCCGTGTAGCCGTAGCGGATCGGCCGCCCGTGGCGCCGCATCAGCCCGGGCACCTCCGCGCCCGCCACCCGCGCCCACCACAGGCGGGTACTTCCGGGGTCCAGCGGAGCCTCCAGCGTCAGCCGCGCCCCGCCGGGCAGTCGCACCACCGTGCCGGCCGGGCCGCCCGCCCGCGGCACGGTACTGCCCCGCCCGTCCGGACTCCGCAGCTCCACCGCCCAGCAGCCGGCCACCGCCCGTCCCGCCGGGTGCCACCGGTCCGCCCGCGTGGAGAAGTGCACCACCACCGGCTCGCCGCGCCCCCGGCCGTCACCGACCCGGCCGTCCACCGCGGCCGGCAGCGTCCGCGAGGTGTTCACCACCAGCACATCCCCGGCGGCCAGCAGGTCCGGCAGCTCGTCGAAGCCGTGGTGGCCGGTCTCGGCCGCACCCCGGCTCACCATCAGCCGTACCGCGTCCCGGCCGAGGCCCGGTCCCCGCTGCTCGGCCGGGACCGCGGCCGACAGCTCCGCCGGGACCTGCACCGCCTCTACCGCCTCCACCGCCTTCGTGGTCACCGGGAGCCCGCCCCCTCGGACGCGGGTGCCCCGTCGGACGGGCCGGCCCCGGCCGCCGCGTGATACCGCCCGCTAGGGGCCTGGTCGTCCAGCAGGCGCAGCAGTCCGGGGACCACGGTCCCGGGCAGCGGCCGCCCCGAGGTGTCCTCGTCCGGTACGGCGGCCGCGTACAGATCGGTCCGCATGTCACCCGGGTCCACCCACCACACCCGCAGCCCCGGCTCCTCCACCGCGAGCACCGCCGACTGCTGGTCCAGCGCCGCCTTCGTGGCGCCGTACCCGCCCCAGGCCGGGTACGCCTCGACGGCCGCGTCCGAGCTGATGTTGAGCACCGCTCCACCCGCCCGGGCAAATGTCCCTTTCGCCCCGATAGTCGTATCGCTTACCGCTCCAAAAGCGGGCGAATCGGACGATCCGGCATTTCGGTCATTCTCGATGTAAGGGTGCGATTCGTATGTCGCACCATTTCCGACATCCTCTCCATAAGGAGTGTTTCCTATATAGGGGAGAACTTCCTCATACGAGGGCAGGTAGGAGGAATCCCGCAAGAGCGGCAAAGCCTCCTGGACCAGTCCGAGCGGTGCCACCACATTCACCTCCAGTGCCGCCCGCAGCCCGTCCAGCGGATGGTCCGCCAGCCGCGCCAGCGGCTCGGCCCCCAGCACGCTCGCGTTGTTCACCAGCAGATCGAGCCCGCCCAGTGCACCGGCCGCGGCCACCAGCGCCGCCCGGTGCCCCCGGTCCGTCACGTCCCCGGGCAACGCGACCACCCGCACCCCCGTCCCGCGCAGCTCCCGCGCCGCCTCCTCCAGCGGCCCGGCCGACCTGGCGTCCACGACCAGGTCCCACCCCCGTGCCGCCAGCGCCGCGGCGAGTGCCCGGCCCAGTCCCTTCGATGCCCCCGTGATGACCGCCACCGGCATGATCGCGTCCCCTTTCGGTCCGGGCCGGGATCCCGGCCCTGCCCTCACCGTAGGAACGCCGAGGGCCCGTGGACGTCGGGCGCCGGACCTCTGTGGCCAGGGCATTCGCCCTAGGCCGGGGGACGTAGACGGCAGCCGCCGCCGGACCGATACGGCCTGGTCGCCCCGCCGGTACGGTGAGCCCATGACCAATGGACCGGGAGCCGGGATCCCCGCGGTGAGCACCGCGATCCTGGCGATGAGCAGGCATCTGGAGGTGCGCGACGTCCTCAAGACGATCGTGGCCTCGGCCCGCGAGCTGCTGGATGCCGAGTACGCCGCCCTGGGCGTGCCCGACGACCACGGCGGCTTCGCCCAGTTCGTGGTGGACGGCGTCAGCGCCGACCAGTGGAAGGCCATCGGCCCGCTGCCCCGCCAGCACGGCATCCTCGCCGCGATGCTGCACAACGCCACCCCGGAACGGCTCGCCGACGTCCGTGCGGACCCCCGTTTCGGCGGCTGGCCGTCGGCCCACCCGGACATGTCCGACTTCCTCGGCCTGCCGGTCGCCGACGGCGACGAGATCCTCGGCGCCCTCTTCCTGGCGAACAAGCGCTGCCCCAAGCCGGCCGGCGGCTGCGGTTTCACCGAGGAGGACGAGCGGCTGCTCGGGATACTCGCCCAGCACGCCGCCATCGCCCTGACCAACGCCCGCCTCTACGAGCGCAGCCGCGAGCTGACCATCGCCGGGGAGCGCGCCCGCCTCGCCCACGAGCTGCACGACGCGGTCGCCCAGAAGCTCTTCTCGCTCCGCCTCACCGCCCAGGCCGCCACCGCCCTGGTCGACCGCGACCCGGCGCGCGCCAAGGACGAGCTGCACCAGGTCGCCGAGCTGGCCGCGGAGGCCGCCGACGAGCTGCGGGCCGCCGTCATCGAACTGCGCCCCGCCGCTCTGGACGAGGACGGCCTGGTCGCCACCCTGCGCTCCCAGGCCCAGGTCCTGGACCGGGCGCACTCCGCACGCGTCACCTTCGCGGCCCACGGCTTCCGGGCGCTCCCCGCGGCCCAGGAGGAGGCGTTGCTCCGGGTGGCCCAGGAGGCGCTGCACAACGCCTTGCGGCACTCCGGTGCCGGGCAGGTCGAGGTGACCCTCACCCGCAGCGGCCAGGGCGCGCTGCTGCGGATCGCCGACGACGGCTGCGGATTCGACCCCGGCGCGGTCCGCCGGGCCGGCCGCCACCTGGGCCTGGTCTCGATGCGTGACCGCGCGAGCGGCGTCGGCGGAAAGCTCACCGTGGAATCGGAGCCCGGCAAGGGCACCACTGTCGAGATGGAGGTGCCCGGTGGCTGACACGGACAGGAGCGGCGCGATGGGGAATCCCGCGGACGAAGCAGGGGCGGCCTCCGGGCGCACCGCGGACGGCGGCCAGGCGATCCGCGTACTGCTCGTCGACGATCACCAGGTCGTGCGCCGTGGGCTGCGGACGTTCCTGGAGGTCCAGGACGACATCGAGGTGGTGGGGGAGGCCTCCGACGGCGCCGAGGGCATCGCCGCAGCCGAAGAGCTGCGCCCGGACGTCGTCCTGATGGACGTCAAGATGCCCGGCATGGACGGCATCGAGGCGCTCCGCAGGCTGCGCGAACTGGACAACCCCGCCCGGGTGCTGGTGGTCACCAGCTTCACCGAACAGCGCACCGTCGTCCCGGCACTGCGCGCCGGCGCGGCCGGCTACGTCTACAAGGACATCGACCCGGACGCGCTGGCCGGCGCCATTCGCTCCGTCCACGCGGGCCATGTCCTGCTGCAGCCCGAGGTGGCCGGCGCACTGCTGTCCCAGGAGGAGAACAACGGCGGCCAGGGGCGCGGCACTTCCCTCACCGACCGGGAGCGCGAGGTCCTGGGCCTGATCGCGGACGGCCGCTCCAACCGTGAGATCGCCCGGGCGCTGGTGCTGTCCGAGAAGACCGTCAAGACCCATGTCTCCAACATCCTCATGAAGCTGGACCTCGCCGACCGGACGCAGGCCGCACTGTGGGCCGTACGGCACGGCATCGGGGCCTGAACGCCCGTGGGGGAGCACCGGATACGGCGGTGCTCCTCTACCGTCCACACAAGCGGAATGTCGTCTTCAGATCCGAGATTCATACTGTCGTGTAGCCGTAGCCCATTCGGCGTATCCCTTCTCGGCCCGGGCCGTTGTCCAGTGCAGTCGTGGCGGCTGGCCACGGCAACGGCAACGAGGAGCTAGAGAAGTGAAGAACATCAAGCGCGCAGCGGCCATCACGATGGTGGCGAGCGGTCTCGCCCTCGCGGGCGCCGGCGTCGCCTCGGCCCACTCCCCGCAGGCCCAGGGCGGCGCCGTGCACTCCCCGGGAATCGTCTCCGGCAACGTCATCCAGGTCCCGGTGCACGTCCCCGTGAACGCCTGCGGCGTCACCGCCACCGTCATCGGTGCCCTCAACCCCACCTTCGGCAACCCCTGCGTCAACGTCTGATCCCAGGACGTCCGCAGGACCTCGTCCGACCCCCGCGATGCCATGGTCCGCGCGGGTCGGGCCGGACCGGCCCCGTCCTTGCTCGGACGTGCGGCCGGTCCCCCACCCTCCGCCATCGTCTTACGGCCCTGTGCCACCACGTGAGGAACACGCCCCCATGAACACCGCCAAGAAGGCCGCACTCGTCCTCGCCGCCACCGGGATCGCCCTCGGTGCGGCCGCCGGATCCGCCTTCGCGGCCAGTGGCCCGCAGGCCGACGGCACGGCCGTGCTCTCCCCCGGCATCGGCTCGGGCAATCTCGCCCAGGTCCCCGTGCACGTCCCCGTGAACGCCACCGGCAACACCGCCACCGTCATCGGCGCGCTCAACCCCGCCTTCGGCAACGCCACCGCGAACAACTGAGGTTGTCCGAACGGACCGGACGGCTTCGCCTGCCCAGAGGCGTCCGGCCCGTTCGGCGAAGGCCCCGCCGACCACACAATGGTCCGGCGGGGCCGCTTCCGTTCACCCCCGGTGCCGCTCCCTCTCCTCCACCGCGGAGTTGTACGCCGCCACCTGCGCCCGCCGGGCCGTCCGCTCCACCGGCCGCAGCGCCTCGGTGCGGGCCGCGATCTCGGACGAGCTCACCGCCGCACCGTGCTCCCTGCCGTCCCCGCCGGCCTGCTGCGCGATATCGATGAGGGCGCCCACGCGCTGCGCCAGCTCCAATACCCGCACCGCCCGCGGCGGATATCCGGGAGCCAGCACCTGCCGGCCGGCCTCCGCCCGCGCCCGGTACGCCTCCAGCGCCGCCTGCGCCACCGGGCCCGCCCCGGCCACGTCCAGCTTCGAGAGCAGTTCGGTGGCCTCCCGCAGCGCCTGAGCCAGCTCCCGCTCCGCCTCGCCCAGCGAGGGCACGTCGGCCGGCGGCGCCTCCCGCACCGGCAGGCAGCGCCAGACCACCTCCACATGTACATCGGGGCCGGTGCCACCCTCCGGCCCGGCCTCGTACGTCTCCGGAATCAGTCCCAGCCCGGCCCCCGGGGCGAGCACCGCCTCCTCGGCCTCCAGCGCCCGCGCATTGAATTCCGGCGGTCCGCACAGTCCCAGCGGATGCCCGGGAGCCGGCAGGGCCACCTGCAGGCCCCTCGCCCCCAGCGTCCGCAGCCGCCCCAGCGCGAGTGTCAGGCCGACCGGCGCCTCCTCCCCGGGCAGGCCCTCCACGCGGTGCACCGCATCGTCGTCCGCGATCCGGTGCGCGGCTTCATCAGGTGAGACAAGTCCGGCCAAAAGGGCATTTCCCCATGCCGCAAGCCGTCCTGAACGTGGTTCATCGAGCATGGTCCCCAGCCTAGGGAAGAGCACCGACAACGAGTGGCGTAGGTTTGCAGGGGGCTGCGCCTACAGGTGTACGCGACGACCGAGAAGCAATGGGAGACAACGCGCTCATGAGCGATGTGCTGGAGCTGGTGGACGTATCCGTGGTCCGCGAAGGACGGGCTCTGGTGGACCAGGTCTCCTGGTCGGTGAAGGAAGGGGAGCGCTGGGTGATCCTCGGCCCCAACGGCGCCGGCAAGACCACCCTGCTCAACCTCGCCTCCAGCTATCTCTTCCCGAGCTCCGGCTCCGCCTCGATCCTCGGCGAGCAGCTGGGCAGGGTCGACGTCTTCGACCTGCGCCCGCGCATCGGCATCGCCGGCATCGCGCTGGCCGACAAGCTGCCCCGCAGCCAGACCGTCCTGCAGACCGTGCTCACCGCCGCGTACGGCATGACGGCGGGCTGGCAGGAGAGCTACGAGGACATCGACGAGCAGCGCGCCCGCGCCTTCCTCGACCGCCTCGGGATGAACGACTACCTGGACCGGAAGTTCGGCACCCTCTCCGAGGGCGAGCGCAAGCGCACCCTGATCGCCCGCGCCATGATGACCGACCCCGAGCTGCTGCTGCTGGACGAGCCGGCCGCCGGTCTCGACCTCGGCGGCCGCGAGGACCTGGTCCGCCGCCTCGGCCGCCTGGCCCGCGACCCGTACGCCCCCTCGATGATCATGGTCACCCACCACGTCGAGGAGATCGCCCCGGGCTTCACCCACGTCCTGATGATCCGTCAGGGCAAGGTGCTGGCCGCCGGCCCCCTGGAGCTCGAACTCACCTCCAGCAACCTCTCCCACTGCTTCGGCCTCCCGCTGGTCGTCGAGCGCAACGGCAACGACCGCTGGACCGCGCAGGGCCTGCCCCTGACCTGACCGTCCGTCGCGGACCGCCCCCTCCACGAGCCGCCCCTCAACGAGCCGTCCCCCGGCCACCGTCCGGGGATCCGGCCGCGGCACCGCGCGCTTCCGGCCCCTGACCGATCGCGCCCTGTCCCGGGCCGCCCCACGGATCTACCATGAAGCCGTGGATCCATGGGTGTGGTGGCTGATCGCCGCCGTAGGACTGGGCATTCCCCTCGTCGTGACCGCGATGCCCGAATTCGGGATGCTCGCGGTCGGTGCCGTCGCCGGTGCCGTCACCGCGGGCCTCGGTGGCGGCACCGTCCCGCAATTCCTCGTGTTCGCCGCCGTGTCGGTGGCGCTGATCGCCGTCGTGCGCCCCCTCGCCAACCGCCACCGCGGCCAGAGCCCCCAACTCGCCTCCGGCATCGACGCGCTCAAGGGCAGGAGCGCCACGGTCCTGGAGCGGGTCGACGGCGGGGTCGGCGGCCGTATCAAACTCGCGGGTGAGATCTGGTCCGCCCGCTCCCTCGACGGCAGCCAGGTCTACGAGCCCGGCCAACAGGTGGACGTCGTCGAGATCGAAGGCGCCACCGCCGTCGTCATCTGACCCGAACACGCTGCGCGACGAGCCACGACTCTGAAAGACTGATCAATGGCAAGCCGGTCATCCGGCCGGCGCGGACCAGCAACGAAGGGCACGGGAGCCGCTGTGGAACCGATCATCATCGTCCTGATCATCCTGGTGGTGCTCGTGTTCATCGCACTCATCAAAACGATCCAGGTCATCCCACAGGCCAGCGCCGCCATCGTCGAACGCTTCGGCCGCTACACCCGCACCCTCAACGCGGGCCTGAACATCGTCGTCCCGTTCATCGACTCCATCCGCAACCGCATCGACCTCCGCGAACAGGTCGTGCCGTTCCCGCCGCAGCCGGTGATCACCCAGGACAACCTGGTCGTGAACATCGACACCGTCATCTACTACCAGGTGACCGACGCCCGCGCCGCGACCTACGAGGTCGCCAGCTACATCCAGGCCATCGAGCAGCTGACCGTCACCACCCTGCGGAACATCATCGGCGGCATGGACCTGGAGCGGACCCTGACCTCCCGCGAGGAGATCAACGCGGCGCTGCGCGGGGTGCTCGACGAGGCCACCGGCAAGTGGGGCATCCGCGTCAACCGCGTCGAGCTGAAGGCCATCGAGCCGCCGACCTCCATCCAGGACTCGATGGAGAAGCAGATGCGCGCCGACCGTGACAAGCGCGCCGCCATCCTCCAGGCCGAAGGTGTCCGGCAGTCCCAGATCCTCACCGCCGAGGGTGAGAAGCAGTCCTCGATCCTGCGCGCCGAGGGTGAGGCCAAGGCCGCGGCCCTGCGCGCCGAGGGTGAGGCCCAGGCGATCCGGGTGGTCTTCGAGTCGATCCACGCCGGTGACCCGGACCAGAAGCTGCTCTCCTACCAGTACCTCCAGATGCTCCCGAAGATCGCCGAAGGCGACGCCAACAAGCTCTGGATCGTGCCGAGCGAGATCGGCGACGCCCTCAAGGGCCTCGGCGGCGCCCTCGGCAACTTCACCCCGCCGACCGGTGGCGGCTCCATCCCCAAGCCCAGCTCGCCGAACCGCGAAGCACCCCCGATCGACTGACCCCCCCGATCGGCCGACACCGCCGGGCCCTGGTGCATGATCGGGCGGAACCGTACCGCTCATGCACGGGGGGATCCGCGTGACCATCTGGGAAGCCATCGCCATCTTCGCCGCCGGAATCGGCGCCGGCACGATCAACACCGTCGTCGGGTCCGGCACCCTGATCACCTTCCCGGTGCTGCTCGCCTTCGGCGTGCCACCCGTCACCGCCAATGTGTCCAACACCCTTGGCCTGGTGCCCGGTTCGATCAGCGGAGCCATCGGCTACCGCCGCGAACTCGCCGGCCAGCGCAGCCGGATCCTCCGCTTCGGCCTCGTCGCCCTCCTCGGGGGCCTGGCCGGCGCGATCCTGCTGCTCGCACTGCCCTCGAAGGCCTTCGACGCGATCGTCCCCGCCCTGATCGCCGTCGCGCTGGTACTCGTCATCGTCCAGCCCAAGCTGGCCGCCGCACTCCGCGCCCGCCGCGAGCGCAACGGCACCACCCCCCACCCCGACGGTGGCCTCGCCCTGCCGGCCGGCCTGCTCGTCGCCAGCGCCTACGGGGGCTACTTCGGCGCCGCCCAGGGCGTGCTCTACCTCTCCCTGATGGGGCTGCTGCTCTCCGAGGACCTGCAGCGGCTCAACGCCCTCAAGAACGTCCTCGCCGCGATCGTGAACGGCGTCGCCGCGGTCTTCTTCCTCTTCGTGGCGCACTTCGACTGGGCCGCCGTCGGCCTGATCGCAGTCGGGTCCGCCCTCGGCGGCCAGGTCGGCGCGAAGGTGGGACGCCGTCTGCCCCCCACCGCCCTGCGCGCCATCATCGTCATCGTCGGCCTGCTGGCCATCGCCCAACTCGTCCTCAAATAAGGCGAGTCGGGCGACCGCCCGGTACCCGGTGGCCCGGTGCCCGGCGGGCGGGGCGGCCGCGCCCTACGCAGGAAGCGCCAGCCACTCCGGCAGCCCCTCCCGCACCGACACCCCCAGCGTCGACAGCAGCGCATCGGCCGGCGTCGGCTCGAAGGGCCGCCGCAGCAGCTGCATCCCCGCCTGCTCGGGCGTCCGGTCCGCCTTGCGGTGATTGTCCTCCGCGCACGAGGCAACGGTATTCAGCCAGGTGTCCCCGCCCCCGTGCGACCGCGGCACGACATGGTCCACGGTCGTCGCCCGGCGCCCGCAGTACGCACACCGGTACTGGTCACGCACCAGTACCCCGCGCCGCGACCAGGCCGCCCGTTGTCGGAACGGCACCCGTACGTACCGGCAGAGTCTGATCACCTGCGGCACCGGTACGTCCACCGCGGCGGCCCGGATCCGCAGCCCCGGGTGAGCGTGTTCGATGACCGCTTTGTCCTGCATGACCAGCACCACCGCACGCCGCAGCGACACCGTCGACAGCGGCTCGAAGCTCGCATTGAGCACCAGCGTCTCGCGCATCCCGCCCACCTCCCGGACCCGCTCCGCCCCCGCGGCGAAGCTGCTCCACTGTGCAGCGGCAGGTATTCCCCGAACAACGCAATTTCCGCATGCCACAAGGGAAATGGAGGACGATCAGGAGATGAAAAAAGAGCTGACCGGCGCCGCCGGACGGGCCGCAGAAATGAGTGTGCTCCGGGTCCCACCCCCGTGAATTACCGGGACCCGGAGCGAACGGCAGCCGATGAGGACACCCGCGACACGAACGGGCTCCGGCGAACAGCGGGCGACACACCTGCGCCCCGCCGCTCCCGCCACTGCGGTACCTGCTGCCCGCCGCCCCTTTTACGGGCGGCGGCACGGCAACCACTGTCGTGTGGGAAGCGCCGGGGCGCAACGGAATTACGGCGCTCAGCCCGCCGCGGGAATCTCGTACTCGGCGATCAGCTGAGCCCGCCCGAGCGTGTGGAACCGCAGATTGAAGCCCACCACCGCCGGCGAGGCATCCCCGTCCGGACCGAGCTTTTCCTGGTCCACCGCGTACACCGTGAACACATAGCGGTGCGGACCGTCCCCGGGCGGCGGCGCGGCGCCCCCGAAGTCCCGCGTCCCGTAGTCGTTACGGACATGTACGGCACCCTCGGGCAGCCCCTTCATCTCCCCGGACCCGGCACCGGCCGGCAGCTCCGTCACCGACGCCGGAATGTCGAACAGCGACCAGTGCCAGAAACCACTGCCCGTCGGCGCGTCCGGGTCGTAGCAGGTGACGGCGTAGCTCTTCGTCCCCGCGGGCGCACCCTCCCACCGCAGTTGCGGCGAACGGTTCCCCTCGGCGAACACCTGCTCGGGCCGCAGCGTCCCGCCCGGCTCCACCTCGTCGCTCAGCGCCGTGAACTCCGGCACCGGCGGATGGAAATCGTGCGGGAGCGGCCGCCGCTTCGGCTCGGACACTGCAACACCTCCTGGTCGCTTGCTGACACCTGTCCGGCCAGGTTAGAGCCAGTTCCGCTTACCGCCGACCTCCGCCAGCCACTGGTTGAGGTAACCCGCCCAGTCGGTCCCCTCGAAGTCGTTCAGCCCGACCGTGAACGACCGGTAGGTGTCCGACCCCTCGCTGAACAGACCGGGCTTCTTGTCCATCTCCAGGACGACGTCCATCTCCCGGTCGTCCGCCACGAACGACAGCTCGACCTGGTTCAGGCCCCGGTACTGCTGCGGCGCGTGGAACTCGATCTCCTGGTAGAAGGGGAGCCGCTGTCGCGTTCCCCTGATGTGCCCCTGCTCGAGATCAGCGGCCTTGAAACGGAAACCCAGCCGCCCGAACGCGTCGAGGATCGCCTGCTGCGCCGGCAGCGGATGCACATTCACCGGATCCAGGTCGCCGGAGTCCACCGCCCGCGCGATCGCCAGCTCCGTCGTCACCCCGACGTTCATCCCGTGCAGATGCGTCCCCAGGAACGTGGTGATCGGCGTCTCCCACGGGATCTCCAGCCCGAACGGCACGGTGTGCGCCGCACCCGGCTGCACCGCAAAGGCACCGCCCAGCTGCACCTTGGTGAACTCGATGTTGCGCTTGTACTCCTCGTCGCCGCTCTCGACCTCGACCCGCGCCTGCAGTCCGACGGACAGCCCCTGGATGTCCTGGGCCACGGACCCGCCCTGGATCCGCACCTCACCCTGTACGACCCCACCCGGGACGACGTTCTCCTCAAAGAGCACCGTCTCCACCGACGCACCCCCGGCGCCCAGGCTCGCCAGCAGCTTCTTGAATCCCATGCTCGTCCTCCCCAGGCGGAACGCCTGTGCTGTGTAGTGCGCGCCGAGCTCTCGGCTTGATCCCTACGCACGCGAAACCGTACGACCCGGTTCCACGGCCCACACTTTCCCAACCCCGGGGTCCCCATGGCCAGCCGGCCTCCCCAACGGCTGCACTACTCTCGGTCCGCATGACCGACGTACCGGAACGTATGCCGCTCACCCACGACTTCTTCGACCGTCCCGTGGTGGACGTGGCCCCCGACCTGCTGGGCCGCATCCTTTGCCGCAACACCCCGGACGGTCCGATCGAACTCCGTCTCACCGAGGTCGAGGCGTACGACGGCGACACCGATCCCGGCTCCCACGCCTACCGAGGCCGCACCGCGCGCAACGCCACCATGTTCGGCCCGCCCGGTCATGCGTACGTCTACTTCATCTACGGGATGTGGTTCAGCCTCAACGCGGTCTGCGGTCCCGAGGACAAAGCGAGCGGTGTCCTCCTGCGTGCCGGGGAGATCCTTACCGGCGCCTCCCTGGCGGCCACCCGCCGTCCCAAGGCCCGCAACACCAACGAACTGGCCAAGGGCCCGGCCCGCCTGGCCACCGCCCTCGACATCGACCGCACCCTCGACGGCACCGACCTGTGCAGCAACGCCACCGCCCCCCTCTCCGTCCTGCACGGCCGCCCGCCCGCTCCCGAGCTGGTACGCAGCGGCCCGCGCACCGGCGTCGGCGGCGGCGGAGCCGACCACCCCTGGCGCTACTGGATCGCGGACGATCCCACGGTCAGCCCCTACCGCCCCCACACCCCCCGGCGCCGCGCCACCACCGCTACTTGACTCTGTGTCGCCGACCGCCTAACGTGGCCCGAGCCGCTGGAGACGGGCAGCGCTATTTGCGCAGACCGCCAGGCGGCACAACCAACTACTCCGATCGACTCCCTAATGGGTCCTATTTCGCGTTGCCGAAATTTGATCCGGGCGCCTCAATTATGAGTCGCCGGGGTAAGCCGCTAAAGTAGTAACCACGCCGAAAGGGCCGCAGTGAATAACTGCCCCACGGCGGACCTCCGACGAATATCGGAACCGGAATCGAAAGAATCCGGGTCTGCTAGAGTCGGAAAGGCCGGAAAGCGAAAGCTGGACGGCCGACCCGCTCCAACAGGGAGCCGGAGACGGAAACGGATCTGGTAAGGTTGGAAACGCGAAGAAGCCGAAAGGCGGAAACGCACCGGCGAAAATCGGGCCCGCAAGGATCTGATAGAGTCGGAAACGCAAGACCGAAGGGAAGCGCCCGGAGATCCTGGTGAAACAGGAACAAAGGAAGCGTCCGTTCCTTGAGAACTCAACAGCGTGCCAAAAGTCAACGCCAGATATGTTGATACCCCGTCGACCGGAAACATCCGGGAGATGAGGTTCCTTTGAAAAAGTCCATCACGGCCCATGCGGTCGGGGTGGCACACACAGCGAGGACGCTGTGAACGACCGGACTTATTCCGTCTGGTTGTTCCGCTCTCGTGTGTGTTCACCGGATTACCGGTAAACATTCACGGAGAGTTTGATCCTGGCTCAGGACGAACGCTGGCGGCGTGCTTAACACATGCAAGTCGAACGATGAACCTCCTTCGGGAGGGGATTAGTGGCGAACGGGTGAGTAACACGTGGGCAATCTGCCCTTCACTCTGGGACAAGCCCTGGAAACGGGGTCTAATACCGGATACGACTACCGACCGCATGGTCTGGTGGTGGAAAGCTCCGGCGGTGAAGGATGAGCCCGCGGCCTATCAGCTTGTTGGTGGGGTGATGGCCTACCAAGGCGACGACGGGTAGCCGGCCTGAGAGGGCGACCGGCCACACTGGGACTGAGACACGGCCCAGACTCCTACGGGAGGCAGCAGTGGGGAATATTGCACAATGGGCGAAAGCCTGATGCAGCGACGCCGCGTGAGGGATGACGGCCTTCGGGTTGTAAACCTCTTTCAGCAGGGAAGAAGCGAGAGTGACGGTACCTGCAGAAGAAGCGCCGGCTAACTACGTGCCAGCAGCCGCGGTAATACGTAGGGCGCAAGCGTTGTCCGGAATTATTGGGCGTAAAGAGCTCGTAGGCGGCTTGTCACGTCGGATGTGAAAGCCCGGGGCTTAACCCCGGGTCTGCATTCGATACGGGCAGGCTAGAGTTCGGTAGGGGAGATCGGAATTCCTGGTGTAGCGGTGAAATGCGCAGATATCAGGAGGAACACCGGTGGCGAAGGCGGATCTCTGGGCCGATACTGACGCTGAGGAGCGAAAGCGTGGGGAGCGAACAGGATTAGATACCCTGGTAGTCCACGCCGTAAACGTTGGGAACTAGGTGTGGG
This sequence comes from Streptomyces sp. Edi2, assembly GCF_040253635.1. Taxonomy (NCBI): domain Bacteria; kingdom Bacillati; phylum Actinomycetota; class Actinomycetes; order Kitasatosporales; family Streptomycetaceae; genus Streptomyces; species Streptomyces sp. Edi2. Next base: position 1,956,775 of record NZ_JBEJGX010000003.1, on the reverse strand, counting down.
CGACATTCCACGTCGTCCGTGCCGCAGCTAACGCATTAAGTTCCCCGCCTGGGGAGTACGGCCGCAAGGCTAAAACTCAAAGGAATTGACGGGGGCCCGCACAAGCAGCGGAGCATGTGGCTTAATTCGACGCAACGCGAAGAACCTTACCAAGGCTTGACATACACCGGAAACGTCTGGAGACAGGCGCCCCCTTGTGGTCGGTGTACAGGTGGTGCATGGCTGTCGTCAGCTCGTGTCGTGAGATGTTGGGTTAAGTCCCGCAACGAGCGCAACCCTTGTTCTGTGTTGCCAGCATGCCCTTCGGGGTGATGGGGACTCACAGGAGACTGCCGGGGTCAACTCGGAGGAAGGTGGGGACGACGTCAAGTCATCATGCCCCTTATGTCTTGGGCTGCACACGTGCTACAATGGCCGGTACAATGAGCTGCGATACCGCGAGGTGGAGCGAATCTCAAAAAGCCGGTCTCAGTTCGGATTGGGGTCTGCAACTCGACCCCATGAAGTCGGAGTTGCTAGTAATCGCAGATCAGCATTGCTGCGGTGAATACGTTCCCGGGCCTTGTACACACCGCCCGTCACGTCACGAAAGTCGGTAACACCCGAAGCCGGTGGCCCAACCCCTTGTGGGAGGGAATCGTCGAAGGTGGGACTGGCGATTGGGACGAAGTCGTAACAAGGTAGCCGTACCGGAAGGTGCGGCTGGATCACCTCCTTTCTAAGGAGCACTTCTTACTCGGACTTGTCCGGGTCAGAGGCCAGTACATCAGCGAATGTCTGATGCTGGTTGCTCATGGGTGGAACGTTGACTATTCGGCACACTCGGTTGGTTGTCACTAGTACTGCTTCGGCGTGGAACGTGGGGATTGATGGAGTGGGCCGGGCACGTTGTTGGGTATCTGAGGGTACGGACCGTTGAGTCTGGACCTTCGCGATGCCGGCCCCAGTGAACTCAGCCTTCGGGTTGGGGTGGTGGGTGGCTGGTCGTTGCTTGAGAACTGCACAGTGGACGCGAGCATCTGTGGCCAAGTTTTTAAGGGCGCACGGTGGATGCCTTGGTACCAGGAACCGATGAAGGACGTGGGAGGCCACGATAGGCCCCGGGGAGCTGTCAACCAAGCTTTGATCCGGGGGTGTCCGAATGGGGAAACCCGGCAGTCGTCATGGGCTGTCACCCGCTGCTGAACACATAGGCAGTGTGGAGGGAACGCGGGGAAGTGAAACATCTCAGTACCCGCAGGAAGAGAAAACAACCGTGATTCCGGGAGTAGTGGCGAGCGAAACCGGATGAGGCCAAACCAGTCACGTGTGATACCCGGCAGGGGTTGCGTGGTTGGGGTTGTGGGAGTTCTCTTTTGCAGTCTGCCGGCTGTGAGACGAGTCAGAAACCGTTGATGTAGGCGAAGGACATGCGAAAGGTCCGGCGTAGAGGGTAAGACCCCCGTAGCTGAAACATTAGCGGCTCGTTTGAGAACCACCCAAGTAGCACGGGGCCCGAGAAATCCCGTGTGAATCTGGCGGGACCACCCGTTAAGCCTAAATATTCCCTGGTGACCGATAGCGGATAGTACCGTGAGGGAATGGTGAAAAGTACCGCGGGAGCGGAGTGAAATAGTACCTGAAACCGTGTGCCTACAAGCCGTGGGAGCGTCGCTGTATGTGCTTGCACATGCAGTCGTGACTGCGTGCCTTTTGAAGAATGAGCCTGCGAGTTTGCGGTATGTTGCGAGGTTAACCCGTGTGGGGAAGCCGTAGCGAAAGCGAGTCCGAATAGGGCGTTGAGTAGCGTGCCCAAGACCCGAAGCGGAGTGATCTAGCCATGGGCAGGTTGAAGCGGAGGTAAGACTTCGTGGAGGACCGAACCCACCAGGGTTGAAAACCTGGGGGATGACCTGTGGTTAGGGGTGAAAGGCCAATCAAACTCCGTGATAGCTGGTTCTCCCCGAAATGCATTTAGGTGCAGCGTCGTGTGTTTCTTGCCGGAGGTAGAGCACTGGATAGGCGATGGGCCCTACCGGGTTACTGACCTTAGCCAAACTCCGAATGCCGGTAAGTGAGAGCGCGGCAGTGAGACTGTGGGGGATAAGCTCCATGGTCGAGAGGGAAACAGCCCAGAGCATCGACTAAGGCCCCTAAGCGTGTGCTAAGTGGGAAAGGATGTGGAGTCGCAGAGACAACCAGGAGGTTGGCTTAGAAGCAGCCACCCTTGAAAGAGTGCGTAATAGCTCACTGGTCAAGTGATTCCGCGCCGACAATGTAGCGGGGCTCAAGCACACCGCCGAAGTCGTGTCATTGCAGCATGAGGACCAACGTCCGTTGTGATGGGTAGGGGAGCGTCGTGTGCCGGGTGAAGCAGCCGTGGAAACGAGTTGTGGACGGTTCACGAGTGAGAATGCAGGCATGAGTAGCGATACACACGTGGGAAACGTGTGCGCCGATTGACTAAGGGTTCCTGGGTCAAGCTGATCTGCCCAGGGTAAGTCGGGACCTAAGGCGAGGCCGACAGGCGTAGTCGATGGACAACCGGTTGATATTCCGGTACCCGCTTTGAAACGCCCAGTATCGAATCCATTAATGCTAAGGCCGTGAAGCCGGCCTGGAGTCTTCGGACAAAGGGACGTGGTGGAGCCGCCGATCCAAGGTGGTAGTAGGTAAGCGATGGGGTGACGCAGGAAGGTAGTCCAGCCCGGGCGGTGGTTGTCCCGGGGTAAGGGTGTAGCCCGTCATCTAGGCAAATCCGGATGACATGCAGGGTGAGACCTGATGCCGAGCCGATTGTGGTGAAGTGGATGATCCTATGCTGTCGAGAAAAGCCTCTAGCGAGTTTCATGGCGGCCCGTACCCTAAACCGACTCAGGTGGTCAGGTAGAGAATACCGAGGCGTTCGGGTGAACTATGGTTAAGGAACTCGGCAAAATGCCCCCGTAACTTCGGGAGAAGGGGGGCCATTGCTGGTGATGAGTCTTGCACTCTGAGCTGGTGGTGGCCGCAGAGACCAGCGAGAAGCGACTGTTTACTAAAAACACAGGTCCGTGCGAAGCCGTAAGGCGATGTATACGGACTGACGCCTGCCCGGTGCTGGAACGTTAAGGGGACCGGTTAGTCACATTTCGGTGTGGCGAAGCTGAGAACTTAAGCGCCAGTAAACGGCGGTGGTAACTATAACCATCCTAAGGTAGCGAAATTCCTTGTCGGGTAAGTTCCGACCTGCACGAATGGCGTAACGACTTCTCGACTGTCTCAACCATAGGCCCGGTGAAATTGCATTACGAGTAAAGATGCTCGTTTCGCGCAGCAGGACGGAAAGACCCCGGGACCTTTACTATAGCTTGATATTGGTGTTCGGTTCGGCTTGTGTAGGATAGGTGGGAGACTTTGAAGCAGCCACGCCAGTGGTTGTGGAGTCATTGTTGAAATACCACTCTGGTCGTGCTGGATGTCTAACCTGGGTCCGTGATCCGGATCAGGGACAGTGTCTGGTGGGTAGTTTAACTGGGGCGGTTGCCTCCTAAAGAGTAACGGAGGCGCCCAAAGGTTCCCTCAGCCTGGTTGGCAATCAGGTGTTGAGTGTAAGTGCACAAGGGAGCTTGACTGTGAGACTGACGGGTCGAGCAGGTACGAAAGTAGGGACTAGTGATCCGGCGGTGGCTTGTGGAAGCGCCGTCGCTCAACGGATAAAAGGTACCCCGGGGATAACAGGCTGATCTTCCCCAAGAGTCCATATCGACGGGATGGTTTGGCACCTCGATGTCGGCTCGTCGCATCCTGGGGCTGGAGTCGGTCCCAAGGGTTGGGCTGTTCGCCCATTAAAGCGGTACGCGAGCTGGGTTTAGAACGTCGTGAGACAGTTCGGTCCCTATCCGCTGTGCGCGTAGGAGTATTGAGAAGGGCTGTCCCTAGTACGAGAGGACCGGGACGGACGAACCTCTGGTGTGCCAGTTGTCCTGCCAAGGGCATGGCTGGTTGGCTACGTTCGGAAAGGATAACCGCTGAAAGCATCTAAGCGGGAAGCCTGCTTCGAGATGAGTACTCCCACCCCCTTTGAGGGGTTAAGGCTCCCAGTAGACGACTGGGTTGATAGGCCAGATATGGAAGCCTGGTAACGGGTGGAGTTGACTGGTACTAATAGGCCGAGGGCTTGTCCTCAGTTGCTCGCGTCCACTGTGTGGTTCCCGGGTTGCGAACAGTCGCAATCGCTGGTTGAACCAAGTTTCACTTCAATTAACTGAAGAGTGTGCTTGTTCGCTAGAACCCGATAGGGTTTCGGTGGTCATAGCGTTAGGGAAACGCCCGGTTACATTCCGAACCCGGAAGCTAAGCCTTTCCGCGCCGATGGTACTGCAGGGGGGACCCTGTGGGAGAGTAGGACGCCGCCGAACAATCTTTCAGGACCCTTGGTCCCAGCGTTCACGCTGGGACCAAGGGTCCTTTTTGTTTTTATGCCGAAGCGCGCCGAAGTCATCGGTGCGTGAGAATGAATGCAGTACCGAAGACAGGAGTCACGTCGATGTCCACCAACTCTTCCGACGATCGTTCGGAGCGCCGGCCGCAGCGGCGCGACGACGGCGACCGCGGTGGTTTCCGGCGTGACGACCGGGGGCCGCGTGGCGACAACCGCGGCGGCGACCGCGGGGGTTACCGGCGGGACGACCGTCCGTCCGGTGCTGACCGTCGTGACGACCGTGGCGGGGACCGCGGTGGGTTCCGTCGTGATGACCGTCCGTCGGGCGGCGACCGTGGCGGATTCCGCGGAGGCGACCGTCGGGACGACAGGCCGCGTGGGCCTCGTCGCGACGATGAGCGTGGCGGCGGATTCCGGCGCGATGAGCGGGGTGGCGACCGGCCCGGCTTCCGTCGTGACGATCGGCCCTCGGGTGGTGACCGCGGGGGATTCCGTGGTGGCGACCGGCGCGATGACCGTGGCGGCGAGCGTGGTGGGTTCCGCAGGGACGACCGGCGTGATGATCGTCCGTCGGGTGGCGACCGCGGTGGGTTCCGTCGCGATGACCGCCCGTCCGGTGGTGACCGTCGTGACGACCGTGGCGGGGACCGTGGTGGTTTCCGTCGTGATGATCGTCCGTCGGGTGGCGATCGTGGTGGGTTCCGTGCTGGTGACCGTCGTGATGATCGTGGCGGGGACCGTGGTGGTTTCCGTCGTGATGATCGTCCGTCGGGTGGTGACCGCGGTGGGTTCCGTCGCGATGACCGCCCGTCCGGTGGTGACCGTCGTGATGACCGTGGTGGGTTCCGCAGGGACGACCGGCGTGATGATCGTCCGTCGGGTGGCGACCGCGGTGGGTTCCGTCGCGATGACCGCCCGTCCGGTGGTGACCGTCGTGACGACCGTGGCGGGGACCGTGGTGGTTTCCGGCGTGATGACCGCCCGTCGGGCGGCGACCGGGGCGGCTTCCGCGGAGGCGACCGGCGGGACGACCGGGGCGGCGACCGAGGCGGGTTCCGGCGTGACGATCGTCGGGACGACCGCGGCGGCGACCGCGGGGGGTTCCGCCGTGATGACCGTGGCGGGGACCGTGGTGGTTTCCGTCGCGATGATCGTCCGTCGGGTGGTGACCGTGGTGGCTTCCGCGGTGGTGACCGGCGGGATGATCGCGGTGGGGACCGTGGTGGTTTCCGTCGTGATGACCGTCCGTCCGGTGGTGACCGCGGTGGGTACCGCGGGGGCGACCGGCGGGATGACCGTGGGCCGCGGCGGGACGACCGTGGTGGGTTCCGTAGGGATGACGAGCGTGGGCGTCGGCCGTATGGCGCGGGGCGTGGGCGGGATGACCGCCGGGATGACCGGCGCGATGACCGGCGGGACCGGGACCGGGAGCCGATCAAGCGGCTGCCGATTCCGGAGGATGTCACCGGTGACGAGATCGACAAGGATGTGCGTCAGGAGCTGCTGAGTCTGCCGAAGACGCTCGCCGACGATGTTGCCAAGAACCTGGTGATGGTGGCGAAGCTGCTGGACGAGGAACCGGAGAAGGCGTACGGGTACTCGCGGGTGGCGCTGCGGCTGGCGTCCAGGGTTGCGGCCGTGCGGGAGGCCGCGGGCTTTGCGGCGTACGCGGTCGGCAAGTACAGCGAGGCGCTGGCGGAGTTCCGGGCGGCACGGCGGATGACCGGCAGCGTGGAGCTGTGGCCCGTCATGGCGGACTGTGAGCGCGGTCTGGGGCGGCCGGAGAAGGCGATGGCCATGGCCGGTGAGCCCGAGGTCCAGAAGCTGGACCGGGCCGGACAGGTCGAGATGCGGCTGGTCGCGGCGGGTGCCCGGCGGGACATGGGGCAGGCGGACGCCGCGGTGGTGACGCTGCAGAGCCCGGAGCTGGCGTCGAGTGCGGTGCACCCGTGGACGGCGCGGCTGCGGTACGCGTACGCGGATGCGCTGTTGGCGGTCGGGCGCGAGGACGAGGCGCGCGACTGGTTCGCCAGGGCGCTGGAGGCCGACCAGGGCGGCACGACGGATGCTTCGGACCGGCTCGCCGAGCTGGACGGGGTGGAGTTCACCGATGCGCTGGAGGAGGACGCCGACGAGATGGATGAGGCGGCCGAGAGCGATGGCGCACGGGAGGACGGCGAAGGTGCACGGGACGCCGACCGGGAGGATGGCGAAGGCGCACGGGACGCCGAGGGTGCACGGGACGATGAGGGGCCGGCGAAGGGCTGAGCCGGCTGGTCAGTTCCTGAGGAGTTGAGGAGCTGAGGTAAGGAGAAGGGCGGGTCCCCGTGTGGGGGCCCGCCCTTCTGCTTGTGTGGTGTGGGTCAGGGGGCTGGTGCGTAGGGGGCGAGGGGGTTGCGGAGGGTGCCGATGAGCTGGAGGGCGCCGGCCGGGTCCTGGAGGTCGACCATCTGCTGGTTGTTGCGCAGTTGGAGGCGGTTGAGGCAGGAGAGGGCGAACTCTTCGGTGAACATGTCGTACTGCCGGAACTTGTCGGCCAGGTGAGGAGCCGTGGCCTGGTAGTCGGTGACGCATGCGGCGACGGTGCGCCAGAAGGTGTCCTCGTCGAGGATGCCGCGGTCGGCGAGGGTGCCGCTCAGGAAGCGGAAGAAGCAGTCGAAGACGTCGGTGAAGACGGAGAGGAGTTTCTTGTCCTCGGGGACGTCGGCGCGGATGCGTTCGACGGCCGGGGGCAGGACCGCGTGCGGGTCCATGACGGCGATCTCCTCCGCGATGTCCTTGAAGATCACGCGGTCCACGGCGCCGTCCTCGATGACCAGGATGGCGTTCTCGCCGTGCGGCATGAAGACCAGGTCGTAGGCGTAGAAGGCGTGCAGGACGGGGGTGAGGTACGCGTCCAGGTAGCGGCGGAGCCAGACGGCGGACTCCAGGCCGGACTCCTCGATCAGGGCGGCGGCGAACGAGCCGCCCTCGTCGTCGAGGTGCAGCAACGAGGCCATGGTGGCCAGCCGCTGACCGGGTTCGACGGTGGGTACCGGGCTTTCGCGCCACAGGGCGGCGAGCATTTTCAGATACGGGGAGCCCTTGGCGGTGGCGGCCTCGTACTGGCGGTGGTGGTAGCCGATGGCGGCGCGCTCGCGGATGATCGAGAAGCGGGCGGCCCGGAAGGTGTCGTCGGCGGCGATCAGGCGGGCGAGCCAGTCGTTGATGGCCGGGGTGGCTTCCATGTACGAGGCGGACAGGCCGCGCATGAAGCCCATGTTGAGGACGGAGAGGGCCGTTTTGACGTAGTGCTTGGCGGGGCTGGTGGTGTTGAAGAAGGTGCGGATGGACTGCTGGGCGAGGTAGTCGTCGTCGCCGGGGCCCAGGCACACCAGGCGCTGCTGGGCGACCTCGGCGGCGAAGGTGACGGAGAGCTTGTTCCACCACTGCCAGGGGTGGGCGGGGAAGAAGTAGTAGTCGTTGGGGTCGAGACCGAGGCCCGTGAGGGTGCTGGTGAAGCGGGTGCGGGTGGTGTCGTCGAGTTCGTCGCGTATGAGGGTGTCGTAGTCGAGACCGGCACCGGCGGTGAAGGTGGCGTGGTCGCGGTGGGCGGCGAGCCAGATCAGCCGGAGCGGGCTCGCGGTCTCCGGGGCGTAGGCGTGGTACTCGTGGATGCCGAAGCCGAGGCGGCCGTTGTTGGCGACGAAGCAGGGGTGGCCCTCGGTCATGCCGGTCTCGATGGCCTGGAACGGCGACTTCGCGAGCTCGGCGGCGCTGGGCAGGCCGGCGGCCAGTTTGTAGGCGGTGCCGGACAGGGTGGAGCTGATCTCCTCCAGATAGACCGGCAGGATGTCCTCGCCGAGGCCCAGGGCGTCACGCAGTTCGATGAAGAACTCCAGGGCGTCCAGGGGGAGTTCGGTGCCGTCGCGGTGGCGGGTGATGCTGTCGGCGTCGACCTGCCAGTGGTCCAGCGCCTGCCGGCGGGCGGCGAAGCGGTAGACGGTGGTGCCGTCGTCGCTGCGTACGGTGTAGTGGTCGTCCTGCGGCAGGCGCCGGGGGGTGAGCAGCCGCTCATGGGCGAACTCGGCGAGCCCCTTGCGGATCAGCAGGCGGTTGGCGCGGGCCCACAGCGCGGGGGTGAGGTGGGCGACGGCGTCCTGGGCGGTCGGCCCGTTGCCGGCGGTCATCGGTGGTCTCCTCTGGTGGCCAGGAACTGTTCGCGGGTGCAGGTGCTGAGGTACGCGTCTTTGGAGGGGAGCGAGACGGTGCGCTGGATCTCGAAGCCGACGGCCTTGTTGAGGGCGTGCACGGCGGTGTTGCCGGCGTCGGGTTCGACGACCACCCGGCGGGTCGCCGGGTCGGCGAAGAGCATCTCCATGACGGTGGTGATGACGGCCCGGGTGAAGCCGTGCACGGGGGTGTCGGTGGGGGCCGACAGGAAGTGCATGCCGACGTCGCCCGGTGCGGCGGCGTGGATGCCGACCAGCTCCCGGTGGGCGGGGTCGTAGCGCTCCATCAGGAAGGCCGGGGTGCCGTTGTGCAGGCCGAGGAAGGCGTCGTGGAAGGGGTCGGCGGCTATCCGCAGGAACTCCTTCTCGACCGCGGCGAGGTCGCACTCCTGCATCAGCCAGAACACGGCCTTGGGGTGGGTGACCCAGCCGTGCAGCAGCTCGGCGTCGGCGGACGGGTCGACCGGGCGCACGGAGAACTCCCCCAGTGCGGGGTCGGTACGGGTGAAGAGCGGAGCGCTCATGCCGGGGCCTCCATGAGGTGGTGCGGGCCGGCCGGGGCGGCGAATTCCTGGAAGGCGATGGCCTTTTCGACCGGGTAGTACTCGCGGCCGAGCAGTTCGCGGATGATGCAGGCATTGCGGTACGCGGCCATGCCGAGGTCGGGGGTGACGAAGCCATGGGTGTGCAGCTCGGCGTTCTGCACGTAGATGCCGTGGCCGGTGGTGTCGATGCTGTAGTTGCGCGCCACGTCGTAGCGGCCGGCGTCGTCCCAGGCGATCCGGTCGTGGACGGGGGCGAGGAAGTCCGGTACGCGGTAGCGGTAGCCGGTGGCGAGGATCAGGCCCTGGGTGTCGAGGGTGAAGTCGGCGCCCTGTTCCTCCTGGCGCAGGCCGAGGGTGTAGGTGCCGCTCGCCTCGTCGTAAACGGCCTGGTGCAGCGCGGTGTTGGTGAGCAGCCGGGTTTGGACGGGGCCGGCCAGGTTCTTCTGGTAGAGCAGGTCGAAGATGTCGTTGATCAGGGCCGAGTCGATGCCCTTGTAGAGGTGTTTCTGGGTGGCGTTGAGGTGGTCGCGGGTGTCCGGCGGGAGGGCGTGGAAGTAGTCCACGTACTCCGGTGAGGTCATCTCCAGCGTGAGCTTGGTGTATTCGAGGGGGAAGAAGCGCGGGGAGCGGGTGGCCCAGGTCAGGTGGTAGCCGTGGCTGTCGATGTCCTGGAGGAGGTCGTAGTAGATCTCCGCGGCGCTCTGGCCGCTGCCGATGAGGGTGATGCTCTCCTTGGCCTGGAGGGCGGGCTTGGCGTCCAGGTAGCCGGCGTTGTGCAGCAGGTCGCCGCCCAGGCCCTGGCAGGCGTCGGGGAGGTAGGGCGGGGTGCCGGTGCCCAGGACGAGCTTGCGGGCGCGGTGGGTGGTGCGCTCGCCGGTGGGCAGGTGGTCGGTATGGACGACGTACAGCTCGGCGCCCTGGTCGTACTCGACGCGGGCGACCCGGTGGGCGAAGCGGACGTTGTCCAGTTTTCCGGCCGCCCAGCGGCAGTAGTCGTTGAACTCGGCGCGCAGCGGATAGAAGCTCTCGCGGATGTAGAACGGGTACAGCCGCCCCGATTCCTTGAGGTAGTTCAGGAACGAGAAGGACGAGGTGGGGTCGGCGAGGGTGACCAGGTCGGCCAGGAACGGCACCTGGAGGTGGCTGCTGTCCAGCATCATGCCGGGGTGCCAGTCGAAGGACGGTTTGTCGTCCAGGAACAGGCCGTCGAGTCCGTCGATCGGCTCGGTCAGACAGGCCAGGCCCAGGTTGAACGGGCCGAGGCCGATGGCGATGAAGTCGTAAGGGGCGGACACGAGGTCTCCGATGGGGGAGGTCTGCGGTGGGGAGGTCTGCAGTGGCGGTCTGCCGTGGGGAGGGTCAGCGCGCGCTGAGCGCCGGGCGGGGCTGCCCGGCGAGGAAGCTGCCGGCGTGTTCGGCGATCAGGTCGAGGACGGTGGCGATGTCCTCCAACGTGGTCTCCGGGTTGAGCAGCGTGAACTTGAGGTGGTGGCGGCCGTCGACGACGGTGCCCGCGACGATCGCCTCGCCGGAGGCGGCCAGGGCCTCGCGGGCGTGCAGATTGACCCGGTCGCCGAGTTCGGGGTCCTGGTCGGTGCCGGGGACGTAGCGGAAGACCAGGGTGCTCAGCCGGGGCTCGACGACGACGGAGAAGCGGGGGTCGTCGTGGAGGAGTTTCCAGGCCTCCGCGGCGCGGTCGATGACCTCGTCGAAGAGCTCCCCGACGGCGCGGGCGCCCATGATGCGCAGGGTGAGCCAGAGCTTGAGGGCGTCGAAGCGGCGGGTCGTCTGGATCGACTTGTCGACCTGGTTGGGGATGCGCGCCTCCGCCATCCGGCGCGGATTGAGGTAGTCCGCGTGGTAGGTGACGTGCTGCAGCGTGGCGCGGTCGCGGACCAGGACGGCGCTCGAACTGACCGGCTGGAAGAAGGACTTGTGGTAGTCGACGGTCACCGAGTCGGCGCGCTCGATGCCGGTCAGCAGTGCGCGGCGGCGGGAGACCAGCAGGCCGCAGCCGTAGGCGGCGTCGACATGCATCCAGGCGCCGTAACCGGCGCACAGGCCGGCGATCTCGGGGAGCGGGTCGATGGAGCCGAAGTCGGTGGTGCCCGCGGTGGCCACGACGGCCATGGGTATCAGGCCGTCGCGGTGGCAGCGCGCCAGTTCCGCGGCCAGGCTGTCGGTGCGCATCCGCTTGTGCTCGTCGGTGGGGACGGTGATGACGGCCTCCGCGCCCATGCCGAGCAGGGTGGCCGACTTGCGGATGCTGAAGTGGCCCGCCTCGGACGTGAGGATCCGCAGCCGGGGCAGGACGTCCGTGCGACGGGCGGCCGGGGGTCCCCCCTGCTCGAACGGAGTGGAGAGGTCGGGGGACGGTGCGCGGTCGGCGGCCAGCGCGCGGCGGCAGGCCTCGTCACGGGCGAGCAGCATGGCCTGGAGGTTGGACTGGCTGCCGCCGCTGGTGAAGATCCCGTCGGCCGCTTCGCCCAGGCCGATCCGCTCGGCCGTCCAGTCGATGAGCCGGCGCTCGATGAGGGTGCCGCCGGCGCTCTGGTCCCAGGTGTCCAGGGAGGAGTTGACGGCGGAGAGCACGGCCTCGCCGACGAGGGCGGGGATCACCACGGGGCAGTTGAGGTGCGCCAGGTAGCGCGGGTGGTGGAAGTAGACGGCGTCGCGGAGGTAGACCTCTTCGAGCTCGTCGAGTGCGGCGGCCGCGTCGTGCAGTGGTGCGTCGAGGTCGACGCCCATGACGGCGGGGGTGAGGTCGTCGACGGTGATGCCGGTGAACGGGCGGGTGGTGCCGGCGATTTTGGCGCCGATCCGTGTGACGCTCTCGGTGACCGCGCTGTGGTAGCGCTGGGCCGTCTTCTCGTTGAGCAGGTATGTCCGGCTGTCGGCCGGGTCCTCGGCGGGGCGCGCGAGGAGATCCATGAAGGTGTCCTCCCTGGTGCGGACTTGACCACGTCCAGCGCAGGCTGAGGTGCGCGCAGGGGCAGGGAGACCCGCCCGTGCGACGTGGTTAGGTAAGGCTAACCTAATTCCGCCTCGGGAGGGATGGGAGGTGCCGTGGAGGGCGGCGCCCGGAGGATTCAGTTCCGGTGGTCCTCCAGGACGCGCAGGACCAGACCCGTGGCGGGCTTGGGGCCGAACGAGGTGGACTTCCGCGGCATCGTCACGCCGTGCTCGGCGAGTTGACGGACCGTCTCCTCGGAGGTGGCGCGCATCAGGACCGCGGTGCCGCCGTGCCGGGCGGCCTGTTCGACGGCGGCCGCGGTGTGATGCAGATAGCTGATGTCCGACGGGTGGTCGGGGATGTGCCAGACCTCGTCCAGCAGGACGGAGTGCAGCACCGTGGCGTCCAGCTGCCGCCAGGCCTCGGGCCGGTCCCGGCGGATCGTACGGTCCAGCAGGGAGGGGTCGGGACGGTCCAGGAGGTGGAAGGAGTCCGGCCCGCCGGCGAGGACGAAGGCGGTGCCGGGTGTCTCCTCCAGTGCCTCCAGGGCGGCGGACAGCTCGCCCGGCAGGGTGCGGGCCCGGAAGGCGCCGGCCAGATCCGCCAGCGCCTTGGCGGGCGGCAGATGCGGCAGTACGCGGTGGATCGCGCGGACCTGGAGCGGGTAGCGGGCGGTGTCCACCAGCAGCACCAGGCCGGACGCCCAGGGCGAGGCGGCGGTGGCGCCGGGCTGCTGCTCGTACAGCCGTTGATAGGTCGCCCAGCGGTGGTGGCCGTCGGCGATCAGCGCCTGCCGGCAGGTGAGATCGTCGTCGACGGCGGTGAGATCGGCGGGGTCGGTGACCGCCCACAGGCGGTGCGCGAAGCCGTCCTCGGTGGTGGTGGCCAGCAGCGGGTCGCGCTCCACCGTGCGCTCGATGACCGCGGCGGCGCCGGTCGCGGTGCCCTGGCCGCGGTAGGAGAGCAGCAGCGGCTCGAAGTTGGCCGCCGCCGCGCGCATCAGGGCGGCCCGGTCCTCGACCACCTCCGGGATGACGCCCTCGTGCGGCAGCACCGGGCCGTCCAGGCCCAGCGCCCCGATCAGTCCGCGCTGCAGCACCTCGCCGGAGCGCTGCTCGTAGACGTACAGCGCGGGCTCGGCGTCCTGCCTCAGCACGCCCTCGGCGCGCCAGCGGCGCAGGGTGTCGGCGGCCTGGCGGTGGCGGGTGGTGGGGTCCGCGGCGTGCGGCAGGATCAGCCGGACGATGTTGTACGGGTCGGCGGTCTCCAGGTGGCGCACGCCATCCGGCCGCACCACCACGTCGTACGGCGGGGACATCACAGCGGTCAGGCTGCTGACCCGGTCGCGGTCGTATCGCAGCCCGCGGAACGGGAGGAGGCGGAGGCCGTCGGTACTGGTCATTGAAGAATGCTATGCCGCCGGGCCGATGAGGGAAGATCGGGGGACAGCCCGTGCGTGGCTGGAAATATCGGTAGGCGCGAGGGGAGAAACGGTGTATCCGGCGGCGCGGCGAGCGCCCGCCCGATGCCCCGGCGGATCTCCTCGTGCGGTGTGCGGGAGCGAGGAGCGAGACGGCATGAACGAGCAGATTCGCAGGCGGCCCGACGGGTGCCGGCGCCCGCTGAGCGAGGCGTACGACACGGCGCTGCTGGATCTGGACGGGGTCGTCTACGCCGGCGGGCAGGCCATCGCCCATGCCGTGGAGTCGCTGACGCACGCACGGGACGGCGGGATGCACCTCGCCTATGTGACCAATAATGCCGCGCGGACCCCGCAGGCCGTTGCCGACCAGTTGTCCGGTTTCGGGCTGCCGACCGGCCCGGCGGATGTGATCACGTCGGCGCAGGCGGTGGCGCGGCTGATCTCCGAGCAGGTGCCGGCGGGCGCGCGGGTGCTGGCCGTCGGTGGCGAGGGGCTGTGGGTGGCGCTGCGCGAGCGCGGTCTCGAACCGGTCAGCTCCGCGGACGACGACCCGGCGGCGGTGGTGCAGGGCTTTGACCCCACGCTGGACTGGGAGCGGCTGGCGGAGGCCGCGTACGCGGTGCAGCGCGGGGTGCCGTGGTTCGCGTCCAACACCGATCTGACGATCCCCAAGGAACGCGGGATCGCCCCCGGCAACGGTGCGTTGGTGGAGGTGGTGCGGACCGCCGCGGGCGGCTCGCCGCAGGTGGCGGGCAAGCCGCAGCCGCCGATGCACCGGGAGACGGTGCTGCGCACCGGTGCGCAGCGGCCGTTGGTGATCGGCGACCGGCTCGACACCGACATCGAGGGTGCCACTCGCGGCGAGGTCGACTCGCTGCTGGTGCTCACCGGCGTCACCACCCCCGCCGAGTTGCTGGCCGCCCCGCCGCAACACCGTCCCGCGTATGTGGACGAGGATCTGCGCGGCCTGCTGACACCACAGCCGGAGGTGACCACGGACGGCGGCGGGTTCCGGTGCGGCGGCTGGCGGGCCGAGGTGGCCGGTGACGCGCTGGCCGTGACGGGAGAGGGGACGCCGCTGGACGGGCTGCGGGCGCTGTGCGCGGCGGCCTGGACGGCTGCCGGGGACGGCAGTTGCGGGGCGGACGCGGGGAAGGCGCTGGGGCGGATCGGGAGGATCGGGAAGTGAGGCGGGGCCCGGGCCGTGCGGCGGCCCGGGTCTTTCGTCTCGCGCCCCTGGCGGGTTCGCCGGCCCTCGCCGCCGGTTCCCGCCGTCGGCCCTCGCCGTCATTTCCTCCTCAGGCCCCACCCTCAGGCCCCACCCTCAGGCCCCACCCTCAGGACCCGCCCTCAGTCGTCGCCGTCAGTTCGCCTCGGCCGCCGCCGCCGCCGCCGTCGTCGTCGCCGCGGCCGCGGCGGTCAGCTCCGCGATCAGATCCTCCTCGGTGGCGCCGCGGCGCCAGTAGCCGGTGAACTTCACCGCCCTGCGGTCGATGCCGCGCTCGCGGACGAGGTGCCTGCGCACCGCCTTGACGGTCCCGGCCTCGCCGGCGATCCAGGCGTACGGGACGCCGTCGGGCAGCTCGGCGGCGCGCAGCGCGTCGAGCACCGGCTCGCTGCGCGCGGCGGTCGCCTCGTCCCGGACGAGCCAGCGGATGTCGGCATCGGCAAAGGTCGAGAGGCGCTGCCGGTCGTTCTCGTGCGCGATCTCGATCCAGACCTCGGCCCGGGTGCCGGGGGAGAGCCAGGACAGGATGCCGGCGATCGCGGGCAGCGCCGTCTCGTCGCCGGTCAGCAGAATCCAGTCGGTGCCGGCCGGCGGCCGGAAGTCGACGCCGCCGTTGTCCTCGACGGCCGGGGCGAGGACGGTCAGCCGGTCGCCGGGCCGGGCCCGGGCGGCCCAGCGGGAGGCGGGGCCGCCCGCCGTGGCGGCGGTGTCGGGACCGGCGCCGTGCAGCGCGAAGTCGACGTCGAACTCCGCCGGATCGTGGCGCTGTTCGCGGATCGTGTACGAGCGCATCACCGCACGCTCGGCCGGATCCTGCGCCCGCCAGGCGGTGTACCAGCCGTCGCCGGTGTCATCGAAGACCGGCCGGTCCTGGTGGGGCTGCGGGAGGAAGAGCTTGAAGCGCTGGTCGCGACCGCCGGAGGCCAGCTCCGCGAACCGTTCGCCGCCGAAGGTGATCCGCACCATGGAGGGGCTCAGCCGTTGGGACCGGACGACGTGCACATCGAAGAAGCGGAACGGTGCGGTGGACGGGGCGACGGTCGTGGTCATACGGGAACCTCCCGGAACGGTGGTGGGGGCGGGTGAGGCCGCGGCGGGCGTGCGTGGCCGGGCGCCGCGAGGCAGCCGCGACGTCTAGGACGGGCCCGCCGGCCGGCGGGCGGCTCCGGCCGGGCGGCCGCCGAGCGCCGCGGCCGCGGGTCAGTTGGCCTTCTTGGCGCCCTCGATCGCCTTGGCGAGCGATTCGATGAGCGGCGCGGCGCCCGCGTAGGAGAAGCGCGGCTCGCTCGACCAGGGGGTGATCTGGCCGGCCTTGACGGCGGGCAGCTTGGACCAGGAGGGCTTGGCGGCCAGGTCCTTGGGCTGGAGGGTCGCGGTCCGGTTGTCCAGCAGGAGCACGTCGGCCCGGTACTTGTCGGCGTTCTCCCAGCTCAGGCTCTCGAAGTAGCCGCCCTTGTCCAGGTGGTCGGGGACGATCAGATCCACGCCGAGGGACTTGTAGTACATGAGGTCGGCGTTGATGCCGGGGTTGGAGGCGTAGAAGAGGTCGGGGCTGCCGGAGCAGGCGAGCACCTTGACCGGGTGCGACGTGGCGGCCTTGCGCAGCGCCTCGGAGGCCTTCTCGAAGCGGGCCTTGGCGTCGGTGACCTTCTTGGCCTTCAGATCGGCGCCGAGTGACCCGGCCAGCTCGGCATAACGCTCGATGATCTTGATGAGTGGGACGCGGGAGGAGGTGATGGCGACGGACTCGGCGAGCTTGGTGATCTTGTCCTTGCTGTCGTCCGGCACGAACCACAGCGCGCCCGGCTCGTACATGTTGGTGACCAGCAGATCGGGGCGCAGTGCCGCGTACTTCTCGACGTTGAACTGGTTGTAGGCGTTGCCGATGATGGTGACCTTGTCGACGTCCAGGTCACCGGCCTGCGGGTCGGCCTTGCCGTTCTTGAGCTTGGTGGGGCCGAAGACACCGACGATCTGGTCGTCGATCCCGAAGTCGTGCAGGGCGGCCGCGGTGCCGGTGAAGGCGACGATGCGCTGGGGGGTGTTCCTCAGGGAGACTTTCTGCTTACGGTCGTCGGTGAACGACCAAGGGCCCGTCTTTGCGCCGCTGTTGGTGCCGCCCGAGTCCTTGCCCCCGCCGCACGCGGCAAGCAGGGCGCCGATGCCGAGGGCACCGCCCGCGGCCAGGATGCCGCGACGGGACGGGGTGACGCTACGGGAGGTGCTCATGATGGCTGTGCTTCTCTCTGGGAGGGGCAGCTAGTCAATGTGAGGGTAGGCTAACCTAACTATCGTGTTGGTTGACAGTCCCCCCGAAGCAGCAGCGGCCCCGGCCCCCGTGACCCCCAGGAGACGGCATCTCCTGCGCTCCGCGGGGCTGGTGGCCTCCCTTGCCGTACTGGCCGTGATCGCCGTCCTGGGCATCGCCGTCGGCGCGAAACAGATCCCCCTCGACCAGGTGTGGCACGGGGTGTTCCACTACTCCGGCTCGGACACCGACGTGGTCATCCGCGACGTCCGCTTCCCCCGCACCCTGCTCGGCCTGATCATCGGGGCCGCGCTCGGCCTGGCCGGCACGGTCATGCAGGCGCTGACCCGCAATCCCCTGGCGGACCCGGGAGTTCTCGGCATCAACGCCGGCGCCTCGGCCGCGGTCGTCTCCGCCATCAGCTTCTTCGGCGTCACCTCGCTGACCGGCTATGTGTGGTTCGCGTTCGCCGGCGCCGCGGTGGTCTCCGTGGCGGTGTACGTCCTCGGCGGCACCCGCAGCGCCACACCCGTACGGCTCGCCCTCGCCGGCACCGCGCTGACCGCCGTCCTCGTCGGCTACATCAACGCCGTCAATCTGATGGACACCGCGGCCCTGGACAAGATGCGCTTCTGGACGGTGGGTTCGCTGGCCTCGGCCACCCTGCCGACGGTCGGCCAGATCGCGCCATTTCTCGCCGTGGGGGGTGTCCTCGCGCTGCTGCTCGCCCGGCCGCTGAACGCCCTTGCGCTCGGCGACGACCAGGCGCGGGCGCTGGGCGCCCGGCTGACCCGCACCCGGGTACTGGCGATGCTCTCGGTCACCCTGCTGTGCGGCGGGGCGACCGCCGCCTGCGGCCCGATCGTCTATGTGGGCTTGATGGTTCCGCATGTCGTACGGGCCATCACCGGGCCCGACATGCGCTGGATCCTGCCGTACTCCGCGGTGCTCTCGCCGGTCCTGCTGCTCGGCGCCGATGTGCTCGGCAGGGTGGTGGCGCGGCCCGGTGAGCTGCAGGTCGGCATCGTCACGGCCGTCGTCGGCGGCCCGGTCTTCATCTATCTCGTACGGCGTCGGAGGATGGCCCAGCTGTGAGCGCGAGTGTGCGGCCCGGGAAGGGCACCGAGGAGAACAACGAGCAGCGCGTCGAGGAGAGCGCCGGGCCGAGTGGCGAGGAGAGCGCCGGGGCGGCGGCGGAGGCCGGTGCCGCCCGCGGCCGGGCGGGGACGGGCCGGCGGGGCACGGTGGTGCGGACCAGGGGCGGGCTCTCGGTGCGCCTGGACGTGCCCGCCGTGGTGGCCGGGCTGGTGCTGCTGGCCGTCGCGCTGGCGGCCGCCATCGCCCTGATCGGCTCCGGCGACTACCCGATGACCCCGGCCGAGGTGATCGCCACCCTGACCGGCGGCGGCGATGCCGGACAGGAGTTCATCGTGCAGGACCTGCGGCTGCCGCGGGTGCTGGTGGGGCTGCTGGTCGGCGCCGCGTTCGGGATCGCCGGGGCGGTCTTCCAGACCGTTTCGCGCAATCCGCTGGGCAGCCCGGACGTCCTCGGTTTCGCCCAGGGATCGTCCGTCGGCGCGCTGGTCGCCATCGTCTACTTCCAGGCCGGGACCTTCGCGGTCGCCGCCGGAGCGGTCGTCGGCGGTGTGATCACCGGCGTCGCCATCTTCCTGCTCGCCTGGAAGCGCGGTATCCACGGCTACCGCTTCGTGCTCGTCGGCATCGGAGCCAGCGCGATGCTCTACGCGATGGTGCTCTACCTCCTGACCAAGGCGAACATCGTCGACGCGACCCGGGCCACCACCTGGATGACCGGTTCCCTCAACGGCCGCGACTGGGACCAGTTGTGGCCGCTGGCCGCCGTCTGCGTCGTCCTCGTCCCGCTGCTGCTGTTCCACGGGCGTCCGCTGCGCATGCTGGAGATGGGCGACGACGCCGCGAGCGCCCTGGGCGTACGGGTCGAGCGGGTCCGTATCGTCGCGCTGCTGGCGGCCGTCGTGCTCGTCGCCGCCGCCACCGCGGCGGCCGGGCCGATCTCCTTCGTGGCGCTGACCGCGCCCCAGTTGGCCCGGCGGCTGTCCCTCCCGCGCTTCCTCAAGGGCGCGGGGCGCGGCGCACCCCTGCCCGGCCCCAACCTGCTGCTGTCCGCCCTCATGGGTGCCGTGCTGCTGGTCGCCGCGGACTGGGCCGCCCAGCGGCTCTTCGGCGCCGACCAACTGCCGGTGGGCGTGCTGACCGGTGTCCTCGGCGGTGGCTATCTGCTGTGGCTGCTGGCCACCGAGCGCAGGGCGGGCCGGATATGAGACGGCGGGCGCGGCGGACGGACGCGCCGGGCAACAGCAGAGACACGACAACCTCAGGAGTTCCGAAGTGAGCCGTCTTACGGCCGAGAAGGTCACCCTCGCCTACGACCAGCGGGTGATCGCCGAGAACCTCTCGGTGGCCATCCCCGACCACTCCTTCACGGTCATCGTCGGCCCGAACGCCTGCGGGAAGTCCACCCTGCTGCGCGCGCTCTCGCGGATGCTCAAGCCGGCCTCGGGATCGGTGCTGCTGGACGGCTCCGCGATTTCCTCCCTGCCGGCCAAGAAGGTCGCCAGGACGCTGGGGCTGCTGCCGCAGTCCTCCATCGCCCCCGACGGGATCACCGTGGCGGACCTGGTGGCGCGCGGCCGCTATCCGCACCAGGGGCTGCTGCGGCAGTGGTCGGCCGACGACGAGCGGATCGTCCGGGAGTCGATGGCGGCCACCGGGGTCGGCGAGCTGGCCGACCGCTATGTCGACGAGCTGTCCGGCGGG
This sequence comes from Streptomyces sp. Edi2, assembly GCF_040253635.1. Classification (NCBI taxonomy): domain Bacteria; kingdom Bacillati; phylum Actinomycetota; class Actinomycetes; order Kitasatosporales; family Streptomycetaceae; genus Streptomyces; species Streptomyces sp. Edi2. The sequence continues at coordinate 1,936,966 of NZ_JBEJGX010000003.1, read as the reverse complement.
CAGCGGCAGCGGGTGTGGATCGCGATGGCGCTCGCCCAGCAGACGCCGTTGTTCCTGCTCGACGAGCCGACGACCTATCTGGACATCCAACACCAGATCGAGGTCCTGGACCTGTGTGCCGAGCTGCACGAGGAGCAGGGGCGGACGCTGGTCGCGGTGCTGCACGACCTCAACCACGCGGCCCGTTACGCGACCCATCTGATCGCCATGAAGGACGGCGCTGTCCTCGCCGAGGGCGCGCCGGGCGACATCGTCACGGCGGAGCTGGTGGAACGGGTCTTCGGGCTCAGCTGCCAGATCATCGAGGACCCGGAGACCGGCACCCCCCTGGTCGTCCCGGCCGCACGCAAGCCCCGTCACGGCGGGAGCGGAGCGGGCCGGGGCCCGGAGCGGAAGCCGCGCAACGGGCAGGGCGGAGTCCGGGCCGACGGGGCTGCTGCGACGGGCGGGGCTCCGGCTGACGGACGCCCGGAGGACGAGAGTCCGGCAGACGGGAGCCCGGCCGCCGGGAAAGCGAAGGGCGAGGCGGCGACTACAGCAGCGTCCTGAGGCGCAGCAGGTCGCGCAGGCCGGCCTCCAGCTTGACGCGACCGCTGCCCCAGGCCTTGGCGAAGTTCAGCTTGCCGTCCACCAGGGCGACCAGATCGTCGCCGGCCATGGACAGGCGGATCTCGGCCTTGTGCGGAGGCGGGCCGGGGACATGGGTCACCTCCTGGATGGAGCCGTCGGACAGCCGCCCGAGGAAGGTCACATCGAGGTCGGTGATGCGGCAGCTGAGCGAACGGTCGAACGCGGCCGCGCGCCGGACGTTGCCATCCGCCGAGGACAGATTCTGGGCCAGCCGGTCGAGAGCGGCGCGGCACTGGTCGAGGGTTGCCATCGTGAGCGACGATACGCCAGGTCGGGGACGGCTCGTTCGTCCTTGTCAGCCTTCGCCAAGGTAGCGTCGGGGGCATGGAAGAGCCGATGTCCGGCCCGGAGCCGGAGGCGCCCGTGGCAGCCGCGGCGGCGGAGCCCGTGCCGTCCGGGGAACAGCAGGAGGGCAACGGGGGCGCGAGCGCCGCGGGAGCCGGGGCAGCCGCGCCGGCCGGTGATGCCGAGCCCCAGCCGATCGGCGTGGGGACGACCCCGACCGGAGACGCCGCGGTCGACACCACGCTGCGGCGCCTCGCCGATGCCGACCACCTCCCGGCGAGCGGACACCTGCAGGTGTACGAGGATGTGCACCGTGGGCTGCGCGATGTGCTGGCCGGTCTCGACCAGCACCCCGGGCCGCCCGCCCCTTCCCCGACGACGCGCGACACGACGCACGACAACAGGAGCTGAACCACAGGTGGCAGGAGTGGCACGACGCCGACTCGACGCGGAGCTGGTGCGCCGCAAGCTGGCCCGTTCCCGCGAGCACGCGAGCCAGCTGATCGCCGCGGGCCGGGTGACCGTCGGCGGGGCGACCGCAACCAAGCCGGCCACCCAGGTGGAGACCAGCGCGGCCGTGGTCGTACGCGAGGACGAGAGCGATCCGGACTATGTCTCGCGCGGCGGGCACAAGCTCGCCGGCGCCCTCGCCGCCTTCGTACCGCTCGGCCTGAAGGTCGAGGGCCGGCGGGCGCTGGACGCGGGCGCCTCGACCGGCGGCTTCACCGATGTCCTGCTGCGGGCCGGTGCCGGGCACGTCGTGGCCGTCGACGTCGGCTACGGACAGCTCGCCTGGTCGCTGCAGAGCGATGAGCGGGTCACCGTGAAGGACCGCACCAACGTGCGCGAGCTGACCCTCGAACAGATCGACTCCCGGCCCGTCGATCTCGTCGTCGGCGATCTCTCGTTCATTCCGCTGGGGCTCGTCCTGCCCGCGCTGGCCCGTTGTGCGGCGCCCGACGCGGACCTGGTGCTGATGGTCAAGCCGCAGTTCGAGGTCGGCAAGGAGCGGCTGGGCAGCGGCGGGGTGGTGCGCAGCGCGGAGCTGCGCGCCGACGCGGTACGGGCGGTCGCGCAACGGGCCGCGGAACTGGAATTTGGCGTACTTGGCGTAACTGCGAGCCCGCTGCCCGGACCCTCGGGGAATGTCGAGTACTTTCTGTGGCTCCGCGCCGGGGCGCCTGCACTCGACCCGGCGGACGTCGACCGTGCAGTGGCGGAGGGGCCTCGTTGACCACTACCCAGGCAGTTGAAGGCAGCGCAGCACACGGGAACACCGGAGCCGGGCGGACGGTCTTCCTGCTCGCCCACACCGGCCGCCCCGCGGCCATCCGCAGCGCCGAGCTCGTCGTCCAGGGGCTGCTGCGCTGCGGCATCGGAGTGCGGGTGCTGGCGGAGGAGGCCGCGGACCTGCCGCTGCCGCCGTCGGTCGAGCGCGTCGAGTCGGAGCAGTGCGCGGCCGAGGGCTGCGAACTGCTGGTGGTCCTGGGCGGGGACGGCACGCTGCTGCGTGGTGCGGACTTCTCCAGGACGTCCGGTGTCCCGATGCTCGGCGTCAACCTCGGCCGGGTCGGCTTCCTCGCGGAGGCCGAACGCGATGACCTCGACAAGGTCGTCGACCGGGTCGTCACCCGCGCCTACGAGGTCGAGGAGCGGATGACGCTCGATGTCCTCGTCCGCAACAACGGCAGTGTCGTCTACACCGATTGGGCCCTGAACGAGGCGTCGGTGGAGAAGGCCGCCCGGGAGCGGATGCTGGAGGTCGTAACCGAGGTCGACGGCCGGCCCGTCTCGCGCTTCGGCGGCGACGGGGTGGTCTGCGCGACGCCGACCGGCTCCACCGCCTATGCCTTCTCGGCCGGCGGCCCGGTGGTCTGGCCCGAGGTCGAGGCCCTGCTGATGGTCCCGATCAGCGCCCACGCCCTGTTCGCCAAGCCGCTGGTCACCTCGCCGCGCTCCGTCCTGGCGGTCGAGGTACAGCCCAAGACCCCGCACGGCGTCCTGTGGTGCGACGGCCGCCGCAGCACCGAACTCCCGGCCGGCGCCCGGGTCGAGGTCCGCCGCGGCGCCGTGCCCGTACGCCTGGCCCGTCTGCATCACGCCTCCTTCACGGACCGTCTGGTCGCCAAGTTCGCGCTCCCGGTGGCGGGGTGGCGGGGAGCGCCGCACTAGGAAGTGCCCGGCGGACGCGGGGGCGTGCGGACGCTGAGAAACAGGGGCAGGCGCGGCCGGGAATGCCCCCGTACGGCCCTTGGTTGGGGGTGCGGACGGTACTTCGCCCCCAGTCGTGAGGGGGACCTTCCCATCCCCGCCCGCGCCGCACACGCGGTCCGTCACGGCATCCGGGCATACCTCTGGATCCAGGCCTCGGTGACATCCGGTCCTAAGATCCCCGGAACGGGAAGCCGGGGCGGACGGGGAGGGGCAGCGGATGGGGAAGGGAGAGCGGATGGACCGGAACATTCGCAGTACGGAGGACGTACTCAGGCTTCTGGACGGCCTGTTCGCGCCGGAGGCCGACCGCTGGACGGCCGAAGGGGCCTCGTGGTGGGACGACTTCTACGCGGACCGCTCCAAGCCGGTGCCGTTCTTCGTGGCGAAGCCCGACGAGAACCTGGTCTCCTGCCTCGAACGCGGACTGATCGTCCCGGGACGCGCCCTCGACCTCGGGTGCGGCCCGGGCCGCAACGCACTGCACCTCGCCGCCGCGGGCTTCGCGGTGGACGCCGTGGACCTCTCGCCGGCGGCCATCGCCTGGGCCGAGGACCGTGCCCAGGAAGCGGGGGCCGACGTCCGGTTCCTGTGCGGTGATGCCTTCGCCCTCGCGGAGACCGCACTGACCGGCCCGTACGACCTGATCTACGACTCCGGCTGCTTCCACCATCTGCCGCCGCACCGCCGCATCAGCTACCTCGCCCTCCTCGACCGGGCCCTGGCACCCGGCGGGCACCTCGCCCTCACCTGTTTCGCGGCCGGCGGGATGGGCTCCGAACTCGGTGATACCGACTTCTACCGCCAGGCCCGCCTCCACGGCGGCCTCGCCTACACCGCGGAGTCGCTGCGCTGGATCTTCTCCGATCTGTCGGAGGTGGAACTGCGCCGCATGCACGACGAGGGGCCGGAATCCGCGTGCTTCGGCGAACCCTTCCTGTGGACGGCGCTGCTGCGCCGCACGGTCGCGGCGTAACCGGCACCGGACAACCGGCACCGGACAACCGGCACCGGACAACCGGCACCGGCGACCGGCACCAGGTGGTCCCTCTTCGAGGCGAATGCGGGCCTCGTGTCGGTGAATACGGGACGTCGGCCACGCGGCGCCGCATGCGTGACGGCGTCCCGGCCTGAGCGCACCTTTCGTTCCGGTCTGTGACCATCCCGGCGGCAGAGCGTGAGCGCGCACCGGGGCGAATTCCTCCGCTTCGGGACGGGGTTTTCCGCGGTGCCGGTGGCAGGAGTGAGGGGAGGGCCGTCGCGGGGCGGCCCCGGACCTCGTAAGGTCGTATCCGTGTTGGAGGAGATGCGGATCCGGTCCCTGGGTGTCATTGACGACGCCGTTGTCGAGCTGTCCCCGGGCTTCACGGCGGTGACCGGCGAGACGGGCGCGGGCAAGACCATGGTCGTCACCAGTCTCGGCCTGCTGCTCGGCGGGCGCGCCGACCCCGCGCTGGTGCGGATCGGCGCCAAGTCGGCGGTCGTGGAGGGCAGGATCGGCGTCGGCCCCCGGGCTCCCGCTGCCGTACGGGCGGAGGAGGCCGGCGCGGAGCTGGACGACGGGGCGCTGCTGATCAGCCGCACGCTCTCCGCCGAGGGCCGTTCGCGCGCCCATGTGGGCGGCCGCTCCGTACCGGTCGGCCTGCTGGCGGAGTTGGCCGACGAGCTGGTCGCCGTGCACGGCCAGACCGACCAGCAGGGCCTGCTGCGGCCGGCCCGCCAGCGCCAGGCGCTGGACCGCTACGCCGGGGACGCGGTCGCTGTGCCGCTCGCCAAGTACACCGCCGCCCACCGCAGGCTGCGCGGCGTCGCCGCCGAGCTGGACGAGCTGACGACGCAGGCCCGTGAACGTTCGCAGGAGGCCGACCTGCTGCGCTTCGGCCTCGACGAGATCGCGGAGGCCGAGCCGCAGCCCGGCGAGGACACCGACCTCGCCGCCGAGGCCGAGCGGCTCGGTCACGCCGAGGCGCTGGCCTCCGCCGCGAGCGTCGCGCACGCCGCGCTGGCCGGCAATCCCGAGGACCCCGAGGGCGTCGACGCCACGACCCTGGTCGCCGGCGCCCACCGTGCGCTGGAGGCCGTACGCAGTCACGACCAGGAGCTTTCCGCGCTCGCCGAACGGCTCGGCGAGATCGGCATCCTGATGGCGGACGTGGCGGGCGAGTTGGCCAGTTACGCGGACGGCCTGGACGCCGACCCGTTGCGGCTCGCCGCGGTCGAGGAGCGTCGCGCCGCCCTGAACCACCTGACCCGCAAGTACGGCCAGGACATCGCGGCCGTGCTGGCCTGGTCCGAGGAGAGCGCCGCCCGGCTCGCCGAACTGGACGGCGACGACGACCGGATCGGTGAGCTGGCCGCCGAGCGGGACGCCTTGCGCGCAGAACTGGGCGAACTGGCACAAACGTTGACGGATGCCCGTACGGTATCGGCGAAGCGCTTCGCCGACGCGGTCACCGCCGAGCTCGCCGAACTCGCGATGCCGCACGCCCGGGTGACCGTCGAGATCCGCCAGACCGAGGTCGCCGAGGACGCCGACGGCATCGAGGTCGGCGGCCGCACCGTCGCCTACGGACCGGCCGGTGCCGACGAGGTCGAACTCCTGCTGGCCCCGCACCCGGGCGCACCGCCCCGGCCGATCGCCAAGGGGGCGTCCGGTGGTGAGCTCTCCCGGGTGATGCTCGCCGTCGAGGTGGTCTTCGCCGGTTCCGACCCCGTACCGACCTACCTCTTCGACGAGGTCGACGCGGGGGTCGGCGGCAAGGCGGCCGTCGAGGTCGGCAGGCGGCTGGCCAGGCTCGCGAAGTCGGCGCAGGTTGTCGTCGTCACGCACCTCCCGCAGGTCGCGGCCTTCGCGGACCGCCAGCTGCTCGTGGCGAAGACGAACGACGGGTCGGTCACCAGGAGCGGCGTCACGGTCCTGGAGGGTGAGGAGCGGGTCCGCGAGCTCTCCCGGATGCTGGCCGGCCAGGAGGACTCCGAAACGGCCCGCGCGCACGCCGAAGAACTGCTGGAGACGGCGCGCACGGGGAGCTAGGGGGTGTCTCCTGGGGAGTGGTATCGCTCACGGCGTGCCCACCATGACGTCGGCCGACCGCTCTCTCCCCGCCGCCGTTTTCGCTGGTCAGACGCCCCCGGCAGTGGTCCGGGCGTTGATGATCTTCGTGGCGGATCCCCCTTCGCTCATGAGTACACTCGCCCACCATGTGCGAGCCCAGACGGTATGCAAACCGGCACAAGACAGGCGGCGGCCGGCCGGGCGCCGATGCCTTTGCCGGGCGTCCGAGGGCTGCGCGGAACCTGCTCGCCACCGTCACACCTGGCCCGGACCGGACCTCCGCCGTCCGTAGCCGCACCCCATCAAGGCCGGTCTCCGGCTCCCCCTCCGTGCCGGCCGCCGGCACCCCGGGGGCCGTGTGAGACGTCGCGCGAACCGAGGCCGGCACCGGCAGTCCCGTGACCCGCGCGGTCACTGGCTGCTGCTGATCCTGATCCTCCCGGTGATGTTCGGCGCCCTGCTCTTCGAGGGCTGGACCACCCATGAGGTGGATGCCGCGAAGACGCGCAAGGACTGCACCAGCCCCGTGCCCAGGTCCGTCGACAAGGGCGGTCCGGTGCTCCGGTTCCACGACGGCAAGGCGGTCTCGTCCGCGGTGCCGGCCCGTACGGTGGCGCTCACCTACGACGGCGGGCCCGACCCCGTGTGGACACCCCGGCTTCTCGACCTGCTGCGCAAGTACCACGCCCACGCCACGTTCTTCCTCCGCGGCGCGCAGGCGGCCCAGCACCCGGACCTGGTGCGGCGGATCAGGGACGAGGGTCATGAGATCGGCTCGAACACCTACACCGGCGCCGCGATGGGCGCCTCCTCGCCGCTGCGCGCCTCGCTGGAGCAGTCGCTCACGCAGAAGGTGCTGGCGGGCAGTGCGGGCCTGAACACCAAGCTGCTGCGGCTGCCGCAGACCACCGCGGTGGACACCATGTGCGGCGCCGAATGGAAGGCCGCTCAGAAGGCCGGCGCGGAGGGGTACACCCTGGTCGCCGCCGACCGGTGGTTCCGTAATCCGTCGCAGGGTGTGATCCGGCAGTTCGGTCAGAACGATCTCGCGTACCTGGGCACCAAGGAACTGCTCGACAACCCGAAGGTCGACAGGTTCACCACCGTGACGGCCGGAGTCGGGCAGCCCTCGCCCGACGAGCCGGCCTCCCGTGTCGAGCGCTGGTCCGGTATGGCCCTGATCTGGGCCAGGGCCCTGGGGCACGCCTTCATCGGCGCGATGGCCTGGGTGCTCGCCATCGCGGGCGGGCTGGGGCTGCTGCGGCTGGCGATGCTGGTGTTCTTCGCCCGTACCCATGTCCGGCGGCTGACCCGTATCCGCCCCGGATCGACCTGGCTGCGGGAGGTCACCGACCCGGTGACGGTGCTGGTCCCCGCGTACAACGAAGAGGCGGGCATCGAGTCCACCGTCCGTTCGCTGCTCGCCTCCACCCACCGGCAGCTGCAGGTCATCGTGATCGACGACGGGTCGACGGACCGGACGGCGGACCTCGCGGCCCGGATCGGCGATCCGCGGGTGCGGGTGATCCGCCAGGCCAATGCGGGCAAGGCGGCGGCCCTCAACAACGGACTGGCCCATGCGCGGTACGAGATCGTGGTCATGGTCGATGCCGACACCGTCTTCGAACGGGACGCCATCCACCACCTCATCCAGCCGCTTGCCCACCCCGCCGTGGGGGCGGTCAGCGGCAACACCAAGGTCGGCAACCGCCGCCGGCTGCTGGGCAGGTGGCAGCACCTGGAGTACGTCTTCGGGTTCAACCTCGACCGGCGGATGTTCGAGGTGCTGGAGTGCATGCCGACCGTCCCCGGCGCCATCGGGGCCTTCCGCCGGGATGCACTGATGGGCGTCGGCGGCGTCAGCGAGGACACCCTCGCCGAGGACACCGACCTGACGATGGCCCTGTGGCAGGCGGGCTGGCGGGTGCTGTACGAGGAGTCAGCGATCGCCTGGACCGAGGTGCCCACCTCGCTGCGGCAGTTGTGGCGGCAGCGCTACCGCTGGTGCTACGGCACGATCCAGGCCATGTGGAAGCACCGCGGGGTCGTCGCGCAGGTGGGTCCGGCCGGGCGCTCCGGCCGCCGCGGACTGAGCTACCTCGTCCTGTTCCAGGTCGCGCTGCCCCTGTTCGCCCCGGTCGTCGACATCTTCGCGCTGTACGGGATGCTCTTCCTCGGCCCCTGGCAGTCGGCCGGCGTCTGGTGCGGCTTCCTGCTCGTGCAACTGCTCTGCGCCGGATATGCGCTGCGACTGGACGGGGAGAAGCTGCGGTCGCTGTGGGCGATGCCGTTCCAGCTCCTGGTCTACCGGCAGCTGATGTACCTCGTCGTCATCCAGTCCGTGGTGGCCTTCCTGCTCGGCACCCGCCTGAAGTGGCACCGGATGCACCGCTCGGGGACGGCGGCACAGCAGATCGGGCAGCCGGTCACGAATCGGAGGCTGTCGTCGAGGTGAGCGAGCGGGCCGGGACCGGGTCGGAGCGGGCAGGGTGCGGGCCGGGGTGTGAGGACCGTATGCGCGCAAATGCCCCATCACGCACAAAGTCCGCTTTCTCCCCTCTGGTCGGCATTCCGGTCGTGCGGAATGGCGGAATATTTGGTGAAGGGCACGTGAGCATGCAGACTGTCCGCCCATGAGCGACTGGCCGGACGGGTTCCCTGGCGCCAACCGTGAGGGTGGTGCGGGGAAGCCGGTGCATCCCGTCAGCGGGCAGATACGGCAGCACGACCCCTCTCCACCGCAGCCGGTCATCGAGCCACGGCCGGCCGGCCCGTACGGCGGGCGCGGCGGGCCCGTGCGCAGGAGCACCCGGCCCGCGGCCACCCGCCCCACCTGGCGCCGTCGGATCCTGCGGCTCTCGGGCCTCCTGATCGCGGTGGCCCTGCTCGCCTCCGTCGGCACCTACACCTGGGCCGACACCAAGCTGGAGCGCGACGTCGACCTCGGCAAGCTCGCCGGCCGGCCGTCACCGGGCAAGGGTGCCAACTATCTGATCGTGGGCTCCGACAGCCGCCAGGGCCTGTCCGGAAAACAGCTCAAGGACCTGCACACCGGCGGCTCGGCGGCCGCGGGCCGCCGCACCGACTCGATGATCCTGCTGCACATCGGCGCCCACGGCACCACGATGATGAGCCTGCCGCGCGACTCCTGGGTGACCATCCCGCCGTATACCCGGCCCGAGACCGGCAAGCATTACGCCGCGTCGAAGGACAAGCTGAACGCGGCGTTCTCGCGTGGCGGTCCCGAACTGCTCGTACGGACCATCGAGCACAACACGGGCCTGCAGATCGGGCATTACACGGAGATCGGCTTGGCGGGTTTCGTCGGCATCGTGGACGCGGTCGGCGGAGTGCCGATGTGCCTGGACAAGGCCGTCAAGGACGAGAAGTCCGGCGAAAACCTCACCAAGGGCTGCCATACCCTCGACGGCCGCGCCGCGCTCGCGTTCGTCCGCCAGCGCCACCAGGAGGCCCAGGGCGACCTCGGCCGCAGCCGGAACCAGCAGAAATTCCTGGCCGCGCTCTCCCACAAGGCGGCCACACCCGGCACCCTGCTCAACCCGTCCAAGATCTACCCCACCATGAACGCGGGCCTCGGCACGCTCATCGTCGACAAGAGCATGAGCCTGTGGAACCTCACCTCGCTCTTCGAAGCGATGAAGAGCGTTTCGGCCGGCCACGGCGCCCGCGTCCGTGTCCCCGTCTCCAGCCTCGGCTTCAAGACCCCCAAGGGCAGCGCCGTGAAGTGGGACCTGCCGCGGGCGAAGCAGCTCTTCGCGGAACTGCACGACGATCAGCCGGTGACGGCCGGGGCGAAGGGCTAGAAGGCGCCTCCCCTTACGCGGGCCGTCCCGGCACGAGGGTGCCGGGTGCCGCACTTAGGGTGACGGCAGTTGAGCGCGGCACGGTGCCGGGCGAGGGGAGCGACATGGCGGCGGTGGCAGGCAACAGGGTGCTGGGGAAGATTTCGGCGTTTCTGGGGGCGGCAGGGGTGACCAGGGCGGCCTGTACGGCGCTCCGGAAGCGGCCGCCGGGTGGTGCCGCCCGGTGGGAGCGGAAGAACTACGCGGGCCGGATCGTCGACCTGCACGCCGGGCTCGCCACAGCCACCGGGACCGCGCTCGCCGCCGCCACCGCACCGGGGCTGCCCGCCCGGACCCGGACCGCCGCGGCGCTGGCCGTACTGGCCGCCGGGGGCTGCGGGGCGTACGACGACGTGTGCGGTGCCGAGGACCCCCGCCGCGGATTCCGGGCGCACCTCTCGGCACTCCGGGACAAGGAAGTCACCAGCGGCGCCGTGAAGCTGTTCGGGATCGGCGCCGCGGGGCTCGCTGCGGGGGCTCTCATCAAGGAGCGCCCGGCCGACAAGCTCCTGGCCGGTGTGGTGATCGCCGGCTCGGCCCACCTGGTGAACCTCCTGGACGTCCGGCCGGGCCGGGCGGCCGGCGCCGTCCTGGCCATCGGAGCACCCGGGCTGCTGCGCCGCGGTCCGGCGGGCCTGCTGTCCGCGGCGCCCATGGGGGCCGCGGCGGCCGTCATCGGCGATGACCTCGGGGAGCGCACGATGCTCGGGGACGCCGGGGCGCACGCCCTCGGCGCGGCCCTCGGCCTTGCCATCGTCACGGGCAACGGCCGCCGGGGACTGGCCGCACACGCCGCGGGGCTGGTTGCCGCCGCGGCCGTGGGGGACCGGGTCAGCCGGGCGGCCGCGGGGGACCGCGCCAGCCGGACGACCGCGGATTGACACTCATGCGCCCCCTGCGCTCCCGCATCGGCGTACGCGCCCCTAACCGGGGCGCAGGCGCACTCCGGGGAGTGGACTCACTCGAACGAGCCGTTAACCCGCGCGGGCGGTTTGTCGCCCATGTGGGTGATCTGGTAGGTGCCGGGGTGAGACTTCCCACCGGAACGGCGGGCTGACGGTGCCGAATTGACATCGCCGGGCTGGCATCCTGGGCGCGGTGCGCAGTCGCGGGCGTGCTCGCCCCGCCCTGTCGGGTGTGCTCACCCGTCCTGCCCGTCCTGCCCGTCCGCCGGGACAGGCGGGCGGCCGCTTGTGCGCGTCGCGGCACCCCGCAGCAAACGGACCGACCCGCCGGTACGGCCCGTCCCGACCGATACAGGAGCCCGGACCACGTGATCAGCACCCCGACCTCGGCGCACGGGCTGTCGCCGCTGCGCACGGTCCAGGTGCTGGGGCACGGCAGCGCCGGCAGCGCCGCGCACGTCCGCTCGCTGGCCGAAGGGCTCGTCGCACGCGGGGTGCGGGTGACCGTGTGCGCCACACCGGAGTCCGAGGAGGCCTACGACTTCACCGGCGCGGGCGCGCGGTTCGTACATGTCCCTCCGCGTACGGATCCGGCGAGCGTGGCCTCGCTGCGCAGTGCCTGCTGGGATGCCGACCTGGTGCATGCGCACGGCCTGCGGGCCGGGCTGCGTGCCTCGATGGCGTTGCGCGGACTGCGCGGCCCCCGGGGCGGACGGCGGGTGCCCTTGGTCATCACCTGGCACACCAAGGCGCACATCGAGGGCGCGCGGGCCGGGCTGGTGCATCTGATGGAGCGGCGGGTGGCGCGGGCGGCGGCCGTGGTGCTGGGAGCGTGCTCCGACCTTGTCGACCGGGCGCGTGAGCGGGGCGCGCGCGATGCCCGGCTCGCGCCGGTCGCGATTCCCCGCCCCCGGTCGGGCGGCGCTCCGGCCGAGCCCGGGAGCCACGACCGGATGTTCCGCAAGGAGCGGGCCGAACTCGGCGCGGTGGACCGCCCGTTGCTGCTCGCGGTCGGCCGTCTCGACCCCAGCCAGGGTCATGACCTGCTGCTGGACGCGGCGCACGCCTGGTGTGCGCTCGACCCGCAGCCGCTGGTCGCCATCGCGGGGGAGGGCGAGCAGCGGGCGGTGCTGCAGCGGCGGATCGACGTCGAGCAGTTGCCCGTCCAGCTGCTCGGGCGCCGTGACGATGTGCCCGAACTCCTCGCCGCCGCCGACCTGGTGGTGCTGCCCAGCAGGTGGGAGGCCCGCTCGCTGATCGCCCAGGAGGCGCTGCGCGCCGGGGTGCCGCTGGTCGCCACCGACACCGGAGGCACCCGCGAACTGGTCGGCCGCGCCGCGGAACTGGTGCGTTACGGCGATGCGGCTGCCCTGGCCCGTACGGTGCTCGCGCTCCTTGCCGATCCGGTACGGCGGGATGCACTCGCCGCGGCGGGCCGCGACCAAGCCGCCGGCTGGCCCAGCGAGAACGACACCGTGACCCAGGTCCTCAGCGTCTACGACGAACTGACCCAGCCGGTCCAGCCCGCGTAGCCGAGACGCTGCGGCGTCGAGTCGTCGAGTCGTCAAGGCAGCGAGTCCTCGCGGCGGCCGGGCACGTCCGGCCGCCGTCCACCCGCATCCGGGCCCGCCGCGCCCGTTACGGCTTGTCCGTATGACGCCTGGCGCGCAGGGCCAGGCGCAGGCCCAGGACCGTCTGCGGATCGTCCAGGTCCGTGCCCAGCAGCTGGGCGATACGGGCCAGCCGGTCGTACAGCGTCTGCCGGTTCACATTGAGGTCGCGGGCGGTCTCGGCCTTGCGGCCCGCGCTGGCCAGATAGGCCTCCAGCGTCGGCAGCAGCGGCTGACGGGCACCCCGGTCATGGGCGAGCAGTGGGCCGATGGCGCGCTCCACGAAGTCGGTGAGCACCCCCTGCTCGCCGTGCTCGCGCATCCGCCACAACAGCAGCTCGATGTCCAGGCGGCGCGCGTCGTACCAGGGCGCTTCCGGCAGCCCCTGGGCCGCGGCCGACGCCTCCGTGGCATGCCGCAGGCCGGGGCCTGCCGCCGCCCAGTCGCCGGGTGCGCCGACCACGACCACTGGACGGTGGGCGGCCGGCCGGTCCAGGCCCGTGCGGACGACTCCGGCACGCAGCGCGTCGGCGATCCGGTCGGCGAGCGCATCGCGGTCCTGGCCCCCGCGCAGCGCGACGAGCATCGGAACCCGGCCCTCCACGGGGCGTACGCCGAGGAGCACGGGCACCCCAGGGGTGGCAAGTTCCTCGCGCAGCGCCTGGGCGAGCAGCGCCCAGCTGCCGGGGGAGGGGAGGCCCGCGGGCAGCCTCATCACCACCGGGAGCACGGGGTCCGTGCCGGGGCGGAAGCCCAGCAGACGGGCCTGGCCGGGTGCCTCGGCGGCGGAGATCCGGCCCTCCGCCAGGTCGGCGAGGAAGTCGCCGCGGCCACGGGCGGCGAGCACTTCCTCCTGGCGGGACTGGAGCATGACGACGGCCAGGAGGTCGGCCGCGCGCTCGGCGGCGATCCGGTGCACCGGCGCCAAGGGGGTGTTGACGGGCAGCAGGACGAGGCGGGCACGGACCGCGTCGGGGCCGGGGCCTCCCCCACTCTCGGCTCCTCCCCCAAGCTCTCGGCTCCGCTCGACCAGGGGGGACCCCCATGCGCGGGGGGACCCCCATCCGGGCACGTCGATGCGTACGCCGGTGTCGCGCAGGCCCTCCCAGGCCAGCAGCGGGTCGGCGTCCGCCGGGCCGTCGTCGGCGTCCGGGCCCGCCGCGTACAGCGGGCTGCCGTCGGGGGCCTCCAGGCAGAGCGGATTTCCGGTGAAGACGGCCAGCAGCCGCAGCACCTCGGGAGCGCCGCCGCCCCGCAGCAGCACATCCGTGCAGCGCCGCAGGATCTCGTCGGCCCGCCGCAGCAGCGCGTAGTGGCTGTTGATGATCTCGGTGTGGATCGCTTCGGTGACCGTGACGTACGGGACCTCGCGGTGCAGCTGGATCAGCGGCAGTCCGCAGTCCCGTGCGGCGTCGACCAGCGCGGCCGGCAGGGACGCGAAACGGGAGCCCAGCTCCACGACGAGAGCGGCGATCTCGCGGTCCGCGAGCTTACGGATGAAGGCGCGCTGTTCGGACGGCCGGGCACCCAGTCCCAGCCCGGTGGTCAGCAGCAGCTCGCCGCCCTTGAGCAGCGAGGCGATATGCGGGACCTCGCCCGCGTGCACCCAGCGCACCGGGCGGTCCAGCCGGTCCTCGCCGGCCAGGACCTCCGGCAGGCCGCGTCGCAGCGCGGGCAGCTCCAGTGCCCTGCGTACCGTGATCTCGGCTTCGATCTTCGCTTCCGGCCCCATGACCAGGAACGGTACCCGTATTCCGCGGTGCGGAGCAGGGCGGTCCGGACGGCGGTGCCGTGCCGCGCGGGGGCGGAGGTGTGTGGTCGGCGGGCGGTGCCGCGCCGCACCGGGGCAGGGCAGAGGCGCGGCCGCTGACCAGGACCGCCCCCACCGCCGCTCTCATGCCGACTCCCGCACCACCAGCCGCGCCTCGGTGATCACCGGCGCGAGCTCCGCCGGACCGGCCCCCGGCCCACGCTGCCCTCCCAGCGCCCTGCCAGCCCTGTCCGCCGCGTCCGCCCCATCCCCCGCGTCTGCGCCGGCCGCATCCGTCCCATCCATCCCGTTCGCCCCGTTCGCCCCCGTCGACTTCCGCGGATCCAGCACCCGCAGCAGCAACCGGGCCATCAGCCGCCCCATCTCCTCCACGTCCTGCCGCACCGTGGTCAGCGGTGGATCCGCCCAGGCCGCCGGCTCCAGATCGTCGTAGCCGACCACCGCCACATCGTCCGGCACCCGCCGCCCGCGGGCCCGGAGCGTACGCAGCGCGCCGCTCGCCATCAGGTCGGAGCAGACGAAGACGGCGTCCAGGTCCGGTACGGCATCGAGGAGCCGGGCCATGGCCCGCTCACCGCCCTGCGCCGTGAAGCCGCCGTCCGCGATCAGCCGCGGGTCCGGCTCCGGCGTGCCGAGCGCCTCGCGGTAGCCGTCGAGACGGTCCACCGCGGACGTCTGGTCGAGCGGTCCGGTGATCACGGCGATCCGGCGGCGGCCGCGGCCGAGGAGATGGCGTACGGCCTGCCGGGCGCCGTCGCGGTTGTCGGTGTCGACGTACAGCGGCCGGGGTGCGCGGTCGGCGCCCGCCCAGCCGGGCCGGCCGCCGTAGACGGTGGGCAGCCCGGCGCGCTCGGCCATGGCCGGCAGGGGGTCGTCGCGGTGCAGCGAGAACATCAGCGCGCCGTCGACATGCCCGGCCGACAGATAGCGGCCGATGCGGTCGTAGTCGGCGCGCTGCTCGACCAACATCAACAGGAGCTGGGTGTCGGCCGCGGACAGTTCGCGGCTGATGCCCCGCAGTTGGCGTCCGAAGAA
Source organism: Streptomyces sp. Edi2 (assembly GCF_040253635.1). Classification (NCBI taxonomy): domain Bacteria; kingdom Bacillati; phylum Actinomycetota; class Actinomycetes; order Kitasatosporales; family Streptomycetaceae; genus Streptomyces; species Streptomyces sp. Edi2. Next base: position 1,921,601 of record NZ_JBEJGX010000003.1, on the reverse strand, counting down.
CGGATCGCTGAAGACCCGGGCCTCGGGCTCCGCGATGACCACGGCGACCGCTCCCGTGCGGCGGGTGACCAGGGAGCGGGCCGCGCTGTTCGGTACGTACCCCAGCGCGGCGACCGCCTCGCGGACCCGTTCGCGGACCGCGGCCCGTACGCCCGCACCGCCGTTGACCACGCGGGACACCGTGGCGCGGGAGACCCCGGCGAACGCGGCGACCGCCTCCAGCGTCGGGCGCGGCCCCGGGCTCTTCGGCTCAGCCACCATCCACCCCTCTCCCCACCGCTCCTCTCCGCTCTCTCTCCACTTCTTCAACTCCTTTTACCTCGCGATGACTTGACGGTGTTCCGCCGAGTCGGCAGGGTTCACTGCGCACGATATGAGAGCGCTCTCACGCTGGATGGCTTTAAGGAACTCCCCACCCCCCACTGCCGGAAAGAGTGCCATGAGCATGAGATATCGGCCCGGGAAGTCCTGCGCACAAGCGGCGGCGAAGCGGCAACAGCCGCAGGGAGCCGCCTCGTGATCACTCGCCGCAGCCTGCTCGGCGGCCTCGCCGCCGGCGCCGCCACCGCCTCCGGCCTCGCGTCGGCCGGCCGTGCCCTCGGCGCCTCCGCCCCCGTCCATGCCCCCGTCCACGCCCTCGCGTCGGCCACCCGGCCCGCCCGGAGCGCCGCCTCGATGCCCCTGCACGTCGTCAACCGCTCCGGCGCCTACGCCAACTCCTCGGTCTGGATCTACCTGGTCGGCAACGACGGCACCCAGCAGGTGCACGTCACCCCGGACGGCGAACTCCGGCCCGTCGCGCTCGCTGACAACGGCCCGGACGGCTACACCGACTACGCGATACCGCTCGCCGCGAGCGGCACCACCACCCTTCAGCTGCCACAGATGTCCGGCCGGATCTACACCGCGCTGGGCGGCAAGCTCAAGTTCAAGGCGGTCGAGGACGGCAACGGCAAGGCCGCGCTCGCCTACCCGGCGGGCTGGGTCTCCTCCGACCCCAATTACGACGTCCTCCACGACTGCGCCGAGTTCACGTACAACTCCGGTGGAATGTTCTGCAACACCACGATGGTCGACATGTTCAGCGTCCCGCTGGCGATCAAGCTCACCGGGGCCAGGGAGCAGACCACCGGCGAGCTCGAGGACGGGGCCCGCGCCACGGTCTTCTCCGACGTCAAGGCCGCCGAGGGCTTCGACCGCCTGGTCATCGGCGACCGGCGCGTGATCGCCCCCGGCCACGGCCTGGACACCGGGCTGTTCGCGACCGACTACCTCGCCCCGGCCATCGACGAGGCCTGGTCCGCCTACGCGGCCAAGGACCTGACCGTCACCACCGCCGCGGGCACCTTCACCGGCCGGGTCAGCGGCGGAAAGCTCTCCTTCGCCGTCCCTCAAGGCCTCAGAGGCCGGGGCGGGAGTGCCCCCACCGGGACGGTCTCCTTCGACAAGCCGTCCACCCGCGACGTCCTCTTCTGCGACGGCACCCTCGCGGCCCCCAATGACAGCACCCGCGGCCCCATCGCCGCCATCCTGGGCGCCGCCCTCAACCGCTCCACCCTCACCACGCAGGCGCAGCAGCCCACCACCGATCCGGCCGCCTTCTACCGGCAGCAACTGACCAACCACTACGCCAAGGCCATGCACGCCGCGACGCGGGACGGCAAGGCCTACGGCTTCGCCTTCGACGACGTCGCCGGCTTCGCCTCCTACATCGAGGACGGCGCCCCGAAGGAGATCACCCTCACCCTGACCCCCTTCTGACGCCCACCCCGGCCCCCTTCGGGCGCGCAACCCGGGGCCCTTCCCACGCAAAAGGTGCCGCCCCGGTCTCCCGGGGCGGCACCGTCACAGCCGTACCTGTAGGGTCTCGCGGCTGGTGTCGGAAATCGCCCTCGTGACCTGCAGGTTCTTCCGCAGTATCACGTCGTGTCGGACGTCGGAGTCTCAACCTCGTGTCGTTTCCTCGACGGTCCGTCTTGATCGGATCGGATGTCATTCCGAGACGAGTTGGCTCGTGCGGAACCAGAGTTCGTGCTGAGGCCCCGTCCGGCTCTGGATTCACTGCTCGCCAGCAGCCTCACCCAGAAGGTCGGGTGACTTCCCAGGCCGCCTCGATCATCTGAAAGATCTCGTCCAGCGCGGCGTCCGGGTCGGCCGCCTCGCGGACCAGCGCATAGGCGTCGATCACGAACCTCGCGATCGTCCGGCAGGCCGTTGTGCTCTGTGACAGGTCGGGATCGGCGACGAGGGCCGTGGCCAGCGACTCCGCGTGGCGCAGCCGCATCGACTCCTCGTACTCCCGCAGGGCACGTGACGCGTCGATCATGCGGTAGATCGGGGCGGCGCCGTCCCCCGTGCAGTGCCGGACCATGGCCTGGATCTCGCGGCGCAGCGCGGGGATGAGTGGCTCGTGCGGCTCCCGGCCGGTGACCGCCTGCGTGAGGCGTTGCTCGAAGTTCTCGTCCTGCTCGAACACCAGGGCCTCTTTCGAGGCGAAGTGGGAGAAGAGCGTGGTGACGGCCACGTCGGCCTCGGCGGCCACGTCACGGATGCCCACCGCGTCGTACCCGCGCTCCAGGAAGAGCCGCAGGGCGGTGTCGGCGATCTTCTGGCGGGTCGCGGCCTTCTTGCGTTCACGGCGTCCGGTCGTCGGCACGGTCATGCCGCTGACACTACCAAATCCAAAGGAATAGCAGTTTCTAAACCATAACCGTTAGTGTTACGGTCGGCCGTATGAAGAGAGTGAGCTTCGCCGAGTTCGGCGGTCCCGACGTTCTCCACCTCGAAGACGCCGAGGAGCCCCACGCGGGCCCCGGCCAGATACGCGTCGCCGTGCGGGCGGCGGGCGTGAACCCGGTCGACTGGCGGATCCGTGAAGGCCAGTTCCAGAAGGTCCGCCCGGTCGAGTTGCCTGCCGGAGTCGGGCAGGACGCCGCCGGGGTGGTGGACCAGGTCGGCGAGCACGTCGAAGGGGTCGAGGTCGGTGACCGCGTGTTCGGGCGAGGCTCAAGTACGTATGCCGAGTTCGCCGTGCTGTCGGCCTGGGCCCACATGCCCGAGGGGCTGACCTTCGAAGAGGCGGCCGGATACCCCTCCGTGGTGGAGACCGCGCTGCGCATCATCCGCCAGGCCGGTGTGGAGCCCGGGCAGACGCTGCTGGTCAGCGGCGCGTCGGGGGGAGTGGGATCGGCGGTACTGCAGATCGCCCGCGAGCGCGGCATCACGGTGATCGGCACCGCAGGGCCTGCGAACCAGGACTATCTGCGCGGCCTGGGCGCCCTCGCCACGACGTACGGCGAGGGCTGGGTCGAGCGAGTGCGGCGGCTCGGCCAGATCGACGCGGCGCTCGATCTGGCCGGCTCGGGCGTGATCCGCGAACTCGTCGAGCTGACCGGGGACCCGCAGCAGGTGATCTCCATCGCCGACCTCGGCGCGCCGGACCTCGGCGCCCGCTTCTCCGGCGTGACCGGGAACGTGCCGGAAGCCCTCGCCGCGGCCGCCGGCCTCATCGCGCGCGGGAAGCTCCACATCCCGGTCGAGAAGTCGTACCCGCTCACCGGGGCCGCGGCGGCGCACATCGACAGCAAGGCCCGTCACACGCGCGGGCGCCGGGTCATCGCCCTCTGAGCCCTTTCCCGGTGGGGTGCCGGGTCGGCACCTTGCCGACCCGGCACCCTCCCTTCGGCATCCAAGGAGCCCCATGCACGCCCCTGTCACGATCATCGGCGCCGGACTCGGCGGCCTCGTCCTGGCCCGCGTCCTGCATGTCCACGGCATCCCGTTCACGTTGTACGAGGCGGAGTCCTCCCCGACGGCACGTGCGCAGGGCGGGATGCTCGACATCCACGGCCACAACGGTCAACTCGCCCTCCAGGCAGCCGGGTTGATGGACGAGTTCCGCGGCATCGTCCTGGAGGGCCGCCAAGCGATACGGCTCCTCGGTCGGGACGGGACCGTCCTGTTCGACAGGGCCGACGACGGTACGGGCCAAAGTCCTGAGGTGCAGCGCGGCGAGCTGCGGCAGCTGCTCCTTGACGCACTCCCCGATGGCACCATCCGATGGGGCCACAAGGCCACCGGCATTCGCGCCCTCACCGGGGGCCGTCACGAGGTGACCTTCGCGAACGGCACCACCACCGTCACGAGCCTGCTGGTCGGCGCGGACGGCGCGTGGTCACGCGTCCGGCCGCTGCTCTCCGACGCCACACCCGAATACGTCGGCCGGTCCTTCGTCGAGACCTCTCTGCACGACGCCGACACCGGGCACCCGGCCACCGCGAAAGCGGTGGGCGGCGGGACGCTCGTCGCGCTCGACCCGGACACGAACGGCAAGTGGCTCGTGGCTCACCGCGAGAAGGGCGGGACCCTCCACGCCTACATCACCGTGACCAGGCCGCAGGACTGGTTCGCCGCCATCGACTTCACCGATGCCGCCGCAGCCGCCGAGCGGATCGCGGAGGAGTACGACGGCTGGGCACCGGAACTCACCGCCCTGATCACCGCCGGCCAGACCGCGCCGGTCCTGCGCCCCCTCCACGCCCTGCCGGTCGGGCACCGCTGGGACCGGGTGCCGGGAGTGACCCTGCTCGGCGACGCCGCCCACCTCTCAACCCCCAACGGTGAAGGCGCCAACCTGGCCATGGAGGACGGTGCCGAACTCGGAAAGGCCCTCGCCGCACACCCCGACGACATCGAGACCGCCCTCACCTCATACGAACAAGCGCTGTTCCCCCGCAGCGCCGCGGCCGCCGCCGAAGTCGCCCACAACCCCACACCCCAGGACGTGATCAATTTCTTCACCGACCGAGACCAAGCGGGAATCTGACAGTCCCGCAGAGGTGAGCGACTGAAAGCTCTCCTGCTGAACGACTTACTACGCATACGGAGGTTGTCCGTGTTTGCTATGCAATACCACCGCTACGGCGGTTCCGAAGTCCTCTGCATGGAGGAGGTCGAAGAGCCGCACGCCGGGCCCGGTCAGGTCCGCATCGCGGTGCGTGCCACCGGCGTCACCCCGGTTGACTGGTACCTGCGTTCAGGGATGCTGCGGGACATCGCCACCCTGGACTTCCCCCACATCCCCGGCATGGATGCCGCCGGAATAGTCGACGAGGTGGGAGAGGGGGTGACCGGCACCGCCGTGGGAGACGAGGTCTTCGGCCTCGTCCCCTTCGTGGACCAGGGAGGCGCCGCGGCCCAGTACGCCGTCCTTGAGGCATGGGCATCCAAGCCTCAGTCGTGGTCTTTCGAGGAAGCGGGTGGCGCCGCGGGCAACATCGACACAGCCATGCGTGTACTGGAAGCCCTGGAAGCCGCCGAGGGCATGACCTTGCTGATCGATGGTGCCGCCGGAGGCGTCGGCACCATCACCGCGCAACTCGCCCAGGCTCGCGGCCTCGACGTGATCGGCACCGCGAGCGAAGGCAACCACGGCTTCCTCGACCAGCTCGGCGTCGTTCCGGTCACCTACGGGGCGGGGCTGGCCGATCGCCTTGCCCCACTGGCTCCGCACGGGGTCGACGTGGTTCTGGACGCGGCCGGTAAGGGCTCTCTTGGCGAACTGGTGGCCATCGCCGGCGACCCGCACCGCGTGGTGACCATCGCCGACTTCGACGCCGGCCGACACGGAGTGCGGTACTCCCGCTCCCAAGCAGGAGAGTCGCCGGGCTGGGCAGGACTGCCACTGGCGGCCGATCTCGCCGACCGCGGACGCCTCACCGTCCCGCTGCACGCCGTGTTCCCGTTGAAGGAGACCGCCACAGCTCACGACGCCAGCGCCACCGGCCACGCGCGCGGCAAGATCGTCATCACCGTGCCCTGACAGCCGTGGGCCTGGCCGCGCTCGCCGCCTACCGCATGTGGCTCAGCCGTTTCTGCTGAAGGCCGTGGTTGCGGGGAAGGTCCGGCTCAGCAGCCTCCCCGATCGGAACGCTGTCGAGATCGGCGCGGCGCCCCGAGAAGTGCTTCTGGCCGTTGTACCAACGGAAGGTTCTCCGCGGAGTCACCGCCGCCAACGTGGCACTACCGGTGCTCTCCCATGGTTCGCCTTCGACCACCTGGTCCGGCGTACGGAAACTCACCACGGCCGACTCAACGGACACCAGCCACCCCCGCCCCTGCAGCAGGCTCGATGCGATCAAGCAGTGGATGACAGCCTGGAGCAGACATCCGCGCCCCCTCCAGAAAAGCCGGAGGTACTCACACGTTTGAGCGAAACAACGGTCGGTGTCCGGTCTCATTAGATCTTGCTGAGGCGGGGCCGCTGACCTGCGGGGTGACATGCTGAGGTGCGACTCACGGAGGGCGAAACATGGCGTCCCGGGACCGTTCCGCGGCCCGGCGCAACGGCCAGCCGTCATCGACGACGCACCGGGCCAGACGCAGCCTGCCGGTCGGCGTCAGCGGGGCGTTACGGTGGATCACGAGGGTCTCCTGGCATCGGTGCAGACTTCGCAATCCACACCGAAACCAGAAGGCCCTCCCTCTTTCAAGCACCCTGAGAGGCATGTCGCCTGTCACCAACGTCCCGGGACAACACATCTAGCCAGTCTCACGGTGATGTCGTATCCGACATCCGTACGACATCGACTGTGAGATTCCGACACGGAAAATGAGGCCCTACAGCACCTCAGCCTCCGTAAGCCCCGCTGGCCGTCAGCCGCAGTGCCGTGTCGATCAGCGGAACGTGGCTGAACGCCTGCGGGAAGTTGCCCACCTGCCGCTGGCCCTTGGGGTCCCACTCCTCCGCGAGCAGGCCCAGGTCGTTGCGGAGCGAGAGCAGCTTCTCGAAGAGCTTGCGGGCCTCGTCGACCCGGCCGATCATCGCGAGGTCGTCGGCGAGCCAGAACGAGCACGCCAGGAAGGCACCTTCCTCACCCTCCAGGCCGTCCACCCCGAGATCGTGCGCACCGGACGTCGGGTAGCGCAGCACGAAGCCGTCCTCGGTGGACAGCTCCCGCTGGATCGCCTCGATCGTGCCGATCACGCGCTTGTCGTCCGGCGGCAGGAACCCCATCTGCGGGATCAGCAGCAGCGAGGCGTCCAGCTCCTGCGAGCCGTAGGACTGGGTGAAGGTGTTGCGTTCCTTGTCGTAGCCGTTCTCGCAGACGTCGCGGTGGATCGTCTCGCGCAGGTCCTTCCAGCGCTCCAGCGGCCCGTCGACATCCCCGGACTCGATCAGCTTGACCGTGCGGTCGACCGCGACCCAGGTCATGACCTTGGAGTGCACGAAGTGCCGGCGCGGGCCGCGGACCTCCCAGATGCCCTCATCCGGCTCGTCCCAGTGCTTCTCCACCCATTGGATCAGCTTGAGCTGGAGCAGCGAGGCGTAGTCGTTACGGGCCAGGCCCGTCATGTGCGCCAGATGCAGCGCCTCGGTGACCTCGCCGTAGACATCGAGCTGGAGCTGTCCGGCGGCGCCGTTGCCGACCCGCACCGGACGGGAATTCTCGTACCCGGGAAGCCAGGTGAGATCGTTCTCGCCCAGTTCGCGCTCACCGGCGATGCCGTACATGATCTGCAGGTTCTCCGGATCGCCGGCCACCGCCCGCAGCAGCCACTCCCGCCAGGCCCGCGCCTCTTCGCGGTAGCCGGTGCGCAGCAGGGAGGACAGCGTGATCGCCGCGTCCCGCAGCCAGGTGAAGCGGTAGTCCCAGTTGCGCACGCCGCCGATGCACTCCGGCAGCGAGGTCGTCGGCGCCGCCACGATCCCGCCGGTCGGCGCGTACGTCAGCGCCTTCAGCGTGATCAGCGAACGCACCACCGCATCGCGGTAGGGGCCGTGGTACGTGCAGTGCTCGACCCACTCGCGCCAGAACTCCTCGGTCGCCTCCAGCGACGCCTCGGGCTCCGCCACCGCCGGCGGCGGCTTGTGGGAGGGCTCCCAGCTGATCGTGAACGCGATCCGCTCACCCGGCGAAACGGTGAAGTCGGAGAACGTCGTCAGGTCCTTGCCGTACGTCTCCGCCTCGGTGTCCAGCCACACCGAATCGGGGCCCGCCACCGCGACCGTACGGTCGTCGATCTTGTGCACCCAGGGCACGACCCAGCCGTAGGAGAACCGCATCCGCAGCTCCGAGCGCATCGGCACCCGGCCGCTGACGCCCTCCACGATGCGGATGAGCTGCGGCGCGCCATCGCGCGGGGGCATGAAGTCGATCACCCGGACGGTGCCGCGCGGGGTGTCCCACTCCGATTCCAGGACGAGCGAATCGCCCCGGTAGCGCCGGCGGTCGGCCGGTGCGGGCCGGCCCCCGGGGCCGTTGACCGGCCCCATCCGCCAGAATCCGTGCTCCTCCGTGCCCAGCAGTCCTGCAAAGACCGCCGGGGAGTCGAAGCGCGGCAGGCACAGCCAGTCGACCGTGCCGTCCCTGCACACTAGAGCGGCGGTCTGCATATCGCCGATGAGTGCGTAGTCCTCGATGCGCCCGGCCACGTGCATCTCCCGTCGAACTGGAGTCACGCCCCCCATGGGACGTTGTGATCTGTCCGTCCTGCCCATGAAACGTCGCCGAGCAGCGGGACCGGAAATCGGGCGGCGGGGGTGGTGCCTTCCCGGACGGCTCGTTGCGAGTGTCCGAGCAGGATACGACGCACGTGGGTGATCCGCGCGACCCTCGCGACGAGTGAAGCGGTCCAAACGGGTGGCCTCCGTCACGTGACAGCGTCATCCGGAGCGGTCACTTCCAGGTTCCGCTGTGCGGCCGGGCACGACCATGCCAGGTCGCTGATAGCCTGGTACCCCGTGGACCGGTGGGACGCAGATAGATGTCACGGCAGAAGTCACGGCACCCCCGAACCGCAGCGACGGCACCTGAATCCCAGGCCCCACGCCGCTTCGCACCTCTCCACCTCGCGACCACGGGAGTTCCCTCTTGGCCATGCCGCCCAAATCCACGACGACCAAGCACCTCTTCGTCACGGGGGGCGTCGCCTCCTCGCTGGGCAAGGGGCTCACCGCCTCCAGCCTGGGTGCTCTCCTCAAGGCGCGGGGCCTGCGGGTCACGATGCAGAAGCTCGACCCGTACCTGAACGTCGACCCGGGAACGATGAACCCGTTCCAGCACGGTGAGGTCTTCGTCACCAACGACGGCGCCGAGACCGACCTGGACATCGGCCACTACGAGCGCTTCCTCGACGTCGACCTCGACGGCAGCGCGAACGTCACCACCGGCCAGGTCTACAACACCGTGATCGCCAAGGAGCGGCGCGGCGAGTACCTCGGTGACACCGTGCAGGTCATCCCGCACATCACCAACGAGATCAAGCACCGCATCCGGCGGATGGCGACCGAGGACGTCGACGTCGTCATCACCGAGGTCGGCGGCACCGTCGGCGACATCGAGTCGCTGCCGTTCCTGGAGACCGTCCGCCAGGTCCGCCACGAGGTCGGCCGGGACAACGTCTTCGTCGTCCACATCTCGCTGCTCCCCTACATCGGCCCCTCCGGTGAGCTGAAGACCAAGCCGACCCAGCACTCGGTCGCGGCGCTGCGCAACATCGGTATCCAGCCCGACGCGATCGTGCTGCGTGCCGACCGCGAGGTGCCCACCGCGATCAAGCGCAAGATCTCGCTGATGTGCGACGTCGACGAGGCCGCGGTCGTCGCCGCGATCGACGCCCCGTCGATCTACGACATCCCCAAGGTGCTGCACACCGAGGGCCTGGACGCCTATGTCGTACGGAAGCTGGACCTCCCGTTCCGCGACGTGAACTGGACCCAGTGGGAGGACCTGCTCGACCGCGTCCACAACCCCGACCACGAGGTCAAGGTCGCGCTGGTCGGCAAGTACATCGACCTGCCGGACGCCTACCTCTCGGTCACCGAGGCGCTGCGGGCCGGCGGCTTCGCGAACAAGACCCGCGTGAAGCTGAAGTGGGTCACCTCCGACGACTGCAAGACCCCGGCCGGCGCCGCCCAGCAGCTCGACGACTGCGACGCCGTCTGCATCCCCGGCGGCTTCGGCGACCGCGGCGTGGACGGCAAGGTCGGCGCGATCACCTACGCCCGGGAGAACAAGCTCCCGCTGCTCGGCCTGTGCCTGGGCCTGCAGTGCGTGGTCATCGAGGCGGCCCGCAACCTGGCCGGCATCGAGGGCGCGAACTCCACCGAGTTCGACCCGGCCGCCGCCGACCCGGTGATCTCCACGATGGCCGAGCAGATGGACATCGTCGCAGGTGAGGGCGATATGGGCGGCACGATGCGGCTGGGTATGTACCCGGCCAAGCTCGCCGAGGGCTCCATCGTCCGCGAGGTCTACGACGACCAGCCGTACGTCGAGGAGCGCCACCGCCACCGCTACGAGGTCAACAACGCCTACCGCGGTGAGCTGGAGAAGAAGGCCGGGCTGCAGTTCTCCGGCACCTCCCCGGACAACAAGCTCGTCGAGTACGTCGAGTACCCGCGCGAGGTGCACCCCTACCTCGTCGCCACCCAGGCGCACCCCGAGCTGCGCTCCCGTCCGACCCGCCCGCACCCGCTCTTCGCCGGGCTGGTGAAGGCCGCGGTCGCGCGCAAGACGGGCACCGCGAAGTAAGGGACAGCGCGACGGATACGGTTGCCGGGGTACGGCCTCTTCGAGGTCGTGCCCCGGTTTCTGCGTTGGCACAGGCAATACACAGGAGGACGCGCCATGGCGATCAAGGACACCCCGGAGGAGTGGACGGTCACCGCGACCACGACGCCGTTCACCGGGAACAAGACCAGCGTGCGCACCGATACGGTCGTGATGCCGGACGGCTCCACCGTCACCCGCGACTACCAGGTCCACCCCGGCTCCGTGGCCGTCCTCGCGCTCGACGACGAGGGCCGGGTGCTGGTGCTGCGCCAGTACCGCCACCCCGTACGCCAGAAGCTGTGGGAGATCCCCGCCGGGCTCCTCGACGTCCCCGGTGAGAACCCGCTGCACGCCGCGCAGCGCGAGCTGTACGAGGAGGCGCACGTCAAGGCCGCGGACTGGCGGGTGCTGACCGATGTCTACACCACGCCCGGCGGCTGCGACGAGGCCGTACGGATCTTCCTCGCCCGTGATCTGTCCGAGGCAGAGGGCGAGCGGTTCGAGGTCTCCGAGGAGGAGGCCGACATGGAGCTGGCGCGGGTGCCGCACGACGAGCTGGTCCGCCTGGTACTCGCCGGTGATCTGCACAACAACTGCCTCGTCGTGGGGGTGCTGGCGCTGACCGCAGCCCGGGTTGGGGAGGGCCTGGACGCACTGCGGCCGGCCGATGCCCCGTGGCCGGCCCGCCCCTTCGAGGCCTGAGCCGCCGGGCCCGCCGCCGTCCCGCCACGAGCCGGTCGGATGATCCACCGATCCGATCGGGTGACGCAACCGCCCTGCTCTGCAGGGGAGGTGACGGCCCGTGAACTACGCTCGGCAACGTTCCGTCCCGGCGGCGGACACGTACGCGCAGGTGGACGGGAGCGTGACCGGTGACGGATCAGGCGGTGGGCGGGGGGCACCTCCCGCCGGAGATGGCGGACGGGCCTGCCACGGCGGCACCCGGACGGCGGGCGCCGGGGGTCCGCAGAGACGGCGCCGCCGCCCGCCCCGCCGCCCGTGCGACCGCCACCGCCCCCGCCGCCGGGTTCGCCGGACGCCGCCGCGAACTCAAGGCGCTGCACGCCGATATCGCCCGGGCCGGCCTGGACACCCTCTCCGGCCGCAAGGGCGCCCGCAGCCGGGTGCTGCTGATCGCCGGCCGCCCCGGGTCCGGGCGTACGGCCCTGGCCGAGGAGCTGCTGCGCGAACTGGCGGACGACCACCCCGACGGAGTGCTGCGGGCCACGCTGACCGGCCCGGGCGGCGAACCGGCCGACACCGGCCGCACCGCGCGGGAGCTGCTGGCCGCGCTCGGCCTCGACGCGGTGCCGGGCGCCGCCGAGGACGAGCTGGCCGAGCAGCTGCGCGATGCCCTCGCCGGGCGTCGCGCGCTGCTCTTCCTGGATGACGCACCGGGCGCCGAGCAGGTCGGACCGCTGCTCCCGGACGCCCCCGACTGCCTGGTCGTGGTGGTCTCGCAGGGGCCGCTGACCGGCATTTCGGACGTCCGGCCGTGTGCCCTGGGCGGCCTGGACAGCGCGGCCGGTGTCGACATGCTCAGCCGGTACGCCGGGCCGACCCGGATCACCGTCGACCCGCGCACCGCCGACAGCGTCGCCGAGGAGTGCGGCGGCCAGCCCGCCGCGCTGGTGCTGGCCGGTGCCTGGCTCGCCGCCCGCCCCATGTCCTCGGTCGCCGATCTGTACCAGGCACTGCACGCCGTCCCGCTGCCCGACGACCTGCCCACCGGCGCCCGACCGCTCTACCGCGCCTTCCGGCTCGTCCACGATGCCCTGCCGCCGCCCGCCGCCCGCATACTGCGGCTGATCACTCTGGCGCCCGGCGGTCTCGTGGACGCCCATATCGCCTCCGCCCTGGCCGGCTGCTCGGTGGCGGCGGCCGCCACGACGCTGGGCGACTTCACCGCGCTCGGCCTGCTGCGCCCGGCCGCCGCCGGGGACGACGGGCCCGCCGCCGCCGACGGTGCGCCCGACCCGGCCCTGCGCCCGCAGTACCGCCTGCCCGGCTGCCTCGCCCCGCTGGCGCGCGACCTGCTCCCGGAACACGAGCGCCCGGCCGACATCCAGCTGGCCCGCGCCCGGATGCTGGAGCGGACCGTACGGCTGCTCCAGTCCTGCCGGGCGATGGCCGAGCCGGCCGATTCCCCCGCGCGGCACAAGGTCGCCGGGCTGCCGCGCTCGCTGCGCTTCTCCTCGAGGGCCGCTGCCGCGCACTGGCTGCACACCCGCCGCGGTGCGCTGCTCGACGCCGCCGGGATCGCCGTCGCGGACGGCGAACTCGACACGCTGGACCGCCGGTTGATGGCCGCGCTGACCCGCACGCTGCTCGCGCACCAGGGCCCCGAGGCGGCCGCGCCGGACCTCTATGCGCTGCACGGGCTCGTGCTCCAGGTCGCCGAGCGGCGCGAGCTGCCACGGGAGAAAGCCGCCGCCCTGCTGAACCTCGCGGACCTGGACGGGCAGGCGGGCCGCACCGACCAGGCGCTCACCCGCTACCGGGGTGCGCTGGAGGCTGCCCGCTCGGTGCAGGACCCGGTGGCGACCGGCCGGGCGCTGGAGTCGCTGGGTGGTACGTACACCACGCTGGGTGACTGGCAGCGGGCCGCCGACTGGTACGGCCGGGCGCTGGAGTTGCGGCTGGCCCGCGGCGAGAGCGGGGACGCGGCGCGGCTGCAGGGCCGGATCGGCGGGGCGCACACCTATGCGGGCCGGTGGGGCGAAGCGCTCAAGGCCTGGCGGGCGGCGGTCGGCACCTACCGCAGGACCGGCGATGTGGCCGGCCAGGCGCGGGCGACCGGTGAGCTGGCCCGGGTGCAGGAGTACGCGGGACGGCCCGAGGAGGCGCTGCGGACCTGCCTCGAAGCTCTCGGCATCGCCAGGAAAGCGGGCGACGGACGACTGGAGGCGGCACTGCAACTACGGATTGCGGACACCCTCGACCGGCTCGGGGATCCGGCGGCGGCACGGCTCCACCGGGCCGTGGGGGAACGTCTCCTTGAAGATCACTCCCAGTAGCCTGCGAAATCGGTGGTGCTTCTCGCAAGAATTAATGCTTTGCAAGGCTAGACAACGAGAGCTCCTTCAATAGACTGGCCGGGCCGCGTTCGGCGCGGTCAGTTCCGTCATGCATCGCATGAGGGGATAATTCCTCCTGCACCCTCTCTTTCAAGGACCGTGATCGACGTGAAGGTCGGCATCCCCCGCGAGGTCAAGAACAACGAGTTCCGCGTGGCTATCACGCCCGCCGGAGTGAACGAACTCGTCCGCCACGGCCACCAGGTCTTCATCGAGAAGGACGCCGGCGCCGGCTCCTCCATCACGAATGAGGAGTACGTCTCCGCCGGTGCCTCCATCCTGGACACCGCCGACGAGGTCTGGGGCACCGCTGACCTGCTGCTGAAGGTCAAGGAGCCGATCGCGGAGGAGTACCACCGTCTCCGCAAGGACCAGACGCTCTTCACCTACCTGCACCTGGCCGCCTCCCGGGAGTGCACCGACGCGCTGCTGGAGTCCGGCACCACCGCGATCGCCTACGAGACCGTCGAGACGGCCGGCCGCCAGCTGCCGCTGCTCGCCCCGATGTCCGAGGTCGCGGGCCGGATCGCCCCGCAGGTCGGCGCCTACCACCTGATGCGCCAGGCCGGCGGCCGCGGTGTGCTGCCCGGCGGTGTCCCCGGTGTCCACGCGGGCAAGGCCGTCATCATCGGCGGTGGCGTCTCCGGCTGGAACGCGCTGCAGATCGCCGTGGGCCTCGGCTTCCACGTCACCCTGCTCGACAAGGACATCAACAAGCTCCGCGAGGCCGACAAGATCTTCGGCACCAAGGTGCAGACGATCGTCTCCAACGCCTACGAGCTGGAGAAGGCCGTCGTCGAGGCCGACCTCGTCGTCGGTGCCGTCCTGATCCCCGGCGCCAAGGCGCCGAAGCTGGTCACCAACGAGCTCGTCGCCAAGATGAAGCCCGGAAGTGTTCTTGTCGACATCGCGATCGACCAGGGCGGCTGCTTCGAGGACTCCCGTCCCACCACGCACGCCGAGCCGACCTTCGCGGTCCACAACTCGGTCTTCTACTGCGTCGCCAACATGCCCGGCGCGGTGCCGAACACCTCCACCCACGCCCTCACCAACGCCACGCTGCCCTACATCGTGGAGCTGGCGAACCGTGGCTGGGTCGAGGCGCTGCGCCGTGACCCGGCGCTGGCCAAGGGCCTGAACACGCACGACGGCAAGGTCGTCTACGGCCCCGTCGCCGAGGCGCACGGCCTGGAGCACGTCGAACTGCGCACCCTCCTCGGCTGAGACGTCAACGAAGCGCGTCAACGCTGCATATCCGGCCGGGCCTTGTCGACAAGGCCCGGCCGGTTGCATGCGTGGTGCGCGGAACGCCGTGTTCCGGAACGGTGGCCTCCAACTCGCCGCGAACGTGACCCTTTAGCCGTTTCGCGCACCCCGGAAACTTCGGTCCGACGCCACTTGCGCCCTTGACATCGGGGGTCCGGTTACCGACACATCGTGCCGGGTCCGGTGGATTGTGTTGCTGCGGACGCCCGACACGCCATAGAGTCGCCAACCGTCGGCATGGTGCCACGCTGACCTATCGATAAAGTTTCCTGGTCACATCCAAGGAGGTAAGACGACTTGTGAATGAGTCGACATTTTCTCCCGGAGGTGGTCAACCAGGAGCGGTTGCAGGGGACCAGGGTCCCTCGGGGCGCGAGGCTGTCGGCTCCGTCGCGGTCCACACCTTCGCAGACCACCAGAGCATTTCCACGACAGCCCACCAGAGCATGGACGGCCATCACGTGAACGCCATGGCCGGCGACCGGGGCAGTGGAGAACCCGCCCGTCTCGCCGACTACGACGACCTGCCCCAGGGGCACTTCTACGATCCGGACGCGGAGTACGAGCCGGACCCCGAGTACGCCGCGACGCTCGCGCCGGACGCCGCGCGCCAGCGCCGCGAACGCGTCGGCCCGACCGGACGCCCGCTCCCCTATTTCCCCATCCCGGGACCGCTGTCCGAGCACGGTCCCGCCAAAATCATTGCCATGTGCAACCAGAAGGGCGGGGTCGGCAAGACCACCTCGACCATCAACCTGGGCGCCGCACTTGCCGAATACGGACGACGGGTGCTGCTCGTCGACTTCGACCCCCAGGGTGCCCTGTCGGTCGGACTCGGCGTCAACCCGATGGAGCTCGACCTGACGGTCTACAACCTGCTCATGGAGCGGGGTATGGCGGCCGACGAAGTGCTCCTGAAGACCGCGGTCCCCAACATGGACCTGCTGCCCAGCAATATCGATTTGTCAGCGGCAGAGGTGCAGTTGGTCAGCGAGGTCGCGCGCGAGTCGACCCTGCAGCGTGCCCTGAAGCCGCTGCTGGCCGACTACGACTACATCGTCATCGACTGCCAGCCCTCTCTCGGTCTGCTCACCGTCAACGCCCTGACGGCGGCTCACAAGGTCATCGTGCCGCTGGAGTGCGAGTTCTTCGCGCTGCGCGGTGTCGCGCTGCTCACCGAGACGATCGAGAAGGTCCAGGAACGGCTCAACCCCGAGCTGGAGCTGGACGGCATCCTGGCGACGATGTACGACTCCCGCACGGTGCACAGCCGTGAGGTGCTGGCGCGCGTCGTCGAGGCCTTCGACGATCACGTTTACCACACCGTCATCGGCCGTACGGTCCGCTTCCCCGAGACCACCGTCGCGGGCGAGCCGATCACCACGTACGCCTCCAACTCCGTCGGCGCCGCCGCCTATCGTCAGCTCGCCAGGGAGGTGCTCGCCCGGTGTCACGCCGAGTGAGTCTGCCGGGAGCCGACGAACTGTTCCGCACCACCGGGGGAGGGGGGCTCCAGCCCTCCAGCCCCCGCCGCTCGGCGAACGGCTCCACGGCCGGCGCCGAGGCGCCCCGGGTACCGGCACCGGCCGGTGAGCCCGATACGGCGGAGGAAGGGCCGGAGGCGGCCACCGCGGTACGGCAGCGACGGTCCGGGGCCGGCGGCTGGGACGCTCCGGCGGCGACGGCCGGTGACGGCGGACCGGCCACACCCCCGAGGGTGCCCGCCGTCGGCCCCCCGGCCGAGCACGGCGGCCGGGAGAGCGACGGCGATGCCGCCAAGGGCCACCGGGCCCAGGCGGGCCAGGGCGGCCAGGCGGGCTCCGACGCGGCCGCCGCGGCGGCACAGGCCGGTGGCCAGGGCCGCCGGCGCGGCGGCTCCCGCGGCGCCAACCGCCGCCCGAGCGGCCGGGAGCGGCACGACGAGAAGATCACCGTCTATGTCTCCGCCGAGGAGCTCATGGACCTCGAACACGCCCGGCTGGTACTGCGCGGTGAGCACGGGCTCGCCGTCGACCGCGGCCGGATCGTCCGCGAGGCGGTCGCCGTCGTCCTCGCCGACCTGGAGTCGCGCGGTGACGCCAGCATTCTGGTGCGGCGGCTGCGGGGGCGCTGACGCCCGGCCCGGCGCATGCCCGGGGCGCGGCCGGTCCGGCACCACCGGGTGCCCGCGTCGTGGCCGCTCGCCGTGGTGGCGGAGTTTTCCTGCGGCGGAGCCTTTCCTGTGACGGTGCTCCCTGGGGCGGTGCCTTCCTGTGACGGTGCATTCCCGGCGGCTGCCGTGGTGCCGAGAGGGTGCTGAAACGTCACGCCGCGCGGGGCCGGCCGCGCCGGGGTCGGCGCTCGCGCGGGTGCCGCGGGATAGCCTGCCTCCTCGGCGGGTTGTCCCGCCCGTGACCAGCCCGTCGCCCCCGGCACGGGACCACAGCACCATGGACCGACCGCGATGCCGACGACCAACGATGACGCCCCCGCGCCCCGCGCCCGTAGACCTCTCGGACGCGGGGCCGCCGCGGGGCCGGAGGTGCTGGATGTGCCGGCGGGGTCGGAGGGGCCGGACGACGGCCCCGGGGCTGCCGGGTCGGCCGAGGCGCCGGAGGCTGCCGACGGGCCACCGGTAGCTGCTCCCGCGGATGTCCCCGGCGCGGACGCCCCCGCCGGGGACGCCCCCGAGGGCACCCCTGGAGACGTCCCCGAGGGGGCCCCTGATGCCTCTCCCGGCGGGACTTCCCCCGGGGCCCGCGACGGTACGTTCACCCTCCGGCTGGAGAACTTCGAGGGCCCCTTCGATCTCCTTCTGCAGTTGATCTCCAAGCACAAGCTGGACGTCACCGAGGTCGCGCTGTCCAAGGTGACCGACGAATTCATGGCGCACATCCGGGCCATGGGGCCGGACTGGGACCTGGACCAGACCACGGAGTTCCTGGTCGTCGCGGCGACGCTGCTGGATCTGAAGGCGGCCCGGCTGCTGCCCGCCGCCGAAGTGGAGGACGAGGCCGATCTCGCGCTCCTGGAGGCCCGTGATCTGCTTTTCGCCCGGCTGCTGCAGTACCGCGCCTACAAGCGCATCGCGGACATCTTCAGCGGCAGGCTGGCCGACGAGGCCCGGCGCTATCCCCGTACGGTCGGGCTGGAGCCGTGCCTCGCCGAGCTGCTGCCCGAGGTGGTCATCAGCACCGGGGCGGAGGGGTTCGCCAAGCTCGCGGTGAAGGCGATGCAGCCCAAGGCCCGGCCCCAGGTCTATGTCGACCACATCCATGCGCCGCTGGTGAGCGTGCGGGAGCAGGCCGAGGTGCTGATGGCGCGGCTGCGCGAGGCGGGCGAGGCCGGCTTCCAGGATCTGTGCGCGGACGCCCCGGACACCCTTACCGTCGTGGCGCGCTTCCTGGCCCTGCTGGAGCTCTACCGGGAGCGGGTGGTGGTCCTGGAGCAGGAGGAGGCCCTGGGGGCGCTCACGGTCCGGTGGACGGGCGCGGAGGGGGCCGAGCCAGCGGTCACGGACGAGTTCGACCGGGAACCGGGGCAGAGTGCCGCCGAGGCGGAGCCGGAAGAGGACACAGCGGGGCAGGGAGAGCACCCAGCGGAGGAGCGGGAATGAGCGGCGTGGCCGGGAACGGGGCGTACGACATCACGGAGGCGGCGTCCGGCCAGGGCGAGATCGCGGGGGAGAGCGCGGGGGAGCGGCCCGAGGCACCGGCCGGGGCGCTGGGAGTGGCCGAGCTGGCGCTGAAGCCCGCGCTGGAGGCGGTCCTCATGGTCGTCGACGAGCCCGCGACCGAGGAACACCTGGCCAGGGTGTTGCAGCGGCCCCGCCGGGCGGTCGCGCTGGCGCTGCGCGAGCTGTCCGAGGACTACGCACGCCAGGGGCGCGGTTTCGACCTGCGCCTGGTGGCCGGGGGCTGGCGGTTCTACTCCCGTGCCGAGTACGCGGACGCGGTGGAGAGCTTCGTCCTGGACGGGCAGCAGGCCCGGCTCACCCAGGCGGCTTTGGAGACTCTGGCCGTGGTCGCGTACCGTCAGCCGGTCAGCCGTTCCCGGGTCTCGGCCGTACGCGGCGTGAACTGTGACGGTGTGATGCGCACACTCCTCCAGCGCGGCCTGGTGGAGGAGGCGGGGACGGAACCTGAAACAGGTGCGATCCTGTACAGGACGACGAATTACTTTCTGGAGCGGATGGGCCTGCGCGGCCTGGACGAGCTCCCTGAGCTCGCACCGTTCCTCCCGGAGGCGGAGGCGGTGGAGGGTGACTCCCCGGAAGGTATCCCGTCGTTCGACGTAGACGACAGCGGCGACTCTCAGACGGATCATTGATGCGAAGCAGCGGCAGGAACAACGACAGCGGGCGGGGCAACTACCGCGGTGCGAGTGAGGGCCCCTCCCGGCCGAAGGCTGGGGGAAAGCGGGACGAGAAGCAGCAGCGCGCCGGCCGTCCCCGTCCCGAGGAGCGCCGCTACGACGTGGGCGGCCCCGGTGACCAGGGCGGCAAGGACGGGCGCGGCGGTGCCAAGAGCGGCGGCGCCAAGAGCGCCGGCGCCAAGAGCGGTGGTCCCAAGAGCGGTGCCCCCAAGAGCGGTGCCCCCAAGAGCGGCGGCAGCCGTGGCGCGGCGGCCCGTGGCGGGGCCAAGGGCGGCCCGCGTGCCGGCGCCGCGTCCAAGGGATCTGGCCCCGGTGCCAAGGGCGGCCCGCAGCGCGGCCGCGGCCAGGCGCCCGCACGGCCCCGTGAGTACGACGCCCAGGTGGAGGAGCGCAACCGCGCCCGCCACAACAAGCCGCAGGTCAAGACGCCCAAGACGTTCGGCGACCAGGAGGGCGAGCGCCTGCAGAAGGTGCTTGCCAGGGCCGGTATGGGCTCGCGGCGGGCCTGCGAGGAACTGATCGACCAGGCGCGCGTCGAGGTCAACGGCCAGATCGTCATGGAGCAGGGCGTCCGGGTCGACCCGGAGAAGGACGAGATCAAGGTCGACGGCCTGACGGTCGCCACCCAGTCCTACCTCTTCTTCGCGCTGAACAAGCCGGCCGGTGTGGTCTCCACCATGGAGGACCCGGACGGCCGCCAGTGCCTGGGCGACTACGTCACCAACCGTGAGACGCGGCTGTTCCACGTCGGCCGGCTGGACACCGAGACCGAGGGCATCATCCTGCTCACCAACCACGGCGAGCTGGCCCACCGTCTGACGCACCCGCGCTACGGCGTCAAAAAGACCTACCTGGCCGCGATCCAGGGCCCCCTCCCGCGCGACCTGGGCAAGCAGCTCAAGGACGGCATCCAGCTGGAGGACGGCTACGCCCGCGCCGACCACTTCCGGGTCGTCGAGAACACCGGCAAGAACTACCTCGTCGAGGTCACGCTCCACGAGGGCCGTAAGCACATCGTGCGCCGCATGCTGTCGGAGGCCGGCTTCCCGGTCGACAAGCTCGTCCGTACGAGCTTCGGCCCGATCGCCCTGGGCGACCAGAAGTCGGGCTGGCTGCGCCGGATGACCAACACCGAGGTCGGCATGCTGATGCGCGAGGTCGAGCTCTAGTCGTCGTCACCAGGGGGAGGCCCCCTGGGAAGACAAAGCCCTTGCGGCGGCGTCGCACCACCCCTTAATGTCACCATGACATTAAGGGGTGGTTTTTTGATGGTGTCCACGGGGTCCGCCGCTACCGGCTCGCTGATCGGGCTCGCTCTCGGTGACGCGCTCGGCTTTCCCACCGAGTTCAACGATGTGCCGTCGATCCTGGCCAAGTGCGGCCCGTGGCAGCAGATGGCGCTGCCCGAACCCGCCTTCGTCACCGACGACACCCAGATGACGCTGGCGCTGGGCCGCGGGCTGCGCACCGCCATGGGGCGCGGCGAGCTCACCCCGGCCGGCCTCCTGGGTCCCGTGCGCGAGGAGTACGTCGCCTGGTGGCGCTCGCCCGACAACAACCGGGCACCGGGCGGGACGTGTCTGCGGGCCTGTGAACTCCTCAGTGACCGGGACCTGCCCTGGGCCCGGGCCGCTCAGATGGGGTCGAAGGGCTGCGGCGCCAATATGCGGGTCGCGCCGATCGGGCTGGCACCGGGGCTGAGCCCCCAGCAGCGCTCCGGCGCCGCGCAGTTGCAGGCCGCGCTGACCCACGGGCACCCGACCGCGCTGGCCGCCGGCGATCTGACCGCCTACGCCGTACGCGCCCTCGCCGACGGCACGCCGCCCGCCGAGCTGCCCGGCCGGCTCCGGGTGTACGCCCAGGGCCGCCGCACCGTCTACCGGGAGGACTGGCTCGGCGACCTGTGGCGGCGGAGCCAGGACCGCTCCGCGGCGGCCTTCATCGCGCGTGGCTGGGACGAGTGCCTCGGTGTCCTGGACCGGCTGGACGCGGCGCTCGGTGCCCCGGACCCGGAGGCCGACCCCTGCCTGGCCACCGGCGCCGGCTGGATCGCCGAAGAGGCGCTGGCCACCGGCCTGCTGTGCTTCCTGCTCTTCCCCGGCGAACCGCTCACCGCGCTGCGCCGGGCCGCCTGCACCTCCGGTGACTCCGACTCGATCGCCTGCCTCACCGGCGCCTTCGCGGGTGCCTACCTGGGTGCCGGCGCCTGGCCCGGGGAGTGGGCTGCCCGTATCGAGTACCGCTCGGAGCTGCTGGCACTGGGGGAGGCCTGGGATGCCTGAGAACTCTATGGCGGCCGGAGCGGGCCCCGGAACCGCTCCCGGTGCGGCCGCCGAGCGGGCGGCCGTCCTCCGCGCGGCCGGGCTGCCCGCCGTCGACCTGGACGCCGTGGTGGCCGGGCAGGACGATCCGCTGGTCTTCGCGACGGTCTCCGGCGCACACCTGTACGGCTTCCCGTCCCGGGACTCCGATGTCGACCTGCGCGGCGCCCACCTCCTGCCGGCCGCCGCCCTCCTCGGCCTGCACGAGCCCGAGGAGTCGCGGACCCGGATGTGGGAGCAGGACCGCACCGAACTGGACCTGGTCTCGCACGACCTGCGCAAGTTCGCCCGGCTCCTGCTGCGGCGCAACGGCTACGTGCTGGAGCAGCTGGTCTCGCCCCTGGTCGTGCACACCACTCCCGTGCACGACGAACTGCTCGCGCTGGTGCCGGACCTGCTCACCTCCCACCACGCCCACCACTACCGGGGCTTCGCCGGGACCCAGTGGCGGCTGTTCGAGAAGACCGGTGAGCTGAAGCCGCTGCTGTACACGCTGCGGGTGCTGCTCACCGGCATCCACCTCATGGACAGCGGCCGGGTGCAGCCCCATCTGCCCACGCTGGTGGGTGAGTTGGCCGCGCCCGCCTACATACCGGAGCTGATAGCGGCCAAGGAGGAGGCCGAACACGGCACGGCAGGCGAGGTGGTCGCCCCGGAGCGGCTGCGCGAGGACGTCGACGCGCTGCACGCCCGGCTCGACGCCGCCCAGGAAGCGACGGCCCTGCCGGACGCCCCCGGTGCCCGCGAGGCGCTGCACGACCTCGTCGTCCGGGCCAGGACCGACCGTCCGGGCCGGGGCTGACCGTCCGGGCCGGAACCAATCGTCCGGCCAGGACGCATCGTCCGGGACCGGGACGGCCGGGCCTCAGCCGAGTGCCGATGCCCGCCGGGCCCGGAACAGGAAGTCGGCCACCCGGCCCCGGTCCGGCTCGGCCGGCAACGGCGAGCCGGACACCGCGGCCTCCGCCTCCTCGGCCAGCCGCGCCATCCGGCGCTCCACGGTCTCCCAGGCCACCTCACCGCGCCGGACCGCCAGCAGCTCCTCCCGGTCCTGGCCGACGTCCAGCGTGAGCCGGCCGGTACGGAGCAGATCGCGGGACGAGGCCAGCAGCCGCAGCAGATGCATGGCGTGCTTCCAGCGGGGCGCGCCGTGCTGGCGTACATCGGCCCGCAGCTGCTTGAGCTGACCGCCGGCGTAGCCCGTGAACGTGCGGTGGGCCTGCCGGGACAGGAAGGCGTCGCGCAGCGCGAGCAGTTCCCGGCCGGTGGCGTCGACCCGCTCGACCAGGGGGGAGTGCAGACACTCCAGGATGGTGGGGTTGGCGCGCAGGGCCAGATGGCAGAACCGCTCCAGCTCCCAGGAGAACTCCTCCTCGCGCGGCCCCTCCACATGGGTCGGCGGCTTCTCGAAGCCCCAGAAGAGCGGGGTGGGCGCGAGATACACCCCGCGCCGGTCGGTGTCACTGGTCTCCGTGGCCAGACCGAAGGCGCGCGAGCCCATCACACAGGCGTAGACGGTGTGCTCGGCGACCAGGGTGTGACCTTCGGCGGCTTCGGACATGGCGGCGATTGTCGCTGGTGGGATGGTGAATGTCACCAGGTTTTGAAAGCGGAATGTTGAACTCCGGCGGCCTGTTCACTGTCGGTGGGCGGCCGGTCGCGACGCGCAGGGACCGCGGCCCGTGCGCCTTCGGCCGCCGCGCCGCCGCCGTCGCATAAGGGCCGCAGGGCGGCCGCCGCGTACGGATTGTCGGTGCGGCTGGTTACGCTGATCAGTGCGCGCACAGGTGCGTGACGCGGCACAGAACGCAAGGGGAGCAGCGACGTGGCGGTACGAGCGGTCCGCGGGGCCGTCCAGCTGGAGCGGGACGACGCGGAGCATATGCAGCAGCAGGTCGGCGAACTGCTCACCGCCGTCCTCGAACGCAACGGCCTCGGCGCGGACGACCTGATCAGCGTCTGGTTCACCGCCACCCCCGATCTGCACAGCGACTTCCCGGCAGCCGCCGCGCGCGCCCTGGGCATCACGGACGTCCCGCTGATCTGCGCCCAGGAGCTGGACATCACCGGCGCCATGGAGCGCGTGGTGCGGGTGCTCGCCCATGTGGAGACCGATCTGTCCAAGGCCGGGATCGCCCATGTCTACCTCGGCGCGGCCGGGGCGCTGCGAAAGGACATTGCGCAGTGAGGAGCGCACTCGTCATCGGAACGGGCCTGATCGGCACCTCCGCCGCGCTGGCGCTGAGCGCCCGCGGCGTCCAGGTCTTCCTGGAGGACCACGACCAGGCCCAGGCCCTGACGGCCGCCGCGCTCGGCGCCGGCACCGCCGAGGCGCCCCCGGGCCCGGTCGATCTGGCCATCGTGGCCGTGCCGCCGGCCCATGTCGCGGCGGCGCTGGCCGGTGCCATACGGCGTGGGGCGGCCCGCGCCTACCTCGACGTCGCCAGCGTCAAGGGCGGCCCGCGCCGCGAGCTGGAGGCGATGGGCTGCGAGCTGTCCGGCTACCTCGGCACCCACCCGATGGCCGGCAAGGAGCGCTCCGGCCCGCTGGCCGCCACCGCCGACCTCTTCGAGGGCCGGCCCTGGGTGCTCACCCCGACCCGCGACGGCGACACCAAGGTGCTCAATCTCGCACTGGAGCTGGTCGCCCTGTGCCGGGCCGTCCCGGTGGTGATGGACGCGGATGCGCACGACCGCGCCGTCGCCCTGGTCTCGCACACCCCGCAACTGGTCTCCAGCCTGGTGGCCGCCCGGCTCAAGGGTGCCGACGAGACCGCCGTACGGCTCTGCGGCCAGGGCATCCGCGATGTGACGCGGATCGCGGCCTCCGATCCGGCGATGTGGATCGACATCCTCTCCGCCAATCCGGGCCCGGTCGCCGATGTGCTGGGCGAGATCGCCGCCGACCTGGACGAGACGGTACGGTCCCTGCGCGCCCTGGAGTCCGCCGACGACGCGAAGCGCGGCGGGGGCGCCGGCGGCATCGCGGACGTGCTCCGCCGCGGCAATGCCGGGCGGGAGCGGGTGCCCGGCAAGCACGGCGCCGCCCCGGCCATCTATGAGATCGTCGCCGTGCACATCGGTGACCAGCCCGGCGAGCTGGCCCGGATCTTCGCCGACGCCGGCCGGGTGGGGGTCAACATCGAGGACGTCCGCATCGAGCACGCCACCGGCCAGCAGGCGGGCTTCATCCAGCTCATGGTCGAGCCGCAGGCCGTGCCGGTGCTGACCGCGGAGCTGCGGGAGCGGGGCTGGTCCATCCGGCAGTGAGACCGTGGACGGGGCGGTGCGGGTGAGCCAGTAACCTTGTCCGAGGCCCTTGTGGCCTTGGACCCCCGCCCCGTGTACAAGAAAGGTGTTCGTCACCGTGGAAACCGCCGCTCGGACCGCCCCGGCAGCAGTGATTGTCGCCATCGACGGCCCCGCAGGCACGGGCAAGTCCAGCACGTCCAAGGCCGTCGCCGCCAAGCTGGGCCTCGGCTACCTCGACACCGGCGCCCAGTACCGCGCGATCACCTGGTGGATGCTGACCAACGGCATCGACGTCAACGACGCGACCGCGGTGGCCGACGCCTCCGCCAAGCCCGTGATCGTCTCCGGCACCGACCCGGCCGCCCCGACCATCACGGTCGACGGCCTGGACGCCGCGGGCCCGATCCGCACCCAGGAGGTCACCGCCGCGGTCAGCGCCGTCAGCGCCGTGCCCGAGGTGCGGACCCTGATCACCGATCTGCAGCGCAGCATCGCCGCCGAGGCGCCGAACGGCATCGTCGTCGAGGGCCGGGACATCGGCATCACCGTCCTGCCCGACGCCGACCTCAAGGTCTTCCTCACCGCCTCCCCCGAGGCGCGGGCGGCCCGCCGCAGCGGCGAGCTCAAGGGCAAGGAGGCCGGCGACCTGGCCGCCACCCGCGAGGCGCTGATCAAGCGGGACGCCGCCGACTCCGGCCGCAAGACCTCCCCGCTGGCCAAGGCGGACGATGCCGTCGAGGTCGACACCACCGAGCTGACGCTGGAGCAGGTCATCGAGTGCGTGGTCACCCTCATCGAGGGCGCCGGCGCCGAGAAGGCAGGGCGGGTCGCCCGGTGACCGAAAGCGGCGGGGCCCCGAGCGAGGCGGGCGCCGCGGTCGGCCGGCGGATCGGCATCGGCCTGATGTACGGGCTGTGGCGGCCGCGGGTGCTGGGCGCCTGGCGGGTGCCCTCGGCCGGCCCGGTGATCCTTGCCGTCAACCACTCGCACGGCATCGACGGCCCGATGCTGATGGGCACCGCGCCGCGGCCGGTGCACTTCCTGATCAAGAAGGAAGCCTTCGTCGGCCCGCTGAACCCCTTCCTGCGGGGCATCGGGCAGCTGAAGGTGGACCGCGACACCGTCGACCGCAAGGCGATCACCGACGCCCTCGGGGTGCTGACCCAGGGCGGAGTGCTGGGGATCTTCCCGGAAGGCACCCGCGGCGAGGGCGACTTCGCCTCCCTGCGGGCGGGCCTGGCGTACTTCGCGGTGCGCTCCGGCGCCCCCGTGGTGCCGGTGGCGGTGCTCGGCAGCACGGAGCGGCACAGCCGGCTGACCCCGGCCGTGCCGCCGCTGCGCTCCCGCGTCGATGTCGTCTTCGGGGACGCCTTCGAGGCGGGCGACAACAGTGGCCGGCGCACCCGTAAGGCGCTCGACGAGGCGACCGTACGGATCCAGGAGCGGCTGACCGCCCACCTGGCACAGGCCAGGCGCCTGACCGGGCGCTGAACAGACTTGAGTAGTGGGCCGCGGACGAGCGGCCCACCGATCACGATGATGAACGAGGAACGGACTTCATGAACGACCAGATCCCCGCCGGCGACGAGCACGGTGCGCTGGGCGACGCCGAGTACGCGGAGTTCATGGAGCTCGCCGCGGAGGAGGGCTTCGACCTCGAGGAGGTCGGGGGCGACATCGCCGCGGCCGGCCACGGCCCGCTGCCCGTCCTCGCCGTCATCGGCCGCCCCAATGTCGGCAAGTCGACCCTGGTGAACCGCATCATCGGCCGCCGGGAAGCGGTCGTCGAGGACAAGCCGGGCGTCACCCGCGACCGCGTCACCTACGAGGCCGACTGGAACGGCCGCCGCTTCAAGGTCGTCGACACCGGCGGCTGGGAGCAAGACGTCCTCGGCATCGACGCCTCCGTGGCGCTGCAGGCCGAGTTCGCCATCGAGGCCGCCGACGCGGTGGTCTTCGTCGTCGACGCCAAGGTCGGCGCGACCGACACCGACGAGGCCGTCGTCAAGCTGCTGCGCCGGGCCGGCAAGCCCGTGGTCCTGGTCGCCAACAAGGTGGACGGCCCGTCGGGCGAGGCCGACGCCGCCATGCTGTGGTCGCTCGGCCTCGGCGAGCCGCACCCGGTCTCCGCCCTCCACGGCCGGGGCACCGGCGACATGCTCGACGCCGCCCTGGACGCCCTGCCCGAGGCGCCCGCGCAGACCTTCGGCACCGCGCTCGGCGGCCCCCGCCGGATCGCGCTCATCGGCCGCCCGAACGTCGGCAAGTCGTCGCTGCTGAACAAGGTCGCCGGCGAGGAGCGGGTGGTCGTCAACGAGATCGCCGGCACCACCCGTGACCCGGTCGACGAGATGATCGAACTCGGTGGCAAGACCTGGAAGTTCGTGGACACCGCCGGTATCCGCCGCCGGGTGCACCTCCAGGAAGGCGCCGACTACTACGCCTCGCTGCGTACCGCGGCGGCCGTCGAGAAGGCCGAGGTCGCGGTCGTCCTGATCGACGCGTCCGAATCCATCAGCGTCCAGGACCAGCGCATCCTCACGATGGCCGTGGAGGCCGGACGCGCCCTGGTCATCGCCTACAACAAGTGGGACACCCTCGACGAGGAGCGCCGCTACTACCTGGAGCGGGAGATCGAGCGGGACCTCGTGCAGATCCCCTGGGCGATGCGGGTGAACGTCTCCGCGCGCACCGGCCGGCACATGGAGAAGCTGGTCCCGGCGATCGAGACAGCGCTGGACGGCTGGGAGACCCGCATTCCCACCGGGCGGCTGAACGCCTTCCTCGGTGAGATCGTCGCCTCCCACCCGCACCCGATCCGCGGCGGCAAGCAGCCCCGCATCCTCTTCGGCACCCAGGCGGGTACCAAGCCGCCGCGCTTCGTCCTCTTCGCCTCCGGCTTCCTGGAGGCCGGTTACCGCCGCTTCGTCGAGCGGCGGCTGCGCGAGGAGTTCGGCTTCGACGGCACGCCGATCCACATCTCCGTGCGGGTGCGCGAGAAGCGCAGCAGGAAGAAGTAGTAGCGGCGGCCCGGGCCGCGCGGACCGCTCAGTGTCCGTGCGGCCGGGCGTCCCGCTGTCCCGGTGGCAGTGCCGCCGGGACATGGCCCCGCGGGTGGTACGGCTGCCGGCTCACGACCTCCCAGTGGCCCGCGGACGCCGCAGTACGGTTCCAGTTCACGGCACCGCGCAGTGACTCCGGGAGCTCCGGCTCGTCCGTACGGTCCCCGGGCAGGGCCCGGAAGGCGCGGCGGTACTCGGCGTACAGCGCGTCGTAGATCGGCGTGGCCGAACCGTGGTCCGGGGTGTGCGTCGTCCGGTGTTCGTAGGACGGACGCATGCCGGGGATCGGGTGGGTGTACGGGGCGCGGGAGGAGGGGTCGTATGCGTGCACGTCTGTGCCAACGACCCCGACGGCCGCGGGATGCGGCTTTCGTGCGGAAATGGCTGATCGCGAGGGTGTGACCGTCCGGAATGGCGGTCGCGCCCCCGCGATCGGGTGCCGGGGGCCGTCAGGTGCCGGCCAGCGGCATCTCCGCGGCGACCAGGGTGCCCTTGGCCGCGGCCTTCTCCAGCGCCTCGCGCATCAGGTCCTCGCGGGGCTGGTGGCCGATGGAGCCCGCGGGCGCCGCGTACATCAGCACCGACTGCGCCTTGTTGGCCGCGGCGCGCCAGCCGTCGGAGACGGCCAGCGGCTGGTGGGCCTGCCACCAGGCGGCCTGCTGGCCGGTGCTGCCCGGCTGCAGGACGGCGTGCAGTTTGCCCATGGCCAGCAGCGCGGACCAGCCGGGGTTCGGGCCGGGGAGCTGGTTCATGTCCGTCACCGGGTGGAAGCCCTGTTCCAGGAGCAGCGGAAGGAAGTCGTCGTCCGGGCCGACCGAGCCGGGACGGGCGATCGGGCCGTCCGGCTCGACCACCAGGGCCGGGCGCAGGTCGCCCTCGACCAGCACCAGACCGCAGGTGATCCCGAGGGTCGCCTGGCGTGGGGTGGTGGGGAGCGGGACGGCCGGTGCGGGAGTCGCGGGGGCGGCGTCCTCGCCGGTGATGGAGCGCACGGCTCCCTGGAGCTGCTCCTCCGACACCGGGACGACCTGCGAGGGGATGCAGGTGGCATGGGCGAACGCGAGGACCGCGGTCTCCTCGCCCACGAACAGGACGGTGCTGGTGCGCTCCTGCTCGCTGTCGCCGGGGGTCCGGCAGGAGGTGCAGTCGTAGTTGCCGGGGGCGTCGCCACCGGCCAGCAGGCGGTCGGCTTCTTCGTCGCCGATCTCGGCGCGAACGTCGTCGCTGACGTCGAGCATGCGCGGCACGGGTGGCTCCTCGATCTCTGTGCGTCTGCCGGGTGGTCTCCCGGCTCGTACAAGGACAACGGGTGACCTGCGGCAGGAGTCACGCGAGGGCGGGAACGGAATCGAACCAATCCCCGCACAGCGGAAAACCGTGGAAAGCCGTCCCAGAAGTGGTCACATAACGCCAACTCTTGCGCAGAACCTGGTGCAGTCGGCGGTGTTCCGTACACCGGACCGGGTGGGAGCGGGGTCCTGAGGGCGTGGCGCGCTGGTCAGCGGCCGACGGCTGCTTACCGTCACCGGCTATGTCGGACAACTCTTCGGCGCCTCGGCGCTTCGTGGGATCCGTCGGGCTGCTCACCGCGGCGGCCGCGGCCCTGGTGCTGTGCCTGCCCGGCGATGCCGCCGCCGACGGGACCGGCGGCGGCCCCGGCGGCAAGGCCACGCACGCCTGCGCAGACGACCAGTGGCCATGGGGCTGCCTCGCGGAGTGCGAGAGCAGCGGGGACTGGCACGTCAACACCGGCAATACCTTCTACGGCGGGCTGCAGTTCTGGCAGCCCACCTGGGAGGCCTTCGGCGGCCTCGACTTCGCGGAGCGGGCCGACCTCGCCACCCGCAAGGAGCAGATCAAGATCGCGAAGCGGGTGCAGGCCGCCCAGGGGTGGGGCGCCTGGCCGGTGTGCGCCCGGCGTTACGGGCTGCTCGCCCCCGCGCGGACCCATGTCGTACGGAGCGGGGAGACGCTGGGCGAGATCGCCGAGAAGTACCGGGTGAAGGGCGGCTGGAAGGCGCTGTACAGCGCCAACCGCTCGACCATCGGACCGGACCCCGGCAAGCTGCTGGCCGGCACCGAGCTGCGGCTCCCGGAGGCGCCGAAGAAGCACTCCCGTCCGGCTTACGACGACTGACGGGAGGGTGGCGGGAGTTCGGCAGCGGGGGTCCCGCGGCAGGAGCGGAGGGGATCCGGGTCCGGGAGGTTCCATGACCCGGCTACCGATGACCTAACTTTTGCGGAACAACTTGGCGAAAGGCCCAACCAGGAACCCGTTTTCGCGGTCCTACCGTTCAGCAGGGGGACGCGTCGCGCCGTCGGGAGGGGGGCGCGACGCGTCCCACGGCGAGACCGGAACGAAAGACCAGGGACACGGGGACGGATGCACATCTCATTCCTGATTCACAATGCCTACGGCATCGGGGGGACGATCCGGACGACGTTCAACCTCGCGCGTACGCTCGCCGAGCAGCACGACGTCGAGATCGTGTCCGTACTGCGCCACCGCGACGACCCGGTCTTCGACCTCGGCCCCCGGGTCGCGCTGCGGCACCTCGTGGACCTCAGGGAGAACAGCCCCGCCTACGAGGGCGCGGACCCCGCGCACGCCCGCCCCGCCAGGATATTTCCCGCCGCCGAGAACCGGTCCGGCCAGTACAGCGAGCTCACCGACGGCCGGATAGCCCAGCATCTGCGCCGGATGGAGACGGACGTGGTGGTCGGCACCCGGCCCGGCCTCAATGTGCACATCGCCAAGCAGGCGCGCCGCGGCCCGGTCCGGATAGGCCAGGAGCACCTGACCCTGGACACCCACAGCCGGGCGCTCAAACTCGCGCTGCGCAGCGCCTATCCGCGCCTCGACGCGGTCACCACCGTCACCGAGGCCGATGCCCGTGCCTACCGCCGCACGCTGCGGCTGCCCGGTGTGCGGGTCGAGTCGGTGCCCAACAGCGTGCCGGCGTCCGCTCTTGCGCCCGCCGACGGCAGCGGCAAGTGGGTCGTCGCGGCCGGCCGGCTCACTCGCGTCAAGCGTTATGACGTCCTCATCCGCGCCTTCGCCCACGTCGCCGCCGAGCGCCCCGACTGGCGGCTGCGGATATACGGCGGCGGCGCCGAGAAGGCCGCGCTGCGCGCCCTGATCGACGAACTCGGCCTGTACAACCACGTCTTCCTGATGGGCCCGGCCAACCCCCTCGAGCCCGAGTGGGCCAAGGGCTCGATCGCGGCGGTCTCCTCCAGTCTGGAGTCCTTCGGGATGACCATCGTCGAGGCCATGCGCTGCGGTCTGCCGGTCGTCGCCACCAACTGCCCGCACGGTCCCGGCGAGATCATCGACGACGGGGTGGACGGCAAGCTGGTGCCGGTCGGCAATCCCGAGGCGCTGGCCGGCTCGCTGCTCACGCTGATCAACGACGACGCCGCCCGCAAGCGGATGGGCGGGGCCGCGCTGGTCTCGTCGGCCCGCTTCGACCCCGCCACGGTCGCCGGACGCTATGAAGAGCTCTTCGGTGAACTGCTCGCCCGCAGGCGGGGCCACCGGCTGCACGGCAGCCTGCACCGCGCCCGGGGAGCCCTGCTCGGCGGCGCATACGCCACCAAGGATGCGGCCCGCGCCGCGATGAGAGGGGTGCGGACGGTATGACGGCGTCGAGCGAGCTGACCGTGACCGGAGACGAGATGAAGGAGTCCTCTGCCATCGATCAGGAACCCAGAGTTCCGGTGAGTGCGCACACCCCGGGCCCCGAACGGACGGGGGAGCGGAGGACGGAGGCGGAGCCGGCGGAACTGCGGGCCGACTGCATCGCCGACTCCGCGGGCGGCCTCACCTTCGACCTGAACGTCCCCCCGGACACCCCCACCGCCTGGAGCGCGGCGCTGGTGCTGCGGCTGCGCGGCGGCGACGGCGCGGACGACGAGGTGCGGCTGCCGCTCGGCCCGAACGGCGCCGGACGCCTGCGCGCCGTGCTGCCCAGCACCGTCTCCCTCGCCGAGGGCCGCTGGAACGCCTACGCCGACCTCGGCGACGGCCGGGACCCGCGACGCCTGCTGCCAGGCCTCAACGACCTGCGGTCACTGGTGGACCGCCGGCCGCTGGCGGGCATCGGCCGGCTCGGTGTGCGCATCCCGTACGCGACCAAGTTCGGCAACCTCGCGCTGCGCAGCTGGCTCCGCGGCCCGCATGCCGAAGCCGGTGACATCCTTGTCGCGCCCGACGGCATGACCGTCTCCGGCCGGCTCTACGGCACCGTGCCGGGCTCCGGCGCCCACGCCGAGGCACGGTCGCGCCGCGCCCCGGACTCACCGGACGCCGTACCGGTCACGGTCACCGTTCCGCTGACCGTCGAGGGCTCCCGGTTCACCTTCACGCTGCCCTACGAGGAGCTGGCCGGCCGGTGGCAGCAGGGCAGCGAGCCCTGGGACCTGTGGCTGCGCCCCGCCGAGGGCGCCCGGCCGGTGCGTATCGCCCGCCTCCTGGACGATGTCGCCGACAAGAAGCAGGTCTTCAGCTACCCCGCGCTGCCGGTGCCGGCCGCGGCGGAACAGCTGCGGATCGGCCCGTATTACACGCTCGACAACGACCTGGCCGTCCGGGTCGCGGGACCTGACGGGAGCTGACGGAGCGGCGCCCGCGGTCCCGGTGACGCATCGAGGACCGCGGCTGTCCGCAAAGGCTGCGAGACTCGGGCCATGTTGGAGACCTCGGCACGTCTGCTCCGCCTGCTCTCGCTGCTGCAGGCCCACCGGGAGTGGTCCGGCGCGGAGCTCGCCGACCGGCTCGAGGTCACCCCGCGCACGGTGCGCCGGGACATCGACCGGCTGCGCGAGCTGGGCTACCCCGTGCACTCCGCGCGGGGGACGGCAGGCGGCTACCGGCTCGGCGCCGGTGCCGAGCTCCCGCCGCTGCTGCTGGACGACGAGGAGGCGGTGGCGGTCGCGGTCGGGCTGCGCACCGCCGCGGTCGGCGGCGTCGAGGGCATCGAGGAGTCCTCCGTACGCGCGCTGGCCAAGCTGGAGCAGGTGCTGCCGCACCGGCTGCAGCGCCAGGTCGGTGCGCTGAACGCCTTCACGGTCCCGCTGTCCGGCGGTGGCGGCCCCCGGGTGGACCCGAACCTCCTCACCGAGCTCGCGCACGCCTGCCGGGACTGCCGGCGGTTCCGCTTCGACTACACCACCCACGACGGCACGGTCTCCCGCCGCATCGTGGAGCCGCACCGCCTCGTCTGCGCCCGGCGCCACTGGTACCTCGTCGCCTGGGACGTGGACCGCGCGGACTGGCGTACCTACCGGGTCGACCGCCTCACCCCCACCCCGCCGCACGGGCCGCGCTTCACGCCCCGCCCACCGCCGGCCCCGGATCTCGCCGCGTATGTCTCCCAGGGCATCTCCACCCGGGTCTACGCACGGCAGGCCGTCGTGCTGCTGCACGCGCCGCTGGAGCGGGCCGCGGAGCGCATCGGCCCGGCCGCCGGGACGCTGGAAGCCGTCGACGAGCGGTCCTGTCTGCTGCGTACGGGGGCACACAGCCTGGAGCTGATGGTGCTCCACATCGTGCTGACGGGGTTCGACTTCGAGGTCCGCGAGCCGCCGGAACTGCTCGACCGCATACGGGAGATCAGGGACCGGCTCTCCGGGGCACTGGCGGCGCCGCCGTCGGCTGCTTCCCCACCTCCGGATGGTGCAGATCGAACGCGGGGGACTCGGAACGGATCTTCGGAAGGGTCGTGAAGTTGTGCCGCGGCGGCGGCGAGGAGGTCGCCCACTCCAGGGAGCGGCCGAAGCCCCAGGGGTCGTCCGCGGTGATCCGGACGCCGTGGCGGGTGGTCTTCCAGACGTTGTAGAGGAACGGCAGCGTGGACAGACCGAGCAGGAAGGAGCCGACGGTGGAGAGGGTGTTCAGGGCCGTGAAGCCGTCGGCGGCCAGGTAGTCGGCATAGCGCCGCGGCATGCCTTCCACGCCCAGCCAGTGCTGGACGAGGAAGGTGGTGTGGAAGCCGATGAACAATGTCCAGAAGTGGATCTTTCCCAGCCGCTCGTCGAGCATCTTGCCGGTGAATTTCGGCCACCAGAAGTAGAAGCCCGCGTACGTGGCGAAGACGACCGTTCCGAAGACGACGTAGTGGAAGTGGCCGACGACGAAGTAGGAGTCGGTGACGTGGAAGTCCATCGGCGGGGAGGCGAGGATGACGCCGGTCAGGCCGCCGAACAGAAAGCTCACCAGGAAGCCGACCGACCACAGCATCGGCGTCTCGAAGGACACCGAGCCGTGCCACATGGTGCCGATCCAGTTGAAGAACTTCACCCCGGTCGGGGCCGCGATCAGGAACGACATCAGGGAGAAGAACGGCAGCAGCACGGCCCCGGTCGCGAACATGTGGTGTGCCCAGACCATCACCGACAGGGCCGTGATGGCCATCGTCGCGCCGACCAGCATGACGTAGCCGAAGATCGGCTTGCGGGAGAAGACCGGGATGATCTCCGTGATGATGCCGAAGAACGGCAGCGCGATGATGTAGACCTCGGGATGGCCGAAGAACCAGAACAGGTGCTGCCACAGCAGCGCACCGCCCCACTGCGCCTCGAACACCACCGAACCGAACTGCCGGTCCGCCTCCAGCACCAGCAGCGCCGCCGCCAGCACGGGGAACGCCATCAGCACCAGGATCGAGGTGAAGAGGATGTTCCAGGTGAACACCGGCATCCGGAACATCGTCATCCCGGGCGCCCGCAGCACGATGACCGTGGTGATGAAGTTGACGGCACCGAGGATGGTGCCGAAGCCGGCCAGCGCCAGTCCCATGATCCACATATCGGCGCCGACGCCGGGGGAGCGGACCATCGAGTTCAGCGGGGCGTAGGCCGTCCACCCGAAGGCCGGGCCGCCGAACGGCGTGAGGAAACTGCCCAGCACGATCAGGCCGCCGAAGAGGAACAGCCAGTACGAGAACATGTTCAGCCGCGGGAAGGCCACATCGGGCGAGCCGATCTGCAACGGCATGATCTCGTTGGCGAAACCGGCGAACGCGGGGGTGGCGAAGAGCAGCAGCATGATCGTGCCGTGCATGGTCAGCGCCTGGTTGTACTGCTCCGCGTTGATGATCTGCAGCCCCGGACGGGCCAGTTCGGCGCGCATCACCAGCGCCAGCAGGCCGCCCACCAGGAAGAATCCGAACGCGGTGATCAGATAGAGGTGCCCGATCTTCTTGTGGTCGGTGGTCGTCAGCCAGTCGACCAGCACCGACCCGCGGCGCCGCGCCCTGGGAGGCCGCGGGGCCGCCCGGCCGGTGTCCGTAGCCATCCGCTGCACCTCGTTCGTCGACGGTGTACTGGGGCCCGGCACATGATGCTCGCGCGGCGGGCGCAGAGCGAGGTGGCGCTCCGGTCCGTTCCGGTGGGATCAGGCGGTCCGGTGGACGGCACGGCGGACAGCGCCGGACGGTCCGGCCGACGGGGCAGGGGCGGGCACGGAGGCGGCAAGCGGGGCGATGTGCGGGAAATGTGTGCGGAGTGTGTCTCCTTGGACAATTTCCCGGCGGCCGATAAAGAGCGGCGGGTGCGGGTAATCCGAAACTTACCGGGGATTATTTTCGGACGGCTTGCCGTGATGTGCCGAGTGACCCATCCCGTTTCGCATTTGATCAAGGCGGAATTCCGGCCGCTTAATTTTCCACCCGGTTGCGCCATCACACGGCGCGTACG
The DNA here is from genome assembly GCF_040253635.1 of Streptomyces sp. Edi2. Taxonomy (NCBI): domain Bacteria; kingdom Bacillati; phylum Actinomycetota; class Actinomycetes; order Kitasatosporales; family Streptomycetaceae; genus Streptomyces; species Streptomyces sp. Edi2. Next base: position 1,886,016 of record NZ_JBEJGX010000003.1, on the reverse strand, counting down.
GGTGACGGAAGTTCCGGCAAACGCACCAGTGTTCGCTGTGACACAAGTGTGACCAAGGCCGGACCGGGAGGTCACCGAGGCGTGAGAGGGCCGGGCTTCCGCGGGCCGCCCCGGACGCCTACGGTGGCTGTCATGGCTGACGTACCGAACCTTCCGGACAACCCTCAGGACGACATCGAGGCGTATGCCGGCCTTGCTCAGCAGGACGCCGAAGAGCAGGCCAGAGGGCGCGGCTGGAGCACGGTCCGCTCGCTGCCGCCGGGCGCGATCATCACCATGGAGTACCTGGCCGGCCGGCTCAATTTCGAGGTCAAGGACGGCACGGTGCACCGCACCTGGCAGGGCTGAGCGCCGTACGTACGACGAAGGCCCCGGCCGCTCCCTCCGAGGGGAGCGGCCGGGGCCTTCGCTGCGGGGCGGGGTGTGCGTACCGGCCCCGCTGCCTGCGCTGTGCTCAGCCGTTCGCGTTGCGGCCGCGCCCGGAGATCGGGCTGAGCGGCGTGGTGCGCGAACGGTCCGCGTGCGGCGGCCGCCGGCTGCCCGCAGGGGTGACCGGGGCGCGCTCCGAACGGATGGTGTACGGGCGTGAGGCGTGGTGCGGCCAGGCGTCCGGGTTGTGGGCGGCGGACCGGCCGCCCGTACCCGCGGAGATCGTCTCGCGGACGAGGACCTCGCCATCGGAGGCGATGCGCTGCCGGGACACCCCGGGAGCCAGCGAGCCGACCGGCAGCGGGCCGCGCAGCGAATCGGGGCGCAGCCGCAGCCACAGCCGCAGCAGGATGCCCATGAGGCGGTCCTCGAACCAGGTGATCCCGGGCTCCAGCCAGGGCATCGCCAGCAGCACCAGCAGCCCCGCGGCCCAGCCGAGCAGCACATCGCTGACCCAGTGGGTGCCGAGGTAGACGGTGGTCATGCCGACGCCCAGCGCGCCCAGCGCGGCGATCACCGACAGCGTGCGGCGGCGCAGCGAGGTGGTCGCCAGGTAGGCCAGCACACCCCAGGTGACCACGGCGTTCGCGGTGTGACCCGAGGGGAATATGTCGCCCCCGAGCCCCATCTCGTTGGCGCCGACCACGGTCGCGTAGTGCGGGCCGAGCCGCCCCATGCCGAGCTTGGCGGCGCCCACGGTGAGGTTCAGCAGCAGCAGCGAGGCGCCGAGCACCAGCAGCGGGTGGAGGTTGCGCTGGCGCCAGCAGCGCCAGCCCAGCCATGCCGCCACCGCCACCGCGGTCGGTCCGCGCTGCCCCAGTACAACGAAGTAGTCGAGGAAGGCATGGATCTCCGGCCACTGCTTGTAGGGCCTGAAGAACATGACTTGCCAGTCGAACGTGACCAGCCAGGAGGTGACCAGCACCCCGGCCACGATCGCGAGGTATACCGCCAGCGTTCCCCAGAACAGCCACAGGCGGGTCCGGGTCATGCTGGGCGGCCGGACGCGATCGGTCGGGCGCTGCTCCTCCATCTGGTCGAGCTTGTCATCGGTACGCACTCAATCGACGTTACCGCGTGTGATGTAGGTGCTTGGTCAAACTGTGCGCTTTGTAATGACGATGTGATGTGGAATGTGTCTCAATCGAGGCTTCGGAGCTGGGATTTGGCGGTGAATTCCCGGCGATTCTCAATCGCTTCCCGCGGCCCGCGTGTCGTCACCATGAGCGCCTTATCTGCTTTTCTCCGGCAGAGTTTATCCGCCCGCCGTCCGGAGGGCGCGCGACGTTCCCCCGGAGGGGTGTCGCAGAAAGTGCTCGTACGGTTACGAAGGGTTGTGGTGAAGGGTTTCCAGGGGTCACGGCGGGCCCGAACCGTTCAGCCAGAACGCCCCGTACGCCGCGGAGGCGGCCGCCACCAGGCCGACGACCAGCCAGGACCGGACCGGGTGCCGGCGCGCGAGCCCGGCCGCCAGGGGCAGCAGCAGCGGATAGGCCGGCAGCATCAGCCGCGGCTTGGACCCGAAGTAGCCCTTGGCGGTCAGTGCGAGCAGCAGCACCGTGCCGCCGTAGACCGCCAGCGGCAGCGGCTGGCCCTGCCGTACGCCGCGCAGATACAGCCAGATCACCAGCCCGACGCCGAGGAGCAGCCCGAGTCCGGCCGCGAACGAGGGCCCCGACAGCTGGTCCCCGATGAAGGCACCGAAGGCGATTCCCCCGTCGAAGCCGTTGCCCCAGCCCGCCTGGACGTCCAGATAGCCGGTGAACGAGCCCTGCCGCGCCGCCACCCACAGGAAGTAGCCGCACCAGCCGAGCGGGGCGAGCAGCACACCGGGCAGCAGGCCCGGCTGCGCGCGCAGCGCCGAGCGCCCCCGTACGCCGCCGGAGCGCTGCCGCCACAGCGTCACCGCCGCGGTGACCCACACCGCCGCGACCACCGCCGCACCCACCGGCCGGGTCAGCCCGGCCAGCGAGGCCAGCGCCCCCGCCCACACCCAGCGCCCGGTCAGCACGGCATACAGGGCCCAGGCCGCGAGCGCGGTGAACAGCGACTCCGAGTACGCCATCGACTGCACGATCCCGACCGGCACCGCGGCCCACAGCGCCGCCAGGGCAACCCCGGCCCGGTGCCCGTGCAGCCGCTCGCCGGTCGCGTACAGCGCCCAGGCGGCGGCCGGCGAAGCCAGCCAGGACACCACCAGCCCGGCGTCGGCGGGCGACAGCGGCACAAGGGCGGACAGCCCCCGCTCCAGAGCCGGCAGCAGCGGGAAGAACGCCAGGTCGGAGTGCACAGCGCCGTTCTGCAGCTGCACGGTGTAGCCGTAGCCCTGCTCGGCGACCCGGGTGTACCAGAGCGCATCCCAGCGGCCGGCCAGCAGCGTGTGCCAGTCCTTGCCGTTGGCCGTGGACCAGACCCCGAGGACGACGAGCCCCAGCAGCCGGACCGCCGCGAAGGCAGCCAGCGCGGGCGCGGCCCGGCGCAGCGTGGCCCGTGCGGCGGGCACGTCGCACACGGGCCGGCCGGGAACGGCCGCGGAGGCAAGATCGTTCATCCGGGAGATTATCCAGGTGGCCGAAGAACGATTGCCGACGGCGGGGTGGGGAACGCACGGCCCTGCGATGAGCGTCTCATCGTGAGGTGAGCCACGCGGCACCCACCGGGACTCGCGTAGTCTGACTTCTCTACTCGCTTGTGCCGCCGGTTCCACCGGGGCGTTTTCGCGCCCTGATCCGTGGCCGCGAGAGCATGACTGGAGGTGCTGCATGTCCGGGACGACCGCGTCCGGCAGTGGACGGACGGCTGGTGTTCCCCGGCTTTCAGGCGGCGGCGCGAACCGCTGGACCGTGCTGATCGTGCTCTGCGTCAGTTTGCTCTTCGTCGCACTGGACACCACGATCCTGTACGTCGCCGTGCCCTCCGTCACCGAGGACCTGCGACCGGGCCCGGTGGAGCTCCTCTGGATCGTCGACGTCTACCCGCTGATCGCGGCCTCGCTGCTGATCCTGTTCGGCACCCTCGGCGACCGCGTCGGCCGCCGCCGCATCCTCCTTCTCGGCTACGGACTCTTCGGCCTGGCCTCGGCCGCCGCCGCGCTCGCGCCCAACCCGCAGATCCTGATGGTGGCCCGCGCCCTGCTCGGTATCGGCGGCGCCATGATCATGCCGGCCACGCTGTCGATCCTGCGGCAGGTCTTCCCCGACCGGCGCGAGCGTGCGATGGCCATCGGCGTGTGGAGCGCGGTGGCCGCGGTCGGCGCCGCGGTCGGCCCGGTCCTCGGCGGCTTCCTCGTCGAGAACTTCTGGTGGGGCTCGGTCTTCCTCATCAACATCCCGATGATGGCCGCGATGCTGCTGATAGGACGGTGGCTGCTGCCCGAATCGCGCGGGGAGCGCAACGGCCCCTGGGACGTGATCGGTGCGATCGTCGCGGCGCTCGGTGTGCTGGGCATCGTCCTCGGTGTCAAGCGGATCGGCAGCGGCGCGGCCGTGCTGGGCCCGACCACGCTCCTGCCCATCGTCCTCGGCGTGCTGCTGCTGGTCCTGTTCGTCCGCCGCCAGCGCCGGCGCGAGCACCCGCTGATCGATATGCGGCTGTTCGCCAGGCCCGCCTTCGGCACCTCCGTCGGCTGCATCGTGCTGGCCATGCTGGCCCTGGTGGGCCTGCAGTTGATCGCCGTCCAGTACCTCCAGCTCGTGCTCGGACTGAGCCCGCTGCAGACCGGTCTGCGGATGCTGCCGCTGGTCTTCGCCGCGATGGCCGCCGGCCTGACCGGCTCGAAGATGCTGCAGGCCGTCGGCCCGCGCGCCATGGTCTCCCTCGGCTTCGTGCTGACCGCCGTCGCGGTGCTCTGTCTGACCGCGATGAGCAGCCAGGACCGGCCCTGGCTGCTGTCCACGGGCTTCGTCCTGCTCGGCTTCGGCTTCCAGTCCACGCTGTTCGGGGCGTACGAGTCGATGCTCAGCGAGGCGCCCGCCGAACAGTCGGGCGGCGCCGCCGCGATCGGGGAGACCTCCTACCAACTCGGCGCGGGGATCGGTGTCGCCCTGCTCGGCAGCGTCATGAACGCCGCCTACGCCCCGGGCCTGAACCATGTCGACGGCGTCCCCGGGCGGGCCTCCGCCTCGGCCTCGCACTCCCTCGGCGAGGCCTACAAGGTGGCCGTCGGCCTGGGGGAGGGCGCCAAGGCGGCGCTGCGTGAGGCCGCCCGGGAGTCCTTCGTCCGCGGGCTGCACGTCACCCTCGTCGCCAGCGCCGTGCTGCTGCTGGTCGGTGCGGGGATCGCGCTGCGGCTGCCGCGCCGGGCGGCGGAGTCCACGGAGCGGGCCGAGGCGGACGGGGAGCCTGCTCCGGGCGACGGCACGGCCGGTGCCGGCCGCGGCAGCGGCGAGCCCGCCCCGGCGAGCTCCGGCCGCTGACCGGCGCTTCCCCTCCGGGCGTCGCTGCCCCGCCTTGTGGGTGCCTGCCCGGTGTGTGTCTGCCCCGCCCGGTGTGTGCCCGCTCCGCCGCGCGGTGGTGACCCTTGCCGCGCGGCACCGCGGGCCGTACCGTCGGAAGCGAATAACTACCGCTGCTAGTTTTTCGCCAGCGCTGAACCCGCCGGAGGCCCCGCCATGCCCGCAAAGCCGTCCGCCACGTCCTCGGCGTCCTCGGCGGTCCCGCCGTTCGACCCCGGCGACCCGCTGGGCCTCGACGATCTGCTGACCGACGAGGACCGTGCCGTCCGGGACACCGTCCGGGGGTGGGCCACCGACCGCGTCCTGCCGCACATCGCCGACTGGTACGAGCGCGGCGAACTGCCCGGCATCCGTGAACTCGCCCGCGAACTCGGCTCCCTGGGCGCCCTCGGGATGTCCCTGACCGGCTACGGCTGTGCGGGCGCCTCCGCCGTCCAGTACGGCCTGGCCTGCCTGGAGCTGGAGGCCGCGGATTCCGGTATCCGCTCCCTGGTCTCCGTCCAGGGCTCGCTCGCCATGTACGCGATCTGGCGGTTCGGCTCCGAGGAGCAGAAGCAGCAGTGGCTGCCCCGGATGGCTGCCGGCGAGGTCATCGGCTGCTTCGGCCTGACGGAACCGGACATCGGCTCCGACCCCGCCGCGATGCGGACGCACGCCAAGCGCGAGGGCGGCGGCGACTGGGTGCTCAACGGGCGCAAGATGTGGATCACCAACGGCTCGGTGGCCGGCGTCGCGGTGGTCTGGGCCCGGACCGACGACGGCATCCGCGGCTTCCTGGTCCCCACGGACACTCCGGGGTTCTCGGCCCCCGAGATCAAGCACAAGTGGTCCCTGCGGGCCTCGGTGACCAGCGAACTCGTCCTGGACGACGTACGGCTGCCGGCCGACGCGGTACTCCCGGAGGTCACCGGGCTGCGCGGTCCGCTCGGCTGCCTCAGCCACGCCCGCTACGGCATCATCTGGGGCTCCATGGGGGCCGCCCGCACCAGCTTCGAGGCGGCGCTGGACTACGCGAAGACGCGGGAGCAGTTCGGCAAGCCCATCGGCGGCTTCCAGCTCACCCAGGCCAAGCTCGCCGACATGGCCGTCGAACTGCACAAGGGAATTTTGCTGGCCCATCACCTGGGGCGGCGGATGGACGCGGGGCGGCTGCGCCCCGAGCAGATCAGCTTCGGGAAGCTGAACAACGTACGGGAGGCGATCGAGATCTGCCGTACGGCGCGGACGATCCTCGGGGCCAACGGGATCTCGCTGGAGTACCCCGTCATGCGGCATGCGACCAACCTGGAATCGGTGCTCACCTACGAGGGCACCGTCGAGATGCACCAACTGGTGCTCGGCAAGGCGCTCACCGGCCTGGACGCCTTCCGGTGAGCGGCCTCGCCCGTTGACTCGGGTCGCTGCGTGATCCGGGGGCCCGCCACCGGCGGCTGCCGCCGCGAGCCCCCGGACCCCCGGCCGGAAGCGCGCGGGTCGCGCTCAACTCTGGTTGAAGAAACCGCCGTTGCGGTGGGCGCGGGCCTCGCCGCTGACGACCTTGTAGTCGGCGGGGGTCAGCAGGAACACCCGGGTGGCGACCCGCTCGATCGAACCACGCAGACCGAACGTCAGACCGGCCGCGAAGTCCACCACCCGCTTGGCGTCGGAGGGCTCCATGGCCGTCAGGTTGACGATCACAGGGACGCCGTCCCGGAAGAGTTCGCCGATGCCGCGGGCGTCCCGGAAGCTCTCCGGGGTGACCGTGGCGATGCGGGTGCCCTGGTCCTGGGCGGTCTCGTCGGCCACCCGGACCCGGGGGTCGGTGACCCAGGGGCTGTCACCCGAGTCGCCGGCATCGGGTCCCTCGGCGTAGTCGTCGTCGTAGTAGCGCTCGTCATCACTGTCGTCGACGAGGCCAAGCCAGGCGCTCGCCTTGCGCACCGATCCCATTGACGCCTCCTCTCACCCGCGGTGTCTGTGTGTGTACCCCTATCGTCGTCCATCAGGCCGACAGTGTGCCAAGTGGATAGCCGCCGCACGGGGGGTTCGTGACACATCTGGTGCAAAGAGGGTGGCGCGCCATCACCTTATGCGCCCCGTAAGGAAACTGACAGTATGAAGAACCTCACGGTCGGTACCTGACCCTCCGTTGACGGGAAGCGGTCAGTGGGAGGCGGACCGGACCGGCGGGTAGGTTCATGGGCGGGACCAGCGCACATGCCCCGCCGAAGCGCGCCCCCTCGCGGTCGGCCGGCGGCTTCGCCCGGCCCGGACTCGGTGCGCTCGCCGTGCCGGCCCACGTCCTGCCCGCCGCCGGGCGGACCGGCCCGCTCCCCACCGTCGCCCGTACACCCCGTAGGGGGACCGACGGCCATGGGGACCCCGGCCGCGCTCCCCGGCCCTTCCTGACTCGCCGGCTCTTCCTGACCCGTCGGCTCTTCCCGCCGCCCGGCACCGCCCTGCCCGGCGCACCACCGCGCCCGTCGCTCCACCGCCCGGGGGCGGAACCGCATCGCCCGCCGACCCGTCCCACCCCCGACCGAGGGGGTCAGCGCCGCCCCGGCAGCCGTCAACGAGGCTGCCGGGGCGGAGTGTTGCGGGTGGTGCGGCCATGAAGCACGTGTATCCGGCACAAGACAAGCGTGTGGCCCTCTTGCGCTGCGGGGGCGGCGCGCCCGAAACTCCGCTCAGCGCTTGTCAGGGGCACGCCGAAAATGAACGTGCGGATTCTTGCGTGCCCTTCGGCTGCGCCTCACGGGCCTGCCCATCGGCGGCCCCCGATCCCCCTCGGAGGAATCAGTGAGGAACGAGCGCACCACCCCCCGCAGCGGCGTAGCGAGACGCACCCGGCTGATCGCCGTGGCGTCCGGACTGGTGGCCGTCGGTGCCATCGCCATCCCCACCGCCAATGCGCAAGACCCCGCCCCCGCAAGGACGTTCAGCGCCACTCAGCTCACCGCCGCCGGCCAGGCGGTACGCACCGCGGATGTCGCGGGCACCGCCTGGCGGGTCGACAGCAAGAGCCACACCTTGGTCGTCACCGCCGACCGCACGGTCTCCCAGGCGGAGATCGCCAAGATCGAGCGGGCCGCGGGCGGCAACGCCGGTGCGGTCCGCATCGACCGGATCGCGGGCACCTTCCGCAAGTTCATCTCCGGCGGCGACGCCATCTACGCCCCCGGCTGGCGCTGCTCTCTGGGCTTCAACGTCCGCAGCGGCAGCACCTACTACGCCCTGACCGCCGGTCACTGCACCGACGGCAATCCGCCGTGGACCACCGGCTCCGGTGCGAGCATCGGACCGACCGCGGGGAGCAGTTTCCCCGGCAACGACTACGGCATCATCAAGTACACCGGCTCGGTCTCCCACGAGGGCACGGTCGGCAGTCAGGACATCACCAGCGCCGGCACCCCCTCCGTCGGCCAGACGGTTACCCGCCGGGGCTCCACCACCGGCATCCACAGCGGCAAGGTGACCGCGCTGAACGCCACCGTCAACTACGGCGGCGGCGACATCGTCTCCGGACTGATCCAGACCACCGTCTGCGCCGAGCCCGGCGACAGCGGCGGCCCTCTCTACTCCGGGACCAAGGCGCTCGGCCTCACCTCCGGCGGCAGCGGCGACTGCACGTCCGGCGGCACCACGTTCTTCCAGCCGGTCACCGAGGCGCTGAGCGCCTACGGGGTGAGCGTCTACTGACGCCGGCCGGATGACCGCCGTACGGGCCGGTCCGCGCGCGCCGGGACCCGTACGGAGAGGCGACCGCGCAAAGGGCAACCGTATCGATCGCCGGAACCGGCTCCGGCAGCACAAGGGCCCCCGTCCACCGGTGGACGGGGGCTCGGCCGCGCCCGCCCGTGCCCGGTGTGAGCCTCCTCGCCCGCCTTCCCTGGCCCGGGCATACCATGGTAAACAGCGCGATTCGGACGGCGCGCGGCACATGTCAGGGAGCCGTGATGGTCGAAGAACTGGTGACGACCGGGGTGGCGCTGGCCTCCGTGGGGGCCGTGTATCTCGTGGCCGCGGCGCGGGTGGTCAAGCAGTACGAGCGGGGTGTGGTGCTCCGGCTGGGGCGGCTGGTCTCCGAGGTGCGCGGGCCGGGATTCACCATGATCGTTCCGGGCATCGACCGGATGCGCAAGGTCAATATGCAGATCGTCACGATGCCGGTGCCCGCCCAGGAGGGCATCACCCGGGACAACGTGACCGTCCGGGTCGACGCGGTCGTCTACTTCAAGGTCGTGGACGCCGCCGACGCGGTCATCCGGGTCGAGGACTACCGCTTCGCGGTCTCGCAGATGGCACAGACCTCACTGCGGTCGATCATCGGCAAGAGCGAACTGGACGACCTGCTGTCCAACCGGGAAAAGCTCAATCAGGGCCTGGAGCTGATGATGGACAGCCCGGCCATCGGCTGGGGGGTCACCGTCGACCGGGTGGAGATCAAGGACGTTTCGCTGCCGGAGACGATGAAGCGGTCGATGGCCCGCCAGGCGGAGGCGACCCGGGACCGGCGGGCCCGGGTGATCAACGCCGATGCCGAGCTGCAGGCGTCCAAGAAGCTGGCCGAGGCGGCCCTGGCGATGTCCGACCAGCCCGCGGCGCTGCAACTGCGGCTGCTGCAGACCGTGGTGGCGGTCGCCGCCGAGAAGAATTCCACCCTTGTCCTGCCTTTCCCGGTCGAACTGCTGCGGTTCCTGGAGCGCTCCGGGCTGCAGGCCCAGGCGCAGACGGCGGCGACCGAAGCGGAGCGGGCCGCCGAGCGGCGGACGGCCGGTCCGGCAGACCGGCCGGCCGGACCGGGACGGTCCGGGGCCTCGGGTGCGGCCGTCGAGGGCGTCGAGGAGGGCGCGCCGACTCCGGAGCTGGAGGACCTTCCGGACGCCGAGGATCTGTCGTAGCGGGGCAGGCCGGCGGAGGCCGGGGTGGGGGAGGTTCGGCGGAGGTCGGCGGAGGCCGGTGGAAGTCGTAGCGGGGTAGTGGGCGCTTCATCCCCGATGTCCGCCTGGTGGCTGTATATGCCTTCTTATCCAGGCACTTGCCGCGTTCCCTGCTGTACGGGGGCCGGTTCCCGGACGCCATTTTCCGGCCAGCTATAGTCCTCACACGTTGCTGTCCGCCGCGCGCCTGGGGTGCCTGCTGATGTCCGCACTCGGGGTCGAGATGTGCGGACACCGGTGTGACCGTCGTGTGGCGAAATGGTGAACTCCCGTATGTGAGACCGGAACCCGGTCTTGTGCGCGAGTGAGGCGGATGGCAATACTCGGCCCCGCACGTTGGCATGGACGCGCCTCCCGGGATCCGCTCCCCGGGCAGATCCGTTCCTGCCGTGACTCCTCACTCTCCGGGCCCGCGCAACTCCCCACAGTTTCCGGGCTCTTCCCCCCACGGAGGCCCTGACTTGAAGCACCGTCGCATACCCAACCGGCGCGTCATCGTCGCAGGTGCGGGAGCCCTTGCGCTCGCCGCCACCGCCACTGTCACCCTCGCCAACGCCAATGCGTCCACGGCCCCCGCGCGCACCCCGGCGCTCGCCAAGCTGACCTCCACCGCGGCGGCGACCCTCGCCTCCCACCTCAAGACGGACACGGCCGGTTCCTTCTACGACACCAAGGCCAAGAAGCTGGTCGTCAATGTGGTGAACAAGGCGCAGGCCCGTGCCGTGCGGGCCAAGGGGGCGGAAGCCAGACTCGTCCGGCACACCTTCGCCCAGCTCGACTCGGCCCGGCGGACGCTGAAGTCGAAGGCGACCATTCCCGGCACGTCCTGGGGCATCGACCCGCAGAGCAACAAGGTCGTGGTCACCGCCGACCGTACGGTCAAGGGCACCAAGCTGGACCGGCTCACCAAGGTCGCCAAGGCCCTCGGCGACAAGGTCGAGGTGCGCCACAGCAAGGGTGAGTTCAAACCCTTCATCGGCGGCGGCGACGCGATCTGGGGGAGCGGAGCCCGCTGCTCGCTCGGCTTCAACGTCGTCAAGGACGGTAAGCCGTACTTCCTGACGGCCGGCCACTGCGGCAACGAGATCAAGAGCTGGTCCGACAAGCAGGGCGGCTCGGCGATCGCGACCACCGAGGACTCCAAGTTCCCGGGCGACGACTTCTCCCTCGCCAAGTACACCGGTGACACCGCGCACCCCAGCGCGGTGGACCTCTACAACGGCAGCACGCAGAAGATCACCAAGGCCGCGGAGGCCACCGTCGGTGAGAAGGTGCAGCGCAGCGGCAGTACCACCCAGGTCCACGACGGCACGGTCAAGGCGCTGAACGCCAGCGTCAACTACCAGGAGGGCACGGTCGAGGGTCTGATCCAGACCGATGTCTGCGCCGAGCCCGGTGACAGCGGTGGCGCGCTCTTCGACGGCGATGCCGCGATCGGCCTCACCTCCGGCGGCAGCGGTGACTGCTCCCAGGGCGGCGAAACCTTCTTCCAGCCGGTCCCGGAGGCCCTGAAGGCCTACGGCGCGAAGATCGGCTGACCCTCGCACGGCGGTGCACTCCTCCATGGCGGTGCACTCCTCCCGGCGCGCGGTACCGGCTCCTCGTGCACGGCACCGGCTCCTGGACACGCTTGACGTCCCGGAGCGGCCGCCGGGCCACGATGCCTGCCGCACATGACTATCCCCGGGCACCACCCTCCGGTGCCCGGGGATCTGAAGCAGCTCAGCTCAGAACGCGAAGACCACGTCGCTGTCGCTGCGCATCGCACAGGGGTTGGCGAAGGTGTAGCTGTACGAGACCCGCTTGCCCTGCCACACACCGTCCGCGGTCACCACGAGGGGGTTCCACTCCTTGGTGCACAGGCGGTCCGAGGTGGCACCGGTTATCGCGTTGAAGTCGCCGGCCACCGCCCGCAGCTGGGTGCAGGCGGCCTGCGGGTCCGGGTGGCTACCCCTGGCCCCGGGCATACAGCTGAGCGTCACGGCGCGCTGCACCGTGGCGGTCGCACGGCTTTCGCCCTGGCCCACCGTCAGCACCAGTTCCGTCGGGGCGTACAGACCACCGGTCCGCGCCGGCTGCGCCGGTGCGGCGGCCTGTGCGGTGGTGGCCAGCGTGCCCAGGACCAGCGCCGCGCCGAGCGCGACCGCCCCAGTGATGTACCGCATGACGAACACTCCCTTGCTCGAAGGTGCAGATACCGGACGGGAGTCTGGCCCAACCGCACCCCGAAAGCATCCTGAGTGCGCATCAGGCGATCGCTTTGAGTCATTAGGCGAAAGCTGAGAGTAATGGCGCGAACGCAACCGGAAGCGGTACGTGGCGCCCGGGGGGAAGGGGGCTCGGCCAGCGGGGATGCGGTGCCGGTCATGCCCCTGGCAAAGGTCACCCGCACCCGGAAGGGAGGAATCCGGCCGCCGACCGGCCGTTCGGGCGGGTTTCGATCTCCGGCGATTGGCCGAAGAGCGGGGCCCGAGGCGCCCTCCGTGCGGCCCGGGGTGCCCGCTGAGGTAAGAACCGGCCACCGGCAGCTCGGCTTACCGGGCCCGCCCGTACGCCCCGTCGAGCTGTGGCAGCCCGGCCGTCAGCGTCCGCAGGCACCGGACCACCAGCTCGCCGGGCCCCCGCGGGCCGTCCGGCGCCCCGTCTCCCGCCGCCCACTCCTCCACCGCGACCCGCATCGCGGTATTCGCGGCGGCCGCGGCCAGCCGCACCTCCAGCGGGCCTGCGCCGGTCAGCCGTGCCAGGAGCGGCATCAGTGCCTCCTCGGCGTCGTGGTGGACCCGGTGCCAGACCGCGCGCAGCGCGGGATCGCCCGGCATCGCCCGCAGTAGTCCGCGAGTCCAGCGCAGCGCCTCCGCGGCCGGTTCGTCGGCGGGGGTCAGCGACCGGCGGGCCGACCGCTCCAGCACTTCGCGTACGGGAGGTGCGCCCGCTCCGGCCGGCGCGGCGGCCAGCTCGTCGGTCCACTGCCGCACCCCGTCGGCGAGCAGCGGCGTCACCGCGTCCTCCTTGGTGCGGAAGTAGCGGTAGAAGGTGCGCAGGGCGACTCCTGAGGCGCGTGCGATGTCGTCGGCGGTGACGGCGGTGCCGCACTCGGCGAAGAGGGCCGCCGCGGTACGGGCGATCTCCAGCTGGGTCTCGGCCTTGCGCCGCTCGGTGAGCGAGGGGCGAGGGAGCGGGGTCGGGTGCGGCGGGGTCGGCATGACCTCAGCCTACGGAACTTCGTGCCGTAGTGGCACGTAACGCGAGGGTGGCACGATGTGCCATGCAGGCGTACGGTGCCAATGCCTCACCGCACCACACCACCGCACCACCGCACCACCGCACCTCGAGAACGGAACCGGACCATGAACCGCTTTGACGGCCGCCGCACCCTGATCACCGGGGCCGGCTCCGGCATCGGCCAGGCCACTGTTCACCGGATCCTCGCCGAGGGCGGCCGGGTGGTGGCGGCGGACATCGAGGCGGCAGGGCTGCGGGTCACCGCCGACCGTGCGGCCGCGGAAGGCGCCGCCGGACGGCTGGAGACCGCGGTGCTGGACATCGCCGACGAGGCGGCGGTCCGCACCGCCGTCCCCGCCGCGGTGGCCGGCCTCGGCGGCCTGGACGTCCTGGTCAACGCGGCCGGCATCCTGCGTGCCTCGCACACCCACGAGACCGCCCTGGCCGACTTCCAGCAGGTCATCTCGATCAACCTGACCGGCACGTTCCTGATGATCCGTGAGTCGCTGCCCGCGCTCCTGGAAGGCCGTGCGCCGGTCGTGGTCAACTTCAGCTCCACCTCCGCCTCGTTCGCGCACCCGTACATGTCGGCGTACGCGGCGAGCAAGGGCGGCATCCAGTCCATGACGCACGCCCTCGCGAGCGAGTACGGCAAGCAGGGGCTGCGCGCGGTCTGCGTGGCGCCGGGCTCCATTGCCAGTGGCATGACCAGCGACGGCGTCCCGGGCCTGCCCGAGGACGCCGACATGAGCCTGTTCGTCAAGCTCACCCCGGCCCTCGGCAAGGGCTTCGCGAGCCCGGACACGGTCGCGGGCGTCATCGCGATGCTCGCCTCGCAGGACGGCGCGTTCATCACCGGCACGGAGATCCGGATCGACGGCGGCACGCATATGTGAGCCCCAGGGTGCGGACTGGGCTCGGGGACGTGGTGTCCGCGGGCGGCGAAGTCGGGTCAGCAGGGCGGTGTGGCGTGCTAGCCGGCCCTCTTGGCCTGGACGTCCTCGGCCGTCAGGGTCTTGCCGCCGATTGCCCAGTCGCCGCTGGGCGTCTCGGTGATCACGACATGCGTCACCGGGCGCAGTGCCTCACCTTCGATGGCGATCAACGCCTCGGAGACATCTTCGACCATCTTCTGCTTCTCTTCGGGGGTGAATACCCCTGCGATCACCTTGATGTCGATGAATGGCATCGGATGCCTCCCAGGTGAGGGTGAGACCCGGTCGTCATGCCCCCCGAGTACCGGGGCCGAATGCGGTGTGGGCTCGGTGGGCTCGGTGTCCACTTGGGGGAGAAGAGGGCCGGCGATCCGCGCGGCTTGCCGTGGGCTGCCCGAACAGCTCGTGACCGGCTCCCGGCCCTCGTCCGGCCTGCCCGATTCGCCGTCGAGCCGTGACGCCGGTGTCAGTCGCTGCTTGCGCCGGCATGGTTCTCCCAGTGTCGCAGATCGGCCCCGACGGGCATCCCGCCTGCCCGGCCCCGACGGGCATCCCGCCTGCCCGGCTTCGACGGGCATCAGGCCTGCCCCGTTTCGAACCGGCTCACCTTTCCGTCCTCCACCGTGAACCGCCAGCGGGTACGCATCCCGCCCCAGGTGTCGTTGCGGTAGTCCGCCACGAGGGACAGGCCCTGGTGCGACTCGGACTGCACGTCCATGTGCCCCCGCGTGGTGAAGATTTCCCGTTCGCACCACTCGCGGAGGTCCCGGTCGGAGCCGTCGTCGGACATGGTGGCGTCAGGGGTGAGGGCGGCGAAGAAGGCCTGCTCGTCATTGCCGTTGAGGGCCGTGACCAGGGCGCGTACCGCGGGGTGGGCCAGTCGGCTGGGGGAGATGGTCATGAGGGGGTCTCGCCCTTCTTGCGGAAGATCGACAGTGCCAGGGTGATCAAGGTGCCGCCCACCGCCCAGGCGGACAGCACCAGGAGCGGGCCGGTGACCGCGTTGCCGCGGAAGTAGGCAAGGGAGCGCGCGGCCCAGGTGCCCGCCCCCGGGGGAAGGGCGGGACCGAGGGCGCGCCAGAACGGGGGCAGCATCGGATAGGGGTAGGCGCCGCCCGCGCTCGGGTTGCCGAGGATGACGATCAGCAGGATCGCCAGGCCGATGCCGATGATGCCCAGCAGGGCCTGGCAGGCCAGGGTGATGGCGCCCACCGCGAACACGACCAGGCCGCCCAGCCCCCACAGTCCGAGGAAGGCGCCGGGCAGGGCGCCGAGGACGGGGCCGACGATGATCGCTCCGGCCAGTCCCGCGGCGATCGCGTACAGGGCGAGCGCGGCCAGCCGGATGACCGCCCGGTGCCCGTTGGAGGGGCGTGCCCCGGCGCTGATCGCGAGGATCGCGGCGCAGAGATAGCCGCCGACGCACCAGCCGACGACCAGGTAGAAGGACGACAGGCTGCGGCTGTCACCAGGAGCCGCCGGGGTCACATCCACCGTGCGTACGGTGCGGTGTTCGGCCTTCTCCGCCGAGCGGACGACCAGCTCGATCGCCTGGGCGAGGGAGGCGCCGCCGCCACCGGCCACCAGCAGCCGGTCGGTGCGGCCGCGCGGGGCGACGAGCAGTGCGCCGTCGACCGTCCGGTCCGCGAGCTGCGCTCGCGCCGCCCGCTCGGAGGGCACCGCGCGCGGGTCCAGGGGGGAGCCGGGCAGCCGGTCCAGTTTGTCCACCAGTTGCCCGCTGACCTGTGCGGGGGCGACGACGGCGAGCGGCACACCGGTCGGCCTGGGGTGGTGGAAGGCGCCGGTGTACGAGGTGATGAACGCGATCATCAGCCCCAGCACGCCGAGCACCAGCAGCGACGCATGGGGCGTCACCGCGCTCTTCACCTCCCCGAGGAAGGTGGTGCGGGCGCCGTCGTCCGTTGTGGCCATGCGGTTGCTCCTCGCCACACTTCCGGCTGCCGGTCCGGGGCTCTTGAGTGCTGTGGGTGATGCGGGTGCTGCAGGTAGTGCGGGTGCTGCAGGTGATACGGGTGATTCTTGTGCTTTTGTTTCGCCATCTTCCGGTGGGCGGTGGGGGTGTGCAGAGCGGGTGGGGCTGATCGGTGGAGGGCGGGAGGCGGCCCCGGGGCACATGTTCGTACGAATGTTCGATGAGCGGGTTATGGTGGAGGGGAGGAACGAGAGACATGAGGGACGCAAGGTCGGCCGGGGGCGGGTGAGGTGCAGGAGGTGCGGATGTCCGGGTTCACGCATCTGCACACCGCTTCGGGGTTCTCCCTGCGCTATGGCGCCTCCCATCCGGAGCGGCTCGCCGCGCGTGCCGCCGAACGCGGGATGGATGCCCTCGCGCTGACCGACCGGGACGGGCTCTCCGGGGCCGTACGGTTCGCCAAGGCCGCCGCCGAGGCCGGAATCCGCCCGTTGTTCGGCACCGAACTCGCCGTGGCGGAGCACGGAGCGGGCCCCGTCGGCACCGCTACCGCGCGGCGGCGCACCCCGGTGCGCGGCGGCGCCTTCCTCGACGAGTCCGCGGCCCGCGCCGTCTTCCTGGCCCGCGACGGAGCGGCCGGCTGGGCCACCCTGTGCCGGCTGGTCTCCGCTGCCCACGCCGGCCGGGCCGAGCGGCCCGTCCTCCCGTGGAGCGCCCTGGAATCCACCACGGACGGGCTGACCGTACTGCTCGGACCGGACTCCGAGGTCGGCCGGGCGCTGGCCGCCGGCCGCCCGGACCGCGCCGCCCGGCTCCTCGCCCCCTGGCGCGAGCTGTACGGCGAGGCGCTGTGCCTGGAGGTCGTCGACCACGGGCGGCCCGGCAGCGGCCCCGGCTCCGGGCGGCTGGCCGCCCGTACCCTCGGCTTCGCCGTCGACCAGGGCGTCCGCGCCGTCCTGACCAACGCGGTCCGCTATGCCGATCCCGGTCAGGGGCCGGTCGCCGATGTCCTGGACTCCGCCCGCCGTCTGGTGCCGGTGGACCGGCACCGGCCCGAGTCCTGGGACAGCGGCGAGCGCTGGCTCAAGGACGCCGCCACCATGCGCCACACCGCCGAGCGGATCGCCGAGGCGGCCGGATTCCGGCGCGGCCTGGCCCACCGGCTGCTCACCATGACCGAGGAGACCGCCGGCGCGTGCCTGGTCGACCCGCAGGACGACATCGGGCTCGGCCGGGTCCACTTCCCCGAGCCCCGCCTGGTCGGGGCCGGCCGCCGCACCGCCGCCCGGGTGCTGCGCTCGCGCTGCGCCGCCGGGATGGTGCTGCGCGGCTACGACCGCGACCGCGTGCGCTGGGCGCGGCTGGACGACGAGCTGCGCACGATCGAACGGCTCGGCTACCCCTCGTACTTCCTGACGGTTGCTCAAGTGGTGGACGACGTAAGGGAGATGGGCATCCGGGTCGCGGCCCGCGGGTCCGGCGCCGGGTCCCTGGTCAACCACCTCCTCGGCATCGCCCACGCCGATCCGGTCGAGCACGGGCTGCTGATGGAGCGCTTCTTGTCCGAGCGGCGGGCGGCGCTGCCGGATATCGATATCGATGTCGAGTCCGCCCGCCGGCTGGAGGCCTACCGGGCGATCTTCGACCGCTTCGGCGCGGAGCGGGTCGCGACCGTCTCGATGCCCGAGACCTACCGCGTACGGCACGCCGTACGCGATGTGGGCGCCGCCCTGGGCATGGACCCGGCGCAGGTGGACCGCCTCGCCAAGGCCTTCCCGCACATCCGCGCCCGTGACGCACGGGCGGCGCTGGCCGAGCTGCCGGAGCTGCGCGGGGTCCGGGAAGCCGGCGACGAGCGGCTGTGGCAGCTGGTCGAGGCGCTGGACGCGCTGCCGCGCGGGATCGCCATGCACCCGTGCGGGGTGCTGCTCTCCGACGCCACGCTGCTGGACCGTACGCCCGTCGTGCCCACCAGTACCGAGGTCCCCCACACCGGGGGCGGGGAGGGCGGCCCGCTCGCCATGTCCCCGCTCGCCATGTCCCAGTTCGACAAGGAGGACGTGGAGGACCTGGGGCTGCTCAAGCTCGATGTGCTGGGCGTACGGATGCAGTCCGCGATGGCGCATGCGGTCGCCGAGATCGGCCGGGCCACCGGGCGCCGGATCGACCTCGACGACCCCGCGCAGGTGCCGCCCGGCGACCGGGCGACCTACGACCTGATCCGCTCGACCGAGACGCTCGGCTGCTTCCAGATCGAGTCGCCGGGCCAGCGCGACCTGGTCGGCAGGCTGCAGCCCGCCACCTTCCACGATCTGGTCGTCGACATCTCCCTCTTCCGGCCGGGGCCGGTCGCCGCCGATATGGTGCGGCCTTTCATCGAGGCCCGGCACGGCCGCAAGCCGGTCCACTACCCGCACCCTGACCTGGAGGAACCGCTGCGCGAGACCTACGGGGTGGTGGTGTTCCACGAGCAGATCATCGAGCTGCTGCGGATCATGACGGGCTGCGCCAGGGACGAGGCGGACGAGAAGCGGCGCGCCCTGTCGCACCCCGAGCTGCAGGGCCGGCTCCGCGCCTGGTTCGCCCGGTGCGCCGAGCGGCGCGGCTATCCGCCCGAGGTCATCGCGCGCACCTGGGAGATCGTCGAGGCCTTCGGCTCGTACGGCTTCTGCAAGGCGCATGCGGTGGCCTTCGCGGTGCCCACCTACCAGTCCGCCTGGCTCAAGGCGCACCACCCCGCGGCCTTTTACGCCGGGCTGCTCACCCACGACCCCGGGATGTATCCGAAGCGGCTGCTGCTCGCGGACGCGCGGCGGCGCGGGGTGCCGGTGCTGCCGCTGGATGTGAACCGGTCGGCGGTCGCTCACCGGATCGAACTGGTGTCCGGTTCTGGTGGTGGCGGACCCCGCTCCGGTGCGGTCTGGGGCCTGCGGCTCGCGCTCTGCGATGTGCACGGCATGAGCGAGGCCGAGGCGCGGCGGATCGCGGCCGGGCAGCCCTACCACTCCCTCCAGGACCTGTGGCAGCGGGCCAGGCCGAGCCGCCCGGTGGCCGAACGCCTCGCCCGGGTGGGCGCGTTGGACGCCTTCGGCGCGAACCGGCGGGACCTGCTGCTGTACCTCGCCGAGCTGCACCGTCATGGACGGCAGGCGTCCGACGGGCAGTTGACGCTGCCGTCCGGGGCCCTGGACGGCGCGGGTGCACCGCGGGCGGCGCCGGCCGATCAGGTCGAGCCGGCGGGGCTGCCCGACCTCAGCGATGTCGAACGGCTCAGCGCCGAGCTGGGCGTCCTCGGCATGGACACCTCCCGCCATCTGATGGCCGACCACCGGGATTTCCTCGCCGAGCTGGGCGCGCTGCCGGCCCGGCTGCTGCGCGGCGCCCGGCACGGCGAGACGGTGCTGGTCGCCGGGGCCAAGGCGGCCACCCAGACGCCGCCGATCCGCTCCGGCCGCCGGGTCATCTTCACCACCCTCGACGACAGTACGGGCCTGGTCGACTGCGCCTTCTTCGACGACTCCCACGAGGCGTGCGCGCACACCGTCTTCCACTCCTGGCTGCTGCTGGTACGCGGTACGGTCCAGCGGCGCGGCCCGCGCAGCCTCAGCGTGGTCGGCGCCGCCGCCTGGAACCTCGCCGAGCTGGCCGAACTCCGCCGCGAGGGCGGGCTGGAGGCGGTCGCCGCCCGGCTCGCGGCGGGACCGGGTGAGCCGGCGGCCGAGGCGGATGACGGGCAGGACGGGGCGGACAAGGGGCCGGGGGAGGGGCGCGGGGCGGGCCGGGAGCCCGGGCCGGACGCCGCCCCGGACGCTGCCCCGGGTCGCACCATCCGGCTGGAGACCGGCTATGAGCTGCACCCGTGGGCCGACCTCCAGCCCGCGGGCGAACGCGCCGCCACCGGACGTAAGTTGTGGCACTCCAGCCCGGGGAGCGCGGGATGACCCCCGCGCCGAGGCCGCCCGCGCTACCGCCGGAGCCGTCCGGCGTACCGTCGAGGCCGTCCGCAGCCCCCGTGGAGCCGTCCGCCGCCCCGCAGCAGCCGGGCATGCTCCACATCCGCTTCCGGGCCGCCGACGACACCCCCGTGAGCGCCGGAGATTTCGAGCAACTGCTGCGGCTGCTGGCGCGGTTCACCCCGGTGATCGAGGCGCTGCCGCCGGACGCCGTGCTGGCGGATGTGCGCGGTGCGCTGCGCTACTTCGACCGGGACGCGGCGGGCATCGCCGAACTGGTGCGGCTGCGCGCGCTGGCCTGGCACGGCGTACGGTGCACGATCGGGATCGGCGCCAACCCGCTGCTCGCCCGGATGGCGGCCCGGGCAGCCGCACCCGGGGAGATCCGGGCCGTCCCCGAGGACACCGAGGCCGTCGCCGCCTTCCTCGACCGCCGCCCGGCCTCGGCACTGCACGGCGTCGGCCCGGCCACCGCCCGCGCCCTGTGCGCGTACGGGCTCGACAGCATCGGCCGGGTCGCCGCCGCACCGCCCGCGACCCTGCAGCGGATCCTCGGCGCGAAGACCGGCCGCCTCGTGTACGAGCGGGCCCGCGGCATCGACCCGACGCCGGTGACGCCCAACGCCGCGGCCCGCTCGATGGGCGCGGAACACCGCTTCGCCCACGACGAACTGGACCCGGCCAGACGCCGCCGGGCGCTGCTCTCGCTCGCCGACGACCTCGGTGCCCGGATGCGCGCGAGCGGGCAGGTGGCCCGTGCGCTCACCCTCACCGTCCGCTACGCCGACCGCTCCACCACGACCCGCACCCGGCGGCTGGACGGGCCGACCGCGCACGGGCCCGCGCTGACCGGGGCGGCCTATGCGCTGCATGCCGCGCTCGGGCTGCAGCGGGCGCGGGTACGGTCCGTGGCGCTGCGCGCGGAGGATCTGTGCCGTGCCGAACTCGCCGCGCGGCAGCTGACCTTCGACCCCTCCGACGACAAGGCGCACCGCATCGAGGCGGCCGTCGACCGGGCCAAGGCGCGCTTCGGCGCGGGGAGCGTACGCCCCGCGGCGACACTCGGCCCGCACGGCCGTACGCCCCCGCCTCCGCTCCCGCCCCCGGGCACCAAGCCCCTCGGCCCCGGGGCCGCCCGGCCGTAGGGGGCATCTCCCCGAGGGCGTGCCCCCTACAGCCCCGGTGCCCCCGGTGCCTCAGCCGTAGAGCCTCTTTGCGTACTCCGGGCCGTAGTGCCGCTCCAGCTCCTCCAGCGGCATGTCCTGGAGCTCGACGCCCTTGACGATCCGGGCCCGCGAGGGCATGGCGTCCGGCTGCCAGGTCTCCGGATTCCACAGCTCCGAGCGCAGGAACGCCTTGGAGCAGTGGTAGAAGACCTCCTCCACCTCCACCAGCAGCGCCAGTCGCGGGCGGTTGCCCTTCACGGTCAGCTCGTCGAAGAACGGGGCGTCGCGCAGCAGCCGGGCGCGGCCGTTGATCCGCAGGGTGTCACCGCGCCCCGGGACGAAGTAGTCCAGCCCGACATGCGGATTGCCGAGGATGTTCATCATGCCGTCCAGGCGCTTGTTGCCGGGGCGGTCCGGGATCACCAGGGTGGTGTCGTCCAGGACGTGGGTGAAGCCCGCCGGGTCGCCCTTGGGCGAGACATCGCACCGGCCTCGCGCATCCGCGGTGGCGATCACACAGAACGGCGAGCGGGCCAGCCACCGGCGGTCGAGGTCGTGCAGCCGATGGCGGGTCTTGTGCGCCGCGTGGGAGCTGGGTTCGCCGATCAGCTCGCGCAGTTCCCCCTCCGACGAAACCTCCACAATGCCGGTCAGATCCGCTGTCCCTGCCGTCTCCATCGGTGTCCCCTCATGCCATCTCGCTGGTCAAGGCGTGATCGACTGTACGGGACCGCTCCGGCGCACGGGCGGTTCCGGCCACCCGGGCGGACGCGACGCGCGGGACCGGGCGCAGGCACACCCCCGGCGCTCTGCGCCCCGGACGTCCGGTGAGGGTCGTGTGCGGCTTCCTTCACCGTCACACCGCTGGCACTCCGCGCTTACCCAGCCGTAACTTACTTGCCAGTCAACTGCGTTGGCCCTTGCGATCCGGATCGCGTGAACGGCTCACCGAGCACTTCGGAGTCCCCTCACCCCGCAAGGAGCATCGTATGAAGCTGCGCTGGTCAAGAGCGCTCACCCTCCTTCCCGCCCTCGCCCTGGCCCTCGGTGTCACCACCACGCCCGCCGTCGCCGAGGCCCCCACCACGCCCGCCGTCGCCCACCCGTCGCCCGCCACCACCCCGGCCGGAGACGCTGCGCGCCGCCCCTCTCATCTCACCGTCCGCAGCGGCTGG
Organism: Streptomyces sp. Edi2; assembly: GCF_040253635.1. NCBI lineage: Bacteria > Bacillati > Actinomycetota > Actinomycetes > Kitasatosporales > Streptomycetaceae > Streptomyces > Streptomyces sp. Edi2. The sequence continues at coordinate 1,863,830 of NZ_JBEJGX010000003.1, read as the reverse complement.
AACAACTACTCCTGCAAGCCCTCCGCCGACCACCCGCGGCCGGTGGTCCTGGTGCACGGCACCCTGGGCAACGCCATCGACAACTGGCTGGGTCTCGCGCCCTACTTGGTGGCCCGCGGCTACTGCGTCTTCTCCCTGGACTACGGGCAGCTGCCCGGCGTCCCGTTCTTCCACGGGCTGGGGCCGGTCGATGCCTCCGCCCAGCAGCTCGCCGACTACGTGGACCGGGTGCTGGCCGCCACCGGCACCTCGAAGGTCGATATCGTCGGCCACTCGCAGGGCGGCATGATGCCGCGGGTGTACCTGAAGTTCCACGGCGGCGCGGGCAAGGTGAACGCGCTGGTCGGGCTGGCTCCCGACAATCACGGCACCGACCTGGACGGGCTGACCCGCCTGCTGCCCTACTTCCCCGGCGCCAAGCAGTACCTCGACAAGGCGACCCCCGGGCTGTCCGACCAGATCGTGGGCTCCGACATCCTCAACCGCCTCAACGAGGGCGGCGACACCGTCCCCGGAGTGCACTACACCGTCATCGCGACCAAGTACGACGAGGTCGTCACCCCCTACCGGACCCAGTTCCTGAGCGGCCCCGACGTGCACAACGTCGTGCTCCAGGACCTGTGCGCCGTCGACATCTCCGAGCATGTGGCCATCGGGCTCGCCGACCGCCTCGCCTTCCACGAGACGGCCAACGCCCTCGACCCGGCGCACGCCACCCCGACCACCTGCCTGTCCGGCTGAGCGGGTGCGGCCCACTGCCTGTACGGGGGGTGGGCTCGTCCCGTATGGGGGGGGGAGTGCTGCCGTCAGTCACTCGGTAGGGGAGGGGACTCGCCCCGTACGGGGGCGGTGGACCGGCTGCCGTCAGCGGTCACGTACGCGCGGTGGACCGCCGCCGTCAGTCGTCCGCCAGCAGGGCATCGGTGCACTGTTCCGCCAGGTCCTCGGCGTGCGCGGGCAGCGGGCATCTGCCGTGCAGGTGGCGGCGCACCAGCGACAGCGGAAGATCGATGACGGCGAGCGTCACCCGGTCCAGGCCCGCTCGGCCGTGCCACCCCAGCGCCCCCGCGAGCGCCGCCATGGCCGCCCGTACCTGGATGTTCCCCTCTTCCGCACGGAGCAGATGCTCGTCGGACCAGTCGTCCCACCCGAAGTCGTGCTCCCCGTACAGGAGCAGCGAGGCCTCGGCCGGATGGGTGCGGCTCCACGCGACGATGTGCCGGGCCGCCGCCCGGCCCCCGGCGCGCGGGTCCTCCGACGATTCAAGGGCCGTGAAGTAGCCCTCCTGGAAGTCCTCGACGGTGCGCAGCCACACCTCGGCGAGCAGCGCCGGGCGGCCGGCGAAGCGGTGGTAGAGCGAGCCGCTGGGCGCGCCGACGGCCGCCGCGACCGCGGACATGGTGACGCCCGACGGCCCGGACTCGGCTGCCAGCCGTACGGCGGCGTCGAGGAGCTGCGGGGTAGCGAAGCGGGAGGGCCTGGCCATGTTCTAGAGGGTACTCTCCACTACGGGGGAGAGCATCCTCCGGAGCGGGGCGGACGGCCCGGCGCGCGGCGACGCCGCCCCCGGGGCGAAGGAGGGGGCGGCGCCGTTCCCGGGACGGCCGGGGCGCGGGCGTCAGCCCGGTGCGGCCGTCAGCCGCGGTGCCGGGCGGCCTTGCGGCGGGTGGTGGCGAGCAGCACCCCGGCGCCCATGGCCAGGACGGCGGCGCCGCCGATGGCCAGCGGGGCGGTGGAGCCGTCACCACCGGTCTCCGCCAGCTGCTGGCCCCCGGCCGGCTTGCCGCCGCCCTGGGCCTGCGGGGCGTTGCCGCCGGCCTGCGAACTGCCGCCCGGCGCGGGGGCATCGGCGTCCGCCGGAGTGACGGCACCGGAGTGGGCGCCGGCATCGGTGTGGGTGCCGGTGCCGCTGCCTCCATGGTCGTGCCCGCTCATGTCCATGGACGACTTGTCGGCGCCCGCCGCGAGCTGGAGGGCGGTCGGTGCCGAGGCGGTCGGCGCGGGCTTCGCCGCCGCCTGGCCGCTGTCCTTCCCGAAGACCACGTCCGAGCAGGTGTAGAACGCCTCCGGGCTGTCCGACCGCTGCCAGATGCTGTAGATCAGATGGCGCCCGGACCGGGCCGGAACCTTTCCGTTGAAGACGTACTCCCCGTTGGTCAGCTTCGGGTCGGTGACCTTCGCGAACGGTTTCGACTCCAGGTCGGACCACTTCAACGGCTTGGCCGGGTTGTAGCTGCTCTTGGTGAGGTACAGCTCGAAGTACCCCTTGTGGGGCGCGGTGGCCTTGTAGTGGAAGGTGTGGCTGCCCGCCCGCATCCTGGAGGAGGGCCAGTCGGCGCGGGGCAGATCCAGGCCCTTGTACTCGGGGTTGTTGGCGCTGCACAGCTTGCCGTCCGGGATACGGGCCTTGGACCGGCCGCCCGCTTCGCCGTCCCGTACGCCGTTCCAGTCGTAGAGCGCCTGGGTGCCGCCGGCCCGCACGGCCGCCTTGCACGCCGCGGACTTCGGGCTCTCGGGCCCCTCCGCGAAGCATGCCGACACCCGGCTGACCGGGTCCGTCATCGAACCGTGCGCGGCGGCCGGGCTCGCGGTGAGCACGGTGAGCGCGAGCGGGCCGATACCGGCCAGTGCGATCCCGGCGGCCTTGCGACGAGCGGTCATCGTGGGGGTCTCCTTCATCCGTTGCATCGAGCATCCGTTGCATCGAGCGGGGTGCGAGGCGGCACAGGGGTGGGGGGTCGGGATACGGACCACGGCGCCGTCCCCCGGTGAGCGGCGACGACGGCCCGCAGTGCTGCCTTACGAGAAGCACGCTAGCCCCGCTGAACAGCGGATTTGCCCCTGGAGAGGGGGTCCTGAGGATCTTTATGGCGGGCTTAAGGAGCCGCTAAGCGGGGGCACAGGCAGGCGGGGAGGAAACGGGCATCGGGAGTTGGGACTGCTGCGTCGGCAGTCCGTGACGCGTCGACGTCCGTGATGCACCGGAGTCAGTGACGGTCCGGTAGTCAGTGACGGTCCGGCAGTCGGTGACGGTCCGGGCCGGTCCGCCTCGATCGCCTCCGGGGGCTCCCCCTTGGCTCCCCCTGCGGCTCCCCGGCTCCCGCCCTCAGCGCCCCCTACCGCCCCTCCGCCCCCGTGAAGTCCGCCTGGTCGTCGCGGTCTTCGAGGAGGGGGCCGAGGTCGGCCGGCGGGGCGGTCCCGGTGGCCGGGCCGAGCGGCAGTTCGGCCCAGATGATCTTTCCTTGGGCGGTGTAGCGGGTGCCCCACCGCTGGGCGTAGCGGGCGATGAGGAACAGCCCGCGGCCCCCCTCGTCGGTGGTCCGCGCATGGCGCAGGTGCGGGGTGGTGCTGCTGGCGTCCGAGACCTCGCAGATCAGCTCGCCCGCGCGGATCATCCGCAGGCCGATCGGCCCGGAGGCGTGCCGGATGGCGTTGGTGACCAGTTCACTGACGATCAGTTCGGTGGAGAAGCCGAGATCCTCCAGATCCCATTCCCGCAGCAGGCGGGCCGCGGTCCGGCGGGCCTCGCCGACCGCGGACGGGTCGGCGGGGATCTCCCACGTGGCCAGCCGGGAGTGGGGCACGGCCCGGGTACGGGCCAGCAGCAGCGCCACATCGTCGACCGGCCGCCCGCCCGGCAGACCGCCGATCACCGTCTCGCAGATGTCCTCCAGCGGAGCCTGCGGATCGGCCAGTGCCTGCCGCAGCCTGCTGATCCCGCCGTCGAGGTCGAGGGCCTTCCCCAGCAGCAGCCCGTTGGTGTAAAGGGCCAGCAGACTCCCTTCCCGCAACGGCAGTTCGACGGACTCGAAGGGCATACCGCCCAGCCCCAGCGGCGGGCCGGTCGGCAGATCCAGCAGCTTGCCCGCGCCGTCGGGGCCGACGAGCAGCGGGGCCGGGTGGCCGGCGCGGGCCAGCGTGCAGCGGCAGCTGACGGGGTCGTAGACGGCGTACAGACAGGTGGCTCCGATGACGCCGTCGTCGGCGTTCGTGTCGTGGGCGACCCGGTTGAGCATGTCGTCCAGATGCGCCAGCACCTCTTCCGGGGACAGGTCCAGGTCCGCGAGCGCCTGTACCGCGGCGCGCAGCCGTCCCATGGTGGCCGCGGCATGCATTCCGTGACCGACCACATCGCCGACCACCAGCGCGACCCGGGCCCCGGACAGCGGGATCACATCGAACCAGTCGCCGCCGACCCCGCTGAGCGAATCGGCCGGCAGATAGCGGTAGGCGGCTTCCACCGCGCACTGCTCGGGCAGATCGCGCGGCAGCAGGCTGTGCTGGAGGGTGAGGGCCGCGGTGTGCTCGCGGGTGTACCGGCGGGCGTTGTCGATGGAGATCGCGGCGCGGGTGACGAATTCCTCGGCGAGCACCAGGTCGTCGGGCTGGAACGGCCCGGTGGCCTGCCAGCGGGCGAACGCGGCCGCTCCCAGGAAGACGCCCCGCGCCCGCAGCGGCACCACCATCAGCGAGTGGAAGCCCAGGGCCCGCAGATGCGCCGCCCGGACCGGGTCCTCGGCCGACCGGTCACCGTCGGCGGGATCCAGCGTCCCGAACAGCGTGGATTCGCCCTTGGTGAGGCTCGCCACCACGGGCGCCGACGGGGGATAGGCGGTCGGCTCCCCGATGGCGACCCCCGCCTCGGGACAGCCCTCGTGGACGGACTGCGCTCCCGCCCGGCGCATGGTCAGCAGATCCGCCGCATCCAGCGGTCCTGGCGCCGCCTCCTCCCCGGAGAGCAGCGCATCGAGCAGATCGACGGTGACGAAGTCGGCGAGATCCGGCACCGCCGCATCGGCGAGTTCCTGCGCGGTCTGCCAGACGTCCAGGGAGCTGCCGATGCGTTCCCCTGCCTTGTTCAGCAGCGCCATCCGCTGCCGGGCCCGGTAACCCTCCGTGACATCGAGGACCATGTAGCAGATGCCGAGCACCTGTCCCGCCTCGTCCTCCAGCCGGAAGAACGACGTGGAGTAGGCGTGCTCGCGCTCGGGATCGGACTGCGGGCGCCCGAGGTATTCGTAGCCGACCGAGGGGGTGCCGGTACGCAGTACCCGGCCCATTTCCGCCTCGATGGCCTCCACGGCCAAGCCCGGCTGCACCTCCGCCAGGCGCTTCCCGAGGCGCTGCTCGCGGCTGGTACCGCCCATCTGCTCCAGGGCGTCGTTCAGCCAGACGAACTGCAGATCGGCGTTGACCATGGCCACACCGATCGGCGACATGCCGAGAATGCCCTCCAGAAACGACCGGCTCGCCCCTGACCACGGCGTCCGAGCCATCTCGGCGGCAAGGACCAGACGCGAGAAGCCGCTGTGGGCATCCATGACCGGCAGCACGCGGAACTCCAGGTCGAGCCGGTGCCCGTCCTTGTGGCGTACGGCCTCCAGCCCGCTCCAGCCGTCCGCCGACGCCAGCCGGGTCTCCCACCTGCCGTCCTGTTCCGAGCCTGCACCCACCCCGGCGAAAAGGTCCGCCAGCGGCCGGCCGACGGCCTCGGACACCCGATACCCCAGAAGCCGCTCGGCGCCCGCGGTCCAGCCCTGCGCCACCCCTGCGCGATCGGCCATCACCACGGCCGTCCGTGTGAGGTCGAAGACCCCGTCTCCGGAGAGACGGCTGCTCTGGGAAGCACTCATCTGACCGGTCCAATGCCGGTCCCACCATGCGGCAGGCGCTCTGTCCGGGGCGGCGCCACCGCTGCAGACCGGCCCCTACAACGGTACTCCCTCACCCTGTCCGGGCGCTCTTCCCGGCGCCCGGCGCGGGGGCGTCCCCGGCCCGGCGGGAACGCGCCCACCCGGCGTTGTCAGTGGTCCCTGGCACCATCGGCGTATGAGTACCGACGCGCCCGCCGACCCGGCCCTCCTGCCCTCCGCCGGCCTTCCCAACCCCCCTGCCGGCCAGGGGGAATCGGCCCTGCCGACCGCCGACGCCGCCTACTGGGAAGAAGCCGCCGCCTCCTTCGACGACGAGCCCGACCACGGCCTTCGCGACACCGCCGTCCGCTCCGCCTGGGCCGCCCGGCTGCGCTCCTGGCTCCCGTCCGCTCCCGCCGCCGTCCTCGACCTGGGATGCGGCACGGGAAGCCTGGCCCTGCTCGCCGCCGAGCAGGGCCACCGGGTCACGGGCGTCGACCGCTCCCCGCGCATGATCGCGCAGGCGCGCGGCAAGCTCGCGGGCCACGACGCCGCGTTCCTGGTCGGGGACGCCACCGAACCACCCGTGGGAGAGCAGCGGTTCGACGCCGTCCTGGTGCGCCATGTCCTGTGGGCGCTGCCCGGTCCTTCGGCCGTCCTGCGCCACTGGGCCGGGCTGCTCGCTCCCGGCGGGCGGCTGGTACTGGTCGAGGGCCGCTGGGGTGAGGCCGAGCCGATCGGCATCCCGGCCGGCGAACTCGCCGCCCTGGTCGAGCCGTTGGCGGCACACACCCGTGTCGACGACCTTTCGCACGACCCGGTGCTGTGGGGCAAGGAGGTGGCCGACGAGCGGTATGCGCTGATCGCCGAGCTTCCGCCCGGCATACCGAAGTGACCGGGCGGCGCGTCAGGGCGCGTCAGTCCGCGGCCCTTTCCCGCACATACCGCCACGTCGCGGCGAACGGCCGGTAGCCGAAGGCGCGGTTGAGGGCGAGCATCGCCGTGTTGCCGGCGTCGTTGTGGGTGAAGGCCTCGGCGCAGCCGGCGTCGCGGGCGCGGTGGAGGGAGAAGGCCTTGGCCAGCCGGGCCAGGCCCCGGCCGCGGAAGGCGCGGCGGGTGCCGGTCATGGCGGAGGAGTAGCGGGCGTCACCGTCCGTTGCGGCCAGGGCGAAGGAGGCGATCTTCCCGTCCACGGTCACCACCGAGGTCAGGTCCAGGTCGATATCGGGGTGTTCCCAGGTGTGCAGCAGCCAGTCCTCGTAGGCCATGGCGTCGACGGTCACCTCGCCCGGTTCGTCGGCGGTGACTTCGGTATCCGCGGCGTACAGCAGGCGCGGGTCGGCCTCGAAGTCCGCGCCGGTGCGCAGCCGGACGCCGGAGGGCAGCGCGGAGGGGAGTGGTGGCAGGCCGCAGGACGTGAGGTCGAGGCGCAGGTAGTGGGCCGGGCGGGCACGGCGGTAGCCGTGGCGCTGCGCGAAGGCCGGGGTGCCGGGCTCGTCGGCCGCCCGGACGAAGATCCGGTCGGCGCCTGCCGCGAAGAGGTGGTCCTCGGCCGCCGTCAGCAGGGCATGGCCGGTACCCCGGCCACGGTGTCCCGGGTGGACCTGAAGGGACACCGCGGCCTGGCCGGGGGCCTGGGCGTCGTGCAGCATCCCGGCCTGGACCGCGCCGACGATCCGGCCGTCCCGTTGCGCGACGAACAGCCGCAGACACTGCGCCGCGGGGGCGGTGGAGACCTCCCAGGCGATGCCCTGCGGGGTGGCGAGCCGGTAGGGCAGAACGGCCCGCCGCAGGTCGGCGACGGCCTTGGCGTCGGCAGGGCGGTAGTCGCGCACGGTAGGTGTCATGACGGCGGAGAGTACGCGCCGGTGCGCCGTCGTGCCGCTGCTTTTTCCGCGCCCTCGACGGCTCTCCCGGTCGGTGTCACACACCCCGGTCGGGGCCGCTCCCGATCGGTGCCGCTCCCGGTCGGTGTCACCCCTCCGAGGAGTGACCCCCGCACACCTTCCCGCACCGCCCGCGCTCCTGACGCACAATGGATGCGACAAAACCGCGCACCGACGGACGGGTGCGAGCACGGCACGTATCCCGGGGCCGAGGCCTCAGGGGTACGAGCACGCCCCGTATCCGCCCGCCCCACCCACAGCACCAGGAGCGCCACCGTGTCCCCGCAGACCTTGACCCTCACCATCGATCCGGCGGCGGCCGCCGCGCCGTTCGAGCAGGTACGCACCCAGATCGCGGACCAGGCCAGGGACGGCGGCCTCCCGGTCGGCTACAAACTCCCCACCGTCCGCGGCCTGGCCGAAGACATCGGCCTGGCCGCCAATACCGTCGCCAAGGCCTACCGCGCCCTGGAGACCGACGGGGTGATCGAGACCCGGGGCCGCAACGGCAGCTTCATCGCGGCGGCCGGGGAGGCCGCGGACAAGGAAGCCGCCGCGGCCGCCGAGAGCTACGCCCACCGCGCCCGGCGCCTCGGCCTGGACCACCGTGCCGCCCTCGCCGCCGTCGAGAACGCCCTGCGCGCGACCTACCCCGACGCCTGAACCGCAGCCACCGCGCTCCATGCCCGAAAGGATCCGCATGCCCAGCAAGCACGCGCTCGTCCGCCGTCCCGGCCCCCGCCTCGCCGAGGGCCTGGTGACCCATATCGAACGGCATCCGGTCGACCCCGTGCTCGCCCTGCGCCAGTGGGAGGCCTACGTCCAGGTGCTGCGCGACCACGGCTGGCACACCGTCGAGGCCGGTCCCGCCGACGACTGCCCCGATGCGGTCTTCGTCGAGGACGCCCTGGTGATGTTCCGCAATGTGGCGCTGCTCGCCCGCCCCGGCGCCGGCGTCCGCAGGGCCGAGGTGCCCGGCGCCCGCGCGGCCGTGGAGGCGCTCGGCTGCTCCGTCAACGAGATCCGGGAGCCCGGCACCCTCGACGGCGGTGACGTCCTGAAGGTCGGCGACACCCTCTACGTCGGCCGCGGCGGCCGCACCAACGCCGAGGGCATACGCCAACTCCGCGCCGTCTTCGAACCGTTGGGGGCCCGCGTGGTCGCCGTACCGGTGAGCCGGGTGCTGCACCTCAAGTCCGCGGTGACCGCCCTCCCCGACGGCACCGTCATCGGCTATCCGCCCCTGGTCGACGACCCCGCCGCCTTCACCCGCTTCCTGCCCGTCCCCGAGGAATCCGGTGCCCATGTCGTGCTGCTCGGCGGCGGCGCCCTGCTGATGGCCGCCTCCGCACCCAAGAGCGCGGAGCTCTTCACCGACCTGGGGTATCAGCCGGTCGCTGTGGACATCAGCGAGTTCGAGAAGCTGGAGGGCTGTGTGACCTGCCTGTCCGTGAGGCTGCGCGAGCTGTATGTGTGACGGGGCGTCACCCCGGGCAGCTCGTGCGCCTGCCCGGGCCGTACCCCCGGCCGTGCCTATCGTGGCGCCATGAGCAACCTCGACCTCAGACCCGCGCCCCATCCGTGCGGCGGCAACGGCCGTACGGGCCCGGTCCGCGACGTCCAGCCCGGTAAGCAGGTGCCGCTCGGTGAGAGCACCGTCGTCCGCAGACTCCTGCCGAACCTCGGCCGGCGGATGGTCGGCGCCTGGTGCTTCGTCGACCACTACGGCCCCGACGACATCGCCGGTGAGCCCGGGATGCAGGTGCCGCCGCACCCGCACATGGGCCTGCAGACCGTCAGCTGGCTGCGCGAGGGCGAGGTCCTGCACCGCGACAGCCTCGGCAGCCTGCAGACCGTACGGCCGGGGGAGCTGGGCCTGATGACCTCGGGCCGGGCCATCGCCCACTCCGAGGAGTCACCGGCCGGCCATGGCCGCATCCTGCACGGCGCCCAGCTGTGGGTGGCGCTGCCCGGCGGACACCGCGACACCGCCCCGGCCTTCGAGCACCACACCGAACTGCCGGTGATCACCGGCGGTGGCGGACTGTCCGCCACCGTCGTCCTGGGCGAGCTGGCCGGCGCCGCCTCACCCGGCACCACCTACTCCCCGCTGGCCGGTGCCGACCTCACGCTCGCCGCCGGCACGGACGCCCGCCTGCCGGTCGACCCCGACTTCGAGTACGCGGCGCTGGCCATCTCCGGCGAGAGCGAGGTCGACGGGGTGCGCCTCGCCCCCGGCGCCCTCCTCTACCTCGGCTGTGGACGCAGCGAACTGCCCCTGCGCGCCGACTCCGACAGCAGCCTGATGCTGCTCGGCGGCGAACCGTTCGAGGAGAAGATCCTCATGTGGTGGAACTTCGTGGGGCGGTCGCAGGAAGAGATCGAAGAGGCGCGTTCGGACTGGATGGACGGTGCTCGCTTTGGCGAGGTGCAGGGCTACGACGGTGACCGGTTGATTGCCCCCGAAGTTCCGCCCGGGCCCCTGAAGGCGCGGGGACGAGTACGCTGACCTGGGCCTACGGGACAGCCCTTAGCTACCCGGCGCGGCTTCTTGTACCCGAGAGGAGACGCCCGAGGTGAGCCGGCCAGCCGATCTGGGCGCTGCAGCGAGCAGCGCGGGAGTTGCGGGTCGGCCGTCTGTGACCAGTCTGGTCAGCCTCATGCCGACCCCGTGCCGACGTTGCTGACATGGCGTCACGTGTGGGGGCGGGGAATCCGGCAAGTTCAGGTGAACCATGATGAGACGGCCGCGCTGGAGCTCTGCGGTGGGGGAGTCGCAGGGCCGGCAGATTCCCGCCTATGGGCAGCGTCGCTGAGGCACGACGGGCTTCGTGACATAGCTGGCGCTGCCGCCGCGCAAACGGTTCCACAAGGATGCTGCGCTCATCGTTTACGGCACCCTGGCGCCTGCCCCTGACCACATGGTGGCTGAGCAGTCGGACAGGCACGGCCTGCCCTCAGTAAATCCCGACCGCGCTCTTGCCTCGGCCTTAAGTGTCCAGCTGTGGACGCTCGACGGCTCAAGCTTTCGTAGCGGAAAATGGATGACCGCGGCCTTTACGGCACTCGCCGTCGGCCTCTCCTCGCACGATCTGGCTGTCCACCAGGCCGGGATCGCAGCTGAATACCTCCTGAACTTACCTGGCTAAGGTGTCGCTTCATTGGGTGAGGCGGCGGCAGATGAGAGCTGCGGCTATGCCGAGGAAGGCGAGGAAGGCGAAGAAGTGGTCGGCCTTACGCTCGTAGCGGCAGTGGAGTCGGCGACAGCCGGCGAGCCGGGAATCGGTCCGTTCGAGGCCTCAGCGGGGAAAGCCGAGCCGCTGCGAGGACTCGATGCCCTTGCGGGCGATGCGGTGCCGGAAACCACGCTTGTGGAGCCATCGGCGCACGGGGGCGTAGTTCGTAGCCCTTGTCGGCGTGCAGCTTCGCCGGCCTGCAGCGGCGCGGGCCGCGAGGGGAACGGACGGGCGGAATGCTGCGGACGAGCGGCTCAATGCCGTTCACATCGGCACTTGAGAGCCAACCAACGAGATCCGACTCCTTCGCGCATGATGGAAAGATGCCAACCGTTAGGCACAAAGGAATCGTTGGCCTAACTAATGTCTATCCGGGCCCAAATGTGAGTCAAGCTTGTAAAAAAACAACCACGGAAATGGCGACCCGCCTGGCAGGTATCCATCTCCATCCAGGAACACATGGATCAAGAAGCTACGACTGGCGCATTCCGTACGGCAAGAGGGGAATTGGACACCTTTAACTACCGCCCTGGGGTCATCTGGCCGCGTTCGCCCGAATTGTTACATCAGAAATCGCATGCCAGGGGACATTTAATCGAGGCCCGTGGCTGAAAATGGCGCCAACGGCGAGTTGTAATAGTTGGGCAAAACGGGATATTGCCCACTGTAGGGCGCGAATCATGCGAACCCTGACCGCTCGCAGGCGGTGACCTGCGGCACTGAACCCGTTGTTCAGATCAGCGGCGGTCGCCGGTGAGGAATAGAGGTTGACAGAACTGACAGCTTCGTATGCACTCGATGCGGCGAAGGCTCGTTCGATCTCACACAGCTGGGCGTCAAAATCTCCTCTCCTTGCATGTCCTGAAAGGAACCATGATGAGTACCGGGTATTCCGCCGGCGGGCAGGCTCGGAATCAGGAAGATCTTTTGCGGAGATTTTTACAACGACTTTCTAGCGTCGACCCGCAGGAGACCATAACTCCGTTCTCTCGCGACGGCGTGTTACCGGCTTCGTCCGCACAAAAGCGCATGTGGTTTATCAACCAACTGGAGGGGATAAATCAGTCGTACAATACGCCGTTCGTTCTGCGCCTGCGGGGGCAACTCCAGGTGGACGAAATCCGGCACGCAATAGGCGACTTGGTCAGTCGCCACGAGAGCCTCCGTACGACATTTTCTCACTCCGGGGACGAAGTAATACAGGTCATCGCGCCGTCTCTCGATCTGGATATCCCCTGTGTCGACATGGCCGGGCTCTCGGAGCAAGAACGAGAAACTGTAATGCAGCGGGAGCTGGAAACTGCAGCCAACCGCCCCTTTAAGCTCATCGGTGAGCCCCTGATACGCGCGACCTTATGGCGTCTCGCGCCACGGGACCACTACCTGATGCTCAACATCCATCACATCGTGACTGATGGCTGGTCGGAAAAAATCCTCTTCCAAGAACTGGGGAGTCTGTACTCCGCACGGATAGCCGACCGGGAGCCCGGGCTGCCGGCTCTGGATCTGCAATACGCCGACTACGCAATATGGGAAGCCGACTTAGCCGAGCGCGACTGCTTCAGCTCGGAGCTGAGCTATTGGACAGAGCAGCTCAAGGACGCGCCAGAGGTACTCACGCTACCCTGTACCAGGCCCCGCTCTGATGATGCTTCCAGAGCTGGTGGATGGGCAGATATCGATCTCCCGTCTGACCTCGTCGCCGCGATCTCAAAACTGCAGCAGAGGGACAATATCTCGCTGTTCACTATCGCTGCATCAGCCCTTCTGATCTTGCTGCACCGTCATTCTGGCAACGAGGACATAATTATTGGTGCGCCAGTTGCCAATAGGTCGCGTCCGGAGTGGGAGTCGATCGTAGGCCTGTTTGTGAACACGGTAGCGATCAGGGCAGAAGTTACCAGCGACACGCCTCTGGGCGACGTACTGCGAAGAGTCAGGACCGCTTCCGTCGATGCACTCTCTCACCAACGGGTTCCTTTTGATCAGGTCGTAGATGCGCTGCAGGTGAAACGCGACGCAGGAATCAACCCGGTCTTCCAGGTGATGTGCACGGTTAACGATGCCGTCCCGGCTCCCGAGTTTCCGGGGGTATCCGTCGAGCTTGAGGAAATGCGAACTCTGACGGGAAAGTTCGATCTAGAATTCAAAGCAATCCATGATTCAATGGGACTGAAGTGCTGGTTCGAGTTCCCACATGCCCTCTTTGATCACGCCGTAATCCAGGATCTGGCGTCGGACTATCGCACAATATTGACTGCTCTGGTCACGGACCAGAGCAGAACAGTCGAAAGCATCCCAGGTCTTCCCCAGAGTCGCACCGCCCACAGTGCTCGTTGTGGAAAGCTCGTTGAGGATAGCGCTCAGGCGGGCCAACGAGAAACAAATCCCGGCCTTGAGTCAACCCCCAACGGTGACCGGTCACCGACGGAGATTCAATTGGCCGCAATATGGTCCGAGGTGCTGGGGGTACCAGTAGTTCCTCGTGGAGCACACTTCTTCAGCGTGGGAGGGAACTCCTTGCTGGCCACAAAGGTGATCCTGCGCATTCGCAAGACGTGGAACATAGAGCCCACCGTGAGGCTTATGTTCGAGTGTCCCGTGTTTGAGGATCTTGCTGTTCGGATCGGCGCCCTCGTGAAATCTGCACAGCCCGGCAGCAACGCGGGAATCTAACAGGTATCACCGAGGCGGCGAGTTAGGGATCGGTCAGAACTCACCTGAGCTCAAGGAATCGCATGGACAGCCAGAAGAATGAGACTCATGCCGCCTTCCAGGTGGTGGTGAATGGCGAAGAACAGTACTCTCTTTGGCCGGTTGGCAAGGTCATACCAGCAGGTTGGCGTGGGGTGGATGGAATCGGCTCCAAAGCGGAATGCCTAAAGTACATCACCGAAACTTGGGCAGATATGCGTCCATTGAGTCTTCGCAACACAACGGAAGCACGAGGTCGGTGAGTATCTGATGTCTATGATCCAGTCGCTTGTTGCTTCGATAGAAAGACACAGTCAGTCCATAGCAGTCGTCGATCACGGGAAAAGTTATACGTACGGCGACCTCGACCAATTATCTGCAGAAATGTGTGGCGGTCTCGTAGAAAAGGGAATCGGACAGGGCGACCTCGTCTGCCTCTACGACACACGTTCCTGGTTGCGGTGTGCTGCAGTACTTGGTGCATGGCGGGCAGGCGCAGGTGTGCTGTCGATCGATCCCAGTATGCCCGCAGCGCGGACACAGCGGATCCTCAATAGCGCTGGTCCCACGCTGGTTCTGCACGATGAGATCGAGTGGCATATCGATTCCGACCTTCCTCGATACAACTACTCCAAAGTCCGCAGCCGACCTCGTCGGCAACTCGCTGACGCTGAGGTTGCCTACGTCATTGCGACGTCCGGCTCAACAGGGGAGCCGAAATCAGTCGCGGTTCCTCCGGTGGTTCTCGAGCATCTGGCTGCATGGCATGTTGAGCATTGGGATCACACCGCTCTTCCCCACACGCTGCATGCGTCTTCCATTGGCTTTGACGTAATTTATGAGGACATGGTCGCCACCTGGTCGTCTGGCGCCAAGCTTGTTATAGCCGACGATCAAGAGCGGCGCGATCCCTTCGAAGTGATGCAGCTAGCACTGAGCAATGAGGTGAGCCGGCTCTTTATGCCGGTTGGCGCCCTGCATAGTTTGGCATTGGTGGCCACCGCCACCGATACCAAACTTCCCGCTCTGCAGGAGATCGCGGTGGCTGGCGAGAAGCTGGTCATCAACGATGAGGTGAGGGAGTTTTGCGGCAAATCCGAAATTGGATTGATCAACCAGTACGGTCCCAGCGAGACGCATCTGGTGACCCAATATAGGCTTGCGGGAGATCCTGAAGCGTGGCCAGATTTCCCGCCGATTGGTACAGCAGTTGTCAGCGCCGAATTGCTGATGTCCGATGGTGAGCGGCTTCGCCCCTTCCGATCGATGGAGGAGGGTGAGCTTGTTATTTCCGGTCGTTGTGTAGCAACCGGCTATCTGGGCGACAGGCAACTCACGGAGGAGAAGTTCAGGAACATCAGGCATCAAGATGGCAGAAAGCTCAGGTGCTATTTCACGGGTGATCGAGTGCTGTTCGACGGAGATAATTTCCACTTCATTGCACGTGTAGACGATCAGCTAAAGATGAACGGATACAGAGTCGAACCCGGGGAGGTAGAGGCCGCCATCGTCAGCCTTCCGGGTGTGCGCCGTGCAGTGGTTGTAGGCGACCGTAAGGCTGATCGTCTGAATCTCGTGGCCTATTACACGGCCGAGCAGGGTACGGAAGTTACCCCCTCGGACGTGCGGGATGCCTGCCTGCATGCCCTTCCTGAGTACATGGTGCCCAGCGAATTTGTTGCGCTCAAGGATTTTCCGCTGACGCCCAACGGTAAAGTTGATCGACGGGCTCTTGCCGGAAACACATAGTCCACTCTTCATGATTCGCGGATTTTGAGTGACGGATGAATGAAAGCTCTGATGGAGGGGACTTCCCATGAAGCGCGTACGCGTGCCGGTCTCCGGTCCGGAAAACCGGAGCCTTGAAATTTCGCCATTTCAGTGCATGCATCATCTCTTTGAAGCTCAGGCCATGGCAACCCCGGACCATACCGCGGTGGTCCTCGGTGACCAACAGCTTAGCTATCGACAGCTTGATGCGCGCGCAAATCAGCTGGCCAATTTCCTTTTAGAGCATGGGCTGCAGTTAGATAGTCCGGTCGCTCTATGCATGGATCGATCGCCAGATTTGGTCGTGGCCTTGCTCGCAATTTTGAAGGCGGGCGGAGCGTATGTGCCACTTGATCCCACAGTGCCGAGCAACCGGCTCAATCAGATCCTGGACGAAGCCGGCGTCCGATTCTGTATCGGAGATAACCGCTATCGATCCCATTTGGCCACAGAGGCGTTCATCATCTGCCCCGACTCGGACTGGCCCGTTATTTCCTCGTTTTCAGAGGCGAGTCCAGCGGTCCCGGTGACACCGCATAATCTGGTATCCGTGTACTTCACATCCGGTTCCACCGGGACACCCAAAGGGGTCGGGAGCACCCATCTAGGTTGGGTCAACCGCATGCTGTGTATGCAGCAAGAGCACCAGCTTCAGCCCGGCGAAACGGTCTTGCACAAGACCACTCTTACTTTCGATGATTCAGCCCTCGAACTCTTCTGGCCACTCGCATTCGGCGGACGAGTAGCCTTGGTTCGTCCAGGTGCACACAAGGACCCTCGTGCAGTACTTGAGGCCGCAGCCCGCTACGGGACGATACTCCTCCAGGTAGTGCCCAGCATGCTGAATATGGTTCTGGATGTGATAGAAGAGGACGCGCAAATATCACTCCCCAAACTGCGGTGCACCGTTTCGAGCGGTGAAGCACTGCTCCCGGCGACGGTGGCCCGGTTCTTCGAGTCCATGCCTGGCGAGCTGCACAACACGTGGGGAGCGACTGAAGTATCCATCGATTCCACCACCTACACGTGCAGTCCCGCCGATGGGCTCGTCGACGGCTCGGTGAGCATCGGACTCCCATTCGCGAACAATCAAGTTTACGTCCTGAACAAGGATCTGGATCCGGTGCCGACTGGAGTGGTCGGAGACATCTATATGGGTGGCATCGGGTTGGCTCGCGGTTACCTGGGGGACCCTGCCAAGACGGCAGAGAATTTCATCCCCCACCCCCTGCATTCGGGTGAACGGATGTACCGTTCCGGTGACCGGGGATACTTTGACGCTCATCACTGTCTTCGTTATGCCGGACGCGAGGATCACCAGGTTAAAATTCGCGGGATGCGCGTCGAATTGGGAGACATCGAGGCTGTAATCTCCAGGCACCCCCTGGTAAAGGAAGCCGTGGCCGGCGTGCGGGAGTCTGCAAACGGGCTTAAGCGATTGGTCGCATACGTGACACACTTGCACTCGCGTCGTAGGGTTTCTGCCGATGAATTGCGTGACCATGTGAGTCGACACCTTGCTGACTACATGAGGCCTTCTTCGTTCTTTTTTCTTGAGCAGATGCCCCTCAATGGGAGTGGCAAGGTCGATCGTGGGAAATTGTCGGCTCTCGACGATTCACTGGCCACTTCGAACGAGATCTACACCGCTCCCCGTGGCGTTGTGGAGGAGGAGTTGGCGGATATATTTGCCAGCATCCTTGATGTGCAGCGAGTGAGCGTCACGGATAATTTCTTCCATCTTGGCGGTGAGTCGCTTCTGGCTGTTCGGGTTGTCAACCGCGTGGGGCAAAAGTTCGGGGTCGAGCTACCGTTGGCGAGACTTTTTGAGTCGCCCACAGTCTCTTCCCTTGCGGTGGAAGTCGGGTTGCTACTCAAAGAGAAGATCTCGAATCTATCGCAAGATGAGATGAGTGAGTTGCTGGGTGATTCTTCATGAGCATCACCAGGACCCCTGCTCCTCAAAACGCTCACCTCAAACGTATCGTCATCAAAGTCGGGACGTCCTCTCTCATCACTGATGGTGAAGTGGATCAGCGGAAACTTGCCACGCTGGTTGAGGCCGTCGCCAAGCTTCGGACGGACGGTCATCAAATCCTGCTTGTCGCTTCCGGCGCCATTGCTTTGGGCGATGTGCGCCTGAACCGTCACGCCGAAGGACGTGCCGGCTCTCGGCAATTGGCCGCAGCGATCGGCCAGGGTCTTCTGTTCGATGCGTTCCGGTGCAGCTTGGAAGAGAATGGCCTGCAAGCAGCTCAGTTCCTCCTCACCCCGTTCGACTTGACCGGGCCCGATCACCGTGACGGTGTCCGCGATGCGCTGGAAGAGGCACTCGACCGGGGGTGGGTGCCCGTGGTGAACGAGAACGATGCCGTCATGGTCAGAAACAATGACGTGCTCGCTTCCCTGCTCAGCGCCACGCTGGGAGCTGGTTTGCTCGTCCTGCTGACCGATGTCTCCGGCCTGTACGAGAGCGATCCGCGCCAGAGTACAGATGCGCGCCGGATTCCTGTCGTGGATGCCATGACACCGGAAGTGGAACACCTGGCAGGGAGTCCGGTCGAAGGGCCGGGAACCGGTGGTATGCCCACCAAGCTGTGCGCCGTTTGGATCGCGACGTTGGCGGGCGTCGCCTGTGTGATCGCTGGTGCTTCCGTGGCAGATTCAATCGAGGGAGCTGTGAGAGGGGAGAACGTCGGCACATTGGTGCGTCCCCGGCAGCCGAAGAAGCGTGCAGATCTGGGCCAGCTATGGCGCGCACTGTCTGCTGCCCCCACCGGCCGGCTGTTGTGCAATCCCTCCGCCGTAGCCGCAGCCGCTGACGGCCGACCCCTGACGAAAGGCCATGTGCAGGCTTCTGAGGGGAATTTCAAGTCCGGTGATGTAGTGGACGTGGTTGTTGATTCCCATGGTGTTATCGCCCGTGGCCGTTCGAGCGTCGCTGCCCCAGACATGTCCCAGGTCGCACCACGCCAGTTGGCGGACGGCCAGGTCGTACTTCACCCATCCGATTACATAAGTCTATTGGAGAGCTGAATGTCCATCTCAGTCATCGATGTCTGCCGTCGTGCCCGTGAAGCATCAGTCAGGGTGCGTGAGTTGGATACGGAAATCAAGGATCGGGTTCTTGACGAGATGGCTGTTGCCATCGACAAGAGCCGGGATCAACTGAAGACCGCTAACTCGCTCGATGTGAAGGCAGCCCGCGCGGCGGGGACTTCAGCCACTCTGGTGGATCGCCTCACTCTCACGGATTCGCGCATCACGGGAATGGTCAACGCGATCCGCACTATCATGGGTTTGCCCGACCCGGTAGGACAGGTGGTCAAGGGCGACACTCGCCCCAATGGTATCCAGATCGACCGGGTGCGTGACCCTCTCGGGGTCATCGCAGTTATTTACGAGGCCCGGCCGAACGTAACCGCCGATGTCGCTGCCCTGTGTCTGAAATCCGGAAACGCCGCTGTGCTGCGAGGGTCGTCGATCGCTATGCACACGAATGTGGCCGTTGCCGACGTGATTGCTCGTGTTCTGGAGCGCTATGACGAAGTGCCAAAGGACGCGGTGCAACTGATTCGAGACTCCTCTCGTGAGGCTGCTCTGGAACTGCTGCGCGCCGATGGCTACGTGGATTTGCTCGTCCCGCGTGGTGGACCCAGCTTGATCAAGACGGTGCAGGACCACGCCACTGTGCCGACTGTCATCGATGGCGATGGCAACTGCCATGTGTACGTGGATCACACCGCCGATCTGGACATGGCCACGGAAATCGTCATCAACGGCAAGACTTCGCGTCCCAGCGTGTGCAACGCAGTGGAGACGCTGTTGGTCCACGAGGATCTCGCTGATTCATGGCTGGCGAAGGTCCTGGATGAACTCCAGGGGCTTGGCGTGGAAATACGAGGCGACGCTCGAACACAGCAAGTCTGGCCGAACGCGGAGCCGGCGCGAGAGAGCGATTGGGGGACTGAGTACCTCGACATGATTCTCGCGGTCAAGGTTGTGCCCGACTTCGATGCGGCAGTGGCGCACATCAACCGGTGGGGCACCCGCAATGCTGACGCTATCGTTGCTCAGGACATCGCGGTAGCCCGGCGTTTCGCGCGGTCGATCGACTCCGGCAGCGTATTTGTCAACAGCTCCCCTCGTTTTTCTGACGGCGGCGAGTTCGGCTACGGAGTCGAGATCGGTGTCTCCACGCAGAAGCTTCATGTTCGTGGACCCATGGGCCTTGAATCGTTGACCTGTGTAAAGAACGTCGTGTGGGGGAGCGGGCAGGTCCGTGTTCTCTGACCAATCGCCTCAGTTCCCGTCTGGGCCCCCGCTGACCACGAGAGGCGACGAGATGCCCATACCTCGCCATGCGAGCCTTCTCGACAGCCTCGCCGAGGCCTCTTCGATAAGCCATAATAATCGGGTTTACGAGATGCAAGGCGACGGTGCAGATATTGTGACACTGTCGCTCGGTGAGGCTTTCTTCGACATCCCGGTACCGTCCTTCGATGATCTGCCGCAGGCGAAGATCCATCATTACTCACACTCACGTGGACTGCCGTTACTCCGCGAGAAGCTGGCCAAGTACTACGAGTTAGATTGCGGACTGCCCCTCGATCCCGAAACCGAAATCATCGTGACCGCTGGTTCGAAGGCGGCCATCTTCATGGCGCTGAGCGCCATTTTGGATCCGGGCGACGAGGTCATCATCCCGGAGCCACTGTGGGTGAGTTACCCCGAGCAAGTACGCCTGTGCAGGGGCGTGCCGGTGATGACTCCGTGGCAGGACTCGGTCGATGACTTTGCCTCGTATGTGACCCCACGTACCAAGGCGATCATCGTGAACAACCCACAAAACCCCTCTGGGCGCAGGCTCGGTGTGGACGAACTGCGGAGACTACATGAACTAGCCGAACAGCATGGCCTGTTCATCATCGCCGATGAGGCGTACCACGAGTTCGTTCCTGAGGGAGCCGAGTTCCTGTCCGTTGGTTCATTCGATCCACATAAGCATCACACGATCGTCTGCAACTCGATGTCGAAAAATTACGGCATCTCAGGCTGGCGCGTAGGCTATATGGTGGCGCATCAGCTGTTGATCGACCAGATCATCAAGCTCCAGCAACACATCATCACCTGTGCACCGACGATACTGTGCCATTATCTCGCCGAGCATTTCGAGACGATCTTGGAGCAAACGCGTCCGCAGATCGCACGCGTCGTATCGATGCGCAATCGGATGGCCGGGGAGCTCGCCTCGCGAGGCGTCGCGTGCATGCCGGGTGACGCGACGTTCTATCTGTTCGCGTCCCTGGGGAAGTCTCGACTGGATGCGGAGCACTTTACTGAGGAGCTGCTGCGCCGGCATGCGGTGAGCGTTGTTCCGGGCACCGGGTATGGAGCTTCGTGCGATCGGTTCGTCCGGATCTCCGTAGGAACCGAGCCGGAGCAGCGACTGCTGCGCGGGATCTCCGCGGTGGCCGGTCTGATCGAGGAGACGAGTTGAGGGCGCGGACCACGATAGCGTTCATCGGCTGTGGCCGGATCTCACGAGCTGTTGTGAGCGGCCTGGTCACGGCGGGCTGGTCACCGGAACGGCTCCGGGGCGTGTCCCGCACCGGAGCCGGGGCCCGCGCTCTGGCTGCGGAATTCGGCCTGGTGGCTATGCCCAGCGCCCCGGAGGCCGTACGGGGCGCGGATATCGTCATCCTCGCTGTACACCCTCACGAGATGAGGCAGGTTCTGGGCGGTCTCGTGCAAGTGGTCAGTGCCGACCAGCTTCTGGTCTCTCTGGTTGCCTCCTGGCACACCGATGCCGTGGCTGCGGCATTGCCGGGTGTTCCGGTGATACGCGCGGTGCCGAACGTGGCGGTCGCTTTGTGTGCAGGCGTCACCGCGCTCTCGGTGGGCTCTGGCGCAGATCGAGAGCATCTGGAACTGGCGCGCGGTGTTTTTGGTTCACTCGGTCGTGTACTTGGCGTGGACGAGGCACAGATGGAGACGGTGAGCAGTTTGTCCGGCGCAGGGCCGGCCCTGGTTGCCCGATTCGCGCAGGCGCTGGCGGAGGCTGCCGCCGTTCAGGGACTGGGACGCGAGGTGGCTGACCAACTCGCGGCACATGCCGTGAAGAGCACCGGTGCACTGCTCACCGGGGGCGGGCTTACGCCCGATGCCGTCGTCGATTCGGTGGCCTCTCCCGGGGGGATGACGGAAGCGGCTCTGGACATTCTCGAGAAACGCGAGTTGACGGGCGCGGTGGGGGCAGCTCTGGAAGCGGCGGTGGACCTGTCGCTGAGCCGTCTGGCTACTGGGGAGCCCCCGTTGGACCAACACGCGGGCTCTGCGTTGCCACGGTGCGGTCCATCGAAGTGAGGGAGAAGCCGTCTCTCTATAGATCACGAGGATGGTTCTGGTCGAACACGGTCCCTGGTGCGCAGGCCGATCCCGGGGATGGTGACCAGCAGCTGGAGCCGGGCCGGGGCCCGCGCGATCTCTAGGGGCCATTGGCGGAAGGGGAAGCAGAACTTCAGCGGTGATGCACGCGTCAACGTCAAGGCCAGGTACACCGGCGAGCTGCAGTTCCGTTCGGTGCTGTACTCGACCGACAAGCACCACCAGCACGCGAGGACGGACCGCACATCTGCATCGGTGACCATCCGTGTCGCGCGCTAACCGGCACGAGGGCACCGCACGTCTGGGCGTCAAGAATGACGCTTCTGCACCCCACCCCTGCGCTCACCACACGTGACGGCATCGTCACCGTGGTGAGTGCAGGGCATTCGGCGACCAGCACGCAAGTGCCGTTCGCGAGCCCGTGGTTTCGTCTTTCGAGTTCAACTCGACGCCGTCGGCGTGCGATGGCCTCGGGCACCGATTCGGGAACGCGGCCGACCGCCCGCCCAGGACGCGGGGGTATCCCTCCGGCATGACGGACGCCCAGTGGGCGGTGGTCCGCGACGCACTGCCGGTGCCGGCGTGGCTGGAGGGCCGGGCGGGCAGCCGGAGGGCTACCGCAACCGGCAGAAGACCGGCGCGATGTTCTTCGTCACCGACAATGGCGTCAAGTGGCACTCTGTTCCCGGCGAATTCCCCGCATGAGACCGCGTATATGCCTCTTCCGCAGGTGGCGCAGGCGGTAGTCCGACGCGAGCACTTCTACCCTCGTCCCCTCCCCACGCCGCGGCACGAGGGATCCGGCGACCGGGACCTTGCGCCACTGCCCTGGCAGGTGCCGGGTCCTGCACCTGTTGAACGGGCCCCTCTGCCACATCGCCGCCCACGGTCAGGGCCTCGGCCGGATCGGCCCGCGCGACCAGCCGGCGTGTGCGATGCATGGTGACGGGGGAGCTCCCCGCCCGCCAATTCCCTATTCGTCACCTCGTACACGAGCATGCAGGTGTTCGTCGTGCCACCCGTCTGCGTGCAGCAGTGCGCTTCGCATGGTTCCCTCCAGTTCGAACCCCGCCTTGGTGGCAACCCGGCAGGACGCTTCGTTGGCGGTCGAGTGGGTGAGTTGGAGTCGGTGCAACCCCAAGTCGTCGAAGGCCCAGCGGCTGAGTGCGACTGTCGCATGTGTCGCAACGCCGGTACCGCGGGCGGCCGGCAGAACCCAGTAAAGGTATTCGGCACTGCCACCGTGGAGGTCGATGTCGCCGAGGCCGATCAACCCGAGGATCTCTTCGTCAGCCGTGCGACAGATAGCCCAGACCGCTGCGGATTCAGTCCGCCAGCGCTCGTGCCATCGGGCGATCTTCTGCCGCGCTTCCTCGGGTGACAGGGGGCGGACCCGGTTCCACTGTCGGATTGCGGGATCGAGACTGGAGGCGACCAAAGCTGACGCATCTGTCTGCTGCCATGGTCGCAGCTCCACGCCTCCTGCAAGCTGAATCACGGGTTGTTCGTGCCGACTCATCATGCCGGCGGGAACGACGGCGGATACGGGGTCAATTAAGGTCATGGGCGCATTATGTCAACTCCCTTCAGGCCCAAGGTCGGTGATCAGATCGGGTCTGCGGGGGTGACGGGAAGGTCAAAGCAGGCAAGCTGTTCCCGGCGTGCCTACCGCATGACGTGTCGGTGCCGCCGGGCGCTGGTTGGGCCGGCTCTCGTGGCGTGACGAGCCGGGAGAACCTGGCCGGGCACAGCTGCACGAGTCACCAGTCGCGCGCGACGGCGCAGGGCTCCGGCGCCTGGCGATCATTGCCAGAGACTCGGCTTGCCGCTCACGGTGAGGGGAACGGCCGCGCGGCGCACGGCCGAGGCCGGTGGCAGGAAGATTTCGACTACCTGGCCGTAGGTCGTCCGGGCATCGTGGTGAAAGACCTGGGGGGATGGCGGCCACAACAATGCCGCCATCCCCCGTACCGCCCGGCTCGGCTCGGCCGCCGACTGGTGCAGTGGGTTTGCCTCGGTTCTCCTCAGGCGCTTGTCAGCGCCCCCAGTTCTCGAATACAAGTGCACGTGCTGGAGCCGCTTCCACGCCGCTGACCTTGATCGGCAGTGCGACCAAGTGGACGTCTCTGCTGCTCACGAGATGGAGGTTCTGAATGTTCTCCAAGATCGGAATCCCAGCCTCAAGTAGCCTTCGATGGACCGGTGATGTGCGGTCACCTGGTTGCTCGGTGAGGCAGTCAAGGCCGACGAGACTTACGTCATGGTCCACCATCCAGGCGGCTGAAGAGGGCGTCAGGTAGGGCGGTGTGTCCCAGTAATCGGACTTCCCAAGGTGACGCATGGGGTGATCAGTACGGACGAGCAACCGATGTCCGGGCTGCCATACTTCGCCGACAGCCTTGTCGAGGTCATCGGCAGTGATGGGCTCAAGATCCTGTTTGTGCGACAGGTCAGCGATCAGCGCCGGCCCGACGAAGGTTTCGAGCGGAACCTCGTCAATCTTCTCGCGGTCGGCAAAGAAATGAAATCCACTCTCGATGTGTGTGCCGTTATGCGGGAAGATGTGTAACCCGGTGAATGTGCGACCGACGCTCGCTGGATCCGTTTCTGGCGTCATGACGGCATCAACCGAGAACTTTGGGTACCAGTCGGCATCGTACGA
This sequence comes from Streptomyces sp. Edi2, assembly GCF_040253635.1. Lineage (NCBI taxonomy): Bacteria > Bacillati > Actinomycetota > Actinomycetes > Kitasatosporales > Streptomycetaceae > Streptomyces > Streptomyces sp. Edi2. The sequence continues at coordinate 1,839,562 of NZ_JBEJGX010000003.1, read as the reverse complement.
CGGCATGCCCACGTACCAACCCTGACTAATGTCAACGAATGTCATTACTTACCCTCACTGCGCTGTCTGCGACCAAACGTAAATTCTTGGGCACATCCTGTGTGTAGTCTGCCAACTCCTGGCAGTGGGAGGCATGTTGACCTCTCCCATGACAGTCTGTCGCATCCAAGGTGAGTTGGCGACGTATCGTCGAGATCTGCGGTGGCCCGGTATCAGTAACCGCAACCTGTGCCGACTGCTGCTGTTCGTCGGCGAGTTGCCATGCCAGGCCCATCTGGACTGCACCCGCAGGCCGGAGCGGACGTGGGTATCTGGGGCCCTGCCGACGGGCGGCCGGCAGAACACCATGTCTGCGCACCAGCGTCAACCACCAGCGGCTTCTGGAGCGGGGCGGCGACGCCAACACCGCCGGCGGGACCGTGATCGTCACCGACAACCTCGCCTCGCGTAGCAGCAAGCCCACCCACGTGTGGCTGAGGGAGCACCTGCGCACATCCCAGGTATGCCTCCCGGTCACCACGTGCACCTTCAGTTTGCCGGGGCTGGGGGCGCCTGTGTCCCGCAAGGCCGCACCTACGGCACTCTATATCTGCAGCTGACACCGGTGTTGACGCACATTGGAGACCCTCGTCTTCACAAGCAGCCAAGCGCGGAGGCCATCGTACGCAGCTTGATGCTCGTTTCCTCGTACTCGGCGTCGGGCTCTGAGCCCTCAACGATTGCGCAGCCGGCATAAAGTGAGGCGAGTTCGCCCTGCACAAGAGCCGAGCGGATAGCCACTGCGAATTCGCCCGTGCCGTGACCGTCGACCCATCCAACCGGACTGGCGAACCAGCCTCGATTGATCGGCTCATTTTGCCCAAGCCAGTTGAGCGCCGCGTGCCGCGGATAGCCGCCCAGCGCGGGAGTGGGGTGCAGCTTGGCCACCAGGTCGAGGATGCCTAAAGGCGGAGAAGATGCCAGTTGCCCGGATAGATGCGTGGCCAGATGCTGTATGTTGGTCAACTTTAGGACTGTGGGCTCCTTCGCTACCTCGATCCGATGGCAAACATCAGAAAGTGCCCGACTCAGCATCTCTGTCACCACTGCATTCTCATGGCGGAGCTTTTCGTTCGCCAGCAGCTCGCGTTCCAGGGCATAGTCCTCTTCTGGATCGAGACCCCGCGGTGTTGATCCGGCCAGCCCCAGGGTTTGTACAGTGTCACCCTTGAGGCGTACCAAATATTCAGGCGTGGCACCCAAGAAGCATTGTTTAAGCCCTTCGTTTCGTGTGTGCGCTGCGAATACGGTTGCCCCAAGGGAGGAGGAGCGCAGGCTTTCGACCGCTGTCAGCAGGTCAAAGTCTTCGCCCAGCCTGACCTGGAGTTCGCGAGCCGTCACCACCATCTCGAAGGTCCCGTTGCGGATCTCATCCACTGCTTGTGCAACAAGCTTCTGGAAGTCTGCCCCGAGTGGTACTTCAGTTTTCGACACCACTTGCCGGTTGACGACCTTTCCACCGTGCGGAAATTTGCCGTTGATCAACTTGTCAACCAGCGTGAACCGGTCGGTGAGCGCCTGCGTAGCACTGGTACCCGGCTCGATACGTAGGTTTACCGTGAGGTAGGTATCGCCAGAGGGATAGTCGACCAACTGAACTGCAGGAGCAGTCATCCGGCCGTCGGGCAGCGAGTGCGCGTCGTTGTGCTTCCCCTCTTGGGGAGCGAAGGTGAATCCGCCGACGAGTATCGGACCCGGCGCGTCTGGGAGGTTGCAATTTCGACGCACAGTCATGGAAATACGCGACCAGGCCCGTCGGACATCGATGAACCGTTCCGGACCGGATCCGTTAAGCTCTACGGTGCTGCCGGCCGTAACGATCCGTGGGCCTCCCCAAGACGAAAGCCAAAGGAAAGCGTTATCAGTAAGCGCTTGCGCGCTAGCCCAGAATTTCACATGGTCAACTGCGGGTATCCGCGTTGACCAGCTCATGAGAAGGGGGGAGTTCTCCTTGACCGCTGCCGAGGAGAGTTCAGTGGCGAACTGGAATGCGCGGTCGCGACAGGGTATGTGATGGTCAATCACCGAGACGTCCTTCCATTGGGTGAATCACGTGACTCATCATGCCGTTCATCGAAGAGTAAATACACGAAACCCAGACGGCGACGATAGTGGCCTGGCCGTGTCGGCGAATGCGTACGGGAAAAGAGGGAAGGCAGCGGGTATCGCCGAGCTGATCGCGTTTGGACAGAACGACACTGGAGCGCGTCGATCAGCGGGAGAGCTGCCGAGCAAGGGGACAGGGCCGAGGAAGCAGGCCGGTCGCCGGCTTGATCGACTGCTCACGTTGGGTGGTGATCGGGTGCATCGTGAGCCACATCGGTCCCGGCGTCCGGCCAGAACTACAGCACCAGCACAGCTGGAAGCATCGCCAGGGCGTGACACCAATAAACCAGCGGAAGCTCGATCTTGTCGAACGAGTTGCTTTGCCACACTGGACCGCGTGCCAAGCTAACGTCGTAGCGGTGCATCGCCACTGCTTCCTTTTGGGCTTCGCCAGGATGCCGAGGTGGCGTTGGGGGTGGCAGAGGGCCCGCCGCGGAGCATCGCGAAGGATGCGCCGGCTCGACATCGGCGAGGTAGAAGAGGGCTCGTGTGCTCGGTCGAGGTGCGAAGAACTGGCGCTGCGGTGACGTGTCCGGATGATCAGGTATGCCGTTGACCGGATATGACGCCTGATGACGTCGGGCATGACTACCGGGGGGCGAAGTAGGGCCCGGGGCTCTGTGACTCGCAGCTGGTTGGAGACGCGGTAGCTGCGCCGGCCAGGCCGTCGTCGAACCTGACGATCATCTTCGGCCCGACGACCGTCTCGTCGGCGAGGTGGGCGCTGCGGAGGGGGTGCGTCATGGGTCGTGCCACGCTGGCGATGGTGCACAAGTTGGTGAGTATCGGGTTCGGCCTCACGGGATAGAGTTCGGCGATCCGTTGCGTCATCAGAGCTTGAAAGCAGGCGACTTGAGAGCCCGCTTCCCGGTCGGCGGCTGACGACGGAGCGCAGATAGTGGCGGGCTGACCAGTACGGTGTCGTGCTCCGCGTGCAGACTGGCGAGTGATTGCCACTGGCGGGAATTCATTCGGCGAGCGCCTCTGCCGGGCTCTGATCCGCCCCAGCAGGACGACGAGCTGCCCAGACCGGATGCCGCAGGCTGCGGTTGAGCACATCGGCCGATGGGTGGATAAGCACGCGAGGTGCCCGGCAGCAGCATGGGGGATGGCGGTCGAGAACCCACTGTCTGGAGTTTTGTCGTTCCGTAGAGTCGCCGGCTCCCACACCACGGCTCTGCAGTCAGATGGAAAGGCATCAGCGAGGGGATTGACTGAGAGCACCCTGACGGCCCTGCCTCGCAAGGGACCCGGGGTGGTGTTCCAGGGAATGTGCGTGCAGTCGGCGGCCTGCACCGGACTGCGGATCCTCGCGCACCAGGTAGTCGTACACCGTCGCGGTTGCCGGCCCCTGAGCGGCGCAACGAAGCCGCTGCACGACAAGCAGTCCGGCGCAGTGGCGGAAAAACGCCACCCATGCCGGCAACTCGACGCCCACGATCACCGCGGTTATCCCGCTGGCCAGCTGAAACCTTCAGGGCATGGAGGCAGTCGCACTGCCGGCCCCAAGGCAGTGGCATTGAGTTAAAGCCAAGCTGAGACAAGTGCCGGCGTCGCACCTGGCGAAAGCCATGCACTGCTGCTCCAGACTCAGGTGCCAATCTCACCAAAGCGGATGCCACCCGGATGATCACAAAATGGACAACATGTCGCTATGTGCTCAACTTGCGTTAAATGCTCAGTCGTGTGTCGTATCGACAATATTCCTTGCCATCCAAGGCGGTACATGGCAGGATAATAGAGCTTCCGGGTGTCATGAATGACTGTCAGGTATAGACAGTCAGCGATTAGGGTCAAACTCCAGACGCGGTGGGTGCGCGGTGTCTGGACGTGAGGCAAGAGATATGTCCAATTTCGTTCTGGGTATCCCTGCAGATAAGCGACTGTGACTAGCGCAGAGTAGACCGCAAAAGAGCTGATCTTGATGAACGATCGTGCCACTGACGGATATTTACAACGTTGTCTAGACGGTAACTCGGGATTACTTGATGTTATGCAGAGCATCGACATCCCGCCAGTATTATCGGCCGCTTGCGCCGGTCGCCTGATTCCCCGTCCTTTCTTTGTCGACGAGACCGAAATTCAGCGCTGTGCTGCTGACCTCGTTGATCTCTTTGGGCTCATGTCCTCGCTCCCTGAGCGACTCTTCGACGGCGACACCACAGCGTACTGTGCAGCTCTCGGCATCGACCCCCGACGTGCCGGGTTGATGCGCCGATTAACCGGCTTGCCTGAGATGTACGGACGCGCCGATCTCTATCACGATGGAAGCTCTTTCAAGCTTCTTGAATACAATGTGGACAGCGCATTGGGCGGGATAGACCGGGCCGAGATCTCCCGGCTGCTGTTGCAGGTGAAAGCTTTTCGTGAATTCGCCGAGGAATTCCAGCTCGACTACATTCATACTGGCGAGCGGATTGCGAAAATTCTGCGAAGGGTATCGCAACCTTTAACAGGTGGCGCGGATCCGGTAGTTGCCTTCGTTGAAACCAACGGCGGCCTGAACCCATATCTCTCGGTATACCGTTCATACCAAGAAATGATGCGCCGCTTCGGGCTGGACGTCGTGCTGGGCGAGGTGAGCCAGGTACGTAGCCAGGGCGGGCGGCTATTTCTCCAGGGCAAACCGATCGACGTCATATTGCGGTGCTTCGACATCGACGAGGTGCTTGCGGACCCCGCTGGCGATCGCGCTGTTGAACCGATCTTCCGTGCCCATGAGGACGGCAAGGTAATTCTTTGGACGAAGATGCAGAGCGGGCTCGTCGCAAATAAAGGATGTCTGGCGCTGTTATCTGACCCGCGGTGGCGTCACGCATTTTCATCCACAGAAAAGGACGTTATAGATCGAATACTGCCCTGGACCCGGACCCTTGTGGCGGGCCCTACAGAAAGTAGCGAAGGGTTGGTCGATCTCATTGACTACTGCAAGGACAACCGAGAGCATCTCATTCTGAAGCCGCATGTTGGCTACAGTGGGGATGGCATCGTAGCAGGATGGGAATCCACTGCTGCTGATTGGAAAGAAGCGCTCTCGTCGGCGTCCAAAGACGGGTACATCGTGCAGCGTAGGGTGATTCCCCGAAACGAGCCCGTCGTGAATCCCGAGTCTCGTCGCATCCAGAATTGGGATGCGGTCTGGGGCGTGTTTATCACTCCGGATGGATATGCCGGATCTCAGATCCGAGGAATTCCAGCCGGCGAGGATGCAATCATCAATCTGGGGACTAGCGCTTCCGTCGGAGTCGGGACCGTCTTTCATTCTGCAGACGTCTGAGTTTTCTTACTGAATGATGCGCCGAGATTGGCGTTCCACCAAGTGATGTGCTGTGGACTTCAAGAAAAGTCCAGACAGCTTCGGGCCTGGATCACCGAACACGTAACTCCCCAAGGCCCAACGGTTCGGCAGGTAAGACTTCTGCCGCGGGCAACTGGCGGCGGGATTCTGTAAGTTGACCACGCACCTATAGCACAGGATGGCCATGCACCCATGACGAAGGAACTCAATGACACCGAGCCTTTGAAACAGCCGGATGAAGATTGTGCCGGCGCTCCTGACCGGCATCCCGAATGGATCTGGCGCAGCGGCGAGAACATAGCGTGGGACAATGCCACGGTTCATGTGAGAGCGGTTGGTCATTCATCAGTTTCGGCTGTCTTCGAGGGTCTCAGGGCGTACCTCTCTGCCGATAGGCAGAGACTTTTCGTGTTCCGGTTGGATGAGCACTTAAACCGGCTCTTTGCCTCAGCGCGTCTCTGCCGGTTACGTCTCCCGTACTCGTTTGCAGAATTACGTGAAGCTGTATTGGAGCTCCTGCTTCTCAATAGATATCGTGAGGACGTCTACATCCGGCCCTGGGCGTTCCCTGGTGACCCACTACGGGAGATGCTGGTACCAGCCGATGTGAACTGCGAGGTGGTAATCGATACCTGGCGGATGAGCAGTAATCTCTTCGCAGCTCGCGGCTGTCGCGCTGCATTTGGTTCCTGGGCGCGAATTAACGAAACCACGATGCCACCCCGAGCCAAGGCATTTTCGAACTACCACAATGGTCGGCTGGCTGTGCTGGAGGCGCGTGAGAACGGCCATGACTGGCCGATCCTCCTCAATGAGCGAGGCAAGGTGAGTGAGGGGCCTGGAGCCTGTGTCGCACTAGTTCGTGATGGAGTTGTCATCACTCCATCCATCACAAGTGGCGTTCTGGAAAGCGTCACTCGTGAAAGTGCGATCACTTTGCTGCGTGAGGCAGACATCACGGTCGAGGAGAGGGAGGTGGACCGCACTGAATTGTACCTTGCCGACGAGGTTTTCTTCCTCGGTACCGCGTGGGAAATCCTGCCTATCACGAGTGTGGATGGGCTCCGAGTTGGCGAAGGCATCATGGGGCCGGTCGCCTCTCGGCTGGAAGAGACCTATGCCGAAGTCGTCCGTGGTGAGTCCGCGAGACACAAAGACTGGCTGACAGAGGTTCCTTTGAACTTCGACTCGCCAAGCTAAGAGGCCTTAGAAGTGTCGTGCAGCCCACTCGGATCGATGGTTTGCGGACGGTGGGTGAATATCTAATTCAGAGGAGCATATTTTGTCTACCCTGCATCCTTCCGTCCTCAGCCCAGAACCAGTCAGTACCTACCAGGGACTGTTCGAGGAGATATCCGCTCGGCTGAGCTGCCCTGCTCTTGTTGACCCTGAGCCGACGGTGCGGATGCCCGGTGGCGAACTGGAGATCCAGGTCAGCGATGGCGGACACATCAACACGACCGGTCCTGCGGAGCGCATTGCGGAAGGCTCCTTCGGCCCCACGCTTCGGGAACGGCTCGGGGCCCGTGTCCCCTCCGTTCCGCAGAGGAGCCACCGATGACCTCTCTACCGGTCGACACGGCCAATCGGTCAGCTGCGTACCCCATGCGGCGTTGGGTGTTCGAAGATGCTGCAGGCCGGTTCGATATCGACTTAGGCGACAGCAACGTGCAGTGTGGAACCCTGGCGGGTTTGAAGGTCCACGATGGCCTCGTGCTCGACTACGGGCACGACCGGGGCACCGAGCGCTTGCGCGAGATGGTGGCTCGGTTGTACAGCGGCGAGCTCAACTCGACATTGATCACTCATGGAGCCCAGGAAGCACTCTACCTCGTGTACAGCGCCCTGCTCCGTCCTGGCGATCAAGTCATCACCTTCAGCCCCGGGTGGCAGCAGCATGCGGAGGCGCCGTCTTCATTAGGCGCCGATGTTGACGTTATTGGCCTTCGGCCAGATCTGACTGTCGACGTCGAGGCAGCTGCAGCAATTGCTGGTCCCAAACTCAGATTGATCGTCGCCAGTACACCGTGCAATCCGACTGGCCAGCGCATCAATGCTGCCGACCTCGACGCGCTGGTGTCACTGGCTCAGCGTCATGACGGGTATCTGCTCCTTGACGAGGAGTACTCGGTCGACCTCTCGACTTCTCTCGCCACCCGCAGCGATCGTGTTCTCTCGGTATCCAGCCTGTCGAAGGTATACGGTCTTCCGGGCCTACGCATCGGCTGGCTGTTCGGCACACCTGACCTGGTGTCAGCCTGCATTGAGCGAAAGCATCTCACCACCATCTCCAACTCGGTCCTGTGCGAGAGCCTTGCTGTCGAAGTGCTGCAGCAGCGTGCTCAGTACATCGAGGAATACAGGCGTCTCACGTCGGGCGGTCTGGCGCTGCTGCGCGAGTGGGCCGATCGTCATTCAGATGCGATACAGCTTGTGCCACCACATGGAACGCCCTTCGCCTGGATCCAGTTGATGACCGGCGAACCGCCGATGGCCTTCGCTCAGCGTGCACTTGACCTGGGGGTCATGGTGATGCCCGGCGAGACAGTTGGGTCCGGAAACGGGTTCCGTCTCTGTTTTGCCCGCGAGCCCCAGTCGCTAACCGAAGGTTTACGGCGGATCGAATCCGTGCTCAGGCCGCCGAAGGTTTTTACTTCCGGCTGAAAGCGGGGCCAGAGGTATTTCCGCGCCGGCGCGAGAACTCGGAGTTGGCTCCGTCGGTTGAGGTGCAAGGAGAGCGCCGGAGCAGTTGTTGCCGCTTGCTTAACGGTGTCAGATCGTCATGAATCGGAGTAGTGCGAGATGAGTAAAATACCCGAACAGGAAACCCCGGGACAGCGGCTCGGGCTGTCCTTCGAGCAAGACCAACTGTGGTTCCTGGCACAGCTCAACCGCGGCGAGACTGCGTACAATCTGCTCAATTCATACCGAATCCGCGGTGAGTTGGACACGGTTGCACTCAACAAGGCACTGAGCTACTTGGTCGCACGGCACCCACAGCTGCGCGCCACCTTCCATGCCAACGACGGCGTTCCGTACCAGGTGATCTCACCCATTGCAGAGGTTCGCCTTGCGGAGATTGATCTTAGCGACTTCCCGGCCGATGAATGCCAGCGCCGTCTTGACGAGTGGCTGCAAGAAGCAGGTGACACGCCCTTCGATCTGGAGACGGGGCCACTCCATCGGTTTTCTTTGATCCGCCTTGCAGATAACGAGCACGTGTTGGCATTGAGTTTCCACCACATCGTCACTGACGGTTGGTCGGCGGGGGTGTTAAGCCATGAACTCAGCGTTGCTTATCAGCAGCTCATTGGCGGTCGTGATCCCTCCTTGCCCGAGCCACGTGCCACCTATGCTGAGCACGTATTGCGGCAGCGCAGCCTGTCAGCGTCGTGGGAACAGCAGCTACAGTTCTGGGAAAATGCGCTTGCGGGGCTTCCTGCCCTGGAGCTCCCCAGTGACCGGATCCGACCCGCAGTAGCAAGTCAGCGGGGTGATGTTGTCAGAGTCGAGTTGCCAACCAGTTTGGTCCGCAGCATCTATGCGTTGGCGAGCCAGGAGAACGCGACTCTCTTCATGGTCGTCACTGCTGCATTGAACGTGGTGCTCAGTCGTTACACGGGTCAGGAAGACATTTCTGTAGGGATCCCCGTATTGGGTCGCATGGAACAAGAGCTTGAGGAGGTCGTCGGTCTATTCATTAATATGGCCGTGCTGCGCTCGGACCTCTCAGGTGACCCGACCTTTTCCGAGCTGATCGATCGAGTTTCCGGATCGAATATGGATGTCTATGACAACCAGGATGTCCCGTTCGATCAGGTTGTGGCTCGTGTACAGCCCGTCCGTGCGTCCGGCCGAAATCCACTTTTCCAGGTCGGAGTTCAGGTCCTTTCCGATGACACGTCCGGATCCGGACTCGTGCTGGACGGCCTGGAGGTTGAGCCGGTTGCAGCCGCGGTTACGCGAGCCCGCTACGATCTCGCGGTGGCCTTCACCGAATCGGGCGAAGGCCTGACACTGACTATCGAATATGCACTCGACCTATTCGACCGGTGGCGTATCGAGGCCATGGCTGCACACCTGCAGAGCGTACTGGCTTCAGCAGCTGCGAGTCCGAGTCTTCCGCTCTCCAAGCTCTCGATACTTACCGGCTCCGAGCGGGAGCAGATCCTTGCAGCCGGGTACGGCGGCAAGTTTCCCTATAGTTCCGAACCAGTTCATGCCACCATTGCGCGAGTGGCCGCCGAAGGACCGGACAGGGTTGCCGCCATTTGCCGTGGGGTCGAGCTGACATACGGTGAACTCATCCGTAGGGCCGATGTTCTGGCGCATTACCTGCGCGCGCAGGGTGTACTCCATGAGCAAGTCGTGACTATTGCCATGGACCGCGATCTCGACACACTCGTGGCGCTGGTCGGAGTCCTCCGGGCTGGGGCAGCCTTCACCGTGATTGACCCTTCCCACCCGGTGTCCAGGCTGGATCATATCCTGCACGATACCCAGACACCCCTGGTCATCACCCGTTCTACGATGGTCGGGGATTTGCCAGAGCCCGACGGCTGGAACACCCTCTTGCTGGACACCCAATGGGAGGACCTGGAATCTTCAGCTGTGGATTCGTCCATAGAGGAGTGGGCGACCCGTGACTCTCTGGCCTACGTTCTTTACACGTCCGGCTCGACTGGTCGGCCCAAGGGCGTACTGATTGAACATCGCGCTCTGCGCTGCTTCATCGAGGCGTACTGGCGCACGTTCGGCTTCACGCCCGACGACCGTCTGCTGCAGCTCCCTGCGCTCACCTTCGACATGTCTATCGGAGAGATCTTCACGGCACTTATCGGCGGCGCGTCGCTGGTCCTGGTGGCACCCGTGGACGCTTCCTCCCCGGAAGCTCTGGCCACACTTATGCGCGATCAGCGGGTCACCTACGCGGGGCTGTCGCCGGCGATGCTCTCCCTGGTTGTGGCCGGCCCCTACCCGGACCTGAAGTACGTCATGGGTGGCGCGGACGCACTCCCTGCGGAGCTGGTCAACAAGTGGAATTTGCCTGGCCGTCAGTTCGTCAATCTCTATGGCCCGACCGAGGCGGCGATTGCCTGTCTTGAGTACAACTGCGAGAAGACAATATGGCAGTCTTCGCCGCCGATCGGAGCTCCAGAGTTCGACCGCCGTGTCTACATCGTAGGCAGCGATGGGAACCTGGTGCCGCGCGGAGTTCCTGGTGAGCTCCTTATCGGAGGCGATGAGGGATTAGCACGAGGTTACCTCAACCAGCCGGACTTGACGGCAGAGAAGTTCATCGATGATCCATTTCACCCGGGTGGCAAGGTCTATCGCAGTGGTGACCAAGTTCGCTGGACCAAAGATCTGCAAGTGGACTTCATGGGTCGCCTCGATAACCAGGTGAAACTCAGAGGCCTCCGTATCGAGCTCGGTGAGATCGAGTCCATTCTCCTCACTCACCCGGGAGTCAAAATGGCCACGGTGCTGCTGCGGCCTGATTCGCGAGGCGAGAAGCGGCTGGTCGCCTATGTTACGACTCACGATAGCGATGCCCTGCACACAGCTGACCTTCGTAGCCATCTCGCGAAGCAGCTGCCCGAGTACATGGTGCCGACCAGTTGGGTGATGCTTGATGAATTTCCCCTGACGCCTGCCCGGAAGATAGATCGGGCTGCTCTGCCTCTTCCCGAAGAGATGAGTGTGGAAGGATTTGACCGGCAGTCCGGGGCGCCCGTCACGATGAGCGAGGCGGGAGTCGCCGATGTCTATTCTGCGGTGCTATCCAGGCCCAATGTCGGGGTGGAGGACAGTTTCTTCGATATGGGTGGCAACTCCCTGCAGGCAATGCGGGCAGTGAGCCGTCTCAATAAGAGGTTCGGTGTGAAGATTGGTGTGCGGATGCTTTACGGGACCGCAACGGTGGGGGCCGTGGCTGCTGCGATAGACGACCTGGTCGCCTCAAAGCCGGAGGTGGGAGGGAACTGTGGCTGACGAATATTCTGGGACGCTGGTGCCTCTACGCCCATCCGGTAGTCTCCCTCCGCTTTATTGTGTTCATCCGGTCTCCGGCTCTGCCTATGCCTATGTTGATCTGGCCCGAGAACTCGGTTCGGAACAACCCGTCTACGGGTTCGAAGCGCCAGGCTTCGATGGTGGTGCCCCGCTGGCAGGGTCTATCGAAGAGCTGGCTGCAACGCACGTAAAATCCCTCATAGCGTCCAACCTCAAGGGGCCTTACTGCTTGTTGGGCTGGTCCCTGGGTGGCACGGTAGCTTTCGAGGTAGCAAGGAAGCTGATCCTTCTTGGGGAGGAAGTCCCCGTTCTTGTGATTGTTGATGCAGAGGTTCCCAATCCAGAACCGTTGCCATCTGAGAAGGTCCTGCTGCACAAGTTCCTGGAGGATCTTATAGGGGCATCGCGAGGCGTATCCTCCGATGTGGACTCGGTCCTCGCCGGGCTTGGGGAGGAGCCGTCGCCTGAGATGGTTTTTTCGGCTGTAGAGCAGGCTGATCTGTTCCCTGACGAAATCGATGCAGAGTTCCTGCTGGATCGCTATACGGTCTTCAGGGCTCATGTCGTGGCGCTTTTCGATCACCGTGTGGAGGGCATCGGGTATCCCGGTTTGATCACCCTCATCAGGGCGAGCGAATCGGTGGCCGAGCAGGGCTGTCCGGGGACGGCAGCTGATCCCCGAACGCCGGGCGAGACGCTCTGCTGGCAGGACTGGGGTAAAGCCGTAGCGGAGCACATTGTCATGGGCAACCATCACTCGATTTGGGTTGGTGACGCGCTCGTGACCCTGACTGACATCGTTCGGCGCACCTTGGCCCAGGCACACTCGGCCCATGCCTGTGATGGAGGCGCCGTATGACGAAGAACGTGGACGATGCCCCTGGGGGAGGCGACGGGAGTGACGGTGGGGAGACCAACGTCGCCCCGTCCGGGGAATCCCCGCCGGCCAGTCTTTGGCGGAATGCTGAATTTCTCAGGTTCTGGGGCGGCGAGACGCTGTCCTTGTACGGGATCCAGATCACGGCACTCGCGCTCCCCTTGACCGCTGTTCTGGTTTTCCAGGCAAGTCCTGGCGAGCTGGGTATGCTGCGCTTCGTGCAGATGGTCCCCTACCTGGGTCTGGCACTGCTCTTCGGCGTTTGGGTCGATAGATCCAAGAAGCGTCCGATGATGCTGGGTGCGAATATATCCCGCATGGTCTTGATCGGTCTGGTGCCGGTATTCTCCATGACCGGTCTGTTGAACTTGCCCGTGCTGTACGTTCTGGCACTGGGCATCGGCATCGCATCGGTGCTTTTCGACGTCAGCTGGATGTCGTATGTTCCATCGATCGTCCGAGATCGCCGGTCGCTCCTCGATGCCAATGCGAAACTGAGCACGACATCGTCAAGTGCCGAGGTGGTCGGCCCGGGAATCGCAGGCCTGCTGGTGAGCTCGCTTTCTGCGCCGACGGCAATGGCTGTAAACGCCGTATCCTATGCGGTGTCAGTGGTTTCCCTCTTCTCCATCCGGGCTCCTGAACCTGTATCAGCATCTGTCGAGAAGCGACGTTTGCGAACAGATCTGGCCGAGGGCTTACGGTGGGTATTTGGCAATCGATATCTTCGGGCGATTGCCTTGGTGGGCAGCTCCTGTAATTTCTTCATGATTATGGTCTCATCGCTGTTCCTGCTGTACGCGGTGCAAAATGCCGGGCTGTCTCCCTCCGGTGTGGGTTTCATACTTGGAGCAGGTTCGGTGGGCGGGCTGATTGGTGCCGTTGTCTCGGGGCCGATCGTTCGCCGATTTGCGGTAGGAAGGATCTATGCGGTATCGGTCGCAGTGATATTTCTCGGACCGTTATTGATTCCGGCGGCAAGGGGTCCCAAGCCAGTGTTGTGGGGCCTGTTCATCGCATCCTTCTTTATCGCCTATATGGGAGTAAGCGTCGCTAACGTCGTCATCGTGAGTCTGCGCCAGGCCATCACTCCCGATCCGTTGATGGGGCGAATGAGTGCCGCTACGAGGATGCTCATGTTCGGTGGTGGAGCGCTGGGAGGCCCAGTCGGTGGGCTCGTTGCCGACCAGGTCGGACTGCATTCCGCTCTTTGGGTTGCAGCAGGGGCGTCTGCTGTGATGTTGGTGCCCATTGCGCTCTCGCCGGTGACAAGGCTGAAATCGCTGCCGGCCAAGGCGGCTGCGGCGTCGCAGGTTGAAGCATCGTTAGCGGTACCAAATTAGTGTCTTCGCGTCGCAGCTCGGATCCGGATATGCGACTGAGGCTTGGCCCGTCGCGGAGACTTCCCATGTTTTCGAATGTCGATCTATGCGCTGTGGAGTTCTCCGCGCTCAGTCAAGTGTTACTGCCAATTGATACTGTCAAGGGTTGAGGGCGTCATGGAATCCCCCACACTGAATAGTCAAGCCGTCGATAGTGAAGCGCTTTCAATGGCGTCGATCGATGCGGTTTCGCATTGCATCCGTACCTTAAATTCGGTGCGTAGGTTTCGACGAGCTGATGTGTCTCCAGAACTTATTGACTACGTGCTTCGTCATGCCATACAGGCAGGTTCGGGAAAGAATCGCCAGCCGTGGCGGTTCATCGTTGTCCGTGACCCTTGCATAAAGGAACAGCTCACTCGGTGGTACCAGCGAGGCTGGTACCACCACGAAGCCCGGCTCAACTCTCCTGAAGTGCGAAATGAACGGATTCCCGACGAGGAGCGTCAGATTTCTTCGGGGGCCACGCTCGCCGCGAACTTTGATGAAGTCCCAGTTATCATTATCGCCTGCTTTCTCCCGGCAAGCCGTAACCCAGCAGACTTCTTCGGCGGAGCTTCGATCTACCCCGCAGTGCAGAACCTGCTGCTGGCCGCTCGATCCGTTGGACTCGGAGCCACGCTCACGACGTTGCAAGCCTTTGACATCCCCACTGTCGAATCCCTCCCCAGTGCCTCACTCACGCTGTACGAAGAACTCAAGCAGATCTTGGGAATACCCGACGGTGTCGTTCCCGGCGCACTAATCCCTCTTGGCTGGCCTGCTGTTTCCTTCGCTGTCGGTCGCCGTCGTCCTGTCCGGGAAGTGACATATCGTGAGCGTTGGGGGGAGCCCTGGACTGTGTAACGCATCGTCGTCTCCGTACATGGCGAGCACTCCATGGCAGGACGCAAGGCATCGACGCCGATGACCGTGATGTTTATGCGAAGTGACGAGCGGGGCGATGGCGACGCAGCCAGTCGGGTTCCCGGCATGACCGGCCAGGTGAGAAGGGCCCCGATCGCTCGGAGGCGGACCGCAAGTGGTTCAAGATCTCCGAGGCTTCGGTTTGCTGACCGCCGATGCCGAGACGCCCAGGGAACCCAGGGAACCCACGAAACCAGGGGAGCCGAGGGCGCGGACGCTGCCTCCGTTCCTTCCGGGCCGGCGCGGCGTGTTCACCCTGTGCGGCCTGTTCACACGTCCGGATGGTCGGGTACGGGTGAAGCGGCGATGGCGTCGTCGAGGATCTGCTCCCGCCCCTTGATGATCAGCTTGTTGAGTGCGACGGCCAGGGGGAGGATCTCTCCCGGCCCGTCCGGGGCGGTGATCCGGTGGGACGTCTCGTCGAGGAAGGCCATCGCCGTCCGCATGAGGCGGTGCGCCTCGGGAGTGGTGGGAAGCGCGTCGGCTCTGATCAGGTTGAGCATCGTCTCCAGTGCCTCGGCCAGCTGGCGGACCGTTGCGCGCATCTCGGTTTCGTCGGACTCCATGCCGCATACGATCGCGGATCGGGCGTCGATGCGCCATGCCGCCGGTGTCGGCTGGAGGTCAGCCGCTGCCGCACCGCGGTCCGGCGTTGTGGCAGCGGTACGGCCGTCCTTGACGGGATCTCCGGGGCTGCGGGGGCGGGGGTGCTCACGAGGCCCGGGAAGACGGCGGACCGGCGCGGACCGCCGGTGACCGCCGGTCAGAGGTACAGCCCGGCATCGGCCCCCGAGTCCTGGGCCGGGACCGTCGCGGGCCGGGTGCCGCGCCGCAGGGCGTACAGCTCGGCGAGCGAGGCGCCCTCGCGGCCGATGCCCTGCTCCGTGCCGAGCCAGCGCACGGCTTCGGGGCGGGTCAGCGGCCCGACCTCGATCCGGGCCAGGCAGCGGCCGGGGCGGATCACGGCCGGGTGCATCCGCTCCAGATCCTCGTTGGTGGTCACCCCGACCAGGACGTTACGGCCCTGGCCCAGCAGGCCGTCCGTCAGATTGAGCAGCCGCGACAGCGCCTGGCCCGCGGCGTGCTTGGCCTCACCGCGGATCAGTTCGTCGCAGTCCTCCAGGAGCAGCAGCCGCCAGCGGCCCTTGCCGGTGCTGTCGTCCTCGCCGATCGCGATGTCCATCAGATAGCCGACGTCGTTGAACAGCCGCTCCGGGTCCAGGACGCAGTCCACCTGGCACCAGTCGCGCCAGGAGCGGGCGAGCGTGCGCAGCGCGGAGGTCTTGCCCGTACCGGGCGGGCCGTGCAGCAACAGCAGCCGGCCGGCGATCTCCTCGGGCGCCACCTTCATCAGCCGGTCCATGGCCTCGGCCACCGGCGCGGTGTAGTTGGGCCGGATCTCCTCCCAGGTGCCCGCCGAGATCTGCCGGGACGTGCGGTGCGGGCCGCGGCGCGGGGAGAAGTACCAAAAGCCCATCGGGACGTTCTCCGGCTGCGGCTCCGGCTCGTCCTGCGCGCCGTCGGCGGCCTGGCCCAGCACCTTCTCGGCGAGTTCGTCGGTGACGGCGGTGACCGTCACATCGGCGCCGCGGTTCCAGCGGGAGACCAGCAGGGTGAAACCGTCGCCCTCGGCGAGCGTGGCGCTGCGGTCCTCGTCCTTCGCCGAGCGCAGGACCCGTGCGCCCGGTGGCAGCAGCGTCAGTCCGGACTTCACCCGGTCCATGGACCGGCTGCGGGAGTACGGCTGCTCTCCCTTGGCGAACCGCCCGAGGAAGAGCGCATCGACGACATCGGCGGGCGCATCGCTGTCGTCCATGGTCAGCCGGAGCGGAAGGGACTCCTCGGCGGCGGACGGCTGGACGTGATCGGCACACATGCCGCCATGATCTGTCACGGCCGCCCGCCACGTACACGGATTATCCCGGCGTTTTCCCTGTACCAGAACAGAACTGTTACTCAGAAACTCGGGCGTAGCGGGTGGTTCGCTGGCTAATCTGCCCATTGTGCGACGCCATGGTGGGGAACGTCAGGCCCGGGGATTCGCGATCGCGGCGGGGGTGGCGGTGCTGGCGATACTGCTGGTCCTGTGCTGCCTTCCGGGTGACGAGGGCGGGGACGGGAAGCGGCCCGCGCGCCCGCGCGTCGCGGGCCCCACGGTGGGCTGGGGGTTCACCCACACCCAGTTCAGCGCGGACGACGGCACCGACGCGGCCACCGCACGGGCCGCCCGGCTGCTGTCCGCCCACCCGATGCCGCAGAACCAGCACCTGATGGGCTGGGGTGCGGACAACCCCGAACCGAGTCCGGGCCGCTATGACTTCGCCGACCTGGACCGCCGGCTCGCGCTGATCCGGAAGACCGTCGGCACCCCCGTACTGACCCTGTGCTGCGCACCGGACTGGATGAAGGGCGGCACGGCGGGACACACCGACTGGAGCACCCTGGAAAAGGCGCCGGAACCGGCGCATTACGCGGACTTCGCCGCGCTCGCCGGAAAGGTTGCCCAGCGCTATCCGGACGTCCGGCACTTCGTCGTCTGGAACGAATTCAAGGGATTCTTCGACGACGCCACGGGCCGCTGGAATTACGAGGGTTATACCCGCCTGTACAACCTGGTCTACCGCGCGGTGAAGAAGGTGAACAGCGCCAATCAGGTCGGTGGCCCGTATCTGGTGATGGACAGTTACGTCCCGGGCGACGACACCTACGCCTCCCCCCTCAAGGGCCCCTGGGGCAGCATCGACCGGCGCACCCTCGACGCCTTCGCGTACTGGAACCGGCACAAGGCCGGCGCGGATTTCCTGGTCGTCGACGGCTCCAGCTACAGCAAGGACAACCGGTACGCCCCGGACGCGTTCGCCGCCACCCGCAAATTCGCCGACGTGGGACGGTGGCTGCGCAAGGAGAGCGGGCTGCCGCTGTGGTGGGCGGAGTGGTACGTCGAGATCCCGGACGGGAACGACGACCGGGCGGGCTGGAGCGAGCGCCGCCGCACCGCCGTACAGGCCACTGCGCTGATCGAGATGGCGGCCGGCGGCGCCGGCAGCGGGTTCTACTGGAACCCGGAGACCCAGGGAGCGCACTGCCCCGGATGCCTGTGGACCAGCACCGCACGGGACGACGGGGGGACGGAGCTGCCGATGATGGACCTGCTGTCCCGGTTCTCCCGCGCCTTTCCGCCGGGGGAGCGGCCGCAGGACCTGGACACCGGCGGTACGACGGTACGGGGGCTGGCCGATGACCGGACGGCGCTGCTGGTCAACACCAGGGACCGCCGCGCCGTGGCGAGAGTGGACGGCAAGGACGTCACCCTCGCCGGATACGAGGTGCGGTGGATCGGCCGCACCTGACCGGCATCTGACCCGCACCTGACCCGCGCGTGCCGCGTTCCCGGACGGTTCCTCGGCGGCGTGCTCGCGGCATCCCTCACGACGGTGTGCACTCGGTATCCCTCACGACGGCATGCACCCGGCTATCCCTCACGACATCGTCAGGAACCGCTGCACCAGCGACGCCAGGAACACCACCAGCAGCGGCAGCGAGAACCAGAACATCCCCTGGATCCAGTGCAGTTGACGCACACCGGGGAAGACCGCGACCCGCAGTACCTCGCGGGCCGCCAGCACCACGAGCAGCGCGAGCGCCGCCAGCGCACCGAGCACCGACCACGGCGTCCAGGTCACCTGCGGGCCCGCCCTGCCGGGCCGGGGCGGCGGGACCTCGCCCGCCGGGCGCCGCGTCAGCTCGTACACCGCCGCCTGCGGACGGGACAGCACCCGCCGCAGCTCGGGGCGCCGGTCCAGGGCGGCGCGCAGCCGGGCCTCCCAGTCCTTGCGGTACCCGGAATCCAGCCGCAGCGACTCCGACTGGGCATGGTTGACGATGAGGTACGACTGCGGCCCCGCGTCCCGCAGGGCGGTCACGACCGGGCCCACCCGGTCCGGATCGCGGGGCGCCAGGACCGGTGCGTACTGCACCCGCTCCATGTCCTTGGCGCCCCAGGGCATCGCCGGGGTGACGCTGTTGACCGGGTCACTGCTCAGCCACAGCAGCCGCGCGGTCGGCCGGTCGTGCGCATAGACGTAGTCCATCGCCGCGACCTCGCCCGGCCGGACCCGCTCGAACGGCTCGTTGCCCCAGCGGGCGACGAGGAAGCCGAAGGCCAGCAGCAGGCCCGTCAGCAGCGCGGCGAGCGGACCAAGACCGCGCCGGGCGCCGGTCTCGCGCGGGAACAGCGCCAGCGCGGCCAGCACCGCGGCGCCGGGCAGCGCGAACAGAAAGACCCGGAGCGCCATTTCGCCGCCGTAGGACTGCATCCCGAACGCCAGGAAGGGCGCGAAGGCCAGCACCGGCAGCGCGCGTTCGGTGAAGCCCGCCCGCCGCCGTCGCAGCACTCCCCAGCAGGCCAGCGCGAGTACCCCGCCCGCCAGTGCCACCCGGGTGTAGAGCACCAGCTTGTGGGTGGGATCGCCGCCCCCGATCCGGTCGGTGACGGACGAGGCGACATTGCCGCCGATGCCGCCGAGCCCGCCGAACAGCTCGTCGAAGTGGCCCGACCAGTAGGGCTCCGCCAGGAACCCGATCCAGGCCAGGACCAGGACGCCGCACAGCAGCGGCAGACCGTAGAGGCTGGAGCGGCGGGCGAGCACCAGGAAGGTCAGCACACCGAGCATCACGAACGGGGTGAGCTGATGGCCCGCCACCGACGCCGTGAACAGGGCGATCAGCACGCCGAGCAGCGTCACCAGCTGACCGCGGCCGGCCGGCCGCACCTCCGCCTCGCCCGGCCGGCGCCGGCCCCACGTCGGACGGGGGTCGCGGAACCACACCAGCAGGATCGCCACAAAGGCCAGGTAGAGGAGGTAGGTGAACCCCTGCGGGGAGAAGTAGTCCTGGCCGACCCAGCCGCACAGCGCGAACAGCCACAGGGCACACCACTTCGCCCGCCAGCTCGCCCGCACCGCCCGCAGGAGGAGGAACAGCGGCGCCAGGTAGAGGAGCTGTACGGTCAGCGGCCACCAGCGCAGCACTTCGGTGAAGTCCGTGACCCCGCAGGCCCCGGCGACGAACTGCACCGCGGCGAAGAAGCCGGGCCAGCTCCAGCGGGCGTCCAGGTCCGGTACCGCGGTGCCGGTTCTGCCGAGGTAGTCCAGGAATCCCAGATGCTGCCAGGCCGTCGGGAAGCGCGGCTCGGTCTCCAGTACGGCCGGCAGCGCATGCAGCGCCACCACCGTCAGCAGCAGCACCGCGGCGAGCAGCGCCCGCCGCGGCCGGGCGAGCGACAACGCCGCGCCGAAGGCCGCCACCAGCAAGGCGACCCCGGCGAGCGTCGCCACGGGCAGCACCGAGATCAGCCCGAGCCCGTCCATCCGGTCCAGCGCGGTGTCGCCCATCCCGCGCAGCGGCAGCCAGAACAGCGCGAGCGCGGTGGCCAGCAGCGCCCAGACGGCGAGGTCGGGGCGGCTTCGGAGGCGTACGAGGGGGGCGCGGCGGCCCGGCGGACCGTCCCCGGGCAGCGAGTCGGGCACGGTGGTGACCGCCGGCTCGCCCTGCGCCCGGTCCCCTCGCACCGCATCCCCCAGGTCCCCGTGGACGGACAGGTCCGCCGCAACCCCGTCGGGGGCGGCGGGGCCGCCCGCCGGTGTGCGGGTGGCCGGCGCGGGCACCGTCCCGCGCAGTACCCGGCTCAGCCGGACCCCGGCGATCGCGACGATCACCGCCAGGCTGGAGATCTCGGCGACACCGGCGCCGGTCAGCCCCATCCGCGGCAGCAGCACCAGTGTCAGCCCGAGCACCAGCACACACAACAGGCCCTGCAGCGCGGCCAGTCCGGACGTACGGCTCTGGGCACGCAGCACCGCGAAATGGACCTCCATCACGACCCGCAGCACCGCCCCCACCGCGAACCAGCGCAGCAGCGGCGTGGCCGCCTCCGCGTACCCCGGGCCGAAGATCCCCAGAATATGGGGAGCGCCGGCGAACAGGACGGCACAGACCGGGAGCATGATGCGGGCCATCCGCCGCAGCGCGGCCCGCGTGTGGTGGGCCAGCTGCGCCGGATCGTGCGCCCCCTCGACGGTCAGCGAGGCGCCCATGTTGAGGGCGAGCAGATTGACCGTGCCGCCGATGGTGGTGGTGATGTAGAAGTACGCATTGTCGGCCGCGCTGACCTGCGAGGCCACCAGGACCGGCACGAGATAGACCACGGCGAGCGAGAACAGCGACCCGGTGGAGTCGCCGGCCAGGAAGCGGCCCATCTCCCGGAGCGACGGCGGCCGTGCGGTGTGGTGCGTGGCCCGTACGTGCCGGGGTACCAGCCGCCGGAACATCAGCCAGCCCAGCGGAATCACCGATACCGCGATCGCCGCGGCCCAGGAGACGAAGACCCCGGCGGTGGGCAGCGCCGCGGCGAAGACCACCAGCAGCCCGAGCTTCACCGTGGAGAAGGAGAGGTTGCCCAACGGCACCCACAGGGCGCTGCGCAGCCCGGTCAGCACCCCGTCCTGCAGGGTGAGCAACGACCAGGCGACCACGGCCAGCAGGAAGCCGAGGCCGTTCAGCGGGCCGTGCAGAAAGCGGTAGGAGGGCCCCCAGAGGCCGAGGGTGAGCAGGAAGACGGCCGCGGCGGCGGCCACCACGGCCGAACTGACCGCGTAGGTCCGCAGTACCAGCCGGCCGGTGCTCCGCCCGGAGACCGGGAGGAAGCGGGCCAGCGCGCCGGTCAGGGTCACCGCCGTCAGCCCGGCCAGCAGCTTCATCGCGGCGATGGCCGCCGAGCCCTGGCCGACCGCGGACTCCGTGTAGTAACGGGCCGCGACCAGCCAGAACCCCAGACCGAGCAGCCCGGAGACGCCGGTGTTGAGCATCAGCGCATAGGCGTTGCGGAACAGCGGACTTCCGCCGCCCCGCCCGGGGAGCCGGAGCGCGCGGCCGCCGCCTCCCCGGGGCTCCGGTTTCGCATGCTCCTCGGCCTTGGTGGTGGTGTCAGACACCGGCTCCGTTGCCCCTTCCTCCGCCGCGGGCGTGCCGCGGTGTGCTCAGCGGCCCGGTGTGCACAGCCGGACCGCCTGCCGCGCCCTGCGGACCACCGCGTACCCCTTGGTGAGCACCCGGTCCCCGGCGAAGGCGCGGACCAGCCCGCGGCCCTCGATGATCCGGGCGAACTCCTCGGTGTCCGTACGGCGCCGCACCGTCAGCCGGGCCAGGGCGTACGGCCCCTGACGGCGGGCCGCGAGCGCATTGCCCACCGCGAGCGCCTGCGAGAATCCCAGCGCGCGCACCGTCCGCCGTACCCGCCGGCTGGAGTGGCCGTAGGGGTAGGCGAAGGATTCCGGTGGGGTGCCGACCTGCTCGGCGATGATCTCCTTGCACCGCAGCACCTCGTGCCGCAGCCGCGCGTCACCGAGGCCGTCGAGCTGCGGATGGCTGTGGCTGTGCCCGCCGATCTCCACACCCGCCGCGGCCAGCTTCCGCACCTGGTCCCAGTCGAGCATGGTGTCCAGGGCGCCACCGGTGTCGTACGGGCCGGGCAGCCAGCCGGTCGAGACGAAGAGAGTGGCCGGGAAACCGTGCCGGGCGAGCGCGGGCAGCGCGTGCCGGTACACGCCTTCGTAGCCGTCGTCGAAGGTGATCAGCACCGGCTTGGCCGGCAGCGGCCCGCCGCTCCGCCAGGCCGCCGCGAGCGCGGCGGTGGTCAGCGGGGTGAAGCCGGCGTCGGCCAGCACCGCGACCTGCGCGGCGAAGGCCTCGGGCGGCACGGACAGCGCCCGCACGGCGGGCGCCGGAGCCGAGGTCACCGCGTGGTACATCACTATCGGCACCACAGGCGGCCGTTCGCTCATACCTCCGCCCCCTCGCGCTCCGGTGCCGCCCCCGCGGCCGCACCTTCCGCAGGCCGGCCAACTCCCCGTCTCCCCGAGGGCTTTCCGCGTGCCCGTGACCACGATCGTTTCTGCGCCCGTGTCCGTGCCTGTGCCCGTGCCCGTGCCCGTGCGGTGCCCCACGCATAGCCGGCCGCGGCGGCGGTCACGCCGGCCACGATCGAGCCCGCCCGCCCGGCGCCGCCCGGCCGGCCCAGCAGCGCGTCGCGCACCCCGCGCAGCACCCCTACGGGCAGCACCCGGGTCGTATAGCGCCGCTCGGCCGACAGCCCGTCCCGTGCGCCGACGCTGCGGGTCACCAGCGCCTTGGACAGGCCCTCGGCATACGCCCGGCTGCGGAAGTAGCCGAACCGCTCCCGCACGGCCGGGACCCGGTGGTGGATGACCGACCGGTCGTCGATCAGCAGCACGGCGTCCGGCAGCGAGCGGCTGATCCGGATGCACAGCTCGGTCTCCTCGCAGCCCAGCGGGCGCCGCCCGGCATCCCGGCCGATACCGACGGCGAACCCGCCGACGAGATCGAACGCCACCCTGCGGAAGGAGGCATTGCCGCCCAGGACGTTGCGCACCCGCACCCTGCCCGGCGGCAGACCGCGGTACGTACAGCCCACCACCCAGTCGAACTCCTCGGGGAACCACGCGGGACGGCGGCCGGACGCCCAGACCGGCTCGGTGCGCCCGCCGACCGCCATCACCGCCGGGTCGGCGTAGGCCGCGGCGAAGTGGCGCAGCCAGTCCCGCTCGGCCACCGCATCGTCGTCCAGGAAGGCGATGACCTCGCCGCCGGCCACGGCAACACCGGTGTTACGCCCCGCGGACAACCCGCGGGGTCCCGAATTGGCCATGATCCGCACGGGAGTTGCGGGCGCACAAGATGCTGATGCGCCCGCGCGAGCGCCCCCGAAGTGCTCCCTGAGCCGGGCCAGGAGCGCGGGGTGGTGGTCCACCACCACCACCAGCTCATGGGCGGGATTCGACTGGCCGTCCACCGACGCCACCGCGGCGAGGATGTCGTCCCACCGGTCCTCGGTGTGGACGCAGATGACGACGGAGATCCGTGGTGCCGGGCCGGCCGCCGGTCTCGCCGCGCTCACCGGACGTTCCCGGTGATCAGCGCGGGCCGGGCCGCCCGGTTCCGCCGGGAGCTCCGCTCGCTCAGGATCACCCGCAGCACCCGCAGCCCGTCCCGCACCGCCCGCAGATTGCTGACGCCGTGGATGCGGTTGTACTCGTGGCTGGGGATCTCCTGCACCCGCAGCCCGGCCTTGACCACCCGGATGTTCATCAGCGTCTCGACCTCGAACCCGGCGCAGTCCAGAGCTATCTCGTCCAGGCAGTGCCGCCAGAAGGCGTTGTATCCGTAGCAGAGATCGGTGTACCGGGCGCCGAACTTGGTGTTGACCACGGCGGTCAGTACGCGGTTGCCGAGCTTGCGTACGGGCGTCATGTCGTCCGTGCCGCCGCCGTTGGCGAACCGCGAGCCCTTGGCGAAGTCGGCCCCGGAGACCAGTGCCGAGACATAGCTGACGATCTCGCCGCCGTCGGCCGACCCGTCCGCGTCGATCATCACGATGATCTCGCCGGTGCAGGCCGCGAAACCGCTGATCAGCGCGTCACCCTTGCCCTTGCCGCGCTGCGGTACGACCGTGACGTCCGGCCACAGGTCACGGGCGACCTGAACGGTGTCATCGGTGGAATTCCCGTCGACCAGGATCACTTCATGGATCCAGTCCGGCAGGGTCTTGAAGACATACGGGAGATTTTCCGCTTCATTCATCGCCGGGATGACGACACTGACCGGTGGAGCAATGGCCAGATGCGAGGAAACGGGACGGTAGACGGCCTGGTCCGGCAGCAGCGTCAGCGGCGGTTCTTCCGCGTCGGCCGGGCGAAGGAACGAGCTCATCGGGTTTCTTGCCCTCTCGTCCGGTGGACCGCCCACCCCCGGGCGGTCTCTGTGGTTATCCGGGTCGAAAGGGGGGTTCACACCCCGGTCGCACGGCAGCGTTCACCGTGCGGACAGGGCAGCAGGCACGCGTGATTCCGGCTGCGCGGCTCGTGCTCCGGCCCTCGGCAAGCTGTGATCGGCAAGCGAAGACCGTGCGCACGGGACCCCCCCACCGCGCACCGCACCGGTCGTTGCATCGTGTCGCGCGGGCTCTCCCCAGAGCCGTCTTGTGATGATCGTCCGGTGCGGGTGGATGTGCGTCGGTATTGATGTCAGGGACTGTAGGGCACGCCCTTCCACGTCAAATACCCTTTGCGGCAACTGACTGGTGCACTCGGGGGCACGCCCGTATGAATGCACCGGCGCACGCCCCGTTGCGCCCTCCGGAACTCCGCAAAACCCCGCCACGGACCGCCGTTGACGGGCTATGCGTCACCGCCCGACCGGATTCGGCCCACCCGCTTGAGCAGGCGGTCGGCGGGCGCGAACAGCTCCGGTCTGGCGAGCACCGCATTGCGCAGCGCACGCACCGGCGCGCGCCGCGCCCGATGCCCCAGCGCCACCGGATGCCGCCGCATCACCCACCCCTCGGACACCAGCAGTTCACGGGTCTTGAGGGATTCCTTGTAGTCCTTAGCGCCACGCCCCAGGTCGAGATACCCGAGGGATTCCGCGGCCGCCGCCTGCGCCATCCGCAGATGCAGCACCAGTCCCGGGGAGAACTTCGCGAACCGGGGGTCGTAGGCCGGGAACCAGCAGGCGAGTACGGACTCCGAACGCAGCCCGAAATGCGCCGCGACCGGCCGCTCGCCCGAGTACAGCACCGACAGCAGCCCCGCGAAGGAAGCGCTGCGGGTATGGAACAGGTGCTGCACCAGCCGGACGATCCAGGGGTGCGCGAAGCGGTCGCTGCGCCCCGTCCTGCGGTACTGCGCCGACTTCCACTGCATGAGCGTCCGCAGCGCCGCCGGGTCCCGCTCGTCGTGGACATAGCGCAGCGGCCCG
Source organism: Streptomyces sp. Edi2 (assembly GCF_040253635.1). Classification (NCBI taxonomy): domain Bacteria; kingdom Bacillati; phylum Actinomycetota; class Actinomycetes; order Kitasatosporales; family Streptomycetaceae; genus Streptomyces; species Streptomyces sp. Edi2. The sequence continues at coordinate 1,814,106 of NZ_JBEJGX010000003.1, read as the reverse complement.
ACGTCCCGGCCGAGCTTGCGTTCCTTGGCGAGAGTGGTGCGGGTGAACTTCGGCGACCGGGCCCGCAGCCCTGCCAGATAGGCCTCGAAGCCCTGGTCCACATCGATGACGGGTGAGGCGTGACCACTGAACGCGGCCGTCTCGAAGGGGTGCTGACCGGCCACCAGGTGATCGAACTCCAGCACCGACAGCCCGCAGGCCCGCAGCAACTCCCGGGCGTCCCAATGGAACCCGGGCCGGTGCACCAGCCCCTGCGCATCGGAGACGCCCAGGCCGACCGCCCGCCCGGTCCCGAGCGCCGAGCGCTGGAAGGGCAGGAACGCGGCCGGCTCGCCGTGCTCGTGGAGCACCGCGATCCGTACGCCGCTCCGGCAGTGGCCGACGGCCAGCGCGAACTCGGGGGAGAGGAAGGGGTTCGCCAGCTGCGGCGTCCCCAGGGACCGTGCCCGGGACTGCAGGGCGGTCCAGGCACTCCGGTCGGCCCCGGTCAGTTCGCCGGGGCGGTACACCGCGACGTCCATCTCAACCCGCCCGGCTTCCGGGGCCCCGGCCTGTGCGCCGCCGTACCGAGCCGGCCAGCAGCAGGACGCCGCTGAGCGCCGCCACCGCGAGCACGCCGCCGCGCAGCGACCACAGATGCAGCGCCAGCATGGTCTGCGCCACCAGCAGATCGACGGCCAGCGCCCCGGCCCCGGCGGCGACCGCGCGGCCGAGCGGATCCATCCGGCCCAGTGCCACGGCGAGCGCGGCGGCCGGTGCCATCAGAAGGAAGAAGAGCGTGAACGGTGCCCGGAGTGGTGAGCCGATATCGGCGAGCGCGAGGACGGCTCCCATGATGCCGATGCCGACCGCCATCCCCGCGACCAGCGACGCGGTGGCGCTCGCCGGTCGCTCCCCGGGTGGCGGCAGGTCGTGCGAGCCGTGACGAGCGATGGTCTTGGTGTGCATTGGCAGCTTTGCCCCCCATAAGCGCCGGATGCCGGGCCTCAATGTCGCGCAACGCTCGGAGCACCGTCAAGACATGACGAAGGCCGGAAACCTACGCAACCGTGCGGGGGTGAAGACGCCGGGCCGCCCTCGGACGGCGCAATGGCGGTGGCGCGGGCCGGTCGTCCGGAGACTGGGGGGACGTGCCGCGAGGTGAGGTGACCGCCGGAAGGAGCCGTGCCCGTGGAGCCGCCGAGCGGAATCGCCCTGACGGTGATCATGGTGTGTCTGACCGTGGCCACCGGAGTGCTCGACGCCGTCAGCTTTCTGTCGCTCGGTCAGGTCTTCACCGCCACCCAGACCGGCAATCTGCTCTTCCTCGGGTTCGGCATTGCCGGTCAGGGCGGTCTGCCGGTCCTGGCGACGGTGGTGTCGCTCGGCGCCTTCGCCCTGGGCGCGGCGCTCGGGGCGCGGTGGGAATCGGCGCTGGCCGTGCGGCGGCGCCAGTGGTTCCCGGTCGCGCTGGCGACGGAGGCGACGTTGCTGGCCGGGGCCGCGGCGGCCGCATGGGAGTGGGGGCCGGTCCGGGGCCTGCCGCCGGGGCGGCGCCTGGTGGTCGTCGGGCTGATGGCGGTGGCGATGGGCATGCGCAATGTCACCGCCATACGGACCGCCGCCCCCGACTTCACGACGACGGTGGAGACCCGGGCGATGACGGCCCTGGTCAGCGGCTCACCGCTGGGGCACGACAAGCGCCTTGGGTACGGCAGCCACGTCGCGGGCCGCCGGCTGGTCTCGGTCTCCGCGATGTTCGCCGGGGGCCTGCTCGGCGCCGGACTGCTCGGTCTGGGGACGCGTCCGACGCTGGTGATCCTGCTGGTGGCCGTGGTCATCGCGGCCACCGCCTTCCTCGTTCCCGGCCTCACCGGCCGCCTGGGCCCCTCCGAGGAATGACCGGTCCGCCGCACGTCGGCCCGCAGCACACCGGCCCGCAGAGGAGGACGCCGAGATACGGAGAGGAGAAGCGCCCACAGGAGAAGCGCCCACAGGAGAAGCGCCCACAGGAGAAGCGCCCACAGGAGAAGCACCCACAGGAGAAGCACCCGCAGGACAAGCACCGACAGGAGAAGCACCCGTGTCCCCGGAGTCGGCGCCGTGACGGGAGGGTGAACATCCCCTCGTATCGGGATATTTGCCGTGAACTGCCGATGATTTTTGGCATGGACACTTCCGGCTACCCACGAGTTTTGCTACGACGAATGTGGCAGAGACCCTGCTAAGGGAGGTTCCATGAGACTGTCCCGATTTGCGGCCTTGACGTCCGCCTTCTTCGTCACCACGGCGCTCGCGCTCACCGGCGCGAGCGCCGCCGTGTCGGCCCAACTCCCCACCACCACGGGCTATGTTGCCCTCGGCGACTCCTACTCCTCCGGTGTGGGGGCCGGCAGCTACGACAGTGCCAGCGGCTCCTGCAAGCGCAGCACCAAGGCCTACCCGGCCCTGTGGGCCGCCGCGCACTCCCCCTCCTCCTTCCGCTTCACCGCCTGTTCCGGCGCCCGAACGGGTGACGTTCTCAGCGGTCAGCTCGCCCCGCTCGACAGCTCCACCGGCCTGGTCAGCATCACCATCGGCGGCAACGACGCAGGCTTCGCCGACACCATGACGACCTGTGCGCTCCAGGGGGAGAGCGCCTGCCTGGCCCGGGTGGCGCAGGCCAGGACCTACATCGACACCACCCTGCCCGATCAGCTCGACGGGGTGTACAGCGCCATCTCCCAGAAGGCCCCGGCCGCGCATGTGGTGGTCGTGGGATACCCCCACTTCTACAAACTCCGCGGCACCTGCATCGCGGGCCTCTCGGAGAAGTCCCGTGCCGCGATCAACGCGGCCGCCGACGACATCAACGGCGTCACCGCCAAGCGGGCCGCCGACCACGGCTTCACCTTCGCCGATGTCAACGCCACCTTTTCCGGCCATGAGCTCTGCTCCGGCAGCGCCTGGCTGCACAGCGTGACCTTCCCCGTCCTGGAGTCCTACCACCCCACCGCCGCCGGGCAGTCCGGCGGCTATCTGCCGGTGTTCGCCTCCGCTGCGTAATCATCCGCTCGCCGGGCGCCGGGGAAAGGCAGTGAGATCCCGGTCTCTCCTCGTGCGCCCTGGCGGCCCGTCAGGCGCCCCGTGCGGCCCCACCACAGCCCGATGTCGCTCAACTCGCCCTGGTCCATGCGGTGTACGTGACATTCCGTATGGTGTTCGTCAACGTCAAGGCGGGGCAGGTGAATCCGTTGACCGGTCTGCACGCGTGTCCTCCGAGAGAGATAGGGTTACCCTGCCCGGGCCGGGGTGCCCTCGTAGGGTGGGGAGAGTCATGGAACAGATAACAGTGCGTAGCAGGGCGCGAGTCCCTGCCATCAATTGCGGGAGCGGTGCGTCCAGTGCGCGTCTCGACCGCCATTTCGCGGTGCTGGGTGGTCCCGCCATCCCGCAGCGCGAGGTGGAGGGCGCGACTTCGCTGATGCAGGAGCTCACCGCGCGTGATCGCTCGCGTGTGAGGAACAGCCGCGGCGCCAGGGTGTCGTTGTTCGCGCCGCTGCGCAGGCTGCGGCGCTCGCTGTTCGGGGGTCACGGCTGATCCGCTGCTGAAGCGGCATCTCGGGCGATCACACCGTCCCGGCGCGGCACCGCGGTCCGATCGCTCGTCAGGCTCAGGGCGCCGGCAGCTCGTCGGTGTGCTCGCCGGGGCGGGAATCCTTGCCCCGAAGATGCCGTGAGGCACCCGCTCGATTGCTCCGGCCCCGTCCCCCACCCGGCCGGCGCAGCACTCCCCACCACCCGTTGCCCGGCAACGGGTGGTTTTGTGTGCTCTGACGGGGCGCTCCGGGCCCTCCGCGAGACCCGGGCCGCCGGGTCGGCCGCTTCCCGGAGAAGCGCCCGTGCCTCCAGCCCCCCCGGCCCCCCGGCCCCCGCGGCTCACAGCAGCGCGAACTGCCCTTCCGGGCCCTCCTCGTGGTGGTCGAGCACCGAGGCCGGGCGGTGTGCGGAGACGGGCGCCGGGAGAATGCCGGCTGCCCGCAGTTCGCCGGCCGACAGCTGCGGACCACCGTCCTCCGTCTGCCGCCGCAACTCCTCGCACCGCGGCTGCAGTTCGGACAGCAGCGCCAGCACGGTGATCAGCTCCAGCAGCTCGGAGGTCCACTCCTGCGGCCAGTCGGCGGGGCGCAGCGCCGCCAGCGAACCGGCCTCGGGTGCGTCCGGGCCCGCCGCGGCCGTGCCGGTGCGCTCGGCCAGCCACGCTTCCAGGACGCGTACGCCACCCGCGTGGAAGTCCCAGGCGCCCGGCGGCACCGGAGCGATCCGGCCGCCGCCGAGCAGCAGCGCTTCTTCCGCCGGGTCGTAGGCGACGTCCTGCGGCAGCCCGCGGGCGGGGAGTGCGGAGCGTACGTACGGGCGCCGGCCGCCCGGCATCCGGGGCCCCTCGCTGCCGTGCCCGCCGTCCGCCCCGGGAGCGTAGGCGCCCCGGGTGGCGAGCCAGAGCAGCCGCTCGCCGAGGGCGACGCCGCGGTCCCAGAACTCCGGGTCGGTGGTGAGCGGGACCGTGCAGCCCTCGGGGGAGTGCCGGGCGCTCGCGACGAGCCAGGCGAGCAGGTCCGTCGGCGCCACCGGGCGGTCCAGGCGCCCGCCGAGCAGGGCGAGCAGGCCCGGGGCGAGATTGGGCTCGTGTCCGCCGGGCCGCCGGTAGAACGGACGGATCCGTCCGGGGCGGCCGGCCGGTGAACGCCCGTCGGGCAGCAGCGCGGAGCACACCACCGCGGGGCCGGGCACCTGCGGCACCTGCCCCCACTCGACCACGAACAGCTGCCGTGCGTCCGCCACCCGCCACAACTCCGGCCGCGCGCCGTCGATCAGCCGGTGATCGGGCAGCAGCCACTGCTGGTCGAACGGGCCGTGTGCCACCCGTACCGGCTCGGGGCACGGGCCGCTCGCACGGTAGAGCCGCTCGGTCGCCGTGGCCTGGCCGGGCAGCTGGCCGACGGCGGAGTGCAGGGTCCGGACCCGGGACGGCCGGAACAGCCGCTCGCGGGCCGCCGCGTCCTCGGCGTCCACCAGCGCCGCCCAGCGGGCCCGCAGCGTGGCCGGATCCGGTGCCAGCACCCAGGAGCGGCCGAGCCGCAGCGGCGCCACGGACCAGGGCATGAGATCGGACAGCCGTGGCGCGTCCTGCTTCGCCGTCACGCGGAGCCCCTCCCGGACCGTTCGGTTGACCCCGGCATGGTATCCACCGGCCCCGCGGCGGTACCGAATCCGCAGGCCACCTCCACCGTCCGGGGCGGGCAGGCGGTCTTCCGCTTGCTGATCTTGAAGGAGTACGGTCCTCGCCGTACGCCCGACCACGCGGTGCGGACCTGGCTCCGTCCTGCGCGCCGGGACCTGCTCAGGGGAGGACCGCCATGACGGACACCACCTCTCCCACGCCTGAACGGCGCGGGGGGACCCCCACCGGCATCCGGGCCGCCGCACGACTGGACCGGCTGCCGCCGTCCCGGTGGCACCGCCGGATCACCCTCGTCGTCGGCATCGGGGCCTTCTTCGACCTCTACGAGATCTTCCTCGGCGGCGTGCTGGCCGCGGCCCTCGCCGAACAGTGGCACCTCGGGCCCACCGCGAAGTCCTGGGTGATCGCCGCGAGTTTCCTCGGGATGTTCGTCGGCGCGAATGTGCTCTCGGTGCTCGCCGACCGCTTCGGGCGGCGCCGGATGTTCATGATCAACCTGGCGGCGTACTCGCTCTTCTCACTGCTGTGCGCGTTTGCCCCGGACCTGTCCTGGTTCCTCGTGCTGCGCTTCCTGTCCGGCCTGGGGCTGGGCGCCGAACTCGTACTGGTCGACACCTATCTCGCGGAGTTCCTGCCCCGGGCGGTACGCGGCCGCTATATCGCCCATGCGTACACCTTCGGGTTCCTCGGCGTTCCGGTCGCCGCGCTGCTCGGCGCCCGGCTGGTGGCCGCCCATCAGCCACTGGGCGTCGAGGGCTGGCGCTGGCTGCTGGTCGCCGGTGCGCTGGGCGCCGGGTTCCTCCAGGTGATGCGCCGCCAACTCCCGGAATCTCCACGCTGGTTGGTGGTGCAAGGACGTGGCGAGGACGCCGAACGCATCGTGGCCGGGCTGGAGGAGCGGGTGGCCCGGGAGAGCGGCGGCAGTCTGCCGTCGGTACCGGAGGCGGAGACCGTACCGGAGCGGAAGGTGCCGCTGGCCGAGATGTTCCGGGGCGACCAGCGGCGGCGCACCGTCATGTGGTGGATCTTCCAGGTGCTGCAGACCGTCGGCTACTACGGCTTCGGGTCGCTGGCGCCGGTGGTGCTCACCGCGAAGGGCCACACCGTCACCGAGTCGCTGCTGTACGCGGCGCTGAGCTTCTGCGGTTACCCGGTCGGCTCCGCGCTGTCCGTCCCGCTCATCGACCGGATCGAGCGCCGGACGCTGATCATCGCCTCGGCGCTCGGTATCGCCGGCTGCGGTCTGGCCTTCGGTTTCGCCACCGCCTCCTGGGCCATCGTCACCTTCGGCTTCCTGCTGACGGTGTGCAGCAATGTCTTCTCCAACGCCTTCCACGTCTACCAGACCGAACTCTTCCCGACCGGCCTGCGCAGCAGCGCGATCGGCATCGCCTACTCGCTGTCCCGGCTCACGTCGGTCGTGCTGCCGTTCATCGCGCTGAGCGTGTTGAACGACCTCGGGGCGGCCGCGGTGTTCGCGGGGTCGGCGGGGCTGATGGTGCTGCTGTGTTTGGACGTGGCACTGCTGGGGCCGCGGAGTACTGGGCGGAGCCTTGAGCGGATTTGAGGCTTCCCACGTTTTTGTCTGGCCCGACGTGGGGGTTGCGCGCCGTTTTTCGCCCGCTCCGCGGTGCGCCCGCCGTTGCGCCTGGCGGCGGGCCGGTTCGCTGCGCTTTGCCCCTGCCCACGTTGTCGGCTGTCCCGCCGTTGCGCCTGCGGCGGGCGGGTCCGCTGCGCGGGGCTGTCGGGTGCGGTGACGGACCTCCGCGGGTGGGGTGCCGGACTGCTTCGCTTTACGTCCGGCACCCCACCCGCTCCGGCCCGTCCCCTCCCGTTGGGTGGGTGGGAAAAGGCCGGTGGGGGTGACTGTGGCTGGTCCAGTGCGCGTCGTGGACGTAGGTAATGCCCGTGGGAACAGGGGAATAGCCGTGGCACAGGGAGATGGCCGTGGCACGGCGAATTGGTTGTGATCGACGCCCGCCCCCACCCACCGTCACTTCCTCCCCCACGGGAGGGGACGGGCCGGAGGGGCCGGTGTGTGGGACGTAAAGCGAAGCAGTCCCACACACCGGCCCCGCAGGCCCGTCACCGCACCCACAGCCCCGCGCAGCGGACCCGGCCCGCCGCAGGCGAAACGGCGGCGAACCCCCACGACGGGACAGCCGAAAACGTGGCGAGGCAATGCGCAGCAAACCGCTACGCCTCCAACGTCACCGTGAAGGAGAAGCGGTCGCCCCGGTAATGAATCCGGGCGACATCGACCACGTCGCCGTCCTCACCGTAGGTGACACCCGTGTAATGCAGGATCGGGCTGAGCAGCGGGACCTGCAGCAGGCGGGCGGTCTCCGGGTCGGCCAGCCGGGCCTCGACGCTGTCGGTGATCCGGCTGATCCGTATGCCCACCCCGTCCCGCAGTACCTTCGTCATCGGCCAGCGCAGCAGATCCGCCGGATCGATCAGCTCGGCGACCTCGGGGCGTACGTAGTTGTGTGCGTGATTGGTGGGCTCGCCGGTCTTCTCGTCGCTGCGCAGCCGGCGGAATCCGGCCACCTCCGTCATGTCCGGGAAATACTCGGACAGTTCGGACGGTACGGCGGTGGGGCCGTGCTCCAGCAGTTCAGTGCTCATCCCGGACTGCTGGGCCACGATCGCGTCCACCGAGCCCAGCAGCCGCACCGGCGCACCGCGCTGCGCGCTCGGCTCGATGAAGGTGCCACGCCGCCGGTGCCGGCTGATCAGGCCCTCCGCCTCCAGCTCCTTGAGGGCCTGGCGCATGGTCAGCACGCTCACGCCGTAGTGCGCGGCGAGTGCGTCCTCGGTGGGCAGCCGCAGCGAGGCCTCGGGTGAGCGGCCCAGTATGGAGGCGCGCAACGACTGCGAGACCTGGTACCACAGCGGCAGTTTGCGGTTCAGGGCGAGCGAGTCGGGAGCGAAGGTGGTCACGAGGCGTTCCCCGGTGTCACAGGCGGAAATGACGTTGCAGACCCTGCCATACGTCGTCGTAGCCGCGCTGCAGATGGCCGGCGTCCCGGGCCTGTTCGGTCAGCGTCAGCGGCCAGCGGGTCTCGAACATGAAGGCCAGTCCGTCGTCGATCTTCTGCGGCCGCAGCTCGGCGGCGCTCGCCCGGTCGAAGGTCTCCCGGTCGGGCCCGTGCGCCGACATCATGTTGTGCAGCGAGCCGCCGCCCGGGATGAAGCCCTCCGCTTTGGCGTCGTAGGCGCCCTCGATCAGCCCCATGTACTCGGTCATCACATTGCGGTGGAAGTACGGCGGCCGGAAGGTGTCCTCGCCGACCAGCCAGCGCGGCGCGAAGGCCACGAAGTCCACACCCGCCAGCCCCGGGGTGTCGGAGGGGGCGGTGAGCACGGTGAAGATCGACGGGTCGGGATGGTCGTAGCTGATCGAGCCGATGACATTGAAGCGGCGCAGGTCGTAGACGTACGGGACGTGGTTGCCGTGCCAGGCGACGACATCCAGCGGCGAGTGGTCGTAGGTCGCCGTCCAGAGGTTGCCGCAGAACTTGTTCACGACCTCGACGGGGCCCTCGACGTCCTCGTAGGCGGCGACCGGTGCGCGGAAGTCGCGGGCGTTGGCCAGGCCGTTGGCGCCGATCGGGCCCAGGTCGGGGAGCTGGAAGGGGCGGCCGTAGTTCTCGCAGACATAGCCGCGGGCGGTCGGGCCCTGCCCGCCGTCGTGGGCGGTGTCCAGCAGCTCGACGCGGAAGCGGATGCCGCGCGGGATCAACGCCACCTCACCCGGTTCGGCGTGCAGCAGGCCGAGTTCGGTGCGTAGCAGCAGCCCGCCGCGCTCCGGCACGATCAGCAGCTCGCCGTCCGCGTTGCCGAACACCCGCCGCTCCATGGAGGTGTTGGCCTGGTACAGGTGGACGGCCATGCCCGTGCGCTGGGTGGCGTCGCCGTTGCCGCCCAGCGTCCACAGCCCGTCCAGGAAGTCGGCCGGGCCGGTGGGTTCGGGCAGGGGATTCCAGCGCAGCCGGTTGGGGTCGGGGGCGCAGTCGGTGAACGGGGCCGAGCGGACGGCGCGCTGCCCGGCGCGGACGAACGGCGGATGCGCGGCCGACGGGCGGATGCGGTAGAGCCAGGAGCGGTGGTTGTGGTCGCGCGGTTCGGTGAACGCGGACCCGCTGAGCTGTTCGGCATACAGGCCGAGCGGGGCGCGCTGGGGGGAGTTGCGGCCCACCGGCAGCGCGCCGGGGACGGCCTCCGAGCTGTGCTCGTTGCCGAAGCCGGTGATGTACTCCAGCCCCTCGGCCGTCTTCCTCGCTTGCTCGTTGCCCGTGCCTGCCATCGCGTACTCCCGCCGCTCAAGGAATCCTATGCAAGACCTTAGGATTGCCGTCGGGGGCCGTCAACGGAGACTCCCGGCCGCGGCGGCCGGATCGCGGCGATGGCGCTCCGCCCGTCCGGGCGAGGGGCAGGATGGACGGGTGCAGCAGCCGACCCCCCGCCCCGGCCCCCCGTCCGCCGCCCTGCGCCGTGCACCCGTCCAGCAACGCAGCGCCCGGCGCCTGGCCAGAATCCTCGATGCCTGTGCCGAGGTCCTGGAGGAGACCGGTTACGACGAGTTGAGCACCCGGGCCGTGGCCGGCCGCGCCGGTGTCCCGATCGGCTCCGTCTACCGCTTCTTCCCCAACAAGCGCGCCATGGCCGAGGCCCTTGCCCGGCGCAATCTCGACGCCTATACGGACCGCATCACCGCCCGGCTGACCGCTCCGGCCGGCCGGCCGCTCCAGTGGCGCCATGCGATGGACGTGGTGGTCGACGAATACCTCGCCATGAAGCGGACCGTGCCGGGCTTCGCCCTGGTGGAGTTCACCGTCCCCGCTCCGCCCGCCTCTCGGCAGGCCAATTACGAGGTCGCCGACCGGCTACGCGCCCTCTTCGCCGGCCCGCTCGGTCTGGACACCGCCGACGAGCGGCTGCGCACCGCCTTCCTGGTCGGTGTCGAGACGGCCGACGCACTGCTCCAGCTCGCCTTCCGCACGGACCCGGCCGGTGATCCTGCCATCGTCACGGAGACCAAGGAATTGCTCTGGGCCTACCTCGCGCGTTATCTGGACGGGGCGGGTGCGGGGGAGGGGGAGACGGCGGAGGGGGAGACGGCGGAGGCGTGAGGGCCGGCCGGGCTCCGGCGGCCCCGCGTCCCGGTGCCCCAGCCGGCGGCGGGTTGCCGGTTGTGCGCACGCCCGTCCGGGGAGATCCGTATTGACCTGGGGTTTTGCTCGTATTGCTCGCATGTCAAGGCCTTGTTAACAAAAGTTGGCGGGACCTACCGTCACCTGAACTGCCACCCCCCGGCAGATGTTCAAGGGCGAACGTGAGGTACCCCTAATGCTGACAATCCTCGGATTCGTCATGATCGCAGCCTTCCTGGCGCTGATCATGATGAAGAAGATGTCACCGATGGCCGCGCTGGTGCTCATCCCCGCGCTGTTCTGCGTCCTGGTCGGACAGGGCGCGCACCTGGGCGACTACGTCCTCAAGGGCATCGGCGACCTGGCCCCCACGGCCGCGATGCTGATGTTCGCCATCATCTACTTCGGGGTGATGATCGACGTCGGGCTCTTCGACCCGGTCGTCCGCGGCATCCTGAAGTTCTGCAAGGCCGACCCGGTGCGGGTGGTGCTCGGCACGGCCCTGCTCGCCGCGATCGTCTCGCTCGACGGTGACGGCTCCACCACCTTCATGATCACCGTCTCCGCGCTCTACCCGCTCTACAAGCGGCTGAAGATGAGCCTCGTGGTCATGACCGGTGTCGCCGCCACCGCCAACGGCGTGATGAACACCCTCCCCTGGGGCGGACCGACCGCCCGCGCCGCCACCGCCCTCAAGCTCGACGCCGGCGACATCTTCGTCCCGATGATCCCGGCCCTGGCCGTCGGCCTGGTCGCGGTGTTCGCCCTCGCGTACGTCCTCGGCCGGCGCGAGCGCAAGCGGCTCGGCACGCTGACCCTCGGCGACACCCGGCTGGTGACCGAGGCCCCGGACGAGCAGCAGACCGTGCAGGAGACCGAACAGGTGCTGGTCGGCGCGGGTGCCGGTGGCGCGGGGGGCGCCGGCGGCAAGGGGCTCGTCGGCGGCGGTGCGCAGCGAGGCACCGGCGGCGCGGGCACCGGCACGGACGCGGACCGCGGTGCGGCCACCGGCTCCGGGGACCGGTCCGACGCCGACGCTGATGCCGACAGCGACAGCGAGACCGTCACAGACTCCGACGACGACGGTCTCCAGGTCCTGGACCCGCAGCGGGCCACCCTGCGCCCCAAGCTCTACTGGTTCAACGCCGCGCTCACCGTCGCGCTGCTCACCCTGCTGATCCTGCAGGCCCTGCCGATCCCGGTCCTCTTCCTGCTCGGTGCGGCCCTCGCCCTGACGGTCAACTTCCCGCACATGAAGGACCAGAAGGCCCGCATCGCCGCGCACGCCGAGAACGTGCTCAATGTGTCCGGAATGGTCTTCGCCGCCGCCGTCTTCACCGGCGTGCTCACCGGCACCGGCATGGTCGAGCATATGGCCCGCTGGCTGGTCAGCGGCATCCCCGACGCACTCGGCCCGCACATGGGCATCGTCACCGGCGTCCTCAGCATCCCGCTGACCTACTTCATGTCCAACGACGGTTTCTACTTCGGCATCGTGCCGATCCTCGCCGAGGCAGGCGCCGCCCACGGCGTGGCCCCCATCGAGATCGCCCGGGCCTCCCTCGTCGGACAGGCCCTGCACATGTCCAGCCCGCTGGTTCCCGCCGTCTACGTCCTCGTGGGCATGGCCAAGGTCGAGTTCGGCGACCACACCAAGTTCACCGTCAAGTGGGCCGCGCTGACCTCCCTGGTGGTCCTGTGCGCCGGTGTGCTCTTCGGCATCCTCTAGATGACCGGTACCGGCGCCGCGAGGCCCGGCAGGGGTTGGCTGCTGCGCCTGGTCCTCACCTTCTCCTTCGCTCAGGGAGCGGTGAGCATGGCCAGGCCCGCCGTCTCCTACCGGGCCCTCGCCCTGGGGGTTGGGGTCTCCCCTGCTCGAACGTAGTTGAGAGCTTGGGGAAGAACGCGCCATCGGCGTGATCACCGCCGTCTACGCCCTGCTCCCGCTGCTCGTCGCCGTCCCGCTGGGCCGCCGTACCGACCACGGGCGCTGCGCCCCGCTGCTGGTCGTCGGGGTGGCGCTGATCAGCGGTGGCTGTGCGCTCAGCGGGCTGGCCGGTTTGCTGCCCGTGATGGCCGCCTGGAGCGGGGTGATGGGGCTGGGGCACCTCTGCTTCGTCATCGGCGCCCAGTCGATCGTCGCCCGCCGCAGCGCGCCGGAGGAACGCGACCGCAATTTCGGCCACTTCACCATCGGCGCCTCCCTGGGCCAGCTGATCGGCCCGGTCGCCGCCGGACTCGTCATCTCCGAGCACGACGGCCGGATGGCCCCGACGAGCGCCATCGCCCCGACGGCCATCGGCGTGCTGCTCAGCCTGCGGGCCGCGGCCACCATTGCCTGCCGGCTGGTGATGACGCCGATGATCCGGTGGCTGGGACGCACCGCGCTGATGGCCGGCAGCTGCGCGCTGGCCGGTTTGCTGTGCGTGGGCCTGGTGCTGCCGGTTCCGGTGGCGGCGCTGGCGGCGATACTCCTCGCGCTCGGCTTCTGTCTCGGCGTCGGCCAGCCGCTGTCGATGACGACGGTCGTCCAGGCGGCTCCCGACCGGGCCCGCAGTACGGCGCTGGCGCTCCGCCTGACCGGCAACCGGCTCGGCCAGGTCGCCGCCCCTGCCGGCGCCGGCCTGCTGGCCGGACTCGCGGGCACCGCCGCGCCCTTCGTCCTGCTCGGCGCGCTGCTGCTGGCCTCCGGCGCGATGGCCGCCCGTACGGGGCGGGCGGCCGGCGGACCGGTCGCGCCGTCACGGGAGGGGCAGGCCGGAGAGCGGACGCGGTGCACGGCAAGGGGGGATTCCCCCACATGACCCGGGAAACATGGGGTCCATCCACCAGGGCGGGGGGTTGCGGGCGCGCCCTAGTCTCGTGGTGACCGTCACCCCGCACGGTGTGGCGGATTCCTGGCGCGTACAAAACTACCGGCGCTAGTTTGGGTGGACGACCAGCAGCCGGCCCGGGAGGACCACGACGTGAAGCAGCACGACGCGATGTACATCGACGGAAGCTGGCGGCCCGCCGGGGGCAGCGGCACGATCGAGGTCGTCAACCCGGCCGACGGGCAGGTCATCGCCACCGTCCCGGCCGGCTCGGCGCAGGACGTGGACGCCGCGGTCCGCGCCGCCCGCGCGGCGCTGCCGGGCTGGGCCGCCACCCCGCCCGCCGAGCGCGCGGCCCGGCTGGCCGCACTGCGCGACCAACTCGCCGCGCGCGCCGAGGAGATCGCCGAGACCGTCAGCGCCGAACTCGGCTCGCCGCTCGCCTTCAGCACGAAGGTGCACGCCGGGATACCGCTCGCGGTCTGCGGCTCGTACGCCGAACTGGCCGGCACCTACTCCTTCGAGGAGAAGATCGGCAACTCCACCGTGCTGCACGAGCCGGTGGGTGTGGTGGGCGCGATCACGCCCTGGAACTACCCCCTGCACCAGATCGTCGCCAAGGTCGCCCCGGCGCTCGCGGCCGGCTGCACGGTGGTGCTCAAGCCCGCCGAGGACACCCCGCTGGTCGCCCAGCTCTTCGCGGAGTGCGTCGACGCGGCCCGGATACCCGCCGGTGTCTTCAACCTCGTCACCGGACTCGGCCCGGTCGCCGGGCAGGCGCTCGCCGAGCACGAGGGGGTCGACCTGGTCTCCTTCACCGGCTCGACGGCCGTCGGCAAGCGGATCGGTGCCCTCGCGGGGGCCGCGGTCAAGCGGGTGGCGCTGGAGCTGGGCGGCAAGTCCGCCAATGTCATCCTGCCCAGCGCCGATCTGGCCAAGGCGGTCGCGGTCGGCGTCGCCAATGTCATGGCCAACTCCGGCCAGACCTGCAGCGCCTGGACCCGGATGCTGGTCCACAAGGACCGGTACGCCGAGGCCGTCGAGCTGGCGACCGCGGCGGCCGCCAAGTACGTCCCGGGGGAGAGGGTCGGTCCGCTGGTCAGCGCCAAGCAGCGGGACCGGGTGCGCGGCTACATCGAGCAGGGCATCGTCGAGGGCGCGCGGGTCGTGGCGGGCGGCCCCGAGGCGCCCGCCGGGCCGGGCTTCTACGTCGCGCCGACCGTCTTCGCCGATGTCACGCCGGAGATGACCATCGCCCAGGAGGAGATCTTCGGCCCGGTCCTGTCGATCCTGAAGTACGAGGACGAGGACGACGCCGCCCGGATCGCCAATGACACCGTCTACGGGCTGGCCGGCGCGGTCTGGGCGGGCGACGATGCCGAGGCGGTCGCCTTCGCCCGCCGCCTGGACACCGGGCAGGTCGACATCAACAGCGGCCGGTTCAACCCCCTTGCCCCGTTCGGCGGTTACAAGCAGTCCGGCATCGGCCGCGAGCTGGGCCCGCACGGACTGACCGAATACCTGCAGACCAAGTCGCTGCAGTTCTGATGCGGCGGGGCGGCGCGGGGCCCGGCGGGGCGGTGCGGGGCGGTGCGGTGGTGGGCTCGGCCGGTGCCGCATCCCGCCGTGCCGCATCCCGCCGTGCCGCGCCCCTTTCCTCGCCGGGCCGGCCGCCCCCGCCAGTCCCGCCGGCCCCCGTCAGCCCTGCAAGTCCCGCCCTCCGCCTCCGCACCGAGGAGAGTCCTTCGTGATCCGCGCCGCCGTACTGTCCGCCGTCAACGCCCCGTTGCGGGTCACCGAGATCAACCTGCCCGAGCCCGGTCCCGGCCAGGTCCGTATCCGGCTCGCCGCCGCCGGCGTCTGCCACTCCGACCTGTCCCTGTCCAACGGCACCCTGCGCCAGCCGGCCCCGGCCGTCCTCGGTCACGAGGGCGCGGGCACCGTCACCGCGGTGGGGCCCGAGGTGACCACGGTGGCCCCCGGCGACCGGGTCGTCCTCAACTGGGCGCCGTCCTGCGGTGACTGCCACTTCTGCGGGCTGGCCGAGCCGTGGCTGTGCGCCCGCTCCGGCCACGCCGCGGAGGCGCCGTACGCCACCCTCGCCGCCGACGCCACCGACCTCTA
The DNA here is from genome assembly GCF_040253635.1 of Streptomyces sp. Edi2. Lineage (NCBI taxonomy): Bacteria > Bacillati > Actinomycetota > Actinomycetes > Kitasatosporales > Streptomycetaceae > Streptomyces > Streptomyces sp. Edi2. The sequence continues at coordinate 1,798,813 of NZ_JBEJGX010000003.1, read as the reverse complement.
CCCTGGCCTCGGCACCGCCGCGTTCGCCGAGGAGACCGTGGTGCCCGCGCGGGCCGCGCTGCCGCTGCCCGACGGGGTGCCGCTCGCCGACGCGGCGCTGCTCGGCTGCGCGGTACTCACCGGCTGGGGCGCCGTGCACCACAACGCCCGGGTACGGGCCGGGGAGTCGGTCGCGGTCTTCGGCGTCGGCGGGGTGGGCCTGGCCACGCTGCAGGCCGCGCGGATCGCCGGTGCGGGCCCGATCGTGGCCGTGGACGTCTCACCGGAGAAGGAGGAGCTGGCCCGCGCGGCCGGCGCGACGGAGTTCGTGGTGGCGGGCGACGACACCGCCAAGCGCATCCGCAAGCTCACCTCAGGTGTGGGTGCCGATGTCGCCGTGGAGTGTGTGGGGCGCGCCGACACCATCCGCACGGCCTGGTCGTCGACCCGCCGCGGCGGCCGTACGACGGTCGTCGGCATCGGCGGACAGGACCAGCAGGTCGCCTTCTCCGCCCTGGAGCTCTTCTACTTCGGCCGGACCCTCTCCGGCTGCGTCTACGGCAACAGCGACCCCGCCCGCGACCTCCCCGTCATCGCGGAACACGTCCGCTCCGGCGCCCTCGACCTGTCCGCCCTGGTCACCGAGCGCATCACCCTGGACGGCATCCCGTCCGCCTTCGACGCCATGCTGGCGGGCAAGGGCGGGCGGGCGTTGGTGGTGTTCTAGGCGCCGGGAGGGGCAGGGTGGGACCGGGTCGGGCCGTCATCGGTCGCGGCTGGACGACCGGCCCGGCGGCGGGAACGGGGAACGGAGCATCAGCCACCGCTCCGGTCCCCAGCCCTCCCCGGAGGCGGGCGCGCGTCCGTGGCCGAGAAGGGGCGCCAAGCCCCTGTTTTTGACTCACTCAAGTCGGCGCATGTCACGGTCGTCCGCCGGATAGCAGCTCAGGTGTCGCCCTGGACACGGGCATGGAGGTGCATGTCGTGCCGGCCGTCCCGCTGCAGATGCGCGCCGCGCCGGGTGCCCTCCAGTACGAAGCCGGTCTTGGTGGCCACTCGGCAGGAGGCGTCATTGCCGACCGAGTGCGCGAGTTCGAGGCGGTGGAAGCCGGCCTCGTCCAGCGCCCAGGTGGCTAATGTGGCGAGGGCACGCGGAGCGAGGCCGATACCGCGCGCATCCGGCAGGACCCAGTAAGCACACTCGGCAAGGCCGTGGAGAAGGTCCATCCAGCGCAGGGCTATCCGTCCGAGTACCTCACCGCTGTCGGCCCTGGCGATGGCCCACTGAGCGGCCTGCTCCTGCTGCCAGGACCGATGGGAGGTCGTGATCCACTCCTGGGCTTCCTCCCGAGAAGTGACGTGGTGCGTGTGCCAGTGCTGGATGGACGGGTCTTGGAAGGCGCATTGCAGGACGGGGGCGTCGTCCGTTTCCCAGGGCCGCAGGAGCACATCACTGCCTGGTGACGGCAGGGCGGGTTGGTCGGTAGCGGAGAGAGCCCCGGCGGGGATGGCGGGCGTAATCGCAAAAGTCATGAGCGGCATCATCTCCCACGACCCGGCGCTGCCCGGCGCATCGCTCCAACTGGCCGGTCGGCCAACGGAGATCACTTACGGGACAAGCCTTCAGGGCCCTGTTCTGTTCGTCGTGGAGAAAGCTGTGCTCCTCCGGTGAAGAAGCGCATCGGGTCGTACCCGCGTGCACGTGTCGCGGGCGGGTGGTCGTGGCGCGACGCAGGCCGGGTCTGTGTTGGCTGGTGGGGACAGCTCGCTGGAGCGGCCTGGACACGGCGATATCGCCCTTGAGGGAAATCCTTGCGCAGTTCGATGCCTCGGCCAAGGCGCGGTGCCTCCTCAGCGCTTGCGACCTCGCTTCGCGGCGGCCGTCGATGCGCTGGCGCAGGGGACGCCCCGGTATTTGCGCGACGGGTTTACGGCTCCGTAGAACTACGGCTGTGTTCGGGCCAGTTCTTCCAGTGCTTTGTGGCCCACCTGCGGGGCGCTCATGGCCAGCCAGCCGTGGCCGCGTATCTCGGCGTCGTCGTCGACCGGGCGTGGGTGCACGGACAAGTGCTCGCACGCTTCCATGGCGCCGGCGGTGCCTTCGTCGGGCTCGGCCTCGTCGAACTCCGGGTCGAAGTCCTCGTCGTCCACAGCCAGTGTTTCCCAGGGCAGGGGCTCGCCCACCCATTCGGGGGTGCTCTCCTGTGCGTACCGGCGCCGGATGTGACCGGCTTCGGCGACCATCCAGATGTCCGCCCCGCCCGCGAAGTCTTCGTAGAACATCTGCGCCTGGCCGCAGTGGGCGCTCAGTCGCTCCACGGCCCCCGTCATGTCGTCCCAGCCCCGGCCGATGACGCTGTCGAGGTTGCCGAATATCAGGCGCCAGCCGTCGATTTCAGGGGTGATGAAGACGGGGTCGGCGTGCGGCCGGGCCGGCAGGTCGGCCACGTCGAGTCCTTCGCGGAAGGTGACCGGCACCCGGTCGTGGAGGTTCAGTGCCGCGAACAAGCCCTCGTAGCTGTCAGCGGGCACCACGTACCACCAACAGGTCGGGAGGTGGAAGGGCGGGTTCTCGCCGACGGCCTTGAGCAGGGCGCGGCGCGCCAGCAGCTTCCTGTCCTGCTCGCCCAGCCGGTCGGTGAAGCCGGCCCGCAGCAGGTCGTCCAGTCGGTTCTCGCTCATGATCGAGGAGCTTACGGCGGACCGCTGACACCGCTGACATGCCTGACACCGCTGACATCGCTGACGTGCCCGGGGCGCCCTGCGTCCTCAGCGGCCGTCCGGCGGCAGGAGTTCCGGGTGCTGCAGGGCCAGGCCGTCCACCAGTGCCTGCAGTCCGGTCTCGAACGCGCCCTCGTCCACCTGGCGCTGATGCTCCGCCAGGAGGTGAGCCTGGCCGAGGTGCGGGTAGTCGGCGGGGTCGTAGGCGCTCGGGTCGTCCACGAAGCCGCGGGCGAACGAGCCCAGCGCGGAGCCGGCCACGAAGTAACGGACCATCGCACAGACCCTGGTGGCCTGGGCGGGCGACCATCCCGCCTCGACCATCCCGCCGAACGCCGCATCGGCCATCTTCAGGCCGGCCGGGCGGCGGCCGGGTCCCTGGGCGAGGAACGGCACGATCTGCGGGTGCGCGGCGAGCGCGGCGCGGTACGAGCGGGCCCAGGCGAGCAGCCCGGCGCGCCAGTCCGCGCCCGCCTCGAAGCCCGACACATCGACCTGGGCGATGACCGTGTCGGCCACCGCGTCAAGGATCTCGTCCTTGGTCGTGAAGTGGTTGTAGAGGGACGGCCCGCTCACGCCCAGCTCCGCCGCCAGGCGCCGGGTGGAGAGCGCCGGCAGCCCTTCGGAGTCGATGAGCGCCAGCGCCGTGGAGACGATGCGCTCGCGGCTCAGCAGGGGCTTGCGGGGTCGGGCCATGACGCACATAGTAGGGCTGTCGAACAAAAACTAGCAGTGCTAATTAAGTGGTGTGGTGCATGTGCCCACCGGTGTACGCGGTCGCGTCCACGTACTCGTTCATGTTCATGCCCACGTTCTCGTCCACGTTCTCGTCCACAAGGGGCCCGAGATGAACCTGGAGCTCAGCGCGGAGCAGGCCGCGGTACGGCAGCTCGCCAAGGACTTCGCCGACCGCGAGATCACCCCGTACGCCACCGCCTGGGACCGCGCGGAGCAGGTCGACCGCGGCATCGTGAAGAAGCTGGGCGGTCTCGGCTTCCTCGGGCTCACCGTCCCCGAGGAGTACGGCGGCTCCGGCGGCGACCACCTCTCCTACGTCCTGGTCACCGAGGAGTTGGGCCGCGCCGACTCCTCGGTGCGCGGCATCGTCTCGGTCTCCCTGGGGCTGGTGGCCAAGACGCTCGCCTCGTGGGGCGACGAGGAGCAGAAGCGGGCGTGGCTGCCGCGGCTCACCTCCGGCGAGGCGGTCGGCTGCTTCGGTCTGACCGAACCGGGCACCGGCTCCGACCCCGCGAACCTCGCCACCCGGGCGGTCCGCGACGGGGACGCGTACGTCATCGACGGCACCAAGATGTTCATCACCAACGGCACCTGGGCCGATGTCGTCCTGCTCTTCGCCCGCACCGGCGGCGCTCCGGGACACCAGGGCATCAGCGCCTTCCTCGTCCCGGCGGACAGCCCCGGCCTGGAGCGCCGGGAGATCCACGGCAAACTGGGGCTGCGCGGCCAGGCCACCGCGGAGCTGGTGCTGAAGGGTGTACGGGTCCCGGCCGCCGCCATGCTCGGTCCCGAGGGCAAGGGGTTCTCGGTCGCGATGTCCGCGCTGGCCAAGGGCCGGATGTCGGTGGCTGCCGGCTGTGTGGGCATCGCCCAGGCCGCCCTGGACGCCGCGCTCGGCTACGCGGGCGAGCGCGAGCAGTTCGGCAAGCCCCTCGCCCGGCACCAGCTGGTGCAGGAGCTGATCAGCGATATCGCCGTGGACGTGGACGCGGCGCGCCTGCTGACCTGGCAGGTGGCCGATCTGATCGAACGCGGCGAGCCGTTCGTCACCGCCGCGTCGAAGGCCAAGCTGTTCGCCTCCGAGGCCGCGGTGCGGGCCGCCAACAACGCCCTCCAGGTCTTCGGCGGCTACGGCTATATCGACGAGTACCCGGTCGGCAAGCTGCTGCGGGATGCCCGGGTGATGACCCTGTACGAGGGCACCAGCCAGATACAGAAGCTGGTCATCGGCCGTGCGCTGACCGGGGTCTCCGCCTTCTGACCGGTCCGTCCGCGGGCGCTCACCGGTCCGTCCGCGGGCGGACCGGCTGCCTGCCGCCAGGCCCTAAGCGCTTGCTCAGCGGCGCGATATGGTGTTCGATCCGTCAGAGGAGGGTCCCTGGCGGATCGAGGAGCGGGGTACGCGATGGGTGCGGCGGCGAAGCGGGCCGAAGCGGAGAACGAGGAGTGGGCCGGGGTGACCCCGGACGCCGCGCGGCGCCTGGTCAGTGCCGCCGTCGAGGCTTTCGCCGAGCGTGGCTACCACGCCACCACCACCCGTGACATCGCCGGCCGGGCCGGTATGAGCCCTGCCGCCCTCTACATCCACTACAAGACCAAGGAAGAGCTGCTGTACCGCATCAGCGGCATCGGCCACGAAAAGGCGCTGCGCATCATGGACGCCGCCGCCGGGGCCGAGGGCAGCGCCACCGAGCGCCTTCGCGACGCCGTACGGACCTTCGCCCGCTGGCATGCGGAGCACCACACCACCGCCCGGGTCATCCAGTACGAGCTCCAGGCGCTGAGCCCCGAGCACTACACCGAGATCACCGGTCTGCGCCGCCGTACGGACCGGGTGCTGCGGCAGATCATCCAGGACGGTGCGGACAGCGGGGAGTTCCAGGCCGACGACGTGCCGGGCACCACCCTCGCGGTGCTGTCGCTGTGTGTGGACGTCGCCCGCTGGTTCACGGCACAGGGCCCGCGCACGCCCGACGAGGTCGGCACCCTCTATGCCGACCTCGTGCTGCGCATGGTGGGTGCGCCGGTGGACCGGGCCGCCGCGGGCGAGGGGTAGACCGCCGCCCGCGCGGGAGAGCGCGGCCCGCTTTCGGGAACGGAACGCCACGGGCCGGCCGGGCCGTCGGGAGCCGCGAAATCCCGCGGTCCGTGGTCCGGCCGCCGCCCGGCTACAGGTAGAAGCGGCTGACCGACTCCGCGACGCAGACCGGCTTGTCGCCGCCCTCGCGCTCGATGGTCACGACCGTGGCGAGCTGGACGCCGCCGGGAACCTCGGTCACCTCCGCGATCCTGGCGGTGGCGCGCAGTCGTGAGCCGACCGGGACGGTGGCGGGGAAACGGACCTTGTTGGTGCCGTAGTTGATGCCCATCTTCACGTTGTCGACCCGCATCAGCTGCGGTACGAAGGCGGGCAGCAGCGACAGCGTCAGATAGCCGTGCGCGATGGTGGTGCCGAAGGGGCCGGCCGCGGCCTTCTCCTGGTCCACATGGATCCACTGGTGATCGCCGGTGGCCTCCGCGAACAGGTCGATCCGCTTCTGGTCGATCTCCAGCCAGTCGCTGGTGCCCAGCTCCTCACCGACTGCTTCGCGCAGTTCGTCGAGCGATCCGAACACTCGGGGCTGTGCCATTTTCGTCCGCCTCCTCGGGATCCATCCGCCGCTGTGGTGCACCGGCCGATGCTTACTAAGCGCTTGCTCAGCATGCTGAGTGCGGGTGCCCGCTGTCAACGGTCCGGCGAGCCCCGCAGGCCGGGAAGCCACCCCCGAGGTCGCCTAGGGTTGAACCGTGCCCCAGCTTCCGTACAAGGTTCACGAGCTCACCGTCGGCCAGCTTTCCGCGCGCAGCGGTGCCGCGGTCTCCGCGCTGCACTTCTACGAGTCCAAGGGGCTGATCAGCAGCACCCGGACGGCGGGCAATCAGCGGCGCTACACCCGTGACGCGCTGCGTCGGGTCGCGTTCGTGCGGGCGGCGCAGCGGGTGGGGATCCCGCTCGCGGTGATCCGTGACGCGCTGGCCGAGCTGCCGGACGAGCGCACGCCCAACCGCGCCGACTGGGCCCGGCTCTCCGCGGTCTGGCGCGCCGAGCTGGACGAGCGGATCACCCAACTCGTCGAGTTGCGCGACCGGTTGTCGGACTGCATCGGCTGTGGCTGCCTCTCGCTGGAGACCTGCGGGCTGTCCAATCCGTACGACAACCTCGGTGAGCAGGGGCCCGGCGCGCGACGGCTGCGGGTCGACCGGAGCGTCCAGGACCCGGAGGGGGCACAGCAGCGCGCGGGCGGTGAGCAGCGGCAGCAGCGGCATACGAAGGCTCAGAGGGCTCAGAGGGCTCAGCCCGGCGAGCGGGAAGAGCAGGGCGGCTGTACGGACGAGCGGGGCTGCTGTACCGACGAGCCGTGAGCGCGGAGGCGTCCGCCTCGTGGCGCGGATGCGCGCCCAACCTCCAGCGCGGGTGCGCCCGCCCCCATGACGGGGCGGGCGCGGGTGTGCCGGATTCCTCACCACATGGACGGGGTGCGGTCCGCCCACGGGCGGGCCTGCTCCAGCTGCGCCGACAGCGCGATCAGGGTGGCCTCGTCGCCGTAGCGCCCGGCCAGCATCACCCCGATCGGCAGCCCCTCGGCGTTCCACTGCAGCGGGACGCTCACCGCGGGCTGGCCGGTGGCGTTGTAGAGCGCGGTGAACGGCGTGAAGGCGCCGATGGCGGCGAACTCGGCCTGGGGGTCGGCGTCGTTGCGCAGCCCGCCGACCGGGACCGGGGGCGCGGCCAGGGTCGGCGAGAGGATCACGTCATAGCCGGTGCCCGGCGGCATCAGGCCGTCCGCGACGGACTGGGCGAGAATCCGGAACGCGTACATCGAGCGTGCGAAGTCCGTACCGGAGACCTCGGCGCCGCGGGCGCGCAGCGAGCGGGTGAGCGGCATCAGCAGCTCCTCGCGCTCCGGCGGCACGGGGCGGCTCGCGGCGAGCACCGACCAGACCCGGGTGAAGGCGAGCAGGATGCCGTCGTCGGCCGGCAGGGACAGCTCCTCGACCTCGTGGCCGAGCCCGGTCAGCAGGGCGGCGGTGTCGGTGGTGGCGGTGCGGCAGTCGGGGTGGAGCTCGATGCCGGGGACGGGCGGCTCGGTGAGGCAGGCGATCCGCAGCCGTCCGGGGTCGCGGCGGGCGTGGGTGGCGAAGGTTTCGCCGGGCGGCAGTGGCGGCGCGGTGAACGGATCGCCGGGCATCGTGCCCGCCATGACGTCCAGCAGGGTGGCCGCGTCCGCGACCGTACGGGCCAGTGGTCCCGAGGTGGCCAGGCCGGAGATGTCGTGCAGCAGCGGGCCGCCGCTGACCCGGCCGCGGCTGGGCTTGATGCCGAACAGCCCGCAGACCGAGGCCGGGATACGGATCGAGCCGCCGCCGTCGCTGGCGTGCGCGAGCGGGGCGAGGCCGCCGGCCACGGCGGCGGCCGCCCCGCCGCTGGAGCCGCCCGCCGAGAGCTCCGGGTCCCACGGGGTGCGGGCGGGCGGCGCCAGGTCGTTCTCGGTGTAGCACGGCAGCCCGAATTCGGGGGTGTTGGTCTTGCCGAGCAGGATCGTGCCGCCCGCCCGCAGCTTGTGGACGACATGGTCGTCGACGGTCGGCACCTGCCCGTCCAGCGCCCGGGAACCCATCGTGCAGCGCACCCCGGCGACCTGGTTGAGGTCCTTCACGGGGACCGGGACGCCGTGCAGCGGCGGGAGCGCACGGCCCTCCCGGCGGGCCGCGGTGGCCTCGCTCTCGGCGTCCGAGGCCTGCTTGCGGGCTATCTCCGGGGTGCGGGTGAGGAAGGCGCCGAGTGAGTCGTCGAGCCGCTCGATCCGCGTCAGATAGTGCTCGGTGAGCTCCACGGGGGAGAGCTCGCCCGACCGGATCTTCTCGGCCTGTTCGAGCGCGGTCAGATCGTGCAGGTCGGCCATGGACGTCCAGCCTCTCCTCAGGGTGCCCGCACGGCCCTGGTGTCGTACGGGCGGGAGGGCCGGCGCCGGCCGGGCGCGATGCCGGTGCGGGGGCCGGCCCGTGAACAGTTGTTTCAGGTGGAGGGGCTGCCCGTAAAGGCCGTAGAAGGAACGGGATGCCCGCCCGGAGCCGGACGGGGACGGCCGGGAAGGCGCGCGGCCCCATGCGCCGGCCGTCCCCCCGGCGCCGGTCAGGCCGCCGCGAACGCCTCCGCCTCGTGCACCCGCACCCGGCCCGCCGTGGTCAGCGCCTCGTGCGTCAGCACGGACGGCGGGGCCAGCACCCCGCACTGCAGGCAGGCCGGCCCGGGCGCCGGTGCGTCCACCGCATCCGGGAGCCAGGCGAAGCGGGTGCCGCCGCACACCGGGCAGTCGCGGCGCGGCCGGCCCGTTTCCATCGCCACGATCATGCGGTGCAGCACCACCGCGAGGCGGGCCGCGGGGTGGCGCTGCGGTGACTCGCACGGCACGATGTCGCAGCCGCCCCAGGTCCGCCGGTGCCACTCGTCGATCGCGCCGGGCTGCCGGATGCCGTCGTGTTTCTCCTTGCGGCGCCGGGCGGCGAACTCCTGCTCGTACGCGAGCCAGAGAGTGCGGGCCTCTTCCAGCTCGGCGAGCGCGGCCATCAGCCGCTCCGGATCGGGGTCGCGGTCCTGGGTCGCGATACCGGCCCGGGTGCACAGATGGTGCCAGGTCGCCCGATGCCCGTAAGGGGCGAAGCGTTCAAGGCACTTGCGCAGGGCCGTGCGTCGCTGAGCCGCGACGAGTCGTGGATTGCGGACCTGTTCTGCGAGGGCTCTGAAACCGGCCATTTCATCCCACCTCCGTGGGGAGGATCCGACTGAACGGAGATGGGACGTAGCCGATCACCAACTGGATCCCTCGAACTTTCTTGCGGTTTCAGGGGTGATGGTCCGGGGGTCGGGGTGCCGGGTCGTCGGGCTGCCGGGGCGGCGTCGGCGGAAACTCCCGCCGGATGAGCAAAAGTTGACTGTTGTTCATCTTCCGGTCAGGGATAACCGGCGGTAACGTCCCGCCCGCCCTCCCCCGCGCTCGTGACGGGCAGGGGACCCCCAGCGAGGAGCCGGAATGCGACGACGTACCGGAAGGCTCAGGACCGCCACCGCGGCGGCCCTGTTCGCCTTGGGTGCCATGCTCTTGGCACCGCCCCCCACCGCGGCCGCGGCCGCGGCCGCCGCACCGAACGATGCCCACGACTACTGCCAGGGCCAGTGCGGCGACATCCTGCCGCCCGGCGCCACCGGCAACGCCACCTTGGTGGAGATCCTCGGCAACAAGCTGTTCGGCACCCACCCCGAGCACACCACCGACCAGCTCGGCCCGTACGGCGCGCTGGCGAGCGGCTACCAGTCGCTCACCGACGACACCCTCGGCCAGTTCTTCAACGACGCCTCCTTCGGCGTCCCCCAGGACCAGGTCGGCAAGGTCACCACGCCCCGGAGCGACGTGACCATCACCCGGGACAAGAAGACCGGGGTGCCGCACATCAAGGGCACCACCCGCTACGGCACCGAATACGGCGCCGGCTACGCCGCGGGCCAGGACCGGCTCTGGATGATGGACCTCTTCCGCCACATCGGCCGCGGCGAACTGACCTCCTTCGCCGGCGGCGCGCTCGCCAACCAGGGCCTGGAGCAGCAGTTCTGGCCGCAGGCGCCGTACACCGAGGACGATCTGCAGCGGCAGGTCGACTACATCAAGGACCACAACGGCGAGCGCGGCAAACTGGCCATGGAAGACGCCCAGGCCTACGTCGACGGCATCAACGCCTACCGCGAACAGTCCAAGAACGGCCGCTACTTCCCCGGTGAGTACGTCCTCACCGGCCATGTCGACGCGATCACCAACGCCGGTGAGATCCAGCCCTTCAAGCTCACCGACCTGATAGCCCTCGCCTCCGTCGTCGGCGGACTCTTCGGCAACGGCGGAGGCGGCGAGGTCCCCTCGGCCCTCGCGCTGCTCTCCGCCCAGCAGAAGTACGGCGTCGAGAAGGGCACCCAGGTCTGGGAGTCCTTCCGGGAGCGCAACGACCCCGAGGCGGCCAAGACCCTGCACGACGGCAGCAGCTTCCCCTACGCGGTCAAGCCGGCCAAGGCCAAGGGCACCGCACTGCCCGACCGCGGCTCGGTCACCCCCGAGCCGCTGGTCTTCGACCGCACCGGCGCGGCCACCGTCAAGAGCGGGACACCGCCCCGCGACCCGGTCAAGGCTCCCAAGAAGTACAGGAAGCTGGAAGGCCTCTTCAAGGACGGGGTGCTGCCCAAGGGGAGCTTCGACCCGACCCAGCACCGCGGGATGTCCAACGCCCTGCTGGTCTCCGGCAAGCACTCCGCCAGCGGCCACCCGGTCGCCGTCTTCGGCCCGCAGACCGGCTACTTCGCGCCGCAGCTCCTGATGCTCCAGGAGATCCAGGGGCCGGGCATCAGCGCCCGCGGCGCCTCCTTCGCGGGCGTCGGGATGTACGTCCAGCTCGGCCGCGGTCAGGACTACGCCTGGAGCGCCACCTCGGCCGGCCAGGACATCACCGACACCTACGCCGTGGAGCTGTGCAACGCGGACGGCTCGGCGCCCACCAAGGACTCCGCCTCCTACCGCTACCGCGGCGCCTGCGTCCCCATGGAGAAGCTGGAGCGCACCAACTCCTGGAAGCCCACCGTCGCCGACCCGACGGCGGCCGGCTCCTACCGGATGCAGGTCTTCCGGACGAAGTACGGGACCGTCACCCACCGCGCCACCGTCGACGGCAAGCCCGTCGCCTACACCGCGCAGCGCTCCACCTACCGCCACGAGGCCGACTCGATCATCGGCTTCCAGATGTTCAACGACCCGTCCTACGTCCACGACGCCAAGACGTTCCAGCAGGCCGCCGGGCACATCGGCTACGCCTTCAACTGGTTCTACGCCGACTCCCGTGACATCGCGTACTACAACAGCGGGCTCAACCCGGTCCGCAACCCCGATGTCGACCCCGCACTGCCCGTCAAGGCGGAGGACGCCTACGAGTGGAAGGGCTACGACCCGGACACCAACTCCACCGACTACACCCCGCCCGCCCAGCACCCGCAGTCCGTCGACCAGGACTACTACATCTCGTGGAACAACAAGCAGGCCAAGGACTACGACTCGGCCGGCTTCGGCAACGGGTCGGTGCACCGCGGCAATCTGCTGGACGACCGGGTGCGCGCCCTGACCGAGAACGGCGGGGTGACCCGGGCCTCGCTGACCCGCGCCATGTCCGAGGCCGCCGTCACCGACCTGCGCGGCGAGGACGTGCTGCCCGAACTCCTGCGGGTCCTGAACAGCAAGCCCGTCACCGACCCTCAGCTGAAGACCGCGGTCCAGCAGCTGGAGGCCTGGCGCAAGGACGGCGCCCAGCGGAAGGAGACCGCCGCGGGCTCGCACACCTACACCCACCCCGATGCCGTACGCCTGATGGACGCCTGGTGGCCGCTGATGATCGACGCGGTCTTCAAGCCAGGGCTGGGCGGCGACCTCTATGACGCGCTGCGGGCCAATCTCGGCATCGACGAATCCCCGTCGGCCGGCCACGGCCCCACCGGGGCGCACGCCGGATCGGCCTTCCAGTACGGCTGGTGGAGCTATGCGGACAAGGATCTGCGGTCGGTGCTGGGCGACAAGGTGGCGGGCCCGCTGGCGCAGCCGTACTGCGGCAACGGTGAACTGTCCGCCTGCCGCGACACCTTGCTGGCCACCCTCCAGCAGGCGAGCGGGAAGACGGCCGAGCAGGTCGACCCCGGCGACGACAGCTGCAAGGCCGGCGACCAGTGGTGCGCGGACGCGATCATCCACCGCGCGGTGGGCGGTCTGACCCACGACACCATCAGCTGGCAGAACCGGCCGACCTATCAGCAGGTCGTGGAGTTCCCGGCACACCGGTAGCGGGAGCGCGGCACGGCGAGGCCCCGGGGTATCACCGCCCGGGGCCTTCGCGCGCCCGTCCGGTGCCTTGCCGTCCCCCTTCCCGTAAGCCCGACTGCCCTCGGAGCCGTGATTCCACGGGGGTTATGCTGCAGGGTTCTGAACTCCAGGGAATGGGAAAGCGAGGCATGGCCTTGTCAGGTCCGCAGCAGTACCCGACGGAGCTGCTGGATACCACCATGGACCAGCTGCGCACACTGATCGTCGTCCGCGAGGCGGGCACCGCGCTGGGCGCCGCGCGGCGGCTGGGCCGCGAACAGTCCAGTGTGCAAAAGCAGCTGGACACCATGAACCGCACCTTTGCCGCGCTGTGCGGCGAGGAGCTGGTCCTCAAGCAAGGGCGGGGCCAGGACGCCCTGTTCACCGCGACCGGCGAGGCGCTGGTCGAGCTGGCGCGGCGCACGCTGGGGGAGTGGTCGGACGGGGTGCGCGACGCCCGCCGCCGGCTCGGCCGGACGCTGTCCGTCGGCACCACCCGCTACACCCTCGGCTTTCTGCTGGACGCGGTGGAACGCGTCACCCAGGACTACGAGCGCGACGACGTCGACCTGAAGGTCACTCATGTCCGCACCGGCGACCTCTTCACCAAGCTGCGCTCCAAGGAGCTCGATCTGGTCTGCGGCAGCGTCGTGGTCACCGAAGGCGACGAAGCGGAACTGCTGGCTCCGTACGAGGTCATGGAATGGCGGCGCAGCGGGCTCTCCCTGCTGACGAACCTCCCGCCGGAACGGCTCCCCGGCACCTCCTTCAGCGCCCACGACCTGCCCCGGCTCCCGCTGGTCGTCTCGACGCGCGGCCTGATCAGCCGCTTCCTGACCTCCTGGTACGGCCCCGACTACCGGCACAAGCTGTCCGTGGCGGCCGAGATCGAGGCCGCGCACTACGGCTTCGAACTGCTGCGGTCGGGGGTGGTCAGCGGGGCGATGCTGGTCACCCGGGGCATCGGCGAGGCCGCCGCGAACGGCCGCCTCCCGGAAGCCGGCGGGCTGCGCACCCTGGAGATCGTCGGGGAGGTGGGTCCTCGCACCGAGGTGCTGGTCGGCGTCTTCACCCGCCGCGGCGAGCGGGACTCCTACGCCCCCGGCCACCCGCTCAACCTCCTGTGGGACGCGCTGTCGAGGGAGAGCGGGCGATGGTGGCTGAGCTCGTGAGCGCGCGGTGTCACCGGGGGCTTGCGAGCGCGCGGTGTCACCGGGTGCTCGGGGGGAGCGCGCGGCGTCACCGGGGGCTTGCGAGCGCGCGGCGTCACCGGCTCGTCAGACCAGCTCCCGCTCCCGGGTCTCCGGCAGCGCCAGCACGCACAGCAGCGAGACGACCGCCATCGCGCTGACGTACCAGCCCACCGAGGCCGATCCGTATGCCGACTGGAGCCGGGTGGCGACCAGCGGGGCCACCGCGCCGCCGAGAACGCCGCCCAGGTTGTAGGCCAGCGAGGCGCCCGAGTACCGCACCCGCGCACCGAACAGCTCCGGCAGATACGCGCCCATCGGGCCGTACACCACACCCATGCAGAACAGCGCGCCGCCGATACCGAGGGCGATCAGCACCGGTGACCCGGTGTCCAGCAGCGGGAAGAGCACCAGACCCCACACGACGGCGAGAGCGCTCCCGGCGAGGATCAGCTTGCGGCGCCCGGCCGCGTCGGACCGGGTGGCGGCGAGCCAGGTACCGGCGGCCAGGAACAGGCAGGCGACGAGGGAGAGCCCCAGCATGGTGTTGCGGGAGATGCCGAGGGTGGCGGTGGCGTAGGACAGGCAGTAGGTCGTCGCGGTGTAGAAGAGGCCGTACGCGACGATCATGCCGCCCGCGCCCAGCAGCAGTTCGCGCGGATGACGGCGCAGCACCTCGACGGCGGGGACCTTGCTCGCTTCCTGTGCGTCCAGCACCTTCGCGAACACCGGCGTCTCACTGATCTTCAACCGTACGAACAGCCCCACGCCGACCAGCAGGAACGACAGCAGAAACGGCACCCGCCAGCCCCACGAGCCGAACGCCGCGTCATCGAGCACGGACGACAGCAGCCAGAACACCCCGGTCGCCGCGAAGAACCCCACGGACGGGCCGAGTTGCGGGAAGGCCGCATACAGCCCGCGGCGCCTGCGCGGCGCATGCTCGACCGCGAGCAGTGCGGCCCCGCCCCACTCGCCGCCCAGGCCGATGCCCTGCAGGAAGCGCAGCACGAGCAGCAGCAACGGCGCCCAGACGCCCCAGGTGTCGTAGCCGGGGAGCAGGCCGACGCACGCCGTCGAGAGCCCCATCAGCAGCAGCGAGGCGACCAGGACGGACTTCCGGCCCACCCGGTCACCGAAGTGGCCGAAGAGCACCGAGCCCAGCGGCCGTGCGGCGAACGCCACCGCGTAGGTGGAGAAGGACGCGAGGGTGGCGTTGACCGGGTCGAGCGTCGGAAAGAACGCCTGGTTGAGGACGAGCGCGGCGGCCGTCCCGTAGATGTAGAAGTCGTAGAACTCGATGGCCGTCCCGATGAAGGAGGCCACCGCCACCCGGCGCAGGCTCTCACCGCCGCCGGCTTCCCCCTTCGTCTCCGGGGGAGAATCTGCTGATGCCTGCGCTGGTCCATGTGCTGATCCATGCGCTGGTCCCTGCGCTGATGTCGCGTCACTACTCACCAGCGCACTTTCCGGCTCGGTGCAGGGGGCAGTCAAGAGGTGAAATGGGCTGTCTCGGTTCTTGAGACCGCCCAACGCCTCTGCCGGGTAACGCTTACGGGTACCGCAGATACCGTCGTCGCACCGCCCGGAAGCGCCTCAGCCCCTCCTGCCAGGCGGCCACGATCCCGTCGGGATCCGCGCCCGCGTCGATCATCTTGCGGACGGTCGACGAGCCGGTCAGCCGGTCGATGCCGTTGTCGGGACGCCAGGCGAAGCCGCTCCAGACCCGCTTCGCGGTCACCAGGAGCCCGATGCCGGTGCGTACCGGGTCGAACGCCTCGCGGTCGTGGACGTGCAGCTGGACGCCGCCGATCGTCTTGCCCTGGAACTTGGAGAAGGTGGGGGCGAAGTAGGCCTCCCGGAAGTGGACGCCGGGCAGGCCCAGTCCGGTGGCGGCCGCGGCCCAGCGGTGGTCGATGCCGTCCGCACCCAGCAGCTCGAAGGGGCGGGTGGTGCCGCGCCCCTCGGAGAGGTTGGTGCCCTCGAAGAGACAGGTGCCGGAGTAGACCAGGGCGGTGTCGGGCGTGGGCATGTTGGGGCTCGGCGGCACCCAGGGCAGGCCGGTGGCGTCGAAGAAGTCGGTGCGCCGCCAGCCGGTCATCCGTACGGTCTCCAGCTCCACCGGGCGCCCGGCCGCCTGCGGCACGAACTCGCCGTTGAACAGCAGCGCCAGCTCCGTCACCGTCATCCCGTGTGCCTGCGCGATGGGCTCCCGGCCGATGAACGAGGCGTACGCCTTGTCGAGCACCGGGCCGGTGGCCGAGCGGCCGGTGACCGGATTGGGCCGGTCGAGGACGACGAAGCGCTTGCCGGCGAGCGCCGCCGCCACCATGCAGTCGTACAGCGTCCAGATGTAGGTGTAGAAGCGCGCGCCCACGTCCTGGATGTCGAAGACGACGGTGTCCACCCCGGAGGCGCCGAAGATGCCGGCGAGTTCCCTGCCGCTCTTGTTGTACGTGTCGTAGACCGGCAGGCCGGTGGCCGGATCGTCGTAGCGGCCCTCGGAGCCGCCGGCCTGGGCGGTGCCGCGGAAGCCGTGCTCGGGGCCGAAGACGGCGGTCAGCCGCACCCGTTCGTCGGCGTGCATCACATCCACGATGTGCCGCAGATCCCGGGTGACACCGGTGGGGTTGGTGACGAGGCCGGCCCGGTGGCCGTCCAGGAGGCGGTAGCCGTCGGCGGCCAGCCGGTCGAAGCCGGTGTGCACCCGCCGTCCGCCGCCGTGCGCGGGGTCCGCCGCCTGCGCGGGCCCCGCGCCCGTGGCCAGTGCCGCACCGGCCGCTCCCGCCGTCGCCAGCCGCCCGAGCAGAACGCGTCTCGACAGAGCCATCCGCACACCTCCGTGATCAGGGAATCAACCGGGTACGTGTCGTGTGCACGCTAGCCCGCTCCGGGGCGTGGCGGAATGGACCCGGCCGGTACGGCAAGGACTCTTCGGCATGGGCCCGGCGGGGTGCGGCAAGGACTCCTCCGTATGCGCGCGGCCGCTGCGGCAAGGACGCGTCCGCTCGGACCCGGCCGGTACCGCAAGGACTCTTCCGCCGGGACATACCGACTGGTTAGTCTGCCTGAGTCGAATCGACCCGACCGAGGGAGACCCAGGGTGGAAGCCGTACGGGACAAGGCCGTTGTCGTGACCGGGGCGGGCGGGGGGATCGGCGCCGCGCTGGCCCGCCGGTTCGCCGCCGAGGGCGCCCGGGTCGTGGTCAACGATCTGGACGAGGCCAAGGCGGCGAAGACCGCCGGGGAGATCGGGGCGATCGCGGTCGCCGGCGACGCCTCCGCCGTCGTCCCGGCCGCACGGGCGGCGCTCGGCGGCGGTATCGACATCTTCTGCGCCAACGCCGGGGTGGGGACCGGCGGTGGGGCCGAGGCGCCCGACGAGGACTGGGCGCTGGCCTGGGACGTCAATGTCATGGCACATGTCCGGGCCGCGCGGGAGCTGGTGCCGGAGTGGCTGGAGCGCGGCAGCGGGCGCTTCATCTCCACCGTCTCCGCCGCGGGGCTGCTCACCATGGTCGCCGCGGCCCCGTACAGCGTCACCAAGCACGGCGCCTATGCCTTCGCCGAATGGCTCTCGCTGACCTACCGGCACCGCGGTATCGACGTCCACGCCATCTGCCCGCAGGGCGTCCGTACCGACATGCTGGCCGCCACCGGCGTCGCCGGGGACCTGGTCCTGACGCCCACGGCCGTGGAGCCCGAGGACGTCGCCGACGCCCTCTTCGCCGCGATGGCCGAGGGCCGCTTCCTGGTCCTGCCGCACCCGGAGGTCGCGGACTACTACACCGCGCGGGCGGCCGACCCCGACCGCTGGCTCGGCGGGATGAACCACCTCCAGCGGAAGTTGGAGCAGGCCGAGGGAGACGGCTCCTAGGACCACCCGCCCCGGCGGCGCAGGGGGGCGGGCCGGGCGGGCCGACGGGCCGACGGCCGGCCGGGCCCGGCAGGTCACCGCACGTCACCTGCCACCCCACGTCCCCCGCCACCCCGCGTCACCCGGGCAGTTTCCCCGCAGGGATGATTCAGGCGATCAGGAAGAAAGGGCCGCACCCCGATGACCTCCTACCAGGACATGCCGTGGCTGGCACAGCTCACCGACGCCCAGCGCGCCCCCGTCCAGCCGCCCCCCTCGACGCTGCACGCCTTCCGGTCCGCGGTCGGCCGGGCCCCCGACCGTACGGCGCTCGCCTACTTCGACGGCCGGCTGTCCTACGCCGAGACCGATGCGCTCTCCGACGGCATCGCCGCCCACCTCGCCGAGCGCGGCTTCCGGCGCGGCGACCGGGCCGCGGTCATGCTGCAGAACACCCCGCACTTCGTGCTCGCCCTGCTCGGCGTGTGGAAGGCCGGCGGGGTGGTGGTGCCGGTCAACCCCATGTACAAGTCCGCCGAAATGCGGCACATCCTGGACGACGCCGAGGTCACCGCCGTCATCTGCGCCGACCGCACCTGGGACGGCTTTCTGCGGGCCACCGCCGCCGGGGCGCCGACCGTACGGATCGCGCTCACCGCCTGGGAGCGGGACCTGCAGACCCGGGACGACCGGCGGGTGCTGCGCGGTGACCGGCTCGGCCCGCAGGAGGGCGCCGACGACCTGCTGACCGTCGCCCGCACCGCGGGGAGGATCCGCGCGGTGCCCACCGACCCGGAACTCACCGCCGACGACCTCGCGCTGATCAGCTACACCTCCGGCACCAGCGGCACCCCCAAAGGCGCCACCAACACCCACGGCAACATCACCTACAACGCCGAACGCCAGCGCACCGGCCTGGGCCTGCCCGAAGGCGCCACCTACTTCGCACTCGCCCCGCTCTTCCACATCACCGGCATGGTCTGCGAACTGGCCGCCTGTGTCGCCAACTCCGGCACCCTCGCGCTCGCCTACCGCTTCGACGCCGGCGTCGTCCTGGACGCCTTCCTGGAGCACCGCCCCGCCTATACGGTCGGGCCCTCCACCGCCTATATGGCGCTGATGGCGCACCCCGAGGTCACCCGCGACCACTTCGCGTCCTTTCGGACCATGTCCTCGGGCGGTGCGCCGCTGCCGCCCGCCCTCGTCGAGAAGTTCCGCACCGACTTCGGGCCCTACCTCCACAACGGCTACGGCCTGACCGAGTGCACCGCCCCCTGTGCCAGCGTCCCGCCCGGCAGGGAGGCACCGGTCGACAAGGTCTCCGGCACGCTCGCCGTGGGCGTCCCCGGCCCCGACACCGTCGTGCGGATCACCGACGAGAGGGGCCGGGACCTGCCGTTCGGCGAGCAGGGTGAGATAACGGTCCGCGGCCCCCAGGTCGTCCCCGGCTACTGGCGCCGCCCCGACGCCACCGCCGAGGCCATCCCGGACGGCGAGCTGCGGACCGGTGACATCGGTTTCATGGACGCCGGCGGCTGGCTGTACGTCGTCGACCGCAAGAAGGACATGATCAACGCCTCCGGCTTCAAGGTCTGGCCCCGCGAGGTCGAGGACGTCCTCTACAGCCATCCGGCGGTGCGCGAGGCGGCGGTCGTCGGCGTGCCCGATGCCTACCGCGGCGAGTCGGTCAAGGCCTATGTCAGCCTGCGCCCCGGCACGTCCCCGGAACCCGCCGAGCTGGCCGCTTACTGCAAGGAACGGCTCGCCGCGTACAAATATCCCCGTGCGGTGGAGATCCTGGCCGAGCTTCCGAAGACCACGAGTGGCAAGATCCTCCGACGGGAGCTGCGCCACCGCGCATGACGAGAGCACGAAGGAGCAGGTGAGGGCGATGGCCGGCACGAAGGACGGCAACGGCAGCGGCAGTGCGAAGCCGGTGGCCCAGCGGCTGCTGGCGACCGCCACCAGGCTCTTCGCCGAGCAGGGCTACGACCGCACCTCCGTCCAGGAGATCGTCGATACGGCGGGCGTCACCAAGGGCGCCCTGTACCACTACTTCGGCTCCAAGGAGGATCTGCTCCACGAGGTCTACGGCCGGGTCCTGCGACTCCAGCAGGAGCGGCTGGACCACTTCGCCGGTGCCGACGCGCCGGTGGAGCAGCGACTGCGGGACGCCGCCGCCGACGTGGTCGTCACCACCATCGAGAACCTCGACGACACCAAGATCTTCTTCCGCTCGATGCACCAGCTGAGCCCGGAGAAGGACAAGCAGGTACGCGCCGAACGGCGCCGCTACCACGAGCGGTTCCGGGCCCTGGTCGAGGAGGGCCAGCGCACCGGTGTCTTCGCCGCCGACATCCCCGCCGACCTGGTCGTGGACTACCACTTCGGCTCCGTGCACCACCTGGGCACGTGGTACCGCGAGGACGGACCGCTCAGCCCGCAGCAGGTCGCCGATCACCTGGCGGATCTGCTGCTGCGCGCCCTGCGGCCGTAGGCGCGCGCCGCACGCCGCACGCCGCGTCCGGGGGCCGGAGCTCCCGGGGGCGGAGACCCAGGGGCCGAGGCCCGGGGCGGACTGACCGCCTCCGGCCCCGCCCGGCCACCGCGTGCGAGCCCGGCCGCGGGCCAGGATGTCGACCGTCCGCACCGGCCGACCGCGGTGTTCCGTTGGCCACACGCGCCGGAGTGGCGTTCCTCACACTCCCTCGCCCTGTGTGCCGGACCGGCCACATCGGGCCGATCCGGACCGCCTCTCGGCGCGCCCCTGAGGGCCTTCACCGCATCTTCAGGAATTTATTGGATTGCGCGCAAGACCTGTGGGAACGCGCTCCTGGGCAACGACACTCAAGGGGCGGTCACGGTTCGGGGCTGTCCTCATCCGCGGTCCGTAACTTACGGTATCGATAGTTCTGCTATCACTACCGATGTGGGTGGCCTTGTGGCTGAAGTGACGCTGTTTCTCCGGGAGTACGCACGGACGCGCCGGGAGGTGGGCGCGATTGCTCCGAGCAGTCCCCGGCTCGGCAGGGCCCTGACCCGCTACCTGATCCCGAGCCCCGGCCGCTCCCGCGCGGTCCTGGAGGTGGGCCCCGGCACCGGCGCGGTGACCCGCCACATCGCCGACGCGCTCGGCCGGGAGGACACCCTCGACCTGGTCGAGGCCAACCCGCGCTTCGTCGACATCCTGCACGGCGCCTACGGCAGCGACCCCCGGCTGCAGTTCCTCACCGGCCTGGTGCAGGAGCACGAACTCGGCACCTACGACACGATCGTCTGCGGCCTGCCGTTCGCGAACTTCGACGCCCCCACCACGACGGACATCTTCGACCGGCTGCTCGGCGCCCTGCGGCCCGGCGGCACGCTCTCCTTCTTCGGCTACGTCGGCGGCGCCACGGTCCGCCGCACGTTCAGCGGCCCGGCCGCCCGGGTCCACGCCCTCGACGGCCAGAACGCGCTGCGCCGCATACTCGACCGGCACACCTTCCGTACCGAACTGGTGCTGGGCAACCTGCCGCCGGCCCGGGTGCATCACCTCGTGCCGGCCGGCGACCCCGTTCACCCGGTCTGAGACCGCGCCTGCCCCCGCCGGGCCACGTCCTCCTGAGCGATACGCCGCAGCGCGGCCATCGCCGTGTCGCCCAGCACGGTCCCGAGCACCGCACCCTCGATCTGGGCGTCGAGGCTCGGGACCCCGTCGAACGCCGCCAGCTCGGCGGCGGCCAGGGACCCGGCGGCCTGCGCGTACCGGTCGAGCAGGCCGAGCAGCGCGCTCTGGTCGAGCTCGTGGTAGGCCACCACGACCTGCACCAGCGTCCGCCACCCCGGATTCTCCGGCCGCACCGCCCAGTCGTGCCGCCGCACCAGCTCCGCGACCTCGCGCTCGGCGCGCTCCCACATCTCGTCGGTGCCCCGCTCGGCGGCCACCTTGCTGACCGCCGACTGCGCGGTCCCGAGCATGCCGTGCGGGGTGGTGCCCGGAGAGTCGATGCCGGCCAGTACCTCGGCGGCGGCCGCGATGGACAAGCCGCCCACTTCGGTCAGTGCCCGGATCAGCTTCAGCCGCCGGATGTGCGATTCGGCGTACTGGACCTGGTTCGGACTGATGCGCTCGCCCGGGGGCAACATGCCTTCCCGGGTGTAGTACTTGATCGACGGAACCGGCACCCCGGTCCGCCGCGCCAGTTCGCCGATACGCATCCCCCGAGGATAACGGCGGGGCCCGCCGGGCCGGGGTCCGCTCCGATCGGTGGACAAGGCGCCCCGCCCGCGGCGTACGCGGGCCGTGCCCGAGGTCCCCACCCCCTCGGGCACGGCTGCGGTACCGGGCGGCCCCGGTCCTTCGGTCCCTACAGGTAGCGCTTCAACTCACGGCGCGCCAGCGACCGTTGGTGCACCTCGTCGGGGCCGTCCGCCAGCTGGAGCGTGCGGGCGCCGGCCCACAGCTCCGCCAGGGGGAAGTCCTGGCTGACGCCGCCCGCGCCGTGCAGCTGTACCGCCTTGTCGAGGATGTCCACGACGGTGCGCGGAGTGGCGATCTTGATGGCCTGGATCTCGGTGTGAGCACCCTTGTTGCCGACGGTGTCCATCAGCCAGGCGGTCTTCAGCACCAGCAGCCGCAGCTGCTCCACCGCCACCCGGGCATCCGCGATCCACTCCTGCACCACGCCCTGCTGGGCCAGCGGCTTGCCGAACGCCGTACGGGTCACCGCGCGGCGGCACATCAGCTCGATGGCGCGCTCGGCCATGCCGATCAGCCGCATGCAGTGGTGGATCCGGCCGGGGCCGAGCCGCGCCTGAGCGATGCCGAAGCCGCCGCCCTCCTCGCCGATCAGGTTGCCCGCCGGCACCCGCACGTCGTGGAAGACCACCTCGGCGTGGCCGCCGTGGTAGTGGTCCTCGTAGCCGTAGACCTGCATGGCGCGCTTGACCTCCACGCCGGGGGTGTCCCGCGGGACCAGGATCATCGACTGCTGGCGGCGGAGGTCCGCGCCGTCCGGGTCGGTCTTGCCCATCACGATGAAGATCTGGCACAGCGGGTTCATCGCGCCGGAGATGTACCACTTGCGCCCGTTGATGACGTAGCTTCCCCCACTCTCGGCTCCGCTCGAGCGGGAGGTGCCCCCATCGTCCCGCGCGATATGCGTCTCGATGTTGGTGGCGTCCGACGAGGCCACCTCCGGCTCGGTCATCGCGAACGCCGACCGGATCTCACCGGCCAGCAGCGGCTCCAGCCACTGCTTCTGCTGCGCCTCGTTGCCGAACTGCGCCAGCACCTCCATGTTGCCGGTGTCCGGCGCCGCGCAGTTCAGTGCGGTGGGCGCCAACTGGGGGCTGCGGCCGGTGATTTCGGCCAGCGGTGCGTACTGGAGGTTCGTCAGCCCGGCGCCGTGCTCCGCGTCCGGCAGGAAGAGGTTCCACAGCCCCTGCCGCCGGGCCTCGGCCTTCAGCTCCTCGACGATCGCCGGGGTGTCCCACGGTGAGGCGAGTGCGGCCCGCTGCTCATGGGCGGTCTGCTCGGCCGGGTATACATGCTCGTCCATGAACGTCAGGAGCCGTGCGCGCAACTCCTCGGTCCGGGCGTCGAATGCGAAGTCCATGGGTGCCTCAGCCTTCCTTGAGGGTGGAGAGTCCGTGGTCGATGAAGACGGGGACGAGCTCGCCGATCCGGTCGAACCCGGCGCCGACGGTCTGGCCGAGCGTGAAGCGGTAGTGGATGCCTTCGAGGATCACGGCGAGCTTGAACCAGGCGAACGCCGTGTACCAGGCGATGGCGGAGGTGTCCCGGCCGGAGCGGGTGGCATAGCGCTCGATCAGCTCGCCCGGCGAGGGGTGGCCGGGGGCGCCGCTGGTGGTGCTCACCGGCGACCGGGGCAGGCCCAGGTCCGAGCTGTACATCGCCAGCAGGCCGAGGTCGGTCAGCGGATCGCCGAGCGTGGACATCTCCCAGTCCAGGACGGCCTTGAGGGTGTCGTCGGCCCCGATCAGGACGTTGTCGAGGCGGTAGTCGCCGTGGACGACGGCCGGGGCGGGCGAGGCGGGCAGCGACCGGCCCAGCGTCTCGTGCAGCTCGTCGATCCCGGGCAGGTCACGGTTCTTCGACGCGCTCAACTGCTTGCCCCAGCGACGCAGTTGGCGCTCCAGGAAGCCCTCGGGGCGGCCGAAGTCGCCGAGCCCGATCGCCTCCGGGTCCACCGCGTGCAGGTCCACGAGTGTATCGACCAGGGAGAGCACCACGGCCCGGGTGCGCTCGGGCCCGAGCGGGGCCAGCTGGTCGGCCGTGCGGTAGGGCACGCCCTCGACCAGCTCCATCACATAGAAGGGTGCGCCGATGACCGACTCGTCCTCGCACAGCAGCAGCGCCTCGGGCACCGGCACCGGCGTCTCGTGCAGGGCGCTGATGACCCGGTGCTCGCGCCGCATGTCGTGCGCGGTCGCCAGCACATGGCCGAGCGGCGGCCGGCGGACGACCCAGGAGGCGGCACCGTCGGTGACGCGGTAGGTGAGGTTGGACCGCCCGCCCTCGATCAGCCGGGCCCGCAGCGGGCCGCCGGCCAGCCCCGGCCGCTCCCGGCCCAGATGCTCACGCAATCGCTCCAGGTCGAGACCGGGGGGATCCTCCCGGTCCTGGGCCTGCGGGGGAGGGGTGCCCTTGCTCATCGTGCTCCTCCGTACGGAGTGGACGGTCGGTCGGTCGACCGGTTGCAGCACGATCATGCCGACTAGTCGGTATGGCGTCCAGTGCCGGGGCGTGGGGCGTGGGTCACGCGAGGATTTTCCGCCACGTCTCCGCCGTACCGGAGGCCCGGGACGCCCCGGCCCGTTCGCCCCGGCCTCCTCTCAGGCCTCCGGCAGCACGGCTGTGGTCAGGCGTGACACGCCATCGGCACCCCGCCGTTCATCACCGTCATATCGCCGAACCCGGCCATCAGGTCGAGCGGGGCGCCCGGCGCGGTGCCCGCCAGCTCCGCGTACGCCCGGTGCAGATTCGCCACCAGCCGCTCGCTCTCGGCCAGCTCCGCGAACGGGCCGAGGTCCGCCTCCCGGGCCACCTCCAGCGGCGTAAGGCCGGCCGCCCGGCCCTCCTGCGCCAGCCGGCCGACGAACCGCAGATAGCGCTCGATGCCGTCGTACACCTCGGGGCCGGTCACCGGGCCGTGCCCGGGGACGACGGTGACCGCGTCCAGGGTGCGCAGCAGCTCCAGCGCCCGCAGCGACCCGGACAGCGACCCCATGAAGACGAACGGGGTACCGCCGTGGAAGACCAGATCGCCGGCGAAGACGATGCGCTGCCGCGGCAGCCAGACGACGGTGTCGCCGGTGGTGTGCGCCACGCCCGGGTGGATCAGCCGCACCTCGGTGTCCCCGACGTGCAGGGCCAGCTCGTCGGTGTAGGTGACCTCGGGCGCCGTCACCCGGATGTCGCCGTACTCCACCTCGGGCCAGACCGCGTGCAACTGCTGTCCGGCGGCCAGCAGCTCACGGCGGCAGGAGGCGTGCCCGATGACCGTCGCCTCGGGCGCGAAGACGCAGTTGCCGTAGGTGTGGTCGCCGTGGTGGTGCGTGTTGACCACCATGCGGGGCGCGGGCGCGCCGCTCTCGGCGATCCGGCGGCGCAGCACGCGCGCCCGGCTCTCGGTGGCGGCGGTGTCCACGACCAGGGTGGCGTCCCCGTCGGTGATGAAGCCCGCGTTGTTCAGGCACCAGCCGCCGTCCGGCTGGATGAAGGCGTGCACCCCGGCGGCCAGTTCGGTGAGGTAGGGCTCGGGGGGCGGTGCCGCCGAGGTGTGTGCTGCCGTGGTCTGTGCCGGCGTGTTCCGTGCTGCCGAGTCGCCCATGCGGGTCTGTGTCCCCTCGTCCGGTGGTCCCTCATGCCCCGCTGCCGGGGCGGGAGTCGGTCCCGACCCGGGACGGCGGGGGTCGCGTCACGGTACCTCCACCGCGCTCGGCGGTGGCGTCGCACCCCTGCCCGGCACTACGGCTGAGCTTCCCGGCCCGGCACCCCGGCCAGGCACCCGGCTCAGTGCCCCGGTAGCAATATCACCGCGCCGCACAGCGCCAGCCCGAAGGTGCAGCCGACCAGCAGCAGGGCCGTCCGCGGGGAGAGGCCCGGCGGGCGGCCGGTGACCATGGCCTGCATCCGGCGGTGCGCGAGCGCCACGAACGCGATCCACAACAGGCCGGTCAGCGCCGCCAGCACCACCTCCACCGGCCCGGGAGCGGCGTTCCGCAGCAGCTGACGGGCGGCCAGCACCGCCATCGCCGTGGCGGACAGCGTGGTACGCCGCCACGCCAGCCTGGTCCGCTCCGGCTGCAGCCCCGGGTCCCGGTCGGGCGCCGGCCGCGGCGGCCCCGCGCCCGGGGTCACTGTGCCCGCCACCGGTCAGGTCGTCCGGCCCAGGAGGACCAGTACGACCACCGCCACCGCCAGGAGGCCGACGCTCAGCGCCAGCGCCGTGGGGAAGCGGGTGACCGGCAGGTCCTCACCGCGCCGCATCGCGCGCTCGCAGCGCACCCAGTGATTGACCGCCCGCAGCGCACACAGCGCGCCGCCCACCAGCAGGACGACGGTGAAGGTCACTCGCAGCCCCTGGTGCAGCCGGGGCAGGAACTGGTCCACCGCGAAACCGCCGCCGATCAGCGCCAGCCCGGTGCGGAGCCAGGCGAGGAAGGTGCGCTCGTTGGCGAGCGAGAAGCGGTAGTCGGGGGTCTCGCCCTCCTCACGGACCCGGGCGGGCGAGAACCACAGGCGTACCGCGGCGCCGGCCGACCGCAGTGCCTCGGTAAGGATCATGGCCGAAACCCTATCGGCCGTCCGGTGCCCTGCCCGGGGCGCCTCAGAGGTCCCCCGTCTCCCGCCGGGCCAGCAGCTCCCGGTACGCGGCGAGCCCGTCCGGCGTCCACGGCCACTCGTCCAGCCGCCGGGCCAGCTCCTGTTCGGTCAGGAACGCGGACCAGTCGATCTCCGACTCCTGCGGGGCGACCGGCAGGGTGCAGCGCACCTGGTAGACCGCGGACCACCAGGTGTGCTCGGCCGTCTCGTAGAGGAACTTGAACAGCGGCTCGGGTGGCTCCAGCCCCTGGACCCCCAGCTCCTCCTCGGCCTCGCGCAGCGCCGCCTGGTCGTAGGTCTCGCCGGTGCCGACCACCCCTCCCACGAACATGTCGTAGTGCGAGGGGAAGACGAGCTTCTGCGGGGTGCGGCGGTGGACGAAGATCCGGTCCGCCTCGTCCCTGGCGAGGACGAACGCGCAGCGGGTGCGCATCCTGCGGGCGTAGGTCTCACCGCGTGGGGCCTGCCTCACGACCTGATCGTTCTCATCGACGACGTCGAGGATTTCGTCCGCGTTGAGCGGTTGCTGATCGGTCATGGCAGCCATGCAACCACCCGGGCCCCGGGCCCGGCTCTCCGGGCGGCGGTCTCCCCGGCGGCGGTTGTCCGGGGCGGTCACCACCGCGGGGGAGCGGCCCGGGACGCCCTCCTCACTGCGGCTGTGGTCAGTGCGGCTGCAGCTCCCGTACGTTCTCCCGCCGGCCGGACCCCGGCGGCATCGCCGGATGGCTGCCGATCAGCACGATGCCCGCGACGACGGCCACGATCCCGGCCACCTCCCACGCCAGCGCCCCGGGCGTCACCCGCAGCTGGTCGCCGAGGAACCCCACCCCGCAGGCGATGCCGGCCAGCGGTTGGGCGGCGGTCAGTGCGGGCAGCGAGAGCCGCAGCGGCGCCGACTCGAAGGCGCTCTGCACCAGCACCAGCGCCAGCACCCCGAGCACCACGATGGCGTACGGCTGCCAGCTGGTGACCAGGGCCGACCAGCCGCCCTGGCTGAAGTGCTCCCCGCTGATCCGGGTCAGCGCGTCCTGCAGCCCGTAGATCAGGCCCGCCGCGACCCCCAGCAGGGCGGCCTCCAGGCTCACATGCACCCGCTCCCGCTTGGCGACCGCCGCCAGCAGCAACGCGGTGCCCAGCACCATGCCCATGATCAGCCACTGCCACAGATGATCCGCGCTGCGCTGCCCGCCCTGGGGCTGTCCGGCCACGATGAAGGCCGTCACCCCGCCCGCCAGCAGCCACAGCCCGGCCCAGCCGCTCCGGCCCAGCCGCTGCCGGGTCAGCCGCCGCGACAGCGCCATCGCGAACAGCAGGTTGGTCGCCAGCAGCGGTTCCACCAGGGTGATGTCGCCCATCCCCAGCGCTATCGCGCCGAGCGCCATCCCGACCACCATCAGACCGATACCGGCCAGCCACAGCGGCATCCGCACCAGGTCGAGCAGCAGACGTACCGAGAGGTAGTCCTTCATCGGAGCGTGCTGCGCCGCGGCCTGCTGAAACACGAAACCGAGTCCCAGACAGCAGGCCGCTCCAAGGGCGAGCAGTATCACCGTCACGTCGCACCTCGTATCGGGGGGCGGGGGATGCGCCTGAGGATAGTCACCAGGCGGCGGGCGTGGGGTGGCCCTCGTCACCGACCATTCTCCCGCGCGCCTCTGTGTACTGCGCGGTAACCAGGTGGTTGACGCGGCAGTCGGGTGCGCTGAGGATCGTTCCACCAGGCGGCCGGGGCGCCCGGCGAGCCCCGTTGAGGAGTTGCTGAGATGGCGTACGACGCTGATGTGATCGTGATCGGAGCGGGGCTCGCGGGCCTGGCGGCCACCGCGGAACTGGTGGACGCCGGACGGAAGGTGATCCTCCTCGATCAGGAGCCCGAGCAGTCCCTCGGCGGCCAGGCCCACTGGTCCTTCGGCGGTCTCTTCCTGGTGGACTCCCCCGAACAGCGCCGGCTGCGCATCCGCGACAGCCACGAGCTGGCTTGGCAGGACTGGCTGGGCACGGCCGGCTTCGACCGGCCCGAGGACCACTGGCCGCGCTCCTGGGCCGAGGCCTACGTCGATTTCGCGGCCGGCGAGAAACGCGCCTGGCTGCACCGGCAGGGCGTACGGCTCTTCCCCGTAGTCGGCTGGGCCGAGCGCGGCGGTTACGACGCGATGGGGCACGGCAACTCCGTCCCCCGCTTCCACATCACCTGGGGCACCGGGCCCGGGCTGGTGGCCCCCTTCGAGCGCCGGGTGCGGGCCGGGGCCGCCCGCGGACTGGTGGAGCTGCGCTTCCGCCACCGGGTGACCGGGCTGTCGCGCACCGCGGGGAGCGTGGACACCGTCAGCGGCGAGGTTTTGGAGCCCTCGGACGCCGAGCGCGGCCGGCCCAGCAGCCGTGAGGTGGCCGGCGCCTTCGAGCTCAAGGCCCAGGCCGTGATCGTCACCTCGGGCGGTATCGGCGGCAATCACGAGCTGGTGCGCGCCAACTGGCCCGAACGGCTCGGCACGCCCCCGCGGCGGATGCTGTCCGGGGTGCCCGCGCATGTGGACGGCAAGATGCTGGGCATCGCCGAGGCGGCCGGCGGCCGGATCATCAACCGCGACCGGATGTGGCACTACACCGAGGGCATCGACAACTGGAACCCGATCTGGCCGCAGCACGGCATCCGGATCCTGTCCGGACCGTCCCCGCTGTGGCTCGACGCGCGCGGCAAACGGCTGCCGGTGCCGCTCTTCCCCGGCTTCGACACCCTCGGCACCCTCGAACACATCATGCGGACCGGCCATGACCACACCTGGTTCGTGCTCACCCAGAAGATCATCGAGAAGGAGTTCACCCTCTCCGGGTCCGAGCAGAACCCCGATCTGACGGGCAAGAGCATCCGCGGGGTGCTGGGCCGGGCCAGGGCCGGCGCACCGGGGCCGGTGCAGGCGTTCATGGACCGTGGCGCGGACTTCGTCGTCGAGCGTTCGCTGACCGACCTGGTGCGGCGGATGAACGAGCTGACCAAGGAGCCGCTGATAGCGGAGGAGGCGCTGCGCGACGCGATCGTGGCGCGGGACCGGGAGATCGCCCACTCCTTCACCAAGGACCTCCAGGTGACCGCGATCCGCGGGGCCCGCGCCTACCTCGGGGACCGCCTGATCCGCACCGCGGCGCCGCACCGGCTGCTCGACCCCAAGTCCGGCCCGCTGATCGCCGTACGGCTGAACATCCTCACCCGCAAGACGCTCGGCGGTCTGGAGACCGACCTCTCCTCGCGGGTGCTGACCGACGGCGGCGCGCCCCTGCCCGGCGTGTACGCGGCGGGCGAGGCGGCCGGGTTCGGCGGCGGTGGGGTGCACGGCTACCGCTCGCTGGAGGGCACCTTCCTCGGGGGCT
This sequence comes from Streptomyces sp. Edi2, assembly GCF_040253635.1. Classification (NCBI taxonomy): domain Bacteria; kingdom Bacillati; phylum Actinomycetota; class Actinomycetes; order Kitasatosporales; family Streptomycetaceae; genus Streptomyces; species Streptomyces sp. Edi2. The sequence continues at coordinate 1,769,206 of NZ_JBEJGX010000003.1, read as the reverse complement.
GTCTCTTCTCCGGGCGGACGGCGGGACGGGCGGCGGCGCGGGCGGTGTCCTGACCGGGGTGGGGAGGGGCGGCGTCCTGACGGAGAGGGTCGGTGCGGTGCCGCGGGGGATGCGGTGCGGGAGAGGGAGGGAGAGGAGGGGAGGGGAAGGCGGTGCGGCAGAGAGGGGGCGGATCAGGCCATTCCCCTTCGCGCCTTGACGCGGAGCTCTGCGGGCCGCTTTGCTGTGCGTGATGACTGGTGCGGACCAAGTCGTCACCCTCTGTAGAGGTGCGCGGATCCGGTCCCCGCCTGCCGAGGACGACTCGGTGCGGTGGGACGGCCGGTGCGGCGCGCCGTGGAGCCCCTGATGGAGCCCCTGACCCGTGATTTCGATGTCGCCAACGATGCCGCCACCCCTCCGGCGCGCCCGCTGCCCCGGCACCCCGGTGCTCACACCGGCCCTGGACGACGCTGAACTGGCCCCCGCGGCCGAGGCGTTGACACTCGGCCAGTGGGCCAGGGTGCGTACCCTGCTCGCCGGGACCGGTGCGCACTGGGATCTGCGCGGCCACCGGTTAACCGTCCTGGCCACCTGCCCCGGCAGCGCCACCTGGGCCGGCGACTGGCTGCTCGCCGAACCGGACAGTGGTGACGCCGCCACCCTCCTGGCCCTCGCCACCGTCCATCTCGCCCTGCGCGGCGAGAGCGGCGCCGAGGCCGCAGCCGGAGCCTGTGCCACCGCCGCCCGGATGCTGCCCGACGACCCCACCCCCTGGCTCGGCGCGCTGATCCTCGCCCGCCGCACCGGCACCCCGGACGAACGGGCCCACGCCTTCCGCCAGGTGTGCGCCCGCCACCGCGACCACCACCACGCACACCACCTCATGACGGCCTCCCTGGCCGAGCAGCTGACCGGCGTCACCGACGATCCGCGGCACCCGGTCCATGTCTTCGCGGCCCGCGCGGCGGCCCGTGCCCCCGCCGACTCCCCGCTCGCTCTCCTCCCCGTCGTGGCGTACGCCGAGCGCTACCGTGTCCTCGCCGCCGCGGGACTTGCTCCCTGCGACCCCGCGGACTCGGGCCACTGGTCCACCCGGCGTGCCCGGCAGGTGCTGCAGGCCGCCGTCGACTGGTGGCTGGAGTGGGAGGGCGAGGAACACCCGCGCCGCAAGATCGATCTCAACTTCCTCGCCCATGCAGCCTTCCACCAAGGGCGGATCGCCGAGGCCGCCACGCTGTTCCAGCGGATCGGTCCGCACGCCACGCACGCCCCGTGGTCGTACCCGGGCCGCGACGGCGCGGGCGCGTTCCGGGCCGCGCGGGCCACCGCACTGTGCCGCGCCCGGGAAGCCGCCGCGCCGTGACCCGGCGGCGCTGATGACGAAAGTCTGACGCCGGGGCCGGGACGCTGGCCCGGGCGCCCGCGGGGTGGTCGAATCGAAGGGTGACCAAGGACGCGAAGAGGCCCCGCCCGGCGGGCGGCGGCGAGGACGGGCACGGCACCCCCGTGGGCCGCCGGGTGGTGCTCGGCATGCTCGCCGCCGGTGCCGCGGGCGTCGCCGCGGCCCCCTTCCTGCAGAGCGCCTACGACAGCACCCTCGGGGCCGCCGCACAGCAGGACCCCACCGGCCTGACCGGGCTGCTCCCGGGCGGCGGCGGCTTCCGCTACTACTCCGTGACCGGCTCCGTACCGGCCAAGGACGCACGCACCTACCGCCTCACCATCGACGGCCTGGTCCGCCACCCGGCCACCCTGAGTCTCGCCGGTCTGCGCCGGCTGCCGCAGACCCGGCTCGTCCGCGATGTCCAGTGCGTCACCGGCTGGCGGGTGCCCGCCACCCCCTTCGAGGGCGTCCGCCTCTCCGCCCTCCTCGACGCCGCGGGCGTCCGCCCCGAGGCCAAGGCCGTCCGCTTCACCTGCTTCGACGGCACCTACAGCGAATCCCTCACCCTCGAACAGGCCCGCCGCGACGACGTCCTGGTCGCCCTGCGGATGCAGGACAAGCCGCTCGCCCACGCCCACGGCGGCCCGGTGCGCCTCTATGTCGGGCCCATGTACTTCTACAAGTCGGCCAAGTGGCTCTCCGGGATCACCGTCACCGACCATGTCCAGCCCGGCTACTGGGAGAACCTCGGATATGACATCGACGCCTGGGTCGGCCGGTCGAACGGACGCGACGATGCCCCGACCACCTGAGAGCCGGACCGGGGCCACCCCGGCACGCCCCCGCGTCCCGCGCTTCACCCCCGCCGAACACCGGGTGCACCGCGCCACCGCCACCTTGATGGCCGTCTGCGTCCTCACCGCGGGCTGTCTCTACCTCCCCTTCCTCGCCGAACTCGTCGGCCGCCGCCACCTGATGGTCACCGTCCACGAGTGGTCCGGCATCCTGCTGCCCGTCCCCCTGCTGCTGGGCCTCGGCTCCCGCGCCCTGCGCGCCGACCTCACCCGCCTCAACCGCTACGGCCCGCACGACCGCCAGTGGCTGCGCGCCGCACTGCGCCGCCGAGGCGGCCGCCCGGCCGGCAAGTTCAACGCCGGGCAGAAGCTCTACGCCGCCTGGATCGCCGGTGCGGTCCTGGTGATGCTCGGCACCGGCCTGCTGATGTGGTTCACGGGTCTCGCGCCCCTGGTCTGGCGCACCGGTGCCACCTTCGTCCACGACTGGCTCGCGCTCGCCGTGATCATCGTGATCGCCGGCCATGTCTGGAAGGCGTACGGCGACCCCGAGTCACGCCGCGGTCTGCGCACCGGCTCCGTCGACGCACAGTGGGCACGGCGCGAGCATCCGTTGTGGGTGCCCGGGGAGGGGAAGGCGGACGGAGACGGGGACGACGGCGGGGAAGCGGGGGAGAGTGCGGACGGAGCCGGGCGCCAGGACACGGCCTAGCCCTCAACGGCGTTGTCGTTCCCGTCCGTTGGCAAGACTCCTCTGCACAGAGTTCTCTGCAAAGATCTCTCTGCAGGGAACTCTATGCAGAGGAGTCTCTGCAACTCTAGGCTGCCGTTCATGTCCGACGCCTCCATGCCACAGCAGCCGCCCCGTCCGACGCCGACGTCTACACCGCCGGCCGCGCCTCCGACCCGCCGGATGGACGCCCGCAGTCTGCGCGGGGTCGCCCACCCCCTGCGGATGCGCATCCTGGAGCTGCTACGGCTCGACGGGCCGGACACCGCCACCGGGCTCGGGCGCCGTCTCGGCGAGAACACCGGTACGGTCAGCTGGCATCTGCGGCACCTCGCCGAACACGGCTTCATCGAGGAGGAGACCGGCCGCGGCACCAAGCGCGAGCGCTGGTGGCGGGCGGTCCGGGTCGCCCACCGGCTCGACACCACCGAATTCCGCGACGATCCGGACACCCGTGGCGCGCTGGCGCTCTATGTGCACGAAATCGTCCAGCAGCACTTCAACCGGGTCGTCAGCTACCTCGCCGAGGACTGGGCCCCGGAATGGCGGGACGCCGGCACTCTCTCCCAGTGGCACGATCTGCGCTTGACGCCCCAACAACTCGCCGCACTGAATGAAGAGTTGGAGCAGGTCGTCGCACGGCACCGGGCGGCGGCGCACAGTGGATCCGGCGAGGGAACCCCCGAGGGCACATCCGAGAGCGCCCCTGAGGGCACCCGCGAGGGCATCCCCGAGGAACAGCCCATCGTCGTCCAGTTGCAGGCCTTCCCGCGCAAGGAGCGTGACGAGCGGTGAGCGGACTGCTGCGCCGCCATCGTGACTTCCGGCTGTTGTGGTGCGGCGAGACGGCGGGGAAGTTCGGGGCGGCGGTCACCACCGTGGCGATGCCGCTGGTGGCGGTGTCCACCCTGCATGCCTCCACCTTCGCGGTAGGGCTGCTCAGCGCCTGCGGCTGGCTGCCCTGGCTGCTCATCGGCCTCCCGGTGGGTGTCTGGGTGGACCGGACGCGCCGCCGCCCGCTGATGCTGGGCGCCGCCGGCCTGTCATTGGTGCTGTTCGCCGCCGTACCGGTCCTCGCCGGGTACGGCGGGCTCAGCCTCGGTCTGCTGATCGCCGTGGCCCTGCTGGCAGGTGCGGCGGCGGTGGTCTTCCAGACCGCCTACAGCGCCTATCTCCCCGGCCTGCTCGCACCGGCCGACCAGGCCGAGGGCAACGCCAAGCTGCACGGCAGCGCCTCGGCGGCGCAGATCGCGGGGCAGGGGGCGGGTGGCCTCATCGTCCAACTGGCGGGCGCCGTGCACGCATTGTCCGCCCAGGCGGCCACCTTCCTGGTATCCCTGCTGTGCCTGCTCCGCATCCGGCACCGTGAACCTCGCCCGGACCCCCGCGACCGTGCACCACGGACCCTGGTCGCGGACATCGCCGAGGGGCTGCGGCTGGTCACCGGCGATGTGTGGTTCCGCACCCTGACGCTCTTCGGTGCCGCCTCCAACCTCGCGCTCATGGGGTACCAGTCGATCGCGGCGGTCTTCCTGGTCCGCGAGGTCGGTCTGCCGCCCGGTGCGGTCGGCGGGCTGCTGGCGCTGGCCGGTACGGGCGGGATCGCGGGCGCCTTCCTGGCGCGCCGGGCCGCCGAACGGTTCGGCACGGCCCGCGCCATGCTGCTGTGCGAACTGGGCCTGTCCGGCACCGCATTGCTCATCCCCCTCGCCGCCCACGGCGCCGGGGCGCTGCTCTACGTCGCGGGCAGCTTCGGTGTCTGTGCGGGCGCGGTGGGCGGGAACACCCTCAAGGCGGGGTTCCAGCAGCGCTACTGCCCGCCGGCCCTGCTCGGCCGGCTGATCGCCGGCAGCTCCTTCCTCAACTACGGCACGCTGCCCCTGGGCGCGCTGCTCGGCGGTGCGCTCGGCTCCGCCCTCGGCCTCCGCACGGCCATGTGGATCATGACCGCGGGGGTGCCGCTGGCCGCCCTGATCCTGCTCTTCTCACCGGTCGGGGCCGTCCGCGACCTGCCGGTGCGCCGGACGGGGGACGAGGGTCGGGAGGGGCACAGGGAGGGGCACGGGGAGGAGCGCTTGGCCGAGTGCCAGGAGGAACGCCGGGAGGAGTGCCGTTCCGAGCACCGGGCCGAGCACCAAGAGGAGCCCGGAGAACGCGGCCCGGACCCGGAGGGCCGGGACGGGGCGGCGGCGCGGCGCTGAAGTGTGCCAGGGCGCCGAGGTGTGTCAGGGCGCTGAGCTGCCGCCACGGCGCTGAGATGCGCCAGAGCGCCCGTACGCCCAGGCCGCGGAGGCTCGGGCCCGCGGTCCGTCCGCGAGCCCGTCCCCGGGTCCGCGGCCTCATCGGCCGCCCCCTACGGCTCCACCGCCACCTCCGCCGACGGCAGTTCGACCTCGAAGCGGCAGCCCGCCCCGGTGTTCCGTACCGTCGCCCGGCCCTCATGGGCCTCCACGATCCCGCGGACGATCGCCAGGCCCAGCCCGGCGCCGCCCTTGCCGTCCGCGCGCGGGGTGCGGGCATAGCCGCCGCGCCAGCCGGTGTCGAAGACCCGCGCCAGATCCTCCTGCGGGATGCCCCCGCAGCCGTCCTCGACGGCGAGGATCACCCGGCCCTTCTCGTGCCGTGCGCTGACCGCGACGGTGCCGTCCGCCGGTGTCGCGCGGATCGCATTGACCAGCAGATTGCCCAGCACGCGGGTGATCTGCTGGGCGTCCACCTGCACCGGCAGCGGTACCACCCCGCCGTCCACCAGCCGCACCCCGCCGGCCCGCGCCAGCGGCCCGGCCCCGGCGAGGGCATCGTCCACCAGGTCGTACACCGACACCCGCGACAGCGTCAGGGCCAGCGCCCCGGCCTGGATGCGGGAGAGTTCGAAGAGGTCGTCGACCATGGCGGCCAGCCGGTCGACCTCGACCCGCATCCGTGCGTGGTAGCGCGCGGTGTCCTCGGCGACCCCGTCCTCCAGCGCCTCGGCCATCGCCCGCAGCCCGGCGAGCGGCGTGCGCAGGTCGTGCGAGATCCCGGCGATCAGATCGCGCCGGGAGGCATCCAGCGCCCGCTCCCGCTCCCGTGCGTCGGCGAGCCGCCCGCTGGTCTCCTCCAGCGCCCGGGACAGCGCGGCCAGTTCGGCGGTGGGCGGCTCGGCCGGCGCCACGAAGCCGCCCTCGCTGCCGACCGTACGGGCCGAGCGTGCCAGCTCCCGGCTGCCCGCCGCGATCCGGCGGCCGAAGAGCAGCGCGGCCGCCAGCGACACCACCCCGGAGACGGCCACCACGGCCATCACCACGCCGAGGTCGTGCCCGGACAGGAACATCGCCTGGGCGACCGCCACCGTGCCCGCCGCCATCGCGGCCACCGCCAGCACCGCCACCGCGAACAGCGACAGCGCGACCGAACGCCGCCGCAGCACCCGTACCGCGGGCGCGGCGAGCAGGCCCGCCAGCGCCGCGCCCAGCGCCGCCAACGCCACGATGACCAGGAAGTCCGTCATGAGAGCGGATCGCCTCCCGGCAGCGGCCCGGGCTCCGGCGGGGGCTCGTCCTCCATGGGGTCGAAGCGGTAGCCCGCGCCCCAGACCGTCGTCACCAGCCGCGGCGCGGCCGGATCCGCCTCGATCTTCTCGCGCAGCCGCCGCACATGCACCGTGACCGTGGACAGATCGCCGAACTCCCAGCCCCAGACCCGGGCCAGCAGCTCCTCCCGGGAGAAGACCTGACCGGGGTGGCGCATCAGGAAGACCAGCAGGTCGAACTCTCGGGCGGTGAGGGAGAGTTCCCGTCCGCCGCGGTCGGCACGCCGGCCGCCGGGGTCGGCACTGAGATCACCGGCCCGCAGGACGGCCGAGGGTGCCGCGGCCGGCGGCGCGGACTCCGCACGGCGCAGCACCGAGCCGATCCGCAGCACCAGCTCCCGCGGACTGAAGGGCTTGGTCACATAGTCGTCCGCGCCCAGCTCCAGGCCGAGGATGCGGTCCGCCTCCTCGCCGCGGGCCGTCAGCATCACCACCGGGACCGCCGGTCCGTTGTCGGCGCGGCGCAGCCGGCGGCACACCTCCAGACCGTCGATGCCGGGCAGCATCAGATCGAGCACCACGAGATGCGGACGGAACTCCGCGGCCCCGTCGAGGGCGGCGAATCCGTCGGCGGCGTGCCGGGTGGTGTAGCCGGCGCGGGAGAGATAGCCGGTGACGACCTCCGCGACGGTCGGGTCGTCCTCGACGACCAGGACACGGCGCGGCGGCCCGTGCAGCGGGACGGGCGGGGGCGCGGAGGGCGGCGTTGCGGGGTGCACGGGCTCAGCGTGCCCTTCTGGAGAGAGGCGTCATGGTCCCAGCCAACACCAGTACGCGCGGTGGCGGGCGGGCCGGCCCGCTGTCGTAAGACTCCGGTAACCGGTGGCGGTGTCCTTCAAGGGGGGGCGGGCAGCGGGCGGCTCGATGCGCGGCGCGGCACCGTCGTGGCACCAGGGCGGCCCTATCGGGGCTCCACGACGGCCCCGCCGGGCCCCGGTGGCCCATCCGCCCCCCCCGTGCCCATCGTGCCCCGTCGTGGCGCCTCAGCCCTCCAGCCCCTCCCGTACCCGTCGTGACACCGTGATCGCATAGAGGTCGAGCACTCCCGGCGGTTCGGCCAGGCCGGGACCGCCGGCCCGGATCCACGCGGCGATATCGGCCAGCGCGTCGTCGTCGTTGACCAGCCCCAGCCACACCGGGCGCCCGCCGGCCGCCCGGCCCGCGGGCGACGGCTGGACCACGACCACATTCGCTTGGTCACAGACGTCCAGACACTCCGAGGCCCGTACCGGCGCCGCGCCGTCGAGCGCCGCGCGCAACCGCGGTATCTGCCCGGCGTGGTCGACGCCCGGGATCTTGGCCGCATCGCCGCAGCAGCAGCCGCGGCATACGGTGACCCGGCACGGGGCCGCGGTGGCTGCCCGTCCGGCACGCTTGTCGATCATCCGGCACATGCTACGGGCGGCGCCGCGGCCCCAATGCGGGAGGTCCGGGCGGGGTTTTCAACTGCTGGCCCTCGAAGTCGGGTATGTGACACCAGCATGTGGGGTGCGCAGCACTGGCAGAAGCCGCTGACCACCACACACCGCAAGACCAGCCGACACGCCGCCGCCTCGGTGGCCATCGGCAGGCGCTCCCTCGGACACCCGATCCGGCGACGGACGGCACCGCCCCGCCAGCACCAGAGCGATGCTCGCGGGCATCGGACCGCCCAGGCCGGACCAGGTGACCGGGGGCGTGAGGGAAACCGCCCCCGCGTACCCGGACCACGGACACGATCCGATGGAGCTGAACGCGGCAGGAACGCGGTGGACCAGAACGCCCAAGACCGTTCGGGGCGCTCGGCTGAGCGTGGGTTCTGGCGACAGGACCCACTCCCGCTCAGTCTTTAGGAACGGTAGGAACCCGGGTCCGCTGGATAGACATCCGGCATGCACCACACCGACTCCCAGCCCCACCCCCGCCCCGGTCCGCACCCCGGCCCCGCACCGGAGAGCGAGATCCCCGGGCCCGCCGGTCTCCCCGTGCTCGGCTCGATGCTCGACCTGCGGCGCGACTCCCTCACCACGTTCCTCAACGCGCGGCGTACGCACGGCGATGTGGTGCGGCTGGCGGCCGGCCCGCCCGGTCTGCGCAGTGTGTTCCACGCGGTCTTCGCGCCCGAGGGCGTACAGCAGATCCTCGCCTCCCAGGCCGCCAACTTCCGCAAGGACCACCCGCTCTACGAAGAGGTGCGGCAGGCCTTCGGCAACGGCCTGCTCACCAGCCAGGACTCCGACTACCTCAGGCAGCGGCGGCTGGTGCAGCCACTGTTCACCAAGCGCCGGGTCGACAGCTACGCCGCGGCGATCACGACCGAGGCCGGCACCCTCGCCGAGCGCTGGCGCACCGCCGGGGACAACACCGTCGACCTGATCCCCGAGATGAACCGGCTGGCGCTGCGCACCGTCGCCCGGATCCTGTTCGGCCTGGACGCGGCGGCGGTCGAGGACACCTTCCACCGGTGCGCCCCGGTCATCAACTCCTATGTCGTACGGCGTGCCTACGTGCCCGTGAAGGTCCCGCGGGACTGGCCCACCCCCGCCAACCTGCGGGTCCGGGCCGCCACCGACGAGCTGAACGCCCTGTGCGACCGCGTCATCGCGGACCGGCGGGCGGCGCGCGGGGCGGCCACGTCGGCGGGCGAGGCGGGCGAGGCGGGCGGGGCGGACGAGAGGGGCGAGAGGGAGGTGAGGGACGAGAGGAACGAGATGGACGAGGGGGATGACCTGCTGTCCCTGCTGGCCGCGGCCGGCAACGACGAGGACGGCTCCCTCGACGCGACCGAGGTCCGCGAACAGGTCCTGATCTTCCTGCTGGCGGGGCACGAAACCACCGCGACCTCCCTCGCCTTCACCCTCCACCTCCTCGCCCGGCACCCCGAAGAGCAGCAAAGAGTGCGCGAGGAGATCGACCGGGTGCTGGGCGGGCGCACCCCCTCGGCCGCCGACCTGGACCGTCTGCCGTATCTGACCCAGGCGCTCAAGGAGTCCATGCGGCTGTATCCGGCGGCACCGGTCATCAGCCGCCGGGCCGTGGCCGCCACGGAGATCGGCGGATACCGCATCCCGGCCGGTGCCGATGTGGTCGTCGCGCCCTGGGTCACCCACCGCAGCCCGGAGCTGTGGGAGGACCCCGAACGCTTCGATCCGCGGCGCTTCGCACCCGAGCGTGAGGCGGAACGGCACCGCTACGCCTGGTTCCCGTTCGGCGGCGGGCCGCGCGCCTGCATCGGGCAGCACTTCTCGATGCTGGAGTCCGTGCTGGCGCTGGCCACGCTGCTGCGGAGGTACGAACTCGAAGCCGTGGACCAGGAGGTGCCGGTCGCCGCCGGGATCACCCTCCAGGCAACCGGTCCGGCCCGGGTGCGCCTGCGCCCATGCGGCGGAGCGGGGGAGTAGGGGGAACCCCCGAGGGCCCGGGGACGCCGCACGCCCCGTGGGAAGCGAACGGAACCCCCACGAAACCGGCCGACGCAAACGCAACGAAAATAGCGTTTGCGTTTTGGCGGCGTCCCCCGTATCTTCGTTCTCGGTCCCATTGCCGCCGATCGGAGAAGGCCGTTGCTCGTCTGAGGTCCTGAGACACCGCGCCCGCGACGGTGATCCGCCCTGCGCTTCCGGTATCCGGAGCGGCGGTTCATGCCTCGCGCGGCCCGTCCGCGACCTCGGCGTACGTACGGCGTACCCGACGCACCCCGGCGTTTCGACGACGCGCCGATGACGCGGTGTCTCCCAGCGCATTCCCCTCCCCCCTTCGCGCCCAGGAGACCCCTGTGTCCATGCCACCCACCTCCGCGTCGTCCGCGGCCCTCGTCTGCACCGGCCTCGGCTTCAGCTGGCCCGACGGCAGCCCCGTCCTGGAAAACCTCCAACTGGCCGTCGGCCCCGGCCGTACGGGCCTCATCGGCTCCAACGGGGCCGGAAAGTCCACCCTGTTGAAGCTGATCGCAGGCGAACTCTCCCCGACCGCCGGCAGCGTCAAAGTCGCCGGCGAGGTGGGCTACCTCCCGCAGCACGCTTCGCTCGACACACACCTGCGGGTCGACGAAGCGCTCGGCATCGCCGCCGCGCGCGCCGCCCTCCACGCCATCGAGGGCGGCGACCCGAGCGAGGAGCACTTCACCGCCATCGGCGACGACTGGGACGTCGAAGAACGGGCCCGCGCCACCCTCGACCAGCTCGGGCTGCCCGGCCTCGACCTCGACCGCACCATCGGCGAGGTGTCCGGCGGTGAGGGGGTCCTGCTGCGGCTGGCGGCCCTGCTGCTGCGCCGTCCCGACGTCCTGCTGCTCGACGAGCCCACCAACAACCTGGACGGGCCGGCCCGGCGGCGGCTGTACGACGCGGTCACCGGCTGGTCCGGTGTGCTCGTCGTGGTCAGTCACGACCGTGAACTCCTCGAACTCGTCGACCGGATCGCCGACCTGCGCGACGGGGAGGTCCACTGGTACGGCGGCAACTTCAGCGCCTACGAACACGCCCTGGCCGTCGAACAGGAAGCGGCCGAGCGGACGGTGCGGGCCGCCGAGGCGGACGTCCAGCGCCAGAAACGCGAACTGGCCGACGCCCAGATCAAATTGGCACGCAGGGTGCGCTACGGCAACAAGATGAACGCCAACAAGCGCGAGCCGAAGATCGTCATGAACGAGCGCAAGAGGGAGGCCCAGGTATCCGCGGGCAAGCACCGCATCCTGCACACCGAACGACTCAAGGAGGCCAGAGAGCGCCTGGACGAGGCGGCCGAGGCGGTCAGGGACGACGACGAGATCCGTATCGACCTGCCGCACACCGCCGTGCCGCCGGGCCGCACGGTGCTCACCCTGCACGCCTTGCGCACCCGTTTCGGCGCCCGGGCCGAGCTGGAGGTACGCGGCCCCGAACGCATCGCGCTGACCGGCCGCAACGGCTCCGGCAAGACCACCCTGCTGCGGACCCTCGCCGGCGAGATCCTCCCGCAGGAAGGGACGGCCGAAGCCCATGTCCCCTACCGCTTCCTGCCGCAGCGGCTGGACGTCCTCGACCCCGAGCTGACCGTGGCCGAGAACGTCGCCCGCTTCGCGCCGGACGCCACCAACAACCGCATCCGGGCCCGGCTCGCCCGCTTCCTGTTCAAGGGCGCCCGCGCCGACCAGCAGGCCGGCACGCTCTCCGGCGGCGAACGCTTCCGCGCCTCGCTCGCCGCGCTGATGCTGGCCGAGCCGGCCCCGCAGCTGCTGATGCTCGACGAGCCGACCAACAACCTCGACCTTGCGTCGGTCCGCCGGCTGGTCACGGCCCTGGATTCCTACGAGGGCGCGCTTCTCGTCGTCAGCCACGATCAGGCGTTCCTCCGGGACATCGGCATCACGCGCCGGCTCGCCCTGGAGGACGGTGAACTGACCGATATCGCACCGCTGTAGACGGAGTGGGGCGGGGGAGAAGTCCCCCGCCCCGTCACCTGCCTCGTCCTCCGCCCCGTCGCCCGCGTCGGCGGCCCCGGCCCCGTGGTCAGCCCCGCGGCCGGCCGGCCCGCCGCGCGCCGGCCCCCGTGCCGAACAGCTCCAGGGTCTCCCCGCACTGCGAATGCAGCGGCACCGGCAGCTCCTGAAGAGCGCACCAGGCGAGCGCATCGAACTTGTGCGGCTCGCCGATCGTCACCTCGTCCGGTTCCACCCGTACGGCGAAGACCACCGCGACCCAGTGCGAGTCGACCGGGTCACCGCGCAGCACATTGCGCACCCCGATCTGCTCGATGGCGAGCGGCCGCACGCCGTACTCCTCGTACACCTCCCGTGCCACGGCCGTCTCGAAGGACTCACCGAACTCCAGCGCCCCGGCGCCGCAGTCCCAGGTCCCCGGCTCGTCCCTGGCCCCCGTGCTCCGCCGGGCCGGCAACACCCGCCCGGCGCCGTCATGGCACACGAAGACACAGGACACCTTGGGTCCCACCACCGTCATGTCCCCCCCTTCTTCTCAGAAGTGCCGCAGCAGTTCACCGAACGCCGACAGCCGCAGCACCTTCTCGTCGGTGGCGTCGAGCTCGTCGTGCTCCAGGACCCAGGTGTGGTCGTGCGGGATGAACACCGCGTTCAGGCCCGCGGAACGGGCCGGCAGGATGTCCGACTTGGGGGAGTTCCCGATCATCCACGCCGAGCTCGGCTCCAGGTCGTAGGAGCGGGTCAGCTCCTCATACGTGGCGGTGTTCTTCTCCGCCACGATGTGGACGCCCCGGAAGTACCCGGCCAGCGCGGAGTTCGCCACCTTCCGCCGCTGCTCCTCGGTGTCGCCCTTCGTCAGCAGCAGCAGATCGTGCCGCCGGGCCAGTTCGGCAAGGGTCTCGGCCACCCCGAGGATCAGCTCCACGTGGTCCCGGTCGAAGGCCGCGGCCCATCCGGAGATCCGCGCCGTCTCCTCGTCCGTCGCGGCCCGGCCCCGCAGCCGCGCCACGCACTCCCCGAGGCTGTGCAGGAACACCTTGCTGCCGTATCCGAGGGTCACCGCGTTCGCCGCCTCGATCCCGTCGAGCACGGCCCGCACCCCGGCCCGGTCGAGCCCGGGAAGGGTCATCCAGTCCAGGAACTCGTCGATGACCCGCTCGAAGACCACGTTGTTCTCCCACAACGTGTCATCCGCATCGAAAATCAGCATGCGCCCGCCCGTCCCTCTCCCGCTTCCACCGACCGGCGCACCTTAGGCAGACCCGGCCGCCGTCCGCACCGCAAATTCCGTGCGGGTCACCGCCGGCCCGAACGCGGTAGGGGAGCGCCCCGCCGCCAGGTCCGCGATCACGCCGGCGGAGCCGGGTCCCACGCCGCCAGCCGCCGCCCGCTCTCGAAACGCCGAGTCCTGCCGTCCACCGGATCGGTGAACTCCAGCACCTTCGCCAGCAGTTGGAGCGGCGCGCTGAAGTCGTCCGGGTCCGGGTCCCCGACCACCGGATAGACCGGATCGTGGAGGATCGGCAGCCCGAGGCCGTTCATATGGACCCGCAGCTGATGGGTACGGCCGGTCGCGGGCAGCAGCCGGTACCGGCCCAGCCCGCCCCGCCGCTCCACCAGCTCGATCCGGCTCTCCGCATTGGCCGCACCGGTCTCCTCGCGCGCGGCCATCACCCCGCGCTCCTTCACGATCCGGCTGCGCACGGTCACCGGCAGCGCCACCGCCTCGTCGTACGGCGCCACCGCCTCGTACTCCTTGCGCACCCGCCGCCCGCCGAACAGGCCCTGGTACGCGCCCCGGTCCTCGGGCCGTACGACGAACAGCGCCAGCCCCGCCGTCAGCCGGTCGAGCCGGTGCGCGGGCTGCAGCGCGGGCAGCTCCAGCTCGCGCCGCAGCCGGGCCAGCGCGGTCTCGGTGATGTGCCGCCCGCGCGGCGTCGTGGCGAGGAAGTGCGGCTTGTCGGCGATCACGATCCGCTCGTCGCGGTGGACGACCCGCACCTCGAACGGCACCGGCACCTCCGGCGCGAAGTCCCGGTGGAACCACACATACCGCCCGGGCTCGTACGGCTCCGCCCCGCTCAGCGCGCCGCCGGTCCCGACGAACCGCCCCGCGCCCAGCATCGCGTCCACCCGCTGCGCCCCGATCGCCCCCTGGAACCGGTGCACCAGATGCTCCCGGACCGTGCCCCACACCCCGTCCGGATCGGCGGGCAGCCGCACCCGTACGGGATCGATACCGTCACGCTGGGGGAGCGGGGCAGGAGGGGCCGGGGATCTGCGTCTCACCCGGCAAGAGAACCCCAGCCCGGCCGGCAACGCAAAGCGGGCCCGGGGCGGCTCGGGGACCCGCCCGCTCCGTGTCCGCGGCAGAGTCGGGCCGGGGCCGCGGGCCGCCGCCCGCACACCGGCCGTGACCAGGGCATTCAAGGTGGCCGGGGCCCGGTGGCCCCCGGCCTTCTTGTCCTTCAGCCGCCCTGAGCCTGCCGCACCTCCTTCCGCAGGAGCTCGACGTAGTCACGGGCCCACCCCTCGACGGTCGCGCGGTCCCACAGGTCGGCCGAGTACTCCATGAAACCCGCGAGTACGTCCCCGGTGGGCACGAGCCCGACGGTGAGGTCCGCCCGGGATGCGGCCGGGGCAAGATCCTCGACAGTCGTGGTCAGCCCCGGTAGTTCGATGTCGGTCTCCAGCGAGCTCTGGTAGGCGAAGCCGACCGCCAGCTGGTCGGGCATGGTGATGCCCTTGCGCTCCCGCATCACCGGGGCGATCCGGCGTACCGGCATGACCTGATCGATGCACTCCACCGTCGTACGGGCGACCTGGTCCGTCAGAGAAGCAAAGGGACCGGCCGCGCCATTGCGCACCCGGAGTGCAAACCCCGTGGTCGCACAGGCCACCAGCGACTCGAAGTCGCGCCGCTCACGGTTGGCGTAGGAAATATTGAACAAGACGTCCGGCTGCCCGGACTTCTGCGACAGCATCCGCCCCAGGGCCGCTGCGGTGACCACGAACGGGGTCGTGCCCCGCTGCCTGGCCAGCTGCTCCACGGCGGTACGCACCTCGGCCGGCACGGTGAACATCACCATCCCGCCCTGCCCGCTCGCGATCGTCGACCGCGGCCGGTCAAGCGGCAGGCCGACGCCGAAGGGCACGCCGTCCAACTGGCGCAGCCAGAACTCCAGTTTCCGCTCGTCGGCGGCTGCATCGGCGTGGTCGCGCTGCCACTGCGCGTACGGGATGGGCTGATAGGGCACGGGTGTCAGGGTGTGCGGGACACCTGTCATGGCCGCGGTGTAGAGCGCGGCCAGTTCCTTCAGCAGCAGGCTGACGGACCATCCGTCGCACAGGGCATGGTGCAGGGCGAACAGCAGCACCCAGGTCTTCTCGCCGGTGCGCAGCAGGCGAAGGGTCATCGGAACGCCGCCGACGGGGTCGAGCGGCGTCTCCGCGGCCTCGGCGCCGGCGCGCGCCAAGGCGGCATCCCGCTCCTGGGGAGGCCGGGCGGTCAGGTCCTCGACGGAGAGGTCCACCGGCCGGGGACGAAGCACCTCCTGCTGCCAGCCTTCGCCGTCCTTGGCAAGGCGGGTCCGCAGGCCCTCGTGCCGTTCTGTGAGGCGGGTCAGTGCGGTGCGCAGCGCCGCCACGTCCAGGGCCCCGGAGAAGCTGATCCGCATGGCGACGTTGAAGACCTGCGGAAGAGGGTGACGGGCGTGAACCGAGGCGAAGCGCGCCTGCTGCTCGGTGGCGGGCGCCCGGCGTTCGACGGCGCCGCTCCCGTGATCGGCTCCGGACGGTCCGCGTTCTCCTGTTTCCCCGGTGAGACAGGACGTCATGGCCCGCAGCGTTGGCTCCTGGTAGAACCGCACCATGGGGTACTCGGTCCCGAACTCCTCCCGGACCCGGTTGACCAGCCGCATCGCGGTGATCGAGTGGCCGCCCAGGTCGAAGAACGAGGCATCTGCCGCGATGCCGTCGGCGTCGAGGGCGAACTCGGCCGCCCAGAGCTCCCGTATCCGCCGCTCGACGAGGTCGGTGCGAAGGCCGGGCTCGGCTCCTGTGCCGGGGCCGGCATCCGCCTCCTCACCGGTGGCACGTCGCTCCCGCCGCGGTGCCGCGGCGACGAGGCCGGGCGGCGAGAGCCTGGCGCGGTCCAGCTTGCCGTTGCCTGTCAGGGGCAGCTCGGTGAGGACTTCCCAGGCGCGCGGCACGAGATACTCCGGCAGCCGGGCGGCCAGTTCGTCGGCCATCAGGTCGGCGAACGCCTGCCGGTCGTCGGGGGCTTCGCCGACCGGGTCGGCGGGGATGGCGTAGGCGGCGAGATATGCCTCGTCCCCTTCGTTGCGGCGGGTCAGCACGGCCGCCTCGCGCACGCCGTCCAGGCTGTTGAGTACGCGGGAGACTTCCTCCGGCTCGATCCGGAAGCCGCGGATCTTCACCTGGTCGTCGGTCCGGCCGCGGAACTCGAGCTTTCCGTCCGTGGTCCAGCGCACCAGGTCGCCCGTGCGGTACAGGCGGGCGGCCGGGCCACCGTCCGGGTCCGGCAGGAACCGCTCCTCGGTGAATTCGGGCCGGTGCAGGTAGCCGAGGGCCACACCCGGGCCGCCGACGAACAACTCCCCCACGGTCCCGACCGGCACCGGGCTGCCCGACTCGTCGGCCACGCGCAGGCGCACATTGTCGACCGGGCGGCCGATGGCGATCGCCCCGTCAGCCGGGGGAGAGCCCTGAGGGGCCACGGTCTCCACCGTGCACAGCACCGTGACCTCGGTGGGCCCGTACACGTTCACCGTCTCGTACGGTGCCTCGGGCCGCGGGCGGGTGCGCAACACGTCACCACCGAGCAGCAGATGACGCAGCGGCGGCTGGTTGCCGGGCGGCAGCTGCAGCACCGCTTCGCCCAGTGCCGTGGGCAGGATGGAGAAGGTGACGCCCTGCCCGGCGTACCACCGGGCGAGGGCGAGCGGGTCCTTGCGGACCGCCTCGTCGGCGATCGTGACCGAGGCGCCCGCGGTCAGTGCCGGCCAGATCTCCAGGATCGAGGCGTCGAAGCTCTGGCTGCAGACGACGGCGCTGCGGTCGGCCGTGGTGAAGGCGAAGCGCCGGTGGTGCCACCGGCACAGGTCGACGACGGCGCGGTGGGGCACCGCGACGCCCTTGGGTGTGCCGGTGCTGCCGGAGGTGTAGAGGACGCAGCACGGGGACTCGCGGTCGGTGGCGGCCGCGGTGCGACGGGGCCGGCGCGGGGTGGCGTCGGGTGTCACGGTGGTCAGTCCGCCGGGCAGCGCCAGTGCGGCCGCCTCGGCCCGCGTGGACACCACGATCCGGGCCCCGGACTCGGCGATCACCTGCTGGGCGCGCGCCCGGCCGAGGGAGGGGTCGAGCGGCACGTAGGCGCGGCCCGCCTTGAGCACCGCGAGCATGGCCACGACGAGATCGGCGGAGCGTGGCAGCCACAGGGCCACCACGTCACCGGCGCTGCCGTCCGCGTGCTGTGCCTGGAGAACGGCGGCCAACTGCTCGGCACGCTCGTCCAGTTCACGGTAGGTCAGGACGGTGCCGCCGCTGATCACCGCCGTGCGGCCCGGGACTGCGGCGGCCTGCCGGGCCACCAGCTCGTGCACGGCGGTGTCCGGCGACGTACGGGAGGGGCCGCGCTGCCAGGATTCCGGTACGGGCTCCCCGCAGGCCGCCACGGCGGCAAGCCGGGACAGCGGTGCCTCGGGGGCGTCGACGGCCGCCGTGAGCAGGTCCCGGAAGGTGGTGAAGAACCGCTCGACGGTGTCCGGATCGAACAGGTCGGTGTGGTACTCCAGGTGGCAGCGGATGCCCTCCGGCTGGTCGGTGAAGTAGAGGGTGAGATCCGTCAGGGCCTTGTCCGGACCGGCGTCCAGCGGTGTGGCCACGATGCCGGGCAGGTCGAAGCGGAACGGTTCGCTGCGCTGGAACTCGGCGAGCACCTGGAACACCGGGGTACGGTCCACCGCCCGTGGCAGCGCGAGCTCGCGGACCACCGTCTCGAACGCCACGCCGGCGTGGTCGTACGCGTCGAGAGCGACGGTACGCACCCGGTCCAGCAGCCCGCCGAACCCGGGATCGCCGGACAGGTCGAAGCGCAGCGCGAGGGTGTTGACGAAGAACCCGAGCAGGTCCTCGGCCCGCTTCGGCCGGTCGGAGACGGGGACGCCGATGACGATGTCCTCCTGACCGGTGACCCGGTGCAGCATCGCCGCGTACCCGGCGAGCAGGGTCATGAACAGGGTGCTCCGGTGCGTACGGCTCAACTCCCGTAGCTGCCGGGAGAGTTCCGGATCCAGGGTGCGGAAGACCGCCCGGCCGTTGGAGGTCATCGTTGCGGGGCGCGGCCGGTCGGCGGGCAGGTCGAGCACGGGCAGATCACCGCC
This sequence comes from Streptomyces sp. Edi2, assembly GCF_040253635.1. NCBI lineage: Bacteria > Bacillati > Actinomycetota > Actinomycetes > Kitasatosporales > Streptomycetaceae > Streptomyces > Streptomyces sp. Edi2. Next base: position 1,750,943 of record NZ_JBEJGX010000003.1, on the reverse strand, counting down.
CAGCGCATGGAGCCAGTAGCCCAGGTCCTCGGCGGCCTTGGGATGGTCCACGGACGCCGCCTGCTCGCTTGCGTACTCCGCGTAGCTCCAGGGCAGTACCGGCAGACCGGGGGCGGTTTTGCCGAGTCCGGCGCGGTAGAGGGCGGACAGGTCGCGGGCCAGGACGGTGGCGGAGGCCGCGTCGACCACGATGTGGTGGAGGGAGAGGACGAGGACGTGCTCCTCGTCAGCGACTCTGACCAGACGGCTGACGAACAGCGGGCCGGCCGCCAGATCGAAACGGCGGGCGCTCTCTGCCGCCAGGACCTCCTGGACCGCGGCCTTTGGACGGCTGGTGCCGTCCACGACCTCGAAGTCCGGCCGGGCCGATGCCTGCACCACCTGCCGCGGCTCGCCTCCCGTCTCGTGGAAGACGGTGCGCAGCCCCTCGTGGCGGGCGATGAGGCCGTGCAGAGCCGCGCGCAGAGCAGGCACATCGAGCGGGCCGTCCAGGCGGATCGCCTTGACCTCGTTGTAGGCGGTACGTCCCGGAAGCAGCCGCTCCAGGAACCAGATCCGCTCCTGTCCCGGCGACAGCGGCGCGTCACCAGACGCGTCACCAGGCGTGTCGCGAGGCACGGGTGCGGGGGCGGCCGCCACGGAGGCGGCAGCGGCCGGCGCGGAGGCTGCCGGGGCAGCAGGCTTCTCCGGGTTCTCCAGGTAGCGACGGCGCAACGCGGCGATATGGGGGAGGCCCGCGCGCAGCTCGTCCGGCGCGACACCGAAGTCGACCAGTGTGACGATCTCGTCGGCGCCCGCCGTGGTCACCGCGTCCACCACCGGGCCGACGCTGTCCACCGTACCGATCAGGGCCCGCTGGTCGCAGTAGCGGCCGTACGCACGGCGGAACACCGTTTCCAGGTCGTCCTCGCTGAGGGTGGCGAGGTCGACGCTGTGCCCCAGGCTGTTGGTGACGCCGCTGAACAGTGACAGGGACGCGCGCATATAGCGGGACAGCGGTTCGTACGCCCCGGTCCGCGCGGTGTCGTGGTCTGCCGCGAGGTAGGTGTGCAGCAGGACGGCCACCCGGCCGGCGTCCGGATCCAGGCCGTGCCGGGCGCGGGTGCGGCGGTAGCGGGCGATGTTCTCCTGGAGCTGTTCGACGCTCTGCGTCATCAGGTTGGTGACGATGCCCAGGTCGTGGCGGGCGGCGAGCTCGTACGACTCCGGGTTGCCGACCACCGCGGTGTACATGGGCGGGGCGTCCTGCACGGGCCGGGGGAAGAGCCGCACCTCGCCCTCGCCGTCACCGGTGGTCCGCCGCAGCGCCTCACCGCGCCAGAAGTCCCTTACCTGCTGCACCTGTTCGTACATCACCTCCTTATGCCGGCCGAAGCGGTCGGGGAAGAAGACGAAGTCGTTGGCGTTCCAGCCGCCGGCCACGCCGATGCCGACCCGCCCGCCGGAGAGGTTGTCGACCATCGACCACTCCTCCGCCACGCGGATCGGGTCGTGGAGCGGCAGCACCACGGAACCGGCGTTGAGCCGGATGCGCTCGGTCTCGCGGGACAGCGCGGCGGCGAGCACCGCCGGGTTGGGGAAGAGGCCCCCGAAGGAGTGAAAGTGGCGCTCGGGCATCCACAGCGCGTGAAAGCCGTGCCGGTCGGCGAAGCGGGCGGTCTCCATGAGGAGTTCGTACTTGCCGTGGCGGGGCGTGGCGGCGTCCTGTGGGTAGTCGCCGAAGAAGTAGACGCTGAAGTCGGGGGTGCGGGGCGCGGCCGCCTTCGCGGGGGCCGGGCGGGGTGCGGTGGCCGCAGCGGTGTTCCGGGGCATGGCGGTCACTGCGGCGGATGCCGCGGTGGGGGCGGCCGGCTCCGGTGCCACTGCCTTCGGAACCGTCGCCTTCGGAACCACCGTCTTCGGAACCACCGTCTTCGGGGCCGCGGGCCGGCCGCCCGGGAAGAAGCCCGCCGACCGCAGCTCGCGCAGCGAGCCCCGCACCGCATCCGCGATGAACTCGATATCGCCGTCCGAGTGGGCGGTGGACAGGAAGAAGTTGCGCCACTCCCAGACATGCACACCACGCAGCATCAGGTGGTGGTACAGGAGCTCCATGTCGGCGCGGTGCTCGAAACGGAACTGGGAGCCGAAGTGGCTCATCCGCAGGGGGAACTCCTCGGCCTCGAAGAAGCCGTTGAGCGTGTCGGCCAGTCCGGCGGTACGCGCGTTGAGCTGTTCCTGCAGGCGCGGGCTGTGCTCCTTGAGGTGCGCGAGAACGGCGCGCGCGGCGACCATCGACACCGGGTGCTGGAGGTACGTACCGCCGAAGAACGTGGTGTCAGCGGGCGGGTAACTGGCGTCGCCGTACGTCCAGTAGCCGCCGTCGACGCCGTCCATGATGTCGGCGCGGCCCGCGATGGCTCCGATGGGGAAGCCGCCACCGAGCAGCTTGCCGTAGGTGGCGAGGTCCGGGCGGACGCCGTACAGCTCCTGCGCCCCGCGCAGCGCGGGGCGGAAGCCGGTCAGCATCTCGTCGAACATCAGCACGATGCCGTGGCGGCGGGTCAGCTCGCGCAGCTTCCGTACGAACTCGACGGGCTGCAAAGAGGGGTGTCTGCTCTGCACCGGTTCCACCACCACCGCAGCGATCTCCCCGGCCTGCCGCTCGATCGCCTCCAGGGCCGCGTCGCTGCCGTAATCGAGCACCAGCAGATCCGAGACGGCACTGTGCGGGATACCGCGGGAGACGGGCACGGTGGCCCGATCCGCCCCTGCGCCCGGGGGACGGCCGAGGACATTGTCGGCATGGCCGTGGTACGCACCCAGGAAGGTGACGACCTTGCCTCGGCCCGTGGCCGCGCGGGCCAGGCGGATGGCCGCGGAGTTGGCTTCCGTACCGGAGTTGGCGAACGCCACCCGCTCCAGGCCGGTCAGCTCGGCCAGTAACTCGGCCGCCTCGCCTGTCTCGGTGGTGCGGGGGCCGAGCTGGATGCCCCGCGACAGGTGCTCACGGACAGCCTCGGTGACAAAGGCCGGCTCGTGGCCGAAGAGCAGCACGCCGAAGCCCATGGTGATGTCGACGTACTCGTTGCCGTCGACGTCCGTCAGCCGCGCCCCGCTCGCCCGGCGGCTCGCAAGGGGGTAGAGCATTTCCTTGGTGCTGGTGCGGAAGCCGACGACGGCACGGCTGTCGGCCAGCACGCGGCGGTAGCGCTGGGCGATCCTTTTCGAGGCCGGGGTCCTGGCGGTGTAGCGGCGTACGAGGTCGTCCAGATGCTCCTGCTGGGAACGCGGCGAGGTGCCCTGGATCATGCCGGAGGCACGCGGGACGGTTACCCGGGGGCCGTGCATGCGGTGCGGCTCAGCAGGTCGCTCCGCGGCGGGTGCATCGGCGCCCATCTGCTCGGCGATGCGCTGCGAGAGTTCGGCCATGGCCGCCAGATCCCGGTCAAGGGCAGCACCGACGCCGTTCAGCCCGGTCACTCGGCAGCCTTGCCGTGGACCCCGAGCGTCGCCGAAGCAGCCTGGAGCGAGAGCAACTGGGAGATCTGGGACATCATCTGCAGCTGTATTTGCGAGATCTGGTGAAGCTTGTGGGCGAGGTCTTCCAGCTCCTGGCGCGTGGCGTAGTCGGGAGCGGTGGCGACGGGCGCGGCCTCCGGAGCGGACAGGGCGTGGGTGGCCACCGGCTCTCGCTCTCGCACGACGGGGGAGTGCCGGTCGGCAGGCTCCGGAGTCCAGGCCCGCTCCGCCGCGGACTCCGGCTCCCAGGCCCGCTCCGCCACCGGCTCCGCCACCGCCGCCGTTGCTCCAGGCAGCCGGTCGGCGATGAGCTTCGCGAGTAGGCCCGGCGTCCCCGTCTCCTCGAACAGCTCTCGCATCGTCACCTTGACCTGATGCTCCTGCTCCAGTTCGCGCAGCACGCTGATCATCTGCAGGGAGTCGGCGCCGAGGTCGAAGAAGGAGGTGTCGCTGGTGATGGCCGATGGATCATGGCTGAGGTGCCGCGCCGTCGACTCGGTGATGCTTCGACGTATCCGCTCCATCACTGCCTCGTGCTGTCCCACTGCGACTCCATGTATCTCTGGGTTTCTGGTGGGCAGGACCGGCAACTCCGGCCCTGTCCAGTGGTCTTTGTGCTGAAAGCGGTATCCGGGCAGCGGTATCCGCCGGCCCCCGCAGCCCGTCAGGAGCGCACGCCATTTGACGTCCGCTCCCGCGCAGTGCAACGCGGCCGCCGCGCCCCAGAGCGCCCCGAGCGCGGTGCCACGCCGCATGGACGGCAACGACCGCACGCTCGGCAGCGCCCGGCGCGCCAGACCACTCAGGGTGGTGTGCGGCCCGATCTCGAGCAGCACATCGGGCTCATGACGGCCGATGCCGCGCAGCGCCTCGTCGAAGCGGACCGGCTCACGGGTGTGCCGGAGGAAGTACGCGGCGTCCGGGGCCCACCCGGGCGGGCGTGTCACGCCGTCGAGCCCGCTGACGAACGGGATGCGCAGCGGCCGGAAGGCCACCTCGCCGAGGACCGTCCGGAATTCCTCCAGCATGGGCTCCATCAAGGCCGTGTGGAAGGCGCGCGCCACGGGCAGTCGCTCGCCCGGTATGCCGCGCTCGTCGAGCAGGGCGTCCAGCCGGTCCACGGCCGTGGCGGGCCCGGCGAGCACCCTGGCCCGTTCCCCGTTGGTCACGGACAGCTCCAGGCCCGGCACCTCGGCGGCCAGCGCCTGGGCAGCCTCCCGGTCGAGCGCTACCGCGGTCATCGCACCCGGCAGACAGCGTTGCTGCATCAGCCGGCCGCGAGCGGCGGTGACGCGAAGCCCCTCGTCGAGCGACAGGGCTCCGGCAGCGTGGAGCGCCGCGTACTCGCCGACGCTGTGCCCGGCCACGAAGTCCGGAGCGATACCGGCGTCGCGCCACAGATCGACGAGGGCGCACTGCAGCGCGAACAGGGCGGGCTGCGCCGTGTCGGTGTGCCACGGCCCGTCCGTCTGCGAGCCGTTCCCGAGCAGCCCGGCGAGCAGGGAGCCGCCGGTGAGGTCGCGGTAACGGCGCTCACAGGTGTCGAGCACGTCGCGCACGGTGGGAAAGCGCTCGTACAGGGCGGTGGCCATACCGGGGTAAGGGCTGGCCTGCCCGGTGAACTGGAAGGCCACGCGGGCGGAGCCTTCCCGCAGGGGCGTTCCCGTCGTCACCGCTGCCGGGTGGGTGCCGCTCAGCCAGGCGTCGAGGGCGTCGGCGAGGGCGACCGGGGTCGTGCCCCGGGCCGCGAGCCGGTGCCGGCCGTGGACGCGGCCGAGGGCGGTGGTGGTGACGAGGTCCGCCAGGTGTGCGCCGGGTTGCTGCCGCAGGCTGTCGCGCAGGGCGCCGGCGTTGGCGGCCAGGGCCTCCTCGGTGCTCCCCGAGACCAGGAGTACGTCCGGCACGGCGGCGGTGCCGGACCGGGGCGTGGGGTCGGGGGCCTGTTCGAGGACGAGGTGGACGTTGGTGCCGCCGACACCGAGGGAGGAGAGGCCCGCACGGCGCGGGGTGTCGCTCTCGGGCCACGGCCGGGCGGTCCGGGGAATGTAGAACGGGCTGCGGTCCAGGCCGATGGCGGGGTTGGGCTTGCTGAAGTTCGCCATCGGCGGGATGACGCCGTGCTGCAGGACCAGGAGGGTCTTGACGAGTCCGGCCACTCCGGAGGCCGCGTCGAGATGGCCGATGTTGGCCTTGGCCGAGCCGAGGGCGCAGTAGCCGGTGCGGTCGGTGTCCTCGCGGTACGCGGCGGTGGCACCGTCGAATTCGATCGGGTCGCCCTTGTGCGTGCCGGTGCCGTGGGCCTCCAAGTAGCCCATGGTCTCCGCGCCGACACCCGCACGCTCCAGCGCCTGGCGAATGGCGGCGCGCTGGCCCTGGGCGCTGGGAGCGCTGAACGCCTTCTTGCCGGCACCGTCGTTGCCGATGCCCCAGCCGCGGATGACGCCATGGATGGTGTCGCCGTCGGCGACGGCCCGCTCCAGCCGTTTCAGCACGACGGCCACCACCCCCGTACCGCCGACCGTCCCGTCCGCGTCGGCGTCGAAGGGCCGCAGGCATCCGGACCTGGACAGAATCGAGCCCTTGACGTAGCGATAGCCGAGTACTTGCGGCACATGGAGGGCGGCCGCGCCGGCGAGGGCTATGTCGCAGTCGCCCATGAGCAGCGACTGTGCGGCGAGTTGCACTCCGGCCAGGGAACTGGAGCACCCGCTCTGCACACTGAGGGCCGGTCCGGTGAGACCGAGCCGGTAGGCGACGCGCGTGGCCGTGAAATCGTTGTAGTTGCCGATCGTGATCTGCATCCCGGCCATCCAGTCGTCGACGGCCTGGCCGGGCAGCACGTTGTGGAGCAGGTAGTTCTGCAGGGCGTACAGGTGGTAGCCCGTACTGGCGTAGACACCCACCCGGTTGCCGTCCCGCTCGTCCGGGTATCCGGCGTTCTCCAGGGCGTGCTGGGCGCACTCCAGGAACAGGCGCTGCTGAGGCTCGGTGAGCTGGGCCTCGCGGGCGCTCATCCCGAAGTGCTGGGCGTCGAATCCGGCGATGTCATCCACCACACCGGACGCGCCGACGAAATCCGCCGCCCGGTACTGCTCAGCGGGAATACCGGCGGCAGCCAACTCTTCTTCCGTGAACCGGGTGATGCAGTCCGTGCCGTCGCGGATGATGCGCCAGAACTCCTCGGGAGTGGCGGCGCCGGGCAGCCGAAAGGCCATGCCGATGACAGCGATGCGAGGGTCGGGGGTGCCTGTCGTCATCAGCTGCGTCCCTCCGCCGCCGCCGCCGGCAGGTCCGGGCCGGCCGGTTCCTCCCTGCGCGGGACGGCCGCGCCGGCCCGTCGCAGGCTCACCAGGAGCAGGAGGACGCACAGGACGATGGCAAGGCCGTGGAAGGACGCCACCACCTGCAGCGGCGAGAACGTCTCCAGCAGCGCCCCGCTGACGAGCATCCCCAGACCGAAGCCGGCGTTCTCGGCCGAGGCGGAGAGCCCGAAGAGGCGACCGCGCTGCTCGTCAGGGGCGGCCTGCAGCCTCGTGACGTACACGGTCTCGGTGAATCCGTCGGCGGCCCCCGCGACGAGCGCGGCAATGATGGCCGGCACGGTGGGAAGCCCGCAGAACACCACGATGAACCCCGCCGACATCACACATGCCCCGAGCGCGAACGCCTGCTCGCCCGGCGTCCGGCCGGTCCGCTTGGCGACCCGGCTGAACACTTGCTGAGCCACGATGTTGCCGATCGCCCAGGTGGCCCAGAACTGGCTGATGAAGGTGGCCGGATGGCCGGGGTCCAGGCCGTGGGAATAGAGGGGTAAGGCAATGTTGTGGGAAGAGGAGCCCAGCCCGTCCGCCGCCCGTACGGCGATCATCACCATCAGCAGCGGGGCCGTCCGCAGCAGCATCCGGACAGTCCACGCCGTGGCACCGGAGGCCTCCCCCGGGCCGCCCTCGGGGGCTTCCACCGGCGCCTTTGCCCGGGTGCGCAGGGGCAGCAGGAACATGATCGTCGCAGAGATCACGAAGCTCACGGCGTCCAGCGCAAAGGCCGTGGAGTAGCCGTACTGCGCCACCACCACGCCCGACGAGGCGAAGCCGACGATCATGGCCAGCGACCGGCCCACGACCAGCAGGCCGTTGGCGCGGGCCCGGTGCTCGCTGCCGACGATCTCCGGAATGCTGCTGCGCAGAGCCACTTGTGAGAGCGTCGAGCAACCGCCGGTGACCACGGCGAGGAAGTAGAGCAGCGTGGCGCGCGCCCCCTCAGGGGCCAGCAGCAGTGTCAGCAGCGATATGGCCTGGCAGAGGTCGGCGCCGATCATCAGGCGCTTGCGGTCGTAAGCCGCGACGAGGCGGCCGCTCACAAAGCCCGACGCGAAGCTGGTCGCCAGGCGTACGGCCATGAAGAGTCCGGCGGCTAACGCGCTGCCCGTGACGTCGTAGATGAAGACGTTCAGCGCCACTAAATTCAGGTAACTGCCGTACGCCGAGATTCCATTCCCGACGACGAGCAGACGGAAGTATCCCATTCACGTTTCCTCTGGTCCACCGAAGGCCGTGAACCGATGAATTGAGGCGGAACGGTTTGCTCTCCTTGTCACCGGCCGAGCCGGCGGAAAGGGGAGCGCACGTCCCGACGGGGGGAGACGGCTTGGAACCAACCCGGAGGCATATCAGAATTGCCGATTCTCCGAGCTGCTGAACTCCCAGGTCAGGTGGTATATGCATGGTTCCGGCGGCCGGCCCGAACCGCAGCCTGCGCGCGTGTTCCGAGGCCTCTTGCGGCCTCTCCTGTCGCCAACTCCCGTATCATCTCCGATACTTCACCGCGTCATCCGTGGGGTGCCTGAACCATGGCACCCGAAATCCCCGCCGAGCCGGCCGGTATCAACACTCGCCTTGAGTCGCCCATGCCGCAGACTCGCATCCCCCCGGCTCACGGCAGCAATAGAAGGCCCCGAGCGGCTACTCATTCTCATTCACCAGTCAAGCATGTGCGCCCCGGCCGATCAAGACTTCTGGTCAGCCGCGCTGGAATCCGGTCGAGTTACGGCGGTCTTAGGACGCATTCCCTTTTGCCGAGAGGGATGTGGGGCCGGGAAAAGGGGAATGGGATTACCCCGCTCCGCTTCACGCCTGCGGGGACCGCGCCGGCTCGGCAGGGCCTCCGGGAATATCCGCGTCTCGGCCCACGGCTCGGGCTGCGGCACAGAGGGACGAAGGGACGACGGTGACCTCCGCGCACGGGCCATCGGCACTCCACCAGCCACCTGGTCGCCGCGACGCCGCCCCCGGCTGGTCGTCGCGGCCGGCCACCCGCTGCCCGGCAGTCAGCCCCCCGAGGCCTGAGGAAGCGAAGATCAACAAACCAAACGCGGACCTCGGGCGGCCTCACGCCGTCAGTGGTCCGCGTCCCTGTCCCTGTCCCCGGAAACGCCGAACGGGCGGCATCGTGATCACGATGCCGCCCGTTCCGTCAGTGTCCGAGGGGGGACTTGAACCCCCACGCCCGATAAAGGGCACTAGCACCTCAAGCTAGCGCGTCTGCCATTCCGCCACCCGGACAAGGTGTCTGCCGGTGCGGCCTGGGCCGTTCCGACGTGGAAAACAATAGCAAACATTCGCGGGTGGTCGATCACCCCGGCATTCGGCCGGAAGCAGGGCTGTGACCAGGGCATGTCGGGAGTATTGCGGCCTTGGGCACAGCGGGCGACGGGTGGAGGATGGCAGTGGACCCCGCCGTGGGCCGTGCTCTCCGGGGCGCGCGACGCGGCCGTGAAGCCGGAGGAGGCATTGTGAGCGAGCTTTGCGAGCGAACCATGGAGAGGTGCGTGCCCCGCGAATGCGGGGCCGAGCGAAGCGAGGGTGCGGCATGAGCGAGCTTTGCGAGCGAACCATGGAGAGGTGCGTGCCCCGCGAATGCGGGGCCGAGCGAAGTGAGGGTGCGGCATGAGCGAGCTTTGCGAGCGAACCGTGGAGAGGTGCGTGTCCTGCGAATGCGGGGCCGGGCGAAGCGAGGGTGCGGCATGAGCGAGTCGCAGTCGGGCCGTGCGGTCACCGGTGAGGACGAGGTCGTCGACCTGTGCCGGGATCTGATCAGGATGGACACCAGCAACTACGGCGACCACTCCGGCCCGGGGGAGCGGGCCGCCGCCGAGTACGTCGCGGAGAAGCTTGCCGAGGTCGGCCTGGAGCCGCAGATCTTCGAGTCCCACAAGGGCCGCGCCTCGACCGTCGCCCGGATCGAGGGCGAGGACCGCTCGCGGCCCGGGCTGCTCATCCACGGGCACACCGACGTGGTCCCGGCCAACGCCGACGACTGGACCCACCACCCGTTCTCCGGGGAGATCGCCGACGGCTGCGTCTGGGGCCGGGGCGCGGTCGACATGAAGGACATGGACGCGATGACGCTGGCCGTCGTCCGTGACCGGCTGCGCAGCGGGCGCAAGCCGCCGCGGGACATCGTGCTGGCGTTCCTCGCGGACGAGGAGGCCGGCGGCACCTACGGCGCGCGCTGGCTCGTCGACCACCACCCGCATCTCTTCGAGGGCGTCACGGAGGCGATCAGCGAGGTCGGCGGCTTCTCGTTCACCGTCAACGAGCAGGTGCGGCTCTACCTCATCGAGACGGCCCAGAAGGGCATGCACTGGATGAAGCTGACGGTGGACGGCAACGCCGGTCACGGTTCGATGATCCACAAGGACAACGCGATCACCGAACTGTCCGAGGCGGTCGGCAGGTTGGGCCGGCACGAGTTCCCGGTGCGGGTGACCAAGACGCTGCGCTCCTTCCTCGACCAGCTCGGGGACGCCCTGGGCACCGAGCTCGACCCCGAGGACATGGACGCCACCCTGGCCAAGCTCGGCGGGATCGCCAAGCTGATCGGCGCCTCGCTCAAGAACACCGCCAACCCGACGCAGTTGGGCGCCGGCTACAAGGTCAACGTCATCCCGGGGCAGGCCACCGCTCATGTCGACGGCCGTTTCCTGCCGGGCCACGAGGAGGAGTTCCTGGCCGACCTGGACCGGATCCTGGGCCCGCGGGTGAAGCGGGAGGACGTCCACGCCGACAAGGCGCTGGAGACCACCTTCGACGGTGCGCTGGTCGAGGCGATGCAGTCGGCGCTGCAGGCCGAGGACCCGATCGCGCGCGCCGTGCCGTACATGCTCTCCGCCGGTACGGACGCCAAGTCCTTCGACGATCTCGGGATCCGCGGATTCGGCTTCGCCCCGCTGAAGCTGCCGCCCGAGCTGGACTTCGCAGGGATGTTCCACGGTGTGGACGAGCGAGTGCCGGTGGACGGACTGAAGTTCGGGGTGCGGGTGCTCGACCGGTTCATCGACCAGAGCTGAATTCGGCGCGGATTACCTGCCTTTCGCGCCGGCTTCGCTGAAAAGGGTGAACCCGCCGATGTGTTCGTAGCTTCAACAGCATTTTTCTCGTTGCAGTGAGTGCGGTCCGCGGCTGGGATCGTAATTGCCTACAAGGAGGAATAATGATCAAGAAGGTCGTCGCCGCTGCTGCAGTGGCCGGTGGTGTCGTGCTCGCCGGTGCGGGCCTGGCTGTTGCCGACTCGGGTGCCCAGGGTGCTGCCCTGAACTCTCCTGGTGTGGTGTCCGGCAACACCATCCAGGTGCCGGTACACGTTCCGGTGAACGCCTGTGGCAACACGGTCTCCGTGATCGGGCTGCTGAACCCCGCGTTCGGCGCGGGCTGCGTCAACAAGTGACCTTCTGGCGTCCTTTGGCGTTGTATTTGCACCCGGTAAGGGGCTGACTCGGTCCGGCTCCGGAAGGCGCACCACGCATTCCGGAGCCGCTGGGTATTCGGCGGGCCGGTGGATCTTTCCGAAGATCCTCACTTGCCCGTATTCCTGTAAGGCACTAGGCAGGGGAACAACCTATGAGACAGGTCGCACGAAAGGGCCTGGTCACCATGGCGGCCGCCAGTGGCGTACTCGCCATGGCCGCCGGCTATGCACAGGCCGACGCGGGAGCCGCCGGAGGCGCGGCGAACTCGCCCGGTGTGGGGTCCGGCAACAGCGTCCAGGTACCGGTTCACGTTCCGGTGAACGCCTGCGGCAACACCGTCAATGTGGTCGGGCTGCTGAACCCCGCGTTCGGCAACCACTGCGCCAACGTCGGCGGCGGCCGTCACGTCGGCGGACACCAGGGCGGACACCAGGGCGGTGCGAACGCCGCCGGCGGGGCGTCGAACTCGCCGGGTGTCGCGTCGGGCAACAGTGTCCAGGCTCCGGTCGACGTGCCGGTGAATGCCTGTGGCAACAATGTCTCGGCGGCCGGGCTGCTGAACCCGGCCTTCGGCAACCACTGCGCCAATGGGTCGACACCGGCCCCGGGCAGGCCGCACCACCCGGGCAAGCCGCACCAGCCCGGCACGCCGCATCACCCGGGCAAGCCGCACCAGCCCGGTAAGCCGCACCACCCGGGCAAGCCCCATCAGCCGGGCAAGCCCAGCCAGCAGTCGCCGCACACGCCGGGGACGAAGCCGCAGACCGGGGGGCACAGCCAGATCGTGACGCCTCCCAAGCCTGTCGGTCACCTCGCGCAGACGGGTGCCGGAGGGGTCGGCTACGCGATTCCGGCCAGCGCCGGGCTGCTGCTCGGGGGCGCCTTGATCTACCGCAAGGCGCGCGCCGCCCGTCGGTGAGCAGCACGACATAGCGCACCGGCGTTCCACGGGAGCGGGCCCTGCCCAGCGGGGCCCGCTCTGCCGTGCTCAGACGCCGGTGGCGCTCACCATGTGGCGCGGAGCTGGCGGATGATCCGGCGGCGCAGCCGCACCTTGCGACTCCCGTCCGGGTTCAGGCGCAGTCGGTCCAACTCCCAGTGTCCGTACTCGGCATGGTCGGTCAGCAGGCGAGTGGCGGCCTTGCGGGACACTCCCCGTGGCACGTACACATCGCAGAATTCGTATTCCGGCATCGCATCTATTGTGCGGGACCGGCCCCGGTACGGATAGCGTCTGCACTATGTCTGATGCTGCGCAGCCTTCCGCTGCCGAGGTACGTGCCGCCGCCGAGGCGGTCAAAGCCGCGCTGGACCGTCACCTCGACGCGGTCGAACGCCGCTCGGGGCAGGACGATCCGGCCGTCTACGCCGCGTTCGACGAGCTCGCCGCGGCGGCAGAGGTCTATGACGAGCTGCTGTACGACACCTACGACGAGGTCACCCCCTTCGAGATCCCCGGGAGCGACGCACTGCCCGCCTACGCGGGCCCGGAGGAGCCGAGTGCGCTGAGCCTGCTGATCCGGCGCGATTACACCGTCGCCGAACCGCAGCGGCTGCTGCATCAGGCCCAGCGCATCGCCGACCTCGATCCGGACGCCGCCGACGAGGCGGCCGGCAGCAGCGCCGACGCCGCCGCGGTCGTCGGTACCAGCGTGCATGCGGCGCTGGGCGTGCTCTTCGGGGAGTTCGAACCGGACGAGATCGCCTCCCGGCACAAGGAATTCGGCCTGGAGGAGGGCGACTCCACCCTGTGGGTGGCGGCCGCCGACGACCCGGCCGAGCCGGGGGAGTGGCTGTCGGCGCCGTTCGATCAGGCGGACCCCCAGCGGGTGGTGTGCCGCTTCGACGTCAGCGCGGTCTTCGACGAGGAGCTGGACGACGACGATCTGGAAACGCCCGACCGCGGAAGGTAGACCGGCGCGGGGCGCGGGCTGGGTCCTGCCCCGCCGCCGTACCCCGGCCCGCAAGCCGCTGCCCCGGCCCCGCCACCGCATCCTGATCCCGTACACCGACCGCTGCCCCGGTCCGTCGGCAGGAGGCTGCTGACGGACCGGGGCAGCGGCTTGCGGGGCGTGCGGTGCGGGGGAGCGGGCCCGGTAGCCGGTCAGCCGGCCGCGGGCGGCTCCTCGGTGCTCTGGACGCTGTGCTGGAGCAGGGTGCGCAGCCGGGTCGTGCGTTCCTTGACGGGTACCTCGGCGACGGCGCGGGGCAGCGCCTGATCGACGCCCTGGACGACCGACAGATGCCGTTCGCCGCGGCTGAAGGCGGTGTAGACCCAGGCGCGGGTCAGGCCGGCGGCGGCGTCCCCGGGCAGCACGACCACTGCGGCGGGCCAGCGCATCCCGGCCGCCTGGTGCGCGGTGAGCGCCCAGCCGTGGCGTACGGCCCCCGCACCGACCTGCTCGCGCGGTACCACCGTCGCGGTGCCGTCGCAGTCGAGCTGCAGCCCGGATGCGTCCGCGCCGGTGACCGTGCCGGGCACCGTGCGGCCGGGTGCCGGGGTGTAAGCCACGCGGTCGCCGGGGTCGAATCCGCCGAATCGGCCGGGGCCGGGATTGAGCCGTTCCTTGAGGGCGGCGTTCAGCGCGCGGGTGCCGGCCGCGCCGCCGTGGCCGACGGTGATGACCTGGGTCTGCTCCGCGGGAACACCGAGCGCCCGGGGCACGGAGTCGGCGACCAGTTGGACGGTGCGGTGCACCGCCTCTCCGGCATCCCGCGCGGGAACGATCACCACTTCCTTGCCGGGCGCCTCGACCTGGCTCAGCTCGCCGATGCCGATGCCCGACACCAGCTCGCCGATCGGGCCGAAGTCCGGGGTGCGGGAGGCGACCTGAGGGCAGAAGCGGGCCGCCAGCAGATCGGCGAACAGCCGGCCGGGACCGGCGGACCACAGCCCCCCCGGGTCGCCGCTGAGCACCAGGCGGGTGCCGTCGGTCAGCGACTCGACGAGCAGCGCGGCGGCCTCCAGATCCAGCTGCGGGGCGTCCAGCACGACCAGCAGATCGAGCGCCAGGGCGCCGTCGGCGTCGCGGCCCGGACCCTGCCGGCCGGACAGCAGGCCGGACACGGTCGCCGCGGCCGCACCGGGGTCCATGGCCGCGCCGGCGGCCTCCGGAGCGTTTGCGGCGAGGTGGGCGGCCAGGCGCCGGCGGCCGTTCTCGGTGTGCGTGGCACCGTACGTCCGCAGGCCCAGCGAGCGGGCCGCGGCGATCAGCGCGGCGGGCTCCGCGCAGGCCGCCTCGGCACCGGTGTGCGCCACCAGGCCGCTGTGTGCCGCCGCGCGGATGAGCTCCGCGGCCGACGGCGACGGTGCGGCGGCCGCCGCGGCCTCCCAGGCGGCGGCGGAGGGGCGTACGGGCCGGGGGGTGGTGGTGCCGTCGGTGTCGGCGGGCGCTCCGGTGTCTCCGGCGCCGGGGGCCGGGGCATCGGCACTCTCCGTGGCCGGGCTCCGGTCGGCGTCGGCCGGCTCCGCGGCTGCCGTGCCGCCGCCGGGCTCCCCGCCGTCCGCCGCGGTGTCCTGCTCCGGCCCGGCCACCGCTTCGAAGGTGTTCAGCAGCCGTGCCAGGCCGTCGGCGACGCTCTCCTCGGCCATCGCGAACCGGTCCAGGCCGAGCAGGATCCGGACCGGCTGCTCGTCGTCCTCGTCGTCGCCCGTGGTGGGACGTGCCCGGCCCGGTTCTTCGATCGCGTCCTGGAAGACCAGTACGGCACCGTCCGCGATGGCGGTCTGCAGGGCCTCGTCGGGGTCGGGCACCGAGCGCTGGGCCAGGGCGGCGCGCAGCGCGGCGGCCTCCAGGGCGGAGTGCCCCGCCACGGCGGCCTGTTCCAGCAGCCAGCCGACCAATGCCTGTGCGCGCCGCTCGTCGCCGGGGCCGCAGGCCGGGCCGAGCAGCGCCCGGGCAAAGCCGTCGGCCTGCTCGGGGCGCACCCCGGGCACACCGAGCAACTGCCAGGGGTCCTCGCTCAGTGCCTCGGCGGCCCGCTCCCCGAGCACCTCCGCGGCGGGCTCCGCCAGCGCTTGGGGCGCGCCGCCCGCCGTGAGGACCTGCCGTACGCCCTCGATGCCGGGGGCCGCGGCCACGACGGGGCGGGGGGCGGGAACCGGGCCGGCCGGAGCCGGTGCGGCGGCCGGGCTCATGGCGCCGGTGTCCGTGACCGGGGGACTGGCCGGGCCGCCGGCGTCGGGTGCGGTGCCGGGCCGGGCGGCCTCCGGGGCGGGGCCGTGGGGGGCGCTCTGCTGCGGGGCGCGGCTGCCGTTCTCCGGGCCGTCCTCGCGGGGCCGGGCGGCGGGTGCGGCCGGCTGGGCGGGGCGGGGGGCGGAACGGGGTGCATCGTTGAAGAACGAGGCGGCCAGGCGCTCGCCGCTCTCCACCGCGCGTACCGCCGCGGCCAGCGCGTCCGCGGTCGCCTTGGCCGACGCGGGCGCCGAGGGCGCTGCGGGCGCTGCGGGCGCTGCGGGCACCGAGGGCGCCGCGGTCTCCCGCGCCGCCCCGGAGTCGGGAGCCCGGTCCTCGGCGTCGGTAGCCCGGTCCCCGGTGCCGGGTGCCGCGGGAGCCGGCTCGCTCACCGGAGCTGCCGTGTCCGCGGCCGGTGCCGGGGAGCTTTCCGGCGCCGTCGCGTCGGTGCCCGTTGCAGCCGTTTCCGCTGCAGCCTCCGCCTCCACCTCCGTTTGCGTGTCCGGCTCCGGTGCTGCGGCGTCCTCCGATGCCGTCGCGTCCGGGCCCGGCACCGTGGCGTCGCCCGCCGGCGCTGCGTCGTCCTCCGGTGCCGTGGCGCCCTCCGGTGCCGCGGGGGCCTCGGGCGCCGTGGCGTCGTCGGGTGTCTGGGCATCCGCAGTCCCGGGCGCGGCCTCCTGCTCGGGCGGGGTTTCGCCGGCGAGGCGGTCGGTACTCACAGCGTGCTCCAGTCGTGATCGGGGTAGTGGTGCACCGGAGCCGAAACATCGTCCAGCGCCCGGCGGATCTCGTCAGGAAGACTAAGGGTCTCCACTGACAATGCGGCTCTGAGCTGCTGCTCCGTCCGGGCGCCCAGGATCGGCGCGGTCACTCCGGGGCGGTCGCGGACCCAGGAGAGCGCGACCTGGAGCGGGGTGACGGCCAGTCCGTCGGCGGCGGTGGTGACCGCTTCGACGACCCGGCCCGCCGTCTCGTCGAGATACGGCGCGACGAACGGGGCCAGATGCTCCGAGGCGCCTCGCGAGTCGGCCGGCGTCGCATGGCGGTACTTGCCGGTCAGCACGCCCCGCCCGAGCGGCGACGACGGCAGCAGGCCCATGCCGAGGTCCAGCGCCGCCGGCAGCACCTCCCGCTCGACGCCCCGCTGCAGCAGGGAGTACTCCATTTGTGTGCTCGCCAGCCGGTTGCGTACACCGGGCGCGGCCAGCTGCCAGGTGGCCGCCTTGGCGAGCTGCCAGCCGGAGAAGTTCGACAGCCCCACATAGCGCGCCCGGCCGCTGGTGACGGCGAGATCGAGGGCCTGCAGGGTCTCCTCCAGCGGCGTGTGCGGATCGAAGGCGTGGAGCTGCCACAGGTCGACGTACTCGGTGCCCAGCCGCTCCAGGGAGGCGTCGAGGGCGGCGAGGAGATGGCGCCGGGAGCCGTCGACGCGGCGGTCCGCCGCCAGGACGTTGCCGGCCTTGGTCGCGATGACCAGGTCCTCGCGCGGAACGAGTCCTTCCGTCAGCCGGCCCAGGAGGTACTCGGCGCCGCCGTCGGCGTAGATGTCGGCGGTGTCCACGAGAGTGCCGCCGGCCTCCCAGAACGCCTTGAGCTGGTCGGCGGCTTCCTGCTCGTCCGTGTCGCGGGCCCAGTTCAGGGTGCCGAGCCCGAGGCGGGACACGCGAAGGCCCGTACGGCCGAGGTGCCTTTGCTCCATGGGCCTTGAGATTACTGGGCATGAGCCGGGAACAGGGGACCTGTGGACAACCCGCCGATGACGGCCGGCGGGGGTGCGCGCTACAGTCCCCGGAACAGCGACGTTACTGATCGGTAAGGGGAGCGGCATGAGGCTTGGCATCAACCTCGGCTACTGGGGCGCCGGGATGGACTCCGACAATCTCGCGGTGGCGCAGGAGGCCGACCGCCTGGGCTATGCCGTCTGCTGGGCCGCGGAGGCCTATGGCTCCGACGCGGCCACCGTGCTCTCCTGGGTCGCGGCCCAGACCGAGCAGATCGACATCGGTTCGGCGATCTTCCAGATCCCGGCGCGTGCGCCCGCGATGACCGCGATGACGGCCGCCACCCTGGACTCCCTCTCCGGGGGCCGGTTCCGCCTGGGGCTCGGCGTCTCGGGGCCGCAGGTGTCCGAGGGCTGGTACGGCGTCAAGTTCGACAAGCCGCTGGCGCGCACCCGCGAGTACGTGGACATCGTCCGCAAGGCCATGACCCGCGAGCGGCTGTCCTACGAGGGCGAGCACTGGACCCTGCCGCTGCCCGGCGGCCCCGGCAAGCCGCTGAAGCTCACCGTCCACCCGCAGCGTGAGCACATCCCGCTCTACATCGCCGCGATCGGCCCGAAGAACCTGCAGCAGACAGGTGAGATCGCCGACGGCGCTCTGCTGATCTTCCCCTCGGCCGACCACCTGGAGGAGACCGCGATCTCGCACCTCCGGGCCGGCCGCGAGAAGGCGGGCAAGACGCTGGAGGGCTTCGACGTCTGTCCGACGCTGCCGCTGGCCGTCGGCGCGGACAAGGACGTCAGCGCGCTGGCCGACATGTTCCGTCCGTACACCGCCCTGTACGTCGGCGGTATGGGCAGCCCGAAGCAGAACTTCTACAACCAGCTCGCCCAGCGCATGGGGTACGGCAAGGAAGCCGCCGAGATCCAGAGCAAGTACCTGTCCGGCGACAAGGAGGGCGCCGCCGCCGCGATCCCGGAGCAGCTGATCGACCAGACCACGCTGCTCGGCTCCGTCGAGCGGATCGCCGAGCGGATGCAGGCCTACGCGGCGGCCGGAGTGACCACCCTGACGCTGGCCCCCGCGGGCTTCACCCTGGAGGACCGCCTCGCCTCGCTGCGGGCCGGCACCGAGGCGCTGGAGCGGGCCGGCCTGGCGTAGGCCACCGGGCCGGCAGGCTCGTACCGGAAACCCTCCGGCGCCGGCACACGGCCCGGCGTCCGCAGCGCCGGGCCGGTCGGCCCCGCGGCCGTGGCGGGGGCTCGGGGGATCTTCCCCGCCACGGCCGGCAGGCAGCACAACGCGGTGATGCGCGCCCGGGTTACGCCCGCCACCAGGACGGACATTGCCCGGACAGCCGTACGGACCGCCGCTCCGGTTGCCTCCCGCGGAACACGCCCTTTGACTTTTCCTACGGGTGTGTCCGTTCGGAGGTGGCGCAGATGATCTCGGCCCGAAGCCTGTTCCAGGAGATCGTCGACAACGACGACTCCTACCGCCTGTTCTGCTCCATCGCGGCCAGCGGAGAGGCCCAGGGCGGCTGGGAGAACGGCCGGATCGCCGCCCTCGTGCCCGCCGCGCTGCGCGAGCTGGCGCCCAAGGTCACCCGGCACGGCGCGGACGAGGACAAGCACGGCCGGATCTTCCACGCCCTGCTGCGCAAACGCGGCCTGACGCCCGCCGCGGTCCCCGTGGAGACCGACTACACCGCGCTGCTGGAGCGGCAGGGCATCGGCCTGGCACACGACAAGCTGCGCCGCGACGAACCGCTCACCGAGCTCGACATCATCACCTACCTCGCCCACAGCCGGGTCACCGAACAGCGTGCCGCCGACCAGATGGTGATGCTCACCAAGTACTTCGGCGACCACCCCGAGGTGGGCAAGGCGATCCGGGTGATCTCCCACGACGAGGACAACCACCTGGCGTACTGCCACGAGGAACTGCTGCGGCTGGCCCGCCTCGGCCACGGCCGGACCATCCAGCGGATCCTGCACGACTGCGCCCACGCCGAGATCGTCATCTACCGGGACGTCAGCCTGGCCGTGATGGACCACATGGGCCGCATCCTGCGGTGGCCGAAGGCGAAGAACGGCGGGATCATCACCGGGATCCGGGCGATGTACGGCTATGAGCGGCTGGGCGGCTGGCGGCGGATGGTCAGCCTCCGGATGCCCGAGCGCCGGGACGCGCTGGGCGGCCCGGCCACCTCGGCGCCGGAGCTCGTCTGAGCCCTCCGCGGGCGCCCGGCCGCCGGGACCGCCCGGGTCACAGCCAGCCGCGGCGTTTGAACAGCCGGTAGAGCGAGATCTCGATGACGATCATCACCAGCAGGATCGCCGGATAGCCCAGACGCCACTTCAGCTCCGGCATGTGCTCGAAGTTCATGCCGTAGATGCCGGCGATCAGGGTCGGTACGGCCGCCAGCGCCGCCCAGGCCGAGATCTTGCGCATGTCGTCGTTCTGCCGTACGCCCATCTGCGCCAGATGGGCGGCGAGGATGTCCGAGAGCAGCCGGTCGAGGCTCTCCACCGACTCGTTGGCGCGGGTGAGGTGGTCGTCGACGTCGCGGAAGAACGGCCGGGCGTGGTCGTGCACGTAGGGCACGCCGGGGTTCTGCAGAAGGGTCATCGGTGCGGCCAGCGGGCCGGTCGCCCGCCGGAATTCCAGCACCTCGCGCTTGAACGCATAGATCTCGGCCGCGGTGTTCTTGGTGTCCCGGCGCACCGGAGCGAACACCTCTGCCTCCAACCCCTCCAGATCCAGCTGGAGTTCGGAGGCCACTTCGATGTAGTGGTCGACCACGGCGTCGCAGACCGCGTAGAGCACCGCGCCGGGGCCGTGCCGCAGGATCTCCGGGTGTTCCTCCAGCCGTCGGCGCACCGCCGCCAGCGGGCTGGCCTCGCCGTGCCGGACGGTGACCACGAACGCCTCGCCCAGGAAGACCATCACCTCCGACGAGGTCACCGTGGCGGCCTCGTCGTCGTAGGTGACCGGCTTCAGCACCATGAACAGCGAGTCGTCGTAGACCTCCAGCTTGGGCCGCTGATGCGCCTTGAGCGCGTCCTCGACGGCCAGCGGATGCAGCCCGAATCCGCTGCTGACGAGATCGAACTCGCGCTCCGTCGGCTCGTACATCCCTAGCCACAGGAAGGCATCACCCTTGGCCCGCGCCTCCTCCAGCGCGCGGGAGAAGTCGGTCGCACACTCGGCGCGGCGGCCGTCCCGGTAGATGGCGCAGTCCACGATCACACCTGGCATTCTCGCTCGTCACGCCGCCGCCCGCCAGGAACACGGACCGGGAACGTAGGGTGGCGCCCATGCCCACGCTGATCCTGGTGCGGCACGGCCGCTCCACCGCCAACACCGCCGGAGTGCTCGCCGGACGGGCCCCCGGCGTCGCCCTCGACGAGCACGGCGCCGCCCAGGCCGCCGCGCTGCCCGCACGGCTGTCCCGGGTGCCGCTGACCGCGGTCGTCTCCAGCCCGTTGCAGCGCTGCCGGGAGACCGTGGCGCCGCTGCTGGAATCCCGGCCGTGGCTCACCCTGCACGTCGAGGACCGGATCAGCGAATGCGACTACGGCGACTGGTCGGGCCGCAAACTCGCCGAGCTGAGCGACGAGCCGCTGATGGAGGTCGTCCAGCAGCACCCCTCAGCGGCCGCCTTCCCCGGCGGCGAGTCGATGCGCGCGATGCAGGCCAGGGCGGTGGACGCGGTACGCGACTGGAACGCCCGCATCGACGAGACGCACGGCCCCGAGGCGGCCTACGTCATGTGCTCGCACGGCGACCTGATCAAATCCCTGGTCGCCGACGCCCTGGGCATGCACCTCGACCTCTTCCAGCGGATCTCCGTCGAGCCCTGTTCGGTCACCGCGATCCGCTACACCCGGCTGCGCCCCTACCTCGTACGGCTCGGGGACACCGGTGACTTCGGCTCTCTCGCGCCCCGGGAGGGCGGCGGCAGCGCGGGGGCCGACCGGGACGCGGCCGTCGGCGGTGGTGCGGGAGCAGCGTGATCAGTCGGCGCAGTAGGGTGGTGCGACGGCGCTGCCCGCCACGCACCTGCGATCCGCGCAGTGACCGCAGGACGTGCAGCGACCGCAGTGACCCCGCAGTCGAGCAATCGGAGCAGGACGTTGTCCCGTCAGGTGTTCTTCTACGACGCGCCGGACCGCTTCGTGGCCGGTACGGTCGGGCTGCCTGGCCGCCGTAGCTTCTACCTCCAGGCCACCGCCTCCGGCCGCACCACCAGCGTCGCCCTGGAGAAGACCCAGGTCGCGGCACTCGCCGAGCGGATCGACGAGCTGCTGGACGAGGTCGTACGGCGCAGCGGCGGCAACGCCCCGGTTCCCGCCGTCTCGCCCGCCGAGCTGGCCGACTCCGCCCCGCTGGAATCGCCCGTCGAGGAAGAGTTCCGGGTCGGCACGATGGCGCTCGCCTGGGACGGCGAGGACGAGCGGATGATCGTCGAGGCACAGGCCCTGGTCGAGCTGGAGGGGGACAGCGACGAAGACCTCGCCGACGCGGAGGAGCGGCTGCTCCAGGACGACGAGAACGGCCCGCCGATGCTGCGGGTGCGCCTCACCGGAACCATGGCCAGGGCGTTCGCCAAGCGGGCGCTCGAAGTGGTCAACGCCGGCCGCCCGCCGTGCCCGCTGTGCAGCCTGCCGCTCGACCCGGAGGGACACGTATGCCCGCGCCAGAACGGATACCGGCGGGACGCCTGAGCGCCATGCCCGTCGAACCTGCCGGGCAGGCCGCGCCGCTGCCCGGCCCCGCCGCACCGAAAGACCCGCCGCCGGCCGCGCCGGAACCCGCCGGGGACCGGCCGGACGCCCTGTTCACCGACGGTGAGCTGACCGTACGCGGCCGCATCCCCGAGGCGTCCAACGCCGTTCTCTACTGCACGGTCGCGCAGGACGGCCGCACCGCCGCCTGTGTCTACAAGCCGGTCGCCGGTGAGCGCCCGCTGTGGGACTTCCCCGACGGCACGCTCGCCCAGCGCGAGGTCGCCGCGTACGAGATCTCCCGCGCCTGCGGCTGGGACCTCATCCCGGTCACGGTGTTGCGCGACGGCCCCCACGGCACCGGCATGGTCCAGGAGTGGATCGATCCGCCGGAGAGCAGCGACGAGGTGCCCGAGCTGCTGGCCCTGGTGGAGGACGAGGAGCCGGGCCCCGGCTGGAAGGCGGTCGGTTTCGCGCAGGTCGGCGAGGGCCGCACCGCGCTGCTGGTGCACGCCGACCATCCACGGCTGCGGCGGCTCGCGGTACTCGACGCCGTGATCAACAACAGTGACCGCAAGGGCGGCCACCTGCTGCCCGGCGCCGGCGGAGAGTTTTTCGCCATCGACCACGGCGTCACGTTCCACGCCGAGGACAAGCTGCGCACCCTGCTGTGGGGGTGGGCGGGGGAGCCGCTGACCGACGAGGCGCTGGAGGTGCTGCGGGGCCTTCAGGAGGCACTGGAGGACTCCGGGCCGCTCGCCGCCCGACTGGCCGAACTGATCACGGATGACGAGGTCGCGGCGCTGCGGGCGCGGGTGGCCGGGCTGCTGCGCAGCGGCCGGCACCCGGAGCCGAGCGGCGAATGGCCCGCCATCCCCTGGCCGCCGGTCTGAGATTCCGCCGTGGGCGCGGCGGGACACCGCCCGGTCCGCTTGCATGTTCGGACGCTGAACACAAGACCGCCTTTCCGGCCAGACCTCTGATCCCGTTCGTAGACGGAACATCCGTCCGGTTAGGCTCATCTCATGCATGCATGGCCCGCTTCTGAGGTCCCCGCCCTGCCTGGCCAGGGCCGCGACCTGAGGATCCACGACACCGCGACCGGCGGACGGGTAACCCTCGACCCCGGTCCCGTCGCCCGTATCTACGTGTGCGGCATCACGCCGTACGACGCCACCCACATGGGGCACGCGGCGACCTACAACGCGTTCGACCTGGTTCAGCGCGTGTGGCTCGACACGAAGCGCCAGGTTCACTACGTGCAGAACGTCACCGATGTCGACGATCCGCTCCTGGAGCGGGCCGTTGCCACCGGCGTCGACTGGACGGCGCTTGCCGAGCGCGAGACCGCCCTCTTCCGCGAGGACATGACGGCCCTGCGGATGCTGCCGCCCCGCCACTACATAGGCGCCGTCGAGGCGATACCCGGCATCGTCCCGCTGGTGGAGCGGCTGCGCGACGCCGGCGCCGCCTACGAGCTGGACGGTGACACCTACTTCTCCGTCGAGGCCGACCCGCACTTCGGCGAGGTCTCCGGGCTGGACGCCGAGGCGATGCGGCTGCTGTCCGCGGAGCGCGGCGGCGACCCCGAGCGCGAAGGCAAGAAGAACCCGCTCGACCCGATGCTGTGGATGGCCGCCCGTGACGGCGAGCCGAGCTGGGACGGCGGCTCGCTGGGCCGCGGCCGGCCCGGCTGGCACATCGAGTGTGTCGCCATCGCCCTGGACCTCCTCGGCATGGGCTTCGACGTCCAGGGCGGCGGCTCCGACCTCGCCTTCCCGCACCACGAGATGGGCGCCTCGCACGCCCAGGCGCTCACCGGCGAGTACCCCTTCGCCAAGGCGTATGTGCACGCCGGGATGGTGGCCCTGAACGGCGAGAAGATGTCCAAGTCCAAGGGCAACCTCGTCTTCGTCTCCGTGGTGCGGCGCGACGGCACCGACCCGGCGGCGATCCGCCTGGCGCTGCTGGCGCACCACTACCGCGCCGACTGGGAGTGGACCGACGCGGTGCTGGAGGAGGCCGTTCAGCGGCTGGCGCGCTGGCGTGCCGCGGTCTCCCGTCCCGACGGCACGTCCGCCGACGCCCTCCTGGAGGAGATCCGTACGGCGCTGGCCGACGACCTGGACTCCCCGGCCGCCCTCGCGGCCGTGGACCGCTGGGCCGCGGCGCAGGAGTCCGGCGGCGGCAGCGACGAGGGCGCTCCCGGCCTCGTCTCCCGTGCGGTCGACGCACTGCTCGGCGTGGCCCTGTAACCACCCGCCGCACCCGTCCTCAGGGGCGCCTTCGCCGACCGGCGGAGGCGCCCCTCTTGCCATCCTTCGTGCCGGCCCGCCGGCCGGCGGGCGCGCAGAAATCCAGCAACCCGGCCCAAGAGTCCATGGTGGCGCGGCCCGGGCGCGCACTAGAGCTGCGGGCATGAGGAAACCAACAGCACTGCGGGTGGCGGTCGTTGCCGCGCTGCTCGGACTCGTGGCGGCCGTCGCGGGGCCGGCGGGCAGCGTACGGGCGGACGGCCGCGCACCCGCGCAGACCGTCGGCGACATCACCGGCTTCGCCGCGGACGGACCCGTCTACCGTCTGCACGCGGGCCGGGCCGAGGCACGCGTCAGCTTCGTGACGGACCGGACCTTCCGTATCGAACTCGCCCCGGACGGCACCTTCACCGACCCGACCGGCAAGGACATCGTGCTGCCCCGGGGCGCACCGCCCGCCACCCACTGGCGGGACGCCGGGGACGCCTACGAACTCAGCACCTCGCAGGTCACCCTGAAGGCCTTCAAGGCGCCGCTGCGCTTCGAACTGCGGCGGGCCGACGGCTCGTTGGTGTGGTCCGAGGCGAAGGGGCTGAGCTGGGACGACGCGACCACCACCCAGACCCTGGCGCGGGGGAGCGACGAGCAGTTCTACGGCGCCGGGATGCAGAACGGGCGCGGCAACACCTCACACCGCGGCCACACCGTCGAGGTCGGCGTCGACTACCACTGGGACGACGGCGGACACCCCAACTCCGTCCCGTTCTACCTCTCGTCCGCGGGATACGGGGTCTTCCGCAATACGTACGCGCCCAATACGTACGCCTTCGACGAGCCGGTGACGACGCGCGCGAAGGAACGCCGCTTCGACGCCTATTACTTCGCCGGGCCGAGCGCCAAGGACGTCATCGGCCAGTACACCTCGCTGACCGGAAAGCCCTTCCTGCCGCCGCTGTACGGCCTGGAGATCGGCGACTCGGACTGCTATCTGCACAATGCGAACCGGGGGGAGCGGCACACCCTGGACGCCCTGAAGGTCGCCGACGGCTACACGGCACACGACCTGCCCAACGGCTGGATGCTGGTCAACGACGGCTACGGCTGCGGCTACGAGAACCTGGCCGAGACCTCCAAGGGCCTCGGCGAGCGGAAGATGAAGCTCGGACTGTGGACCGAGGACGGCATCGGCAAGCTCGCCGACCAGGTCAAGGCGGGCCAGCGGATCGCCAAACTGGATGTCGCCTGGGTCGGCGACGGCTACAAATTCGCCCTGGACGGCTGCAAGGACGCCTACAAGGGCATCGAGGACAACAGCGATGCCCGGGGCTTCACCTGGGCCCCCGAGAGCTGGTCGGGCGCCCAGCGCTGCGGGGTCCAGTGGTCCGGTGACCAGAGCGGCACCTGGGACTACATCCGCTGGCAGATACCCACCTACGCGGGCGCGACGATGTCCGGACTCGCCTACACGACCGGCGACGTGGACGGCATCTTCGGCGGCAGCCCCCGGACCTACGTCCGCGACCTGCAGTGGAAGTCCTTCCTCCCGGCGATGATGACGATGGACGGCTGGGCGGACAGCGACAAACAGCCCTATCGCCAGGGCGAGCCCTACACCTCCGTCAACCGGAAGTATCTGAAGCTGAAGGAGTCGCTGCTGCCCTACATGTACTCCTACGCGGCCGAGGCGACCCGGACCGGCGTCGGGCCGGTGCGCCCGTTGTCGCTCGAATACCCCGACGACCCCAAGGCCGCCACCGACGCCGCCAAGTACGAGTTCCTGACCGGCCAGGACTTCCTCGTGGCGCCCGTCTACCAGGACACCGGAACCCGCGACGGCATCTACCTCCCGAAGGGCACCTGGGTCGACTACTGGACCGGACGCACCTACCGGGGGCCGGCCACCATCAACGGCTACAGCGCGCCCCTGGACACCCTGCCGCTCTTCGTCAGGGCCGGTGCCGCCGTGCCCATGTGGCCCGGCATCAGGTCGTACCAGGACCGGACGGCACACTCGCCGCTCGCCTGGGACGTCTATCCGCAGGGCCGTTCCTCGTTCACCCTCTACGAGGACGACGGGGTGACCCGCGCGCACCGGGACGGCAGCAGCGCCACCCAGCGGGTGCAGGTGGCGGCACCGCGCTCCGGCGGCGGCGACGTACGGATCGGCATCGGCGCCCTGCGGGGCTCGTTCCGGGGGAAGCAGACGGCCCGGCCGTACCGCTTCACCGTGCACACCGGGGACGCCCCGCGCGGCGTCACCCTGGACGGCCGTCCGCTGAAGCGGCTGCCGTCCGCGGGCGCGTTCGAGGCGGCGGACGAGGGCTGGATCCACGACCCCGCCGACCGCGCGGGCGTCGTCCGGGTCAAGACCGCCTCCCGCCCCACCGGCCGCGCGTTCACCCTGTTGCTGAAGGGCGCGAGCGCGGTCGGCGGCCGGACCCCGGGCGCGACGGTCGCGGTATCCACGCCGGGCGGTCAGGAAGTGACCAAGGGCGTGCCGACGGCCGTACGGACGGCGCTCACCGCGGGCACCCGTACGGCACATGAGGTGTCGGTGTCCCTGTCCGCGCCCAAGGGCTGGACCGTCTCGGCGCCGGTGCGCCATGCGCGGATCGCGGCCGGAACCACCCTGCGCGACACGCCGACGCTCACCGCGCCGAAGGACGCCAGGAGCGCGGACCCGGTCACGGTGACCGCCACCGTCCGCTACCGCTCGGCCGGTGCGCCGCGCACGGCGGTGCACCGCTTCGAGGTGCGGGCCGTCCCGAAGGCGCCCGCCCAGGACACCTGGGCGAGCGACCTGGAGTGGCTGAGCGGCACCAATGGCTACGGGCCGGCCGAACGGGACCGCAGCAACGGCGAGTCGGGGGCGGCGGACGGCCATCCGCTCACCCTCGCCGGGAAGACGTACGCCAAGGGCCTCGGGACGCACGCCGACTCGGACCTGGAGTTCTTCACCGGCGGGCGCTGTACGTCCTTCACCGCGGATGCCGGGATCGACGACGAGATCGCCGACTACGGGCAGGTCGCCTTCTCGGTGGAGGGGGACGGCAAGGTGCTGTGGACCTCACCGAAACTGACCGGCGCCTCGGCACCGGTGGCGGTGGACGTGCCGCTCGGCGGCGTCCGGCACGTACGCCTCAAGGTGACCGACACCGACGGCAAGAAGTCCGGCGATCACGGCGACTGGGCGGGGGCGCGCTTCCACTGCTCGGGGTGAGCAGGCGCTGCCCCTCCCGCCTCGGGGGGAGGGGCAGCGCAGGGCGTTCAGTTTCCGGCGTCCTCCGGGCCGTCCTCCGGCCGTGTGGAGTCGGCGGAGTCCGCGCCTCCCGGGGCGCCTCCCGGCGGGTCTGCCGGTGGGTCGGGCGCGTCACCGGAGCCCTTGTTGCCCTTGCCGGTGTCCACCGGCGCCGTACCGGAGTCCTTCTGGCCCGTACCGGTGTCCTTCGGCGGCGTACCGCTGTCGTCGCCGGGCTTCGGCTCCCGCGGCTCCTTGGACACCGGGCGGGGCGGGCGGCCGCGGCCGCCGGCGGAGTCGCGGAGGTAGGAGCTGTCCCGGCCCTCGGCGAGCCCGCCCTCGGTCGCCACACCGGGAGGGGCCTGCGGGTCACGGCGGCGCAGATAGCGCTCGAACTCGCGGGCGATGGCCTCGCCGGACGCCTCCGGCAGGTCGGCGGTGTCCCGGGCCTCCTCCAGCGACTGGACGTACTCGGCGACCTCGCTGTCCTCGGCCGCCAGCTGGTCCACGCCCAGCTGCCAGGCGCGCGCGTCCTCGCTCAGCTCACCGAGCGGGATACGCACGTCGAGGAGGTCTTCCAGGCGGTTGAGCAGCGCGAGGCTGGCCTTCGGGTTGGGCGGCTGGGAGACGTAGTGCGGCACCGCGGCCCACAGGCTCACCGCCGGGACACCGGCGTGGGTGCACGCCTCCTGGAGGATGCCGACGATGCCCGTCGGGCCCTCGTAGCGGGACTCCTCCAGGTCCAGGCGGCTCGCGAGTTCCGCGTCGGAGGTGACCCCGCTGACCGGCACCGGGCGGGTGTGCGGGGTGTCCCCGAGCAGCGAGCCCAGCACCACCAGCATCTCCACGCCCAACTCATGGGCGAAGCCGAGGATTTCGTTGCAGAACGAGCGCCAGCGCATGCTGGGCTCGATACCGCGGACCAGGACGAGATCGCGGGTCCGCCCCTTGCCGTTCTTGTCGCCGACGCGGACGACGGAGAGCCGGGTCGTCGGCCAGGTGATCTTGCGTACGCCGCCGTCCAGGAAGACGGTGGGGCGGTTCACCTGGAAGTCGTAATAGTCCTCCGCGTCCAGCGCGGCGAAGACCTCGCCCTTCCACTCCCGGTCGAGATGCGCGACCGCGGCGGAGGCGGCGTCGCCGGCGTCGTTCCAGCCTTCGAACGCGGCCACCATGACCGGGTCGATCAGCTCGGGCACCCCCTCGAGCTCGATCACCCAGCGCCTCCTTCCGACCGGTCCGGCCACCTGGGGCGGCCGCCGGCAGCAGTTCCATTGCGTGCGTTCCCAAGACTACGGCGTCCGTGGTGCCGGTTCGCAGCCCCTTTGCGTGAGGGGGTCGAGATTCATCCGATCTGTTGCGGCCACGTTCGGTCAACTTCCGTACGGGGTCTGGACGGTGCCCGACGCGCGGGTCTATACATCGGATGACCGGGAGAGGTCCGATGTTCTTCCGCAACATCTCAGGGGGCATGCCCATGACTGCGGCCGACACCGTCACCGGGTTCGAGGTCCACGACGTCCGCTTCCCCACCTCGGAACAGCTCGACGGCTCGGACGCCATGAACCCGGACCCCGACTACTCCGCCGCCTATGTCGTGCTGCACACCGGCGGCGGGCCGCGGGGCCACGGCCTCTGCTTCACGATCGGGCGCGGCAACGAGGTCATGGCCGCCGCGATCCGGTCCCTCGCCCCGTACGTCGTCGGCCGCCCCGTACCGGCCACCGCCGCAGCTCTCGCCGCACTCCACCACGACCTCACCCATGACTCCCAGCTGCGCTGGCTCGGCCCCGAGAAGGGCGTGATGCAGATGGCGGCCGGCGCCGTGGTCAACGCCGCCTGGGACCTGGCCGCCGCCCGGGCGGGCCTGCCGGTGTGGGAGTTCCTGGCCGCGCTCACACCCGAGGAGCTGGTCTCCCTCGTCGACTTCCGCTATCTCTCCGACGCCCTCACCCCGGCCGAGGCCCTGGCGATCCTGCGCGCCGCGGCGCCCGGCCGGGCCGAGCGCGCCGCCCGTCTCAAGGCCGAGGGCTACCCCGCGTACACCACCTCGCCCGGCTGGCTCGGCTACGACGACGGCAAGCTGGTGCGGCTGGCGAAGAAGGCGGTGGCCGAGGGCTTCGGCCAGATCAAGCTGAAGGTGGGCGCCGACCTCGACGACGACAAGCGGCGGATGCGGCTGGCGAGGGACGCGGTCGGCCCCGGCGTACGGATCGCCGTCGACGCCAACCAGCGCTGGGACGTGGCCGAGGCGGTCCGATGGATGACCGCGCTCGCGCCGTACGCCCCGCACTGGATCGAGGAACCGACCAGCCCGGACGACGTCCTGGGGCATGCCGCGGTGCGCTCCGGCCAGCCCGTGAAGGTCGCCACCGGCGAGCACGTCGCCAACCGGGTGGTCTTCAAGCAGCTGCTGCAGGCCGGCGCCGTGGACTTCGTCCAGATCGACGCGGCGCGGGTGGCCGGGGTCAACGAGAACCTGGCGATCCTCCTGCTGGCCGCGAAGTACGGCGTGCCGGTGTGCCCGCACGCCGGCGGGGTCGGGCTGTGCGAGCTGGTGCAGCACCTGGCGATGTTCGACTATGTGGCGGTGTCCGGGAGTTGGGAGGACCGGGTGATCGAGTACGTCGACCATCTGCACGACCACTTCAGCGATCCCGTCGTCGTCGAGCGCGGCCGCTACCGCGCCCCGTCCGCGCCCGGTTTCTCGGCCCGGATGAAGCCTGCCTCGGTCGCCGCCCACCGCTTCCCCGACGGGCCGGTATGGCGCGCCCGTCGCTCCCCGCACAGCCGGCACGGCGAACAGGAGGTCTCCGCATGAGTTCCGCACCGCACCACGCCCGGCCACCGGCCGACTTCGAGGGGATGGCGGCGCTCGTCACCGGCGGCGGCTCCGGCATCGGGGCGGCCACCGCCGCCCTGCTGCTGGCGCGCGGCGCCAAGGTCGCCGTCCTGGACCGGGACCCCTCCGGCGCGCCCCCCGGGACGATCCCGGTCACGGCCGATGTCACCTCCGACGCCGCGGTGCGCACCGCCGTCGGCGAAGCGGTGGGGGAGCTGGGCGCCCTGCACACCCTCGTCGGCAACGCCGGTATCGGTGCCGTCGGCACGGTCGAGGACAACGACGACGCGGAGTGGGGCCGGGTCCTGGACGTGAACGTGCTGGGCCTGGTGCGCACCGCCCGCGCCGCACTCCCGGCGCTGCGCCGCACCGCTGCCGGCGCCCCGGGCCGGGTCTCCATCACCCACACCTGTTCCATCGCCGCCACCGCGGGCCTGCCGCAGCGCGCGCTCTACAGCGCCAGCAAGGGCGCGGTCCTCTCGCTGACCCTCGCGATGGCCGCGGACCACCTCCGGGAGGGCATCCGCGTCAACTGCGTCAATCCGGGGACCGCCGACACCCCGTGGGTCGGCCGGCTGCTGGACCGGGCCGACGACCCGGCCGCCGAACGCGCCGCCCTCAACGCCCGCCAGCCGATGGGCCGGATGGTCACCGCGGACGAAGTGGCCGCCGCCATCGCCTCCTTGGCGTCCCCGTCCGCCTCCGGCATCACCGGGACGGCGCTCGCCGTGGACGGGGGGATGCAGGGGCTGCGGCTGCGGCCCGTCACGTGACCTGCCCGCCACCTGACCGGCCAAGACCGGTCATCGGCCCCGACCCCTGTCCGACCTCGGCCCGTATCCGGCCCCGACCCGTACCCCGCCTCGGCCCGCATCCGCCCCGACCCGTACAGCGCCCCGCACCAGCCGCACACCACGACCGAGGGACCACCATGAGACTGCGTACGACCGGCGCGGTGGCCTGTGCCGTGCTGCTCGCCACCGCCGCGCTCGCCGGCTGCAACCGCGGAAGCACCGCGGGCGGCAGGATCGGCATCGACATGCCCCGTACGGACACCGACTTCTGGAACTCCTACCAGCAGTACCTCGAAAAGGACCTGGCCCACGGCGGGCCGGCCGCGCTGCCGCTGTCCAACTCGCAGAACGACATCGCCAAGGTCGTCTCCAATGTGCAGGCGCTGACCGACCAGGGCGCCAAGGCCATCGTCATGGCGCCGCAGGACACCGGGGCCATCGCCGCCGCGCTGCGGCGCCTGGCGGAGAAGAAGATCCCGGTGGTGAGCGTCGACACCCGCCCCGACGAGGGCAAGGTCTACATGGTCGTACGTGCCGACAACCGCGCCTACGGCGAGAAGTCCTGTGACTACCTCGGCAGGAAACTGGGCGGCAGGGGCCGGGTCGCCGAACTCCAGGGCGACCTCAGCTCGATCAACGGGCGGGACCGCTCCGAGGCCTTCGCGGCGTGCATGAAGAAGAAGTTCCCGAAGATCACCGTGCATGAGCTGGCCACCGACTGGAAGGGCGAGGTCGCCTCCGGCAAGCTGCAGAGCCTGCTCGCCCAGCACCCGGACGTGGGCGGCATCTATCTGCAGGCCGGTGGCGCCTTCCTGCAGCCGACGCTCGCCCTTCTGAAACAGAAGAAACTCCTGCGGCCGGCCGGCTCCGACGGGCACATCACCATCATCTCCAACGACGGCATCCCGGACGAACTGGACGCCATCCGCGCCGGAAAGATCGACGCCACCCTCTCCCAGCCCGCCGACCTCTACGCCAAGTACGCGCTGTACTACGCCAAGGCCGGACTGGAGGGCAAGACCTTCACCCCGGGCCCCACCGGCCACGGCTCGACCATCGTGAAGATCAAGAACGGTCTGGAGGACCAGCTGCCGGCGCCCCTGGTCACCAAGGACACCGTCGACGACAAGAAACTGTGGGCCAACCAGCTCGAGAAGAAGAAGTAGCGGTGGCGGCGGATGAGGCGGACGA
Source organism: Streptomyces sp. Edi2 (assembly GCF_040253635.1). Classification (NCBI taxonomy): domain Bacteria; kingdom Bacillati; phylum Actinomycetota; class Actinomycetes; order Kitasatosporales; family Streptomycetaceae; genus Streptomyces; species Streptomyces sp. Edi2. The sequence goes on along the minus strand of NZ_JBEJGX010000003.1, from coordinate 1,718,749 downwards.
GGCGATGTCCGGCCGGCCCGCGACGGCGGGGAACGGGGCCGAGCCGGCGGTGAACGGGCCCGCGGTGCACGGGCCCGCGGCGGCGGTGCACGCCGAGGGGATCGTCAAACGCTACGGACCCACCGTCGCCCTCGACGGCGCCCGGCTGGCCGTGCGCCCCGGAGAGGCGCACGCCCTCGTCGGCCGTAACGGCGCGGGCAAGTCCACCCTGGTGTCCGTACTGACCGGCATGACACGCCCGGACGCCGGCCGGGTCACCTTCGGCGGCGCGCCCGCGCCCGGCTGGGGCGACACCGCCGCCTGGCAGCGCAGGGCCGCCTGCGTCTACCAGAAGTCGATGACGGTGCCGGAGCTGACCGTCGCGGAGAACCTGTACCTCGGCCGATTCCAGGGCGGGCACACCATCCGCTGGCGGGCGCTGCGCGAACGGGCCCGCGAACTGCTCGCCGGGTACGGCGTCGAGGTCGACCCGGCCGCCCGGATCAAGGAACTCGGCGTCGAGCAGCGGCAGTTCGTGGAGATCGCCCGTGCGCTGTCCTTCGGCGCCCGGCTGATCATCCTCGATGAGCCCACCGCCCGGCTGGACGCCGCCGGCATCGACCGGCTCTTCGGCAAACTGCGGGAGCTGCGCGACCGGGGTGTGGCCTTCCTGTTCATCTCGCACCACCTCCAGGAGGTCCACGAGCTGTGCGACACCGTCACCGTCTTCCGTGACGCCCGGCATGTGCTGACCGCGCCCGTCCCGGGGCTGGCCGAGGACGCGCTGGTGGCGGCGATGACGGGTGAGGATGCGGGTCCCGCGCGCAAGCCGCGGACGGGCGCGCGCCCGCCCGGGGAGCCGGTGCTGCGCACCCAGGGCCTGGCCGCCGCAGGGCACTTCGCGCCGCTCGACCTGACCGTACGGGCCGGCGAGGTGGTGGGGCTCGCGGGTGCCACGGGCAGCGGCAGCACCGCGATCGGCCGGACGCTGGCGGGGCTGCGCGCCCCCGACGGCGGCCGGATCACCGTGCGCGGGCGGTCGGTCCGTACCGGCAGCGTGCCGCACGCCCTCGCCGCGGGCATCGGCTACGTGCCCGAGGACCGGCACCGCGAAGGGCTCGTCCCGGGCCGCAGCGTCGCCGAGAACGCCACGCTCACCGTCGCCGACCAGCTCGGGCCGATGGGCACCGTACTGCCCTCCCGGACCCGTGCGTTCGCCCGCCGGATGATCGCGGCACTGGACATCAGGGCCACCGGGCCCGGCCAGCCGGTGTCCGGGCTGTCCGGCGGCAACCAGCAGAAGGTCGTGATCGCCCGTGCGCTGGCCCGCGAGCCCGCCGTGCTGGTTGCCGTCCGGCCCACCAACGGCGTCGACGTCAAGTCCAAGGACGCGCTGCTGGGCGTCGTACGGGAGGTCGCGGACGGCGGCAGCGGCGCCTTGATCGTCTCCGACGAGCTGGACGACCTGCGGGTCTGCGACCGGGTGCTGGCGGTCTTCCACGGCCGGGTGACCGCCGAATTCGCCGCCGGCTGGCGCGATCACGAACTCGTCGCCGCGATGGAGGGCATGGCGGAGGGCGCAGGCGCCGGCGAGGACACCGATGCCGATGCCGACGCCGGGCCCGGTCCGTCCGGTACGGGCCGCGATCCCGCGCCGGAGGCCCGTACCCCGCGGGGAACGGAAGGAACGCAAGGAACGGGAGGGACCGCGCCATGACCGAGACCGTCTCGCCGCCGGCCACCGATGTGGCGGAGCGCCCACCGCGCCGCCGGCCCCGGATCGATCCGGCCCGCTGGCGGGATCTCTCCCTGGTGCCGGTGATCTTCGTGCTGGGTGTCATCGGCTTCATCGTGTCGCCCGCGTTCCTCACTCAGGACAACCTCGTCGGCGTCATCCAGCAGTCCACGGAGCTGGGCCTGCTGGTGCTCGGCGAGGCGCTGATCCTCATCAGCGGGCGGATGGACCTGTCGCTGGAGTCCACCATCGGCCTGGCACCGGTGGTCGCCCTGTGGCTGGTGATGCCCGCACACGGCGGCCGCTTCGCCGGGCTGGAACTCTTCCCGGCCTGGGCCGCGATCCCGCTGTGCCTGGCCGTGGGCGCGGCGATCGGTGCCGCCAACGGCTTCCTCATGCTCGTCCTGCGGGTCAACGGCTTCATCGCCACCCTCGGCATGCTCACCATGCTCCGCGGCCTGCAGGTGGGCCTCTCGGAGGGCCGGTCCATCGGCAATGTCCCGGAGTCCTTCGCCTATTTGGGCCAGGCCGACTGGCTGGGCGTCCCGGCCGCCGTCTGGATCTGTCTCGCCCTCTTCGCGCTCGGCGGCGCGGCCCTCGGCTACCTGCGGCACGGGCGGGCGCTGTACGCCATCGGCGGCAACCCGGAGGCGGCCCGCGCGGCCGGCATCCGGGTGGACCGCCTCACCTGGATCGTGCTGGCCGTCGGCGGACTGCTCGCCGCCTTCGCGGGCATCCTCTACACCGGCCACTACGGCGCGGTCTCCGCGAGCCAGGGCAACGGCTGGATCTTCCAGGTCTTCGCCGCCGCGGTGATCGGCGGCATCAGCCTCAAGGGCGGCCGGGGCACGCTCTTCGGCGCGCTCACCGGTGTCCTCACGCTCCAGCTGGTCATCAATGTGATGACCCTGGGCGGCGTGCCACCGCTGTGGACGCAGTTCCTCAACGGCATGATCATCATCATCGCGCTGGTCATCTCCCGGTTCACCAGCGGCGAGAAGCAGGACTGAGGCCCGCATGCACTGTCCCCCACAGGGACCGAGGGAGCTGGGACGGACCGGTGTCACCGTCCCGCCCCTGGGTCTGGGCTGCGCACCGCTCGGCAACCTCTACCGCGCCGTCCCCGAGGAACAGGCGCAGCGCGTCGTCCACACCGCCCTCGCCACCGGCGCCGGCTACTTCGACACCGCCCCGCACTACGGCGTGGGCCTGTCCGAGGAACGCCTCGGCCGGGCGCTGCGCGGCCGCGACCGCGCCGCCTACACCCTCTCCACCAAGGTCGGCCGCCGGCTGCGGCCGCTCGCGCCGGGGGAGCGGGCGGCCGGCGAAGGCTTTGTGGACACCCCCGCCCGGGCCCGGGTACGGGACCTCTCCCGCGACGGGATCCGCGCCACGCTGGACGCGTCCCTGCAGCGGCTCGGCGTGGACGCCGTCGACATCGTCTACCTCCACGACGTGGAGGAGCAGCTGCGGGAGGTGTACGAGACCGGCTTCCCGGCCCTTGCCGAGCTGCGTGCCGAGCGCATGGTGCGCGCCATCGGCTTCGGCATGAACCACAGCGGTCTGCTGGCCCGCCTGGTCGCCGACCTGGACGTGGACGTGGTGCTCTGCGCCGGCCGGTGGACCCTGCTGGAGCGCACCGCCTTCGACGATCTGCTGCCGGAGTGCGAGCGCCGCGGCACTTCCGTGGTCGTCGGCGGCGTCTACAACTCCGGTCTGCTGGCCGACCCGTCACCCGGCGCGCCCTACAACTACGCGCCCGCGCCGGCCGCCGTTCTCGACCGGGCGCGTCAACTTGCTGCCGTCTGCGCAGAGTTCGGTATTCCCCTCAAGGCCGCCGCGCTCCGGTTCCCCTTCGGGCACCGTGCCGTCGCCTCGGCCGTCGTCGGTGCCGCCGGCCCCGAGGAGATGGCCGAGAACGCCGCGCTGTTCACCCGTCACATCCCGGACGAGCTGTGGCATACGCTCGTCGCCCGCGGCCTGCTCGACGCCGATCTTCCGCTGCCCTTGCACGGCTGAGCCCGACGCGAGGACCCCGAGGCCACCGCCCTGAGGCTGACGACCTCGCCCCCGACCCCGACCCCGGAGCGCGCCCCTGATGCGTATCGACGCCCATCACCATCTGTGGGATCCGACCCGGCGCGAGCAGCCGTGGATGGACGGGCCGTGGGCCGATCCGATCCGCCGCGGCTATGCGCTGAGCGATCTCACCCCGCATCTGACCGCGCACGGCCTCGACGGCACGGTCCTCGTCCAGTCGTCGTCCTCGTACGAGGAGACCGCCGAACTGCTCACCCTCGCGGCGGGGGAGGGGCCGGTCACCGGCGTCGTCGGCTGGGCCGACCTCCGCGACCCTGCGCTCGCGGAAGTGCTCGCGGCGCTGCCCGCAGGACTGGTGGGCATCCGGCACCAGGTGCAGGACGAAACGGACCCCGACTGGCTCCGCCGCCCGGACGTGCTCCGGGGCCTGCGCATCGTGGCCGACGCCGGGCTGGTCTACGACCTGCTGGTCACCCCGCGCGAACTGCCCGCCGCGCACGCCGCCGTACGCGCCGTGCCCCAGCTGTCCTTCGTCCTGGACCACGCCGCCAAACCGGCGGTCGCGACGGGGGACTGGCAACCCTGGGCAAGTGCCCTCACCGCCCTCGCCGGGCTGCCGAACGTCAGCTGCAAACTGTCCGGGCTGGTCACCGAGGCCGACTGGGACGCCTGGCGGCCGCAGCACATCCTGCCCTATGCCCGGCACGTCCTGGAGGCCTTCGGCCCCGACCGGGTGATGTTCGGCTCCGACTGGCCGGTGTGCACGCTGGCGGCCGGCTACGAGGACGTCGTGGCACTCGCGGAGTCGGCGACGGCCCACCTCGGGCCGGCGGAACGGTCGGACGTCTTCGGAGGAACGGCGGGGCGGGTGTACGGCGTCGGGACGCCGTCGACGCAGGAGTCACCGGCCGGGCAGGAGTCACCGGCCGGGCAGACGTCACGGGCCCCGCAGGAGCCGCCGTCCACGCAGGCGCCGCCGGGCCGCTGACGCGGCGTCCGGATTCCGCCAGCTTCGGATTCCGTCCCGCCGGAGGATCGAGTCGCACCACGGAGAACGCCGGCAGAGCGGTGTACCGGGTGCGGAATGCGGCCGGCTCCGCAGAACTGCGGACGGCTCCGTGAGACTGCGGACGGCCGCGCACGACGACGGACGACTCGATGCGAAGGTGATGACGATGACGGCGACCGCGACGACGGCGACCGTGATGGCGGCCGTGACGGCGACGGCGGGGGCCCCGGCGGCGAACGGCCCCCGGCCGCTCACCGGCAAGGTGGCCCTGGTGACCGGCGGCAGCCGGGGCATCGGCGAGGCGACGGCGCTGCGGCTGGCCGCCGACGGCGCGGCGGTGGCCCTGACCTATCAGAGCCGGCAGGACAAGGCCGGCCAGGTCGTCAAGGAGATCGAGCGGGGCGGTGGGCAGGCCTGGGCGGTACGGGCCGACAGCGGTGACGCGGAGGCGGTGCGGGCCTCGGTGGCCGGCACCGTCGAACGGTTCGGGCGGCTGGACATCCTGGTGAACAATGCGGGCATCGGCGTGCTCGGCCCCTTCGAGGGGATCTCCCTGGACGATGTCGACCGGGTGCTGCGGACCAATGTCCGGGCCCCGTTCCTGGCGGCGCAGGCCGCGGCCGCCCATCTGGCCGAGGGCGGCCGGATCATCTCCATCGGCAGCTGTATGGCCGAGCGGGTGGCCTTCCCCGGCGGCACCCTCTACGCCACCAGCAAGGCCGCCCTCTCCGGCCTGACCCGGACCCTGGCCAAGGAACTGGGGCCGCGCGGCATCACCGCCAACCTCATCACCCCGGGCCCCATCGACACCGATATGAACCCGGCCGACGGCGAGAGCGCGACGATGCAGGCCGGGCTCACCGCCCTGGGGACGTACGGCCGGGCCTGGGACGTCGCGGCGACCGTGGCCCATCTGGCGGGCGAGGGCGGGCGGTACATCACGGGCGCCTCGATCGCGGTGGACGGAGGCTTCGCGGCCTGACCGGGAGCGCCGTAGGGGTATCCGCCGGGGCGACAACGCCGGGGGACCTCAACCGTGGGCGGCAACCGGCCTCACAGCGACGCGCGCAACCACTGCTCCACACTGGCGATATGCACCGTCGCCCACGCCCGCGCCGCCTCCGCGTCCCGGTCGCGCAGCGCGCCGAGGATCGCGCGGTGCTCGGTGAGGGTGCGGGTCACCGCGTCCTTCTGCGTCAGCCCCCGCCAGATCCTGGCCCGGGTGGTCGGCCCGGACAGCCCGTCCAGCAGTGAGCAGAGCACGGAGTTGCCGGACGCCGCGACGATCCCGCGGTGGAACTCCAGATCGCAGGCGACCAGGTCCTCCACCGACGGGCTCGGCCCCAGCGCGTTCAACTGGGCCTCCAGGGCGTTCAGTTCCTCCAGGCCTATCCGGCCGGCCGCCATGGCGGTGGCGGCCGGTTCCAGGATCCGGCGGACGGCAAGGAACTCCAGCACGGTGTCATCGCGGTGGAAGTCCACCACGAAGCTCATGGCCTCCAGCAGGAGTTGCGGATCGAGGCTGGTGACGTATGTGCCGTCGCCCTGGCGCACATCCAGGATGCGGATGAGGGAGAGCGCGCGGACCGCCTCACGCAGGGAGTTGCGGGACAGGCCGAGCTCGGCCGCCAGCTCGCTCTCCTTCGGCAGCCGGTCGCCCGGCCGCAGCGCGCCGGAGACGATCATGCCCTTGATCTTCTCGATGGCCTCGTCGGTGACCGCCATGCCGACCTCCCCGCTCGCACCCGCCCGGATACCGCCATCCGGATGCCGTCACAGACATCCGATGTCTGAGCTCATTATGGCCCGGCAGGCCGCCCCCGTCCGCCCTCGTGCGCGCCGTCCGCTCCCGTATGCGGCGCTGCCCAGGGGGACGACAGAGGGGGCGGCCCCGTGAACCGCCCCCTCGTCCTGCGCTGTACGTCACCGTGAGGCGCCGTCAGCTCTGTGGCCGCCGTCCGCAGCGGCCGGGTGCCGCCGTCAGCCGGCCAGCATGTCCTTGACCTTGGTCCGCACGTCCTCCGTGTCCAGACCGCGGATCATCAGCGTGGTGCGGCGGCGCAGCACATCGTCGACCGTCTCGGCCCACTCGTGGTCACGCGCGTAGGCGACCTGGGCCCAGATCTCCGGTGCGTCCGGGTGGATGCGCTCGGCCAGTGCCGGGTTCTCGTTCGCCAGCCGGGCGATGTCGAAGGACAGCGAGCCGTAGTGGGTGGCGAGGTGCCGGGCGGTCTCCGGGGCCATCCGCGGACCGGGCGTGCCGCCGTCGACGAGCAGCCGGTGCGCCACCGCGTTCGGGTTGGCGATACCGGGCAGCGGGAGCTTCTTCGGCAGGTGTGCGATCGGCTCCATGTCCTCGGCCAGCGGGTGGCCGGGCAGCGCCGCGAGCTTGTTCATGACCGTACGGCCGATGTGCCGGAAGGTCGTCCACTTGCCGCCGGCCACCGACAGCATGCCGCCGCTGCCCTCGGTCACCACCGTCTCGCGCTTGGCCTTGGAGGTGTCGCCGGGGCCGCCGGGCAGCACCCGCAGACCCGCGAAGGAGTACGTGATCAGATCGCGCGACAGCTGCTGGTCACGGACGGAGAAGGCCGCCTCGTCCAGGATCTGCGCGGTGTCCTTCTCGGTGACCGACACGTCCGCCGGGTCGCCCTCGAACTCCTCGTCCGTGGTGCCCAGCAGCAGCATGTCCTCCCAGGGGAGGGCGAAGGTGATGCGGTACTTGTCGATCGGGGTGGCCAGCGCGGCCTTCCAGGGGGCGGTGCGCTTGAGGACCAGGTGCGCGCCCTTCGACAGCCGGATGGAGGGAGCCGCGTTCGCGTCCTCCATCTTGCGCAGGTGATCCACCCACGGGCCGGTGGCGTTGAGCACCAGGCGGGCGTTGACGCCGAACTCCTCGCCCTCCATACGGTCCTTGAGCTCCGCACCGGTGACCCGGCCCTGGGTGAAGCGCAGGCCGGTGACCTCGGCGTGGTTGAGGACCGTGGCGCCGGCCGCGGCCGCCGCACGGACGGTCATCAGGGCCATCCGGGAGTCGTTCATCTGGTCGTCGCCGTACACGGCCACGGCCTTGAGGTTGTCCGTCCGCAGCTCCGGCACGTCGCGCTGCGCCTTGGCCGGGGATATGACGTGGCCGACGCCGTCGCCGAACGCGGACAGCGCCGAGTAGGCGAAGACGCCCGCCCCGAGCTTGGCCGCGCCGTGCGGGCCGCCCTTGTAGACGGGCAGGTAGAAGGTCAGGGGGTTGGCGAGGTGCGGTGCCACCTGGCGGGACACCGCACGCCGCTCGAAGTGGTTCTCCGCCACCAGCTTGACCGCGCCGGTCTGCAGGTAGCGCAGACCGCCGTGGAGCAGCTTGGAGGAGGCGGAGGAGGTGGCGCCGGCGAAGTCACCGGCGTCCACCAGGGCAACCCGCAGTCCGGCCTGGGCGGCGTGCCAGGCGGTGGAGATGCCCAGGATGCCGCCGCCGATCACCAGGAGGTCGTACGTCGCCTTGGAAAGCTGCTCCCGAGTCTCGGCGCGGCTCGCGTGCGAACCACTGGCCGGGTGCGTCCCGAGTGCCGGGGCGCTCTGCAGGGTGCTCATGTTTACTCCTCGACAGTGCTGTCATCGAGCCAGCCCATGGAACGTTCCACAGCCTTGAGCCAGCTCTTGTACTCGCGGTCACGGGTGGCCGCTTCCATCCGGGGGGTCCACTCGGCGGCCCGGCGCCAGTTGGCGCGCAGCTCGTCGGTGCTGGACCAGAAGCCGACGGCCAGTCCGGCCGCGTAGGCAGCGCCGAGACAGGTGGTCTCGGCGACCATCGGGCGCACCACGGGTGCGTCCAGGAAGTCCGAGATCGTCTGCATCAGCAGGTTGTTGGAGGTCATACCGCCGTCGACCTTGAGCGCGGTCAGCTCGACGCCGGAGTCCTTGGTCATGGCGTCGGTGATCTCGCGGGTCTGCCAGGCGGTGGCCTCGAGCACGGCGCGCGCGATGTGCGCCTTGGTGACATAGCGGGTCAGGCCCGCGATGACGCCGCGCGCGTCCGAGCGCCAGTAGGGGGCGAACAGGCCGGAGAAGGCCGGCACGAAGTACGCGCCGCCGTTGTCCTCGACCGTGCTGGCCAGGGTCTCGATCTCGGCCGCGCTGTTGATCAGGCCCATCTGGTCGCGCATCCACTGGACGAGCGAGCCGGTGACGGCGATGGAGCCTTCCAGGGCGTAGACCGGCTGCTGGTCGCCGATGCGGTAGCCGACCGTGGTCAGCAGGCCGTTGTAGGAGTTCACCGGCTCGTGGCCGGTGTTCATCAGCATGAAGGTGCCGGTGCCGTACGTGGACTTGGCCTCGCCCTGCTCGAAGCAGGTCTGGCCGAACAGCGCGGCCTGCTGGTCACCGAGCGCCGAGGCGACCGGGACACCGGCCAGCACACCGCCGGTGGCGCGGCCGTAGACCTCGGCGGAGGACTTGATCTCCGGCAGGACGGCCGCCGGGATCTCCATCGACGCGAGGATCTTCGGGTCCCACTCGAGACGGTGAAGGTTCATCAGCATGGTGCGCGAGGCGTTGGTGACGTCGGTGACGTGCACACCACCGTCGACACCGCCGGTCAGGTTCCAGATGACCCAGGAGTCCATGGTGCCGAAGAGGATGTCGCCGCGCTCGGCGCGCTCGCGCAGGCCCTCGACGTTGTCGAGCAGCCAGCGGATCTTCGGGCCGGCGAAGTACGAGGCCAGCGGCAGGCCGGTCTCGCGGCGGAAGCGGTCCTGGCCGACGTTGCGGCCGAGTTCCTTGCAGAGCGCGTCGGTGCGGGTGTCCTGCCAGACGATGGCGTTGTGGACCGGCTCACCGGTGGTGCGGTCCCACAGCAGGGTGGTCTCGCGCTGGTTGGTGATACCGATCGCCTTGACATCGGCGGCGGTGAGCCCGGCCTTGTGGACGGCGCTGTCGACGACCTGCTGGACGTTGTTCCAGATCTCGGTGGCGTCGTGCTCGACCCAGCCCGGCTTCGGGAAGATCTGCTCGTGCTCCTTCTGGTCGACCGAGACGATCCGGCCGTCCTTGTCGAAGACGATGCAGCGGCTGGACGTGGTGCCCTGGTCGATGGCCGCGATGAACGGGCCGTGGCCGTGCGAGGCGGTGCTGGGGGTGTCGCTCATGGTGTGCTCCAAGAAGTCGGTGCGGGCGGAGTCGGGGCGGTCAGGCGGCTCAGGCGAATGCCACCTGGTAGATGCCCCCGGCAATGGCTCCGCCGATGAGCGGGCCGACGACCGGGATCCAGGCGTAGCCCCAGTCTGAACCGCCCTTGTTCCGCAGCGGCAGAAGCGCGTGCACGATGCGCGGGCCGAGGTCGCGGACCGGGTTGATCGCGTACCCGGTCGGACCGCCGAGCGACAGACCGATGCCGGTGACGACCAACGCGACCAGCAGGGTGCCGATGGCGCCGACGCCCTTTCCGTTGTCGCTCAGACCGAGCGTGAGGATCGACAGCACGAGCACGGTGGTGGCGATGATCTCGGTGGCCAGGTTCTGCACCGCGTTCCGGATCTCCGGGCCGGTGGAGAAGATGCCGAGGACCGGTCCGGCCGACGGGGCAGCGGACTGGTCGACCAGTCCCTCCTCGCCGGAGTGGTCGGCCAGCACCTCGGGGTCACTCAGATGGGCCTGGAACTGCCCGTAGTAGGTGATCCACACCAGTACCGCGCCGATCATGGCGCCGAGCATCTCGCCGCCGAAGTAGACCGGCACCTGACTCCACTCGATGCCGCCCTTGATGGCGAGACCGATGGTGACCGCAGGGTTGAGGTTGGCGCCGGACTTCGCGGCGATGTAGGCACCCGTGAGGACGGCGAAGCCCCACCCGAAGGCGATGGCGACCCATCCGGCGTTGAACGCCTTGGAGCGCTTGAACGTGACGGCGGCGCAGACGCCACCGCCGAGCAAGATCAGAACAGCGGTACCGATGGTCTCGCTGATGAAGATGTCGGAGCTGGACACCCGCGACTCCTTTGTCCTTCGTCCAGGGGAAGACGAACCCCGGGTCCCGTCCGGTGGTCCGCGCCCTCCTAGAGGGCGGTGGTCGGCCCGCGGCACTGCCCCACCATAACGAATATTGCCGTTAGGTGTTCGACAATGCCGACCGACGAACGGCAGTTTTGTTCACCGGTAGAACCCCGTCAAGGGTTCCGTGGCGAAAAACTTAGGTGAACTTATGGGGTGAATCCGGTCAGAATCGCCCTGCACCAAGATCCCGGGACACAGCGCGTGCGCAATCCCTTACAGCGGCGATGATTTCCGGCCGCAGATCGCCCTCCTGGCAGACCCGCTCGACCGCCCCGGTGACGCCCACCGCGCCCACCGGCATCCGCCGCCGGTCGTGGATCGGTGCGGCCACCGACGCCACGCCCTCCCAGGTCTCCTCCACGTCCGCGGCCCAGCCCCGCGCCCGGATCAGGTCCAGCAGCCGCTCGAAGTCCGCCAGCCCGGTCACCGTGTGCGAGGTGAACGCCGTTCGCTCCGCCTCGACGATCTCGCTGTGTGCCACCGGGTCGTACGCCGACAGCACCTTGCCCAGCGCCGTGCTGTGCAGCGGGTGCATCGCGCCCACCTCCAGCACCTGCCGGCTGTCGTCCGGGCGGAAGACGTGGTGGACGATCAGCACCCCCTGCTGGTGCAGCACCCCCAGGTAGACGGCCTCGCCGCTGGAGCGGGCCAGGTCGTCGGTCCACACCAGGGCGCGGGCGCGCAGCTCGTGCACGTCCAGATAGCTGTTGCCCAGCCGCAGCAGCTCCGCGCCCAGCTGATAGCGGCCGGACGTGGCGTCCTGCTCGACGAAACCCTCCTGCTGCAACGTGCGCAGGATCCCGTGGGCGGTGCCCTTGGCCAGTCCCAGTGAGGAGGAGATGTCGGAGAGTCCCAGTCGCCGTTCCCCTCCCGCGAGCAGCCGCAGCATCGCTGCGGCGCGCTCCAGCGACTGGATGGTGCGTGCCATCGGGCAACCTCCGAAGTGAGCGGTTCGACAATGCTGAACGATATCGGTCCATGCCGACTGGAGTCAGCGTTCTGCAACCTTTTGCTGGGCGAACGGAGTCTGCCAACGATCACGGATGGGCGCGCAGCGGGGTGGAAGCGGGGCGCAGCAGTGCTGTCCACGGCGTGGAACGGGGAACACGTGTACCGGACCGGCAGCTACGCTGGCCGGGTGCGCCCTCTGAAGGAGGGTGCAAAGCCGACAGCCGTCGCAACCACGGGAGCATCTCCATGGCCTCGAACACGCCATCGCCCATCAGCACGACCCGCGTCGCATCGTTCCGCGAGGCCCTGGCCTCGCGGGTGGTCGTCGCGGACGGCGCGATGGGCACCATGCTGCAGGCGCAGGATCCGTCCATGGAGGACTTCCAGCAGCTGGAGGGCTGCAACGAGATCCTCAACGTCACCCGGCCCGACATCGTGCGCTCGGTGCACGAGGAGTACTTCGCGGTCGGTGTCGACTGCGTGGAGACCAATACCTTCGGCGCGAACTTCGCCGCGCTCGCGGAGTACGACATCGCCGAGCGGGTCTTCGAGCTGTCGGAGTCCGGCGCACGGATCGCCCGTGAGGTGGCCGACGAGTTCACCGCCTCCACCGGGCAGCAGCGCTACGTCCTCGGCTCCATGGGGCCCGGCACCAAGCTGCCGACGCTGGGCCACGCCCCGTATGTCACGCTGCGTGACGCCTATCAGCAGAACGCCGAGGGCATGATCGCCGGCGGCGCGGACGCCCTGCTGGTGGAGACCACCCAGGACCTCCTGCAGACCAAGGCCGCCATTCTCGGTGCCCGCCGGGCGCTCAAGGCCACCGGCACCAACCTGCCGGTGATCTGTTCGGTGACCGTGGAGACGACCGGCACCATGCTGCTGGGTTCGGAGATCGGTGCGGCGCTGACGGCGCTGGAGCCGCTGGGCATCGACATGATCGGCCTGAACTGCGCCACCGGCCCCGCCGAGATGAGCGAGCACCTGCGCTACCTGGCCCGGCACTCCCGTATCCCGCTGGCGTGTATGCCGAACGCGGGTCTGCCGGTGCTGGGCAAGGACGGGGCGCACTATCCGCTGACGGCCGGGGAGCTGGCCGACGCCCAGGAGACCTTCGTCGCCGAGTACGGCCTCTCGCTGGTCGGCGGCTGCTGCGGTACGACGCCGGAGCATCTGCGACAGGTCGTCGAGCGGGTCCGCGGCACCGCCCCCACCGCCCGTGAGCCGCGCCCCGAGCCGGGCGCCGCCTCGCTGTACCAGACGGTGCCGTTCCGCCAGGACACCTCGTATCTGGCGATCGGCGAGCGGACGAACGCCAACGGGTCGAAGAAGTTCCGGGAGGCGATGCTGGAGGGCCGCTGGGACGACTGCGTGGAGATGGCCCGCGACCAGATCCGTGAGGGTGCCCACCTGCTCGACCTGTGCGTCGACTACGTCGGCCGGGACGGGGTGGCCGACATGGAGGAGCTGGCCGGCCGGTTCGCCACCGCCTCCACCCTGCCGATCGTGCTGGACTCCACGGAGCTGAACGTCCTCCAGGCCGGCCTGGAAAAGCTCGGCGGCCGAGCGGTGATCAACTCCGTCAACTACGAGGACGGGGACGGCCCGGAGTCGCGTTTCGCGAAGGTCACCGAGCTGGCGGCAGAACACGGCGCGGCACTGATCGCGCTCACCATCGACGAAGAGGGCCAGGCCCGCACCGCCGAGCACAAGGTCGCCATCGCCGAGCGGCTGATCGAGGACCTGACGGGCAACTGGGGCATCCACGAGTCGGACATCCTCATCGACTGCCTGACCTTCACCATCTGCACCGGCCAGGAGGAGTCCCGGGGCGACGGCATCGCCACCATCGAGGCGATCCGCGAGCTGAAGAAGCGTCATCCGGACGTCCAGACCACGCTCGGTCTGTCCAACATCTCCTTCGGCCTGAACCCGGCCGCCCGCATCGTCCTCAACTCCGTCTTCCTGGACGAGTGCGTCAAGGCCGGCCTGGACTCCGCGATCGTGCACGCGAGCAAGATCCTGCCGATCGCGCGGCTGGAGGAGGAGCAGGTCAAGGCCGCCCTCGACCTCGTCTACGACCGGCGCAGCGAGGGCTATGACCCGCTGCAGAAGCTGATGGAGCTGTTCGAGGGCGTCAACACCAAGTCGATGAAGGCCGGGCGGGCCGAGGAGCTGCTGGCCCTGCCGCTGGAGGAGCGCCTCAAGCGGCGCATCATCGACGGTGAGAAGAACGGCCTCGACACCGACCTGGAAGAGGCCCTTCAGGACCGTCCGGCCCTCGACATCGTCAACGACACCCTGCTGGAGGGCATGAAGGTCGTCGGTGAGCTGTTCGGCTCGGGGCAGATGCAGCTGCCGTTCGTGCTGCAGTCCGCCGAGGTCATGAAGACCGCGGTGGCCTACCTGGAGCCGCACATGGAGAAGTCCGACGACGAGGGCAAGGGCACCATCGTGCTGGCCACCGTCCGCGGCGACGTCCATGACATCGGCAAGAACCTCGTCGACATCATCCTGTCCAACAACGGCTACAACGTGGTCAACCTCGGCATCAAGCAGCCGGTCTCGGCGATCCTGGAAGCCGCCGAGGAACACCGCGCCGACGTCATCGGGATGTCCGGCCTGCTGGTCAAGTCCACGGTGATCATGAAGGAGAACCTGGAAGAGCTCAACCAGCGCAAGATGGCGGCCGACTTCCCCGTCATCCTCGGCGGCGCCGCGCTGACCCGCGCCTACGTCGAACAGGACCTCCACGAGATCTACGAGGGCGAGGTCCGCTACGCCCGCGACGCGTTCGAGGGCCTGCGCCTGATGGACGCCCTGATCGCCGTCAAGCGCGGTGTGCCCGGCGCCACCCTCCCCGAACTCAAGCAGCGCCGGGTGCCCAAGCGGGACACGGCCGTGCTGGAGGTCGAGGAGCCCGAGGGCGCGGTGCGCTCCGATGTCGCCATCGACAACCCGGTCCCCGAGCCGCCGTTCTGGGGGACCCGCGTCGTCAAGGGCATCCAGCTCGCCGACTATGCGTCCTGGCTGGACGAGGGCGCCCTCTTCAAGGGGCAGTGGGGTCTCAAGCAGGCCCGCACCGGTGACGGCCCGACGTACGAGGAGCTGGTGGAGACCGAGGGCCGCCCCCGGCTGCGGGGCTGGCTCGACAAGCTCCAGACCGAGAACCTGCTGGAAGCCGCCGTCGTGCACGGCTACTTCCCGTGTGTGTCCAAGGGCGAGGACCTGATCCTGCTGCACGAGGACGGCACCGAGCGCACCCGCTTCACCTTCCCCCGCCAGCGCCGCGGCCGGCGCCTGTGCCTGGCCGACTACTTCCGCCCCGAGGAGACCGGCGAGAGGGATGTCGTCGGCCTCCAGGTCGTCACGGTCGGCTCCAGGATCGGCGGCGCCACCGCCGAGCTCTTCGAGGCCAACTCCTACCGCGACTACCTCGAACTCCACGGCCTGTCCGTCCAGTTGGCCGAAGCCCTCGCCGAGTACTGGCACGCCCGGGTCCGCGCCGAGCTGGGCTTCGCGGGCGAGGACCCGGCCGACGTCGAGGACATGTTCGCGCTGAAGTACCGCGGCGCGCGCTTCTCGCTGGGCTACGGCGCCTGCCCCGACCTGGAGGACCGCGCCAAGATCGCCGACCTGCTGCAGCCGGAGCGGATCGGCGTGGAGCTCTCCGAGGAGTTCCAGTTGCACCCCGAGCAGTCCACCGACGCCATCGTCATCCACCACCCGGAGGCGAAGTACTTCAACGCCCGGTAGCGGGGCGCCCCGGCGCGAACTCGGGGGCGGGAGCGCCGCGAGAGTCGTCGTGACGCTCGGTGATCCCGCGTGAGCGGGCCGGGGCCCGCCCGGGGCCCGCCCGGGGGCCCTTCCGGAACGGCCGTGAGCGGGCCGGGGCCGCCCCAAAACCCCTCCGGAACGGCCCTGACCTCGCTCACCACGCATTCCGGTCCGTACCGTCGTACACTTATCGGTCCGGTAGTGGCCGGTCGTTTCCCCAGCCGGGGATGGCGACCGGCCCTTTCGTCCCTCCGGGGACGTCGCAACGGAGGTGGATGGATGACCAGCAGCATCCCCGCAGTCGGCACCCGAACGGCCGAACCCGCGACCCTCCAAGCCGTATTCCTCGATCTGGACGGCACGCTCGTCGACACCGAGGGATTCTGGTGGGAGGCGGAGGCGGAAGTCTTTGCCGAGCTCGGCCACATCCTCGACGACGCCCACCGCGAGGTCGTGGTCGGCGGCCCGATGACCCGCAGTGCCGGGTATCTGATTCAGGCCACCGGCGTCGACATCAGCCTGACCGAGCTCAGCGTGCTGCTCAACGCCGCCTTCCTGGCCCGGGTCGGGCGCGGCGTCCCGCTGATGCCGGGCGCCCGCAGACTGCTGGCCGAACTCGCCGCCCACGAGGTGCCGACCGCGCTGGTCTCCGCCTCGCACCGCGCCATCGTCGACCAGATGCTGCACTCCCTGGGCCCGGAGAACTTCCGGCTGACCCTGGCGGGCGACGACCTGGAGCGCACCAAGCCGCACCCGGACCCGTATCTGACGGCCGCCGCGCGACTGGGGGCCGACCCGGCGTGCTGCGCGGTCATCGAGGACACGCTGACCGGTGTGACCGCAGGTGAGGCCGCGGGCTGCCCGGTCGTCGCGGTGCCCTCGGTGGCGCCGATCCCGCCGGTCGCGGGCCGTACGGTCGTGCCCTCGCTGGAAGAAGTGGATCTGCCATTTCTCCGTACGCTCATCACGGAAAGCCGGGGAGCCGTGCACTGAGCGTGTCCCGGAGAATGCCCCTCAGAACCGAGGGGAGCGGCCCGCTCATTTTCCGTGACGAATGTGCTGGCCGAATTCCGGCCTCGCCGCGGATCCTTGAACGCGTGACGTTTCTCACGTGCCGGGCCGTCGACAGTGGTGCCCATGGGTGTTCCAGAGGGGCTGCCGGGGGTTTTGGGCGGGGGTAAGTGTCCGGATTGGTGGAGCAACGCGCGAATCGTTCCACCGTCCGGATATCGATCACCCACCCGTCGTTATCCGGAGCCCATATCGAATCAACTCCTTTGTGTCTGAGAGTGGCTGGCCGTTCCTACTAATGTCGACGCGAGCAACACCTCTGCGCTGATAAGGAACCTGCCGACGATGAATCGCAAGACCCTGGTGCTGCCGGCGCTGGCCGGTCTCCTCGCCCCCGTTCTCGCAGCCTGCGGCAGCACGGACGGCGCGGGCGAAGGCGGCGATCCGATCGTCGTGGGAGTCTCCACCGAGATCGAGGCGACCAAGGCGGCGCCCGCGCCGCTCGACCCGGCGCAGGCCTATGACGTCGATACGTGGAACATGCTGCGCGGCACCCTCCAGACGCTGATGCGGCTGCCCAGGACCGGCACCGCGCCGGTACCCGAGGCCGCCGAGTCCTGCGGGTTCCGCGACACCCAGAACGAGCAGTACCGCTGCACCCTGCGCAGTGGCCTGAAGTTCTCGAACGGACACGCCCTGACGGCACAGGACGTCAAGTTCTCCCTCGACCGGATGCGGACCATCAACAACACCAACGGTCCGGTCTCGCTGCTCGACGACATCGACAAGGTCGAGGCGCCCAGCGACAAGGAGGTGGTCTTCCACCTCCGCAAGCCGGACGCCACCTTCCCGCAGAAGCTCGCCACCCCCGCCGCGGCCATCGTGGACAGCGAGGTGTACCCCAAGGGCCGTCTCTACAGCGGCTTCGACGTGGTCGGTTCCGGCCCGTACACGCTGAAGACGGAGCGCAAGAACAACCGCATCACCAAGGCCACCTTCACCAAGAACCCCGGCTACAAGGGCGGGGTGAACGTGAAGAACGACAAGGTCGAGATGCGCTTCTTCGCCGACTCCAAGGGCACGGAGCAGGCGCTGCGCAAGGGCAATGTCGATCTGATGTACCGCGGGCTGTCGCCCGACCAGATCCGGGGCCTGCAGAACTCCCAGGACAAGCACGTCATGATCCAGGAGATGCCCGGGCAGGAGATCCGCTACCTGGCCTTCAACACCAAGGACCCGGCCGTCTCCAACAAGGCCGTGCGGAAGGCGATGGCGCAGATCGTCAACCGCTCGGAGCTGGTGCGCGACGTCTACGCCTACACCGGCGACCCCCTCTTCTCGATGGTTCCCACCGGCCTCACCGGTCACATCAACTCGTTCTTCAGCAAGTACGGGAACCCCAGTGTGGCCGCGGCCCGTAAGACGCTGCAGCAGGCGAACGTCACCACCCCGGTGAAGTTCACCCTCGCGTACACCACGAACCACTACGGCTCCAGCACCGGCAAGGAAGTCCGTGCGCTGCAGACCCAGCTCAACAGCACCAAGCTGTTCGACGTCAGCGTCAAGGGCGTCGACAGCTGGCAGCAGTACCGGACCGACTCCCTGCACGGGAAGTACAGCGTCTACAACATGGGCTGGTTCGCGGACATCCCGGACCCGGACAACTACATCGCGCCGTTCATCGGCAAGCAGAACTTCCTCGGCTCCCCGTACCGCAATCCCAAGATCGAGTCGCAGCTGATCCCGGACAGCCGGCAGCAGACCGACCGCAACGCCGCCGCGGCCAACTTCAAGCAGGCGCAGGACCTGATCGCCGACGATGTACCGCTGCTCCCGCTGTGGCAGGGCAAGCAGTACGTGGTCGCCCGCGATGACGTCACCGGCATCGAGTGGGCCCTCAACTCCTCCTCGTCGCTGCAGATCTGGGAGCTCGGCCGCGGCGTCGCCGACTGAGCCCGCGGGTCCGACCGATGCAGTACACCCCTGCCGCGGCTTCCCCGCCACGGCCCGACAGGCACCACCCAGAACGTGAGGACCGTTTAGTGAGGAAGCGTGACCAGTGGCTGGCTGCCCCGATCGGAGCGGGGCTGGCCACAGCTCTGCTCGCGGTCGCCGGGTGCGGCACGGACGACTCGGGGGCGGCCGGCACCGGCGAGCCCGTGGTCATGGGAATGACGGACAAGGTCCAGTCCACCGACCCGGCATCCGGCTACGAGCCGGGATCATGGCTGTTGTTCAACAACGTCTTCCAGTCCCTGCTGAGCTTCCCCAAGGGCGGCACCACCCCCGAGCCGGAGGCCGCCGAACGCTGCGGCTTCACCGACGGTGACAGCAAGGTCTACCGCTGCACCCTCAAGGACGGCCTCAAGTTCAGCAACGGTGACGCGCTGACCTCCAAGGACGTCAAGTACTCCTTCGACCGCACCCGGCGCATCAAGGACCGCAACGGCCCCGCCGTGATGTTCTCCGCGCTCAACTCGGTCGAGGCACCGGACGCCAAGACCGTGATCTTCCGGCTGAAGACGCCCGACGCGACCTTCCCGATGAAGATAGCCTCCGGCGCCGGCTCGATCGTCGACCACGCGGACTACCCCGCCGACCGGCTGCGCACCGACGGCAAGGCCACCGGCTCCGGCGTCTACACCCTCAAGGAGTACAGCTCCCAGAAGGCCGTCTTCGGCGTCAACGGCTCGTACAAGGGCCCCGCCAAGGTCAAGAACTCCGGGATGACCGTGAAGTTCTTCAACCGCCCCGACAAGCTCAAGACGGCCGTCGAGAAGGGCGACGTCGATGTCGCCTACCGCGGTCTGTCCATGAAGGACATCGCGGCACTCGACAACGCCTCGCTGAAGCAGCAGCACGGCACCCAGGTCGTGGAGGGTGCCAGCGCCGAGGTCATGCACCTGGTCTTCAACGTCAAGGACCCGGTCGCCGGCAAGCTGGGCGTCCGCAAGGCGATCGCCTACCTCCTGAACCGCTCGACCCTGGTCCGGGACGTCTACCAGCGCACCGCGGTACCGCTGTACTCGATCGTCCCGGCCGGCATCACCGGCCACAGCACCTCCTTCTTCAACACCTACGGCGACAGCCCGAAGCCCGACAAGGCGAAAGAGGCGCTGCGCCAGGCCGGCTTCAACGGCAAGGTGCCGCTCACGCTGTGGGCCACCCCCGACCGCTTCGGCCCCGGCACCGTCCCGGCCTTCGAGGAAATCGCCCAACAGCTGAACGCCAACGGCCTGTTCGACGCCAAGGTGCGCACCCTGCCCACCAAGCAGTACGAGCAGGGCGTGGCCGCCGGCCGGTTCGGCGTCTACGTCAAGGGCTGGATCCCCGACTATCCGGACCCCGACAACTTCACCGCGCCGTTCTTCGGCAAGGACAGCGTGGTGGCCAACCACTACAGCTCGCCCACCATCACCGGGCACCTGCTGCCCAAGACGGCCGACCAGCCGGACCGGGGCGCCACCAAGTCCGAATTCCGGCGGCTGCAGGACATCGTCGCGCAGGACGTGCCGATGATCCCGCTCTGGCAGGGCAAGCAGTACGCGGTGGCCCGCGAAGGGGTCTCCGGCCTGGAATGGACCCTGGACCCCTCGACCGTCTTCCGGTTCTGGGAGATCAGCAAGTCGTCCGAGGCCTGACCGGACCTGTCACACGACGGCGGGGCCGGCCCGGGGAGGTTTTTCCCGGGCCGGCCCCGCCGTCGTTCGTCTGCCGGGCCGTCAGGCCCCGCCGGCTACTGGGCGCCGGGGCGCACCAGCCCGCTCTCGTACGCGTACACCGCCGCCTGCACCCGGTCGCGCAGCCCCAGCTTCGTCAGCACATGACCCACATGCGTCTTCACCGTCGTCTCGCTCACGAACAGATCCGCGGCGATCTCCGCATTCGACAGCCCGCGCGCCACCAGCTTCAGCACCTCCACCTCGCGTTCGGTGAGGGTGTGCAGCGTGTCCGGCACCGGCTCCTCGCCCGACGGCAGATGCCCGGCGTACTTGTCCAGCAGCCGGCGCGTGATGCTCGGGGCGAGCATCGCCTCGCCCCCCGCCACCACGCGGATCGCCTGCACCAACTCATGGGCCGGCGCGTCCTTGAGCAGGAAGCCGCTGGCCCCCGCCCGCAGCGCCTCGACGACGTACTCGTCCAGATCGAACGTCGTCAGCACCAGCACCTTCGCCGGGCCGTCCTTCGCCGGCCCGGTGATCTGCCGGGTCGCCTCGACGCCGTCCATCCGGGGCATCCGGATGTCCATCAGCACCACATCGGGCTGCAGCGCCCGCACCTGCTCCAGCGCCTGCAGACCGTCACCGGCCTCCCCGACCACCGCCAGATCCTGCTCCGCCTCCAGAATCATCCGGAATCCCGTACGCAGCAGGGGCTGGTCGTCGACCAGCAGGACGCGGATGGCCACAAGCTCTCCTTTGACAGGCCTGTCCGGGCGATCGGCGCCTGGTAGGGCAACTGCGCTAGATGTCCCCCATTCTGCCCTGCGGCACCCCGCCGCCCTCCGGCGGGCGGATCCGCAGCGGATACACCGGGGGAGTGCCGCCGAATTCCGGACAGTGCGCCTGGTGGTCGCACCAGCCGCACAGCTTCGTCGGCCGCGGCCGCCAGTCGCCGGTCTCCGTCGCCAGCCGGATCGCCTCCCACAGCGCCAGCAACTTCCGCTCCACGGCCCGCAGATCGGCCTCACCCGGGTCGTACGTCACCACATCGCCGCTGCCCAGATAGACCAGCTGCAGCCGCCGCGGCACCACACCGCGCAGCCGCCACATCACCAGCGCATAGAACTTCATCTGGAACAGCGGGCCCTCGGCGAACTGCGGCCGCGGCGCCTTGCCGGTCTTGTAGTCGACGATCCGCACCTCACCCGTCGGCGCGACATCCACCCGGTCGATGAACCCCCGCAGCTGCAGCCCCGACTCCAGCACCGTCTCGACATAGAGCTCCCGGTCGGCCGGCTCCAGCCGCGTCGGGTCCTCCAGCGAGAACCACCGCTCCACCAGCGCCTCGGCCTGTGCCAGCCACTGCGCCAGCTGCTCGCCCTCCGCGTCGTCCGCGAACAGCTCCGCCAGCTCCGGCCGCTTGGCCAGCAGCTTCTCCCACTCGCCCGGGACCATCGCCCGCGCTCCGACGGCCGTACGCTCCGCCGCCGGCGCATCGAAGAGCCGCTCCAGCACGGCATGCACGACCGTGCCGCGGGTCGCCGCCGGGCTCGGCTTCTCGGGCAGTCTGTCGATCACCCGGAAGCGGTAGAGCAACGGACACTGCATGAAATCGCTCGCCCGCGACGGCGACAGCGCCACCGGCGGCCGCGGCGTCCGCTCCCCGCCCGGCGCCCCCGGCCCGGCAGCCTCCGTGCCCGCCCCGGCAGCCTCCGTGCCCGCCCCGGCAGCCTCCGTGCCCGCCCCGGCTTCCCCGCCCTGTGTGCCCGCCTCGGCCTGCTCCGTGCTCCATCCCATGCCACAAAACCCTACGGCCCGCCACTGACAGGCGCGGACGGGTCACCGCGCAAGGGCCCCGCAGCGGATCGGGCCGGGGCACTCCGCATACCATCGACCCTGGACCCCTGCGCCCTGCATGATCGAGATATCAGGCCGAGCAGGGGCGAATGCCGTATTCGATGAGGGGACGCCGTGGACGAGAGCGGGAAGTCGCAGGACCCCGAGGAGTCCGTGCGGCCCCAGCCGCCCGAGCCGCCCGAGGGCAGCAACGGGCCCAAGGCACCCACGCCGCGCAAGCGGAAGCCCGGCGGGGGCGGCATCCTGATGGGCCGTCCCTTCGGTGTGCCCGTCTACGTCGCGCCCAGCTGGTTCCTCGTCGCCGCCCTGATCACCTGGGTCTTCGGCGGCCAGCTGGAGCGCGTACTGCCCGAGCTCGGCGCCGCCCGCTATCTCGTCTCGCTGTTCTTCGCGGTCGCCTTCTACGCCTCGGTGCTCGTCCACGAACTGGCCCACACCGTTGCCGCGCTCCGCTTCAAGCTCCCCGTACGGCGCATCCAGCTGCAGTTCTTCGGCGGCGTCTCGGAGATCGAGAAGGAGACCGAGACCCCCGGCAGGGAGTTCGTCCTCGCCTTCGTCGGCCCGCTGCTCTCCCTCGTCCTCGCCGGGGTCTTCTACGCCGGTATGCAGCTGGTCGAACCCCGCACCGTCCCCGGCGTCCTGCTCGCCGGCCTGATGATCTCCAACCTCATCGTCGCCATCTTCAACCTGCTGCCCGGGCTCCCCCTGGACGGCGGCCGGATGCTGCGCGCCATCGTCTGGAAGATCACCGGCAAACCCATGAGCGGCACCATCGCCGCCGCCTGGGTCGGCCGCGCGCTCGCCGTCACCGTCCTCATCGGCCTGCCGCTGGTCACCCACACCGGCGTCCTCGGCACCGCCCGCCCCGAGATCGGCGGCGCCGACTCGCTCACCGACGCCCTGCTCGCCGCGATCCTCGCCGCGATCATCTGGACCGGCGCCGGCAACAGCCTGCGCATGGCCCGGCTACGGGAACGGCTCCCCGACCTCACCGCCCGCACCCTGACCCGGCGCGCCGTCCCCGTCGAGACCGACACCCCGCTCTCCGAGGCGCTGCGCCGCGCCAACGACGCCGGCGCCCGCGCCCTGGTCGTCGTCGACCGCCAGGGCACCCCCACCGCCCTCGTCCGCGAGGCCGCCATCATCGGCGTCCCCGACCACCGCCGCCCCTGGGTCGCCGTCGGCACCCTCGCCCAGGACCTCAAGGACGGTATGCGGGTCTCCGCCGAACTCGCCGGCGAGGACCTTCTGGAGTACCTGCGCGCCACCCCCGCCACCGAATACCTCGTCATCGAGGAGACCGGCGAGATCTACGGCGTCCTGTCCACCGCCGACGTCGAGCGGGCCTTCGTCTCCGCCATGGCCCGCAAGGCTGCTTAACAGGGCTCGGTTCGCCTCCGGGAGCGCAGAAGCCGGTGTCGAGGGAGCGACCGCGCTCGCTCCCTCCTCCGTCGGGCCCTGCGCTCTCCCCCAAGCTCTCGGCTGCGCTCGACCAGGGGGCACCCCCATGCCCTCTCGACACCGGCGCGCCCCCTTCGGCTCACTCGCCCTGCCCACTGGTCCGCGGCGTCCCAACGGGCCGGTAGGCTGGTCACATGTCCGAACCGACCGGTGCCGCCCGCCGTCGCGGGCCCTTCAAGGTCGGGGACCAGGTCCAGCTCACCGATCCCAAGGGACGCCACTACACCTTCACGCTCGAAGAGGGAAAAAGCTTCCACACCCACAAGGGAGCTTTCCCCCACGACGAGCTGATTGGTGCTCCCGAGGGCAGCGTTGTCCGTACCACCGGGAACGTCGCCTACCTCGCGCTGCGCCCGCTGCTCCCCGACTATGTCCTGTCCATGCCCCGCGGTGCCGCCGTGGTCTACCCCAAGGACGCGGGGCAGATCCTGGCGATGGCCGACATCTTCCCCGGCGCCCGCGTCGTCGAGGCCGGTGTGGGCTCCGGCTCGCTCAGCAGCTTCCTGCTGCGCGCCATCGGCGACGACGGCATGCTGCACTCCTACGAGCGCCGCGCCGACTTCGCCGAGATCGCCACCCAGAACGTCGAGCGCTACTTCGGCGGTCCGCACCCCGCATGGACGCTCACCGTCGGTGACCTGCAGGACAACCTCTCCGACGCCGACGTCGACCGCGTCATCCTCGACATGCTCGCCCCCTGGGAGTGCCTGGAGGCCGTCTCCAAGGCCCTGGTCCCCGGCGGCATCCTCTGCGCCTACGTCGCGACGACGACGCAGATGGCCCGCACGGTCGAGGCGATCCGCGAACACGGCACCTTCAACGAGCCCTCGGCCTGGGAAACCATGGTCCGCACCTGGCACGTCGAGGGCCTGGCCGTCCGCCCCGACCACCGCATGATCGGCCACACCGGCTTCCTGCTGACCGCCCGCCGGCTCGCCGACGGCGTCGAGCCCCCGCTGCGCCGCCGCCGCCCCGCCAAGGGCGCCTACGGCGAGGACTACACCGGACCGGGCAAGGACCAGGCGGCTGCCTCCCAGGGCAGCTCCGCCGAGCGCGGCTGACCGCCCGGATCCGGCCACCGAATCACCAGGCGCCGCCGACGAGTTCCCCTCCGGGAACCGCCGGCGGCGCTCCGTCGTTTCCCCCACCGGATCTGCACGGAAAACTCCGGCCGGGCCGGTTCCTTGGCGCACCCTCCTGTGGAACGATGCTGGGCACTCCCACCGCTACAGCACTTCACAGGAGTTACCCCGCGTGCAGCCCATGGCAGGCCAGGACCTTTTGCACACCCAGCCGCGCCCTATGCACTGGCTCGCCACTGCCACTGCCATCTCGGCGGTCGTGGCGGCCGCATCCTTCGTCCAGCCTCCCGCCGCCAAGGCCACGACCTCCCCTGTTGCCGCCGCCGGCCCGCGCACCGCGGCCCCCGACCCGGGCAAGGTGACCTTTCCGGTCGACTGCGGCCCCAACCGCCTCGACGTGGTGAAGAAGGCCTCCGGGGACCTCGACGGCGACGGCACGACAGAGACCGTTGCCGTCGTCCGCTGCCACAGCCAGACCGGCACCCCGCCCAGCGGCGTCTACGTCCTCGCGCAGCCGTCCGGCCCCAAGGCCGCACCCCGGATCGTGGCGACCCTCCTCGACCCCGCCCGCCGCCGCACCGTCCAAACCCTGACGGTCAAGGATGGCGCGATCTCAGCGGCCCTGCTGGGCTACTCCACGCTCGACGTCCCGCGCTGCTGCCCCGATGTGCACCAGAGCGTCAAATGGCAGTGGAAGGGCGGGAAGTTCGTCCAGAGCGAACTCCCCGCGGCTATGAGCACCCAGAGTCTGTGATCTGTCACATCATGTGTCCGGCCGGCGCGGTCCGCGCCGCGCCGGCTACTCCGCGTCCGGGCCGTAGACCTCGACCAGGTCCTTGACCCGGCGGACGTGGATGCAGTCCCCGGGGCACTCCTTCGCGGAGTCCCGGACGTCATCGAGCAGCTTCAGCGGGACGGGGGTTGTGGCCCCCTTGTCCTGCAGCAGCTCGTCCTCGGTGCTCTTCACATAAGCCAGCCCGTCGATGTCGAGCTCGAAGACCTCCGGCGCGTACTGCGCACAGATGCCGTCCCCGGTGCACAGATCCTGGTCGATCCATACTTCCAGCTCTGGGGCTTCGTCCTGTGCGGTCATCTCGCCTGCCGTTCCTGCGTACGTGAACCGTTTTTGTCTAAGTGGCGCCAGCCCTGACGGGTGTTGACCGACTCGACGATACAACCGCTCGCTTTCCGATGTTGTTGGGTGGGTATTCCCTTGGCGTGAGGACGTGCGCAAGGGTGAAGATCGGACACGCCCCGACAGTCTTTTCGATCTAGGGGTTTCAACCTGCACCGGCCCAGGTAGGGTCAGGAAGCGTCCAGCTCCTTGGAGGAGGTGAGGACCGTGGCAGCCCACGACGACGACATCAACCGCGGCATCCGGCCGGGGCGGGGGTCTGAAGATCCCGCCGGCCAGGTTGCCTATCTCGAGCAGGAGATCGCCGTCCTGCGACGCAAGCTCGCCGACTCTCCGCGTCACACGAGGATTCTCGAAGAGCGGATCGTCGAGCTGCAGACCAACCTGGCCGGCGTCTCGGCGCAGAACGAGCGTCTCGCCAATACTCTCCGCGAGGCCCGCGACCAGATCGTGGCGCTCAAGGAGGAGGTCGACCGGCTCGCGCAGCCGCCGGCCGGCTTCGGTGTCTTCCTGCAGGCGAACGAGGACGACACGGTCGACATTTTCACCGGAGGCAGAAAGCTCCGGGTGAATGTCAGCCCCAGTGTGGAGACCGGGGACCTCAGGCGCGGCCAAGAGGTCATGCTCAATGAAGCGCTCAACGTGGTCGAGGCCATGGAGTACGAGAGCGCCGGCGACATCGTCACCCTCAAGGAGATCCTCGAGGACGGCGAGCGCGCCCTGGTGATCGGGCACACCGACGAGGAACGGGTGGTCAGGCTCGCCGAGCCGCTGCTGGACATCACCATCCGCCCCGGCGACGCCCTGCTCCTCGAGCCCCGTTCCGGCTACGTCTACGAGGTCATCCCGAAGAGCGAGGTCGAGGAGCTCGTCCTCGAAGAGGTTCCGGACATCGACTACACCAAGATCGGCGGTCTGGGCGGCCAGATCGAACTGATCCGGGACGCGGTCGAGCTTCCGTACCTCTACCCCGACCTCTTCAAGGAGCACGAACTCCGCCCGCCCAAGGGCGTCTTGCTCTACGGCCCGCCGGGCTGTGGCAAGACGCTCATCGCCAAGGCGGTCGCCAACTCCCTTGCCAAGAAGGTCGCCGAGGTGACCGGGCAGCCCGCGGGGAAGAGCTTCTTCCTCAACATCAAGGGCCCCGAGCTGCTCAACAAGTACGTCGGTGAGACGGAGCGGCACATCCGGCTGGTCTTCCAGCGGGCCAGGGAAAAGGCGAGCGAGGGCACCCCCGTCATCGTCTTCTTCGACGAGATGGACTCCCTCTTCCGTACCCGGGGGTCCGGTGTCAGCTCGGACGTGGAGAACACCATTGTCCCGCAGCTGCTCTCCGAGATCGACGGTGTCGAGGGCCTGGAAAACGTGATCGTGATCGGTGCCTCGAACCGCGAGGACATGATCGACCCGGCGATCCTGCGCCCCGGCCGTCTCGACGTGAAGATCAAGATCGAGCGCCCGGACGCGGAGGCCGCCAAGGACATCTTCTCGAAGTACCTCACGGAAAGGCTGCCACTGCACTCCGACGATCTCGCCGAACACGGCGACTCGCGGAAGGCCGCAGTCAGCGGAATGATCCAGTCGGTCGTTGAGCAGATGTACGCGGAATCCGAGGAGAATCGCTTCCTGGAGGTCACCTACGCCAATGGTGACAAGGAAGTCCTCTATTTCAAGGACTTCAACTCAGGTGCGATGATCGAAAACATCGTAGGACGCGCAAAGAAGATGGCCATCAAGGCCTTCCTCGAACACAATCAGAAGGGGCTCCGCGTCTCCCACCTCCTCCAGGCTTGCGTGGACGAGTTCAAGGAGAACGAGGACCTGCCCAACACCACCAACCCGGACGACTGGGCCCGTATCTCCGGAAAGAAGGGCGAGCGGATCGTCTACATCCGTACGCTCGTCACCGGAAAGCAGGGCGCGGACACCGGTCGTTCCATCGATACGGTGGCGAATACCGGCCAATACCTGTAACACCGCTCTCCGGCTGCGGATGTCCTGCACGGGGCGTCCGCAGCCGGACGCATTTCCGGGGGAGCCGGAACCGCACCCCATAAGGGCGCGGTGGACCAGGGAAAACCGGACTGGAGCAATGACTGTAATGATCTCCCCAGCGCCGCAAAGGCGTTCTAGGCTCTTCGGTATCGCTGCGTCACCCTGTGCGGGCGCGGGGCACGCGCACGGACCGGAGGCACAGCGGTACTTGAGCGCCGACCCCATCCGGGGGCGCCGCCGGGCAAGGAGGGCCGCATGACCGTACGGCGAGTAATGGGAATCGAGACGGAGTACGGGATCTCCGTCCCCGGTCACCCGAACGCCAATGCCATGCTCACCTCGTCCCAGGTCGTCAACGCCTACGCGGCCGCGATGCACCGGGCACGCCGTGCCCGCTGGGATTTCGAGGAGGAGAACCCGCTGCGGGACGCCCGCGGCTTCGACCTCGCACGTGACAACGCGGACGCCAGCCAGCTCACGGACGAGGACATCGGCCTGGCGAACGTGATCCTCACCAATGGCGCCCGGCTCTACGTGGACCACGCCCACCCCGAGTACAGCGCCCCCGAGGTCACCAACCCGCGTGACGCCGTGCTGTGGGACAAGGCCGGCGAGCGGATCATGGCCGAGGCGGCCGAACGGGCCGCCCAGGTACCCGGCGCCCAGCCCATCCACCTCTACAAGAACAACACCGACAACAAGGGCGCTTCCTACGGGACGCACGAGAACTACCTGATGAAGCGGGAGACCCCCTTCTCGGACATCGTGCGGCACCTGACGCCGTTCTTCGTCTCCCGCCAGGTGATCACCGGCGCAGGCAGGGTCGGCATCGGCCAGGACGGCCACGAGCACGGCTTCCAGCTCAGCCAGCGCGCCGACTACTTCGAGGTGGAGGTCGGGCTGGAGACGACGCTCAAACGGCCCATCATCAACACCCGCGACGAACCGCACGCGGACGCGGAGAAGTACCGCCGGCTCCACGTGATCATCGGGGACGCGAACCTCTCCGAGATCTCGACGTACCTGAAGCTGGGCACCACCTCCCTGGTGCTCTCGATGATCGAGGACGGCTTCATCGCCGTCGACCTGGCCGTCGACCAGCCGGTGCGCACCCTCCACCAGGTCTCGCACGACCCCTCCCTGCAACACCTGATCACGCTCCGCAGCGGCCGCACGCTCACCGGCGTACAGCTCCAGATGGAGTACTTCGAGCTGGCCCGCAAATACGTCGAGGACCGCTACGGAGCGGATGCGGACGAGCAGACCAAGGACGTCCTGACCCGGTGGGAGGACGTGCTCGGCCGGCTGGAGAACGACCCGATGAGCCTGTCCGGCGAGCTGGACTGGGTCGCCAAGCGGGAGCTGATGGAGGGCTACCGGCGCCGCGACGGCCTGGAGTGGGACGCGGCGCGACTGCACCTCATCGACCTGCAGTACGCCGACGTGCGGCCCGAGAAGGGCCTGTACAACCGTCTGGCGGCCCGCGGGAAGATGAAGCGGCTCCTGGACGAGCCCCAGGTCGAGCGGGCCGAGCAGAAGCCTCCGGAGGACACCAGGGCCTACTTCCGCGGCCGCTGCCTCGAGCAGTACGCGGACGATGTCGCGGCCGCCTCATGGGATTCGGTCATCTTTGATCTGCCCGGGCGTGACTCCCTGCAACGGGTTCCCACCCTGGAGCCGCTGCGGGGGACCCGGAAGCACGTCAAGGAGCTTCTTGACCGCTGCCGTACCGCGGAGGAGCTGGTGAGGACGCTGTCCGGACGCTGAGTTTCGGCAGGTGCACGACAGAATTCCTCAAGATCCACAGCCGATCCGCGGCTGAAATCGCCGCGGTGCGGGAATCAATGAGGTGACTCCCGGGCGTTGCAGCAACTGCAGGGCCGATGTCGGACCCTGCTTGTAGGGTCGGATCTTGAAGGTCACATCGAGCGGGGCGAACCGAGCGGGGTGAGGGACATGGCGACCAAGGACAGCGGCGGCGGACAGGCGAAGGCCACGCGTTCCACGGAAGAGGTCGAGGAGCAGACAGAGGACGCGCAGGCCTCGGAAGACCTCAAGGAACGCCAGGAGAAGTTGTCGGACGACGTGGACTCGGTGCTGGACGAGATCGACGATGTCCTCGAGGAGAACGCAGAAGATTTCGTGCGCTCCTTCGTTCAAAAGGGCGGTCAGTAGGCCTCGATGCCCTTGGGATCGAAGGCTTGCGGCGGCGGGGGCTTCGAGTGCCAGAAGAGTCAGGCGTGAAGGCTGTCCGTGGTGCACGGAGGACAAGCCGCGGACAGCCTTCGCAAGGAACAGGGCGATGCTTGGTGGGTTGCCGGCCCGCTGCCGGGGGTGCGCGCCGGCCTGCCACCAGGCTCGTCAGATGGCCAAGGGGTGCAACGTCCGGCCGCGCGTGGTGGTGCCGGCGGGCCGCGAGCACTGCCCACCCCGTGCAGGTGGATCACGATCACGAGACGGGTAAGGTCCGAGGCGTACTGTGCTTCAGTTGCAGTGCAGCCTTGGGTCAATTCAAGGATCGGCCGGACGTATTGAGGCGGGCGGCCGAGTATCTGGAAGGAAACGTGTGGAAGCCAATACCCGAATCACCGGGCGTCTGCCAGCTGCCTTCCTGACGCCTGGATCCTCGTCCTTCATGGATTTCCTCGGTGAGCACTCGCCCACGCTGCTGCCGGGCAACCGCCCGTTGCCGCCGGTGCAGGGTGCCATCGAGGCGCCGCACGGCACGACGATCGTTGCCGCGGCGTTCCCCGGAGGCGCGGTGCTCGCCGGCGACCGGCGGGCGACCATGGGCAATGTCATCGCGCAGCGTGATATCGAGAAGGTCTTCCCGGCCGACGAGTATTCGGCGGTCGGCATCGCGGGCACGGCGGGCCTCGCGGTGGAGAT
Organism: Streptomyces sp. Edi2; assembly: GCF_040253635.1. Lineage (NCBI taxonomy): Bacteria > Bacillati > Actinomycetota > Actinomycetes > Kitasatosporales > Streptomycetaceae > Streptomyces > Streptomyces sp. Edi2. Next base: position 1,688,124 of record NZ_JBEJGX010000003.1, on the reverse strand, counting down.
GGTCAAGCTCTTCCAACTGGAGCTGGAGCACTTCGAGAAGGTCGAGGGCGCCCAACTCTCCCTGGAGGGCAAGGCGAATCGTCTGTCGACGATGATTCGCAGCAACCTGGGCATGGCCATGCAGGGCCTGGCCGTGGTGCCGTTGTTCGCCGGCTATGACCTCGACCGCGAGAAGGGCCGGATCTTCTCGTACGACGTGACCGGCGGGCGGTCGGAGGAGCACGGCTATGCGGCGACGGGTTCCGGCTCGGTCTTTGCGCGCAGTGCGCTGAAGAAGCTCTTCCGGGAGGATTTCACGGAGGATCAGGCCGCCACCGCCGTCGTCCAGGCCCTGTATGACGCGGCCGATGACGACTCTGCGACCGGCGGGCCCGACATGGGGCGGAGGATCTACCCGATCGTCACGGTGATCACCGAGGACGGCTTCAAGAGGCTCACCGACGACGAGGTCTCGCAGATCGCCCGTGCCGTGCACGAGCGCCGCCTCGAACAGCCCGACGGCCCGCGCGCCGCGCTGCTCTGACGGGACGGATGTTCCGCAATGCTCCCCCAGCTACCGAGAGAGCTTTTGACAGGAAGGGACGGATAGCCGGTGTCGACGCCGTTCTATGTCTCACCCCAGCAGGCCATGGCGGACCGCGCCGAGTACGCCCGCAAGGGCATCGCGCGCGGCCGGAGTGTCGTGGTGCTGCAGTACACCGACGGCGTGGTCTTCGTCGCCGAGAATCCCTCCCGCGCCCTGCACAAGGTCAGCGAGATCTATGACCGGATCGCCTTTGCGGCGGTCGGCAAGTACAACGAGTTCGAGAACCTGCGCATCGGCGGGGTGCGCTACGCCGATCTGCGGGGCTACACCTACGACCGTGAGGACGTGACCGCGCGGGGTCTGGCGAATGTCTACGCCCAGACGCTCGGCACGATCTTCTCCAGCGCCGCCGAGAAGCCCTACGAGGTCGAGCTGATCGTCGCCGAGGTCGGCGCGGCCCCCGAGGACGACCAGATCTACCGCCTTCCGCACGACGGCTCGATCGTCGACGAGCACGGCTCGGTGGCGGTCGGCGGCAACGCGGACCAGATCAGCAGCTACCTCGACCAGCGCCACCGCGACGGTATGACGCTGGCCGAGGCGCTCAAGCTGGCCATGGAGTCGCTGTCGCGGGACAACAACGGCAGCGAGCGCCGGCTGACCGCCGAGCAGCTGGAGGTCGCGACGCTGGACCGTACGCGTCCCCAGCAGCGCAAGTTCAAGCGGATCCTGGGGCGGCAGCTGTCCCGGCTGCTGGACGAGAGCGGCGGGGCGGACGCCGGTGAGGCGGCGGACGCGGATGCGGATGCGGACGCCGGTGCCGGGGAGTCCGGGGCCACCGCCGGCGAAAGCGGCGACAAGGGCGCGAAGGACAAGGGAAGCAAGCAGGACAAGAGCAAGGGAGCGTCGGGCGACGAGGGCTCCGACGGGGAGCCCCTGCTCTGACGTCAGGCTGCGGGGCGTGTCCCCGGTCGCGCGCCCCGGTGGGTCACTGCCCGCCGGGGCGCGCTGCGTTTCACGGGACGTCCGCGGCCGGAGCGGTGGAGCCCCGGGTGATCAGTTCGACCGGCAGGGTCGGGGCCTCGGCCGGCTGACCGTCGAGCACGCTCATCAGGGCCCGCATCCCGGCCTCGCCGAACTCCTCGGCGGGCAGCCGTACGGTCGTCAGTTCCGGCTCGACGGCGAGGGCCAGGGCCAGGTCGTCGAAGCCGGTGACGGAGACGTCCTCGGGCACCCGCAGGCCCAGACGGCGTACGGCTTTGCAGGCGCCCGCGGCGATGAGGTCGTCGTCGCAGAGCAGGGCGGTGGGGCGGGGGCCGGGGGCGGTCAGGGCGGCGTGGGCGGCGTGCAGCCCGGCGTCGACCCGGAGGGCGGCCGGCTGCCGGCGCAGCAGTGCGCCGGGGGTGCCCTCCAGGGCCTCGGTGACGGCGCGGGCGCGCAGCTCGAAGGTCCAGGAGTCCACATCGGCGGCGAGGTGGGTGATGCGGCGGTGGCCGAGGGCCGTCAGATGGCCGGTCAACTGCCGGACGCCGTCGGCGATGTCGAGGTTGACGGTGGCGGTGGCCCGGTCGTCGTCGGGGTCGCTGTCCAGCATGACCAGCGGCAGGTCCGCGTCGCGGAGCGCGGTGAGGGCTTCGGCGGCCATCGACGAGGCGATCACGCCGTCCAGGGTGGCCGCCGCGGAGTCGAAGGGGTCGCGGGCCGGGCCGATGCCCTCGGGGGAGGGGTAGAGGACCACTCCGAAGTCGTGCTCGGCGGCGACCCGGGCCGCTCCGGTGTAGACGCGGGCGAAGAATTCGGTGGTCAGGGCGGGGACGACCAGCAGCACGGTGCGGGTGCGGCCCATCCGCAGGCTGCGGGCGGCAAGGTTGGGGCGGTAGCCCAGCTCGCGGGCGGCGGTGCGGACGGCTTCGGCCTTGGCGGGGGAGACCCGGCCGCGCCATTTGCCGCCCAGCACGAGCGAGACGGCGGCCTGGGAGACTCCGGCGGCACGGGCCACGTCCCGGCTGGTCGTGCGCGCGGCGGCCGGGCGCCGGCCGGGTGTGCTGGTCTCGTTGCTGGTCACCGGGGGTTTCGCTCCTTGCGCACGGCGATGGCGGGTGGACTGCGGATCAGGGTCATGATACGTATAACGGCGAAGGTTATACGTACCATGTCCGGCCGGTCCGACCGGTCCGGACGGAAGAAAAGGGGCAGGGATGGCCGCGGGATATGCGGAGCTGCTCAGAACCCGGCATGCGGCCCGGCTTCTGGCGGGGACGCTGGTCGGCAGGCTGCCGAACGCCACCGCGGCACTGGCCGTGGTCCTCTTCGTACGCGCCGAGGGCGGCAGCTATGCCTTGGCCGGTGCGCTCTCCGCGGTCTACGGCGTCTGCAACGCCATCGGCCAGCCGCTGCTGGGCCGGGCGGTGGACCTCTACGGCCAGCCGCGGGTGATGCTGCCCGCCGCGGTGCTCTCCGCGCTCGGGATGGCGCTGCTCGCGGCCGTCGGCCTGGATGTGCTGTGGCTCGCCTACGCCGCCATGGTGATCGCCGGTTTCTTCACCCCGCCCCTGGAGGGCGGTCTGCGGGCGCTGTGGCCCGGGGTGCTCAAGCGTGCGGACCGGGTGCACGCCGCCTATGCGCTGGACGCGGTGGCGCAGGAAGTCATGTTCGCGGTGGGACCGTTGCTGGTGACACTGTGCGTGGCGGCCTGGTCGGAGGGGGCGGCGCTGTTGGTGATCAACCTGCTCGGGGTCCTCGGGGCGCTCTCCGTCGTGGTCTCCGAACCGTCCCGGCAGTGGCGCAGCGGGCCGCGTGAGGCGCACTGGCTGGGTGCGTTGCGCTCGGCCGGGATGCTGGTGCTGATCGGGGCGTTCTTCTTCGTGGGGCTGGCGCTGGGCTCGATCGCGGTCGCGGCGGTGGCGTATGCGGAGGAGCACGGCGGGGGGATGGCGGTCTCCAGCTGGCTGCTGTCCGCGCTGGGTATCGGCGCGCTGATCGGTGGCCTCGGCTACGGCGCGCGCGAGTGGCCGGGGCGGCCGGAGAGCCGGCTGCGGCTGCTGATCGGGCTGCTGGCGCTGGGCTATCTGCCACTGGTGCTGGTGCCGGGGGTGGCCGGAATGACGGTGTTGACCGGGGTCGCGGGGGTGTTCCTGGCGCCGGCGCTGGCCTGTGCGTTCGTGGTGGTGGACCGTCATGCGCCCCGGGGCACGGTCACGGAGGCGTTTTCCTGGCTGGTGACGACGTTCGGTGTCGGATCGGCGGTGGGTGCTTCCGTGGTGGGCCCGGCCGTGGAAGGCGGCGGCGCGGTGGCGGGTTTCACGGTGGCCGGCGCCGGTGGGCTCGCCGCGCTGCTCGTCCTTTTGTCGACGAAGCGATTTCTCGGGGATCCCGTGCTGCGTACGGCAGGTGCGGCCCCGGCGGAAAATGATCGAAACGGGGCCGTCGAACCCGGTTTCAGAGCAGGCCGTCAGGCGTAATGTTCAGTCATGGACCGCCGCATTTTCGGGCTGGAGAACGAGTACGGCGTCACGTGCACGTTCAGGGGACAGCGCCGACTGTCGCCTGACGAAGTGGCGCGGTACCTCTTCCGCCGTGTCGTGTCATGGGGCCGCAGCAGCAATGTCTTCCTGCGGAACGGCGCCCGCCTGTACTTGGACGTGGGTTCGCACCCGGAATACGCAACTCCCGAGTGCGACAACGTGACCGAGCTGGTCACGCACGACAAGGCCGGCGAGCGCATTCTCGAAGGCCTGCTCGTCGACGCCGAACGCCGCCTGCACGAGGAGGGAATCGCGGGCGACGTCTATCTCTTCAAGAACAACACCGATTCGGCGGGAAACTCCTACGGATGCCACGAGAATTACCTCGTGGCCCGTCATGGTGAGTTCTCCCGGCTCGCGGACATCCTCATCCCGTTCCTCGTCACCCGTCAGCTGCTGTGCGGCGCGGGCAAGGTGCTGCAGACTCCGCGGGGCGCCGTCTACTGCGTCAGCCAGCGCGCGGAGCACATCTGGGAGGGGGTCTCCTCGGCGACCACCCGTTCCCGGCCGATCATCAACACCCGCGATGAACCGCATGCGGATGCCGAGCGCTATCGCCGGCTGCATGTCATCGTCGGGGACTCCAATATGTCCGAGACGACCATGATGCTGAAGGTCGGGGCCACCGATCTCGTACTGCGCATGATCGAGGCGGGCACGGTCATGCGGGATCTGACGCTGGAGAACCCGATCCGGGCCATCCGTGAGGTCAGCCATGACATCACCGGGCAGCGCAAGGTGCGGCTGGCCAGCGGGCGCGAGGCATCGGCGCTCGAGGTCCAGCAGGAGTACTACGAAAAGGCCGTGGATTTCTGCGACCGCCGCGGAATCCGTACGGGCACCGTCGAACGGGTCCTGGAACTCTGGGGCCGCACGCTCGAGGCGATCCGGGAGGAGGAGCTGGACCGTATCTCCACCGAGATCGACTGGGTGATGAAACATCAACTGATCGAGCGGTATCGCACAAAGAACAACATCACCATGTCCCACCCCCGGGTGGCGCAGATAGACCTCGCTTATCACGACATCCACCGCCGCCGGGGGCTGTACTACCTCCTGGAGCGGAAGGGGCAAGCGGCGCGGATCTGTAATGACGTGAAGATCTTCGAGGGCAAGTCGGTGCCGCCGCAGACCACTCGCGCCAGGCTGCGCGGTGACTTCATTCGCCGGGCGCAGGAGCAACGCCGTGACTTCACGGTCGACTGGGTGCATCTCAAGCTGAATGACCAGGCGCAGCGCACGGTGCTGTGCAAGGACCCCTTCCGTTCGGTGGACGACCGGGTGGAGAAGCTGATCGCCGGCATGTGACCGGAGGCACCGGATGCGGGAGCGTGCCGCCGCCGGTGCCGGGCCGGGTCCCTGTGTGACGCACGGTAGGGACTCCGGCCCGGTGGAGTAGCGGTATCCCAGGCGTGGGGTGCCGGTGAAGGGGCCGGTCGGATGGGACAGTGGCGGGGTCCGTGTGACACGGGCCCGCCATTGTCGTGTCGCGTGGCTAGAGTGGATCTGTCCATTCACTGATCGCAGCCCGTTTTGAGGGATATACGTGCGCCGACGCCCAATCGCAGCCCTGATCGCCGTGCCCCTGCTTCTCGTTTCTGCAGCGGCCTGCGGCAATGACGACTCATCCCAGACCGGCGCCGCGCCGGCGGTGAGCGGCCAGGCGGATGCCAAGCCCAAGGTCGACAAGGGCGAGGGCGCCCCTCCCAAGAAGCTTCAGGTCAAGGTCCTCAAAAAGGGTGACGGGCCGGAGGTGAAGAAGGGCGAGGCCCTGAACGCCAACTACCTCGGCCAGACCTGGGACGGCAAGGCCTTCGACAACAGCTGGGACCGTGGCGCGCCGGCCACCTTCGAGATCGGCAGCGGCAAGGTCATCAAGGGCTGGGACGAGGGCCTGGTGGGTCAGAAGCTCGGCAGCCGTGTCGAGTTGGTCATCCCGCCGGACAAGGGATACGGCGCCCAGGCGCAGCAGAACATTCCTGCCAACTCCACGCTGGTCTTCGTCGTCGACCTCAAGAAGATCATGCCGAGCAAGATCGAGGGCAAGCCGGTCGCGCAGAACGACTCCGATCTCCCCAAGGTCGGGACCGCCATCGACAACAAGGCGCCGAAGATCACCCTGCCCAAGGGCCAGGACGCCCCGAAGGACGTCAAGAGCGAGACGATCATCCAGGGCAAGGGCGCGACGATCAGTGACAAGAGCATCGTGCGGGCCAACTACACGGTGGTCACCTGGAAGGACGGCAAGGTGATCGCCGACACCTGGGCGCCGGGACAGCCCGGGGCGCAGGATGTGCCGGTCGCGCAGCTGCCGGGGTGGAAGGAAGGCCTCAAGGGGAAGAAGGCCGGCAGCCGGGTGCTGATCGTGGTCCCCAAGAGCAAGCTGACCGCTCAGCAGCAGAAGTCCATCGGCTCCGATCTGGTGTTCTCCGTGGACGTGCTCAGCGTCAGCTGACGCAGATCTGCGAGACTGACGCCGTAATCGTAAAGATTCGTAAGTAGGAGCACATTCGTGAGCATCGACAAGCCCGAGATCGACTTTCCTGAGGGCCCGGCTCCCACCGAGCTCGAGATCGTGGACCTGACGGAGGGCGACGGGCCGGTCGCCAAGGCCGGGGACACCGTCTCCGTCCACTACGTCGGCGTGTCGTTCAGCACCGGCGAGGAGTTCGACGCGAGCTGGAACCGCGGTAAGCCGCTGCAGTTCCAGCTGGGCGCCGGCCAGGTCATCGCCGGCTGGGACCAGGGCGTGCAGGGCATGAAGGTCGGCGGCCGCCGCCGGCTCACCATCCCCGCGCACCTCGCGTACGGCGACCGCGGTGCCGGCGGCGGCCGGATCGCCCCGGGCGAGACGCTGATCTTCGTCTGCGACCTGGTCTCCGTCTGAGACCACTGCCGGTCGCGGTGCGCGACCGCCGCTGACGTTTCCGAGGGCCCGTGCCGCCATGGCGCGGGCCCTCGGGCGTGTCCGCCTGCTTACCGTTCCGGCTTTGCCCTGACCTCCCCGAGCGGTACGGTCAACGATCGGGAGTTCAACGAGAAAGGGCGTCGATGGCCATTGCCAAGGCCGAGCGGCTGATGAATCTGGCGCTGTGCCTGCTGGGGACGCGACGCCCGCTGACCAAGCGTGAGCTGAGGTCGTCCATCGAGGCCTATATCGAGGCCGGCAGCCACGACTCGTTCAACCGCATGTTCGAGCGAGACAAGGACGATCTGCGCGAGCTCGGCCTGGTCATCGAGACCGTCGAGGGCATCGAGGGCGATATCGGCTACCTCGCCCGCCGCGACAGCAACCGCCTGCCCCCGATCACCCTGGACGCCGAGGAGGCCGCCGCCCTGGGGCTCGCCGCGAAGATCTGGCAGCAGGCCCGGCTGGCCGGTGCCGCCAGCGGTGCGCTCCAGAAGCTGCGCGCGGCCGGTATGCCGCTGGCCGGGGACGGTACGGACTACGACGCCGGGCAGCCGCACAGCGCCCTGGAACCCCGTATCCCCGCTCATGAGGCCGCCTTCGAGCCGTTGATGCTGGCCTGCCGGGACCGCCGCCCGGTCGTCTTCGACTACCGCAAGTCGAACGCCGCCCGCCCCGAGCAGCGGCAGGTCGAACCGTGGATCCTGGAGTGCTGGCGGGGGCATTGGTACGTCGCCGGCTGGGACCGCGAGCGCAAGGCGGAGCGGGTCTTCCGGCTCTCCCGGATCACCGGCAAGGTCCGTTCCCGGCAAGGGGCGTTCACCGCGCCGGTGCCCGATCACGTCACCGTCCGCGAGACCGTCGAGAGCTGGGCCGGGGAGACCGCGACCGGCACCGCCAGGATCAAGCTCCGCGCCGAGCACGGCTATCCGCTGCGCGCCCGCGCGCTCACCGTCCGCGAGCTGGGCGGCGGCTGGGACGAGCTGGAGATCCCCAACGGCCACGGCCTCGACGCCTGGCTGGTGGAGTTCGGGCCCGATGTGGTCGTACTGGAACCTGCGGAACTGCGCGCCGAGGTCATCGACCGGCTGCGTGCCGTGGCCAAGGGCTGAGAGGGATACGAGACCCATGGCGACGAACGCGATCGACCAGACCCGCCGGATGCTGTCACTGGTGACCTATCTGCGCGAGCGCCCCGGCGCCCGCGTCGGGGACGTCGCCCGCGCCTTCGGCATCACCGAGGACGAGCTGATCGGCGACCTCGACGTCCTGCCGATGTGCGGGACGAGCTTCCGCGGCGGCGACCTCCTGGACATCGACACCGACGGCGACCGCATCTGGTGGCACAACCCCGACGATGTCGCCGAGCCGCTGCGGCTGGCGGCCGACGAGGCGACGGCGCTGCTGGTCGCGGCCCGGGCCGTGGCGACCCTCCCCGGACTGCGCGAGGGCGACCGGCAGGCGCTGCTGCGGGCCACCGCCAAGCTGGAGGCGGCGGCCGGCGAGGCGGCCGGCGCCAGTGCCCGGCTGTCGGTGACCTTCGAGTCCGAGGGCGGGGTCTTCGCCGATGTGGACCGGGCCATCGCCGAGCGGCGGCGGCTGTGGCTGCGCTACTACTCCCCGGCCCGCGACGAGCTGACCGAGCGTGAGGTCGACCCGATCCGGCTGTTCGCCGTCGGCCACACCTATATGGAGGCGTGGTGCCGGCTCTCCGAGGCCCGGCGGACCTTCCGGCTCGACCGGGTCGCCGAGATCAAGCTGCTGGACGCCCCCGCCGACCCGCCGCCGGTCGAGCTGCGCGACCTGTCGGAGGGACTGGTGCAGCCCGCGGCCGAGGACCCCGAGGTGTCCATCGAGGTCGGGCCCGGCGGCCGCTGGGTCGCCGAGTACTACCCGCACGACAGCGCCGAGGAGCTTCCCGACGGCGGACTGCGCATCACGCTGCGCACCCCCGATCCGGCCTCGCTGCGGCGGCTGGCGCTGCGCCTGGGCCGGGACGGCCGCATCGTGGCGCCGCAGGAACTCGCGGACAGCGCGCGGCAGGCCGCCGACCAGGCGCTCGCGGCGTACGGCGAGTGAAGACGGCGCGCCGGGCGGCGCACCGCCGTGCGCAGGGAGCACGGGACGGCAGCGAAGGATGACGACCACGATGATGACCACCACCCTGGCGGGCATGTCCACGCCGGTGCTCTTCAAAGCGGCCTGCCCGGACTGCCGGGGCCGCTTCGAGCTGGCCTCGGACGCCTTCCGGCTGGCGATCGGCGCCAGCAGCCGCACCACCTTCTACTCCTTCACCTGCCCCGACTGCCGCCGCGCGGTGCGCAAACCGGCCGGTGAGCGGATCGTCGAGCTGCTGACCGGCGGCGGGGTCCGCACGCTGCGGCTGCACACGGGCTGACCGATAGGCTCGCCCCATGCTCTGGCCCATGATCGCAATCGCCCTCGGCTTCGCCGGGATCGCCGTGCTCGGTGTCCTGGCCGTACGTGTCTTCGCCGAGGTGCGACGGCTGGCCCGCCAGGTCGGCGCGAGTTCGGAGCGGATCCAGCGGGCCGCCGAGGACCTGGAGCGGGCGGCGGCACCGCTGGCCGCATCGGGGCAGTGGCGAGAAACGGAGTAGCAGGCGTGACGGGCCGAAGCGCTCGTACGTGTGGACGGTAGGCTGTTCCGCAGGGCCGAAGTATGCGGCGCGGCCCGCTACCGGGAGTGCGCACAGGGGTTGCCCAGCGTTTACCGGTGAGCGTTACGATCGCTGCTAGCACGGCGGGCGGACGGATGTCCGGCCTGGCTCCATCCCAGCCGCCTCGGTGAGAAGGTAGACGCTTATGTTGTTCGGAAAGATCGGCGCTCCTGAGATCATTCTCATTCTCGTCGTCGTCGTCCTGCTGTTCGGTGCCAAGAAGCTGCCCGACATGGCCCGCTCGCTCGGCAAGTCCGCCCGCATCCTCAAGAGCGAGGCGAAGGCGATGAAGTCCGAGGGCGGCCAGCAGCAGGAAGCCCCCTCCGATCCGCCGAACCCCGACTCGCAGAGTGCACCCCGGACCATCAAGGCGGCTCCTGGTGACGTGAACGGCGGTCGACCGGTCGCCGAGAACGATCACAGCGTGCAGCGCTGAACCAGGGCTTGACTGTGGCAGTGGCGCGGGCCGCTGCCCGTCGCATGAGATGAGGACGTGGGTTGCTCAAGTCTGCCCCCAAAAAGCAAAAGGTGAAGGACCCCGAGGGGCGGATGCCTCTCGTGGAGCACCTGCGTGAGCTCCGCAACCGGCTCGCCAAAGGCATGCTGGCCATCGTCATTGCGACGGTCGTCGCGGCCTTCTTCTACGAAGCAATCATCAACTTCTTCACGAAGCCGGTGCTGCAGTCGGTGGGCTGCGACTCACTCTTCACCGACCTCGCCAAGCAGGAGAAGGGGTCGCGGTGCGCCAGCATCGTGATGATGGACCTGCTCGGCCCCTTCACCCTCGCGCTGAAGGTCTCCTTGGTCGCCGGTCTCATCCTGTCAGCGCCGGTCTGGCTCTACCAGCTCTGGGCCTTCCTCGCCCCGGGGCTGCACCGCAACGAGAAGAAGTACGCGCTCAGCTTCGTCGGTGTGGGCTTTCCGCTGTTCCTGGCCGGCGGCTACTTCGCCTACCGGGTGCTGCCCACCACGGCGGACGTCCTCCTCCAGTTCACCCCGGTCGGCATCGGCAACCTCCTCACGCTGGACAAGCTGCTCGACCTCATCGCGCGGATGGTCATCGTGTTCGGCCTGTCCTTCGAGCTGCCTTTGCTCCTGGTCATGCTGAACTTCGCCGGTGTCATCACCGGCAAGCGCATGCTCGGCTGGTGGCGGGCGATGATCATGGGCATCACGGTCTTCGCGGCGATCGCGACACCGAGTACGGACCCGGTGACCATGCTCGGCCTGGCGGTCCCAATCGTCGCGCTGTACTTCGGCGCGGTCGGAATTGCGCTGGCCAACGATGCCCGGCGGCGGCGACGGCTCGCGTCGGGGCCGGCCGACGACGAGGCCTCCGACCTCGATCTGACGCCTGAGGACATCGGTGAGATCGAGCCGGTGCCGGCGACCGCGGCGCTGCCGGAGCAGGCAAGCGGAGACGGCGACGCGAGGCACCGCGGCTTCGACGACGTCACCTGACGGAGGAAGCAGCCGGAGGGGGCTGATGCCCTCTCACCCGGGCTCGGCGCGACGTGGGGACGTGGCCCCGTAACGCCGGAGAATGAGTGAAAGGGGAGGCTCCACCGGAGCCTCCCCTTTCGCGCGGCGCGAAGCCGGTCCGTCGCGTGGTACGAGCGGACGAAGGGGCGGGGGGCCGTATGGCCGGCTCCCCGCCCCTTCACCGTGATCTGCCCGGCCGCGGCAAGCGCGGAGACGGGGCTGCCCCGGTCGGTACGGCTTCAGCAGTACTTGATGCCCTGCAGCTGGCCGGTGCCCGTGTAGTGGAGCTCGCCCTTCGGCTTGATCGTGTAGCAGTCGCTGTCGGGCCAGAAGCGCTCGGCGATCTGCACCTTGATCTTCTTCGTGCAGTCGTTGACGATGTACACGGAGTTCTTGCTCGGGTGCCACGTCGCCTTGACGCACTTGCCCACGCCCGCAGCTGCCGCCGGACCGGCCGTCGCCATCGGAATCCCCACCGCGGTCACGGCCAGCGCCGCGGACACCGTTGCTGCCTTGAACTTGTTCATCGGTCCCCCTTCGTCGTCGGAGGCATACGCAGCCTCCTCCGCTCCGCCCGCGGGCGACGCCTTCGGTCATAAGGCGCCGCTGACATCCCGCGGAGGCACGGAATCATCAAGATGATCTTAGGGGTTCGCTGGTGATCATGACAGCGATATTGTTCCCGTCCGGCACCCGGCCGTCCGCTGCCTCGTGCGCGGGTGCCCCGGGTTCCGGGACCGCAGGGGGCCGGGCAAAGGCTGGGCATAAAGATCCGGTCGTTGTCAGAGGTGGCCGGTAGGCTCGTAAGCACGATGACCGAGGACATGTCCCCTGCTGAGCGCTATGCCGCCGCCAAGCTCCGGGCGGCCGAGCAGGCCACCGCACTCGCCCCTTTCCGAGAGATGTACGACTTCGGCCTGGACCCGTTCCAGGTCGAGGCGTGCCAGGCCCTGGAGGCCGGCAAGGGCGTGCTGGTCGCGGCCCCTACCGGATCCGGAAAGACGATCGTCGGCGAATTCGCCGTCCACCTGGCCCTGGAGCAGGGCCGAAAATGCTTCTACACCACGCCCATCAAGGCGCTGTCCAACCAGAAGTACCAGGATCTGGTCAAGCGTTACGGCGCCGACAAGGTCGGTCTGCTGACCGGCGACAACAGTGTCAACTCCGAAGCCCCGGTGGTCGTGATGACCACCGAGGTGCTGCGCAACATGCTCTATGCCGGTTCCCGTTCCCTGGTCGGCCTCGGCTATGTGGTGATGGACGAGGTGCACTACCTCTCCGACCGCTTCCGCGGCGCCGTCTGGGAAGAGGTGATCATCCATCTGCCCGAATCGGTGACGCTGGTGTCACTGTCGGCGACGGTCTCCAACGCCGAGGAGTTCGGCGACTGGCTGGACACGGTCCGTGGTGACACGGCTGTGATCGTCTCCGAGCACCGCCCGGTGCCGCTGTGGCAGCACGTCCTCGCGGGCCGCCGGATATACGACCTGTTCGAGGAGCGGGACGGGCGGAGCGGCGGCCGCCGCGAGGTCAATCCCGATCTGGAGCGGCTGGCGCGGATGGAGAACAGCCGGCCGACGTTCGGCCGGGACAAGCGCCGGGGCCGCAATCTGCGCGAGGCGGACCGTGAGCGTGAGCGGCGCCAGCGTGCCCGGATCTGGACGCCCAGCCGGCCCGAGGTCATCGACCGCCTCGACAACGAGGGCCTGCTGCCCGCGATCACCTTCATCTTCAGCCGCGCAGGCTGCGAGTCCGCCGTCCAGCAGTGCCTGTATTCGGGCCTGCGGCTCAACGACCAGGAGGGCCGCGAGGAGGTCCGCCGCATAGTGGAGGCGCGGACGGCCGGCATCCCGGACGACGACCTCCATGTGCTGGGCTACTTCGAATGGCTGGAGGGTCTGGAGCGGGGCATCGCGGCGCACCACGCCGGCATGCTGCCGACGTTCAAGGAGGTCGTCGAGGAGCTGTTCGTCAAGGGCCTGGTCAAGGCCGTCTTCGCCACCGAGACGCTGGCGCTGGGCATCAACATGCCCGCGCGTTCCGTGGTGTTGGAAAAGCTCGTGAAGTGGAACGGCGAGCAGCATGCCGACATCACCCCCGGTGAGTACACCCAGCTGACCGGCCGCGCAGGGCGCCGCGGGATCGACATCGAGGGCCATGCGGTGGTGCTGTGGCAGCGGGGGATGAACCCGGGCGCGCTGGCCGGGCTCGCCGGGACCCGTACGTATCCGCTGCGGTCCTCCTTCAAGCCGTCGTACAACATGGCGGTCAACCTCGTCTCGCAGTTCGGCAGGCACCGTTCGCGGGAGCTGCTGGAGATGTCCTTCGCGCAGTTCCAGGCCGACAAGTCGGTGGTCGGGATCACGCGGCAGGTGCAGAAGAACGAGGAGGGGCTGGAGGGCTACCGCGGCTCGATGACCTGTCACCTCGGCGACTTCGAGGAGTACTCCCGGCTGCGGCGGGAGCTGAAGGAGCGGGAGACGGAGCTGGCCAAGCAGGGCGCGGCACAGCGGCGGGTGGCGGCCGCGGCGGCGCTGGAGAAGCTGAAGCCCGGCGACGTCATCCATGTGCCGACCGGCAAATACGCGGGCCTTGCGCTGGTCCTCGACCCCGGTATGCCGTCGGGGCGGACCAACGGCCATCGTGGCTTCGAGGCGCAGGACGGCCCGCGTCCGCTGGTGCTGACCGCCGAGCGGCAGGTCAAGCGGCTGGGGTCGATCGATTTCCCGGTGCCGGTCGAGGCGCTGGACCGGATGCGGATCCCCAAGTCCTTCAACGCCCGCAGCCCGCAGTCGCGCCGCGATCTGGCCTCCGCGCTGCGGACGAAGGCGGGACACAGGGTGCCGTCGCGGCACCGCAAGCCCCGCTCGGCGGCGGCCGACGACCGCGAGATCTCCCGGCTGCGGACGGAGATCCGGGCGCACCCCTGCCATGGCTGCGCCGAACGCGAGGACCACGCCCGCTGGGCGGAGCGCTATCACCGACTGCTGCGCGACACCCGCCAGTTGGAGCGCCGGATCGAGGGGCGGACCAACACCATCGCCCGCACCTTCGACCGGATCTGCGCCCTGCTGACCGGGCTGGACTACCTCGAAGGCGACACGGTCACCGATGAGGGCCGCCGCCTGGCCCGGCTCTACGGCGAGCTGGATCTGCTGGCGAGCGAATGCCTGCGCGAGGGCGTCTGGGAGGACCTTGGCCCGGCGGAGCTGGCGGCCTGCGCCTCGGCGCTGGTGTACGAGGCACGCCAGGCGGACGACGCGGTGGCACCCAAGCTGCCGGCCGGCAAGGCCAGGGACGCGCTGGGCGAGATGGTCCGCATCTGGGGCCGGCTGGACGCCCTGGAGGAGGACCACAAGATCAACCAGGCGGAGGGCGTCGGCCAGCGCGAGCCGGACCTCGGCTTCGCCTGGGCCGCGTACCGCTGGGCCTCCGGCTTCGGCCTCGACGAGGTCCTGCGGGAGGCGGAGATGCCCGCCGGTGACTTCGTCCGCTGGTGCAAGCAGCTGGTCGACGTCCTCGGCCAGATCGCCGCGGCGGCCCCGCCCGGCGGCACGGTGGCGCGTACCGCCCGCAAGGCCGTGGACGGTGTGCTGCGCGGCGTGGTGGCGTATTCGTCGGTGGGCTGAGCGGCAGGGCCGGCCCGGCCCGGCAGTGCCACGGCGCCGCACCCCTCATGGCAGGGGTGCGGCGCCGGCTGCTGTCGTCTACCGGGCGGAGGCGGATGCCCCACGCCCGCCGGCCGTCGGCGGCCGCCCGCTGCGCGTCGCGTGCGGCCACTTCCTCGCGCCGCGCGGCCCGGTCACGCGACCAGGCGCAGCCAGGCCGCCGCGAGGGCGGCGTGACCGGCCGGCGTCGGGTGCACGCCGTCCGCGGCCCAGTACTCCGGCCCGGCCGTCGCGGCGAGCTCGGCGAACATGCCGTCGGCGGCGAGCAGTTGAGCGCCGTACGTGCGGGCGAGCTTGCGTACGACCTGGATCTTCGGGTCCAGGTCGGTGCGCCATTCCTCCCGCTCCTTCTCTCCGATGAGCACGTCACCGGCCTCGACGACGCCGTGGATCGGCAGGAGGAACGGCTCGATGAGTATCAGCTCCGTGCCGGCCTCGGCGAGGGGCGCGAGCAGACGGTCATAACCCGCTTCGAAGTCCTCCACGGGGATCACGTACCCCTCCGGGTCCAGCGTGTGCCAGCCCATGTCGTTGACCCCGACGAGGATCGACACCACGTCCGGGCGCGCGTCGAGTACGTCTGTCCGCCAGCGGGCTTCGAGATCCCTCACCTTGTGGCCGCCCACCCCGGTGTTCAGCCAGGTCACGGGGCGGTCAGGGTGCCGGAGTCCCCACTCGCCCGCGACGCGCAGCGGGTAGCCGAACCCGAGACCGTCCTCGCTCTCCAGCCGCTGGCAGTCGGTGATCGAATCGCCGGTGAACATCACAGTGCTTCCCGGCCGGATGGTGATCGTCATGTGCGCTCCTTGGACTCGGGAATGGAACTCGGGGTGACAACTCGGGGTGAGAACTCCGGTGAGGAGAGGAAAAAGATGAGAACGGTGATGTTCCGGCGGCTGACATCGCATCGGAACGCTTCCCTGCGCGGCCTTTTGGCGCTTGCAGGAAGGAGCAGGAACGAAAGGAAACGGGGCAGCAGCTGAGGAGAACGGGGCAGCAGCTCACGCGGACGGGGTGGCTGCTTCAGCTTTCCGGAGCGCCGAACCACTGGCCGGCGGCCCGCTCGAACGCTTCACGGTCAGGGGCGCGATCACCTGCCCAGGCGATGACGCCGTCGGGCCGGACCAGCACGGCACCCAGGCCGAGGTCGTTCCGCGCCGGACCGGCTGCATACCGCATTCGGCTCTCCCAGCCCCTCGCTGCCCCGCGCAGGCATGGGTCGGTGCTGAAATCGAGCGCGACGCCCCGTCCGTCCCGCATCAGGTCGCCGAGGCGGGTGCCGTCTTCGAAGCGAAGGTCTGGGGCGCTGCGGCCGACCAGGGGATGCTCGCCGCCCAGGTCGTAACGGATCGACGATCCCGACACCCGCTGGAACACGTAGGTCGTTCCGTCACGGGTCCCGAGCAGGTCGCGTATCACTCCTTGGACCGCCTGGCCGTGCGGGTCCGGCCGCATGGCCGCCACCTGGGCGCGCGACCAGTCGAGCACCGCCGCGCCGATCGGATGGCGCTCGCGGGTGTAGGTGTCGAGCAGCCCGTCCGGCGCGTATCCCCGCACGGTCGCCGCGAGCTTCCACCCCAGGTTCACGGCGTCGCCGATGCCGAGGTTGAGTCCCTGCCCGCCCAGGGGCGAGTGGATGTGAGCGGCGTCGCCCGCGAGCAGGACGCGTCCGCGCCGGTAGGTCGTCGTCTGCATCGCCCGATCGGTGAAGCTCGAGGCGATATGTACGTCGCTCAGCGTCACATCGGTGCCGGACACATGGCGCAGCACCGCCTGGAGGTGGTCGCGAGTCGGCTGCTGCGAGCGATCGAACGCGCCGCCGTCGAAGTCCATCACGCCGATGTGCCCCGGCGCGGGCATCTGGAGGTACATGCCCGTCGGCGTCAGGTTGAACCAAGGGCGCAGCTTCTCGGGATCGGCAACGGTGGCGTGCATGAGATATCCGGTGAACTGCGGCTCGGAGCCGACGAATTCAAAGCCCGCGAGCCGACGCACCGCACTGCGTCCGCCATCGCAGCCGACGACCCAGCGCGCCGCGTACTCGTCCGCACCGGCTTGCGCGATCGCGCTCTCCTCGTTCTGGACGATGGCTGAGACGGTGACGCCGCGCCTGATTTCCACGCCGAGTGTGGATGCCTGCTCGGACAGCAGCGTCTCGACCGTGTCGAGGTACGTCGGCATGCCCTCCGACGCCGGGCTGGGAAGCCGGTACGGCAGGGCTGCGAGGTCGAGGTTGGCCGGATCGAGCATCATGCCGGCGAAATGGCCCACGCCACGAGGGCGTGACGGCTCGTCCGCGTCGAGTTCCGCGCCGGGATCGTGTGGGATGCCGGATGCGGTCTGCAGTGGGCGCAGCATCCCGCGGCGGTAGAACGCCTCGACCGACGCGGCGGACAGGCCCCGGATCCCGAGCGGCTTCACCTTCAACGGGGAGCCGATCCCCGGCTCCCGCTCGAGCACCAGGACAGAGCAACCCGCGAGCCCGAGCTCGCAGGCAAGGAACAGACCAACCGGGCCGGCCCCCACGATCACTACGTCATGCACAAGAAATCCCCTTCTCCAACCCCCAGCCGGACGGACACCCGGCGGGACCTCTCGAAGGGTGCCGGACCCCACCGACACCGGACCGACATTCCCCGATATGCCGCCGACACCGGACCGATAGCCCCCGATGTGCCGTCGACACCACGGCTCCACCGGTCCGGGCCGGTGGCAAACGGGCACGACGACTGCCCCGCCTTCCGGTCCGGAAGGCGGGGAGAAGGGGACGCGGGGAGAAGGGAACGCGGTGAGAAGGGAAGGCGGGGCGGCGGTTCGGCGGGGAAGGAAGGGCCGCAGGGGAATCCGCCGCAGCGGTCAGGAGGAGGCCGCAGCGGTCAGGAAGCCGCTGCCGCAGACTCCTGTTCGGCCTCGACCTGCTGGTTCCAGTCGCGCTTGGCGGCCTGCCAGCCGTCCTCGTTATGGCCGGTGCGCCAGTACCCCGAGAGGGACAGGGCCTCACGCGGGATCGCGTGCTCGACGCGGAGCAGGTGGCGCAGCTCCTTCACGAACCCGGCCTCGCCGTGCACGAACGCCTGGACCTGACCGGACGGGAACTCCAGCCCCCGTACGGCGGCGACCAGTTCGCGGCCGACCGGCGCGGCACCGCGGTACAGCCAGCTGACCTCGGCGCCGGTCGGTACCTCCAGTTCCTGGCGCTCCTCCGGGCCCGCCACCTCGATGAAGGCGTGCACCGGCACCCCCGCGGGCATCCGGGCCAGGGAGGCCGCGATGGCGGGCAGCGCGCTCTCGTCGCCCGCCAGCAGGTGCCAGTCGGCTCCGGCCTCGGGGACGTACGAGCCGCCGGGGCCGAGCAGGAAGATCTCCTCACCCGGCTTCACCGTGGCCGCCCACGGCCCGGCCAGGCCCTCGTCGCCGTGCACCACGAAGTCCACGGTCAGCTCGCGGGTTCCGGCATCCCAGGCGCGCACGGTGTACGTACGGGTGCTGGGCCACTGGTCGCGAGGGAAGTCGGCGCGGATCTGCGCGATGTCGAACGGCTCGGGGTAGCGCACGCCGGGCAGCGGAAAGACCAGCTTCACGTAATGGTCGGAGTACTCGCCCGCCGTGAACTCCGCCAGCCCTTCACCGCCCAGTACCACTCGGACCATGTGCGGGGTGAGCTGCTCGGTACGCTGCACCTGGGCGCGGTGCACGGTGGGCTTCTTGCGGGACGGACGCTCTGCTGCCACGGCAATCTCCCCTGAGACGATATTTATTAGGTATACCTAACCTAACAGGTCATCGGCTCAGGGTGAGGAGCAGACGCTGCAGGGCGCCACCGAGGCCCCATCGGGCGGCCAGTGCCTCCAGGCGCTCGGGGTCGGCCGGTTCGGCGGGCAGGGTGGGGTCGACGGCGGGGACGGGTACGTCGGTGGCCACCTTCACGACCTTCGGGGCGACGGCGAGATAGGGGCGCGCCTCCAGCAGCCGCTTGCGCTGGGCGGGGGTCACCTTCGAGGCCGGATCGCCGGCGGCGGCCATGATGCCCGCCAGGTCGCCGTAGGTGTCCAGCAGTTTGGCGGCGGTCTTCTCGCCGATCCCCGGTACGCCCGGCAGGCCGTCGCTGGGGTCGCCGCGCAGCAGCGCCAGATCGGCGTAACCCGGGCCGTCCACGCCGTACTTCTCGCGCAACAGGGCCTCGTCGGTGATCTGGAGGGTGCCGACGCCCTTGAGCGGATACAGGATGCGGATGCCGCGCCGGTCGTCGACGAGCTGGAAGAGGTCGCGGTCGCCGGTGACGATGTCCACCGGGCCCTTCGCCTGCGCGGTCAGGGTGCCGATGACGTCATCGGCCTCGTAGCCGGCCGCCCCGATGCGGGCGATGCCCAGGGCGTCCAGGACGTCCTCGATGACCGGCACCTGGGGCGAGAGGGTGTCGGGGATCTCCTCCTCGTCGGGCTCCGCGGAGCCCGACGGGGCTTCCTCGGCGACCCGGTGTGCCTTGTACGAGGGGATCAGGTCGACCCGCCACTGGGGGCGCCAGTCGAAATCCATGCAGGCGACCAGGTCATCGGGGTGGTGGTCCTGGACGAGCCGGGCGATGAAGTCCAGCAGGCCGCGTACCGCATTCACCGGGGTGCCGTCCGGGGCCTTGACTGATTCCGGTACCCCGAAATAGGCGCGGAAGTAGAGAGAGGCGGTGTCGAGGAGCATCAGGCGTCGAGTCACATCCCGCATCTTGCCGTATGCCCCATACGTCACGCCGAAGTGAGCTGAATCACAGCTTTGTTTGAGCCAGATAAAGAAGGGCAGGTGCGCAGCCGGAGTGGACCCGGTCGAGATTCAACCTTTCGACCGGTAAAGGCGGGCGGAACCCGTCCCGCTCCGCGACCTGGCTACGGGGGTGGCAGGTCGTCCTCCGATCGACAAGAGAGGCATATGTGGCCAGGCTGCAAGCCGAGCACCTGTACAAAGTGTTCGGCAGACGACCCGAGGACGCGGTCCGCAAACTCGAAGCCGGCGCCGACCGGGAGGAGCTGCGGGCCGAGGGCACCACTGCCGCGGTGATCGACGCCTCGATCGAGGTCGACGAGGGCCAGATATTCGTCGTCATGGGTCTCTCCGGATCGGGCAAGTCCACGCTGCTGCGCACGCTCAACGGGCTGCTGGAGCCGACCGCGGGGACCGTCCGCTTCGACGGCCAGGACCTGACGTCGCTCAGCGACAAGGAGCTGCGCAAGGTCCGCTCCCAGAAGATCTCCATGGTCTTCCAGCACTTTGCGCTCTTCCCGCACCGCAGTGTGCTGGAGAACGCCGCCTACGGCCTCGAAGTGCAGGGCGTACCGCGCGCCGAGCGCATCGCGCGCGCCACCGAAGCGCTGGAACTCACCGGGCTCAAGGGCTGGGAGAAGTCCTGGCCCGACGAGCTGTCCGGCGGTATGCAGCAGCGCGTGGGACTGGCCCGTGCGCTGGCCACCAACGCCGATCTGCTGCTGATGGACGAGTCCTTCAGTGCGCTCGACCCGCTGATCCGCCGCGATATGCAGGACCAGCTGCTGGAGCTGCAGAAGTCGCTGAAGAAGACCATCGTCTTCATCACCCATGACCTGAACGAGGCCATGCGCCTCGGCGACCGGATCGCCGTGATGCGCGACGGCCGGATCGTGCAGATCGGCAGCGCCGAGGACATCCTCGTCACACCGGCCAACGACTATGTCGCCTCCTTCACCCAGGACGTGGACCGCACCCGGGTGCTGACCGCGGGCGCGATCATGGCCGAGGTCGGGACCGTGCTCGGCGCCACGACCCCGGAGGGCGGCAAGCTCACCACCGCGGCGGAGTTCCGGGCCGCGGCGCCCGCGGTGGTCGGTGCCGACACCCCGCTGGTCGAGCTGTTCACGCCCTGCTCGACCAGCAGCGTTCCGGTCGCCGTGACCGATGAGCAGGGCACGCTGGTCGGCGCCGTCACGGCCGAGCGGCTGCTGGCCGTCCTCGGGGAGGCCGCGGAGCAGAGCCCGGCGCCGGCCGGCACCGTCCCGGCCGGGGCCGACGGCGGGACGGCCGCGCAGAAGACGCCGGCGGAGAAGACGCCGACGAAGACACCGGTGGAGAAGACCTCCGAGCCCACGTCCGGGAACACGTCCACGGACCACGACCCCGAGGACAAGGTGAACGCCGGTGCCTAGGATTCCGATAGGCAGTTGGGCCGACAGCCTGGTCGAATGGCTGCGGGACCACGCCGAGTGGCTTTTCCACTTCGTCACGACCGTGCTGGGCGGCTTCTACGACGGCATCCTCGCGGTCCTCTCCGGCCCCACGCCGCTGCTCCTGACGGGCATTTTCGCGGTGATCGCCTGGTGGCTGCGGGGCCTGCCGGCCGCCGTGCTGACCTTCATCGGCTTCGCCCTGATCGACTCGATCGAGCAGTGGCACCAGACCATGCAGTCGCTCTCGCTGGTGCTGGTGGCCTGCATCATCACGGTCGCGGTCGCCGTCCCGCTCGGTATCTGGGCGGCCCGCAACCGTGCCGTCAGCGGAGCGGTGCGTCCGGTCCTGGACCTGATGCAGACGATGCCCGCGATGGTCTACCTGATCCCCGGCATCCTCTTCTTCGGCCTGGGCGCCGTCCCCGGCATCGTGTCGACCATCGTCTTCTCCATGCCGCCCGCGGTCCGCATGACCGAACTGGGCATCCGGCAGGTCGACGGTGAACTGGTCGAGGCCGCCGACGCGTTCGGTACCCATCCGCGGCGCACGCTCTTCCGCGTACAGCTGCCGCTCGCGCTGCCGACGATCATGGCCGGTATCAACCAGGTCATCATGCTGGCGCTGTCCATGGTCGTCATCGCCGGCATGGTCGGCGGGGCCGGCCTCGGCGGCACCGTCTACCTCTCGCTCAGCTCGGTCGACGTGAAGCTGGGCGCGGAGGGCGGTCTCGCGGTCGTCATCCTCGCGGTGTACCTGGACCGGATGACCAGCGCGCTCAACCAGCGGGTCTCCCCGCTCGGCCGGCGCGCGCTGGCCAAGGCGCAGGCCGCGCTCGGCGGCCTGAAGTTCCTCCACTGGAAGCCCGCGACCTCCCTGGCGACGGTCGCCGTGGTCGTGCTCGCGCTGGTCGCCGGCGGGATGAGCGTCTTCGGCAAGGACAGCGGCAGCGGCGCGGGGGGCACCGACGGCAACGGCCGGCCGGTCAGCCTCGGCTACGTCAACTGGGACGAGGGCAAGGCCACGACCTTCCTGTGGAAGGAGATCCTGGAACAGCGCGGCTACAAGCCCCGGGCCCAGGCCCTGGACGCCGGCCCGCTCTTCACCGGCCAGGCCCGTGGTGACATCGACGTACAGACCAATGCCTGGCTGCCGACGACCCACGCGGAGTACTGGAAGAAGTACAAGAACAAGCTCGAGGACCTGGGCGCCTGGTACGACAAGACCTCCCTGGAGATCGCGGTCCCGTCCTATATGAAGGACGTCAAGACCCTGGACGACCTCAAGGGCAAGGGCGGCACCTTCGGCGGCAAGATCGTCGGCATCGAGCCGGGCGCGGGCGAGATGAAGATCCTCAAGGACAAGGTCCTCAAGGATTACGGCCTGGGCGGCGAGTACAAGGTCGTGGAGTCCAGCACCTCGTCCATGCTCACCGAGCTGGACCGCTCGATCCACGACAAGAAGCCGATCGCCGTCACGCTGTGGTCGCCGCACTGGGCCTACGACAAGTACAAGCTGACCAAGCTCAAGGACCCCAAGGGCTCCTTCGGCTCCGGGGACAGCCTGCACATGCTGGGCCGCAAGGG
This sequence comes from Streptomyces sp. Edi2, assembly GCF_040253635.1. Lineage (NCBI taxonomy): Bacteria > Bacillati > Actinomycetota > Actinomycetes > Kitasatosporales > Streptomycetaceae > Streptomyces > Streptomyces sp. Edi2. Next base: position 1,665,566 of record NZ_JBEJGX010000003.1, on the reverse strand, counting down.
CTTCTCCCACGACGAGCCCCAGGTCGCCGGCTGGATGAAGAACTTCCACCTGGACGAGAAGCAGCTCACCAGCCTGGAGAGCGAGGTCAAGAACGCCGGGACGGGACATGAGCAGGAGGGCGTGCGCGCCTGGCTCAAGCAGCACCCGGGCATGGTCAACAAGCTGGCGCCGTCCGCCAAGGCCAATTACGCCAAGGGCAAGGACGCGGGCAAGACCCCGACCATGGGCTACCCGGCGTGGGATGAGGGCATCGCCACCACGTACCTCTGGAAGAACATCCTGGAGAAGCGGGGCTACAGGCCGAAGCTGCAGAACCTCGATGTCGGCCCGATGTGGACCGGTTTGTCGACGGGGCAGGTCGATGTCGAAACCGACGGCTGGCTTCCGGTGGCGCAGAAGCAGTACTGGGACAAGTACAAAAAGGATCTCGTCGATGTCGGGGCCTGGTACGACAAGACCTCCCTGGAGATCGCCGTACCGTCCTACGTCAAGGGCGTGAAGACCCTGGACGATCTGCGCAAGCACAAGGACACCTTCGGCGGCAAGATCATCGGGATCGAGCCCGGCACCGGCGAGATGAAGCGCCTCAAGAGCGTGGTGTCTCCCGCGTACGGCCTGGACGGCTTCGACGTCACCGAGGCCGGGACCAGCGCCATGCTCACCGAGCTGGAGCGGGCCTACGCCAAGAAGGAGCCCATCGCGGTGGTCCTGTGGTCCCCGCACTGGGCGTACAGCAAGTACCACCTCACCAAGCTCAAGGACCCGCAGGGCACCTGGGGCGCCAACAACCAGATCAAGACGATCGGCAACAAGAGCTTCCCGGAGAAATTCCCGGAGTTCAACGGCTGGTTGAAGAACTGGAAGATGAGCGCCGATGAGCTCGGCAGCCTGGAGAAGGACATCCAGGCGGCCGGCAAGGGCAACGAGAACAAGGGCGTCCAGAAGTGGATCGATGCCCATCCGGGCATCGTCGACAAGATGGCACCCGTGAAGTAACCCTCATCGGCGCCCACGCCGCCGCGGCCGAGCCCCGCCACCGGATCCTTCGGTGGCGGGGCTCGGCCGTCCGTTCCGTGCGAGGCTGGCGCCATGACGAGCCGCACTCCGCCGCGCCGCGTGGTCTCCCTCGTGCCCTCGCTGACGGAGGCGGTCGCCTGCACCGCCCCCGGGCTGCTGGTGGGGGCCACCGACTGGTGCAGCGAGCCGGCCGGGCTCGATGTCGTACGCATCGGCGGCACCAAGAACCCGGACACGGAGCGGATCGCCGCCCTCGCCCCCGACCTCGTGCTCGCCAACGAGGAGGAGAACCGGGAGCCGGACCTCGCCGCGCTGCGCGCCGCCGGGATCTCGGTGCTGGTCACCGAAGTACGGACCCTGCCGCAGGCGTTCCGGGAGCTGGAGCGGGTCCTCGTCCACGGCTGCGGGCTGGCCCGGCCGCCGTGGCTGGACGGCGCCGAGGCCGCCTGGCGTGAGCTGCCGGCCCCGGCGGCGGAGCGGGCGGCGGTGGTGCCCGTCTGGCGGCGCCCGTGGATGGTGCTGGGCCGGGACACCTTCGCCGGGGACCTCCTGGCGCGCCTGGGCGTCCGCAATCTCTGCGCGGACCACGCCGACCGCTACCCCCGTGTCCCGCTCGATGTGCTCCGGGCCTTTGCCGCCGACCTCGTGGTGCTGCCCGACGAGCCGTACCGCTTCAGCGCCGCGGACGGTCCCGAGGCGTTCCCCGGCCTGCCCGCGGCGCTGGTCAGCGGCCGGTATCTGACCTGGTACGGGCCTTCCCTGGTGCGAGCTCCGGGCGAGCTGGCCGAGGCGCTGGCCGCGGCGCGGTGAGGGAGCGGCGTACGGCCCTCAGGCCGTGACCGGACGGGGCGGCGCCAGCAGGTGTCCACGGACCAGGCCGGCTGCGGTGCGGGTGGCGGTCACCGCCACGGCGGTCACCAGGAGCGCGAACAGGCCCACCGCGAGCCAGTCGAAGGCGGTCAGGCCGGTGCGCCGGGCCAGCCCCGCCGCGCCCGTGACGCAGGTCCCGACGGGGAAGGTGAAGCCCCACCAGGTCATCGCGAAACCCATGCCGTTGCGGACGGCGCGCACCACCATCGCGGCCGCGATCGCCAGCCAGAGGAGGGCGAAGCCCATGACCGGGACGCCGTAGAGCACCGCGAAGGCGCCCATGGCGTGTGCGGAGGTGGCGTCCACGACGCCCGGTGCGGCATGGCCGAGGTTGACCACCGCGGTGGTGGACTGCCCCAGGGGGCCCAGGACGAGGAACAGCGTGGGGGTGAGCGCGAGGGGGAGCGGGCCGTGGTGGATCAGCCGGGACACCACGAGCGGCAGGACGAGCAGCGTGGCCAGCAGCGACACGCCGAACAGGGCGTAGCAGGCGAACAGCAGGGCCGCCTGCCACTGGCCGGCCGGCAGATACGGGACCAGGGCCGGGCCGAGTGCCGCCGAGACCATGGGGGCGACCAGCGGCAGCAACCAGACGGGAGAGGCGCTGCCGGGCTCGATACGGTGCCGGGTCACCATCAGGTACGGGATCCCGACGGCGCAGAGGAGGCCGACAAGGGTGCCCAGGATCCACAGCGCGGCGTCGGCGGCCACCGCGGCCGGTTCGCCGATGACCTCCCGGCCCACGGCCAGCGTGCCGCCGCCGACCGCCAGCAGGGCCATGGCCAGGCATCCGTAGAAGGGGGCGACGGCCGGGTCGAGCAGATGGCGGCGCGCCTGGTCGCGGTGGCGGACCCAGTGCACACCTCGCGCGGCCAGCAGCGTCAGCAGCATCAGCGCCGACAGCGCCCAGACGACCCGGTAGGCGATGTGCAGGACGGGGGAGGTGTGCGGCAGGACCGCGCCCGCGTTGGCGACGATCGCGGTGCCCATGACGGCGGCGTACCAGTTCGGCCCGAGATGGCGGACCGAGGGCGCGGTATCGGGTGTGCCGGGGTCGGGGACGGGACCGGCGGCGGGACCGGGTTGGGGGGCGGTGTCGGCGCTGGTGCCGGGGTCGGTGCCGGGGCGGGAAGGTGCTTGCGCGGGAGATGCCATGAGAACAGCGTGGGCGCCCGGGACGGCCGTCACCAGGGACCTCGTGTCTATGAGGGCATAAGCTGGCGTTATGTGCAGGGGGACTTATGAGTGATGACGCCGGGCCGGCCGCCGTATCGCTGGCACACCGGGTCCCGGATCTCGGTGCGCTGGAGCTGCTGCTCGCCATTGCCCGGCTCGGCAGTCTGGGGCGGGCCGCCCGGGCGCGGGGCATCTCCCAGCCCGCCGCCAGCAGCCGCCTCCGCTCCATGGAGCGGCAGTTGGGAGTGGCGCTGGTCGAACGCTCGCCGCGCGGCTCCCGGTTGACGGATGCCGGGGCCCTGGTGACGGACTGGGCGCGCCGGGTGGTGGAGGCTGCCGAGGCCTTCGACGCCGGTGCGCAGGCGCTGCGGGGGCAGCGCGATTCACGGCTGCGGGTCGCGGCCAGCATGACGATCGCCGAGTATCTGCTGCCGGGGTGGCTGATCGCCCTGCGCGCGCGGCGGCCCGGGACCGCCGTATCGCTGCTTGCGGGCAATTCCGGCGCGGTGGCCGAGCGGCTGCTGGGCGGCGAAGCGGACCTCGGCTTCGTGGAGGGGCTGCAGGTGCCGGCGGGGTTGGACGGGACGGTCATCGGGCAGGACCGGCTGGTCGTGGTCGCCGCTCCGTCGCACCCGTGGGCCCGGCGCCGGGGGGAGCTGACCGCCGCCGAACTCGCGGCCACCCCGCTGATCCTGCGCGAGCGGGGCTCGGGCACCCGCCAGGTGCTGGACGCGGCGCTCGCCGGGCACGGCGGGCTGGCCGAACCGCTCCTCGAACTCGCCTCGACCACTGCCGTGAAGGCGGCCGTGGTGAGCGAGGCGGCGCCGTCCGTGCTCAGCGAACTCGCGGTCGGCGAGGAGCTGACCGCGCATCGGATGGTCGAGATTCCGGTGCGGGAGCTGCGGCTCGGCCGCGAGCTGCGGGCCGTGTGGCCCGCCGGTCAGCGGCCCGCGGGCCCGGCCCGCGACCTGCTGGGACTGACCCGCGGGGCGTCCTGAGGGCGCCGGGCCCGGGGCCGTACGGGGCGCTCTGAACGTGCCGGGCCCGCGGGCGGCGCGGGCCCGGCGGCCCGTCCCGTCCCCCTCACTTGGCGGCGGATGCCTCGCGCGCCGCCGCCACCAGGGCCTCCATCACCCGGGTGTCCTCCCCGGCCTCCGGATGCCACTGCACCGCCAGGGTGAAGCCGTACGCGCCCGGGAGTTCCAGTGCCTCGATGGTGCCGTCCTCCGCGTAGGCGGACGGCACCAGCCCGCGGCCGATCCGGTCCACGGCCTGGTGGTGGTACGTCGGCACGGAGACCGGCTCGGGCAGCGCCCGGCCCAGCAGCGTCCCGGGGACCGGCTTGATGTCGTGCCGGTCGAAGACTCCGGGGGCTCCGGCATGTCCGTCGAGGTGCTGGACCAGGGTGCCGCCCAGCACCACGTTCAGCAGCTGGAGGCCGCGGCAGATGCCCAGCAGCGGTACGCCGCCCGCCAACGCGGCCTCGATCAGGGCCAGTTCCCAGGCGTCCCGGTCCAGGGCGGGCGGACCGGTCCTGGGGTGCGGCTCCGCGCCGTAGCGCGCCGGCTGCACATCCGCGCCGCCCGCGATCACCAGCCCGTCCAGGCGGGACACGGCCGCGGCGGCCGTGTCCGGATCGCCCGGCGGCAGCAGCGCGGCCAGCCCGCCCGAGCGTTGCACCAGCTTGGGATAACCGGCGGGCACCAGCGCGGCGGGCAGGGCCCATACGCCCCACCGGGCCTCTTCCTGGTACGTGCTGATGCCGATGAGGGGCTGGGACATGGGGTGCGGTCCTCCGTGGGGCGTGAGTGGGGCGGGTGGAGTGAGTGCGTGCGGGGACGGACGGGGCCGGCCGGAGGTGCCCGGCCGGCCATGGCTGCGTCCCGGGGGTGCCGGTCAGCCGCGTTCGAGCTCCGCCTCCGCCGCCGCCAGCGCCGCGAACTCCTCCTCGGGGGCCGCGGCCACCAGCCGGTGGCGGGAGTAGAAGGCGAAGTAGGCGAGCGCGACGACGTAGACGCCGAGGGCGATGAAGGCGGCTTCCTTGTCGACCAGGAACGTCGCCACCAGCGCCGAGCAGGCCAGGACGAACGCGACGGACGAGGTCAGCATGCCGCCGGGGGTGCGGTAGGGGCGGGGCAGCCCGGGCTCGCGGCGGCGCAGCACGAGGTGCGAGAGCGCCATCAGCGCATAGGAGATGGTGGCGCCGAAGACCGCGACATTGAGCATCCGGGCGCCGTCGCCGGTGGCCGCGGCGAGCGCGAAGCCCAGCGCACCGGGCACCAGCAGCCCCAGGTAGGGGGCCTTGCGCCGGCTGGTCAGGGAGAGGAAACGGGGCAGGTAGCCGGCCCGGGAGAGCGCGAAGAGCTGGCGGGAGCCGGCGAAGATGAGGGAGAAGAAGGACGCCACCAGGCCCGCGAGCCCCGCGTAGTTGACGATCCGGCTGATGGTGGTCGGCGCGCCGTGCGGCTGCAGCGCCTGGACCAGCGGGTCGCCCACCGACTGGATCGCCGCCGAGCCGCGTGCCCCGGTGGCGGCGGTGAAGGTGATCAGCGCCAGCACCAGCAGGATGCCCATCGCCGCGGCCATCGCCTTGGGCAGCGACCGGGCCGGGTCCTTGGTCTCCTCGGCCGCCAGCGGTACGCCCTCGACGCCGAGGAAGAACCACATGCCGAACGGGAAGGCCGCCCAGATCCCCAGAATGCCGAACGGCAGCCAGGAGTTGGCCCCGAACGCGCCGGCCTTCACGGGGATGTCGTTGAGCGTGTCCACATGGAAGTCGGTCAGGGCGGCGATCGCGAAGACGACGATCGCGGCGACCGCTATGGCGGTGACGATCAGGCTGAAGCGCAGCGCCTCGCCCACGCCCCACAGATGGATCCCGATGAAGATCACAAAGCAGGCGAGGTAGACCGGCCAGCTGGAGTGCAGACCGAAAAGGCCGAGCGATTCGACGTAGTCACCGATGAAGATGGAGATCGCGGCCGGTGCCAGCACATATTCGATGAGGATCGCGGTGCCGGTCAGAAAGCCGCCCCAGGTGCCCAGGGCGCGCCGGGCGAAGCCGTAGCCGCCGCCGGCGGTCGGCAGGATCGAGGCCAGCTCCGCCAGCGCGAAGACCAGACAGGTGTACATCAGGCCCATCAGGACGGCGGCGATCGCCAGGCCGCCGAAGCCGCCCTGCGCCAGACCGTTGTTCCATCCCGAGAAGTCGCCGGAGACGACATAGGCGACGCCCAGGCCGGTCAGCAGCAGGGGTCCCGCGCTGCCGCGGCGCAGTGTGCGCCGCTCCAGATAGCTCTCGTCGGATGATGCGCCGCCGTCCGGGGAGCTGCCGCCCGGGGACGCGGTGGGCGGTGCGGTCTGCGATTCCGTGCTGTCGGCCATGAGCCGCTCCTGCCTCGCCGAGGGGATAACGAGCAAAGGTTTAGCCGCATACCTTTGCTGGCGGGTCGGCTCGGCGCAAGACCTGTACGTAAAAGAATGGTGAACGCGCGCGCACGGTCCCCGGGCGGGTGCTCAGGGTGACGGCGCGGTCAGGAACCCCCGCAGCAGCGCCGCGGTCCCGCAGCAGTGCTCGCGCATCACCTCGCGCGCACCGTCCGCATCGCCCTCCAGCACCGCCTCCACCAGCGCGGTGTGCTGGGTCTGGGAGTGCTCCAGGTTCCTGACCAGCAGCGGAATGCAGTCCAGGAGATCGTTCACCCGCGCCCGCACCGCCGCGTACTGCGCCGCCAGCGAGGCCGACCCGGACAGCTCCGCGAGGGTGAGATGCAGCAGGGTGTCGCGCCGGCGGTAGTCGGCGAGCGGTGCGTCCTGGGTCGCGGCGAGCGCTTCGCGCAGCCGGCCGCTCTGCTCGCCGGAGAGCCCGTGCGCCGCGCACAGCCCGGCCGCGCCCACCTCCAGCACCTCCCGGAAGCGCAGGGTGTCCTCGACGTCGACCTTCTCGATCCGGCGCCGCAGCTCGGCCTCGCCGTGGTTCTCCGAGCGCACCCGGACGAACGTGCCGCCGTAGCGCCCGCGCCGGCTCTCCACCAGGCCCTCGTCCTGCAGCACCTTCAGCACCTCGCGCAGGGTGACCCGGCTGATCTGCAGCCGCTCCGCCAACTCGCGCTCGGCGGGCAGCCGTTCGCCCTGGGGTACCAGGCCGAGCCGGACGACCTGGAGTATCTGCTCCAGCGCCTCCTCGAAACCGTTGCCCGCCCGCACCGGTCGCAGTACGGGTGCCAACCGGTCCGCCGCACCGTCCATCGATACCCCTTCCCAATCAATGGTTCGTGTGCCTACCTTATGACCTCCGGATGCAGTGACAGGAGGCAACACCGTGGCAGACCGCACGCCCCCACTCTCCGTCGAGGAGCTCAGGGTCCTCGTCGACGCCGGGGAGATCGACACTGTCGTCCTCGCCTTCACCGATATGCAAGGCAGGCTCCAGGGCAAGCGGTTCGCGGCCCGATACTTTCTCGACACCGTCCTCGACCACGGCACGGAGGGCTGCAACTACCTCCTCGCCGTCGACGTCGACCTCAACACCGTCGAGGGCTACGCGATGTCCTCCTGGGAACGCGGCTACGGCGACTTCGCCATGCACGGCGACCCCGGCACGCTGCGCCGCATCCCCTGGAACCCCGGCTCCGCCCTGATGACCGCCGACCTCGCCTGGCACGACCGCTCCCCGGTCGTCGCCTCGCCCCGGCAGATCCTGCGCCGTCAGCTCGACCGGCTCGCCCAGCGCGGCTGGAGCGCCTACGCCGGCACCGAGCTGGAGTTCATGCTCTTCAAGGACTCCTACGAGGACGGCTGGTCCCGCGGCTACCGCGACATGAACCCCGCCAACCAGTGGAACGGCGACTACTCCGTCCTCGGCACCGGCCGGGTCGAGCCCGTGCTGCGCCGGATCCGCAACGAGATGGGCGCGGCGGGCATGACCGTCGAGTCCGCCAAGGGCGAGTGCAACCTCGGCCAGCACGAGATCGTGTTCGTCTACGACGAGGCGCTCACCACCTGCGACCAGCACAGCATCTACAAGACCGGCGCCAAGGAGATCGCCGCCCAGGAGGGCATGTCGCTCACCTTCATGGCGAAGTACGACGAGCGCGAGGGCAACTCCTGTCATATCCACCTCTCGCTGCAGGACGCCGACGGCCGCCCGGTGCTGGCCGACGACGACGGCCCGTACGGCATGTCGAAGACCATGCAGCACTTCCTGGCAGGCCAGGTCGCCGCGATGCGTGACTTCACGCTCCTCTACGCGCCCAACATCAACTCCTACAAGCGCTTCCGCCCCGGCTCCTTCGCGCCCACCGCCGTCGCCTGGGGACCCGACAACCGCACCTGCGCCCTGCGGGTGGTCGGCCACGGCCGCGCCCACCGGCTGGAGAACCGCCTGCCCGGCGGCGATGTGAACCCCTACCTCGCGGTCGCCGGCATGGTCGCGGCCGGTCTCTACGGCATAGAGCACGAGCTGGAACTCCCCGAGGCGACCACCGGCAACGCCTACACCGGCGATGCCGCCCATGTCCCCACCACGCTGCGCGACGCCGCCGAGCTGTGGGAGAACAGCCCGATCGCCCGGGCGGCGTTCGGCGACGAGGTCGTCGACCACTACCGCCACATGGCCCGCGTCGAGCAGAACGCCTACGACGCCGCCGTCACGGACTGGGAGCGCTTCCGCTCCTTCGAGCGCATGTAAGGAACCACGCGTGTTGCACGAGCTGAAGATTCTCAACCCGGCGACCGAGGAGGTGGTGGCCACCGTCCCCACCACCTCTCCCGAAGAGGTCGACGCGGCGGTCCGCCGGGCCGCGGCCGCCCAGGAATCCTGGGCCGCGGTGGCACCCGGCGACCGGGCCCGCATCCTGCGCCGCTTCGCCGACGTCGTCGACGCGCACATCGAACCGCTCGCCGCCCTCGAACTGAAGGAGGCCGGCCACCCGCTGGGCAACGCCCGGTGGGAGGCGGGCAACGTCCGCGATCTGCTGCACTACGCGGCCGGGGGAGTGGAGCGCCTGACCGGCACCCAGATCCCGGTCGCCGGCGGCCTGAACCTCACCGTCCAGGAGCCGCTGGGCGTGGTCGCCGTCATCGCCCCCTGGAACTTCCCGATGCCGATCGCCGCCTGGGGCACCGCCCCCGCGCTCGCGGCCGGCAACGCCGTTCTCCTCAAGCCCGCCGAGACCACCCCGCTCACCGCGCTCCGGCTCGGCGAACTCGCCCTGGAGGCCGGGCTCCCCGAGGGCCTGTTCCAGGTGCTGCCCGGCGAGGGACCGGTCACCGGCACCGCGCTGGTCGACCACCCCGGCGTCGCCAAGGTCGTCTTCACCGGCTCCACCACCACCGGCCGGCAGATCGCCGCCCGCTGCGCGGCGCAGACCAAGCGGCTCACCCTCGAACTCGGCGGCAAGAGCCCCAACATCGTCTTCGCCGACGCGGATATCGAGGCCGCCGCGGCCGCCGCCCCCGGCTCCTTCCTCGACAACACCGGCCAGGACTGCTGCGCCCGCAGCCGCATCCTTGTCCAGCGCTCCGTCTACGACCGCTTCCTGGAGCTGCTGGAGCCCGCCGTCAAGGCGTTCACCGTCGGCGACCCGGCGGACCCCGCCACCCAGATGGGCCCGCTGATCTCCGCCGCCCAGCGCGAGCGGGTGCGGTCCTTCGTCCCCGAGGACGCCCCGGCCGCCATCCGCGGCGAGGCGCCCGCGGGCAAGGGCTTCTGGTACCCGGCCACCGTCCTGGAAGGCCGCCCCGAGGACCGTACGGCCGTCGAGGAGATCTTCGGCCCGGTCGCCGTCGTCCTCCCCTTCGACGACGAGGCCCACGCCGTACGGCTCGCCAACGCCGGCGACTACGGCCTGGCCGGCTCGCTGTGGACCCGTGACGTCGGCCGCGCCCTGCGGGTCTCGCGCGGCGTCGCGGCCGGCAACCTCTCCGTCAACTCCCACAGCGCCGTGCGCTACTGGACCCCCTTCGGCGGGTTCAAGCAGTCCGGCCTCGGCCGTGAGCTGGGCCCGGACGCACTGACCGCCTTCACCGAGACCAAGAACATCTTCATCAGCACCGAGGAGACCAAGTGACCGAGCAGACCGCAGTGTGCCGCCGCCTCGTCGGCCGTACCGCCGTGATCACCGGTGCCGGCAGCGGCATCGGCCTGGCCACCGCCCGCCGACTGGCCTCCGAAGGTGCCAACGTCGTCTGTGCCGACATCGACGAGACGGCGGGCAAGGCCGCCGCGGCCGAGGTCGGCGGCCTCTTCGTCCAGGTCGACGTGACCGACTCCGACCAGGTCGAGGCGCTGTACAAGACCGCCTTCGACACCTACGGCTCGGTCGACATCGCCTTCAACAACGCCGGGATCTCCCCGGACGACGACGACTCGATCCTCACCACCGGCCTGGACGCCTGGAAGCGCGTCCAGGAGGTCAACCTCACCTCGGTGTACCTCTGCTGCAAGCACGCGCTGCCCTACATGCGCGAGCAGGGCCGCGGCTCCATCATCAACACCGCGTCCTTCGTGGCCGTGATGGGCGCCGCCACCTCGCAGATCAGCTACACCGCCTCCAAGGGCGGCGTGCTGTCCATGTCCCGTGAACTGGGCGTGCAGTTCGCCCGCGAGGGCATCCGGGTCAACGCCCTGTGCCCGGGACCGGTCAACACCCCGCTCCTGCAGGAGCTGTTCGCCAAGGACCCGGAGCGCGCCGCCCGCCGCCTGGTGCACGTCCCCGTCGGGCGGTTCGCCGAGCCCGAGGAGATCGCCTCCGCCGTCGCCTTCCTCGCCAGCGACGACTCCTCGTTCGTCAACGCCGCCGAATTCCTGGTCGACGGCGGTATCGCGGGCGCCTACGTCACCCCGGTGTAACCGCTCGCTGTTCACCTCCGCGTCAGCGCGATGGCGGCCGGACGTCGTACGACGTCCGGCCGCCATACGCTAGCGTCCGCCTTCGGTTCCTCATTCGACAGGAGTGCGTTCCATGCTCACCAAGCGTCGCTGGCTTGCAGCGGGTGCTGCCCTTGCGGTCGTGGGTGGCGGCGTCGTGGCCGCCCAGACGGCCATGGCGGGCCCGGCCCCGCGCCACTGCCCCACCCTCCATGTCACCAAGGGCTGGTACGGCGACAACCGTGCCAAGCTGCAGAAAATAATCGACGAGCAGGGCAGCTGTGCCGGCTCCGACGGCGCGCGGCCGGTCGCGACCTTCGACTGGGACAACACCGTCGTCAAGAACGACGTCTCCGACGCCACCCTGGCCTGGATGCTGCGGCACGACAAGGTGCTGCGCCCCGCGAGCTGGCAGGCCACCAACAAGTGGCTGACCGCGGACGCCGCCCGCGCCCTCACCAAGGCCTGCGGCACCTCCGTGCCGGCCGGCCGGCCGCTGCCGACCTCGACCGACACCGGCTGCACCGACGAGATCCTCGACATCTACCAGGACGAGAAGACCTCCACCGGCAAGACCGCGTTCGCCGGCGAGTGGAACCACCGCCGCACGGTGCCCTCGTACGTCTGGATCACCCAGCTTTTCGCCGGCCACAGCCCCGCACAGTTGACCGGGTTCGCTCGCGCCGCCCGCGCCGAGAACCTCGCCGCGCCGGTCGGCAGCGAGCAGAAGGTCGGCACGCACACGATGGAGGGGTACGTCCGCTACTACGCCCAGCAGCGCGACCTCATCCGCACCCTCAAGAAGGCCGGCTTCAACGTCTACATCGTCTCCGCTTCGGCGGAGCCGCTCGTCCGCGCCTGGGCACCCGGCGTGGGCATCGACCGCGCCCACACCATCGGCATCCGCAACCTCGTCAGCCACGGCCGGCTCACCACCGGCGTCCAGGGCTGCGGCGACGTCAAGGACACCCATGGCGAGGTCCTGACGTACATGGACGGCAAGCGCTGCTGGATCAACCAGGAGATCTTCCACGTCAAGGGCGCCAAGGCCTGGCAGCAGCAGGACCGGGCGCACCGTCCCGCCTTCGCCGCGGGCGACGCCGAGACCGATGTGACCTTCGTCGGCGATGCCACCGCGGGGCACCTGGCCATCAACCGCAACAAGGCGGAGCTGATGTGCCGTGCGTACGACAACGCCGACCACCGCTGGCTCGTGAACCCGATGTTCATCGAGCCGAAGAAGCGCCAGGCCGACGCGTACCCGTGCGCGACCACGGGCTACATGCGGCCGGACGGCACCCTCGGCCCGGTCCACCGCCCCGACGGCTCGGTCATCCCGGACCAGAAGGACACGGTGTACTGAGCGCACCGCTCACAGGGCGGGGGCCGCGCCGGGTCAGAGAAAGGCGTGGCCCTCGCCGCGGTACGTCGGCACCGTCCCCACCACCCGCTCCCCGTCGATCAACTGCAGCTGATCGAACCGCTCACACAGCTCACCGGCCTTGGCGTGCCGGAACCACACCTTGTCGCCGATCCGGAGCCCGTCGGCGGCCGGACCCAGCAGCGGCGTCTGCACCTCGCCGGGGCCCTCCTGCGGGTCGTAGCGCAGCCCGGCCGGCAGATACGGCACCGGCAGCCGGTCGGGGCCCGCCGCCCCCGACGCCGGATAGCCGCCGCCCAGCACCGTGACCACCCCGGGGCCCGGACGGCGCACCACGGGCTGGGCGAACAGCGCCGCCGGACGCCCGCTGAACGAACGGAAGTTGTCGAACAGCCGCGGCACGTACAGCCCCGACCCGGCCGCGACCTCGGTGACCGCCGCCTCCGCCGCGGTGTGCTGGACACTGCCGGTCCCGCCGCCGTTGACGAACTCCAGGCGCGGCGCCACCGCGCGCACCGCCCGTACCGCCTCCCAGCGGCGCTGCGCCAGCTCCTTGCGCGCCGCTGCCTGCATCATCCGGATCGCCCGCGAGAACACCGGCTTACCGGCGACATCATCGCCCACACCGGCCACATGACCCTCGTACGCCATCAGCCCCACCAGCCGGAAACCGGGGCGGCGCACCACCGTCCGGGCCAGCGCGGCCAGCCGGTCGGGCGTCCGCAGCGGCGAACGGCGGGCACCGACCCGCACCTTCCCGCCCATCAGCCGGTAGGAGGTGTCGAGTTCCAGACACACCCGTACCTCCTCGCCCGCCCCGCCGGCCGGCCGGGCCGCATCGATCAGATCCAGCTGCGCCGGGTCGTCGACCATCACCGTCACCGCGGCCGCGAGCCGCGCGTCGCCGGTCAGCCCGGCGAAGCCCGCCCGGTCCGCCGACGGATAGGCCAGCAGGATGTCCGTGAAGCCCGAGCGCGCCAACCACAGCGACTCGGCGAGCGTGAAACTCATGATCCCCGCGAAGCCGTCCCGCGCCAGCACCCGCTCCAGCAGCGCTCGGCAGCGCACCGATTTGCTCGCCACCCGGATCGGCTTGCCCTTGGAGCGGCGCACCAGATCGGCGGCGTTGGCATCGAAGGCCTGCAGGTCGACGACGGCCAGCGGCGCGTCGAGATGGGCGGTGGCCCGGTCGAACGGGGTCTCCCCGGCCGGGTGGAGAGCATGAGGAGGGGCCTTGTCGCCATATGTATCGACTGTGTGCGGGGGCATGGCCGCAGCCTGCCAGACCTTCCCCGCCGCCAAAAGGGCGTGGGAGGTGCCCCTACCAATGGGTAGAGGGGAGTTGTGCGACAGAGCGGACATGGGTTGGAGCACCGACGGCGTCAGCGCTTACAGTGACTCGAACACCGCAACCAGCAGGTCAGCGGCGTGTTGTCCGGATACGAACCACCGTGCCCCGATTGCGGATCGGGCCCGGAGGTCAGCGGCGCGAGGGGGAGCGCGGGTGAGCACCGACGCGGAATTCGCCGATGCGCAACGCGTCCCGCCCATACCCCCGCAGCCACCCCGGCGGCCCGCCGCGGCACCGGGACCGGCCGACGACCCGCAGACGGCCGTGCTGCGCCGGGTGCCGCCCGAGCCGCCGATGCCACCCCTGCCGCCGTCCGCGCCCGGCGCCCCGGCCGCCGCCGGCCCGCACCCCGTACCGCCCCGCCCTGCCGCCCCGCCCCGCGCGCAGCCACCCGCCGCCGGCGCGCCGCTGGCGCCCCGCCCGGACCGCGCCCCCGGCTCCCCGGCCCCCACCGGACCGGCCGCCGCCGGACCCGCCGCCCCCGGCCCCTCGCAGCCCACCGCCTTCCGTGACACCCCCGCCTTCCGTGACACCGCAGCCTTCCACCTCGCCCGCAGCCAGGACCTGTGGAGCGGCCCCGGCGAACGCTCCGCCGGGCGCCCGTCACCGGTGCCGTGGCCCCGTAGCCCCCTCCCTCGCCAGGGAGTTGGGCACGGGACCGGCGCACCGGCCGCCCCCTTCCGCCGCCCCGGCGCCCGGGTGCTCACCGCCGCGGCCTGCCTGATCCTCGGCATCGGGCTCATCGGCGGTGCGGCGGCGGGGAGTTGGCTCACCGAGGATGCCTCCGGCGCCGCCCCCACGGCCGAGGCCGTCTTCAGCAAGGGCCGCGACGTCTGGCACGACACCCCCGTCGACACGCTCTTTCCCCGCACCGTCAAAGGCCTGGGCTCAGGCCCCGGCGGCGCCGACCGGACCTGGACCCGGATCGCCGTCGCCCCCGACACCGGCTGCACCGGCGCCTACGACCCCAAGCTCGCGGCCACGCTCGCCCCGGCAGGCTGTGTCCGGCTGCTGCGCGCCACCTACGTCGACGCCACCCGCAGCGCCGTCATCACGGTCGGCGCGCAGACCACCAAGGCCGGCCCGTCCGCGATGACGGCCCTCAACACCCGCTTCAGCAGCAAGAACCTGGGCACCCGCACGGACCTGATGCCGCTGCCGTACGCGGCCAAGGGCACCGCGGCCGAGGACTTCGGACGTGCCCAGCGGGCCAGCTGGACCGTCCGGGTGCTCACCGACCTCCCGGCCGTCGTCTACGCCGTCTCCGGTTTCGCCGACGGCCGCACGTTCACCGAGCCGCAGCCCGCCGAGGCCGCGGTCCGGCCCGGCACCACCACCGCCCCGGCCGAATCCGGTCTGGGCCACGACGCGAAGGACCTTGCGGACCGTATCGAGGCGGACTTCCGCAAGGCGGCCGGCAGCCCGACACCGACAAGGCAGGCCCCGTCATGACGACGTCCGTGCGGCGCGGTACCGCCCTCGCGCTGGCCTCGGCGGTGCTCGCCGTGCTGCCCGCCGTTCCCGCCCGGGCCGACACCGTCCGCGCCCAGGAATGGGCCCTCGAAGCCGTCCACGCCCAGCAGGCCTGGCGCACCACCAAGGGCGAGGGCATCACCGTCGCCGTCCTGGACACCGGCGTGGATGCCAACCACCCCGACCTGGAAGGACAGGTGCTGCCCGAGCAGGACCTGGTCGGCTTCGGCGCCGGGCCGGGAGACTCCGCCTGGGCCCGGCACGGCACCGGCATGGCCAGCATCATCGCAGGTCACGGCCATGGCGCGGGCGGCCGCGACAACGGAGTGCTCGGGCTCGCCCCGGCTGCCGAGATCCTGCCGGTCCGGGTGATCCTCGAGGACAGCGACACCCAGCGCGAGCGGGCCCGCACCGAGAAGGCGGGGGCGCTCGCCGACGGCATCCGCTGGGCCGCCGACCACGGCGCCGACGTGATCAATATGTCGCTGGGCGACGACAGCGAATCCGCGCACCCCGAACCACGCGAGGACGCCGCCATCCAGTACGCCCTCGGCAAGGGCATCCCCGTCGTCGCCTCCGCGGGCAACGGCGGCCAGAAGGGCAACCACGTCTCCTATCCCGCCGCCTACCCGGGCGTCATCACCGCCACCGCCGTCACCCATCTGGGGGGCAGGGCCCGGTTCTCCACCCGGCACTGGTACGCCACGGTCAGCGCGCCCGGCTTCGACATCGTCATGGCCGACAACGACGACGGCTACCTCTCGGGCTGGGGCACCAGCCCCGCCGCCGCCTTCGTCTCCGCGGCCGTCGCCCTGATCCGCTCCGCACATCCCGGCCTGAGCCCGGACCAGATCCGCCGGCTGCTGACCTCCACCGCCCAGGACAGCCCCGAGGGCGGCCGCGACGACGACTACGGTGCCGGCCTGATCGACCCGGCCGCCGCCCTCGACGCCGCGGCGGACCTCAAGCCCACCCCGCAGAAGCCGGCCCCCGCCGGCTACGCCACCCGCTACTTCGGCCCGGGACCCACCGCCGACGACACCGCGGACACCCCCGCCAACTGGCTGCCCTGGGCCGCCGGCACCGCCGGCCTGGCCTTCCTCACGGCCGCCGTCGTCCTCTGGCGCCGCCGCCCCGCGCACCACTGACCGGCACCCGCCCCACCGCGCGGGACCCCACCGGACCGCACGTCAGGGGCACCACCCCCGGCCGATACGCTCACCTCGTGCAGAAGAACATCCCGGACCCCGGTTTCTCCGACGACGACGGCTCGGCCGACCCCGCGCTCGCGGCAGCCCTGGCGGCGTACGGGACGGACCGGGCCGCCGAGCCCCAGCTCCTGGCGGCGCTGGCCGGCGCGCGCGTCCTGGTGCCCGTGGTGGCGGTCCTCGGCGAGGTGGAGACCGGCCCCGACGGTCTGCGCCGCGAAAAGACCAGCGATATGGCCGTCCCCACCCTCCAGGCCCCCGACGGTCGCTGCGCCCTGCCCGCCTTCACCTGCATGGAGTCACTTCAGCGCTGGCGTGCCGACGCCCGCCCCGTCGCGGTCCCGCTGCAGCAGGCGCTGCTCGCCGCCTCCCACGAGAAGGCCGACACGGTCGTCGTCGACCTGGCGGGCCCGGTCACCTACCAGCTCACCGGTCCGGCCCTGCGTGCCCTGGCCGAGGGCCGGACGAGCGCCGACCCGCTCGCCGACCCGGCCGTCACCGACGCCCTGCGTGCCCTGCTCGACGCCGAGCCCGGCGTGCTCGTCGCCCGTCTCGCCCCGTCCGGCGAGACCGACGCCACCCTCGCCCTCGGCCTCGCTTCTGATGCCCCGGCCGCCGAGGTCGCCCAGCGGTTGGCCCGGGCGCTGGCCGCCGACGAGATCCTGCGCGCCCGGCTAGTGAAGGGCCTGGACCTGGCCCTCCTGCCGCCCGGCACCACGACGGCCGGGGAACCGCTCTACCGGCGCTGACCACCACCGCCGGGGCCCGGGTGCGACGGGCGGGCCCCGGGCCGCCGACGGGCGCGTTCGTCTCCGGGGCCGCACAATGCGAGGAGAGCTCAAGATCCACGCGAGGAGAGCCCCCCATGGAGAAAACGGAGATCTCGAAGGTACTGACCCGCACGGTCGTATCCGAGTTCCTCGGCACGCTGCTCCTGGTGTTCTTCGCCGTCGGCTCGGCCGTGCTGGCGGGCGAATACATCGGCACCTTCGGCATCGCCCTGGCCTTCGGCTTCACCATGGTGGCGCTTGCCTACGCCCTCGGCCCGATCTCGGGCTGCCATCTCAACCCCGCGGTGACGCTGGGCATGCTGCTGGCCCGCAGGCTCACCCTGCGGACGGCCGCCGAATACTGGATCGCCCAGGTGGTCGGCGCCATCGTCGGCTCGGCGCTGCTCTTCCTGGTGGCCCGGCAGGTCCCGGGGCTGCAGACCCATGGGGCCTTCGGCACGAACGGCTGGGGAGACCGCTCGGCGGTGCACCTCAACCTCGGCGGCGCGTTCGTCGCCGAGATGGTGATGACCTTCCTGCTGGTCTACGTCTGGTTGTCGGTCACCCACAAGGTGGCCGTGATCGGCTTCAACGGAATGGCGATCGGCCTGGCCCTGGCCACCGTCCACCTCATCGGCGTCCCCCTGGACGGCACCTCCGTGAACCCGGCGCGCTCCATCGGCCCGGCGCTGTTCGCGGGCGGCGCGGCCATCACCCAGCTGTGGCTGTTCATCGTCGCGCCGCTGATCGGCGGCGCCATCGCGGCGGTGGTGCACCAGATCACCCACCCGCCGCACGAGCCGGTCCTCGTCGCCGACGACGCGGTGCCGCCCGAGGCCACCACGCAATCCGCCGAATCCGGCTGACCGGCCCGCCGCCCCCGGCACGGACGCCGCGAGCCCCGGCCCTTCCCGGGCCGGGGCTCGTCGTCGGTGTATCTCCGTGGCGCCGCTCAGCCGTAGACCGGCCCGGTGAACTTCTCCCCGGGGCCCTGGCCCGGCTCGTCCGGCACGACCGAGGCCTCGCGGAACGCCAGCTGCAGCGACTTCAGACCGTCCCGCAGCGGCGCCGCGTGGTACGAGCCGATCTCGGTGGCACTGGCGGTGACCAGCCCGGCCAGCGCCTGGATGAGCTTGCGCGCCTCGTCCAGGTCCTTGTGCGCCGCGCCCTCCTCGGCGAGCCCGAGGTTGACCGCCGCCGAGCTCATCAGATGCACCGCGACCGTGGTGATCACCTCGACCGCCGGCACCTCGGCGATGTCACGGGTCATGGAGTCGAAGTCAGGGTTCGCCGCGTTCGGGACGTCGGGCTGCTGCGGTGTCTGGTCGCTCATGTCTTCGGGCTTCTTCCTGCTGAGGGGTCGGCTCCAGCCTATGGGCAGGGGGCCCGGGCCCCGCGTCCGGGAGTGTCATCCTGGCCCCGGGCAGGCCGCGGCGGCACAGGAGTGGGTGCCACCCTCTTGACTCGTGTATTCTGGTGTTCCGACCGGCCGGACACGCATGTGACCGGCCCACAAGTGGAGGCTCCGTTCTCCCACCCGGCCGACCTCAGGTTGGCGGGTCAACGGTCCGGCTGCGCCCCGCGGAGACTTCGCGACGGTGCTCCAGATCTATGTGGAGCCCCGCCTGTGTCCCGTCCGGGGCATTTTTCATGTACCGCGCGGTTGGTCACACCGAAAAGACGTTACGCGGCAGTCCGCCAGGCCGTCGCGTGGTGCTACCGAGGAGGATCCATCAGCGCCGAGCCCCGCATCAACGACCGGATTCGCGTTCCCGAAGTGCGACTTGTCGGTCCCAGCGGCGAGCAGGTCGGGATTGTTCCGCTTGCCAAGGCCCTTGAGCTTGCTCAGGAGTACGACCTCGACCTGGTCGAGGTGGCGGCGAACGCTCGCCCGCCCGTCTGCAAGCTCATGGACTACGGGAAGTTCAAGTACGAGTCGGCCATGAAGGCCCGTGAGGCGCGCAAGAACCAGGCGCACACGGTCATCAAGGAGATGAAGCTCCGGCCGAAGATCGACCCGCACGACTACGACACCAAAAAGGGTCACGTCGTCCGGTTCCTCAAGCAGGGTGACAAGGTCAAGATCACGATCATGTTCCGTGGTCGCGAGCAGTCCCGCCCCGAGCTGGGCTTCCGGCTGCTGCAGCGGCTCGCGTCCGACGTGGAGGACCTCGGCTTCATCGAGTCGAATCCGAAGCAGGACGGCCGAAACATGATCATGGTCCTCGGTCCGCACAAGAAGAAGACCGAGGCGATGGCCGAGGCCCGCGAGGCGCAGGCCGCCCGCAAGGCGGAGCGCCAGGGCGGAGTCGCCGCGGACCAGTCCGTGGAGGAGCCTGCCGAGGAGCCCACCGAGGAGCACGCCCAGGCGTGATCCCCGAGGCGTGCGCCCCGGAGTCCGTCCGGGGCACCGCGCCGCGGACACCTAACTGATACATCTGACGCTCCCGCTTGCCGGATCCCTGCCTGCGGGAGCGCCACTGACGAGGAGAGAACGGCGCATGCCGAAGAACAAGACGCACAGCGGTGCCAGCAAGCGCTTCAAGATCACCGGCTCCGGCAAGGTGCTCCGCGAGCGCGCCGGCAAGCGCCACCTGCTCGAGCACAAGTCGTCCCGCGTGACGCGTCGCCTCACCGGCAACGCCGAGATGGCCCCGGGCGACGCCGCGAAGATCAAGAAGCTTCTCGGCAAGTGAGTCGCCGCGCCCCACTGAACAGGAGGGGGCGCGCGACTCGGACCGGGACCCAATCGAACCGGGCCGTGTGACGACAACCACGGCCCCGCTACAAGGAGTTAACAAGTGGCACGCGTCAAGCGGGCAGTCAACGCCCACAAGAAGCGCCGGGCGATCCTCGAGCAGGCCAGCGGCTACCGGGGCCAGCGCTCCCGCCTGTACCGCAAGGCGAAGGAGCAGGTCACCCACTCCCTCGTCTACAACTACAACGACCGCAAGAAGCGCAAGGGCGACTTCCGTCAGCTGTGGATCCAGCGCATCAACGCCGCTGCCCGCGCCAACGGCATGACGTACAACCGCTTCATCCAGGGTCTGAAGGCCGCCAACATCGAGGTGGACCGCAAGATCCTGGCCGACCTCGCGGTGACGGACGCCAACGCGTTCGCCGCGCTCGTCGAGGTCGCCCAGAAGGCGCTTCCGAGCGACGTCAACGCCCCGAAGGCTGCCTGAACTTCAGCCTGACGACGTTGTGACGCGGACCCGCAGGCCCCGGCCTGCGGGTCCGCCGCTTTTCCGGACCGGCCCTGTCCCGTCAGCAGACCGGCCCCCCGCACCGAACCACAGAAGCGAGCCGCCGCCCATGGGCACCCCCGAGCTGATCTCCCCGCGTTCCCCGCGAGTCACCGCCGCCAGGCGGCTGGCCCGCCGTGCCTTCCGCGGCAAGGAGCGCCGGTTCATCGCCGAGGGCCCGCAGGCCGTACGGGAGGCGATCGCGCACCGCACGGGCGGGGTGCCCACGCTGACCGAGCTGTTCGCCACGGTCGAGGCCGCCGAGCGGCACGCCGAGATCATCGAGGCGGCCCGCGCGGCCGGGGTGCGGGTCCACTTCGCCGACGACCGGACCGTCGCCGACATCTCCCAGACCGTCACCCCGCAGGGCCTGCTCGGCGTCTGCGGCTTCCTCGATTCGCCGTTCGAGGAGATCCTGGCCGCCCGCCCGCAGCTGATCGCGGTGCTCGCCAACGTCCGTGACCCAGGCAACGCCGGTACGGTGCTGCGCTGCGCGGACGCCGCGGGCGCGGACGCCGTGGTGCTGACGGACGCCTCCGTGGACCTGTACAACCCCAAGTCCGTACGGGCGTCGGTGGGTTCGCTCTTCCACCTCCCGGTCGCGGTGGGCGTCCCGGTCGAGCGGGTGGTGAGCGGGCTGCAGGCCGCCGGCGTACGGATCCTCGCCGCGGACGGTGCGGGCGACCGTGACCTGGACGCCGAGCTGGACACCGGCTCGATGGGCGGCCCCACCGCCTGGGTCTTCGGCAACGAGGCCTGGGGGCTGCCGGAGGAGACCCGGGCGCTGGCGGACGCGGTGGTGCGGGTGCCCATCCACGGCAGGGCCGAAAGCCTCAACCTCGCGACGGCGGCCGCGGTCTGCCTCTACGCCTCCGCCCGGGCCCAGCGCAGCCCCGGCGGATGCCGCGCGGTGTCACCCGCCTGAGGGGCGTCCTCACGAACTCCGCGGCGCCATCGATCCGAGCTAGTAGGCTTGCGTGCTCGGGGGCCCGGAAGGGGGTAACGGGGATGGATCTGAGGACTTCCGGCACCGCAGTCACCGCTGACAGCTGCCCGTCCGGCGGACCGGCACGCGGGCCGTCGTCCACCGCTCCGGCAGGCCGGGACGCGGTGGAAACCGGTCTCGGGCTGGATCCCGACGATCTGCCCGACGGCCTGGTGGTCGCCGACGAGACCGGCCGGGTGATCTGCTTCAACGCAGCGGCGGCCAAGATCACCGACATTCTCCCCGGGGACGCGCTCGGCCGCCCCCTGGAGCACGCCCTGCCGCTCCAGGACATCGAGGGCCGCCGCTGGTGGCGGCTCACCGATCCCTACGGCGGCCTCGCCATCCGCCGCGGCCAGCCCGAGCGCAATCTGCTGCTCGGCGGCCGCGAGGTGCTGGTCTCCGCCCGCTATGTCCGCAACCGTCCGACCGGTCCGGTCCAGCGGCTGGTGATCGCGCTGCGCGGCACCGAGGCCCGGCGCCGTACGGAGCTCAGCCACGCCGAGCTGATCGCCACCGTCGCCCATGAACTGCGCTCACCGCTGACCTCCGTCAAGGGGTTCACCGCCACCCTCCTCCAGAAGTGGGAACGCTTCACCGACGACCAGAAGCGGCTGATGCTGGAGACGGTGGACGCCGACGCCAACCGCGTCACCCGCCTGATCGCCGAGCTGCTGGACATCTCCCGGATCGACTCGGGGCGGCTGGAGGTGCGCCGCCAGCGAGTGGACATGAGCGCCGCGGTCCGCCGGCACGTCCAGGCGCAGACCACCGCGGGCCAGCGGCCCGACCGCTTCCTGATCCGGATGCTGGAACCGCTGCCCGATCTGTGGGCGGACCCGGACAAGGTGGACCAGGTGCTGGGCAACCTGCTGGAAAATGCGGTGCGCCACGGCGAGGGAACGGTCACCATCGAGGTCGGACCGGTAGCGGATACGACCAGCGGGGAGGGGACGAGCGTCACCGTGAGCGACGAGGGCCCCGGCATCCCCGAGGAATCGATGAGCCGCGTGTTCACCCGCTTCTGGCGGGGCAGCAAGCGCGGCGGCACCGGCCTGGGCCTCTATATCGTCAAGGGCATCGTCGAGGCTCACGGCGGGACGATCACGGTCGGCCGCGCCCCGGCCGGCGGCGCCCAGTTCCGATTTAGCCTGCCCGTCGCGGCCCCTGCCTTCATGGCGTGACAGGACGCGGCGGGCGCCCCGCAGGGGCTCGGGCCTGCCGCGTGGCCCGTCCCCCTTAGACTTGACCTTTGGCACCTTTGGCGCACAGGCATCGCGGGCACACGCGGGCTCGGTATCCCACGTTCGTGATCGACGTTCGTCATCGACGTTTGTGAGCGAAGTTTGTGATCGAACAGCCGAGGCGACGCGAGCCAAGCCAAGCCAGTCCACCGGAAGCACGGGAAGAGATGTCCGCACCCAATAAGTCGTACGACCCTGTCGAGGTCGAAGCCCTGAAACCGGAAGCGATCGCCACACGGCTGGACGAGGCGCTGGCCGCCATCGCCGCCGCGGGCGACCTGGAGGCGCTGCGTGAGGTGAAGGTCGCGCACACCGGCGACCGCTCGCCGCTCGCGCTCGCCAACCGTGAGATCGGCGCCCTGCCCCCGCACGCCAAGGCGGACGCCGGCAAGCGCGTCGGCCAGGCCCGCGGCCGGGTCAACCAGGCGCTCAAGGTCCGCCAGGAGGAGCTGGAGGCGGAGCGCGACGCCCGCGTGCTGGTCGAGGAGGCGGTGGATGTCACGCTGCCCTACGACCGCACCCCGGCCGGCGCCCGGCACCCGCTGACCACCTTCATGGAGCGGGTCGCGGACGTCTTCGTGGCGATGGGCTACGAGGTCGCCGAGGGCCCCGAGGTCGAGGCGGAGTGGTTCAACTTCGACGCCCTGAACTTCGTGCCCGACCACCCGGCGCGCCAGATGCAGGACACCTTCTTCGTCCAGGGTGGGGGCACCTCCCGGACGGAGTCCGGGGGAAGCACCGAGGGCGACGAGAGCGGCGTCGTGCTGCGCACCCACACCTCGCCGGTCCAGGCCCGTACGCTCGTCGACCGCGAGCCGCCGGTCTACGTCGTCTGCCCGGGGCGGGTCTACCGCACCGACGAGCTGGACGCCACGCACTCCCCGGTCTTCCACCAGATCGAGCTGCTGGCCGTGGACGAGGGCCTGACCATGGCCGACCTCAAGGGCACCCTCGACCACATGGTCAGGGCGCTGTTCGGCCCGGACATGAAGACCCGGCTGCGGCCGAACTACTTCCCGTTCACCGAGCCGTCCGCCGAGATGGACATGGTCTGCTACGTCTGCCGTGGCGAGTCCGTGGGCAACCCCGACCGTCCCTGCCGCACCTGCTCCAGCGAGGGCTGGATCGAGCTCGGCGGCTGCGGAATGGTCAACCCCAAGGTGCTCATCGCCTGTGGCGTCGACCCGGAGAAGTACAGCGGCTTCGCCTTCGGGTTCGGCATCGACCGGATGCTGATGTTCCGGCACAACGTGGAAGACATGCGTGACATGTTCGAAGGCGACGTCCGGTTCACCCGGCCGTTCGGGATGGAGATCTGATGCGGGTCCCGCTTTCTTGGCTGCGGGAGTACGTCGACCTGCCGGCGACGGAGACCGGCCGTGACGTACAGGCCAAGCTCATCGCCGTCGGCCTGGAGGTCGAGACCGTCGAGCGCCTCGGCGAGGGCCTCAAGGGCCCGCTCGTCGTCGGCCAGGTGCTGACCATCGAGGAGCTGGAGGGCTTCAAGAAGCCGATCCGCTTCTGTACGGTGGACGTCGGCCAGGCCAACGGCACCGGCGAGCCCCAGGAAATCGTCTGCGGCGCGCGGAACTTCGCCGTCGGCGACAAGGTCGTGGTGGTCCTCCCCGGCGCCGTGCTGCCCGGCGACTTCAAGATCGCCGCGCGCAAGACGTACGGCAAGACCTCGCACGGCATGATCTGCTCCGGCGACGAGCTGGGCATGGGCGACGACGGCACGCACGGCATCATCGTGCTGCCGCCGGAGTACGAGGTGGGCACCGACGCGATCGAGCTGCTGGAGCTCGTCGACGAGGTGCTGGACATCGCCGTCACCCCGGACCGCGGCTACTGCCTGTCGATGCGCGGGGTGGCCCGCGAGACAGCCACCGCGTACGGGCTGCCGCTGCGCGACCCGGCGCTGCTGGACGTGCCGCCGCCGAACTCCGCCGGCTACCCGGTCCAGGTCTCCGACCCCCTCGGCTGCGACCGCTTCACGGCCCGTACGGTCAGCGGTCTGAACCCCGAGGCGCGCTCCCCGCTCTGGCTGCAGCGCCGGCTGCAGAAGGCCGGGATGCGTCCGGTCTCGCTGGCCGTCGACATCACCAACTACGTGATGCTGGAGCTCGGCCAGCCGCTGCACGCCTACGACCGCACCAGCGTGGACGGTCCGATCGGCGTCCGCCGGGCGACCGCGGGTGAGAAGCTGACCACCCTGGACGGCACCAAGCGGGTGCTGGACGCCGCGGACCTGGTCATCACCGACAACCGCGGCCCCATCGGCCTCGCGGGTGTCATGGGCGGCGCCAACACCGAGATCGCGGGCGGGGTCACCGACCCGGAGACCGGCGAGCAGCGCGGCACCACCGACGTCGTGATCGAGGCCGCGCACTTCGACGCGCTCTCCATCGCCCGTACGGCCCGCCGCCACAAGCTGTCCTCGGAGGCCGCCAAGCGCTTCGAGCGCGGGGTGGACCCGGAGGCCGCGTCCGCCGCGGCGCAGCGCACCGTCGATCTGCTGGTGCTGCTCGCGGGCGGCACCGCCGGGGAGGGCGTCACCGAGGTCGTCACCCCCCGCGGGCCGCGCACGATCACCCTCTCCGCCGACCACCCGGACAAGGTCGCCGGTGTCGCCTACGGCCGGGAGACCGTCGTCCGCCGCCTCCAGCAGGTCGGCTGCGACGCCTACGGCCAGGACGAGCTGGTCGTGACCGTGCCGTCCTGGCGTCCTGACCTCAGCGAGCCCAACGACCTGGCCGAAGAGGTCATCCGGCTGGAGGGCTACGAGAACCTGCCCTCCACCCTCCCGAAGCCGCCGGCCGGCCGGGGGCTGACCGAGCGTCAGCGGCTGCACCGCAGGGTCGGCCGGGCGCTGGCCGGCGCCGGCTACGTCGAGGCGCTGAACTACCCGTTCACCGGCTCGGCGATCCTCGACCAGCTCGGCATCGAGCCCGACGACCCGCGCCGCGCGGCCGTCACCCTCGTCAACCCGCTCTCCGACGAGGAGCCCGACCTCCGCACGACCCTGATCCCGGGGCTGCTGAACGCGCTGCGCCGCAACTACGGCCGGGGTACGCACGATCTGGCGCTCTTCGAGACCGGGCCGGTCTTCCGGGCGACCGGTGACGAGCAGCCGGCCTCCCGGCTGGTCGTCGACCGCCGGCCGACCGACGACGAGATCGCCTCGCTGGACGCCTCCCTCCCGCAGCAGCCGCGGCGCGCCGCCGTGGTGCTCGCCGGGGGCCGTGAGCAAGCCGGCTGGTGGGGCGGCGCACGCCCCGCGATCTGGGCGGACGCCATCGAGGCGGGCCGGACCGTCGCACGGGAGGCCGGTGTGGAGCTGATCGTCCGTCAGGACCAGCACGCTCCGTTCCACCCGGGCCGCTGCGCGGCGCTGCTCGCCGTCGCCGACGGCGAGGAGATCCTGGTCGGCAACGCCGGTGAGCTGCACCCGCGGGTCATCAAGGCGCTGGCCCTGCCCGAGCGCAGCTGCGCGATGGAGATCGACCTGGACCGCCTGGAGCGGGCCGGGGCAGGCCCGCTGCGCGCGCCGAAGATCTCGGCCTTCCCGGTCGCGACCCAGGACGTCGCCCTCGTGGTCGACGAGGCGGTCCCGGCCGCGCAGGTGGAGGACGCGCTGCGCGACGGCGCGGGTGAACTGCTCGAATCGCTGCGGCTGTTCGACGTCTTCACCGGTGAGCAGGTCGGCGCGGGCAAGAAGTCGCTGGCGTATGCGCTGCGCTTCCGTGCCGCCGACCGGACGCTGACCGCGGAGGAGGCCTCGACGGCCCGTGACGCGGCGGTCGCGGCGGCCGTGGAGCGGACGGGCGCGGTGCTGCGCGGCTGAGCGTGGGCCTGCCACACGACGGCGTGCGCTGAGGGCTGAGGGCGCGGACGGTGAGACCGTCCGCGCCCTCGTCGTGTGCGGTGTGCGAAGTGGGGTCTGCGACGGGCGGGTCCGAGAGGGCTGTGTGGGGGCGCCGGGGCGGGCCGGAGGCGCTGAGGCTGTGGTGCGTTGTGGTTCGCCGTGGGCGTCCCGCTGACCGCGGGAGGCGATCGGATCCGGACACCATCACTCGATCGGGTGACGGATGTACGGGTTGTCGTCGGACGGATACGGAACGTCGCAAGAATCGACCCGGTTGCGGCGGCCCGTGTGAGCGCGGCGGTGGGCCCGGCCGGGCCGCTCAACGCCTGCTGGGGAGTGCGACGAGACCCCCGGGGGACCACCGGACCGGCTAGGGGGACCATCGGCATGATCCGAACCTGGGCGACGGGCGGAGGCGGCGCCGGAGCGGCAGCCGTCCGGCGCGCCTTCGTGTTCGTTCTGCCCGGCCTGTGGGTGCTCGGCGTGGTGGCCTGGGAGCTGTGCCGTCCGACCAGCGGCCAACCGCTGCAGCTGCTCGCCGCCGCACCGGCCATCGCCTGTGCGGGTACCGGCCGCCGCCGGTGTGTGCTGCTCGGCGGGGTGTGCGCGCTGATCGCGCTGGTGCCCTTCGGTGCGGTGGAGCCCGGGACCGGGGTGGGCACGCGCATGATGACCTGCGGTGCCATCCTCGCGGTGATCGGCGCCAGCTATCTGACGGCCGGGCGGCGGCTGCGGCTGGTGCGGGAGCTGGAGCGCACCCGCGAGGTCGCCGTCGCCGCGCAGCGGGTGGTGCTGCGGCCGCTGCCCCGGCGGGTCGACGGGGTGCTGTTGGCGGCCGGCCACCTCTCCGCGAGCGAGGGGGCCATGGTCGGCGGGGATCTGTACGAGGTCGTAGGGACCCGGCACGGCGTGCGGGCGGTGATCGGGGATGTGCGCGGGCACGGTCTGGAGGCCATCGGCACGGTCGCCGCGATGCTCGGCAGCTTCCGCGAGGTGGCGCACGACGAACCCGAACTGGGCGAGGTACTACGGCGGTTGGAGCGGTCGCACCAGCGGCATCTGCGGGAGCGGGCGCTGATGGAGCGGCCGGCGGTCGGTGACGCGGGCCCGGTGAGTGCGTTCGCCGAGGAGTTCGTGACCCTGCTGCTTCTGGAGGTGGCGCGGGACGGGTCCGTCACGGCGCTGAACTGCGGGCATCCCTGGCCGTACCGGGTCGCCGGCCGGGCGGTCGCCCCGATCGCGCCGGCCGAGCCGATGCCGCCGCTGGGACTGTTCCCGCTGCCCGAGGAGCTGTCCGCGGTGCGGTGCGGGCAACTGCGGCCTGGGGAGGGGCTGTTCCTGCACACCGACGGGGCAGCCGACGCCCGGGACGCGGCAGGGGAGTTCTTCCCGCTGGCCCAGGAGTTACGCAGCAGCGTCGAGGCCGCCGCGGCGCCGTGCGGACCCTCGCCGGCGGGGGTGGTCGGGGAGGTGCGGGAGGCGCTGCTGCGGCATGCGGACGGGCGCCTCACCGATGACGTGGCGCTGGTGATGCTGAGCAACGACCGGGTGCGGGTGCCGGCGGCGAGGGCCGGCAGCCCGCCTACCGGCGAGCGGTTTGCGCGGTGACCTCCCCGCCGAGGGAGGAGGGGAAGGTGGCGCCGGTCAGTTCCTCGGACGCCTGCCACAGCCGCCGGGCGCTCGCCGGGTCGCTGGCCGCGGCGGTCCTGCCGGCCATCGTCGGTGCGCCGCGCATCTCGCCGAGGCCGTCGGGGCCGAGGTAGGAGGCACCGGGCAGGTCCTGGGTGGCGGCGTAGAGCGTGGGGAGCGCACCGGCCTTGTTGTCCTGGGCGACCACGCGGTTGCCCACCCGCATCACCGCGCGCCGCAGCGCGCTGGCGTCGGCGCCCTGGAGGTTGGTGGCGGCCCAGCCCGGGTGCGCGGCGAGGGCGCGCACCGGCGATCCCGCGGCGGCGAGACGGCGCTGGAGCTCCAGGGTGAACAGCAGATTGGCCAGCTTGGACTGGCTGTAGGCGGTGATGGGGCGGTAGGCGCCGGCCAGGTTGAGGTTGTCGAAGTGGATGCGGGTCCCGGGCATCCGGTGGGCGCCGGAGGCCACGGTCACCACGCGGTCGGTGACGTAGGGCAGCAGCAGGTTGGTCAGCGCGAAGTGGCCGAGGTGATTGGTGCCGAACTGCATCTCGAAGCCGTCCTTGGTCCGGGACTCCGGGATGTTCATGACGCCGGCGTTGTTGATCAGCAGATCGACCGGGCCCTGCCAGGCGGCGGCGAAGGCGCGTACGGAGGCGAGGTCGGCAAGGTCGAGGCGGCGGACCTCGACGCTGCCCCGGGCGCCCCGCACGGTGTCGGCGGCGGCCTCGCCGCGTGCGGTGTCGCGTACGGCGAGGACGACATGGGCACCGGCGCGGGCGAGGGCGTCGACGGTGGCGATGCCGAGTCCGCTGTTGGCGCCGGTGACGACGGCGGTGCGGCCGGTCTGGTCGGGAAGGTCGGCTGCGTTCCACTTCGGGGTGTGAGTCATGGGCGTCAATGTAGGCAACGCCTACAATGATGTCAATGACAACAATGTAGCCAGTGCATACACGGGGGATAGGATGGCGGTCATGCAGACTCGTCGTTACCACCACGGAGACCTGCGCGCCGCGCTGCTCACCCGCGCCGAGCAGACGCTCCGCGAGAAGGGGCCGGGCGCCCTGTCCCTGCGGGAGCTGGCCCGCGACCTCGGCGTCAGCCACGCCGCGCCGAGCCGGCACTTCAAGGACAAGCAGGCGCTGCTCGACGCGCTGGCGCTGGCCGGATTCGACCGGCTGGACGAGGCGCTGGCCGCGTCCCTGGCGGCGGCGGGCGAGGCCTTCGCCGACCGGCTCGGCGGACTCGTCCGCGCCTATGTGGACTTCGCCGTCGCCAATGCCGAGCTGCTCGACCTCATGTACGCGGTCAAGCACGACCCGGCGGCGTCCGAGGCGCTGATCACGGCCGGCCAGCGGCTGGGGGCGACGGCGGTGGAGCTGGTCGCGGAGGGGCAGCGCAGCGGTGAGGTGCGGGAGGGGCCCGTCGACGACATCGGGATGCCGGTGTTCACCACCCTGCACGGCTTCGCCAGCTTCGCGGTGAGCGGGGTGCTCTCGGCCGAGGAGGTCGACGCCGGCCTCGATGCGGTCATCACGTACATGTTGCGCGGCTGCGCGCCGAGTTGAGTCTCCCGGCACCTTCTCCCGCGTCCGGCACCTGTCCCCGGCGTCCGGCATCCTTCACCGCGACCGGCACCCTTCACACCCCGTGTGAGGGGCGCTTTACTACGCTCGACTGACACAGTGGTGAAGTCGACAAGGCCATGAGCTGATGGTCCGTGGGCGGGCCCGGCTCACCGGGAGGCCGGTATGGAGCCCAACACCCTGCTCGACGCGATCCTCGACGAGGCCGGTATCTCGCATGCCGGCCTCGCCGCGCGCATCAATCGGCTCGGCCGCTGCCGTGGCCTGGCACTGCGGTACGAACACACCGCGGTGGCCCGGTGGTTGAAGGGCCAGCGGCCGCGCGGGCAGGTACCGGACCTCATCTGCGAAATCCTCGGCGAACGGCTGCACCGGCCGGTCGGGCTCGATGACATCGGGCTCAGCGGCCCGGGGGCGGGGCGTGCCGCCGGCACCCCGCTCTCCGGTTTCGTCGAGCGGGCCACCGCGCTGTGGCGCTCCGACGAGCAGCAACGGCCGCATATCCTCGACGCCCCCGCGCTCACCGGCACCTCCGCGGTCATCCCCGTATGGGAGTGGGAGAACCCGCCCGAGGACTCCGATGTGTCGCGCGACGGGCTGACGCGGGTCGGTATGGCCGATATCGAGATGCTGCGCGCCGCGCGGACGCACTACGAGACGATGTACCGGAAGGCGGGTGGTATCGCTACCAGAGCGCGCATCGTGGGATTCCTCAACGCCGAGGCGGCGCCGCTGCTGCGGGGCAGCTACAGCGATGCGACGGGGCGTCAGCTCCACCGGGCGACCGGCGGGCTGGTCTCGGTCGCGGGCATCTGTGCGTACGACTCGGACGCTCTCGGGCTGGCCCAGCGCTACTTCCATCAGGCGCTGCGGCTGGCCAAGGCCAGCGGGGACCGCGGCCTCGGTGCGTATGTCATCGCGCTGCTGGTCAACCAGTCCCTTTTCGTGAGGGAGTACCGCCAGGCGGTCGCCTTCGCGGAGGCGGCGCTGCGGGCCGCGGGCCCGCAGATCACCCCGGCGCTCGCCGCGGACCTCTACGCGATGCAGGCCAAGGCCTACGCACGGCTCGGCGACGGCGCGGGCGCGCTGTCGTGCATCCGGCGTGCGGAGGCGGCCGCGGAGCGTATCCGGCCCGGACAGGAGCCGGCCGAGACGGGCTACGTCCAGCCCGGCCTGGTGAACGTACAAGTGGCGGAGGCGCTGCTCAGCCTCGGTGACCTGCGGGCCGCCCGGGAGCAGGCGGACGCCGCCGTCGACACCCCCGCACACGACCGCGGCCGGGTCCACCGGCTGGCCATGCTCACCCATATCGAGCTGCGTCAAGGCGATGCGGACCGGGCCGTGGCCAATGCCGCGCAGATGACGGAGCAGGCTCGGGGCATGGAGTCGCAACGGCTGCGGGACCGGCTGCGGGCGGTGCGCGAGCATCTGGCGGAGACCGGGAGCTCCGCGACGGACGAGGCTGCCGATCTCATCGACGAGGTGCTGCGCGTTCCGCTGTGACCGGGCTCGTGTCACCTTGCCGGCTCCTCAGCGGAAGGTGGCAGTTACGTGCGTTGGAACAGTCTCAGCGAAAAGCCCGTCTATGCGAATCCGTGGTTCCGGGTCAACCTGGCCGATGTGGAACTGCCGGACGGCCGACACCTGGATCACTATCTGATCCGGATGCGGCCCGTCGCCGTGGCCACGGTGGTCAACGAGGCCCAAGAGGTGCTGCTGCTGTGGCGGCACCGGTTCATCACCGACACCTGGGGCTGGGAGCTGGCCGCCGGTGTCGTCGAGGACGGTGAGGACATCGCGGCGGCGGCCGCCCGGGAGATGGAAGAGGAGACCGGGTGGCGCCCGGGCCCCCTTCACCACCTCCTCACGGTGGAGCCCTCCAACGGCCTCACCGATGCCCGGCATCACGTCTACTGGTCCGAGGAGGGCGAGTACACCGGCCTGCCCCAGGACGATTTCGAGTCCGAGCGGCGGGAGTGGGTGCCGTTGAAGCTGGTGCCCGACATGGTGGCCCGGGGGGAGGTGCCGGCCGCGGGCATGGCCGCCGCGCTGCTGATGCTGCATCACCTCCGCCTGGGCTGACCCGGCGGGACCTGGCCGGAACCGGCCGGAACCGGCCGGTGACCGCGGCCCGGCGGTCACCGGCCGAGCGCCTGCCAGAGCGCGACCATCAGCGCCGCGAGCCCCGTGAGCGCGGCGAGGGACGGCAGGGGCCAGCGGGTGTGCTCCAGTCGTGCGACGCGGGCCTGCACATCGTCCGCGTCGCGCGCCTGCTGCTCGGAGCGCTGGGCGAGCAGGGCGAGTTGGCCGTCGACCCGGGCGGAGCGGACGTCCAGGAGACGCCTCAGCTCGGCTAAGTCGGCGGTGACCAGATCGGGTTCGGGGTGGGCGGTCACGGTCCGCTCCTCATTCCTTCAGTCAGCGACTTCGTTGTCCGTACGGGCAGCAGTCAACTGCGCTGCGGCGAAGGGCGGGAGCGTGTGCGGCGGGGATATGCGGGTCTGCGGTTCACACCCCGTGTGAGATGACGGGGCGTGACCGGCGGGGTGGCGTCCGCACGGGGTGTGAATGGCGCACCCCGGACGGGGCGGTTCACACGCTCCCGCGGGCGCCCGCACCGGAGTTGACTCGAGAGTGCCACGGGGGCCGAAGCCGGCGGACGGGCGCCCGCCGGCCCGGGGTCCGCCCGCCGGTTTTCCCCCGAGCGGCGGGCGGACAGCCACCCTCACGTGCGGCTCCGGCTACGTGATGCCCTGGGCGCGGGCGTTGGCCGCAGCTGCCGGCCGGAAAGACCCTCTTCGGGACAGCTCGCGAGCTGTTCGCCGTTGCCCTCCGCCGCGGTAGTTCCTCGCCCCGCACCCGGTCGCGGTGCCGAGGGCGTCGGTACCCGGTCGGCTTGGCGGTGCCGCTGCTTCGTATGCTCGCGGTGCGGGGAACCGGAAGCTGACCACTTCGGAGGCGAACGACCATGTCGGAACAGCGTGTTGTCCTGGTGACGGGCGGGGGAACGGGGATCGGGGCCGCCACCGCCCGGCTGCTGCGCACCGCCGGCCATCAGGTCGTGATCTCCGGGCGGCGGCCCGAGCCACTGCGCCGGGTGGCCGAGCAGACCGGAGCGCTGGCCCACCCTTCCGACGCCGCCGACCCCGAGGCCGTGCGCGAGCTCGTCGAGACGACGGTGACGGCCTACGGGAGACTCGACGGTGTGGTGCTCAACGCCGGAATCGGGCGGGGTGGCGCGGTCGGCGACACCGAGGTCGAGGACTGGGAAGAGCTGATACGGACCAACCTCACCGGCCCGTTCCTGCTGCTGCGTGCCGCGCTGCCGCATCTGCTGGCTGCCCGCGGCGCGGTGGTTGCGGTGGCCTCGGTCGGCGCGCTCCGCAACAGCGCCGGCAACGCCGCCTATGCGACGTCCAAGGCGGGTTTGCTCCACCTCTGCCGCTCCCTCGCCGTCGACTACGGGCCGCAGGGGCTGCGGGCCAACGCGGTCTGCCCGGGCTGGGTGCGTACGGAGATGGCCGACCAGCGGATGGCTCGGTTCGCGGCGGAGGCGGGGCTGGCGGGCGGCGCCGAGGAGGCGTACGAGGAGGCGAACCGGCTGAATCCCGCCAGGCGGCCGGGCGAACCGGAAGAGGTCGCCGAGGCGATCGACTGGCTGCTGTCGCCCGCCGCGTCCTACGTCAACGGGGCAGTCCTCACCGTCGACGGCGGGGTGACCACGGTCGGCGTCGGCGGCGCCGCCTTCGACCACCGGATCGAGGCGCGCACCCCGCGCCGGTAGCGGACCGCCCTCCGCGGGCCAGCTCCACAGGGCCCGCGGCGGGGCCGGCTGAGTGCTGCCAACGAGTCGACGGCCTCTCACGAATGACCGAGGTCGGTGTGTCATACAGTCTTCACGCCTGTGTTTCCGCTACCGCCCGACATACGGAGGAGCATGTTTGTGAATGCACACGATGAGGTGTTCATCGGAGGGCACTGGCGACCTGCGGCAGGAACAGACGTCATCGAGGTCATCAATCCGGCGGACGAGCGTGTTGTCGGAGCTGTCCCGGCCGGTTCTGCAGCCGATGTTGATGCCGCAGTCAACGCGGCTCGTTCGGCACTGCGGGGGTGGGCGGCCACCACGCCTGCTCGCCGTGCCGAGTTACTGGCTGCGTTGGCTGACGAACTCGCCGCCTGCCAGGATCAGATGGCCTCACTCATCACCGCCGAGGTGGGAACCACCATCGGGTTCTCCCGCAGGGTACAAGCCGGTCTGCCGGTTACCACGACGCGCCGGCATGCTGAGCTTGTGGCCGACTTCGCCTTCGAGGAGCGCGTGGGCAACTCGCTTGTCCTGCTTGAGCCCGTCGGAGTCGTGGGCGCCATCACACCGTGGAATTACCCGGTGCACCAGATCGTCTGCAAGGTTGTTCCCGCACTCGCCGCGGGCTGCACGGTGGTGCTCAAGCCTGCGGAGTTGACTCCTCTTTCGGCCCAGATGTTCACCGAGTGCGTGGCAGCCGCGGGCCTCCCTATGGGGGTCTTCAACCTGGTCACCGGCAGGGGCACGGAAGCTGGGGAGGCACTCGTACGCCACCCTGGCGTCGACATGGTCTCGTTCACGGGGTCCACGTCTGTCGGGAAGCGCATCGGGTCACTTGCCGGCGCTGATGTCAAGCGGGTAGCCCTGGAACTTGGTGGCAAGTCCGCCGGTGTCATCCTCCCCGGAGCGGACCTGGCACAGGCTGTCCGCGTCAATGTCGCTGACGTGATGCGCAATGCAGGACAGTCCTGCAATGCGTTGACGCGCACATTGGTGCATGCCGATGACTATGAAGAGGCGGTTCGGATCGCCGTCGAGGAGGTTGCTTCCTATGTTCCCGGCGACCCGGCCGATCCCGGCTGCCGCCTGGGCCCGGTGGTGAGCAGCGCCCAGCGGGAGAAAGTCCGCGACTACATCCGTCGTGGCATGGCAGAGGGCGCCCGTCTCGTCGCGGGTGGACCTGAGGCCCCTGAAGGACGAGACAAGGGCCACTACGTCCGCCCGACAGTCTTTGCTGACGTCACTGCCGAGATGAGCATTGCTCGCGAGGAGATCTTCGGCCCTGTGCTCTCGTTCATGAGGTACGAGGACGAGGGGGACGCTCTGCGCATCGCCAATGACTCTGACTATGGCCTGGCAGGGGCCGTGTGGGCGGCCGAGGAGGAGCAGGCGATCACCTTTGCGCGCTCGATGGAGTGCGGCCAAGTGACGGTTAACGGCGGGGCATACAACCCGCTCGCTCCCTTCGGCGGCCATAAGCAATCAGGCGTCGGGCGAGAACTCGGCAAGCATGGGCTCATGGAATTTCTGCAGACAAAGTCGCTACAACTCTGACAGTGCTGTGCCTGGTGACGCCGCCGACGGCTCTGCCCCGCACTCTGAGTGAACCCTTTTCATCCCATGACGGAAGGGTGAAGAGAGCAGGGCAGGCGGGGTGACGTGGCGAAGCCCCTTCTCGATGGTTCCGTGATTCCGCTCAGTACACCAACGACAAGGGGCTTCGTCATTTCCCTGCCCTGCCACGCTTTATGTCGCGTACGAGCTGGTTGAGGATATCTGCTGACTCGCCTGCGTCAGATGGCGTGAACGTGGCTCGCATTGGTGGAGTTTGAGCTGCTTCGAGTACAGCGATGCCGAATTCACTTCCTGTCGGATGTGTCCGGATGGATCGCGAAGTTCCGGGCCGGGGCCGAGGCGTAAGCTCGCGCCATGTCGAGGAGGAATGCCTTCTCGCTTTCGAGGTCGTCGTTTTCGAAGCTGACGAGAGTGCCGGCGGACTGCTGCTGAGGCAGACCGGCGAGCTTGGCGCTGCGTGCCCCTGACATCACACACGCGAGGACTGTCGCATCGGCTTTGGCGTGACTGACACCCACGGCGGCCACATGGCGGCGCGCGCGAGCCCACGCACCGGCGGCGACATAGTCATTGAGAACGAGGATGGCATCCCGGGTCTCGATGATTTTGCGGTAGGCCAGCAGCCGCCAGGACGCATGCGGCCACACGATTTCCAGCAGTCGGTGGCGGGGTTTGATGAACGCGACGTGTGGCACAGCCTGTACCAGGTCGCGCCACAGCGGCCACAGGCGCCAGATGGTGCAGATCTCCGCGGTGGCGCCCCGCACGGCCCACAACGAGGGCGTCAGGAGGGCGATCGCGCGCAGCAGCCCGTGCATGTTCATGACGTACGGGAGGAGCGGCAGTATCCGATCGGTGCGGTGCAGCAGGTTGATGAGCTGGCAGAGCCAGAACAGGCAGGAGAGCGCGGTGCCGATTCCGAACATCCGCAAGCTTGCCCGCAGGACAGGGTTGGCCGTGCGTCTGCCGTACTGGCGGCACAAGGCGGTGCAGGAGATGTCCGCAGCGAGATGGTCCACAATCAAGACGAGCCAATAGGCAGTGGAGGGAGTCGGCCCACCCTGGCTCGTCACGGCATGTTCCTGGTGTGGTGGAGCCAGGAAATCCAGGACCAGTAGGGAAACTATGGCCAGGCTCGTCACGTAGCACGCGCTCAGGCGCAATCGGCGGCCGCCGGCGGCCGCCGAGACGAAGTACAGGACCGCGCCCGACGAGAGCACTCCGCTCATGTTCCTCGCCAGGGCGATGGCGTGGACCCCTCCGGTGGCCTGGAAGGCGAGCTGGGTCGTGGCGGGGAGCGTAAGCGTCATGGCCACCGAAGCGGTGGCCACGGCCAGCCACAGTCCACGCTGTTCAGGGCTGCGCATGGCGGCGGAGGCCCGTATCGCCAGAGCCAGCCACAGGCAGCCCACACACAGGTACTCGAACCAGTGCAGTGCGTGGGAGGGTTCAGCGTTCATCCGCGGCACGCGCGCCCAGCGCGGCTTCCAGTCGGCCCAGCACGCCGTGCGGAGCTCGGGCGGCGTACGGTGAAGCACGGATGCGCAGCAGACTGGCGAGCATCTCCGCCTCCTGTTCCTGACGGTTGGTGTAGCTGGCGCGGCCGAGCACCTGTTGAACCAACTGCGGGTTCAGATCGGGGAACAGGACCTGAGGGACCTCGCCGTGCCCCAGGTCCGTGCCACGGTGGTCGAACAGCATGTGCCCGATCTCATGCAGCACGATGTGCTCCTGGTGCACGCGGCTGGTGCGCTTCTCGAAAAATATGTGGTCGTCGGTCTTGGTGGCGAGCCACATGCCGCAGATGCTGTTCCGGGCGGCCTGTTTCGGCAGCGGATGCAGATGCAACGGACGTCCGCGCTGTGCGGCCAGCTCCTGGCACAAAGCATCGATGGTGAAAGGGCGTGGCAGACTGAGTTGGTCAAGAGCCGACTGGCAACGCTGATGTAATCGAGCGTATTTTTTGGGCATTCCTCTCCCAATAGCCTGCTGCGGGGAAGACCGGTCGCTTTTCGGGGCGCGTGCGATCCGGCACATCAGTGACATCACAATGGACCCGGCCCACCTGGGCATTTTTTAAAGGCACGCTGCCTCAGCCACGGGGTCCAGCTGCGGGGGGACTCGGGTGGTGCTCCGAAGACCTGCGTAAGAATGTCCGGCTGTTCCAGCGTGAGGTTGCGTCTCTTTCCGGTAGCCGGCTCCCGGAGACAGGTAGCAGAGATGGCGCCTCCGGTTGTCTCACGGATCTCCTTGGCGAGCCGCGCGTAACCGGGACGGGTACGTTCATCGGGAGAGAGCGTCTCGATCAGCTTGTTGAGGCGCTGCCCGGGGGGCAGCAGCAGCGGACGGTCGTCCTCGCCGCGTGCCGATCCGCTACTGCGCATCTCCCGCCCTTCTCAACAGAGGTCTCCCAACGGAGGCAGGAGCCGACCCGGCGTCCACCAAGAGGGCAGAGAGTCTAGCCCTGCCAATGGTGTTGCCCCACGGAAACTACCCTGGCGCATCGGCCACCTCCTGGCGGGGGTGTGCGGCCGCCGTGGCGGTGCGCCGGGCGGACGCCAGAGCCGGCAGACAACAGGCTGACAGGACGGCCAGGAACGCCTGGTAGAGGGCCACCGGCCACAGCGAGCCGTGCCCCACCGTGACCAGGGCCTGGGCCAGGGCCGGCGCCGTGCCCCCGAACACCACACCAGCCAACTGCTGGGCCAAGGAGATCGCGGTGTAGCGCACACGGACCGGGAAGGCATCGACGAGCAGGGCGGCGACCACCGCGTAGACGACGGCGCTGGCGGACTCCAACGCGCACACCCCCAGCGCGATCCGGAGCAGCGAACCGCTCCCCA
The DNA here is from genome assembly GCF_040253635.1 of Streptomyces sp. Edi2. Classification (NCBI taxonomy): domain Bacteria; kingdom Bacillati; phylum Actinomycetota; class Actinomycetes; order Kitasatosporales; family Streptomycetaceae; genus Streptomyces; species Streptomyces sp. Edi2. The sequence continues at coordinate 1,627,669 of NZ_JBEJGX010000003.1, read as the reverse complement.
ACGCCAGGACGGTGAGCGGAATGGCGAGCAAGTACATAGCCAGCCCCACGGCGCAGATCCTTGCGGCCCCCAAGCGTTGGGCGGCTATCGCAGCGACGGGCTGGAGCAGGAACCGGGCGACAGCCGCGCACAACACCACGCCCAGCACCTTCTCCCGGGGAAAGCCGATGTGCACGGTCGCCCAGGACAGCACGAAGGTGCCGGCCAGATACGTCCCGGCAACCGGAACGGCGCAGGCCCCGACGCACACGGCCATCTTCGGGAAGTGTCGCTGCAAGGTGTCGCGCACCGGGGCGGGCGCCACCCGCCCCTGCGCCGACAGTCCCTCGAACTCCGGGGATTCGGGCACCTTCAGCCGTATGACCAGGCCGACGGCCATGAGGACGGTGGAGAGCAGGAAGGGGACCCGCCAGCCCCAGGCCAGGAATTCGCCGTCACCCAGTCGCGAGAACGGGATGAAGACCGCGCTGGTCAGGATTGAGGCCAGCGGGGTCCCTTGCTGCACCATGGCCGTCAGGATCACCCGCCGTCCCTGCGGCGCGTGTTCACCGGCCAGCAGTACTGCGCCGCCCCACTCGCCGCCCACTGCGATCCCTTGGACGAGCCGCAGGACGCACAGCAGCACCGGAGCGGTGATCCCCGCCTCGTCGTAACTAGGCAGCAGACCGATGCCCGTGGTAGCCGCCCCCATCAGCAGAAGCGTCCCCACCAGACTGCTTTTTCGTCCTAGCCGGTCCCCTAAATGGCCGAATAGCGCTGCACCGACAGGGCGGCCCAGGAAGCCGACCCAGAACGTCGCGAACGATGCCAGCAGACCGGTGGTCTGCTGTGCTCCGGGAAAGAACAACTCTGGGAAGACCAGGCTGGATGCAGTGGAGAAGACGAAGAAGTCGTACCACTCGACTGTGGTTCCCACCAGGCCGGCGAGTCCCGCCTTGTGGGCGGCGGACAGCCGGGGGCGTCCAGTGGGCGTGCGCGAGGTCCGGCGCATCATGCTCCAAGAGATCACTATGAGGGACGGGCTGTTCGTAACGGAACCAACTGATCAGCAGTGTGCGGACGCGAAGACCGGTGCAACAGCGCGGCCGTAGCGCCTGGCATGATTCCGAACTGCCGTTTTGGCGAATGACTTGACGGTATGTCGTCCGCTCCGTAGTGCCCGGGGCCGTCTCGGGTCGCACGACCCCCGTGTCCCGGGATACGGCCCGCACCTGGCGCCGGAGATCTGTTCCTGGCAGGGGTCCGGGAGTTCGGCGATCTTCGCTGCCTGATCCTCGGTCTGCTGTGCGGCGAGGAGGCGAAGCTCCGGGGCGCGGCGGCCCTTGGCGCCCATGGCGGACTGCCACAGGGCCGTGCGGCGTCGGGGGCCGAGCGCCGTGAGCAGGCCAGCGGCGAGCAGCGGGGCCTCCACGAGTGCCTAGGTGTTCTGTCCGGGGAGGCCGGAGGACGGGGTGGAGGGCGGAGAGTTGGGGCCGGCGTTCTCGCCGCCGGCTTGATTCCCGGCCTATCCCGGGATGGTCAGGCTGATGCGGTGGCCGGGGTTGAGGCGGATCGGGAGGCCGGTGGCGGCGAGCTGATGGCCGGTGGTCTGGTGCCACCGGTGCCAGGTGCCGGGGGTGTGGGTGGGGTGGGTGAAGGCCGGGATGTAGCGGCTGCCGTCGTTCTCGACGACGGTGTAGAGGCCGGTCTGCCCCTCCTGGGCGAACAGGATGAGCGGGGCGTCGCGGAAGGCCGCGAGGAGTTCCTGCTCGCTGCCGTAACCGGTGACGGCGCGCTGCAGGGCTGCGTCCAGGGCGGTGACAGGGGACGGGAACTCCAACGCCATCGGCGACGGGCGGTACTTCGGGTTGTGCTGGAAGGAAACGAGCCGGCCGGAGCTGCCGACGGACCAGCCGCCGACGATGCCGTACGGGGGGACGGCGCCGTTGGGGTCGAAGTACGGGTCGATCGCGTACACGTAGCCGCCGCGCTGCTGTGCGGCCTGGGCGCGCAGAGCCGCGGTGACCGGGGGAACGGCGGGGGCAGGGCCGGCTGGGGTGGTCACAGCGACTGGCTCCACTGCTCTTCGAAGGCGATCTGCTCGGCGACCGTGGCCAGCGTCTCGGGGGGTGCGGGGTGGAATGTCTGGATGCGATCGGCGCCGGTGGGGCGAAGCCCGGGCCTGAGCCAGTAGACGAGGAAACCCCCCATCCCACGGCACATCCCGGAGGGCCAGGTGTCGCGACGCGAGCCGTTGACACCCAGGAGCCACCCCTGGGGTTCGATCTGCTCGCGGATGCGGGTGAGCGCCTCGAAGCAGTCATCCGCTCTGCCGGTGACATGCCCCCAAGGGCCGTCGGCGAGCACGGTGAAATCGTAGTTGTCGCCTTCCCAGCGCAGGACGGCGTCGGCCTGCTGGTCGCCGTTGAAGGCGAGAACTTCGAAACGGTCGGGGACCTGGTGACCACTCATCGGGTCCATCCTTCGGGCAGTTGACTGGCGGGCGGTGCTTCAGGGGCGGGAGCGACGGGCGTTGAGGCTCGTATGGGGGGGCGGCGTCCATTCTCCTTTGGTCCCGTCGGGGAAGATCTCCCGGGCCCCCTTGATGGCTTGCGGTCAATCGCCGGCGGCGTGGGTGGCCTGGCCTGCGAGGACCGTGGTGAGGTGGTCAGCGGCCCAGGTCTTGGCGTCATGGGCGCTGGGTTGATGGAAGGCGTGCGCGGCGCCGTGAGAGGTCCACAACCCGGGCGGTCCCGGTCCTTCGTCCCGGAGGTGTCTCTGTCGATGGCCGGCCGGTGGCCGGACGCCTTTGGGCGACGTAACGCGAGGCGACACAGCCCAACCGGCCGTCGTCACTCGGTAGCACCACCATGCGTGCAGAGACACGCCTGCCCTCCGAGGCTGTGCGGAGGCGGGCCCGGCGGGGGTGGCGGGAGCCACCCGGGGTGGTCCGGGCCGGCCGAAGGCGCTGTTCCAGGGTGAACTCACCCTGGAAGAGCGCCACTTGGCGGCGCCGTCGCGCTGCCTCAGTACGGGTAGAAGCCCGACCCCGACTTCCGGCCCAGCCGGCCCGCGTCGACCATGCGCGCGAGCAGCGGGGGAGCGGCGTACAGGGGCTCCTTGTACTCCTCGTACATGGAGGCGGCGACCGAGGTCACGGTGTCCAGGCCGATCAGGTCGGCCAGCTTGAGCGGGCCCATCGGGTGGGCGCAGCCCATCTCCATGCCGTTGTCGATGTCCTCGCGGCTGGCGATGCCCGACTCGAACATCCGGATCGCGGAGAGCAGATACGGGATGAGCAGGGCGTTGACCACGAAGCCCGAGCGGTCCTGGGCGCGGATCGCATGCTTGCCCAGCACGTCCTGCACCAGGGACTCGGCGCGCTTGATGGTCTCCTCGCCGGTGGTCAGGGCGGGGATCAGCTCGACGAGCTTCTGCACCGGAGCCGGGTTGAAGAAGTGGATCCCGATGACCTGGTCGGGCCGGGAGGTGGCGACCGCCAGCTTCACCAGCGGGATCGACGAGGTGTTGGACGCCAGGATGGCGTCCGGCCGGGTGATCACCTGGTCGAGGACCTGGAAGATCTCGGTCTTGACCTGCTCGTTCTCCACCACGGCCTCGATGACGAGATCGCGGTCGGCGAACTCACCGAGGTCGGTGGTGAAGCTGAGCCGGTCGAGCGTCGCGTCGCGCTCCTCGGTACTGATCTTGCCGCGTTCGGCGGCCTTGCCGAGGGAGTTGGTCAAGCGGGTGCGACCCAGCTCCAGAGCTTCGCCGGTGGTCTCCGCGACCATGACGTCCAGCCCGGCGCGGGCGCACACCTCGGCGATGCCGGCGCCCATCTGGCCGCAACCGACCACTCCGACGCGTTCGATGTCGGTCACATCGTGCCTTTCGCTGATCTTCAGGACCGGCGATCCGCCGTTACGCCGTAAGGGTCCGGCGGCCGCCTCGGCCCCGACGTTACTCCGCGCGGTGCTGTGCCACGGGCGCCGGGGCGGGCATTGTGAACCCTCAGGACGGGACGAACCGGACAACCTGGGGAATTCTTGATGAGGCATATCACACGCAGAGGGTTCGCCGTGGCCGCGCTGGGCGCCGCCTCTTCGCTGCTCACCACGGGGGCGGCGGCGCCCGCGGCCGGCTCGCCGCGGCGCGAGATGCGCGGCATGTGGCTGGCGACCGTGGCCAACCTGGACTGGCCCTCCAGTACGAAGCTCCAGCCCGCCGCGCAACAGCGCGAACTGCGCGCCCACTTCGACACGGCCGTCGCCCGCAAGCTGAACACGGTGTTCTTCCAGGTGCGGCCCACCGCGGATGCCCTGTGGCCCTCACCGTACGAGCCATGGGCGCAGTGCCTGACCGGGCAGCAGGGCCGCGACCCCGGGTGGGATCCGCTCGACTTCGCGGTCCGCGAGGCCCACCGGCGCAATCTCGAACTCCACGCCTGGTTCAACCCGTACCGGGTCGCCAACCACACCGACCCCGGCAGGCTCACAGCGGACCACCCGGCCCGCCGGCACCCCGACTGGGTCCTGCCGTACGGCGGCAAGCTCTACTACAACCCCGGTCTGCCGGAGGTGCGCGGCTTCGTCCAGGACGCGATGTTCGACGCGGTGCGGCGCTACGACATCGACGGGGTGCACTTCGACGACTACTTCTATCCGTACCCGGTCGCGGGGGAGGACTTCGACGACGATGAGGCGTTCGACGAGTTCGGCAGCGGCTTCAAGAGCCGGGCGGCCTGGCGCCGGGACAACATCGACCGGCTGGTCCACGAGGTGGCGGCCAGGCTGGACGGTGGCGGGCGGGCCGGGCGCCGGGTGCGTTTCGGCGTCAGTCCGTTCGCGGTCTGGCGCAATCGCGCCACCGACCCGCAGGGCTCCCGCACCCAGGCCGGGGTGCAGACCTATGACGACCTGTACGCCGACACCCGCCGCTGGGTGCGTGAGGGGTGGCTCGACTACCTCGTGCCGCAGGTCTACTGGCCCCTCGGCTTCAGCGCCGCCGACTACGCCGAACTCGTGCCCTGGTGGGCGCGGACCGTCAACGGCACCGGTGTGGACCTCTACATCGGCGAGGCCCTGTACAAGGCGGGCGAGGCACAGCCCCCCGCCTGGAAGGACCCGGCCGAACTCTCCCGCCACCTCACCTTCGCCCGCGGCTATCCGCAGGTGGGCGGCCATGTCTTCTTCTCGGCGAAGGAGGTGGCCAAGGACCGGGCGGGTGCCATGGCGAGGGTCGTGCGTGACCACTACGCCGCGGCACGGGCGTAGCGGCGGCCCGCACCGACCGGGAGGGTCCGCGCGGACCGCGGCGTGTGAGGAGATTCCGGTACCGGGTCGGGGCCGGGCAGGGTGGCGTGCGCCGGCCGGGGGCCGTCGGCCGGTGGCGGTGTCTACCGCCCGGTGCTGATGTCTACCGCCCGGTGCCGGTGCCTACCGGCCGGTGCCGATGTCGGTGGCCTTGGTGTGCCGGACGACCGAGTCGGGGCCGGGAGACATGATCGCCTCGTGTCCGTCCTCGGCGCGGACGCGGTAGGGCGGATCGCCGTTCGGGCCCAGTACTTCGACGATTTCGACGACCTTGTCGTGATGCCCGACGGTCCTGCCGTGCACCACCAACCGGTCGCCCCTGCTTGCGTGCATCAGGGTCCTCCCCGCCTCGGGGCGGCCGTACGACCCGCGGGCCGGCCAGTGCGACGGCCGACGGTTGAACGGCCAACGATTTCCACGGTTTACGGGCCTGGCAACGGCCCGGACGGCGGTACCTGCCGTCGCGGCAAGTTTACGTCCGCGGGCCGTGGTCGCACCCCGGAAGGTATGGGTTCATCCCTTTCCGGTGGTCGCTGTCGGGTGGTCCCGGTGGGTCCGGCCCGGCGGCGCCGGCGGGCCGGCGGGGCGGTGGTCCCGGTCCGGCGGTCCCGGCCGGGTGTTCCCGTGGCGCGGGTCCGGCGCCCCCGGTGCGCCCGCGGTCATCCACGGGTCCGCTGGGTGACCGCGATGCACGCCAGGACCGCCAGCGCCGCCGCGGGGGCGGCCGGCGGCAGCCGCTCGCCCAGCAGCAGCACGGACCAGAGCAGGGTCAGCAGCGGCTGGGCGAGCTGCAGCTGGCTCGCCTTGGAGATGCCGATCGCGGCCATCCCGCGGTACCAGGCGACCATCCCGAGGAACTGCGAGCCGAACGCCAGCCAGAGCAGTCCGCCGACCGAGTGCGCCGTGAGCCGCAGCGGCTCCGCGGACAGCGCCACCGCCGCGCCCGTCGCCGTGAGCGGAAGCGCCAGCACCAGCGCCCAGCCCATCACCTGCCAGCCCGGCATATGGCGGGCGAGCCGGCCGCCTTCGGTGTAGCCGGCCGCGCACACCAGCAGCGATCCGAACAGCAGCAGATCCCCGCGGCCCGGCGCCCCGCCGCTCTGCTGCACCGCAAAGCCGATGACGACGGCCGCGCCGACCAGCGAGGCGATCCAGAACGTCCGGGAGGGCCGGGCACCGGTCCGTACGGCCGAGAAGGCCGCGGTGGTCAGCGGCAGCAGGCCGACGACCACAGCCGCGTGCGAGGTGGTGGAGGTCTGCAGCGCGAGGGTGGTCAGCAGCGGGAAGCCGAGGACCACACCGCCCGTGACGACCGCGATGCCCAGCCAGTGCCGCCGCTCGGGAAGGCGCACCCGGAAGGCGGCCAGCGCGCCGCCGGCCAGCAGGGTGGCCAGCACGCTGCGCAGCATCACCACCGTCCAGGGCCCCATGCCCTCCAGCGCCCAGGCGGTCGCGGGGAAGGTGAGCGAGAAGGCGGCGACGCCGAGCCCGGCGAGCAGGGCGCCCCGGCCGGCGGGGGCGGGGCCGGCGGGCGCGGCGGCCTCCGGGATCTCCGGGATCTCCCCCGCCTTGGGGGACTGCTGGGTCTCCGGAGCAGCGGTGACCGGAGCGGCGGTGACCGGGGCGCCCGGAGTGCTGACCGCTATCGGCACCGTGGCGGTAGCGCTATCGTTGTCTCTCATGCACGAGCGTAGCAGCGGCGCTGAGCTGGCCGCGACCCTTCGAGTGGAGCTGAACCGCTACTCTCCAGGAGAGAAGCTGCCCTCCAGCCGTGCCCTCGTGGAGCGGCATCGCGTCAGTCCGGTGACCGTCTCGCGGGCGCTCGCCGAGCTGGTGGCGGAGGGCCTGGTCGTGACCCGGCCGGGCGCGGGAGCCTTCCGCGCCGAGCCATGCGGTGAGGCGCCCCGGCCGATCGACACCTCCTGGCAGGAGATCGCGCTGAGCGCCGAGCCGGCCGGCGACCAGGTGCCGCGCAGTGTCGACGCCTCGGGTGTGCTCGCCACGCTCGCCACCCCGGCCCCCGGCGTCATCGAACTCATCGGCGGCTATCTGCACCCCGATCTGCAGCCGGAACGCGCCCTCGCCGCCGCGCTGGCGCGCGCCGGGCGGCGGCCGGGCGTCTGGGCGCGCCCCACGGTCGGCGGGGTGGCGGAGCTGCGGGCCTGGTTCGCCCGCGAGATCGCCGGCCCCGGTGGCCCGCTGGCCGCCAGCGACGTCCTGATCACCGCGGGCGGCCAGAGCGCGCTGAACGCCGCCCTGCGCGCCCTCGCCGCCCCCGGCGCGCCGGTGCTCGTCGAGTCCCCGACCTACCCGGGCATGCTGGCCGTGGCCCGCGCCTCCGGACTGCGGCCGGTGCCCGTACCGGTGGACGCGGACGGGGTCCGTACGGATCTGCTCGCGGACGCCTTCCGGGCCAGCGGCGCGCGGCTGTTCGTCTGCCAGCCGCTGTTCCAGAACCCGACCGGCGCGGTGCTGGCCGACGACCGGCGGCGCGAGGTGCTGCGGGTGGCCCGCGCGGCCGGTGCCTTCGTGATCGAGGACGACTTCGCACGGCTGCTGGTCCACGGCGACGCCCCCGCGCTGCCGCCGACCCTGATGGCGGACGACCGGGACGGCACGGTCGTCCATGTCCGCTCGCTCACCAAGGCCACCTCGCCCCACCTGCGGGTGGGCGCCCTGGCCGCCCACGGTCCGGTCCTCGACCGGCTGCGCGCCATCCAGGTCGTCGACAGCTTCTTCGTGCCGGGCCCGCTCCAGGAAACCGCTCTGGAACTCGTCGGCTCGCCCGCCTGGCCCCGCCATCTCCGGCTGGTCTCCGGCGAGTTGACCGTCCGCCGCAATGCCCTGACCGCCGCCCTGCACCGGTACCTGCCGGGACTCGCCGGGCCGGGCGGGGGGCACGGGGCGGCGTACGGCCACGCCCCCGCGCCGGGCGGTCTCTACGTCCCGCCGGGCGGCTACCACCTCTGGCTGCGGCTGCCGGACGGCACGGACGAGGCGGCGCTGACCGGTGCGGCGCTGCGGGCGGGCGTCGCGGTCGCGGCCGGCCGGCCGTACTTCGCCGCCGAGCCGCCGGCCGCACATCTGCGGCTGAGCTTCGCGGCCGCGTCCGGCACCGCCGCGATCACGGAAGGCGTCCGCAGGCTCCGCACGGCGTGCGAGGAGCTGGGGGTTTCGGCGGACTGAACGGGACGGGCGGGGAGGGGAGCGGGTGCGCGCAGGGTCTCCCACTGAGAACGGCGGGCGGCCGGAACCCTCGACGCTGCCGGAGCCCTCCACGCTGCCGGAATACTCCACGCCGCCGGAGCCCTCCACGCCGGTATCGGCTCGATGCTGCCGGAACCCTCCACGCCGGTATCGGCTCGACGCTGCCGGAGCCCTCCACGCCGGTATCGGCTCGACGCCACCCCACCCTTCTGCGAACCTCCCGGCATGAACGATCACGCCCTCGACGGCTACGAGATCTCCACCGACCCGGCGCGCCTGGACACCGGCCTGGTCCACCACTGGCTGTCCGCGGACGCCTACTGGGCCGTGGGCCGGTCCCGGGAGCTGCATGACCGCGCCGTCGCGGGTTCGCTCAACTTCGGCCTGTACGAAGCCGGTTCCGGCCGCCAGGCCGGCTACGCCCGGGTGGTCACCGACCACGCCACCTTCGCCTGGCTCTGCGACGTCTACATCTGCCGTGACGACCGCGGCAAGGGCCTGGGCACCGCCCTGGTCGAGGCCATCGCCGACCATATGGCGTCCTGCGGGCCGAGCCGCCTGACGCTGGCCACCAAGGACGCCCACGGCGTGTACGAAAAGGTCGGCTTCCGCCCCCTGGTGTCCCCGGAGCAGTGGATGACCCTCGGGCTGGTCGATCCGGGTCCTGTCGAGATCTGATCAAGAGGGGCCATTGCGGCGGTACTGCTCTTACCATCGCCGGATGAGCGTCCGACTCAAGCTGATCGCCGCCGGCCGCAGCTCCTCGCTGCTCGGAACGCGGTTCGGCGACGACCGCCCGCTCGACGCCGCGGGCTGGCACCAGGCGGAGCGTGCCGCGCCCGTCCTGTGCCGGCTCGCCGCCGCCGAACTGCGCTACTGCTCGCCGTCCGCCCGCTGCCGCGACACCGGCGAAGCCCTCGGCCTGCGCCCGCTGCCGCAACCGGCGCTGCGCGACTGCGACATGGGACGCTGGCAGGGCCGCACGCTGGGAGAGGTGGCCGCCGACGAACCGCGCGCGGTGGAGGCCTGGCTGGCCGATCCCCGCGTGGCACCGCACGGCGGGGAGTCCCTGCTGGCCTTCATCAGGCGCGTCGGCGGCTGGCTGGACACCCGGCCGGTCGAGGACGCCGACGGACTCCTCGCGGTCGCCGAACCCGGTGTCGTCCGCGCCGCCCTGGTGTACGTGCTCCAGGCACCCCCGCACACGTACTGGCGGATAGACGTCCAGCCGTTCTCGGTGACCACCCTCACCGGCCGGTCCGACAAGAAGTGGGACCTCCAGCTGGAGGCATGAGGCGGCCCCGCGCTACGCCGCGCCACCCACCGGACCCCGGCGCAGCCGCACACCGGTCAGCACACCCTGGAACACGAGCGCGACCAGCCCGTACGGTCGGTCCGCCCGTCTCGGCGAGGGCCCCGGCCTTCCAGGTGCCGGCGTTCAGGCAGCAACGGAGTAACGGAGTAACGGAGCAACGATGCCTCCTCACGCGGGGTGAGGTTCAAGTGCCGGGGCCGCCCCCGGGCACCACCCGGAAAGCCCATCCGGCGCGTTCCGCCGTCCGGGGCGTACGCACCCTTGTGACCTGCGGGAAGAGGCTGCGGCCCGGCGCCTCCCGCGGAAGTTGGCCCCGCCGGGGCCCGTCATCGAGGTGCGCGCCGCCGGGCCGGACGCTTCTCTCGGGTTATGCCCATACGTCAGATTCCTCTGTACGCGCTGGCGGCCGGCGCCCTGGCGGTGTCCGTCCTGCTCTTCGGCGACGACGGCGGTGCCGATGCCGCCGCCGAAGCCGCCACCGGGACGGTGACCGGAGCCGCCGCCGAGGCCGGTTCCGCGCCGGGCACCGCGGAAGCGGTGGTCGTACAGCCCGACCCGGTGGCACCGGGCGCCGCATTCTCCGTCTCCGACGGCGGGCAGTGCTCCGGTGACACCGCGGAGGCCACCTTCGACGACGCGAACATCCCCGCGCTGGAGCTCGCCGGCCGGAGCGGGCGGCTCGGCGGCACCGCGATCCTCCCGGAGAACACCGCGCCCGGCTCCTACCGCGTCACCCTCACCTGCGGCGGCACCTCCCGGGCCCGGCAGAGCGCCCTGGACACCGGACGGGCGGGCAGCGAGGAAGACGGCGGGGTGCGCGGCGGGGAGGACGGCGACGACCACGGCAGCGGAGGCGGCGAGGAGTACGGGGAGCAGTCCGGCGACGGCCGGAAGACCCTCACCGGCACCATGGTCGTCTCCGGCGGTGCCGACCAGGTCGTGCCCCAGGGCGGGGCGGACACCGGCCTCGGCGGCGCGGCCGGCAGCGGCGGGGCGGCCACGACCGCGGGCGGACTGCTGTTGCTGGCCGCGGCCGGCTGGGGAGTCCTCGCCCGCCGGCGGCACCCTCGCGGCACCGGGAGCTGACGGCGGTGAGCGCACAATGACCGCAGATCCACCACGACGCGGCCTGGTCATCGGTCTCGTCACCGCCGTCACCGCGGCCCTCGTCCTCGCGGGCGTGTGCGCGCTCGCCGCCGTCCACCTCCGTGCCCGCGACGCCACCAGCGTGGTCGACGGCGGCACCCACACCGTGCTGCGCACCGAGATCGCCAGGACGCTCAGCGGCCAGCTCACCCTGCCCTTCCGCCACGGGCCCGATGCGGTGCACTGCTCCGGCGATCTCCGGCCCGTGCCGTACGACGAGGTGCGCTGTACGGCCCACTTCCCCCTCGGCCCGGACCGGCACCTGAGCGTCGAGGTCACCCAGGTCCGCCACAACGAGGTCACCTATCGGCGCCACGCCCTGCCGCGGTGAGAGGTCCCGGCAGCGCTGGGCGGTCCCGGCCGCGGTGACCGGTGCCCGTCGCGCTGGGTGGTGGCTCGCACCCCGGCCGGCTCCGGCAAGGCGGAGCGGTCAAGGACGCCCCGTGACCTACGGCTTGAGGTCCAGGGCAGCGCGCCCCGACCCGTCCATCAGGAACGGCACCGAGCTGTGCGTATGGGTGATCTTCCAGGTGCCGTCGATCTTCCGGAGGCCGACGGTTGCCCGGCTCCACAGCTCCACCTCGAAGCCGTCCTTCTTCGTCCCGTGCATCCGGTTGATGCTGTGGCTGAAGGCGACATCGTCGCCGACCGTGATCTCGACCTGGGTCAGCGACACCTCGATCGGCCCCTCCCAGGTTGCGTACCAGGCCTCGACGGCCTGCTGGTCCAGCGCCTGTGGCCCCGTGAACTGCAGCGGAGGAGCGAGACTGAAGTCCACCAGGTCCGGCGCGCAGGCGGCGAGGAACCGCCGCGCGTCCCGCGCCGTCGTCGCGGCGGCCCGGTCCTCCAGCAGCTCCCGGATCTGCACCTCGTCGGCTGTGGGTGTGGCTGTGGGTGTGGCTGTGGGTGTGGGTGTGATGTCGGTGGTCACGAGGACTCCTCCCGTCGGACGGCGCCGGGGCGGCGCGGCGCACGGAATATCCGTGCAACCGGTAGACCCCGCCGCGGACGGAAACTCATCGGCGGGAAGCGACCCCGGCCGGCGTCGACGAGGTGGGGCGTCAAGGAGAGGAAGAGTCGAGGAGCCGAGCAGTCGAGCAGGCGAGGGGCCGAGGAGGCGGCGCGGGCACCTGGCCTACGGCGCGAGCCGCAGCGCCGCCGGCCCCCGGGTCAGCCAGGCGTTCGCCGCCTCGACCCGGCCGCCCACCTGCAGCTTTGCGTAGGCGTGTTCCAGATGCTTGTCGACCGTGCGCGGGCTGATCGCCAGCCGCCGGGCGATCTGCTGGTTCGTCAGGCCGCGGGCGAGCAGGGTGAGTACGGCGGACTCGCGGCGGGTGACGGGGGACGGTGCAGGTGTGGGCGGGGCGAGCCGGTTGAGGACGTGGCTGAGCCGGGTGCGCAGCAGGGCCGCGGCCGCCACGTCGTCGTCGGAGAAGTCGCTGCCGCTGCGGCTGATCGCCACACACACCTTGCGCGGCACGCCGGCCGCGTAGCCCGCCGGGAACGACATCGCGAGCTGCTGTTCGGCGTCCAGCGGCCGGTAGACGTCGGTATAGGCGGCGAGGGCGTGGAAGGCGCTGCGGGTTTGCAGCGTGGAGCGGCGCATCGGGGTGCCGGGGCCGAGGGTGGTGTGGGTGACGAGGGAATCGGCCGCCGACTCGCGGGCGAACGCCTCCCGGATGTCCTGGGTCAACAGGCCGGCGGGCAGGGTGAGCGGCCGGTCGGCGGAGCCGGCGCGGGGGGACCAGATGATGCTGTCGCCGGGAAGGGCACCGAGCAGCAGCGGCAGCAGCGCCGGGACCAGGGTGTCCTCGTCGACGGCATCGATCAGAAGGTCCACGACGGCGAGAATGCGCCGCAGGCCGGCCTCCGCGGCCGCGCTCATACCTCCAGCGTGCCGAGGGGGCACAGGGCAGTCAAACGCGCGCCGAGCGGGTAACGGCCGGCGCGCGTCGGCCACCCGGCCGGCCGGGGGAAGACCGGCCGGGCGCGTCAGGCGCCTCAGCGCCCGACGGCATAGACGCGGTTGACGAGGCTCTGCGCGGCGAGTCGCCAGTGGTGGAGTCCGGCCTCGTCGGCGAGCTGCCGCATCACCTCTTCTCCCGCGTGGTTTCCGAGCGCCTGCGGGCCGTGCTGGGCCAGCGCGGACGGCAGACAGACGGCAACCGAGCCTGCGGTCAGCGCCCGGCCGACGGGGTTGACGTTCTCCTGGGCGTTTGCCGAGGCGTTCGGCTCGACGACCATGCAGGTGCCGCCGTCGGCCAGGGCCTGCTCGGCGTGGTGCAGTGCGCCGCCCGGGTCACCGGTGTCGTGCAGGCAGTCGAAGAACGTGATCAGGTCGAAGTCCTCGCCGGGGAAGTCCTGGGCGGTGGCGACCTGGAAGCTGACCCGGTCGTCCAGTTCCCGCTCGGCCGCGATGCCGCGGGCCGCTTCGATGGACGGCCGGTGGAAGTCGAAGCCCTCGAAGCGTGACCGGGGGAAGGCCTGTGCCATGAGCGTCGTGGAGTAGCCGTAGCCGCATCCGACGTCCGCGACGCGCGCGCCGCGCTCCAGCTTCTCCACCACACCGTCCAGCGCGGTCAGCCACTCCGGTACCAGCGCGGCCGAGTAACCGGGGCGGAAGAACTTCGCGGTGCCGGCGAACAACGCCGCCCCGTGTTCCTCCCAGCCGACGCCCTCGCCGGTGCGGAAGGCCTCCATGAGGATGTCCTCGGTGGCGTAGACCGCCTGCAGCACGGTGGAGAACCCGGCCGCGTACGTCGGCAGATCCGGGTCCGCCAGGACGGCGGCGTGCTCGTCGGGCAGCAGATAGGTATCGGTACCGGGCGCGTAGCTGACGTACTCGCCGGCGACCTGGGCGGTCAGCCATTCGCGTACGTAGCGTTCGACCAGCTCCGTGCGGGCGGCGAGTTGTGCGGAGGTGAGGGGACCGGCGCCCGCCATCGCGCGGTACAGGCCGAGCCGGTCGCCGAGCGAGGTGCACAGGCCGGCCATCGCGGCGCCGTTGTCGGCGGTCACTCTCTCCAGGAACTCCTGTACCCGGTCCTCGTCCACCGTGGCACCGGGGGTGACATCGGCGGAGGCAGCCATGTCTCTCACCTCTCCCACCCTCGTCCTTGTCTCACTCTCGTCCTTGTCGCTTGTCCCACTGCAGCAGGACGGCGACCCCGCGCGCCATACGGGATTCGCCGTATACGGGGGGTGGTGACCTGGGGCGACACTGGGAAGGGGGGAGAGGGAGAGGAGGTGCACCATGCGCAAGAAGATCGACTGCCGGGACCAGCCCAGCGAGATGAACTGCACCCTCGTCATCGCCGGCGAGGAGGAAGAGGTGCTCCGCGCCGCCAGTGAACACGCGGTATCCGTTCACGGCCACCAGGACAGCCCGGAGCTGCGGGAGCAGATCAGGGCGGCCATGAAGGACGAGGTTCCGCAGCACGCCTGAGGCGTGGCCGGCCGTATGCCGTCCCCGCTGCGGGACGGCGGCGTCGGTCTGCCCGGATGCGGCCGCCCGAGGGCCGCGGACGGGCGCCCGCGGGCTACGACCGGCGCCGGGGCTTGCCGCGCTTGGCGCCCCTCGCACCGCCGGAGCCGCCCTGTGAACTCTTGCCGGACGGCTTCCCCGCCGATTTCCCGGCCGATTTCCCCGCTGATTTCGCCGCCGGTTTCCCGGCGGTCTTCCCGGCCGTGGGCTTCCGCCGGGCACCGCCCGTCTCGCTGCCCTTGCCCTTCGGCTGCGCCGGGGCCGGATCCGGGCGGCGTCCGCGTGAGCTGTTGACGGTCCGCCCGCGGACGATCCCGATGAAGTCCTCCACCAGGTCGGTGGTCTCGTCCTGCGGCCACGACAGCGCGACCCGTGAAGCCGGGGCGTCCGACACCGGACGGTAGGTGAGGTCCCTGCGGTGGTGCAGACGGGCGAGGGACTGCGGGACGACGAGGACTCCCACCCCTGCCGCCACCAGCTCCACGGCGTCCGCGGTCGTGGCCGGGCGCTCGTTCGCGGGCCGCCCCGGCCGGTGCTCCCAGTCCAGGGTGTCGTCGAGGGGGTGCAGGACGATCTCGTCGGCCAGATCCTCGGCGGACACCTCGTCGGCGGCCGTCACGAGGTGGTCCTTCGGGACCACGACGACGGTCGTCTCGGTGTAGAGGGGGATCGCGCTGAGGTCCTCCCGGTCCACCGGCAGCCGCACGAAGCCCGCGTCGGCGTCGCCGCCCCGCAGGACGCCGAACGCCTCCGCGGCGGACACCGCGACGAGGGTCAGAGGAACGTCGGGAAGCCGCTCGTTCCAGATCCGCACCCACTTCGTGGGCGTCACCCCCGGGACATACGCGAGACGGAACGAAGGGGATTCTGCCGAGCCAGTCACGTGGACAGGTTACCGGTCGTGGTCGGAGGTAGCGCACACGATCGATACCCTGGACACCATGACGTCGCACCAGAGCACCCAGACGATGAAGCCCGCCACCGCGGCGAAGAAGCTGGGTGTGTACCTCGAGGCCACCCCCGCCGAGTTCCAGGAGGGTGTCGTCTCGCGCACCGAGTTGAACGCCCTCCAGGCCGATCCGCCCCAGTGGCTGCAGGACCTGCGGCGCAACGGCCCGCACCCCCGGCCGGTGGTCGCGGCGAAGCTGGGCATCTCCATCTCGGGCCTCGCGCGGGGCGGTGTCACCGAGCCCCTGACCACGGAGCAGATCGACGCGCTGAAGCAGGACAGCCCCGAGTGGCTGCAGAAGGAGCGCGCCACCCAGGCCGAGGTCCGCAAGGAAGCGGTCCGTATCAAGGAGAAGAACGCGGCCCGGGACGAGTAGCCCGGCCGATCGCGTTCCTGATTCCACTCCTGGTCCTGCTCCCGCTCCTTTCTCGTCGGGCCGCCCCGACCCCGACCCCGTACCCGTGGTGGCAGCGGGGCGTGCTCAGGCGCCCGTCGGGGGCAGGAGGTGTGCCAGCCCCTCCGCGCAGCCCTTGGCGGCCTCGGCCGAGCGCGGCAGCATGACGCTCTCGTACGCACGGACGGCATCGTCGACGCCGGGTTCGGTGACGAGGGCCCGGGCGAGTTCGGCGCCGTCCAGCATGGCGAGATTGGCACCCAGCCCGAGCGGCGGCATCAGGTGCGCGGCGTCGCCCAGCAGGGTGACGCCGGGGACGTGCTCCCAGGTGGGCGGCACGGGCAGCGCGAAGAGGGGCCGGGGGATGAAGGCGCCGTCGTTGTCGCGCAGCAGAGCGAGCAGGCGCTCGTCCCACCCGTTGAACATCGTCAGCAGGTGCGCCCGCACGGCCGCCGTGTCACCGAGCTCCACACCCGCGGCCACCTGCCAGTCCTCCGGCCCGCGGAAGCCTATGTAGACCCGGATGTGGTCGTTGCTGTTGCGCTGGGCGAACAGGACCTTACTGTCGGCCCCGGCCACCATGGTGCCGGCGCCGACCATCCGCGCAAGATCGGGATGCCGGGTGTCGCAGTCGTCGAAGCCGGCCTCGATGAAGGTGATCCCGGTATAGCCGGGTACGGCGTCCGACAGGGCCGGGCGCACCCGCGACCAGGCGCCGTCGGCGCCGATCACCAGGTCGAAGTCCTCGGTGGTCCCGTCAGCGAAGAGCAGGCGGCCGGTGCCGTCCCCGAGCGGGGTGACCCCGCTGACGGCGCGGTCCCACCGCACGCTGCCCGCGGTGAGCGAATCCAGGAGCAGATCGCGCAGCTGACCGCGGTCGATCTCCGGCCTGTCCTCCTCGCCGTGGTCGTCCGGCGGGCCCTGCGCGGGCAGGACGGCGGCGGTGGCGGGGTCGAGCAGGCGCCACTCCTGGCTTTCGGGACGGGAGAGGGCGCGGAAGCCGTCGAGCAGCCCCGCCGCGCGCAGGGCGGCCTGACCGGTGCCGCCGTGCATATCGAGGGAGCCGCCCTGCGGGCGGGCTCCGGCGGAGGCCTCCCGCTCGAAAACGGTGACGGGGCGACCGTGGCGCTGCAGGACGCGGGCGCAGACAAGGCCCCCCGGACCGGCGCCGACGACGGCGATACGGGGGTGACGAGTGGCGTTCATGGGGCTGTCCCCTCGGACGTGGGTGATCCGCCGGGAGATCCGGCACAACCAAGAAAGCACATCCACTAAATAAGTGCAATGAGTTAACTTTCGCAGTGAGTGCGCTTCGTGATGCCTTCGGGATACGCTGCGACGGTGACCGAACCGACCGGGCGCCGTGAGCGCAAGAAGGCCCAAACCCGCAAGTCGCTGGCCGACGCCGCACTGGAGCTCTTCCTCGACCGCGGCTACGACGAGGTCTCCGTCAAGGAGGTTGCGGACGCCGCCGACGTATCGGTGACCACTCTGTTCAAGCACTTCCCCAGCAAGGAAGCGCTGGTTTTCGACGAGGAGGACGACATCGAGGCGGCGCTCGTCGCCGCCGTGCGGGAACGCGCCCCCGGACAGTCGATCCCGCAGGCGCTGCGCGAGCAGATCCTGCTGACACAGGACCTCGCCAAGGATCCGCGGTGCGCCCCGTTCCTGCGCATGGTCGAGGACACCCCGACCCTGCGCGACTACTCCCACCGCATGTGGATGCGGCACGAAGCGGCCGTCGCCCGGGCCATCACCGAGGAGACCGGTGCCCCCGAGGGCGACGTCACCTGCGCCGCCCTCGCCCGTTTCGCGCTGGAGACCCGTGGGCTCATCCAGCGGCACACCGACCCGCGCGGCGCCGCCGAAGGGGCCTTCGCCCTGCTCGAACACGGCTGGGCGGCCACCCACCCCGAGGACTGACAAGGACCGACCGGGACCGACCAAGACCGACCGGGACCGACCAAGACCGACCGGGACCGGCCAGGGCCGACCGGGACCAACCGGAACCGACCAGCTCCGGGCGGGGCGAGGAAACCGAAAATCCCGGACGGACCGGCGTCCCACACGGAATACTCGGGCGTCGCACACGACATACCTGAGGTCCTTGAGCCGGAAGTTACTGGGGGTACACATGGAAGCCGGTCAGCCGAGCCGTACCGCGATGAGGACAGCGCACGCCCGTGCGCGCCACCAGGCCGATCCCCAGCGGGTCTTCACCGACCCGCTGGCGTCGAAGGTCCTCCTCCACCTCGACCCCGACGCGATGCTGCCGCCGCCCGACGACCCGGTCGCCCGGCACAACATCCGGTTCGTCGCCGCGCGCAGCCGCTTCGCCGAGGACTCGCTCGCCGCCGCGGTGACCGCCGGCACCCGGCAGGCCGTGGTGCTCGGCGCCGGCCTGGACACCTTCGCCTACCGCAACCCCCACCCCGGCCTGACGGTGTTCGAGGTCGATCATCCGGACACCCAGGAGTGGAAGCGGCAGCAGATGGCCGCGGCCGGGATCGCCCTCCCGCCGTCGCTGGTCTTCGCCCCGACCGACTTCGAACGCGACACCCTCGCCGAGGCCTTGGACGCGGCCGGGCTGGACCGCACCCGACCGGCGTTCTTCATCTGGCTCGGGGTCACGCCCTACCTGACACGGGACGCCGTCCTCGCCACACTGCGCTGCGTGGCCGAGCACACCGCGCCCGTCCACGTGGTGTTCGACTATTTCGTCGAACCGTCGCCGTCGATGGCTCCGGAGCTCCGCGCCGCGTACGAGGCCGCCACACGGCGGGTGGCGGAGTTCGGCGAACCCTGGCTCAGCCTCTTCACCCCGGACGGCATCGCCGACGAGCTGCGCGCGATGAAGCTGGACGACATCGAGGACTTCACGGGGCCCGAACTGCTCGCGCGGTACCTGGGCGGGGCCACTCCCGACGGCGACGCCGTCGCCGACCCCGCCACCGACGCCGATGCGTTCAGCGGGCATGTGCTCCGCGCCGGGCGTACCACCGTCCGATAGGCAGACACCTCAGAGGTCGCGCGCCCTGATGGATCACTCGCCGGGCGGAGCCCGGCCCGGTGGGCGAGGCTGACCCTGGAGGTGGGCCATGGCACAGGTGCAGGCAGACGTGTGCGTGGTGGGCGCCGGGTTCGCCGGACTCGCAGCCGCGAGACGACTGGTCCAGGCCGGCCATGAGGTGGTGGTGGTCGAGGCGAGGGACCGGGTGGGCGGCCGGGCGTGGAACCGTGAACTTCCCGACGGGACCGTGGTGTCGGCCGGCGGGACCTGGCTGGGCAAAGGGCAGCACCGGATGTTTCAGCTCTGCCGGGAACTGGGACTTGAGGTGTACCGCCAGTACGAGCGGGGCGATCACCTCCTGCGCCTCGACGGAGTCAACCACCGGTACCACGGCGCCCTCCCCGCCACCGGCCCCAAGACGCTCCTCGCCCTCGGCCTGGCGATGGCGCGGCTGCAACTGATGACGCGGCGCCTCCCGGCGGATGCCCCGTGGTCCGCACGGGGCGCCCGGGCATGGGACTCCCGCACCCTCGGGCAGTGGCTCTCCGACCCGCGCAATGTGCCCTCGGCCACCGCCCGCACCCTGCTCGGATCGACCATGAACCTGCTGTTCTGCGCGGACCCGGCGGAGGTCTCCCTGCTGGGTGCCCTCACCCTGGCCCGGGGCGGCGGCGGTTTCGGCTACTACACCGACACCGGAAAGACCGAATCCCACCTCGTGGACGGCGGAGCCCCCGAAGTGGCGCGGCGGATGGCCGCGCACCTGGGGGCAAGGGTGCACCTGTCCAGCCCCGTTCAGCGGATCGCCCACGACGCCACCGGCATCGAGGTGGTCGCCCCCTCGCTCACCGTGCGGGCGCAGCGGGTGATCGTGGCCACGCCCCCGGTGCTGGCGGGGCGGATCACCTTCGATCCGCCGCTGCCCGCCCGCTCCAGCCATCTGCTGCAGCGGGTGGTGCCGGGGGCGATCATCCGGGTGCACACGGCGTACCCACAGCCGTTCTGGCGCGAGCAGCGGCTGTCGGGACAGACCCTCGCACCCGGGTCGCCCGTCCCGGTCACCATCGACCAGACGCCGCGGTCGGGACGGCCGGGAGTGCTCAGCAGCTACGCGTTCAGCACCGGAGCCCTGCACCTGGGCCGCCTCGACCCGGCCCGGCGACGGGAGATCTGGCTGGACGCGCTGGCCGAGCGGTTCGGCCCCGAGGCACGTCACCCCGCCCAGTACCTGGAGACCGACTGGTCCGCCCAGCAGTGGTCGCTGGGCGGGATGATCGGCTACTTCCCGCCGGGCACCCTGACCAATTACGGCAGTGCGCTGCGCGAGCCGGTGGGCCGTATCCACTGGGCCAGCACCGAGTCGGCCACGCTGATGCACGGCCTGATGGAGGGAGCGGTGCGCTCCGGCGAACGGGCCGCCCAGGAAACCCTGCTCGCGCTGTCACGCGCCCGGCACGCCGTCGGCCTGCCGGACCGCTCGTCCTGATCTGCTTGCCCTAACTGCCTGTTCTGATCCGCTTGCTCCGCCCCGCGCGCCCGCCCCTCTCCGCCCGCTGGCTCCCGCCCCACCTGCACCGCCCCACCTGCACCGCTCCACCTGCACCGCCCCGCTTGCCCGGCCGGTCGTCCCGAAGTGGCCGGCGCGCCGCGTGCTCAGCCGACGGCAGCGCCGAACCACCTGGGCAGCCGGCGAAGCAGATCCTGCTGGTCGTCACCGACCCACGCCACATGGCCGTCCGGCCGCAGCAGGACCGCGGGCACGTCCAGTTCCGCACCGACGTCGACGACGTGGTCGACCCGGTCCGCCCAGCCCGCCACCGAGAGCCGGCCGGTCCGGTCGAGCAGCAGCCCGCGGCCGCCGTGCATCAGCTCGTAGAGGCGCCCCTGCTTCAGCGGCACGTCCCGCAGCCGCCGGCCGAGCAGTTCGTGGCCCCCGCCGAAGTCGTAGCGGACCCCGACCGCGGTGATCATCCCGGTCACGTACCGGTTCACCTCCTCGAAGTCCATCAGCTTCGAGAACAGCCCCCGCAGTGCGGTCGCCCCAGGATCGCTCCCCAGCAGTGTCATCTGCGCGCGGGTGTTGTCCAGCACTGCGGCGCCCACCGGGTGCCGTTCGGCGTGGTAGCTGTCCAGCAGCCCCTCCGGCGCCCAGCCGTTGACCTCGGCGGCCAGCTTCCAGCCGAGGTTGAACGCGTCCTGCACGCCGAGGTTGAGCCCCTGCCCGCCGGTCGGCGGGTGGATGTGTGCCGCGTCGCCGGCCAGCAGGACCCGGCCCACCCGGTAGCGCCCGGCCTGCCGGGTGGCGTCGCCGAACCGGGACAGCCACCGCGGCGAGTGCACCCCGAAGTCGGTGCCCGCGGTCGCGCGCAACTGCCGCTTGAACTCCTCCAGGGTCGGCGCGGTCGCACGGTCCTCGGCCACCCCGTCGGCGGGGACCACGACGCGGCACACCCCGTTCTCCCCGGGGGCGACACCGAACCGCAGTTGGGTCTTGCGGACTTCCGCGACGACGGCGGCAATCGTCTCCGGCTCCTCGGTCACCTCCATCTCACCCAGCAGCGTCTCGGCCGTGGCGGGCTCACCGGGGAAGCCGACCCCGAGCAGCTTGCGCACCGTACTGCGGCCGCCGTCGCACCCGACGAGGTAGCGCGCACGCAGGCGCGTGCCTCCCCCTCCGGCGGCTGCGCCGCTGCCAGGGGCATCCCCACTCGCCGGCTCGACGGTCACGCCGTCCTCGTCCTGGCTCAGCCCGACCACTTCGCAGCCGCGCCGGATCTCGGTACCGAGTTCGACCGCGCGCTCGTGGAGCAGCCGCTCGGTGACCGGCTGCGGAGTGGCGAGGGCGTACGGGTGAGCCGTTTCCAGCCCGTCGGGCCACGCCTTCATGATGCCGCCGAAGAGCCCGCCGACCTGGAACTTCTCACTGACCGCGAGGAACCGGTCCAGCAGGCCACGCTGGTCCATCAGCTCGACGCTGCGCGCGTGCAGACCCTGCCCGCGGGACTCCCCGGTCGGCTCGGCCAGCTTCTCCAGCACGACCACCTGCACGCCGTGCAGCCGCAGCTCACATGCCAGCATCAACCCGGTCGGCCCGCCGCCGACCACGATCACGTCAATCATCAAAACGCCCCGTTTCACGAAATCGGATTTCGGCCGACTGCCCCGCGCAGAGTCCCCGCCACCGCACCGCCACCGCACCGCCGAGTCCACTGGCGGTCCGACGTCCCCGCGCAACCCGTACGCCAACATCCATCGGCATGCAGTCGGCACACATCTGCATACGCCGACGACAGCCCACGCACCTTCGCGATCTGCCATCTCCGCAGGTCCTGGCCTTGGCCGAGCATTCTGCGGCACACCCCGGCCCTTGCCGCAAGCCCCCCGGTGCGCTATACGTTGAGAGTGGCAAGGAATGGGCAACCTCCTTGCCTTTGCCTTTTCTTGCCGGCGTCGGCCATGGACGGTTTACGGACAAACTCCCCGGCGACGACGCCCGTTCCGCGGCCGTACGGCGCTAGCGTGGGGGCCCATGATCGTATGGCTCAACGGCACCCACGGTGTGGGCAAGACGACGACCAGTGCACTCGTGCAGCAGCTGATCCCGGATTCACGGGTGTTCGACGCCGAGAAGGTCGGCGAGACACTCATGGACATCACGCCGGGGCTGCCGGGGACGGACAACTTCCAGCACTGGCCGCCGTGGCGGCCGCTCGTGGTCGAGACCGCCCGCCGCGTACTCGACTACACCGGTGGCACTCTGGTGATGCCCATGACCGTCCTGGTCGAGGAGTACTGGCGCGAGATCAGCACCGGCCTCGCCCACCATGCCATTCCGGTACGGCACTTCGTCCTCCACGCCGACCAGGACACCCTCCGCGGGCGCATCGCGGGCGACACCGTTCTCGGCCCCGACTCCCCGTTCCGCCTCAAATACCTCGAGCCCTACGCCGAGGCGGCCCGCACCTGGCTGCACAGCGAGGCCGAGGTCGTCGACACCGCGCACCTCACCCCTGCCCAGGCCGCCCTGCAGATCGCAGAGGCCGTCAAGGGCTGAGGCCTGCCCGCTGCGCAAAAACGAAGAGTCGCAACTGGGGGCGGGCCGGTCGGGCTGGTGATCCCGTTGCCGGTGCAGTGGGACGGGCGTGGTCACAGCCGTGCGGACGCCCGCCGCAGGGCGGACGCCCGCGCACCGAGGAGCACCGCGCAGGCCCCGAGCGTCAGCAGCGCGCCGCCGAGGAAGTATCTCCATCCGCATCCCCACCCGCATCCCCTCCGCACCTCCACCCCCACCCCATTGCATAAAACTGCCACTATCCGTATAGTCATGCCATCAAGGAGGAGAGGTCCATGACGGTACGAGCAGCAGTGGCCGGTGCGAGCGGGTATGCGGGTGGTGAAGTGCTGCGCCTGCTTCTGGGGCACCCGGAGGTGGAGATCGGGGCGCTGACCGGGCACTCCAACGCCGGGCAGCGCCTGGGCGGGCTGCAGCCGCACCTGGCCCCGCTGGCCGACCGGGAGCTCCAGCCGACCTCCGCCGAGGTGCTGGCCGGGCACGACGTCGTCTTTCTCGCGCTGCCGCACGGCCAGTCCGCCGCGGTCGCGGAGGAGCTGGGGCCGGATGTGCTGGTCGTGGACTGCGGCGCCGACTTCCGGCTCAGCGATTCCGCCGACTGGGAGGCCTTCTACGGCTCGGCCCATGCGGGCACCTGGCCCTACGGCCTCCCGGAGCTGCCCGGGGGCCGCGCCGCGCTCCAGGGGACCCGGCGCATCGCGGTCCCGGGCTGCTACCCCACCGCCGTTTCGCTCGCCCTGTTCCCCGCGTACGCGGACCGGCTCGCCGAGCCCGAGGCCGTGATCGTCGCGGCCACCGGCACCTCCGGCGCCGGCAAGGCCCTCAAACCGCATCTGCTGGGCTCCGAGGTCATGGGCTCGATGAGCCCGTACGGCGTCGGCGGCGGGCACCGGCACACCCCCGAGATGATCCAGAACCTGAGCGCGGTGGCCGGCGAGCGGATCAGCGTCTCCTTCACCCCGACCCTGGCCCCCATGTCGCGCGGCATCCTCGCCACCTGCTCGGCGAAGGCGAAGCCCGGCGTGGACGCCGGTGCCGTACGGGCCGCGTACGAGAAGGCGCTGGCCGACGAGCCGTTCCTGCAGCTGCTGCCCGAGGGTCAGTGGCCGTCGACCGCCGCCGTGTACGGCTCCAACACCGCTCAGGTGCAGGTGACGCTCGATGCGGCGGCCGGCCGGATCATCGCGATCAGCGCCCTCGACAACCTCACCAAGGGGACCGCGGGCGGCGCGGTGCAGAGCATGAACATCGCCCTCGGCCTCCCGGAGGGGACCGGGCTGCCGAAGGTCGGGGTGGCGCCGTGACAGGGGCGGACGCGGGGCAGCAGGGCGTGACCGGCGGGGCCGGTGAAGCGATGGAGGAGAAGAAGCAGTGAGCGTCACGGCAGCACAAGGGTTCACGGCGGCGGGCATCGCCGCCGGGATCAAAGAGAACGGCAACCCGGACCTCGCCCTCGTGGTGAACAACGGGCCGCGACTGGCCGCCGCCGGTGTCTTCACCTCCAACCGCGTCAAGGCGGCGCCGGTGCTCTGGTCGGAACAGGTGCTCAAGAGCGGCGAGCTGTCCGCCGTCGTCCTCAACTCCGGTGGCGCCAACGCCTGTACGGGCCCGAAGGGCTTCCAGGACACCCACGCCACCGCGGAGAAGGTCGCCGAGTCGCTGAACACCGCGGGGTACGACGAAACCGGCGGGCATCAGGCGGGCATGATCGCCGTGTGCTCGACTGGCCTGATCGGCGTCACGCTGCCGATGGACAAGCTGCTGCCCGGCGTCGACCAGGCGGTTGCCCAACTCACCCCGCACGGCGGCGAGAAGGCCGCCATCGCCATCAAGACCACCGACAGCGTGCACAAGACCGCCGTCGTCACCCAGGACAACTGGACCGTCGGCGGGATGGCCAAGGGCGCCGGCATGCTCGCACCGGGCCTGGCCACCATGCTCGTCGTCCTGACCACCGACGCCGATCTGCCGGCCGCCGCGCTCGATACGGCGCTGCGCGAGGCGACCCGCACCACCTTCGACCGGGTCGACTCCGACGGCTGTATGTCGACCAACGACACGGTGCTGCTGCTCGCCTCGGGCGCCTCCGGCGTCGTACCGGACACCGCCGCGTTCGCCGAGGCGGTGCGCACGGTCTGCGACGACCTGGCCCGGCAGCTGATCGGGGACGCCGAGGGCGCCAGCAAGGACATCCGGATCGAGGTCGTCGGCGCGGCGAGCGAGGACGACGCGGTGGAGGTCGGCCGCTCGATCGCCCGCAACAACCTCCTCAAGTGCGCCCTGCACGGTGAGGACCCCAACTGGGGCCGGGTGCTGTCCGCCATCGGCACCACCTCCGCCGTCTTCGAACCCGACCGGCTGAACGTCGCCATCAACGGCATCTGGGTCTGCAGGAACGGCTCGGTGGGAGAGGACCGCGACCTGGTCGACATGCGCTACCGGGAGGTACGCATCACCGCCGACCTCGCGGCCGGCACCGAGTCCGCGGTCATCTGGGCCAACGACCTGACCGCCGACTACGTCCACGAGAACAGCGCGTACTCCTCATGAGCGAGTGCACCCACCACCACCGGCGTGTGCTGTGCCCGCAGCACGCCCCCAGAAGCGAGGCCGGCGCATGAGTACCCGCAAACACACCGCGCTCCCCAAGGCGCGCACCCTCATCGAGGCGCTGCCCTGGCTGACCCGGCACCACGGCAAGACCGTCGTCATCAAGTTCGGCGGCAACGCCATGGTCGACGAAGAGCTCAAGCGGGCCTTCGCCCAGGACGTGGTCTTCCTGCGGCACGCCGGACTGCGCCCCGTCGTCGTGCACGGCGGCGGCCCGCAGATCAGCGCCCAGCTGGACCTGCTCGGCCTGGAGTCGGAGTTCAAGGGCGGCCTGCGGGTCACCACGCCCGAGGCGATGAACGTCGTCCGGATGGTGCTGGCCGGCCAGGTGCAGCGCGAGCTGGTGGGACTGCTCAACGAGCACGGTCCGCTCGCCGTCGGCATGACCGGCGAGGACGCCCATCTGATGACCGCGACCAAGCACTTCGCCGACATCGACGGCGAGCGGGTGGACATCGGCCGGGTCGGCGAGATCACCGGCATCGACCCCGGGGCCGTCCACGCCCTCCTGGACGACGGCCGGATCCCGGTCATCTCCTCGATTGCCCGCAGCAGCGACGCGGAGGACGCCGCCTCAGGGGCCTCCGGTGTCTTCAACGTCAACGCCGACACCGCGGCGGCCGCGCTGGCCGCGGCCCTCGGCGCCGAGACGCTGATGGTGCTCACCGATGTCGAGGGGCTGTACGAGGACTGGCCCCAGAGCGACGAGGTGATCTCCCGCCTCACCGCCAGCGAACTGGAGAAGCTGCTGCCCGACCTGGCCAGCGGCATGGTCCCCAAGATGCGGGGCTGTCTGCACGCCGTCCGCAACGGTGTCCACACCGCCCGGGTCATCGACGGGCGGGTCCAGCACTCGATTCTGCTGGAGATCTTCACCGACGAAGGGATCGGCACGATGGTCGTGCCGGACGCGAACACGATCGAGGGGGCGACATGAACGACGCGGCACACGGCCACGGCCCGGTGACCAACGCAGGACTCGCCGGCCGCTGGCAGGGCGCCATGATGGACAACTTCGGCACCCCCCGTATCCCGCTCGTCCGGGGCGAGGGCGCCAAGGTGTGGGACGCCGACGGCAACGAGTACCTGGACTTCCTCGGCGGCATCGCGGTCAACGCCCTCGGCCACGCCCACCCCGCGGTGGTCCGCGCCGTCTCCGACCAGGTCGCCACCCTCGGCCATGTCTCGAACTTCTTCGTCACCGAGCCCACCGTGGCCCTCGCCGAGCGGCTGCTCGCGTTGGCCGGACGGCCCGGCCGGGTCTACTTCTCCAACTCCGGCGCCGAGGCCAACGAAGCCGCCTTCAAGATCGGCCGGCTGACCGGGCGCCGCCACATGGTCTCCACGGCCGGCGGCTTCCACGGCCGCACCATGGGCGCCCTCGCCCTCACCGGCCAACCCGCCAAGCAGGCACCGTTCGCGCCGCTGCCCGGTGACGTCGACTACGTCCCGTACGGGGACGTCGAAGCGCTCCGGGCCGCCGTCACCACCGACACCGCCTTCGTCATCCTGGAGCCCGTCCAGGGCGAGAACGGCGTCATCGTCCCGCCGCCCGGCTACCTCCGGGCCGCCCGCGAGATCACCGCCGCCACCGGCACCCTGCTGGTCCTGGACGAGATCCAGACCGGCATCGGCCGGACCGGACACTGGCTGGAGTCCCAGGCGCAGGGCATCGAGGCCGACATCGTCACCCTCGCCAAGGGCCTGGGCGGTGGTCTGCCGATCGGCGCCACCCTGGCCTTCGGCCCGGCCGCCCGGCTGCTCACGCCCGGTTCGCACGGCTCGACCTTCAGCGGCAACCCGGTCGTCTGCGCCGGCGCCCTCGCCGTCCTGGACACCATCGAGGCCGACGGAGTCCTGGAGAACGTCAAGCGGGTCGGCGAGCGGCTGAGGAACGGGACCGAGGCCCTGGGCCACCCGTTGGTCGGCCAGGTCCGCGGTGCGGGCCTTCTCCTGGGTATCGTCTTGACGGAGCCGCTCGCGCCACAGGTGCAGCAGGCGGCTCAGGACGCGGGCCTGCTGGTGAACGCGGTCGCGCCGGATGTCATCCGGCTCGCCCCGCCGCTGATCGTCTCCGACGACGAAGCGGAAGTGTTCCTCCACAAGCTCCCCGGCGTCCTGAACACGGTCCGCCAAGGGGCCGACGGGGAACGACGAGCCGGAGACTGACGACAACGATGAGCGAGCTGCAGGACAACGAGGCGCAGGGCAACGAGCCGCAGGGCAACGAGCCGCGGGACACCGAGGCGCAGAACGGCGGCCAGGCCGTACCGCAGACCCGCACCGCCCGCCACCGCCGGATCGTGGACATCCTCAACCGGCTGCCGGTCCGCTCCCAGAGCCAGCTCGCCAAGCTGCTCGCCGACGACGGCCTGTCCGTCACCCAGGCGACGCTCTCGCGCGATCTGGACGAGCTGGGCGCGGTGAAGATCCGCAACACCGGCGGCGAGCTGATCTACGCGGTGCCCAGCGAGGGCGGCGACCGCAAGCCGCGGGCGCCGCTGGGGGAGTCGGCCAAGGAGGAGCGGATGCGCCGCCTCTCCGGCGAACTCCTCATCTCCGCCGAGGCCTCCGCCAACCTCGTGGTCCTGCGCACCCCGCCGGGCGCCGCCCAGTTCCTGGCCTCGGCCATCGACCAGGCCGAACTCCACGACATCCTCGGCACCATCGCGGGCGACGACACCCTGATGCTCATCAGCCGCGACCCGGCGGGCGGCCAGGCCCTCGCCGACCATCTGCTGCGCCTGGCGCAAAAGGCGCACTGACACCGCCCGCGCCGCTCCCCGCGCCTTTCGTCACGCCGGGGAGCGGACCGCCCCGCCCCCGGCGGCGGCCGTGCGCACCGTGCACCATCCCACCCGAGCCACCCGCTGCCTGCCGAACCCCATACGGCAGGATGGCAGTTCGCGCCGGGACGTCCCCGGATGTCCCGGCGCCTACGCAGCCCTAGAGACAAGCAGGTGGCATGGTGACGAGACATCACATCCGGCTCATAGCAGGTCCGCTTCTTCCGGTCGCAGGAGGAGCCGGCCGGTGAACCGCGCGGTGACACTGCACGATCTGATCGTGGCCGGGGCCGCGCTGGCGGCCGGCATCGTGGCGGGCCTGCTGCTGCGGGTCAGCCTGCGGTGGCTGGGCAAACACGCCCTCAAAACCCGGTGGAGCGGGGACGACATCCTCGTCGACGCGCTGCGGGCGGTGGTGCCCTGGGCGGCGGTCACCGGCGGTCTGGCGGCGGCCGCCGCGGCGCTGCCGCTGACGGAGGCGGTCGGACGCACCGTCAACCGGACGCTGATGGTGCTGCTCATCCTGGTCGTCACGCTCACCGCGGCCCGTGTGATCACCGGAGTGGTGAAGACCTTCGCGCAGTCCCGCTCCGGGGTGGCCGGATCGGCGACCATCTTCGCCAACATCACCCGCATCATCGTCCTGGCGATGGGCTTCCTCGTCGTCCTGCAGACCCTGGGCATCTCGATCGCCCCGCTGCTCACCGCCCTGGGCGTGGGCGGTCTCGCCGTCGCCCTGGCCCTTCAGGACACCCTCGCCAACCTCTTCGCGGGCGTGCACATCCTCGCCTCCAAGACGGTGCAGCCAGGTGACTACATCCGGCTCAGCAGCGGCGAGGAGGGCTATGTCGTGGACGTCAACTGGCGGAACACCGTGGTCCGCCAGCTCTCCAACAACCTGGTGATCATCTCCAACGCCCAGCTGGCCGGCACCAACATGACCAACTTCACCCGCCCTGAACAGAAGCTGACGATCCTGGTGCAGGTGGGCGTCGGCTACGACAGCGACCTCAACCATGTCGAGCGGGTCACCACCGAGGTCGTCGAGAGCGTGATGAAGGACGTCGACGGCGGCGACCCCGACCACGAACCGGCCGTCCGCTTCCACACCTTCGGCGACTCCAGGATCAGCTTCACGGTGATCCTCGGTGTCGGCGAGTTCAGCGACCAGTACCGCATCAAGCACGAGTTCATCAAGCGGCTGCACCAGCGCTACCGCGCCGAGGGCATCCGGATCCCCTCCCCGGCCCGGACCGTGGCCCTCCAGAAGCCGGACGAGATCGCCATACCGCACCAGCGGGACCTGTCGGACCAGCGCGACCTCTCGGACCGGCGCGACCTGTCGGACCCGGTCCCGCCGGTGCCGTAGCCCCTGGCCGCGAAACCGGCGCGCCAACCGGGCCGCGAACCGGGCCGTAGCCCCGGCCGTGAACCAGGTCGCGAACCCGGCCGCCCCGCGCGGGCTTTTCCCCGCCGGGGCGGCCGGGTTCGCACCTCACCTGGCCTAGCCTCGCCTCACGCCACCTCACCTCGCCCGGCCTGGCCTCACTTCACCCCGCCTCAGCTCAGCCGTCACTCCGCCGCTCTTCACGCCGAACCACGACCGTCAGCCGCCCGGGGACCTCGCAGAGCCAGTGCCCTGGCCCGTTCTCCGGTCGCAGCACATAGACGCCGTTCCGTACATCGCTGACGATGCCGGTCCGGCCGGCACTCTCGTCGTGCACCAGATCGCCCACCCAGGGCTTCCCCGCACCGCTCACCGGCTGTCCTTCCTGTGCAGTTCGCCCCAGACCCGCTTGCCCCAGGGGAGCCGGTCGGTACCCCAGGCGGCCGTCACTCCGGCCACCAGCACGAGACCCCGCCCGCTGTCGTCCTCGTCCCCCGGCGGGCGGTGCCGTGGAGGAGCCTTCGACCGGTCCACCACCCCGATCCGCACCCTGTCCGGGCCGGGACGGCTGACGACCAGCCGGATCACCTCGCTCCGTGCGTGCTGCACGGCGTTCGTCACCAACTCGGAGACCACCAAAGCTCCGTCGTCGGCCAGTTCCTCCATGCCCCAGGCGGCCAGCGCGCAGCGCACCAGACGGCGAGCGACGGCCACGCTCTCGGGTCTGCGCAGCAGCGTCTCGCTGTATCCGGGGTGTCCGGTGCGACGGGATGCGGTCATGGTCATCGGGACCTCGTCGGTGTCGGCTGCAGCCCACCACCGGCGGAGTGCGGGGGCGGGCAATCTTCTTCGAGCCGCTGTACTTTCCTGGACGGCGGCTACGCTCCAGTCAACGAGCGTCACGCCACGTGTCCAAGGGCGTGCAAGGGAGCAACGCGTTTAACGCGTTTAGACGTTGGCCTCACGACCCGGCTGGGGTTGGGTGGGGCCGCGTCACCAGGGAGGAGGTCGGATGGGTGGCTCAGGCGGACAGCAGCGCTTACGTAACATCCTGCTCCAAGACATGATCAAGTCGGCTGGGGTGACGTACGAGACGCTGGCCCGTTCGGTGCGTTCCATCGGAGGTGAGGCCGGAGACGCTGTGCGTACGAACCGCTCCGCCATCGCCCACTGGGTGGCCGGTGCCAAGCCCTCCGAATGCACGGCGCGTTACCTGGCCGAAGCCCTCTCCCGCCAACTCCGCAGACCAGTCACGTTGAGCGAGATCGGGTTCGCCGCCAATCCCTTGGAAGACGCGCCCGCCTGGCGTCTGGATACCCTGGCAGCGCTCAACGAGTTGGGGAGAGACGACTTGGACATAGGGCGCAGGCGTGCCCTCACCGCCGCCGCATACTCAGTCGCCGCGCTGGCCGTGCCCGGCCCCGCGTGGTGGACGCAGATGGCTGAGCGCTCCACCGTGCCTTCCACGACGAACCGCCCCAAGGTCGGCCGCCGGGACCTGGAGACCGTCCGAGACATGGCGGCCATGTTTTCCCGTGTCGATCAGCGACACGGCGGCGGTCACGCCCGCACGGCAGCGGTCCAGTACCTCACGACCGATGTAGCCGCGTACCTCAACGGTCACTACACGGACGGCAGTGTGCGGCGGGAGATGTTCTCCGCCGCCGGTGAACTGGCCTACCTCTCCGGTTGGATGGCGTTCGACAGCGCTGAACACTCTCTCGCGCAGCGCTACTTCACGACTGCGGTGAGCTTGGCGGCAGAGGCCGGTGACGCGCCTTTGGCGGGGCACGTCCTCCGCGCCATGGCTCACCAGGCGGTGGACCTCGGACACCCGAGCCACGCCCTGAACGTTGCCACGGCCTCGATGGATGGTGCTCGCTACGTTCTCGCGACCCCGCGCGAGCGCGCACTGCTGGGCGTGGTCCATGCCCGCGCGCTGGCCGCCGCCGGACAGAAGAAGGCCGCCGTCGCCGCGTTGCTCCGCGCCGAGGACGACCTGTCATCCGCCCGCTCCGGTGACGAGGACCCGGCCCGGGTGTTCTTCTTCAGCGAGGCCAGCCTCGCGCATGAGACCGCGTGTACTCTGCGCGACATCGGGGATCTGAACGGCGCACAGCAGCAGTTCCGGCGCAGCGTCCGCACCCGCGCTGCCTCCTCGTTCACCCGCACGCACGCCGTGACCCTTGGGTATCTCGGTGCCGTCCAGGCGAGGCAGGGAGCCATGGAGGAAGCCTGCGCCACCTGGTCGCGTGCGCTGGACTCCATGGACGGCATTCGTTCGGCGCGCGCCCGTCGTACTGCCTTGGACATGCGTCGTGCCCTGTCGCCCGTACGTGGGCGCGGCATTCCCACGGTGGCCGAACTCGATCGCCGTGCTGCCGCCTACCTGGCCGAGTCCGCCTGACCACCCGTTCTACCCAGTTCCCCGAGGAGTGCAGTCCCCATGACAGAAGAGTTCAAGGTCGTACCCGTCGCCCACGTGGTGGGTGGTCGCGTCGACCCCACGGACGATTACTGGGGCGGTACTCGCTCCATCATCCGTATCGACCCGGAGCAGTTCACCGAGGGGGCCGTCGTCGGTCTGGAGGACTTCTCCCACATCGAGGTCGTCTTCCGCTTCCACCTGACCGATCCCACCGATCTGCACCCTGAGCCCCGGCGCCCCCGCGGCAACCCCGACTGGCCGGCAGGCGGCACCTTCGCCCACCGCAACATGCGCCGAATGAACTGGCTGGGCATCTCCCGATGCCGCCTGCTCAAAGTGGACGGCCTGGATCTGCACGTGGAAGCACTGGATGCCGTGGACGGCACACCAATCCTGGACATCAAGCCCTGGTTCAGCGTGATGGGACCGCAGGGCGGCGTACGCGAGCCCGCCTGGCCCTCGGAGATGCTGGCCGACTACTACACCGATCCTCGCGCGTAAGGCGTTATCCCGCAGAAAACGATCAAGGGCCTTGCTCCCCCGAAGCGGGAGCAAGGCCCTGACCTGGGCTCGAAGCCCTTACTGCACCGTCGGGACGACAGGATTTGAACCTGCGACCCCTTGACCCCCAGTCAAGTGCGCTACCAAGCTGCGCCACGTCCCGGTGCTCGTGCCGGCCGGAGAACTCCCGGCCGGGGCGTGCAGAAGAAAAATACCCTGTCCGGGGCCATGAATCCAAAGCGGGTGCTCGCAGGCGTCGTCGCGGGCCTCCGGCGGGGGCCCGGCCGGCGTGGTTCGATGGTGTTATGGATGAAATGTCCGCGAAGAATGATCTCCGGGTGCGCCGGGTCTACGAGGCGCCGGAGCCGGCGGACGGGGCGCGGGTGCTGGTGGACCGGCTGTGGCCGCGCGGGCTGTCCAAGGCGGACGCGCAGCTGACCGAGTGGTGCAAGGACGTGGCGCCCTCGTCGGAGCTGCGCCGCTGGTTCCACCACGAGGGACCGCGGTTCGCGGAGTTCGCCGAGCGGTACCGCGAGGAGCTGGCGCAGGAGGCGGTGCAGCCGGCGCTGGAGAGGCTGCGGGAGCGGGCGGCGCAGGGGCCGCTGACGCTGCTGACGGCCACGAAGGATGTGTCCGTGAGTCATGTGAACGTCCTGGTCGAGGTGCTGCGGGAGGGCTTCTGAGGGTCCCGCGGCGTCGACGGCCCGCCGTTTGACCTGCGTGTTCGCCTTCCCGTTGACGAAACATACGGTGGAGTGCATACTTATACCCATCAGCGTATGCACCGTAAGGAGAAACCCGTGACCGAGCGCGTCGTACTCGCCTACTCCGGCGGCCTGGACACCTCTGTCTGTATCGGCTGGATCGCCGAGGAGACGGGCGCCGAGGTCATCGCCGTTGCCGTGGACGTCGGCCAGGGCGGCGAGGACCTGGACGTCATCCGCAAGCGTGCGCTCGACTGCGGTGCGGTCGAGGCCGAGGTCGCGGACGCCAAGGACGAATTCGCCGACGAGTACTGCCTCCCGGCGATCAAGGCCAACGCCCTGTACATGGACCGCTACCCGCTGGTCTCCGCCCTCTCGCGGCCGACCATCGTCAAGCACCTGGTGGCCGCCGCCAAGAAGCACGGCGCCACCACCGTCGCCCACGGCTGCACCGGCAAGGGCAACGACCAGGTCCGTTTCGAGGCCGGTATCTCCTCCCTCGCCCCCGACCTGAAGTGCATCGCCCCGGTCCGCGACTACGCGATGACCCGGGACAAGGCGATCGCGTTCTGCGAGGAGAAGAACCTCCCGATCGCGACCACCAAGAAGTCGCCGTACTCCATCGACCAGAACGTCTTCGGGCGGGCCGTGGAGACCGGCTTCCTGGAGGACATCTGGAACGCGCCGATCGAGGACGTGTACGAGTACACGGAGAGCCCGGCCGTCCAGCGGGAGGCCGACGAGGTCGTCATCACCTTCAAGGAGGGCGTCCCGGTCGCCCTCGACGGCAAGCCCGTCACCGTCCTGCAGGCCATCCAGCAGCTCAACGAGCGGGCCGGCGCCCAGGGCATCGGCCGGATCGACATGGTCGAGGACCGGCTGGTCGGCATCAAGTCCCGTGAGGTCTACGAGGCGCCCGGCGCGATCGCGCTGATCACCGCGCACCAGGAGCTGGAGAGCGTCACCGTCGAGCGCGAACTGGCCCGCTACAAGCGGCAGGTCGAGCAGCGCTGGGGCGAGCTGGTCTACGACGGTCTGTGGTTCTCGCCGCTCAAGCGCGCCCTGGACGGCTTCATCAACGAGGCCAACCAGGCCGTGTCCGGCGACATCCGGATGACCCTGCACGGCGGCCGCGCCGTGGTCACCGGCCGGAAGTCGGACCAGTCGCTGTACGACTTCAACCTCGCGACGTACGACACCGGCGACACCTTCGACCAGTCGCTCTCGAAGGGCTTCATCGAGCTCTTCGGCATGTCGAGCAAGATCGCGGCCAAGCGCGACCTGGCCTGAGCCCGTCTCGTTAACTCCGTACGACGGCCCGCCTCCCCGCCCTCGCGGCGGGGGTACCCCCTGGTCCCCGGGACCCAGGGGGAGGTCGCGTATCCGAAGCAGCCTTGAGGAGCAGCAGTGAGCAGCAACACCGGTGACGTCCGGCTCTGGGGCGGCCGTTTCGCCGATGGACCGGCCGAGGCGCTGGCCCAACTGTCGGCGTCCGTCCACTTCGACTGGCGGCTGGCCCCGTACGACATCGCCGGTTCCCGTGCGCACGCCCGGGTGCTCCACAAGGCCGGGCTGCTCACCGAGGACGAGCTGACCCGGATGCACGCCGGGCTCGACCAGCTCGCCGCGGACGTCGCCGACGGCTCGTTCACCGGCACCATCGCCGACGAGGACGTCCACACCGCCCTGGAGCGCGGGCTGCTGGAGCGGCTCGGTGCGGACCTCGGCGGCAAGCTGCGGGCCGGCCGGTCGCGCAACGACCAGGTCGCCACGCTCTTCCGGATGTACCTGCGCGACCACGCCCGGATCATCGGCGGGCTGATCGCCGACCTCCAGGAGGCGCTGGTCTCCCTCGCCGAGGCCCACCCGGACGTCGCGATGCCGGGCCGTACCCACCTCCAGCACGCCCAGCCGGTGCTCTTCGCCCACCATGTGCTGGCGCATGTGCAGTCGCTGTCGCGGGACGCGGAACGGCTGCGGCAGTGGGACGAGCGCACCGCCGTCTCCCCGTACGGCTCGGGTGCGCTGGCCGGCTCCTCGCTCGGGCTCGACCCGGAGGCGGTCGCGGCCGACCTCGGCTTCGAGCACGGCTCGGCAGGCAACTCCATCGACGGCACGGCCTCCCGTGACTTCGTCGCGGAGTTCGCCTTCATCACGGCGATGACCGGGGTGAACCTCTCCCGGATCGCCGAGGAAATCATCCTCTGGAACACGAAGGAGTTCTCCTTCGTCACGCTCCACGACGCCTTCTCGACCGGCTCCTCGATCATGCCGCAGAAGAAGAACCCGGACATCGCGGAGTTGGCGCGGGGCAAGTCGGGCCGCCTCATCGGCAATCTGACCGGTCTGCTGGCGACGCTCAAGGCGCTGCCGCTCGCCTACAACCGTGACCTCCAGGAGGACAAGGAGCCGGTCTTTGACTCCTGTGACCAACTGGAGGTGCTGCTTCCGGCGTTCACCGGCATGATGGCGACCCTGACCGTCAACCGCGAGCGGATGGAAGAGCTGGCTCCGGCCGGGTTCTCGCTGGCCACCGACATCGCGGAGTGGCTGGTCAAGCAGGGTGTGCCGTTCCGGGTGGCGCACGAGGTCGCCGGTGAGTGCGTCAAGGAGTGCGAGGCGCACGGCATCGAGCTGGACCAGCTCACCGACGAGCAGTTCGCCAAGATCTCACCGCATCTGACCCCCGAGGTCCGCGGCGTCCTCAACGTCCCCGGCGCGCTCGCCTCGCGCAGCGGCCGGGGTGGCACCGCGCCCTCCGCGGTGGCGGTCCAGCTCGCCGAGGTGCGGGCCGATCTGGTGAAGCAGCAGGAGTGGGCGGCGGCCAAGAAGGCCACCGAGCCGGCCTAGCGGGCCACCGAGCCGACCTGGAGGGAGATACCTCCTGGTCGCAGGAGTGTGCGACGGCGGCCCGCCCCCGGGAGACACCGGGGGCGGGCCGCCGTCGTGCGTGTGGTGAGGGTCGCGTGAGACATCAACGTCTCATTCAGCTATTATATGTCTCATGGCTGTGGATCGTGAACGGGTACTCAAGGAAGCCGCCGCGTTGCTCACGCGCCGGGCATCGACGCCGATGGACGAGATCGCCCGCGCCGCGGGCATCAGCCGCGCGACGCTGCACCGGCACTTCGCCGGCCGGGACGCCCTGATCAGGGCGCTGGAGGAGCACGGCATCGCGCAGTTCGTGCAGGCGATGGACGCGGCGCGGCTGGAGGAGGGGGACGCGGTCGAGGCGCTGCGCCGTCTGATCGCCGAGGCCGAACCGGTCGCCGCCGTCCTGGCCTTCCTCTTCACCGAGAACCAGCTCTTCGAGGACGGCGAGATCAACGCCGGCTGGGCGGAGCTGGACGCCCGTATCTCCGCCCTCTTCCGCCGCGGCCAGGAAGAGGGCGACTTCCGCATCGAGCTGAGCGCCGCCTGGCTCACCGAGGCCTTCTACGGCCTGATCGGTGCCGGGGCCTGGGCCGTCCACGAAGGACGGGTCGCCCGCAATGACCTCAACCACTCGATCGCCGAGCTGCTGCTCGGCGGCATCCGACGGAGCATGGAGAAATGACCGAGACCATAGCGTCAGAACCGGCCGGCTCGGCTCATGTGGACGACCAGCCCCGGCCGGGACGCTGGCTCGCGCTCGCCGTCCTCGTCCTCGCCGTCCTGCTGGTCGGCGTCGATGCCACGGTCCTCGGCCTCGCCACGCCCTTCCTCAGCGAAGACCTCCGGCCGTCCGGGACGCAGCTGCTGTGGATCGGTGACATCTACTCCTTCGTCATCGCCGGTCTGCTGGTCTCCATGGGCAGCCTCGGCGACCGCATCGGCCGGAAGAAGCTGCTGCTGATCGGCTCCGTCGGCTTCGGCGCCATGTCGGTGCTCGCCGCGTACGCCACCACCCCGGAGATGATGATCGCCGCCCGTGCGCTGCAGGGCGTGGCCGGCGCCACGCTGATGCCGGCCACCCTGGCGCTCATCCGCAACCTCTTCCACGACCCCAGGGAACGCAGTCTGGCCATCGGTATCTGGGGTGCGATGGCCTCGGCCGGCATGGCCGTGGGGCCGGTCCTGGGTGGCTTTCTGCTGGGGCACTTCTGGTGGGGTTCGGTCTTCCTGATCAACCTGCCGGTGATGGCGCTGCTGGTGGCCGTCGGCGCCAGGGTCATCCCGGAGTCGCGCAATCCGGATCCCGGTCCGTGGGACATCCCCAGTGTGCTGCTGGCCCTGGTGGGCATCGTCGCCGTCGTCTACGCCATCAAGGAAGCGGCGGTGGAGGGCTACCGCTGGGACATCGCGCTGGCCGCCGTCATCGGGGTGCTCGCCCTGGTGGTGTTCGTCCGGCGGCAGCTCACCCTCGCCTCGCCGCTGCTGAACATGAAGCTCTTTCACCACCGCGGCTTCTCCGGGGCGGTGCTGGCCGACCTGCTGACCATCCTCGGACTCTCCGGCCTGGTCTTCTTCCTCTCCCAGTTCCTCCAGATGGTGCAGCTGCGCTCGCCGCTCAACGCCGGGCTCACCGAACTCCCGGCCGCGATCGGTGCGGTGGGCGCCGGTCTTGCGGCCGGCTGGGTCGCCCGCCGGCTGTCCGTACGGATCGTGGTGGCCGGCGGCCTCGCCGTGGTCGGGCTCTCGCTCGTCGGCTGCACCACCCTGCACGGCGACACCGGCACCGCCGCCCTGTGCCTGATCCTCTTCGTCGTCGGCATCGGCGCCGGTTTCTCGTTCACCGTCACCGCCGATGTGATCCTCTCCAGCGTCCCCAAGGAGGAGGCAGGAGCGGCCTCCGCGGTCTCCGAGACGGCGTACGAGCTGGGCGCCGCGCTCGGGATCGCGCTGCTGGGGTCCATCGTGACCGCCAACTACCGGGGCTTCGCCGCCCCGCCCGGCGTCCCGGCGCCGGCCACGGACGCCGCCCGCGAATCGCTCGGCGGCGCCTTCGAGGCGGCCCGCCACCTCCCCGCCGAACAGGCCGCGGCGCTGGTCAAGGCCGCACAGCACTCCTTCGTCGCCGGGGTGGACGCCGCGGCCGCGGTGGGTGCGGCGGTCCTGCTGTCCGCCGCGGTGGCCGCCTGGTTCCTGCTCCGCGGCCAGGAGCTGGCGAACAGCTAGCGGGTGTTTCGCCGCACTCCGCGGGCCCGCGGGCCCGCGAGACCGGGGCACACTCCCGGGCCGATCCGCCGGACGGCGGGCACCCACCGCGCCTCAGGGCGTGTCCTGTGGATCACGGTGCCGTGCACCGGCCATGATCCACGGGACACGCCCTGGGGGCGACTGTCCCTCGCCTGTTCACGCCCGGTACGTGTGCTGGTGACCGGCCGTCCGGCGCGGCTCGCTTGACTCTCCCGTCGTCCCCCTACGGACGGCTCGTTCAGGAGAGTGACGCAGTGCGCGACATCGGACGACGCTCCTTCCTCACCGCCGCGGGGGCCCTGGCCACCGCGAGCGCCATCGGAAGCAACGCCTACGCCACCGGCCACGCCCGCGACGCGGCCACCGCCGACGAATACGTCGACGTCCAGCTCCTCAACATCACCGATCTGCACGGCTACCTGCAGGGCGCCCCGGGCGCCAACTCCCTCATCACCGGTGCCGGCGGGAAGACGTACACCGTGGGCGGCGTGGCCTATATGGCCGCCCACCTGGAGCGGCTGAGAGACGGCCGCGACAACTCGCTCTTCTTCGCCCCCGGCGACCTCTTCTCCGGCTGGGAGTTCGACGCCTCCTCCTTCGCCGACGAACCCACCATCGAGGCGCTCAACGCCATGGGCATGGACTTCGCCTCGACCGGCAACCACGAGTTCGACAAGTCGGCGGCCTTCCTGACCTCGCACATGGGCGACGGTGACGCCTTCCCGGTCGTCGGACGGGACGACGACTTCAAGGACTCCACCGGGCGCCGCTTCGAGGGCGCGAAGTTCCCCTACTACTGCGCCAACATGGTGTGGAACGCGACCGGCGAGCCCGTACTGGCGCCGTACAACATCGAGTACGTGGATGCCGGGCAGGGCCGCCGGCTGGCGATCGGCTTCATCCATCTGACCGCCATCGGCACCGAGTCGTTCCCCGGCTCCTACCAGCCGGGACTGCGCACCCTGGACGAACTGGAGACCGCCAACCGCTGTGCCGCGGAGCTCAAGAAGCGCGGCGTCCATGCGATCGTGCTCAGCATGCACGACGGCGCGGTGGCCGGCAGCGACTTCTCCAGCGGCAAGAACCCCTCGGGACCCGCCTACGAACTGGCGCTGCGCGTCTCGCCCGACATCGATGCCATCGTCACCGGCCACTGGCACCGCGCCTTCACCATGATGCTCCCCGACCCCAACGGCGACCCCCGCCCCTTCGTCGAGGCCGGCTGCTACGGGCAGATCATCAACGAGATCAACCTCCGCCTCGACCCGGACACCGGAGCGGTGATCCGGGAGCTGACCACCTCCACCAACCACCCCAACACCCGCGATGTGACGCCGGATCCCGAGCTGCGCTCGATCGCCGGCTACTGGGCGGACTACGCCTCCCGCCGCGCCCGCACCAAGATCGGCACCCAGACCGCCTCCTTCACCCGGCGGCGCAACACGCTGGGGGAGTCCACCATGGGCAACCTCGTCGCCGACTGGGCGCTGTGGGCGGGCCGGCAGCCGCACGGCCCGATGGACGACCCCGCCGACCACCCCAACACCCCCGCCGACCTCGCCGTGATCGCGGTCGCCCCGCGCGTCGGCCAGGCGCTGATCGCCGGCGACCTGATCCGCAACCAGGAGACCGACGGCACCCTCACCTTTGCGCAGGCCTGGAACTCCGTGGGCTTCGGCGACCCGATCCTGACCGTCACCGTCACCGGCCGGCAGATCCATGACGCGCTGGAGGAACAGTGGGCGCCGACGGCCGGCGGCGGGCTTGGCTTCTCACCGCTGGCGGTCTCCGGAAACGTCCGCTACACCTTCGACGCCGCGGGACCGGTCGGCCGGCGGATCGACCCCGCCGACGTCTTCATCGACGGCTCCGCACTCGACACCGGCCGCCGCTACCGCCTCGCCGCCCCCTCGTACACCCTCATCAACCAGGACGGCTTCAGCGCCTTCACCGGCTTCACCGCACCGGTCCGGCACACCCGCGACTACGAGAGCTTCATCTCCTTCGTCCGCACCAAGAAGCAGCTCACGCCCGCACCGTTGAACCGGGTGCGGGTCAAGAACGCGGGGGTGCCCGGCGCCCGCACCGGCACCGTCACCCAGCGCCAGCAACTGCTGCAGGCCGACGGCAGCGTGGTACCGCGGCCCGAGGCGGCGCTGCGTACGGCGCTGACCGGCGGCGCCGAGGGCCAGCGCGCCCCCGGCGGCTTCCGGGTGCCCTGCTGATCCGGGGCGGGCCGGGTGCCTGCTGACCCCGGGCGGGCCGAGTGCCTGCTGCCCCCCCGGGGGGAGCACCGCACGCACCGCACGCACCACGGGCCCCGTCCGGAAATCGGACGGGGCCCGTGGTGCGGGTGGAGGGCAGGTCAGGCGGCCCTGGCCTTGGTGGCGTAGATGTCGACGTACTCCTGGCCGGACAGCTCCATCACGTCGCTCATCACCTCGTCGGTGACGGCCCGCAGCACATAGCGGTCGCGGTCCATGCCGTCGTAGCGGGAGAAGTCCAGCGGCTCACCGAAGCGCACCGTCACCGGGGCGATGCGCGGGCGGCCCTTGCCGCCGGGCTGCACCTTGTCCGTGCCGATCATCGCGAACGGGACGACGGGCGCGCCGGTCATCAGGGTGAGCCGGGCGATGCCCGTACGGCCGCGGTAGAGACGGCCGTCGGGGGAGCGGGTGCCCTCGGGGTAGATGCCGAAGACCTTGCCGTCCTCCAGGATCCGGCGGCCGGTCATCAGCGCTGCGACCCCGCCGTGCCCGCCGTCGCGGTCCACCGGGACCATGCCGGTGCTGGTGAAGAACCAGGCCATCAGCCGGCCCTTGAGGCCCTTGCCGGTGACGTACTCGTCCTTGCCGATGAAGTACACCGGGCGCTTGACCAGCAGGCCCAGGAACAGCGAATCGATGAAGGTGACGTGATTGCCGGCCAGGATCACCGGTCCGGTCGCCGGAATGCGCTCCATGCCCTCAACCTTCGGGCGGTACAGGACACGCATGACGAATCCGAGAATCGCCTTCAGCACAATGCGGGACAACGGGCCCTCCGGGTCGCGACTGGTCAACGTCAAGCGGGCGCAGAACTCTGCAGCCCAGGACAATACTCGCGGGTCACTCCCGCTCGCACGCCGGGTTCACGAGGTCGATACGCACAGTTGACCCACGGTTGACGTGTGTTTCCACCATGTTCCCCCCTATGTTGGTGGGCGTCTCCCCGGCATGACCCGTCCGTGCTTACGATCAGCCTGGTTCCGTGGGCCGGTGTGCAACACGCCTCACCGCACGCCGGAAAACACCCGGAAGCACCTGGAACAAACAAAAACACCTCGGACAAGGAGCGTGGGCATGCACAAGCGGCAGCAGCCGGGACGACGGACGGTACTGGGGGCCGCGGCGCTCGGCGCGGGAGCGGCGGTATTCGGCGGAGCCGGCCAGGCGAGCGCGAGCGCCCGTGCCCGGGAGGGCGCGCCCCAGGAACTGCCGGTGCCGCTGATCGTCGGCCACCGCGGCGCCAGCGGCTACCGCCCCGAGCACACCTTCGGCTCCTACCAACTCGCCCTCGACATGGGCGCGGACGTCATCGAGCAGGACCTCGTCCCCACCAAGGACGGGCATCTGGTCTGCCGTCACGAGAACGACATCACCGCCACCACCGATGTCTCCGCGCACCCCGAGTTCGCGGACCGCAAGACCACCAAGACCGTGGACGGGGTGAAGCTGACCGGCTGGTTCACCGAGGACTTCACGCTCGCCGAGCTCAAGACCCTGCGCGCCAAGGAGCGCATACCGGGCACCCGCCAGCACAACACCCTCTACGACGGCGTGTGGGAGGTGCCGACCTTCGAGGAGGTCCTGCAGTGGGCCGAGCGCGAGGGCCGCAAGCGGGGCCGCCGCGTCTGGCTGCACATCGAGACCAAGCACCCCACCTACTTCCGGAAGCTCGGCCTCGGCCTGGAGGAGCGGCTGGCCAAGGCGCTGCGGGCGCACGGCCGGCACCGGAAGAACTCCCCGAACTTCCTGCAGTCCTTCGAGCCGAGCAGCATCCAGCGCCTGGACAAGCTGGTCGACTGCCCCAAGGTGGTCCTGCTGGGCACGCTCAAGGACCAGCCCTGGGACTTCACGGTGTCCGGTGACCCGCGCACCGTGGCCGACCTGGTCAAGCCCGAGGGCCTGAAGTGGCTCGCCGGCTTCGCCCAGGGCATCGGCCCGGACCTGACCGTGATCATCCCCCGGGACGCCGACGGCAAGCTCGGCAAGCCCAGCTCCGTGGTCAAGGACGCGCACGCCGCCGGACTGGTGCTGCACCCCTACACCGTCCGCAACGAGAACACCTTCCTGCCGACGGACTTGCGCCGCGGCACCGACCCGAACGCCTACGGCGACTCCCTGCCCTTCTTCAAGGCGCTCCTGGGCACGGGGATCGACGGCCTGTTCTCCGACAACCCCGACACCGCGCTGCTGGCGGCCGCGGAGTTCCGCAAGGGCTGACCATCGGGGCCCGGCACGGCCTCGGTGCGGCCCCTTCGCGTCGGACCGCCGACGTGACGGAGTCCGGACCGGCACCACCTCCCCTGCGCTCTCCTCCGACTGCACTGACTCCCCAGCACTCTCATCTGAGTTGGGAATGTCACAGGAGAGCTCGGTGCCGGTCCGTTCCGTCTGCCCCATATGCCTGCGCAGAATGCTCGCGGCGGAGATTGCCGCTGCCACATACCGGGGAACCCGGAAGAAGCAGTGTCAGCCACGTCAGGGCGGCGACGGGTACCCCACGGCGCCGTCCGTCAGGGCACATCGTTCCGGGCGCACCCTCTCACCCTCGGCGCCCGGACCAACGAACCGAATAGGGGAGGCATACGCGCATGGGCACGAGCGTGACCATCTCTGCGGCGACCGACCAGGACGCCGAGCAGATCCTCAAACTCCAGTACCTCTGCTACCAGCAGGAAGCCGCGCTGTACGACGACTACGGCATCGAACCGCTCACCCAGACGCTGCAGGCGCTGCGCGCCGAACTGGGCGAGGGCTGCGTCATGGTGGCCAGGCTCGGCGAGGAGGTGGTCGGGTCCGTGCGCGGCACGGTCGACGAGGACGGCACCGCGCGGATAGCCAAGCTCATCGTGCACCCGCGGATGCAGCGGCACGGCCTGGGCGGGCGGCTGCTGGACGCCGTCGAGGCGCGGCTGGCGGCCGAGCGGTCGGCCACCCGCTACCGCCTGTTCACCGGCCACCGCAGCGAGGGCAATCTGCGGCTGTACCGCAGCCGCGGCTATGCGCCCGTGGGCACCGAGCAGCGCACCCCCCGGCTGAGCGTGGTGACGCTGGAGAAGGAGCTCCGCACGGAGGCCGTGGGGACGCCCGCCGAACCGAGCCAGGGGGAGTTCGCCGCCCAGGCGTGATGCAGCCCGGGCGTGAAGCCGCCCCGGCATGAGAAAGGGGGGTGTGGCTCCCGGCCGCGCGGCCGGGGCCCACACCCCCCTTCCGGCCTTCCGGCTCCCTGGGGGGACGCCCTCAGGCGGCGGGCTGCTCTGTACGGGCCCGGCGCAGCCACAGCAGGCCGGTGACGGGCAGGATGACCGGAATGAAGAGGTAGCCCATGCCGTAGTCCGACCAGACCGTGGCGTCGGGGAAAGCGGACCGGTCGAGCAGCGTCCAGGTGCCGATGCCGAGCACCCCGAGCAGTTCCAGGGCACAGCAGGCGATCGCGGCCCGGCGGGCGCCCTCACCCCCGCGCACCAGCGAGAAGGTGATGAACCCGTAGACGACCGCGGAAACCGCCGAGAGGCTGTATGCCAGCGGAGCCCGGTCGAACTGGGCGATCAGCTGGTAGAGCGAGCGGGAGGCGGCCGCGACGGTGAAGATGCCGTAGAGCGTGACCAGCAGGCGCCCGGGGCCGGTGCCCAGGGAACGCCTCGCCGGGGCGGTCGCCGCGGTGCCGTCCGCCGCCGTGGTTGCCGTGGTCTCAGGCACTGCCGCCTCCCCAGATGTCGAACAGCCGCACTTCCAGTACCGCCAGCACCACGGCACCCGCCGCGACGGTGGCCGAACCCCAGCGGGTGCGCTCCGAGAGCGACATGAACCCGGTCGCGGGCACACAGGCGGCCGCCCCGAGCAGATACGAGACAAAGAGCGCGGTGCCCTTGTCCGGTGCCGCTCCACCCGCCAACTGCACGCCGGCAACGACCAGTTGGACCAGTCCGAGAAGCGACACCAGGGCCATGCCGATGAAGTGCCAGTCCTTGGTCGGCTGGTCGCGGAAGGCGGCGAAGCCGCACCAGGCGGCGAGGGCGAGAGCGGTCACCGCGACCGCGATCGTCAGCGCGTCGATCACCGCGACCTCCGGGCCACGTGGCTGCGCGCCGTGGGGTTGTGGGGCATGGGGCGATGCTAATCGGCGGCGGGCGGGTGGCGGCGTCCGGCCCCACCGTGGCCGGCCGCCCGGCGGCGGAAACCGCGGGGGCGATGACCTCGGGACCGGACCGTGGCGTTGGCCACAACCCACCGGGCGGAAGTACTGCCCGGGGGTGTCCTCGCCCCTACGCTCCCTCCGGCATCC
Organism: Streptomyces sp. Edi2; assembly: GCF_040253635.1. Lineage (NCBI taxonomy): Bacteria > Bacillati > Actinomycetota > Actinomycetes > Kitasatosporales > Streptomycetaceae > Streptomyces > Streptomyces sp. Edi2. Next base: position 1,582,715 of record NZ_JBEJGX010000003.1, on the reverse strand, counting down.
GCGCAGGCCACGGCCGGATCGGTGGAGGTCACCCGCGTCCCGTGCGGCCCTGTCCACGGATTGATCAGGTGTGTCCGCCATGCGGACTGGCTTGATCCGGCCATCCCGCTGTCTGGTTTACTTGCCGCCATGACCACGACGAGCAACCGCACCCCTGCGACCGAGGCGTACCTGACGCCCGGTGCTCGTTGCATGTGTCGAATGTGTGACCGCTGAGGGCCCCCGCCTGAGCCTCGCGCCCCGAAGCGAGACCCTGCCATGAGCCGTACGTCGGACTCCCGACGCCCCCGGCCGCCCCGCGTCACCGGAACCCGGAGCCGGGCCCCGCGCCCGCCGCCGCTCCCCGTTCCCCTCTGCCGCACTCGCAAGAATGCCCCGTGCCCGGCGGGCGAGCCGCCGAGCACTCGACAGTGACGGAATTCCCTAGTGATCACCACAACGGGCCTGACCAAGGTCTACCGTTCAGGAGACCGCGAAGTCACCGCCCTGGACGGCGTCGATCTGCACGTCCGCGAGGGCGAGGTGTACGGCGTCATCGGCCAGAGCGGCGCCGGAAAATCCACCCTCATCCGCTGCCTCAACCTCCTGGAGCGCCCCACCTCCGGCACGGTCACCGTCGCCGGCCAGGAGCTGACGTCCATCGCCGGGCGCGGCAAGCGCGCCGGCGCCCAGCTGCGTGCCGCCCGCAGCCACATCGGCATGGTCTTCCAGCACTTCAACCTGCTGTCCTCGCGCACCGTGCAGGACAACGTCGAGCTGCCGCTGGAGATCCTCAAGGTCGACCGCCGTGAGCGCTCCCGCAAGGCGCTGGAGCTGCTGGACCTCGTCGGCCTCGCCGACAAGGCCAAGGCCTACCCCGCCCAGCTCTCCGGCGGCCAGAAGCAGCGCGTGGGCATCGCCCGCGCGCTGGCCGGCGACCCCAAGGTGCTGCTCTCCGACGAGGCCACCAGCGCCCTGGACCCGGAGACCACCCGCTCCATCCTCCAGCTGCTGCGTGACCTCAACCGCAAGCTGGGCCTGACCATCGTGCTCATCACGCACGAGATGGACGTCGTCAAGACGATCTGCGACTCGGCCGCGCTGATGAAGAACGGCCGGGTGATCGAGCAGGGCACCGTCGCCGAGCTGCTGGCCACCCCCGGCTCCGAGCTGGCCAGGGAGCTGTTCCCGGTCGGCGGCGAACCGTCGGCCGACGACCGCACCGTCGTCGACGTCACCTTCCACGGCTCGGCCGCCACCCGCCCGGTGATCTCCGAGCTGTCGCGCACCTACAACGTCGACATCTCGATCCTCGGCGCCGCCATGGACACCGTCGGCGGCAAGCAGGTCGGCCGGATGCGCATCGAGCTGCCCGGCCGCTTCGAGGAGAACGTCGTGCCCATCGGCTTCCTGCGCGAGCAGGGGCTCCAGGTGGACGTGGCGGATGTTGCGGGCCAGGCGGTCGATGACGCGCTGAGCGTCGTCGCGGCCGGCGCCACGCTGGAGAAGGAAGGTGCCAAGTGACCTGGACCGAGATGCAGCCGCTGCTGTACGACAACACCCTCGACACCCTCTTCATGGTGTGGTGGTCGACGTTCTACGCGGTGCTCATCGGCATCCCCGTCGGTGTGCTGCTGCACCTGACCCAGCGGGGCGCCATCCTGCAGAACGTCGTGGTCAACAAGGTGCTCGGCGGGATCGCGAACATCGGGCGGTCCTTCCCGTTCCTGATCCTGATCGTGGTGCTGATCCCGTTCACCCGCCTCCTGGTCGGCGTCTCGATCGGCCCGACCGGCGCGGTGGTCCCGCTGGCCCTCGCCGCCATCCCGTTCTTCGCCCGGCTGGTGGAGGCCGCACTGCGTGAGGTCGACGGCGGCCTGGTCGAGGCCGCCCACGCCATGGGCGGCGGCACCTGGACCATCATCTTCAAGGTGCTCCTCCCGCAGGCGCTGCCCGCGCTGATCGCGGGCGTCACCACGCTCGTCATCCAGCTGATCGGCTACTCCGCGATCGCCGGTGCGGTCGGCGGCGGCGGCCTGGGCAACCTCGCCTATACCTACGGCTACCAGCAGTACGAGACCTCACTGATGATCGCCACCGTGGTGGAGCTGATCGTCCTGGTCTCCCTCGTCCAGCTGCTCGGTGACCTCGTCGTCCGCCGGCTCGCCGAGCGCGGCACCCGTACCTCCTTCCTGCGGGTCGGCCTGCGCCGCGCCCGTGCCGAGGAACCGGCCGCGGTTACCGAGGCCGCCTGATACCGGAGCACCGCTCCACCCCGCAGCCCGGACCCTTTGCCGGGCGGACATCACGCGTGAACGCGCGCGTGGCAACAAGAAAGAGGCACTCTTCGTGCGCAACACCGTCAAGATCTCCGTCGCCGTAGCCGCCGCCTCCGCCGTCGCCCTCGGCGCGAGCGCCTGCTCGGCCCCCTCCGACACCACCGCGAGCACCGGCAAGGGCGACAAGAACGCCCCCCTCGTCGTCGCCGCGAGCCCCACTCCGCACGGCGCCATTCTCGACTTCGTCAAGAACAAGCTGGCGGCGAAGGCGGGCCTCAAGCTGGTCGTCAAGCCGTTCAACGACTACAAGATCCCCAACAAGGTCACCGACGACGGCCAGGTCGACGCCAACTTCTTCCAGCACAAGCCGTTCCTCGACACCTTCAACAAGGAGAACGGCACGCACATCGTGCCCGTCCAGAACGTGCTCATCGAGCCGCTGGGGGTCTACTCCAAGAAGATCGACAAGCTGTCCCAGCTCAAGTCCGGCAGCACCGTCTCGGTCCCCAACGACCCCTCCAACGAGGGCCGGGCGCTCAAGCTGCTCGCCGACAACGGGGTGATCACCCTCAAGCCCGGCGTCGGCTCCGACGCCAAGCTGACCGACGTCAAGGACGACAAGGGCATCAAGATCACCGAGCTGGAGGCCGCCCAGACCGCGCCGCGCATCGACGACGTCGACGCCGCGATCATCAACGGCAACTTCGCCATCGGCGCCCACCTCAAGCCCTCCACCGACGCGCTCGCCCTGGAGAAGGCGAAGGGCAACCCCTACGCCAACTTCCTCGCCGTCAAGAAGGGCAACGAGAGCGACCCGCGGATCAAGAAGCTGGCCAAGCTCCTGAACTCGCCCGAGGTCAAGAAGTTCATCGAGGACAAGTACAAGGACGGCTCGGTCATCCCGGCCTTCGGCCCCGCCAAGAGCTGACGCCGCCGCTCCTGTCCTGAGCGTTTTTCCCCGCCGCCCACCCTCCTTCGGGGGGCGGGTGCGGACGTGCGGCCGCCCCTGCGCAGGTCACCGGAAGGCGGCCGTCCGCAGGCGTGGCCACCGGGCCCCGGATCCGCGCAGCACGCGGCCGGGGCCCACGCGCGTGCACACCCGCGGGCCGATGCTGCATGCTGGTGCATTCAAGACGGTCAAGACGGCCCGTGACCTCGCGGTCTCACAGCCCGCGACGTTCCGGACACCACAGTCAACGGCGTGGGAGCAGCGGCATGACATCCACCTTTCCGGACATCTCCATCAGCACGGACCGGTTGGTGCTGCGCCCCTTCGAAGAGGCCGACGTGCCGTCCCTCACCGCCATGATGAACGACGAGCTGGTCGCCGCCTGGACCGCGATACCCCAGCCGTACACCGAGGCCGCCGCGCGCACCTGGACCACCGAGAACGCCCCCGCCGAACGGACCTCGGGCCACGGCATCGACTTCGCGGTCACCGAATTCCTCACCCAGCGCCTGGTCGGCGTGATCCAGCTGCGCCACACCGACTGGCGGATCCGCTCCAGCGAGATCAGCTACGTCGTCGCCTCCTGGGCCCGCGGCGAGGGGTATGCCTCCGAGGCCTCGCTCGCCGTCGCCCACTGGCTCTTCCACGACCAGAAATTCGAACGCATCGAATTGCGCACCGCTGCCGGCAACACCGCCTCCCAGCAGGTCGCCCAGAAGATCGGCTGCATCAGCGAGGGCGTGCTGCGCAACGCCTTCATCGTCCGCAGCCGCACCGAGGACGGCGGTTGGACGGACATCCGCACCGATCTGATCGTGTGGAGCCTGCTGCCCGAGGACCTGGACGCGATCCCGGGCGGGCCTGCGGAGGAGAACGCATTTTCCTACCCCGAGTGGAACTGACCCACGCCCGCACTCCGGTCCGTACCTCTCGGGGTACCCTCGGCCTGCCGCGCATCTGCGCGACCCGCGCGGACCAGCGCCCCAGCGGCACCTCACCGGCCTGCGGCCGCCCGCAGCCGGTCCGCCTGCCGCCCCCGCGCACAACCACAGCAGCCCCAGGAGACTGACGAGCATGGCCGACCGGGTCACGGTGATCGGATGGGACGGCTCCGCGCTGGCCGCCGCCGCCCGCTCCGCCCTCGGTGCCGCCACGCTGGTGGCCGGCGCCGCTCACCACCTCGCACTGCCCGAAGTCCCGCCGAACGCCGAGCGGATCCGGCTCGGCAGCGTGACCCTGGCAGCCCGCCGCATCGCCCAGCACCGCGGCACCGCCGTCGTGCTCGCCGACGGCGACCCCGGCTTCTTCGGCGTCGTACGCACCCTGCGGGCACCCGAGCACGGCCTGGAAGTCGAAGTGGTACCGGCCGTCTCCTCCGTCGCCGCCGCCTTCGCCCGGGCCGGAATGCCCTGGGACGACGCCCAGGTCGTGGTCGCCCACAGCCGCGATCTGCGCCGCGCGGTGAACGTCTGCCGCGCCCACACCAAGGTCGCGGTGCTCACCTCGCCCGGCGCCGGGCCCGCCGAACTCGCCCTGCTGCTCGGCGGCGTCCACCGCACCTTCGTCATCTGCGAGGACCTGGGCACCGAACGGGAGCGGGTGACGGTACTCACATCGGACAAGGCCGCCGATCATGTCTGGCGTGACCCCAATGTCGTCATTGTCATCGGGGGTTCGCCCGGCGGCGCCGCGGCCCAGGGGACCGGCTGGATCGCCGGCCGCGAGGTCGGCTATCCGACGGGCGCGCGCGGCTGGGGACTTCCGGCCCGGGCCTACGGCGGCGCCCTGGGCGAGGGCGAGTCCGTCCAGCTGCGCACCGCACAACTCGCCCGCCTCGGGCCCCAGGTGGGCGACCTCGTCTGGGACATCGGCGCGGGCAGCGGAGCCGCCGCGGTGGAGGCCGGGCGCTTTGGTGCCGCCGTCATCGCGGTGGACGCCGACCCCGACGCCTGCGGACGCACCGCCGCCCTCGCCCGCCGCCACGGTGTCCAACTCCAGGTCATGCACGGGCGGGCGCCGCAGGTCCTGGAGGACCTGCCCGAGCCCGATGTGATCCGGGTCGGCGGCGGGGGAGCGGAGGTCGTCACCGCCTGCGCGGCCCGCCGTCCCGAACGGATCGTCACCCACGCCGCCACCCGCGACGAGGCCGAAGTCCTGGGCCGGGCACTGGCCGACGGCGGCTACGAAATCGAGTGCGCGCTGCTGCAGTCCGTGGACCTGGACACCTCCGTCTGGGTCGAACGCGAGCGGTCCGTGGTGTTTTTGCTGAGCGGCTATCGCGTTCCTCACCCATGACCAGCACGGCAACCCGCGCGAGGTAGGCTGGCGGATCGTTGCGCCGCCGTTCCGCATTCGGCTTCGTACACCAATATCCGGAAAATGCCGTGGTTTTGGCCGAATATGAAGCTCTGGAGAGCGGACGTGCCGCGAGGCGTGCTCGCTCGTTCTAGCTATCGGGGCGTCGGCGCGCCCCGGTCGAGCGCGTCGCACGAGCGGTTGGAAGGAGCACTACCAATGGGCGAGGGGTACGCATGACCGACACCGGCCAGGTCCCGGGCGAGGGACAGCCGGAGAACGCAGGCGGACATCCCGGGCAGCCGCAGCCGGCGGCCGCTCCCTCCCCTGCCGACGCCGGACCGACGGAGCAGCCGGGCATGGTGCCCCCTCCCGGCGCCTACCCCTATGCCGACCAGGCCGACGGCGTCGTCGAGGACGACGATCTGCTGCTGATGCCGGGTGCCCAGGGCGCCTGGAGCGAGCAGTCGGCGGCCCAGCCGCTCCCGCAGCCGCAGGAGACCCACCAGGGTCCCGGCCTGCAGCAGCAGCCGTACGACGCGACCGCCCAGGGGGTCGCCGGCTCCGAGCCGATGCCCGCCCAGGCCGGTGACCACGAGAGCGGCGGCCGGGACTCCGGTTCGGTCGACCTCAGCGCGGTCCGTATCCCGCAGCCCGCGGCGCCGCAGCAGTCCCGCGCCGCGGCGCCCGCCACGCCCCCGCGCCGTCCGCTGCACATGGGCCCGCCCGTCCCCGACGCGACCGGCGGAGTGGTCCGTTCGCTCGCCGACCGCGGACCGGCCGACGCGCCCGCGCAGCCCGCCGGCAGGCACGCGGGACCGCCCACCGGCGGACCCGAATACTTCGATGCCCCGGCCGGGGCGCCCGAGGCCATCGTGGGCGAACAGTCGTCGGCCGACGCGGGCCTGCCGTACGCCGAGCAGCCCTTCGGGGAGGCGGCCACGGCGGAGCAGGGCCTTGCGGGGGCGTCCTACGCCGGGCAGCCGCACGGCGAGCAGCCCTATGCCGGGCAGCCGTATGCCGAGCAGTCCTACGGCGGACAGCCCTACGGTGGGCAGGCCTACGGCGGTCAGTTGTCCGCCGAGCAGACCTATGGGGCCGCGGGCCAGGGCCCGTTGCCCGGCCCGCAGCTCGGCGAGATCCCCTCGCAGGTGCCGTCGTGGAACGAGGCCGCGGCCCAGGCCACGGCATCGGCCCCCCTTGCAGAAACGGTCGCCCCCGAGGCGCTTGTCGCACCCGAGGCGCCCGTCGCCCCCGTCGCCGAGCCCGCGCCGCCCGTCCCGCAGGACACGGTGCCGCCCGTGGAGCCGCAGCCGATGCCGCTGCCGGCCGAGGGCGCAGCCGCGGCCGGTGATGTCGCGGCCGTCGCCGCGGAGGCCGCCGGCGTCGCCGATGCGGTGCAGGAGGCGCCGGACGTGCAGGCCGCGGCCGAGGCGTCGGCACAGCCGCAGCCGCAGCCGCAGGACGTGGCTCCGGACGTCCTGCCGGATACGGCCGTGCCGGGTATGGAGGAAACAGCCGCGGTGGAGACTCCCGCGCCGGAGGCCGCCGCGCCTGAGGCCGCCGTACCGAACGTGCCCGCATCGGATCTGCCCGCACCGGACGACTCCGCCGTGGCCGCCCAGCAGTCCGGGACGGCCGCCGCCGAGGCCCTGCAGCAGCCCGCGGACCAGGACAGCCCTGCCGGAACCGGAGCTGAAGCCGGAGCCGAGCCCGAGCTGCCGGTGCAGTCCGCCGGGGACCCGGGCCCTGCCGCGGACGAAGCCGTCGCCGCCGCCCAGGCCGGGGAGCCCGTCGCAGGGGAGCCGGTTACGGGGGAGCCCGTCGCCGCACAGCCGTTGGCGGATGTCGCCGCCGACCAGGCCCCGGCCCCGGCACCGCAGGACGAGCAGAGCGCTTACCTGGAGCAGCCTGTCGACGCCCCCGAGGAAGCTCCCGCAGAGGCCGTGGACACCATCCCCGCCGACGCCGACGCCGACGCCGACGCCGACGCCGTCTCCGCCGAGGCCACCGGCACCGACGTCCCCGCTTCCGAGTCCGCCGTCGCCCCGGCCCCCGGCACCGGGCCCCAGGACCTCGTCGGTCAGCCCGTCACCGAGCAGGGCGCGCCCCTGGAGCAGGCGGTCATAGAGCCGCCCGAGGCGCAGGAACCGGCCGCCGGAGAGCCACAGCCCGGTGCCCCCGTGGACGACGCCGCCGGGCAGCAGACCGCGGAGGTGTCTGCACTGCAGGACGCCCCGCAGGCCGCGGACACCGCCGTCGAGGAGCAGCCCGAAGGGGCCGGTCCCGACGCCCCCGACCGGCTCGGCGAGCCGGACGCCCCGACGGCCGAAGCGACCCCGGACACCGGCCCCGCCGCGGACGCGCCGGCCGACGAGCCCGCCGGAACTGCCGCGACCACGGACACCGCCGACACCGCCGAGACCGACGAGATCTCCGTGACCGACGAGCCTGCCGCTACCGACGAAACTGCCGAAACTACCGGTACCGACGAAGCTGCCGGGACCGACGAGACCGCCCCGACCGCAGAGACGGCCGGGCCCGCAGAGACGGCCGTCCCCACGGACACCTCCGAGCCCCAGGCCCCCGAGGACCTGCCCGCCGACGCCCCTCCCGTAGCCGTCCACATCCCGGCCCAGGCCTCCGGCGAGCCGTCCACCGCGGACGCCCCGGCCCCGCAGGCCAAGGCCGACGAGCCCCCGACGGCCGGGCCCGCGCCCGACAGCGCCCCCGCTGCCGACGCCCCCGCCGACGAGACGCCTCGGCAGCAGGACGAGACGCCTCAGCAGCAGGACGCCGCCGCGCTCGTCCAGCTCGGCGACGACCTGCCGCATGCGGCAGGTGAGCAGCCCGCCGAGGTGCCCGAGGGCTCCGGCCCCGAGGCGCCCGACGCAGCCGATCTGCCGTCCCCGGCCGCCGGGTACGACGACTCCGAGCGGGCCGCCGTGCACCGTGTGATGCGCGAACGCCGCGACATCCGCAACGGCTTCCTCGGCGACCCGATCCCCAACGAAGTCCTGCTGCGCGTCCTGGAGGCGGCGCACACCGCCCCCAGCGTCGGCCACTCCCAGCCCTGGGACTTCGTGGTCATCCGCTCGGACGAGACCCGCGAGAAGATGCACCAGCTCGCGGCGTCGCAGCGGGAGGCCTACGCCAAGTCGCTGCCCAAGGCGCGCGCCAAGCAGTTCCGCGAGCTGAAGATCGAGGCCATCCTCGAGACGCCGGTGAACATCGTGGTCACCGCCGACTCCACCCGCGGCGGCCGGCACACCCTCGGCCGGCACACCCAGCCGCAGATGGCCCCGTACTCCTCCGCGCTCGCCGTCGAGAACCTCTGGCTCGCCGCCCGCGCCGAGGGCCTGGGCGTCGGCTGGGTGAGCTTCTTCGACGAGCGGGAGATGGTCCGCGAACTGGGCCTGCCCGAACACCTCGAAGTCGTCGCCTACCTGTGCATCGGTTACGTCGACGAGTTCCCGGAGGAGCCCGAGCTGCTGCAGGCCGGCTGGTCCAAGCGGCGCCCGCTGTCCTGGGTCGTCCACGAGGAGACCTACGGCCGGCGCGCGCTGCCCGGCGAGAGCCCGCACGACCTCCTCCAGGAGACCCTGCAGGGCATCCGGCCGCTGGACGCCAAGGCGCTCGGCGAGGCCTGGGAGCGGCAGAAGCGGATGACCAAGCCGGCCGGGGCGCTGGGCATGCTGGAGATCATCTCCGCGCAGCTGTCCGGACTGTCCCGCAAGTGCCCGCCGCCCATCCCGGAGCCGGCCGCCGTCGCGATCTTCGCCGGTGACCACGGGGTGCACGCCCAGGGCGTGACCCCCTGGCCCCAGGAGGTCACCGGCCAGATGGTCGCCAACTTCCTGGGCGGCGGCGCGGTCTGCAACGCCTTCGCCAACCAGGTCGGCGCCGAGGTCTGTGTCGTGGACGTCGGTGTCGCGAGCGACCTGCCCGCCACCCCGGGCCTGCTGCCCCGCAAGGTGCGCGCCGGCACCGACGACTTCACGGCCGGCCCGGCGATGACCCAGGAGGACGTGCTCAAGGCGATCGAGGTCGGTATCGACACCGCCCGTGACCTCGTCGCGGCCGGCAACAAGGCGCTGCTCACGGGCGAGATGGGCATCGCCAACACCACCACCTCCGCCGTGCTGATCTCCGTCTACACCGGCGTCGACCCGGTCGAGGTCACCGGCCGCGGCACCGGCATCAACGACGAGACGCACGCCCGCAAGGTCGATGTTGTCCGCCGCGCCCTGGAGCTGCACCAGCCCGACCCGGCCGACCCCATCGGTGTCCTCTCCGCGGTCGGCGGCCTGGAGCACGCCGCCCTCGTCGGACTGATCCTCGGGGGCGCCTCGCTGCGTACGCCGGTGATCCTCGACGGGGTCAGCGCCGGCGCCGCCGCCCTGGTGGCCCGTGCCATCGCCCCCGAGGCGCTGGCCGCCTGCATCGCAGGACACCGCAGCGCCGAGCCGGGCCATGTCGCGGCCCTGAACAAGCTGGGCCTGCGCCCGCTCGTCGACCTCGATCTGCGCCTCGGCGAGGGCACCGGCGCCCTGCTCGCGCTGCCCGTGGTGCAGAGCGCCGCCCGCGCCATGCACGAGGTCGCCACCTTCGACTCCGCCGGAGTCACTGAGAAGAGCTGAGCGGGGCGGCCACCGTCCCCGCATGACCCCCGGCCCGCAGCCCCATAGGCTGTGGGCCGGGGCCGTACCGCCGTCCCGGGCCGTCCCTCGCACCAGCCGCTCCAGAGCCGCAGCGGCTGAGCCGGTCGCCGAACCCCGCAGCATCCGCACAAGGAGCCGTACCGCCATGGCCGATCACGCCGCCGAACACGCCGCCTACCCCGTCGGACTGCGGCTGTCCGGCCGCCGGGTGGTCGTCCTGGGCGCCGGGCAGGTCGCCCAGCGCCGGCTCCCGACCCTCGTTGCCGCGGGCGCCGAGGTGCTGCTGATCTCGCCGTCCGCCACCCCGTCCGTCGAGGCGATGGCCGACGCCGGCGAGATCCGGTGGGAGCGCCGTTGCTACCGGGACGGCGACCTCGCCGAGGCCTGGTACGCGCTGATCTCCACCGACGACCCGGAGGCCAACGCCGCCGCGTCCCGGGAGGCCGAGGACCGCCGGGTGTGGTGCGTACGCTCCGACGACGCCGAGGCGGCCACCGCCTGGACCCCGGCCACCGGCCGCAGCGAGGGCGTCACCGTCGCCGTGCTCACCGGCCGCGACCCCCGCCGCTCCGCCGCCGTGCGCGACGCCATCGTCGAGGGCCTGCGCGACGGCAGCATCGCCGCCCCGCACCACCGCCGACCGCACACCCCGGGCGTGGCGCTGGTCGGCGGCGGACCCGGCGACCCCGACCTGATCACCGTCCGCGGCCGCCGGCTGCTCGCCGAGGCGGACGTGGTGATCGCCGACCGGCTCGGCCCCCGCGACCTGCTCGCCGAACTCCCGCCGCACGTCGAGGTCATCGACGCGGCGAAGATCCCCTACGGCCGGTTCATGGCCCAGGAGGCCATCAACAACGCCCTGATTGAGCACGCCAAGGCCGGCAAGGCCGTGGTCCGGCTCAAGGGCGGCGACCCGTTCGTCTTCGGCCGCGGAATGGAGGAGGCCCAGGCGCTCGCCGAGGCCGGCATCCCCTGCACGGTCGTCCCCGGCATCTCCAGCACCATCTCCGTGCCCGGCGCCGCCGGCATCCCGGTCACCCACCGCGGAGTCGCCCACGAATTCACCGTCGTCAGCGGCCATGTCGCCCCCGACGACGAGCGCTCGCTCGTGGACTGGCCGTCGCTCGCCAAGCTGCGCGGCACCCTCGTGGTCCTGATGGGCGTGGAGAACAGCGGCGCCATCGCCGCCAAGCTCATCGCACACGGCAGGCCCGCCGACACCCCAGCCGCCGTCATCCAGGAAGGCACCACCGCCGCCCAGCGCCGGGTCGACGCCACTCTCGCCACGCTCGGCGACACCGTACGGGCCGAGGGCGTCCGTCCCCCTGCGGTCATCGTCATCGGCGACGTCGTCACCGTCGCCCCCGCCCCTCTTTAGCTAGCCGGTCCCGGACGCGGCATTGGCACCCCGACACCGACAAGGCACTCTCTTCCCGTGGCAGAAATCATCACCGTCGACGATCCGGACGACCCCCGGCTGGCCGACTACACCGGCCTGACCGACGTCGAGCTGCGGCGCCGGCGCGAGCCCGCGGAAGGGCTCTTCATCGCCGAGGGCGAGAAGGTCATCCGGCGCGCCCGGCAGGCCGGTTACGAGATGCGCTCCATGCTGCTCTCGGCCAAGTGGGTCGATGTGATGCGCGATGTGATCGACGAGGTCCCGGCGCCGGTCTACGCCGTCAGCCCGGACCTCGCCGAGCGGGTGACGGGCTACCACGTCCACCGTGGCGCGCTGGCTTCCATGCAGCGCAAACCGCTGCCGGACGCCACCGAACTCCTCGCCGGGACGCGGCGCATCGTCGTCATGGAAGCGGTCAACGACCACACCAACATCGGCGCGATCTTCCGCAGCGCGGCGGCCCTCGGCATGGACGCGGTGCTGCTCTCCCCGGACTGCGCCGACCCGCTCTACCGCCGCTCGGTCAAGGTCTCCATGGGCGCGGTGTTCTCCGTGCCGTACGCCCGCCTGGAGAGCTGGCCCCGGGACCTGGCCGCCGTACGGGAAGCGGGCTTCACCCTGCTCGCCCTCACCCCGGCCGAGAAGGCCACCGGCATCGCCGAAGCCGCTCCGCACACCCTGGAGCGCGCCGCCCTGATGCTGGGCGCGGAGGGCGGCGGTCTGAGCACCGGCGCCCTGCGGGCCGCCGACGAATGGGTCCGCATCCCGATGGCACACGGCGTGGACTCGCTCAACGTCGGCGCGGCCGCCGCGGTGGCGTTCTACGCGGTGGCGACGGGCCGGCCGGCTTAGGGCAAGGCCTGCGGCCCGTCAGGGTGCGGCCACTTCGCGTCCGGTCAGTTCGCCTGGCTGTCCTGCCCGGTCAGCCGGCCGATCGGCCGGTCCGGGCAGTCGGCTCGCCCCGGCTGATCGGCCACCTCCCGGCAGCCCCGTCCGCCCATGGGGTACCGCCCCGAAAGCCAAAGGAATTCCGCACCGAATCCCGCGGGACGCCGAATTCCCCGGGAACTGCCCCCGCCCCCACACGGGAATACCGCCCCGCGCCCGCCGCGTTGAGGCCCCGAGGGGGCCTCCGCACCCCTTAGGGGTTCTGTTCCCCCACCCCGTAAGGCCCCTCCGCACCCCCGGACGAGGCAACCGTCCCCGGCCGCTGCACGCCGAGCCCGTGGGCCGGCCCCTGGCACCCCTGGGCCGCCGCGATGCCGAGCGCCACCAGCAGGGTCACCACCACGAACACAATGACGCGCTGGCGCAGCAGCCGGCGGTCGGGGCCGGGCCGGCGCCCGCCCGATGTCGTACGTACCGGGGCGCGCTTGCCGCCCGTTCCCGCGGGCCGTGCGGCCGGGGCGCGTCGCACCGTGCGTCCGCCGGGCTTCCGCGGGTTCTTCCCCGCGGTCGGGGCCGGGCCGGACGGCCGGGAGACCGCGTCGTGCGGAGCCGGGGGGCGGGACGGGTGCGGACGCGGCGAGGAGTTGCCGGCCGTCCGGCGCTCGGTGCGCTGGCGGGCGTACTCCTCGGCACGCTGCCCGGTCGGCCGGTCCGAAGGACGGCGCTCCGCGCGCTGCCAGCCGGCGCCCGCGCCCGCGCCGTTCTCCAGCGGTCCGCCCGACGGGCCGTGCGCCTCACGGGCCGCGATCTCCTTGAGGCGCAGCGACAGCGACAGCGTGCTGGGACGGTCCGCCGGATCCTTGGCCAGGCACGAGGCGAGCAGTGGCGCCAAGGCGTCCGGCACCCCGGCCAGCTGTGCCTCCTCGTGGACCACGCGGTAGAGCATGACCTCCGAACTTCCCTGCCCGAAGGGGGAGTCCGCGGTACAGGCGTACGCGAGGGTGGCGCCCAGCGCGAAGATGTCCGTCGCCGGTGTCACCGCGGCCCCGCGCACCTGCTCCGGCGCCAGAAACCCCGGTGAGCCGACGGCCGTACCGACATGGGTCAGCGTGCTGGCGCCGGTCGCCCAGGCGATACCGAAGTCGATGATCCGCGGGCCCTTGGGCGACAGCAGGATGTTGGAAGGCTTCAGGTCGCGGTGCACCACACCCGCGTCATGGACGGCCAACAGCCCCTCGGACAGCGCGGCGCCGACGGCCGCGACCTGCGCCGGGGACAGCGGGCCGCCCTCGTTGACCTTGTCGTGCAGCGAGGGCCCCGGGACGTACTGGGTGGCGAACCAGGGGCGGTCCGCGTCGAGGTCGGCCGCGACCAGCCGGGCCGTACAGCCGCCGCGGATCCGCCGGGCGGCCGAGACCTCCCGCGCGAACCGCGAGCGGAATTCCTGATCCTCCGCCAGGTCCGGCCGGATCACCTTGAGCGCCACCCGCTGCCCGCGCTTGTCCGAGCCGAGATAGACCACGCCCATCCCGCCCGCGCCGAGCCGGCGGTGCAGCCGGAACGTCCCGACGACACGCGGGTCCTCGCGTCGGAGCCGCATCATCGCCATGTCCGTCCCCTACCTGCGGTGGGGAGCCCCCTCCGCTGCCAACCGTCTGACGTGGCACAGCTTACGGATTGACGGCACGCTGTGCTGAGAGGCCGCGCATGCGTCGGCGGCCTGATTGCCGGTGGTGGGTGCGATTCCCGCAGCGCGCGGGGAAATCCGGCCGCCGGGCGTCCCGGCTTACCGTGAGGGATCCCAATGACCCGCCGTAGAAGGAAAATTGACGGGACGAAACGGGATCGGGTGTGGTTGGTCCCGGATGCCGGGGATGCGGCCAAGAGGCGGAAAAAGGGGGTGTGTGCCGCGGTCCGCAGGGGCGGGATCGCGGTGCGCGGGGGAGCGGGCGGCGTGAGCGAGGTCACCCTCAGGAGTGCGCGGGCCAGGGCAGCGCAACTCTCCCCCTTGGGGGAGATCCCCGGGGCCTGGGCGCCGTCTCTCCACCCAGGGGAGTACACGTGGCGCCGGGCCGTCATCCTCCCGGAGGCCGATCAATCGGTACGACGGCATGACGCCCGCGGCCGGCCGGCTGCCTACTGTTGTCCACAAGCGGCGGGCGCAGCACTCGTCCCCCGAGGTCAGACGCCCGCCGCCCCAGTCACGACGGGAGCGGGACGATGGTGCAGACCTCAGGGCGGACGGCCCTTCGGGCGCAGGGGCGGCGAGCCGCCGCAGCGCCCGGCGGCTCGCCGCCCTCCGGCACGCGCCATCCCCTCGTCGCGGTGGCCATGGTGCTGCCGCTGGCCTGCGTTCTCGTCGTGGTCTTCGGCGGCTGGGAGGCCGTGATGACACAGGCGTCGTCCGTGGTCGGAATGTTGGGGCGCTGAGCGGCGCCCCGGTCCCGGGAGAGCGGCCCGGGACGGGGACCTCCGGCTGTTAGCCCCGTGGGGACGGGGGTGCGGCGGACGGCACGAAGGCCGGGCATCTGGGGAGATGCCCGGCCTTCGGGTTTCCCGGCCGCTGCCCTGCACCGCCCGCCCGCACCGCGCGTACGATCCCCCTCCGGGCCGCCCGCAGCTCGCACCACTCATGGCGCACCCTTCACGGCCCACCACCCACGACGCCATCCGGCTCGCGCAGCACCAGGGGGAACGATGGCCACCTCACTGCTCGACAGCCTCGCCGCCCTGTCCGCGGCGACGCCCCGGCGCGGTGCTCCGGCCACTGCTCCCGCCCCGGCCGCCGCCCCCGACCCGGCCACCGCTCCCGACCCGGCCGCCGCCCCGGCCCCGGCCCCAGAGGTGCTGGCCGACCGCCCCGACGGCACGGTCGTCCGCAGCGGCCCTACGGTCGCCAAGGCGCACGCCCCCGACGGTGACCCGCACGACCTGGCCACCCGGCTGCAGGTCGCCGCCCACCCCCTTCTGCACGGCATCCTGCTGCCCCCGCTCCCGGTCACCGCCCCCGGCGGCTTCCTCACCTTCACCGAGGACGGCCGCGCCCTCACCCGCTGGCCGTACGGCAGCCCCGTTCCGCCCGACGATCCGGGCGCCGCGCCCTGGGAGGACACCGCCCGCCTGCTGGCCCGTCTGCACACCGTCGACCCGCGCCAACTGCCCGGCCCCGTACCGCCGATGCGCGGTCCCGCCAAGGCCGCCCGCGCCTTGGCCCGGTTGCGCACCGCCCTGGCCGCTGCCGACGGCCCGGCGCCCGCACTCCGGTCCGGCCCGGGATCGCTGCCCGCGGCCGCCGCAGCCGTCGAGCGGGCCTGGGCCCTGTTGCCGCCGTGGGCCCAGGGCGCCGCCCCGCCGCCGCGCACCGGCACCCTCTGCCACGGAGATCTGCACCTGGGCCAGCTGGTCCGCCACCCGGCCACCGACGGCCCCTGGCTCCTCATCGACATCGATGACCTCGGCACGGGCGACGGTGCCTGGGACCTGGCCCGTCCCGCCGCGTGGTTCGCCACCGGCCTGCTCGCACCGGAGATCTGGGCACGCTTCCTCGCCGCCTACCGCGCCGCCGGCGGCCCCGCCGTCCGGCCGTCCGGCGACCCCTGGCCCGACCTGGAGGTTCCGGCCCGCGCCCTGACCGTGCAGACCGCCGCGCTCGCCGTCGCCAAGGCCGTCACCGCCTCCCGTTCCCTGGACGAGTCCGAGGCGGCGGTCGTCGTCGCCTGCGCCCGGATGGCCTCCCTGCCCGACCGGATGACGTCCCCGCCCGACCGGTTGGCGCCCGGCGGCCCGGACGTAAGGTGAACACCCCGCCGCCGGGCGGACGTTCCGGCGGCGCCGCAAGTGAGCAGTGCCGGATGACAGGAGTGGAGCCGACGATGCAGTGCCCCAAGTGCCATGCACCGATGCAGACATACCAGCGCAATGGCGTGCAGATAGAGCAGTGCGCCGGCTGCCGGGGGATCTTCCTGGACTACGGGGAGCTGGAGGCGCTGACCCGCCTCGAGTCGCAGTGGTCCCAGCAGCCCCCGCCGCTGCCCGCCCCGCAGGCCTACCCTGCCGCCCCCGCCTGGGGCGCCCCGCACCAGGGCCACCACGGCCACCATGGGCACCACGGACACCACCGCGGCTTCGGCCACATGCTCTTCTCGTCCTGACCGGTCTCTTCGTCGGGAACGGTCTCTTCGTCCTGACCGGTCTCTCCTGAACCCGGCCTCTGCCGAATGGACCCTGTCTCTCCCGAACAACGACCGAGGGCCGGAGCGAAATGCTCCGGCCCTCGGGATCAGGTGTGGACGATACTGGGATTGAACCAGTGACCTCTTCCGTGTCAGGGAAGCGCTCTCCCGCTGAGCTAATCGTCCGCGGGACCGCGGATCACGAAGATCCACAGCTGCGTGCGCGATACTGGGATTGAACCAGTGACCTCTTCCGTGTCAGGGAAGCGCTCTCCCGCTGAGCTAATCGCGCGGGACGGAAACCCCGGTCAAGCACGTTCGGGGATCCAGTGGACGATACTGGGATTGAACCAGTGACCTCTTCCGTGTCAGGGAAGCGCTCTCCCGCTGAGCTAATCGTCCTTGGAGGTGGAGACGGGATTTGAACCCGTGTAGACGGCTTTGCAGGCCGTTGCCTCGCCTCTCGGCCACTCCACCAGGAGTGAGGGGGTTCGGGAAGATCCCCCACATCGAGCGGACGACGAGACTCGAACTCGCGACATCCACCTTGGCAAGGTGGTGCTCTACCAACTGAGCTACGTCCGCAGATGTCTCTCCCAGACTACGTCCGGGAGCTACGTGTCCTCCGGGGCGCTTGTGCGTCCCGGCGACGTGTTGAACTCTAGCGGATTCCGGGGCCAGTACAAAAACGCGTTTGTGCAGCGTGCTGCGCTGCTCGCTCGGCACAGGCAGCCTCGGGGCCGCCGCCATAGACTCGCTGACGTGCACGACTTCGCTCCGATGGCACGCTTCGGCGGCCTGATAGCCACCGACCTGCTGGATGTGACCAGCGATCCCGCGGCTCTGGACTCCACGGGCTGGTGGGCCGTGGCCGCCGATTTCGAGGGCGCGGTGGTCTGCGCCCGCTTCGGCGACGTACGGCCGGCCACCGCGGCGGACGGCCCGGCCCCCGACGGCTGGCGCGGCCCCGCACCCGGCGCCTGGACCAGTTCCCTGGACCGCGACGCCTATACCGGCGGTGTGCGGCGTATCCGTGAACACATCGCGGCCGGCGACGTCTACCAGGTGAACCTCTGCCGGGTACTGACCGCGCCGCTGCCCGACCCCGCCCGTGCCGACGTGGACGCGCTGTCCGCGGTGCTGGCCCGCGGCAACCCCGCGCCGCACGCGGGCACGATCCGGCTGCCCGGCCACGGCGTCGAGATCGCCAGCGCATCCCCGGAGCTGTATCTGCGGCGCGAGGACCGCACCGTCGCCTCCGGCCCCATCAAGGGCACCGGCCGGACCGCGGCGGACCTCTCGGCGAAGGACCGGGCGGAGAACGTGATGATCGTGGACCTGGTCCGCAACGATCTCGGCCGGGTCTGCGCCACCGGCTCCGTCACCGTCCCGGCACTGTGCGCCGTCGAGGAGCACCCCGGCTTGGTCCACCTCGTCTCCACGGTGCGCGGTGAGCTGGCCGAAGCGAACGAGAAGACCGCCTGGGCGGATCTGCTGGACGCCACCTTCCCGCCCGGGTCGGTCACCGGTGCCCCCAAAACCAGCGCGCTGCGGATCATCGACGAACTGGAGACCGCACCCCGCGGCCCCTACTGCGGAGGCATCGGCTGGGTCGACGCGGACCGCGGCACCGGCGAGCTCGCGGTCGGCATCCGTACGTTCTGGATCGACCGCACCCCGCCCGGCGGCCCGGTGCTCCGCTTCGGCGCCGGCGCCGGGATCATCTGGGACTCCGATCCGGAGCGGGAGTGGGCCGAGACCGAGTTGAAGGCGCGCAGGCTGCTCGCGGTAGCGTCGGGCCTGCACGAGGCGAGTGGAGGAAAGCGATGAAGATCTGGCTCAACGGCACGCTGCAGGACGCCGAGGGCGCCCGGGTCTCGGTCTTCGACCACGGGCTGACGGTCGGCGACGGAGTCTTCGAGACCATCAAGGCCGAACGCGGCCGCGCCTTCGCCCTCACCCGTCATCTGGAGCGCCTGACCACCTCGGCCCGCGGACTGGGACTGCCCGATCCCGATCTCGACGAGGTACGGCGCGGCTGCGCGGCGGTCCTCGACGCCAACCCGATGGCCCTGGGCCGGCTGCGGCTCACCTACACCGGGGGCGTCTCACCCCTCGGCTCGGACCGCGGCGACGCCGGCCCCACCCTGGTCATCGCGCTCTCCGAGACCACGCGCCGGCCCGACACCACCGCGGCCGTCACCGTCCCGTGGACCCGTAACGAACGCGGGGCGCTCACCGGCCTGAAGACCACGTCGTACGGCGAGAACGTCGTCGCCCTGGCCCGCGCGCGTGAAGGGGGCGCCTCCGAGGCGCTGTTCGCCAACACCGTGGGCGCGCTCTGCGAGGGCACCGGCTCCAACGTCTTCGTCGTCCTGGACGGCGAACTGCACACGCCGCCGCTGCACTCCGGCTGCCTGGCGGGCATCACCCGCGCCCTGACCGTCGGCTGGGCCGGCGCCAAGGAGACCGATCTGCCGCTGGACGCGCTGGAGCGGGCCGAGGAGATCTTCCTGACCTCCACCCTGCGCGACGTCCAGGCCGTGACCCGTGTCGACGACCGCCAACTCGCCGACGGCCCGGGCCCGGTGACCGCGGAGGCCATGCGGATCTTCGACGAGCAGTCCGCCGCCGACTTCGATCCGCGGTGATGACGGGCCCGCGCACGGGCGAGTAGAAAGTCCTCGTGACCACAACGCTGCGCCCTGCGGGACCCGAAGAGCGACAGGACGACGGGCGCCGGGCCCGTTCGTACGACATCTGCGTCAACAGCCGCCGGGTCGGGGCGATCCGGCTGACGACGGATGCCCGGTTCGGCCCGGCGGCGGGCCGGATCGCGGAGCTGACCGTCGAGGAGCCGGACCGCCACCGCGGCCGCGCCACGGTCGCCGCACTCGCCGCCGAGGAGGTGCTGCGCGGCTGGGGCTGCCGGCAGATCGAGGTGACCGTCCCGGCCGGCGCCGGGGCCGCCGCCCGGCTCGCCGCGGCGCTGGGCTACACCGAGCGCAGCCGCACGATGAGCAAACCCCTCGACGGCCCGCCCCGGCTGCCCGGGGGCAGCAGCGACCGTGCGCTGAGCGAGGCGGAGTACCCGGCCTGGCGCGACGCCGCGCTCGCCGAGCACATCCGGACGCAGCTGGGCCAGGGGATGCCCCGCGCACGCGCCGAGGAGAGCTCGGCCGCGGGCCATCGCGCACTGCTGCCGGACGGTGTGGACACGCCCGACCAGGCGCTGCGCGTCCTGGCCCACCGCGGCGCGGACGTCGGCAGCATCTGGGTCGCCCTGCGGATGCCGGACCAGCCCGGCGGCTACGTCGTCGATGTACGGGTCGGTCCCGCCCACCGCGGGCACGGCCACGGCCGCACCCTGATGCTGGTCGCCGAGCGCGAGAGCCTGGCCGCCGGACACACCACCCTCGGCCTCAACGTCTACGCGGACAACGCGCCGGCGCTCGGCCTCTACACCTCGCTGGGCTACCGGCCCACCGGGTACCTGCTGTGGAAGCCGATCCTGTGAGGTGGCCCGGCCGGCGCCCGTGAAGCCCGGCCGGTGCCCGTGAGGATCGCCTGCGCCGTGAGGCGCGGCTGCGCCCGTGCGGCCCGGCTCAGCCCTGCCCGGCCAGCAGCCGGTCGGCGATCTCCTCGATACGGGCGCGCAGCCCCTCCTGGCTCGTGCCACCGTCCAGCCGCTCGCCGCCGATCACATACGTGGGGGTCCCGGTCACCCCGATCGCCTTGCCCTCGGCCTGGTCCGCGTCGACGATCAGCAGATGCCGCCCGTCGATCAGCGCGGTGTCCAGCTCCTCGGCGTCCAGCCCCAGCTCCCCGGCGACCTCCAGCAGCAGCTTCTCGCCGCGGGTGCCGAGCTCTTCGCTGCGCGCCAGCACCGCCTCGATGTACGGCCAGCCCTGGCCCTGTTCGATGGCCTCCTCGGCGGCCTGGGCGGCGACGTAGGCGTGCTTGTGCTTGGGGAGGGGGAAGTGGCGCAGCCGGACGTCCAGCCGGTCGCCGTAGCGCGCCCGCAGCGCCCGCAGGTCCTCCAGGGCGGTGTGGCAGTCCGGGCACTGCAATTCGCACCACACGTCCAGAACGGGGCGGTCGGGGCGGGTGGCGGAGGTGGTGGCGTCGTTCATGGGGCCAGTCTTCCAGCCTGCCGCCGGCCGGCACCCGGTGGTACCCGGCCGGTGACCGAACCGGCACCTGCGGAGGAGCGCGACCCCGAGATGTCCCTGAGCCCGTCCCGGAACATGGCCCGGGCACGGGCGGACAAGGCAGGATGGAAGGGAGCAGAGCGCCTGCTCGCCCTTTCAGCAGCAGGAGGACCGGATGCTGACCTCGACCGTCTGTGCCGCGGTGTCGGCAGCGGGCCTGGGCATCGCCGCGCTGACGGCATACCGCAAGCGGTTCCTGGCCGCGACCCGCATCGCCGCTTTTTCCCTGATTCCCATCGGCCTGGTGATGACGGGCGTCATCGACTGGGTCACCAACATCGTCTTCAAGCCCACGGTCTGGGCCGGCTTCGGTGTGCTCGCGCTCTCCGCCGTGCTGTTCATGATCAGCAGGGGAGTGGAGCGCCGCAGGGGCGGGCTCGGCAGCCGCAAGGAGCGCAAGGCCGCGGCGGCCGGCCGGTCCGACGCGGTGGCTCCGGCCGCCTCCGCGCCCTCCCTCGGCGCCGCCCGGGGTGCGGCACAGCCGGCACCCAAGGGGAAGGCGGCTCAGGGCAAGGGCGGCGCACCCAAGGATGACTTCTCGGACATCGAAGCGATCCTGAAAAAGCACGGGATCTGATGAACTACCGCAGCTGAGGCGCTTATCGGGCGCATTGGCACGATCATCTGCGTCATGATGCGCGCGAGATGAACGATGAGTGCGCCCTCGCCCAAGACGACGCCCCGTCCCCCGAACCGCGCGGTTGCCTGTTCGCGCTGTCCCAGCCGCCGCTGATGCTCTTCCTCGCCGTCATCGGCTTTCTGCTCCTCCTCGGGGCGGTGCACGACCTCTTCCTGCTGTGAAGCGGCTGCGCGCCGCCCCCGCTCACCCTGCCGCTGTGCACCGCGCCGGGGTGCCGCGCCCGGCACTCAGCCCGCCGCGGCCTCCCGCCGCCGCGCCCGGTAGGCCGCGACATGCAGCCGGTTTCCGCAGGTGCGGCTGTCGCAGTAGCGCCGGGAGCGGTTGCGCGAGAGGTCGACGAAGGCATGCCGGCAGTCCGGCGCCTCGCAGCGCCGCAGCCGTTCGCGCTCTCCGGCAACGAGGAGGAAGGCCAGCGCCATCCCGCCGTCCGCGGCCAGGTGCTCGGCGACCGACGCGCCGGGCGCGAAGTAGTGGACGTGCCAGTCGTAGCCGTCGTGATCGGTCAGCTGCGGTGTGGTCCCCGCCGAGGCGACCAGCGAGTTCAGCTGTTCGGCCGCGGTGCGGTCGTCGTCGGCCGCGAAGATCCGCGCGAACCGCGCGCGGACGGACCGTACGGCCGCCAGGTCGCCCGCACCGAGCGCCCCCACGTCGCTGACGTCATTGCGCCGGACGAAGTCCTCGAGGGCCGCGAGGCCGGTCAGGCTGTCCGGCGCTCCGGGCGAGTCGCCCTCCGGAGCGGTGTTCAGCAGATCGACGACCGCGTCGAGTGCGCACCGGGTGTCATGGCTGATCAGCACGGTTCCGCTCCCTGGCAGGGTGGGGCCGGACGGGTACCGCCCCCGGTGTGGTTGCCGCATGGTCGCCGAATCCAGCGCCCGGAACAAGCTTCAGCGCCGACTCCGCGGTGGGTCCGCGGCGACGACGCCGAAGTGTGCCGTATGAACTTGTCGGTCCTGCGCCGTCTCCCCGAGTCGGACGGGCGCAAGTGTGAGCGGGTGGGTGCTTTCGGTAACCGTGCTGCGTCTCAGCTCTCCGCGAGGATGTGGGAGAGCTCGGTGTCGAGATCGAAATGCCGGTGCTCCGTACCGGGTGGTACGGCGGCATCGGTCCTTTTGAGGAACGACTCGAGGGCCCGTGCGGGCGCCTCGAGCAGGGCCTCGCCCTCCGGGGAGCTCAGGGCGATGCAGACAACGCCCTGTCCGTGGCTCCGGGACGGCCATACGCGGACGTCTCCGGTGCCCGTGGGCCGGTGCAGGCCCTCGGCGAGGAGGTCGCGGGCGAAAACCCACTCCACGGTCTCCTCGGCTCCGGTATGGAAGGTGGCATGCACGGCATAAGGATCGGCCGTGTCATACCGCAGGCCCGCGGGTACAGGCAGTGAGGACTCGCTCGACACAACGAGGCGCAGGTGCAGCTCGCAGCTGACCGTGGTGTTCATAAGCGCCAGGGCCTTTCGCTCAGTGTGCGCTCGGGGATTCGCACGTCGGCGAAATCGACATGCCACCTACGGTGCCGTTGTAAACCCCTCTGACGGTTTTGTGTGGCTTCAGGTACCTCTTCCGGCGGATTGCGAGATCGTCCTCGGCGGTAATTCCGCCGGAGCCATCCCGTCCGGTAAGTTTGCGGGTATGAATACGCAGAGTAACGGGGGGCCGGGAACGGTGGAGGAGGACGCCGCTCCGGCCGAGCAGCCGCTCGGTTCGAGAGCGCCGCACTTCATCAAGCGCTCCCGGCCGCTGCACGTGAGCTGGCAGGTCGGAGTCTTCGTCGTCGGCCTCGCGGTCGTGGTGGGCGGCGTGATCATGCTGCCGCTGCCGGGACCGGGCTGGCTGGTGATCTTCGCCGGTATGGCGATCTGGGCGACGGAATTCGTCTGGGCCCAGTTGGTGCTGCGCTGGACCAAGCGAAAGGTCACGGAAGCGGCCCGGAAGGCGCTCAACCCCAAGGTGCGGCGGCGCAACATCACCCTGACCGCCATCGGCCTGGTGATCATCGCCGCGCTGCTCGCGGTCTATGTCTGGAAGTTCGGCCTCGCGATGCCGTGGAACATCTCCGAGTGACGTCGCAATGGTCAGAAGTGCCCGCCGACGTGGGGTAATGTTGGCGGTGCGCCCGGGCGATTAGCTCAGTGGGAGAGCGCTTCGTTCACACCGAAGAGGTCACTGGTTCGAACCCAGTATCGCCCACCCCGGACGACGGCCCGGAGACTTCAAGTCTCCGGGCCGTCGCAGTTGTTGCGCGCATGCGCCGCCCTGGGGCGCACACTGGGGTCATGCCCGCCCGGTCACGCCGACTGCACCGCTACCGCTTCCGCACCGTCTGGCTGCTCAACGCCCCGCCGACCGTCGTCTACGCCGTCCTCGAACGCGCCGAGGCCTACCCCCGGTGGTGGCCGCAGGTCCGCGAGGTGAACCCGCTCGACGACCGCAGCGGTATCGCCCGCTTCCGTTCGGTGCTGCCGTACGACCTGACGGTCGTGGCGAGCGAGCGCGTACGGGACCCCGGTGCGGGGGTGCTGGAGATAGGGATGCGCGGCGATCTGGCCGGCTGGGCGCGCTGGACGGTGGTGCCCGGGGCCGGCGGCACCCGCGCCGTCTTCGAGCAGGACGTCGAGGTCTGCAAGCCGCTGCTGCGGCGGATCGCGCTGTTGGGCCGGCCGGTCTTCGTCGCCAATCACGCGCTGATGATGCGGTCCGGGCGCCGCGGGCTCGCCGCCTGGCTGGCCCGCGGATGAGGCACCGCGCGTGCCCCGGCGGGACGGCCCCCGGCCACGGCGGAACAGGAATTTGATGGAAGCCCCGGGCGGCCTGTATTGTTCTGCTCGTTCGCGGGGGATACCCCGCAGGCACCCGGGCGATTAGCTCAGTGGGAGAGCGCTTCGTTCACACCGAAGAGGTCACTGGTTCGAACCCAGTATCGCCCACCGGGATCAAGAACCGGGCCGCAAAAAGCGGCCCGGTTCTTTTCGTTGGGCCAAGGCGGCACCGCGGTGGGAGAACACCGCACCGGGAATTCAGCCAGGTGCCTTTGCCGGCCGGGCCGGAATTGCTGATGAGAGATCAGGCCGCGGCGGGGAGTTCGGGACGCAGCGGCCAATGCGGATCAACGGTTTCGGGGTTGCCGCTGCGCTCGAACCACGCCTGCAGGCCACGCGCCTGGGCGGCGTACCAGACGGCCTGGCGGGTGTGCAGCTCCGCCGGGTGCAGCCCCTCCAGGCGCTCCGCAAAGCGATGGCCCAGGGCCCGGACGACGCGTAGCGCGGCGAGCGCGTCGGCGGCCGCCTCGTGGGCGTCCGTCAGCTCGACCTCGTAGTGGGCGCACAGATCGGTGAGCGTACGGCGGCCCTTGCGGTAGCGATCCAGGTGCTTGTCGAGGACGCGGGGATCGAGGATGCGCAGCGGATGGCCCCCCAGGTAGGCGGCGAGCGAGCTGGCGCGGTGCCGCTTCAACTCGCGCTCCAGGAGCGTGAGGTCGAACGGGGCGTTCATCACGACCAGCGGGCGGCCCGCCATCGACTGGGCAGCCAGGGCGCGCGCGACCTCCTCCAGCACCGGCGCGGGCCAGCGGCCGTGCAGTGCGAGATGGTCTCCCGTCAGGCCGTGCACCGCCGTGGCGGCCTCGGGTATGTCGACGCCCGGGTTGATCAGCCACCGGGTGATCCGGGGCGCGGAACGCGGTGTCTCCTGGACCACCAGGGCGGCGGAGACGATGCGGTCGCGCTCGACGTCGATGCCCGTGGTCTCGGTGTCGAAGGCGGCAAGCGGTCCGTCATACCAGCACGGCATCATCCCAACTCCTCGCGCTCGTACGGTGGATGGCATGCACACCACCCGAGCTGGTGATACCCGAGCCGCCCGGTGCTCGAACCGTCTTTGTTTGCGGAGCACTTGACGCGGAGACAACCAGAGGGACGGGCCGACGTGTTCTGCCTTCTCCCCGTCATCCACCCGTACCGATCGGCACAGCCCGGAAGGCACCCCCGCGATGACGCTCGCGCAGCCCGAACCGGGCGGGCTGCTGCCTCAGCTGACCACACCGCAGCGCGGCGGACTCGCCACCACTGCGTGCATGGAGACCCTTCAGGTGGGTTATCTGCACGCGGTCGCCGCCGCCGCGGGATGTTCGCTGGCGCAGCCCTTCCCGGACAACGGAATCGACTGGCACGTCAGTCATGGCGCGCCAGGCCACACCGTCGACGACGAAGTCACCATCAAGGTGCAGCTCAAGTGCACCTACCAGACCGCTCCCCGCCCGCCGGGGCCGACCTTCGCCTTCACGCTCGACAACGCCCACCTGGTGAAGCTGGCCCGTACGCCCGTATCGGTGCACAAGATCCTGGTCGTGATGCTGGTCCCGCGGAACCAGGAGGACTGGCTGCGGGCCTCCCACGACCGTCTCGCGCTCCGGCACTGCTGCTACTGGATCAACCTGGCCGGTCATCCGGTGACCGGCCGGCGCAGGACCACCGTGCGGATCCCGACCGCGCGGATCTTCGACGACCGTGCGCTCTGCGAGATCATGACGCGGGTCGGGGCGGGAGGGAGACCTTGATGTACCGGCCGACCGACGAATATGACGCGCGGCTCCTGGATCCCGCACAGCTCGATCCGGCGGTGCTCAGCGCGCTGCTGGCTCGGCACGGCTGGCGGCGCCGGGGCGGGGCCGCGGGCCACTACGCCCGGTGGACACCGCCCGGCGGCGCGGCCGGTACCAGCCTGCTGGTGCCGCACGACCGCCGTTTTCCCGACAGCGGGGAACTGCTCGCGGAGGCGCTGGCGGCGCTGGCGCAGAGTTCCGCGGCCTCCGCCCGCGAGGTGCTGGTGGGGCTCGCGGTGCCCAGCGACGAGGTGCGCTGGGAGCGCGAGGTGCCCGACGGCGGCTCGGGGGCGGCGTACTGGGTCGCCCAGGAGCAGTTGCGCGGTGCGGCCCGCTCGATGCTGATCGCCGGGGCGCTGGGGACGTACGGCAGGGCCGGCTACTACGGCGCCCGGCACAAACGGCAGGCCGAGGGGTTCCTGGGCGAGGTGCTGGTCGGTCCGGTGGCGGCCGGGCGCCGGCTGACCGGGTTCGTCCCGGTGCGCTGCGGTCGCGCTGCGGTCGCCGGGCTGCAGCGGGCGCTGCACGCGGCCCGTGACGCCACCGACTACCAGCGGGCCACCGGCGGGATGGAGGCCTTCGACGCGGCCGTCGAGCTGGGGGTCTGCCATGAGCTGGTCCAGGCCCTGATCGCGCTGGTGCGGGACGCGGAGGGGGTGCGGATCGCGGTCGAGTGGTCGCCCGGGGCCGGTGCCCCGGCCGGCTGCCCGGCCCGCCCCGAACCGGTGGAGTTCTCGCCCGGCGACCTGCCCGCCCTGCAGCAGGCGGCCCAGCGCTATGTACGGGACGAGCCGTCGCTGCCCGTCCGGGTGACCGGCGCGGTGATACGGCTGCGCAGGGAGCGTCCTGGCGGGCCCGGCGCGGTGCGGCTGCGGGTGATCACCGGGGCGGACGTGGTGCAGGTGCGGGTCGCGCTGGGGGAGGAGGACTACCGCATCGCCGGACACGCGCACCTGGTGGGGCTGCCCATCCGGGTGAGCGGACGGCTGGAGAGCCGGGGCGGCTTCCGCCGGATCACCGGCGGCCGCGATGTCACGCCCGTACAGGTCGACGAGGCGGAACGGGACCGGCTGCTGAAGTCGCTGCAGGAAAACCTCGACTTCTTCGAGGAGGCGTGCGGCGCCGAGGAATAGCCGCGCGGGGGCGGCTTTCGGGCCGGGGTGGTGAAACCGTTTCGCGGTCGGGTCCGGTGGCTCGGTACGATTCGGCTGCGCAGCAATCGCTGACGTGAAGAGACATGAGTCAGGAGAGACCGGTGTCAGACGTC
Organism: Streptomyces sp. Edi2; assembly: GCF_040253635.1. Lineage (NCBI taxonomy): Bacteria > Bacillati > Actinomycetota > Actinomycetes > Kitasatosporales > Streptomycetaceae > Streptomyces > Streptomyces sp. Edi2. The sequence continues at coordinate 1,555,379 of NZ_JBEJGX010000003.1, read as the reverse complement.
CGTGTGACCATCCAACGCGATTCCGAGCGGGATGAACGCGTGGTGACCACGGGCACTACGGCCGCCGACCTCTTCCAGGGCGAGCGCAGCGTCGTGGCAGCGCGGGTCGCCGGAGAGCTGAAGGACCTGGCGTACGAGGTCGCCGACGGCGACGCGGTCGAGCCCGTGGAGATCTCCTCCGAGGACGGTCTGAACATCCTGCGGCACTCCACCGCGCATGTGATGGCGCAGGCCGTGCAGGAGCTGTTCCCGGAGGCGAAGCTCGGCATCGGTCCGCCGGTCAAGGACGGCTTCTACTACGACTTCGACGTCGAGACCCCGTTCCACCCCGACGATCTCAAGCGCATCGAGAAGAAGATGCAGGAGATCCAGAAGCGCGGGCAGAAGTTCGCGCGCCGGGCGGTCAGCGATGACGCCGCGCGCGAGGAGCTGGCCGACGAGCCGTACAAGCTCGAGCTGATCGGGATCAAGGGCTCGGCCGCGGAGGCCGCCGAGGGGGCCTCCGCCGAGGTGGGCGCCGGCGAGCTCACCATCTACGACAACCTCGACGCCAAGACCGGCGAGCTGTGCTGGAAGGACCTGTGCCGCGGTCCGCACCTCCCCAGCACCCGCGCCATCCCGGCGTTCAAGCTGATGCGCTCGGCCGCCGCCTACTGGCGCGGCAGCGAGAAGAACAAGCAGCTGCAGCGGATCTACGGCACCGCCTGGCCGACCAAGGACGAGCTCAAGGCGCATCTGGAGTTCCTGGCCGAGGCCGAGAAGCGCGACCACCGCAAGCTCGGTGCCGAGCTCGACCTGTTCTCCGTTCCCGAGGAGATCGGCTCGGGCCTGGCGGTCTTCCACCCCAAGGGCGGCATCATCCGCCGGGTCATGGAGGACTACTCCCGCCGGCGTCACGAGGAGTCGGGGTACGAGTTCGTCTATACCCCGCACGCCACCAAGGGGAAGCTGTTCGAGAAGTCGGGCCACCTGGACTGGTACGCCGACGGCATGTACCCGCCCATGCAGCTCGACGAGGGCGTGGACTACTACCTCAAGCCCATGAACTGCCCGATGCACAACCTGATCTTCGACGCGCGCGGCCGCTCGTACCGTGAACTGCCGCTGCGTCTCTTCGAGTTCGGGACCGTGTACCGCTACGAGAAGTCGGGCGTCGTGCACGGCCTCACCCGTGCCCGCGGCTTCACCCAGGACGACGCGCACATCTACTGCACCAAGGAGCAGATGGCGGACGAGCTGGACGCCACGCTGACCTTCGTGCTCGACCTGCTGCGCGACTACGGTCTGACCGACTTCTACCTGGAGCTGTCCACCAAGGACCCGGAGAAGTTCGTCGGCACCGACGAGGCCTGGGACGAGGCCACCGAGACGCTGCGCAAGGTGGCCGAGAAGCAGGGCCTGCCGCTGGTCCCGGACCCGGGCGGCGCCGCGTTCTACGGCCCCAAGATCTCCGTGCAGACCAAGGATGCCATCGGCCGGACCTGGCAGATGTCGACCGTCCAGCTGGACTTCAACCTGCCGGAGCGCTTCGACCTGGAGTACACCGCCGCCGACGGCAGCAAGCAGCGTCCGGTGATGATCCACCGTGCGCTGTTCGGCTCCATCGAGCGGTTCTTCGCGGTGCTGCTGGAGCACTACGCGGGTGCGTTCCCGGCGTGGCTGGCGCCGGTCCAGGCAACCGGTATCCCGATCGGCGACGCACACGTCCCCTACCTGCAGGACTTCGCCGCGCAGGCCAAGGCCAAGGGTCTGCGGATCGAGGTGGACTCCTCGTCGGACCGGATGCAGAAGAAGATCAGGAACGCGCAGAAGGCCAAGGTGCCGTTCATGATCATCGCTGGTGACGAGGACGTCGCCAACGGCGCGGTTTCCTTCCGCTACCGCGACGGGTCGCAGAAGAACGGCATCCCGCGCGACGAGGCGATCGCCGAGATCCTCGGCGTCGTGGAGCGCCGCGTCCAGGTGTGACGCCTGCGTGAGCACCGGGCCCCGGAGAGCGACCCGCTCTCCGGGGCTTCTTCCTGTCCCCCTTCATGTCCCGCCGTCGTATTCATGTCTCGCCGTCCTGCCGGAAGCGGCGCAGCAGCCAGGAGGAGAAGGAGCCCACCACCGCTCCGACCAGCGCCACCCCGACGAACATCAGCGCCACCGCGACCAGCCGGCCGCGCGGGGTGACGGGCGTGGCGTCGCCGTACCCCGTGGTCGTCAGCGTCGAGCAGGCCCACCACACCGCGTCCCCGAAGGTGTGGATGTTCGCGCCCGGGGCCGCGCGCTCGTCGTGGTAAACGGCCAGGCTGGCCGCGAACCCCAGCAGCAGCGCGGTGATCCCGGTGTACGCCATCACCCGTGATTCGAGGACGAGCCGTGGATGGTCCCGACGCCGCTGCATCCGCTCGTGCATGTCGACGATCCGCAGGGGCCGCAGCAGGGGCAGTACGGTCACGATCAGATCCAGCCAGCGGGTGCGCAGGAAGTGCCGCCGGTCGTTGCTGAGCGCCAGCCGGGCCAGATATTCGACGACGAAGATGCTCCAGGTGACGACGGTGACCAGTTCCCACCAGGTTTTCCAGCCGGGGGAGAGGCCGGGTACCAGGACCCGGACCGTGTACGAGGCGAGGAAGAGGAGGGAGGCGGCAAGGAGATAGGGCTGGGCGGTTCGTTCCCAGGCCCGCAGCCGCTGTTCCCTGTCCACCGGCTCAGCATCGCGGAGCGGGCCGAGGTATGCGCCCCAACGACACGGCGCCAACGGGCGACGCCATATGCTGGCCCGTATGACAAGCGAGCCGGAGCAGCAGATCGGAGTCGGGACGCAGGACGCTTTCCAGCGTCTGTGGACGCCCCACCGGATGGCTTACATCCAGGGCGAGAACAAACCGACCGGCCCGGGGGCGGGCGACGGCTGTCCGTTCTGCACGATCCCCGCGAAGTCGGACGAGGACGGTCTGGTGATCGCGCGCGGCGAGTACGTCTATGCGGTGCTGAATCTCTACCCGTACAACGGCGGTCACCTCATGATCGTCCCGTTCCGGCACGTCGCCGACTACACGGAGCTGGACGGGCCGGAGACCGCGGAGCTGGCCGAGCTGACCAAGCGGGCGATGACCGCGCTGCGCACCGCCTCCGGGGCGCACGGCTTCAACATCGGGATGAACCAGGGCGGCGTCGCCGGTGCCGGGATCGCGGCCCACCTCCATCAGCATGTCGTCCCGCGCTGGGGCGGCGACACCAACTTCATGCCGGTGGTCGGTCACACCAAGGTGCTGCCCCAACTCCTCGCCGACACCCGGGCGATGCTCGCGGACGCCTGGCCGGTCTAGGGTCTGTCTTCAACGTCCCGGGCCGGCATCCGAGGCGACACACCCCGGATGAATCGGGCATATCTCTCTAATTCGGATTAGTTGCCTCTCTAATGGGGTGGTGACTTCCCTAGATCGCCGCTCCGTGCTGCGCGCGGCAGCCTCGGCCGCGGCCGCCGGAGCACTGGTGTCGGGCTGCGACCCGCACCGCGACGACGACTCCGGCGCCGTACGGTCCGGCGGGCCGAGCCCTTCCGGTGCGGGCTCTTCCGCTGCGGGGCATGCGCCACCCGCCCGGGCCCGCACCGCCCGGCCGCCGGCCCGGGTGCCCGGCCTGCCCGTGCAGATCGCGCACGGGCCGCGGAACGGCCGTGCGGTCGCGCTGACCTTCCACGGCAGGGGCGACCCCAAGAGGGCCACCGCCCTGCTCACCGAGGCCGAGCGGGCCGGCGCCCGCGTCACGGTGCTCGCCGTCGGCGACTGGCTCGACGAGCAGCCCGCGATGGCCCGCCGGATCCTCGACGGCGGCCATGAGCTGGGCAATCACACCCTCCACCACCGCAACATCTGCGCCCTGCCGGCCGCCGAGGCCTACGCCGAGATCACCGGGTGCGCCGACCGGCTGCGCGCCCTCACCGGGACCATCGGCAGCTGGTTCCGCCCCTCGCAGGCCCAGCGCGCCACGGACCTGGTAACCGGGCTGGCCCGCAAGGCCGGCTATCCGCATGTCCTCTCCTACGACGTGGACTCCCTCGACGCGAACGACCCCGGAGCACCGGCCGTCCGGCGCACGGTCCTGGACGCGGTCGGGCCGGGCTCGATCGTGAGCCTCCACCTCGGGCACGCCGGCACGGTGGCGGCGCTGCCCCCGATCCTCGACGGCCTCCGCCGGCGCGGTCTGCGCGCGGTGACGACAACGGAGCTAGTGACCTGATGGCTGACCGGAACCGTACCCATGACCGTCCCCGTCCGCGCGCGCGTCACCGGGCCGCGCTGCTCGCCCTCGCCTGCGCGCTGACGGTGGCGGGCTGCCGGCGGCGGCGAGACCGGGCGGGCCGGGCACAGCCCGCGGCCGGTCGAACGCGCGCCGGCCAAGGCCGCCACCTCCGGCCTGCCCGGGATGCCGCCGCTGCTGGACGAGCACGACCTCTACGCGGCGGACCGGCCGGGCAAGCTGGCGCCGCAGGTCAAGGACTTCCCCTCGCGGATCTACGTCCCCAACACCGGCTCCGACACGGTCAGCGTCATCGACCCGAAGACCTACAAGGTCATCGAGACCATTCCGGTGGGCGTACAGCCGCAGCACGTCGTGCCGTCCTGGGACCTCAAGACGCTCTGGGTCAACAACAACCGCGGGCACGACCTGACCCCCATCGACCCCGCCACCGGCAAGGCGGGCAAGCCCGTCAAGGTCCACGACCCGTACAACCTCTACTTCACGCCCAACGGGAAGTACGCCATCGTGATGGCCTCGATGGACCGGCAGTTGGTCTTCCGCGACCCGCACACCATGGAGATCCGCAAGACGCTGCCGGTCAACTGCGGGGGCGTCAACCACGCCGACTTCTCGCCCGACGGGCGGTACTTCATCGTCTCCTGCGAGTTCTCCGGTGAACTGCTCAAGGTCGACACCGAGAAGATGAAGGTGATCGGCCAGGAGAAGCTGCCGTTCGAGGGGGCGATGCCGCAGGACGTGAAGATCGCCCCGGACGGCAGGACCTGGTACGTCGCCGACATGATGGCCGACGGCATCTGGGTCCTCAACGGCGACACCTTCGCACAGCCCAAGCTCATGCCGACCGGCAAGGGCGCCCACGGCCTCTACGTCAGCCGCGACTCGCGCTACATGTACGTCTCCAACCGCGGCGAAGGCTCCATCTCCCGGCTCGACTTCAAGACCGGCTCCCTCATCGGCAAGTGGCACATCCGCGGCGGCGGCAGCCCCGACATGGGCGGCCTGTCCACCGACGGCAAGGTCCTCTGGCTGTCCGGCCGCTACCACTCCGAGGTCTACGCGCTGGACACCCGTACCGGCAAAACCCTGGCCAAGATCCGCGTCGGCCAGGGCCCGCACGGACTGGCGGTCTACCCGCAGCCGGGGCGGTACTCCCTCGGGCACACGGGCATCTTCCGCTAGAGGGACACCCTCTCGTAGGGCCTGTCTCGCAGGTCCTACGCGTTGTACTCGTCCGCCTTCTGCGGCTCCACTCCCTGGATCATGCCGCTGAGCACCAGGGAACGGTTGGTGAAGCGCTCGGTGTCCACGCCGTTCTCCTTGAGGACGCTCATCGCGGCGGCGTGGACGGTGCGCAGCACCGGGGTGGCGGCGCGCAGCGCGTCATCGGCCATGAAGCGGTGGCGCCAGGGCTTGTCCGCCCAGACGTGCCGCAGGCCGAACGGCTCGGGGAGGGTCAGCTTGCCACCGAGGAAGTCCAGGACCGGCGGGAACCAGGTCAGCGGGGCGCGCGCGGCGAGCCGGACCACCTCCTGCGGCTCGATGAGCGGGAGGTGCTGGGTCCTGGTCTCCCAGAACTTGACGACCTTGGCGACTTCCTTGGTCTTGGGCTCCGGCTTCGTCGTGAACAGGCCGTTGACCGGGCCGAGGGCGTGACCGGTCACCTCGATGCGCAGGGTCTCGTGCAGCACCGTGACGGTGATCATCAGGGTGATCACCAACTGGCCGTCCCACAGCACGAACTGGACGCCGAGGTAGTGGCGGTTGCCGCTGCCGAACTGCTGCTCGTTGCAGATCCGCTCTATCTCGTGCCCGCGGATCTGGTACGCCTCCACATGGGTGCCCTCGGGGCGGGTGACGGCGGCGGCCTTCTCTCCGACCGGTGAGACGATCCAGTGGCGTACGGACGGTGTGGGGAAGCCGCCGGTGTGCAGCGGACTGCGCTCCAGCAGCCGCAGCTTGTCGTGGATCGCCCGGATCACGTCCCAGCTGCGGAACGGGTGGATCTCGGCGGTCCCCGGCGCCGGCGTCAGCTCCTCGGCGAGCTGCCAGCTGCCCCAGCGCGTTCCCATGCCGAGTATCCCCTTGGGGCCGGCGTAGAAGACGACGTTGCTGGTCTGCTCGGCGGAGATCTTGGCAAGGTTCTGCCGGAGGGTTTCGGCGGCGATCTGGTTCGGGTCCTGCGGCACCGCCTCGGGGATCTTCGCGGCCACGCCGCCGCCCTCCAGCAGCCCCTTCCAGGAGTCCCGCATGGCCACCGCGGTCTTCTCACAGATCTGCTTGGCCAGCCACCAGCCGATCACCGGGGCGACGACCATGGCGCGGGCGTACAGCGGCCAGAAGCCGGTGAACGGCAGCTTGATCATGAAGAACAGGCCGACGCCGGCCAGCACCGTCAGCAGCAGCCCGCCGAGCAGCGAAAGCCCCTTGCCCGCACCGTCCTTGGAGAGCATCTTCCGCAGCTGGAAAACGCCCAGCCACACCAGCACCCCGGGCAGGAACAGCACCCCGAACAGCACCATCAGCACCGTCAGCTTGGCGTCCCGCTGCTTGCGGACGCGGGTGGCGGACAGGCAGTGCTCGACGATGGTCTGCGGCTCGGTCCCGAAGGACTGGATGAGCGCGGCGCGGCCGCCGCCGAGCATCCGCACCTGCACGGCACGCGAGAACGCCTCGCCGAGATTGGGCGCGAACAGCGACAGCTTGGCTTTCTTGATCGCGGACTTGCCGGAGTCGGAGTCCGCCTTGGAGATATCGGCCAGCGGACTGTCCCGATAGGCGGCCGAGGCCAGTGCCTGGGTCGCCGCCGTCTGCCCGGCGCTCCCCGAGAGCGGGACCTGTGCCCCGGGACTGAAGTCAAAGCCGTCTGCCACTACCGCCCCCACACCCCACACATCCGATGATGCGGCTCTTCCCGACTTCCGCCGACGGCACACCTGCTGAGAGCCTGTGTTCGAGCCCGTGACCTCGGTTCCTGCCGCCGGCCCCCTGAGGCAACGGCAGGAACTCAGCGTACAGCCGCCGGCCGGCCCAGGGGAGTTGAGCCGGACAGCGACCGCTCCAACGGCTGATCCGCCGTTAACTATGCGCCGTTCTCGGCTTGTTCCCGCCACTTGTCGGCGAGCTGCGGCGGCATCGGCTCATGCCGCAGGTGAGCGCGGGAGAACCGCCCGGTGCCGTGCGAGAGGGAGCGCAGATCGACGGCGTACCGGTCGATCTCGATCTCGGGCACCTCGGCGCGCACCACCGTGCGCCCTGCCCCTGACTGCTCCGTGCCCACGACCCGGCCCCGGCGCCCCGACAGATCGCTCATCACCTGGCCGACGAAATCGTCCGGAACCATCACGCTCACCTCGGACACCGGTTCGAGGAGATCGACCCGGACCTCACCGGCCGCCTCGCGCAGCGCCAGCGCGCCCGCCGTCTGGAACGCGGCGTCCGAGGAGTCGACCGAGTGCGCCTTGCCGTCGAGCAGCGTGACGCGGATGTCGACGAGCGGATGTCCGGCGGCGACCCCGCGTTCGGCCTGGGCGCGTACGCCCTTCTCCACGGAGGGGATGAACTGCCGGGGTACCGCGCCGCCCACGACCTTGTCGACGAACTCGATGCCGGAGCCGCCCGGCAGCGGTTCGATCTCGATCTCGCAGATCGCGAACTGGCCGTGCCCGCCGGACTGTTTCACATGGCGTCCACGGCCCGCGGCGGGGGCGCCGAAGGTCTCCCGCAGCGACACCTTGTGCGGCACGGTGTCCACCTGGACGCCGTAGCGGGCCCGCAGCCGCTCCAGCGCGACATCGACATGTGCCTCGCCCAGGCACCACAGGACCACCTGATGGGTGGCCTGATTGTGCTCCAGGCGCATCGTCGGGTCCTCCGCGACCAGGCGGGCCAGGCCCTGCGACAGCTTGTCCTCGTCGGCCTTGCTGTGCGCCTGGATGGCGACCGGCAGCAGCGGGTCGGGCATCGTCCAGGGCGCCATCAGCAGCGGGTCGTCCTTGCCGGACAGGGTGTCGCCGGTCTCGGCGCGGGTCAGCTTCGCCACACAGGCCAGATCGCCGGCGATGGCCTGGGGCAGCGGGCGCTGCTGCTTGCCGAACGGGGTGGACAGCGCCCCGACCCGTTCGTCGACGTCGTGGTCCTCGTGCCCCCGGTCCTCCAGCCCGTGGCCGGAGACATGCACCATCTCGTCCGGGCGCAGAGTGCCGGAGAAGACGCGTACGAGGGAGATCCGGCCGACATACGGGTCGGAGGAGGTCTTGACCACCTCCGCCGCGAGCGGGCCGTCGGGGTCGCAGCTCAGCGCCGGGCGCGGGGTGCCGTCCGGGCGGGTCACGGCGGGTGCCTCGCGCTCCGCGGGGGTCGGGAAGCCGCCGCTGATCAGCTCCAGCAGCTCCACGGTGCCCAGCCCCTGTTTGGAACCCTCGGCGGCCGGGGCCGCGGCCAGGACGGGGTGGAAGGTGCCGCGGGCAACCGCCGTCTCCAGGTCCCCGATCAGGGTCTTGACGTCGATCTCCTCGCCACCGAGGTAGCGGTCCATCAAGGACTCGTCCTCGCTCTCGGCGATGATCGCCTCGATGAGGCGGTTGCGGGCCGCCTCGATCTGCGGCAGCTCGTCCTCGGTGGGGGCGCGCTCGGTGCGCTCGCCGGAGGAGTAGTCGAAGACCCTCCGGGTGAGCAGGCCGATCAGGCCGTGCACAGGGGAGTGGCCGTCGGCGCCGGGTGTCCCGTACAGCGGGAGGTAGAGGGGCACGACGGCGTCCGGGTCCTCGCCGCCGAACGAGGCCCGGCAGAGCTCGGTCATCTCGTCGAAGTCGGAGCGGGACGCCTCCAGGTGCGTGACGACCAGCGCGCGCGGCATGCCGACGGCCGCGCACTCGTCCCAGACCATCCGGGTCGCCCCGGCCACGCCGTCGGCCGCCGAGACAACGAAAAGGGCCGCGTCCGCTGCGCGCAGACCGGCCCTGAGTTCCCCGACGAAATCGGCGTATCCGGGGGTGTCCAAGATATTGATCTTGACTCCGCCCCAGTCCACCGGGACCAGGGAGAGCTGTACGGAGCGTTGCTGGCGGTGTTCGATCTCGTCGTAGTCCGACAGACACCCGCCGTCCTCGACCCGGCCCGCCCGGTTGACCGCGCCGGATGCCAGCGCGAGGGCTTCGACCAGGGTGGTCTTTCCCGATCCGGAGTGGCCGACCAACACCACATTCCGCAGGGCCGTGGGCTGGCCGGCCGTTGGTGCCCTGCCGGCGGCTCGCGGGTGTGTACTCGATTTCTCGCTCATGTGTCTCGCCTCCAGGTCGACACTTTGCGGTGATTCGAGCTTTCCACCGAGGCCATGCCACGTCCATACATGGCACGGGGCGCCTGTGCTCCCAAGGGCCCCGTAGCGGCGCCCGGCGGGGCCCGCGGGCGCGTTCACGGGCGCGCGGCGGCGTCCCCGAGCCGTGGGATGCGCTCCGCGCCGCGATGCGTTCGTGGTGGCCCAAGACCTCCTGGCTACGATGGGCCAGCCGGTGGCCCCTTGACCGCGCGGCCCATATCGACCTCCGGGAAGGCCATGCTGAACAAGTACGCGCGTGCGTTCTTCACGCGTGTTCTCACGCCGTTCGCCGCCCTGCTCATCCGTATCGGCGTCAGCCCGGACGCGGTCACTCTCGTCGGCACCGGGGGCGTGGTGGCCGGCGCTCTGGTCTTCTACCCCCTGGGGGAGTTCTTCTGGGGCACGGTCGTCATCACCCTGTTCGTCTTCTCCGACCTGGTCGACGGCAACATGGCACGACAGCTGGGGCGCTCCAGCCGGTGGGGGGCCTTCCTCGACTCCACCCTCGACCGGGTCGCCGATTCGGCGATCTTCGGCGGGCTCGCGCTCTGGTACGCGGGGCGCGGCGACAGCCTGATCCTCTGCGCGATGGCGATCTTCTGCCTCGCCAGCGGCCAGGTGGTCTCGTACACCAAGGCGCGTGGCGAGGCCATCGGGCTGCCGGTGAACGTCAACGGGCTGGTGGAGCGCGCCGAGCGGCTGGTCATCACGCTGGTCGCCTGCGGGTTGTCGGGTCTGCACGCCTTCGGGGTGCCCGGTGTCGAGGTGCTGCTGCCGATCGCTCTGTGGATCGTCGGCGTCGGCAGCGCCGTCACCCTCGGCCAGCGTGTGGTGACGGTACGACGGGAGTCGGCCGAGGCCGACGCCATGGCACAAGGGGGAACGGGCGTATGAGTCCACTCAGCATGCGCCGGCCGCGGCTGGACACCGAAAAACTGGCGGACGCGCTCTACGCGCTGGGCTGGAGCACCGTCAAGAAGCTGCCCGAGGGCGTGGCCACAGGGCTCGGCCGCCGGATCGCCGACACCGTCTGGAAGCGCCGCGGCAAGGGCGTCCTGCGGCTGGAGGCGAACCTCGCCCGGGTCGTCCCGGACGCTACCCCGCAGCGGCTCGCCGAGCTCTCCCGGGCCGGGATGCGCTCGTACATGCGCTACTGGATGGAGTCCTTCCGGCTGCCTGCCTGGAGCAAGGACCGGATAAGGGGCGGCTTCACGCCCGAGGACGTGCACCACCTGGTGGACGGGCTCGCGAGCGACCGCGGTGTCATCCTCGCCCTGCCGCACATGGGCAACTACGACCTCGCCGGTGCCTGGGTCACCACCAAGCTCGGTGTCCCCTTCACCACCGTCGCCCAGCGCCTCAAGCCGGAATCCCTCTACGACCGTTTCGTCGCCTACCGCGAGGGCCTGGGCATGGAGGTGCTGCCGCACACCGGCGGCTCCGCCTTCGGCACGCTCGCCCGGCGGCTGCGGGCCGGCGGTCTGGTCTGCCTGGTCGCCGACCGCGATCTGTCCGCCTCCGGGATAGAGGTCAAGTTCTTCGGGGAGGCGGCGAAGATGCCGGCCGGTCCCGCGGTGCTCGCCCTCCAGACCGGTGCGATGCTGCTGCCCGTCACGCTCTGGTTCGACGACACCGCCGTCATGCGCGGCCGGGTCCACCCCGAGATCGAGGCCCCGGAGACCGGTACCCGTGCCGAGAAAGCTGCCCAGATGACCCAGGCGCTCGCCGACGCCTTCGCCTCCGGCATCACCGACCACCCCGAGGACTGGCACATGCTGCAGCGGCTCTGGCTCGCCGACCTGGAGCCGCGCGAGCAGTCCGGCGCCCCGGGCGGCACCGCGGCGTCCGGAACGGAGACCGCGTGAAGATCGGCATCGTCTGCCCGTACGCCTGGGACGTCCCCGGCGGCGTGCAGTTCCACATCCGGGACCTGGCCGACCACCTGATCCGGCTCGGCCACGAGGTCTCCGTCCTCGCTCCCGCGGACGACGAGACCCCCCTGCCGCCGTACGTCGTCTCCGCAGGCCGCGCCGTCCCCGTCCCGTACAACGGCTCGGTCGCCCGCCTCAACTTCGGCTTCCTCTCCGCGGCCCGGGTGCGCCGCTGGCTGCAGCACGGCGCCTTCGACGTCATCCACATCCACGAACCCGCCTCGCCCTCGCTCGGCCTGCTCGCCTGCTGGGCGGCACAGGGCCCGATCGTGGCGACCTTCCACACCTCCAACCCGCGCTCGCGGGCGATGATCGCCGCATATCCGATCCTGCAGCCCGCGCTGGAGAAGATCAGCGCCCGCATCGCAGTGAGCGAATACGCCCGCCGCACCCTCGTCGAACACCTCGGCGGCGATGCGGTGGTCATCCCCAACGGCGTGGACGTCGGCTTCTTCGGCTCGGCCGAGGCCAAGGCCGAGTGGCAGGGCCGCACCATCGGCTTCATCGGCCGGATCGACGAACCGCGCAAGGGCCTGCCGGTCCTGATGAAGGCGCTGCCCGCGATCCTGGCCGAGGTACCGGACGCCCGGCTGCTGGTCGCCGGACGCGGTGACGAGGAGGAAGCGGTTGCCGCGCTGCCCGCCGAGATGCGCTCCCGGGTCGAATTCCTCGGCATGGTCAGCGACGAGGACAAGGCCCGGCTGCTGCGCAGCGTCGATCTCTATGTCGCGCCCAACACGGGCGGCGAGTCCTTCGGCATCATCCTCGTCGAGGCGATGTCGGCCGGCGCGCCCGTACTGGCCAGCGACCTCGACGCCTTCGCCCAGGTCCTGGACCAGGGCGAGGCCGGCGAACTGTTCGCCAACGAGGACGCGGATGCGCTCGCCGCTGGGGCGGTGCGGCTCCTTCGTGACCCGGCGCGTCTCGCGGAGCTGCGGGAACGTGGCGCCCGTCATGTGCGGCGCTTCGACTGGGGCACCGTTGGTGCCGACATTCTCGCCGTCTACGAGACGGTGACCACCGGGGCGGTGTCGGTGGCCACCGACGAGAGGGTGGGCCTTCGGGCCCGGCGGTGGCTGGCCAAGGATTGACCCCCACGTTTTTGGCTTTCCCGCCGTTCCGCTGCGCTTTGCCTTGGGCCCACGTTTTCGGCCGCCCCACCGTGGGGGCTTCTCTTGTTGCGCCTGGCGGCGGGCTGGGTCCGCTGCGCTTTGCCTCGCCCCTGTTTTTGGCTTTCCCGCCGTTGCGCCTGGCGGCGGGCGGGGTCCGCTGCGCGGGGCTGTGGGTGCGGTGACGGGCCTGCGGGGCCTGGTGTGTGGACTGCTTCGCTTTACGTCCACACACCAGGCCCCTCCGGCCCGTCCCCTCCCGTGGGGGAGATGGTGAAGGTGGGTGGGGGCGGGCGTCGATCACAGACATTTCCCCGTGCCGCAGCCCATTCCCCGTGCCAGGGCCATTCCCCGTGCCACGGCCATTCCCTGTGCCACGGCCATTCCCTGAGCCATGGGGCTCCCTTTGCCCACGGCCCTTTGCCCAGGTCTGCGACGCGCACCGGACCACCCAGGTCCACCCCCACCGGCCTTCTTCCCACCCCCCCCATGGGAGGGGACGGGCCGGAGCGGGTGGGTGTCCGGACGTAAAGCGAAGCAGTCCGGACACCCACCCGCGCAGGCCCGTCACCGGCACCCAACAGCCCCGCCCAGCGGACCCGGCCCGCCGCCAGGCGCAACGGCGGCAACCGCCCACGGCGGGACAGCCAAAAACGTGGGGCAAAACAACGCGCCGCAGGCGCGTATGGTGACTGGCCGTGACCACGTTCATTTGGATCGCCGCCGCGATCGTCCTCATCGGCATCTACCTGAGCTGGACGGCGGGCCGCCTCGACCGCCTGCACGCGCGTATCGACGCGGCCAGGGCGGCTCTCGACGCCCAACTGCTGCGGCGGGCGTCCGTCGCGCAGGAGGTGGGTACGTCGGGGATTCTCGATCCCGCCGCCTCGATCGTGCTCTACCAGGCCGCGCACGAGGCCCGGCAGGCGGCGGAGGACCACCGCGAGGTCGCGGAGAGTGAGCTGAGCCAGGCGCTGCGGGCCATCTTCGCCGAGGAAGCCCAGCTGGAGGCCGTACGGGAGGCCCCGGGCGGTGAGCGAACGGTCACCGAGCTCACGGCCGCCGTGCGCCGGGTCCCGATGGCCCGGCGGTTCCACAACGATGCCGTACGGGCTGCGCGTGCCGTCCGCCGCCACCGGGTGGTGCGCTATCTGCGGCTGGCGGGCCATGCGCCGTTCCCGCTGGCCTTCGAGATGGACGACGAGCCGCCGGTCGTCCTGGACGACCGCTCGGCCGGGAACTGAGCGGACAGCGGGGTGGCAGCGGGTCCCGCGCGGGCGTGCCGGACTCTGCGACTCCCAGTAGTGACGAGCCACTGACCTCTAATTGGCCCTTTCCCCGGGCCGCTCACCAACGGTTGTGTGGGCGCAGCAGTACAGCCACCCGGATTGAGTGAGGTCGAACCGTGTCCAGCACGCCCACCACGCCCCAGAACCCCGAGACCGGAACCGCGCGCGTCAAGCGCGGGATGGCCGAGCAGCTCAAGGGCGGCGTGATCATGGACGTCGTCACGCCGGAAGAGGCGAAGATCGCCGAGGACGCGGGCGCCGTCGCCGTCATGGCCCTGGAGCGGGTCCCCGCCGACATCCGCAAGGACGGCGGCGTGGCCCGGATGTCGGACCCCGACATGATCGACGGCATCATCAGCGCCGTCTCCATCCCGGTCATGGCCAAGTCCCGGATCGGCCACTTCGTCGAGGCCCAGGTCCTGCAGTCGCTCGGTGTCGACTACATCGACGAGTCCGAGGTCCTGACCCCGGCCGACGAGGTCAACCACTCCGACAAGTGGGCGTTCACCACCCCCTTCGTCTGTGGTGCCACCAACCTGGGCGAGGCGCTGCGCCGGATCGCCGAGGGCGCCGCCATGATCCGCTCCAAGGGCGAAGCCGGCACCGGCAACGTCGTCGAGGCGGTCCGCCACCTGCGCCAGATCAAGGGCGAGATCGCCAAGCTGCGCGGCTGTGACCACAACGAGCTGTTCGCCGCCGCCAAGGAGCTGCGCGCCCCGTACGAGCTGGTCAAGGAGGTCGCCGAGCTCGGCAAGCTGCCGGTCGTGCTGTTCTCCGCCGGTGGTGTCGCCACCCCGGCCGATGCCGCGCTGATGCGCCAGCTCGGCGCCGAGGGCGTCTTCGTCGGCTCCGGCATCTTCAAGTCCGGCGACCCGGCCAAGCGTGCCGCCGCGATCGTGAAGGCCACCACCTTCTACGACGACCCCGCCGTCATCGCGGACGCCTCCCGCAACCTGGGCGAGGCCATGGTCGGCATCAACTGCGACACCCTCCCCGAGACCGAGCGCTACGCCAACCGCGGCTGGTAGGACGGCAGATGAGCACTCCCACCATCGGTGTGCTGGCCCTCCAGGGCGACGTCCGCGAGCACCTCAAGGCGCTCGCGGACGCCGGTGCCCAGGCCCGGCCGGTGCGCCGCTCCGAGGAACTGGCCGAAATCGACGGCCTGGTGATACCGGGCGGCGAGTCGACCACCATGTCCAAGCTGGCGGTCGTCTTCGGCATGCTGGAGCCGCTGCGCGCGTTCGTCCGTGCGGGCAAGCCGGTCTACGGCACCTGCGCCGGCATGATCATGGTCGCGGACAAGCTGCTGGACGCCCGTGAGGACCAGGAGACGTTCGGCGGCATCGACATGATCGTGCGCCGTAATGCCTTCGGGCGGCAGAACGAGTCGTTCGAGGCGGCCGTCGACGTCGCGGGGATCCCCGGGGGACCGGTCGAGGGCGTCTTCATCCGGGCGCCCTGGGTCGAGTCGGTCGGCGGCGCGGCCGAGGTGCTGGCGACGTATGACGGGCACACCGTGGCCGTGCGGCAAGGTAACGTCCTCGCCACGTCTTTCCACCCGGAACTCACCGGCGACCACCGGGTCCACGCCCTGTTCGTGGACATGGTGCGGCGGGCCCGGGGCTGATCCGGAGGGCGGCCCCGGCGCTCCCTCAGGGGTCGTGGCCGGGCGACGGGCGGGAGTAACACCGTGTGACCCGGCCCCGGTAGGATCTGAGACGTTCATCCAGACGTTGGTTACGCGAAGGAGACAGGCGGATGTCCGGCCACTCTAAATGGGCTACGACGAAGCACAAGAAGGCCGTGATCGATGCCAAGCGCGGCAAGCTCTTCGCGAAGCTGATCAAGAACATCGAGGTCGCGGCCCGTACCGGCGGTGCCGACTCGGAGGGCAACCCGACCCTCTTCGACGCCATTCAGAAGGCCAAGAAGAGCTCGGTGCCCAACAAGAACATCGACTCCGCGGTCAAGCGCGGTGCGGGTCTCGAAGCCGGTGGCGCCGACTACGAAACCATCATGTACGAGGGGTACGGCCCCAACGGTGTCGCGGTGCTCATCGAGTGCCTTACCGACAACCGCAACCGTGCCGCCTCGGACGTCCGCGTCGCCATGACCCGCAACGGCGGTTCGATGGCCGACCCGGGTTCGGTGTCGTACCTGTTCAACCGCAAGGGCGTGGTGATCGTCCCCAAGGGTGAACTGTCCGAGGACGACGTCCTGGGCGCGGTGCTGGACGCCGGCGCCGAGGAGGTCAACGACCTGGGCGAGTCCTTCGAGGTGCTCAGCGAGGCCACCGACCTGGTCGCGGTCCGCAGCGCCCTCCAGGAGTCCGGCATCGACTACGACTCGGCCGACGCCAACTTCGTCCCGACCATGCAGGTCGAGCTGGAGGAAGAGGGCGCGCGCAAGATCTTCAAGCTGATCGACGCGCTGGAGGACAGCGACGACGTGCAGAACGTCTTCGCCAACTTCGACGTCTCGGACGATGTGATGGCCAAGGTCGACGCCTGACAGGCGTGGCACGCTCGGTCGACTGACGGGCCGACGGGGACACACCCCGTCGGCCCGTCCGTTTGTCAGTGGCAGCCGTTACTGTGCTGATCAGGGGGCATGCGCTCTCCTCGGGGGCGTGCGATCCCCGATCAGGAACAGCCGGGCGACAGTGCGAGGGGCGGGGAGCGATGAAGGTGCTGGGGGTGGACCCGGGGCTGACACGCTGCGGGGTCGGCGTGGTCGACGGGGTCGCGGGGCGCCCGCTGACCATGGTCGGCGTCGGCGTCGTCCGCACCCCCGCGGACGCCGAGATCGCGCAGCGTCTCGTCGAGATCGAGCGCGGCATAGACGCCTGGCTCGACGAGTACCGCCCGGAGTACGTCGCCGTGGAGCGGGTCTTCAGCCAGCACAACGTCCGTACGGTCATGGGCACCGCCCAGGCCAGCGCGGTCGCCATGCTGTGCGCGGCCCGGCGCGGGCTGCCGGTCGCGCTGCACACCCCCAGTGAGGTCAAGGCCGCCGTCACCGGATCGGGACGGGCCGACAAGGCCCAGGTCGGGGCGATGGTCACGCGTCTGCTGCGGCTGGACGCACCGCCGAAGCCGGCCGACGCCGCCGATGCCCTGGCCCTCGCCATCTGCCACATCTGGCGCGCCCCCGCGGTCAACCGCCTCCAGCAGGCGCATGCCGCGGCCCGCCGCGCCGCCTCCGCCACCGTCCCGTCCTCCGGCACCCGCCGGACGGCTCCCCAGAAGGGCACCCGATGATCGCCTTCGTCTCCGGCCCGGTCGCGGCCCTCGCCCCGGACACCGCCGTCGTCGAGGTCGGCGGTATCGGCATGGCCGTCCAGTGCACGCCGGACACCCTGTCCGCGCTGCGTATCGGACAGCCGGCCAAGCTCGCCACCTCCCTCGTCGTCCGCGAGGACTCGCTCACCCTCTACGGCTTCGCCGACGACGACGAGCGGCAGACCTTCGAGCTGCTGCAGACCGCCAGCGGCGTCGGCCCCCGGCTCGCCCAGGCGATGCTGGCCGTGCACTCCCCTGACACCCTGCGCCTCGCCGTCTCCACCGGAGACGAGAAGACCCTCACCGCCGTGCCCGGCATCGGCAAGAAGGGGGCGCAGAAGCTGCTGCTGGAGCTCAAGGACCGGCTCGGCGAGCCGGTGGGCACCGGCCGCGCGGGCGTCGGCAGCGCCGTCACGGCCGGCTGGCGCGACCAGCTGCACGCCGCCCTGATCGGCCTCGGCTACGCCACCCGCGAGGCGGACGAAGCGGTCGCCGCGGTCGCCCCGCAGGCCGAGGCGGCCGTCGCCGAGGGCGGCAGCCCCCAGGTGCCGCAGCTGCTCAAGGCGGCCCTGCAGACTCTGAACCGGGCGCGATGACCGCCGCCGGCCGGGCCTCGCGCCCCCGACCGTACGACCACGCAGGCGGCCCGGCCGCCCCGACCCCACGAGGCAATCCGCAGTGAACTGGGACGACACCGCACCGCACACCGCAGAGGACGCCGACCCGGGGGCGCCCGACCGGCTGGTCGGCGCCGACGCGGACGGCGAGGACACCGCCGTCGAGGCCGCGCTGCGGCCCAAGGACCTCGGGGAATTCGTCGGCCAGGAGCGGGTGCGCGAACAGCTCGACCTGGTGCTGCGCGCCGCCCGCGCCCGCGGCGCCACCGCCGACCACGTCCTGCTGTCCGGGGCGCCGGGCCTCGGCAAGACGACCCTCTCCATGATCATCGCGGCCGAGATGGGCGCCCCGATCCGGATCACTTCCGGGCCCGCCATCCAGCACGCCGGCGACCTCGCCGCGATCCTCTCCTCCCTGCAGGAGGGCGAGGTCCTGTTTCTCGACGAGATCCACCGGATGTCCCGGCCCGCCGAGGAAATGCTCTACATGGCGATGGAGGACTTCCGCGTCGACGTGATCGTCGGCAAGGGACCGGGAGCCACCGCCATCCCCCTGGAGCTCCCCCCGTTCACCCTGGTCGGGGCCACGACCAGGGCCGGTCTGCTGCCGCCGCCGCTGCGCGACCGCTTCGGCTTCACCGCCCATATGGAGTTCTACGCCCCCGCCGAGCTGGAGCGGGTCATCCACCGCTCGGCCGGGCTGCTGGACCTCGACATAGAACCCGAGGGCGCCGCCGAGATCGCCGGCCGCTCCCGCGGCACGCCGCGTATCGCCAACCGCCTGCTGCGCCGCGTCCGCGACTATGCCCAGGTCAAGGCCGACGGCCTGATCACCCGCGAGATCGCCTCCCAGGCCCTCGGGGTCTACGAGGTCGACGCCCGCGGCCTGGACCGCCTCGACCGCGCCGTGCTCACGGCCCTGCTCAAGCTGTTCGGCGGCGGCCCGGTGGGCCTGTCCACCCTCGCGGTCGCGGTGGGGGAGGAGCGGGAGACCGTCGAGGAGGTCGCCGAGCCGTTCCTCGTACGGGAAGGACTGCTGGCCAGGACCCCTCGGGGCCGGATCGCGACCCCGGCCGCATGGGCCCATCTGGGCCTCGTTCCGCCGCAGCAGCAAACCGGCAGCAGCGGCCAGCAGGGCTTGTTCGGAGCGTGACGGCGCGGGGACTCGCCCGGTCAGGAACTGCGGTGGGATGCTGGGCGTTGTTCCACTGGTGGGGACTCGCCTAGACTCCGCCGATGCCGTTCGTATGGGCGGCATACCCACCCCCGTATATGAGATCGCGCATCCGCGGTCGTGCGAAGGAATTTCCGTCCCGTGAACATCGTGACTCTCCTCCCCTTCATCGTCCTCATCGGGGCCATGTTCCTGATGACCCGGTCTGCCAAGAAGAAGCAGCAGGCGGCCGCGCAGATGCGCAACGAAATGCAGGCCGGTACCGGCGTCCGGACGATCGGCGGCATGTTCGCCACCGTCAAGGAAATCCACGAGGAAACCGTCCTCCTGGAGGTCGCCCCCGGCGTGCACGCGATCTACGCCAAGAACGCCATCGGCGCGGTGCTCGCGGACGAGGAGTACAACCGCATCCTGGACGGTGCCGACCCGATCCACGGCGACGAGCCGGTCGTCCCGGACGACGCCTCCTCGCTGACCGGAACCGCCGCCCCGGCCACCGAAAAGGGTGACAAGGGCGACAAGATCGACCTGGGCAAGACCGAGACCACGGCCGCCGAGGCCGACGCGGACGAGCCTGCCGCCGCCGAGGCGGGGGACACCAAGGCCGCCGGCGACGCCAAGGACACCGTCAAGGCCGACGCGGACACCGCCAAGGACGACAAGAAGTCCGGCGACGACGAAGCGAAGTAGTCCGCCCCACGGGACCGCGGAGCACGCGTGGAGTGTCGTGCGCCGCGGTTCCGGGACGGTCTAGGCTCCGGCGGGGGCACGTCCCCACAAGACTTCGTGGCTCCTCGGCCGGCAACCCGGGCCGAGGGGTTGGACAGGGAGATACGAGAAGGTGGCAGCACCGAAGAAGGGCCGCAGGGCGCCCGCGAGCCAGGGGCATCCGGGCCGCACCCTGATCCTGGTCCTGATCGCCATGGCAGGGCTGATCGGAGGCATGTTCTACTCCGGCACGCTGACGCCGCGACTGGGCATCGACCTGGCGGGCGGCACCAGCTTCACGCTGGCGGCCCAGAACCAGCCGGGCAAGCCCAACGCGATCAACGAGACCAATATGAAGACCGCCGCCGACATCATGGAGCGACGGGTCAACGGTCTCGGTGTGACCGAGTCCGAGGTCCAGACGCAGGGCAGGGACCACATCATCGTGAACATCCCCAAGGGGACGGACGCGAAGCAGGCGCGTGAGCAGGTCGGCACCACCGCCCAGCTCGGGTTCCGGCCGGTGCTGACCACCACCGCGGGCGCCAAGACCCCCGAGCAGCCCAAGCCCGGCCCCTCTCAGAGCGGTGCGAACGGCAAGGGCAAGGGCGACAAGGCCGCCGGTGACCCGGCCAAGGGCGGCCAGGGCAACGGGCAGAAGGCCTCCGCCCCGCAGTCGCCGGACTCCAAGCCGACGACGCAGGGCCGCGCGGTGACCGCTTCGCTGAAGAAGGCGCCGTCCGCCAAGCCCACCCCGTCCGGCAAGCCCTCCGCGCCCCCGGCGCAGCCGACGCCCCCGGGCGGAGCGGCCATCCCGCCGGCCCTCCAGAAGCAGCTCAACGCGCTCGACTGCTCCACGAAGGAGAGCCGCGCCGCCGCAGGCAAGAAGGCCGCCAACACCAAGCCGTCCGACCCGATCGTGGCGTGCAAGGAGGACGGCGCCCAGAAGTACGCGCTCGGTCCCGTCGGCGTCGAGGGCACGAACGTCAGCAGCGCCAAGGCCGTCTTCGACAGCCAGCAGGGCCAGGGCTGGATCGTCCAGATGGACTTCACCTCCGAGGGCGGCAAGAAGTTCGGGGACATCACCGGCAAGCTCGCCACCAAGGCGCCGCCGCAGAACCAGTTCGGGATCGTCCTCGACGGTGCGGTCGTGTCCGCTCCGTCGGTCGACAAGCCGATCATGGGCGGCGGAGCCACCATCTCCGGCGGCTTCACCCAACAGTCCGCCGAGGACCTGGGCAACATGCTCTCCTACGGTGCGCTGCCGCTCTCCTTCAAGATCGACGACGAGACCACGGTCACCGCGGCGCTCGGCGGCGATCAGCTGCACGCCGGTCTGATCGCCGGCGCGATCGGCCTCGCACTGGTCGTCATCTACCTGGTCGCCTACTACCGGGGGCTGGCGCTGGTCGCGCTGGCGAGCCTGGGTGTCTCGGCGGTCCTGACGTACACGATCATGACCTTGCTCGGCCCGGCCATCGGGTTCGCGCTGAACCTCCCGGCGGTCTGTGGTGCCATTGTCGCCATCGGTATCACCGCCGACTCGTTCATCGTCTACTTCGAACGCATCCGGGACGAGATCCGCGAGGGGCGCACGCTCCGTCCGGCCGTCGAGCGCGGCTGGCCGCGGGCCCGCCGCACGATTCTGGTCTCCGACTTCGTGTCGTTCCTGGCCGCCGCGGTGCTGTTCGCCGTCACCGTCGGCAAGGTGCAGGGCTTCGCCTTCACGCTGGGCCTGACCACCGTCCTCGACGTCGTCGTGGTCTTCCTCTTCACCAAGCCCCTGATGACCCTGCTGGCCCGGCGGAAGTTCTTCTCCGACGGTCATTCCTGGTCCGGCCTCGACCCCAAGCGCCTGGGCGCCAAGCCGCCGCTGCGCCGTCGTCGCGGCGCCGCCCCCACCACGAAGGAGGCGTGAGATGTCCAAGCTCGGCAACATCGGCGCCCGGCTTTACCGCGGCGAGGTCGGCTACGACTTCATCGGCAAGCGGAAGATCTGGTACGGCCTCTCGATCCTCATCACCATCGTGGCGCTCGTCGGTCTGGGGGTGCGCGGCCTGAACATGGGCATCGAGTTCTCCGGCGGCGCGGTCTTCACCACCCCGAACACCTCCGTCTCCGCTTCGGAGGCCCAGCACAAGGCCGAATCGGTGTCCGGCGGCCACCAGGCCATGGTGCAGAAGCTCGGCGGCGGCGCGCTGCGCATCCAGATCAGCGGTCTGGACACCAAGCAGTCGGTGCCGGTCCAGGAAGAGCTCGCCAAGGACCTGAACGTCCCGGTCAACGACGTCAACACCCAGCTGGTCGGCCCGAGTTGGGGTGAGCAGATCGCCAACAAGGCATGGCTGGGCCTGGGGATCTTCATGGTCCTCGTGGTGCTCTACCTGGCCATCGCCTTCGAGTGGCGGATGGCGGTGGCCGCCCTGGTCGCGCTGATCCACGACCTGACGATCACGGTCGGCATCTACTCCCTGGTCGGCTTCGAGGTCACCCCCGGCACGGTCATCGGTCTGCTGACGATCCTCGGTTACTCCCTCTACGACACGGTCGTCGTCTTCGACAGCCTCAAGGAAGCCTCCAAGGACATCACCAAGCAGACCCGCTTCACCTACAGCGAGATCGCCAACCGCAGCATCAACGGCACCCTGGTGCGCTCTATCAACACCACCGTCGTGGCGCTGCTCCCGGTCGCCGGTCTGCTGTTCGTCGGCGGCGGTGTCCTGGGCGCGGGCATGCTCAACGACATCTCGCTGGCCCTGTTCGTCGGCCTCGCCGCCGGTGCGTACTCCTCGATCTTCATCGCGACCCCGCTGGTCGCGGACCTGAAGAGCCGTGAGCCGCAGATGAAGGCCCTGGCCAAGCGGGTCATGGCGAAGCGTGCCTCGGCCGAGGCCAAGGCCGCGGGCCAGGAGGACGCCCAGGACGAGGCCGCCGACGCGGCTGAGGCCGAGGACGGTGACGGCGCCGCGGTCGTCGGCCCCCGCCGGCAGCCCGCCTCCCGCAACCGCGGACGCGGCCGCCCGTCGGGCAAGCGCCGGTGAGCGCCCCCGCAGAGCTGCGTGAGCTGCTGCTCAGCCGGATCGCGGACGTCCCGGACCACCCCCAGCCGGGCGTGGTGTTCAAGGACATCACTCCGCTGCTGGCCGACCCGGCCGCCTTCGGCGCGCTGACCGAGGCGTTCGCCGAGCTGTGCGGGCGGCACCGCGTGGACAAGATCGTGGGCCTGGAGGCCCGCGGGTTCATACTCGCCGCTCCGGTCGCGGTCCGGGCCGGTATCGGCTTCGTCCCCGTACGCAAGGCGGGCAAGCTGCCCGGCGCGACGCTCGGACAGGCGTACGAGCTGGAGTACGGCACGGCCGAGATCGAGATGCACGCCGATGCGCTGGCCCCGGGCGACCGGGTGCTGGTGATCGACGACGTCCTGGCCACCGGCGGCACCGCCGACGCCTCGCTGCAGCTCATCCGCCGCGCGGGCGCCGAGGTCGCGGGCGTGGCGGTCCTGCTGGAGCTGGGCTTCCTGGCCGGGCGGGAACGGCTGGAGCCGGGCCTGAAGGGCGCCGTGCTGGAGGCCCTGATCACGGTCTGAGCCGCGCTCGCAGCGCACCGTCACGCAAACAGGGGCATCCGGAAGAATCCGGGTGCCCCTGCTGCTGTGTCATGTACGGAACCCCGGCCGCGGGGGAGCAGTGGCCCCGAGGTCGATACCATGGCACCCCGGCCCGTTCGAGGTCCTGGGGTCCCAGCCGCCTGAGGAGTGCTCTTGCCAGACGAGGCCCAGCCGCTCTCCCCCGGACTGCGTCCGGCGGGATCCGACGCCGCGCGCCCGGACGAGCCGAAGCCGGCGGCCGCGGCGCCCTCGAACGCGCCCCAGCCCGAGCGGCCGGGCGCGTCCGACGGCACCACCGCGCCCCGGCCGAAGGACGGCGGATCGACCGCTTCCCAGGCCCCCGCCGAGCGGCCCCGTCCGGCGCCCGAGCCGGGTACGGACAAGCCGGGCCCGGCGGCCTCCTCGCCCCAGCCGGCGGCGCCGTCCCGTGCGGCCAAGCCGCCCGCCAAGGCCGGCCAGCCCGCCCCGCCCAAGCCACCGGCCCCCACCTCCGCCGGCCGCTCCGGCTCGCCCAACCGGGTCCGCGCCCGCCTGGCCCGGCTCGGCGTCCAGCGCTCCAGCCCGTACAACCCGGTCCTGGAGCCGCTGCTGCGGGCCGTCCGCGGCAACGACCCCAAGATCGAGACCGGCACGCTGCGCCAGATCGAGCGCGCCTACCAGGTCGCCGAGCGCTGGCACCGCGGCCAGAAGCGCAAGAGCGGCGACCCGTACATCACCCACCCGCTCGCGGTGACCACGATCCTCGCCGAGCTGGGCATGGACCCGGCGACGCTGATGGCCGGCCTGCTGCACGACACCGTCGAGGACACCGAATACGGCCTGGACACCCTCCGGGGCGACTTCGGTGACCAGGTCGCGCTGCTGGTCGACGGCGTCACCAAGCTCGACCGCGTCAAGTTCGGCGAGGCCGCGCAGGCCGAAACGGTGCGCAAGATGGTCGTCGCGATGGCCAAGGACCCCCGCGTCCTGGTCATCAAGCTCGCCGACCGGCTGCACAACATGCGCACCATGCGCTACCTCAAGCGGGAAAAGCAGGAGAAGAAGGCCCGCGAGACGCTGGAGATCTACGCTCCGCTCGCCCACCGCCTGGGCATGAACACCATCAAGTGGGAGCTGGAGGACCTCGCCTTCGCGATCCTCTACCCCAAGATGTACGACGAGATCGTCCGGCTGGTCGCCGAGCGGGCGCCCAAGCGCGACGAGTACCTGGCCATAGTGACCGACGAGGTCCAGGCCGACCTGCGCGCCGCCCGCATCAAGGCCACCGTCACCGGCCGCCCGAAGCACTACTACAGCGTCTACCAGAAGATGATCGTGCGCGGCCGCGACTTCGCCGAGATCTACGACCTGGTGGGCATCCGCGTCCTCGTCGACACCGTCCGCGACTGCTACGCCGCCCTCGGCACCATCCACGCGCGATGGAACCCGGTCCCCGGCCGGTTCAAGGACTACATCGCGATGCCCAAGTTCAACATGTACCAGTCGCTGCACACGACGGTGATCGGCCCCAGCGGCAAGCCCGTTGAGCTGCAGATCCGCACCTTCGACATGCACCGCCGCGCCGAGTACGGCATCGCCGCGCACTGGAAGTACAAGCAGGAGGCGGTGGCCGGCGCCTCCAAGATCCGTACGGATGTGCCGAAGAACGCCGGCAAGGGCCAGGACACCGTCAACGACATGGCCTGGCTGCGGCAGTTGCTCGACTGGCAGAAGGAGACCGAGGACCCGGGCGAGTTCCTGGAGTCGCTGCGCTTCGACCTGTCCCGCAACGAAGTCTTCGTCTTCACGCCCAAGGGCGATGTGATAGCGCTGCCGGCCGGTGCCACCCCCGTCGACTTCGCCTACGCGGTGCACACCGAGGTCGGCCACCGCACGATAGGGGCGCGGGTCAACGGGCGCCTCGTCCCGCTCGAATCGACCCTGGACAACGGCGACTTGGTGGAGGTCTTCACCTCCAAGGCAACGGGCGCCGGGCCCTCCCGCGACTGGCTCGGCTTCGTCAAGTCCCCGCGCGCCCGCAACAAGATCCGCGGCTGGTTCTCCAAGGAGCGCCGCGACGAGGCCATCGAGCAGGGCAAGGACGCCATCGCGCGCGCCATGCGCAAGCAGAACCTGCCGATCCAGCGGATCCTGACCGGCGACTCCCTGGTCACCCTCGCGCACGAGATGCGCTACCCGGACATCTCCTCGCTCTACGCCGCCATCGGCGAGGGCCATGTCGCCGCCCAGGGCGTCGTCCAGAAGCTGGTGCAGGCGCTCGGCGGCCAGGACGAGGCCACCGAGGACATCGCCGAGTCCACCCCGATCCGGCCGCGCTCCAAGCGCCGCTCCAGCGCCGACCCCGGTGTGGTCGTCAAGGGCGTCGACGATGTGTGGGTCAAGCTGGCCCGCTGCTGTACGCCGGTGCCGGGCGACCCCATCATCGGCTTCGTCACCCGCGGAAACGGCGTCTCGGTGCACCGCGCCGACTGCGTCAACGTGGACTCGCTGTCCCGGCAGCCGGAGCGGATCCTGGACGTCGAGTGGGCGCCCACCCAGTCCTCGGTCTTCCTGGTCGCCATCCAGGTCGAGGCGCTGGACCGCTCCCGCCTGCTGTCGGACGTCACCCGCATCCTGTCCGACCAGCACGTCAACATCCTGTCGGCCGCCGTCCAGACCTCCCGCGACCGGGTGGCCACCTCCCGCTTCACCTTCGAGATGGGCGACCCCAAGCACCTGGGGCACGTCCTGAAGGCGGTACGGAGCGTGGAGGGCGTGTACGACGTCTACCGGGTGACGTCGGCCCGTAGGCCGTAGCCGCCAAGGAAGGGGGCCCCGGTACCTGGGTACCGGGGCCCCCTTTTCGTGTCAGGCACCTCAGGCATCAATTGAGGAACCCCAACGGCGATCAACCATTTCCGCGAAAGCGGCGCCGGTTTAGGCGCAAGAATCAGCCGCCGAACTCCTCCAGGCCCTTGAGCGCCTGGTCCAGCAGCTCCTTGCGGCCCTCCAGCTCCCGGCCGAGCTTGTCGGCCTTGGCGTTGTTGCCCGCCGCCCTGGCCGTGTCGATCTGCTTCTGCAGCTTGTCGACCGCGTCCTGGAGCTGGCCGGTCAGCCCCGCGGCGCGGGCCCGCGCCTCAGGGTTCGTCCGCCGCCACTCGCTCTCCTCGGCCTCCTGGATGGCGCGCTCGACGGCGTGCATCCGGCCCTCGATCTTGGGGCGGGCGTCCCGGGGGACGTGGCCGATGGCCTCCCACCGTTCGTTGATCGAGCGGAACGCCGACCGCGCGGCCTTCAGGTCCGAGACGGGGAGCAGCTTCTCGGCCTCGACGGCCAGCTCCTCCTTGCGGGTCAGGTTCTCCCGCTGCTCGGCGTCGCGCTCCGCGAAGGTCTCGCCGCGCGCCTGGAAGAAGACGTCCTGGGCGCCGCGGAAGCGGTTCCACAGGTCGTCCTCGTGCTCGCGCTGGGCGCGGCCCGCGGCCTTCCAGTCGGCCATCAGCTCGCGGTAGCGGGCCGCGGTGGCCCCCCAGTCCGTCGAGTTCGACAGCGACTCGGCCTCGGCGACCAGCTTCTCCTTCGCCTTACGGGACTCCTCGCGCTGCGCGTCCAGCGACGCGAAGTGTGCCTTGCGGCGCTTGGAGAACGCCGAGCGGGCGTGCGAGAAGCGGTGCCACAGTTCGTCGTCCGCCTTGCGGTCGAGCCGCGGCAGGCCCTTCCAGGTGTCGACCAGCGCGCGCAGCCGCTCGCCGGCCGCCCGCCACTGCTCACTGGCCGCCAGCTCCTCGGCCTCGGCGACCAGCTTCTCCTTGGCCTGGCGAGCCTCGTCGCTCTGCCGCGCCTTCTGCGCCTTGCGCTCCTCGCGGCGCGACTCGACGGCCTCGACGAGCTTGTCCAGCCGCTTGCGCAGCGCGTCCAGATCGCCCACCGCGTGGTGTTCGTCGATCTGGGTGCGCAGATGCTCGATCGCGGTCGTCGCGTCCTTCGCCGACAGGTCGGTGGTCTTGACCCGGCGCTCGAGGAGGCCGATCTCGACGACCAGGCCCTCATACTTGCGCTCGAAGTAGGCGAGGGCCTCCTCGGGAGTTCCTGCCTGCCACGATCCGACGACCTGCTCGCCCTCGGCGGTACGCACGTACACGGTCCCCGTCTCGTCGACGCGGCCCCATGGGTCGCTGCTCACAGCGCCTCCTCCACATGATGCCGACGGGGGCGTGCGGCCCCCCGGCATCGTCCACAGTTTCTGTCCGGCAGAGCCGCGCCCTGGCCGGTCCGACGGGCTGAATTGCGGGTGAGGGTGGCAGCCGTCGGAGCAGGCACCCTACACAACGCCAATCTAGGCGACCTGCGGTCCGCTGTCCGCATCCAGCACGACGAAATTCCGCGGTTCGCACGGGGCGGCGCCGCGGTGCCGCCCCAGGTCGTCCGGCCGGTCAGGACTTCTTCACGGATGCCTTGTCGATCACGACGGTGGCGTTGGGCGCGCTGTTGCGGGTCTGCGGGTCGGTCGTGGATCCGGCCTTGGCGATCTTCTTCAGGACGTCCATACCGCCCGTGATGGTGCCGAACGGTGTGTAGTTCGCCGGCAGCTTGCTGTCCTGGTAGACGAGGAAGAACTGGCTGCCGCCGGAGTTGCGGGTCTTCTCGCTCGCCCCGTCGTAGCGGTTGGCCATCGCGACGGTGCCCGCCGGATAGATGCCGCCCTTGAGCCGCGGGTCCTTCAGGTTCTCGTCCGGGATGGTGTAGCCGGGGGTGCCCTGGCCGGTGCCCTTCGGGTCGCCGCACTGCAGGACGAAAATCCCCTCGTTCATCAGGCGGTGGCACTTGCTGTGGTCGAAGTAGCCCTGGCCGGCCAGGAAGGCGAAGGAGTTGACCGTGTGCGGCGCCTTGCCGGCGTCCAGTGTGATGCCGATGGTGCCGCAGGTCGTCGCCAGCTTCGCGGAGTACGAGGCCGAGGTGTCGAGCGACATCGCCGGTTCCTTGGGCCAGGTCTTCTTCGACGGGCTGCCCTTCGCGGGCCGGCCGCAGGGGTCCGGCGCCTTGGACGGCGTCGGGGCCGCGGCCCTGTCCTCCTGGTCGCTGCCGCCCGCGAGGCCCGCGGAGACGTAGACGACGGCGCCGGCGGCCAGCGCGACTGCCGCGGCGGACGCGATGATCACATTGCGGCGTTTGGTCTTGCGCTGGGCCGCGGACCGCCGTTGCTGCTGACGCTCGTACTTCTCGCGGGCGAGCTGCCGCCGCCGCTGATCTTTGCTGACCACCGGTCGTCTCCTTGTCCGATCATCGATCGCGCTCGTGCGCCGTGGCCGTACGGTATACGGGTTCGCCCTGCCGGGAGTCCCGCCGGTAGGCTCTGGAGCTGCCGAGATGTCCGGGAGGAGCGGCCTTGCGGGCCGGCCTCCACACCGACCGTAAGGACGAACGTGCTGATTGCCGGGTTCCCCGCCGGGGCCTGGGGCACCAACTGCTACTTGGTCGCCCCCGCCGCAGGCGAGGAGTGCGTCATCATCGACCCGGGCCACCAGGCGGCCCCAGGAGTCGAGGACGCGGTCGCAAAGCATCGGCTCAAGCCCGTCGCGGTCGTTCTCACGCACGGTCATATCGACCACGTCGCCTCGGTCGTCCCGGTGTGCGGCGCACACGACGTCCCGGCCTGGATCCACCCCGAGGACCGCTACATGATGAGCGACCCGGAGAAGGCCCTCGGCCGCTCCATCGGTCAGCAGCTCCTGGGCGAACTCACGGTGGGCGAGCCGGACGACGTCAAGGAGCTGAGCGACGGTGCCGCCCTGGAACTCGCCGGGATGGAATTCTCCGTCGCGCACGCCCCGGGCCATACCAAGGGGTCGGTGACCTTCCGGATGCCCGAGCAGGCCGACATTCCGCCGGTCTTCTTCTCGGGCGACCTGCTGTTCGCCGGCTCCATCGGACGCACCGACCTGCCGGGCGGCGACCACGCCGAGATCCTGCAGTCGCTGGCGCGTGTGTGCCTGCCGCTGGAGGACTCGACCGTCGTCCTGTCCGGCCACGGCCCCCAGACCACCATCGGCCACGAGCGCGCCACCAACCCCTTCCTCCGGGAAGTGGCCGCCGGCCGCGGAGACGGCTTCACCGCCGCTCCACGACGAGGAATGTGACGAGAGTTTCCGTGAGCACCTTCAAGGCCCCCAAGGGCACGTACGACCTGATTCCGCCGCAGTCCGCCACCTATCTCGCGGTGCGCGAGGCGATCGCCGCGCCGCTGAAGAACTCCGGGTACGGCTACATCGAGACGCCCGGCTTCGAGAACGTCGAGCTGTTCGCGCGCGGGGTCGGCGAGTCCACCGACATCGTGACCAAGGAGATGTACGCCTTCGAGACCAAGGGCGGCGACCAGCTGGCGCTGCGTCCCGAGGGCACCGCGTCCGTGCTGCGGGCCGCGCTGGAGGCCAACCTCCACAAGGCCGGCAATCTCCCCGTCAAGCTCTGGTACTCCGGCTCGTACTACCGCTACGAGCGTCCGCAGAAGGGCCGTTACCGCCACTTCTCCCAGGTCGGCGCCGAGGCCATCGGTGCCGAAGACCCGGCGCTGGACGCCGAGTTGATCATCCTGGCCGACCAGGCCTACCGCGCGCTGGGCCTGCGGAACTTCCGCATCCTGCTCAACTCCCTGGGCGACAAGGAGTGCCGTCCCGTCTACCGCGCCGCGCTGCAGGACTTCCTGGGCGGGCTCGACCTGGACGAGGACACCCGTCGCCGGGTCGAGATCAACCCGCTGCGCGTCCTGGACGACAAGCGCGAAGCGGTGCAGAAGCAGCTCGACGGGGCGCCCAAGCTCCGCGACTACCTTTGCGAGGCCTGCAAGGCGTACCACGAGCAGGTGCGCGAGCTGCTGACCGCGGCGGGCGTGGCCTTCGAGGACGACGAGAAGCTGGTGCGCGGCCTGGACTACTACACCCGCACCACCTTCGAGTTCGTCCACGACGGCCTGGGCTCGCAGTCGGCGGTGGGCGGCGGCGGCCGCTACGACGGCCTCTCCGAGATGATCGGCGGCCCCGCGCTGCCGTCCGTCGGCTGGGCCCTGGGCGTCGACCGCACGGTGCTGGCGCTGGAGGCGGAGGGCATCACGCTCGACATCCCTGCCGCCACCGCCGTGTACGCCGTCCCGCTCGGCGAGGAGGCCCGGCGGGTGCTGTTCGGCGTGGTCACCGAGCTGCGCCGGTCCGGTGTCGCCACCGACTTCGCGTTCGGCGGCAAGGGCCTGAAGAACGCCATGAAGTCCGCCAACCGCTCCGGCGCGCGGCTGGCGCTGGTGGCGGGCGAGCGGGACCTGGCCGAGGGCGTCGTCCAGCTCAAGGACCTGGAGAGCGGCGAGCAGACCGCGGTGGCGCTGGACGGCGTGGCCGAGGAGGTCCGGCGCAGGCTCGGCTGAGGCCGCGCGGCGAGAGAACTGAGGGGCCCGACGGCGAGCTGCCGTCCGGGCCCCTCGTGCTGCCGGTGCCCGGTGCCCGGTGTCAACGCCCGCTGAGCCGTCATCCCGGCGGAGGGTTTTGGACGCGCCCCGCCACTGGCGGCGGCCGGTGCCGCAGCGCGCGGCAGGGCGGGCGGGCAGGGCGCGAACCTGAGAGAACGCTGTGTACGGAGCCTTCGGCTTTATGTTCATCGCACAGTGGGTCATGGTGGAGTTGGGGCAGAATGAACGGCGGTGCCGCGCTCGCGGACCCGCTTTCTCAGCCCCATCTCCCCAGGGATCGACGGAACGGCGATATGACGACGACAGCGCTTGACGACGTGTCCACCGACGACGACCGCGCGAGCGGCGCGGACAGGATCGGTTCCGGCCGCGGCTTCGCGCTGCTCCTGGTGATCACCAGCGCGCTGGGTCTGCTGGCGGCCTGGATCATCACCCTGGACAAGTTCGAGCTGCTGAAGGACCCGAACTTCAAGCCCGCCTGCAGCCTCAACCCGATCATCTCCTGCGGCAGTGTCATGCAGAGCAAGCAGGCGGAGGTCTTCGGCTTCCCGAACCCGATGGCCGGGCTGGTCGGTTTCGGCGTGGTGATCGCGATCGGGATGGCCCTGCTGGCCGGCGCCCGCTTCCGCCGCTGGTACTGGATCGGCCTGAACGTCGGCACCGGGCTGGCCGCGGTCTTCTGTATGTGGCTGATGTCCCAGTCGCTGTACAGCATCAACTCACTGTGCCTGTGGTGCACGCTGACCTGGTGCGTCACCATCCTGATGTTCTGGTACACCACCGCCCACAACCTCAAGCACGGCATCATCCCGGCCCCCGCGGGGCTGCGCTCCGCCGTGGTGGAGTTCCACTGGGTGGTGCCCGTGGTCTGGTACGGCGTGATCGCGATGCTGATCCTCACCAAGTGGTGGTCGTACTGGAGCACGCTGATCTAGTCACCCGCGCGCATCCGCCGCAGGCCCCGGCCGCCGTCCACGTCAACGGCGCCCGGGGCGTTGTCAGTGGGGTGACATAGGCTCGTGGACGTGGAGCCCGACCTGTTCACCGCCGCTGCCGAAGACCGTCAGGAGAAGGACCCCGCGGGGTCCCCGCTCGCCGTGCGGATGCGTCCGCGCACCCTCGACGAAGTCGTGGGCCAGCAGCATCTCCTCAAGCCGGGCTCGCCGCTGCGCCGGCTGGTCGGCGAGGGCGACGGCGGCCCTGCGGGGCCGTCGTCGGTGTTCCTGTGGGGCCCGCCGGGCATCGGCAAGACGACCCTGGCGTACGTCGTCAGCCAGGCGACGAACAAGCGCTTCGTGGAGCTCTCGGCCATCACGGCGGGCGTCAAGGAGGTCCGCGCGGTGATCGACGGCGCCCGGCGCGCCTCCGGCGGCTTCGGCAAGGAGACCGTCCTCTTCCTGGACGAGATCCACCGCTTCAGCAAGGCCCAGCAGGACTCCCTGCTGCCCGCCGTGGAGAACCGCTGGGTCACCCTGATCGCCGCGACGACCGAGAATCCGTACTTCTCGGTGATCTCGCCGCTGCTGTCCCGCTCGCTGCTGCTGACCCTCGAACCCCTCACGGACGACGATCTGCGCGGGCTGCTGCGGCGCGCGCTGAGCGACGCCCGCGGTCTGGCGGGCTCGGTCACCCTCCCCGAGGACACCGAGGGGCATCTGCTGCGCATCGCGGGCGGCGATGCCCGGCGGGCGCTGACGGCGCTGGAGGCCGGTGCAGGATCTGCGCTGGCCAAGGGGGAGAAGGAGATCACCCTCCAGACGCTGGAGGAGTCCGTCGACCGGGCGGCGGTGAAGTACGACCGGGACGGCGACCAGCACTACGACGTCGCCAGCGCGCTGATCAAGTCCATCCGGGGCTCGGACGTCGACGCCGCGCTGCACTACCTCGCGCGCATGATCGAGGCGGGGGAGGACCCGCGTTTCATCGCCCGCCGGCTGATGATCTCGGCGAGCGAGGACATCGGCCTGGCCGATCCGACGGCCCTGCAGACCGCGGTGGCCGCCGCCCAGGCCGTGGCGATGATCGGCTTCCCGGAGGCGCGGATCACGCTCAGCCAGGCCACCATCGCGCTCGCCCTGGCGCCGAAGTCGAACGCCGCGTACATGGCGATCGACGCCGCCCTGGCGGACGTCCGGGCCGGTCAGGCGGGTGCGGTACCGCCGCATCTGCGCGACAGCCACTACAAGGGCGCTCAGAAGCTCGGCCACGGCCAGGGCTATCAGTACCCGCACGACCTGCCGGGCGGTATCGCGGCCCAGCAGTACGCGCCGGACGAGGTGCACGGCAAGCGGTACTACGAGCCCACCCGCCACGGCGCGGAGGCGCGCTACGCCGATGTGGTCGAGCGGGTCCGCATCCGCCTGGGCCCGGCCTCCGGCGAGGCCGCCGCCACCGAATAGCCCCGGCCGCTCCGGGCCCCCGCTACTCGGCCGCCGCCTCGAAGAGCAGATGCATCGCCCGCCGCAGCTCCGCCACGTCCCGCACGGGCTCGGGGAAGTCGAACCGCGCGTCGAAGGACCGCTGCTCGGCGTCGGTGAAGCGGACCCGCAGGCCGAAGCGGTCCAGGCCCACCGGCACGGCCCGGTCACGCAGCCCGCAGGTCTCCTGGCGGTCGCCCAGCAGGGCACACAGCCCGCGCACCTGCTCGCTGTGCGCCGCGTGCAGATGCTGCAGCAGCTCCGCCTCGTGGGCGGCCAGCGGATCGGGGGCCGCGACGGCGAACTCGTCGGGCTCGACGGACTCGGCGCCCCACAGATCGTCCACCGCGCCCTCGCCGACCTCCAGGCGCAGCATCATCCAGGCGGTCCGCCCGTACAGGCCCGGTGCCGGGTCCGGCTGCAGCGCCTCACCGATGCCCAGCAGCTCTCCCACCGGGTGCCGCTCGGCGAGCAGCATGGCGGCCTCGGCGCGCTGGTCATTGCGTACGGGGGTCAGCCAGCCGGCCACCCAGGCCCGTCCGCGGATGCGATGAGGCACCGAAACGGGTGCGACGTCCGTGATCTCCATCACGGCTGTGACGTCGTCGTCCTGCGCGTGTGCGGCCGCCCGAGCCGCCGCAGAGTCGCCTGGAACCAGCAACAGCACGTCTCCGCCGGGTGTCACGGTCCGGCAGACAGGAGCCGAGAGACCGGCTTCGTCGGGGTCCTCGACACCGGGGATGCTCAAGGACGCCATACCATGGGACTCGACGAGGGTTCGTATGCGCTCGGCGGCGGAGGGCCGCTGGGCGTCTTCCACGGGACGCGGCTGACCCGCCTCGGTGCGGTGTGCACTGGGCAGGGGGATCCCAGGTCGAAACATGCGTTCTCCTCGCGCTAAGGTAAGCCTCACCTAACTTACATGGAGGAACGTTCCACGTGAACCAGTCGCGTCCCAAGGTCAAGAAGTCCCGCGCGCTCGGCATCGCGCTGACGCCGAAGGCCGTCAAGTACTTCGAGGCCCGTCCTTACCCGCCCGGCGAGCACGGCCGTGGCCGCAAGCAGAGCAGTGACTACAAGGTCCGTCTGCTCGAGAAGCAGCGCCTGCGTGCGCAGTACGACATCAGCGAGCGCCAGATGGCGCGTGCCTACGACCGCGCTCGGAAGGTCGAAGGCAAGACCGGCGAAGCGCTGATCATCGAGCTTGAGCGCCGTCTGGACGCGCTCGTCCTGCGGTCGGGCATCGCCCGCACCATCTACCAGGCTCGTCAGATGGTCGTCCACGGCCACATCTCGGTGAACGACCGCAAGGTCGACAAGCCTTCCTTCCGCGTCCGCCCCGGCGACGTCGTGATGGTCCGCGAGCGCAGCCGCGAGAAGCACCCCTTCCAGGTCGCCCGTGAGGGTGGCTACGACACCGACGGTGAGACCCCGCGCTACCTCGAGGTCAACCTGCCGGCTCTGGCGTTCCGTCTCGACCGGGACCCGAACCGCAAGGAGATCCCGGTGATCTGCGACGAGCAGCTCGTCGTCGAGTACTACGCCCGCTAAGCACCACAGCAGGCGCAGCGCCACGCGCTCGGCCCGCCGTCTCCCCGCCCTCGCGGAGGGGGAGGCGGCGGGCTCATTCGTGCCCGGGTGCCGTGCTCCGCACCGCGCGCGGCGGTGCGGGCAGCAGGCCGGCGGGCCGCAGGACCCGGGCCACCGCCGCGTCCAGGTCGAGCCGCCCGCCCACGCGCCGGCAGTGCTCGTAGCGCTCGTCCCCCAGCCGCTCGCGCGCCTGCTCCTCGCACCGGGCATGCGGCTGGTTGAAGTGGCGTGAGCCGAACAGCGGCAGTCCCACCGACGGCCAGATCCGCCCGGCGGCGCCCTGCAGCACCGCCGCCTCCTCCGCGTCGCCCTCGCCGAGCGTCACCAGGGCCAGCAGCTCGATCGCCAGCACCGCCCCGAGCAGATCGTGGAAGGTGTGATCGATGGCCAGGCACTCCTCCAGCAGCGCACGGGCCCGCTTGCCGTCGCCACGGGACCAGGCGGCGAAGGCCAGCACGTACTGGGCGTACGCCAGTGTCCAGCGCTCGCCGTGCTCCTCGCACACCTCCAGGACGTCCTCGCACAGGCGCACCGCGTCCGCCAGCTCGCCCTGGAAGGCCACCGCCATCGCCAGCTCGACCTGTCCCAGCAGCACATTGCTGTTGAGCTCGCCGATCTCCCGGTAGCGGACCAGCGCCGCGCGCAGCAGCTTCTCGGCGCGCGGCATGTCGTCGCTGACCAGGGCCAGACAGCCGGTGCGGTGCAGTGCGTACGCGGCCGCGGTGGTGTTGCCGGTCCGCTCGGCCTTGTCACGGCACTCCTGCAGGGCCCCCAGCGCGCCGACGGTGTCCCCCTGGAGCACCGCGACATAGCCGGCCACCCACAGGGCCTTCAGCCGCGCCTCGTCGTGGGTGCTCTCCAGCTCCAGGGCCCGGTCCAGCCAGTGCCGGCCCTCGGCGAGACGGCCGCAGCCCACCCAGTAGAACCACAGCGTGCCCGCCAGGTACTGGCCCAGGTGGGTATCGGCGGGGGTCTCCAGGCTCTGTTCCAGCGCCACCCGCACATTGGGCAGGTCGGCCTCGATCCGGGCCGCGATCTCGGCCTGCCGGGAGCTGAACCAGTCCAGTTCGCACCAGGTGGCCAGCCCCAGATACCAGTCGCGGTGCCGGCGCCGCAGCCGCTCGCCGTCGGGCGTCACCGCCAGCCAGCCCGCCCCGTAGGCCCGTACGGTGTCCAGCATCCGGTAGCGGACCCCGGCCGCGGTCTCCTCGCGCACGAGGACCGACTGGGTCACCAACTCGGTGAGGACGTCGAGGAGTTCGCCGGCCGGCAGCTCCGGCCCCGAGCAGACGTATTCGGCCGCCTCCAGATCGAAGTGCCCGGCGAAGACCGACAACCGCGCCCACAGCAGCCGTTCCTCGGGCGTGCACAGCTCATGGCTCCAGCCGATCGCGGTACGCAGCGTCTGGTGGCGCGGCGGGGGTTCTCCCGGCTCGCGGGGGGCCGGGAGCCGGGCGCGGTGCCCCTCCGGCGCGAACGGGGCCGAGAACTCGGGGGAGCGGCGCGGGCGGGTGCCGGTCAGCAGCCGGAAACGGTCGTCGAGCCGGTGCAGCACCTGGTCCACGGACAGGGCGCGCAGCCGTCCGGCGGCCAGCTCCAGCGCGAGCGGAATGCCGTCCAGGCGCTCGCAGAGCTCGGTGACCGCCGCCTCGTCGGACGGCCCCACGGTGAACCCGGGGACGACGGCCGCGGCGCGCTCGGCGAAGAGGGCGGCCGCGTCGGCGGTGTTCATCGGCGGCAGCGGCACGGTCCGCTCCCCCTCCAGCCCGAGCGGACGCCGGCCCGCGGCCAGCACCTGCAGCCCGGGGGCACGGCGCAGCAGCTGCCCGGTCAGTTCGGCACAGGCGTCGACCAGGTGCTCGTAGCCGTCCAGGACGAGCAGCAGGTCCCGGTCGGCGAGGAGGTCGCAGAGGGCGGAGCGCACCGGGCGGCCGCTGTGGCCGGTGGCTCCCAGTGCCTCGGCGACGGTGTGTGCCAGGAGGTGCGGCTCGCGCAGGGCGGCCAGTTCGACCAGCCACACCCCATCGCAGAAGCGATCCTGCAAGATCCCTGCCGCCTGGCGCGCAAGCCGCGATTTACCGACGCCGCCCAGGCCGGTGAGGGTCACCAGCCGGGCGGATTCCAGCTGCCGTGCCAGCGCGGCCAGTTCGTCGTGGCGGCCGATGAAGCCGCCCAGCTCCGCGGGCAGATTCCCCGGCCGGTCCGGCTCCCGCAGACGCGCGGGGGAGGGACGGGGAGCAGGGCCGGGGCGCGTGAGGCGTCGCATGGCACACGGAGCGTACTCGGCAGGATGCGGACCGTACAATCACGCCTCGGGAATCCCGGGCCCGCGCTCCGCGTTCGAGGGGGAACGGGGTACGGACGGACAGTCACGGCGCGATAAGGTCAAGGGTGCCGTTCGAGCGGGAGCGCCGATCGGGAATGAGCCCAGACCAAATCAGTCGGAGTGTGGTGCCAACGTGTCCGGTGGAGAGGTGGCCGGGATCCTCGTGGCCGTCTTCTGGGCGATCCTCGTGTCGTTCCTCGCCCTCGTGCTGGTGAGGCTCGCGCAGACGCTCAAGGCGACCACCAAGATGGTGGCCGAGGTGTCCGAGCAGGCCGTCCCGCTCCTGGCCGACGCCTCCGCGACCGTCCGCTCCGCGCACACCCAGCTGGCCCGCGTCGACGCCATTGCCGCCGACGTCCAAGAGGTCACCGCCAACGCCTCCGCGCTCTCCTCGACCGTCTCCTCCGCCTTCGGCGGCCCGCTGGTCAAGGTCGCGGCGTTCGGCTACGGCGTGCGCCGCGCGATCGGCATGAAGGGCGAACCGGAGTCCCGGCGCACCGTCGTCCCCGGCCGTATCCTGCCCGGCGCCCGCCGTGGCGGGCGCCGCAACCGTCGCTCCAAGGACTGATCACAGCGATGTTCCGCCGCGCATTCTGGTTCACCACCGGCGCCGCCGCCGGGGTCTGGGCCACCAACAAGGTCCACAGCAAGCTGCGCAAGCTGCAGCCCGACAGCCTCGCCGCACAGGCCGCGGACAAGGCCGTCGAGACCGGACACCGGCTGCGCCAATTTGCATTGGACGTACGGACCGGAATGGCGGACCGTGAAGAGCAGCTGCACGAGGCCCTGGGCCTCGGGGAGACGGGCGAGGTGCGCGAGCTGCCCGCGCCGCGCCGCGCGGTGCTCGAACCGCAGTACCGCACCACGAGAACAACCGGACACACCGGTCTGACCGGACCGACTGGAAAAGAGGACCACTGATGGAGTCGGCTGAAATCCGCCGCCGCTGGCTGCGCTTCTTCGAGGAGCGCGGGCACAACGTCGTGCCGTCGGCGTCGCTCATCGCGGACGACCCGACGCTGCTGCTCGTCAACGCGGGCATGGTCCCCTTCAAGCCGTACTTCCTCGGTGAGGTCAAGCCGCCCGCCCCGCGCGCCACCAGCGTCCAGAAGTGCGTGCGTACGCCGGACATCGAAGAGGTCGGCAAGACCACCCGGCACGGCACGTTCTTCCAGATGTGCGGCAACTTCTCCTTCGGCGACTACTTCAAGGAAGGCGCCATCACGTACGCCTGGGAGCTGCTGACCGGCTCCCAGGCCGACGGTGGCTACGGCCTCGACCCGGAGAAGCTCTGGATCACCGTCTACCTCGACGACGACGAGGCCGAGCGCATCTGGCACGAGGTCGTCGGGGTGCCCAAAGAGCGCATCCAGCGGCTGGGCAAGACGGAGAACTACTGGTCCATGGGCGTCCCGGGCCCCTGCGGCCCGTGCTCCGAGATCAACTACGACCGCGGCCCGGAGTTCGGCGTCGAGGGCGGCCCGGCCGTCAACGACGAGCGGTACGTGGAGATCTGGAACCTGGTCTTCATGCAGTACGAGCGGGGTGCGGGCACGGGCAAGGAGGACTTCGAGATCCTCGGCGAGCTGCCCAGCAAGAACATCGACACCGGCCTCGGCCTCGAGCGCCTGGCGATGATCCTGCAGGACGTCCCGAACATGTACGAGACGGACACCCTGCGCGTCGTCATCGACAAGGCCACCGAGCTCTCCGGCGTGCACTACGGTGCCTCGGACGCCACCGATGTCTCGCTGCGCGTCGTCGCCGACCACATCCGTACGTCCACGATGCTCATCGGTGACGGCGTCACCCCCGGCAACGAGGGCCGCGGCTACGTCCTGCGCCGCATCATGCGCCGCGCCATCCGCAACATGCGCCTGCTCGGCGCGAGCGGGCTGGTCGTCGGCGAGCTGCTGGACGTGGTCATCAAGACCATGGGCCAGCAGTACCCGGAGCTGCTGGAGGACCGCCGCCGCATCGAGACGGTCGCCCTCGCCGAGGAGGCCGCCTTCGTCAAGACGCTGAAGGCCGGCACCAACATCCTCGACACCGCCGTCACCGACACCAAGGCCGCCGGCTCCGCGGTCCTGCCCGGCGACAAGGCCTTCCTGCTCCACGACACCTGGGGCTTCCCGATCGACCTCACCCTCGAAATGGCCGCCGAACAGGGCCTGTCGGTGGACGAGGACGGCTTCCGCCGCCTGATGAAGGAGCAGCGGGACCGCGCCAAGGCCGACGCCCAGGCCAAGAAGAGCGGCCACGCCGACCTGTCGGCCTACCGCGAGGTCGCCGACAAGTCCGGCGCCACGGAATTCACCGGCTACAGCGCCACCGAGGGCGAGTCCACCGTCGTCGGCCTGCTGGTCAACGGCGTCCCGGCGCCCGCCGCCCACGAGGGTGACGACGTCGAGGTCGTCCTGGACCGCACCCCCTTCTACGCCGAGGGCGGCGGCCAGCTCGCCGACACCGGCCGGATCAAGCTGGACTCCGGCGCCGTCGTCGAGGTCCGCGACGTCCAGCAGCCGGTGCCCGGTGTCACCGTCCACAAGGGCGTCGTCCAGGTCGGCGAGGTGGTGCTCGGCTCCGCCGGGTACGCCGCCATCGACATCACCCGCCGGCGTGCCATCGCCCGCGCCCACAGCGCCACCCACCTCACCCACCAGGCGCTGCGCGACGCCCTCGGCCCGACGGCCGCCCAGGCCGGTTCGGAGAACTCCCCGGGCCGCTTCCGCTTCGACTTCGGCTCGCCGGCCGCCGTGCCGGGCTCGGTCCTCACCGATGTCGAGCAGAAGATCAATGATGTGCTCGCCCGTGAGCTCGATGTCCATGCCGAGGTCATGAGCATGGACGACGCCAAGAAGCAGGGCGCCATCGCCGAATTCGGCGAGAAGTACGGCGACCGCGTCCGAGTGGTCACCATCGGTGACTTCTCCAAGGAGCTGTGCGGCGGCACCCACGTCCACAACACCGCTCAGCTGGGTCTGGTGAAGCTGCTCGGCGAGTCCTCCATCGGCTCCGGCGTACGCCGCGTCGAGGCGCTGGTCGGCGTGGACGCCTACAAGTTCCTCGCCCGTGAGCACACCGTCGTCTCCCAGCTCACCGAGCTGGTCAAGGGACGCCCGGAGGAGCTGCCCGAGAAGATCTCCGGTGTCCTGGCCAAGCTGAAGGACGCCGAGAAGGAGATCGAGAAGTTCCGCGCGGAGAAGGTGCTGCAGGCCGCCGCCGGGCTGGCCGAGGGCGCCAAGGACGTCCGCGGGGTGGCACTGGCCGCCGGGCAGGTCCCGGACGGCACCTCCGCCGACGACCTGCGCAAGCTGGTGCTCGATGTCCGCGGGCGCATCCAGGGCGGCCGGGCGGCCGTTGTGGCGCTCTTCACAGTCGCCAACGGCCGCCCGGTGACGGTCATCGCCACCAACGAGGCCGCCCGTGAGCGCGGCATCAAGGCCGGTGACCTGGTGCGTACGGCCGCCAAGACGCTCGGTGGCGGTGGCGGCGGCAAGCCGGACGTCGCCCAGGGCGGCGGGCAGAACGCCGCCGCGGTGCCCGAGGCCATCGAGGCCGTCGAGCGCCTTGTCGCCGAGGCGGCCTGACGCGCGTGAGTGAGATGCGACGCGGACGGCGCATCGCCGTGGATGTCGGGGACGCCCGTATCGGGGTCGCCTCGTGCGACCCCGACGGGGTCCTCGCCACCCCCGTGGAGACCGTGCCGGGACGTGACGTTCCGTCAGCGCACCGGCGGCTCAAGGCGATCGTCGAGGAGTACGAACCCCTCGAAGTCGTGGTCGGTCTGCCCCGCTCCCTCAGTGGGGGAGAGGGGCCGGCCGCGGCCAAGGTCCGGGGCTTCGTCCAGGAGCTGGCCCGGAACATCGCACCCGTAGGGGTCCGGCTGGTCGATGAGCGGATGTCGACGGTCACCGCGACCCAGGGTCTGCGGGCCTCTGGTGTGCGCAGCAAGAAGGGCCGCTCGGTGGTCGACCAGGCCGCCGCGGTGGTGATCCTGCAGAGCGCACTGGAGGCCGAACGTGTCTCCGGGGAACCCCCGGGCGAGAGCGTCGAAGTGGTCATCTGATCGCGGTACGGTAACGTTCCGCGCGATGTGCGGCGTTCGAACAGCCGCGCGTGCAAGTAGAGGCGGGTCGGATTCAGCAAGCGCGCTGCCGGTCCGGAGCACACCGCCTCTCGGCTCTAGGGGATCGATGACCGAGTATGGCCGGGGCTACGGCTCCGAACCGTGGCATCCAGAGGACCCGCTCTACGGCGAGCAGGGTGCCTCCAGAGGCCAGGCGCAGCAGCCCCCGTGGGACGGACAGCAGGCCGCCCGGTATCCCCAGCAACACGCCGACCCGTATGCCGAGCACCCGTATGCCGAGCAGCAGTACAACGGCGGCTGGGACGGTACGCAGGGCGGGCAGCTGCCGTACGACCCGTACGACCCCTACGGGCAGCAGCCGCCGGTCGACCCGTACAGCGGGACGAGTCCCGACTACTACGCGACCCCTGACGCCTATCCGCCGCCCCA
Source organism: Streptomyces sp. Edi2 (assembly GCF_040253635.1). Taxonomy (NCBI): domain Bacteria; kingdom Bacillati; phylum Actinomycetota; class Actinomycetes; order Kitasatosporales; family Streptomycetaceae; genus Streptomyces; species Streptomyces sp. Edi2. Next base: position 1,513,808 of record NZ_JBEJGX010000003.1, on the reverse strand, counting down.
GCCGCAGCATCTGCAGCAGCAGGCGCAACAGCAGCAGGCGCAACAGCAGCAGATGCAGCAGCAGCAGATGCAGCAGCAGCAGTATCAGCAGGCGCCGCATCCGCAGCAGCAGAGCCCGCAGCATCCGCAGCAGCCGGAGCCCCAGCCGCACTACGGCGAGGGCGACGGCCCCGGTGACGACTGGCGGGCCGAGCCGGAGCCCCGCGAGCCGGAGCCGGAGCATGCGTTCTTCGCGGGCGGCGACGACGACCACGACGACGACCCGCGCGAGACCCGCCGGGCCGACCGCGAGCGCCGCGGCAAGAAGAACAAACGGCGCAGCGGCACCGCCTGCCTGGTCGTCGCGCTGGTCTTCGCCGGAGCCGTCGGCGCGGTCGGCTACTTCGGCTATGACTTCTTCATGGCCCACTTCGGATCGGCCCCCGACTACGAGGGGGAGGGGTCCGGCGAGATCCAGGTCGACATTCCGGACGGTTCGCCGCTTTCGGAAATGGGCCAGATCCTCCAGCGCGAGGGTGTCATCAAGAGCCCCGGTGCCTTTACCGAGGCGGCCGACGAGAACCAGAAGGCGAAGAGCCTGCAGCCGGGGACGTACACCCTGCGCAAGCAGATGTCGGGCGCCGCGGCCATCGAGATGATGCTCGATCCCAAGAGCCGTAACGGCCTCACGATCCGTGAAGGGCTCCGGGCCGGCGACGTCTACAAACTCATCGACCAAAAGCTGCGCATCAAGGCAGGCACGACCAAGGACGTGGCGAAGAGCGACGTCAAGAGCCTCGGGCTGCCGTCGTGGGCCAACAACTCGCCGAAGATAAAGGACCCGCTGGAGGGATTCCTCTACCCGTCGACCTACAGCGTCGGCGGAAAGACGAAACCGGCCGAGGTCCTCAAGCAGATGGTGGCGCGGGCGAACCAGGTCTACACGAAGTACGACCTGGAAGGAAAGGCCCGCTCGCTCAAGCTCGACTCGCCGATGCAGCTGCTGACCGTCGCGAGCCTCACGCAGGCCGAAGGCAAGTACAAGCATGACTTCGTCAAGGTCGCGCGCGTCGTCTACAACCGTCTCAAGCCGAACAACACCGAGACGTACGGCCTGCTGGACTTCGACTCGACGGTGAATTACGCGAAATCCCAGAGCACGCTGGACACCGGCTCCGTCGACAACCTGCGCAATTTCAACGATCCCTACAACACCTACAAGTTCAAGGGACTGCCGCCGGGCCCGATCGGCAACCCGGGTGAAGTGGCGCTCAAGTCGGCCATCGCCCCGGCCAAGGGCAATTGGTACTACTTCGTCTCGATCAACCCGGAAAAGACGCTGTTCGCCGAGACGAACGAAGAGCACGAGCGAAACCGGCGCATCTACGAAAAGGAACAAGAGAAAAACAAGCAATGAGCGCCACCCGTCGAGCCGCGGTGCTCGGATCCCCGATTGCCCATTCCCTCTCGCCGGTGCTGCACCGCGCCGCCTACCGGGAACTCGGGCTGAGCGACTGGACCTACGACCGCCACGAGGTCGACGAAGCGGCGCTGCCCGCCTTCATGGAGCGCCTGGACGCCACCTGGGCGGGCCTGTCGCTGACCATGCCGCTCAAGCGGGCGGTGATCCCGCTGCTCGACGAGATCAGCCCCACGGCGTCCTCGGTCGAGGCGGTGAACACCGTCGTCCTCGCCGCCGACGGGCGCCGCCTCGGCGACAACACCGACATCCCCGGCATGCTCGCCGCGCTGCGCGAACGCGGAGTGCGGCAGGTCGGGCGGGCGTCGGTGCTGGGCGCCGGCGCCACCGCCTCCTCGGCGCTGGCCGCGCTCTCCCGCATCTGCACCGGTGAGGTCACCGCATACGTCCGCAGCCGGGCACGCGCCGACGAGATGCGCGGCTGGGGCGAGCGGCTGGGCGTCATGGTCCGCACCGCCGCCTGGGAGGACGCCGCGGCGGCCTTCGAGGCGCCGCTGACCATCGCGACCACCCCGGCGGGCACCACCGACGCGCTCGCCGCCGCCGTCCCCGACCGGCCCGGCACGCTCTTCGACGTCCTCTACGAGCCCTGGCCGACGACGCTGGCCACCGCCTGGGCCGCCCGCGGCGGCGGGGTGGTGGGCGGCCTCGACCTGCTGGTCCACCAGGCCGTACTGCAGGTGGAGCAGATGACGGGGCGGTCCCCGGCACCCCTGGTCGCGATGCGCAAGGCCGGAGAGGCGGCGCTCGCCGCCCGCTGACCGTCCGGCCCCGCCCGGTCCGTCCGGCCTGTCCGCCCGCGCCCGGTCCGCCCCCTGGACTGGGCGCCGCCCCTCGCGCGCGACGTGGGAGGATCGGGGGAAGACCGTACGCGGATGAGCAGTACATGAGGAGCACCGTTGAGCAGGTTGCGCTGGCTGACGGCGGGGGAGTCGCACGGCCCCGCACTCGTGGCGACGCTGGAAGGCCTTCCGGCCGGAGTCCCGATCACCACGGAACTGGTGGCGGACGCCCTGGCCCGGCGCCGGCTCGGCTATGGCCGCGGTGCCCGGATGAAGTTCGAGCAGGACGAGATCACGTTCCTGGGCGGGGTGCGGCACGGCCTGTCGCTGGGCTCGCCGGTGGCCGTGATGGTCGGCAACACCGAGTGGCCCAAGTGGGAGCAGGTGATGGCGGCCGACCCGGTGGACCCGGAGGAGCTGGCCGCACTCGCCCGTAACGCGCCGCTGACCCGTCCCCGCCCCGGCCACGCCGACCTCGCCGGTATGCAGAAGTACGGCTTCGACGAGGCCCGCCCGATCCTGGAGCGCGCCTCCGCCCGCGAGACCGCCGCCCGGGTCGCCCTGGGCGCGGTGGCCCGCTCCTTCCTCAAGGAGACGGCCGGTATCGAGATCGTCTCGCACGTCGTCGAGCTGGGCGCGGCCAAGGCCCCGTACGGGGTCTACCCGAAGCCCTCCGATGTCGAGCGGCTGGACGCCGACCCGGTGCGCTGCCTGGACGCGGACGCGAGCAAGGCGATGGTCGCCGAGATCGACCAGGCCCACAAGGACGGCGACACCCTCGGCGGCGTGGTCGAGGTGCTGTCGTACGGCGTGCCGGTGGGCCTGGGCTCACACGTCCATTGGGACCGGCGCCTGGACGCCCGGCTGGCCGCCGCCCTCATGGGCATCCAGGCGATCAAGGGCGTCGAGGTCGGCGATGGCTTCGACCTGGCGCGGGTGCCCGGCTCGAAGGCCCATGACGAGATCGTCTCGACCGACGACGGCATCAAGCGCAGCTCGGGCCGCTCCGGCGGCACCGAGGGCGGGCTGACCACCGGCGAGCTGCTGCGGGTGCGTGCCGCGATGAAGCCGATCGCGACGGTGCCGAAGGCGCTGGCGACCATCGATGTGAGCACCGGTGAGGCGGCCAAGGCGCACCACCAGCGCTCGGACGTCTGCGCCGTGCCGGCCGCGGGCATCGTCGCCGAGGCGATGGTGGCCCTGGTCCTGGCGGACGCGGTGGTGGAGAAGTTCGGCGGCGACAGCGTGCCGGAGACCCGCCGCAATGTGCAGACCTACCTCGATCACCTGGCGATCCGATGACGTCGCCGGTCGTCGTGCTGATCGGCCCGCCCGGGGCCGGCAAGTCGACGGTGGGCGCGTTGCTGGCCGAGCGGCTGGGCGTCGGCTACCGGGACACCGACGCCGACATCGTGGCCACGGCCGGCCGGCCGGTCGCCGAGATCTTCATCGACGAGGGCGAGCCGTACTTCCGCGGGCTGGAGCGGACGGCGGTGCGCGAGGCGCTGGAGAGCCACCCCGGGGTGCTCTCGCTCGGCGGCGGCGCGATCCTGGACGACGGCACCCGCACGCTGCTGACCGGGCTGCCGGTGGTCTTCCTGGACGTACAACTCGCCGACGCCGTCAAGCGGGTGGGCCTGGACGCGCCCCGCCCGCTGCTGGCCGTCAACCCGCGCAAGCAGTGGCGCGAGCTGATGGAGCACCGCCGCCCGCTGTACACCGCGGCCGCGCGCGCCGTGATCGAAACGGGGGAGCGCACCCCCGAGCAGGTCGCCGAGGCGATCCTGGACGCTTTGGAGCTACGGCCGGCCGCGGGACACCGCCCGCGGGCCGCCCACAGGGAGGAACAGGCATGACGGAGCAGGCCACCCGTATCCAGGTCGGCGGCACGGCGGGCACCGACCCGTACGAGGTGCTTGTCGGGCGGCAGCTGCTCGGCGAACTCGCGGGCCTGATCGGTGGTGGGAGTCACAGTGGCGCGGAGCGCCTCGACTCGGGGCGGCGGCGGGCGACGGGCGGGCGGGTGGCGGTGCTGCACCCCGAGGCGCTGGCCGCCACCGGCGAGGCGCTGCGCGAGGACCTGGCCTCCCAGGGCTACGAGGCCGTCGCCATCCAGCTGCCGAACGCCGAGGAGTCCAAGACCGCCGAGGTCGCGGCGTACTGCTGGAAGGCGCTCGGCCAGTCCGGCTTCACCCGCAGCGATGTGATCGTCGGCGTCGGCGGCGGCGCCACCACCGACCTGGCCGGCTTCGTCGCCGCGACCTGGCTGCGCGGGGTGCGCTGGATCGCGGTGCCGACGACCGTGCTGGGCATGGTGGACGCGGCGGTCGGCGGCAAGACCGGCATCAACACCGCCGAGGGCAAGAACCTCGTCGGCGCCTTCCACCCGCCGGCCGGGGTGCTCTGTGACCTGGCCGCGCTGGACTCGCTGCCGGTCAACGACTACGTCTCCGGTCTGGCCGAGGTCATCAAGGCCGGCTTCATCGCCGACCCGGCGATCCTCGAACTGATCGAGTCGGACCCGGAGGCCGCCAAGCGCCCGGACGGTGCGCACACCGCCGAGCTGATCGAGCGGGCCATCCGGGTCAAGGCCGAGGTCGTCTCCGCGGACCTCAAGGAGTCCGGCCTGCGCGAAATCCTCAACTACGGCCACACCCTCGCGCACGCCATCGAGAAGAACGAGCGCTACAACTGGCGGCACGGCGCGGCCGTCTCCGTCGGCATGGTCTTCGCCGCCGAGCTCGGCCGGATCGCCGGCCGCCTGGACGACGCCACCGCCGACCGGCACCGCTCCGTGCTGGAGTCCGTCGGGCTGCCGCTGACCTACCGCGGCGACCAGTGGCCCAAGCTGCTGGAGACGATGAAGGTCGACAAGAAGTCCCGCGGCGACCGGCTGCGCTTCATCGTCCTGGACGGCCTCGCCAAGCCGACCGTCCTGGAGGGCCCGGACCCGGCGATGCTGCTCGCCGCCCACGCGGAGATCGCGGCATGACCCGTCGGGTGCTCGTCCTCAACGGGCCCAACCTCGGGCGGCTGGGCTCCCGTGAGCCCGAGGTCTACGGCGCCACCTCCTACGCCGGACTGGTCGCGGAGTGTGCCCGGCTCGGCAAGGAGCTGGGCTTCGAGGCCGAGGTCCGGGAGACCAACGACGAGGGCGAGATGATCCGCTGGCTGCACGAGGCCGCCGACGGATCCCTCCCGGTCGTCATCAACCCCGGTGCCTTCACGCACTATTCGTACGGCATGCGGGACGCGGCCGCCCAGCGCACCGCCCCGCTGATCGAGGTGCACATCTCGAACCCGTACGCGCGCGAGGAGTTCCGCCACAACTCGGTCCTCGCGGCCGTCGCCAGCGGCACGGTCGCCGGCTTCGGCATCGGCTCCTACCGTCTCGCGCTCCGTGCGCTGGCCGAGGAACTGAACGGCTGACGCCCCTCGGGCACCTTGTCCCGCCCCCGGCCGTTCCCGCACCGAGCGCCCGGGGCAGCGGGCGCCCCTTCCGCATCCGGGAGGGTACCGTTCGCAGCAGCACCCGCCCACGCCGACGGCCGTGGGGCACAACGGCCCCTTGGGGCCGCCGGGTTGCCGTCGGGCGCACCGGGCAGCCGAGCCCCGGGCGCGCCTGGGGCACCCGACCCGGCGCGAGCCGGAGGAGCACCGCACCACATCGACCGCACGAGTCGACCGCACGAGACGGAGAGCCACCGGATGCACTACGCAGTGGGGGCTCCGCTGCCACCGCCCCACGGGCAGGCATCACCCGGCGCCGCCATGAACTGGACGCCCCACCCGGGACAGCACACCCCGCCCGCCTCGCCGCCGGCCCCGGCCGCTCCGCCGCCGCCCGCGCAGCAGCCGGCCTCCGGCCAGGGCGGGCACGGGCCCGTGCCCCAGCAGGCCCCGCCCGTGCCGCACAGCACGGACATCACCGGCCATGTCCAGCTGCCCCCCGGCGCCCCGGTGCCGCTGCCCAGCCCGCCCACCGACACCACGGCGCCGGACGCCGCGCATGCGGCCGTCGCGGTGCTGCTCATCGGCCCGGCCGGGGCCGGGAAGACCAGCGTGGCGCGCCACTGGGCCGACACCCGCCGGGTGCCGACCGCGCACATCAGCCTCGACGACGTCCGCGAATGGGTCCGGTCCGGCTTCGCCGACCCGCAGGCCGGCTGGAACGACCACTCCGAGGCGCAGTACCGCCTCGCCCGCCGCACCTGCGGCTTCGCGGCCCGCAACTTCCTTGCCAACGGCATCTCCTGCATCCTCGACGACGCCGTCTTCCCCGACCGGCCGGTCATCGGTCTGGGCGGCTGGAAGCGTCACGTGGGCCCCGGCCTGCTGCCGATCGTGCTGCTGCCCGGCCTGGAGATCGTCCTGGAGCGCAACGCCCGGCGCAGCGGCAACCGCCGGCTGTCCGACGAAGAGGTGGCGAGGATCCACGGGCGGATGGCCGGCTGGTACGGCTCCGGCCTGCCGATCATCGACAACTCCCAGCACGACGTCGCCACGACGGTGCGGGTGCTGGACGACGTCGTCGCCCGCAGCATCGCCAGCCCGCCGAGCTGGTAACGGCCGCGGCAGCCCGGTCCCCCGGGCGGCCCCGCTCGACCGGCCGCCCCGGAGGAGCCGCCGTACGCTCGTGATATGTCCGAGTTGTACGCGGCCCGGCGCACGCGGCTGCGCGACCGCGTAGCCGGGGCCGGAAGTGCCGCCGCACTGATCTCGCGCCCCGCGAACGTCCGCTACCTCACCGGCTGCGCGCCGCCCGGCGCCGCGCTGCTGCTCGCCCCGGCCGACGAGGTGCTGCTGTGCGGCATGCCGCTGAGCGGTGATCCCGCCGAGGGCCGGCCGGCCGATGACGTACGGGTGTCGGTGCTGCCGACCCGTGGCGGCGACCCGGTCGTGGCCGGCGCCGACCTCGCCGCGACGGCCGGCGCGGACACCCTGGCCGTCGAGGAGCACCACCTCACCGTCACCCGGCACCGTGCGCTCTCGCAGGTCGCGCCCCGGCTGCGGCTGACCGACCTGGCCTGCGCGGTCGAGGCGCAGCGGCTGGTGAAGGACGACGACGAGATCGCCTGTCTGCGGATCGCCGCGGAGATCACCGACCAGGCCCTGGGGGAACTCCTGGAATCGATCCTGGTCGGCCGCACCGAGCGGCATCTGGCACTGGAACTGGAACGCCGGCTGGTGGACCACGGCGCGGACGGCCCGGCCTTCCCCACGTCCGTCGCGACCGGCCCGAACGCCGGCCGCCCCGGGCATCTGCCCACCGACCGGCGGGTCGAGGAGGGTGACTTCCTCAGCCTCTGCCTGGGCGCCAGTTACCGCGGATACCGCTGTGAGATCGGCCGGACCTTCGTCATCGGCACCACGCCCTCGGACTGGCAGATCGAGCTGTACGATCTCGTTTTCGCAGCCCAGCGGGCCGGGCGCGAGGCGCTTGCGCCGGATGTGGAGTGCCGCGAGGTGGACCGGGTGACCCGCCATGTGCTGGACGCCGCGGGGTACGGGGAGCGGCTGGGAGCATGGACCGGGCACGGTGTGGGGCTCGAAATCGACGAGGACCCTCAATTGTCCCCTGCCGCCATGGGTAAACTGGACGCTTGCGTGCCGGTCACCGTCGAGCCGGGGGTTCACATCCCGGGCCGCGGGGGTGTCCGGATCGACGACACACTCGTCGTCCGCCCCGAGGCGGACGGCGGGCCCGAGCTACTCACGATCACGACCAAGGAGCTGCTCGCGCTGTGAGCCCCACGGCTTGCGGCGTACGGCTCCGAGGTACCCACAACCTGCAGTCCAGGAGATTCCGCAACCGTGGCTTCCACGAACGACCTCAAGAACGGCCTGGTGCTCAAGCTCGAAGGGGGCCAGCTCTGGTCCGTCGTCGAGTTCCAGCACGTCAAGCCCGGTAAGGGCCCGGCCTTCGTCCGCACCAAGCTGAAGAACGTGCTCTCCGGCAAGGTGGTGGACAAGACCTTCAACGCCGGCGTGAAGGTCGAGACGGCCACTGTCGACAAGCGCGGGATGCAGTTCTCGTACATGGACGGCGAGTACTTCGTCTTCATGGACATGGACACCTACGACCAGCTGATGGTCGACCGCAAGGCCGTCGGTGACGCCGCGAACTTCCTCCTCGAGGGCTTCGAGGCCGTCGTGGCGCAGCACGAGGGCGAGGTGCTCTACGTCGAGCTGCCGGCTGCCGTCGAGCTCGTCATCCAGCACACCGAGCCCGGCGTCCAGGGCGACCGCTCCACCGGCGGCTCCAAGCCCGCCACGCTGGAGACCGGCTACGAGATCCAGGTGCCGCTCTTCATCACCGAGGGCGAGAAGATCAAGGTCGACACCCGCACCGGCGACTACCTCGGCCGGGTGAACAGCTAACCGTGGCTGCCCGTACCAAGGCCCGTAAGCGCGCCTTCCAGATTCTCTTCGAGGCCGACCAGCGCGGTGCCGATGTGCAGTCCGTGCTCGCGGACTGGATGCGGCACGCCCGGACCGACCCACGGCAGCCGCCGGTGAACGAATACACCCTGCAGTTGGTCGAGGGGTACGCGGACCATGTCGCCCGGATCGACGAGCTGATTTCCACCTACGCGGTCGACTGGGACCTGGACCGGATGCCGGCGGCCGACCGCAGCATCGTGCGGCTCGGCGCCCATGAACTGCTGTGGGTGGACGAGACGCCGGACGCGGTGGCGATCGACGAAGCCGTGCAGCTCGCCAGGGAGTTCTCCACGGACGACTCCCCGGCTTTCGTCAACGGCCTCCTCGGCCGGTTCAAGGAGCTGAAGCCGAGCCTGCGGCGCGAGGCGCAGTAGGCGGTCGGCAGAGCGTGTGAACGGGCCCGGAGCGAAGGCCAGTGCTCCGGGCCCTTCGCATGCCCGCAGAACGCCGTACGGGGGCTCTCCTGGCGCATTGTGCGCCGCCGGTGTGCGCCGTCTGTGCGCCGGTACGCAGAAACCGCCGCCCCGGAGACCCGGAGCGGCGGCACGTTTCTGCAGGTGGTGCGGTGGATCAGATCTCGTCGTGCTGCACGGCACGGCGCGCTTCCGCGTCCAGCACGCCCCAGCTGATCAGCTGCTCGGTCAGCACCGAGGGCGACTGGTCGTAGATGACCGCGAGGGTGCGCAGGTCGTCCTGGCGGATCGAGAGGACCTTGCCGTTGTAGTCACCGCGCTGGCTCTGGATGGTGGCGGCGTAGCGCTGCAGCGGGCCGGCCTTCTCCTGCGGGACATGGGCCAGGCGCTCCAGGTCGAGCACCAGCTTCGGCGGCGGCTCGGCCGCTCCGCCCGGTGTCGTCCCCGGCAGCAGTTCCTGCACCGGAACGCCGTAGAAGTCCGCCAGCTCGGCAAGGCGCTGCACGGTCACGGCGCGGTCGCCGCGCTCGTACGAACCGACCACCACGGCCTTCCAGCGGCCCTGGGACTTCTCCTCGACGCCGTGGAGAGAAAGGCCCTGCTGGGTGCGGATGGCGCGGAGCTTGGCCCCGAGCTGTTTGGCGTATTCGCTGGACATAAAACTCCCCAGACGGCTGTATCGACATGCGGCTCCGCCGCGGGCTGGTAACTCACTGTGAGGTTACGCAGCGTAATCTGACTTCGTCAAGCGGAACGGGGCAGACCCTCACCCGTCAGGGGTGCGGACCGCTCCGGTGAGGGGTCCTGATAGCCTGGGCTGCGTAATTCCGACGTCCTTTAAGGTCCGTCCCGTGAGGCGGAGAAGGAGGTCCGTTTCATATGGACGCAAGCAGTGCCGACACGACGGATCGGCTCCCCGCACGCCCGGTGCTCGAAGGCCCGGACATCGCGCGGATGCTCACCCGTATCGCCCACGAGATCGTCGAGCGCGCCAAGGGCGCGGACGATGTGGTGCTCCTGGGGATCCCCACCCGTGGCGTTTTCCTCGCCCGGCGGCTCGCCGCCAAGCTCGAAGAGATCACCGGCCGCACGGTCCCGGTCGGCTCGCTCGACATCACGATGTACCGCGACGACCTGCGCCTGGGCCCGGCCCGCACGCTCGCCCGCACGGACATCCCCGCCGACGGCATCGAAGGACGCGTAGTCCTGCTCGTCGACGATGTGCTCTTCTCCGGCCGCACCATCCGCGCCGCGCTGGACGCGCTGGGCGACATCGGGCGGCCGCGCGCCGTACAGCTGGCGGTCCTCGTCGACCGCGGCCACCGCGAACTGCCGATCCGTGCCGACTACGTAGGCAAGAACCTCCCCACGTCGCTGCGGGAGACGGTCAAGGTCCAGCTCACCGAGGAGGACGGCCGGGACGCCGTGCTGCTCGGCGTGAAGCACCCCGCCCCGGCCGGCGAGCGATAGCGCACCGCGCACGGACCCGGTGACCCCGGGTCCGCAGGCATGCCCGCTCGACGGATATTCCCGTACACCTCCTTCACTCACGGAGAAAACCGGATGAAGCGTCACCTCATCTCGGCCGCCGATCTCACGCGCGACGACGCCGTCCTGATCCTCGACACCGCCGAGGAGATGGCCCGGGTCGCCGACCGGCCGATCAAGAAGCTCCCCACCCTGCGCGGACGCACCGTCGTCAACCTCTTCTTCGAGGACTCGACCCGCACCCGTATCTCCTTCGAGGCCGCGGCGAAGCGCCTCTCCGCCGATGTCATCAACTTCTCCGCAAAGGGGTCGTCGGTCTCCAAGGGCGAGTCGCTCAAGGACACCGCCCTCACCCTGGAGGCGATGGGCGCGGACGCCGTCGTCATCCGGCACCACGACTCCGGCGCCCCGCACCGCCTGGCGACCTCCGGCTGGATCGGCGGCTCCGTGGTCAACGCCGGTGACGGCACCCACGAACACCCCACCCAGGCACTGCTGGACGCCTTCACGATGCGCCGCCGGCTCGTCGGCGCCGACGCGGGACTGGGCCAGGACCTCGCCGGCCGCCGCATCACCGTCGTCGGCGACATCCTGCACAGCCGGGTCGCCCGCTCCAACGTCCACCTGCTGACCACGCTCGGCGCCGAGGTCACCCTGGTCGCGCCGCCGACGCTGGTACCGATCGGGGCGGAGCAGTGGCCCTGCGAGGTCTCCTACGACCTCGACGCCGTCCTCGCCAAGTCCGACGCGGTGATGATGCTGCGCGTCCAGCGCGAGCGGATGAACGCGGCGTTCTTCCCGACCGAGCGGGAGTACGCGCGGCGCTACGGCCTCGACGGCGACCGGATGGCCCGGATGCCCGAGCACGCGATCGTGATGCACCCCGGCCCGATGAACCGCGGCATGGAGATCACCGCCCAGGTCGCCGACTCGCCCCGCTGCACCGCCGTCGAACAGGTCGCCAACGGCGTCAGCATCCGGATGGCCGTCCTCTATCTGCTTCTGGGCGGCAACGAGCCCGCCCTGACCGCCGGCAACGGCACCAGCACTCGCACCGAGGAGAGCAAGTAACCATGAGCAAGACCCTGATTCGCGGCGCGAAGGTCCTCGGTGGCGAACCGCAGGACGTGCTGATCGACGGCGAGATCATCGCGGAGGTCGGGAGCGGGCTCGGCGCCGAGGGCGCGCAGGTCATCGAGGCCGGCGGCAAGGTCCTGCTGCCGGGCCTGGTCGACCTGCACACCCATCTGCGCGAGCCGGGCCGCGAGGACTCCGAGACCGTGCTGACCGGCACCAAGGCGGCCGCCGTCGGCGGCTTCACCGCCGTACACGCCATGGCCAACACCTTCCCCGTCGCGGACACCGCCGGCGTCGTCGAGCAGGTCTGGCGGCTGGGCAAGGAGTCCGGCTACTGCGACGTCCAGCCCGTCGGCGCGGTCACCGTCGGCCTGGAGGGCAAGAAGCTCGCCGAGCTCGGCGCGATGCACGACTCCGCGGCCGGCGTCCGGGTCTTCTCCGACGACGGCAAGTGCGTGGACGACGCCGTGATCATGCGGCGCGCCCTGGAGTACGTGAAGGCCTTCGACGGAGTCGTCGCCCAGCACGCCCAGGAGCCCCGGCTCACCGAGGGCGCCCAGATGAACGAGGGCATCGTCTCCGCCGAGCTGGGCCTCGGCGGCTGGCCCGCGGTCGCCGAGGAGTCGATCATCGCCCGCGATGTGCTGCTCGCCGCGCACGTCGGCTCCCGGGTGCACATCTGCCACCTGTCCACGGCCGGCTCGGTCGAGATCGTCCGCTGGGCGAAGTCCAAGGGCTGGAACGTCACCGCCGAGGTCACCCCGCACCACCTGCTGCTCACCGATGAGCTGGTCCGCAGCTACAACCCCGTCTACAAGGTGAACCCGCCGCTGCGCACCGAGGCCGACGTGCTGGCGCTGCGCGAAGCGCTCGCCGACGGCACGATCGACTGCGTCGCCACCGACCACGCCCCGCACCCGCACGAGGACAAGGACTGCGAGTGGGGCGCGGCGGCCATGGGCATGGTCGGCCTGGAGACCGCGCTCTCCGTCGTCCAGCACACGATGGTCGACAGCGGGCTGCTGGACTGGGCCGGCGTCGCCGACCGGATGTCCTTCCGCCCGGCGCACATCGGCCGCCTGGAGGGCCACGGCCGTCCCGTCTCGGCTGGTGAGCCCGCCAACCTCACGCTGCTCGATTCCGCTTACCGTGGAGAGGTGGACCCCGCGGGCTTCGCCTCCCGCAGCCGCAACACCCCCTACGAGGGCCGCGAGCTGCCGGGGCGTGTCACCCACACCTTCCTGCGGGGCCGGGCAACGGTCGTCGACGGGAAGCTGGCGTGACACCTCCACTGAGCACCTTGGCCGCGGCGCAGCACTCCGCTCCGGTCACCGACTGGGCCGCACGGCTCGGCTGGGTCGCCGGCCTGCTGGTCTTCGTCGTCTTCGTCTACTGGCTGATGCGCCAGGGCTGGAAGTGGCGCGGCACGCTCCAGGGCGACCTGCCCGAGCTGCCGTCCGCCCCCGACGACCCCGGCACCCCCCTGCTGACCCTGTCGGGCCGCTACCACGGCTCCACCACCGCCGGGCAGTGGCTCGACCGGATCGTGGCGCGTGGCCTGGGGACCCGCAGCCGCGCCGAGCTGACCCTCACCGAGCAGGGCCTGGACGTCGTACGGCCGGGCGCGGCGGACTTCTTCGTGCCGGCCACCGCACTGCGCGGCGCCCGCCTCGACAAGGGCATCGCCGGCAAGGTCCTGACCGAGGGCGGCCTGCTGATCGTCACCTGGGAGCACGGCGGCCGGCAGCTCGACTCCGGCTTCCGCTCCGACCGGGCGGACGCGCACCCGGCCTGGGTCGAGGCCGTCAACCGGCTGAGCACCACCGAGAACACCACCAGCACCACCGAGCACACCGAAACGGAAGGGGCACGATGACGACCTCCACCAGGGGCACCGCCCACGGCACAAGGGGGATCCCCGCCGTACTCGTCCTGGAGGACGGCCGCAGCTTCCGCGGCCGCGCCTACGGGGCGGTGGGGGAGGCCTTCGGCGAAGCGGTGTTCTCCACCGGCATGACCGGCTACCAGGAGACCCTGACCGACCCCTCGTACCACCGCCAGGTCGTCGTCATGACCGCCCCGCACATCGGCAACACCGGTGTCAACGACGAGGACCCCGAGTCGCAGCGGATCTGGGTGGCCGGCTACGTCGTCCGCGACCCCGCCCGTACCCCGTCCAACTGGCGCTCGGTGCGCTCCCTGGACGACGAGCTGGTCGCCCAGGGCGTCGTCGGTATCAGCGGCGTCGACACCCGCGCGCTGACCCGCCACCTGCGCGAGCGCGGTGCCATGCGGGTCGGCATCTTCTCCGGCGAGGCGCTGGCCGACGAGGGCATGATGCTGGCCAAGGTGCGCCAGGCCCCCGAGATGCAGGGCGCGGACCTGTCCACGCAGGTCGCCACCAAGGAGTCCTACGTCGTCCCGGCGATCGGTACGAAGAAGTTCACCGTCGCCGCGATCGACCTGGGCATCAAGGGCATGACCCCGCACCGGATGGCCGAGCGCGGCATCGAGGTGCACGTCCTGCCCGCCACCGCCACCGTCGAGGACGTCTACGCGGTGAACCCGGACGGGGTGTTCTTCTCCAACGGTCCGGGCGACCCGGCCACCGCCGACCACGCGGTCTCCGTCATGCGGGGAGTGCTGGAGCGCAAGACGCCGCTGTTCGGCATCTGCTTCGGCAACCAGATCCTGGGCCGCGCGCTGGGCTTCGGCACCTACAAGCTCAAGTACGGCCACCGCGGCATCAACCAGCCGGTGCAGGACCGTACGACCGGCAAGGTCGAGGTCACCGCGCACAACCACGGATTCGCCGTCGACGCCCCGCTCGACACCGTCTCCGACACCCCCTTCGGCCGCGCCGAGGTCTCCCACGTCTGCCTCAACGACAACGTGGTGGAGGGTCTGCACCTCCTCGACCAGCCGGCCTTCAGCGTCCAGTACCACCCCGAAGCCGCCGCGGGTCCGCACGACGCCGCGTACCTCTTCGACCGCTTCACGTCTTTGATGAACACCGTCCTGATGGAGGGCCAGCGTGCCTAAGCGCACCGATATCCAGTCCGTCCTGGTCATCGGCTCCGGCCCGATCGTCATCGGCCAGGCCGCCGAGTTCGACTACTCCGGTACCCAGGCGTGCCGGGTCCTCAAGTCCGAGGGCCTGCGCGTCATCCTGGTGAACTCCAACCCGGCGACGATCATGACCGACCCGGAGATCGCCGACGCCACCTACGTCGAGCCGATCACCCCGGACTTCGTCGAGAAGATCATCGCCAAGGAGCGCCCGGACGCCCTGCTGCCCACCCTGGGCGGTCAGACGGCCCTGAACACGGCCATCTCGCTGCACGAGTCCGGCACCCTCGACAAGTACGGCGTCGAGCTGATCGGCGCCAATGTCGAGGCGATCAACAAGGGCGAGGACCGCGACCTGTTCAAGGAGGTCGTCAAGGCCGTCCAGGCCAAGATCGGCCACGGCGAGTCCGCCCGCTCGGTCATCTGCCACTCCATGGACGACGTCCTCGCGGGCGTTGACGAACTCGGCGGCTACCCCGTCGTCGTCCGCCCCTCCTTCACCATGGGCGGCGCCGGCTCCGGCTTCGCGCACGACGAGGAGGAGCTGCGCCGGATCGCCGGCCAGGGCCTGACGCTCTCGCCGACCACCGAGGTGCTCCTGGAGGAGTCCATCCTCGGCTGGAAGGAGTACGAGCTGGAGCTGATGCGCGACAAGAACGACAACGTCGTGGTCGTCTGCTCCATCGAGAACTTCGACCCGATGGGCGTGCACACCGGTGACTCGATCACCGTCGCGCCGTCGATGACACTCACCGACCGCGAGTACCAGACCCTGCGGGACATCGGCATCGCCGTCATCCGCGAGGTCGGTGTCGACACCGGCGGCTGCAACATCCAGTTCGCGGTCAACCCCGAGGACGGCCGGGTCATCGTCATCGAGATGAACCCGCGCGTCTCGCGCTCCTCGGCGCTGGCCTCCAAGGCCACGGGCTTCCCGATCGCGAAGATCGCCGCCCGCCTCGCCGTCGGCTACACCCTCGACGAGATCCCCAACGACATCACCGAGAAGACCCCGGCCTCCTTCGAGCCGACCCTCGACTATGTCGTCGTCAAGGTGCCGCGGTTCGCCTTCGAGAAGTTCCCGGCCGCCGACGCCACGCTCACCACGACCATGAAGTCCGTCGGCGAGGCCATGGCCATCGGCCGCAACTTCCCCGAGGCGCTGAACAAGGCCCTGCGCTCCCTGGAGAAGAAGGGCAGCCAGTTCGACTTCGTCACCGAGCCGGGCGAGAAGGCCGCGCTGCTGGAGAAGGCCCAGGTCCCCACCGACGGCCGGATCAACACCGTCATGGCGGCGATCCGGGCCGGCGCCACGCCCCAGGAGGTCTTCGACGCCACGAAGATCGACCCCTGGTTCGTCGACCAGCTCTTCCTCGTCAAGGAGATCGCCGACGAGATCGCGGCCGCCGAGAAGCTCCACCCTGAGATCCTTGCGGACGCAAAGCGCTACGGCTTCTCCGACGCCCAGATCGCCGCGATCCGCGGGCTGCGCGAGGACGTCGTCCGCGAGGTCCGGCACGCCCTCGGCGTCCGCCCGGTCTACAAGACGGTCGACACCTGCGCCGCCGAATTCGCCGCGAAGACCCCGTACTTCTACTCGTCCTACGACGAGGAGACCGAGGTCGCCCCGCGCGAGAAGCCGGCCGTGATCATCCTCGGCTCCGGCCCCAACCGCATCGGCCAGGGCATCGAGTTCGACTACTCCTGCGTCCACGCCTCGTTCGCGCTCAGCGACGCCGGCTACGAGACCGTGATGGTCAACTGCAACCCGGAGACCGTCTCGACGGACTACGACACCTCCGACCGTCTGTACTTCGAGCCGCTGACGCTGGAAGACGTGCTGGAGATCGTGCACGCCGAGACCCAGGCGGGCCCCGTCGCCGGCGTCATCGTCCAGCTCGGCGGCCAGACCCCGCTGGGCCTGGCACAGGCGCTCAAGGACAACGGCGTGCCGATCGTCGGCACCTCGCCCGAGGCGATCGACCTCGCCGAGGAGCGCGGCGCCTTCGGCCGGGTGCTCACCGAGGCCGGACTGCCCGCGCCCAAGTACGGCACCGCCTTCTCGTTCGACGAGGCCCAGCGGATCGCCGCCGAGATCGGCTACCCGGTCATGGTCCGCCCGTCCTACGTGCTCGGCGGCCGCGGTATGGAGATCGTCTACGACGAGCCGTCGCTCGGCGAGTACCTCACCCGCCACGCCGGCCTGATCGACCGCCACCCGGTCCTCATCGACCGGTTCCTCGACGACGCCATCGAGATCGACGTCGACGCGCTCTACGACGGCCACGAGCTCTACCTCGGCGGCGTCATGGAGCACATCGAGGAGGCCGGCATCCACTCCGGCGACTCCGCCTGTGCGCTGCCCCCGATCACGCTCGGCGGCTACGACATCAAGCGGCTGCGCATCTCGACGGAGGCCATCGCCAAGGGCGTCGGCGTCCGCGGACTGATCAACATCCAGTTCGCGATGGCCGGCGACATCCTCTACGTCCTGGAGGCCAACCCCCGCGCCTCCCGTACGGTCCCCTTCACCTCGAAGGCCACCGCCGTACCGCTGGCCAAGGCCGCCGCCCGGATCTCGCTGGGCGCCACCATCGCCGAGCTGCGCGCCGAGGGCATGCTGCCCAAGACGGGCGACGGCGGCACCCTGCCGCTGGACGCGCCGATCTCGGTGAAGGAAGCCGTGATGCCCTGGTCGCGGTTCCGCGACATCCACGGCCGCGGCGTCGACACCGTCCTCGGCCCGGAGATGCGCTCCACCGGCGAGGTCATGGGCATCGACTCGGTCTTCGGCACCGCCTACGCCAAGTCGCAGTCCGGTGCCTACGGGGCCCTGCCCACCAAGGGCCGGGCGTTCGTCTCCGTCGCCAACCGCGACAAGCGCTCGATGATCTTCCCGGCCCGGGAGCTGGTCGCGCACGGCTTCGAACTGCTCGCCACCTCCGGTACCGCCGAGGTGCTGCGCCGCAACGGCATCAACGCCACGGTGGTGCGCAAGCAGTCCGAGGGCGAGGGCCCGGACGGTGAGAAGACCATCGTCCAGCTCATCCACGACGGCCAGGTCGACCTGATCGTCAACACCCCCTACGGGACCGGTGGCCGGCTCGACGGCTACGACATCCGTACCGCGGCGGTGGCCCGCGCCGTGCCCTGCCTGACCACGGTCCAGGCGCTGGCCGCCGCGGTCCAGGGCATCGAGGCGATGTCCCGCGGCGATGTGGGCGTGCGTTCCCTCCAGGAACACGCCGAACATCTCACCGCGGCCCGCGAGGAGTAGCGGCCGGGAGGGGGACACCGACGCGGTGTCCCCCTCTTCATGAGCCCTCGCACTCCTCGCCCCGGAAGGCCCACCCGACGATGTACCGCCTCTTCTTCCACCTGATCTTCAAGCGCATGGACCCCGAGCAGGCCCACCACCTGGCCTTCCGCTGGATCCAGCTGGCCGTGCGCCTCCCCGTGCTGCGCACCTTCCTGGCGGCCGCCCTCGCGCCCCGCTACCGGGAGCTGCGCACCGAGGCCCTGGGCCGCCGGATGCACGGCCCCTTCGGCCTGGCCGCCGGCTTCGACAAGAACGCCGTCGCGATCGACGGGATGACCATGCTCGGCTTCGACCATGTCGAGATCGGCACGGTCACCGCCCAGACGCAGCCCGGCAACCCCAAGAAGCGCCTGTTCCGGCTCGTGGCGGACCGCGCGCTGATCAACCGGATGGGGTTCAACAACGACGGCTCCGCGTCCGTGGCGGCCCGTCTGGCCGCCCGCAACCCCGTCTTCCCGGCCACCGTCGGCGTCAACATCGGCAAGACCAAGGTCGTGCCGGAGGACGAAGCCGTCGCCGACTACGTCACCTCCACCGAGCGGCTTGCCCGGCACGCCGACTACCTGGTCGTCAATGTCTCCTCCCCGAACACCCCGGGGCTGCGCAACCTCCAGGCCGTCGACCACCTGCGCCCGCTGCTGACGGCCGTCCGCGAGGCCGCCGACCGTACGGTCACCGGCCGCCGGGTCCCGCTGCTGGTCAAGATCGCCCCCGATCTGGCCGACGCGGACGTGGACGCGGTCGCCGATCTGGCCGTCGAGCTCGGCCTGGACGGGATCATCGCCACCAACACCACGATCGCCCGCGAGGGCCTGGGCCTGACCTCGGACCCGGCGCTGACCGCCGAGACCGGCGGCCTGTCCGGCGCGCCCGTCAAGGAGCGCTCCCTGGAGGTGCTGCGCCGCCTCTACGCCCGCGTCGGCGGCACGGTCACCCTCATCGGGGTGGGCGGCATCGAGAACGCCGAGGATGCCTGGCAGCGCATCCTGGCCGGCGCCACCCTGGTCCAGGGCTACAGCGCCTTCATCTACCAGGGCCCGTTCTGGTGCCGCGCGATCCACAAGGGCCTCGCCGCCCGTCTGCGCAACAGCCCGTACGCCACCCTCGCCGACGCGGTCGGCGCCGAGCACAAGAAGGTGACCGCATGACCGAGCCCTTCGGCGCCCGCCCGTCGCCCGACCACCACCCCTCACCGAGGCCCTCCGGGCCGCAGGATTCGTCTGCGAACCCCTTCGGCGCCCGCCTGCGCCGCGCCATGGACGAGCGCGGCCCGCTCTGCGTCGGCATCGACCCGCACGCCTCGCTGCTGGCCGACTGGGGCCTGAACGACGATGTCGCGGGCCTGGCGCGGTTCACCCGGACCGTCGTGGAGGCCCTGGGCGAGACGGTCGCACTTTTCAAGCCACAATCCGCGTTCTTCGAGCGCTTCGGCTCCCGCGGCCTCGCCGTCCTGGAGACCGCAGTCGAGGAGGCGCGCGAGCGCGGGGCCCTGGTGCTGATGGACGCCAAGCGCGGCGACATCGGCTCCACCATGGCCGCCTACGCCGAGACCTACCTGCGCAAGGACTCGCCGCTGTTCTCCGACGCGCTGACCGTTTCCCCGTACCTCGGGTACGGCTCACTGAAGCCGGCCGTCGACCTGGCACGCGAGAACGGCGCCGGGCTCTTCGTCCTCGCCCTCACCTCGAACCCGGAGGGCGCCGAGGTCCAGCGGGCGGTGCGCGAGGACGGCCGCACGCTCGCCGCGACCATGCTCGGCCACCTCGCCGCCGAGAACGCCGGTGCCGAGCCGCTGGGCTCCTTCGGCGCGGTCGTCGGCGCCACGCTCGGCGATCTCTCCTCGTTCGACCTGGCGATCAACGGCCCGCTGCTCGCCCCCGGCATCGGCGCCCAGGGCGCCACCCCCGCCGACCTCCCGAAGGTCTTCGGTGACGCCGTGCGCAACGTCGTGCCGAGCGTCAGCCGGGGGGTGCTGCGGCACGGTCCGGACACCTCCGCGCTGCGCGCCGCGGCGGACCGATTCGCCGGCGAAGTGCGCACCGCGCTCGATTGAGAGCCTTCCGACGGGGACTTTGGTCCCGAATTGTCCTGGTCAGCAGAGTCTGACCAGGACTTTTCGCTTGTTCTCGCTGACTCCGGCGCACTCTGGCGCTAGTCTCCGACGAGAGCACTGCACGTAAGCGCGTTGCTCGTTGCTCCGCAGGTGCGGGGTGACTAGGTTCCACACTGGTCCGTATCCGACAGTTCGACATCCGAGGTGACGTAGGCGTGGCTCTTCCGCCCCTTACCCCTGAACAGCGCGCAGCCGCGCTCGAGAAGGCCGCCGCGGCTCGCCGGGAGCGCGCCGAGGTCAAGAATCGGCTCAAGCACTCCGGTGCTTCCCTCCATGAGGTCATCAAGCAGGGCCAGGAGAACGACGTCATCGGCAAGATGAAGGTCTCCGCGCTCCTTGAGTCCCTGCCCGGCGTCGGCAAGGTCCGCGCCAAGCAGATCATGGAACGGCTCGGGATCTCCGAGAGCCGCCGTGTCCGGGGTCTTGGCTCCAACCAGATCGCGTCGCTGGAGCGCGAGTTCGGCAGCACTGCTTCCTGAATTTTCCGGCATCACCGGGAAGCTGGAATAATCGCTGCATGAGTTCTGCAGTCTCCGGGGGGACGACCCCCGCGCCCCCGGCCAGACAACCGCGACTGACCGTGCTCTCCGGCCCCTCCGGGGTCGGCAAGAGCACGGTCGTCGCGCATATGCGCAAGGTCCACCCCGAGGTCTGGCTCTCGGTTTCGGCCACCACCCGCAAGCCGCGGCCCGGGGAGCGGCACGGTGTCCACTACTTCTTCGTCGACGACGGGGAATTCGACAAGCTCGTCGCCAACGGCGAGCTGCTCGAATGGGCCGAGTTCGCGGGCAACCGGTACGGCACCCCCCGCACGGCGGTGCTGGACCGCCTGGAGTCCGGGGAGCCGGTCCTGCTGGAGATCGACCTGCAGGGCGCCCGCCAGGTCCGCGAGTCCATGGCGGAAGCGCATCTGGTCTTCCTGGCCCCGCCGAGCTGGGACGAGCTGGTCCGCCGGCTCACCGGCCGGGGCACGGAGGCGCCGGAGGTCATCGAGCGCCGGCTGGCCGCCGCCAGGATCGAACTGGCAGCGGAGAAGGAGTTCGATACGACGCTTGTCAACACCTCCGTCGAGGACGTCAGCCGTGAGCTGCTAGCCTTGATGCTGGACAGGTCCGGAGACGAGAACACCAGCGGCTGACCGCGTAGCTCCCCGGACCGTCGAAGACTTTGCGTTACCCCCCTGCTTCATCCCCCTTCGGAAGGTAGAGAGTGTCCTCTTCCATCACCGCACCCGAGGGCATCATCAACCCGCCCATTGATGAGCTTCTCGAGGCCACCGATTCGAAGTACAGCCTGGTGATCTACGCCGCCAAGCGCGCGCGTCAGATCAACGCGTACTACTCGCAGCTCGGCGAGGGCCTGCTCGAGTACGTCGGCCCGCTCGTGGACACCCACGTCCACGAGAAGCCCCTGTCGATCGCGCTGCGCGAGATCAACGCGGGCCTGCTGACCTCCGAGGCCATCGAGGGCCCGGCCCAGTAAGCAGCGGCATCCTTCGCCAAGGGCCCGGCGGAGCTCCCCCAGCTAACGCTGGGAGGGGCCCCAGCCGGGCCCTTGGTGTGTCATAGGGGCAATACACGTAGGGACCGAGGCCCGGGGAGCGGCGAAGCGATGGACAGGCGTGAGCGGGAGCGGCCCAGGGTCGTCCTGGGGGTGAGCGGCGGGATCGCCGCCTACAAGGCGTGCGAGCTGCTGCGGCGGCTGACCGAGTCCGGGCACGACGTACGGGTCGTGCCGACCGCCTCGGCGCTGCACTTCGTCGGGGAGGCCACCTGGTCGGCGCTGTCCGGCAAGCCGGCAGGCACCGAGGTCTGGGAGTCCGTCCACGAGGTCCCGCACGTCCGGATCGGCCAGGCCGCCGACCTGGTCGTGGTGGCCCCCGCCACCGCCGATCTGCTCGCCAAGGCGGCCCATGGCCTGGCCGACGACCTGCTGACCAACACTCTGCTCACCGCGCGCTGTCCGGTGATCTTCGCCCCGGCGATGCACACCGAGATGTGGGAGCACCCCGCCACCCAGGAGAACGTCGCCACGCTGCGGCGCCGCGGCGCCCTCGTGATCGACCCGGCGGTCGGCCGGCTGACCGGCGTCGACACCGGCAAGGGCCGCTTCCCCGACCCGGCCGAGATCTTCGCCTTCTGCCGCCGGGTGCTGGCCCGCGGCGACCGGGCGGCGGAGCAGGATCTCGCCGGCCGCCGCGTCGTGGTCAGCGCGGGCGGCACCCGCGAGCCGCTGGACCCCGTCCGCTACCTGGGCAACCGCTCCTCCGGCAAGCAGGGCTACGCGCTCGCCCGTACGGCGGCGGCCCGCGGCGCCCGGGTCACGCTGATCGCCGGCAACACCGAGCTGCCCGATCCGGCCGGGGTGGACGT
The DNA here is from genome assembly GCF_040253635.1 of Streptomyces sp. Edi2. Classification (NCBI taxonomy): domain Bacteria; kingdom Bacillati; phylum Actinomycetota; class Actinomycetes; order Kitasatosporales; family Streptomycetaceae; genus Streptomyces; species Streptomyces sp. Edi2. The sequence continues at coordinate 1,491,272 of NZ_JBEJGX010000003.1, read as the reverse complement.
GATCCGCATCGGCACCGCCCGTCAGCTCCACGAGGCGGTGCTGAAGGCCGCCGCGGACGCCGACGCGGTGATCATGGCCGCCGCCGTCGCCGATTTCCGGCCTGCCGTCTACGCCGATGGCAAGATCAAGAAGGTCGAAGGGAAGGAGCCGGAACCGGTCACTCTGGTCCGAAATCCGGACATCCTTGCCGAACTCTCCGCCGAGCGGGCCCGACCGGGACAGCTCGTGGTCGGCTTCGCCGCGGAGACCGATGACGTGCTCGCCAACGGTCGCGCCAAGCTGTCCCGCAAGGGCTGTGACCTGCTGGTCGTCAATGAGGTCGGCGAGCACAAGACCTTCGGTTCGGCGGAGAACGAGGCGGTGATCCTGGCGGCCGACGGAACCGAGACCCCGGTCCCGTACGGCCCCAAGGAAGACCTGGCCGACACGGTCTGGGACCTGGTCGCGCCCCGCCTGGCCGATACCCGCCCCTGACACGCCCGCAAGGACCCCGGAGTCACCCTGCCGGCCGCCTAAACTCCGGCATGTCCCCTTGACCCGGCCCATACTCGAGGTGATCGTCCTACCGAGGGCCGTGGTGTCCCAGGTCACGGGGGGTCCATAAATCGAGACCGCGTGCCCGAACGCCGCACACGACCGATAAACTGGCGAGTGGATCGGGCCGAGCGCAGCTCTCGGCCCTTCCGCCAATGATCAGCCAGCAGCCGCTGCAACCCCAGGGAGCGATGTGTCCCGCCGCCTGTTCACCTCGGAGTCCGTCACCGAGGGCCACCCCGACAAGATCGCTGACCAGATCAGCGACACCATCCTCGACGCTCTCCTCAAGGAAGACCCGACCTCCCGGGTCGCCGTGGAGACGTTGATCACCACCGGCCTGGTGCATGTGGCCGGCGAGGTGACGACGAAGGCGTACGCCGACATCCCCAACCTCGTCCGCAACAAGATCCTGGACATCGGTTACGACTCGTCCAAGAAGGGCTTCGACGGCGCTTCCTGTGGCGTCTCGGTGTCCATCGGTGCGCAGTCCCCGGACATCGCCCAGGGTGTCGACACCGCGTACGAGAACCGCGTCGAGGGCGACGACGACGAGCTGGACAAGCAGGGCGCCGGCGACCAGGGCCTGATGTTCGGCTACGCCTGCGACGAGACCCCGGAGCTGATGCCGCTCCCGATCAACCTCGCGCACCGCCTGTCCAAGCGCCTGTCCGAGGTCCGCAAGAACGGCACCATCCCCTACCTCCGCCCCGACGGCAAGACCCAGGTCACCATCGAGTACGACGGTCACAAGGCCGTCCGCCTCGACACCGTCGTGGTCTCCTCCCAGCACGCCAGCGACATCGACCTCGACTCGCTGCTCGCTCCCGACATCCGCGAGTTCGTCGTCGAGCACGTCCTGGCCCAGCTGGTCGAGGACGGCATCAAGCTGGACACCGACGGCTACCGGCTGCTGGTCAACCCGACCGGCCGCTTCGAGATCGGCGGCCCCATGGGTGACGCCGGCCTCACCGGCCGCAAGATCATCATCGACACCTACGGCGGCATGGCCCGCCACGGCGGCGGTGCCTTCTCCGGCAAGGACCCGTCCAAGGTCGACCGCTCGGCCGCCTACGCGATGCGCTGGGTCGCCAAGAACGTCGTCGCCGCCGGCCTCGCGGCCCGCTGCGAGGTCCAGGTCGCCTACGCCATCGGCAAGGCCGAGCCGGTCGGTCTCTTCGTCGAGACCTTCGGCACCGCCACCGTCGACACCGACAAGATCGAGCAGGCCATCGGCGAGGTCTTCGACCTCCGCCCGGCCGCCATCATCCGCGACCTCGATCTGCTCCGCCCGATCTACGCCCAGACCGCCGCCTACGGCCACTTCGGCCGTGAGCTGGAGGACTTCACCTGGGAGCGCACCGACCGGGTGGAGGCGCTGAAGAAGGCCGCGGGTCTCTAGGACTCCCCGGTTTTCGAACCGCCCGTGTAGTGGCCGACGGCCCCGGATCGCCCCAGTGGTCCGGGGCCGTCGGCTGTCCACAGGCACCCCGCGCTGTCGGTGCCATCTGCTAAGACTGATGCTGTGAGCAGGGAGAACGGGCAACCGGAGGCGGGGGCGTCGGGTGCGGGCGAGCAGTTGGCCCTCATCCGGGAGGCCGTGCGGGAGACCAAGGCGGAGCGGGCCAAGCCGCGGACGTGGCGGGGCGCCGAGCTGGCCGCCGGGCTGCCGGTGGCGCGGGTGCTGGTCGACAAGGGGCTGGTGCACCTCGACCGCTATTTCGATTACGCGGTACCCGCGGCGATGGATGCCGAGGCCCAGCCCGGAGTGCGGGTGCGGGTGCGCTTCGGGGCGGGGGAGAAGGGCGGCCGTCGTGAGGGCGGCAAGCTGGTCAGCGGATTCATCGTGGAGCGGGCCGCGGAGAGCGACTATCGCGGGGTGCTCGCCCCGATCGCGCAGGTGCTGTCGTCCGAGCGGGTGCTGACGCCCGAGCTGCTGGGGCTGTGCCGGGCGGTGGCGGACCGCTATGCCGGGACGCTCGCCGATGTGGTGCAGCTGGCCGTGCCGCCGCGCCGGGCGCGGGCGGAGGCCAAGCCGTCGCCGGCCCCGCTTCCGCCCAACGACGCACCCGAGCCCGGCAGTTGGGCGCGCTACGGCGCGGGCCCCGGGTTCCTGGCGGCGCTGACACGGGGGGATGTGCCGCGGGCGGTGTGGACGGCGCTGCCCGGGGCGACCTGGCCGCAGGAGCTGGCGCGAGCGGTGGCCGCGGCGCTGGCCGGCGGGCGTGGCGCGCTGGTGGTGGTGCCGGACGGGCGCGCCGCGGCGCGGGTGGACGCGGCCCTCGGCGAGCTGATCGGGGAGGGCCGGCATGTGCTGCTGACCGCCGATGCCGGGCCCGAGGAGCGCTACCGCCGTTGGCTGGCGGTCAGCCGTGGCGCGGTGCGCGCCGTGGTCGGCACGCGCGCGGCGATGTTCGCGCCGGTCGCCGGCCTGGGCCTGGTCGCCCTGTGGGACGACGGGGACGCCAGCCACAGTGATCCGCATGCGCCCCAGCCGCACGCCCGTGAGGTCCTTGTCCAGCGGTCGGTCAACGAGCGCGCCGGATTTCTGCTGGGCGGGCTGAGCTGCACGGTCGAGGCGGCCCAGCTCGTCGAGACCGGCTGGGCGCGCCCGCTGACCGCCGAGCGCGAGCAGGTGCGCAGTGCTGCGCCGCTGGTGCGTACGGTCAGCGACGGTGACGAGGCGCGGGACGCCGCGGCGCGCGCCGCCCGGCTGCCGACGATGGCCTGGCAGGTGATGCGCGAGGGCCTGCGGCGCGGGCCGGTGCTCGTCCAGGTGCCGCGCCGGGGGTATGCGCCCCGCCTGGCCTGCGAACGCTGCCGTACTCCCGCGCGCTGCCGGGCCTGTGCGGGCCCGCTGGAGTCGCAGGACGCGGGCGAGCTGGCCTGCGCCTGGTGCGGCCGGCCCGAGCCGGACTGGCACTGTGCCGAGTGCGGGGGTGCGCGGCTGCGGGCTCAGGTCGTGGGGGCGCGGCGGACGGCGGAGGAGCTGGGCCGGGTGTTCCCGTCGGTCCCGGTGCGCACCTCGGGGCGTGATCATGTGCTGGCAACGGTTCCGGGGGCGCCCGCGCTCGTGGTGAGCACACCGGGCGCGGAGCCGGTGGCCGAGGACGGCGGATACGCGGCGGCCCTGCTGCTGGACGGCTGGGCGCTGCTGGGGCGGCCGGACCTGCGGGCGGGGGAGGAGGCGCTGCGCCGCTGGCTGGGCGCCGCCGCGCTGGTCCGCGGTCAGGCGGAGGGCGGCACCGTCGCGGTGATCGCGGAGCCGACGCTGCGGCCGGTGCAGGCGCTGGTGCGCTGGGACCCGGCCGGCCATGCGGTCCGCGAGCTTGCCGAACGGGCCGAGCTGGGCTTCCCTCCGGTGTCGCGGATGGCCTCGGTGGCCGGCCGCGCGGAGGATGTCGTCGCATTGCTGAAAGACGCCGGACTCCCCGAGGGCGCCGAGGTGTTGGGGCCCGTTCCGCTGCCGGCGTCGGACCCCGCGCGCCCGCGCCGCCCCGGCGACCCTCCGCCGGGCGAGCAGTGGGAACGCGCGCTGGTCCGCGTCCGCCCCGGCCAGGGTGCCGCCCTCGCTGCGGCGCTCAAGGCCGCCCGCGCGGCCCGGCTGGTCAAGCGGGAGGGCGAGGCGGTGCGGGTACGGATCGACCCGCCCGATCTGGGCTGAGGCGCCCGGGTGCTGCCGGGCATGGCGGCGCCCTCGGACATGGCGCCGCCCCGGGACCGCTGTCGGCGGGTGGTCCCGGGGCGTTGGCGAGCGGCGGGGGGAGCCAAGGGCGCTCGGTGCCGGGGTGGTTCAGCCGTTGCGGGGGCCGGGGAAGGCGCCCGGGCGGGCCGGCTCGTCGCGGGCGACCGCGGAGGACTGGGCGGGCATGGCGCGGGCGGCCGGGACGGACGGGGAGCCGGGCAGGCCCGCGGTCATGGTCACCGCACGGCTCGCGGCGGCGGCATCGGGCGAACGCACCGTCGGCTCACCGCCGTTGCTCTCCGCGGAGGGCTGGGCGGCGGCCCGGCGGGCACCGTAACGGCGGTGCACCGCCTGCTTGGTGACGCCGAGTGCCGAGCCCACCGCGTCCCAGGAGAATCCCAGCGAACGGTCGAAGTCGACCGCGGCCGTGACCAGGGTTTCGACGCTGTCCCGCAGCTCCTGGGCGAGGCGCACCGTCGGGGCGGGGGCGCGTCCGTAGACGACGAAGCCTGCGGAGGGGCCCGTGCGCCGCGGCCGGTAGACGTTGCCGAGCTGAGCGGTCAGCGTGCGCAGTGCGTCCACCTGCCGGCGCACCCGTTCGATGTCCCGCACCAGGAGATGCAGGCTGGCGCGCGCCTGGGCGTCGTGGGTTGCGTGGTCGGCCATGAGCAAGCCTCTCGAACCGGCGTGGAAAAGGAAGAGTGAAAGGGAGCGGGCCGCCAAAGCGGCCCGGTCCGGGTCAATGCTGTTTGACCAACGCGACAGCAGCGGCTCTGGTCACGGTATGGGGGCGCACGAGCTTCCGTACAAGGCGCGGGAAACGCCGTACGCCCCCTGATCCACCGCCCATGGCCTGGGACGGTCCCCGTAGACTGGTGTGTCGTTCCGCTGCGTGTGAGAGGTAGATCGCCACCCATGAGGCTCGTCTTCGCCGGCACCCCCGAGGTCGCCGTACCCGCCCTCGATGCCCTGCTCGCCTCGGACCGGCACGAGGTCGTGGCCGTCGTCACCCGGCCCGACGCGCCCGCGGGGCGCGGCCGGAGGCTGGTCGCCAGCCCCGTCGCGGAGCGGGCGGAGGAGGCGGGCATCGAGGTGCTCAAGCCCGTCAAGCCGCGCGACGAGGACTTCCTGGCCCGGCTGCGGGAGATCGCGCCGGACTGCTGCCCGGTGGTTGCCTACGGGGCGCTGCTGCCGAAGGCCGCGCTCGACATTCCCGCCAAGGGGTGGGTCAATCTGCACTTCTCGCTGCTGCCCGCGTGGCGGGGCGCGGCGCCAGTGCAGCATGCGGTGCTGGCGGGGGACGAGGTGACCGGCGCCTCGACGTTCCAGATCGAGACCGGACTGGACTCCGGCCCGGTCTTCGGGGTGCTGACCGAGGAGGTCCGGCCGACCGATACCAGCGGCGATCTGCTCACCCGGCTGGCATTCGCCGGTTCCGGGCTGCTGGTGGCGACGATGGACGGCATCGAGGACGGCACGCTGCAGGCGGTGCCGCAGCCGCCCGAGGGGGTCACCCTCGCGCCGAAGATCGAGGTCGAGGACGCCAAGGTGGACTGGGCGGCGCCCGCGCTGCGGGTCGACCGGGTGATCCGCGGCTGTGCGCCCGCGCCGGGGGCCTGGACGGTCTTCCGCGGCGAGCGCCTCAAGCTGATGTCGGCCGCTGACGCAGCCGGCCACACCGAGCCCGCCCTCGCACCCGGCGAACTCGCCGTGACCAAGAAGGCGGTGTACGCCGGTACCGGCAGCCACCCCGTCGAACTCGGCTGGGTCCAGCCGCAGGGCAAGAAGCCGATGAAGGCGGCCGATTGGGCGCGCGGGGTGCGGATCGAGAGCGGGGAGCGGCTGGGGGACTGAGCCCCCGCGTCCGCTGCCAGGGGCCGGCAGCCGCCGGAGGGCGGCGGGCCCCGGGGTCCGGCTCCGGCCTCTCCGCGCGGTCCGCCCGCGTGCCCGCGTAGGCTGGGAGGGACCCCTCATCTCGTATCCGGAGCACCTTTTCTGTGAGCCAGCAGCCGCGCCGCCGCCCCAGCAAGCCCCACCGCCGCCCGCAGAAGGACCCGGTCAGGGTCCTCGCGTTCGAGGCGTTGCGGGCCGTCGACGAGCGGGACGCGTACGCGAACCTCGTGTTGCCGCCGTTGTTGCGCAAGGCACGCGAGGGCGGCGACTTCGACGCCCGGGACGCGGCGCTGGCGACGGAGCTGGTCTACGGCTCGCTGCGGTGGCAGGGCACGTATGACGCGGTCATCGCGCGCTGTGTGGACCGGCCGCTGCGGGAGGTGGACCCGCCGGTCCTGGACGTGCTGACCCTCGGGGCGCACCAGTTGCTCGGCACCCGCATTCCGACGCACGCCGCGGTGAGCGCCAGCGTCGAGCTGGCGCGGGTGGTGCTGGGCGACGGGCGGGCGAAGTTCGTCAACGCGGTGCTGCGCAAGGTCGCGGCCCATGACCTGGACGGCTGGCTGGAGCAGGTCGCCCCGGAGTACGACGAGGACCCCGAGGACCACCTCGGCATCGTGCATGCGCACCCCCGCTGGATCGTCTCGGCGCTCTGGGACGCGCTCGGTGGGGGCCGGGCCGGCATCGAGGACCTGCTGGAGGCGGACAACGAACGCCCCGAGGTGACGTTGGTGGCCCGGCCGGGACGGGCCACCACCGAGGAGCTTCTGTCGGCGGCCGGCGAGGAGCGGGCGCTCCCCGGGCGCTGGTCCCCGTATGCGGTGCGGCTCGCGGAGGGCGGGGAGCCGGGCGCCTTGGGCCCGGTGAGCGAAGGGCGCGCCGGGGTGCAGGACGAGGGCAGCCAGCTCGTCGCCCTCGCGCTGGCGAACGCACCCGTCGAGGGCCCCGACCGCGCCTGGCTCGACGGCTGTGCGGGCCCCGGCGGCAAGGCGGCGCTGCTGGCGGCGCTCGCGGCCGAGCGCGGTGCCGCCCTGCTGGCCTCGGAGAAGCAGCCGCACCGTGCACGTCTGGTGGCGCGGGCGCTCGACGGCAACCCCGGTCCGTATGCGGTCATCACCGCCGACGGCACCCGCCCGGCCTGGCGGCCCGCCTCCTTCGACCGGGTGCTGGTCGACGTGCCGTGCACCGGTCTGGGGGCCCTGCGCCGCCGTCCGGAGGCGCGCTGGCGCCGCCGCCCCGAGGACCTGGACGGTTTCGCCCCGCTGCAGCGCGAACTGCTTCGGCAGGCGCTCGCGGCCGTACGGGTCGGCGGCGTCGTCGGCTATGCGACCTGCTCGCCGCATCCGGCCGAGACCCGGGCCGTGGTGGACGACGTCCTCAAGGGGCGGGGCGGTGAGCCGGTGCAGGTGGAGTGGATCGACGCCCGCCCGCTGATGCCCGGCGTCCCGGCGCTCGGCGACGGCCCGGACGTCCAGCTGTGGCCGCATCTGCACGGCACGGACGCGATGTATCTGGCACTGCTGCGCCGGACCGGCTGAGCGCAGCGCGCTTCTCTTCAGCAGGAACAACGGCTCGGCGGGGTCCGGTCGGGACCTGTCAGTCCCGGTCGGGCCCGGTCACGGCGTCTACCAGGGCACGACCTGCCCCTGGTAGTCGACGAAGTGCAGACCGGGCTCTCGGTGGTGCTCGATCGTCTCCACCACCCCGGGAACGCTCTCCTCCACGCTGAGCTCGGCCTCAGGACCGCCGAGTTCGGTGCGTACCCAGCCAGGGTTGACGAGGAGCAGTCTGTGCGTGTCCTCGGCATAGCGGACGGCGTAGCTGCGCATCAGCTGGTTCAGGGCGGACTTGCTGGCCCGGTACAGATCCTGGCCGCCCTCGGTGTTCAGGGTGATGCTCCCCTGGTCGGAGGACATGACGCCGATGGTCCCGTGGGGCGCGACCAGCGGGCGCAGGGATTCCACGACGCGCATCGGGCTGAGGGCGTTGGTGACCATGACCTCGGTGAACATGTCCGTCGGGACCTCGCCGATCGGGATGTCGCCGCGCGTGATGGCGGCGTTGACGAAGAGCAGGTCGAGGGTGTGCCGGGCCAGCCGGTCGCGCAGTGCCGAGATCTGCTCCGGCTCGGTCATCTCCAGCGACTCGATGGTCAGCCGTCCACCGGACGTTTCGGCCAGGTCGTGGAGACCGGTGCGCCGGCTGCCGCGGACCGTGCCGATGACGTCCCAGCCGCGGCGCAGGTACTCGGCGGCGATCCCGAGGCCCAGGGTCCGGGAGGCCCCGATGACGAGGGCGGTCTTGCGGATGTCGGTCATGTGATTCCTCTTGTGGGTCAGGGCGGGTGGATCAGGACGCGTTGGTCAGGACGCGTGGGTCAGGACTGTGGGGTAAGGGCATATGGGCCGGGGCTGCTGCGAAGCCTCGTTGACCTGGCCGGTGAACGTGGCGGCACGGCCGTCCAACGGAGGCCGTGCGTGGACCACTTGACGGTTCAGCACCTCGGGCATGAGGTGCGCCGTGCCGCGGGGCGGAGGTCCGCGTGGGTGCCGCCCGCCGGAGGGGCGAGGGCGATCATGAGGTCAGTCTCCGAGGGGTTCCGCCCGGGCGTCCAATACCCTTTCCGTCACGTTGATACCTTTCGGGCATGGATTTGGATCTGCGCAAGCTCCGCTATTTCGTCGCGGTGGCCGAGCACCGGCAGTTCGGCCGGGCGGCACAGGCGTTGTTCATCGCGCAGCCGGTCCTCAGCCGGCAGATCCGCGCGTTCGAGCAGGAGTTGGGCTGCCTGCTGTTCACACGGACCACGCGCAGCGTCGAACTGACCGCCGCGGGGCGGCAGTTGTACGACGAGGCGCGCAGGATCAGCACGGTGGTGGAGGCGGCGCTGCGGCGCGTGCACGAGGCCGAGCGGGGCGCGCAGCGGCTCGTCGTCGCCTTCTCGCCCGGCCTGCGTGTGTCGGAGGCGATCCGGGCGTTCACGGCGAGCCACCCGAACGTCGAGATCGATGTGTTTCCGCTGCGCTGGTGGGAGCAGGACGCGCCGCTCCGTGACGGCCGCGCGCATGTCGGATACCTCCGGCGCCCCTTCGACGACGCGGGGCTGCGCACCGTCCCCATCGGTCACGAGACCAAGGTCGCGTGCCTGCCCGTGACCCATCGGCTGGCCGGTCGTCGCACCCTCACGTCGGCCGCTCTCGACGGCGAGCCGGTCCTCGACGTCAGGACGCGGCGGACCTCCTCACTGGAGGAGAAGTTCGAGCTCATCGCCTCCGGGCAGGGCCTCGCACTCGTCCCCCTCAGCGTCGCGGCGTCGTACTCCCGCCCCGATCTCGTCTACCTGCCCGTCACCGATGCCCCGCCCGTCGAGACCTGCCTGGCGGTCCCGGAGGACAACTGCGCGGGCCCCGTACCGGACTTCCTGAACATCGCCACCGCAACGCTGCGCCGACAGGGCGGCGAGACGAAGGCGGAGGGAGCCGGGGCCGCGAGCCCGGCGCCCGGCGGCAGCGGCCGCCCGGGCGGAGAACCGGTGCGCGCGGCGTCCGCGGACTGACCGAGCGGGCGGGGCGCCAGGCGGAGCACCAGCACGGGTGAGCGCTCTTCGGCGCCTTCGAGGCCTGCACTCCGCGTCCGGGGGTGCCGGGTGTCCCAGGCCCGCCGAGCCCCGTCCCTCCCGCCGCCGCTCGCTCCCGGCCCGCACGCCATACTGGGGGCATGGCCTTGATCAACCCCAGCATCCTGTCCGCAGACTTCGCCCGCCTCGCCGAGGAGGCGCAGGCCGTCAAGGGCGCCGACTGGCTGCACGTCGACGTCATGGACAACCACTTCGTCCCGAACCTCACCCTTGGTGTGCCGGTGGTCGAGTCGCTGAGCAAGGCGACGGACACCCCCCTCGACCTGCATCTGATGATCGAGGACCCGGACCGCTGGGCGCCGCAGTACATCGAGGCCGGAGCCGGGTCGGTGACCTTCCACGTGGAGGCGGCGGCCGCGCCGGTGCGGCTGGCGCGGGAGATCCGGGCCAAGGGCGCGCGGGCGTCGATGGCGCTGAAGCCGGCCACGCCGATCGAGCCGTACGAGGACCTGCTTCCCGAGCTCGACATGGTGCTGATCATGACCGTGGAGCCCGGCTTCGGCGGCCAGGCGTTCCTGGACATCATGCTGCCGAAGATCCGCCGCACCCGTGAACTGATCTCCCGGCACGGCCTGCAGCTGGGGCTCCAGGTGGACGGCGGGGTCTCGGCGGCCACCATCGAGCGGTGCGCCGAAGCGGGCGCCGATGTGTTCGTGGCGGGCTCCGCGGTGTACGGCGCGGACGACCCGGCCAAGGCGGTCCGGGACCTGCGCGAGCAGGCCGAGACGGCGACCGCGGCGGCGGGCTGGGGCTGCGCGCACTGAGCGCGCGGGCCTGTCGTCGAAGTCCCGTCGTTCGCCCGTAGGGCAGGCGGGAGGGAAGACAGGCCCTGGAGGCGGGAGCCGGCGGCCCGGCTGATTCACGCCACGGGAATCCGCCGTGGCGGGGGCTCTGCTGCCCGTTGTACGGGGGGTAACCGAGCGTTCACGAGGGTCGGGGCGGTCATGGTCCCCGTTGCCGCCGGGTTTCTGAAAGGATGAGCAAAGACTCGATCAGATGCGCAAAAGGGGAGAATTTCGTGGTAGCCAGCCGCCCACAGTCCGGAATGGGCCCTGCCGAGCTGGTGCAGGCCGCGGCCATGGCCCGCCGTTTCTATCTTGAGGGCAAGTCGAAGATCCAGATCGCGGAGGAGTTCGGCGTCAGCCGGTTCAAGGTCGCGCGGGTGCTGGAGACCGCCCTGGAACGTGATCTCGTACGGATCGAGATCCGGGTGCCCTCCGAGCTGGACGCCGAACGCTCCGACGCTCTGCGGGCCCGCTACGGCCTGCGGCACGCGGTCGTCGTCGAGTCGCCCGCGGACGCTCCCCCCGCCTTCGGCGTGCAGAACCCGCCCGACGACGCCGCCGACCCGGAGAACCTCGGCGAGGTGGCCGCCGATCTGCTCGGTGAGCTGGTCACCGAGGGCGATGTGCTGGGGCTGGCGTGGGGCCGGTCGACCATTCATATGGCGGCCGCGCTGCACCGCCTCCCGCCGTGCACCGTGGTGCAGTTGACCGGTGTCTACGACGCCGGTACCGCCGACCGCGGCTCGGTCGAGGCGGTGCGCCGTGCGGCCGATGTCGCCGGCGGCGAGGCGCATCCGATCTACGCGCCGATGCTGCTGCCCGACTCGGCGACCGCCGAGGCGCTGCGCCGCCAGACCGGGATCGCCCGCGCGTTCGACTACTTCGACAAGGTCACCGTCGCCTGCGTCTCCATCGGTTCCTGGGAACCGGGCGTCTCGACCGTCTACGACATGCTGTCGGAGCAGGAACGGGAGCACTACGCCTCGCTCGGGGCGGCCGCCGAGATGTCGGCGCACCTCTTCGATGCCGAAGGGCGCCGTATCGGCCGGGACCTCGGCGAGCGCTGCATCACCGTCGAGGCGGACCGGCTCCGCCGTATCCCGGAGGTCGTCGCCATCGCCGGCGGCCGGCGCAAGGCCGACGCGATCGGCGCGGTGCTCCGCTCCGGCCTGGTGACCAGCCTGGTCACGGACACCGCCGCGGCCGACCACCTGCTGCTGGAGACCGGTCCCGGACCGCGCCCCGCACTGGACCGGGCGGACCCTGACGGGGCGTGACCCACGCCGGGCGGGACGCGGCGGCGGACGGCCCCGCGTGACCGCCCCACCGGGCAGCCGCCCCACCCGTGCGTGAGCGCGCCCGCCCGTGCGGACCGCCCCGGCGCCTCGCGACCCCGCCCCTGCGCGACCGCCCCGCCGCCCGCCCCGTGCACCCCCGGCGCCGGTCATCGACGAGCAGCCTGCGCGGCCCTGTGACAGCATCGGCGCATGGTGATCCGCTCCGTCCCGCGTCGTGCCGCCGCTGTCCTCGGCACGCTGCTCGCCGGGCTGCTCCTCGTGCTGACCGGCTGTGCCACGGGCGGTGGCGCAGGCGGGAGTTCGTCCGGATTACCGGGGTCCACCGCCACGGCCGCCGCCGATGCGCCGGGACCCTCCGGCGCCCCGGACCGGCCGCGGGGCATGCCGGTCGTGCCGGCCGGCGCACTGCCCGCCCCGGCCCGGGACACCCTCCGGCTCATCGATGCCGGCGGTCCCTTCCCGTATCCGCAGGACGGCACCGTCTTCGGCAACCGCGAGCGGCTGCTGCCCCGTCAGCCGCGCGGCTACTACCACGAGTACACGGTGCCCACGCCCGGCTCGCCGGACCGCGGAGCCCGCCGGCTCGTCACCGGACACAGCCATGAGACGTACTACACCGACGACCACTACCGGACCTTCAAGGCGGTGCTTCGATGACGGGTTCCGTGCCCCGGCCGCTCGCCGCGGTGCTCGACGGACGTACGCCCCCCGGGGTGCTGCCCTGGCCCGCGGAGCGCTCGGTGGCCCAGGCGCTGGCCGCCGCGCGGGACGCCGGCTGGACCGGCACGTCCCTGGATCTGGAGGGGGTCGCGGACAAGGCCGCCTTCATGGACCGGTGCGCCCGCGCGCTGCGGCTGCCGGACTGGTTCGGCCGCAACTGGGACGCGCTCGCCGACTGCCTCACCGATCTGTCCTGGTGCCCCGCCGACCGCGGCCGGCTGCTCGTCGTGACGGGCTGGCAGGGCTATGCGGCCGCGTCGCCGGACGAGTGGAGCATCGTCGAGGGCGTACTGGCGGATGCGGTGGGCTACTGGCGCGACACGGACACCGGACTGGCCGTGATCATGGCCAGGGGACGCGACCGGCAGGGCGTGTAGCGGCGGCACACCAGGCCTGACCGGCGGCGATGCGGTGCGGCCCGCCGGGCGGCGGAGCGCCCCCGTTCCGGCGTGGCCCGACCTGCCCGTCCACGGCGCTTTTGGCGGATCGCACACACGGCCGGGGAAAGGCTCGGATTATCACATGAGCCCTGGTCAGGGCCCGTATCCTGGCCGTATGCGATTCCTGAATCCGAAGAACGGCGCGCTCGAAGAGAGTTCTTCGGTGCCCTACGACCTGACCTACGACGATGTGTTCATGGTGCCCGGCCGCTCCGCCGTGGGCTCCCGTCAGGGAGTGGACCTGTCCTCCCACGACGGGACCGGTACCACCATCCCTCTCGTGGTCGCCAACATGACGGCGATCGCCGGCCGCCGGATGGCCGAGACCGTCGCCCGCCGTGGTGGTCTGGTCGTCATTCCGCAGGACATCCCGCTCGATGTCGTCACCGACGTGGTGACCTGGATCAAGCGCCGCCATCTGGTCCTGGACACCCCGATCGTGCTGTCCCCGGTCGCGACCGTCGCCGACGCCCTGGCGCTGCTGCCCAAGCGGGCGCACGGCGCGGGCATCGTCGTCGAGGGCGGCCGCCCGGTCGGCGTCGTCACCGAGCACGACCTGGCCGGGGTGGACCGCTTCACCCAGGTGGCCGAGGTCATGTCCAAGGACCTGCTCGTCCTGGATGCGGACATCGACCCGCGGGAGGCCTTCAACCGCCTGGACGCCGCCAACCGCAAGCTCGCGCCCGCGGTCGACGCGGACGGCATGCTGATCGGCATCCTCACCCGCAAGGGCGCGCTCCGCGCCACCCTGTACACCCCCGCCACGGACGCCAACGGCAAGCTGCGGATCGCGGCCGCCGTCGGTATCAACGGCGATGTGGCCGGCCGGGCCAAGGCGCTGCTGGAAGCCGGTGTGGACACCCTCGTGGTGGACACCGCGCACGGCCACCAGGAGTCGATGATCACCGCGGTCCGGGCGGTCCGCGGACTGGACCCGCAGGTGCCGATCGTGGCGGGCAACATCGTCGCCGCCGAGGGCGTCCGCGATCTGATCGAGGCCGGCGCGGACATCATCAAGGTCGGCGTCGGACCGGGCGCGATGTGCACCACCCGGATGATGACCGGCGTCGGCCGGCCGCAGTTCTCCGCGGTCCTGGAGTGCGCCGCCGAGGCGAAGAAGTTCGGCAAGCACGTCTGGGCCGACGGCGGGGTGCGCCACCCCCGCGATGTCGCGATGGCGCTGGCCGCGGGCGCCTCCAACGTCATGGTCGGCTCCTGGTTCGCCGGCACCCTCGAATCGCCCGGCGACCTCCAGCACACCGCCGACGGCCGGCCGTACAAGGAGAGCTTCGGGATGGCCTCCGCGCGTGCCGTGCGCAACCGTACAAGCGATGAGTCGGCCTACGACCGGGCCCGCAAGGGACTCTTCGAGGAGGGCATCTCCACCTCGCGGATGTTCGTCGACCAGGCGCGCCCCGGCGTCGAGGACCTGATCGACACGATCATCGCGGGGGTCCGCAGCTCCTGCACCTACGCGGGCGCCGCCTCCCTGGCGGAGTTCGCCGACAAGGCCGTGGTCGGGGTGCAGAGCGCCGCCGGCTACGCCGAGGGCAAGCCGCTGCACGACAGCTGGAACTGACCCGCCACGGGGCCTGCCCCGTCCCGGCACCGCCGCTCACCGGCCCCGCACCGAGTCGGACGCACAGCGTCCGACTCGGTGCGGGGCCGTTCGGCTACCCGGAACCAGCGCCCCCGGTTCCGCTTCACCCTCTCGGAGCCCGTACCATCGACCCCCGGCGCGCAACGAACGGCCGCCCGGCGCACCGGTGCGCAACGATCTGTCGCTGTTGCGCAAGGAACCTGCATTACGGCAGGTCAGCGGCGGGCCGTAAGGTCATGCGCTGTACGTGGAGTGACGGAGTCCGTCTGCTCGGCGGTCTCCTGCTGCGGGTTGCTTCGGCATGCCCGTGTACCGACCGCTGCCGGTCGTCGTCCTCCGTACCGTTATCTGATCGGCAGCGATAAAGGAGCCACCCCAGTGTTGGAGCACGGCGCAGCCCCGCCCGCAGGGCCCCCACCGCAGTCCTCCGGTGGCCTCGGCACCCGGCTGATGCGGCGCAAGCCCGTCGAGCGGCTGGTCGCCGAGGGCGGCCAGGGCGAGGGGGGAACGCTCCGCCGCTCGATGGGCATGTGGCAGCTGACCATGATCAGCATCGGCGCCACGCTCGGCACCGGCATCTTCGTGGTCCTCGGCGAGGCCGTCCCGGACGCCGGGCCCGCGGTCATCCTCTCCTTTGTCATCGCCGGCATCACCGCCCTGTTCTCCGCGCTGTCCTACGCGGAGCTGGCCGGCACCATCCCGGTCTCCGGATCGTCGTACTCCTACGCCTACGCCACCCTCGGTGAGCTGGTCGCCTGGGTCTGCGGCTGGTGCCTGATCCTGGAGTACGGCGTCTCGGTCGCGGCCGTCGCCGTGGGCTGGGGCCAGTATCTGAACGAGCTGCTGGACGGCACGCTGGGGTTCACCATCCCGGACGCGCTGTCCCAGCCGCCCGGTGACGGCGGCGTCTTCAACCTGCCGGCCCTGCTGGTCGTGCTGCTGGCGATGGTGTTCCTGCTGGGCGGGGCCAAGGAGAGCGCCCGCGCCAACACGATCATGGTCATCGTCAAGATCATTGCCCTGCTGCTGTTCTGCGGCGTCGCCGTGCAGGGCGTGAAGTCGGGCAACTACGCGAACTTCATGCCGATGGGCATGGCGGGTGTCAGCGCGGCCGGCGCCACCCTGTTCTTCTCATACATCGGCTTCGATGCCGCCTCCACCGCCGGTGAGGAGGCCAAGAACCCGCAGCGCGACATGCCGCGCGCGATCATGCTCTCGCTGGTGATCGTCACCGCGCTGTACTGCCTGGTCGCGGCCATCGCCGTGGGCGCGATGCCCTGGCAGAAGTTCAAGGGCTCGGAGGCCGCGCTCGCCGGGATCATGAAGGACGTGTCCGGCCAGAGCTTCTGGGCCGTGCTGCTCGCCTTCGGTGCGGTCATCGCCATCGCCAGCGTCGTGCTGACCGTGCTCTACGGCCAGACCCGCATCCTCTTCGCGATGTCCCGGGACGGGCTGATGCCCAAGGTGTTCGCCAAGGTGCACCCGAAGAGCGGTGCGCCGCGGGCCAACACCGTGATCGTCTCGCTGTTCTGCGGGATCCTCGCCGCCGCGGTGCCGCTGGGCCAGCTGGCCGACGCCACCAGCATCGGCACGCTGTTCGCCTTCGCGCTGGTCAATATCGCGGTGATCGTGCTGCGCCGCACCCGCCCGGACATGCCGCGCAGCTTCCGTACCCCGCTCTCGCCGCTCTTCCCGGCGATCGGTTTTCTGCTGTGCCTCTACATGATGGGCAGCCTCGGCGCCGTGACCTGGGTGGTCTTCGGTGTCTGGATGGTCGTGGGCCTTGTGGTCTACTTCGGTTACGGCTTGCGCCGCTCCCGATTGGCCACCGCAGAGAAGTGATCCACCCGCAGTGCGACTGAACGATCTCGACGAACGCATCGTCCACGCCCTCGCCGAGGACGCCCGCCGCAGCTACGCCGATATCGGCCAGGAGGTCGGGCTGTCCGCGCCGGCCGTCAAACGCCGGGTGGACCGGCTGCGGGCCGACGGCGCGATCACCGGCTTCACGGTACGGGTCGACCCGGCCGCGCTCGGCTGGGAGACCGAGGGGTTCATCGAGATCTACTGCCGCCGCAACACCTCGCCCGAGTCGATCCACCGCGGCCTGTCGCGCTACCCGGAAGTGGCGTCCGCCTCCACCGTCACCGGTGAGGCGGACGCCGTCGTCCAGGTCTTCGCCTCCGACATGCGGCACTTCGAGCGGGTGCTGGAGCGCATCGCGGGCGAACCGTTCGTGGAGCGGACGAAATCCGTCCTGGTGCTCTCGCCGCTGCTGCGGCGCTACAGCTCGGGGGCGCCGGGCTAGGGGGCGCCGGGCCAGGGGGGTCCTCCGAGCCGGTGCGGACCGGCCCGCGGCGCCTGGCGCGCACGCCGCCCCATCAGGCCGCGTCCCGGCTCCGTTCGGCCCGCGCCCCGGTACGCAGGCCGCGCACCACGGCGACGCCCACCACCAGCACCACACCCGCCGCGATCCGGTAACCCAGCGCCGTCGCCGCCGTGAACGCGGTGGCCGCGGCGGCGCCGTCCCCGGTACCCGAGGCGAAGCGCACGGACAGGACGGTGCCCACCACCGCGATCCCCAGCGCCGCCCCCAACTCCCGTGCGGCGCCCTGGAGTCCGGACCCCATGCCGGACCGCCGGGCCGGGACGGACGCCACGATCGCATGCGACAGCGTCGGCATCGCCAGCCCCGCACCGGCCGACATCACCAGGAGAAACACCAGGTAGAGGACGTACGGGGTGTGGGCGTCCGCGGTGGAGAGCAGCAGCAGACCGGCCGCGATCAGTGCCAGCCCCGCGCCCGCCGTCCTGGCCTCACCGGCCCGCTGCGCCCCGCGCATCCCGTACTTCGTCACCGCCATCATCCCGACGGCCAGCGGCACGATCGCGCAGCCCGTCTGCAGCGGTGAGTACCCCTTCACGTACTGCAGGAACTGGGCGTTGACGTAGAAGAGCGCGAACATCCCGAAGAAGGTGACGGCGATGCCGACGCTGCCTGCGCGCAGCCGCGGCAGCCGGAACAGCCGGAGGTCCAGCACCGGGTGCGCCGCCCGCAGCGCGTGCCGGACGAACACCGCCAACACCACCACCGCGAGGGCGAAGGCGCCGGTCACCGGGGCGGAGGTCCAGCCCAGGCCCGGGCCTTCGATGATGCCGAAGAGCAGCGCCGTCGCTCCGAGGATCAGCAGTGCCGAGCCCGGCAGATCGAGCGCCGCGGTCTGCCGGGGAACCCGGGGTGCGGCGGTCGCGACCCAGAGCAGCAGGGCCAGCGCGAGGGGCACATACCCCCAGAACAGCCCCTGCCAGGGCAGGTATTGCAGGATCAGCGCGCCGCCCGCGTTGCCCGCCATCCCGCCGATGCCGACCGCCGTGCTCCAGGCGGCCACCGCCCCGGCCTTGCGGTCGGACGGGGCAGAGTGCAGCAGGACGGACATCGTCGCCGGCACCAGGAGCGCGGCCCCCGCACCCGAGAGCGCCCGGCCGGTCAGCAGCACCGGCAGCCCGGCCGCCGACGCGCTCAGCAGCGCACCCGCGGCGAACACGCCGAGCCCCGTGAGCAGTACGCCCTTGCGGCCGACCCGGTCGCCGAGCGCACCGGCCGGGATCAGCAGCCCCGCGAAGACCAGGACGTAGGTGTCGACGATCCACAGGAGCTGGGCGGGGGAGGGGTGCAGCCCGCTGGCGGCGATCTTGGGTATCGCGAGATTGATCGCGGCCACCAGCGACTGCGCGACCAGCACACAGGCGCACATCGCGGCCGTCACCGAGCGCCGCCGGGCGGGGGCGTCGGAGGAGGCGGAGGCGGAAGAGGAACGGGAATGGGAGCCGGGAGAGGAGTCGGGAGGGGACACGGTCGAGGTCATGGCAGGGACGCTAGAGTCCTGGCGAGTTGACCTCAAATGCAAGGTGTGCACTGCATGATTGCGCGAGACGCAAACATCGACTTCAACCTGCTGACGGCGCTGGATGCCCTGCTCGAAGAACAGAGCGTGACCGCGGCCGCCGACCGGCTCGGACTCTCCGGACCCGCCATGAGCCGCGCGCTCGGCCGCATCCGCCGCACCATCGGCGACCCCGTCCTGGTGCGGGCCGGCCGCCACATGGTGCCCACCCCGCGTGCCCTGGAGATCAGGGCCGAGGTGCGCCGGCTGGTGGAGGCGGCGCACGGTGTGCTGGCCCCGTCCGCGCCGGCCGACCCGGCCCAGCTGGTCCGGGTGTTCACCCTCTACGCCAACGACCTCTTCGTCACCGCCCTCGGCCCGCGGCTGGTCGCCCGCGTGGCGAAGGAGGCTCCGCAGGTCGTGCTGCGCTTCCTCGGCGAGAGTCATGTCGATGTGCCGCTGCTGCGGGACGGTGCGGCAGACCTGGAGCTCGGCGTCATCGACAGCCCCGAGCCGGAGATCCGCAGGGAGGAGCTGTTCGTCGACCACAACGTCGCGGTGGTGCGTGAGGGGCACCCGCTGACGACGGGGAAGCTCACCGCCCGGCGGTTCGCCGACGCCCCGCATCTCAATTTCTCCCGGCGCGGCCGGCTGACCGGCCCGGTCGATGCGGCGCTCGCCGAACGCGGGCTCCGGCGCAGGGTGATCGCCACCGTCCCGACCTTCGCCGCGTCGCTGATGATGGTCCGGGACACCGACGCGGTCGGCCTGGCCAATGCCCGGGCCGCGGCCTCGATGGTCCGCGGCCTGGGGCTGCGCACCCTGCCGGTCCCGTTCGCGCTGCCGCCGATGACCATGGAGATGGCATGGCATCCGCGTCACGAGGCGGACGCGGGGCACCGGTGGCTGCGCGCGACGGTGCGGAAGATGGTGCGGGACATGCTGCGGGATCTGGACCTGGACCCGGACCGGGATCTGGACCCGGGCCGGGACCTGGACCCGGACCTGGACCCGGACCGGGACCTGGACCTGGACCGGGACCCGGACCTGCCGCCCGGCGAGGGCTGAGCGCCGTGGCCGCCGTGGCCGCCGTGGTGCTGCCGCTCGGCGGACCCCGAGGGCGGTCTGCTCGTTTGCCCGCTGCGGGGCCGGGCGTGCACGGGAGCCGGGGCCGGGCGTGCCCAAGGGGCCAGGCTGTGCACGGGCCCGCTGTCCCGGCGGCGTGGCGCGCAACGAATCACCGAACATTCCCTTGAACGCGCAATGAATCATCCCTCGGCGCGCAACGGTGACTCCTTGTCCCGAATCGTCGGCGGCCCGTACCGTCAATGCGTCCGCCCGTACCGTCCTCGCCGAGGGGTCCCATGACGTCGCTGCACACCGCCCTGCTCCAGAGTTCGGGCCGGCCCGGCGATGTCGCGCACAATCTGCGGGTCCTCGACGACGCGGCCCGCGCCGCGGCGGCGACCGGTGCCGGGCTGCTCGCCTGCCCCGAGCTGTTCCTCACCGGCTACGCCATCGGCGCCGACGTCCACCGCCTCGCCGAGACCGCCGACGGCGACAGCGCCCGGGCCATCGGGAAGATCGCCGCCGAGCACGGCATCGCGGTGCTCTACGGCTACCCCGAGCGCGCCGCGCAGGACGAGACCGACAGCGCCGCGGTGTACAACTCGGCGCAGCTGATCGGGCCGGACGGCAAGCGCCTCGCGAACTACCGCAAGACGCATCTCTTCGGCTGCTTCGAGCACGAATGGTTCACCCCGGGGGAGCGGGCCGTCGTCCAGGCCGAGCTGGCCGGCCTCCGCATCGGCCTGCTGATCTGCTACGACGTGGAGTTCCCGGAGAACGTCCGGGCTCATGCGCTGGCCGGCACCGACCTGCTGCTGGTGCCCACCGCGCAGATGCACCCCTTCCAGTTCGTCGCCGAGTCCGTCATCCCGGTCCGCGCCTTCGAGAACCAGATGTACGTGGCGTACGTCAACCGGGTCGGCGCGGAGGGCGAGTTCGAGTTCGTCGGCCTCAGCTGCCTGGCCGGCCCGGATGGTGTCGTCCGCACCCGCGCCGGCCGCACCGAGCAGCTGGTACAGGCCGAGGTCGACCCCGCCTTCCTCAAGGAATCCCGGGCGGACAACCCCTATCTGCACGACCGCCGGCCGGAGCTGTACGGCCCGCTGGCCTGAACCGGCCCCGCCCGGCCTCTGATCCAACCTCGCCCGCCCCCCTGATCCGACCCCGCCCGACCCCCTGATCCGCCGCAGGCCGGACCATCCGGCCCGCGCCGCCCTGCCTGCTCTGCCCTGTCTGCAAGGAGTCCGCCCCCGATGACGTCCACGGTGCCCACCGCCGCCCACCACGCGGATGCCCAGCCGCCGATCACCATGTTCGGCCCGGACTTCCCGTACGCCTACGACGACTTCCTCGCTCACCCGGCGGGCCTCGGCCAGATCCCCGCGACCGGGCACGGCAAGGAGGTCGCGGTCATCGGCGGCGGCCTCTCCGGCATCATCACCGCCTACGAGCTGATGAAGATGGGGCTCAAGCCCGTCGTCTACGAGGCGGACCAGATAGGCGGCCGGCTGCGGACCGTCGGCTTCGAAGGCACTCCGGCCGATGCCGCGGGCCTGTCCGCCGAGATGGGCGCGATGCGCTTCCCGCCGTCCTCGACGGCGCTCCAGCACTACATCGACCTGGTGGACCTGAAGACCACGCCGTTCCCCAACCCGCTGGCGGCGGACACCCCGTCGACCGTCGTCGACCTCAAGGGCGAGTCCCACTACGCGCGTACGGTCGACGACCTCCCCGAGGTCTACCACCAGGTCATGGACGCCTGGAACGCCTGCCTCGAAGAGGGCGCGGACTTCTCCGACATGAACCAGGCGATCCGCGAGCGCGACGTCCCGCGCATCCGCGAGATCTGGTCCCGGCTCGTCGAAAAGCTCGACAACCAGACCTTCTACGGCTACCTCTGCGACTCGACGGCCTTCAAGTCCTTCCGCCACCGGGAGATCTTCGGCCAGGTCGGCTTCGGCACCGGCGGTTGGGACACCGACTTCCCCAACTCCATCCTGGAGATCCTGCGGGTCGTCTACACCGAGGCCGACGACCACCACCGCGGCATCGTCGGCGGCAGCCAGCAGCTGCCGCTGCGCCTGTGGGAGCGCGAGCCGCAGAAGATCGTGCACTGGGCGCCGGGCACCTCGCTGTCGTCGCTGCACGACGGGACGCCGCGGCCCGCGGTCACCCGCCTGAACCGCACCGCGGGCAACCACATCACGGTGACCGACGCCGACGGCGACATCCGCACCTACGAGGCCGCCGTCTTCACCGCGCAGTCCTGGATGCTGCTGAGCAAGATCGACTGTGATGACGCGCTGTTCCCCATCGACCACTGGACGGCGATGGAGCGCACCCACTACATGGAGTCCAGCAAGCTCTTCGTGCCCGTCGACCGGCCGTTCTGGCTCGACAAGGACGAGGACACCGGCCGCGACGTCATGTCGATGACGCTGACGGACCGGATGACCCGCGGTACCTACCTGCTCGACAACGGCCCGGACGAGCCCGCCGTCATCTGCCTCTCCTACACCTGGTGCGACGACAGCCTCAAGTGGCTGCCGCTGGACGCGAACGAGCGGATGGAGGTCATGCTGAAGTCGCTGTCGGAGATCTATCCGAAGGTCGACATCCGCAAGCACATCATCGGCAACCCGGTCACCGTGTCCTGGGAGAACGAGCCCTACTTCATGGGCGCCTTCAAGGCGAACCTCCCCGGCCACTACCGCTACCAGCGCCGCCTGTTCACCCACTTCATGCAGGACCGGCTCCCCGGGGACAAGCGGGGCCTGTTCCTCGCGGGCGATGACATCTCCTGGACCGCGGGCTGGGCCGAGGGCGCCGTGCAGACCGCACTGAACGCGGTGTGGGGCGTGATGCACCACTTCGGCGGTGCGACCGATGCCACGAACCCGGGCCCGGGCGACGTCTACGACGAGATCGCACCGGTCGAACTGCCCGAGGATTAGGCCCCTGGGACGGCCCCCTGGGGCAGTCCCCTGGGGCGGCGCACGGTGCCGTCGCAGGAGCTGGGGTTGCCGGGGCGGTCGAGGTCGCCGGGGTGGGGGCGGCGGATCAGCCGGGCAGTGGAGTCAGCAGCATCCGTCCGACCAGGCCCACCCCGGCGTCCAGCCGCTCGGTGAGTTCTTCGGCCACCTCCGGCAGCCTGCGGACGCTCCACAGCGCCCTGGCCGCCACCCAGGCACCGTCCCTGGCCTTGTCCAGGCTCCACGACCCGATCAGATGCGTCAGCGGATCGGCCACGTCCAGCACATCGGGGCCGGGCATCAGCCGCTCGCGGACCTGCTCCTCCAGGCCCGTCAGCACCCCGCCGACCCGGTCGAAGTCGCTTTCCAGCGCGGCCGGTTCGCACTCCAGCGCCCGGCAGGTGTCCAGCACCGCCAGTGCCAGATCGTGGCCGATGTGGGCATTGATCCCGGCCATCGCGAACTGCAGCGGATGCACTCCCGGGTGGCGGCGGAGCTGGAAGAGCGGACGCCAGCAGGCCGGCGGCCGCAGCCCGGCGGCCGTGGCGTCCACCGCGTCGAAGTACCGCCGCGCGAAGTGCACGTCCAGTGCGCCCGCGGCCGCCGGGTCCCGGAACGCGCCGTCCCCGATCTGCCGCGCTACCGCTTCGGTGACCGCCAGGTAGACCCCGTTGAAGACGGCCACCCCGTCCTCGGCGGGCAGCGCCTCGGCCAGCGCCCGCATCCGGGCCAGTACATCCGCCACCTCCATCGCGGCCGTGGACTCCGGTCCGCCGGGTGGCCGGGCGGCGGGTGGCCGGGAGGCGGGCCCTGCGACCGGGCCCGGCCTGCCGCGGATGTCATAGCGCTGAGTCGTCGTCATCCACTCAGAGTGACACTCCGATCACGGATAGGGAGGCCGCCTCCCGCTCGTTGACCGGAACGAGGTAACGAACGGCGCGCCTCGTTGTGGGGGCTGGAGTGGACGCGGCGACCGCCTTCGGGCCGAGGCTCCCCGGCTACTCAGCGGCTTCGGTTTGTCCAGACGCAGTCGTTCGACTATGAATCACCTCGGCTCTGTGACGTGCAGGGCGTCGCGGAGTGGAGAGTGATCATGGCCGGCCTCGGGTGGACAGTGCATGGAGACGGGCGGCATCTCAAGCCCGGCGAGGTGGTCAGGCCCGGGGAACGCCTGACGTGGGGGCGGACGATCGCGCTCGGCGCCCAGCATGTCGTATCGATGATCGGGGCATGTTTTGTCGCCCCCGTGCTCATGGGCCTGGACCCCAGTCTTGCCCTGATGGCGTCGGGGGTGGCCACCGCACTGTTCCTGGTGATGACCCGCGGACGCATCCCCAGCTACCTGGGCTCCTCGCTGTCCTTCGTGGGCGTGTCCGCCGTGATCGCGGGCCAGGGGGGCGACGCCGGCACGCTGACGGGGGCGATGCTCGTGGTCGGCGCCGCCCTGGCCGGCTGCGGCATCGTCATCCATGCCGTCGGGGCGCGGGTGATCCACGCCGTGCTCCCGCCGGTGGTGACCGGCGCGGTCGTGATGCTGATCGGCTTCAACCTCGCCCCCGTCACGGCGTCCACGTACTGGCCCCAGGACCAGTGGACGGCGCTGGCGACGATGCTGTTCACCGGACTCGCCCTCGTCGTGCTGCGAGGCTTCTGGTCGCGGATCGCCATCTTCCTGGGGCTGGTCTTCGGCTATGCGCTGTCCTGGGTTCTTGACCGCACCGCGGGAAAGATCCACTCGGTCAACGGTGCGGGCAAGCTCACGGATCACTGGCGCATCGACTTCTCAGGCGTCGCCAAGGCTGACTGGATCGGCCTTCCCGCCTTCCACGCACCGAACTTCTCCGCCTCCGCGGTCCTGGTCGCGCTGCCGGTCCTCATCGCGCTGATCGCGGAGAATGCCGGACACATCAAGGCGGTCGGCGCCATGACCGGCGACCCCTTGGAGGACAAGATGGGCATGGCCATCATCGCCGACGGCACCGCAACCGTCCTGTCGACCGCGGTGGGTGGCCCCGCCACCACGACCTACGCCGAGAACATCGGCGTGATGGCGGCCACCAGGGTCTATTCCACCGCGGCTTACTGGGCGGCGGCCGGCTTCGCCCTGCTCTTCGGCCTGTGCCCGAAGTTCGGCGCGGTGGTGGCGGCGATCCCCGGCGGGGTGCTGGGCGGTATCACCGTCATCCTGTACGGCATGATCGGCCTGCTGGGAGCCCAGATCTGGGTGCGGAACAAGGTGGATTTCTCGGTCCCCCTGAACCTCATTCCCGCCGCGGCCGGGATCATCATCGCCATCGGAGGTGTCTCGCTGAAGTTCAGCGCGCACTTCGAACTGAGCGGCATCGCCCTGGGGACGCTCACCGTGCTCACCGGCTACCACTCCCTGCGCTGGCTCTCCGGGGCGGCCGGCCGGTCACGCACGCCCCTCCTCGACGCCGGGACCAGCGAGTACACCGAGCCCACGGACCGCGAGGACTGATGCCTGCGACGCCCGGCGTCCCCCTCGGCCCGGCAGGTGGTGCCCGTCGCCTCGGCGCGGGCCCGCGGGTGCACATGCGCCGCTGTCCGCCGCACGCCACAGTGAAAGGTGCGGCCTGCGCAGAGAGGTGAGCCGACTCGTGACCAGCAGGGACAGACTGACTACGTACCGTGGCAAGCGGCACTTCGACCGGACCGTCGAGCCGCAGGGCGGGCGGGCCCCGTCCGGTGACGCGCCCTGTTTCGTGGTGCAGATCCATGACGCCCGCACCCTGCATTTCGACTTCCGGCTGGAGGTCGACGGCGTACTGAAGTCGTGGTCCGTACCGAAGGGTCCGTCCGCCGACCCGCAGGACAAGCGGCTGGCGATGCCCACCGAGGACCACCCGCTGGAGTACCGGGATTTCGAAGGAGTCATCGCGGAGGGGGAGTACGGCGCAGGCACCGTGATCGTCTGGGACGAGGGCAGCTACCGGCCTCTCCCGGGCAGGAAAGACCGCAGCCGCACCTTCGGCGAGGCACTGGAGCGGGGCCATGCCTCGTTCTGGCTCGACGGCAGCAAGCTGCACGGCGGCTATGCGCTCACCCGGTTCCGCGGCGGCGGCCCCGGGGAGCGGGAGGCCTGGCTGCTGGTCAAGGAGAGCGACGAGCGGGCCGGCCACCGTGGCACCCCCGACGCCCACCGGGCCCGGTCCGTCCGCAGCGGCCGGACCCTCAAGCGCGTCGCCCAGGAGGAGCCCGGGGAGCAGGGGAGCCCGTGATGAGCGACGACACCTGGCCCGGGGACGCGGTCCGCGCGCGTCCGGCCCGGGGCTGACCGGGGGCCGCGCCATGTCCGGCACCGCACTGATCGTGATCGACATGCTCAACTCCTACGACCACGAGGACGCCGAACTGCTCCTGCCCTCGGTACGCACGGTGCTGCCGCGCCTCACGTCACTGATCGAACGGGCCCGGCGCGGCGACACCGAGGTCATTTACGTCAACGACAATTTCGGGCTGTGGCGCTCGCACCATGACGAGCTGCTGGACACCGTGCTCAGCGGCCCGCACGCGGACCTGGTGGAGCCGCTGCGGCCGGATGAGAACTCCTTGTTCGTGGTCAAGGCGGGGCACTCGGCCTTCTACGAGACGCCCCTGGAATACCTCCTGCACCAGCACGGCATCGGCACGATCGTGCTCTGCGGCCAGGTCACCGAACAATGCGTGCTCTATTCGGCGCTCGACGCTCATATCCGGCACATCGGCGTCACCGTCGTCGAGGACGCCTGCGCGCATATCCACCGGGATCTCGCGGAAGCCGCCCTGCAGATGATGGAACGCAATATGCAGGCCCGCATCGTCAGCTGCACCGCCGAGGAAATCTTCTGAGCGGGAAGGACGGCCCGACTCCGCCCCCCCGGGCGCAGGACTCGTTCATCAGGTCCGGCCCTCAGGCTGTTGCCGCGGAGCGCACCTCCTCGGCTTTCCGCTTGTCGAGGGCGACCCGTACCAGCGCCGCGGCGAATTGCGGGAGGTCGGCGTCGTCGACGAGGGACGCCAGCTTCTCGGGAGAGGTGGGGAGTCCGAGGCGCTGCGCCCCGTCCAGTACCTTGCGGTCGAGGCGAGGGGAGAGCTCCGGCCACACGGCCTGCGCTTCCCGGAGGAAGATGTCCGCTCCGGTGGGGCCGATGCCGGGGATGTCCCGCAGGAGCTTCGTCGGGTCCGTGCTCTCGCGCAGCCGGCGCAGGTCGCCCTGGTACCGCTCCAGCAGAAGTGCGGCTCCGTCGCCGAGTTGGGTGGAGGTCCGCTCGTCGTAGCGGCGGTAGCCGCCCTCGCCGAGGGCATTGACGCGCTGCTGCCAGGTGGCCTCCGACATCCGCCGGGCATCGCGCATCCCGGCGGAGAACAGTGCGCGGGCGGCTTCGACCGCGATGTCCGCCCGGATGCGGGCGGACAGCAGCAACGAGAGCACGAGGAGCTGGTACAGCGGTGCCGGTGTGCTCCGCAGCCTGATGCCCGCCTGGGCGGCGTAGGTGCGGCCGTGCCGGTCGAGCAGGGCCCGAACGATGGCTTCGTCCTTCTTGCTCATGACGCACTCACCTTCCCGGGCGGCTCACGGCGCGAAACGCGCATCCCTCCAGGCCGGTTCGAGCGGCCGCGGCAGCTACTCGATGGCCATTTCAGCGTCCCCCCGCGGCCTGCGGCGTGCAAACGATCCTGTGTCATTCCGAGCCGAAGGCTTGGGCCGAGCGTGGCCCGGACGGCGTGCGGCGTGGTCAGGTTTGCCGCAGCCACTCCGTGTACCAGTCGCGAAAGCCGGGGCTCGCCGGGACGAAGCCGCCCCAGTCCGGGTCGATCCGCCAGACCTCGCCCGCTCGCGGGCCGGCCAGGATCAGCCGGAGGTACATGCCGCAGCCCTCTTCGGCCAGCATGAGCGTGCCCCGGGTCAGTTCACCGGTCGATGCGCCGATCCGGCCGGGCAGGGGTTCGGTGAGGGGGAACGGCGCGGCGAGCCGGCCCGGCAGCCGGTCCTCTTCCCACTCGTCGTCCACGGCCCACTCCTCCCCGGCCTCCGGTCGGGGGGTGGTCAGCGGCATCAGCCCGTGGCCGGGACCGGCGGGACCGTTGCCCACCACCGCGACGAAAGACCGGTACTCCGCCGGCAGGCCGATCCCGTGGGCTTCCTCGAACGCCCTGATCTCCGCCTCCGGCAGCGCGGGCGCCAGCTCGTACCGGTGGGTATCCGCCCCGAAGCGCGCCCGCTCCCCGTCCCGCGCGGCCATCTCGCGTATCCGGGCGCGCACGGTGCCCTCGTCCCAGCTCTCCATCCGGCGACCGTAGCAACAGGCAAGAAGGGGCGCCCCTCCGGTCCGGTTGCTGCTTTCGCTGCGTCGCCTGACTCCTCTTGGGACGGAGCATTCTAAGCGGCCGCTTACCATGGTCTCGGTTCGTCATATGAATGCCGTCCGTACCGCTGACGCCATCCGCATCATCGATGGCATCCGCATCAACAGCGCCGGACGGCGCACCCAGACCCCAGGAGCACCACCCGTGAGCGTCGAAACCCTGCAGGCCACCACCGTTCCGTATGGCGAACTGGTGCCCGTCACCGTCCACTTCGACGACCTCGACGCGCTCGGCATGCTCCACAACTCCCGCTACCCGCTGCTGGCCGAGCGCGCCTGGGCGGAGTACTGGCACGGCCATGGCTTCGGCTTCGACGGTGACTGGGCCGCCGCGGGCGATATGTGCAACGTCATCAAGGAGATGCGCGTCTCCTACGAGCGCCCGGTCACCCGGCCCGGCCGCTATGCGGCACACCTCTGGGTCGCCCGCCTCGGCCGCACCGGACTCACCTACGGCTTCCGGATCTGCTCGGCCGACGGCAGCGAGACTTACGCCCACGGCCACCGGGTGCTGGTCCGCGTCGATGCGCAGACGCTGCGCCCCACTCCCTGGTCCGACCGCGCCCGGAGCGTCGCGGCGCAGCTGCTCCGGCCGGAGGAGCCGGCCGCGGACGCCGGGGCGGACGCGGCCTGACCCGTCGGCGATCCGGAGCTGCCGGGCGCACGTCCGCAGTTGTCTGTAATCCGTAGCTGCCGCGCTGACGTCCGCGGCTGTCGGTGACCCGTAGCTGCCGGGCGCACGTCCGCAGCCATCGGCGATCCGTAGCGGGCCGTGCTCACGACCGCTCCAGGTCGCCGAGGCCGCCGAGGTCGCCGGTCATCGCGGGGGTGCCGCCGGACGCCGTACGGCTCGGTACCCGCAGGACCCGCGCGCCCAGCACCAGCCCGCACGCCAGTGCCGTCACCAGCATGAACGACGCCGTCAGCGAGGTCGCCTGGGCGATGCCGCCGATCGCGGACGGGGCGATCAGCCCGGAGGTGTAGGTGATCGTGGCGACACCGGCGATCGCCTGGCTGGGTGCGGGACCGCTGCGCCCGGCGGCCGCGAAGGCCAGCGGGACGACGACCGCGATCCCGAGGCCCATCAGCCCGAACCCGCCCATGGCCATGGCCGGATGCCGGGCCGCGATGATCAGCAGGCCGCCCGCGGCGGCCAGCACCCCGCCGGCCCGCACCGTGTGCACCGCGCCGAAGCGGGCCACCACCTTGTCCCCGGCCAGCCGGGCGGCGGCCATGGTGCAGGCGAAGGCGGTGGTCGACGCGGCCGCCAGGCCCGCATCGGTGCCCAGTGCGTCGCGGAGGTAGACCGCCGACCAGTCCAGGCCGGCGCCCTCCGCGAAGACCGCGCAGAACCCTAGGGCCCCGATGAGCAGCGCCGACCTCGGCGGCAGCGCGAAGCGCGGCGGCGGATGCTCCTCGGGCGTGCTGCGCAGATCCAGTACGCCCCGGCAGGCGAGGCCGCCGAACAGGGTCAGGACGAGCGCCGCACCGGTCAGATGGAGCCGGGCATCCCACCCGGCGTGCGCGGCCACGGTGCCGGCCGCCGAGCCGAGCAGGGCGCCCGCACTCCACATACCGTGCAGCCCCGACATGATCGGTTTGCCGAGCCGGTCCTCGGTCTCCACACCCAGCGCATTCATCGCGACATCCGACACCCCGGCGGCCGCCCCGTACAGCAGCAGCGCCGGGCACAGGGTGTACAGGCCGGGGGAGAGGGCGGGCAGGAGCAGCGACAGGGTCCACAGGGCGAGCAGACCGCGCAGCGCGGTGCGGGCGCCGAAGCGGTGGGTGATCCGGCCGGCCAGCGGCATCGCCAGGGACGCACCGATCGCGGGGAAGGCGAGCGCCAGGCCGAGCTGGCCCGGGGAGATGCTGGTGTGGTCCTGGATCCAGGGGATACGGGTCGCGAAGTTGCCGGTGACCGAGCCGTGAATGAGGAACACCAGGGCCACGGAGCGGCGGGCGCGGCGCAGCTCTTCGCGGGGGAGCGGGGTGACGTCGTGAGGGACACCGTTGCCAGCCATGGCGCGTAAACTATCAGGAACCCTGCCTGATAATAAGGGCGTTGGCCCCACCGGAGGGAAGACTCACGCCATGCATGCACCGCGCGCGGCCGCGGCCGGCCGCACCGCCTCCCCGGCCACCGCACGGCTGATCAACGACCGCCTGACTCTGCAACTCCTGCAGTCCGAAGGTCCCTTGACGGCAAGTCAGCTCACCGCGCTGACCGGCCTGTCCCGGCCGACCGTGGCGGATCTCGTCGAACGTCTCCAGGCGGCCGGGCTGATCGCCATGGTCGGCGAGAGCGGCGCACAGCGGCGCGGCCCCAATGCCCGGCTCTACGGAATCGTCGCCGACCGGGCGCATCTCGTCGGCCTCGATCTGCGGACGCGCAGTGTCACCGTCGCGGTCGCGGACCTCCTCGGCGAGGTACGCGACGAGCGCACGGTCCCCATCGGCGCCGACGACACGCCCGAGGCGGCCGTGGCCACGGCCCTCGTCGCCGTGGACAAGGCGCTTGCCGCGACTGGTGCACAGCACGCTCACACCATCGCCGTCGGCGCCCCCGGCCTGGTCGACCCCGCCACCGGGCGGCTCGGCGGCACCGACTGGGTCCCGTCCTGGCATGCCGCCCTGGTCGGCGCGCTGCGCGCACGGCGTGCCGGCTCCGTCCTGCTGGAGAACGAGGTCAATCTAGCCGCCCTCGCCGAGCAGCGGGACGGCGCGGCCCGCGACCGCGACACCTTCGTCCTGCTCTGGCTCGGCCATGGCACCGGCGCCGCGGTCGTCCTGGACGGCGCGCTGCGGCGCGGCGCCTCGGGCGGCACCGGAGAGATCGGCTTTCTGCCGGTCCCCGGCACCGCCGCGCTGCCCTCGGCGAGCGGCTGCGACGGCGGCTTCCACTCCCTGGCGGGCTCCACCGCGATCTGCGCCCTGGCCGCGGAACACGGCCTGTTGCCGACCGCGTCCGGCACCGGGCCCGAGACGGCGCCTACGCTCCCGTCCGACGCCGACGCCGACGCCGACGCCGACGCCGACGCCGACGCCGATGCCCCGCCCGCTGAAGCCGTCGTACGGACCGCCGTGTCCGCCGTCTCTGCCGTGTCCGCCGTGTCCGCCGGGCCCGACGGCGACGCCGCTGCCGCCTTCCTGGACGCCCTGGCCGCGCGGATCGCCCTCGGCGTGGCGGCGGTGTGCGCCGTGCTCGACCCCGGGTGTGTCGTCCTCGGCGGGGAGATCGGCCGGGGCGGCGGCCGGGAGCTCGCCGGGCGGGTCGCCGGGCAGCTGGCCCGGCTCTCCCCGCTGCGCGCCGACGTCCGCGCGGGGACGGTCGGGGGGCGGGCGGTGCTGCGCGGCGCCGTCCTCGCCGCGCGCGAGGCCGCTCAGAACGAGCTGTTCACGTCCGCGGGGTGAGCCGGCGAGGTGATGGCATGCGCGCCAACCGTGGCACACATCAACGGGCCCCGGCCCCCGCGCGCTCCGCAAGGAATTCGGCGTAGGTCCGCAGTCCGTCGGCGTGTTCCGGGGTGAGGTTGCCGCCGCGGCGCAGTGCCGCGGCGGACGCGCCCGGCAGCCACAGCGGCATCAGCAGTCGGTGCCGCCCGCCCGCCTCCAGCGTGGCCCGTACGAGATCCCGGGCGTCCAGCACCTCGGGACCACCCATGTCGGTGACCCGCCCGGCCGGTTCGCCGACCGCCAACTCGGCCAGCCGGGCGGCGACTTCCTGTACCTCGACCGGCTGTACCCGTACGCCCGTCGGCACCGGGAGCACCGGCGACCGGGCGCCCGCCTTGATCACGTCGAGCACGAGGTTGTGGAACTGCGTCGTCCGCAGCACCGTCCAGCCGATACCGGAGTCCTCGATCAGGCGCTCCACGGCGAGCTTGGTGCGGTAGTAGCCGATCGGGACCCGGTCCACGCCGACGATCGAGATGTACACCAGGTGCGCCACGCCCGCCGCCCTCGCCGCCGCGACGAGCCGCCCGGCCGCCTCCGTGTCCCCGCCCGTCGGTGACGAGGCGCAGTGCACGATCGCGTCCACGCCCGTCAACGCCTCGGGCAGGCCCGTGCCGTCCCGCAGGTCGACCGCGTACGAATGCGGGCGCGGGCGTGCCGTGCCGGTGTGCGGCCGCCGGCTCAGCGACCGGACGTCATGGCCCTCGTCGAGCAGCCGGCCGACCAGGGCCCGCCCGAGCGTGCCCGTGCCGCCGGTCACCAGAATTGTCGCCATCGCGGATCAGTCCTTGGGGGAGAAGGGGTGTGTACTTCTCCGCTATGACGAATGACGTGCGCCCTCTGTGACAGGCGGCGCGCCGAGTGTTGTGAGGCAGCCCACAGCGCTTCGCCCGCATGGGCGACTACCGGGCGTGGCAGACTGAAGCTGTACTGACATAAGAAGCAGCAGCGCACTCCGGGGTCGGTGTAATTCCGAACCGGCGGTAACAGTCCGCGACCCGTCCGCAGCCAGCGGCCGGTTGAGCAGGTGAAATTCCTGCACCGACGGTGAAAGTCCGGATGGGAGGCAGTGCGCGGCGGGCCAGCTTCGGTACACCGCCGTCGGCGGCGCGTCCGGGTTTTCCGGACGGGTTCTCCTTTCCGGCCGCGGTGTTCCCGTGGCGTTGTTCCGCTTTCTGTCGTCCAGACAGCCCCGGAGTCCGTGCCCTGAGAGGCAGGAGGACCCGGTGGCCACCGCAGCCCCCGTCGAGACCGCGGCGATGCGCCGAGCCATCGAGCTCGCCGCGCGCGGTCTCGGGCACACCAGCCCTAACCCGGTCGTCGGCTGCGTCATCCTGGACTCCGCCGGCCGCACCGCCGGCGAGGGCTGGCACCAGCGGGCCGGCGGGCCGCACGCCGAGGTCCATGCCCTGCGTGCCGCGGGCGAGCGGGCACGGGGTGGCACCGCACTGGTCACTCTCGAACCCTGCAACCACACCGGCCGCACCGGCCCCTGCGCCCAGGCGCTGATCGACGCCGGGATCGCCCGCGTCGTCTACGCCGTCTCGGACCCCGACCCGACGGCCACCGGTGGCGCGGTCACCCTGGCCGACGCCGGGATCGACGTCGAGGGCGGACTGCTCGCCGACGAGGCCGCCGCCGGCAATGAGGCCTGGCTGACCTCGGTCCTGCGCCGCCGCCCGTTCGTCCTGTGGAAGTACGCCGCCACCCTCGACGGCCGGATCGCCGCCGCCGACGGCACCAGCCGCTGGATCTCCTCGCCCCAGTCGCGCGCCGATGTGCACCGGCTGCGGGCCGCCGCGGACGCCGTCATCGTCGGCTCCGGCACCGCCCGCGCCGACGACCCGCAGCTCGGCGCCCGGATCGGCGGACTCGCCGACGACGAGATCAGCCAGCCGCTGCGGGTCGTCGTCGACTCCGGTGCCACCGCCGTCAAGGCCGGCGCCCGTGTCCTGGACGGCACAGCCCCCACCCTCATCGCGGTCGCCGAGGACGCCGACGCCGGCCACCTCGAAGGCCTCGCCCCGCTCCTCCGACTCCCACGCGCCGCAGCGGGACGCGGGCTGTCCATCCCCGCCCTGCTCCAGGCCCTGTACGAGCGCGAGGTGCGCTCCGTCCTGCTCGAAGGCGGCCCCACGCTCGCCGGGGCCTTCCTCGCCGCCCAGGCCGTCGACAAGGTCGTCGGCTATCTCGCCCCGGTGCTGCTCGGTGCCGGACCGGCCGCCGTCGGCGACGCCGGAATCACCACCATCGCCCAGGCGTTGCGGCTCGACGTGACCGACACCGAACGGCTCGGACCCGACCTGCGCATCACCGCCAGCCCCATCCGCCACGCCCTCCCCGAGGAGAACTGAAGTGTTCACCGGAATCGTCGAAGAACTGGGTGAGGTCGTCGCCGTCGACAACCTCGGTGACGCTCCCCCAGCTACCGCTGGGGGTGCCCCCAGTCGCTCCGCTCGCTTCCGACTGCGCGGCCCCGTCGTCACCGAGGACGCCAAGCACGGCGACTCGATCGCCGTCAACGGCGTCTGCCTGACCGTGGTGGACACCGCCGACGGTGAATTCACCGCCGATGTGATGGCCGAGACCCTGAACCGCTCCAGCCTCGGCGCGCTGGCCGCCGGCGCGCGGGTCAACCTGGAGCGCCCCATGGCGCTCGGCGGGCGGCTGGGCGGACACCTCGTCCAGGGCCATGTCGACGGCACCGGCACGATCCTCGAACGCACCCCCGCCGAGCACTGGGAGATCGTCAAGATCGCGCTGCCGGCCGCGCTGTCCCGCTATGTCGTCGAGAAGGGCTCCATCACCGTCGACGGCGTCAGCCTCACCGTCGTCGACGCCGCGGACGACTACTTCACCATCAGCCTCATCCCCACCACCCTCGCCCTGACCACCCTGGGCATCAAGAAGGCCGGCGACCCGGTCAACCTCGAGGTCGACGTCCTCGCCAAGTACGTCGAGCGGCTGCTCGGCCGGGGCACCGGCGACCTCAAGGATCTCGACGAGCTCAAGGAGATGGACCGGTGAGCGTCCTCGACTCGCTGAACGGCGTCGCCTTCACCGCCTTCGGACAACACGTCATCTGGTCGGACATGATCGGCAACACCATCGGTCTGGCCGCCCTGGCGCTCGGCTGGCGGCGCTCCATCTGGACCTGGCCCGCCCAGTTCCTCTCCGGCGTGATCCTCGTCGCCGCCTATGCCTCCGCCCACCTCAGCGGCGGCGTCGGCAAGCAACTCCTGGTCATCGGCGTGGCGTTGTGGGGCTGGCGGCAGTGGCAGCGCGGCCGGCAGCAGGCGCAGGACGGCTCCATCGCCGTACGCTTCGCCGACTGGCGCGAGCGCGGCCTGCTGCTGGGCGGCACCGCCGTGGGCACCGCGGCCGTCGGCACCCTGTTCACCCTGATCCCGCAGCTGTCCTGGAACCCCTGGCCGGACGCCTACATCTTCGTCGGCACGCTCGCCGCGATGGTTGCCCAGGCCCGCGGACTGGTCGAGTTCTGGTGCGCCTGGCTGCTGGTCGACCTCGTCGGCGTCCCGCTCGCCTTCAGCAGCGGCCTCGCCTTCTCCGGCCTCGTCTACGTCGTCTATCTCGCCCTCGTCGTGTGGGGCATGCGCGACTGGTGGCTGCGTTCGCGCGCCGCCGGCCGCACCGTCCTGGAAGGAGCAGCGGCATGACCGCCCTCAAGAGCTGGTATGACACCGAGAACGCCGGCGACGAGGTGTCCCTGGCCCTCGACCCCGTCGAGCAGGCCATCGCCGATATCGCCGCCGGTCGCCCCGTGGTCGTCGTGGACGACGAGGACCGCGAGAACGAGGGCGACCTCGTGCTCGCCGCGGAGAAGGCCACCCCCGAGATCATCGCCTTCATGATGAGCGAGTGCCGCGGCTTGATCTGCGCCCCCATGGAGGGCCCGGAGCTGGACCGGCTGGAACTCCCGCAGATGGTCGAGCACAACACCGAGTCGATGCGGACCGCCTTCACCGTCTCCGTCGACGCCACCGCCGCCCACGGCGTGACCACCGGCATCTCCGCCGCCGACCGCGCCACCACCCTGCGGCTGCTGGCCTCCGGCGAATCGGTCGCCGGCGACTTCGTCCGGCCCGGCCACATCTTCCCGCTCCGCGCCCGGCCCGGCGGGGTGCTGGTCCGCAACGGCCACACCGAGGCAGGCGTCGACCTCGCCCGGCTCGCCGGGCTGCGTCCGGCCGCCGCCATCGTGGAGATCGCGGGCGAGGACGGCACGATGCTGCGGCTGCCCGAGCTGGTGCCGTTCGCCCGTAAGCACGGGCTGTCGATCATCTCCATCGAGGACCTGATCGCCTACCGGCAGTCCTCCGAGCCCACCGTCCGCCGCGAGGCCGAGACCCGGCTGCCCACCGCCCACGGCGAGTTCACCGCATACGGTTACCGCTCCACCGTCGACGGCGTCGAGCACATCGCACTGGTCGCGGGCGAGCTCGGCGACGGCGAGGACGTCCTGGTCAGGGTGCACTCCGAGTGCCTGACCGGGGACATCTTCCACTCGCTGCGCTGCGACTGCGGCCCCCAGCTGGCGGCCTCGCTGCAGCGGATCACCGAAGCCGGCCGGGGCGTGGTGATCTACCTCCGCGGCCACGAGGGACGCGGTATCGGGCTGCTGTCCAAGCTGCGTGCCTACGAGCTCCAGGAGCGCGGCCGCGACACCCTGGACGCCAACCTCGAACTCGGCCTGCCCGCCGACTCCCGCGACTACGCCGCCGGCGCGCAGATGCTCCAGGACCTCGGGGTGCACTCGCTGCGGCTGATGACGAACAACCCCGAGAAGACCGCCGCCCTGGTGCGGTACGGCCTGCAGGTCACCGGCCGGGAGCCGATGCCCGTCAAGGCCGGTGAGCACAATCTGCGGTATCTGCGGACCAAGCGGGACCGGATGGGGCACGACCTGCCCTGGCTCGACCCCGGTGCCACCACGGGGGCGGCCGGAGCGGCGGACGCGGCACCCACCGCCGCCACCACCTGCGATAACCAGTAGCCACCCGGCATCACGCCAGCACCCGGCACCACCCCTGAGACAGCACCACCCCTTAAGACAGCACCACCACCCGTAAGAACGGCACCAGCACCACCACCCGTAAGAGGAGAACCGTGAGCGGCAAGGGCGCACCCGAACTGACCGTGAAGAACTGTGGCGACCTGCGGGTGGCCGTCATCGCGGCGCAATGGCACGAGCAGGTCATGAACGGCCTGGTGGACGGCGCGCTGCGCGCCCTGACCGAGCTCGGCATCGACGAGCCCACCCTGCTGCGGGTCCCCGGCGCCTTCGAGCTGCCGGTCGTCGCCAAGGTGCTGGCCGGCCGCGGCTATGACGCGGTGGTCGCCCTCGGCGTGGTCATCAAGGGCGGCACCCCGCACTTCGACTACGTCTGCCAGGGCGTCACCCAGGGCCTGACCCAGGTGTCGGTGGACACCGGCGTACCGGTCGGCTTCGGCGTGCTGACCTGCGACACCGAGCAGCAGGCGCTCGACCGCGCCGGCCTCGAAGGATCCACCGAGGACAAGGGCCACGAGGCCGTCACCGCCGCGGTCGCCACCGCCGCGACGCTGCGGACCGTGTCCGAGCCCTGGCGCTGACCGCCCGTCCGTCGCCCGCCGCCACCCTTCAGTCGAGGCGTTGCACGCCCGCCCGTCGCCCGCCACCACCCTTCGGTCGAGGCGCTGCGCGCCGCGGTGACATCACCGCGTAGGGTGTTCACCATCATGTCCAAGAAGACGTTCGAGGAGCTCTTCGCCGAGCTCCAGCAGAAGGCCGCCACGGGCGACCCCGCCACCTCCCGCACCGCCGAGCTGGTACAGGCCGGTGTCCATACGATCGGCAAGAAGGTCGTCGAGGAGGCCGCCGAGGTGTGGATGGCCGCCGAGTACGAGTCCGACGAGGCCGCCGCCGAGGAGATCTCCCAGCTCCTCTACCACCTCCAGGTCATGATGGTCGCCAAGGGCATCTCCCTCGACGACGTCTACGCCCACCTCTGATCCACCCCCGCACCCACCGCAACACCCCTCAGTGCAAAGGAATTCGCTCTCATGCTGCGCATCGCTGTCCCCAACAAGGGTTCACTGTCCGAGCCTGCGTCGGCGATGCTCCATGAGGCCGGGTACCGCCAGCGCAAGGACCGCAGGGAACTGGTCCTGGTCGACGCCGAGAACGAGGTCGAGTTCTTCTTCCTGCGTCCGCGCGACATCGCGGTCTACGTCGGCTCCGGCAAGCTCGACATCGGCATCACCGGCCGTGACCTGCTGCTGGACTCCGGCTCGCCGGCCGAGGAGATCCTCCAGCTCGGCTTCGCCGGCTCGACGTTCCGCTACGCCACCCGTCCGGGTACCGCCAAGGACGTCAGCGAGTTCGGCGGCATGACGATCGCCACCTCGTTCTCCGGCCTGGTCCGGCAGCACCTCGTCGACAACGGCGTGGACGCCTCCGTCGTCCACCTCGACGGCGCCGTGGAGACCGCCATCCAGCTCGGCGTCGCCGAGATCATCGCGGATGTCGTGGAGACCGGCACCACCCTGCGCAACGCCGGGCTGGAGATCATCGGCGAGCCGATCCTGAAGTCCGAGGCCGTGGTCATCCGCGGCACCGGTGCGCCGGACGACGACCCGAAGGTGCGCCAGTTCCTGCGCCGGATGCAGGGTGTCCTGGTGGCCCGCCGGTACGTGATGATGGACTACGACATCCGGGTCGAGCACGTCGAGAAGGCCGTCGCCCTCACCCCCGGCCTGGAGTCGCCGACCGTCTCCCCGCTGCACCACGAGGGCTGGGTCGCGGTCCGCTCGATGGTCCCGTCCCAGGATGCCCAGCGCATCATGGACGAGCTCTACGACCTCGGCGCCCGCGCGATCCTGACCACCGGTATCCACGCCTGCCGGCTCTGACCCGCGGCCGGGCCGGCTCCGGCCCCCGCGCCTCCTGACCCCCGTACGCACCGCTGCCTCCCCGATGGAAGACCCGACGACGTGTCCGCGCCCCTGCCCAGCCTCCCGGTGACGTTCCGGCCGACCCGTACCCGGGTCGTCCTGTACACCGTCGGCATCGCCCAGCTCGCCGCCCTCACCGTGATCGCGCTGCTGCTGCCGAAGCTGACCGGCGGCGAGCGGCTGAGCTTCGTCGTCACCGGGCTGCTGGTGCTCGCCGTCCTCCTGCTGCTCGGCCGCCCCAAGGTGGTGGCGCGGCAGGAGGGCGTCACGGTGGTCAACCTCACCACCAAGCGCGACCTGGCCTGGGCCCAGGTCCTGCGCGTCAACCTCCGCGAGGGCGACCCCTGGGTCCATCTCGACCTCGCCGACGGCACCAGCCTGCCCGCCATGGGCATCCAGCCGGGTATCGCCAGGGAGCAGGCCATCCGGGACGCCCGTGCGCTGCGCGATCTCACCGAGAAGCACGGTGCTGTCGACCACACGGCCGGTTGAGCCTGCCCTAATCAGGGTCCCGCTGTTTACTCTGTTCTCCGGGGCGCACCCTGCGCCCTGCCCCTCAAGGGGCCAACACCGACCCGAGGAGTGACTCCCTCCGGCAATGGACGGATCGTCCTGTAGTACCTGCGCCGCCCCTCCCCAGCCCCCGCATACCACGGAGGCGGCGGCATGACCGGCCCCTTGCTGCTGCTCGCCGCGGCTCTCGTCCTGATCCTGGCCAACGGTTTCTTCGTCGCTGCCGAGTTCGGACTCATCACCGTCGAGAAGGCGGACGCCGAACGGGCGGTGGCCGACGGCGACCGCCGCGCCACCACCGTCGTCTCCGCCCTGCGGGAACTCTCCTTCCAGCTGTCCGGCACCCAACTGGGCATCACGATCACCTCCTTGGTGGTCGGTATGCTCGCGGAGCCCGCGCTGGCCGAGCTGCTGTCCGGACCGCTGGCCGCCACCGGCCTGCCCGCGGGCGCGGTGCCCGGCACCGCCGTCGTCGTCGGCATGCTGCTGGCCTCCGCGGTCCAGATGGTCGTCGGCGAGCTGGTGCCGAAGAACTGGGCGGTCTCCAAGCCGCTGCCCGTCGCCCGGGTGGTCGCCGGCCCCCAGCGCGCCTTCTCCCGCTTCTTTCGCCCGGTGATCACCCTGCTGAACACCGTCGCCAACCGTCTGGTGCGCGCCCTGGGCGTGGAGCCGACCGACGAGCTGGCCTCCGCCCGTACCCCGGGCGAACTGGTCTCGCTCGCCCGGCACTCCGCCCGCGCGGGCGCCCTGGAGCAGGACACCGCGGACCTGTTCGTCCGCACCCTCTCGCTGGGCGATCTGACCGCCGAGAACGTCATGACGCCGCGGGTACGGGTGAGCGCCCTGCAGGCGTCCGCGACCGCCGAGGACGTGGTGAACCTGACCCGCGCCACGGGACTCTCCCGCTTCCCCGTCTACCACACCCGCCTCGACGAGGTCGTCGGCATGGTGCACCTCAAGGACGCGCTGGCCGTCCCCGCGCACGACCGGCTGCGCATCCCGGCGGGCCGGATCGCGGTGCCGCCGCTGCTGGTGCCCGAGACCCTGCCGGTGCAGGCGCTGCTGGAGCGGCTGCGCAGCGAACAGCCGATAGCGGTGGTCGTCGACGAGTACGGCGGCACGGCCGGCGTGGTCACCCTGGAGGACATCATCGAGGAGCTCGTCGGCGAGGTCCGTGACGAGCACGACCGGGTGGACCTGCCCGAACTGGGCCAGGCCCCGCCCGAGGAGGGCCGCCCCGCGTGGGACGCGGACGGCGGCTGCCGGGTGGACACCCTCAGGCGGATCGGCCTGGAGGCCCCGGAAGGACCGTACGAGACGGTGGCAGGACTGGTGGCACACATACTCGGCCGGATCCCGGCCCCCGGCGACATCGCGGAACTCGACGGCTGGCGGCTGCGGGTACGGCTGGTGTCGCACCACCGCGCCGAGCGGATAAGGATCGTACGGACCGCCACCGTCACGGTGCCGGCCGCACCCGAGCCGACCCGTGAGCCCGTCGCGGCGGTCGCGGAGGTGGCCCGATGACCCTGGTCCAGCTGCTCTTCGCGGTCCTGCTCGTCCTCGCCAACGGCTTCTTCGTCGGCGCCGAGTTCGCCCTGGTCTCGGTACGCCGCAGCCAGATCGAACCGCTGGCCACCGAAGGCTCCTCCCGGGCCCGGCAGGTGCTGCACGGCCTGGAGAACCTTCCGCAGATGATGGCCGCCGCCCAGTTCGGCATCACCGTCTGCTCCCTGACGCTCGGTGCGGTCGCCGAGCCCACCGTCGCCCACCTCCTGGAACCGGTCTTCGAGGCGGTCCGCCTGCCCGCCGCCCTGGTCCACCCGCTCGGCTACGTCATCGCCCTGGCGCTCGTTGTCTTCCTCCACCTCGTCATCGGCGAGATGGTTCCCAAGAACCTGGCGATGGCGGCACCCGAGAAGACCGCGCTGTGGTTCAGCCCGGGCCTGGTCGCCTTCGCACGGCTGTGCCGCCCGGTCACCGCGCTGCTCGGCGCCTGCGCCCACGGGGTGCTGCGGATCTTCCGCGTGGAGCCGAAGGACGAGGTCGAGGCGGTCTTCACCAGTGAGCAGCTGACCCATCTCGTCGAGGACTCGGTGCAGGCGGGCCTGCTCGATCCGGCCGAGCAGGAACAGCTCTCCGACGTGCTGGAACTGGGCAGCCGGCCGGTCACGGACGTCCTCCTCGACCGGGCGGCACTGGTCACCGTCGAACCGACGGTGACGCCCCGCCAGGTGGAGGAGCTGACCGTACGGACCGGCTACTCCCGCTTCCCGGTGTGTGCGCCCGGCGGCGCGTACATGGGCTATCTGCACGTCAAGGACGTCCTTGACCTGGAGGAACGCGACCGCGCGGTGCCCCAGCGCATCTGGCATCCGATGACGACGCTACGCGCCGAGCTGCCCCTGGACGACGCCCTCACGGCGATGCGCCGGGCCGCCTCCCATCTGGCGGCGGTCGCCGACGCGACCGGCCGGGTGCTCGGCCTGGTCGCGCTGGAGGACGTCCTGGAGATGCTGGTCGGCGAGGTCCGCGACCCGGCCCACCACCGGGCCCCCGCCGCCCGTGGCCACCGCCCCAGGGGCGAGCGGGCCGCGGGAGACCGGACCGCGGGCGACCGTGCTCCGGGAGAGCGCGCTCCGGGCGAGCGTGCTCCGGGCGACCGGGTCAGCGAGCCCCGTGAGGAGGCACCGCTGCCGGCCGAGGGCAAAGCCATGGCGCGCTGAGCCGGTGGGTGCCCTTCTCCGGGGGCGTCATCAGGGAGATCCCCGATCCGGTTCCGGGACCGCTCAGGGGTCGTCCCTGATGCCCCGCATCATCGTGGAGCGACAAGCTCGCAGGCATGAAGGCATTACGAAAAACAGCACGTTGGCGCCGAGGGAAGGTGGCGGCCGCTGTGACGTTGACGGCTGCATGTGTCCTCGCCGCTGCCGTCCCCGCCGCACCCGTCCCCGCCTTATCCGCCTCCGACCGGACGGCGGCAGCCGCACCGCTGCCGGCACTCGACCCCACGGCCCTGCGCGCGTCCCTCACCGGGCTGCCGGAGAGCGCGGTGACCGGCGCTCTGCTCCAGGTCCGCGGCTCGGGGGAAGCCTGGTCCGGCACCGGGGGAGTGGCGGACATCGCGACCCGCGCGCCCGTCAACCCCCGCTCATACTTCCGCATCGGAAGCATCTCCAAGGTCTTCACTGCCACGGTCCTGCTCCAGCTCGCCGCCGAGGGCCGTGTGGACCTCGAGGCCCCCGCACGGCGTCGGCTGCCCGACCTGATCCCGGCCGCCTTCAAGGACGTGACGATCAGACAGCTGCTCGACCACACCAGTGGCCTGCCGCCCGCCGATGCGGCGCTCGACGGAGACGGCACGAACGAATGGTTCGTCGGGCACCGCTTCCGGTCCTGGACACCAGCAGAGGTGGTCGGCGCGGCGCTGCGACAGCCGGCTGAGTCCCCGCCGGGCCGCGTACAGCAGTACAACGGCATCAACTACTTCATCGCCGGGCTGATCATCGAGAAGGCAACCGGCCATTCGTACGCGCACGAAGTACGGACGCGCCTCACACGACCTCTCGGCCTGCGCCATACGTATGTACCGGACGCCGACGATCCGGTCCTGCCGGCGCCGCACGCCCACGGGTACCGCTCCGTCACCGGCAACAAGGACCATCGTCACCTCGCCGACGTCACCGAACAGAGCCCCTATGCATGGGCCGAAGGAGGAATGATCTCCACTGCGGGCGACCTGGACCGGTTCCTGGCCGCCCTGTTCCGTGGCCGCCTTCTGCCGTCCGCGCAGCAGAAGCTGGTCTTCCAGGTACCCGACCCCGGCTCGGTGGTCAACGGCAGCGGCAACCACCACTGTGCGAGCCTCACCGAGCCCGGGGGCAAGGCCGTGCCCTGCTTCAGCGCGGGCGGGATCATGCGTGTCACACTGCCGGACCAGACCGTGCTCTGGGGCAAGACCGGCACGGAGCCCGGCTACACCAATGCCGTCTTCGCCACCCCCGGCGGAGGCCGCCGCCTCGTCTACTCCCTCAACTACACGGCTCCACCGGACAGCAGCGAGATGCCGTACGTACTGCGCATCGTGCAAGCCGCCTTCTCCCACGCCGGTGGCGGCGGGAACTCCGGGGCCCGGACAAAGTGATCT
This sequence comes from Streptomyces sp. Edi2, assembly GCF_040253635.1. Taxonomy (NCBI): domain Bacteria; kingdom Bacillati; phylum Actinomycetota; class Actinomycetes; order Kitasatosporales; family Streptomycetaceae; genus Streptomyces; species Streptomyces sp. Edi2. The sequence continues at coordinate 1,448,319 of NZ_JBEJGX010000003.1, read as the reverse complement.
GCCGGGGGTGGGTCGCACGGTCCCGCTCCACAGCTGAGGGGAGGCCGCGGGCCCGGCGCCTAGAGATCCAGCCCCTTCGGCGGTGGTCCCTGGACGTCCGGGCCGCGGCCGGAAAGGACCTCGCCATAGGCCTGCATCAGGTCGGGCAGCCGGAGGGTGGCGAGATCGTCGCGGGTGGGGGTGCCGCGCCAGGTGGAGAGCCGCAGGTCGCGGTAGGCGCAGCTCTTCTCGTAAAGGGTGCGCAGAAAGCGGCCGTTGCCCAGTTCGTCGATCCAGCCCTGGTCGACGACATGGCCGCTGATGCTGCACAGCTCGTCGCGGGACTCCTCGTCCCAGCGGTCGCCGTTCTCCGCGGCCAGCACCTCGCCGATCGCGGTCAACTCCAGCGGCCGGTAGCTGGGGAAGTCGACGCGGCTGGTGAAGCGGGAGGACAGGCCGGGGTTGGCGGCCAGCAGCCGGTCCATGCCCTCCGGGTAGCCGGCCAGGATGACCACGAGCCGGTCGCGGTTGTCCTCGGCGCGCTTGAGCAGCACCTGCAGCGCCTCGTCGCCGTAGGCATCGCCCTTGCTGTAGCCGGAGTTGGACAGGCTGTACGCCTCGTCCACGAACAGCACCCCGCCCAGAGCCGAGTCGATCAGCTCATTGGCCTTGACGGCGGTCTGCCCGAGGAATTCGCCGACGAGATCGGAGCGTTGGGCCTCCACGAGATGGTCCCCGCCCAGCAGCCCCAGGGCGTAGAAGACCCGCCCGAGTATCCGCGCCACGGTCGTCTTGCCGGTGCCGGAGGGGCCGGAGAAGACGAAGTGTCGTTTCGGCGGCTGCACCGGCAGCCCCTGGCTCGCGCGCAGCCGGGCCATGCGCAGCTGGGCGGACAGCGCTCGCACCTGCCGCTTGACCGGCTCCATGCCGACCATCCGCTCCAGCTCCGCCAGGGCCTTCTCCAGCAGCACCGGATCGGCCGGCCCGGCGGGCAGCCGCTCGGCGCCGCGCGGCATCGGAGCCGCCGCCTTGACCCGCGCCGCGGCATCGCCCATGGGCGGGATGCCACCGATCTCCCCGTCCGCCCCGTCCGCCCCGTCCGCCTCGCCGGTCACCAGCAGCTCACGGCCGTCGACCGGATCGAGCGGGGCCAGATCGCCGCCCGCCTCCTGGCCCAGGCCGGATGCGGAGACCGCCGCGAGATCGGCGCCCTCGTCCAGCCCGTCCCCCTCCGCGATGGCGGCGAGCCGCGCCGCGGTGTCCATGAACGCCGGGTCGACGCGGTGCACCGCGCGGTAGAGGGGGAGCGCCGCGGCACTGCGACCGGTGCCCTCATGGGCGCGGGCGAGCCAATAGCGCAGCTCCTTGCGCTGCGGCTGCTCGCTGCGGCAACGCATCAACGCGGCCGACAGCAGGGGCTCGGCCTGTCCGTACATCTCCAGCCGCACCCGCGCCATCCCGCCGAACAGCCCCGCCTCGATGCCCAGCACCGGATCGCCGAGCAGCGGCTCGGTATGCCGTACGAGCTGGTCCCAGTCCTTGACGAGATAGGCACGGCAGGCGTGCAGAAAGCGCACCTGAGGGTCGGTGTCGACCGGCGGACAGCCGGCCAGCGCCTGGTCCAGCTCGGCGACATGACGGCCGTCGAGCCAGTGGGAGGCGTGGGCGAGCAGCAGGTCACGGCCGGTCTCCAGCACCGGCTGTACCCACCACCCCAGCCAGTACCAGGAGTTGAGGGTGCGTCGGTGACGGCCACGCATCTCGCCGAAGCGATCACGGTGCCGGTGCATCCGCAGCAGCGCGATGGAGGTGTCGGCGCGCAGTGCGTGCAGGCCGAGCCAGGCGTCGGCCATCGACGGATCGAGTCGTACCGCGGCCCGGAACTCCTCCTCCGCCTGCGGATAGGCGCCCACGGTGTAGGCGTCGACCGCGCGCAGCCAGGCGAGCTCGGCCGGGGCGGGCGAACCCTGAGCGCCGACATCCATCCCGTCCCCCCACACAACACGTCCCCCAGTACCGCCGGGCGCGTGCCCGGCCGCGACCGGGGGAACCGGCGTACGCAGAGCGGGAGTTGACCTTCGCCGCGCGCACATCGGGCCTGGCCTGCGGTGGCACAGACTCGCATCGTACCTGCGGGATCGGTGCAGGTCGTAGAGGGCGGTACGGGGCAAGAGCGGACGCGGGGGAGAGGCGCGGCGGCGCGAAGAATACGGTGACCCAGGGTAAGGAAGGGGCAGCGCCGAGCGGCGATAAGAGAGGATTTCGCACAGAACGAAGCCCCCGATCACGGGGGAACAACCGGGGGCTTCGCATCTGCGGGCGGTCCGTAGAACCGCACATTGAGAACGTAAGTCCTGTACGCCCCCCAGGTCAAGCCGAGTTGGGGCACTCGGCGGGACCCTGTCGGCGCCTTTCGGCCCGTCGGCCGCCGTCCACTACGGAGCGTGAGATCTGGGGCCGGTCAGGGCGTCGTGGGCGGTCCCATGAGCACCTCGTACCCCAGCTGCTTCTGGTGCACCAGGAAGTCGGCATACGGACGCGAAGGATCCGCTGCGAAGTGCGCGCGCTCCGCCGGAATCCAGCCACTCCAGAACGCGGCGAGCCCCGGTCCGTCCCGGAGCCGCCCCCTTTCCCAGGAGTGCTCGCGCGCCAGTTCCATCCACACCAGGGACGCCAGATACGGGCGCAGCGCCCGCCGCCCCGCGCCCACGCCCTCGACCAGCACCAGCGGTGCGGGCACCAGCTCACGCACCTCGCCGAACTCCCCGCGCACCCAGTCGTAGACGCCGTAGCGCGCCGTCTCGCCCCGGGAAAGCGGCTGGAGGATCTGGTGGGTGAAGCGCTCGCTCCAGGCGAACAACTCCTCATGGGTGGCGAGATCGTCGGTGTGCACCACCGGCGCACCACCCAGGGCATCGGCCAGCCGGTCGGCGAACGTACTCTTGCCCGACCCCGCGTGCCCGTCCACCGCGATCAGTCGCACCGGCCCGCACGACGGCGGCACGGCGCGCAGCCGGGCGGCGAGCGACGCCAGATCACGATCCATTGCGCCAGCGTACGCGCGGGACCCGGGCCCCTTCGCACGCCAGTGGTCCACACCAATATTCCTCGGGCGACGCGCGTCGCAGCGCCTTCCGAAGCGGGCCGGAAACGGCAATAGTTGAGCCACTGCTGACCCGCCCGTGCCCGCCCGCGGCCCCGGCCCGACCTCCCGCACCCATGCGTACGCATCCGACTGGGGGACCTCCACCATGACCAGCTCCGCGCCCCGGCGCACCGTCCTGGCCGCCGCGCTCGCCGCCGCGGCGGGTGTCGCCGCTCCCTCGGCACAGGCGGCCGACGCCTCGCGCAGCCCCGCAGCGGGCACCACCGCCCCGGCCCCCACCCCGGACGCCCCCGCCCGCCGACCGAAGAGCCTCGTGGACTATCACGCCTGGACCACCACAGCCGACTGGGCCAGGGGCCGCGGCAAGGGCACCGCCCTCGCGCCCGGCGCCCGGCCCGGCATCCGCCTGGCACACCCGGCCGGCACCTTCGATTACCGGGATCCCCACACCGGCAAATCCGCCACCTGGGAGTACGCCACCTGGACGTCGCCGGTCCACCGCCTCGCGGTCCCGGCCACCGAGGTCGTCGCCTCCTGGAACGCGCACACCCCGCCCGGCACCTGGATCGCCGTCGAGCTGCGCGGCACCTATTCCGACGGCGGCCGCACGCCCTGGTATGTCATGGGCCGCTGGACCTCGGGCGACAGCGACGCCGACATCCGCCGTACCTCCGTCGACGACCAGAAGGACGGCAAGAGCAGCATCTCGACCGACACCTTCGCCATCGACACCCCGGCGAGCGGCCTCCGCCTGACCTCCTACGAGCTCCGCGTCACCCTCTACCGCAAGCCCGGTGGCAGCGGCACCCCCACCGTCTGGCGGCTGGGCGCCATGGGCTCGGACCTCCCCGACCGCTTCGAGGTGCCGGCCTCCAGGCCCGGCCTCGTCGGCCGCGAGCTGACCGTCCCGCGCTACTCGCAGGAGATCCACAAGGGCCAGTACCCGGAGTACGACAACGGCGGCGAGGCCTGGTGCAGCCCCACCTCCTCCCAGATGATCGTCGAATACTGGGGCCGCAAGCCCACCCGGCAGCAGCTGTCCTGGGTCAACCCCGACTACGCCGACCCCCAGGTCTGCCACGCCGCCCGCTACACCTTCGACTACCAGTACGACGGCTGCGGCAACTGGCCCTTCAACGCCGCCTACGCCGCCACCTACCGGGACCTGCAGGCCCTCGTCACCCGCCTCTCCTCCCTCACGGACGCCGAACGCCTCATCCACGCAGGCATCCCGGTCATCACCTCCCAGTCCTTCCTCAAGACCGAACTCGACGGCGCGGGCTACGGCACCGCAGGCCACCTGATGACCCTCGTCGGCTTCACCAAGGACGGCGACGTCATCGCCAACGACCCGGCCTCCCCGAACGACGCCGCGGTCCGACGCGTCTACAAGCGCCGCCAGTTCGAGAACATCTGGCTGCGGACGAAGCGCTACGATGAAAAAGGCCAGGTCAAGAGCGGTTCCGGGGGTGTCTGCTACCTCTACTTCCCGGTGAAGTCAGCACCAAGTCAGCACCGGGTCCTGCGCGAGCTCGGAATCCGGTAGCGGTCAGGCCGCCAGACCGACCGCCAGCTCCTCCGGGAGATAGCCCCGGAAGGTCGTCGCCACCACCTGACGGCAGCGCTCGCGGCCGTCCTGGGTCAGGTGGCCGTACTGATCGACTGTGACCTTGATGGACCGGTGTCCGAGCCACCGGGACACCTCGTGAATGGACACTCCGTTCGTCAAGGTCACGGTCGCCCATTTGCGGCGGAGGTCATGGGGTGTGTATTGCGTGAGCCCCAGCCGCTTGATGGCCCGATCCCAAGAAGCGCGGACAAGCCCGGGATATGTCATCCCGCCTTGCTGGTTGAGAATGGGCAACCGATCGGCGACGGCAGTGAAGAATTCCGGCACCGGAACGTCGCGCCATTCACCGTCTTTCCGGTGTTTCAAGGGCGCGTATCGCGCCACATAGAGTCCGTCCTCATCCCGATACCGGACGACCTGGCGCCGTAGGCGCAACAGTCCGTCCTGAAAATCCTCCGGAAAGACGCCAAGTGATTCGCCGATACGCAGTCCGCCGCAAGCCATCAGCCACACCGCAGGTTCCAAGCGCGGTCCGATGGCGTGTGCGATGGCCTTGATCTCTTCGAGGCTGGGAAGGCTGCGCTCGTCGACCGGAACCACCGGATTATCAGGTTTCTCCGCTTCCTTGACCGGGTTGCTGGATATACGCCTGTGGCGCACTGCGTGGGAGAAGAGCGATGACAGTGCAATGCTGCGCGCGTCGATAGTGTTCGGTTTGGCCCCGCCCTTCGCCCACCGCGCGTACAGCTCCTCCACATCGGCGGCCGTCACCTGAGCGATCGTCTTGCGCCCCAGGTGCGGCAGGACGTGAAGCCGCAGGATGCGCTCGTACGATTCCCAGGTGCCGCCCGACATGAGCACTCCGTTGAGCCAGTCCTCTGTATAGCGACGCAGGGAAACCTTGCCGGCGTTCGGGTCGATGTACGTGTTCTCGCGCTTGTCGTTCTCCACCTTCGTGGCGAAGTCCACCGCATCCTTCTTGCGGTCGAATGCCTTCTGGCGCTGCCGGGCACTGCGCCCGCCGGGCTCCCGGTAGCGGACAACCCAGCGCTTTCCAGGTGCACCAGTGCCCTTGTCCAGGACCGTAGCCACATCCACACCAATCCGTCCGAGCGTCCCCGACGGGTCTTCCCGCCAGGGGGTGTTGTTGTAGCTCGGAATTCCGGCCGTGCCAAATGTGGGCTGCGGGAGAGATTTTTGCTACGTGGCCACTCATCCGGGGGCGCAAGCCTCCGCATCGGGGCACAGAACCCGGCGTACAGGCCGACTCGTCCGCCGCCACCTGGGACTTCGTCTTGGAAAGGGCCTCTGACCTGCGTCGGAGGCCCTTTCCGGCCTTTCAAGCGCTTGCCGCCTTAGGCGGCCGAAAGTCCCTCGAAACTCCCTCTGACAGAGCTGAAAGTCCCTGAAAAATCCCAGAGGTGGGCGGTCATCGGAGGTGTCTGAGCAGCCGCTCCATGGGGGTACCCATGCTGATAATGAAGTTGCGTGCTGCTCAAGGCGCTGCCCCCGCTGGGAGCGGGGGTGGACGGCTCTGTCGGCGCGATCTCCGCCTACGCGGAACATGACGCCCGCCAGTTGACAAGCATCATTGGGAATCCTTACAGGCGAGCTCGATCAGCCGCTTGTCGCTGGGCTGCTCCAGGCCCTGACGGTACTTCTCGATGCCGTAGCCCTGCGGATACGCGATCCCGTCGCTGTTGATGGCCGGGGCGGCGGCGAGTTTGCGGCCTATGGTCAGCCAGTCGACCCCAGCCAGACGCAGATCGATTGCGTCGGCGCGGCGCTGAGTGATGGCGGCCCGCGTGGCGCGGTCGGGGCGGCCCATGAACACGACTCCTGGGCCCCGCGCCTACCTCCATGATCTCTGACTGAAGAGGCAGACCACTGGCGCAGACACCTCAGGTGCCGGAGCAGGCGGTAGTTCCCTCGGGCTGATGAGCCGGACTCCGCAGCTCCGCGAGCGCGCTCAGGCGGTAGCTGGCCCGGTCACTCAACCCAGCATCGAGCGAGTCATACCGCCAGGAAGCGTTCACTGAAGGACCGAAGCCCGAAGGAGAGCCGTCGCTTGATGCTCTGTAGTCCTGCGGCTTCGAGGAGCCCAGCGGCATAATTGCCGCATGATGCGCAGGGGGTTTTGGTACAAGTTCACAGTCGCAGCGTTTGCGGCATTTGCTGTCTGCATGGCCTTCTGGGCGGCAAGAGGCTTGAGCATGTCGGGCTCGAAGGGACTACCAGTCCTTGCGGCTTTCACCGGCCTCTCGGGCGTAGCGAGCCTTTTCATCACCTGGAACAGCTCACGCACTTCCCGGTTCGAGCGCGTAAGCGGTAAGAGCTTGCACGATGCGGCTGACAGACTGGCGCAAGGGCTTATCGAAGAACGCGCTCAAACAGAACGCAGATTCCGCCTCAACGATCCTTACCCCATGCCAGTTCCATGGACGGCAGCCCCAAGCGACCTAGTTGACGACCTGGAAGAGCAAAGTAAAGTTGCCAGAAACTTCCCAGGGTTTACGGCTGACCAATCCGCTGATTGGCTCACGCGCGTTGATGATCTTGATGGTCAGGGGAATGATCTAACTAAGATACTCGAACGTTGCCCGACCGGCCGACTCGTTGTGCTCGGGGAGCCTGGAGCCGGAAAGACGATTTTGCTTTCCCGGCTCCAATGGGACCTGCTGGAAAAGAGGGAAAGCGGAGGTCCCGTGCCAGTTATCTTTCCGCTGGCTGAATGGAACCCTGACGATCACGACCTTCACTCTTGGATGAGTGAGCGGCTGATTCTTGAGCATCCGTTCACCGAGTACCCTTATCTGGATGAAGAAGGCTCCCCAAGTAAGGCAAGTGCTCTTCTCAAGAGAAAGTTCATCTTGCCGATCCTGGATGGATTCGACGAAGTTCCCAGCCAGAGCAGGTACTCGGTCCTAGATAAGATTAATCAGTCCCTTCTGATGGGACTGCCGATGGTTTTGTCCAGTCGTACGGAAGACTTCCGATCGGCCTTGACGGTTGGTTCAGGTGCTGGCATTCGCCTAACCGGGGCGGCGGGGATTGAAGTGAGTCCCGTGCCTGCGGCAGAAGCTCGCGACTACCTGTTGCGTGACTCTGGGGGTGCGGGCACCCAGACCGCGAGGCGCTGGGACTCGATCGTTCAAGAGCTCGGTAGCAATAGCGTGCTGGGAGAAGCCTTGCGTACGCCTCTGGCCCTGTTTGTCTGTCGAACTATTTACAAGGCCAGACCCGCGAGTGGCGCACACGCGGTACCTTCACCTGACGAATTGTGTGACCGATCCCGGTTTCCCGATGCGGAAGCCGTCAAGAAGTATCTCTTTCGTGCGTATATCCCTGCTGTGTATTCAGGCGATGCCTCTGGAAGTCCGCGAGGGCGACTCACCCCGGAGAGGGCGGTGCGCGCACATCGTGCCATTGCCCGACATATGAGCCTGACCCTTGGCGGAGCAACAGAGATCAGATGGTGGGATTTCCACCGTGTATCGCGACGAACGGTGACATGGACGAGTCTAGGACTGGCACTGGCGACCTTCCTCCTTCTCTTCCTTCCTCTGCTCCACGAGAGAGTATCCGCCGTCGCGTTCACGATCCCTGCTATCTTTGCGTTGCTGACTTTCCTTACTTTGCGGTCAGTGCTCAGGAGCTCCTACAGGGTCTTGACGAATGGTGTCCGTTGGAAGTTCAAGCCCTATATCGCCCTGATCGGCGCTGCGGCTGGCTGCGTGGCCAGGATGACGCGCCAGTCGATGGACGAGAGCTATGCCGGAACTTTGCATATGCGTGAAGGGCCGAACCTGGCGAGCATTCTTTTCTCGACTCAGTCGATCGGGTGGATTGCTTGCGGAGTCGTCCTATTCCTCATGGGTTTTTGCTGGACTCCACGCACCGCGGACACGGCGCTGCCAATTAGCCCACTGGGAAGCCTGCGAATTGACCGTAGGACGTTCGTGAAGATATTCGCTATATGGGCAGGTTCTACGGCGATTTCCGTAGCCGCCGTGCTAGGGGCGTGCTTTTCCCTCCCGCCAACCACCCCTCCTGAAATGGTAGACGAGGTTGTGGTGGTGTTTGCCGTGGCGTTCTGTGGTCTGGGAGTGATTATCGGACTTGTCGTTGGGATCTTTTTCGCCTTTCGATATACGGCCTGGGGGATGTTCGTGATCGCCCGCCCACTCAGGGCAATTCTCAGTCAAACGCCACTGCGGCTCATGACGTTTCTCGAGCATGCCCATAAGCTCGGTGTTCTGCGGAAGGCGGGGCCCTCGTATAAGTTCCGTCATTCGGAAGTCTATAGGAGTCTTTTGAGGTAATGTCGGAATCCATAAATTCTTCGCATGCATGCCCACAAATGCGGACGTCGGTTGTCCCCACCGGGTTCGACGCTCTTTACGAACCCAGGCGGGGCCAGGTTCTGTGACCCGGCCCCGCTCTGGGCTACCTGAGCAGCAACTGCTCCGGACCTTCGGGGTGTGCAGTGGCGGCAGAGGGTTCGGCTTCAGGAACTGCTCGGTTGGCCCGCAGCCACCAGGCGAACTGCCAGTTGCGGCAGGTCCGGTGCAGTCTCGCCCGACGCAGTGGAGCGTCGGCCGGGATGGAGTGCTCACCCCAGCCGAAGATGGGCCGCGCGTTAGCCAGCCGCACCTCGATGCCGGGCACCATGGTGTCGCCCTCCCAGGTTTCGCCCGGCGCATGCTCAAACGCCAGATGGGCATTCCGGGGCCAGTCCCATGAGAACGGAAGGGGGTATACATACCAGGCAGCCGGCGGATTCGTTGCCGGCAGCCACAGCGTCTGATGCTGCTTCCGCCGGTCGATCCGGGGCTTGTCACAGTCGGCGAAGGTCTTCAGGCAGTGCTGCGTGAGGTCGAGTTGACGGATGCCAGCCAGGCACATGATGCGGTAGCTGGAACGTGCTTCCATTTCAACGCGGACTCTTCGTGGATCCGCCCCCGATTCCATTCATCTGAGCAGTAAACCTTTTCATCGTTGACCCTCCAGGGCGAAGAAGGCTGCGGTCATAAGCCCCGGGCCTTTCGGCTGCCTGGTCGATCGCCCGGGCAAGCAAGACGCGTACTACGCCGTCGATGCGTTGCTCGTCGGCGTGTACTCCTGGCCCCCGTCGCCGAACATGTCACGCCAGTGCTTTTCGGCGGAGCGGGTGAGGTTGCCTCCGAGGTATTGGAGGAATCGGCCTGCCAGGGCGAGCCGGGCTCCGGCAACGGTCGCGGCTCATCAGCTCCTCGTCCAGGCGCTCGGCGCCGGTGCGGATCGCGCGCAGGCAGCTGCGGTTGATCAGCGCCATCAGGGAGGCGAAGTGGCCGGTGGACCGGGCGAAGAGGTAGTCCGAGAGGTCCTCGGCGAGCATGCCGGGATAGGTGTCGGCGAGGACGAGCTTGTGCTCGATCGTCTTGAGCAGCAGCCGCCACTGGCGGCGGCCTTCCTCGTCGGCGACCTGAAACGGGGCCAGCGTCAGCGCGGTGGTGCGGCGGCCGAACTGGGCGAGCGGGCTGTTGCCCGGCTCGAAGCCCTCGTGCAGGATGCCGCGCTCCTGAACGCCGACACCGACGTAGATCAGGGTGAGGGGGAAGACGTTGGAGAGGTACTTGAGCTGGTTGGCGACCTCGTGCCCGCGGCCGGGTCAGGACACCGCTTGGCACGGTGGAGCCGGCCCGAGGGGGACTGACGGAGCATCGGGCCTGTGAGATCAGCGGGTGCGTTCAAGCCGTCCAGAAGCACGATGATGCGATCGATGTTCGTGAGCCTCCGCTGTCCAGACTCAAGCATCGATAGGAAAGCCTGGCTCAGGCCTGTCAGGAGCGCTATGTCCTCCTGACGGAGATGGCCGCGTTCTCGTACGAGCTGGCAGAGCCTGCCGAAGTCCCGCTGAACTAAGGAGTCTTTGATGTCCTCGTAGGTCCACACCTGGGTCGGGACGAAGGGACACGCTGGCTGTGCCACAGTCTCAGTGCGGTTACAGGCGGAACAGACGGTGTCGCTGTTATACCGGCTCAAGTGGCACCGGCAGGCGGTGCACCGGCGACCGCCCCACGCAGCAGCTACCTCGGTAGTTCGCGGTCTCGACACTGTGATCGTCTCCCTCGCCGAGTGATCAACCTTGGCTCCGGCAGGTCCTCCGCCGGGGTGGGGCCCATCACATCTGCGTTCGGTGCCGCGGAGTATCACTGGTGCTTGGCCAAGCCGCTCATCATCGAGCGACGTGACTTTTCAACATCCGCTTACACATGCGTTCGCGCGGGGCAGACTTAGTGTCCCGATCATGGTGAGTAACGGGCAGGCGGTAGAAGTCATGGCGAAGACCCGCGCGGGGTGGCATCCGGGCCAGCTTCGCTCCATGCGCGAAGCACATGGCCTGACGCTTGAGGGTGCCGGTGAGCGGCTACGTGAAGTGGCGCGCGCCGCCGGACTCACCGTGCCGGCAGCGAACTTCCAAACGTTGTGGCAGCACGAGCAGGGTGAGGTGTATCCCGGCCCGCACTACCGCCGGGCCTACTGCCTTCTGTACCGGGCTACCGAGCCTGAGTTGGGGTTCCGGAAGGCGTTGCCGGGTGAGCAGACGCAGCTCCGGCTCACGCCCTCGAAGGTGGAGCCGCTCGGCGACCACGTGCTAGCCGTTGAGCGCGCGGTACTGCAGATCGCTCCGGGTAGTGCCGACAGCAAGGGGCAGGAGGTTCAGCAGCGCATCATTGATGCGTGGAAACGTCGTCACACGGGCGGCGATCCGAATCGACCCACCCTCTTGATGGTGGGCGGCCTCGCCGGCAGTGGGAAGTCGGAGTTCTCACGGTTCATCTCGCGGCTCACCGGGTGGCCGGTCCTCGATAAAGATCCCATCACCCGACCGCTTGTTGAGCGGCTGCTCGTCGAGTTGGGAAGCGATCCAAACGACCGCCACTCCCCGGCATATCGGGAGAAGGTGCGGCCCTTGGAGTACCAGTGCTTGCTGGAGACCGCCTACGCCAATGTCGACTGTTCGATCAGCACTGTGCTCACCGCGCCATTCGTTGCCGAGGTGAGCGACGAGCGGTGGATGCGCCGGTTGATCAACCGGTGTGAGGCACGGGGAGTGACGGTGGCGGTCATCTGGATCCGGTGTGACCTTGAGACCATGCACGAGTACATCAGCTTCCGCTCGGCAGCCCGCGACAGCTGGAAGTTGCAGAACTGGGACGAGTACGCGGCGACGATTGATCCGGAAATTCGGCCGGTTGTACCGCACTTGGTGGTCGACAACCGTCTCGGTACGGCGATCTCCCTCACTGATCAGGTTCGGCAGGTCTTCGGGACCGTGTTCGCATGAGCCAGGGCATTCTGCTGTACGGTCCACCCGCATCCGGGAAGGACACCATCACCACGGCACTGTGCGACTTCAACGACGCCTATCGCGCGTTCACGCGTCTCAAGATTGGTAGTGGCCGCACCCATGGCTACCGCATGGGGACCGCCGAGCAGCTCGCAGAGCTTGAGGCACGCGGAGACGTGATCTACCGCAACCACAGGTACGGCAACATCTACCTCGTGGACCGTCCCAGCCTTGCCCAGGCCATGCAGGACGGGTGCATTCCCATCCTGCATCTCGGGCAGATCGCAGGGATTGAAGCGGTGGCGGAGAAGTTCCCCGCCTCGTGGAACAGCGTGCTCCTGTGGTGTTCGCGGGAGAGCACCGCGAACCGCTCCAAGGGGCGTGGTGACAGTGATACCGAAGCCCGCCTCTCCGCCTGGGACGCGACGGCCCGGGAGATCGAGACCAGCACGGATTTCGCTTGGGACCTACGGATCGATACCGACGTCATCTCGCCTGCAGAGGCGGCGCAAAAGATCGATCTGCTGATTCGCCGCGGTATCTGACCGCGGGCGAACCGCGCGGACCCGGCTATGGTTCGTCATGCCCCTCACGACCGTGGTCGACATGCAGGAGCGCGAGCGCCTCGGCGACGGTGAGTTCACGGTCTCGGGCGCCCGCCCACTGGTGAAGAACTCCGCTGGCTGCTCGCATCAGATCGTCCGGCAGCCCGGCCTCCCGCAGCAGATCTGCTGCATCGTGCAGTTCAGGGCCCCAGCGCCAGGCACGGGAGGCAGTCTTGGGGATGTAGCCAGTCTCGGTCAGGTAGCTGCCACCCCGTTTCCCGGCGATCTTGACGAGCTCGTCGGCAACGCCGTTCGCATCAGCGACGCCGTAGGCGAGCGCCGCCAGGATGCGGGAGACCTTCTGGTAACTCGAATACGACAGCTTCAGCGCAGAGGCCGTACCCACCTCGGCACCCAGCACATGGGGTTTTACGTCACTCGCGGCAAACAGGGACGCGACCTGAGAGCAGCCGTCAGCGGGGCCGGACAGATACAACGTGGGCTGCTTGCCACCCACCGGCGGGGAGCCGACCACCGCGCCATCGATGACCACGGCGCCGGGAAGAAGCTCTGCGACATCCCTGACGCGGCGCGGCGTGATCGCGTTCGCCTCGATGTACAACCGGCCGTCGAAGCCGCAGGCAGCCACCTGCTGTGCGACATCCACCGCCGCGGCAGGCGGGCACAGAGACAGCAGCACATCGGAGTGCGCCACCAGCTGCGGAAGGTGATGTACGTCTTCCAGACCGGCGTTCTCGGCCCGTGCCCGGGACCGGCTGCTGCGGCCGTCCGCGCACCACAACACCTGCACGTTGTGCCGTCGCAACTGGGCGCCGAAGGCGGCGCCCATGCTGCCAGGATGCAGCAGCCCAACCGTGATCGCTTCAGAGTCCACGACGAGGTCCTTTCAGCCCACGGTGGTGAGCAGGAGAGCGATCGCTTGACATACATCACTGGTGGTGTGGTCCGGCTCCGCGTCGCCTCCGGGCCAGGTCCTGCTGCCGCTGACCCAGATGGTGCGTAGTCCGGCCGCTCTGCCGCCGCGGACATCGGTGTCCACGCCGTCGCCGATCATCCAGCCGCCGAGTGCGAGGTCGGCTCCGCATGCGGCGGCAGCCTTCTCGAACATCGCTACCTCCGGCTTGCGCACTCCGACTGCCTCAGAGGCGCACACCGCATCAACATGATCGACGATCCCTGACATAGCCACTTTCGCGGTCTGGATCTCGGTGGTGCCGTTCGTGGCGACGACGACCTGCCATCCGATGCGTCGGAGCGTGGACAGGCCCTCAAGTACATCAGCAGGGCAGGTGACCGAACGAGCCATGTATGCGCTGTAGTCACGCCACAACGCCTCGGCCGAAGGGGTAAGGCCGTATTGAGCACGGATCGCCTCGAAGGCCGAGGGGTAGGCACGCGCGTGCACCAACTGGAGCAGATCCGCCCGGTCGAGATCACTCAGCGCGTACTGTGAGGAGAATTCCGAGACCCAGTCGGTCAGGGGACCTTGGCGGTCAACAAGGGTGTTATCAAGATCGAAGATCGCCAACCGCTGCATGGAAGCAGACCTTACGGGACCCGTGGTTCGCCCGGAGCACACAGTTGGGCGCCATGATGACGAGACCTCGCGCAGTTGGGCTGGCCGGCCGGCGGGCGCGTCGATGACGAGGCGGCCCAGATTCGCCAAGTCCTGCTCTGTGCTGTGACGTTCACAGCGGCGCTGCTAGGGCCTGTGTGGTGTTGTGATCAATCCTGCTGATCTGGATCCGCGGGGAGGGCGGATCCGGTAGGAACGAAGACTGTGACGCGCAGGCAACTCACCGACGAGCAGTGGAAGTTGATCGAGCCGTATCTGCCGATAGGCGAGTACGCGTCCGTACCCCGAGAGGCTGCGGGATCAGTTCGAGGGGGTGATCTGGCGGTTCAGGACAGGCGCGCAGTGGCGTGAGATGCCGGGCGAGTTCGGTCCCTGGCCCACCATCTACGGACGCTTTCGGGTCTGGCGGAACGCTGGTGTCTTCACGGCCCTTCTGGAGGGTCTGATCGCCGAGGCCGCCCGTCAGGGGAAGACGGACTTGTCCCTGGTCAGCGTGGACTCCACCACTTCCCGCGGCCACCACGACGCCGCCGGGATGCGCATCGGCAAGGACGTCATGGACGCCCTGGACGAAGCTGCCGCCGAGCAGGAACAGGCCCGGCAAAAGGGGGGCGGCGAGACGGGACAGAACGGGCGGGACGACGGAAGCGGCCCCGAGCGGGAAGAGCGGCGACGCGTCCGGCGACGGCGCAAGCTCCGCTTGAAGGAGGCCCTGCTCGGCAGGTCCCGTGGCGGGTTGACCAGCAAGATTCACCTCGCCGCCGATCGGAAGCGCCGGCCGCTGTCGTTCGTCCTGACCGCCGGGCAGGCCGCGGACGGCCCGCAGTTCCTCCCCGTGCTGAAGAAGATCCGTGTCCGCCTGCCGGTCGGCCGGCCCCGCACCCGGCCGGGCGCCGTCGCCGCAGACAAGGCCTACTCGTCCCGCGGCAACCGCTCTTACCTGCGGAAACGCAACATCAAGGCAGTCATCCCGGAGAAGAAGGACCAAGCCGCCAACCGCAAGAAGAAAGGCAGCCGAGGAGGCAGGCCCGTCAGCCACGACGCACGCCTCTACAAGGAACGAAACACCGTCGAGCGCTTGATCAACCGGCTGAAGGACTGGCGCGGCATCGCCACACGCTTCGACAAGATGCCCGAGAGCTACCTCGCCGGCCTCGAAGTTCGCGCCTCGATGATCTGGATCGAAGACCTCTTGCGAGCAGCCGATTGATCACGACATCACACAGGCCCTAATCGCTTCAGTGATCGATTGGCGCGCGAGTCATGGGCATATCACAACGGTGATGTGATCGACTCGCGCCGATGAGCCACTCTGGCATCCACCCTCCGCTCGCGCTCACGGCTGTCTCCCATGGCCGTCGGCAGGGGCTGATCCAACGAGATACCGAAGGGGGATACCGCTGATGACGAATATGCCAGCTCAGCTGGATCTGGATACGGGTGAGCGTGATCAAGACCCGCGAACTGTAATCCTTCAGGGTAAGTCCTGCCTCGACATGCAAAATGGGCAACGTGGATGGTGCGAGGATGCTCTCGCCGGGATGCCGTTTCCTCGCTCGTCGGAGTTGCTGCCGCCGCTGAACCGGCTGCATTTGAACAACAGCCGGCAGTGGGACGCCGAAGATCGGGTGCGGCGAGCTGGAGACGGGGAGATTCCGGCCATCAAGCGGGAGATCGACGAACTCAACAGCCGTCGCCACGAACTCATCGAGCAGATCGATCGAATCTTTGATGCGGCGTGGAGTGCGGACCAAGACGTGCCTCCCCTTACTGAGTCGATCGGTTCGGCGCTGGATCGCCTGTCGGTGGAGACGCTGCGGATCATGCATGCCGAGCAACTCGTCGAGGGTGACGCTGGCGCCGCGGAACGTGTCGCGGTTGTGCGTCGTCAGCGTGACGATCTCGTGTGGTCTATCTCAGTCGCCTGTGAGGACCTTGCCTCCGGCCGACGGCGCACGTCCCGACCTGAGCGCATGAAGCTCTACGGGAAGCCCGGACGATGAGCGCGGTCGTGTTGCTCCTCCAAGGCACTGGGGTCCGCCATGACAACTGATTGCTCCGGGTATGGGGATCGTTTCGCAGACTGGCGCAATGGCCTGTTTCTGCGCCCCGATGGCGACAACGCGGACGTGCTTGTCGAGCTCATCCGCGGTGCACTTGATGAGGTGCTGAGCCATCAGGGTGCGGGGCCCGTGTATCCGCGCTGGGGTCAGGAAGACGGGCGCTCACCGGTGGGCAGCGGACACCTTCCAGACGACCCTGTTGCCTCGGAAGCGGTTCTCAGCCAGCTGCGTTGGTGGCTGGCTGGATCGGTCAAGGTGCATCACCACATGTTCGCCAAGAACGTCGTTCCGCCGCCGTCGTTCGTCAACCTGGCGGCGCTGTGCGCGGTGTCGTTGTTCATGCCGAACGGCGTCACCGGAGAGGATGCCGCCGAGACCCTTACCGCCGAGCTGTCCTGCGCCCAGGCGATGGCGCGGCTGGCGGGGTACGACCCGGATCAGGCAGGTGGCCTGTTCACGTTCGGGGGTACTGCGACCAACCTGTACGCGATCAACGTTGGCATCTCCAAGGCGCAGCCCGACCACGCCGAGCGGGGGATCGAGCCTGGGATAGCCGTCGTCGGTTCTTGGCCGGCGCACTACTCGCAGAAGTCCGCCTGCGCGTGGCTTGGGATCGGTACCCAAAACTACGTATCCGCTGCGTCGCTGCCCGACCAGACCACAGACCTGAAGTCAATGGAAGCAGCCTGCCGCGACGTGCTGGCACGCGGGCACCGACTTGCGTGCATCATGGGCGCTGGCGGCACGACCTCCAATATGGCTGTTGATGACTTCGTCGAGATCGCTGCTATGCGGGATCGGCTGGCCGCCGAATATGGACTGGATTACATGCCCCATGTCCATGCAGACACTGTCGTCGGCTGGGCGTATCTCTGCTTCCTCGATTACGACCTGCATCGCAATCCCCTTGGATTCAGCCCGCCTGTGGTGGTAAAACTCTCACGGCTTGTGGAGCGCCTGAGAACAGTGCGGCACGCCGACTCGTTCGGAACCGATTTCCACAAGACAGGGTTCGCGCCGTACACGTCCAGCATGATCATCATGCGAGACGGGCGAGACTTCTCGCGGCTACGTCGTGACGGCGGAGTCATGACTCCGCTGTTCCATGACAAGGACGCCTACAACCCCGGGACCTTCACACTGGAAACGTCTAGGTCAGCGGCCAACATGGTCGCGACTTGGGTTGGCCTGCAGGCCCTGGGCAAGCAGGGAATGCGGAAACTTCTCGGTCACGCGCTTGAGACAGCCGAAGCCCTTCGACGACACGTTGATGCCTTGGCAGCTAGCGACATGACAGTCATCAACAAACATTCGTACGGCCCGGATGTGTTCTTGCGCTGTTACCCGCCGGATGACCCGGCTGCTACCGAGGAGGACTTCAGCGACACCAGCTCGGTGCGCCGAATAAACCAGTACACGTCTGACCTGTTCGCGTGGCTGTCGCGTCAACGCGTACCGGAGGCCGAACAGATCGCGCTGAGCAAGACCTCCGCGGCGTTCTACACCCTGAGTGGCGAGCCGGTCGTGGCTCTGCGGGTGTACTCCCTCAACCCGTACTTCTCCGGTTCTCACGCCAGGGAGCTGGTTGTGCGCCTCCTCAAGGGCAAGCGACAGTTCGACGCCATTCATCCGGATACAGACGCGCACGAGGAGGCCCGGTGAACCGACCAACGATCAACGGAAGAGAAGGGCTGCCGACACACTTTGCCGCCGCCGACCTCTCCACTCGTGACTGCGTCGAGCTGACGGCTGGCCTGGCCTCCTACGCCCAGATTCATGGAATACCCCATGTCGAGGTGAGCGGGCCATCAGCGATCGGTGAACTCATCGAGGAATTCGGATTCGATGAGGTGCGTTTTGTCGATGCCCACCAGAAGCCTGCAGTGGACATCCCGGCAGTTCCCCAGACGTGGCGCTGCGGCCAACGTGGCCTGCGCTGCCTGAGCGAACAGCTCACCGATGCGGCAAGAGTTCCGTCAGAGGCGGACACGCCGCCAACGACACTTCCCGACGGATCCGTGATGCGGTTCGCCCGGCACAATCGTCTCGGCGATGCGCTGGGCATCATAACTGGCCTGGAGAACTACTGCCGCGACAACGCCATAGCGTCAGTTGCCGTCACTGGTTCGCCCATCCTCGCCGAAGTTGTCGAGGTTTTCGCATGCGGGCGAGTGAGGTATTCCCCTTCGCCCAGCGAGGCGATCAGCGGCGACGCGATCTTCGCCCGATCGTCATGGAGCCTCCCATGGCTTGACCGGTTCAACCACGCAGTCACTGGCGCCTTTGGGGGACGAGCTCGCCACCGAATGTCGCCACTTCCCCTCCGCGAAGCGCCAACGCTCAATGGCCAGGAAAATGTGGTGTATTGCCAGCTCGATGCGCGTTCCAGCACCCCGCTGCCGCGACAGTCCGCCCGACGGCTTCTGAACCAGTTTGCAGCACACGGCGAAGTCCAGATCCTCGGCGGCCCTGACACCCAGGACTACCTTGGCCAAGACCTGACCTACGTACGGGCAGAGCTTCCCGAGATGGTCACCCGCCTGCTGTCATGCCGACTCTTCGTGGGGTGCGACAGCGGCCTGGGTCACCTCGCGGGTTGCCTCGGCGTGCCTGGCCTGATCGTCAGCACCGACGACTTCGAGACGACCTGGTCGTTCTTTCGGGGCTACGCCAGCCTGAGTGTTATCCCGCTCGCGGCAACAGAATTGCTCCTGCCATGAAGCCACCCACAGAGCAGGATGTCCTACAGGCTGCCAGTCGATGCCTGCGCCAAGAGGCAGTGACCGCCTGCCGAATCTCGATGGGCCGCAGTCACTTCGTGTTCACGGTGGGGTTGAAGTCCGGTGAGTCCGTGATTGCGCGGATCACTCGACACGACCGCGCCGAGTGCTTTGCCGGATTCGCGTATTGGCGGCGCCAGCTCGCTCGGGTGGGAGTGCCCGTTCCCCGCGTGCTGTCCATGGACCTAACCGGGACCGAACTGCCCTGGCCGATCATGCTCGTTGAGCAAGCCCCAGGGGATGACCTCTGTAACGTCTACGCCGACCTTACGGCCGCGGAGAAGCGCACAGTTGCTGGCGACCTGCTCGACATCCGACACCGCATGAGCGACCTTCCGCCCGGTCCCGGATACGGCGGCATCGCCAGTTACAGCGACCTTCGCTGCCACCCCCGCTGGTCGGACGTGCTCTGTGAGTACTTCACAGGCGCAATCGATCAGCTAACGCCCGCGCAGCGGCAGAGGCCGGCCATCGGAGAAATCCGCAAAACGATCGGCGAGCTACGCTCCGAGTTCGATCGCATCGACCCGTTGCCCTACCTGATCGATGCCACTCACCAGAACGTGCTGGTGGATGGCGGAAGAGTCACGGCAATCGTCGACCTGGACGAGCTGGGGTTCGGTGACGCCCTTTACCCCCTCGGCGTCGCTCGCGCCGGCCTTCTGGCCCGTGGACCAGAGGCGGATTGCATCGAACAAGTCGCCGCCCCGTTGTGCGTCGGCCCCTTTCGGCAGCGCGTATTCGACCTGTACTCAGCGATCGCCAGCCTCAAAATGCTCTCCCCCAGCCCCCTCAGCGTCACCGGCCCGCCCTCGGCTCACAGCAAGATCGCTACCCGGCTCTGGACCTTGCTCGATTTCTTCGCCGCCACCGCGGCCCACAAGGAGTAACTCCATGCCCGGAACCGTCTTCGTGAGTCTGGACGACTTCACCCGCGAGGGCTTCACCAATGGCCTGTTTCTTCAAGTTCGCGAGTTGCTGCAACGCGTCATCAGCCGAGGGCGCCCGGCCAGCCTCGCCTGCATCGCCCAACGCACAAATCCCGGAACCGAGCGCAGAACCCGGACCGTCCAGGGTTGCACTGTCCACGAAACCCTCATCGGCGCTCCGGGGCAAGCGAGCGCGTACCGGCAGGCTCTTCGAGATCTTCTGAAGGACCTGGACCCCGAGGTGATCCTGCTCAACTCCTGCGCAGTCCGGCTCAACGAAGCGCATCGTGCCGTGCTGGACGAATGCCTTGCGAGTGGTCGGCATGTAGCAGTGCTCGTGACCGACCAGCTCTACCCCACAGGCCATGACCACCCTGCCGCCGAGGTCCGGCATTACTACGATCTGATGCGGCAGGCGAGTGTGCACGCGGTCAGCCAGACGATCGCCGATGCCTTCCACAGCCAGACCGGCGTGCCAGCGCAGGTGCTTCCTAACCTCCTGCCCGAGCGACGAATCAGCCCGGCGCCCGTAGGCGCGGCGGGCCGGTCCCTGACGTTGATCAACCACCACCCCATCAAGGGCCGGCGTGTCTGGGACGCACTCGTTCGTCAGCGCCCCGACGACGCCTACCTTGTCGTGGAGACCTGGCCCGACGTCCCGCCGTATGCATCGCCCTCACCGAGCGTCCAAGTGGCCTCCTTCAGTCCGGACCCCACCACGATCTACAACCGCACCAGGATCCTGCTCGTACCGTCCCTCGGCCCGGAAGGACTCCCACGAGTTGCGCTTGAAGCGATGGAGTTAGGAGTACCTGTTGTGGCCCACCGAATAGGCAGCCTGCCCGAGCTTGGAAATGCCGCGATGTTCGTCTCCCCGCCACCGATCGCTGGTTATGAGCTCGAAGGCAATGTGCTGTATCCCTTGGTATCTCCGGATGACGTTAAGCGGGCCGCACGAGATTTCGGTCAGACCATCGACGCAATCGATCATGATCCTGCGCTCAGGGCCCGACTCGTGGCCAATGGCAAAGCACTGGTGCGCGACTATCGCAGTCACAGTAAAGCTGTGATCGACCGACTACTCGACGTATGGTTCGGGTGGCGTGATTCAGGACACTCCGGGGCGCACGACGACCTGGGCGCTGCTCGAAACAACCGCTGACCAGTGCAAACGCAGAAGGCCCGCCTGGAGCACTACACTGGCCGCCAAACTCACACACGCGACTCTAGGAGACACAGGACCGTGACGGCCATCGTCGACGAGTTCCAGTGGCGCGGGCTGATCGCCCATGTCACTGACCAGGACGCATTGCGCAAGGCTCTCGCGGATGGTCCCGTCACGTTCTATTGCGGCTTTGACCCGACCGCGGCCAGCCTGCACGTGGGCCACCTGGTGCAGGTGCTCACCCTCCGCCGGCTCCAGCAGGCCGGGCACCGGCCGCTGGCGCTCGTGGGTGGCGCGACTGGTCACATCGGCGACCCTCGGCCGACCGCCGAGCGCACCCTGAACGACCCAGAGATCATCGCCCAGTGGGTGACCCGACTGCGCACGCAGATCGAGCCGTTCCTGTCCTTTGAGGGCGACAACGCGGCGACCATGGTCAACAACCTGGACTGGACCTCGGGCCTGACCGTGATCGGGTTCCTGCGGGACATCGGCAAGCACTTCCGGGTGAACAAGATGCTCACCAAGGACTCGGTCGCCCAGCGCCTGGCGTCCGATCAAGGTATTAGCTTCACGGAGTTCAGCTACCAGTTGCTCCAGGGTATGGACTTCCTGGAGCTGTACCGGCGGTACGGCTGCACCCTCCAGACGGGCGGCAGCGACCAGTGGGGCAACCTCACAGCCGGCCTGGATCTGATCCACCGCATGGAGCCGCACGCCGAGGTGCACGCGCTCGCGACGCCGCTGTTGACGAAGGCGGACGGCACCAAGTTCGGCAAGACGGAGACCGGTACGCTATGGCTTGACCCGGAGATGACCACGCCGTACGCGTTCTACCAGTTCTGGCTGAACACAGACGACCAGGACATCTCCCGGTACATGCGCATTCTCTCCTTCAAGTCCCGTGAGGAGCTTGAGGAGTTGGAGAAGGTGACCGAGGAGCGGCCGCAAGCCCGTACCGCTCAGCGTGCGCTTGCCGAGGAGCTGACCACGCTGGTGCATGGCGCCGACCAGTGCGCCGCCGTGATTGCCGCGTCGAAGGCGCTGTTCGGGCAGGGCAAACTCGCCGACCTCGACGAGGCGACGTTGGCCGCCGCGCTCTCCGAGCTCCCGAACGCCAAGGTGAGCGAACTCGGCCTGGTGACCGCTCTGTTCGCGGAGGTTGGCCTCGTGGCGAGCAAGTCGGCCGCCCGCCGCACCGTGAAGGAGGGGGGCGCCTACGTGAACAACGTGAAGGTGACCTCCGAGGACACGGTGGCCACGGCTGACGAGCTGTTGCACGGACGCTGGCTGGTGCTTCGCCGGGGCAAGAAGAACCTGGCGGCCATCGAGGTCACCGGGGCCTGAAGTAACCAGGAGATGGAAGCTCAACCGTGAGCGGGAGGAGTACCTCCGTCTCACGAACGTGGGCTACGGCTGCCGTGAGGTAAGCAGGCCCGTCGGCAAATACCCGCGGACCGGTCGCGAATGGCGCAGCGGCCGGTCCGATTGCTTGCAACTGCACTGCTGAAGTTCAGTGCCGAGCGATGGCCAGCAGCTTGGGCAGGTCGCGCATATCGTCGAACAGGGTGGTGCCTGGTCCTTCCAGTCGCGTGGCCGGTGTGAGACCGCCGCAATAGCCGAAGGCCCGCATGCCGGCGGCACGTGCTGCCTGAACTCCGTACGCGCTGTCCTCGATCACCGCGCACTGCTCGGGCTCCACGCCCATGGAGCGAGCAGCGTGCAGGAAGAGGTCGGGGGCAGGCTTGCCCCGGGGGACGTCGTCTGCGCTGAAGATGCGCTCCTCGAAGTGGTCGCTCAGCGCCGCGATCTCCAGGTTTCTCCGGATGCCGGCGTGGTGAGTGTTCGATGCGACGCAGACGGGTGTGGTGAGGCTGCTCAGGGCTTCTGCGACGCCATCGACAGCGGTCAATTCCGCGTCGAAGGCCGCCTGGTACAGATGCTCGTATTGCTGCAGCCAGTCCTTCTCCAGACGCCGTCCAAGCTGCTCCTCTACGGCGGCCGTGTAGACCTCGGTGGATGAGCCGACGAACTTCTCGATGATCTCTTCCTCGGTGAACGTGCATCCCAGTTCAGCCATGATCATCGCGTCCACTTTGACGCATATCCGCTCGCTGTCCACCAGTACGCCGTCACAATCGAAGATCACCAGTTCGACAGGGCTCTGCGTCATGATCGGCAGTGTAGACCCGCGGCGTATGGGGCTGACAGGACTGTTGCTCTCCAGACGAGGGGCGCCTGTTCAGGGTGTGACGGCAGCGATCGCAGCCACCAGCTGCGCTACGTTTTCCGGGCTGTCGAGGACAACCTCGGCCCCCGCTTCCTTGAGGTCCTGTGCGGAGGTCTTGCCCGAGGTCACACCGAGAACCGAGGCGCCGCCCACAAGTCCCGTGCGGACGTCCTCAAGGGAGTCTCCGATGATCACCGTGTTCGAACGCGTGCAGGCCGTCCCGTGCTTGGCCTGCGCGCGTTCCCTCGTTTCGTCGCAGCGGCGCTGTGGGGAGGTCGAGCGTGCGCACTACCTCCCATCGGTATGCCGACGGCTCACGACGCAGTTCGACGATGTGTACCTGTCTTACCTCTGTCTCCACGGTTTCGAGAGCGCGCAAGGGTCTCACCACGTCCCGGACGCTGGTCGCAGGCACTAGTCGGTTGCAGTAACTGATGCCGACGTGTGGGCGGAATCCCGATGTCGGCTTCCGGAGCGGCAGGCCGACGCTAGCCCCCGCCTTCGCGAGCATGATGCGCAGGTCGATCAAGGGTGTCCATGGCCCGACGCTGAAGCGGATCGCGCCACGGGAGGCGGTCATAGGCACTGCCTGCAGGGAAAAGGAGGAGACGGCGACCTGGACGGAAGCGATCAAAGAATCCAGCTGGGCCAGCGAGATCTCGGTCGACGGCCCGATGCGTCCAAGCGTCAGGTGGAGGCCGTCTTCGGGGATGTCGTCGAAGACGAGGGATCGCAGCGCCTGTTGGCACTGCTGAGCCCGCTGGATGAGCGCCGCAGCGCCGGGGAAGGTGATCATCCAGTAATACGCGCGAGTGGATGATGTCCACCCGGGTCTGTCCCAGTGGTTCACCATCTCGTTGACCCTGTCCAAGGCGGCCCATTCGTGCCTGGCGATCACTGAGGGATCTGTCAGAGATGGGGGCGGGGCCGGCGGAAAGGAAGCCTGTTCGTATTGGAGTCGCTGCACCCGCTGCTCCTTGATCGATCACACGAGTGTGTCATCGTCGCAGACCTTGGAGATGAGCTGGTTCTGTGGGGTCGCCCTCCACGTCTGCAGCACTTCGGCGAACTCCCGCACCTTGGGCTGTTCTCGCCAGTGTGCAGTGCGAGCGTTCAACTCACCAACACGTTGAACGACGGAGCGAATCGGCGGTCCGCTACCGGCCGAGAGCACTTGCTGCCCAATCGTCATCGCGTGCTCGACGTCAGGGCTTGTCCCATTGAGGAGCGCCGTAGCCACATCCAGACGGACCAGCGCGCGGCTCCATGCGGAATCGGATCGCTCGACGAGATCGTCGATCCGGTCAGCACACTCCAGGACTCGCTGAGTATCACCGAGCGCGAGATGCGCAGTTGCCGCGTTTGCCAGTGTTCGGGCCGGGCTGTAGGGGGCGAAGGAGATGCATGAGGTGAGTCCGCCAGGTAGCCGGTGCCGCACAGTGAGTTCTTCTGCCTCGGCAAGTGCCCGTTCGACTCCCTTCCTGTCGCCCACCTTGCCCAGTGCCCTCGCCCGGCCATTGGCCAACAGCCGGATAGCCTGCGGATGCCCAGGTGCAAGGTCAATGCCTGCGTCCGCCCACCCGGCGGCCGTCGCGAAGTCACCCAAGTAGTACGCGTTGAGGGATCTGGTGCCGGCGATCCACATCAGGAGGTCTTGAGCGCCAATGGCACTTGCGAGCTTCTCAGCCTCAGCGCAGTACGCCTCCGCCAAGGAGTCACGGCCAGCGTTCACGGCCATGTAGCCGAGCAGTCCGGAAGCTTGTGCTGCCAGTCGGAACAGTGCTTCCTGCTGGCGGGGTGGCTGCCGACCTTCCAAGAGTTCTTGCACGTACCTACGCAGGTCTTCTGCCTCGGGCGCCATTCGATGCGGGCCTCTGGCTTCGTAGCGCGCCACGATGTCCTGGGCTTGATCCGCTTTGACGGACATCAGAGATCAGGGGTTCTGCCCCGGGAGGATGTCCATCATGGAGAGCATGGGGAAGAAGAAGCCTCGCCCTCGCCGTTCGTTCACGCCGGAGTTCAAGGCGGAGATCGTCGAGCTGTGCCGGCGCGGTGACCGCTCGGCCGGTCAGATCGCCAAGGACTTCGATCTGACCGAGACGGCAGTACGGCTGTGGGTCAGCCAGGCCGAGGTCGACGCGGGCGAGCGCGAAGGCCTGACCAGCAGCGAACGCGAGGAACTGGCCGCGCTGCGGCGAGAGAACCGCCGACTGCGCGAGGACGTCGACATCCTCAAGCGAGCCACGGCTTTCTTCGCGAAGGAGACCCGGTGACGGTGCACCCGTTCATCGAGGCGGAGAAGCAGAGCGGCCACAACGTCAAACGAGCGTGTGAACTGCTGAGGGTCTCCAGAACCGCCTTCTACGCCCGCCGCACCGGTACTCCCGGCCCGCGGGCAGCCCGCGACGCCGAGCTGACCGAACAGATCACGCAAGTCCATGAGCACTCGCGCGGCACCTACGGCTCCCCACGCATCCACGCCGCACTGAAGCGTGAGGGCTCCAGATGCGGCCGTCGCCGCGTCGCCCGGCTGATGCGGGCCGCCGGGCTGCAGGGCCGGCACCGCAGACGGCGGCACCCGACCACGATCCCCGATCCACGAGCTGCCGTGCGGCCCGACCTCGTTGTCCGGGACTTCCGGCCCGACGCAGCGGCCCTCGACGCTCGCTGGTGCGGCGACATCACGTACATCCCGACCGAGGAGGGCTGGCTCTACCTGGCCACTGTCATCGACATCGCCTCGCGCCGGGTGGTGGGCTGGGCGACAGCCGATCACCTGCGGACCGATCTGGTCGCCGATGCTCTCAAGGCCGCCTGCCGGCAGCGTCGCCCCACCCGTCCGGTGATCTTCCACTCCGATCGCGGGTGCCAGTACACCAGTCAGCAATTCGCCTCCCTGGCTGACCAGTTCGGCATCCGGCTGTCGGTCGGCCGCACCGGCCAGTGCTGGGACAACGCGCTCGCCGAGTCGTTCTTCGCCACCATCAAGCGAGAGTTGCTCGGCACTGCCGCCTGGCCCAGCCGGGCCGCCGCCCGCACCGCGATCTTTGATTTCATCGAGGGCTGGTACAACTTGCACCGACTACACAGCAGCCTCGGCTACCGCAGTCCCGCCGAATATGAGACCGCACTCGCAGCCTGACCACCACACCAATGGTGTCCGTCAAAGCGGAACAAGCTCACTAGGCTGAAGGGGTGAGCACTCATGCGCCGAACGAAGCCCGCGTCATCCCCCTGCGCCCGCAGACCACGCCGCCCGGTTCCAGTGGGGCGACCCGCGCCCCGCAGCGACCGGCGGGAGCCCCACAGACGCCCGCGCCGAGGGAACCCCTGTGGCGGGACCTCGTCGGCGATGTGCTGCGGCGCGAGCGGCTCGCCCAGGAGCGCACGCTGAAGGACGTCGCGGAGGCGGCCCGGATCTCGATGCCGTACCTGTCGGAGCTGGAGCGCGGACGCAAGGAGGCCTCCTCCGAGGTGCTCGCGGCCGCCGCCCACGCCCTCGGGCTCGGCCTCGCCGACCTGCTCTCGCTCGCCCAGGACGACCTGGCCCGGTACGCCCGGAGCCGGGTGGGCCGGGGCCGCACGTCGCCCACGGCGCAGTACGACGGCCTCTGCCTCGCCGCCTGACCGAACCGACGGCCGGTACGACGGGGCGCACCACCGTCGTACCGGCTGGCTCGCCGGCCTTCGCCACGGCCGCGCGGGGTCAGACGAACGCGAACCGTCGGCTCAGCACCTCGTCGGCGAGCCCGTAGGCGACGGCCTCCTCGGCGGTGAGCACCTTGTCCCGGTCCATATCCGCGCGCAGCGTCGCCACGTCGTGATGCGTGTGCCGGGACAGGACCTCCTCCACCTGCGAGCGGATGCGGACCATCTCCTTGGCCGCGAGGCTGAGGTCGGAGACCGTCCCCTGCCGGCCGCCGCTGGCCGGCTGGCCGAGCAGCACCCGCGCGTGCTGGAGTACGAACCGTCGCCCGGGATCTCCGCCGGCCAGCAGCACCGCCGCCGTCGACGCCGCCTGACCGACGCAGAACGTGGAGATCGGCGCCTGCACGAACGTCATCGTGTCGTAGATCGCCATCAGCGAAGTGAACGATCCACCGGGCGAGTTGAGATAGATCGAGATCTCCTGCTCCGGGCTCGCCGACTCCAGATGCAGGAGTTGCGCGATGACCACATTGGCGACTCCGTCGTCGATCTCGGTGCCGAGGAAGATGATCCGCTCGTTCAGCAGCCGGCTGAAGACGTCGTAGGACCGCTCACCCTGCGCGGTCCGCTCGATGACGTAGGGAACCGTGTACGACCCCATGTCACAACCCCATCCGTCGGCGCGACGCGGCCGGGCGGATGTCGGCGAGCGACTCCACCACCCGGTCCACGATTCCGTACTCCCTGGCCTGCTCGGCCGTGAACCAGCGGTCCCGGTCGCCGTCCCGCGCGATCGTCTCCTCGCTCTGCCCGGTGTGCTCGGCGGTGATCCGCTCGACGGCCTTCTTGGTGAACTGGAGGTTCTCCGCCTGGATCTCGATGTCCGCGGCGGTGCCAGCGATGCCCGCTGAGGGCTGGTGCATCATGATCCGCGCGTTCGGCAGCGCCAACCGCTTGCCGGGCGCCCCCACGGTGAGCAGGAACTGGCCCATGCTGGCGGCGAACCCCATCGCCAGCGTCGAGACATCGTTCGGGATGAGCCGCATGGTGTCGTAGATGGCGAGACCCGCGGTGACCGACCCGCCGGGGCTGTTGATGTACAGGCTGATGTCGGTGCGCGGGTCCTCCGCCGACAGCAGCAGCAGCTGCGCGCACACCCGGTTGGCCGACACGTCGTCGACCTGTGTGCCGAGGAGGACGATCCGCTGGGCGAGCAGTTGTGCCGCGAGATGGTCGTCGAAGCGGCTGGGCGGTGTGTCGCCCTCCTCCGCGCGGGGCGGGAGCGTGGTGAGTGAAGTCATCTGGTCTCCTTGTCGAGGCAGGGATGCCGTCGACTCCACTCTTGACCTCGGGAGATCCCCGGATGCGGTTTCTCTGCCCGCCGCAGATTCGCCACAAGCAGAGATGACGGCTCAGCCCTTCTCGCGCAGCTGCCGGAAGAACGCCCGTACGTCCTCCACCAGAGGTCCAGCTCCTCCATGGCCGCGAAGTGCCCGCCCCGCCCGAACTCCGTCCAGCGCACGATGTTCTCCGTCCGCTCCGCTCTGTACCGCAGTGGCACCTGCAGTTCGGCCGGGCATCTTCATTGTCGGCGACGGTGGCCTCACTGCTCTCTTGACTGAGGCATGGGAGCCCTGCGGCATTGCTGGTGCGTCGCTGTTCGCTCTGGCTCCGACGCGTACGGGGCATCGAACTGGCTACACCGGAGCGCGAACGTGCCGACGAGTAGATGGCGACAGCTACTGCCGTGCTCGCAGTGAGCATGCCAGGCTGTGCCGGGAGGCGATTGCCGTCAACGTGCGCCGTCAAGTCGGAGAACGAGATCGCTTGACGCCGGACCTTGCCCATGGTGACCCATCCGCCAATGTGGAATTGATCAACACCACGAACCTGGTCAGCGACGGCGTTGAAGCCACAGCCCGTCTACTTGAGGGCCCGGCCCGCCGGAGAGTGCCACCGATTAGAGAGCACCGCTCTCATCGAAGTAACCCACGGATTCGCTCCCGCGGCTCGTACCCTGCAGCGGTATGCGCCGGCTCGCGTGCCATGGATCGAGAGTTCGAACGACTCTGCCTTCTGAGAGACGGCGCTACGAGTCACACTGCGCACCACGGAAGACTACGATCGATAGTTCTGCTGGCCCTCAGGTTGACGAGTCAGGCGTGAGGCGGAGGCAGAAGAGCCCGCCATCAGTGACGAGCCCCACTACCCCTTCGCTGATGACTGTGATCGCTCGGACCGCGACGCCGAGCTGCACTTGGCACAGCAGACGATCTGAGCCTGCCTCCACGAGCACGACCGAGCCGTCGCTCGTGCACACGATCGCGGCGCCGCTCTCTCCGACTGTCGTGAGTGCGAGGTGGGTGACCGGTTGGGTCTGCGGCACCTTCCAACTCCACTTAAACGAAGCATCCAAGACGGAGGCGACGTGGACCCAGCCGGCCCGGTCCACGAACCCCGCGACCGCTGATCCATTCCACACCGCCAGGTCATGGACGTATGACGAGTCGTAGGGATTCATTGCGAGAGAGATGCCCGCAAGCTGGGTGGAACTGATGTGGGCCTTCGCGAGCTGAACGAAGTTCGGCAGATTGAAGATTCTGATGGCCTGCTCTTCGATGTCCACTACCGAGAGCAGTGCCTTCCCTTCCACCGCCAGTGTCCGGAGGCTGCGGCACCGGGAGGCAGCTATGTGTCCCTCAGGGGTGCCGTGGAGATTCCAGGCTGTGAGCCCATCAGAGGACAGGCCGATGAGCAGTGGACGTCCGTCGAATGACGTTACCTGCATTTCTGTGATGGGCTTGAGGAAGCCACCGCCCAGACGGACGCTGCGGGATGAACTTCCCTCGAATACCCGCACCCAGTGCGGAGCCCTCCATCGTCGTAGCCATCGGTACGCGACGATCGGTGCTCCCGGCGCACCGCAGTAGGACATGTCCTGCAGGCGCATTTCTTCTAGAAGACCGCAGTTGAAGACTGAGGTCACTTGTCCAGTGACTGGATCGAGCAGACGGGGCCGCTTGGTAGAGTCGCACCGCGCGAGGACGGGCTTACCGGAGATCTCTCCCACGACCAAGCGGCTATACCTGGCGTCGACAGAATCGGATCGGCGTTCCCTCGGTCCTTCTCCCACTTCCAAAGGCAAGTTTCTGACCTGGACGGAACTGGCCTGGGCGCGCCACGTCAGAAGGTCGGTGCGCGCCGAGTTGTGGGGAATCACCGTGACCTGTGCCGATGCGGACAACTCGGTTCCGAGCCAGTTGCTCTCTCTGCCAGTGGTATCCGTCACCCTGACGTATGAGTGCTGGGCCCATACGCGGTATGAGCCACTATCCGTCATCACTAGCGCTGAGGGCCCCATACCGCGACGGTAAAACCACTCCGTCACCTTTCCCTGCTGGATAACTGTTTGCGCTCGTCCGGTGATCCGGGGCCGCCCCTCCGACGATACGAGGATGTGGCCTCGGCGTACGGCTAGCGCCGCCACGTTCCTACCCGTCAACCGGTAATGGTGCCCGTTGCAGACGCGCCAGCCCTGTCCCGGATCTACGGACCATGTTGCAAGCTCCGCGCGGCCTGAACGCCCGGGCGCAGCCCGCCCCACTCCCACAGCCGCCGCCACGACCAAGCGGCCGTCAGCCACCCCCATGGCCAGCTGCTGTGGATGGCGCAGACCAGCGAACAGAATCGTGGTGGAGTCCCTCTCACGACGCTCTTGATCGGAGGCCCGCATTCGAGAGGTCAGTCGGGCCAGGACTGAACCCGTGCCTGCGTCGATCAGTTGCACCGTCCCGTCGCTTGCCATCAGTCCGATCACGCAAGTGCCTTCGACTTCGGCTAGCGCGCACTGCGCCGCTCTGGTCTCTACGGGAGCACCGAGTCGGCGCTGTGTCCGGACGTCGAACACCTCAACGGCGCTGTCCCATTCGTTGCCGTGTCCGGAGTGGGCGAGCAGCCAGGGCGCGAGCGACTCTTCGCAAGCTGCGAGTGCCAGGACTCGGGGCAAGGCTGGGGGAGGTAGATGCCCATGGCGTACTCCCGTGTCGAAGTCCCACAGTTCGAGCCGACCCGAGGCTTGGACTGTGGCCAGCACCTTTGTGCCGGCGACATCCAGGACCTTGGCATCCCTCAAGGGGGTAGAGAAGGCGCCGATGGCTCGGAAGGGGTAGGGACGCGTCGGTACCTCGGCCCACAACGTGTCCCAGGGGAGATCGGGAAAGCGTAGCCGTACTGCCTCGGCAAGGGCATGTGCGCCGGACTGTACCGCGGAGATATGTAGTTGGGCTGCTGGCGAAGTAACGGTGTTTTCCACCAGCACGGGCGAACAGCGCTCGTACGCGGCGCGGGCGGCCTGTGCCTCGGCACTTCGGACATGCCGTAGCGCCCGGTGCAGGGCCGACGGCTCGGCTACTAGCAAGTAGGCTGGATCGAGGACAAGGCCGTCGAGCAGGGCGTCACCGGCGGCATGGCTGGCCAGATGTGCCCGTATGTACGGATCTGCGTCCGGCCATGCGTATGACTGGGTACCAGGGACGACGGGTACGGTCGTCAATAGCGCAGCAGCGATACGTTTGGCTGCTCCAGGCCCGGTAGCGGTCCGGAGTTCCTCCGCGTATGACTCGTGATAGAGGCGGTAGACGGAGCGTGCCTGGCCATCCGGGCCGACGTCCTGGTCTTCGACGATGTGCGCACTCGCCGATTCCAGGATCCAGCGAATGTCTTGGGCCGTGACTTCGTCGCCAGTGAACGCGGAAGCGGTTGCGCGCCAGACATCGCCCGCAGGGAGCCCGGAGCCCTCGGCGTGGGCCAGGGCCGTCAGGAGGGCACGGCCTCGGGCCTCAAGGGCCTGCAACTGCTCGTGCAGTGCCCAGCGGAATGCAGGGCCCGCTGGACCGTTCGGGATCGCGCTAAGCCCAGGGAGTTCTTCCTCCCAGTCTGGAACGCTTGTGTCGACTGGCTGTGTGCGGTGGGCGAGTGGTCGGGCGATGAGGCGGGCGACCAGGTAGTTTCGGTCGGCACGTGACGAGATGGCGCAGGCCACCGGTTCCGCCGTGGCATCGGTGTAGATGCCGACACTGCCGGGGCCGTCGGGGGCAAGGAGCAGCCGCCGAGCGTATTCTTCGATGTCCCGCTCTCCAGTCCAGCGTGGTTCATCAAGGTCTAGGCAGGCGAACTCACTGCCAAGGGCATCTTGCATATGTGGCCGGGCGCCGACGAGCAGGCGGACGCAGGGAAGTTGGGAGAGCGGACCAAGCAGGGCTGCCGCAATGCGGTGGGGTTCGGCATCGCCGGTTGCCGTCCCAGCCTCGTCCAGGGCATCGACGACGACGACCAGGGGTTCGGTTCGGCTGGCGAGCGCGGCAACGAGCCGTTCCGGGTCGGTCTCGGACAGGCCAGCTGCGTCGGCGATGCCTGTGGTGAGGTCTTCGAGGAGCTTGTGCCGCGCGTGTACTGCGGCGTGCACGCGCTGCTGGGGCGGCCTTGCATCGTGATCGATGTCTGGCAGGGTCGCCCGCAGCAAGGGATCGGCGAGGAGTATCAGGCGTCCGAGGAGCGAGGACTTGCCGACTCCGCCTCGCCCGGTCACCATCGAGCAGCGGCCGAGCTTTCGCGACCGGCTGTCTAGCCAGTCGGTCAGTTCGGTCAGCGCTGCTGAACGTCCGGTGAAGTAGGAGCCCGTGGTCCCTGTGTAGGCGTCCGTACCGCGACCACGGGGTTCGAAGTGGGTGAGTAGTTCTTCGCGGCGTCGGCGTCCTTCCGGGCTGACCCACATACGTTGTTCGGCGAGGTCCATGCCCTCGTCCGGTACATCCGGGGTGTAGCGAGGGTTAGGGATGAAGGAGAAGCCTTCGCCACTTGGCAAAGTCCCCAAGGCGGCATGCTGATATGGGCTGCGCTCGGCGAGGACTTCGTTGACTCGGTCTACGACTTGCTCCAGATAGAGCTTGGGCTGGCGGTGCCCACCGAGGGCGGGGTCGCTGATCGCTGCCCGGAGGGCATACGTAAAGGCGCCATCTTCGGCTAGTTCATGGGGGCGGGCGGCTGCGATCACGGAGAAGGCAGTGAGTCGGTGTTCGTCGGCGGCGCGGGTGGTGCTGAGCCGGACGCCGAGGTCCCTGGCCAGGGCGCGTGCAGCGTCGACGCTGCCCTGCCCGGCGTAACAGGTATCGATGATCAGCAAGAGTCGCTGAATCCCGCTCTCGCTGATGATCCGGACTACATCCTCGGTGGCCAGGGCGGTGCCGGCAAGGCGGTCACTACGACTGTCCCGGCACAGCAGGTAGTGGCGTTCGTGATCACGGTCCCCGTGGCCGCTGTAGTAGAGGACCAGAGCGTCCTCTGCCCGGTCCTCAGCCCCGGCCCAGTGGGAGAGCCCGGCGCGGAAGCCCTCACATGTCTTGTCCAACAGCCGGTGCTCGGTTTCGTAGCCGAGCAATCCGAAAATGCTGCTGACGACATCGATATCCGTGCGCACTCGTGGGAGTTCTGGATGATGGTCGTAACGTGCTGTGCCGCCGACGAGGAGCGTACGCTGGACCGCGGCTGGTCTAACTTGGGTCATGGGGCCATCCGCAGGCCCTCGGAGATTGCTTCGCCTGTCTCTGCGGCGGTGAGGTGGGATTCGATGGCGTGGGCCTGCCAGCCGTTTTCGATGACTACATCTCGAATGACGTTCTCGCCGTCGCTGAAGAGCGGAGCAAGACGCTTGGTGAGGGCGACAACGTCGTGTCGGTCGCACAGATTGGTCCATGCTCTCACGTTCCCCGGCCAACTTCCCTTGCCCAAACGCGGCTTGGGCAGCAAGCGGTCGAAGACGAGGTTCGGAATGCCCAAGGGCGAGCCGAGGGTAACGAAAGTGTGGATCGGCCACTCTGGATGGGCGCATAGTGCTTCGTAAGAGACGATTGAGCCGAGGGAGTGGCCTACGATCACGCGGGTGTCTGGTGTGACTGCGGCGGCGATCTCAGCCTGTACGCGCTCTCGGACATCGGGTGTCGTGAGATAGAGGCGGAGCTGCTTGAGCATGCCGATGAGGAAGCGGTCGGCAGCGCGTGCAAGGAAGTGGGAGCGACTGAGCGCGTACAGGGCACGCTGCACAGTCTGCGGCGTCGTCGCCTTATTGGTTCCCGTTGCCACAGGTGGTGGTACGCGGTCCGGCTCGACGCGATGTGCCTCCGTCCACCAGCGGATGAGCAATTCGATCTCGAACGGCTCGGTCACATCCCGATGCGTGTAGGCTAGGTTGCCCTTTGTTGGTGCGGTACCTGGCGAGCGGAACAGATGGCCATAGAAGGCAACGTGAACGCTGTCCGGCTTCACCTCTGTGACCCCAGCACGGTTAAGCCCGTCCAGGAGTGCAGCAGAGACCGGGCCGTGCAGAGAGTTGGCGCCTGAGTACTGCTTTCCTATGCCGTGCACCACGACGATAGTGGACATCGAATCTCCCCGGTTCTGTTGCAGCGATCGTACTCGTCAGCGTGACATTGGATGACTGTGAGTCAGATGTGCACGCTGCTGAGAAGCGAGTGTGAGGGCGCCACCGGTGTCAGCCCGGCTGAGCCGGTCTACCGGGAAGCCTGCGGTATCCGAGGGACTTCCCGATCGCGTATCCGAGTTCGGCGGCCAGGGCGGTGAGCAGGCCGACGGTGACCAGTCGCTGGCCGGGACCCGTCAGGACGGCGTCCCGGCGACGGGTGGTGACGAGCATTCAGTCGGTCCCTCCGGCCGCGCGGCAATGCCGCTGGTGAGATATCCAGCTAAAGCGTGTTGCAGAAGGTTGAGAGTGGGCAGGCCAGGGGGTGCGGTTGTGCCTGGCCTGTTCATGCGGCGAGGGCAAGGTTGCGCATGTGAGCCATGGCCTGGGCGGCGTGGCGGAGGCCGTTGCCGCGCTGCCGGTAGTCGCGGAGGATCTTGTTAGTGCTTCATGCGGGCGAAGGTGTGCTCGACGCGGGGCCCGGCGGTGCTCTCCGTTGTCCGCTTCCTCGCCTGGCAGCAGTCGGCGTCGTGGGCGTTTGTGCTGCGTTGGGCTGGTTGTGCAGGTCATCACCGCTCAACGCTGTGAACTCATCGAGGTGTTGATTGGTCTGCGCCTGCGCCAGTTCCAGCGCCTGGTGCGGGCCGTTCACCACGAGGGCGGTCGGGCTCTGGCCCCGGTCCGGCCTGGCCGCCCGGGGGCGCTGACGCTGAAGGAAAGGGTCCTGACAACTTTGTTGGAAAGGCCGTTCTTTAAGAGCTGGGTTGGAAGCCACTTGGCGTCGCCATGGTGGTGCGATGTTTCGTGCGCGAGCGGTTCCCGATGGTCGAGGGGTGAGCCGGCGGTGCCCTGGCCGTGCAGAGGTACTGCCGATACGGCCCCGTGAGGAACCGCCCAGCCCGACAGGTGGCTACTGAACTTGATTGGGTGATGTCGGCCTGTTCGCCTGACGGTGGGCGGTCGGCCCCGGTAGTCGTGGGGTGTGAGATACGCGCAGGGCGGCGGGTTGACCGACGCCAGGAGGGCCGCGCGGGAGCGGATTCGGATGGAGGCCGTGGAACGCTTCGGGCGCGGGGAGAAGAACCGGGAGATCGCGGCCGCATTGCGGGTGAGCGAGCGGTCGCTAGAGCGGTGGCGCCGGGCCTGGCGCGGACACGGGGAGGCCGGAGTCCTGTCGAAGGGATCACCCGGCCGCCCGAGACTCGGTCCGGAGCAAATGACGTGGCTGGAGCGCGAGTTGGAGCGTGGCCCGCTCGCCCACGGCTGGGCGGACCAGCGGTGGACGCTGGCGAGGGTGAAGACGCTGATCGGGCGGCTGTTTCACGTCTCGTACACGGTGGAGGGCACCTGGCGGCTGCTGAAGCGGCACGGGTGGTCGTGGCAGCAACCGGCCCGGCGAGCCATCGAGCGCGACGACGAGGCGGTGGAGTTGTGGAAGAAGGAGGTATGGCCGCGGGTAAGAGCACCGCGGCGGCGTGCGACGGCTGGGTCGTCTTCGAGGACGAGGCCGGCCAGTCGATGATGCCGCCGCGCGCCAGGACGTGGGGCCGCAGCGGCCGGACTCCGGTGGTGCGGGTGCGGGGCCGGGGATCCGGGCGGGTGTCGATGGCTGGCATGACCTGCTACAAGCAGGGTGAGCGGGCCCGCATGTTCTACGCGACCCGCGAGTACAACGGCCGCAAGGACCAGCCGATGGGCTTCGGCTGGCGCGACTTCCGCGACCTGCTCATCCGGGCCCGCATCCAGCTCGGCGGCCCGATCGTGCTCGTTTGGGACAACGTGCGCATCCACCTGACGGCCCCACTGAGAGACTTCATCGCCGCGAACGCCGATTGGCTCACTGTCTTCCAGCTGCCCTCCTACGCACCGGACTTGAACCCGCAGGAGGGCATCTGGTCGCTCGTCAAGCGTGACATCGGCAACCTTGCCGCAGCTGACCTGAGCCAGATCACCATAGCCGTGAAGCGCAGGCTCAAACAGATCCAGTGTCGCCCTGACCTGGTCGACGGCTGTCTCGCCGGCACCGGCTTGGTCATGGATGGCTGACCGACATCACGAATTCAAGTTCAGTAGTCTGCCGACCATGCCCAAGAAGACAATGCAGCCGGCGTATGACGAGCTGGTTGCGGCTGCGGTAGTGAATTCGGTGCTCGGAACCGAGACGCTCTCCTTCGATGATCAGAGCGAGCCGGGGTGATCGACTTCGTGCTGGGGAAGCCAGGCGCTCCACCTTCTGACGTGCTGGAAGTCTCCTCCACGACAGACGGACGAGCGTTGGCCATGTGGAAGGAACTTAACCGCATCTACAACGGTGAGCCGCATGCTGGCCTGACTGGTGGTTGGCTCGTTGAGTTCCAGAACCGTGCATCCGTCGGAAGGGGGGCATCGAATCGGCTGATCGAACTGCTCGTTGATCTAGAAGCCCGAGGTGCCGCCCGCGTTGGTCACCGCTCGGGGCAGGACGGTGACGTTTGGAGTCTCGGACCTGCATCAGCCCGGCACGCTGAGGACTTGGCTGTCCTGCAGGCGCTCGGTATCAAAGCCGTGAGTCAGATAAGGCACAGTGGCGACGTCGCTGGTCGAATCTTCACGAGCATCCTAGGCACAGGGGTTGCTCGATCTACGGCTGATTCAATTACGCCCTACGTCGATACTTTTCTATCGTCGGCTACGGGGCAGAGTAAGATCAGCAAGCTGAAGATCAAGGCGAGCGGCAAGCGCCAACACCTCTTCATTTGGGCCGATGTCTCGCATATGGATATCGGCATGCCGCTGGCCCAGCGTTTTCTGCCCAGCGGAACACCGGACGTTCCTGCGCACATCGACTGCCTTTGGCTCGGGAGCTTCTTCGTGTCGAGCACGGCTTGCAAGTGGAGCCATGCAAACTGGGTCCTCCTTGATGTGAGCGGTGTCGTTTCCTCGGTCGCAGAGCCCGGACAGTCGCGGGCAAGGTTGTGCCGCTCATCGGAAGCGCCCACGACGTAGAGATGCGGAGACCGGCAGGTTCGATCCCGCCCTGCAGATCAGGGACGATGCTGGCTGTCTGTGCCCGCCAGTTGGGACCACGGAAGCGCAGCCGGTACATGGTTGGTGTTCGGTTGCGACCGCCCGCCCGCCCTGCGGGTGTCACTGTCGGGTGCGGCCCCGGAAGCGAAGGGCGAACATGCGCATGCCGCTTCTGCGCCAGTTCTGGCTGACGGTTCCATGAGGAAACAGCTACACCAGAACGCAAACTACACCGTTCTTCGGCGCGGAGGCGCTGGAGAACGGTGGATGGTTCACGCATGACGTGCCTCGCTCCCCAATCCGCTCGCACCGGCTGGGCACCGCCGTGACGGACGACCGCTTTACCCGATTCTCGGAGCCTCGCCGGAGGATGACTCCAACAAGCCCGAAGGCGATAGCGGGACACCGGGCGGTGCCGTCTCGCAGAGGCTCTGTCTCGGCTGCTGGCCCCGCGAGAAGATGCAAGGCGGACGTGCTGCCGTCAAGAAGCTGCTCGGGGAACTCGGCTTCGATAGCTCTGAGGCGCTGACCGAGTTCATCACCGCGAAGCGCACCGCCGACCAGTCCGTTCCTGACGGAGATCGAGCGCCGTGAGCAGGCCGCCGAGGAGAAACTGAGGGCCGCCGAGGCCCGCGAGGCGCAAGCCGCCCACAAGGAGCGTGCAGCCTTCCGGCGAGCCACCCTCGCAGGGCGCGGTTCGATGACGCGGTGCTCCTCACCGATCGGACCCTGGCGGACCAGCCCGACGCCGACGAGGAATCGGTCGCCACGGCGGCCGAACAGCTGTAGCAGCGGCGACCCGAGGTGATCGAGCAGCACCGCGAGACGACGCCGCCCGCGCCTGGCGGATCTCCCATCGGCGGGCCGCCCTCGCGCGGCGGAGTATCGCCCAAGCCCGACGATCGCGTTGCCGCAGGCGTCCTTGATACCGGACTCGGCGACGAAGGCGGTGCAGTCGTTGCGGTTGCCCGGCAGCGGCTGGCCGACGGCCAGCACGATGCGGGTCTCGGGCTTGGTGAGGACCTGAGGGTTCGCCGAGTAACGGTAGTTCCTGGACGAGGCGGACACCGTCCGATCCCGGGTGCGCACCAGCGTCCCGTCCACGATGAGGACTTGGTGACGTCCCGCTCACCGGGGTGACCTTCACACATCTGTGTCCTCTGGCGGTGCCCCGTCGCCTGGCAGTGCCTCGGCGGTGCTCTTTCCTGCCTTGGCAGCCGAAAGCGAGCTGCCGATCCGGTACTGCCTCCTCCTGGGCAGCACCTCACGTTCATGCCGCCTCTCGTTCGCGGCAGTTGCTTTCCAGCCAGTGCATTATTTCGTTGGGCCAGAACCGTAGTTGTTGTCCCACGCGGAAGCTGGGTATGGCCTGCTTTTCGTGATTGTCGTAAACCCATGAGATGGGCTTCTGGAGAAAGTCGGCCAGGGTCGCGACAGTCCACATCGGTTGCTTCACAGTTCCACTTCCGTCAGTCGGGAGCGACACGATAGAAGCGGATCGCGGCTGTACCAAACGGCATGGCGCCCCACGCCCTCTGGACTCACGGCCATCCTGCTCGCCTCCGCGTGGATTCGGTCGTGGAGATGAAGTAAGCCACACGCGCAAGCATGTTCGATTTTCTTCGCGGTTGACGGATGAAGTCCCGTCGGGGCAGTGAGCAGATCCAGCCCCCGTGGAACCTCTCGGGAGGAACACGCGTTGTCTGTAGTGGCGGGGCGGACCCCTCGCCCGGACCCATGGGACGATGGGCTATCGATTGTCAGCAACTCGGTAAAGGTGATATTCGGTAGCCCCAGCAATGCTGCCGACCGTCGTGCGTGCCATGCAGGACGACGCATCGCAAGGCCCTTTGGTACGCGAATCCAGGGGGCCCGGCCAGGTCGGTGCCTTGAAGGGCTTCGCACTCGATCACTAGTGGGGAACGTGGCGCAAGCAGGATCGCATTCGGCGGCTGGCCAGATGATCGGGTACCTCTACCAGTGCGAGCTCGCCCTCTTGGAACTGGCCGAGCGAAGCTGGGACAACCCTGCGGCAGAAGTGCGCATGGAGGTGCTCGACGACATCGAGTTCATGCACGGCAGCGGTACGCCAGCGGAGCTGTTGCAGTCCAAGCACCGAGGTGAGGCAGGACAGCTCAGCGAAACGGGCAAGGATTTCTGGCGCTCGGTTGCATCGTGGGTCGACGCGCTGAACAAGCTCGGCAATCCTGGAGCCGAGTCGATGCCCCTGCTGCGCTTGGTCACCACGCAGGTGGCCGCCGAAGGCACTTTCTATTACCAACTGCGCCGCGGAGCCCAAAGGGACGTACCGGCGGCCCTGGCCCGCATGGAACAGGTGGCAGATGCGGACGGCCCGCAGACCACGGCCGAGGAACGCAAGATGTTCCTGGAACTGTCCCCGTCGCGGCGCTACCAGTTCGTCGACGCCCTGGTGATCAGCGACGGCTCCCCGGTGATGTCAGACCTCGACCCTAGTCTTGCCAAAGCATTGGGGATCCGGGTCAACCAGCAGGACGCGGTCCTCGACCAGATCAAAGGGTGGTGGTACCGCGTGGCCGTGCAACTGCTAGAGCGCAAGGACCCTACGCGGCAGAGGGCCTCCGTGTCGGCTCAGGAACTCCTGTGCCGGCTGGATGAAGTGGGCGACCAGTTCGCCGGGGAAAATCTGCCCATCACTGAGGCGCTGCGTCGGCTGACTGAAGCGGAGGTCGCCGCTTACGACGGCGACTTGGTGGTCGCCCAGATGCGGTGGATCGGCCTGAAGGACCGTGCCATCGCCACCTACCTGCGCGACTACCACCATGCGCGCGCCCAGCGCTCCGAGTGGCTGCGTACCTTCAAGATCACCGAACAAGGACTGGAGGACTACGAGCAGCGGCTGTGGGACGAGTGGGACCACATCTTCGTCGACCTCATCGACGATCTCGACGTCGACAGTGATGAGGCTGACAAGCGCAGCGTCGGCAAGAACGTGCTCAGCAAGACAATGGACAAGGTGGCCGACGAGCCGGCGCGCCTTGGCAGCAGCACCGTCGGCTGGGTGGGTCGTGGCACTATGCACAGCCTTGCCGACCACGCAGATTCGGACGAAGGCCCGGGCTGGCACCCCGACTTCTCATCCCTGTGCCAGGACCGCGCCAACGAGCGGGAGAAGTGACCGTGGCTTCCACCAAGCGACTTCCTGAGGCCCAAGCCCTGCTCAACCCTGCCTTTGGCGCTTATCTGCTGGCTTGCAGCATCAACGCGGCTGCCAAAACCGGCGCCCGCACCCCCCTGCCCTGGCCCAGCGCCTTCCTTGTCCTACCGTTCGTCCTGCCCGCGGACATTCGCGCGGACCTGCCGGTCAAAGCCAGCCGCACTATGGCGGCCTGGCTGACCGAGCATCCACGTCATCAGGCCGCCTTCGCCGACCGAGCCGGTGCGCTGACCGACTACACCCGAGCCAGCCTGCGCACCGGCCTGCGCCACCGGGCCGTGGAGATGGCCGGTCAGGGCCTGCGCTGCCCTCGAGTACCCCGCCCTGCCACTGCTGACCAGGGCATCGAAGTCGCTGACTGCGCACGCCGCGCGGCCCTGGTCGGACGATGGCTGTCCGCAACCGAACCAGTGACGGCGTTCACTCTCCTCGGCGTCCGCCCCTAACCCCGTTCTCGCACCCCGTAAAGGAGCTACAGACCCGTCATGCAGCTACTCGCCCTGGCCCTTTACCACCGAGACGGCCGACCCGTTCCCCGGGTCATTCGTTTCCGCCCCGGGGCGCTGAACATCCTCACTGGCGAATCGGAGACCGGAAAGTCCGAAGTCCTCGACATCGTTGAGTACTGCCTGGGTCGCAAGAAGCCCAACTTCCCAGACGAGCCCATCGACCAGACCGTCGGCTGGTACGCCGTCTTGGTCACCTTCGGCACCACCCGGATGGTCCTGGCTCGGCCGCGGCCGGCTGGAGACTCCACTACTAAGGCCATGATCCGTTTCGGTGACGAGAACCTTGAGCTTCCCCGCGGCGACGAGATGAGAGCCGACGCAGATGTCACCGCGCTGCGCAATCAGCTCAGCGCACGCCTGGGCATCGAGGACTTCCGTTTCCAGCCTCCCACGGGCGCGGCCCGCTACCCCTTCGATGTGTCCATCGCCCAGGCAGCGCTGCTGTGCTTCCAGAAGCAGAACGAGATCGCCAATCAGAGCGCACTCTTTCACCGTCAGACCGAGAATGGCATCGCACAGGCGATCAAGGACACCCTGCCTTACTTCCTGGGTGCCGCCGGTCCCGAACAGGCCCTACGCCGCCACCAACTCGGCGAGGCACTGCGCGAACAGCGCGCCGCCCAACGCAAATTCGATGACGCTGTCCGCCGCAGGGATGGCATCGACACCCGACAGGCAGCCCTGCTGCGCCTGGCGGAACGCGAAGGACTCCTGCAGGATCTCCCGCCGGCCCTGGACCCGCAGCAGGCCCGATCGCTGTTGGACCGTGCCTTGACGGTTGCGCCTATCACCGCAGACGGTCCAACCAACCTGCAAGACCGCAGCCAAGCCCTCACGCAGGAGCGCCGAGAACTGCGTGAGCGCTGGCAGCAACTCAACGATGCCCTGGCCATGGTCGACCGCTGGCACCAGCAAGGTCACACGTTCACCGGAGAACTGCACCTGCAGCTCGACCGGCTCAAAACCCTCGAATTGCTCGGGCCCGAAGATGAAGACCAGCATGCCGACGTCTGCCCCATGTGCTCACGCCCGCTGGACGATCCCGACCCCTCCGCCGCCGACATCGCCGCCCTGACCCGGCACTTGGCCGACGAACTTACTCACGCCGAAACCCTCCAGCCCGTACGCGAAGAACACCGCCGCAGCCTGGAGACCCAACGCGAAGTGGTTGCCGAACGCCTCCGCCTCAATGGCGCTCAACTGAAGGAAATCAACGCCAGTGACGAGCGGATGAGGAACCTGCAGGACCAGCAAGTGCGCATCGCCTATGTCCAAGGACGTATCGCTCAGGAACGCGCCGCTGCTGGCGTCCTCTCCGAAAACGACGTACGCCGGCTGCGCAACGACCTCACACTCGCCCAGGAACGTGTCGAGGTCCTTCAGGAAATGGTCGACGAGGACGACGTCACCGCCGAGACGGAACGCCGGCTTACCGACGTGGCCGGGCTCATGACGTCCTGGGCGCAACGACTGAGCCTCGGTCAGGCCGCGACGGCCGAAGAGGTCCGTATTAGCCTCTCGCAGCTCAATGTCATCGTCCGCCGCGCGGAGGGACGGTTGCCCCTGACCCGCATCGGCAGCGCAAAGAACTGGATCGGCTACCACCTCGTTGCCCATCTGGCCCTGCACACCTACTTTCTGCGCAACCGCAGGCCCGTGCCTCGCTTCCTGATGCTGGACCAGCCCACCCAGGCGTTCTTCCCCGAAAAGATCCGCGACGCTACCACCGTCGAAGACGCCGACTGGGCGGCCGTCACCACTTACTTCAAGCTGCTGCACGATGTCGCACAGGAAGCGGACGGAGGCCTTCAGATCATCGTGTGCGACCATGCCAATCTGCCCGATAAGTGGTTCCAGGACGCCGTTGTCGAGAACTGGCGTCCTCAGGACGGCCAGCGCAGGGCCCTGATTCCCGCCGACTGGCTGGAGTGAGGGTCGTTCCTCAGCACCAATAGCGAACTGCGACTGGAGTACTAGGCAGTGTTCTCGGATCTCCGGACGTGGGTGGGGTGTTGGGGTCAGGCTGGTTTCATGGGTCGTGGGGATTTAACGAATGCGGAGTGGCATCGACTGGAGTCGTTCTTGCCTCGGGGTGGTGCGCGTGGGGGTCGGTGGAGTGATCATCGGCGGGTGATTAACGGGGTGCTGTACCGGGTGCGGACGGGTGTGCAGTGGCGGGATCTTCCCGAGCGGTTCGGGCCGTGGGAGACGGTCTACAAACGTCATCGCCGCTGGTCAGCGGACGGAACGTGGGAGAGGCTGCTGTCCCGTGTCCAGGCCGCCGAGGATGCTGAGGGCCGAATCGACTGGGAGGTGTCAGTGGACTCCACCGCGGTGCGGGCTCACCAGCACGCCGCCGGCGCGAGGAAGGTGCCCCCAGCCGCGGTTCCTCAAAAGGGGGCCGGGCAGGGGACAAACCGGGTCGGTCCGGTGCTGCGGAAACTGGCCGTCCGATTGGAGGAGGTGGTCAGATCGGCGAATGCCTGGGACGCTCCCGCGGCGGCTTCACCACCAAAATCCACCTCGCCGTCGAGGGACGATGCCGGCCCCTCGCGCTCGTTCTGACACCCGGGCACTACGGTGACGGCCCCCAGTTCGAGCGGGTGCTGGAGCAGGTTTCCGTGCCCCGCACCGGAGTCGGACGGCCCCGCACCCGGCCCGACCACGTCCTGGCGGACAAGGCCTACACCTCCCGCAAGAACCGCCGTTACCTGCGACGAGGCGGAATCCGGCACACCATCCCCGAACGCCTCGACCAGCAACGACACCGCCACAACCGCGGCTCCGACGGCGGCCGGCCCACCGGATTCGACAGCGAACGCTACAAGAAACGCAACACTGTCGAGCGAGCCATCAACCGCCTCAAGGGCTTCCGGGCCGTCGCCACCCGCTACGAGAAACGCGCCTACGTCTACCTCGGAACCGTCACGGTCGCGACCCTCATGATCTGGCTCCGAACATGATCCGAGAAACAGTGCCTAGTTCCCCCAGAAGATCACCCGGATAGAGCTTTGCTCTGTACGCCATTCTCTGGAATGTCGCGCGGTCTTCCTCTGCGAGGATGGTTCAGATCGGTTGGTCCACAGCGCTTATTTCCGTAGGCCGGGAATGCGACACGAAAGGGACGGGACGCGGCCGTAGCAAAGGCCTCAGGCAACGCCGTTTGGCCTTCGCGAGCCCGTCGTGGCGGGCCTCCGCGAGGGAGACGGCATGGGAACCGGGGCGACGCACAGCGAAGAGTGAGCACGTCGCGGTCCTGGGCTCGGCGTATCACCCGCCGATGCCGGAAGTCAGCACCGATCCAGCACCACACCCCCGACCGGACCGGAATGGGCGGCAGCGGAAGTCAGCACGAACTCAGCACGGCCCAGCTTGGGC
Source organism: Streptomyces sp. Edi2 (assembly GCF_040253635.1). Classification (NCBI taxonomy): domain Bacteria; kingdom Bacillati; phylum Actinomycetota; class Actinomycetes; order Kitasatosporales; family Streptomycetaceae; genus Streptomyces; species Streptomyces sp. Edi2. The sequence continues at coordinate 1,403,811 of NZ_JBEJGX010000003.1, read as the reverse complement.
TCGTTCGGAGCGGACGAGCCCAAGCCGTTGACCTGCATATTTGCCACCCCGTCCCGTGTCTGCTACTGCCTCGCCTCCCAGTTCGAGAACATCTGGCTGAGAACCAAGCGCAAGGACGCAAACGGCCAGGTCAAGAGCGGCTCGGGAGGGGTCTGTTACCTGTACTTCCCGGCCAGGCCGGCACCAACTCAGCACCGGGTACTCGGGGAGCTGGGGATCCGCTGAGTATGTGCGCGCCGACGGTCGTCTTGATGACCTGACAGCAAGCAGTGCGCACTGCCGTCGGGGGTGAGGTGACCGGGCCGATCCACCGTGATCTTGATGGAGCTGTGGCCATCCACCGCGACACCGCATGGGTGGGCACGCTGTTGCTCAAGGCGCGGCCAGGCTCCGCGGCGGTCAGTGGCACAACGCGATTGCGTCCGGGACGCCTGCCGACTCCAGCAGATCGTCCCGGCAGTCGAGCGCGCCACGGGACCACCCCCCCCCCCGCATGCGCGGGGATCACAGGACGTGAGCTGCCGCAGGTGCGGCACAGCTCCTGTCCGACCCGCACCAGGTGATGCGCCACCGGCAGACTGTCATCTGATGCTGAAGACCTTCCAGCCCCCTCCGGGGCCCTTAAAGCCGCGGTCCACAGGGCCGCAGCCCACGTCCAGCGGGGCCGGATGGCTGCCGCACGGCTCTCACCTCGATCCCCACACCCATGACCACGGGCAACTCGTCTACGCTGCCGCCGGGACACTCGCCACCACGACCGAACGCGGAACCTGGGTCGCCCCGGCCCACCGCATGACGTGGACGCCACCCGGCTTCGCCCACTCCCATCGCTTCTACGGCCGCACCGACGTCCGCGTGCTGACCATCCCGATCGACCTGTGCGGCGAACTCGTGGACAGGCCAAGCGTGTTCGCCGTCAGCCCCCTGCTGCGCGAGGCCGTCCTGACGCTCACCGGCGAGCGGCCGGAGGCCCGCCCCGGCGCCCGCAGACGGTTGCTCGCCGTGGTGATCGACGAGCTCTGCGACACTCCCGAGCAGTCGCTGCACCTGCCCGAATCCGGCGACGACCGGCTGCGCACCGTCACCGACCTCCTGCACGCCGACCCTGCGCGGCCCGCGACCCTGGCCGAGCTGGGGCGTGCTGCGGGAGCCAGCGAACGCACCCTGAGCCGGCTGTTCCACACCGAACTCGGTATGAGCTTCCACCAGTGGCGCACCACGCTTCGCATCCACCACGCCCTGGGCCACCTCACCAACGGCATGTCGGTCACCGATACAGCGATGGCATGCGGGTGGTCGAATCCGTCCAGCTTCATCGACGCCTTCACCTCGGTCGTCGGCCAGACCCCGGGCAGCTACCGGGCAGATCTCCGCACCGGCTCCGCGCTTCCGTAGCGGCAGGAGTCTCCGGCGGACGCGCGTCGTGCATCGGAGTGCGGCAGGTTGGCAGGTTGGCAGGTTGGCGGGTTTGCGGCATCGGCTGTCCTTTTACCGGTTGGGTGCCCCTGTGGTCGAGTCGCACAGTGATGGTCAGTACGCCACACCATCTAGACGGAACGGCCGCTCACGCTCAGGCGCGTCCGGCCTCGCCGTCTGCGAGGAGCCCGAAAACACATGACCCGAACCGGCAAGAAGTCAACCGTCGTCATCGTGGGAGGCGGGGTCGCCGGACTGGCGCTCGGCAACTTCCTTCTGCGCAAGGGGATTTCCTGCATCATCCTGGAAAGGCACAGTCGTGACTACGTAGAGCAGCGGCAGAGAGCCGGGGCTCTCGACGCCGGCGGGGTCCGCCGGTTGCACGAGTGGGGGCTGGCCGAGGTCGTCGAGGGCCACAGCCGCGGTCAGTCCGATGCGAGCATGCCGCTGCTGATCGAGGGAGAAGAGCGGCGGTGGAGGGTGGATCACGACTCGGAGGATGTCGACGGCGTGTTCTGCCCCCAGCAGATCCTCGTCCAGAACCTCATCAAGGTCTTCCTCCGCGACGGTGGCGATCTGCGCTTCGGAGCCGAAGACGTTTCCCTGCACGACATTGATACCGAGAACCCGCTGGTGCGCTACCGGGACGCGGCCGGCTCGACCAAGACCGTCAGCGGTGACTTCGTCGCCGGCTGCGACGGCTTCCGCGGCGTCAGCCGGACGGCCATCCCCGATGACGTCCTCAACTGCTCCACCCACGAGTTCGGGTACGCCTGGCTCACCGTCATGGCCGAAGTGCCTGCCGACCCGCCGGCCGTGCTGGCAGTGCACTCCCGCGGCTTCGCCGCACAGATCACCCGCGGCCCGCACGCCAGCCGTCTCTACCTGCAGTGCCCGCTCACCGACACCATCGAGCAATGGCCTGACGACCGCATCTGGAGCGAACTGGACACCCGTCTCGGCGAGCCCGTCACTCCCAAGGGGCCGATCGCCAGCAAGCAGGTCGTGCCGCTCCGCGGAGTGGTGTTCAGCCCCATGAGCCACGGCAGGCTCTACCTTCTCGGGGACGCGGCGCACCTCATCTCACCGATGAGCGCACAGGGGATGAGTCTCGCCCTCCATGACGCCGACGTGTTCGCCCGTGCAGTCATCCATCAAATCGAGAACGACGATTCCGGTCTGCTCGACAGCTACTCCGACACCTGCCTGGATCACACGTGGCGGCAGCAGGCTTCTGCCGTCCGGACGACCGAGACAGTGCACGACTCCGGTGACTCCTCCTACGTGGGGGAGTTCCGCAAGCAGATCGCCCGGAAGAACCTGGAAAGCCTGCTGGAGCCACCTGCGGCGAATCACCTGCCCGGGTAAGGCGATCACCTGCTCAGGTAACAGGTGATGCGTAGAAGGGCTGATGCGGCTCGCCCGGCGCTCACCCGGGACCTGTCGACTGTGCGGGAAGGCATCCCGCCCTACTACGGGATGCCGCCCCGCTCACGACCCGCCTTCTCCGCCAAGACTCGGGGACCACGCCATCAGCATGTTACCCGCGCGTAGGGCTGACGGTGACGTGCGTGAGAATAGGGCCTTCTGACGAGGTGCCAACAACCTTCGGCCTGGTCCCTCCGTCCCTGAACGCATCGAGGAGTATCCGTGAACCGCACTTCAACCGCCCGCATACGACGTGCCGCGCTCACCGCAGTTGCGGGTGTAGCGCTCGCGGCGACTGTCACCGCCTGCGGCCCGGATGGCGGTAGCGGGTCGGCCGCGGCCGACGACTCCGCGGCGTCCGCCAAGGCCACCGCGGAGTCGTCGAACGGCGCGTCCCAGGAGGGGGCTGGCAGCGGCAAGGAGGCCGGTTCGTCTTCGAGCGGGGGCACGTCGGCGAAGGACGGTTCGTCCTCGTCGGGCTCCAAGCCGGGCCAGTCCGGCGACAAGAAGGGCTACGGGCAGAACTGCGGGGCCAACGACCTGAAGTTCTCGGCGCGTTCCGAGACCCAGGCGGGCGGCTACATCCTGCTGTCCGCCCGGGCCAAGCCCGGCATCACCTGCACGATCCCCAGCGGGCTGCCCTCGGTCTCCTTCGGCTCCAAGGGTATCGAGGCGTCGAACGCCGAGCAGGCGGTCGGCCCCGCGATCACGCTCAGCGGCTCCAAGACCGCCTACGCCGGCGTCAACCCCAAGACCACCAACAGCAACGACGGCGTCGAGTTCACGTTCCTCATCGCGGCCATCGGCACCTCCGACCCGAACCCGGCGAGCGTCTCCACCGGCTCCGTGACCGTCGACAAGCCCATCGTCACCAACTGGCACACCACCCCCACCGACGCCGTCCCCGGCGACGGCACGGACAACTGACCCGCACACTCCTACGACGAAAAGCGAGCGCCCGAACCTGGTGCAGGCCACGCACACAGGTCCACCGGCGGGGGCGCCTCGCGACGCGCCACGTGGCGGCCACTGGCCGCCGGGCGTAGCTGGTGCGCGAGCGCTGCCGGCCGGCTTGGGTTGTCCCATGCCGGCAAGGTGACTTTCAACGAAGGCCGATGACCCCTCCAAGCCTCTCTTGGGAGGGTCCGGCTTACGCAACGGCCACCTCCGCCATGCAGTGATTGCACGCGGGGGCGCCCGGCCGGCCAGGTGCCTGCGGCCACCGGACCGGCAGTAGCGACTTCCCCTGCCTCCAGGATCCTCAAGGGCTACTCCCTGGTCGGCTCGGCGCCCGCCCGCTTGACGATCCGATCGTCGACCTCGATCGACTTCCAGAGCCGGCGGCTGATCCGGACCTTCACGGACTCGCCATCGGCCAGGCGGACTTCGACGAAGTGGTACATATTCGAGCCGTCGAGCATGCCCCGGGACTTATGGGTGACGATGCCTTCCCAGTGGTCGTCTGCTCCGCTTTTGCGAGATGTGAACATGCTAGGGAGCCTACGAGGATCGGCAGCCGCCCCTGCAGATCCTTGAGTCACGTCCTGGGGATGACATATGTCCTGCCGGGCCACCGCGGCCCTTTGCGGAAGGCTGGGTCGCGCTCGGGCTCGGGCAGAGACCGCCAGGTCAGGACGGCGCCACGGGCGGTGGCGAGGATGATCTGGGCGGCCGGCCCGAACTCGACCGCGATGTCCCAGCCGGCCCGCAGTTCCTTGATCGGGCCCTGCGGGGCGGGGTCGATCTGCTGCTTGGTGGCCAGGGACCAGGGCATCGACGTCGCCGTGCTGGCACTGTCGTCGCCGGGGGTGCAGGGCCTGCCGGAGGCCGACGCCCTCGCGGTGGCCCGCGAGGCCAATGACCAGCTCGCCAAGGTCGTCGCCTCCTGGCCCGACCGCTTCCGGGCGTCCGCGGCGAAGCTTTCGCCCCGGCGGCTTTTCCTACGTCGACACCAGCAACGGTGAAGCCCGCTCCTTCCTGGAGAACTCGCCCTTCACCGACGAGCAGAAGGCCGACATCGGCCACCGCAACTGGGAACGCCTCACCGCTCGCGCCAGCCGCCCGGCGGCCTGAAGCGCCACGCGGTGGTCGGTCAGGGCAGGATCTCGACGTACCCCTCGGTGCCGTGCACGCGGATCCGCTGCCCGTCCCGGATCAGCCGGGTGGCCTGTTCCACGCCCACGACGGCCGGCAAGCCGTACTCCCGGGCGATCACTGCGCCATGGGTCATCAGGCCGCCCACCTCCGTCACCAGGCCCGCGATTCCGACGAACAGCGGCGACCAGCTGGGGTCCGTGAAGGTCGTGACCAGGATGTCGCCCGCTTCGAGATCGGCCTCCGCGATGTCCAGGATGACGCGGGCCCGCCCCTCGATGGTCCCGGAGGAGACCGGGAGGCCGGTCAGGGCGCCGGCCGGGACGTCGTCGCGCCGGTACGCCCCGGTGACGGCCTCACCGTCCGAGGTGAGCACCCGGGGCGGGGTGAGCGCGTGGTACGACCGGAACGCGTCCTTGCGCTGCTGGATGAGCCGGCCATCCAGCCGGTGCGTGCGCACGACGTCGTGGAGTTCCTGGAACGTGAGGTGGAAGATGTCCTCCTTATCGGGAAGCACCTCGGTCTGCACCAGGCGCTCGGCCTCCGCCAGCAGGGCCTGCTTGTAGACGAAGTAGCGGCTGATGATGCCGTACTTCGGGTACTCCCGGTAGCCGATGAAGGTTCTGACCCGGTCGATCATCCGCTTGGCTTCGTCGGCTTTTCCGTCCCCGTCCGGCAGGGCCCGCAAGCGTGCCAGCACGTCCTGTTCCTTCTTCTGCGCCTTCTGCCGCCCCTGCTCGAAGCGCCGCTCGGCGGCGCCCGGTTCGAAGAGCCTGACGTTGTCGAGGAGCACGGGCACGAGCGTGGTGGGGCGCTCGCGCCAACGCGGCCTGGTGATGTCGATCTCGCCGACGCAGCGCATGCCGTACCGGTCGAGGTAGGCCTCAATTGCGTCGCACGCTTCGGTCCCGCCCGCGATCTTCGCCAGCTCGTCCAGGAAGGCGCTGTCCTCGATGTGCTCGACGCCCTGCAGGAACGCCACCACCTCCGGATGGGGGCGGATCACGTCCGCGACGTCGAGCAGCGCCAGCCCCATCTCCGACGTGACGTTGCCGGGGGCGGACAGCGTGAGCGTGTCGGCCGCGTTCTTCTCGCCCAGCCACTCCTGCAGCTTGTCGTTGAGCCACCAGGTGGCCTCCATGCCGGCCATGATCACCTGAAGGTTCAGCGGATCACCGAGGACTCGCTTGTGCTCCTCGAAGGCCTCCAGCAGGAAGTCGAACAGCGCCGGTCCGGTCTTCGTCCCGATGTCGCGCTCCAGGGCGGCGATGGACGCCCGGCTGCGCTCGATCAGCTCGGTGACGAGGGCCGGATCGGTCTCGACCGGGGCGGGCGCACCGCCGGCCGGCGGCCCGCCGGGCCCCGTGTCCGGAAGCGACGGGACGAAATCGTCGCGGTCGAGGACCGTCTCCAGAGCGTCCCTGAGCAGCGGATCGCCTCTCCCCATGAGGTCCAGGAGGCCGGCTCGGCTCGCGGGCGCGGCCAGGCGCCGGGTGACGTCGACGAACAGCCTCCCGCCGGCCTCGTGCATCGGCACCATGGCCGTCAGCTGCCACACGGAGAGCCCCAGGGGCTTCATGGGGTCGGTCATCATCTGCTGATGACCGACGGAGACGTAGACGTGATTCTCCTGGTCGCCGGTCTCGGGAACGGGGAACAGGGTCGTGATCGGCCGGCTCTGAACGATCTGGAAGTCCTCGTCGGCCAGGCACCATTCGATGTCCTGCGGGCGGCCGAAGTGCGCTTCGATCCGCCGCCCGAGCTGCACGAGCCGTACGACCTGCGCATCCGTCAGCGCCGGCTGCTCCTGTCGCTGCGCGTCGATCGCCACGTCCCGCGTACCGCCGGCCGGCAGGGCGTGCACGGCACGCTGCTTTGCGGCGATTGCCTTGGCGACGACTTCGCCGTCCCGCACCGTGAAGACGTCCGGGTTCACCAGGCCGGAGACCAGGGCCTCGCCGAGGCCGAAGCCGGCGTCCACGGTGGCGGTCTTCCGGTTGCCCGTGACGGGGTCGGCCGTGAACAGGATGCCGGCCGCCTGCGGGAAGACCATCTGCTGCACGACCACGGCCATGTGGACCGTGCGGTGGTCGATGCCGTTCCGCCGGCGGTAGGTCACGGCCCGCTCGGTGAACAGCGAGGCCCAGCACCGGCTGATGTGCCGGAGGATCGCCGCCGGCCCCACGACGTTCAGGTACGTGTCCTGCTGGCCGGCGAAGGAGGCCGTCGGCAGGTCCTCCGCCGTCGCGCTGGACCGGACGGCCCAGGCGGCCTGTTCGCCGAGCCGGGCGAGCGCGCGGGTGATCGCCGCCGCGAGATCGTCCGGGATGGTGATCCCTTCGATGGTCCGGCGGATCTCCGCGCTGAGCGTGCGGATCGCCTCCCGGTCGTCGGGGCTGAGCCGCGACAGCCGATCGAGCCGATCGCCGATCGACGGCGCTTCCGCCATGATCCGCCGGAAGGCGTCCGTCGTGACGCAGAAGCCGGCAGGTACGCGGATGCCGTCGATCCGCGACAGCCCGCCCAGGTGGGCGCCCTTGCCGCCGACGAGAGCGACCTGGGTCTCGTCGACCTCGTGAAGATCCGCCACGTATTGCTCGATCATCGCGATACCTCCGCGGCAGTCGTGTCCCGTTGCATGGCACCGGCCGGTCGCATCACCGGCGCGTCCTGCTCTGTGAAACCTCTCGGGCGCCTTGACGGTCTTGTCGGGCACGTCCTCGTCGCCGGCTGCCCGTCCTCGGACGAGTCGGCCGATCGGGTCGTCCGGGCGGCCGACCGCTCCCTCCAGCCGAGCGACCGTTTCGTCCGGGCGACCGACCGCTCCGCCCGGTCGCGCGGCGCGCACACCCGCGTCACCGCCCCGAGCGCTTGCGACCGCACCGGCGGTCCCACTGGTTCGACGTCACCGCGTTCCCCATACGTCGACAACAGACGCACGTCATGCCCCCCATTTCCGCAGGTTGTGGCTTCGGCCGATGATTTTGCGCCACCATGGGGGCCTTGCCGCAAGCCCCCCAGTGCGCTATATCTTGAGAGTGGCAGGGAGAGAGATCTTCCTGCCTTTGTCATGCGCGGACTGCTGGGACCCACCAGCCTCTCGGGAAGTGCCGGCGCGCCGCACAGGGGTGGTACGCGTCGTCGACCCAGGCGGAGGCGGAGGCGGATGCCCCTGTCGGCAAGGCCCGAACGCCGTCGAGCGCGTGGCCCTCGCCCGGAGATCACCGCGCCACCGCGCCCCTGTGCCACCGCGCCACGCGAGTGCTGGGTCGAGATCGTCCATCGGACGCTTGACGGTCGACGTGGTTCAGATCGGCCGGCATCCAAGCGAACGGCGTCTCGGCCGGTACCCAAGTGAACGGCGTCGTTGCCGATAGTCGGAGAGAAGTGAGCAGCGATGCGCGGCACGGCTCTCGGCGAAGCGGGAGTACCCGTCGCACCGGCCGTAGGACGGCCTTGTACCCGGGGCACGCCTGTTCGCTTAACCTGGGTGTGCCGGGTGGCCCTGACAGGGGACGTACCCGGAAGGCCCTGGACGCAGGAACGCTCTGTGTCGTGCTTGGGAACCAGTGCCGCTTCGACACGAACGCAGGGACGGACCAGCAGATGCAGGTGAGGTATGAGACCAGACTCGTACCCGTTGCACGTCCGCCAGGGCGAGAAGTGCGAAATCAGGTGACGGGAGAAGCAGCCCACGCCGGGGGCCCGGCTGCGAAGGCGGCTTCGAAGGCGGGGCATCGTGGATAAGGTCGTGCTCACGGCTGCCGGTCTCTACGTCATCGTCCTGCTGCGGGCCGGAGGGACCTTCGCCGTCGGGTGGCTCGCGGGGGCCGGTGCCAGGCGCGGCAGATTCGCGGAGCGGATCTCCACGACCAAGTTCCGGCGCGCCGAACGGGCGATTCAGCGGTGGGGCGCACCCGTGGTGGCTGTCTCCTTCCTGACCGTCGGGTTCCAGACCGCTGCCAACTTCCTCGCGGGGAGCATGCACATGCCCCTGTCGCGCTACCTCCCGGCACTCTTCGTGGGCGGAGCGGGCTGGGCGCTGGTCTACGCGACGGCCGGGATCGGCGCGCTGGAACTGCTGGCGAGGCTGTTCGCCGAGCAGACCGCGCTCGGTGTGGGCGCGGTCACCGCCCTCCTGCTCGCGGTGTGCGGCGTGGTGGTGTACCGGCGCAGAAATGCCACCTCGGCCCACCGCGACACCGTGGCCGACGAAGCCTGAAAGGCCGCCCGTGTACTGACTGTTCCACCGCGAGTTGCCGGTCGAAGCTCTCCACCGCGGTGTCCAACAGGCCTGAGCCGACGACCACCTTGCACATGGCCGAGCAAGCAATCTGCATGCAGGGATTCGTGCCCGGAATCGCCTCTGCAGGGCTTTCCGGCGCTGCGCGTCGGCTCCCCGCGCGCTGGGGCGTAGGGATGAGGGCTTTTGAGGCTGTCCCGCATACGGCCGAGTTCACTTCAGCGGCTTGGCGGGCTCACCGGCCGGCTTCCGTTGGCGCCGCGGCTGCGTCCCAGCAGCCGCGCCTGCTCGCTCTTGAGCCGGGCGAACCGGTCGCGGATGTACTCCCTGAGCTCCCGTCCTGGGAAGCGTATGAGTGACAGGTGTTCCTCATAGTCAAGTACGGCTGTTGGCTTCCATCAGGGCGAAAAGTGGCCCGTAGAAGTCACTCAGCTGCTGGTTGATGCGCGTGAGCCGAGCCTGCCCTTGCCGCCAGGAGCAACCCGTTGAGGTAGGTCGCCAGATAGCCGATGAACGCCGGCCCGACGGTCACGATCACTGTGGTCATGGCAGGCGATGTTATGGGCCTGTTCGTCAGCCGGATGCCCGGGCCCGCTCCGGAGCGCCGGGCGCCGACGCTGGTGTCGGGAGGGCCGGCGGCGCCCGGTGGTGGTCAGGAGCAGGGCTTGTAGAAGTGCTTCCAGCCGTCGCCGGGCATGGCCGGCGGCTCCGATGTGGTCCCGAACTCGCCGTATTTCTGCTGCAGTTCGTAGTCGTAGTTCCCCGGGCCGCTGCCCGGCTTCGTCAGGCGTACGTGCCGGTCCAGCTGTCCGTCACCGGAGTTGTTGAGGATCGCGAGGTCCGGGTATGCGTCGCCGCCGTAGTTGGCGATCCGGAGTTGCTGGGCCTCGCCGTGATCGCCGATGTCGGAGTGCCGGGACTTGGCGGAGGTCAGGTTCGTCCGCTTGAGGGGGCCGGGGCGGTACTCCGCGACGCGCGCCGTTGCGGGGTCGTCCCCGTCGGCCGGCGTGACGAGGTTGACGACCATGTCCAGGGTGCCGTCGCGCTGGAAGTCGGCGACCGCGGCGGTCGCGACCTCCCCCTTCTTCGCGCCGAGAAGGGCGCTGACGGGGTACGGCTTGCCGAACGAACCGTTCGCGGCACCCCACTGGATGGTCATCTTGGTACCGGTGAGGCCGGGGTTGCTGATCTTGTCCGGGTGCTTGTCGCCGTCGAGGTCGCCGACCAGCGTCGTGGCATCGGCCAGGCACGGGGCCGTTGCCGTGGCGGTCTTGCCGGCCCGTGCCGCGCCGCCCGGGGCGGAAGTCGCATTGGCCTGGAAACCGCCGACAGCCAGGGACAGGGTGACGGCCGCGACCGGCACGGCGGCCAGGTGCAAGCGCTTACGAATCATCGTGAACTCCTCATGTTGTTGTCGTGAGGTGAGATGCCGTCAGTTCCGTGCGCGTTGATGCCCGGATCGCTGCATTACACAACCGTGACGTGTGAAGGGCGGGAGGGTAGGACGGGCCGGCTGCTCGACGTGGCGTTCGGCTCGGTTCCGACAGCTCCGACAGCTCCGACAGCTCCGACAGCTCCGACGGCTCCGACGGCATCAAAGCGGGACCTGCCCACGAGTCCGTCGGCGAGCCGGTGAAGCTCAGCGGCTGCTTGGCGTCCGGGCGTCCTGGCGCCTCGCCGGGCCGACCTTGGCCGCCCCCGCGAAAACTCACTGGCGTTGTCAGCGGGGCGAGTTAGAGTGAACGCACAACCTCATGCACCTCCCGGTGCGCAGGTCCGCGGCTACTTCTTCGAAACAAGTTCCGCCGCGGATCGTCCTTGATCTCGGGAGGCACAGCATCAGGGGTGCCCGGTGCGCAGGCAGGGGATACTTCCACTCCTAATGGGGAGGTCGCGGGTTCGAGTCCCGTCGCCGATTTCGGATCGGCGTAGCTCAGTTGGCAGAGCACCTTGTTTCCTCAGCCGACTCTGATCTCGGGCACCCCTTGCTGAGCTTCCCCTCCACGTGAGGGGTTCTCTTTTGTCTCGCTTCAACACTCGCACGGCTCGCACGGGCGCCGGCTCGCCCGTGACCACGACCGGCGAACGCACCACCACCCACGAAGGCGGCGCCGGCTACCTCCGCGACATCCGCTCGGAGCTCTTCCTGCTCGCCGTCGCCAACTTCGTCGCCACCGACACCTTCTACGAGAAGGCGGGCGACCGCGACGACCGCTACACCCAGCTCGTCCGGCAGCTCGCCGTCGAGGACCCGAAGTGGACGGCCGGCCTGCTCGGCTGGCTGCGCGGGCCCGGCAACATGCGGACCGCCGCGCTCGTCGGTGCTGCCGAGTTCGTTCACGCCCGCCTCCACGCCGAGAAGGGCGCCGGCGGCCCGGTCGTCGAGCAGCAGCACCCGGGCTGGAACCGCAAGGTCACCGCCTCCGTCCTCCAGCGCGCCGACGAGCCCGGCGAACTCCTCGCCTACTGGACGTCCCGCTACGGCCGCCGCATCCCCAAGCCCGTCAAGCGCGGCATCGAGGACGCCGTCGGACACCTCTACAACGAGAAGTCGCTCCTCAAGTACGACAGCGCCACGAAGGGCTTCCGGTTCGGCGACGTCATCGAACTCACCCACCCGGCCCCCACGGCGCTGTGGCAGGGCGATCTGTTCGAGCACGCCATCGACCGCCGGCACCAGCGCGCCAAGCCGATACCGGAGTCGCTGCAACTGCTGCACACCCGGGCCGCGATCGGCGAGTGGCCGGTGGAGAAGCGGCGCGCGCTGCTCGCCCGCCCGGACGCCGCCGCATTCCTGCAGCACGCGGGCATGACGTGGGAGGCGCTGGCCGGCTGGCTGCAGGGGCCGATGGACGCCGCGGCATGGGAGGCGGTCATCCCGTCCATGGGCTACATGGCCCGACTCCGGAACCTCCGGAACTTCGACGAGGCCGGCGTCTCCGACGAGGTCGCCGAGACGGTGGCGCGCAAGCTCGCCGACCCGGAGCAGGTCGCCCGCTCGCGGCAGTTGCCGATGCGCTTCTACTCGGCGTACCGGGCCGCGCCTTCGCTGCGCTGGGGGCACGCCCTGGAGAAGGCCCTGACCGCGTCGCTGGCGAACATTCCGCAGCTGCGTGGCCGGACGCTGGTGATGGTCGACACCTCCAGCTCGATGCAGGCCGGGTTCTCCCGTGACGGGACCCTGATGCGGTGGGACGCCGCAGCCCTGTTCGGCATTGCTCTGGGACAGCGGTGCGAGCGCGCGGACGTCGTCTCGTTCTCGTCCGTGCGCCGGTACCAGCGCGATGCCCCGGGTGCCGCCACGAAGTCGTTCCCGCTGCGGGGTGGCGAGTCGCTGCTGCGCGCGGTGGACCGCTGGAAGGGCGGCGGCTGGTTCCTCGGCGGCGGCACCGACACGGCCCTCGCTCTCCGGCAGGAGTTCAAGGGCCACGACCGGATCGTCATCGTCACCGATGAGCAGGCCGGGCGCGATGCCCGCGAGGTCACCGAGTCGGCACCGGCCACGGTTCCGATGTACACCTGGAACCTCGCCGGGTACGCGGCCGGACACGCCCCGTCCGGTGGCTGCTACCGGCACACCTTCGGCGGCCTCACGGACCAGGCGTTCCGTATGATCCCGCTCCTCGAAGCCGGCCGCGACGCCAAGTTCCCGTGGGAGAGCGTGAACGACTGACCTGTGAGAGGGCGCCCCACTCCAGGACCTGGCCAGGGGCGGGGCCGTTCTGTCCGGCCGCCGGCGCCTCGTGCAGGTGCTGCCGGATTCCGGAATCGTTCCGGTCCCGTAGGCGACACCGGCGCGTCATGCCTGTCCGATACCGGCCACGGCGGCCCGCTCTTCCTCCTCCTGGATCATGTCAACGACCTGCGGAGGAAGGGGACATGGACCTACTAAAGTTGCGTCCATGTCATCACACATGCGTACGGCACGCGGCGAGCCTGCTCCGCCGGAGGACAGGAAGAGAGCGTCCGACATCCGTCTGGCGGTGGCGGAGACCCTGCCGGTCGGCGTGGGGATGTTCTCCTTGGGGATCACTTTTGGGCTGCTGGTCGTGCAGTCGGGGCTCGCCTGGTGGTGGACGCCCTTGTTCAGCGGGTTGATTTACGCCGGCTCGCTGGAGTTCTTGCTGGTCGGGATGTTGATGGCCGCGAGTCCGCTGGTCTCGATCGCTCTGACCACGCTGCTGGTCAATTTCCGGCATGTCTTCTACAGCCTGTCGTTCCCGCTGCACCGCGTGCGGGGCAAAGCCGCCAAGACCTACGCGGTGTTCGCCCTGATCGACGAGGCCTACGCGCTCACGGCGACCAGGCCGGCCGACTCCTTCAGCAGCGTGCGGATCATCGCGACACAGGTGTCGCTGCAGTCCTACTGGGTCGGGGGCGGGCTGGTCGGTGCGTTGACCGGCCGGGCCCTGCCCACGATCGACGGCCTGGACTTCACCCTGACCTCGTTGTTCACCGTGCTGGCGATCGAGGCATGCCGGTCGGGACGGGACCTGCCCGCTCCGCTTCTGGCCGCGGGATGCGGCCTCTTCGCCCAGCTGGTGGCGCCGGGCCAGATGCTCGTGGTGGCGATGACTCTCTACGTACTCGCGCTGCTCGTGCGCTACCGCTTCACCCGGCCCAAGGAGCACGCCAATGCCTAGCAACGGATACATGGTCTCGGCGCTGGTGATCGTCGCGGGCATCACCTTCGCCCTGCGAGCCGTCCCCTTCGCCTTCCTCGGACGGCTGCGCTCGTCGCAGGTGACCGCCTTCCTGTCCCAGCACATGCCGGCCGGAATCATGGTGATCCTGGTCATCTACCTGCTGCGCGGTGTGGACGTCACCACCAGCCCCTACGGACTGACCGAAGCGGCGGGCATCGCCGTGACGGCCGGACTGTATCTGTGGCGGCGCAATGTGCTGCTGAGCATCTTCGCGGGCACCGCTGTTTATGTGCTGCTGCTGCACTTCCTCCCAGCGGCACACGGCTGACGGGCCCGTTACCGCACTCCCGGGTCCCGGGTGCCGGGTCCCGGGGAACGGGGCCGGGTGCCGGGTACTGGGTCTGCAGGCCGTCCCGTCCGGCGGGGTCCTGTCCGTCGGCGTTCCCGTCCGCCGGGGCTCAGCCGAACAGGATCTGGCCGAGCAGGTACAGGTTGAGGCCGGACAGGACGAAGGCCAGGACCGCTCCGATCCCGGTGGTGAGCGGCCTGTTGACGTAACCGCCCATCAGCTTGCGGCTCCGTGTGAACAGCACCAGGGGGATGAGGGCGAACGGGATGCCGAAGGAGAGCACCACCTGGGAGGTGACGAGCACGGAGTCCGGTGAGAATCCGGCAGCCAGGGCGACCAGGGCCGGTGCCATGGTGACGCCGCGGCGCAGCAGCAACGGAATCCGGCGGCGGAGGAAGCCCTGCATGACGACCTGTCCGGCGTAGGTGCCCACGCCGGAGGAGGAGAGCCCGGAGGCGAGCAGGGCCACCGCGAAGGCCAGCGCGGCCATACCGCTGACGGTCTGGCCGAGGGAGTGGTGAGCGGCTTGCAGGCTTCCGCTGTAGTCACCGCCGGGCCGGTGGAACAGGGCGACGGCGACACAGAACATCGCCAGGTTGATCAGCCCCGCCAGACCGAGCCCGGAGACACAGTCGATACGCAGGCTGCGCAGCGCGACCTTCTTGGCGCGGGGGGTGCGTGGTGACTGCCGCTGTGCGGTGATGGCGGAGTGCAGATAGATCACATGCGGCATGACGGTGGCGCCGATGATGCCGACCGCCAGGGTGAGGGATTCGGTGCCCGCGAGGCGGGGCACCATGCCCGCCGCGATGCCGGCTGATGACTGACCGCCCAGCGCGAACAGCTGGTAGAGGAAGCCGAAACCGATCAGCGAGAGCAGGAAGGTGATGGCGACCTCGAAGGGGCGGTAGCCGCGGCGCTGGAGTGCCAGCACCGCAAAGCTGATCACCGCGGTGGCGACGCCCGCGGGGAAGAGCCGTACCCCGAAGAGCAGGTTGAGGCCGATGGCAGCGCCGACGAACTCCGCCAAGTCCGTTGCGATGACGACCAGTTCGGCCTGCACCCACAGCATCCGTGATACCGGGCGCGGCAGGCTGCGGCGGCACAGGGTAGACAGGTCCGTGCCGGTCGCCAGGCCGATCTTCGACGAGAGGTACTGGATGAACATGGCGACGGCATTCGCGACCACCAGGACCCACACCAGCAGGTAGCCGAACTTGGCGCCCGCCTGGAAATTCGTCGCGAAGTTGCCGGGGTCGACGTACGCCACCGCGGCGACGAACGCGGGCCCGTAAAAGGCCCGCCGGGTGCGCTTCACCTCGCTGTGGGCGCGCTGCTCCACCGACGTTGTGGTCATCTCGGCTGTGGTCATCTGGGCTGTCCCCTCACGGTGTGTGCTCGGGTCCGTATCGCTCAAGCTCCTGCGGGCACCTGCGGGACCGCCTCCGTGGCATCCCCCTGAACGCATGGCGGCGCCGCCCCGGACCAGGCGTACCGTGCGCCTGGCACCGGGGCGGCGCCGCGTGGCGGGGCGTTACCGCAGGGGAGAGCCCGGATCCGGGTCGGAATCCGGGTCGGAATCCGGGTCCGGGTCGGGGGCGACGGGCGGGGTGCCGTAGGTGAAGTAGGTCTCCTGCGGCAGGTTGGTGCCGCCGATCGCCGTCCCCGTGTCGATCTGGTCCATCGTCCAGGTACGGGTCTCGAAGTCCGGTTCGAGGATCAGGATTCCCGGGTCGCCGAACAGCTCGATCCGGTTGCCGCCGGGCTCGAAGACGTAGAGGAAGGAGCTCTGGGTGATGCCGTGCCGGTCCGGGCCCGCCTCGATGGTGATGTCGTAGTCCCGGAACATCTCGGCCGCGTCGATGGTGTGCTGCTGCACGCCGTAGTAGAAGGCGACGTGGTGCAGCCGGCCGCGGGCTCCCCGCGCGTCCCGCATGACGGCGACGTCATGACTGAGTTGGCTGCTGCTCATCCACACGCCGGTCTCGACGCTGCCGTCGACCACCCGCTCATTGGTCCGCAGACCGAGGTGCCGCTCGAAGGACTGCTTGACCGGTGTGACGTCGCTGGCCAGCAGGTTGAGGTGGTCGATCCGCTTGACCGGCAGGCCCTGCAGCGGCTTCTTCGACGGCCGGCTGAGGATCTTGCTCCGCAGCTCCGGCGGAGACTTGTACTTCTCGGCCTCCCACAGCAGGCACATGTGGTGGCCGTCGGGCGTGTGGAACTCGTAGGTCTTGCCGTAACCGAACTCGTCCTCGGTCCACTTGCCGTCCTGGTTCCCGTCCCGCATCGACCGGACGCGGCGTTCCAGCGCCTCCGGCGACGAGGTCCGCAGCGCGGCGTGGTCCATCCGGGGCTCCGGACCTTCGGTGATCTTCAGGCTCCACTGGTACGGGTCCTCATAGCCCCGCAGGTAGACCGACTGCCCCTCGCGCCTCGTCTCGTACATGCCCAGCAGGTCCTTGAAGAACCAGAGCGTGCCGTCCGGGTCCGGTGTGTGTAATTCCACCCGAGCCAAGTGGGCGATCTCGTGGCGGTACGTCTCTTCGCTCATGCTTCGGTGCCTTTCTCGGACAGCGGGAGCGGAACTTGTCAGCTGACTGGGCCGCCGGCTCCGGCAGACTCAACCGGCTTCCTTCTTCAGGGCGTTGCGTTCCTCGGTCGTGACGTCGCCGGCGGCCCAGTGCGCGGGCTCGACCTCCCGGATGACCACCCGGATGTTCGCCAGCGGGGCACCCACGGCGCGGTGCGCCGCTTCGGTCAGTTCATGGATCAGTGCACGGACCTGCTCCGGTGACCGTCCGGAGCCCAGGGTCACGTCGATGAACGGCATACTCAGCCTCCTGCGACGGTGATGGTGCCGAGAGTGGAGAAGTGCGCTGCGACGCTCGCGCCCGGCCGGACGTGGACCGCGTCGGTCATGCCGCCGGTGAGGACGATCGCGCCGGCTTCGATGGCCAGTCCCCGCTCGCCGAGGGCGTTCGCGGCGAGGGCGAGCGCCTCTGCCGGGTGCCCCTGCACCGCCGCGCCGGTGGCGGAGTCGACCACCTGGCCGTCGACTTCCAGCAGGCACGCCTCGTGCGCGAGGTCCATGCCCTCGGGGGAGCGTCCGAGGGGGCCGAGCACGAACAGCCCGGAGGAGCTGTTGTCCGCCACCGCGTCCGCCAAGGTGAACTTGAAGTCGCGGTAACGGCTGTCGATGATCTCGATGCCGCCGTAGACGCGGTCCACGGCACCAAGGGCGACCGCCGCGGTGATGCCAGGACCGGCCAGCCGCTCCCGCATCACGAAGACGATCTCCGGCTCGGCCCGGGGGTGGATCAGCCGCTGCCGGGGCAGCGGGACGCCGGCCGGCAGCACCATGGCATCGGTGAGCCATGCCAGGGACGGTGCGTCGATCCCCATCCTGATCTGCTTGGCGCGCGAGGTGAGGCCGAGCTTGACGCCGATCAGCGTCTCGCCTCGCTGCAGCCGCTGCTGCAACGCCTCGCGCTGCACCGTGTAGGCGCCCGGCAGGTCAAGATCCGGCCATTGCGCGGTGATGGGCCCGCGAGCGGTGACCGAGCGCTCGGCGTCGAGCAGGACCTCGGCTGCGCGCCGGGTGTCTCCGGAGCGGATTTCCAGTGGCTCGGCCATGAAAGAGGCCGCCTCCTTTGATACGGACGGTAGGGCGGACAGCGGGTGGGGGCGTGCGGCTCGGTGTGCGCGCGCACGGCGGTCACGGCTCAGCGGGCGCGCACGGCGGTCACGGTGCCCACGCCGGCCATGCTCGCGGTCACCCTGTCGCCGGGATCGAGGGCGGCGGCCGGGGTGAGGCAGGGGACGAGCACCACCTGGCCGGCGGCGAGGGCGAAGTCCTCCTGGCGCACGGCGTTCGCCACCCACACCAGGGCATTGACGGGCGAGCCGAGCGCCATGCCGCCCGCGCCGGTGGCGGCCACCTCTCCGTTGCGGTGCAGCACACAGCCGGACAACCGCAGGTCCACGTCCGGCAGGGCTGCCGGGGTGCTGCCCAGTACGACGCCCCGGCAGCCGGCGTTGTCGGCGATCAGGTCGAGGACGGACGCCGGCCCGTCCTCGAACCCGGAGTCGGTGATCTCCAGGGCGGGCAGTACACAGTCCACCGCCCGGACGGCGTCGGCCACGGTGACCCCGGGCCCGCGCAGCGGCTCACCCAGCACGAAGGCCAGCGCCGGCTCGATGCGGGGGCGGATGAATTTGCCGCCGTCCAGGGGCTCGTGGCCGGGATGGAACATGCTGCCGGTGAGATGACCCAGCACCGGTTCCGAGGTGTCCATGCTCCGCTGCGCGGGCACGGACACCAGGCCGGCTGTGAAACCGCGCAGCGGGTCATTGTCCGAAATCCGCTGCCGCAGCTGTGCCCACTGGACTTCGTACGCATCGGACCGGGAGGAAAGGGAACCGCCGCGCACGGCTGACGGAACCGCCTTCCCGTTCCGGTGCGCGCTGTTCAGATCCGCGGCGATGTCCTGCAAGGCATCTGATGTCATGGGGACTCTTTCAAGGAGGCGATCGTCGTTCCCGGGTGTCAGCGAATGCGCAGGACCACGGCGCGAGGTTCGGTGAAGAACTCACGCGAATGCGGGCCGCCTTCTCTGCCGACCCCGCTGATGCCTTCGCCGCCGAAGGGCATGCGGAGATCGCGCTCGAAATAGCAGTTCACCCATACCGTGCCGGCTTTCCAGCGGGCCGCCATCCGGTGAGCACGGTCGAGGTGGGTGGTGAACAGAATCCCGGCCAGACCGTAAGGGCTGGAATTGGCCAGGTGCAGTGCTTCTTCTTCGGTGTCGAACGGGATGACCGTCTCCACCGGACCGAAAATCTCTTCCTGAGCCGTCCGGGTGTCGTTGGTCAGCCCGGTGATGATTGTCGGCGCAAAGTAGAAACCACGGGACAGTTCGCCGGTGGTCACGGGCGATCCGCCGGTGAGGACCGTGCCGCCTTCTTTTCGTGCCAGGTCGACATAGCCCTGCACCTTGTCCAGATGCCGTTGCTCGATCAGCGGACCCATGAATGTCTCGTGACGCTTGGGGTCACCGACGACGATTTTCGCCGCCTCCGCGGTGAAGCGTTCCAGGAAGGCCGGAAGAATCCCGCGCTGTACGAACAGCCGTGACCCGGAGAAGCACACCTGGCCGTTGCCGCCGAAGATTGCCTTGATCGATTCGGGTACCGCCACGTCCAGATCGGCATCGTCGAAGACGATGTTCGCCGACTTGCCGCCCAGTTCGGCGGAGACGGGGGTCAGCTGGGGGGCCGCGGCGGCCATGATCCGGGCTCCGGTGGCGCTGGAGCCCGTGAAGGTGATGCGGTCCACGCGTGGATCGCTGGTCAGCGGGCCGGCCACTTCATCGGCACCGAAGCCGTGCACGATGTTGAGCACGCCCTCCGGCAGCCCCGCGGCCGCGGCCAGCTGGCCGAACCGGGCCGCCGTCAGCGGGGTCTGCGGGGCGGGCTTGAGTACCACGGTGTTGCCGAAGGCCAGGGCGGGTGCGGCCTTCCATGTGGCGAGCATGAGCGGCGCGTTCCATGGGCTGATCGCCGAGACGACGCCCGCCGGCGGCCGCAGGGAGTAGCCGAGTACCGGGCCGTTGGGGTAGGCCTCATCGGTCGCCATCGCCGCGTAGTCGGCGAAGAACCGCAAATTCTGGGCGACCCGGGGCATCTCCCCGTGCAGCGCCTGCCGGATGATCTTGCCGCTGTCCACGGTTTCCAGCATCGCCAGCTCTTCGCGATGCGCGTCCACGGCGTCGGCCACATCGTGGAGGATTTTGCGGCGTTCCGTGGGAGTCATTCTGGGCCACGGGCCCTCGTCGAATGCCTTCCGTGCCGCGGCAACCGCACGCTCGCCGTCCGCTGCGGCCCCCCTGGCCACGGTGCCTATCACCGAATTGTCGTGCGGATCTCTGGTTTCAAACGTCTTTCCATCTGCGGATTCGACGGACTGACCGCCGATCAGGTGGCAGATGTCGCGATTCTCTGTCACCACTCCCGCCCCGGCACCTAATGACACTGGAGATTGCCTCCTCAGCACAGCGAAAACATCACACTCGGACCGCCGCGCTGCTTCCGGTCAGCGCGGCTGGGGTGTAAGTGATGAGTCAGTTGCTTGTCACGGTTGCTTGTCGTGGTTGCTCGTCGAACCGGATTCACTCACGGCTTCGACAGATATGCGCCCACCCCGCAACCTCATGAAGGATTTTCAGAAACGCCTTCTTGCAAGTGCCGCTACATCCTCCACGGCGCGAACCGGGAGAGTCAAGATCCTCTTCGGTAACCGGACGACTACCCTTAGTGCTCCGGGGAGTCTCCGTTAATTGGGTGCGAGAGTTCCGCTTCTGCAATCGGCCCAGCTAGCTGGCTCAAACCCGGTCCTGCGGAAAAAATCTTGTTGACTGCCCCCTTGCTCACAGGTAACTTCATGAGCACTGGTATCGACGGGGGTTGATGCTGCTCGATTGCAGCTATCCGGTTTCCTGTGCATGCTTCCACCGCATGCGGTAATCCCTCGAATCTATTCGGCCGGGGCGGTCGTGGACGCCTTACCGTCCGCCTCGGCGCAGAAATTATCTTCCCTATTACCGGTCAGATCACGCTGTCCACGCAGGCTGTCGGACTGTGCTCTAAAGCTTTAGGGGGACATGTCAATCATGGACTCGAGTGCCATGAGCCGTAGCGTCGAGTTAGGCGTAGTCGGGGGCGGGGCATCCGCGGTCTGCCTGCTCGACGCGCTCGCTCAGACCCACACACCACCGGGCGGTATCACGGTCTTCGAGCCGTCCCCACATTTATGGCGCGGCCGGCCGTACCAGCCGGATCTGGAAACGGTCCGGGTGAACATCCCACCCGAGGGAATGTCCGTACGCTTCGGCGACAGCGGCCACTTCCCCCGATGGCTCACCGACCGGGATGCCGCCGCCGGCTCCGGCACGGACTTCGTGGACCCGCTGAACCGGATGCGCTTCGTACCGCGCGCTCTGTACGGCCGGTATCTGGAGGACTCGGCACAGGCGGCGTTGGCGCAGCTCCGCGAGCGCGGGTGGCGCATCGACATCGTCCGGGAGGCGGTGTCGGCCGCGACCCCCGCCGAGGGGAAAGTGGCCCTGCGCACGCAGAGCGGCCGGCAGGCCGTGGTCGACTACACCGTGTTGTGCGTGGGCCGCGGGCAGCCCGGCGACCCGTACGAGCTGACCGGCACCGAAGGCTTCATCGCCGATCCGTACCCGCTGTCGCGCTCTCTCACAGGCATCGGCCCCGAGGACACCGTCGGCGTGATCGGCAGCGGCCTGACGGGCATCGATGTGGTCCTCTCGCTCGCCAACGGCGGCCACCGCGGCCGCATCCTGCTGCTCTCGCGCAGCGGGGTGCTTCCCCTGGTACGGCAGAGTCCGCTCCCGCACACCCTGCAGCACTTCACGGCCGAGAGGTTCCGTGGCGCGGCGGCACGCGGCGAGACGCTGACGGTCGATGAACTGGTCGGCACGATGCGTACGGAGTTCAGCGCGGCCGGCGAGGACTTCGACTCGGTGGCCAAGGAGATAGCGGCGCTCACCGAAGAGGACCCGGTGCAGCGACTGCGCCGGCACCTGGCCGAAGTCCACTCCCCGCGCCGCGGGTTGCGCATCCTCCAGCAGGCGGTGCCGGCCACCGGGCCGGACATCTGGCCGCTCCTGCCCGAGCACGAAAAGACCGAGCTGCTGCGCACGCACTACCGCTCGGTGATGAGCCTGTGCTGCCCCATGCCGCCGACAGCGGCGGCCATGGTCCTGGACCTGATCGACGCCGGGCAGCTGGAGATCATCTCCGGTATCCGGCACATCGAGCCGTCGGCCGGCGGACCCTTCACCCTGCGCACCGACGACGACCGGCCGGCTCACCGCGCCGACCGCCTGGTCAACGCGGTGAGCCCGTCGTCCCGCAGCCTGCCGCTCAAGGCCGGGAACCTGATCGCCTCCCTGACCGCGGCCCGACTCGCCCAGCGGCATCCGCGCGGCGGGGTGAGCGTGGACCGGCCCACCAGCCGGCTCGTCGTG
The DNA here is from genome assembly GCF_040253635.1 of Streptomyces sp. Edi2. Taxonomy (NCBI): domain Bacteria; kingdom Bacillati; phylum Actinomycetota; class Actinomycetes; order Kitasatosporales; family Streptomycetaceae; genus Streptomyces; species Streptomyces sp. Edi2. The sequence goes on along the minus strand of NZ_JBEJGX010000003.1, from coordinate 1,381,581 downwards.
GACGGCACGGCCGACCCCCGGCTGTACGCCCTCGGCGATCTCGCCTCGGGCAGCCTGTTCTTCACCTTCGGCCTTCCCTCGATCGTCGACCGCGCCTACGACATCGCCGACGCCATCCACGCGGACGTCAGGGGAAGAACGTCCTCCCTGTGCGGGGCCGACGTACTGCAGAACACCTGACCACTCGCCTGGAGGAATGCCATGACCTCAACGGTCCCGCTGCCGGAACTGGCCGGTGCGCGTAACGATGTCCGCCCCATGACGGGCGACGAGTACCTGGACTCGCTGCGCGACGGCCGGGAGATCTATATCTACGGCGAGCGCGTCGAGGACGTCACCACCCACCCCGGCTTCCGCAACAGCGCACGCTCCATCGCCAGGCTCTACGACGCGCTGCACGCGCCGGAGGCCGAAGGGGTGCTCCGGGTACCGACCGAGACCGGGAACGGCGGGTTCACCCACCCCTTCTTCAAGACGGCGCGCTCCGCGGACGACTTGGTCGCCTCCCGTGACGCGATCGTCGCATGGCAGCGCATGGTCTACGGATGGATGGGCCGTACGCCGGACTACAAGGCCTCCTTCCTCGGCACCCTGGGAGCCCACTCGGACTTCTACGGGCCGTTCAAGGACAACGCGCTGCGCTGGTACAAGCAGGCCCAGGAACGCGTGCTGTACTTCAGCCACGCGCTGGTGCACCCGCCGATCGACCGGGACCGGCCCGCCGACGAGACGGCGGACGTCTGTGTCCACGTCGACGAGGAGACCGACGCCGGCCTCATCGTCTCCGGTGCCAAGGTGGTCGCCACCGGCTCCGCGCTGACCAACCACAACTTCGTCGCCCACTACGGCCTTCCGGTGCGCGACAAGCGGTTCGGTGTGGTGTTCACGGTGCCGATGGACGCACCGGGGCTGAAGCTGTTCTGCCGTGCCTCCTACGAAATGATGGCCACGGTCATGGGGAGCCCGTTCGACTTCCCGCTGTCCAGCAGACTGGACGAGAACGACGCCATCATGGTCATGGACCGCGTGCTCATCCCCTGGGAGAACGTGTTCATGTACGACGCGGAGGCGGCGAACTCCTTCGCGAACGGCTCGGGCTTCGTCGACCGCTTCACCTTCCACGGCTGCACCCGCCTCGCGGTGAAACTCGACTTCATCGCCGGCTGTGCGATGAAGGCGGTGGAGATGACCGGCACCTCCGGCTTCCGCGGGGTGCAGGCGCAGATCGGCGAGATCCTGAACTGGCGTGATCTGTTCTGGGGCCTGTCCGACGCGATGGCCAAGTCGCCGGTCCCGTGGGTGGGCGGTGCCGTGCAGCCGAACCTGCGCTACGGCATGGCGTATCGGACCTTCATGGGCATCGGCTACCCCCGTATCAAGGAGATCCTGCAGCAGACGCTCGGCAGCGGGCTCATCTACCTCAACTCGCACGCAAGCGACTGGAAGAACCCCGAGGTGCGCCCCTACCTGGACAAGTACCTCCGGGGCTCCAAGGGAATCGAGGCGATCGACCGGGTCAAGCTGCTGAAGCTGCTCTGGGACGCCGTCGGCACCGAGTTCGGCGGGCGCCACGAGCTCTATGAGCGCAACTACGGGGGTGACCACGAGGCCGTCCGGTTCCAGACCCTGTGGGCCTACCAGGAGTCCGGGGACGCCGATGCGCTGAAGGGCTTCGTGGACCAGTGCATGGACGAGTACGACGTCGATGGCTGGCGGCGCCCGGACCTGTTCAACCCGGACGAGCTGTCATTCGTCCGCGGCCGCTGACCCCCGGCCGGCCCCGGGCGCGCGACCGCGCTGCCGGCGCCGGCCCCGGCAAGCAAGGAGTTCCCGTGATGGACAGCAACGGTGCCGCCGACACCGACACCCGCGACGACGCGAGCCCGGCGCGCTTACGCCAGGCACTCGGCCAATTCGCCAGCGGAGTCACCGTGGTCACCACCGTGACGGGCGAGCAGGGCAATCTGCACGCACACGGCATGACCGCGAACGCTTTCACCTCGGTCTCGCTGGACCCGCCGCTCGTGCTCATCTCGGTCGCCGCCGAGACCGCCACGCACCGGCGGATCGCCGGGACCGGCCGCTACGGGATTTCCATTCTGAGCGAGGCGCAGGCGCCGTTGTCGAAGCACTTCGCGGGCGGTACGCAGCGGCCAGAACTGGTCCGCTTCGTGTGGCGTGACGGCCTTCCCCTGCTGGCCGGCGCCCTGGTGCACCTGTCCTGCACGGTCCGGCAGTCCCACCGTGCGGGCGATCACACCCTGTTCGTCGGGGAGGTCGAAGGGCTCTGGTGCGGTTCGGGGCCGCCTCTCGTGCATTTCCGAAAGCAGCTGCACACGCTCGACATCCCTCATCGCGACGAGATACCGGCGTTGCACGGCGCCGGGGACCTTCTCGCCGAGGAGCAGACAGAAAGGCCCGTTCATGTCCGTTGACCTTGGTGTCCGCCCGTGGGAACAGCTGTTCGCCCGGCATGTGGCCGGAGACACCGGTGACCAGATCACCGCCATCCTCAATCAGTCCGGCAGCACGGACGCGATCACCCTGTCCGGGGGCTTCCCGCACCCGGAGACCTTTCCCACCCAGGCCATCGCGGAGAGCTTCCCGCGGGTGCTGGAACAGTCCGCCGCCCTGCAGTACAGCCCCACCGCCGGACTTCCCGGCCTGCGGGACTGGTTCTCCGACTGGCTCGGTGCGCAGGAGGGCGTCCGCCCGGCCGAGAACGAACTCTGCATCACCAGCGGCGGCATGGAGGGCATCGGGCTCATCAGCCGGTGTGTGCTCGACCCGGGTGACCGCGTCATCGTGGAAGGGCCGACGTTCTTCGGTGCGCTCGTCGGATTCCAGCGGACCATGACGCAGGTGGAGGCCGTGCCCGTCGACGACGACGGACTTGATGTCTTTGCGCTGGAGCGGCTGCTGGCCACCTCGTCCGGTCCGGTGCCGAAGATCGTGTATGTCATTCCGGACTTCCAGAACCCGAGCGGTCTGAGCATGTCGGTCGAGCGCAGGCATGCCCTGGTCGCGCTGGCGCGGCGGCACGGAATCCTGATCGTCGAGGATGTCGCCTACCGGGAACTGGGATTCGACGGGGAGCGGCGGCCCAGCCTGTGGGCCCTGGGGCCGGATGTGGTGGCCCAGGTGGGCACCTTCGCGAAGACCTTCGCTCCCGGCATCCGGATGGGCTGGGTGGCCGCGCCGGCCGAGCTCGTCGGCCAGCTGCTGCGCGCCAAACAGAACACGGACCAGTGCACCGGAGCGTTGGGGCAGTTGCTGCTGGAGGACTACGGGCGCTCGGGCAGGTTCGACCAGGGCATCGCCTTCTCGCGGAAGTTCTACCGTGAACGGCGCGACATCATGGTGGACGCGTTGCGCACGCATCTCCCCGAGAACATGACCTTCACCCGCCCCCTGGGCGGCTTCTTCAGCTGGATCACGGCGCCCGCTCACCTGGACACCGTGGCGCTCCAGAAACAGGCACTCGCCGAGAAGGTCACCTATGTCCCCGGCGCTGCGTTCTACCCGGACGGCCGTGGCCAGAACCAGCTGAGGCTGGCGTACAGCCGGGTTCCCGACGAGAAGATCACCGAGGGAGTGCGCACACTGGCGGGCGTGCTCACCCGTGCGGGCAGGGCGTAGTGCCACACGGCAGCGGGACATCCGGGACCACGGAGAGGACGTAAAGGTGCAGACCGTTCACCATGAGCTCGTTCGGCCGCCCCAGGAGAAGATCGATGCGCTGCGGGCGCTGCTGCTGCCCGAGTACAGCCCGAGCTGCCTGGTCGCCGACGCCGGCCCGCGGATCGGCGCGATCGGCGGACTGCTGTCGGTCAAGCGGGAACACCGCGCCATCGGCCCCGCGCTGACGATCGACCTTCCGGAAGACGGCCTGGTCGACATCCTGCCGGTGCTGCCGACGGCGAAGCCCGGCGACATCATCGTGCTCGCCTGCCACGGCAACACCCGGATGGCGATGTGGGGCGGGCTGATGGCGACCCTTTCGCAGATGGCCGGGATCGCCGGTGCCGTCGTCGATGGCGCCGTCCGCGATGTCGACGAGTTGCGGGACCTCGACTTCCCGATCTGGTACCGGGCCACCATGCCGCGCCGCTGCCCTCCCGCGGCACCGCCGGACGCCGACGGGCCCGTGCAGGTCAATGTGCCGGTCCGGATCGGCGGGGAGCTCATCGAACCCGGCGACATCGTGGTGGCCGAGGAGAACGGCGTGGGCGTCGTACCGCCGCAGCTCACCGACGAGGTGATAGCGGCGACACAGCAGCTTCTCGCCAAGGAAAGCAGCATCCGGGACCAGATCAACGACGGTGCCACGCTGTCCGAACTTCTCGCGCAGTTCGGCCATCTTTAACCACCGGTCTCGTAGTGTCGCCGGACGGCGCCCTATGCCATGCTCGCAGGTGCAACGTGCTTGTCAGGCAGATGAATTGATGGGAATCACCCGTGTTACGAGACAAGGAGAATGACGTGACGGCTAGCTTGACCGTCGACAGCGCGGGATCGGTCCACGACTTCAAGGTCGCCGATCTCTCCCTTGCGGCACTCGGCCGCAAGGAGATCGAACTCGCCGAGCACGAGATGCCCGGACTGATGGCGCTGCGCCGGGAGTTCGGCCCTGAGCAGCCGCTGGCCGGCAAGAAGATCGCCGGCTCGCTGCACATGACCGTCCAGACAGCGGTGCTCATCGAGACGCTGGCTGCGCTCGGAGCCGATGTCCGCTGGGCGAGCTGCAACATCTTCTCCACACAGGACCAGGCCGCCGCCGCGGTGGTGGTCGGCCCGGAAGGCACCGTGGACGAGCCGGCGGGCAGCGCCGTGTTCGCCTGGAAGGGCGAGACCCTGGAGGAGTACTGGTGGTGCATGGAGCAGGTGATGACCTGGCCGGACGGCTCGGGCCCGCACTCCATCGTCGACGACGGCGGTGACGCCACCCTGCTGGTGCACCTCGGGGCCGAGTACGAGGCGTCGGGTGTGGTGCCCTCCGCCGACGAGAACGACCCGGAGGACCACCGGCTCCTGCTCGACACCCTGCGCCGTTCGCTGGCCGACAACCCGACGAAGTACCGGGAGATGGCCAAGAGCATCATCGGTGTCACCGAGGAGACCACCAACGGCGTCAACCGGCTGTACCAGCTGGCGCGGGAAGACAAGCTGCTGTTCACCGGGATCAACGTCAACGACTCGGTGACCAAGAGCAAGTTCGACAACAAGTACGGCATCCGGCATTCCCTGGTGGACGGCATCAACCGGGGTACGGACGTGATGATCGCCGGCAAGCTCGCGGTGGTCTGCGGCTACGGCGACGTCGGCAAGGGTGCCGTCGCTTCGCTGCGCGGCCAGGGCGCGCGCGTGGTCGTCACCGAGGCCGACCCGATCTGCGCGCTGCAGGCCGCGATGGACGGGCTGCAGGTCGTCACCCTGGAGGACGTGGTTTCCTCGGGTGACATCTTCATCACCACGACGGGCAACCGCGACATCATCATGGCCGACAGCATGGCCAAGATGAAGCACAACGCGATCATCGGAAACGTCGGGCACTTCGACAACGAGATCGACATGGCCGGGCTCGCCAAGGTCTCCGGCATCAAGAAGATCGAGATCAAGCCGCAGGTGCACGAGTGGGTCTTCCCCACCGGCAAGTCGATCATCGTGCTGAGCGAGGGCCGGCTGCTCAACCTGGGCAATGCGACCGGACACCCGAGCTTCGTGATGTCCTGCTCGTTCGCGAACCAGACGCTGGCGCAGGTCGCGCTGCACACCAAGGGCGAAGAGTACGAGACCCAGGTCTACACGCTGCCCAAGCATCTTGACGAAAAGGTCGCGCGCTTCCACCTGCCCGCTCTCGGCGCCAAGCTCACGGTGCTCACCAAGGTGCAGGCCGAATACGTCGGCGTCGACGTGGACGGCCCCTTCAAGCCGGATCATTACCGCTACTGAGCCGATGCGGTCGGGCGGAGGAGCACGGCTTCGTAGGTGCTTAGGTGCTTAGGTGCTTAGGGGCAGCTGCACAGGTGATTCCTGCACCGATCGCTGAAACAGGGGAACGTCCGTTTCCGGTATGCCGGGAGCGGACGTTCCCCTGTCGTTGCGCGCGCGGCCGGCCGAGGCCGCGGCAGTATGCGCGACGAGCGCTACTCGGTGGCGATCGCGGCCAGCATGTTCGTACGGGCCGCGCTGCGGGCCGGCCACATTGCGGCCAGCACCGCGGCGACGGCGATGCCTATCAGCGACAGTCCTATGACGACAGTGGGGAGCGAAAAGTCCCACAACTGCTGCCCGAACATGGCATGTTGCATCACGGCGCCCGCGGGGACACCCACCACCACGCCGAGCAGGGCACCGAAGAGCGATATCACGATGCTTTCGACCCTGATGGTCCTGCGGACCAGGAGCCGGGTGGCACCCACCGCCCGGATCACACCGATTTCACGGGTGCGCTCCATGACCGAGAGCATCAGAGTGTTGACGACACCGAACACCGCGATCAGGATCGCGACGCCGAACATCGCGTACATCAGCGTGAAGGCGAGCGACTGCTGGTCGACGCCCTGCTTGACCAAGGTCTCACGGTCGCCGAGGGAGACGTCAGGGCGGTCGTGGAAGGCTGCCCGGATGCTGTCCCGCGCCGTGTCCGGGTCGGGTCCGGAGGCGTACAGCGTGGTGATGTGCTTCCGGAGCGACGCGGGCGCCTTGGCCACGTCCAGGTAGATGCTGGCCTGGAGCTCGGTGGCATCGTAGATCCCCACCACGGTCTGGGTGACCGAGTGCGTGGCATCCAGATGCAGGGTGATCGTGTCGTTCATGTCCAGGTCCATCATGTCGGCCTGGTTCTGTGAGATGACCACGCCGCGCTCGAGGTCGGCGCTGCCCGCCGTGATGTTCGGGGTGAGCACCCCCTTCAGGCCGGCGGGCTCGATGGCGGAGATCCGGCGCTCGGTCCTGCCGCCCTTGTAGGTCAGCCCGACCAGCGCCTCGCGGCTCCCGGTCACCTGGGAGACCCCTCGCAGCTTCTTGACCCTGTCGGCCTCGGCGGGGGTGAGCGAGGACTCGCCTCCGGCTGCGGACTGCAGGACCGTGGTCGTGGTCGGCACATTCGCCCGGGTCGTCGAGGCGATCAGCGCGGAGAAGGACGCACTGAGGGTGGCGAAGGCACAGACCAGAGCCAGGCCCACGGTGATGGCGGTCGCCGTACCCGAGGTGCGCCGCGGGTCGCCCGCGGCGTTGCGCAGCCCGAGTCGGACAGCAGGCCGCGACCGTGCCCAGGGAAGGCGCGTGAGCGGCTGCAGAAGCACCTCGGCGAAGAAGGGCGCGAGGAGGATCACGCCGGTCACACCGAGGATGGCGCCCACCAGCGCGATAATGCGCGCGAGGTTGGACGAACTGGGGTCCGCCGTCCCGGCGACCATCACCATGGCGACGACGACGCAGCTCAGACCTATGACATGGCGTCTCCGCCTCGTCTCGCGCGGAACGACCGCGTCGGTGCGTAAGGCGGCGACCGGCAGCACGTCCGCGGCCCGCCGCGCGGAGTGGTACGCGGCCGGCACGGTCACCAGCAGCGCGACGCCGTAGCCGAGCAGGACGGCCACCGGGCTGACGGTGAAGTCGACATCGGCACCAGGACGCATCACGGAGATCATCGAGGGGCCGAGGGCCACACCCGCCGGGGTACCGATGGTGCCGCCGACCACTCCGAGCACAGCGGCCTCCGCGATGATGCCCCTGCGCACTTGGCCCTTGTGGGCACCGACCGCCCTCAGCAGCGCGAACTGCCGGGTCCGCCGGCCCACCAGCATGGTGAAGGTGTTGGCGATGACGAACATGCCGACCAGGAGCGCGACCGCAGCGAAGGGCAGCATCGTCATACGCAGTTCCTGTGCCTCGGACGCCGACTGCTGCACGGCGGCGTCGGTCAGAGCCGCACCCGTCTCGACGTGGTAGTCGCCGGGTATGGCACGCCGCACGGCGGCCTTGATCTCGTCGGCACTCGCGCCGGCAGCGGCGGTCAGCTCGATGCGGTGAAAACGCGTGCCGAGCAGCTTCCCGGCGGTCGCCGTGTCGTACGCCACCACCGGCTCCGCGTCGGATGCCTCCGTGGAATCGGTTGTGGCCTCGGGGCCCAGACGGTTGTACGTGAACAGGGCGGTCACCGCGGGACGGTCCGAACGGCCGCCGGACAGCAGCACATGGACGGTGTCGCCCACCCTGATACCGGCGGAGTCGGCATCGGCCTTGCTGAGAGCGACCTCGCCAGGGCCGGCAGGCGCCTTGCCCGCCTTCACGACGAAGCGTTTGTCGTTGCTCCAGTTCGTGCCGGCCCGGTCCAGGACCGTGGTGGTCTTGACGAACTTGTTGCCGCGGCCGACCAGTCCGGCGCGGCCGACGAGCACACCGTCGGCGCGTGCGACGCCGGGCGCTTTTGCCAGCCGGCCCCGGTCCGCGGCGGTGAGCAGCGGCTCCTTTCCGGGGCTTTGTACCGACACTCCTACATCGTTGCGGGTCTCCTGGTCCGCGAGGGTGGCGGCGATGGAATCGCTCACCACCCAGCTTCCGACCGTTGCGGTCACGCCCAGAGCGATGGCGATGAGCGTCATCACCACACGGCCTTTGTGCGCCAGCAGGTCGCGCAGCATCGCGTGAAGCATCAGGCGGCCGCCTTCTCGAGGGACTTCATACGCTCCAGCACGCTGTCGGCGGTCGGCGCGTGGATCTCGTCCACCAGATGGCCGTCCTTGAGGAAGAGCACCCGGTCCGCGTAGGCGGCCGCGCTCGGCTCATGGGTCACCATCGCCACCGTCCGGCCGAGAGCATCGACGCTGCGGCGCAGGAACCCCAGCAGCTCCGCTGAGGCGGAGGAGTCCAGTGCGCCGGTCGGCTCATCGGCGAACACCACCTCGGGCCGGGTGACCAGGGCCCGGGCACAGGCCACGCGCTGCTGCTGGCCACCGGAGAGCTGGCTGGGACGGTGGTGCAGCCGATTCTGCAGATTCAGCGCTTCGATGACCGCGTCCAGCGTCTCCTTATCGTGCTTACGTCCGGCCAGATCGAAGGGGAGCGTGATGTTTTCGAGGGCGGTGAGCGTGGGGAGTAAGTTGAAAGCCTGGAAGACGAATCCCACGCGGTCACGCCGCAGATGGGTGAGCGCGTCATCGCGCAGACCGGTCACCTCGGTCTCCCCGATCCACACTGTGCCCTCGTCCGCCAGATCGAGGCCCGCGACACAGTGCATGAGCGTCGATTTGCCGGAGCCGGACGGTCCCATGATCGCGGTGAACTCACCGCGTCGGAACTCCACATCGACACCCGCGAGAGCGACCACACGGGAGTCGCCCGCGCCATAACGTTTGGCGAGCCCGGTGGCTCGGACGGCAGCTGTTGTCTCTGTCATGGAAAAAATTCTGTGAGCACGGACCACGCCGGCACCTCACCGAAAAGGCAATGAATTCCGTGACTTAAGTTGAGGCCACACTCAACTTTGGTGGGGTCAGGGACAGACGAACGACAGAAGCCGGGCCCACCGTGACCAACTAGGCTCCACACGTGGCACAAAGCATGGAGAGAGCACTCCGTCAGCGCCTGCGACGCCTCTTGGACCGCTGGGGAAGGAAGATCCTTGCAGCTGTGGTAGCCGTCGGCGCCTTCCTACCGATCGATGGGCGGCAGGACCCCTTTGTGCAGGCCGAGTTGGGGGTCACCCCGATGCTCGGGTTCGTCCTGTCAGCGGTCGTGGCAGTGGGTTCCGCCACCGCGGTGCTGCTGCTGTCGCGCATGCGGTGGCCGCTGATCACCATGGGACTGCTGGCCTGGATGCTGCTGTCGGTCTGGGTGACGCTGGGCGTCGGGTCCTACGTCGCGACCCGCAGTGCACGCAGACCGCTGTATCCGGTCTGCTACCTCGTGGGTGCCGGCACGGTCGCCATCCTGCCGGTGAGCACGGGCGTGGCGATCGGGATACCGGGCCTGGGCCGGGAAGACCTGCTCGCTTCGCTAGGCGGTGCGGTGCTGTTCGTCTGGCTTCCCGCGGTGCTGGGCCTGTGGAGCAGGGCACGCCGCGAGGTGATCGAAGGGCTGGAGGAGCGCGCCGCACACCTCGAGCGGGAGCAGGCCGCCCGCGCTGAGCAGGCACGGACGCAGGAGCGCGCCCGTATCGCCCGGGACATGCACGACGTGGTCGCGCACCGGGTATCGCTCATGGTGCTGCATGCAGGTGCGCTGGAGGTCAACGCCAAGGACGAGGAGACAGCCGCAGCGGCCGAACTCATCCGCACCACGGGCAGGGAAGCGCTCACCCAGCTCAGGGACGTCATCGGCGTCCTCAAGAGTGCGAGCGACGAGGGCGGCCCCAGCCTGGGACCGCAGCCGACCCTGGTGGATCTCGACCGGCTGCTCGACCAGTCCCGGTCCGCGGGAATCCCCGTGGAACGCCACGACGAGGGAACGGCGCACCGGCTGCCGACCCTGCTGGAACACGCCGCGTTCCGTGTCGTGCAGGAGGCCCTGACCAATGTCCACAAACATGCCGGTACGGCCCCCACCGATGTCGTCGTGCGCTACCTGGACTCGGACCTGGAAATCATGGTGTCGAACGCAGCCCCGTCAGTTCCCTTTGTGCCACTGCCGGGCAGCGGTAGGGGACTCGTCGGTCTGCGGGAGCGGGTCGAACTGCTCGACGGCGAATTCGTCGCCACGACGCGCCAGGGCGGCGGGTTCACCGTTTCGGCCCGGTTTCCCCTCTCCCCGCATGCCCTGGAGGAACACGCGTGATCCGAGTCCTGCTGGTGGACGACGAAGCCCTGGTCCGGGCCGGTCTGCGCATGATCCTGGAACCGGCCGAGGGCATTGATGTGGTCGCCGAGGCGAGCGACGGCAGCGAAGCCCTCACCGCGGTCGCCGCACACCGCCCCGACGTCGTGCTCATGGACGTCAGGATGGCGGGCATGGACGGGTTGACCGCCCTCAAGGAGCTGCGGCGCTCGCTCCACAGCCCCAAGGTGATCATGCTGACCACGTTCGACCTCGATGACTATGTGCACACCGCACTGCGTAACGGCGCGGCCGGTTTTCTCCTCAAGGACACCTCCCCGCGTGAGCTGGCCCATGCCGTCCGTACGGTCGCCGAGGGCAGCGCGATGCTGACGCCGAAGGTCACCAAACGGCTGATCGACACCTTTGCGGATCTGGAGTCGGAGGGCGCGGCCGAGGCGCGTCAGCGCCTGTCCGAGCTGACCGACCGGGAGGGAGAAGTGGTCCGGGCCGTGGCGAGAGGACTCTCGAACGCCGAGATCGGACGCGAACTGGCCATGAGCGAGGGCACGGTGAAAGCACACGTCAGCCGCGCGCTCGCCAAACTGAACCTGTCCAACCGGGTGCAGATGGCACTACTGGTGCGTGACGCGGGCATGAAGTAGCCGTCGACCGGGTCCGTCGACCGGGTGGCGGCCGGACTTCCTGCGCTGCGCGCGGTGCACATCGCGCGCGGCCTCACCCCTCGGCGCCGCTCTCTCGCTTCCTTGCCGCCTCTCCCGCGCCCTCGCCGGCTAACCCGCCGACCGGCCGGAGAACTCCAGCTCGTCCGTGCCTGCTTCCGGCCCCATCAGATGTATCCCTCGCGCAGCGCATACGCGACGGCGTGCGCGCGGTTGTGCAGCTGAAGGCGCGTCATCAGGGCGTGCAGAACGTTCTTGACGGTGCGTTCGGAGTAGGCGAGCTTCTCGGAGATCTGCCGGGTGTCCAGCCCGTCCGCGACCAGCCGCAGCACATCGACCTCGCGTGGCGCCATCCCGGCCGTCGGTGCCCACGCGACAGGGCCGGAGGTCCCCGTCGGCCGTCGCAGCCGTCCCACCTGGATGAGCAGCGTGCTGATCAGGTCCGGCGGCAGGTCACCCTCACCGCGCGCCGCACTCTGCACCGCCTGCAACAGCCGCTGCGGGGTGGCCTGATGACGCCAGAGGATGGCCCGCACGCCATACTCCACGATCGTCATCAGATCCGGCTCGCGCAGATTCCCGGCGATCAGCACCACGCGCTGCTCACCACCCCGTGCCAGCCGTCTCAGCTCCGCCGCGGCCATGTCGTCGAACCGGTCGATGAGCGAGATCGCCACGGTCCCGACGGCTTCTTCACCTCCTTCCCCCGCCGTCCCGCGCTCTGCCTTTTCCACCCGTTCCCTGGCCGCCGCCCCGCCCCGGTCCTGGACGATCTCGACGGTGGGCTGATGCTGCAAGTGGCTGACGACTCCGGCCCGACCGAGCGGGTCGGAGGCATGCACCGTTACCGTGACACGTGTATCCAGCACTTGTGTTCCTTGCCTCGCCTCCGACTACCGACAGCCGCAGGGTGCACGAAAGCAATCAACAAACGCTTACCGGGCGATCAACGGCGGAAGCCAACCCTTCGGTCGGGAGAGCCGGGAGGCAGCTCGGAGGCGCCAGGGAATCAGTCCACGGTCGTACTTTGCGCGCGGGAGAGGGCGACGTCGAGGACGACCAGCAGCGCGTCGCGGACCGAGCCCGTGTGGCGTGCGTCGAAGACGATCAGCGGTACGTGGTCGGAGACGTCCAGCGCCCACCGCACCTCGTCGAGGTGGTGCTGGACCTCACCGTCGAACGCGTTGACGGCGACGGCGAACGGAATGTCCTTGTGCTCGAAGTAGTCCACCGCCGCGTAACAGTCGTCCAGGCGGCGGGTGTCCACGATCACCAGCCCGCCGAGAGCGCCCTGGACCACGTCGTCCCACATGAAGCCGAACCGGTCCTGGCCCGGCGTGCCGAACAGATAGAGCTTCAGCGTCGGGTCGATGGTGATGCAGCCGAAGTCCATGGCGACCGTGGTGGTGGTCTTTCCGGGGGTGTGGGAGAGATCGTCCACGCCCGCCGCGACCTCGGTGATGGCGGCTTCCGTGGTCAGCGGCCGGATCTCGGAGATCGCGCCCACGGCCGTGGTCTTCCCGACGCCGAAGCCGCCGGCGATGACCAGCTTGACCGGTAGCGGCGGCTGTTCCACCGCGGTCTCAACCGCTGTCACGGAGTGTGTCCCGTGAGTCGGGGACGGTACGGAGACCATCAATAACCCTTCGCAGTACGGAGATGTCCTGGGCTGTCCTGGCGTCCGGGACGTGGACGGCCAGATGCCCGGCGGCGCACAGGTCCTCCGCCAGCACCCGGACCACATTGAGGTGGAGGCGCAGCCGGGCGGCCAGTTCCGCCACCGACTGCGGCCGTCGGCAGGCGGCGACGATGTCGTGTTGTTCGAAGGCGAGCGAGCCCAGGACGCGGAGACCGGACGAGGTCGCCACGACCTGGGTCTCGACCGGGAGCGGGGGGCCGGTGCCGCCCCCCGCCACCCGGCCGGCGGTCAGCAGGAAAGGCCGGATCGCGGGGGCGCGGCCGACGGGCTCCGACGGGCCCGGGGCGCTGCCCTCCGCCGAGCTCTCGGCTCCTCCCTCACTCCCGGCTTCTCCCCCGCTCTCGGCTCCGCTCGAGCGGGGGGACTCCCATGCGCGGGGGGACCCCCATGAGCAGGGGGGACCCCCACCCTCGTCCGGCCCTGGTTCGCCGTCCGCCATCATGATCCTCTTCTCAAGCCCTGCACCCCTGCCTGCGTGGTGTGGAACGCGTCAGCGGGCCGGTGCGGCGCCGGTGGTCCTCTTCAGCTCCAGCACCAGTTGGGGGGTGAGCGCGCTGCCGGCCCGGTTGGCGAAGAGGGTCATCTCGTAGGCGATGTTGCCGAGCTTCGCCTCCTTCGACGTGACCACGCCGAGGACGGCACCGCAGCCGATGGCCGACACCAGCACATGGCCGCCCTCCAGGTCGATGATGACCTTGTTGAGGCCGCCGAGGCCGTAGTTGCCGGACGCGCCGGCGGCCAGACTCGTGACGCCCGAGACGATCGCGGCCAGCCGCTCGGAGTCCGCCTGCTCGCGCAGTTGGGAGACGGCGATCAGCAGGCCGTCGGAGGACACCGCGATGGCGTCGACGACGCCGGCGGTCTGAGTGGCGAACCGGTCGAGCAGCCAGGTGAAGTCGGCCGCGGCGGCTGTCAGATCAGTGGCTTCCTCCCGCTCGGAACTGGTCTTACCTGTCGGCGTGGTCACTGCCCGACTCCTTCCGGGGTTGCTGGTGTGGCGATGGCGCCGGGTCGCTCGGGGCGGCGGCAACTTCTTGCTCCGCCTCGTGCGCTGCTTTTTGCTCCGCTTCTTGCTCCGCCCTGCGTACGGCGGCCTCGAACTCGTCGAGTTCACAACGGACCGCCTCGGCGTCGACGGGCCGGCGCGCGGCCTGGGCCTCGTGGCCGGCCGCCGGGGCGGTCATGTCGAGGGTCGCTCCCCGCACCCGCCGTCGCAGCGGCCGGCCGGCCGGTGCCGGGCGCGGCTCGCCCGCGGCGTCGGTCTGCTCCGGGTCCGTACGGGGCGGGAGGCGCCGGGGCAGCTCGCCTCGTGGCGAGGGGGCGGCGGGCCGCCGTTCGGACGTGGCGGCGGGCGTCCGCACCGGCAGGGGGGCGGGGGCGGAGGCGGGTGCGGGCCGGTGTTCGGGCCCGGGAGTGGGCCCAGGGGCGGGCCCGGTGGACGCAGACTCTGGCGCTGCCGCGTGCTCTGACGCGGCCTCAGCCGCGGTGCCGGCCCCTGCCGCGTCTACGGCCTCTGTGACGACCGCCGCCGGAGACGGGGAGACGGTCGCCGTCTCTGCCACCTCCGCAGACGGCGCCCCGGTGGCGGCCGGGCTCTCGGCCAGCAGCAGGGCGGAGGGGAGCAGGACGGTGCCGGTGACCCCGCCGCCCGGCGTACGGCTGAGGGTGACCCGGATGCCCGAGCGCCGGGCGAGGTTTCCGACCACGAACAGGCCGAGGACCTTGGTCGGGACGAGGTCGAGCCGTTCCCGGCGGACCAGCCGGGAGTTCTCCTCGTCGAGGCGTTCCGCACTCATGCCGAGGCCGTGGTCGATGACCTCGATCAGGGCACCACCGTCCGCGGTCACGTCGGTGCCGGGCCGGACGACGACCTCGACGGGTGTGTCGGAGGGGGAGAACGAGACGGCGTTCTCCAGCAGTTCGGCGAGCATCAGGGTCAGATCGTCGACGATGTCGGGCGGGACGGTCACTTCCGTCTCGGACCGCAGGGACACCCGCTGGTACCCCTCGATCTGGCCGAGCCCGGCCCGGATGACGTTGACCAGGGTGGTCGGCCGGGCGTCCATCTCCAGGTCCCGGATCCCGGCGAGCAGCATCAGGCTGTCCGCGTTGCGCTGGAGGCGTACGGCGATGTGGTCGATGCGGTACATCCGCTCCAGCACGCCGGGGTCGGTCTCCTCCCGTTCCACGGCGTCGATCAGCATGAGCTGGCGGCTGGTGAGGTTGCTGACCCGGCGTCCGACGTTGCCGAACATCTCGGCGACGTTGTGGCGGCTGAGCACCTGCCGCTCCAGCAGCGCCGCGGCGGTGACCTGCACCTGGTTGAACGCCTCGGCCAGGTGGCCGATCTCGTCGTGGACCGGGACGGGGATCGGCCGCGGCCGCAGCGGGGTGCGCTCCGCCGACCCGTCGTCCTCGACCTTGGCGAGTTCTTCGCCGGCCACGTCGACCACCTGCTGCGCGGCGCCGGTCAGGGCCGACAGGGGCCGTACGACCGAGCGCCGGACCAGGACGGAGAAGGTCAGCCAGGAGGCGAAGCCGAGCAGGGCGAGGCCGAGCATCGCCAGCGCGTTGTACAGGGCGCTGCGGGAGAGACCGTCGGCCCGGGCGGCGATCTGGTCGATCAGCGACCGGGTGATGTCGAGGCGGGCCTCGGCCTGCCGGGTTCCGGCGCCGATCGCCTGACGCAGCTGATGCGGCGTCTGGCCCTGCAGGGAGCCCGGGTCGATCTGGAGCTCCGCGAACTGGGCCTCGATGCCGTTCTCCTCGGCATCCCGCTCGATCCCGCCCAGGCGCAGGACCTGCTCCGGGTCGGCGATCCTGCCGAAACGCTCCGTCTGCTCCTCGTAGAGCTGGTGGGCGCCGACCGCGCGGGTGTACTCGGTGAGCGCGTTGGCATCCCGGGTCTGGGCGGAGAACACCCCGCTCTCGAAGGCGGCGTGGGCGGCGTCGGCGCGCAGCACCGTGTCGAGGAGATAGGTGACCGAGGACGAGGAAGTGCCCACGAAGCGGTCGAGACCGATCCCGTCGATCAGGTAGCCGACCGCGGCAGCGTACGCGGGGTCGATGCCGGCGGCCGGAACCGAGCCCCGCTCGGCCTTGTCGCGCAGCACGGCAAGGCCCCGGATGTAGTCGAGAGCCCGCCCCTCCTCCTTCGGCAGACCCGCCCCGAACCCGGAACGCACGGCGGTGACCTGCTCATCGGTCGCGCGCTGTGTCTGGCGGTAGGCGGCGGTGGACGGCAGTGTGGCGCCGGGCCGGGCCGCCTCCTGCTCCACGGACAGCAGGAGCGCCTGCCGGTGTTCGGCCTGTACGTCGTTGATCAGCTTCGTGACCTGCTCGCTGTCGCGCACGAGCTCGGCGCTCCGGCCGGCGTCCCTGGCCTTCTCCATCTGGGTGCTGACGCCGATGGCCAGCAGCACGCCGACGACGGCGACGGGCGCGATCACCAGAACGTTGAGCTTCCGGCGGAACGGCCAGCGGTCCAGGAAAGCGCCCGCCTGCCGGCGGAACCGCGGTCTCATCGGTGAACGCAGGGACGGGTCCCGTTCGTGTGACGGGTCCACTGTGTCCACAGACACCCGGGCTCCTTACGACGTGCTTCTGAGCGGTGACCGAGGTGGTGTTGTTGCCGACCGCCGACAGCGGAGGAGCGTGACGCTTGCGAGGGTTCACCCCATGAGAGCGAAAAGATTGCGCCACATGCTCAACCGGCCGCGAACATTACCGCTTGTGCACGCGCATGCAACACATGACCGCCAATGGCCAAGCGGAATTCAACTCTTTGTCACATTTGGCCGGTTACCCCCTTGTGGAGCGCCATGCCGGCTGATGGTCCGATGCTCACAGGGGAGCAGGGCATGACCGGATCCTGTCCCACCGGTCCGGGTCCGGGTCGCGCCCCCGTCCCTTCCCGGTGGCGTAGCCGTACCTCCCGCAGGCGGCTGCTCTCCATTGCCTCGCCACCCGTAACCTGTCTCCCCCCACCCCAACCCGTATCCTCATCCTGCCCTGCGAGGAGACCCGTGCAGCCCACCCGCAAGTCGGTCGCGACAGCCGCCGCACTCCTGGTCATGGCCACCGCCGGCTGCGATTCCGGCGGCGGCGCCACCGCATCCCACAGGAGCTCCGCCAAGTCCGGCTGCCCCACCGCGCTCTCCAGCGCCAAGCGAGCCGTCAAGAAGGCCGAGCAGGTCAACGCCCCCTGGAAGGGCCCTACCACCGGCCCTCGGGCCGTCCACGACAAGACCGTCGTCTACATCGCTCAGACCCTGACCAACCCGGGCGTCACCGGCGTCGCCCAAGGTGTCCAGGAAGCCGCCAAGATCGTCGGATGGCACGCCCGCACCCTCAATGGCCAGGGCACGCCCGACGGCCTCCGGGCCGCCTTCAAGCAGGCACTCCGCCTCAAGCCGGATGGCATCGTCCTGAGCGGTTTTGACCCCGGGACAGCCCCGGAGGAGGTCAAAAAGGCTCATACGGAGGGAATTCCGCTGATCGGCTGGCACGCCACCCCGGCCCCCGGCCCCAGGGACCCCCAGCTCTACACCAACATCACCTCGCGGGTCGAGGACGTCGCGAAGATCAGCGCCGACTGGATCATCGCCCGCTCCCACGGCCGCGCCGGCGTCGTCCTGTTCACCGACGCCTCGGTACCGTTCGCCAAGCGCAAGTCCGATCTGATCAAGAAGGAACTCGCCACCTGCTCGGGCACCAAGCTGCTGAGCTACACCAACATGCCCATTCCCCAGGTCAACAAGCGCTCCATAGGGGAAGTCCGCTCCCTGTTGTCCCGTTTCGGCCGCAAGTGGACCTACTCCGCCGCCATCAACGACCTGTACTTCCAGCACGCCGCCCCCGCCCTGCGCGCCGCGGGCAAGGACGGCGCCGGCGCGCCCTTCAGCATCGGCGCCGGTGACGGCGACCCGTCGGCCTTCCAGCGCGTCAACGGCAAGGAGTTCCAGGCCGCCACCGTGCCCGAACCCCTCTCCGAACAGGGCTGGCAGATCATCGACGAGTTCAACCGCGCGTTCACCGGCTCCCAGGACAGCGGGTACGTCGCTCCCGTCCACATCGCCACCCCCGCCAACACCGGCGGCGCCCTGTCCTGGGACTCCGAGGGCTACCGCCAGGCCTACCGCAAGATCTGGGGCGAATGAGGCGCTCTCCCGGGCCGGGGCCCGCCTGGAACAGGCCAGGCACCGCGGCGGGTAACGGCCCCGCCGTGGGGAACGGCCAAGGGGCGGGGCCGGCCCCGCCGTGGGGAACGGCCCCGCGCCCGCACCCCGCGGCGCAACGGGCGATCGGAGGGGTCGTCCGGTGAGATGCTTGATGCCATGACGATGACCGTCTCCGGTGACTTCGAGCTGACCATGGACGAGTTGCGGGCCGTAGCACGCTACGTGGCAGAGACGGCTCAGGAAGTCCTCCCTGCGTTCGAGGACGCCAACCCCGGTGATCCCCGGCCTCGCGCAGCTCTTGATGCCGCATGGGAGTTCGTCAACGGTGCCAAGAGGACCAAGCTGCAGCGTGTCACCTCGTTGGACGCACACCGCGCAGCGAAGGAAGCTCCCACCGAAGCCTCAAGTCTCGCTGCGCGCGCTGCCGGCGATGCCGCATCCGCCGCGTACCTCCACCCGATCGCGAAAGCCCACCAGGTAGGCCACATCCTGCGCGCCGCCGCAAGTGCCGCACGCATAGCGGAAATCGAGGCAGACGACGATCCCGAAGTCGGCGACGCGATGATCGAACAGGCTCGACGGCGCGCCACACCGGTCGTGATCGATGTTCTCCACCGGTATCCCCTCGCGCCGGCCGGCAAGAACCGCGTGGCGCAGCTGATGACCACCTTGGACGCTTCCCTGCGCTCCTAGAGGAGCGGGAGTCACGGCGTGTCGTCGCGTCCGTCCCGTGGAGCGAAGGCCCCCAGGGCGTCCGCGTCGGTTGCGCGAGCGTGCAGGAAGTAGTCGGCCCACTCGGTGATGTCGCGGTAGGACGACTCCTGGCTGACCTGGGTGACGGCGGCCTCGAGGTCGAAGTGCGTGGTGCGCAGGTCGATGCCGGGGCCCAGGAGGGCCCAGTGTGCTCCGGTTCTTCCGTAGGGCATGCCGATGCTGCCGGGGTTGATGACCATGCGGCCGTGGGCGAGGCGGACGAAGGGCATATGGGTGTGACCGCAGACCACGGTGCGGATAGCGGTATCGAGCCCGTCGAAGACCTCCTTCCAGCGGTCGAGGCGGGAGTCGACCAGGACGACCTCTTCGTCGTCGCGGGGCGTGGCATGGCAGAACAGCACCTGCCCCAGGCCGCACACGGACAGGGAGAGTGACCGCGGCAAGGAGCCCAGAAGGGCGAGGTGTTCCTCGCGGAGCTGTTCGGCGGCCCACGGGGCGATGGGATCGGGGATCGTGTCGCGTTGCCCCCGGCGGTATTCCAGGAGTTCGCGGTCGGCGTTTCCGCTGATCCACAGGACACGGTCGCCGAGTCCGGTCAACCGGTCGAGAACCTGGGTGGGTTGCGGGCCCGCGGTGATGTCGCCGGTGAGCACGATGCGGTCGGCGGCGCTGACCTCCGGTTCGGCGAGCACGGCCTCCAGGGCCGGCAGGACTCCGTGAATGTCGGACAGGACCGCTACTCGGTTCAGCATGGTCACCACTGTGGGGTGAGGACGGCAGCGCGGTGAGATCTTTCGCCTTGCGCGTAGCTCGGGGCGGGGGACCGTTTCAGCAGGCGTGGTGCCACGGGGCGGCCCGCCGCCCCGTGCGCAGGGAGCAAGGCCCTGGAACGGGGCTGCGGGCCGCGGCAGGCGTCGGCGGCCGTTGGCCGATTCGGCCGGTGGGGCGGACGAAGGCGCCGCCTCCGGCGTGGCGGACGAGGCGCCCCCTACGGCGCGGAGGCCGCTCGCTCGGGGACCGAGGCCTGAGACGGGTTGTTGCGCGGGTGCCGCGGGTTGAGGAACCACTTGCGGGCGGAGACGAACCACCAGGTGCCGGCGAAGACCAGCACCACACCCACGGTGATGGGCGCGTAGTTGAACGTCTCGATGGTCACCGGGCTCTGCTGGGGCAGCATGAACAGCACCGTGATGACCACGACCCAGCCGACCGCGATCAGGCCCACGGGCTTGGACCAGCGCCCCAGATGCCAGGGGCCGCGCTTGAAGCGCTCTCCCTGGCGCAGGCGCAGCAGGGTCGGCACCACGTACGCGATGTAGAGGCCGATCGTCGCGATGGACGTGACGGCGGCGTACGCGGTCGTGTTGAACAGGTACGGCAGGCCGAGGAGGAAGGCACCCCCGGCGGCGAGCCACACGGCGTTGGTGGGGGTGCGGGTCCCCGGGTGGAGCTTGTGCCAGACGGCGGAGAACGGCAGCGCCCCGTCGCGGGAGAAGGCATAGATCATGCGGGAGTTGGCCGTCACGGACGCCATACCGCAGAACAGCTGGGCGCCGATGACGACGAGCAGCATCAGCTTGCCGGTGCTCGCACCGAGGGCGTCCAGGAAGATCTGCGCCGGCGGCACACCGGTGTCCGACTTCAGGGCGCCGGTATAGGACTGGATGGCGAAGGTCAGACCGAAGAGCAGCACGAATCCGGCCGCCCAGGACACGACGATCGAGCGGACGATCCCCTTCGGCCCCTCGACCGAGGCATTCTTCGTCTCCTCCGTCATATGGGCGGACGCGTCATAGCCGGTGAAGGTGTACTGCGCCATCAGGAGGCCGATGAGCGCGACGTAGACCGCGGAGCCCCAGCCGGTGTTGTTGACGAACTCGGTGAAGACAAAACCGGGGGACTGGTGCTTGTCGGGGATCAGCAGCAGGGCGCCGACGATCACCACGACGCCGATCAGATGCCACCACACCGAGATGGTGTTGAAGAAGCCGACGACGCGCACCCGGAAGGTGTTCACGATGGCGTGCAGCAGGAGGATCACGCCGAAGAGCGTGATCGTGTGGACGGGGGTGGCGGCGTAGCTGAACTGAAGGTTCAGGTAGGCGTTGAGGAAGGACGCGGCACCGAAGTCGATGCCCGCGGTGACGGCCACCTGGCCCAGCGTGTTGAACCAGCCGGTGAACCAGGCCCAGGCCGGAGCGGACTTCTGCGGGGCGAGCTTGTGCGCCCAGAAGTAGAGACCGGCGGAGGTCGGATAGGAGGAACAGACCTCGGCCATGGCCAGGCCGACGAACAGGGTCATCAGGCCGACGAGAACCCAGCCCCACATGATCAGGGCCGGCCCGCCGGTGTTCATGCCGAACCCGTACATGGTCAGGCAGCCGGACAGGATGCTGATGATGGTGAACGACACGGCAAAGTTCTGCCGCCCGGACATCGAGCGGTCCAAGGTCTGGGTGATGCCGAGTTCGGCGAGGCGTTCCTCCTCCGTCTGCGTGACGCTTGGCATGTCCAATGGCATGGCTGGCCCTCTCCTGGTGATGGCGCGGTGCATGGCGGCACAACATCGGTCTGCTCGGCCTCGGTCGCTAGGGTGCGGCCCCCTTCACCGCCCACTTCCGGTGACGGGTGAAGAGCTGCTGGGCGTCCCCGCAGTAGCTCCACGGCACATCCGTGGCGTACGGGCCGATGGCGTCGAACACCTCGGCCGCCGCCCGGTGCTGATTCGCGAAGGACAGTGCGTGAGCCAGGTAGTTGGCGTCCTCGTGGAAGGCGGCGTGCGGCAGGGAAGGGGCCCGGTAGGTCCACCAGTTCGCCCAGGCCTGCTGGGTCGACGGGTTGTCCGTCCACGGATGGACCGTCAGGCCGTACCGGTGCCCTTCCTTCTTCATCCGCGTGCGGTGCGACTCGGCCAGCGCGACCAGCGGCAAGACGTGCAACGGCATCCCGCGGGGGACATGGGCGCACCGTTCCTGCGCCCAGTGGAACATCTCGCCCGCCACGCCGTGCCAGTCCGGAAACATGTAGGTGAGGATTTCGTGGTGCGCCTCCCTGTTCCACGGGTCGCGTGCCTCGACCTCCTGCCACACGCTCTGCACGGTCTCCCGCCACTGCCGGTCGCGGTCGGGGGAGTGGTAGCGCAGCAGGGCGAGCATGACGACGTAGGGCGTGGGATCGGCGGGCAGGGTGTCAGCGGCGGCATGGCAGCTCTCCCAGGCCTCTTCCATCTCCGTGCCGCTGCCCTGTCCCCGTGGACCGGCCATCGAGCGCAGGGCCTGGACGGTGGCGAGGAGGGCCAGCGCATGCGGCGAACGCGGTTCGGCCTGCGCCCAGGTGTCGGCGAAGGTGAGCCGGGCCCCCGCGCGGGCGAGCACCTGGAGGCGGAAGATACGGCGGTCCCAGTCGGCACCGGTCGCGGCCAGCAGTTCGCGTGCGCTCTCCCATCGGCCCATGGCGGCGTCCTCCACGACCGCGCGCAACCGGGAGTCGTCCCGTGCCGGATGCCGGTCGAAGGCCTGCTGGCGTCTCACGGCTGCCCCGTCACGGTCTTCTCGGGTGAGGGAGGCAGTTCCTCACCGTGCGCAGGGGCGGTGTGAGCAGGCACTGTTCAGGCCTCCGGGTGGGCGTTCGCCGTGGCGGACGCCGACATAGGGGGGAGTACGCCGTGCTGGGCGAACGGCCGGGGGGACGGCAGGCCTCGGAGGCCCGGCGTGCTCGAGGGGTGAGGCGGCGGGAACGCCGGCGGGGCCCGGGGGTGGTGTCCGTGAGCCCTGGATCAGGTCCGTGCCGAGGCGCTGTCTCGTCCGTAGGCGAAAGCCCGAGGCGACCTTGAGGGGCAATCACCGGAATCTCCTGTACGTGGGGGTACATGGGCCTGTGCAAGCCGACTGTCAACTTCGGTCATGAAGTGCTGACTTGAGAAAGAAGACTATTCACTGAGGCGCGGTGGCGCACATTCCTTTGGTGATAAAGCTCATGCGAGGGGCGCCCGGGGGCGTGGTGCGCTCCCCGGGGAGACCGGCCGGTTGTGCCGTAGGTCCGCTCGGCGATCGCGTCCCACGGCCGGGAGGTGCCGGACGTGGTGGCGCGGAACGCACCGAGCCTGCGCCCTGAGCGGCGGCCAACCCGGTTTGGTCACGACATCATCACAGGTTCTTCACTTCATCTATTTCGATGTTCAACCACTCGATACTCTCCCGGTTCCAGACACCTTGGGGGGATCGTGATGAATCAGCAGTATCCGGACCAGCCTGGGCAGCAGCACCCGCAGCACCCGCAGCACCCGCAGCAGCCGATGCCGGTCGGCATGTATGCGCCGCCGCCACCCCCGAAGAAGAGGAGCGCCGGAGCGAAGGTCGGCATCGGATGCGGCGGCGCCTTCGGTGCGCTCGTCCTGATCGGGGTCATCGCCGCCGCAATGGGTGGCAGTGACGCCACCACCCGGGCCGACGAGCCCGCGAAGCCCGACAAGGCCGCCGGCGCCCCGGCAAAGGGGAAGGCGAAGGATGACGCCAAGGCGGCCGAGGCCAAGGCGGACGAGAAGCCCAAGGGGAAGCCCGAGGGGAAGCCCAAGGCGGCCCCCGAGTCGCCGGCCGACCGGTTCAAGGCCTTCGTCGTGAAGCACGGAGGTGCCAACGAGAAGACCGCCATCGGGCACGTCACCAAAGTCCAGGGCGCCGAAGAGCAGAACGACATCCTCGACTCGGTCGACATCTACACCGACTTCACCGGCGGGATGCTGGGCCCCCACCAGAGCGAAGGCAAGCTGATCGCCTCCGCCTTCGCCGACTGGAAGACGTCCAAGAACGGCCTCGTCACCATCTACGACGCCAAGGGCGAAATGCTCGCCAACGGCAATTTCTGACCGGCCTGAAGCGGCAGGAGGCCCCGTCGCGGCCGTGGAGCGGCGGGCCTCGCCGTCCGGCGTGAGGCCGGCGTCGCGCCTGCCTCACCTGACGCCGGCATCACGCGCTACACCACTTGCCTCTCCGGTTTCAGCCGGGCGGCGGCTCGCGACCGTGGGCAGGGCCATGCACGCAGGAGAGTGTGCAGTCGCAAGGCGGGGGGCTATATGACGGGAAACCGAGGGCCGATGTCGCCGGAGGACAAGAAGAACACGCGGCTCGGCTGTGCGGTCATTGCGGTCTTCGTGCTGCTCGTCGGCGGGTGCGTCAACCTGATGAACGGCGACAACGAGACGAAGTCGTCCGCCGCCACGTCCGTCTCCGATGCATCCGGCAGCCAAAGTGACACCCTCATGGTGCTGGACTACACCGGCCAGAATCTGCAGGAAGCGCAGGATGCCGCGCAACGTAAGGGCATCTCCCTGCTCAAGAGCCGGGATCTGTCCACGCGCAAACGCCTGCAGGTGTGGGACCGGAATTGGCAGGTCTGCGATCAGGAGCCGGCTGCCGGGTCGGTCATGCACGACACCGACACGCTGACGTTCGCCGTCGTAAAGGCCGATGAGAGCTGCGACGAACCTGACGCGACGGAGTCCACGAGCGGCGCCGACGCGCCCGAGCCCACGGATGAACCGACCGACACCGAGGAAACCGCCACTGCGGATGATTCCGCCACGACTGACGGTCCGGCGTCCTCGGGCGGTTCCTCCTCCGGCGGGTCCACGTCCGGTGGTTCCGCGGCCTCCGGTGGTTCCGGCACGGACGGGGGCGGCTCCTCCGATGGTTCCGGTACGGACGGGGGCGGCTCCTCCGGCGGTGCCGGAACCACCGGAGGGGGTTCCGGGGGCGGCAGCAGTTCCACGAGCGGCAGCGGAGGGCAGGAGCAGGCACCGGCAGGCGCGTCCGCGCAATGCAACGACGGGACGTACAGCTACAGCGCGCACCGCCGAGGCACTTGCAGCCACCACCACGGGGTCGCCGTCTGGCTGAGAAGCCTTCCGGCCTGACGGCGGCCAGGGCCAGGGCGGCCGGACCAGGGTGCGGGGCCGGCGTGGCCGGGCCGGGGGCAGTCCCGGGCCGTGGGGTGGCCCGGACCAGGTCCGATGGCGGGTGAGAGGTGCGCGGCGCGTGCGGAGGCTCGGCCGTACAACCTTCGACGGCAATGGGCGGTCTTCACGACACCATCACAGAGGAATGGGGGATTGCGCATGTCGCACTCGCAGCAGCCCGCGCCGTTCGGTCAGCAGCCCCTCCTGTACACCTTCCCGTACGTGTCGTCGCCATCCGTGCCGCCGCCGTCCGCGCAGCCACCGAAGAGCCGGCACTCCGCACTCCGGATCGCCGTGGGCATGGCCTGTGCGCTCCTCGTCGTCGGGCTCGGTGCCGCTGTCGGAAACGACGGCAACGGCACCAAGAAGCCCCGGACGAAGCCCGCCCCCACCGTCACGGGCACCATCACAGCCAGGACAGCCGAAACGAACAAGACGGCCGAAACGGCCACGACCGCCAAGGCCGAATGGGAGAAGCCGAAGAGCGCCGCGAAGGCCGCGGAGAAGGCGCCGGTGCCCGCGGGCCCGGCCGCCGTGGTCGGCCAGGGCAGCTATCTCGTAGGAGACGGCATCGCCGCCGGCACCTACCGGACCGCCGGCCCCGACCCGTCCGATGCCCCGCTGTGCTCTTGCGCGCGCGCCAAAGGCGTCGGCAGCGGGCCGGACAGCATCATCGCCCAGGGCACCTCCCGGGGCCCGGCCCGCGTCACCATCCATCAAGGGGAGACGTTCGAGACCCACGGCTGCAGGGAGTGGACGCAGGTCCGGTGACCGGCCGCCGCTGCCCGGGGCGCGGCCCTCCGCGGCCGCGCCCCGTCGCCGTACCGCCCCGTTCGATTGCCGGGGCGGCCCCGAAACAGCGCGCCCGCCCCCCCGGCCGAGCAGCCATTTCCCCCGGCCGCCTCCGATCGGAACCCATTCCTCCACTCTTGTCCGGGGCGGGGTCCTGTCGAGAGGGGGCCGGTCACGAGATATCTTGATGTCGAGCAATGTTGCAGACGTGGAGCGGAGCACCCGGTGACTGACTCGACCATCATCTACACCCACACTGACGAGGCCCCGGCCCTGGCGACGTATTCGTTCTTGCCTGTGATCCAGGCATACGCGTCGACGGCCGGCGTCAGCGTGGAGACCCGTGACATTTCCCTGGCCGGGCGCATCATCGCGAGCTTCCCCGAGCGCCTGGAGGAGGGCCAGCGCATCGAGGACGCCCTCGCCGAGCTCGGCCGGCTAGCCAAGACGCCCGGCGCGA
This sequence comes from Streptomyces sp. Edi2, assembly GCF_040253635.1. Lineage (NCBI taxonomy): Bacteria > Bacillati > Actinomycetota > Actinomycetes > Kitasatosporales > Streptomycetaceae > Streptomyces > Streptomyces sp. Edi2. The sequence continues at coordinate 1,355,342 of NZ_JBEJGX010000003.1, read as the reverse complement.
ACATCATCAAGCTGCCGAACATCTCGGCCTCGATCCCGCAGCTCAAGGCCGCGGTCGCCGAGCTGCAGGAACAGGGCTACGCGCTGCCCGACTACCCGGACGACCCGAAGACCGACGAGGAGCGCGACATCCGCGCCCGTTACGACAAGATCAAGGGCAGCGCCGTCAACCCCGTCCTGCGGGAGGGCAACTCCGACCGCCGGGCGCCCGCGTCGGTCAAGAACTACGCCAAGTCCAACCCGCACCGCATGGGCGCCTGGACGGGCGACTCGAAGACGAACGTCGCCACCATGGGCGTCGACGACTTCCGCTCCACCGAGAAGTCCGCGGTCATCGACCGCGACGGCTCGCTGCGCATCGAGCTGTCGGGCGACGACGGCTCCACCACCGTCCTGCGTGAGTCGGTACCGGTCCTCGCGGGCGAGGTCGTCGACGCCTCCGTGATGCGGGTCGCCGCGCTGCGCGAATTCCTTACGGCGCAGGTCGCCCGCGCCAAGGCCGAGGGCGTGCTGTTCTCGGTGCACCTCAAGGCCACGATGATGAAGGTCTCCGACCCGATCATCTTCGGCCACGTGGTCCGCGCCTTCTTCCCGAAGACGTTCGCCCAGTACGGCGAGTCGCTTGCGGCTGCCGGCCTCACCCCGAACGACGGCCTCGGCGGCATCTACAAGGGCCTGGAGTCGCTGGCCGACGGCGCGGAGATCAAGGCGTCCTTCGACGCCGAGCTCGCCGAGGGCCCGGAGCTCGCCATGGTCGACTCCGACCGCGGCATCTCCAACCTGCATGTGCCGAGCGATGTCATCGTCGACGCCTCCATGCCGGCCATGATCCGCACCTCCGGCCACATGTGGGGCCCGGACGGCGGGGAGGCCGACACCCTCGCGGTCCTCCCCGACAGCAGCTACGCCGGCATCTACCAGGCCGTCCTCGACGACTGCCGGGCGAACGGCGCCTACGACCCGTCGACGATGGGTTCGGTGCCGAACGTCGGCCTGATGGCGCAGAAGGCCGAGGAGTACGGCAGCCACGACAAGACCTTCGAGATCCCGGTCACCGGTACCGTCCGGGTCCTCGACGAGAACGGCAACGCCGTCCTCGAGCAGGTCGTCGGCGCCGGCGACATCTTCCGTATGTGCCAGACCAAGGACGCGCCGATCCGTGACTGGGTCAAGCTCGCCGTCACCCGCGCCCGCGCCACCGGCGACCCGGCGGTGTTCTGGCTGGACGAGGGCCGTGCGCACGACGCGCAGCTGATCGCCAAGGTCAAGGCCTACCTCCCCGAGCACGACACCGAGGGCCTGCAGATCGAGATCATGTCGCCGGTCGACGCGATCACGTTCTCCCTCGACCGCATCCGCCGCGGCGAGGACACGATCTCGGTCACCGGCAATGTGCTGCGTGACTACCTGACCGACCTCTTCCCGATCCTCGAACTGGGCACCAGCGCGAAGATGCTCTCGGTCGTCCCGCTCATGAACGGCGGCGGGCTGTTCGAGACCGGTGCCGGCGGCTCCGCGCCCAAGCACGTCCAGCAGCTGGTCAAGGAGAACTACCTGCGCTGGGACAGCCTGGGCGAGTTCCTGGCGCTCGCGGTCAGCTTCGAGCACCTGGCGCAGACCACGGGCAACGCGCGCGCCCAGGTGCTCGCCGACACCCTCGACCGCGCCACCGGCACCTTCCTCAACGAGAACAAGTCGCCGAGCCGCAAGCTGGGTGGCATCGACAACCGCGGCAGCCACTTCTACCTGGCCCTCTACTGGGCGCAGGAGCTGGCGAAGCAGACCGACGACACCCAGCTCGCGGAGGCGTTCGCGGCACTCGCCAAGACGCTGACCGAGCAGGAGCAGACCATCGTCGACGAGCTGATCGCGGTGCAGGGCTCGCCGGCCGACATCGGCGGCTACTTCCAGCCGTCCGTGGCGAAGGCCTCCGCGGTCATGCGCCCGTCGAAGGCCCTCAACCAGGCCCTCGCGACCCTCAGCTGATGCGGTAACCGCGGAAGCCCTTCCGCCCCGGCCGGCGCCCTGCCGGCCGGGGCGGTTCCTCTTTCCGCGGGCAGCGGGGCCGCGGTGCCCCGTGAAGGCGTAGCGTCGGCCCGCACGCCGACCGGCCATCACTCACGGGGGTACACCGATGGAACTCACCCAAGTCCGCCTGCTCGTCACGGACTTCCGTGGCTGCTACCGCTTCTACCGTGACGTACTGGGCCTCGAGCCGCAGTTCGAGGCACCCGAGGGCCCGTACGCCAAGTTCAGCTGCGCCGACGGCTCGGCGGGTATCGCGTTGCAGGAGCGCGCACAGATGGCCGCGGTGCTCGGTGAGCTGGGGGCGGTGCCGGACGGATACCGGTCCCTGGTCGTCCTGCGCGTCGACGACCTCGACGGCTGCTGCGCGGAGCTCACCGGACGCGGCGCCGTTCTCGCACACGGCCCGGCTCCGATGACGGACCGGATGCGGGTCGCCCACCTGAAGGACCCCGACGGGAACATCGTCGAGCTCCAGCAGTGGCTAAGGCCGCGCGCAGCGGTCTGACCCGCCCCGGCCGCTCAGCCCACGCGGTCCGGAACGGGCTCAGCCCGCGCGCTCGGGCACGGGCTCAGCCCACGAGGTCCAGCACGGGCCGCAGCCCGTCCGGGCGCCGGTCCACCGGCAGATGGTCCACCGGCAGGAAGGAGCAGCCCAGCGCCGTGGCGGCGCCGTCGGCCGTGCGGTCGTCGCCGACCATCAGGACAGCTGCCGGGTCGAGCCCCAGCTCCCGGCAGCCGAGGGCGAAGAGCCGGTGGTCGGGCTTCTGGATGCCGTGTTCGTAGGACAGCACATAGATGTCGACATAGCGGTCCAGGCCGTGGGCGCGCAGCACCGGCCGCAGATCCCAGCCGATATTGCTCAGGACGCCGATACGGATGCCGCGCCGGTGCAGCTCCGCAAGCACCTCGGCGGCGTCGGGGTAGGGCTGCCAGGCCTCCGCCGCTCTGGAGCGGTCGTAGAGCGCGTCGTGCAACTCCGGGTCGGGGAGCGGCACTTGACGGGCCAGGCCGGTGTACAGCGCCCGGTGGTGGCGGGCTTCGCAGTCGCGGATCTCCCACAGACCGGCCAGTTCGGCGGGGACCTCGACGGGCGAGGAGCCGCCGGGGAGCGCGCCGGCCCGTTCCAGCGCGGCCGCCGAGCGGGCGAACTCGGCCTCGTCCATGGTCGTGCCGGAAGCGGTGAGCGCCGCACGCAGCCATGACTCGGTGGGCTCGATACGCAGCAGGGTTCCGGAGAAGTCGAACAGCACACCCTTGGTTGTCGTCATGACCGTCATTCTGCCCGCGGCGCCGTGCCGGGCACCTCCGTCCGGGGGGTGTGGTGAACGCCGTACACCGTCGCGGATCCGGCCACCAGGGCCCCGCCCAGAAGCCAGCCCCCGACGACATCCGACAGCCAGTGCACGCCCAGATACAGCCGGGTGAAGGCGACACCGGCGACCGAGACCGTGACCACTGCCCGGGCAGTCCAGCGCCACAGCGGACGCGCCCCGGCCAGCCGCAGCAGCCACAGCACGAGGGCGCCCGCGACCAGCGCGGACAGCGCATGACCGGAAGGGAACGCCGCGTAGTGTGCGGAGGCCACCGGGTCCGGCCAGACGGGGCGGTCCCTGTCGACCAGCGCCTTCATCGCCTGCTGCAGCACCGTACCGAGGAGCGCGGTGGCCGCCACCCAGAGGGCGAGCCGGCGTTCGCCACGCCGTACGAGCAGCAAGACCGCTCCCGCGAGCACCGCGCGCATCGTCCACGGGTCCCAGACCCAGTCGCTGAACACCCGGATGAGCCCGGTCCAGCCGGGCGCGGTCACGGCCGTCCGGTGCAGTGTGCCGGCGAAGGCCGCGTCCAGGGACATCAAGGGACCCCAGCGGGCCACGACGAGGACGAGCAGCAGCCCGTAGAGGAGCGTGCACAGTACGGCACACGAGAGGCAGGGGAGGAGACGGGCGGATGCCCGGCGGCTGTCGTCGTCCACGGCGGACGTACGGGCGGTGGGGAGCGGCGTCGACGGCATGGGGCGATCCTCGCCCATGACCCGCGCTCCGGGCGAGGACCCGCGCCCCGGCTCATGGCCGGCCACCCGGCCGAGGAACCGCGCCTCGGCCCATGACCCGTGCCCCGGGCGAGGAACCGTGCCCTACGTCAGCGCCCGCAGGCCAGGGACGAAGGTGACCAGCAGCGGCACGACCGGCACCAGCGTCGCCACCGCCGTCATCCGGAGCCGGCGGCCGGGGGAGAAGCGGGGCGCGGGGGCCAGCAGCCGGTCCACCCGTTGGGGCACCTGCGCGAGTTGCGTCGGGCAGGGGCCGAACACACCGCGGTCCTCGTTGAGTTCGACCAGGGCCAGGGCGAACGTCAGCCGCCCGAAGCGGCGCGAGGCCACATCGTCGGCGGCCAGCTCGACCAGCCGGTGCACCTGATCGCGGAACGCGGCGAAGACCGGGATCTGCGGGAAGCCGACGGCGAGTGCGGAGGCGCTGTACAGCAGGAGATCGTGCCGGGCCCGTGCATGGCCCTGCTCATGGGCGATCAGCGCATCGAGCTGACGGCCCTTCAGGCGTCGCAACGCCGAGGTGGTAATGACCAGTTGGGGCGAGGAGTGCTGCAGCCACCAGGCCTCCGGGCGGTCACCCTCCAGGACGACCAGACGCTCCTGGCGGGGCTCCTCGCCGGGCAGCAGCGGTGCGCGGCGCAGGAGTTCGGCCCGGCGCTGGCGGCGACGGGTGCGCGCCGCGCGTACCTCGCGGGTCAGGGTGACGGCCGTCCAGGCGCCGCCGCCCGCCAGCAGCAGGGCCAATGCCCCGGCCCACGGCCCGTACCCCTGGAGCGCATAGGCCTCGACGACCACCCGGGGGGCGAAGCCGAACACCGGGCCGCGGACGGCTTCCCAGGCGGCGGCCGCGCTCAGCGACATCGCGAGCACACAGCACAGCAGCACACCGGCCACCACGCACTGCCACACCCACAGGGCGAGCACCGGCTCGCGGTCGGGCCAGTCGGAGCGGGCCATCAGGCGCGGCGCCATTGCCGCGGCCAGCACGCCGAGAATCATCAGCGCGAGAGGGACCATCATGCCGTCAGCCTATGAGCGTGCGGCTACTCGTAGGTACAGCCAGGCCCGGTATGTGACCCATACCACCCACGTCACGGGTGTGAACGGCGCACCCCCGCGTACCCCCCGCGCCCTCCTGCGTCTCCCGCGCACCGACGTCCCGCAGGCCGCACCCGTACCCGTACCCGCACCCGCGGTCAGCCGTACACAGGAGCATTGCCACCGCCCCGCGCTCACAGCGCCAGCAGCATCGCCAGCATCCCGATGCCCATCGCCACCCGGCAGGCCCGCAGCACAGCGGGCGGTCCCGCGTCCGCCGGCACCAGCCGGACGCCGGCAGCGATCACATACACCGTGTAGTAGGCGAGCAACAGGCCCGTCAGCAGCGGCACCCCACCCGGCCCGGCATGCTGCATCCCACCCATCGCTCCCATTGCGCCCGTCGACTCCACCGGCCCCATCGAGCTCATCGACGCCATGGAGCCCATCGACCCCACTGACCCCGTCTGGCCCACCGCGCCCCCCGCCGCGTCCATGCGATCCGGCGGCACGGCCATCGCGAGCGCCATGTACACCATGGCGAACGTGCCCACCGCATGGTGCAGATGCCGCCGCGCCAGCGCCCACACCCCGGCCGCCGCGAAGGCCGCGGTGAACATCCAGGGCGACCACGGGGGCGGAGTCACGGCCGACGCGGGCAGCGCCATCGCCGCCATGCCCAGTGCCATCAGGCCTTCGCCGCGGGCATCCTCCCGGTACGCGTCGGGCCCGGTACGCGCCCGGACGAGGCAGTACGCACCGGCCGCGGCACACAGCAGCACCAGCAGCCAGCCGACCAACGGCGGTGCGTGCACGGCCCACCTCCCCGAGTACCGCCTGTCCCACGGATCGGGTGCAGAATGCCCGGCCGGGCCCCGGCACACGGGAGCGCACGGACGCACGGAGGGGGAGCGTGCGGCCTCTCGGACTCAGGGCCGGTAGCGCAGCGGATGGTCCGCCGGAACCTCCGTCAGCACGATCCGATGGCCGTCCGGGTCGGCGATCCACATCTCGACGAGCCCCCACGGCTCCTTCACGGGCGGCCGCAGCACCTCCACCCCGTGCGCCAGGAGCTCCTGGTGCGCCGCTGTCGCGTCCGCCACCTGGAGCCACAGCTGGAGGGTGTCGGTGGCCGGAGCCGTGGCCCGGCCGGAGACTTCCAGGAAGCCGCCGCCGAGGAAGTAGACCGTGCCGCGCTCGGGTCCCGTACCGAATTCCCGGTAGGTCTCCAGACCCAGCGCCGTGCCGTAGAACGCCCGCGACCGCTCGGGGTCGGACGGCCGCAACAGCACCCTGCTGCTCAGTACGTGCACCATGGCAGGACCCTACGCCGCCGGAGGCCCGGCACCGGGCCGCTGCCGCCGGAAGGTCATGACGAATGGCCCTGACATGACGTCCATGCCGCTTGTTAGCCTCCGCTCAGCCCTTCGTCCGGCCCTGAGAGGACTTCGCACACCATGCCCACCAGCGAGCTGACCTTCCGTGCCGCCCACGACGCCGATATCCCCGGGCTCGTCGACCTCATCGAGTCGGCGTACCGGGGGGACGCGAGCCGGGCCGGCTGGACGACGGAGGCGGACCTGCTGGCGGGACAGCGCACCGACCCGGAGGGCGTAGCCGCCGTGGTGCGGGCCGAGACCGGCCGGCTGCTCATCGCCGAGCGGGAGGACGCCCTGATCGCCTGCTGCCAGCTCGAACACCGCGGGGACCACGTGTACTTCGGGATGTTCGCGGTGCGCCCGGAGCTCCAGGGCGGCGGCTTCGGCAAGGTGATTCTCGCGGAGGCCGAGCGCACCGCCCAGGACCTCTGGGGCGCCGACGAGATGCGGATGACCGTCATCCGCCAGCGCGACGAGCTGATCGCCTGGTACGAGCGCCGCGGCTACCGCCGCACCGGGCAGCTCACCCCGTTCCCGTACGGCGATGAGCGCTTCGGCATTCCGCAGCGCGCCGACCTGGAGTTCGAACTGCTGGTCAAGCCGCTCGGCCGGCCGGTCGCCTCCTGACCGCTCACAGCCGTCCCGCCTGGATGATCCGCCGCAGGAACTGCCGGGTGCGGTCCTGCTGCGGGTCCCCGAAGACCTGGTCCGGCGTCCCGCGTTCCACCACCACCCCGCCGTCCAGGAAGCACACCTGGTCGGCCACCTCCCGCGCGAAGCCCATCTCATGGGTGGCGATGACCATCGTCATGCCCTCCTCCTTGAGATCGCGGACCACGCCGAGCACTTCCCCGACCAGCTCGGGGTCGAGCGCCGCGGTGATCTCGTCGAGCAGCAGCAGCCGGGGCCGCCCGGCCAGCGCGCGGACGATCGCGACCCGCTGCTGCTGACCACCGCTGAGCCGGTCCGGGTACTCCCCGGCCCGCCCGCCGAGCCCGAGCCGGTCCAGCAGCTCGCGGGCCCGCGCCTCCGCCTCGGCGCGCGGTACCCCGTGCACCCGGCGGGGCGCCAGCGTGATGTTGTCCAGCACGGTCATGTGCGGAAAGAGGTTGTAGGCCTGGAAGACCACGCCGATCCGGCGGCGCACCGCGTCCACGTCCGCCCGCGGATCGGTGATCTCCGCGCCGTCCAGGAAGATCGCACCGTCGTCGATCTCCTCCAGCAGGTTCGCGCAGCGCAGCAGCGTGGACTTGCCCGACCCCGAGGCCCCGATCAGCGCCGTCACGGTGTGCTGCGGGACCGCCAGATCCACATCCCGCAGCACGACCGTGCCGCGTCCGTACGTCTTGCGCACGGACTCCAGCCGCAGCACCGGACCGCCGCCGGGCGCCGCCGTCCCGGCCGCCTCGTCGGCCGGCCGCGGGGCGTCGTCCGTCGTGCTCATACGAGTCCTCCCTGGGCGCGCCTGCGGTCCATGCGGGCCGTGATCCAGTCCGTGCCCCGCGTCATGGGGATCGTCAGCGCCACGAAAACGAGCCCGGCCACGACATACGGCGTGAAGTTGAAGTCCCTGCCGGCGATGATCTGCGCCGCGTAGACGGCATCCACCGCACCCGCGATGGACACCAGACCGGTGTCCTTCTGCAGCGAGACCAGATCGTTCAGCAGCGGCGGCACCACCCGCCGTACCGCCTGCGGCAGCACCACGAAGCGCAGCGCCTGGCCGCTGGACAGGCCCAGCGACCGGGCCGCGGCCCGCTGTGAGGGGTGCACCGATTCGATGCCCGCCCGGAAGACCTCGGCGACATAGGCCGAGTACGTCAGCACCAGCGCGGAGCCGCCGAGCAGCACGGGATCGGTGGTCACGCCCTGCAGCCGCAGCGCCGGCACTCCGAAGACCACCATCAGCAGACAGATGATCAGCGGCAGGCCGCGGAAGAAGTCGGTGTACGCGGCGGCCAGGGCGCGCAGGGGGAAGAACACCGGGCCCCGCAGCGTCCGGGCCACCGCCAGCAGCAGCCCGAGCACCAGCACCGCCGCCCCGCACACCACCAGCAGCCGCAGATTCAACAGCAGCCCCTCCAGCACCTTCGGCAGCGCCTTGGCGGCGTACTCGGCGCTGAAGAATGTCTCCCGGGTCCGCGGCCAGCCGGGGGAGCGGGTGATGACGAGGTAGAGGACGGCGGCGGTGACCAGAGTGCTCAGCGCGGCCACGGTGGTGGCGCGCCGGGTCCTGGCCCGCCGGAAGCGCTCCCGCTCGATCCGCCGCTTCGAGGGCACGTACCCGTCATCGGCCCGGTCAACGGGCCCGCCATCGGCTCCGTCCCGTGCCGTTCGGAGTTTCGACACGCCTTCTCCGTACGTCATTTGAGCACCGGGACGGATACGGCGTCGCTCAGCCACTTCTTCTCCAGCGCGGCGAGGGTGCCGTTCTTGCGCAGCGCATCCACCGCGGCCGTCACACACCCGGTGATCCGGCTCTCCTTGTCCAGGACCAGGCCGAACTGCTCCTCGTCGGCGCCGGTGGCCGCGAACTGCCCGACGACCTCGGCGTCCTTCACCTCCGCCGAGGTGATGTAGAAGGCCGTCGGCAGATCGGTGAGGATCGCGTCCACCTGGCCGTTCTTCAGCGCGGACTTGGTGAGGTCGTTCTTCTGGAACACGGCGGGCGGCTGATCCGGCCGGATGGTGTCGTTGATGACGTCCAGGCTGGTGCTGCCGACCTGCGCGCCCAGCTTGAGGTGACGCAGGGCGGCGATGCTCTTGGCATGCGCGGCCCGGGAGCCCTTGAGGGCGGTGACCGCCTGGCGCACGTCGTAGTAGCCCGAGGAGAAGGCGACGGCCCGTTTGCGTGCGGGGCTGATGGAGACCTGGTTGACGTCGAAGTCGAACTTCTTCTGGCCGGGCGCGAAGGCGTTGGCGAACGGCACGGTCTGCCAGCGCACCGCGTCCTTGCCGTAGCCCAGTTGGCGGGCGACGGCATAGGTGACGGCCGATTCGAAGCCCGTGCCACTGGCCGGGTCGTCGTCCTGGAACCAGGGTGCGTAGGCGGGCTTGTCGGTGCCGACCGTGAGCTTGCCGTCCGCCACGGTGGCCAGCTTGCCGCGGTCACAGCTCTGTTTGCCCTGCCCGGCGGCCCGCGGGCCGCCGGGGGACTCGTCCTGCGGGGCACAGCCGACGGCCGCGGCGAGCAGCGCGACGGTGGCGCAAGTGGCAAGGCGGAGAGGGCGGTTGGCGAGGCGCATGGCGGGAGAGTGGCAGGGCCCGAGGCCGTCTGTCGAGATCACTGCGGGAAACGTCCGCATGGTGGAAATGCATTGCGGCGCTGTGAACTGCACATTTCCCGGTCGCCGGGTGGGTCCCGAAGAGCCCGAAGAATCCGAGAATTCCGAAGAGCCCGAAGAGCCGGTGCGCCCCTCCCTGCTCACCTCGTGCCACGCCGCCTCACGCCGCGAACCTGCACCGCCTCACGTCGCGAACCGGTGCCGCCTCACGCCGTGAAGCGGACCGCCCGCCGGATCTCCGGCTGGTCGGTCACCACACCGTCCAGACCGAGCCCGCGCGCGAGGCGCAGCTGATCATGCGTGTTGACCGTCCAGCCCACGACCTCCAGATGCGCGGCATGCGCCCGCTCGACCAGCTCCAGGGTGAGCCGGCGGATGTTCAGCGAGAGCATCGTCGCGCCGACGGCCTGCGCACGGTCGACCACGTCCGCGCCGTACCGGCTGCCGACCAGCGCGGTCCGTACGCCGGGCAGCAGGGTCCGGATCGCGGCCAGCGCCTCGTCGTGGAAGGAGATCACGTCGACCCGGCCGACCAGATCGCGCGACCGCATCACCTCGGCCAGCGCCTGCGCGGCCGCCACGTCCTTGATCTCGGCCTGCAACGGCGCCTTGACCGCGTCGACGACCTCCTCGAAGACGGGGATCCGCTCGCCCCGGCCGGCATCGAGTTCGCGGAGTTCGGCGAGGGTGCGCTCGGCGATCGGGCCGGCGCCGTCGGTGGTCCGGTCCACATCCGCGTCGTGCATCACCACGAGCGCGCCGTCCTTGCTCAGATGCAGATCGAGTTCGATGACATCGAGGCCTTCGTGCTCGGCGCGCACGAAGGACCGCAGGGTGTTCTCCGGCTCCACGCCCATCATCCCGCGGTGTCCGATGGTGAGAAAGGACAAGGCTGCCTCGCTTCTGTCGGCTCGGTGCTGGTGTCGGCTCCGTACACGTGCCGACCGTCGGGTGTCGGCAACGGCGCTACGAAATGGCGCACAGCCTAACGGGACCGACCGGCGGAAAACGGGCTGCCGGACCGGACCGCGGTGTGTCCAGTACGGGTACCCGCCATATCCGGCTTCAGACCGCCTCACCCTCGCGTGGGCGAGTCCTTGCCGCGCTGACGGCGCGCCGCAGGCCGGCCGGTCCGCGGCGGCCCCCGGGCCGTATGGCATATGCCACACGGTTCGGGGGTTTCCCTGCCGTGGAAGGTGCCGGAGGAACCGCCGAAACCCTTGGCATTGCTGGGAGGAAGTGCCGTCCAGGCTGTCACTGACAGGAAAAAAGTGCGCCAAGGCGGGGTGTCGGCAGAATAATTTTCAACGACTCCCCTTGAGCGGGCCATCCTCGGCTGGTTACCGTGTTCTGACAACACGATCTATCGCCGGAGGGCAGTCATGACGGAAATTCTTTCGCCTGTGGGTGTCCGTGAGGCCACCACGGCCGCGGAGAGCGTGGTCGCGCACCCGGCGTGGCCCGTGCTCAAGGACGCGGTCGAGACCATCCGTCCCTGGCAGTCCAAGGACGGCTCCATAGACCTGGCGGCGGAGGGCGCGCCCACCGCCGAGGCCGTCCGCGCCGAGGTCGACAAGATGGCCGCGGCCGTCGGGGAACTCGCCCCGCTGCTGCCGCACAACGCCGCCTACCACCAGGCCCTCGTCGCCGACCTGCGCCGCTGGGCCGACGGCGGCTTCGGGGTGCCGGACTTCCTGGACTCCCTCCTGGCCTTCCAGCCCGCCAAGCAGCGCGCCGACGGCCTCCAGCACCTCGTGCTGTTCCCCATGTACACCCAGAACGGCAACCCGGACCGCAACTTCGAGGCCGTCGTCCTGCGCATGGTCTGGCCGGACTGGCTCGCCGAGCTGGAGCGCACCCGCTACGACAACGCCCTCTTCTGCGGCATCACCTTCGAGGACTTCACGGCCGGCTACGACACCCACTCCGCGGTGCTCTTCCCGGAGACCATCGCCGTGCGCGAGGCCCCCGAGCGGTTCAGCTGGGGCGGTATCTTCTGCGACCGCGAGGCCGCCCGCTTCCGCCGGGTCAGCGAGGCCGCCATCGAGACGCTGGGCGTCGAACTCCCCGCGGACATCCGCGAGATGCTGGCCGACCAGGAGCGCTGCCAGGAGGCGTTCGTCCTGTGGGACATGGTGCACGACCGCACCCACAGCCACGGTGACCTGCCGTTCGACCCGTTCATGATCAAGCAGCGCCAGCCGTTCTGGATGTACGGCCTGGAGGAGCTGCGCTGCGACCTCACCGCCTTCAAGGAGGCCGTGAAGCTGGAGGCCGAGGGGTACTCCCAGGCCCGCGACGTGCAGTTCGCAGTGATCTTCGACCGGATGTTCCGGTTCCCCGTCACCGGCGACCGGGTCCGCAACTACGACGGCCTCGGTGGCCAGCTGCTCTTCGCGTACCTGCACAAGCACGACGTCGTACGCTGGACGGACAACACACTGCACATCGACTGGGAGCGGGCGCCCAAGGTCACCAACCAGCTGTGCGGCGAGATCGAAAAGCTCTACCGCGACGGCATCGACCGGCCCAAGCTGGTCCACTGGTTCGCCGCGTACGACCTCGTCTCGACCTACCTCGCACCGCACCCGGGCTCGGTCTGGGCCAAGGGCCCCGACGCTCTCGACCTCGACCAGCCGCCGCGCAAACTCGTGGACGACGTGCTCCCCGACGAGTTCCCGCTGAGCATGTTCTACGAGGCGCTCGCCAAGAAGCTGCGCACTGTGATCGCATCCACCAAGGGCATCACGGCCCACAGCGATGAATTGGCGGCGGCATGACGAACGACCGGAACACCCGGCCGCAGGCCGTCCAGGAGCAGGACGAGGAGGCGACGAAGATGGTGACTTCGACGGGCGGCCAGGGGCCGCTGGAGGGTGCGGTCATCGCGGTGGCGGGCGCGGCAGGTCCGGCCGGCCGCGCGACCCTGCTGCGACTGGCCGAAGCGGGTGCGGTGGTGGTCGGCTCGGACTCGAACGCCGAGCGGCTGGCGGAGGCCGTGGACGCGGCCCGCTACGCCCACGGCGGCGCCACGGTGATCGGGGACACCGTCGACCTCTTCGACATCGACCAGACCCGCGAATGGGCGGCTCGTACGGAGAAGGAGTTCGGCCGGATCGACGGCCTGGTGCACCTCGTCGGCGGCTGGCGCGGCTCCTCCACCTTCGCGGAGACCGACCTGGCGGACTGGGACATGCTGCACAAGCTGCTGGTCCGCACCGTCCAGCACACCTCGCTCGCCTTCCACGAAGCCCTCGAACGCAGCGGCAACGGCCGCTTCCTCCTCACCAGCGCGGCCGGCGCCGGCAAGCCCACCGGGGGCAACGCCGCCTATGCCGCCTCCAAGGCCGCCGCCGAGGCCTGGACGCTCGCCATGGCGGACGGTTTCCGCAAGTCGGGGGGTGAGCAGGGACCGCGCGCCGCGGCTGCGATCCTGATCGTGAAGGCGCTCGTCAACGACCAGATGCGCGCCGAGCGACCGAACGCCAAGTTCGCGGGCTTCACGGATGTCACGGAGCTGGCCGAGGCCATCGCCGGGGTCTGGAGCCGGCCCGCCCAGGAAGTGAATGGACAGCGTCTGTGGCTGACCCCCGAGCCGTGACCGGAGCGAAGACCGACGCCCGGCGGCATCACGACCCCGAGATACGCGGCTTCGCCAGCGACAACTACGCCGGCGCCCACCCCGAGGTGCTCGCCGCGCTCGCCCTTGCCAACGGCGGCCATCAGGTCGCCTACGGCGAGGACGAGTACACCGAGCACCTGCAGCGGGTCTTCCGCAGCCACTTCGGGCAGCGCGCCGAGGCGTTCCCGGTGTTCAACGGCACCGGCGCCAATGTCGTCGCCCTGCAGGCCGTGACCGACCGCTGGGGTGCGGTGATCGCCGCCGAGTCCGCGCACATCCATGTCGACGAGTGCGGCGCGCCCGAGCGGATCGGCGGGCTCAAGCTGCTCACCGTGCCCACCGAGGACGGCAAGCTCACCCCCGAGCTGATCGACCGCGAGGCGTACGGCTGGGACGACGAGCACCGCGCCATGCCGCAGGTCGTCTCGATCACCCAGAGCACGGAGCTCGGCACGGTCTACACACCCGACGAGATCCGGGCGATCTGTGAACACGCGCACGAGCGCAACATGGTGGTGCACCTCGACGGCTCGCGGATCGCCAACGCCGCGGCGACGCTCGATGTTCCGATGCGGGCGTTCACCTACGCCGTGGGCGTCGACATCCTCTCCTTCGGCGGCACGAAGAACGGCGCTGTCTTCGGTGAGGCCGTGGTCGTGCTCAACCCCGACCGGGTGCGCGCCATGAAGCACCTGCGCAAGCTGTCCATGCAGCTGGCCTCCAAGATGCGCTTCGTCTCCGTCCAGCTGGAGGCGCTGCTCGCCAAGGACCTGTGGCTGCGTAACGCCCGGCACGCCAACACCATGGCGCAGCGGCTGGCGGCCGGGGTGCGGGAGATCGGCGGGGTGGAGATCCTTTACCCCGTGCAGTCCAACGGCGTGTTCGCCCGGCTGCCGCACGAGGTGAGCGAGCGGCTGCAGAAGCGCTACCGCTTCTACTTCTGGGACGAGTCGGCGGGTGTGGTGCGCTGGATGTGCGCGTTCGACACCGCCGAGGAGGACGTCGACGGCTTCCTCGCCGCGCTCCGCGAGGAGATGGGCCGCTAGCCCGGCGCCGCCTCGCCTGAATAGCTATGCGCCCGACCGAAAAGTCATTGACTCTCGGCCGGGCGCATCGCTACGTTCCCCGGGTATGGAACTGATCCAGAACGCCCCGGAAATTTCTGCCTATTTGGCGGCCGACGAGGTCATCGACCATGACCATCCGCACGTCCGGGCCACTGCCGCCGCCCTCGCCGCCGAAGCTCCCGATGCATACGCATACGCCAAGGGCGCCTTCGAGTTCGTCCGCGATGCCATCCCGCACAGCGCGGACTCCGGTGACCCGCGCGTCACCTGGCGCGCCTCGGACGTGCTCGCGCTGCGCACCGGCATCTGCTACGCCAAGACGCATGCGCTGGTGGCCCTGCTGCGGGCGGAGGGCATCCCCGCCGGGCTGTGCTACCAGAAGCTCGACACCGTCCACGGTCTGATCGCCGTCCGGCTGCCCGGCGAGGATCGCTGGGCGCGGCAGGATCCGCGGGGCAACAAGCCGGGCGTCGACGCACGGTTCCGCCTGGACCGTGAGCAGCTGGCCTTCCCTGTGCGCCCTGAGTGCAACGAAGTGGACTACCCAGTGCTATTTGCTGAACCGCACCCGGCCGTGCTGCAATGCCTCCAGGAGGCCGTCGACCGGCCTCACCTCTGGCAGATGCTCCCCACCGATCTCTGAGGAACGGCCCCGATGCCCAGCTCTTCGCACGTCTCCGGCACGACCTGCCGCCTGCATGTCTCCGACGAGGTGCGGGACCTGGCGCCCGGTTTCGGCTACCTCGCCGTCGAAGCCCACGGGCTGACCAACGGGCCCAGTGACGAGGCCGGCGCGGCGCTCCTGGACGAGGCCACCCGCCGCCTCGCCGGGCGGCTGGACGGACGCGCCCCGCAGGACGATCCGCACCTCGCCGCCTGGCGCGCCGCGTACACCGCCTTCGGCAGCAAGCCCTCCCGCACCCGCAACTCCGCCGAGGCGCTGGCCAGACGGGCGCTCGCGGACGGCGGTCTGCCCCGCATCAACCGCCTCGTCGACCTCTACAACGCCCTCAGCGTCGCCCATCTCCTCCCCGTGGGCGGCGAGGACCTGGACCGTATCCAGGGCGGTATGCGGCTCGTGCGGGCCACCGGCGACGAGCCGTTCGTGACCGCGGCCGGCGGCGCCGAGACCGTTGAGCACCCCGATGCGGGCGAGGTGGTCTGGTGTGACGACGAGGGCGTCACCTGCCGCCGCTGGAACTGGCGGCAGGGGGTACGCACCCGCCTCACCGAGGACTCGGTCAGCGCCCTCTTCCTGCTGGAGCGGATGGCTCCCCTGCCCCTCGACGCACTGACCGCCGCGGGCGCCGAGCTGGCCGAGACGCTGCAGCAGGCCTGCCCCGGCGCCCGTATCGAGGTCGGCGACATCTGGACCCCGTGAGCGGGCCCGCCGGACCCGCCGGACCGGCCGCCCCGGGCGCGTCGCGGCGACGGTGCGCTCCGGCCGCCGGGTTCGCTATCCGGCGGTGCCGGGCGCGGCGGGCGCCGTGCCGCCGAGGTGGGCCGGCATCCACCAGGTGTCCTCGGCGTCCTTGGGGCGTACGGGGTAGGCCCGCTGCGCCGCCTCCAGCAGGTCCTGCACCCGGGCCCGCAGCCGGTCGGTGATCTTCTCGGCCTGCTCGGCCGGATCGGCCTCCATCGGCTCGCCCACCCGGATCGTTATCGGGAGGTGGTGACGGCCCAGATCGCGCTTGTGGCCCTTGGTCCACAGCCGCTGGGTGCCCCACAGCGCCACCGGCAGCAGCGGCACCCCGGCCTCCTGGGCCAGCCGCACCGCACCCGACTTGAAGGTCTTCAGGGTGAAGGACTCGGAGATCGTCGCCTCGGGGAAGACCCCGATGATTTCGCCCGAACGCAGGGCGGACAGTGCGTGCTTGTAGGCGTGCATCCCCTGCGCACGGTCCACGGGGATGTGCTTCATCGCGCGCATCAACGGCCCGGACACCTTGTGCCGGAACACCGACTCCTTCGCCATGAAGCGCACCAGCCGCTTGGCGGGACGCGCCGTCAGTCCGGCGAAGACGAAGTCCAGGTACCCGATGTGATTGCTCACCAGAACCGCCCCGCCACGGCGCGGAATATGGTCCGTCCCGGCGATGTCGAATTTCAGATCGAGCGCCTTGAAGAGGGTGCGGGCGGCGCCGATCACCGGCGGATAGACGAGCTCTGCCATTGTCCGGAGGACCCCTTTTCCACGCCTGGGGAGGGTTCTCCCGGCGGAAGCCTACGCAGTCGTAACTGCGACTTTCGGGTGATCGTGCCCGATGTCGGCCGTGGCGGCCAGCGCGTCGGCCGCCAGGACCGGGAGATTCTTGTCACGTGGAGACCCGCTCAGCCGGCCGCTCTCCGCAGCAGAACATACCTCCCGTACCCCGGGCAGCAGCCGAAGGCGCCGTGGAGAGGCGTGGAGAAGGGCTGCCGCGAGGGCACACCCGGTGGCCGCGACCCCCGGCGGCTGCGGCTCCCGCCGGGGAATCTTTGCGGTCCCGTGAACGCTGCACCCGTCGACGACTGGACTCATGGTGTGCATCGCGGTGCTCGCGGCGGCGAGCGCGTTCGGCATGTGGCACCGACGCCGTAAGGGGAGGCCGAAAGGTGCACAAGCGGGACGACGGGGCGCGGCTCGGGGCCGCCGAGATCGGCGCGGAGCTGGGGGAGCGGGCCACCCTGCTGCAGTTCTCCAGCGCCTTCTGCCAGCCCTGCCGGGCCACCCGGCGCACCCTGGCCGAGGTCGCCGGCATGGTCGAGGGGGTGGCCCATGTCGAGATCGACGCGGAGGACCATCTGGACCTCGTACGCCACCTGAAGGTGCTGCGCACTCCCACGGTGCTGGTGCTCGACGCGGACGGCGCGATCGTGCGCCGCGCCTCCGGGCAGCCCCGGAAGGCCGATGTCATCGCGGCGCTGGGCGCGGCGGTCCGTGATTGATCTCCCAGATGGCGGGCGGCTCTTGACGCTGTGGGTCACACATCGTCACTCTGACGTGATGCGGCCAGGAACCCCTCTGTACGGACGCGCCCACGTCGATCTTCTGCGGACTGCCAGCGCCCGCTGTCCAGGCGTGTGAGCAGCGACGACACCATCGCCGCCGACCGCTGCGCAGCCGTCGGCGGCTCTTCCCGGGCTCGTACACCACAGCAGAAGGACAATTCCATGACGGCCTCGCCCGGCCTCGGCACGCCACGTACCGCCTCCCCCGAGCTGCTGCGCTCGGTCTTCCGGCAGCACGCCGCCGGCGTCGCGGTGATCACCGCGCACGGCTCCCGCCCCGTCGGCTTCACCGCCACCTCCCTCACCTCCGTCGCCGCGGACCCGCCGCTGCTCTCGTTCGGCATCGGCACCGGTGCCTCCAGCTGGCCGGCCGTCTCGGAGGCCGAACACATCGGCGTCCACATACTCGGCGAGCACCAGCAGGAACTGGCCGCCACCTTCGCGCGCAGCGGCGCCGACCGCTTCGGTCCCGCCACGTCCTGGCGCACCGGCCCCGAGGGGGTGCCCCTCCTGGACGGCGTACTGGCCTGGCTGGTGTGCGAGGTCGTGGCGCGGGTACCGGCCGGTGACCACCGCATCGTGCTCGCCCGGCCCGTCGTCGGCGACCCCGCGGGGCCCGGCCGTCCGCTGCTCTACCACCAGGGCCGCTTCAACGCGCTGCGGGACTGACGGGTTCCCGTTCCGCTGGGTCGTTCCCCGGTGAGGGCCGTTGGCAAGGTCACATTTCGGTGGCCTTGCTTCGGGGCGGGAGAGTCGATGTACTGGCGAGTAATATGGCGGTCGGCGTGGGGAACCGCAACCGACCGGGAGCCGCCCCGACAGGCGCCTATGCTGCCAGCACAAGGCAGTTCTGAAGAGACGAAGCAGGTAGGAGAGCCGGCGTGAGCCTGAGGATCGTTGTCTGTGTGAAGTACGTGCCCGACGCCACCGGCGACCGGCACTTCGCCGAGGACCTGACCGTCGACCGTGACGACGTGGACGGTCTGCTCTCGGAGCTCGACGAGTACGCCGTCGAGCAGGCCCTGCAGATCAAGGAAGCCGCCGACGACGCGGAGATCACGGTTCTCACCGTCGGCCCCGAGGACGCCAACGACGCGCTGCGCAAGGCGCTGTCGATGGGCGCCGACAAGGCCGTCCACGTCGAGGACGACGACCTGCACGGCACCGACGCGCTCGGCACCTCGCTGGTGCTGGCCAAGGCCATCGAGAAGACCGGTTACGACCTGGTCGTCTGCGGTATGGCCTCCACCGACGGCACGATGGGTGTGCTGCCCGCGCTGCTCGCCGAGCGCCTGAACGTTCCTCAGGTCACCCAGCTCTCCGAGGTGTCCGTCGACGGCGGCAAGGTCACCGGGCGCCGCGACGGCGACACCGCCACCGAGCAGCTGGAGGCCGCGCTGCCGGCCGTCGTGTCCGTCACCGACCAGTCGGGCGAGGCGCGTTACCCCTCCTTCAAGGGCATCATGGCCGCCAAGAAGAAGCCGGTGGAGTCCCTGGACCTGGAGGACCTGGAGATCGAGGCGGACGAGGTCGGCCTCGAGGGCGCCTGGACCAAGGTCGACGGCGCCACCGAGCGTCCGGCCCGCACCGCGGGCACGATCGTCAAGGACGAGGGCGAGGGCGGCAAGCAGCTCGCCGAGTTCCTCGCGGGCCAGAAGTTCATCTGAGCCGCAGTCCTTACCCCCGCCCTCATTCTTCCCGCAGGAGAGCAATCCCATGGCTGAAGTCCTTGTCTACGTCGACCACGTGGACGGCGCCGTCCGCAAGCCCACCCTCGAACTGCTCACCCTCGCCCGCCGCATCGGCGAGCCGGTAGCCGTGCACCTCGGTGCGAACGCCGAGGACGCCGCGAAGATCCTCGGTGAGCACGGCGCCGTGAAGGTGCTGGCCGCCGACGCGCCCGAGTTCGCCGAATACCTCGTCGCCCCCAAGGTCGACGCGCTGCAGGCCGCCTACGACGCGGTCTCCCCGGCGGCCGTGCTGCTGCCGTCCTCCGCGGAGGGCAAGGAGATCGCTGCCCGCCTCGCGCTGCGCATCGGCTCCGGCATCATCACCGACGCCGTCGACGTCGAGGCCGGCGACGAGGGCCCGGTGGCCACGCAGTCCGTCTTCGCGGCCTCGTACACCACCAAGTCCCGCATCACCAAGGGCACCCCGGTCATCACCGTCAAGCCCAACTCCGCCGCCCCGGAGGCCGCCCCGGCCGCCGGCACGGTCGAGCAGCTCGCGGTGACCGTCGCCGACTCCTCCAAGGGCACCAAGATCGTCTCGCGCACCCCGCGCGAGTCGACCGGCCGCCCGGACCTGACCGAGGCCGCGATCGTGGTCTCCGGTGGCCGCGGCGTCAACGGCGCCGACAACTTCCCGGTCATCGAGGCGCTTGCCGACTCGCTCGGTGCGGCCGTCGGCGCCTCGCGTGCCGCGGTGGACGCCGGCTGGTACCCGCACACCAACCAGGTCGGCCAGACCGGTAAGTCGGTCTCGCCGCAGCTGTACATCGCGGCGGGCATCTCCGGTGCGATCCAGCACCGCGCCGGTATGCAGACCTCGAAGACGATCGTCGCCATCAACAAGGACGAAGAGGCGCCGATCTTCGAGCTGGTCGACTACGGCGTGGTCGGCGACCTCTTCGACGTCGTCCCGGCCCTCACCGACGAGGTCAAGACCCGCAAGGGCTGACGCCGTCCCGCCGGAGCCCGGCTCCGGCCCTCGCACGAGGCCCCGTACGCGCGGTGCGTACGGGGCCTCGTGCTGTGGCGGCACCCGCGGACGGGTGCCGTGGTGGTGCCGGCGGCCAGGGGTCGCGCCGCCGGCACCGGCCGGGTGTCGCGCCGTCAGTCGCCCGTGGCCCCGTCGATCCGTTCGCGCAGCAGGTCCGCGTGGCCGTTGTGCCGGGCGTACTCCTCGATCATGTGGACATAGATCCAGCGCAGGTTGAGCGTGCGTCCCCGGCGCGTGGTGAAGGTCTCGTCCAGCCCGCGGTCCGCCACCGCCTTGTCGCATGCCTCGATCTCGGCACGGAAGACGGCGACATCACGCTCCGCGCCGGCCGGGTCCGCGTCGTGGAAGTCGGCGTCCGGGTCGTCCCCGGTGAAGTAGAGATCGCCGATCCGCTGCCCGAGGAAGCGCACCCGGAACCAGGTGCGTTCGACGTCGGCCATGTGGCGTACCAGACCGAGCAGCGTGAGGGTGGAGGGTGCGGCGCTCGCCTCGACGAGCTGGTCGGGCGTCAGGCCCGCGCACTTGGCGAGCAGGGTGTCGCGGTGATAGTCGAGCCAGCCTTGCAGCATCTCCCGTTCGCCGGCCGCGGTCGGGAGTTCTCTGCGTTCGATGGGGGGTGCGATCCACGTCATGAGGGGGAGTCTGACGGGGCGGCTGCGGACCCGCCATGGGGTTTCCGGCCCGGCCGTAAGGAGATGCCTCCTACGCGGCTGTAGGGGGCACTCCATGGGCCCGTGACCTGCGCCGCCACGGGAGAGGGTGTTGACCTCGGCGAACCGACCCAGTTAACTTCGCTATACGGATTGTTGATTCCGTTGAGCGGAAAACGCTCGATCGGCGGGCGTACGCACCGGGAGGGTATCGAATGGGGCAGCAGGAGAGCGTGGCGACGAGCCTCGCGGACACCGTACGCGAGGGAATCGGGGCCGCCCTCGCCCAGGTGGACGCGGATCTGGCGCGGCGCTACCCGGGCGACCCCGGCACCCGCCAGCCGGTCCACACGGTCTACGTCCCCGGCGATGTCGTCACCGCCGGCACCCTGCGCTCCTGGGGTGACCAGGCGCTCGCCGCCCTCGACGAGCACGCCCCGGACGCCGGTGCGCTCGCCGCCGTCCTCGGCCTCCCCGACGCGCTCGCGGTGGAGGTCCACGACCGGGTCCGCGCCAAGCTGACCCGTGAGCCCGTCGAGGACCTGCGCATCGACTTCGAGGACGGCTACGGCCCCCGCCCCGACGCCGAGGAGGACGAGGCCGCGGCCCGTGCCGCCGCCCTGGTGGCCGCCGCCTACCGGGAAGGCACCGCCGCCCCTTGCATGGGCATCCGGATGAAGTGCATGGAAGCCGCCGTCCGCGACCGCGGTATCCGCACCCTCGACATCTTCCTCACCGGCCTCATGGGGGCCGGCGGCCTGCCCGACGGCCTGGTGCTGACCCTCCCGAAGGTCACCTACGCCGAGCAGGTCACCGCCATGGTCCGGCTGCTGGAGGCCTTCGAGAAGGCGCACGGCCTGGAGGCCGGCCGGATCGGCTTCGAGATCCAGATCGAGACCACCCAGTCGATCCTGGGCGCCGACGGCCGCGCCACCGTCGCCCGCATGATCGAGGCCGCCGAGGGCCGCGCCACCTCCCTGCACTACGGCACCTTCGACTACAGCGCCTCCTGCGGCGTCAGCGCCGCCCACCAGTCCCTCGACCACCCGGTGGCCGACCACGCCAAGGCCGTGATGCAGGTCGCCGCCGCGGGCACCGGCGTCCGTCTCTCCGACGGGTCCACCAATGTCCTGCCGGTCGGCCCGACGGAGCAGGTGCACGCCGCCTGGCGCCTGCACCACGGCCTGGTGCGCCGCTCGCTGGCGCGCGCCTACTACCAGGGCTGGGACATGCACCCCGCCCATCTGCCCACCCGTTACGCGGCGGTCTACGCCTTCTACCGCGAGGGCCTGGAGCAGGCCGCGGCCCGGCTCGCGGCCTATGTCGCCAAGGCCGGCGGCGATGTCATGGACGAGCCCGCCACCGCCAAGGCGCTCAGCGGCTATCTGCTGCGCGGTCTGGACTGCGGCGCCGTGGACACCGCCGAGGTCGCCCGGCTGACCGGAATGACCCGCGCCGACCTGGACGCGCTCGCAGGGCGCCCGGCTGCCACGGTCTGAGGGCATGGCCCGTTGTCGCGCACAACGGGCCACAGTCCATCGGGTGGTGCAACGAGGCACGTGGTGGGGAAGGTTGGCCGGTTGGCTGCCGTGCCCGCTTGCGCCCCCGTACGTCTACGAGGCTCCCGTACGCCCACGAGGCCCCCGTGCGCCTCATGAGGCCCCGTACACCCCACCAGGCCCCCGCCCGACCGGCGGGGGCCTCGTCGTACGTCAGCCCGTAGCCGGCGCCAGGTCGTCGAGATGGGCGCGCAGGACCGTGGCGCAGGTCTGCGCGTCCAGTACGTCGGGCCGTAGTACGGCGGTGAAAGCGAGGCCGTCCAGGAGGGACGTCAGCCGCTCGGTCTCGGTGTCGAGGGTGAGATCCGCGCGCAGCCCGCCCGCCGTGTCGAGGCGGGTGAGGATGCGGCGGACGAGGGTCCGGGTGCCGGTGGCGGTCTCCCGGGCGAGGTCGTCGATCCCGGGGTGGGTCCGGGCGGCGGTGGAGAAGTCGACGAGGACGGTGACCTCGGCGCGCCGGCTGTCGTTCAGGGGCAGCAGCTCGGAGAGCAGTTCCATCGCGCAGCGGCGGATCTCGGGCCCCGAAAGTCCGTCCAGATCGCCCAACTCGTCGATACGGCGCTGGAGTCTGTCGCCGACCCGGTCGACCATCGACCGCATCGCAAAGCGCATCAGCTCTTCCTGGCCGGCGAAGTAGTGCCGGACCGAACCGATGTTGAGCCCGGCCTCGTCCGCGACGGTGCGCAGCGAGGCGCGCTGGAGGCCGTCGCGTACGACGACGCGGAAGAGGGCGTCGACGACCTCGCGGCGCCGGGCTTCTCGGTCCACCTGTTTGGGCATGCCCTCTTTGTATCACGGCTGTGATAAATTGTTTTCTATCACACCTGTGATACAAAGAATGGAGGGATGGCCGTGGAGCGGGTTCTGAACGTTCTTCTCATCCGATTCGGCCTGATGGCGGGCGGCCTGGTGGTGCTGGCCCTGCTGGTCTTCGCCGTGGCGCTCGTCCTCAAGCGCCGGGGGAAACTCGGTGCGGCGCGGCGGTATGCGGCACCCGCCGCCCAGGCCGTGAGCCGCTATCTGGACGACCGGGGCGCCGCGCGGAGCCGTGGCGGGGCGTCGCCTCGGGGTGGCGGATCGGTGGCCGGCGCGGTGGTGCGGGCGGCGGCCCGTCACCTGGACGACGACGGGCGCGGGCGGCGGCAGCACGAACGGGAGCCGGGGCGGGGCGAGGCCCGATGACCTGCGTGGGCCCGCCGGTTGGCGACGGCCCGGTGTACGCCGCCCTCGCCCGGGGCGGCGCCGGCGGCGAGGGTGACGACGGCTCCGACATCCTCGCCCACCTGGTGGCCGATGCCGCGATCAAGGGTGTCATCGTGATCGTCGCGCTGATCGTGCTCGCGCTGGGGATGGTGCTCATCTGGAAGAAGGCGGGCCGGGTGAGGGAGCCGGACCGCGACGACCGGTGATCACCCGCTGGACCCTCTCGGCCCGCCCCCGTTTCCGCCAGGGCCCGGTCCCCGGCCCCCGGTCGCCGGGGAGTTCAGCTCTCCGCGGGCGGGATCTCGCCCGAGCCGCGGGCGATCAGGCTGGTGGGGATCTCCCTGCGCTGCGGCGGGTCCTCGGTGCCCTCCAGACGCCGGAAGAGCAGACCGGCGGCCGTCCGGCCCATGCACGCCGGATCCTGGGCGACGACGGTGATCGCGGGCCGGACGAGATCGGCCAGTTCGAAGTCGTCGAAGCCCACCAGCGCGACCGGGCGCGGGTGTTCGCCGAGGACGCGTACGGCGGTGACGGTGACCCGGTTGTTGCCCGCGAAGAGGGCGGTGACCGGCTCGGGGGCGGCCAGCATCGCGGTGGCGGCGGCGCGTACCCGCTCGGGCGCCGTGGAGCCCAGCGCCACCCAGGAGTCGTCAACGGGCAGGCCCGCCGCGGCCATTGCCGTGCGGTAGCCGCGCAGCCGTTCGCGCGCGGTGTGGATCCGCGGCTGGTCACCGATGAAGCCGATCCGGCGGTGGCCGTGTGCGATGAGGTGGGCCACCGCGTCCTGGGCGCCGCCGAAGTTGTCGGAGACCACGACGTCCGCATCGATCCGGCCGGGCGGGCGGTCCACGAAGACGGTCGCTATCCCGGCCGCGATCTCGGGTTCCAGATAGCGGTGGTCGTCGGCGGCCGGGATGATGACCAGCCCGTCGACCCGCCGTGCGCACAGCGCCAGCACCAACTCCTGTTCGCGCGCCGGGTCCTCGGCGCTGGAGCCGTTGATCAGCAGCGCCCCGTGGCCGCGGGCGACTTCCTCGACGGTGCGGTTGAGCGGGCCGTAGAACGGGTCCGCGAGATCTTCCAGCACCAGACCGATGCTGGCGGTACGCCCTTTGCGCAGGATCCGGGCCGAGTCGTTACGGCGGAACCCCAGGGCGGTGATCGATTCCTGGACGCGTCGCTCGGTGTCCGGGGTGACGCCCGGTTCGCCGTTGACCACGCGGGAGACCGTTTTGAGGCCGACCCCGGCGCGCGCCGCGACATCCTTCATCGTGGGCCGGGTGCCATAGCGGCGGGACGTGCCCCGCGCGGTGTCGGTCACGGTGTGCGGTCCTGATTCTGTCGGCGTCAGGTGTGGCGTCGAGCATAGCCTCTAGACAACGTTGTCAAACGAGGGAAGACTGGCGTTCTCACGCCGGGCCGGTACGCTCGGTCCCCGGGCCCACCAGGAGAATCCACACCGATGCAGACCGACCTCAGCGCAGCGTTGGACATTGGCGGCACCAAGATCGCCGGCGCTCTGGTGGATGCCCGCGGCAGACTCGTCGAGCGGGCCGCCCGGCCCACCCCCGCCGACAAGGACGGGGCCACGGTGATGCGTGCGGTGGCCGATGTGGTCGCCGAGCTGGCCGCGGGGCCCGACTGGGCGCGGGTGACGGCCGTCGGCATCGGCAGCGCGGGCCCGGTCGACGCCTCGTCCGGCACCGTCAGCCCGGTCAACATCCCCGGCTGGCGCGACTTCCCGCTGGTCGCCGGGGTGCGGGCGCTGGTCGGAGAGCGCCCTGTCGTGCTGGTCGGCGACGGTGTCGCGATGACCGCGGCCGAACACTGGCAGGGTGCCGCGCGCGGTCACGCCAATGCGCTGTGCATGGTGGTCTCCACCGGCGTCGGCGGCGGACTCGTCCTCAACGGCCGCCTCCACCCGGGCCCCACGGGCAACGCCGGGCACATCGGTCACATCAGCGTCGAGGTCGACGGTGACCCCTGCCCGTGCGGGTCCCGCGGCTGCGTCGAGCGGATCGCCAGCGGCCCCAACATCGCCCGCCGGGCGCTGGCCAACGGCTGGCAGCCCGGCCCCGACGGAGACACCAGCGCGGCAGCCGTCGCCGCGGCGGCGCACGCCGGTGACCCGGTCGCCCTGCGCTCCTTCGAACGAGCCGCCCGGGCGCTGGCCGCCGGGATCGCCGCCACCGCCACGCTCGTGGAGATAGACATCGCGGTCATCGGCGGGGGAGTCGCGGGCGCGGGTGACGTCCTCTTCGCCCCCTTGCGGGCGGCCCTGCGGGACTATGCGACGTTGTCGTTCGTGTCGGGCCTGACGGTCGTACCGGCCCAAATGGGCACGGACGCCGGGGTGGTGGGCGCCGCCGCTGCCGCCGGGCAACGGTCCCGTCCCGATGCCTTCGCCGCCACGCGCTGACCCGCGGCACGGGCACCGGCCTCGTGCGCCTGCGACCGGCCGGATCGGCCCTGCGGCATGGGAATGGCGGAATGGCGGCATGGGAATGGCCTTCCGCGCCGTTGACGAGGTGTCGGGCGTGGACGAGGTGCTGGGCGTTAACGAGTTGCCCGGCGTCGACGAGTTCCCGGGTGCGGGACCGGGCGGGCCGAGGGCCCGCCCGGCGGCATCATCCCCGTACCCGCCCGTGTGAGCGGAAGGCGACGCTCAGCACTTCAGCACGGGAACGTGGCGTCAGCACTGGAACTTGGCGTCCGCCCAGTCGGCGTGGTCGTAGTCGATACCGTCCCCGCCGTCGGTCACGACGAGCCGGACGGTCTGCGCTCCGGTGACCTGGGCGCTGACGGCCTTGGCGGCATCCGCTCCGGTCACCGCGGGGCTCGCGGCGACCTGTTTGCCGTCGGCCCACACCTCGAAGCCCGCCGACCCCCGGTCACCGGACTCGTCGTCGATGCCGACCTGGGCGCTGAACGCCGAGCAGCGCCCGCCGGTGTAGAAGCTCACCTCGCTGGGCGCATGCACCCCGAGGCCCTTCGCGAAGCCGGTGCCGCCGATGCTGATCGGCCGGCCGTCCCCGGCGTCGCGCTCCCCGACGCTGGTGTTCTTCTCGACCGGCCCCCAGCCGTTGGCGGCGGTGAGCCAGGGGAGTTCGGCGGCGTACGCGGTCCCGGACGGCGGTGGCACCACGACATGGGCGGTGCCGGGCAGTGTGGTGGTGAGCCGTTCGCCGCGGGGTGAGCGGTAGTCGGCGATGAGCGGCAGATCGTAGCCCCCGGGCGCGGTGCCGGCCGGTGCGGTGATCTTCCAGCCGGTGGTGAGCGTCCGGCCGCCGGGCAGGGCCCGGGCCGTCGCCGGGGAGGTGGCCCGCACCCGCCACCCCTGCGGGGCCTTCAGCGTGACGGCGACCCTCTGGGCGGGGGTGCCGCCCAGGTTGCGGACGGTGGAGCGGAGAGCGGCGGGGGTGCCGGCCTCGACCAGCGGCGTACGGTCGGTGCCGGTCTCGACGGCCGGCGGGTAGGTGGCCCAGCGCTTGTCCGGGGAGATGCGGTAGACAGTGGTGCCGTGCGCCGGGACGGTCGCCGAGACGGTGCCCGTGGTGTGGGTGTCCTGGTGCCGCCACAGATCGCGCAGCCGGTAGCCGTCGGCCTGCGGGAGGCCCAGCTCCTTGGCCGTGGTGGTGATCCGCTGCGGCCCGCCGGTCTCGTTGAACAGCGCCACCGCGCGGGCGCCGTCGGCCAGTTGCCGTACCAGCGTCCAGCGGCCGGACTCTGACTTCGCCACCGTGGCCTGCTTGCCCAGCCGGTCCTGGTCGACGGCGATGAGGTCCTTGTTGGCCAGGATCTCGAACGTCTGCGGGCCTGCCTTGCGCAGGTCGGAGCCGATCAGCAGCGGGGCGGCCATCATCGACCACAGGGAGAAGTGGGTCCGGTACTCGGTGTCGGTCATGCCGCCGTTGCCGACCTCCAGCATGTCCGGGTCGTTCCAGTGGCCCGGTCCGGCGTGCGGGGCGAGCGGCAGATTCTGCTTGGCGATCCCGAGCATGCTGGACCACGAGTCGCTGATGTCGCCGGTGGTGCGCCACAGATGCCCTACGTCCGACGCCCACTCCCAGGGCTTGTTCTCGCCCCATTCGCAGATGCTGTAGACGATGGGCCGCCCGGTGGCCTCGATCGCGTCCCGCATCGTGCGGTACCGCTGCTTGGCGTCCACACCGAGGTTATTGCAGTTGTCGTACTTGAGGTAGTCCACACCCCAGTCGGCGAACTGCTGGGCGTCGGACTTCTCATGGCCCAGGCCGCCGGGGAATCCGGCCGGGTTGCAGGTTTTGATACCGGCACTCGTGTAGATGCCGAATTTCAGGCCTTTGGAGTGGACGTAATCGGCCACCGCCTTGATGCCGTGGGGGAATCGCTGCGGATCCGGCACGAGCTTGCCGTTCCCGTCGCGGGTGGGCAGCGCCCAGCAGTCGTCGAGATTGACGTACTGATAGCCGGCGTCCTTGAGGCCCTTGGCGACGAAGAGATCGGCGATGCCCTTGACCATCTCCTCGTTGAACTCGGCCCGGCAGTTGGTGGAGTTCCAGTTGTTGAAACCCATCGGGGGCGTCTTGGCGAGCCCGCCGGGGAGCCGGGGTGCGGGGGCGTTGCGGGAAGGGCCGGCTCCCGGGGCGTCAGGCGTACGGGCCGCGGCGGGCAGGGCGGTCGCCCCTGCCGTACACAGCAGCGCGGCGGACAGCGCTCCGACGATTCTTCGGTGACCTCGCCGGTGGGTGGTGCGGATCTGAACGCGCATGGTTCGCGTCCTCCGTCTTCGCGAGAGGCGTGGTGGGGTCGTGTACCGGTCGCGTGCGAGTGTTTACGGTAGGGCGTGTTGGAGTCTGTTGGAAGAGGGGCGGTAACGGTTCCGGTATCGCCTGCCAAAACCCTTGACTGGCCCTGCAGTTCGGAGTGAGATCCCACCACTCGCGTTCGGTTCTGTTTGGTTCCACCCCTGAGGAGGGGGACATGGTCCAGTCAACGAGCAGCGGCTCGGATACGTACGGGGAGGCGGCGGGACGTCGGAGGTCCCGCCGGACGCTGCTGAGGAGCGCGGCGCTCGGCGCGGGGGCCGTGGCCCTCCCGTCCCTGCTCGCCGCCTGCGGCAGCGGCCCGAACGGCGTCACGATGGGCTCGAATGCCTCGGACGCCGTACCGAAGAAAGCCTTTGCCGAGGCCTTCAAGGCCTATGAGAAGAAGTCGAAGAAGACGGTGCGGGTGAACACCGTCAACCACGAGAACTTCCAGGAGAACATCAACCGTTATCTCCAGGGCAGTCCGGACGATGTCTTCATGTGGTTCGCCGGCAACCGTATGCAGTACTTCGCGCAGAAGGGCCTGCTCTCCGATATCAGCGACCTGTGGCAGGGATTCGACGGGTTCTCCGATGCGCTGAAGAAGCAGTCGACGGGGCGCGACGGCAAGCAGTACCTGGTGCCGTACTACTACTATCCGTGGGCCGTCTTCCACCGCAAGAGCGTGTTCCGGGAGAAGGGGTACGAGATCCCCAAGACCTTCGACCAGTACCGGGCGCTGGCCCGGCAGATGCAGAAGGACGGGCTGGTGCCGTTCGCCTTCGGCGACAAGGACGGCTGGCCGGCGATGGGTACGTTCGACTACCTCAATATGCGCGCCAACGGCTATGACTTCCACATCGCGCTGATGAGCGGCCAGAAGGCCTGGAACAGTCCCCAGGTCAAGCAGGTATTCGACCTCTGGCGCGGACTGATGCCGTATCACCAGAAGGGCGCCAACGGCCGCACGTGGCAGGAGGCGGCGCAGACCCTCGCACAGAAGAAGGCCGGCATGACCGTGCTCGGACTGCCGCACCCCGGCCAGCAGTTCAGCGCGGCCGACCGCGCGGACCTGGACTTCTTCCCCTTCCCGGAAATCGACCCGGCCCACGGGCAGGACGCGGTCGAGGCCCCGGTCGACGGATTTCTGATGTCGAAGAAGGCCAAGGACAAGGACGGGGCGAGGGACCTGCTGAAATTCCTCGCCACGCCCACGGCGGAGGACATCTATCTTGCGTCCGACCCCAACAACGTCGCGGTCAACAGCGGCGCGGACACCGCCGCCTACACCCCGCTGCAGAAGAAGGCTGTCCAGCTGGTGTCAAGTGCCCAGCAGATATCGCAGTTCATGGACCGCGACACCCGGCCCGATTTCGCCTCGACCGTCATGATCCAGGCGATCCAGCAGTTTCTCGGCGCACCGGATGACATCGACGGCCTGGTCAATGACATCGAACGCCAGAAGAAGCAGATCTTTTCGGCCACGTGAGCGGCCGCCACAGGACCGCTGTGAAAGACGGGGAGTGAACCGCCGTGCCGAACACCCGCGCACGGCGCGCCAAAAGACCGGGACCGCGGCATCACACCCGCCGTGACCTCGCCGTCCTCGGCGTGCTGCTGGGCATACCCATCCTGCTCGACCTCGCCCTGATCTGGGGCCCGACACTGGCCTCGGTCGGACTGTCTTTCACCACCTGGGACGGCATCGGCGCCATCCACTGGGCCGGACTCACCAATTACGACAACCTCTTCACCACCTACCCGCAGTTCTGGCCGGCGGTCCGCCACAACCTGCTGTGGCTGGCCGCCCTCGGGCTGCTCGCGGCCCCCTTCGGCCTGCTGCTCGCCGTACTCATCGACCGCGGTGTCCGCTTCAGCCGCTTCTACCAGTCGACGCTCTATATGCCGGTGGTGCTCTCACTCGCCGTCGTCGGCTTTATCGCCCAGCTGATCCTCTCCCGGGACCAGGGCGCACTGAACGCCGTCATCGGCGGCCGGAATCCCACCGACTGGCTGGGAAATCCCGGACTCAATATCTGGATGGTGCTGCTGGCCGCCTGCTGGCGGCACACCGGCTATGTCATGATCCTCTATCTCGCCGGACTGAAATCCGTCGACCCCGGCCTCAAAGAGGCCGCCGCACTCGACGGTGCGAGCGAACGGCAGGCCTTCTTCCGGATCGTGCTGCCCACCCTGCGCCCGGTGAACGTCATCGTCGGCGTCATCACCGTCATCGAATCGCTGCGCGCCTTCGACATCGTCTACGCCATCAACAAGGGCCGTAACGGCCTGGAACTGCTGTCAGTGCTGGTCACCGACAACATCATCGGGGAGGCCGGCCGGATCGGATTCGGCTCGGCCATCGCCGTCGTCCTGCTGCTGGTCTCGCTGGGATTCATCGTGACCTATCTCGTCCAGGAACTCCGAGGGGAGGAGCGGCGATGACCGCACCTGCCGCCACCGCACCGCCCGCCCCGCGGCCCGCCCACGCGCCCCGGGCCCCCGCCCGCCGCCGCGGCCGGTTCGGCGTCCACCTCTTCCTTTCCACGGTCTCACTCGCCTTCCTCGCCCCGCTGCTACTGGCCGTCTACGCCTCGCTGCGCCCTTACGAAGAGACCGCGGCATACGGCTACTTCTCCCTCCCGCGTCATCTCTCCTTCGACTACTACCACCAGGCCTTCACCGACTCCGGGATGGGCAGATACTTTCTCAACTCGCTCCTCATCGCGGTCCCCGGTGTCCTGCTCACCCTTTTCCTGGCCTCGTTCGTGGCCTTTGCCGTGTCCCGGCTGCGCATTCGCGGCGGCCTCGTCCTGCTGATGCTCTTCACCGCCGGAAACCTGCTGCCCCAGCAGGTGATCGTCACCCCGCTCTACGTCCTTTTCAACAAGATTCCACTGCCGTACTGGATGTCCGCATCCCTGACGATGTACGACTCCCTCTGGGCCGTCATCGCCGTGCAGATCGCCTTCCAACTCGGCTTCTGTGTCTTCGTCCTGGCGAATTTCATGCGCACGCTGCCGCGGGAAATCCTGGAGGCCGCGATCGTCGACGGCGCCGGTGTCTGGGCGCAGTACCGCCGGGTCACCCTGCCCCTGTGCCGGCCCGCACTTGCCGCCCTGGGCACCCTGCAATTCACCTGGATGTACAACGACTTCCTGTGGGGTCTGGTCTTCCTCTCCGACGGCGACAAACTCCCTGTCACCTCGGCCCTCAACAATCTGCGCGGCCAATTTTTCACGGACTACAACCTTCTCGCCGCGGGTTCCGTCCTCGTTGCGCTGCCCACGATTGTGGTCTTCCTGCTCCTCCAGCGGCATTTCATCGCCGGACTCACCCTCGGCGCGAGCAAGGGGTAACCGACCGCCGCGCGGTGGGCCGCCGTCATATGCGGGGTCTGCGGCCCGGCGGCGGCCCGGGAACTCGGTATGCGGGTGAGGGTTTCGGTACAGGAGGGGCGGGGGAGCGCTTGTTTGCCGGGGGCTCGCGGCGGCGGATGCAGTGACCGGCCTCCACCGCGCGAGGCATTTCGCGACCGGCGCGTCCACGGGGGCGGAAACCTCCCTGGCCACGCCGATGGTCGAATGCGCAACGTTCCCGGTCGTGCGCGCGGCCCGTGCCCCGAGCCTTTCCGTGGCAGGGTGTGGCGGGCAACTCACCTGGGTCTAGGGAAGAGGGGAAACCGTGATCGTCTGGCTGAACGGCACGTTCGGTGCGGGCAAGACCACTACGGCTCATGAATTGCTCGACCTGCTTCCCGGAAGCACGCTCTACGACCCCGAACTCCTCGGCAGCGGACTGCGCTTGATGCTGCCGGCCAAGCGGTTCGAGGAGATCGACGACTACCAGGACCTCCCGGCCTGGCGGCGGATGGTCGTCGACACCGCCGCGGCACTGCTCACCGAGGTCCCGGGCCCGCTGGTGACACCGATGACGCTGCTGCGCCAGGAGTACCGCGACGAGATCTTCGGCGCCCTCGCCGCCCGCCGGATACCCGTACGGCACGTCCTGCTGCACGCCGACGAAACGATCCTGCGGGCCCGGACAGCGGAGCGGCAGGACACCTCGGACGACGCCGGAACCGCCGCGTCGGCCCGCCGGCGGAGCCTGGAACACCTGGGCCCGTACGCCGACGCACTGCCCTGGCTCCAGGGCGACGCCCATGTCGTCGACACCACCCGGCTCACCCCCCGGCAGACCGCCGAGCAGGTCGCCGAGGCCGTCCGCACCGGCGCCGGCGCCTGCGACATCGTGCAGACCCCCGAACCGACCGCCGAAACGCTCGCCGCCGGCGTACTGCTCTTCGACGACCAGGACAGGGTGCTGCTCGTCGACCCGACCTACAAGGCCGGCTGGGAATTCCCCGGCGGCGTCGTGGAACGCGGCGAGGCACCCGCCCGTGCCGGCGTACGGGAGGTCGCCGAGGAACTGGGCATCGAACTGCCCCGCGCGCTCCGCCTGCTGGTACTGGACTGGGAAGCCCCCAGGCCGCCGGGTTTCGGCGGCCTGCGACTCCTCTACGACGGCGGCACCCTGACCGACGACCGGATCAGCAAACTCCTGCTGCCCGGCGCGGAATTGCGCGACTGGCGCTTTGTGACCGAGGCCGAGGCCGAGAAGATGCTGCCGCCGGTCCGGTGGAACCGACTCCACTGGGCGCTACGGGCCCGCGAACGAGGCTGTCCGCTCCACCTGGAGGCCGGGGTTCCCGTGGGGTGACGGTTCGCTGCGCTTTGCCTCTGGCCCACGTTTTTGGCTGGCCCGCCGTGGGGGTTGCTCGCCGTTTCTCGCCCGCTGCGCGGTGCGCTCGCCGTTTCGCCTGGCGGCGGGCCGGTCCGCTGCGCTTTGCCTCGCCCCCGATTTTGGCTTTCTCGCCGTTGCGCCTGCGGCGGGCGGTGCCGCTGCGCGGGGCTGTCGGGGTGCGGTGACGGGCCTGCGCGGGTGGGTGTCCGGACTGCTTCGCTTTACGTCCGGACACCCACCCGCTCCGGCCCGTCCCCTCCCGTTGGGGGGGAAGAAGGCCGGTGGGGGTGGCTGTGGCTGGTCCGGCGCGCGTCGTGGACGTAGGGAATGCCCGTAGGCACAGGAAATGGCCATGGCACAGGGAGATGGCTGTGGCAGAGGAAGATGGCCGTAGCAGGGGGGAATGGGTTGTGATCGACGCCCGCCCCCACCCACGTTCACTTACTTACCCACGGGAGGGGGCGGGCCGGAGGGGCCGGTGTGTGGGACGTAAAGCGAAGCAGTCCCACACACCGGCCCCGCAGGCCCGTCACCGCACCCACAGCCCCGCGCAGCGGACCCAGCCGCCGCCAGGCGCAACGGCGAGAAAGCCGAAAACGTGGGGCGGAGGCAAAGCGCAGCGGAACGGCGGGTCAGCCGAAAATGCGGCGAATCACTTCGCAAACCGACGGAGGAACAACGCCTCGGCAAGAGAAAGCCGCTCCAGCTCCTGCGGAGACACGCTTTCGTTGACCGCGTGGATCTGTGCCTCCGGCTCGCTCAGGCCGATCAGCAGAATCTCCGCGTCCGGGTAGAGCCCGGCCAGCGTGTTGCACAGCGGGATCGAGCCGCCCATGCCGGAGGTCTGCATCTCCTCGCCGTCGTACGCCTCGCGCAGGGCCTCCGCCATCGAGGTGTACGCCGGGCTGCTGGTGTCGGCGCGGAACGCCTGGCCCTGGCCGACCTGCTCGACCGTGACCCGCGCGCCCCAGGGGGCGGCGCTCTCCAGATGCGCGGTCAGCAGCTTCGTCGCCTCGGCCGCGTCCGTGCCCGGCGGCACCCGCAGGCTGACCAGTGCCCGCGCGCCGGCCTGTACGGACGGGGTGGCGCCGACCACCGGCGGGCAGTCGATGCCGAGCACCGTGACGGCCGGACGCGCCCAGATCCGGTCCGCGACCGAACCGCTGCCCACCAGCCCGACACCGTCGAGCACCTTGGCGTCCTTGCGGAAGTCCTCCTCCGGGTACTGCAGGCCCTCCCAGGAGGCGTCCGCGGCCAGCCCGTTCACCGTGGTCGAACCGTCCTCGGCGCGCAGCGAGTCCAGGATCCGGATCAGTGCGGCCAGGGCGTCGGGGGCCGCGCCGCCGAACTGGCCGGAGTGCAGATTGCCCTCCAGGGTGTCGACCTGGACCCGTACGAGCGTCATCCCGCGCAGTGTCGCGGTCACCGTCGGCAGCCCGACCCGGAAGTTGCCGGCGTCGCCGATCACGATGGCGTCGGCGGCCAGCAGCTCGGGGTGGGCCTCGGCGTAGCGCTCCAGGCCGCCGGTACCCTGTTCCTCCGAACCCTCCACGATCACCTTGACGTTGACCGGCACCCCGCCGTGCTCCTTGAGGGCACGCAGCGCCGTCAGATGCATGACCAGGCCGCCCTTGCAGTCCGCCGCGCCGCGCCCGTACCAGCGGCCGTCGCGCTCGGTCAGCTCGAACGGCGGGGAGACCCAGGCGGACTCGTCCAGCGGGGGCTGCACGTCGTAGTGCGCATACAGCAGCACCGTCGGCGCGCCGGCCGGGCCGGGCAGGAAGCCGTACACCGACCGGGTGCCGTCCGGGGTGTCCAGCAGCGCCACGTCCTGGAAACCGTCCGCCCGCAGCGCCCCGGCGATCCAATCGGCGGCCGCCTCGCACTCGCTCTTGGGGAACTGGGCCGGATCCGCCACCGACTTGAAGGCCACCAGCTCGGCCAGCTCGGTCCTGGCGCGGGGCTGCAGTGCGGCGACGGTACGTGCGAGCGGGCTGTCAGACATGGAACGCTCCTTGTGGGCGCGACGTTGTGCGTACGGGCGGTCCGGCCTCGTGAGCCGGACGGGCCGGACGTACGGGCATCAGTGCCCCCGATCTTCCCACAGGCCTCTGGCTCAACAGCGGCCCGTAGGATGCGGGCGGTACGCGCAGCCAGGCATCGGATGGGAGCAGAAGCACAGGTGAGCAGCGAGCACGCAGCCGAGGACAACCAGCAGGTGTGGGACGTCGTGGTGGTGGGTGCGGGGCCCGCGGGCGCCTCGGCCGCGCATGCCGCGGCCTGTACAGGACGCCGGGTGCTGCTCCTGGAGAAGGCGGAGCTCCCGCGCTACAAGACCTGTGGAGGCGGCATCATCGGCCCCTCGCGGGATGCGCTGCCGCCCGGCTTCGAGCTGCCGCTGCGCGACCGGGTGCATGCGGTGACGTTCTCGCTGAACGGCCGGCTGACCCGCACCCGCCGCTCCAGGAACATGCTGTTCGGGCTGATCAACCGCCCGGACTTCGATGCGCAGCTGGTCGATTCGGCCAAGGACGCGGGCGCGACGGTCCGTACGGGCGTCACGGTCTCGCGGGTGGAGCAGCACGGCGCCGAGGTGCCGGACCGGCGGACCGTCGCCGTGGTGCTGGGCGACGGCGAGGTGGTGCTGGCCCGCGCCGTGGTGGGTGCGGACGGCAGCGCCGGACGGATAGGAGCCCATGTCGGGGTCAAGGTCGACCAGGTCGACCTCGGCCTGGAGGCGGAGATTCCGGTACCGGCGCCGGTCGCCGAGGACTGGGCGGGCCGGGTGCTCATCGACTGGGGCCCGATCCCCGGCAGCTACGGCTGGGTCTTCCCCAAGGGCGACACGCTGACCGTCGGTGTCATCTCCGCGCGCGGCGAGGGGGCCGCGACCAAGCGCTATCTGGAGGACTTCATCGGCCGGCTGGGGCTCGCCGGTTTCGAGCCGAGCATCTCGTCCGGGCACCTGACGCGCTGCCGCGCCGAGGACTCCCCGCTGTCCCGCGGCCGGGTGCTGGTCTGCGGTGACGCGGCCGGGCTGCTGGAGCCGTGGACGCGGGAGGGCATCTCCTTCGCGCTGCGGTCGGGGCGGCTCGCCGGGGAGTGGGCGGTGCGCGTCTCCGAGGCGCATGACGCGGTGGACGCCCGTCGCCAGGCACTCAATTACGCCTTCGCCATCAAGGCGGGCCTGGGCGTGGAGATGGGGGTGGGGCGCCAGATGCTCAAGGTCTTCTCGCGCCGCCCCGGCCTGCTGCACGCCGCGGTCACCGGGTTCCGCCCGGCCTGGCAGGCCTTTGCGAAGATCACCCGGGGGACGACCACCCTGGCCGAGCTCGTCCGCACCCACTCGATGGCGCGCCGGGCGCTGGAGGCCATGAACCGGGGGTGAGTCAGGGTGCGGCAGGAGGGGTGAGACGGGCCTGGCTGCCGGTGGGTGGCGGTGCGGAGGGGCTGTCGCCCCCTGTCGCCGCCCGCGGGCCGAGACGCCGTCCGTCCCTCCGGGCCCGTACCCCCCGGTGTACTCCCCCGGGAGTACACCGGATCACCGCGCCGGGCTGACGCCGCCCGCCCCCGCCGCGGTCTAGCGTGACGGCATGGAGAACGCATGGCCGCCGTGGGCGCGGCGCGGCCTCGGACCCGGGCGCGAGCGGTGCCCTGCGCCCCCGACCGGGGAATCGGCGGCCCCGGGCGGGGAATCAGCGAGCTGGTCCGGCACACGGCTGCCATGGGTCTCGACGCTCGCCGTCACGGTCGTCGTGCTGGCCGGCTCCGGCTTCGCCGGGCATGACCAGCAGGGCCGTGTCCCGCTGGACGCCTTCGCCCGCGTGCTGCTGTTCGCCGGAACGGCCCTGCTGCTCTTCCGGCACCGCTGCCCGCGCACCGTCGCCCTGGGCGCCGCCCTCGCCACCGCGGTCTACCTCGCGGCCGGTTATCCGTACGGACCGGTCTTCCTCACCCTCGCCCTCGGGGCCTTCGCGGCGATCGTCGCCGGGCACCGCAAGGTCGCCTGGTGCGCACTGGGCGGCGTATGGGTCTGGCACCTCCTGGTCGTCCACTGGCTCTACCGCTGGCTGCCGCCCTCGCATGACGGTCCCGCCCCCTGGGGGCAGGAGTTCTTCGTTCTCGCCTGGGTGGTGGCCGTGGCGGCCCTCTCCGAGCTGGCGCGGGTGCGCCGCGAGCAGCTGGCGAAGGCGCGGGCCGAGCGGGCCGCGGCGGAACGGCGCCGGGCGGACGAGGAGCGGCTGCGGATCGCCCGTGAGCTGCACGACGTCCTCGCTCACAGCATTTCCGTGATCAACGTCCAGGCGGGCGTCGGCCTGGCGCTGCTCGACAGCGATCCGGAGCAGGCGCGGTCCGCGCTGACCACCATCAAGGGCGCGAGCAAGGAAGCGCTCGGCGAGGTCCGGCAGGTCCTCGACACCCTGCGCACCCCGGGGGACGCCCCACGCTCCCCGGCCCCCGGACTGGACCGGCTGCCCGAACTCACCGAGCAGGCCGCAGGCGCCGGCCTCGCCGTGGAGGTCAGTACGGAGGGTGCCCCCGCCACCCTGGCGCCCGGCACCGACCTCGCCGCCTTCCGCATCGTCCAGGAGGCGCTGACCAACATCGTCCGGCATTCCGGCTCGCGCACCGCCCGGGTGCTGCTCGTTCATACCCCCGGGGCGCTGGAGATCCGGGTCGACGACGACGGCCCGGCGACCGCCACCGCGGACGGGCCGGCCGGCGGCGGCAACGGTCTGGTCGGGATGCGGGAGCGGGCTGCCGCCCTGGGCGGCAGCGTGGAGGCGGGCCCGCGCCCGGACGGCGGCTTCCGGGTGCGGGCCCGTATCCCGCTGCCCGGGACGCACGGCGGGGGCCGGGCGCCG
This sequence comes from Streptomyces sp. Edi2, assembly GCF_040253635.1. Classification (NCBI taxonomy): domain Bacteria; kingdom Bacillati; phylum Actinomycetota; class Actinomycetes; order Kitasatosporales; family Streptomycetaceae; genus Streptomyces; species Streptomyces sp. Edi2. The sequence goes on along the minus strand of NZ_JBEJGX010000003.1, from coordinate 1,317,356 downwards.
GACGCGGATACGGTGACCCCGGCCGCCACCGAGGAGGAGTCGTGATCCGGGTACTGCTCGCCGACGACCAGCTGCTGGTCCGGGCCGGGTTCAAGGTGCTGCTGGACGCCCAGCCCGGCATCGAGGTGGTCGCCGAGGCGGCGGACGGGGAGCAGGCGCTGGCGGCGGTCCGGGAACACCGCCCGGACATCGTCCTGATGGACATCCGGATGCCGGTGGTGGACGGCCTGGTCGCCACCCGTCGCATCACCGAGGACCCCCGGCTGCCGGAGGTGAAGGTCGTCATGCTGACCACCTTCGAGCTGGACGAGTACGTCTTCGAGGCGATCCGCTCCGGTGCCTCCGGCTTCCTGGTCAAGGACACCGAACCGGAGGAACTGGTGCGGGCTGTGCGCGCGGTCGTGGCCGGTGACGCGCTGCTCTCGCCCGGTGTCACCCGCCGCCTCATCGCCGAGTTCGCGGCCCGCTCCAAGGAGCCGGCCGCGTCCGACGCCCTGTCCGCACTGACCGACCGGGAGCGTGAGGTGATGGCGCTGGTCGGCATCGGTCTCTCCAATGAGGAGATCGCCCGCCGGCTGGTGGTCAGCCCGCTCACCGCCAAGACGCATGTCAGCCGCACCATGGTCAAACTGGGCGCCCGCGACCGCGCCCAACTGGTCGTGCTGGCCTATGAGTCGGGGTTGGTGCGGCCCGGCTGGCTGGGCTGAATCCAGACGACATCCCCGGGGGACGGACCGGCCCCCGGCCGGCCGGGCAGACGCCGGAGCACCCGCACCACCTGGACGCAGAACAGCACCCCGCCGAGCGCGGAGCTCACCGCGAGCCACGGCCCGCGCCACGAGGCCGGCACCGGGCCCCACAGCACCGCGCTGCCCAGCACCCCGAACCCTGAAGCGCCCACGAAGGCGCCACTGACCAGGGCAAACATGATCTCGACGGTGACCGCGTCGCGCTCGGCCTGCGTACGGCTGGGTGACATACCGACAGTCTCCCAGGGGGCACCGCCTCCGTCCCGCGCCGAACGGGAAATCGCCCTGGCCTTCTGCCGGTTGGTGCTGCTTGCCCGCCTGCCCAGGCGCGCTGCGCAGAGGCTCTCCGCTTTCCGAAAGTGATGTTGCGGGTCGCCTCGGCAGCCGGGTGGCCGGGGGAGTACAGCTCTCAGATCCCGTCTCAGATCCCGGAGCGCTCCTGCCACAGCTGGGCCAGCGTCGCGTCACCGGTGACGGTTATCGCGTCCCAGGGCAGGCGGTTCCACAGCGCGAGGTACAGCTCCTCGGCCGGGCCCTCGACCGTGCAGTCCGCCGGCTTGCCGGTGTCCGGTCCGTCGCCGTCGGCCTCCGCGGCGGTGCGCACCGTGTGCGGCGGGGCGTCGGAGAGCTGGACGGTCCAGTCGGCGCCGGGTGCGTTCGTCGCGCGCAGCCGCAGGGTCCGGGGGACGTCCGTCCGGACCTTGCTGCGGTCACCGCCGTGAAAGCCCGTCAGGAGTTCGTCGATCCCGTCGGCCGCGAAGGCGGACGGGAGGGGCGTGAGGGAGGCGCCGAGTGCCTGCTGTGCGTCCACGCGGTGCACCGAGGTCTCGTGCGCCTGCCGCCGGGCCCAGAACGCGAGGGGCGAGGGGGCGGGGAGGAAGGTCCAGGCCGCGAGGTCCTGCGGGGCGGAGTGCAGTGCCAGGACGAGGTGGTGATGGCCCTCGCGCAGCCAGGCCACGAGGTCGTCGTCGGCCAGGTCCGGAGCCTCGGGGGGACGGCCGGGCTGCGCTGTGCCCTGGGTCACGAACTCCGTCGCCCAGCGGTGGATCCGGCCGATGTGGGTGACCAGATCCCGCATCTTCCACTCGGGACAGGCCGGAATACGGGCATCCGGCCCCGCCTCCTCGGCGGCGTCGGCGAGCAGGCTTCCGTCCAGTCGCAGCGATTCGACGAACTCAGTGATCTCCATGGTCAGAAGTGTGCCAGCCGCCACTGACAACGGGCCCGCGCGGGTCCACGGGCCCGTGCGAGCCCGGGCGGAGGCTGCCCGCGTGCGGGGGAGCGGACGGGTGGCGCGCCTGCCCGCGCGGGTGCGCCGGCCGGTTCCGGGCCGCCCGGATCATGGCCGCCCGGTACGGTGCGCCCCGCGGGTGGCGTACGCGATGACCGCGGCGATCGCGGCCAGCAGCGCCACCGTCGTCAGAGCGGCCGGCAGGCCGGCCGCCTCGGCGAGGAAGCCGATGGCGGGCGGTCCGAGCAGCATGCCGCCGTAGCCGACCGTGGAGGCCACGGCGACCCCGTCCGGGCCGCCGCTCTCGCCGGCCCGGGCAATGGCGATCGGGAAGATGTTGGCGAGCCCCAGACCCGCGACGGCGAATCCGGCGCAGGCCGCCCCGGCCGAGGGGGCGAGCGCGCCGAGCAGCATGCCGGCGGTCGCGGTCGTCCCGCCCGCGATCAGCGCCCGCGCCGCACCGAAGCGCTGCACCAGCGCGGTCCCGGACAGCCGCCCCACGGTCATCGCCAGCGCGAACACGGCATATCCGGCGGCGGCCGTGCCCGGTCCGGCGCCCAGGTCCTGGGAGAGGTGCAGCGCACCCCAGTCGGCCATGGCCCCCTCGCCGTACGCGGTGCACAGCGCGATCAGCCCGAAGACCAGCACCAGGCGGCGGCCGCGGCCCGCCCGGTCGTGCCGCGGCCGGCTCTCCTGCGCCGCCGGCAGCCGCTCGGGGACGGCCGGGGCCGGGTGCGCGCGCAGCGCGTTCCCCGCAACGGTCGTCACCAGCAGTCCGATCGCGGCGAGCAGCAGCAGATGAGCGGTGGGGGAGAGGCTGCCCGCGATCAGCCCGCCGAGGCCCGCGCCGAGCATGCCGCCGAGGCTGAAGGCGGCGTGGAAGCTGGGCATCACGGGGCGCCGCAGAGCGCTGATGAGGTCGACCGCGGCGCTGTTCATCGCGACGTTGAGCGAGCCGTACGCCGCGCCGAAGACCAGCAGGACCAGTGCCAGTGCGGTTGCCGAGCGGGTGAGCGGCGGCAGCACGATGCTCAGTGCGAGGGCGGCCGCGGAGGCGGTCGTCACGGCGTGGCTGCCGAACCGACGGCACAGCCTGCCAGTGATCATCATGAAGGCGACCGCGCCCGCCGACACGCCGAGCAGCGCGAGTCCCAGGGTGCCCGCGCCGGCGCCGGTCTGTGCCTTGATCGCGGGGATCCGGACCACCCAGCCGGCGAAGAGGAAGCCGTCCATGGCAAAGAAGGCCGTGACGGCGATGCGGAGGCGGGTCAGGTGCGGATCGGCGGGAGGGGTGGCGCCCCGGTCCTTCGTCAGGGCCGCCCGTATTTTGTTTAGTGTCGGCACAAAGCCAGAATAGGGGGGTGACCCAGACTCGGACAACCAGGCTGGAGCGGGGCCGTGGCGCCCTCGGACCCGCACTGGAGCTCGTACACACCGGACGCGCACCCACCCGTGCCGTCCTGACCTCCGAACTCGGCGTGACCCGCGCGACCGCGGGGGCGGTGGCCGCCGAGCTCGAAGCGCTCGGCCTGATCACCGTCGACTCCCGGCCGACCGCCTCGGCCGGCTCCCAGGGGCGCCCCTCCCACCGGCTGTTCGTCGCCGAGAGGGGACCGGTCGTGCTCGCCGCGCAGATCCACGCGGACGGCTTCCGGGTCGCGCTGGTGGGCCTGGGCGGCCGCATCGTGGCGACCTCGACCGGCTGCGGCACCATCCCCGCTGACCCCGCGCACGTTCTCGCCGACGTGGTCGCGGCCGGCTCGGACCTGCTGCGCGAGACCGGGAGGCGCTGCCTCGGCGCCGGCCTCGCGGTGCCCTCCGCGGTCGCCGAACCGGACGGTGAGGCCCTGGCGCCGCTCCACCTCGCCTGGCCTTCCGGCGCCCCCGTACGTGCGCTCTTCCTGCGCGCGCTGGCCGACGCCGCCATTCCGGGAGTCACCGGGGCGATCGGCTTCACCGGCAACGATGTCAACCTCATGGCGCTCGCCGAACACCGGCACGGCGTCGGACGGGGCGCCCGCGATCTGCTCTGTGTGGCGTCCGGCCACCGGGGCGTCGGCGGGGCACTGGTGCTGGACGGCCGTCTGCACAGCGGCAGTTCGGGCCTGGCGCTGGAGGTCGGGCATCTGACGGTCAACCCCGAGGGGGCGCCCTGCCACTGCGGCAGCCGCGGCTGCCTGGACGTCGAGGCGGACCCGCTCGCCTTCCTCGGCGCCGCAGGACGCGAACCGGGCCCCGAGGTCTCCCTGCTCCAGCAGGCCGCCGACCTGCTGCGGGACGAGTACGCCGATCCGGGCGTCCGCTCCGCCGCCGATCTCCTCATCGACCGCCTCGGGCTCGGACTGGCCGGACTCGTCAACATCCTCAACCCCGACCGCATCGTCCTCGGCGGGCTGCACCGCGCCCTGCTGGAGGCCGATCCGGAGCGACTGCGCGCGGTGGTCGCCGACCGCAGCCTGTGGGGCCGCAGCGGCGGAGTGCCGATCCTGCCCTGCACCCTCGACCACAACAGCCTGGTCGGCGCGGCGGAGTTGGCCTGGCAGCCGGTTCTGGACGATCCGCTGGTTGTTCTCGACCGGTGACCGGGGGATGGTGCGGCGGACGGCAGCACGGCAGCACGGCAGCACGGCAGCACGGCGGACGGCAGGGGGCCGGGGCCGGGGCCGCAGGGGTCTCCGCCCACGGCCCCGGCCCCCTGCCGTCGTCCGGCCGGCGTCCTAGGCTGCGGCCATGATTCCCGAAGCGGTCGCGCGCAGTCCCTACGTCAGCCTCGTTACGTACCGAAAGAGCGGAACGCCGGTGGCCACCCCGGTGTGGGCGGTCGCCGAGGGGGAGGAACTACTGGTGTGGACGCGGGACGACAGCTGGAAGGTGAAGCGGCTGCGCAACGACGGCCGGGTGACCGTCACCCCGTGCGATGTCCGGGGCCGGATCGCCGAAGGTACGCAGACCGTCGAGGGCACCGGCCGGCTGCTGGAGGGAAAGGGCGAACTCGGCCGGGTGCGCCGGGCGATGGCGGGCAAATACGGGCTGCGCTTCCGGCTGATGGACAGCGTCGGTGCGCTGGTGCGCGGCGGAAAACGGCCGCATGTGGGGATCTCGGTCACGCTGTAGGCGGTGGGCTACGTCTCCCGGCCTTTGTGCGGGGCCCGCGGGACCCGCGCCCAGTCGGCGGCGAAGGCGCGGGCCGGGTTCGCCGTCAGGAACCGTGCCACCAGGTTCTTTCCCAGGGCGACTTCGAGACGTTCCCGGTGACGGCGCAGCAGATGGGGCATGCCGGGACCGCCGTTCACCGACCGGGCGCCGGCCGTCGTGGTGTCGCCGCCCAGCAGGATCCGGTCGCCGAAGCCCGCCTCGGCGAGCGCGGCCAGCGCCTCGGGGAGGCGCCAGTCCGTCGCGTGATGGGCCCGAGAGGGACCGTCGAACGCCAGATACGCCCCGGCCTCCGCGGCCGTCCGGTGGACGACGAGGTCCGGTGAGCGGTTGAGGTGGCCAAGGATCACCCGGTCCGGCGGTACCGCCAACTCGCCGCAGAGCAGATCGAGTACGTCCAGCGGCCCGGCACATGCCGTACGGCGTCCACTGGGGTCCCGCGGAGGTGACGGTGTTGTCGTCGGCTCTTGGGCTCGCAGCGCAGTGGACCGCGCACCAGGTACTCGGTGAATTCGGATGGGGCGAAAAGGAGTGGGTACCTCTCCGTCACCTCTGGGGCGGGGAATCGTCCTGGAAGCGGAACGCTGACAACTCTTCCTCCGGCGCCTACGGCATCCCGCAGGCGCTGCCCGGCTCGAAGATGGCGTCCGCAGGATCTGACTGGCGCACCAACGCAACGACTCAGATCAAGTGGGGAATGGGGTACATCAAAAACCGCTGCGGAAGTCCCGCGTCTCAGTGGGACACCCTCCGCGCGAATGTCAGCGGGGGCAATGCGAGCGCCAATAATTTCGACGTCACGGTGAGGATCGGTGACCGCGACATCACGGAAATTGTCGACGTACAGGTAAGCAAACGCGAGGCGGCAACGGCGTCCGCAATTGACAACGGAAGGTGGGACTGACGCATGCAAAGGGCGCCCCTGCCGACATGGGAGGGGCGCCCCATTTATGCCTTGATCTCGTCCATCAGCATCCGAAGCGTCAGACTGTGCTTCTCCGGCGGAAGGCGGTCCATCGCTGCCTTCGCATAGGAAACACCCCCCGTCTTGTCTCCCGACCGGGCCAGCATGAGCCCACGGTGCATCTCCAGATGCGTCGCGAACCGGGGGAGGGAAACGGGCAGCTCGCGCTGTGCAGATTCCTGCGCCTCGACGGCTCCCTTCTCGTCGCCGAGACGGGCCAGGAGAAGGGAGAGAAATACGTTCATACGCCACCACGGAACGGCGTAGTCCGACGTCTGCTCATACGACGCTGCCCGGTCGAACATCCGCCGGCCATCGTTGGCCAGCTTGTTGGCGCGTCCGTGGTCGCCGCGGATGGCTGCGGCGTGGGCGGCACCCATAATGGCGTTCAGCCGTCCCTGCGACGGCTTGTCGGAGATCTGGAGCGCTTGCTCCGCCAGCACGTCGGCGACACCGAGCGACGCACCTTCGTACCCAAGCGCGATAGCCGCGCGTCCGCGTACCCAGACGCGTGTGTGCTCGTCGCCGGACCGGTCTGCCATCTCGGCAGCCATCCGGTACCAAGACACCGCCTTCGTGCCGTCGGAGCCGGGAAAGGTCTTGGCGTACAGCGTGGCGAGACGCGCCGCCACGGACCACAGCCGGGGCGTGTCCAGCTGCTGCTGCACTGTCACGAGTTCCCCGGCCACGCGACGTTGAATGTCACCGGCACCCATCGACATGTAGTCAGTGCCGTACGCCGCTAGCTTGCCCTCCCAGTCGTCAACGGAGGGGCCTCCCTGCAGGCGTGCAGCGAAACCTGCGCTCAGGAGATCAGACGCAACGATCGGTGCTATGGCTGTTGCTGCCACATCGGAGATGAATGTCCGTCGGTTCACTTCACCCTCAAGTACGGCTAGTGGGACGTCTAGCACGGCGGACAGGTGGCGGAGGTGGTAGCCACTGGGCGTGATCTTTCCGCGTTCCCAGCGACTCACGTACTCTCGCGTCAGGTTGACGCCGAAGCGCTCGTTGATCGCGTTCGCCAACCCGCCTTGGCCCCATCCTCGCGCCAGGCGTAGGTCCCTGATCAAGCACCCAATGCTCATAACCCCATAGTGCCCCTACTTATGCCACTAGGCCGCCACTCTCCGCGCTTCGATAGTTACAGCATGACCGAGCCGAAGAGGGGGATGTCGCCCCCGGTACACCTGCCGGATCCGTACGCCCTGAACACAACGCCGACCCCGGGCTGCGACATCTGCGGCGCGTTGGACAGACAGCGCCAGACAGCACGGGACCAGGGAAGAGCCGCTGACGCTGCGGCGGCCGGAATCGAAATCGCCGGCCACCCGCACAAGGGGCGGAGGCGGAAATGACGACGGCACACGACGACCTGGAGCCGCAGCACGATCGGATAGACGACGTGCTCCTCAACACCTCGCTCGTCCGCCCGTACGTGATTCCCGGCGTGACGTACGTGCCGGCGTCGGAGGCCGTCAAGCCGTGCCCGTTCCCGTGCGACTGCTGTAGGTGGGCGGGGCGGCAGTAAGGCGCCGCTCTCCTTAGACCCCCGGCGTTGCAGTGCCGGGCGTGCTCCTCACGGTGGGCCTCACCCAACCCCCGACGGCCCCAGTCCCCCTGATGTGCTCCGGGGACGAAGAGGGGAACACGAAGCGGTCGCCCGGGATTTGGTCGATCACCGGGCGACCGCCCATAAGTTCCCGCGCCGGTATCCCTGACGTCTCGGTTCATCGGGGCGGGTCAGCAAGAAGAGAAGAGCCGTCCCCGACCGAATGCCTGGACAGCGATCACGGTCGGGGACGGCAGTCGTACGACACAACTCGAAGAGAGGCCGCACGTGTTAACGGTAAGCGATCTGATCAGTCCGGCAGCGTACCTGAGCGTCGTCGGAACCGTGCAGGACGCCAACCCTGGCATGGCAGGGGGCATGGCTCAGCGCATTACGGACGAGGGATTGAAGTTCGTCGTCGCCTGCGCCACGACCCCCGACGCCGCCCTGGCGCCCTCCCGCGTCGTCGACGAGGGGTGGCACGCGCTCATCCTCCACACCAAGGTGTACGAGGAGCTGTGCGTGTCGCTGGGCGACTCCGTCCACCACTACCCCGGCTACGCCCCGGACAACTACGATCCGCTGATTCTGGTGCGCACGCAGGACGCCATTCGCGCCGCCGGCTATGACGTCGACGAGGAGCTGTGGGGAGCCCCGACCGGGGATCAACTCGTCGCGGTCGCCGCGAAGTGCCAGCACTCCCCGTCGGACACCGGCCCCATCAAGCCCATGCCGACGCCCCGTCCGCCGTGCCGGGACAAGCCGTAGCCAGCATCTGCCACACTCGGAGCGTCGATAGGAGGCCCCATGGCTGAGTTGATCAATAGCCGGTACGCCGCCCTGGTGGCTGCCTACCGTGAGGCTCAGGAAGAGGAGCAGGAGGAGACAACCCCCGTGCGGGGCTTCATCTTCCCCGACGCCGAGCCCCGCAACGCCGATTGACGCAGCACCCCCGAAGCCCCGTTCGTGCGCCCCGCGGACGGGGCTTCGTCGCGTCTGCTGCCCGCGACCTGCAAGGTCGGGGGTATGCGAGGGTGTTCACTCCATTAGGGTGATCGCGTACTGCATGGCGTGCATGGCGGACTCCGTACGGTGCGAGGGAGGGTGCTCAGCGGGTGGTGTCCGTGCCGGGCGTGACCTGTGTGGCGAGCAGGGGCAGCACGCCCCGTACGGCCGCGTCGAAGGGCGCGGTGTCATCGGCGGCGCGGGCCAGGACGTAGCCGCCCTGGACGACGGCCGCGACGGTCGCCGCGGTGGCCGACGGGTCCAGTCCGGGGGCCAGTTCGCCACGCTGCTGCCCCTCGGTGAGGACTTCGCCGATCCGGCCCTGGAGCCAGCCGAACATCTCGTCCAGCGGTTGCCGCAGCTTGGCGCTGCGCACCACATCGCGGTCCTGTGTCATCCGGCCCACGGGGCAGCCTCGCAGCACCTCCCGCTCGCGCAGCAGATAGCCCGCGACCCGGTCGTACGCCGTGCCGGGGGCGCTCAGGGACTCCTCGGCGGCTCCCTTCATGCCCTCTGCGGTGCGCCGGATCGCTGCCAGCGCGAGGCCGGACTTGCCGGTGAAATGGTGGTACATGCTGCCCTGGCCGACGCCCGCGCGCTCCAGGATCGCCTTGGGACTGGTGCCGACGTACCCGCGCTCCCACAGCAGCTCCTGGCAAGAGAGGGAAGCCGCGCCCGGAGCGGGGCGCGCACGACCGAGCGGCCGGAGCAGGCGGCGGGTGCGGTGCAGGGACGAGCGCAGGGGCCGCCTCGCGTACTCCCCAGGTCGTACGGAAGGAGCCGCTGGCCGTATGACGACCGGCGGCCTCCTGAGGGCGAGGCTCGAAGGAGACCGGCCGAACACCGGTTTTCCCCGGCGCCGGGGACCTCCGGCGCACGTTCCCTCGAGGAGCTGATCGCGATGTTCGAGCTCGCCGAACCCTGGACTGGTGGCGGCCCGGGCCCAGGCCCCTGGATCCTGTTCGTTCCCGTCCTCTGGGCGCTGGTCATCGTCGGTGTGGTGACGCTGCTGCGCCGCACCGGGCGGCGCCATGGCGGACCCGGCGGGTGGTTCCGCGGCCCGCGGTACTCCGCCTCCGTCTCCGCCGACGTGCCCTCACCCCTCGCCGTACTGGGCAGGCGCTTCGCCTCGGGCGAGATCGACGAGGAGGAGTACTGGCGCCGGCTCTCCGTCCTGGAGGAACACTTCGGCGCGGGCTCCAAGGGAGGCACGACGTGACGTCGGCAAGGGAGGCACGGCGTGACGTCAGCAAGGGGCGCGCGGCATGAGATCAGCGGGCCCGCCGCGGCCCCGCCCCGTCAGCCGACCTTCGTGCCCCGTATCCGCGAGCGCGGACCGGTCGCCGTGCCGGCCGCGGCACCGGCCGCCCTAGCGGTGTCCTCCAGTGGCAGGGGCTCCAGGTAGCCACGGACCGTAAGGGCCTCTTCGGGGGCGGTGGTCAGGGCCGGAAGAGTGAACCACACGACCTTGCCGCCGCCGGTCGGCCGCGTTCCCCAGCTCTCGCTGAGTGCCGCGATCAGCGCCAGGCCGCGACCACAGGTCTCCCAGCTCTCCGCGACCCGGATCCGCGGCAGCCGCGGATCCTCGTCATGCACCGAGACCGTCAACTGATCAAGAAGAACGCGCAGTTCCACGGTGCACTGCTTGCTGGGGCGGGCGTGCCGGTGGACATTGGCGAGGAGTTCGGTCACGCCGAGCGCCGCCGGATCTATCAAGGCGTCGAGATGCCAGTACCGCAGCTGCGCGGAGACGATTCTGCGCACATGTCCGATGCGAGCCGGAACGGCTTGGAGCTCCACCGTGCAGTGCCTGCTGGGCTGCCTGATCACGACCGCGACTCCCTGATGAGGCCGGGCGCCCCTCTCACCGGGTCTCACCGGGCAGGGGCGAAGATCGGATCCAGCGATGCCGGCTGCACCATAACTGCACCACAACGTCACCGCTGGTGAACCCTCAGTGATACGAGTCCAGGGTCGGTCAGCCGGTGCGCTCCCGCAACCGCACCTCCGCGTCCAGGGGGCCCCGTCAGGTGTGTTGCGGCCGCGCCGCCTCCAGGGCCTTGAAGAACAGTTCCGGGGTGCCCAGGGTGAGCGAATAGCGGTGGCCGTTGAGTGTGGCGAGCGCCCGGTCCCGCGCCGCGAACAACGGTTTATGGGCCTCCACGGCCTGCAGCGGGGCGCTGTCGATCTCCGTGCCGTAGCTGGTCAGCAGTACCAGCCTGCCGTCCGAGATGACGACCTGTCCGGCGCGGGTCAAGGACCGCAGCCATCGCTCGATCCGTACGCCGGTCGCGTTGAACTCGGGTTCCGCCATGCCGGCACCTCCTCGGTGAGACGGGCAGTTGCCCTCCACCGCCCCTTGAGGGGAAGTCTGCCGGTGCGGCGCCCGTCGCACCAGTGCCCCTGGCGCGCACAGCGTGCAACGACCCCGCCACACGACCTCCTTGGGGTATCTCAAAGTGATGTTTATGCAGGTGAGAAGCGTGCGGACGGTGGTTATAGTCGGAGTCCGCCCGCCGTTGTGCGCGGGCCTTCGAACCCCAGAGGAGCGCGCCGGTGAGCACCGCACAGCAGCCGCAGAGCCGGCCTGACCAGGAGGCCGTGGCCGGTACCCCGATGCCGGGCGAGGCCGTGGCCGGTTCCCCGGTCTCCGACGGGCCCGTCGCCGGGACCGTCCCGGGAACCCCGATGCCGACCGTGGACGGCGACCGCACGGATCCGGCCTACCGAAGCTGGCTCAAAGAAGCCGTCCGCAAGGTCCAGGCGGACGCCAACCGCACCGCCGACACCCACCTCCTGCGCTTTCCGCTGCCGGAGGAGTGGGGCATCGACCTCTACCTCAAGGACGAGTCGACGCACCCCACCGGAAGCCTCAAGCACCGGCTGGCCCGCTCGCTGTTCCTCTACGGGCTGTGCAACGGCTGGATCCGGCCAGGGAAGCCCGTCATCGAGTCCTCCAGCGGTTCCACGGCCGTGTCCGAGGCGTACTTCGCCTCGCTCATCGGGGTGCCGTTCATCGCGGTGATGCCGGCCACCACCAGCCGTGAGAAGACCCGGCTGATCGAGTTCCACGGCGGCACCTGCCATCTGGTGCAGGATCCGCGGACCGTGTACGAGGTCTCCGCCCGGCTCGCCGCGGAATCCGGGGGGCATTACATGGACCAGTTCACCTACGCGGAACGGGCCACGGACTGGCGCGGCAACAACAACATCGCCGAGTCGATCTACCAGCAGCTGCGGCTCGAGCGCTATCCCGAGCCCGCCTGGATCGTGGCGACCGCGGGAACCGGCGGCACCTCGGCGACCATCGCCCGCTATGTCCACTACATGCAGTACGACACCCGCGTCTGCGTCCCCGACCCGGAGAACTCCTGTTTCTTCGACGGCTGGCTCACCGGCGATGCCCAGAGCGACTGCGCCACCGCCTCCCGTATCGAGGGCATCGGGCGGCCCCGTATGGAACCGAGCTTCGTGCCCGGCGCGATAGACCGGATGATGAAGGTGCCGGACGCGGCCAGCATTGCCGCCGTACGGGCCCTGGAGACCGCGATCGGCCGCAAGGCGGGCGGCTCGACCGGCACGGGGCTGTGGAGCGCCCTGAAGATCGTCGCGGAGATGGTCGCCGAGGGGCAGCGGGGATCGGTTGTCACCCTGCTGTGCGACCCCGGTGACCGCTACCTCGACAAGTACTACTCCGACGACTGGCTGGCCTCCCAGGGGCTGGACATCACGCCTTACGCGCGCACCCTCGACATGTTCCTGGCCACCGGCTCCTGGCCCGTCTGAGGGCGGGGCGGCGGCGTCCGCCGGCCTGAGCCCGTTGCGCGGGATCCGAGCCGGGGCCGCGTCAGGTTCCGGCGAGCCTGCGGTCCAGGGCCCGCGCCGACTGCCTGAAGGCGCGGCCCAGGCCGGGCCTGGCCAGCGTCAGCAGGAAGCGGAACGGCGCCGGGCCGTCCGCCGCGAACATCCACCGCAGCCGGGTGCCGCCGTCCGCGGGCGTCAGCCGCCAGTCCTCCAACAGGGCCCGTATGCCCGGGGCGTTGGTGGTGTCGACCCGGTAGGCGTAGTGCACGTCGGGCTCGGCCGCCAGGACCGTCTCCGAGAAGCGGGTGCCGCCGGTCAGCCATACCTCCCGGCCTCCGCCGCCGTGCGTCGGCGCCGACCGCGCCACGCCCGTGAACCAGCGTGACCAGCCCGCCACATCGTCCGCCAGCGCCGCATACACCGCCTCCGGCGACGCGGTGACCTCCGCGGTGAACACCAGCCGCAGCGGGGCGGATACGGCGAAGTCCAGCTCGACGGGGCGGAGTCGGCGCGCCATGGGACGAGCACCCCCTACGGGACGGTCGGCGGGTCTGCACCGTGCACGATAGCTGACGATTTATCAGATGTCTGTGGCGGCCGGGGGTTCGCCCGCCACCACCAGCTCCGGCGGCAGCTCGGCGAACTCCGCCCGCGCCTCGGCGGACAGTCCGGCATCCGTCACCAGCACCTCCACCTGATCCAGCGTCGCGAACGAACTCAGGCCGACCGTGCCCCACTTGGTGTGATCGGCGACCACCACCACCCGGCGCGCGGACCGCACGAAATGCCGGTTGGTCTCCGCCTCCGCCAGATTCGGCGTCGACAGCCCCGCCTCCACCGATATGCCGTGCACCCCGAGGAAGAGCACATCGAAGTGCAGGGAACGGATCGCGGCATCCGCCACCGGGCCCACCAGGGTGTCCGACGGCGTACGCACGCCGCCGGTCAGCACCACCGTCGCCGCGCCCGCCCGGGGACCCGCGCCGCCGCTGGCCGCCGCCCGCTGTGCGCCGTAGAACACATCGGCCACCCGTACCGAATTCGTCACCACCGTCAGATCCGGTACGTCCAGCAACTGCTGTGCCAGCGCGAACGCGGTCGTGCCGCCCGCCAGCGCGATCGCGCTGCCCGGTGCCGCCATCTCGGCCGCCGCCTTGGCGATGTCCTCCTTGGCGCTCAGCTCCAGCGCCGACTTCACCTCGAAACCGGGCTCGTGCGCGCTGGGCTCGCTGACCGGCACCGCGCCGCCGTGCACCTTCTCCACCAGGCCCTGGCGCGCCAGGGCGTCCAGATCACGGCGGACCGTCATGTCCGAGACGTTCAGCTTGCGGGTGAGTTCATTGACCCGCACCCCTCCGCGCCGCCTGATCTCGTCGAGAATCAGGGCCCGCCGCTGCTCCGCGAGGAGGTTCTGGTTGTCGCTCACCCCGGCCCGTCCCTTCCGCCCCGGCTCGTCGTGTCGGGTCGTACGTGCTGGCTGCCGCCTGCGATCACTGGTGCCCTCATCCTCGCACGACGCACTGACAGCGAGGCTGATGACGGAGGAAGCGAGGACCGGTGGCCGGTGTGGGTGCTGGATGTGCTCCGCGGGGGAAGAGACAATCCGGGGGCGCGCATCCGGCGCCGCGCCGCGCTGCACCGCACGGCCCCACGCCGCACCGCACCGCAGTGCACGGCGCCGCACCGAACCGTACCGATTACGGGGCACGACCTCAGAGCACCATCTCAGGGCACGACGTTCAAGATCTCAGGGCACGACGCTCAAGCACGAGGTCCAAGCACGACGTCCGAACACGACGGCCGAGCACGACTACGGGGGACAACAGTGGAGACCGCGGAACCGACACCGCACGCGCGCCCAACGGACCGTGAGAGCACCGCAGACGGGCCACCGCCCGCCGCACCGCCGCACCTCTCCCTGGAGCTGCTGGTGCACGGCGTCGGCGGCACCACCGCACAGGAGATGCTCGGCGACCCACGCGTCCAGCTGATCACCGGCGACGACACCGCCGCCTGCTACCGCCGCACGGACGACGCGGACGCCGAGCAGCGGCCCGACGACTACCGCGGCGAGCCGGTCCGTGAGGCGTACTGCTGGTCCAACCTCACCTCGGGCAACGGAGCCCGTGCCCTGTGGCTGCTCCTGGTGCCCTTCATGGTCGCCAACCTCGCCCACTGGATGCGCCCGGCCGCCCCGCCCGAGCACCCGGCCCAGCGGCTCTACGACCTTTTGGTCCGCATCCTCGCCCTCACCCTCACCGTCCTGCTCGCCGCCGCGGCCTGTGAGGTCGCCCTCGACCTCACGGCCTGGCAGTGCGCCGGCACCACCGTCTGTGCCGCGGGCAAATCCTGGATGGGCTTCCTCAGCCCCGACAACTCCGGCTGGTGGAGCGCCCCGGGCCGCCGCCTCGCGCTCGCTTCCATGGTGCCGCTGCTCGTCATCGGCTTCCTGTGGTGGCTCTCCCGCCGCACCTGGAGCGCCTACGAATCCGCCTCGCCGCCGCCCCGGCAGCCCGGCACCTCCCGCGACACCCCGGTCGCCGAACGCACCGCGCTCAGCCTCGACGGCTTCTGGTACGGCCGCCGGCTGGTCGCCCGGCTGCGCGCCGCCCACACCACGGCCGGCGTGCTGACCATCGCCGCCGTCCTCCTCGGCGCCGGCGCACAGGCCGACGGACACGACGGCGACACCGCCCTCGCGGTCACCGGCCGGGCCCTGACCGCCGTGGTCATCCTGCTCGCGGCCGCCACCGTCGTGGTCGTGTGGCGCACCGCCCGCAGCGAGGCCGTACCGGACGACGAATCCGACCATCTGGTCGTGCGGGCGCTGCCGTTCGCCGCCCTCGGTGCGCTGGCGCTGATCGTCGTGCACACCGGCTGGGCGCGCCCCGGAGTCCACAGTCACGGCGCCCTGCCCGGTGCCGCCGCCTTCGGCGGGATCGCCGTCCTCCAGGGCCTGTTGGTCCTCGCGCTGGCGCTGACCGCCTGGGTCCTGCAGCGCTCCGCCCCCGACGACGCCCGGACCGCCCTGTGCGGCATGGGCGGGCCCGCCGTCGCCCTGCTGGCCTGCGCGGTCGGCGGGGTGCTGTCCGGGGGAGTGGCGCAGCGGTTCGCCGACTGGCTGGACGGCGGGGCGACGCCCGGCCAGGACCACGCGCCCATCCCCGGACCGCCGGTGCTGCTGTCCTGGCAGGCCTCGGTCATCCCCGTCCTGCTGGTGGTCGTCGCGATCGTGGTCGTGCTCGCCGCCGTCCGCGTGGTGATCGTCGGCGGCCGGGTGGCCAAGGACGTCCCCGGGCTCTACGACCCCCGCGAACATCCCGACGAGCGCCGCACGAAACGGATCGCCGGCACCATCGCCGGCGCCGGGCTCACCGACTCCGCACCGATCCTGGTCGCGGCCACCGCCGCCGTCACCCTCGTCCTCGGCGCCGGCGCGGTGGCCGGCGCCTGGCTCAGCGACCGGGCGCCGGGCCGCGCCACCGAAGGCGCGCCGCCGGTCGTGCACGCCGCCGCCGAGACCGCGGAATCCCTGGGCTCCTGGCTGATGAGCGCCGGCGTCATACTGCTGATCACCATGGGCCGGCGCGCCTACCGCGACCACTCGGCCCGCCGCACCATCGGCATCCTCTGGGACGTCGGCACGTTCTGGCCGCGCGCCGCCCACCCCTTCGCACCGCCCTGCTACGCCGAGCGCGCCGTCCCCGACCTCACCTGGCGGATGGCCACCTGGACCGAGCGGTTCGACGGTCGGCTGGTGCTCTCCGGGCATTCCCAGGGCAGTGTGCTGGCGGCCGCAGCCGTCTGGCAGCTGGACCTGGTCACCCGCAGCCGGGTCGCGTTGCTGACGTACGGCAGCCCCCTGGAACGGCTCTACGGACGCTGGTTCCCCGCCTTCTTCGGGCCGCCCGCACTGACCGGACTGCACCGCCAGATGGACGACTGGCGCAACCTGTGGCGCTTCACCGACCCCATCGGCGGCCCGATCCGGCTCACCTGCGACGACGGCCGCCGGATCGACGAGGGCCCGCTGCGCGACCCGCTGGCCTTCGGCCGTACCCTGCAGAACCCGCTGCCCGCCCAGATCCTGGGCCACGGCGACTACCAGGCGGACCCGGTCTTCGGCCGGGTGCGCGCCGAGCTGATCGCCCGGCTCGGTCCGGACCTGCCGGGACAGCGGCCCGCCGACGACTGCACGGGCCGTCAGGCTGCCGACGGCCATGCCGACGACGGCACGGCACGCGGGGGCGCCGACGACAGCGCGGGACGCCACGCCGCCGACGACCGTGCCGACGACCGTGCCGACGGCCGTCCCGCTCAGGGGAGTTCGGGCAGATCGTCCGCGTAGAGCAGGCAGAGGTCGTCGGTGCTCGGGGCGGCCAGCTCCGCCACCCGCCCCGCGTGCCGCTCGACCATCGCCTCGAAGGTCTGCCGCGCGGTACGGCCGTTGCCGAACGACGGTCCCTTGGGCAGCGCCGTGAAGTACTTCAGCAGCGCCTCGCCGGTCCCCTCGGCGAGGCGGTACTCGTGCTCCTCGCCCTGCTGCTCGACGATCCGCAGCAATTCCTCGGGCGCATAGTCGCCGAAGGTGATGGTGCGCGAGAAACGGGACGCCACGCCGGGGTTGACCGCCAGGAAGCGCTCCATCTCCGCGGTGTAGCCCGCCGCGATGACCACCACGGCCTCCCGGTGGTCCTCCATCAGCTTCACCAGGGTGTCGATGGCCTCCCGCCCGAAGTCCCGTCCGGAGTCCTCGGGGGAGAGGGCGTAGGCCTCGTCGATGAACAACACCCCGCCGCGTGCTCGGTCGAACGCCTCCTGGGTGCGGATCGCCGTCGACCCGATGTGCTCGCCGACCAGGTCGACCCGGGACACCTCGACCAGATGCCCGCGCTCCAGCACCGCCAGGGACGCCAGGATCTCGCCGTACAGCCGCGCCACGGTGGTCTTGCCGGTGCCGGGGGAGCCGGTGAACACCAGGTGGCGGCGGACGGATGCGGCCTTCAGGCCCGCCTGCTGGCGCCGGCGGCCCACCTCGATCATGTTGATCAGGCTGCGGACCTCACGCTTGACGCTCTCCAGCCCCACCAGGGTGTCCAGCTCGCCCAGCACCTCGTCGGAGGGCCGGCTGCTGACGGCCGGTTCCGGGGCGGCCGGGGCAGCGGGCGGCGGGAGCTGTGCCGGGACGTTGCCCAGCAGCCCTGCCGTCTGCGTGACCTGCTGCACCACGGGGGCCGTCACGGCACCGGCGGCCGGTGCCTGCACGGCGCGGCTCTCGTCGCTGGTGCAGTCCTGGACCGTCGGCCCGTCGCCCTGCCCGGCGCCGCCCTCGGCGAACTCGTAGCCGCCGCGCGCGCACCGCTCCGTACGGCACCGGGTCAGCGCCGTACGGCAGCCGTCGATCACATGGAAGCCGAACCCCGAACTCCCGGTGACCCGGCAGCCGTGGAAGGTGCCACGGCCCTCCGCGGAGACGTAGAAGCCGGCCTCGGCCGGTGAACTGACCGTGCAGCCCTCGATGGTGGGGTCCGCGCCCTTGGTGACGATGACCCCGGTCTGCGCTCCGTCGATGGTGCAGTTGGCGAGGGTGCCGCCGCTGCCGTGGTCGCGGAACCACGCACCGGTCGCCGCGTCCCGGATCCGGCAGTCGTCGAGCTGCACGGTCGCCCCGTCGCTGACCGACACCGCGGTGTTGCGGACCTGGGCGAGGTCGCAGTCCACGACATCGGCGCGGGAACCCCGGTCCAGCACGAACAGGGCGTCCGGCACATCGTGCACCCGCGTCGAGTCCAGCAGGGCGGTGGCACCGTCGCTGACCCATACCGCCGGATAGTCGCCCGTACTGTCATGGATCTCGCACTGGTTGGCATCCACCCGCGTGCCCGGGTCCCATACGGACAGACCGTTGCGTCCGAAGTGCCGCACCGTGCTGCGGGTCAGCGTCAGCACCGAACGCGACCGCAGATCGACCGCGTTCTCCGGGATGTCGTGGATATCGCAGTCGGCGAGCGTGAGTACCGCATCGGTGTCCAGGGTGACGCCGTCGGCGGAGGTGCGGTGCACCGTGCAGTCGGTGAAGTGGCCGGTGGCCCGCGCGGCCACCTGGATCCCGGCGCCCTTGATCTCGTACAGCTCGCAGCCCACCGCCTCGACCGCGCTGCCCTCGCCGTTGACCGACAGACCGGCGCCCGAGGCATGGTGGATCCGGCAGTTCTCCAGCCGCGGATGGGCCCCGCCACGCACCGCCACCCCGGTCTGCCCGGCGGCCATCACCTCGCACTCCTCGAAAACGCCGCCCGCGCCGTCCAGGACGCTGATGCCCACCCCGCCCGCGTTGTCGACCGTGCAGCGCCGCACCGTCGGGCGGGCGCCCCCGCGGACCTCGATCCCGGACGCCGAGCGGGTCACCACGCGCAGGCCGGTCAGCTCCGGGGCGCCGTCCTCCACCAGCAGCGCGGGCGAGGCGGAGTCCGTCGCCTCCAGATGCAGATCGTGGACGGTGGCCGAGGCACGTACCGTCAGCGCCACGCCGTCGGCCGGGGCGATCCGCACCGACCCGCGTGCCCCGTCCGGGCCGCGCAGGGTCACCGCGCGCACCAGCACCAGATTCTCGCGGTAGGTGCCGGCCGGGACGGTCAGCACATCGCCGTCCCCGGCGGCCTCCAGGGCGGCGGCGAGCGAGCTGTACTCCCCCGTGCGGCGTCGCCAACGCGACGTTCCGGAGTGCGTCACCTGGACCGAGCCCTGTGCCATGGCGCTGTCGTGCCCCCACCTCGTGTGGCTGTTGTCGGCCCGGCACCATCCGTCCGCGGATGTCCGCTTTCGGGTCTGCGGGGCCCCAGCCGAGAGGCTGGCGCCACCACCGTAGCGCGCCCGGCGGGCGGCAGTTGACACGGTCAGCCGCCTGGAAAGGCAGGCCCTCAACTCCCCGCGCCGGCCCGGCCCCAGTCCTGTCCGGCGCGCTCCCACTCCTCGTCCCAGCGGCGGAAGCGGTGCACCATCAGCTGCCAGACGACCATCCGCCGGGCACCCTCGATCATCATGCCGACGCCGGCCGCGGTGCCCAGACCGGCCAGCACCGCATGCGTGGCCGCCGTGTCGGTGTCCATCGGCCGCGGCACCACCCGGCCCCGGCCGTCCGTCCAGATCCGGAACCGCTCACCGGGCTCCACCGGGCGCGGAGCGGCGAGCTGCCCGAGGCGCGCAGTGCCGTCCGGGGCCGTCCAGCGGGCGAGGACCCGGCGGTGCGCATCGCGCTGCGACGAGGTCTCGGGATCGGGGTCGAGCGGGGTCCGGGTGATCAGCCGGTCGACCGTCACCCACTCCAGATGCCGCTGCTGGTGCTGTATCCGTACGGTCGTCAGCAGCGCGCCGTGTGCGGCCCGTCCGGTGAGCCAGCCCACGGAGGTCGCCCCGAGGACGATCAGCACGGCGGCGGCCAGCGCCACCCAGGCCTCGATCCGATCGGTCCGGCGCCACAGCGGATTGTGCCGCCGGCGCCATACACCTCTCATCGCTCGCATCGTGCCCCCTCTCCGTGTCCGTGGATACCTCATCAGGGGTGGTCCACGCGAGAGTTCTGCGAAGAGCGAGCAACTTCCCCCCGTACAAAGAGCGACAACCGGACGTATGACGCATGTCCGGGGGCCCGCGGCGCGACCGCGGGGCGGCCACGGCGAACGGTCGCGCGGGCCCGTCAGCCGAGTATCTCGAACGGGTCGCCGACACGGATCGTGCCGGCCCCGCGGGGGATCAGATTGCGGCCGAAGAGCAGCCGGTCACCGAAGCGGCGATGCCGGGCGAGGGTGCGCAGCGGCTCCTTGCCGCGCTCGGCGGTGCACTGGTCGGTGGCGGTGACCACGCAGCGTGCGCTGGGCTCGGCCGCCTCGAAGACCACGGTGCCGATGCGGACCCGCCGCCAGTCGTCCTCCGCCCAGGGGGCGGTGCCGTCCACCACCACATTGGGCCGGAAACGGTTCATGGGCAGCGGCCCCTCGTCGGCGTGATCACCCTGCGCGACAAGGGAGTTGAGGGCATCCAGCGACGAGGTGGTCGTCAGCAGCAGCGGGAAACCGTCGGCGAAACTGACCGTGTCACCGGGCGCTCCCCAGCCCGGGGCGAGGGGCCGGCGCTTCTCCGGGGCGTCGAGATACACCAGCCGGCACTCGGCGCCGAGATACCCGCCGAACCACGCGTCCGCCGCCGGACCGGCGGGCACCGCCTCGACCTCGTCCTTCCAGACCTCGACCGGGACCGTCTCCCCGGAGGCGGGCGCCTCGACCGTCAGCGGCTTCCTTCCGGGCGCGGTGCACCGCAGGCCGCCGCCCGGCAGCCCCTCGGCGTGCGCCAATGCGAGTGTCCGCTGCTGCCGTTGCGTGATCATCCTGCCCGCCGCGTCCACCAGCATCCAGCGTCGGTCCCCGGCGAGCCCCCACGGCTCCACGACCGCCTCGCCGGGACCGGGCCCCGCCAGTGCTTTGACCGGGTAGAGATGGATCGACTGGAGCGCAGGCTTGGGCATGCCATCCATCCTGCCAGCGGCCTCGGACAGTTGACCGACCGGCCGGGTCAGTACCCGCGCGGATACTGCCGGCCGTACGGATCGTCGTACGGCGAGGCAGGCCGGGGCGCGACCGGAGCGGCCGGGCGCATCGCCTCGTACCCCGTGCCCATGGGCGGGCGCTGGGGCTGCTGCTGTTGCGGGGACTGGTAGCCGCGGCCGCCCGTCTGTTGCGGGGACTGGTAGCCGCGGCCGCCCGTCTGCTGCGGGGACTGGTAGCCGCGCCCGCCCGCCTGCTGCGGGATGTACGGCGCCGGAGCCTGCTGCAGCGGGGCGACCGGCTGCGCGGCGGCTCCCGGATAGCTCTGCGCGGGCGACGGGTAGGAGGGCGCGGCCGGAAGGGCCGGCAGCGCCGACGGGAGCGCCGGCAAATAGGACGAACCCGTCTCGTAAGGGGAGGGGTTCACCCGGATCGGGGCGATCTGCGGCGTACCACGTTCGGCGACGAGGCTGTCGTAGATCGGGGTGTCCGGGAAGGAGGGCGAAGCGTAGTAGCCGCCGTAGGTAGAGCGGGGGGAGGTCATGCCTCATAAGTTAAGCCCACGATGTGCCGATTGGGGAGCCTGGAAAGAGGGTTGTTTTGCGTGTTCGGAGCGGCTCTGGAGCACCAATGGGAGCGAACTTGTGGAAATCGGTCGCGATCGCCCGTAGGGATCGTGTAAAGACCCCGCTTCTCGCAGGTGAACAAGGGACGTTCGGAGCGGTTCGGGCCAAGTAGGTTGGAGGGGCCACCGGAGAGGGGGCGCGGCGGACGAGAGGAAGGCGCGGCGATGTCGATGCTCAAGGGCAGCAATGTTCCGGTCCCGGCCCCACAGGTCCGGGTGGAGCTGGGCTGGCAGGCCGCCCCGGGGACACCGGACGTGGACGCCTCCGCCCTGCTTCTGGTGTCCGGAAAGGTCCGCGACGACGGAGACTTCGTCTTCTACAACCAGGCCGCGCACGCCTCCGGTGCCGTGCGCCATGACGGCAAGCGCTCGTCCGGCGGTGCGATGACCGACTCCCTCACCGTGGCCCTGGCCTCGGTCGAACCCGCCGTCGACACGGTGGTGCTGGCCGCCTCCGCCGACGGCGGCCCCTTCGGGAGCGTTCCCGGCCTGCACATCCGGGTGCTGGACGCGGCGAGCGGCGCCGAGATCGCCCGGTTCGACAGCCGGGACGCCGGCCCCGAGACCGCCTTCGTGCTCGGCGAGCTCTACCGCCGCCAGGGTGCCTGGAAGTTCCGCGCGGTGGGGCAGGGGTACGACACCGGCCTCGCCGGACTGGCCACGGACTTCGGCATCAGCGTCGAGGAACCGGCGACGCAGCAGTCGGCGACGTCGGCCGCGGCTTCTGCCCCGGCTCCCGCCATGGGCACTCCGCCGCCCGCGCCGGCTCCGGCCATGGGCACTCCCTCGCCCGCACCGCCCACCCCTCCCGTTCGTCTGACAAAAGTCACCCTCACGAAGGACGCCCCCGCCGTCTCGTTGACGAAGCAGGGCGGCACCGCCGGGGCGATGCGGGTGAACCTCAACTGGAGCGGCGGCTCGGCGGGCAAGCGGCTCGGCAAGACGCTCGGCCGCAAGGCGATGCAGGCCATGGGCGCCCGCGGGCCGCTGCTGCCCCCGTCCGGCGAGCTCGACCTCGACCTGTGCGCGCTCTACGAACTCACCGATGGCGCCGCCGGTGTGGTCCATCCGCTCGGCAACAACTTCGGTGCCCTGCACGCCCCGCCGTTCATCCAGCTCGACGGCGACGACCGCACCGGCGCCGCCGCGGCTGGCGAGAACCTGACCATCAACCTCGACCACCAGGCACGCATCAAGCGCATCCTGATCTTCGTCACCGTCTACGCCGGCGCCCGCAGCTTCGAGGGCCTGAGCGCCACGGTCACCCTCCAGCCCCGGCACGGTGCCCCCGTCGACTTCTCGCTCGACGCCTGCACGGTGCCCTCCACCGTCTGCGCGCTCGCCCTGATCACGAACACCGGCAGCGAACTCGTCGTCCAGCGCGAGGCCCGCTACCTCGTCCCCGAGCCCGGCGTCAGCCCGCAGCGCACCGTCGACCACGCCTACGGCTGGGGCCTGGACTGGTCACCGGCCCGCAAATGACGCCAGGACCGGGGGGACCGGGGGCCGGGAGACCGGGGGCGTTCAGGGCGCCGGATACGTCCGGCCCTTCCAGGCTGCACCGCGCCCCCGGTAGTGCTGAACCGCCGAGTCCACGGTCATCAGCAGATACAGCAGCGCGGTGAAGGGCAGCAGCGGCGCCCACCACGCCCGCTGCCCGTAGTAGCGCAGCATCGGCAGATACGTCCCGCACATCACCGCCCAGGCCGCCCCGCCGAGCGCGGCGGCCGTCGTGTCGCCGTCGGCCAGTCCGGCCACCAGGACGCCGGGCGGCGCCAGATACACCAGCGCAAGACCGAGGACCGTGCCGAGCAACAGCAGCGGCTGGTGCAGCAGTTGGGCGTAGGCGCTGCGCGAGACCATCCGCCACAGCTCGGCCAACCGCGGATACGGCCGCACGCTGTCGACCCGGTCCGCAAGCCCCAGCCAGATCCGCCCGCCCGTCGCCCGCCGCCGGCCCGAGCCGAACTGCAGCGCGAGGCCCCCGTCCGATCGGGAGCGCTTCACCGCACGGGCCAGCGCCACATCGTCGATCACCGCATGCCGGATCGCCTCCGGAATGCCCGCCCGCTCCGCCGCCTCCCGCCGCAGCAGCACACAGCCACCGGCCGCCGCCGCGGTCCGCGCCCCCGGACGGTTGACCCACCGGAAGGGATACAGCTGCCCGAAGAAGTACACGAAGGCCGGCACGATCAGCCGCTCCCAGAAGGTCACCACCCGCAGCCGTGCCATCTGCGACACCACATCCAGGTCCGCCGACCGGGCCGCCGCCACCAACTCCCGCAGACTGTCCGGCTCGTGCGCGATATCCGCATCGGTCAGCAGCAGGTACTCCGGCGCGACCCGCTCCCGCGCCAGCGCGATCCCCTGGCGTACGGCCCACAGCTTCCCCGTCCACCCCGGCTCGGGTTCGCCGGGCGAGGACACCGTGAGCGGCAGCCCCCCGCGCGCGGTCGCCAGCTCCCGGGCCAGTGCGCCGGTCCCGTCCGTACTGCCGTCGTCGACCAGGAACACCTCCGCCCGGCCCGGGTACTTCTGCCCGAGCAGCGACGGCAGGCTGTCCGGCAGCACCGCGGCCTCGTCGCGCGCCGGGACCACCACCGCAACCGACGGCCAGCGCTCCGGATCCCGGCGCTCCGGCAGCCGGACGTCCGTCCGCCAGAAGAAGCCCTGTCCCAGCAGCAGCCACACCCAGGCCAGCAGCGACCCGGCACCGATCCACTCCATCGCGCTCACGGCGGCAGTCTGCCGCACCACGACCGGCGCGCATGGGCGATCGGGGCGGTGTCACGGAACCCGGCCCGGGCCGGGGCCGGCGGGACGCCTGCCGCTCACGCTCTGCCCCCGGCGGGCCGCCCGCCCGCCGTGCCCGGTATGACAAGCCGGACGCACAACTGAGTAAAGTGTCCGGGTGAAGATCGCGCTGATGGACTCCGGGACCGGGCTGCTCGCGGCGGCCGCCGCCATGCGGCGACTGCGGCCGGACGCTGATCTGGTCCTCTCCTCCGATCCGGACGGTATGCCCTGGGGGCCCCGCACCCCCGAGGACGTCACCGCGCATGCGCTGGCCGTGGCCCGCTCCGCGGCGGCCCACCACCCCGACGCCCTGATCGTCGCCTGCAACACCGCGTCCGTGCACGCACTGCCGGCACTCCGCGCCGAACTGGAACCCCATGTGCCGGTCATCGGCACCGTCCCGGCCATCAAGCCCGCGGCAGCCGGTGGCGGCCCGGTCGCCATCTGGGCCACCCCCGCCACCACCGGCAGCCCCTACCAGCGGGATCTGATCGAGCGGTTCGGGCAGGGCGTGGAGATCACCGGCGTACCGTGCCCGGGGCTCGCCGACGCGATCGACGCCGCCGACGAGGCCGCGATCGACGACGCCATCGCGGCCGCCGCGCAGCGCACCCCGCGGGACGTACGCAGCGTCGTCCTGGGCTGCACCCACTACGAACTGGTCGCCGAACGCATCCGCGCCGCGCTCCAGCAGCCCGCTGCCCCCGCGCTCGTCCTGCACGGCTCCGCCGAGGCGGTCGCCGCCCAGACGCTGCGCCGCATCGGTGCCGAGCCGGCGCCGGCGGCCGCCCCGACCGGCGCCCTGAGCGTGATCCTCAGCGGCCGCCCCGCCGGACTGCCGGCCGTGGCGCTCACCTTCGCCGAGGGCCGGCTGCTCGCCGAGAGCCGTACGGACATCGCCTCGGGGACCCCGGACGAGGGTGCCCCGGACGGGGGCACCGCGGCCGCAGACGGGGTCGCCCCGGCCGCCGACGGGGTTGCCGCGGCCGCCCGCCGCTGACACCGGCCATGACTCGGCGATGACATCGATCATGACGTCGGCGGTGCCGCACTCCGGGCCGTGAACGGCCGTCCGACGCGCTGCCACAGCGTGCAAAGACGCGTACGCTGCGTCTCATGAGGGACCACCCCCACGAGGGGGCAGCAGCCCCCGACGACTCCGGCACGACCGAGGGCGCCGACAGCGGAGCGCGACCCACCAGCGGCTCCCATGCGGAGATCCCCGAGGTCTGGCACGGCAGTGCCACCAACCGCGTCCAGTGGCTGCTGGCCGCGGTCGGTGCGGGCTGTCTTGCGCTGGGCATCGAGCTCGCCGTCGAGAGCAACTGGACCGCGGGCCTCGCGCCCCTGGTGATGTCGGTGGTCGGCTGTGTCGCGGTCGGCCTGCTGGTGCTCTTCGGCACGCTCGCCTACGTCCATGTCGCGGTACGCATCGACAAGGACTGGCTGGAGGTGCGGTGCGGCCATATAGGGGTGCCACGCCGCCGGATCCCCCTCGACACCGTCGTCGGCGCCGATTTCACCCCCCAGGTCACCCCGCGCCACTGGGGCGGCTGGGGCTACCGTTGGCGCCCCGAGCAGGGCACGGCGGTGGTCGTCCGCCGCGGCGAGGGCGTGGTGGTGCGGCTCGGCGACGGACGCGACTTCACCGTCACCGTCGACGACGCGGAAGGCGCCGTCCGGGCCATCCGCGGCCGGCTGCGGCCGCGCAAGGGGACCCCGGCGGGCGCCTGAACACCGGCGAGCGGGCCGGGTCAGCGGCCCGGTTCCCCCGGCACTGCATGCGGCTCGTCCCCGGGGCGGCAGGTGGGTCGTCCCTGGGGCCGCAAGCGGCTCGTCCGCGGTACCGCGCGCGGCTGTCCCCGGGATCGCACCTGGCCCCGTCCCGGGCACAGGGGGTCCGTCAGGGGTGTCCCGTAGGGTCGGAGCATGGCAACCCCCGAATTCATCCGCGACCTCCGGAACTCCATCGGCCGGCAGCTGCTCTGGCTGCCCGGGGTGAGCGCGGTCGTCTTCGACGACCAAGGCCGCGTCCTGCTCGGCAAGCGGGCCGACACCGGTGGTTGGTCGGTGATCGGCGGCATCCCCGAGCCCGGCGAACAGCCCGCCGAGACCGCGATGCGTGAGGTCTACGAAGAGACCGCGGTGCGGGTCGTGGCCGAGGGCGTCGTCCTCGTCGAGACCATGCCGCCCACCCGCTACCCCAATGGCGATGTCTGCCAGTTCATGGACGTGACGCTGCGCTGCCGGGCGGTCGGCGGCGAGGCGAAGGTCAATGACGACGAGTCGCTGGACGTGGGCTGGTTCGCCGTGGACGCCCTGCCGGAGCTCGAGGAGTACGCGCTGACCCGCATCAAGCGGGCGATGGAGGCCGGGCCGACCTGGTTCCACACGATGGAGGCGGAGCCCGAGACGGGGGCGGCGGCGGAACCGGAGGGGCCTCAGGCCTGAGGAGTCTGCCCCGTGGGCGGCCCGCAGCGCTTCGGGGCGGCTCCTGGATTCGTTGCTCCGGCCGGCTTCCTGCCTCCGGCGGTCTTCCTTCGTTCGGCCGAGTCCTCCTCCGGCCGAGTTTCTTCCTCCGGCGGGGAGACGGCGGGGGAGAGAGCCCCGGCAGTTGCCCCGGCGGCCGGAGGGCGGCCTACAGCTCCTCCGTCGACGGCTCGTCCATCGGATCGGAGGGCTCACCCGGGAGCGAGGGCAGCTGCGACCCGTTCGGTCCATCCGGTCCGCCGGGTTCCCGGGGCGACCCCGGGGCGGAGGGCTGATCGGCCGGCTCCTCGGTGTGCATCTCCCGCTTGTCCTTGCGGCAGGTCGTGATCCAGGTGCCGGTGGGGCCGCTCTCGTACTGGCAGAACCAGCCCCGGACGGCCAGGGTGCCCCGGTCGTCCCGGGCCTCGTGCGGCGCCCGCACGAAGAACTCGGACATCACCTGGCGGGCCTCGTCACAGCCCACGGTGCCGCCGGCTCCGGGATCCGCGTAGAGGACGACGTCCCCTGCTTTGCCCAGTGCGTCGTCGAGCTCGCCGCAGTCCATCGGTTGCCCGGGGATGGTGGGGGAGGCGGAGCCGGCGCCCTCGTCCGGGGTTCTGCCCGGTGCCGGACCGTTGCCCGCGGCGGACGATGCCGCGGCCGTCGGGCTCCGGTCGTTCTCCGCGTCGCCGCAGCCCGCCGCGGCCAGGGCGAGCAGCACCGTCGGCACGGCGATGAGCCTCCGCATGTCGGTCTCCCTCGGGGCGGCGGTGCGCGGATGGGGCGGCGGTGCGCAGACGGCACGCTGCGTCGTCCGACGCTAGGGGCCCACCGGGGCGCCGGCGATCCGGGGCGACCGATCGGGTGAAGTGGGCGGGCGGTCGGGAGCGGCGGCTCGCGGCTCGCCATGGCGGGTGCGGATGAGGTGCGGGCACCACATCTGACGTGAGCCGCTACGCCTGATGTGGTCGCCACGCCTGACGTGGGCCGCCACATCTGACGTGAGCCGCCACATCCGTGGGCCGCCGCTGCCATCTCCGGCCCGAGCAGTATCGCGCCGGGGCGCATCGGAGCCGGACCCGTCCGCCCCCTGCCTAGGGTGCGGACATGACAGTGATCGGAACCCCAGGCCCGGTATCCCTCGACCTCGACGGCCGCACGGCGCTCGTCACCGGCGCGGCCAGTGGCATCGGACGCGCCTGCGCCCTGCGGCTGGCGGCGGCCGGCGCCACGGTACGCGCGGTGGACCGCGACGCCGACGGCCTGGCCGCCCTCGTGGCGGCCCACCCGGACGGCGCTCGCGGCAGCATCGAACCCCGGCCGTTGGACCTCACGGATCTGGATGCGGCCGAACGGGCCGCGGCCGGCACCGATCTGCTCGTCAACAACGCGGGCCTCCAGCTCGTCCGCCCCATCCAGGAGTTCCCGCCCGAGGTCTTCCACCAGGTGCTGACCGTGATGCTGGAGGCGCCCTTCCGGCTGCTGCGGGGCGCGCTGCCTCATATGTACGCGCAGGGCTGGGGCCGTGTCATCAACATCTCGTCCGTGCACGGCCTGCGGGCGTCCCCCTTCAAGTCCGCCTACGTCGCGGCCAAACACGGCCTCGAAGGGCTGTCGAAGACCGCCGCCCTGGAGGGCGCCGCGCACGGCGTCACCAGCAACTGCCTCAACCCGGGCTATGTCCGCACCCCGCTCGTCGAACGGCAGCTCGCCGACCAGGCCGCGGCGCACGGCATCCCCGAGGAACGCGTACTGACGGACCTCCTGCTTGCCGACTCCGCCCTCAAGCGGCTGCTCGAACCGGAGGAGGTCGCCGAGGCCGTCGCCTACCTCTGCACTCCCCAGGCCTCCTTCATGACGGGCACCTCGCTGGTGATGGACGGGGGTTGGACGGCGCATTGACGGAACTGCCGCGCACCCTCGACGCCTGCTTCGCCTGCGGGATGAGCCCGGCCCGCGTACCAAGGACGCCCTGCATGCCCATGTGAACACCGTCGCCCAGTGCCTGGAGCGGGTGAGCCGGCTGCTGCGACCCGAATGGCAGACAGACACCGGCACGCTCCCCGGAAATCCAACCGGCGCTGCGGCTGCACCAGCTGTCCGCCGCAGTGACGGGCGATACCGGCGGGTAGACGGGGAAGCCGCTCCGCGCCGGGCCCGCGGCCGGTCGGTACCGATAGCCGCCTCCGGGTGCGCGCCGCCGCGACCTGCGGCAGCGTGGTGGCCGAAGCTTCCCCCCTTCCCACCGCACAGAGGAGTTCGTCATGGGTGACAAAGGCGCCATGGACAAGATGAAGGGCAAGGCCAAGCAGAAGGCCGGCAAGATCACGGGCGACGAGCGCATGAAGAGCGAAGGCCGTACGGACGAGGCCAAGGGCAAGGCCAAGGGCGCGATGGGCGACGCCAAGGAGAACATCCAGGGGATGAAGGACTCCCTGAAGAGCAAGAACCACTCCTGACGCCCGGCGGGGGCGTGGCGGACCTGCTGCCCCGTCTCCCGGAGCGTCCCCGGGCCCGCCACGCCCCCGCCGAACATCAGGTTCCCCGGCCCCTCGGCCGTACCCCTCAGGACGGTACGGCCGACGATGCCCGGCCTTCCGCCGCTCCCGTGCCCTTCGTATGGAGCGGCCCGGCCGTCGCCGTGCCGCCCACCGCAGCCGAAGCCCCGGCTGCGGGTTTCGCGCGCCAGGCCCACCGCGAGCGGCGTCAGCGCCCACCGCGAGCGGCGTCAGCAGGGCCGCGGCGATGACATACAGGGCGATTGGCGTCGGGCTGTCGAAGCCGGCGAGCGGCGCGGCCCCGAGCGGCGTGGTCGCGAGCGGCGTGGTGGCGAGCGGCGTGGTGGCGACCAGCGCGACCGGTGCGGTGGCGACCAGCGGGGCGGGCGCACCGGCCCGTGACCGCGGCCCGAGCCCGGGCCAGGAGGGGCGTCAGCCCGACCTCACTCTCCCCTTCATCACTCTCCCCTCATCGCGTCATAGGCTCTTCGCCATGGGAATCTTGCTCGCAGTGGTGTACATAGCGGTGGGAGCCGCCGTGCTGTTCGATGTCGGCGGTCTGATTCGCCGCAGATGCGATCGCCTGCAGAAGAAGGCGGCTGAGCGGCACCGCGAAATGCTCTGGGCACACGGACGCGTCGAGACGCCTTACGTACCCCAGCCATTTTCCCGGCCCGGGTTCCTCCGCGCTCTGGGGCTGCCCATCGCTCTCGTGGGCGGCCTGCTCCTCTTGCTGCATCTCGACTGACCACTCGTCAATATGGGTGTGGAGGGGACGGTGAAGCCGACCACTCCACGGTTCAGGGAACGTAGCAGCCATTTCCCGAGCATTCCTCCTCATGGGGCGACCCCGCGCACACTCAGCAGACACCGGCTTCCTATGCCCCCTCGCTCGTTGTCCCCTCACCTCAGCCGCGCAGAAATCAACGAGCCCGGCCTAATGCCATGAATGCAATCGATTCGGCACCATTCATGCTCCAATATCCGGGTCATGCCTGATAGCCCGCCTTGGCAGGGGGAAAGAACACGTGCGTTCCCCAGCGCCCGATCCTGGCCTCGCCTGGCGGTAGGACCGTCCCAGCGAAAGGACATGCAGGATGTCGAATCACTTCACCGGCCTCAGTCTTGGCGCACCGCTCGGGGACCAAAGGCTCGACCTCTGTGACCTCTACGCTTTTCAGTCGCCCACTGACCCGGCGAGGACGGTGCTCATCCTCAACGCAAATCCGAATGCCGATGCTTTGCATCCTGATGCCATCTATCGCCTCAACATCGACAATGACGGCGACTGTCTTGCCGACATGGCGTTCAGTTACGTGTTCTCTCCACCGCAGGACGGCCGTCAGACCTTCAGCGTCTTCATGGCGACCGGCGAGGAGGCCCGCTCTGCCGAAGCCGTCGGAAAGAAGGTCGTCACCGACGCGGACGTGTCGTTCGGCACCACGGCAAACCGCTTCACCGCCGGCCCCTACACCTTCTTCGCCGGCAGTCGCAGCGACGCCTTCTTCTTCGACTTCGACGGGATCAAGAATCTCTTCGATACCACCGGCGGCAGAAACTTCACCGCGCCTCATCTCGGTGGCACATCACCGTGGACCGGTGTCGACTCCAACACGGAAGCCAACGTGTTCTCGACGGTGGTGGAACTGCCGACGAGTGAGCTCCGGGCCGATCCCGAGATCCGTATTTGGGGCCGGTGCAGTGTGCGGAAGGACGGCCGGCTCGTCCACGCCGACCGTGCGGGTCACCCCTCGGTCAGCAGCTTCTTCAACACCGACGAGACGAAGGAGGAGTACAACGCCAGTGAGCCGGTGAACGATCGCGAGCGTTGGACCGACCTCTTCGTCCATCTCATGGGGCACACCGGCAACTACACACGAGAAGAAGCCATCGCGGCGATTGACGCCGACCGCATCCTCCCCGACATGCTGGCTTTTGACCCCTCGAAGCCCGCGCAATATCCCAACGGCCGCGTCTTCACCGACGACGTCATCAACTACCGGCTCTCCTTCCTCTCGAAGGGCGACATCCCTCCCACCGGCCTCACCCCCCACACCGACCTCCTGAACGAGTTTCCCTACCTCGGAAATCCACACCCCAAGGGAGGCTGACCCCACGACGATGATTCGGGTTTGGTTGTGTCGTGCCGTTGACCTCTCGACGGAGGTCGCACCCTGGTCCGATCGGGGTGTCTGTCCCAGGGCTGTTGCGATTGGTGCGGCGTTCCGCGAAGACAAGAAGGCGTCCGGTCCGGCGCCGGTTGGGGACCCTGGCAGGGACATGAGGTCCAGCGACGGTTGGGCACTCGTCGGGAATTTGAGGCCCAGTGCAGGTGGGGTACTCGGCAGGAATATGCGGGTGGTGATGTCCGTTGAGGGCGTCGACCAGCTCGTTTCTACCTGATGAGGCGTTCGATGTCGGTGCTGTCCACCGCTTCCCCTGCAAGTCCGTCACCTCACCACCATGACTTAGCCGGCCGTGCAGTCGTTCTGATCGGTGGTGGTTCGGGGATCGGGTTGCGTGTGGCCCATCAGGCTGCCGCGGCAGGAGCGAAGGTTGTGCTGGGAGGCCGTACACCGGAGAAGCTGGCTGCCGCGGCACGAGAGGTGGGGGAGGCTGCCACCTGGCAGGCGGTGGATGTGACGGACCCTCGTTCCGTCGAATTGCTCTTCCGCGCATGCGACCGGGTCGATCACGTCTTCACGACCGCGGCGTCCTACCGCGTAGGGCCGATGCTGAAGCTGGACGATGCCGACGCGGCGAGCCCCTTCACCTCGAAATTCTGGGGTCAGTACCACGTGGCCAAATACGCGGCACCCCTGCTGCCGCCCGACGGCTCCATCGTCCTCATGTCCGGCGCCGCAGGGGCGCGGCCCCCGGCGCCCGCTCCGGCGTACGCCGCGTGCAATGCCGCCATCGAAGGACTCGGACGGGGCCTCGCGGTCGAACTCGCTCCTGTGCGGGTCAACGTGATCTCGCCGGGCACCGTCGACGGCAACCTCTGGGCACAGCGACCGGCTCACGAGCGTGATGCCAGCTTTGCGCAGTACCGCAACGACACCCTGCTGCACCAGCTGGGAACCGAGGACGAGATCGCGCATGGAGTCCTCTTCCTCTTCACCAACGGCTACATGACCGGCTCGACCATCTACCCGGACGGCGGCTACACGCTGCGCTAGTTGCCGGGGCTGAACACACCGGGCGCCGACGAAGCTCGCCTGAAGTGCTACGAGTCCATCCGCGGCCCGGCGCGGCCGAGGGAGCATGCGGCGGGTCCCGGTCGGCGAGCCGTAGGGCCCCCGTCGTCCCAGGACTCCCGGTAGGGGGCGGGGCCAGCCGTGGTGGAGTCCCTTCAGCCCTCAGCGGTCTGCCACGAGTCCTTTGCGACGTTGAGATGTGGCGTCCCTCGCTCACGACGTAGAGCCGGACATCGTCGCCGAGGCCGGGCAGGGAAGTCGGCGTCCCGAGGCAGGCGGACGGCCCGGCAGCCCGCCGGGGGGAGTCGCCGGGCCGTGCAGGTCTTGGGTCAGAACTTCGCGCAGAGGTTGGTGTGCACGGCGACGACGATCTGGGCGGCCTTGACCTTGCCGAAGCCCTGGGGGTGGCTGGGCGAGGTGAACCGCATCTCCGCCATTCTCGCCTGCTTCGACGTGTCCTTGGGGAAGTTGTGGATCGTTTGGCACTGGTTGCGTCCGCGGTCGACGGCCTTTGCTTCCTTGCCGTGGACGATGTCCGGGTCGATACCGGTCAGCGCACGGATGTATGCAAGTTGCGCGGCGGCGTCCGGCTTGGGCGGGATGCCTGCGGAGGCTTCGGCGCCGGCAATGTCCTTGGTGGAGGCGGCACTCGGTGCCGTGGTGGGTGTCTTCTTCGGTGCTGCGTTGGTGCTGTCGTCGCTGCTGCACGCGGTGAGCGCGGCGGCCAGGACGAGAGCGGTCATTGCGGTGGCGGCGGTGGCAGCGGTGCGCTTCACGTGTTCCGGCTCCTGGGTGGATGGCTAATGGCACCGGTGTGACCGCCGGGACTGAGCGAAGGTTGTGTGGTGACTCCGAGTCGGTAATGGATGAGACGCGGTGGGTGTTCTGCCTGCCTCGGGTACGAGGGCGAAGTCCTGGCGCGCGCAGGCCGAGGACATGCGGGAGGTGGCGCACGACCTGAGGCACGGTGCAGGTCAGCTCGCGCGGCAGTGGACGGAGCCGCTGAAGCGGTACGCGGAGAGCGAGACCGGGCAGCGTTCGCTGCTGGGCGACGGTGCGCAGGCCCCGGCCGCCTACCATGTCGACCGGCGCGGCCTCGATCCGTCCAGCGTGGAGGCGACGTTCGGATGACCCGGGAGGGCGCGGTGCTTCCCGCCAGGGGCACCACGCGTCGTCCTCGGAACGGCCGGGCTCGCAGCGCCGCGGCGGTGGCGTATGAGGGCCGTGAAGCACGCTACGCGCCATCGGACGGCCCTCCGGGCCACAGTGAAGGGACTTTGCAGGGTGAGCGACCGGCGATCGGTGAAGGACGGCACGGCACGGCAGGGGGGCGGAGGAGTGACGGGTGCACACGCGCAGCCGCAGACGCCCCCGAAGCAGCCGAGTCTGTCCGAGGAGGCCGCTCCCCATCTGCGGCCGGGCGAGCGGCTGACGGGGACATTTCTGCTGCAGGTGGATGATCTGCTGCCGCCCAGGCTGCCGAAGAAGCACCGGCCGGGCGTGCGCCGCGGCATCGATCTGCGGGCTCCGATCCGCTGGGCGGTCGGCGCGACACCCCTGCCCTGGCTCATCCCGGACTCGTGGAAGCGGCTGCAGTGGCTCGTCGAGGGCGATGACTTCTCCGATCACGTCGAGCGTGGCTGGAGCAGGTTCTACCGGTCCCTGCGCCGCCCGTTTCACGGACGGTCCTGGGGCGGCGGGTACCGCAGTATGGCCGGAAGCCTGCTCATCGCCGTACGCAACGCGTACGACTCGGACGGCGAGAACGACGATTTTCTGCTGGTGGTCACCACCGAGCGGCTGCTCGCTTTGAGCGAGCCGATGACGCTGTCACGGCACCTGCCCGCCCGTCTGCTCGCGGAATTCCCTCGGGAGGCGTTCGTCCAGCGGCAGCGGCCCCACCCGCCACGGCAGGAGTTCCGGGCCGACGTCGCCTTTGGTGACGGTTCGTGGATCGCCCTGAAGACCAGCAGGATCGCGCAGACGAAGACGCTGAAGAAGGTGTTGTGAGCAGCGGGGGAGTGGAGTTCGCGCTGTAGCGGGAGGGTGGGGGCGGTTCCTCCGCGTGCGGGATTACGGTCGGCCGTAAGGAAGGGCGAGTTGGCGGCGAGAGAGGGCGAGTAGGACGCGCGGGAGGGGCGGTTGGCCGCGCTGGGTTCCCGTGCGAGGGGGGACGGTCCGCTGCACGGTGATCGGCAGCCGGGGCGCCGCCGCATGGTGACCCGCCGCTGGTGCACCGCCGCACGGTGACCCGCCGCCGATGTGGCGTTGGCGCGGTCGGGGGCACCGCGAGAAAGCCGTCAAAAGTTTTTCAACGCGGCACCAATCCACCGGCGTTGCCGCTCCGAATCACGGCAGACATCTCGCCGAGGTGTCGGTCTCGAACCCGGACGACGTGCGGTCTCCCCCCTTCCCCGTGGAGGCCGCCGGAAAAGGATCGAACGTGATAGCCAAGCGCACCAGCCGCCTCGCCGCACTCGTCGCTCTGCCCGCCGCCCTGGCCCTCACCGTGGGCGCCTCGTCCCAGGCCGCCGCCGAGGGCACCGGAGCGTTCCAGATCAATCTGGCGCAGCTGAACGACTCCGGTTCCAAGGGCACGGCGATGCTCAGCCTCCAGGGCAACCGGCTGACGGTGAAGATCGAGTCCGAGGGACTTGTACCCGGGCAGCCTCACGCCCAGCACCTCCACGGCTCCACCGATGGCCATGACTTCCACTGCCCGGATGCGAGCGCCGACACGAACGGCGACGGAGTCATCAACAACACCGAAGCCACGGTCGACTACGGCAACATCAACATCTCCCTCACCACCAAGGGACCCACGGACATGATGAGCGGCCTCGCCGTCGACCGCATGCCCGTGGCGGATGCGCAGGGCAAGCTCTCCTACCAGCGCACGCTCACCGTCTCCCAGGCCGTGGTCGACCACATCAAGGACCTGCACATCGTGCAGCACGGCATCGACCGCAACAACAACCAGAAGTACGACTTCGACGGTGCGGGCAAGAGCGAACTCGATCCCAAGCTCCCCCAGGAGGCCACCGCTCCGACCAACTGCGGTGAGGTCAAAGGCGCTGCGGTGGGATCGATACCGGTCGGCGGGGTCGAGACCGGAACCGGGCCCTCCGAGGAGCAAGGGGTGCCGTTCGCCGTGCTGGGTGCCGGAGGTGCCGCCTTCGTGGCGTTGACCGGTGTGCTGACCGTCATGCGGCGGCGGAAGACCCTGCTCGCCGCCGGCCGGCCCGGGAGCAACGGGAGCGCCGCATGAGCCGCCGGAGCGAGGACAGCGTGATCACCGTACGGCGCCGGGGCCACCGCGTCCTCGGCTGCGCGATCGCCGCGGCACTGGCGAGCGTGCTCGTCGCGGGGTGCGGAGGACAGGAGACCGCGTCGCCTCCGCCGGTTCCCGCGGGGCAGCCGCCGGCCAAGGGTGGGGACTCGGCCCAGGGCGGGGACTCGGCCCAGGGCGGGGCGACGGGGGAAGGATCCGGGAGCCAGGCTGCGGCGAGCATGCCGAAGTCCGTTCCGCAACGGCTCTCCATCCCGTCGCTCCAGGTCTCCTCCACGCTGGAGACGCTGGGGCAGCACAAGAACGGGGCCATGGAGACCCCGCGCGACCCCGACAAGGCGGGCTGGTACCGGCCGGGGCCGACGCCCGGCTCCCAGGGGCCGGCCGTGATCGCAGGTCATGTCTCCTGGAACGGCAAGCCGTCGGTCTTCGAGAAGCTGTCGACGATGAAGGCCGGTGACACCATCGAGGTCGCCCGGCAGGACGGGAAGACGGCGAAATTCACCGTGGACCGCGTCGCCCAGTACCCGAAGAACAAGTTCCCCACGGTCGAGGTGTACAAGAACATCGACCGTGCCGGCCTCCGCCTGATCACCTGCGGCGGCCAGTACGACCAGGGCCGGCACTACTACCCCGACAATGTGGTGGTGTTCGCCAGCCTCACGGGCAGCGCGTAGGCCGCATCCCTGAGAACGGGCCGACGGTCCGGCGCCCCTTACGGGAGGCCGGGCCGCCGGATCGCCCGCGACCGGCAACCGCCATACTGCGTGCGATCTTGCTGCTCGTCCCGAAGGGAACCCCGCGACGTGTCCTCCACCCCCTCCCTGCCCCTCGCTCGCACCCGCGTCGTCATCGTCGGGGCCGGGCCCGCCGGGCTCACCGTGGCGAATCTGCTGCGCACCGCCGGAGTCGACTGTGTGGTGCTGGAGACGGAGAGCAGGCAGTTCATCGAGCAGCGGCCGCGCGCCGGGTTCATGGAGGAGTGGGCGGTGCAGGCGCTGGCCCGGCACGGGCTGGCCGACCGGCTGCTCGAACGTGCTGACACCCAGGGGGAGTTCGAGTTCCGCTTCGACGGCGAGCGGCACACCGTACACACGGCGGAGCTGTCGGGACGGCACCACTACGTCTATCCGCAGCCGCTGCTCGTCACCGACCTGGTGGCGTCGTATGTCGACAAGGCGGGCGGTGAGGTGCGCTTCGGCGTACGCGAGGTGGAGTTGCACGATGCCGACGGGGACCGTCCGGCCGTCTCCTACACCGACCCGGAGACCGGCGCCCGGCACCGCATCGAGTGCGACTTCATCGCGGGCTGCGACGGTGCGCGCGGGGTGAGCCGGGCGGCCATACCCGGCGGCCGGGCGGTCCTCACCCGCCATGACCACGGCGTTGCCTGGCTCGCGCTCCTCGCCGAGGCACCGCCGTCCGCCGACGGTGTGGTCTTCGGTATCCATGAGCGCGGATTCGGTGCCCATATGGCCCGTAGTTCCCAGGTCACCCGCTACTACCTCCAGGTCGAGCCCGGTGAGGACGCCGGGAACTGGTCGCACGGCCGGGTGTGGAACGAACTGCACACCCGGCTCGCCGCCGCCGGCGCCCCGCCGCTGACCGAAGGACCGCTGATCGAGAAGGTGGTCCTGGACATGCACGACTACGTGGTGGAGCCGATGGCGTACGGCCGCCTCTACCTGGCGGGTGACTCGGCACACCTGGTGGCGCCGATCGCCGCGAAGGGCATGAACCTGGCGCTCCACGACGCCCTGCTGCTCGGCGAGGCGCTGATCGCGCACTACCAGGGCGACGACAGCGGGCTCGAAGGCTATGGGCAGGCCTGTCTGCGGCGGGTCTGGCAGTACCTGGAGTTCTCGCAGTGGCTCTCCTACGTGCTGCACGGGGCCTCGTCCGGCGATCGCATGAAGGCGGGCACGGCCTCCGCGCGGCTGCGGCGGCTGCTGGGTTCACCGTCCGCGGCGAAGGCGTTCGCCAGGCTGTACCTGGGCGAGGAGGCGGACCTGTAGTCCGGTCTGTATCCCGGCGCGGAGGCGGATCTGTAGGGTCGTGACCGACGTACTCGTAACCGCACGTCCGTGGGGTGATTCACATCCCCAAGTGGGGTGGGCCCCCGGCGGGCCGGGTACGCGGCCACGTGATCGCTGGGCGAGATACCGTTGTGAAGTGGTAGAAATTCGGCGAAAAGCATCGCTGAAACTCCGAGGAAAGGAGACGCCATGTCATCGAAGCGCCGTCGTAAGAAGAAGGCCCGTCGCAAGAACGGGGCCAACCACGGCAAGCGGCCGCAGTCCTGAGTCAAGGACGGTGACCTGAGGGACCTCCCCGAGGGGGTTTCTGTGGGCTCCTCGCCTCCGTCGCGGCGGACGCGAGGAGCCCACAGTGGTCACCGGACCCAGGTCACGGCCCGCTCAGAGCCTGCTCACGGTCTGGTGAGCGCCTCGGCTATGCGCCGGCTGGCCTGTGCCTGGGTGGCGTCGCGACGGGTCGGGTTGAACGAGATGACCACGCGCCGCTGTTGGTCGCGGGTGGCGAACAGGGCCGAGGAATAGCCGTACCGTTCACCGGTCTTGCCCCACAGCGTGATCCCGTTGATCGTGAAGGTCTGCAGGCCGGCGGAGAAGCGTGCGGGGCTGCCGTCCAGCATGTGCACCTCGTCGGGCGGCAGCGTGAACATCTGCTCCAACTGACGGGGCGGCAGGAGTTCGCCCGAGAACAGGGCGGTCAGGAAGCGGTCCAGATCACCGGTGTGGGAGATCATCTCGCCCTCTCCCCAGGCGAGCGACTGGTCGAACGCGGTGATGTCCAGCAGGGATCCGTCCGTCATCTTCATATAGCCGTGTACATGGGGGCCGTGAAGGTGCGGGTCGTGGCCGGGCACGGAGGTGTGCCGCAGGCCCAGCGGGCGCAGAATGCGACGGGCGATCGCCAAGCCGTAGGGGCGCCCCGTCAGCCCCTCGATCAGCAGTGCCAGAAGGACGTAATTGATGCCGCGGTACTCCTGCTTGGTGCCCGGGGTGAACTTCATGGGACCGTGCGAAACCCTCGCCACGATCTGGTGGGGCGTCCACCGGTCGTAGCGGTGCCGGGCAATCGACTCCGGGGTGGACAGGTCATAGGGCGGCTCCTGCTCGTCGGGGAGCCCGCTGGTGTGCTGCAGCAGCTGCCGCACCGTGATCGGCGGAAAATGCGCCGGGAGCAGACCCGGGAGACACCGCTGGACCGGGGTCTCCAGCGGGAGCCGTTGTTCGGCGGCGAGCTGCAGCACCACCGTCGCCACGAAGACCTTGGTGATACTGCCGATACGGAAGGTGTCCCGCTCATGGATCGCCCGGCCGGTGTCCCGGTCGGCGACGCCGGCGGCGCCGTACCACCGCCCGGCAGAGCCGCTGACCCGCAGCTGGCAGCCGGTCAGCTGGGGATGCGCGAGGTCACCGACGGCGGCCCGCAGCGCCGGCACGTTCAGCGGAGGAACGGCCACGGGCCCCCGCCCGGGCTGCGGCGGCGGACCGTCTGACGAGCGGGCCGCGGGCGAACGGGCGGAGGCCCGCGCGGGCCCTGCTGTCGCGGCGGCCACCGCACCGGACAGCGCGGCGCCCACAACCACCCTGCGGGGTAAGGAGGAAGAACTCATGAAGGAAGAAGGCCTCATGCCGGACAGCTTTCCGTGTGCCGACCGCGCTGCCTTCAGGGATCTCCCTGATCCGCCCCTGAGCTGCCCCTGAGTCACCTCGGGACTGTCCCGGTAGCCGATAGCCGATAGCCGATAGCCGATAGCCGTCCGCCGTCTGCCGTCCGGTGGTCGAGTAGAGGGAGCCGTAGCCGAGGTTTAGCGTGGAGGGAGTTCCCCACGCGGAGGAGCTGTTGCCATGTCGCTCGGCCAGCGGGAGACCGGCGCCGGCGGACGGCTGTCGCACCTGCTCGACAGCCCCGTCCTCGGGATGACGCCCTGGATCGTGATGTCGGTGCTGGTCGGTCCTGGCCGTTATGAACTGGCGGTCGCCACGGCGCTCGCCCTCGCGGTGGCGATCGTTGTCATCGGCCGCAGACGCCACCCGGGCGGCTCCCTCAAGATCCTGGGGATTGCCGATTTCGTCTTCTTCGCGGCGATGGCGGTCATCGGTATTTTCGCCTCCCCGGGCACACTGCGCTGGTTGGAGAATTATTCGGGGGAGGTTTCGAATATTGCGCTCCTGGTGATTGCCCTCGGATCCATGGCGATCCGGGTGCCGTTCACCCTGCAGTACGCCAGGGAACAAGTACCCCGCGAGTTCTGGAACGAGTCCAGATTTCTGCGCACCAATTACTACCTCACCGGTGTATGGGGTGCCGCTTTCGGGGTGGCGGCGATAGCGGGTGCCTTCGGTGACCTCGTGCTGCACAATTCCAATAATCTGTGGACGGGGTGGATCATCCAGATCGCGGCCATCATCGTCGCGCTGCAGTTCACCCGGTGGTATCCGGATGTCGTGCGGGCGCGTGCCCGGCGGGAGCAGGACCTGCCCGGACCGCCGGAACCACCGGTCAGCGACCTGCTCCTGCCGCTCGCCGGCTATCTGACCCCGGTGGGCATCCTGGTGCTCGCCTTCAACGCAGGGCCGGTATGGCTCGGCGTAGGGCTGATCGTGGTGGTCACGGGGGTCGCGCCGGGGCGGGTCCACTGCGGTACGGGGCGGCTGGTCGGGCCCCAGGTGGCGACGCCCTCGGCGTCCGAGCGCCAGTACCAGCAGGCCTGGCCGCCCTCGGACGGGTACCCCTCGCGGACATTGCCGATCACGGGGCGGCCCTCGGGGTTGTCCTCCCATGCCTCGCCGCGGCCGTAGGGCGTCATGTCGAGCAGGCCGAGGGACCCGTTGACCGGTTCGTTGCCGCGGCCCGTCGTGGAGTAGGTCAGGAACACGCGGTCGCCGTCGCGCAGGAAGCAGATGAGGTGTCCCATGTCTCCGCCGATCGGCGCCGCCACGCCCCGTACCGAGTACCAGGGCTGGGCGTAGCCCATGAACTCGACGTAGGGAGCCACCTCGTCCCATGGGCCAGAGGTCAGAACGGCGAACGAGACGCCCCGGGCGTTGAGGTAGGCGGCGTCCTTCATGTGCCAGGCCGTGGTGGTGCAGCCCTCGCACTGCCCCTGGTGCGGCGCGCCGTCGTACCACATGTGCTGGTAGACCACGAGTTCGTCGCGCCCCTGGAACAGATCGAGGAACGGGACCGCCCCGTCCGCGCCGGTGACCTCGACAGTGCCGTCGAGCTCGACCATCGGCAGCCGCCGCCGGGCCGCGGCGATCGCGTCGCCCTCATGGGTGTGCGCCTTCTCGCGGACCAGCAGATCCTCGCGCGCCGCCTGCCAGGTGGGCAGGTCGACGACCGGCGGCTTGCCGGGGAGGTGGCTGCTGCTCGCATTGCCGGGAGTGGTCGTCATGGTGTCCTCCGTGGTGTCTCGTGCCGGGCGGCGTCGTACGGCGTACTGCGACCGGCGTACTGCGACCGGCGTTCTACGACGCTCACCGGAACAGACTGGCGACGCGGCCAGAACTCATCGCGGCGAAGGGGTGCACTCCGCCGAGCCTGCACGGACCCCCTCGGGCTGACAAGTTCACGGACGCGCTCTTAGACTCGGTGGATGATCTTTATTGTCGTCAGGTTCCCCGTGAAACCCGAGTACGCCGAAGAGTGGCCGCAGCACGTCAAATCCTTTACCGACGCCACCCGCGCCGAGCCCGGCAACCTGTGGTTCGAATGGTCCCGCAGCATCGAGGACCCGAACACCTATGTGCTGGTCGAGGCATTCAAGGACGACGCTGCCGAAGCGCATGTCAACTCCGACCACTTCCGCGCCGGGATCGAGACGATGCGCCCGCTGCTGCGCCGTACGCCGGACATCGTGAGCACCACCATCGAGGGTGCGAACGGCTGGAGCGCGATGGGTGAAATCACCATCGACTGAGGCCGGTCGGGGCACGTACCAGGGTCAGTGGCCTGCCGGGGTACGCACCCCGGTCGGTGGCCTGCCGGGGTACGCACCCCGGTCGGTGGCCTGCCGGGGCACGCACCCCGGTCAGTGGCCCGCCGGGGTACGCACCCCCGTCAGTGGCTCGCCCGGGCCACCGCACCGGACGGGATGCCCCCGCCCGCTACGGCCGGGCCGGTGCCGCCAAGTGGCTGACAAACCAATCCCGGGCGAGGTCGGCGACCTGCTGGAGGGCCCCGCGTTCCTCGAAGAGATGGGTGGCGCCGGGAACGATCTCCAGGCGGGTCTCCGCGCGCAGCGCCGCCTCGGCCTCGCGGTTGAGGTCGATGACCAGCGGGTCGTTGCCGCCCACGATGAGCAGCGTCGGCGCCCGTACGGCGGGCAGCAGCGGTCCGGCGAGGTCGGGGCGTCCGCCGCGGGAGACCACGGCACCGATGTCCGCGTCGGGAGCCGCGGCGGCCCGTAGTGCCGCCGCGGCCCCGGTGCTGGCGCCGAAGTAGCCGATCGGGCCGGCAAAGCGGCCGCGCAGCCACCCGGTGGCGTCCGCCAGCCGCTCGGCGAGGGTTTCGGTGTCGAAGACGTTCGACCGGTGGGCTTCCTCCGCCGGTGTGAGCAGATCGAAGAGCAGGGTGCCCAGGCCCGCCTCGTTGAGGGCGGCTGCGACCAGGCGGTTACGTGGGCTGTGCCGGCTGCTGCCCGATCCATGGGCGAACATCACCACCGCCAGGGCTCCGGCCGGCACGGTGAGATCGCCGGTGAGCCGGACGCCGGCGGCGTCGATCGCCACCTCCTCCGCCACGTCCGTTTCTCCCGCCACATCTGTTTCCTCCGCTACAGCCGTGTCCGCCGCCGTCCGCGCACCTGTTGTCCCGTCAGGGGCACCGGCAGCCGACTCGGGCCCGGCCGCGGACTGTGCCGACGACGCCTGCGCCAGCAAGGAGACGACCTCGTCGTCCGGGGTCTGGGAGAAGTCCTGGTACCACTCGCCGACGGCGGAGAAGGCGAACGGGGTGGAGAGGCAGACGAATTCATCGGTCGAGCCGCGCAGCCGCTCGGCCGCGTCCGGTGGCGCCACGGGTACCGCAAGCACGACCCGGGCCGCGCCCTGCGCACGTACTACCTCGCATGCGGCGGCCGCGGTGGCGCCGGTCGCGATCCCGTCGTCCACGACGATCGCCGTACGGCCGGCGAGGTCGAGCCGTTGCCGCCCGGCGCGGAAGCGTTCTGCCTGGCGGGTGAGCTCCGCCGCCTCGGCGTGCTCCACGGACACCAGGTCCGCCTGGTCGAGCCGACCGCGGCGGACGATGTCGTCGCTGATCACCCGTACGCCGCCTTCGCCGATGGCGCCGAAACCCAGCTCGCGCTGGTAGGGGACCCCCAGCTTGCGGACCACGATCACATCGAGCGGCGCGCCGAGCGCCCGGGCCACTTCGAAGGCCACCGGGACCCCGCCACGCGGCAGACCCAGCACGACGGGCTCTTCCCCCTGCAGGTGCCCCAGCGATTCGGCGAGGCGGTGCCCCGCATCCGCACGGTCAGTGAACAGCACGGTGTGCACCCCCTAGCCAGGGGAGACGGTAGCTGCGTTCACACCTCACTTCGAAATAACCCCATCTGCGGGGGCTTCGCAAGTCGGGCCGTAGAGGTGCTGGGCGTCGGCGGTGCCGGGTCGTCGGCGGTGCCTGGTCATCGAAGGCGCTCGATCACCGGCGGTGCCCGGCCACCGGCGGTGCCCGGGCGGTGCCCGCTCGCCGCCCGGGCGGCCCGGATGGTGGTTACCGTCGGCGTATGAAGGGAATCGGAGCGGTCCTGATCGATATCGACGGCGTGCTCACCGTGTCCTGGAAGGCGCTGCCCGGCGCGGTGGCGGCGATGGAGCGGCTGCGCGCCGCGGGACTCCCGCTGGTGCTGATCACCAACACCACCTCGCGGACCCGTGCCGCGGTCGCCGGGCGGCTGGCCGAAGAGGGATTTCCTGTCGGTGCCGACGACATTCTGACCGCGCCCGCCGTCACGGCGGCCTACCTGCGCACACACCATCCGCACGCCCACTGCCGGCTGATCAACAGCGGTGAGGTCGGGGCGGATCTGGCCGGCGTGACGCTCGTGGGGGAGGGGGCCGGTGGCGCGGGCGGGGAGGCACCGGAGGTGATCGTGTTCGGTGGCGCGGGCGAGGCTTTCAGCTACCCGGCTCTCAACAGCG
Source organism: Streptomyces sp. Edi2 (assembly GCF_040253635.1). Lineage (NCBI taxonomy): Bacteria > Bacillati > Actinomycetota > Actinomycetes > Kitasatosporales > Streptomycetaceae > Streptomyces > Streptomyces sp. Edi2. The sequence goes on along the minus strand of NZ_JBEJGX010000003.1, from coordinate 1,273,307 downwards.
CGTTCCGGCAGCTGCAACGGGGGGCCCGGCTGGTTGCCATGCACCGCAATCTGTACTGGCGTACGGCGGACGGACTCGACCTGGACACCGGGGCCTTCCTGCCGGGGCTGGAACGGGCGGCGGGGGTTGAGGCAACGGTCACCGGCAAACCGGCCGAGGCCTTCTTCGCCACCGCCCTGGCGCACGTCGGTGCTCCGGCCGCGGAAGCGCTGATGGTGGGTGACGACATCGAGTCCGATGTGCTGGCGGCCCAGCGCTGCGGGATCACCGGTGTGCTCGTCAGGACCGGCAAGTATCTGCCGGAGACGCACCGGGCGGCCGACGGCACGCCTGACCATGTGCTCGATTCCTTCGCCGATCTGCCCGGTCTGCTGGGTCTGGCGTGAGGGTGCGGGGAGGGGAGGGACCGTACGGGTGCGGCGCGTGCCGCGACGGTGCGCACTCGATGGTTCGGGCCGGCGAAGCAGTGAACCCGTGAACCGGTGCGGCCGCGGGCGGTCATTCCGTGGCCGGGGCCTCGGCGCGCCGGTAGTGGAGGAGGACGACGCCGTTGCCGAAGGCCCGGGTCCCGGCGAGCCGCAGAAAGGTGGTGGCGTCCGTGGCCGGGAAGAGGGGTTTGCCCCGGCCGATGAGGACCGGATGGACGTAGACGTGGTACTCGTCGATCAGGTCGTGGGCCATGAACGCCGCGGCGAGATCGGCGCCACCGAGCGCCAGGTCTCCGCCCGGCTGCGCCTTGAGCGCCTTGATCTCCTCGGGGACGACCTCGCGCATGATGGTGGTGTTCCAGTCGGCCCGTTCCAGGGTCCGGGAGAACACGATCTTGGGTGTGTCCCGCCAGATCCCGGCAAATTCGGCCATGGGGCCGGTGGTTGAGGGGTCGGCGTCCGCGGTGGGCCAGAAGTCCGCCATGAGTTCGTGGGTGACCCGGCCGCTCATGAAGGCGCCCATCTGCCGTAGCTGCTCGTTGAGGTGACGGTGGAGCTCGTCGTCGACCTGATGCCAGTCGATCTGGCGGTCAGGGCGCTCGATGAAGCCGTCCAGGGACACCGACATCGACAAGATGATCTTTCTCATCACGGTCCTCGCTGAAGTCCTCGGGGCCGGGGTCTACCGGAGTCCACCGGGTCCACAGGGGGTCCGCCGGGGACCACCGGCCGGGGTGCCACCAGTGTGCCCGGGACGGGCGTGGTGGGGGCGGGTGTGCGCTGCGCCGGGCGAGCCGGGAGGGTGTGGCCGCACGCCGGTCACCGCGGGTCGCCGAGCAGCGCCGCGATCGCCGCGGCCGTCCAGTGCCCTTCGGCTCCCGGGCAGCCGGCGAGGTACTCGGCGGTCCGGCGGGGGCTCCATCCGTGGGAGGCGACGATGCCGGCCGCGATGTGCCGCAGGTAGGCCGCCGAGGGCGGGTTCAGGGCGATTTCCTGGCTGCTCCAAGGGGAGGTGAAGGCCAGTACCGGGTAACCGTCCAGCAGTCCGGCACACACCAGGGTTTCGTACCGGCCGGGTCCGGTCCGGGCCCGGCCGCGGGTCAGGGCCTTCGTCAGGTCGAGATCCTGGCCGGGTTCCCGGTGCATCTCCTGAGCGGCGATGTCGGAGAACTGGGACAGCGTCAGCAGATACGCCTGGGCGGGCAGTTCGGCGCCACCGGGGTGCAACTGGTCGGCTGCGACGCCGGGCCCTCGGCCGGTTGTTCCACCGGTCCCCCGGCCGGCCGCGTCCGCGGCAGGTGCGGGGCCGGTGCCGGTGCCGGGGTCGGGGGCGGAGCCGGGATGGGGGCCAGGGCCGGGTTCGTAGAAGGCGCTGCCGCCGGTCCATACCTGCGATTCCGTGGCGAAGAACAGCAGGCCGGGCAGCATGACCGGCGCCGTACGCGCGGGCGGGCGGGGGTCCCGGCAGCCCGGGTAGGTGCGCAGCCCGCCAAGGGGCTGCCCGCCGGCCAGATAGCAGGCCAGCCGCTCGGCATGCATGTTGGAGCCGTATGCGGCGTACCAGAGGCGGTGGACGGGGGTGAGGCGGCGGACGGCTTCGGGGGAGTGGTCGAGGGCTTCGAGGCGTGGGGGCCTGATCACGTCCTCACGCTACGCGGCCCGGGCCGCCACGGTGGCGCCCGGCAGGGGCAGCGGTGCCCGGCGACGTCCGCGCGCCCGGCAGGGTCGGTGGCCCTGGCAGGGTCCGCGGCGCCGAGGCAATGCACCCGTGGCACCGGGGCGGCAACGCAGTGAAGTGCCGGTGAGCGGAGCGCACGGCCGGTGTGACGTGGCTTGATCGTTTCCCCTACGGGTTTTGCCGCGAGTGGTCTGGAGATGCGCACTGCACGGACAGGACCGGTCGGACAGGACGGCCGGACAGGGCCGGTCCGACGGGACCAGCCGGACGGGACCGGTCGGACGGGGCCCGTTGGACGGGACCGGCCGGACAGGACCGGTCCGAAGAACAGCCGGTGCCCGGTCATCGGCCGGGCGCCGGGGGACGGAGGCAGTGTGGCGGACGAGGTGTCAGGGCGCGAGGACGCCGGAATACGCGGGGCAGGGGTGGCCGGCCGCCACCCCGCAACGCCCTCTCCATCGCCGGAGGCGAGCCGGCGTCACCTGCTCGCGGCCACGGCAGCGGCAGGGCTGGGACTGCTCACGGCGTGCGGGCAGTCCTCCTCCCGTGCGGACTCCGCACCCAAGGCCTCGCCACCGGGCGGCTCGTCGGCCTCCCCCTCCGCCGGATCCGGCACCCCGAGCCCGTCCGGTTCCGCGACGGCGCCCCCGCCGGCCCGCCCGACCAAGCGGCGCCGACCCGAACTGCCCCGTGGTGGAAGGGAATTGTTTCCGCGCTACCGACTGGTCGGGTTCTGTGGTCTGCCCGGGGCGGCGGCGCTCGGCCGGCTGGGGACCGGTGACCCGGAACAGCGGGCCGCCCAGGCGGAGAAGGTGGCGCACTCGTACGCCGCGGGCCGCGAGCCGCTGCCCGTACTCGAGCTCCTGGCGACGGTGGCCAACGCCTCGGCCGGCCCGGACGGCACCTACCGCTCCCGGACGGCCCCGGCCACCATCCGCCGCTTCCACCGCCTGGCCCGCGACCGGCGCGCGCTGCTGCTGCTGAACATCCAGCCGGGCCGCGCCTCGGTGCTCGACGAGGTCAAGGCGCTGCGCGACTGGCTCGTCCACCCCGATGTGGGGATCGCGCTCGACCCGGAATGGGAGATGGGCTCCGGCGAGGTGCCGGGTGACACCTACGGGCACACCGACGGCCATGAGCTGACCAAGGTGGCCCGCTATCTGTCCGGGCTGGTGAAGGCGCATGATCTGCCGCAGAAGCCGCTGGTCTTCCATCAGGTGGCCACCTCCGTCGTGGGCGAGCAGTCCGCCCTGCGGCCCCAGCCCGGCGTGGCGCTCATCAAGAGCGCCGACGGCATCGGCTCGCCGGGCCTGAAGCGCGGGACCTGGCACCAACTGGTCAAGGACCTGCCCGACGGCCTCCACACCGGTTTCAAGCTGTTCTACGAGGAGGACGCGAAGGGCAGCCGCCTGATGACGCCCAAGGAGGTCCTGGCGCTGCGGCCGCAGCCGGAGTACGTGCTGTACGAGTGAGCCGGCCGACCCGCCGCGCGCGCTGCCGGCAGGCAGGCCCGTCCAGGAGTACCGGATGCGCCCTGGGCCCGGGCGCCGCACACGCCCCCCCGGGTCCCCCGCGCAGGCCCGTGACGGCCGCCCGGCGCACCGCGCGCCGGGTGGCCGTCACGAGCCGTACCCCGTTCCGCCTCCGCGTGTCGACCGTCGCCATCGGCCGGCCGCCGCCGACCGGTGATCCTCCCTCAGTACGGGTGCTTGTCCGGCCGGTTCGTCCAGGCCGCGTACGACTGGGCGCCCATCTCGGGGTAGATCTGCTCGATCTTGATCCTGCGCTCGTCGAGCGGCCTCTTGAAGTCCTCGTACTGGAACGTGTCGTCGAAGCCGATCTTCGCGGTGTCCTCGAGGTCGCAGCTGTAGTAGACCGCCTCGATCCGCGACCAGTAGATGGCGCTCATGCACATGGGGCAGGGCGCGCCGCTGATGTAGATCGAAGTGCCCTGGAGCATCCGGGCCCGCTCGGGGACCGGGTCCGGTGACCCGGGGGGCCGCGGGACGTACTCCAGCGTGCTCTCGTTCTGACGCTCCACGGCGATGCTCGGAGCTTCGGGGTTGAGGACCTGTATGGCCTTGCGGATCGTCTCCACCTCGGCGTGCGCGGTGGGGTCGCCGGTCAGCAGCACGCGGTTCTGCCCGCGGGCGACGATGTTCCCGTCCCGCGCGAGCACCGCGCCGAACGGGCCGCCCCAGCCGTTCTCCACGGATTCCGTGGCGAGCCGTACAGCCTCTGCGAGAAGTTCTTTCTGTTCCATTACGGAGTCTCCGATCGGCATCGATTCCTCTGCGGAACGGTTAGTCAAATGCCCCATTTGCCGTGTAAATCGCTTCTGTACTAGGCTACTCAAGGTGAGTGCCCGTGCAAGCCGTGATTCCGCGGCAGACATCGCCACCGTTGTGACCTCGCAGAAGGTGCGCGAAGGCCGCACCGACGACTATCAGCGTTGGCAGGACAGAACGAATCAGGCCGCCCGTGAATTCGAGGGTTTCGTGGACGCCGAGGTGTATCCTCCCGGCGCCGGCGAAGAAAACGAATGGGTGGCCGTATTTCGTTTTTCCGAAATGGACTGTCTGACCGCGTGGCTGGAGTCGGGCCGGCGACGGGAACTGCTCGACGAGGCGCGCGGACTCTTCGAGGGCCCGCCGAAGCAGGAGGTGCTGCAGGGCGGCAGCCCCGCGCGGCCGGCCACCGACGTGGTCACGGCCGTCATCTCCCACGAGGTCACACCGGGCCAGGAGCAGCAGTTCCTGCGCTGGCAGGAGAAGACGCTCACGGCGCAGGAGAAGGCGCCGGGCTTCATGGGGTCCGAACTGTTCACACCCGTGGAGGGCGTGCAGGAGCACTGGGTCGTCGTCTTCCGGTTCGACTCCCGCGAACACCTCGACGACTGGCTCCACTCCGAGGTCCGCACCAAGCTGCTGGCCGAGGGGAAGAAGTACTTCACCTCGTACGACGTGCGCAAGGTCGGTTCGGCGTTCAGCGGCTGGTTCCAGTTCGACCGCAGGGGCGGTGCGCCGCCCAACTGGAAACAGGCGATGTCCGTCGTCCTGGCGCTCTATCCGACGGTGATGGTGCTCAACCTGACCGTGGGAGTGGGGCTGGAGAAGCTCACCATCCGCGAGTACATCGGCCTGTTCCTGTCCAACGTACTGAGCGTCAGCGCGCTGACCTGGCTGCTGATGCCGCTCGTGAACAAGGCACTCGCCTTCTGGCTGGTGCCCTCCCGGGCCACCGGCCGCAAGGAACAGGTGCTGGGTGTCGGGCTGGTGCTGCTCGGCTACCTGGTGTCCATCGTCGTCTTCGGTCTGATCACCCACCAGATCTGGTGAGGAGGCCACGATGTGCCCACGGGAACCGGCAGCGGCGGCGGAGGACATCCAGGGCACGCTGGTGACGCGGAGTGAGGCCGGCTACGAGCGAGCCCGGTCCGCCGCCGTGTGGAACGAGCGGCGGCCGCAGCGGTTCCCCGAGGTCATCGTGCGCGCCGCCACGGAAGCGGATGTGGCGTCCGCCGTCACCTACGCCCGCACCCGGGGACTGCGGATCTCGATGTACTCCGGCGGGCACAACTGGTCCGGCTCGCCGCTGCGTGACCGGGGGCTGCTGCTCGACCTCTCCGCGCTCCGGGAGTGCCGTATCGCGCCCGCGGCCGGCGACGCCCCGGCGACGGCCACGGTGCAGCCCGCCGCCACCGGCCAGGAACTCGTCGCGGCTCTCACCCCGCGGGATCTGGCGTTCCCCGTCGGCCACTGCCCCACCGTGGCGGTCGGCGGGTTCCTGCTCAGCGGCGGCCTGGGCTGGAACTCCCGGGCCTGGGGGGCGTCCTGCGCCGACGTCCTGGAGATCCGGGCCGTCACCGCCGACGGCCGGACCGTCACCTGCAGCGATACCGAGAACCCCGACCTCTTCTGGGCCGCGCGGGGCGCCGGACCGGGGTTCTGCGCGGCCGTCACCCGCTTCCGCCTCGCCCTGCACCCCCACCCCGCCTCGCTCATGACGACCTCCCTGACCTTCCCGCTGACCGAGGTCGCCCGGGTGGCGGAGTGGGCGGAGCGGACCGCGCGCGGGCTCCCGCCGTACGTCGAAACGGCCTTCGTCCTCATGCCGGCCGGTCCACGGGCCGGCACGGCGGCGGCCGGGCCCCGGATCACGGTCGCCGCGACCGCGTTCGCCACGGAACGCAGCGACGCCCTGCAGGCGCTGCAGCCGTTCGCCGACTGCCCCTTCGGCGAGCTCGCCACAGGCCGGCAGCCCGCCGCACCGACCTCCTTCGCCGCGCTCCACGAGGGCGCGGTGTCCGCCTGGCCGCCGGCCCACCGGTATGCGGCGGACACCCTGTGGTCACCGGAGAACTACGCCACCCAGCTGACCCGTATCGCCGGTGCGGTGGCCGACGCCCCCTCCGGGAAGTCCCTGGTGCTCTCCCCGGTGCTGCCGGTCTCCGAGCACCCCGCTCTGCTGCGGAACATGGCCTTCTCCCCGCTCGGCACGTCCTACCTCGTCTGCTACGCGATCTGGGACGACCCGGCCGAGGACGACACCCAGACGCGCTGGCTGCGCGAGGCGATGGCCGCAGCGGACCCGCAGGACGACGGATTCCACTACATCGCCGAAACGGACCTGGAAGCGGATGCCGCACGGGTCCGGCGCTCGTACACCCCCGCCGCCTGGGACCGCCTGCAGGAGATCAAGGCGCAGTGGGACCCGGACAACCTCTTCCACTCGTATCTCGCCCCTTGACACGGGGCGGGACCGCCCCGGCCGCGGACCCGCACGGCTGCCGCACCGGCCGGTGGCCCCCGCGCCCGGGGGAGCGGCCACGGCGCCGCGGGGGCACCATGGCCCTATGCTGCTGGCCGCTCTCGCACAGGTCTCCGCCGATGTCGCGGCAACACCGGCACGTTCGCAGAAGATCGCGCTGCTGGCCGGGCTGTTCCGGGCCGCCGCGCCACAGGACGTCCCGGTGGTCATCCCGTATCTGGCCGGGCGGCTGCCCCAGGGGCGGATCGGGATCGGCTGGAGCGTGCTGCGCGAGCCGGTCGCGGCCGCGGAGCACGCCACGCTGACCGTGGGCGACGTGGATACCGCGCTGACCGGGCTGGCGCGGGTCTCGGGCGCCGGGGCGCAGGACGAGCGGCGCCGGCTGGTCCGGGAGCTGCTGGCCGCGGCGACACGGGAGGAACAGCGCTTCCTGGTCGGCCTGCTCACCGGCGAGGTGCGGCAGGGCGCGCTGGACGCCATCGCGGTCGAAGGGCTCGCCGCCGCCACCGAGGTGCCCGCGGCCGACGTCCGCCGGGCCGTGATGCTGGCGGGATCCCTGCAGGACGTGGCACGGGCGCTGCTCGCCGAGGGGCCGCCGGCGCTCGCGGAGTTCCGGCTCACCGTCGGGCGGCCCGTCGGGCCGATGCTGGCGCACAGCGCCAAGACGGTGGCCGAGGCGGTGGACAAGCTCGGTGCCTGCGCGGTGGAGGAGAAGCTGGACGGCATCCGCGTCCAGGTGCACCGGCACGGGCCGGACGTCCGGATCCACACCCGCACCCTGGATGAGGTCACCGACCGGCTCCCCGAGGTCACCGCCGTCGCCCGGGAGCTGCCGGCCGACCGCTTCATCCTCGACGGCGAGGTGATCGCGCTGGACGGCGAGGGCCGCCCGCTGCCCTTCCAGCGGGTCGCGGGACGGTTCGGCTCGCGGGTCGACGTCTCCGCGGCGCAGGCCGCACTGCCGCTGTCCCCGGTCTTCTTCGACCTCCTCTCGGTCGACGGCCGCGACCTGCTGGAACTGCCCGGCGAGCAACGGCACGCGGAACTGGCCCGGCTGGTGCCCGAGCATCTGCGGGTGCGCCGCCAGGTGGTCGCCGACCCGTCCGACGCCGCGGCCCGCGCGGCCGCCGAGGACTTCTGGTCGCGGACCCTGCGCCGGGGCCACGAGGGCGTCGTGGTCAAGGCGTTGGACGCCCCCTACAGCGCGGGCCGCCGGGGTGCCGCCTGGCTGAAGGTGAAGCCCGTGCACACCCTGGACCTGGTGGTGCTCGCGGCGGAGTGGGGCCACGGCCGGCGCACCGGGAAGCTGTCCAACCTCCACCTCGGCGCGCGCGGGCCGGACGGCGGATTCGTGATGCTGGGCAAGACCTTCAAGGGACTCACCGACGCCACCCTGCGCTGGCAGACCGAGCGGCTGCGGGAACTCGCCGTGGCGGACGACGGCCACGTGGTGACGGTGCGTCCGGAACTCGTCGTCGAGATCGCCTACGACGGCCTGCAGACGTCCACGCGCTACCCGGCGGGCGTGACCCTGCGCTTCGCCCGGGTGGTGCGCTACCGGGAGGACAAGACGGCGGCCGAGGCGGACACCGTGGAGACGGTGCTCACCGCGCACGACGGCGGGGAGGGGTAACCGCCGTGGCGGGAAAGCGCAGTGCCGGGCTGCTGCTGTACCGGCGCACCGCGGACGGCGGCGTCGAGGTGCTGCTGGCGCACATGGGCGGGCCGTTGTGGGAACGGCGGGGCGCCGCGGCGTGGTCGGTGCCCAAGGGCGAGTACCTGCCCCCGGAAGAGGCGCGGGACGCGGCCCGGCGGGAGTTCGAGGAGGAGCTGGGTCTGCCGCCCCCCGACGCGCCCGGTGTCCTGCTGGGCGAGGCCCGCCAGGCGAGCGGCAAGGTGGTGACGGTCTGGGCCGTCGAGAGCGATCTCGATCCGGAGCGCATCGTGCCCGGCACCTTCGACATGGAATGGCCGCGCGGATCCGGGGTGACCGGCACCTTCCCCGAGATCGACCGGGTCGCCTGGTTCACCCCGCGCGAGGCGCACCGGCGCCTGGTGGCGGGCCAGCGGGTGTTCCTGGAGCGGCTGGCGGAACGGCTCGGGGGGCTTGAACGGGGCGAGGCCTGAGCCGGGCGCGCCGCGCTCCCGGCCTCCACCACCCGCGCACCCCACGGGCCACAACCCGCCCTGGACACCGCCGTTGCCGCCGGGCAGGCTTGCGGCGGGGCCGTACCACGGGCCCCGAACGGGGGGCCCTGGCAGAACGGGGTCATGAGCATGCCGCGGGGGCCGCATGTTGCGTCTGCACTTCGACGACCGGGACATCGCGCGGGTACAGATCGCCGCCGAGCCCGACCCACTGTGGGAAACGGTGCTCGCCCTGCACCAGCTGGTGCCGCCGGGACGCGGGGTGCCGGTGTTCGGGGCCTGGCGGGCCCGTGCGCGCCGCGAGCTGGACGAGCGGGGCCTGACCCGTGCCGCACGGCTGATCAGCATCCTGGCCCCGGCCGACGCCCGCTACTTCCCGGACTTCCTCACCCCCGACGCCGCCCGCGACGGACTGGCCGCGGGGCTGGAGGGGCTGCGGGACACCCCCAGGGTGCGGCTGACCGCGGAGTGCGCCAGGGCGGGGCTGCCGGCCCGGCTCCCGCGCTGGACCGCCGCGCTGGCCAGGGGAGACCGGCAGCCGCTCGACGAGCTGGCCGCCGCGTTCGGGCAGGTGCACCGCGCGGTGATCGCCCCCGACTGGACGGGCGCGGCCGCCACGGTCGACTGCGACCGGGGCGGCCGCACCCGCATACTTTGCCGCGGAGGCGTCGACGGCATGCTCAACACCTTCCGGCCGGCCATCCGCTGGGAGCCACCGGTCCTGCACGTCGACTACCCGCAGGACCGCGATCTGCGCCTGGGCGGCCGCGGACTGCGGCTGATCCCCTCCCACTTCTGCTGGCGCAGACCCATCGCGCTCGCCGACCCCGGCCTCCCGCCGGTCCTGGTCTATCCCGTCCAGCACGCCACGGACTGGGCGCCGGCCGCCACCCGCAGCTGCCATCCGCAGGCGCTGTCCGCCCTCCTCGGCCGGACCAGGGCCCGTATCCTCGCCGCCCTGGACGCCCCGGCCACCACCGGTGAACTGGCCCGCCGCCTACGGGTCTCCGCCCCCTCGGCCAGCGAGCACGTGAGCGCCCTGCGCGAGGCGAACCTGGCCCGCAGCCGGCGCGACGGAGGCTCGGTCATCCACACGCTCACCCCGCTCGGCACGGCGCTCCTGCACGGTGAACTCGCACCCGTCCGCCGCCCGCGGTGAGCGGCCCGGTGGTGGCCGGGGGCCCGCTCACGGCCGTACGAGGATCTTCCTCCCCTCGCCCGCCCGGAAGCGGGCCAGGGCCTCGGCATACTGGTCCAGCGGGAGGCGGTCGCTGATGAAGACCTCCGGGTCCAGGGCGCCGGCCGCGAAGAGCTCCGCGGCGCGTTCATAGCTGTGCAGCACGGCCATCGAGCCGGTGATGGTGATCTCCTGGTTGTAGATGCGGTAGGGCTCGATGGTGGCGCGCGCCGCATAGTCGGCGACGCCGAACTGGAGGAAGGTGCCGCCCTTGCCGACCCGTCCCAGGGCGTCCTGGATGGCGTGCTCGTTGCCGGTGGCGTCGATGACCACGTCCCAGCCGCGCGGGCGGTCCAGCTCGTCGGCGGAACCGGCCGCGTTGCTGCAGCCCAGGGTGCGGGCGGTGGCCAGCCGCGCGGGGTTGATGTCGACGACATCGACCCCGGCCGCGCCGGTGCGCTTGGCGAGTTCGAGCATCATCAGGCCCATCGTGCCCGAGCCGTAGATGAGGACGCTGGTGCCCAGTTGTGCCGAGCGCAGGATGTCGTAGCCGCGTACGGCGCAGGAGAGCGGCTCGATCAGGGCCGCGTCCTCGGTCCGGACGTGATCGGGCAGCTTGACGCAGTTGGCGACCGGGGCGACGGCGAACTCGGCGGCGCCGCCCGCCGTGGTCACCCCGATGGCGGCCCATCGCTCACAGAGGTTGTTGCGGCCGATGCGGCAGTAGTGGCACTCGTGGCAGTAGAGCGAGGGGTCGACGGCCACCCGGTCGCCCTCGGCGAGTTCGGTGACCGCGCTGCCTCGCGCCACGACCGTACCGGCGAACTCATGGCCCGGCACGACGGGCAGCGTGGGTGCGAACTCCCCCTGGAGGATGTGCAGATCGGTACCGCACAGCCCGCAGCCTGCGACGGAGACCACGACCTCGCGGGGGCCCGGCGCCGGGTCCTCGACGGTGGTGACCTCGACCTTGCCGGGGGCGCTGATCACTGCGGCTTTCATTTCACGGCTCCAAGCGACAGGCCCTGGACGAGTTTGTCCTGGGCGGCGAACCCGGCGATGAGCACCGGGAGGGAGATGACGGTGGCGGCGGCGCACACCTTGGCCAGGAACAGGCCCTGGCTGGTCACGAGTCCGGTCAGGAACACCGGCGAGGTTCCGGCCACGACGCCGGTCAGGACCCGGGCGAACAGCAGCTCGTTCCAGCTGAAGATGAAGGAGATCAGGGCCGTTGCCGCGATCCCCGGCATCGCGACCGGCGCGACGATCCGGGTCAGGGTGGTGGCCAGCCCCGCCCCGTCGATCGAGGCGGCCTCCAGCATCTCCACCGGCACCTCGGCGAGGAACGAGCGCATCATCCACACCGCGATCGGCAGGTTCATCGAGGTGTAGAGGATGACCAGCAGCCAGATGCTGTCGAGCATCCCGGTGTTCTGCGCGACGAGGTAGACCGGCAGCAGCCCGGCCACCAGCGGCAGCATCTTCGTGGAGAGGAAGAAGAAGAGGACGTCGCTCCACTTGCGCACCGGCTTGATGGCCAGCGCGTAGGCGGCCGGCACCGCCAGCAGCAGCACCAGCAGGGTGGAGACGACGGAGGCGGTCAGCGAGTTGATCAGCGGGGGCCAGGGGCTGACACCGCCGCCCGTCGCCCCGAAGAACTCGCGGTAGCCGTGCAGGCTGAGTCCGGCGCCGACGCTGGGCGGGTTGGTCGCCGCGTCCGTCTCACTGTGGAAGGACGTCAGCACCATCCAGGCGACGGGCAGGAAGAAGGCGATCCCGCACAGCCAGGCCGCCAGGCCCAGCAGGCTGCCGGTGCGCCGCCGGCGCCGGGTGGCAGGGGATCCGGCGCGGCCGCGGGCCCGGGACAGCGTGGACAGGGTGGTCATGACGTGACCTCCTCGCGCAGCAGGGACGACACGGTGCGCAGCGCGAAAGTCGCCACCAGCAGCGAACACAGCACCACGACCACGCCCTGGGCGGACGCCCGTCCGTAGTCATGGGACTGGTAGACGGTCTGGTAGATGGTGTACGGAAGGTTGGCGGTGCCCAGGCCGCCGGACGTGATGGTGAACACCGCGTCGAAGTTCTGCACCACGTACACCGTGCCCAGCAGCGCGGCCAGTTCGAGGTAGCGGCGCAGATGCGGCAGGGTCAGATAGCGGAAGATGTCGAAGGCGGAGGCGCCGTCCATCCGGGCCGCCTCGACGGCGTCCGACGCCCGGCTCTGCAGCCCGGCCAGCAGGATCAGCATCATGAACGGCGTCCACTGCCAGATCAGCGACGCCTCCACCGCGGCCAGCGGCGAGTCGGTCATCCAGTCCGGCTGCGGCGGATGCTCGCTGCCGAACAGCCGCCATATCCAGGTCAGCGAGCCGTTGAGCAGCCCGTACGAGGCGTTGTACAGCGCATGCTTCCACAGCAGCGCGGAGGCGACCGGCACGATGAGGAACGGCGTGATGAGCAGGGTGCGGACGATGCCGCGGCCGCGGAAGCCACGGTCGAGCAGCAGCGCCAGACCGAGCCCGAGCAGCAGGCTGACCAGCACCACGGTCACGGTCAGCAGCACCGTCGTGCCCACCGAGGCCCGCATCGCCGGGTCGGTGAACACGGCGCGGTAGTTGTCGAGCGCGGCGAAGCCGCGGTTGTCCGGGGCCAGCGCGTTCCAGCGGGTGAAGGAGATCACCACCGTGGCCAGGAACGGGAGTTGGGTGACCACGACGAGGAAGACCAGGGCGGGGAGCAGTGGTGCGCGGCGGGCCCAGTTCTTCGCCCGCTCGGTGCGGCGGGCACGGGCGCGCGCGTCCGGACCGCCGGACCGGAGCGTGGCGGCCGCGTCGGCCGCGGGGGCCGGTTCAGTGGTGCGTGTAGGCATCGGACACCTCCTGCGCGAGCCGCCGGCTCTTCTTCAGGGCTTCGGGCACGCTCTGCTTGCCGGCGATGGCCGCGCTGATCTCGGTCGAGACCTTGGTTCCCAGGTCGGCGAACTCGGGGATGCCGACGAACTGGATCCCGGGGGCCGGCCGCGGCTGTACGCCGGGGTCGGCGGGCCGGGCCGAGCTGATCGCCCGCTCGGTCGGGCCGGCGAACGCCCCGGCTGCCTTGGCGTACTCGGGGTTGCGGTAGAGGGAGGCCCGCTTGCCGCCGGGCACCCTCGACCAGCCCAGTTCGCGGCCCACCAGCCGCTCGTAGCCCTTGCCCGAGGCCCAGCGGATGAACTGCCAGGCTGCGTCCTGGTGCGTACTGGCCTTCTGCACGCCCCACGCCCAGGTGAAGAGCCAGCCCGCGTCACGGGTCCGCTCCACCGGTGCCGGTGCGTAGCCGACCTTGCCCGCGACCTTGGATTCGCCGCTCTCCAGCGAACCGGCACCGGCCGTCGCGTCGTACCACATGGCGACCTTGCCCTGCTGCATGTCGTTGAGGCACTCGGTGTAGCCGGCCTGCGGGGCGCCCGCCTGGCCGTGCGCCCGCACCAGATCGACATAGAACCGGGTGGCCTTGGTGAACTCGGGGCTGTCGACCTGCTGCTGCCAGTCCTTGGCGAACCAGGTGCCGCCGAAGGTGTTGACGACGGTGGTCAGCGGCGCGGCCAGCTGGCCCCAGCCGGGCTGGCCGCGCAGACAGATGCCCTTCAGCCCCTTGCGGGAGCCGTCCAGCTTGGCGGCCAGCGCGGCGACCTGGTGCCAGGTGGGCCGGGCGGGCATGGTCAGCCCGGCGGCCTTGAGGAGGTCCTTGCGGTACATCAGGAAGGACGACTCGCCGTAGAACGGCTCCGCGTAGACCTTGCCGTCGGCGGCGGTGAGGGAGGAGCGGACCGGCTTCAGGATGTCGCCCTGGTCGAAGGTGCGGTCCTTGGCGGCCCGTTCACCGAGCGGGGCGAGCCAGCCGTTGCGGGCGTAGATGGGCGTCTCGTAGTTGCTGACGCTGGCCACGTCGTACTGCCCGGCCTGGCTGGAGAAGTCCTGGCTCATCTTGTCGCGCAGGTCGTCCTCCGGCAGCACGGTGAAGTGGACCTTGATGCCGGTCTCCTTGGTGAAGTGCTCGGCGGTGAGCCGCTGCAGATCCACCATCTGCGGGTTGTTGACCATCAGGACGTTGATGGTGTGACGGCTGTCGTTGCCCGCATCGCCGGCGCCGCGATAGCAGCCGGTGGTGGACACCGCCAGGGCGACGGCGAGGGCGGTCAGCCCGAGCGAGCGGCCGCCGCGGCCTGGTCCGGGGGATCTTGCTCTCACGGCTCGTGCCTTTCTGGGGGGACGGGGAGGAGGGGAAGGGACGGGGAGGGAAGGGACGAGGGGACGGGGGAGGGACAGGGACGAGGGGCGGTGACGGCGGACGGGGAGGTCCGGCGAGGGCCGCACCCGCGGCGGCTCCGGGGCGTACGACGCCGTCCTGCGGGTACGCCGGGGAGCCGTCCGTCGGCCGGGGGCGGCCGTCGGCGGTCAGCTGTGGGTGATGTGGTGTGCCGGGCCGGTGGCCGATGCGTCCGGGCGGCCCGTCCCGGTCAGACCCGGAGCACCTGCGGCCCCAGGAGCGAATAGCGATGTGCCTCCGGCGCGGACAGCCCCGCGTCGGTGACGATCGCGTCGAAGTCGCGCACCTCGGCGAACCGGCAGAAACTGCTGGCGCCGAACTTGCTGTGCACCCCGACCAGCACCCGCCGCCGCGAGGAGCGGACGGCCTGCTCCTTCACCTCCGCGACCGCCGGGTCCGGGGTGGTCAGACCGTGCTCCCGGGAGATGCCGTTCGCCCCCAGGAACGCCAGGTCGATCACGAACCGGGCGAGCATGTCCCGGGCCCAGGACCCGACCGTCGCCTGGGTGCCGGCGCGCACCCGCCCGCCGGCCAGCAGGACGGTGGTCGACTCGGACGCCGCGACCAGCGACGCGGTGCGCAGCGACGCGGTGATCACGGTCAGCGGACGGTCGGTGGGCAGCAGTGTGGCGACCAGCTCGGGGGTGTAGCCCTCGTCGACGAATACCGTCTCGGCCTCGCCCACCAGCGCCGCGGCGGCCGCCGCGATCCGGCGTTTCTCCTCCACCTGCTGGGTCTCCCGCCGGGCCAGTGTGGTCTCGAAGCCGGCGCTCTCGACCGGATAGGCCGCACCGTGCGTACGCCGGACCAGGCCCCGGCGCTCCAGCTCGCTCAGATCGCGCCGTACGGTCTCGCGGGCGACCCCGAATTCCGCCGCGGCATCGGCGACCTCGACCCGGCCGGACTGCCGGGCGAGCGCGAGAATGCGGTGCTGGCGTTCCTCAGCCCTCATGGCTCACTCCTGCCCGAATTCTGACTGCTTCCGGATCTGACTGGTTCTGGATTCCGTTCGGTCACGGGACTGCCCGTTTCCGCCCGCATCAGGTTTATAGCAACCGGAGAGGTGCGAAACGCTGCCCGCGGCGGCGGAAAACTTGACCGTTTCTGTCCGCCTGCGGGCGCTGTCACCTTGGTCACCTGCACGAACGGGTGCCCGTATCGCCCTGGCAGCGGGTCCGTACGGGCCCAGGGGCCGGGGAGTGCGGGGCGGCCCGTTGTGCGCCGGAGGGCCGCAGCGGTGGTGCCGCGGACCGTGGCGCTTAGTCTGGACGGCATGAGCTCGGAGATGCGGTCGTTGGCGGTCACTGCGATCGTGCAGGCGGAGGAGTGCGCGGTCCTGCGCGTCAGCGGAGACCTGGACCTCCGCACCGAGCAGGCGTTTCTCGCCGAGGCACGCTCGGTGGTGTCGGCCGGGCACCGCTTCCTGGTGCTCGATCTGACCGCGCTGCGCTTCTGCGACTCCCGCGGGCTGAGCTGCCTGCTCGCCCTGGAATGGCTGTGCCGGCGCCTGGAGGGCAGGCTGCTGCTGGCCTCGCTCGGTGTACGGATGCTGCGCCTGCTGGTCGGCACCCAGTCCCTCAACGTCTTCTCGTGCTTCCCCACCGTCGGTCATGCGCTGGCCACGGTGCCCGACGCCAGCCGCCCGGAGTGGCCGCCGGTGGCGGAGGACCCGGAAGAGGGACCGGCCGGCTCATGAGTCCGGCAGCCGGAGGCAGACCGGTGGCGTGACGTCGACAGCCGGTGGAGCGGCGTCGCTACCGGGCACCGCCGAGGTCCCGGACGAGCGTGGGGGAGGGGCGGGGGATCTCACCGAAATCCTCGTCGTCGCTGTCCACCACGAGCCGGTTGATCACATTCTCCAGAGCGCTCGGCAGGGTCGGGGCGAGCCCGCTGTGCCACTGGACGAGAAGATTGTGGCGGGCCGCATCCGGCAGCAGCTGCTTCTCGTCGAACGCGGCCGCCGACCGGCGCTCCTCGTCGGGCGCATGCGCGGCCTGTTCGCGCCAGTAGGCGGCGTCGCGGTACTCACCGTTGCGGCGGTGGGAGAGGTACAGACAGTAGGCAGCGGTCCGGCTCCCGGCGCCGGCGCCGAAGTGCCACCAGAAATGGGCCGCGTCCTGGCGGCCGGTGATGTGCAGCAGACAGGCGAAGACCAGTGCGCCTTCGGGGTCGATGTGGTGGTCGTTGACCAGCCGTTCCAGGCTCGCCGCGGCCGCCGCCGCATTGACGACCAGCGCACAGGCCAGCTGGAGCTCATGGGTGGCCTCGTCGCGGGCGCTGGCGTAGGTGCTGGGCGCGCCCTGTCCGTCCCGGACCGGCCGCTCGGCCGTCGGCGGACCGTCCGGCGACGCTGCCGCCGTCCGCAGGAAGGCGCCGAGGCCGCCGGGCACCCCTGTGTCCTCGAGGTCACCGAACCGAACCGGACCGTCGAAACCGGATACCGCAGCGGCGGCGCTGAGCAGCGTCTCGACGGTTTCCCGGCGGCCCGCGGGGCAGATGTGCGACATGGTCAGTTCCCCCTGGAATGTCCCTGGTCGATACCGAGTGCGGCGGCGAGCTTGCGCTTGCCGCGGCTTGCGTAGGAGCGGACGGTGACTTCGTCGACGCCGAGCAGGGAGCCGATCTGTGCGTCGCTGTACCCGATGACATGGCGCAGCACGATCACATCGCACTGCCGCTCCGGCAGCCGGGCGATGGCGGCATACAGCCCCAACTGGCCCTCCAGCATGGCGAACTGCTGCTGGCACTCGCGCAGCAGGGCGTGGGTGACGACGGCGAACGCGGCGGTTTCGGTGAGGGCGGTGGGCTGCTGGTGGTCGTACAGCCACTCCACCACCCGTTCCTTGAGGACCGACCAGGCGTACGCCTCCACCGACGCCTGCCGCAGCGCATGCGGCCACAGCCGGCTGAGCCGGTCGTACGCCGCCCGGGTCACCTCACGGGCCGCGGCCTCGCTGCCGGTGTGCAGATAGGCGTACGTCAGCCATTTGCGTGCATGGGTGGCCAGGAAGGCCTCGAAGGTGATCGACAGCTGGCGGTCGAACGGGTCCGGCGCGACGGCCGGGAGCGAACCGCGGGGGAGTGGAGCTAACTCCGCCGTATGGACATGCGCCGGAGCGCACGCCGGTTGCAGTCGGTCCCGGTCTGCGCTCACGAGCAGTCCTCGTTCCGTTTCGCCGTGCACCGAGCCGGGCGCCGAAGCACCGCCGGCCGCGGGAGGACGGTTGGCCCTCACCCTCCAATGAACCGGAAAGGGCGCCCGTTTGTGGCATCGTCCGGGCAAAAATCTGCCGCTGCGTATTCATATGACTACGCGTGACCCTGGCATGTGACGACCGGCGGCGCCGGCCGTGCCGCCCGCCGGGGATCCCGCCGGGTGTGCCCCGGCATGATCCGGCACCTACGGGGCAGTGCTCCAACAGCCGGGCGCACGGCGGCGGTTGATGCGCCGTCCGGAGTGCGCGGCGCGCAAGGGGGCGTCACCGCACGCCGAGGAGGTGTGCCGGGGCGGGGTGCCGTATTGGGGAGGCAGCAGACGATGAGCGAGCACGGATCCGTGGTGGATCTTCAGCTGGACCGGGCGCATTCGTCCCGGATCTACGACTACTTCCTGGGCGGCAAGACCAACTTCCTGGCTGACCGGATGGCCGCCGCGGAGGTGCTGAGCGCCTTCCCCGCCGCGCTGGTCGCCGCCCGCATCAACCGCGAGTTCATGCACCGCGCCACCCGCGTCCTCGCCGAATCCGGTATGCGGCAGTTCCTCGACATCGGCACCGGCATCCCCACCCCGCCGAACCTCCACGAGGTCGCCCAGGGCATCGCCGCCGACGCCAGGGTCGTCTACACCGACAACGACCCGATCGTCCTCGCGCACGCGGCGGCCCTCCTGCTCAGCGCCCCCGAGGGACGTACCGCCTACGTCCAGGCCGATGTCACCGACCCGGCCGGCATCGTCGAGGCGCCCCAGCTCCTCGACACCCTCGACCTGAACCGTCCGGTCGCGCTCAGCCTGAACGCCCTGATGCACTTCGTCCCGGACGACGGCCGGGACCGCGCCCACGCCATCGTCGACACCCTCAAGGCCGCCCTTCCGTCCGGCAGCACCCTCGCCATGAGCCATGCCACGGCGGACTTCGACCCCGGGGCGATGGGCAAGATCATCAAGATCTACGGTGCCGCGGGCACCCGGCTCCAGTTCCGCTCCCGCGCCGCCTTCCTGCGCTTCTTCGACGGCTGGGAGCTACTGGAACCAGGCGTCACCCTCTCCCACCAGTGGCGCCCCGACCGTCCCGAGGACGCCACCCATGTCACCGACACGGAGGCCGCCTGCTACGCGGGCGTCGCCCGCAAACCCTGAACCCCGCGGGGCGGGCGGCCTCCCCTTCCCGGCGCTTCACTCCTTGCGGTAGCCGTACGCCTCCCCGGCCGCCGCCACGACCGCGTCCAGGTCCGCCCCGGCCGATGCGGCGACCACGGCGGCCACCGCGCCCTCGACCAGCGGCGCGTCCACCAGCCGGGCGCCCGCGGGGAGTTCGTCGCCCTCGGCGATCAGGGCCTTGACGGTCAGTACGGCGCTGCCCAGGTCGACCAGGATCGCCACGCCCGCGCCGCGGTCCACCGTCCGTGCCGCCTTGGTGATCAGCTCCGCACTGGTCCCCAGCCCGCCGTCCGGTGTACCGCCCGCGCCGGCCACCGGCACCGTGACCCCGTCGCCGGCCAGCCCGAGCGCCAGCGTCGCCACGGAGTCCGCGACCGGCCCGCTGTGCGACACCAGCACCACCCCGACCGGGGCACCCCCGCCGCCGGCCGTACCGCCTGCCGTCTGCGCGCTCACTTCGCCACCTCCGCAAGCGCCGCGAACAGCAGCGCCGAGGAGGTCGCCCCCGGGTCCTGATGCCCGATGCTGCGTTCCCCGAGGTAGCTCGCCCTGCCCTTCCTGGCCTGCATCGGTACGGTCGACAGCGCGCCCTGCCCGGCCGCTTCCGCCGCCGCGTCGAAGGAGGCCGACAGTGCCGTGACCCCCGGCACCAGCGCATCGAGCATCGTCTTGTCCCCCGGCGCCGATCCGCCGAGCTGGCCCACCGCATCCACCCCGGCGGCCAGCCCCGACCGCAACTCCTCGGCCGACACGTGCGCCGCCTCGCCCAGCGCCTTGCCGGCGCGCCGCAGCAGCGTCCCGTACAGCGGCCCGGACGCCCCGCCCACACTGGAGATCAACTGCCGTCCGGCGGTGGTCAGCACCGCCCCGGGCGTCGCCGGCGGCTCCGCCTCCAAGGTCTTGACCACGGCCGTGAAGCCGCGCTGCATGTTCCTTCCGTGGTCGGCGTCACCGATGGGCGAGTCCAGCTCGGTGAGCCGGTCGGCCTCCCGGTCGATGACGGCGGCGGCCGCCGTCATCCAGCGTACGAAGAACGCGGCATCCAGCACCGTTTCGGACACGGACTACTCTCCTTGGTTGTTCGGGCACGGAGTGAAGAAAGCGGAGCCGTACGGCCACAAGCAGCGGTACCGGCCTGCGGCCTCTACGGACAGAGAGACAAAGAGGGGGCCGTCCCACCGCAGACCCCTGCGGAGCGGGCACGACTGCGGTGTCACCGGCCCCAGCGCAGCCCGGGCGTCTGTACCGGCGCGTCCCACAGCCGCAGCAGTTCTCCGTCCACCTGGCACAGCGTCACCGAGCAGCCGGCCATGTCCAGCGACGTCACATAGTTCCCCACGAGCGTGCGGGCCACCGCGACCCCCCGCTCGTCGAGCACCCGGCGGACCTCGGCGTTGAATCCGTACAGTTCCAGCAGCGGGGTCGCCCCCATGCCGTTGACCAGCACCAGCACCGGCAGCCTCGGATCCAGGTCCTCCAGGATCGCGTCCACGGTGAAGTCCGCGATCTCGCGCGAGGTCATCATCGCGCGGCGCTCCCGCCCCGGCTCGCCATGGATCCCGACCCCCAACTCCAGCTCCCCGGCCGGGAGATCGAACGTCGGGCTGCCCTTGGCCGGGGTCGTACAGGCGCTCAGCGCCACACCGAAGCTGCGCGACGACGCCACGACCTGCCGGGCCAGCGCCTCCACCCGCTCCAGCGGCATGCCCTCGTCCGCCGCGGCACCGGCGATCTTCTCCACGAAGAGCGTCGCCCCGGTGCCGCGCCGCCCCGCCGTGAACGTCGAGTCGGTCACCGCGACATCGTCATTGATGAGCACGCTGGCCACCTGCACCCCTTCGTCCTCCGCCAGCTCCGCCGCCATCTGGAAGTTGAGTACGTCACCGGTGTAGTTCTTGACGAGGAACAGCACCCCTTTGCCGCTGTCCACGGCCGCGGCGGCCCGCACCATCTGATCGGGCACCGGCGAGGTGAAGATCTCGCCCGGACAGGCGGCATCCAGCATCCCGGGCCCGACGAACCCCCCGTGCAGCGGCTCGTGCCCGCTGCCGCCCCCGGACACCAGCGCCACCTTGCCCTCCACCGGTGCGTCCCGCCGTACGATCACCCGGTTCTCGGTGTCCACCACCAATTCGGGGTGCGCCGCGGCCATCCCGCGCAGCGCATCGGCGACCACGGTCTCGGCGACGTTGATCAGCATCTTCATGGGTGCCTCCCGGTGACTTGAGCAGGCGAGCTTTGAGTGACGTTCTTCCAGGTCAGGTGGGGTGTCGAGCTGTGCTGATCTTGACATGCTCCGGCGTTTTCCGACAGGGGTGAAGGGGGATGGCGGGGTCGGCCGGGACGGGGCCGGGTCCGGCGGACCTCACACCCTGCTGACGGGCCGCCAGTCATGTTCGCTTCGGCCTCCGACGTGCCGGGAATCGGTGGTGCAAGTATCGGGCGAGGTGGGCGCTGGGGGCACTGTTGCGTGCTGGTGTCGTTGTGATCGGTGTGGCGTGGTGACTGCGCTGCTTCCCTGGTCCGGTGCCGGGTAAAACCATCGATCCGCACACGGGGCCACTCGTCAACCCCCGCGGCACGCGAGCGGCGACGGCTCCCCGTGGCGTTAGGCCACCAGGGGCCGGTCGCGGGGGCCGATCGGGGCGGGAAGCGCGGTGGAGCCGGTCAGATACCGGTCCGCGGCCGCCGCGGTGGCCCGCCCCTCGGCGATGGCCCACACCACCAGGGACTGGCCGCGCCCGGCGTCGCCCGCGACGAAGACCCCGTCCGGACCGATGGGGGTGGCCCGCCCGGCCTGCCCGGCGTGCCTGACCTGCCCGGCCATCCCTGCCGCCACGGCCGCGAAGCCCCCGTCCCGGGCGAAGTTCCCCCGTTCGTCCAGCGTGAGCCCCAGCTGCCGGATCAGACCGCTGCCCCGCTCGGGACCGGAGAAGCCCAGGGCGAGCAGCACCAGCTCCGCCGGGATCACCCGCTCGGTCTCCGGCCGCGGCCTTCGGGCCGTGGGCTCCACCTCGGTCAGGCGCAGCGCGCACACCTGACCCGCCGTGGTCCCTTCGAAGTGGAGAGTGGCGGAGGAGAAGACCCTCGGATCCGTGCCTTTCCGGCCCCGGGCCTCTTCATGGGCATGGGAGATCCGGTAGACCTTCGGATAGACGGGCCAGGGCTCGCGGTCCGGCCGGGCGTCGCCGGGCTCCGGGTTGATGTCCAGCTGTACGACGGAGGCCGCGCCCTGGCGCAGGGCGGTGCCCAGGCAGTCCGAGCCGGTGTCCCCGCCGCCGACGATCACCACATGCTTGCCCTCCGCGGTGACCGGGGGTACGGCGTAGTCGCCCTCCACGACCCGGTTGGCCAGGGGCAGGTAGTCCATGGCCTGGTGGATGCCGTACAGCTCGCGGCCGGGCACGGGCAGCTCCCGCTGTTGGGTGGCCCCGACGGCGAGGACCACCGCGTCATGGCGCCTGCGGAGCTCGGTGGCGTCGACATCGCTGCCGACGTCCACGCCGGTGCGGAACTTGGTGCCCTCCGCCCGCATCTGCTCGATGCGGCGGTCCAGATGCCGCTTGGCCAGCTTGAACGCGGGGATGCCGTAGCGCAGCAGGCCGCCGACGCGGTCGGCGCGTTCGTAGACCACGACGGTATGGCCGATGCGGGTGAGCTGTTGTGCCGCCGCCAGCCCCGCGGGGCCGGAGCCGATGACCGCGACGGTCTTCCCGCTCAGCCGCTCCGGCGGATGCGGCGCCGCATAGCCGCGCTCCCAGATCTGGTCCGCGATGGTCTCCTCGACGTTTTTGATCGTCACCGGATCGGCGTTGAGGGCCAGCACACAGGCGGTCTCGCACGGCGCCGGGCACAGCCGCCCGGTGAACTCGGGGAAGTTGTTCGTCGCGTGCAGCCGCTCGGCCGCGGCCCGCCAGTCGCCCCGTGCCGCGTACGCGTTCCACTCGGGGATGAGGTTCCCCAAGGGGCAGCCGCTGTGACAGAACGGTATGCCGCAGTCCATGCAGCGGTCCGCCTGCTCGGACACCAGCGGGAGCAGTGCCTGCCCGGCGTAGACCTCGTCCCAGTCGTTCAGCCGTTCTTCGACGGGGCGCGGCGGGACGGGCCGGCGGGGGAACTTGAGGAAGCCGCGAGGATCGGTCATGCCCCGCCTCCCTCGCTCACTCGCGGTGCTATACGGCGGTTCAGGTCAGCCTACGCCTGCTTTGTCCCGGTTTCAGTGGTCGAAGGCTGACGGGGAAGCTCGCTGTGAGGGGCCGTTTCCCGGAGAGGGACCCGCGTCCCGGCCGCGGGCCGCGCCGGCTCCCCGCCCGGTCCCCCCGATCCAGCGGCGGGCGCATCCGGCCCACAAGGCGTATATGTGAATCCATCGGGAGGTCTCGCGTATCTTCCGCGTCGCGCGCGGCCCGGCAGCGAGAGGGGCACGGTGAAGAGTTTGCAGCCCACGCCGGTGAGAGGGTCGTGGACGCTCGTGGCGCTGGCCCTCCTGGCCGGCATCCTGCTGAACCTCTTCGCGCCTCAGCCGTACATGGGCCTCCCGCTGCTGGCGGCCGCACCGCTGGTCGCGGGTGCCATGCTCTCCTTCCGTTCCGCGTGCGTCGTCGTGGCTGTCGCCTGTGTGGTCTCGGTCGGGCTGGATCTCGAACGCGGACGTCCGGCGACGCCTCGGTACGTCGATCTGGCCGTGGTCGGCCTGATCGGTGTGCTGGCGCTCGCGGTCAACCGGCTCCTGCTGCGCCAAGGGCGCGACCTCGCCCTGGCCAGGGATGTGGCGGAGGCGGTCCAGCGCGCTGTGCTCCCCGATCCGCCCCGGGAGGTCGGGCCGCTGGCGGTGGCTGCCGGGTACACCGCGGCGCAGGCCGAGGCGCGGATCGGCGGCGATCTCTACGCGGTGCAGGAGACGCCGTTCGGGGTGCGGATGATCATCGGGGATGTACGGGGCAAAGGGATGGAGGCCGTCGCCGCCGTGTCCGTCGCCATCGGCGCCTTCCGTCAGGAGGCGGAGTACGCCCCCACCCTGGCCACCCTGGTCCAGCGGCTGGACGAGGCCATGGCCAGGGCCGCGGCCAGGAGCGGCCCGGTGACCTCCACCGAAGGATTCACCACCGCCGTGCTGGCCGAGGTGTCCGACGACGGCGGGGCGCTGAGCCTGGTCAACCGCGGGCATCCGCCGCCGTACCTGGTCCACGGCGGGCAGCTCGTACGGCTCGACCCGACCCTCCCGCAGCTGCCTCTCGGCATGGGACTGGGGGACACCGCACCGGCCGGCTCCGCGCCCGTCGATGTGGTGCGGCTGCCCCTGGGCGCCTCGCTGCTGCTGGTCACCGACGGTGTCACCGAGGCCAGGGACGCGGCGGGCACCTTCTACGATCCGGTCTCCTCGCGCCGTATGGGCAGACGGTTCACCGAACCGGAGGCGCTGGTGGAGGCCCTGACCAAGGACGTCGGCCGCTGGACCGGGGACAACCACCAGGACGACATGGCCATCCTGGCCGTCACCCGGCGTGGTGCGTCCTTGCCGTCCTTGCCGGCAACCTCCCCTGCGCACAGCTGAACTGAGTCAACGGCACATGTCCTCTCCTCCGGGGCAGGCAGGTGCACCGGGCGGGTCAAACGGGTGTGACCGGCCCGGCCGGCAAGGCGGCGAGCAGCATCAGGGCCACGTCGTCCTGCCGTTCCGTATCGTCCTGCCGGCATTCCAGGAGGGCGTCGGCGAGGCGTTCCGGACCCACCGGCGGCGCGTCGTTGAGGCGCCGGGCGAGGTCGGCGACGGAGTGCTCCGGATCGGTGCCCGGCGTTTCGACCAGGCCGTCGGTGTACAGGGCCAGCACGGACTGCGGCGGCAGGGTGATCTCTGTGGCGGTGTACCGGGCACCGGGCTCGACGCCCAGGAGCAGCCCCGGAGGGATGTGCAGCACCGTGGTGTGCCGGTCGGGGTGACGCAGCAGCGGCGGCGGATGGCCGGCGCCGGCCAGGCACGCCCGCCGGGTGCGCAGGTCGATATGGACGTACAGACAGCTGGTGAACAGATCCGGGTCCAGGTCGGCCAGCAGCCGGTTCGTCCGCGCCAGTACCTCGGCGGGGGAGGCGCCGGCGGTCGCATAGGCGCGGACGGCGGTGCGGGCCTGCCCCATGAAGGCGGCGGCGGCCGCGTTGTGGCCCTGCACATCGCCGATGACGGCGGCGATGCTGTCGCCGTCGAGGCGGATCAGATCGTAGAAGTCGCCGCCGATGTCCATACCGCGGGTCGCCGGCAGATAGCGGGCGGCGACGGCGAAGCCCGGTACCCGGGGCAGGCCGTGCGGCAGCAGGGCGGCCTGCAGATCGTGCGCCAGTTGCTGCTTGGTGTCGTAGAGCCGGGCACGGTCGAGCGCCTGGGCGATCAGGCCGGCGAGCGAGGTGAGGACCTGCTGCTCGTCCTGGCTGAACGTACGGGGCCGGGTGTACGAGAGGATGCAGCAGCCGACCGGGCGGCCGGACACGATCAGCGGCAGCACCGCCCGGGCCGCCTTGCCGGTCAGCTGCGGCAGTCCCGGGTAGTCGCGTTCCATCTCCTCGCGGGTGGTGTAGAAGCTGGGTTCACCGGTGGCGAGGGCATGGACGGCGGGGCTGACGGCGGCGCCGAGGGCGACGCCTTCGAAGGCGTCGACGGCCTCGGCGGAGTAGCCGCGGTGGCCGATGGTCCGCAGCCGGCCCGCCTCAGCGGAGTACATGATCATGCCCTGGGCACCGAACGCCGGCACGATCTGGTCGGCGACGAGATCGACGACGTCCTGGACCCCCACGGCCTCGGTGAGAGCGGCCGAAAGATGCAGCACGTGGTAGACCTGGCCGGCCCGTGCGGGCATGACGTCGGCCGGTGTGGGATACGGCTCCACCGGGCTGTGGTCCTTGCCCGAGGGAGTGATCCACACGCTCAGGCCCCTGCCGTCCGGGAACAGCCGGAAGGTGAGCCACTGATCCGGTGGCCGGCAGGCGGTGAACGACACCGGCCGGCGACTGATCACCGCGGCACGGTAGCGGTCCTCGAAGGCCGGGTCGCGCAGCCACGGCAGGATCTCCCAGGGGCGCGCGCCGATCAGCCGGCTGTCCCGCTCGCCGAGCAGCCCGGCCGCGCCGGTTGTCACCAGGGTGATACGTCCTTCCAGGTCGAGGGCGCAGCAGCCGCCGGGCAGCCGCTCCAGACAGTCGGCCGCCGCCCGCGCCTCGTCCGGGCCCACGGTCCGTGCCGGCGGGATGGTCAGCACCCGCGGCCCCGCGGACGCGGAAGCGGAGGCATCGGGCCGGGAAGCGGGGCCACCGGCCGGGGGAGCGGAGCCTTCGGCCCGGGGGCGTTCCCGCAGCAGTGCCGCCAGGCGTCGGCACGAGGCCTCCATCGCCGCGCGCTCGTCCGCCGAGAGCCGTGGTGCGTGGTCGGCCGGCCACAGCAACAGCAGCGCCCCCCGGGGGCCGATGGTGCCGCCGACCGGCGCGGCCGCCAGCGAGAACTCATAGGGCACGGCCACCGCGGTACGGGGGAAGTCACGGGACAGCTGCCGCCGGCCGCCCGCCCACACCAGGCGCTGTTCGCGCGAGGCGACGGCGACCGGGATCGGCGCTGCCAGCGCCACCCGGCTCCAGGGCGCCAGGAAGGGCGCCGGGAGCCCGCTCATGACGGTCAGCTGCAGCACCGGCTCGTCGTCCGCCCGCACATACAGCCCGCCGGCCGACGCTCCGGTCTCCCGCAGCGCGCACAGCAGTTCCCGGCCCACCGGGTCGGCTCCGGCGCCGCCGGTCATCGCACACCCGCACACAGCTGTCGTGCCATCGAGGCTCACTCCGGCGCGCCGGTTCTCCCCGTGCCGAGACCGTCAGGACGTCGCTGTCCTGGCGTCTCTGACGGGACAGTCCCGAGGTTACGCCGCCGACCGGGCGGCGGCATTCGTTGCCGGGCCGCTCCGGGGCCGCCCCGATACCTCCCGGTAACGCCCTGACCTGCCCGAGATGCGGTGAGCTGAGCCCGTATATCATGTAATGGCGTCGCGTAGCAGTGACGCGGGCAGCATGTCGCCTCCGATTCCGGAGAGGGAACATGGCCGCAGACGAAGAGGACGAGGCCGGAGAAACCCGGCGTCCGTCCGGTAAGAAGACCGCCAGGAAGACCGCCAGGAAAACCAGCAGTGTTCGGGCCGACCGCCGCGAGAGCGAAAGCGAAACGGAGCGCACGGCCCGCCGCGTTTCCGCGCCACGTGCCATGCGGTACGCGGCCGAGCAACTGGAAGAGCTGCTGGGCCGGGCGCCCGAGTCCGTCTCCTCGGTGAAGCCGACGGAGGACGGCTGGCAGGCGGACGTGGAAGTCCTGGAGCTGGAACGTGTCCCCGCGACCACCAGCGTGATGGCGACGTACCGGGTGGTGCTGGACAAGGAGGGCGAGCTGGTGGCGTACGAGCGCACCCGCCGCTACACCCGAGGCCAGATCGACCGGCGTTGAGGACCCGGTTGCCGTGGCGGAGCGTTCGTCAGGCGAACGACACGGCCACTCCGCACCCGACGGGGTGGGCCGGTGAAAGGAGGCACCGTGACTGTGGTGCCGCAAGGCGGAGGACCCGTCGCCACCGGCGGCGGAGGGGGCTCCGGAAATCTCTACGACATCCTCGACCTGATCCTGGACCGCGGGCTGGTCATCGACGTCTTCGTGCGTGTGTCGCTGGTGGGTATCGAAATCCTCAAGATCGATGCCCGCATCGTCGTGGCGAGCGTCGACACCTACCTGCGCTTCGCCGAGGCCTGTAACCGCCTCGACCTGGAGGAGGGGCGCAAGGCTCCCTCCCAGCTGACCGACATCGTCGGCGAGGTCACCGAGGGCGGTTCGCACGGCAAGGCCAAGGGCGCGCTGTCCGGGGCCGCGGAAGCGGTGACCGACGCCCTCAAGGGCGGCGGGGACGAGGAGCGCGAGGAGAGGCACAAGGAGCCCGCCGAGCGGCGCGAGCGCCCGGCTCGCCGGCCGGCCCGGCGCCGAAAGGAATGAGCGATGTCCGTCTACGTGTACTCCATTGTCGCGACCACCCACCCACAACGACTCGAGGGCCTGGACGGGGTGGGGAAACCGCCGTCCACCCTGCGCACGGTGCAGACCGAGGAGCTCTCCGCGGTCGTCAGCGACGCCCCCGAGGAGCTGCGTCCCAAGCGCCGCGACCTCGCCGCCCACCAGGCCGTCCAGGAGCAGCTGATGGCCGACGGCACGGTCCTGCCCCTGCAGTTCGGCTTCACGACCACCGACGACGACGCCGTGCGGGACGTGCTGGAGGAGCGTGCGGAGGAATTCACCGAGCGGCTGGAGGCGCTGGCGGGCTGTGCCGAATACCACCTGAAGGCCGCCCAGGAGGAGGAGGCGATGCTGCGGCAGATCCTGCAGGAGTCGGATGAGGCCCGTGCGCTCAACGAGCAGATCAGAAGCGGCACCGGAAGCCCCGACCTGCCGCTCGCCCTGGGTGAACTGGTCTCCCAGGAAGTGCAGGCACGGCAGGACCGGCTGGCCGGCCAAGTCCTCGATGCGCTGCGTGGGTTCGCCCAGGAGGAGAGCGGGTCCCAGCCGGCCGGGAACGATTTCCTGAGCGTGTCCTTCCTCGTGGAACGGGACAACGAGAAGAGTTTCCTCGCTGCTGAGCAGGATCTCGCCAAGGAGCTGGGGGAGGACTTCGACCTCCGGCTGCTCGGCCCGCTTCCCGCCTACAGCTTCGTCTAGGGAGGCCCCTCATGGGCCTGTTGAGCCAGATCGCCACCTTTCCGCTGGCGCCGGTGCGCGGCGTGGCATGGGTCATGGAACGCGCGCTGGAGGCCGCGGAGAACGAGTACTACGACCCCGAACCCATCGAGCGGGAACTCGCCGAGCTGGAACGGGCCTTGCTGGCGGGAGAGATCTCCGAGGAGGCCTTCGACCGGCGCGAGGACGAACTCCTGGACCGGCTGGACGAGATCAGGGCCCATGCCCAGGGCACCGACACCACCTGACCACGACGGCCGGCGCGGCGACGGGACGCGGGAACGCGCACCCGTCGCCACGCCGGGAGATGAGGGAAACGAGGTGCAGCGGCCGTGAACGAACCCGTCGCCCGGAGGACGGGTGACTACCCGTCCAGGGCCGGCCCGTACAGCGGCCAGGGCTCCTCGGCCAATCTCGCCGACATCCTGGAGCGGGTCCTGGACAAGGGCATCGTCATCGCGGGCGATATCCAGATCAATCTGCTGGACATCGAACTGCTCACCATCAAGCTGCGCCTGCTGATCGCCTCGGTGGACAAGGCGAAGGAGATGGGCATCGACTGGTGGGAGCACGACCCGTCACTCTCCTCCCGCGCCGCCGACGGCCACCACTCGCTCGCGGAGGAGAACAAGCGGCTGCGCGCCGAGATCGCGGCCCTGCGCGAGAGCAGCGAGCTGTACCCGGCCGCGGACGAGGAGGACGCCGAGGAGGAAGGCGAGGACGAAGCCGGGGACTACGCGGAGGAGGCCGAGGAGACAGAAGAGTACGAGGACGCGGAGGAGGCGGACCGCCCGGCCGCCACCCGCCGCTCCTCCCGCGCCTCACGCCCCACGCGCACGTCACGCGCCAAACGGGCCGCGCCCCGTAACAAGCGGCGGGACGAGTCATGACGACCGAGAGCGTCACCTACGCCTACGCCGTCGCGCAGGACCCCGACGGCTCGCTGGAGGAGGCCCTGACCGGGCTGCCGGGCGTCGCGGACGGGCCGGTGCACCTGGTGCGCGCGGCAGACCGCGGCGAGGTGGTGGTCGCCGTGGGCGCCGTACCCGAGCAGGACTTCGAAGAGACCGCACTGCGCGCGCATCTGGAGGACCTGGACTGGCTGGAGTCGGTGGCCCGCGCCCACCACCGGGTGATCGAGGCGCTGGCCGCCCGCACCACCGTCCTGCCGCTCCGTCTGGCGACGGTCTACCTCGACGACGCCCGGGTGCGGCAGATGCTCGGCACCCGCCAGGAGGCGTTCGCCGAGCGGCTGTCCGACCTGGCCGCGCACACGGAGTGGGGCGTGAAGATCTACGTCGAGGCGCCCGCGGCCACCGGCCGGCCCGCCGAGCCGCCCGCGGACGCGGACGCGGACCTGAGCCCCGGACGGGCCTACCTCAGCCACCGCAAGGCACAGCGGCACGCCCGCGAGGACGCCTACCGGGATGCCGAAGAGGTCTCCCGGCGCGTGGAGGAAGCGGCCCGCGGCCATGCGGTCGACCGGGTCCAGCACCGGGTGCAGCAGGGTGAACTCGCCCGTGGCCCCGGGGAGAACGTCATCAACGACGCTTACCTCGTACCGCTGGAGCACGGCGAGAGCTTCCGGGCCGAGGTCTCCCGGGCAGCGGAGGGAAGCTCCGGGGTGCGCGTCGAGGTCACCGGGCCCTGGGCCCCGTACTCCTTCGCCACGCCCCCCGAAGCCGAACCGCTGAAGCGAGCCGCCCCGTGAGGCCGGCGGGCGGGCCGCCGGCCAAGGCGGACGAGCCCCTGCCGGACCGGCAGATCGCCCTGATCGACCTGCTGGACCGGCTGCTCAGCGGAGGCGTGGTCCTCACCGGGGACATCGTCCTGTCCATCGCCGATATCGACCTCGTACGCATCTCGCTGCGCGCCCTGATCGTCTCCATCAGCGAACAGAACCCCTCCCCGTGGCGCTCCACCGCACCCCTGGTACGGGACGACGATGACAGCCGGTGACCGCCGCCCCGGCAGCCGCTTCGACGATGTCGCCGATGCGGCCGCCCGTGCCTTCCAGCTGCTGCCCTCCACACCGCAGGACGTCCGGCCCCCGGCCGGGCCGGGACCACGAAGGCCGGCACACCGGGTCAGCGCCGACCCCGACACGGTCGAGCGGGACCTGATCAAACTCGTCCTCACCCTGGTCGAGCTGCTGCGCCAGCTCATGGAACGCCAGGCCCTGCAGCGGGTCGACGCCGGAGACCTCACCGAGGAACAGGAGGAACGCCTGGGAGCGACGCTGATGATCCTCCATGACCGCATGGTGGAACTCTGCGCGCAATACGACCTTTCGATGCGGGACCTGAATTTGGATCTCGGTCCGCTCGGGACGCTGTTGCCCCCCGCCGAATGACCTCGAAGGAGTACGACATGGGCATGGGAAAGAAGGCCAGGAACATCGGCCATATCGTCGAGGGAAAGGCCAAGGAAACGACCGGAAGGGCCCTCGGTAACAAGAGCCTGCAGCGAAGAGGAAAGACCGAACAGGCTCTGGGGAAAATGCGTCAGGCAGTGGAGAAGGGCAGGGACACCTTCAAGCACTGACGGTTGCGGCACCGGCAGCCCGGCCCGGCCGTTGCACATGGTGTGACGGCCGGGCCGGGCGCGGTGACCGGCCCGGCGGCCGGGCCCGCCCCGGTGCGGCTCAGGGCTGTCGCCGTGCCTGGTCGACGGCCGCGCGGCCGGCCGCGAACTCCCCGTCGTCGGAGCCGGTGCTGAGCTTGCCGCCGGCGCTCTCCAGGTGGGCCCGGACGAACCACTGGAACAGTTCCAGCGACCGCAGATGCTCGATCAGCAGGTCCTGCGTCACCGGATCGGTCTTCTCGGTGGCGGCCACCGCCTCGCGATGGTCCTTGATGACCCCCGAGTAGACGACGTCCAGCGCTCCCAGGTGCTCGATCGCCTGCGCCCGTCCGACGGAGTAGTCCTCCCAGGTCCGCTCGGCGGTCAGGGCGCCCGGCGTACCCGTCGGGGAGCCGCCGAGCGTGGCGATGCGTTCGGCCGTGGCGTCGACCATCGAGCGGACGGCCTCGACCTGCGGGTCGAGCATTTCGTGGACGGCGATGAAATGCGGCCCCACGACATTCCAGTGCACATGCTTGAGGGTGAGTGCCAGGTCATTGAGCGCATGCAGCCGGAGCCGCAGCCGCGCGATGACCTCTCCGCCTTCGGCCTCCGTCATGCCGGGAACGGTGTACTCGGGGGAATTGCTCGCTGGCACGGTGAAGTCTCCTTTCACCACAGGTGGGGTCTTCCTGTGGTGAAAATCCGCGTGCCCGGCAACTCCGCCCGAAAACACGCACCCGCCCCTGGATTTCCGTAACCGCCATCGTGGGCGGGGGACGGACTGCGCGGTCGCACCGGATGCGGTCAGCGCTGGTTGTAGCGGTCGGCCGCCCGTTCGTTGAGGGCGCCGAGCACACTGCGCAGCCGCCGGGCCGGCGGCTGCTCCCCGGCCGCGACCGTCGAGCCGTCGACGGTGCCGCGGGCGCCGTCGCGGGGCAGCACCCGGGCGACCGCCGACACCAGCCGGGTGGTCGTCACCGGCGCCAGCCCGTGTGCCCTGGCACCGAGCCTGGCGGCCGGTGTCAGCACGATGCGGGGACGGCGCCGCTGCAGCGCGGAGACGATGCGTTCCGCGGCCCGTTCGGCGCTCATGGACAGCACCGGGGCCCCGGCCAGTGCCGAGAACCAGGCGTACTCCCGGCGCCGGTCCCCGCCGAAGAGGGCATGGAGGTGCGATCCGGTGCGCATCAGGCCGGGGTGGACCGCGGTCACCGAGACGCCGTGTGCGCCCTCCTCCGCGCGCAGCCCCTCGGCCAGCGCGGCCACCGCCGACTTGGCGCAGGAGTACGGCAGCAGGTGCGGCACCGCCAGCAGCCCCCCGACGGATCCGATGAGCGCCAGCCTGCCGCCGGCCGGACTGCGCCGGAGGTGGGGGAGTGCGGCTTGGGCGGTGTTCAGGGCGCCGTGGAAGATGGAGTCCATCGCCTCCTGGAAGCCGTCCGGGCCGAGCGCTTCGGCCGGGCCGACCTGGATGATGCCGGCGTTGGCGATGACGATGTCCAGCCCGTCGTGGGCCCTGGCGATCTCCGCGAGGCGGTCCTGCAGCGCGGCCCGGTCCCGCACATCGCACACCACTGGGCGCACCGTGCCGCCGCGCCACTGGGCCAGCCTGCCGACGGCCCGACCGAGTTCGGCCTCGTCCCGGGCCAGCAGCACCACATCACAGCCGCGCCGCAGCAGTTGGCGGGCCAGGAGCAGCCCGAGCCCCCGCGAGCCGCCGGTGACGACGGCGGTGAGCCCTTCGATCGAAGGAGCGGCCGGAAGCACACGCATGACGATCCCTTCCCTCAGCCGGCGCCGGGCAGCCGTACCCGGACGGTGCCCTCCCCGTCCACGCTCACCTGGAAGGACGGCTGGGGAGCGGTGGCCGGGCCACGGACATTCGCGCCGTCGGACAGCCGGAAGGTGCTGCCGTGCCAGGGGCACACCACGCAGCCGTCGGTGATCGTGCCCTCCGTCAGGGGCCCCGAGAGGTGGCTGCACCGCCCGGCGAGGACGTGGAGGTGCCCGCCCGGCAGCCGCACCACCAGCAACGGGACCTCGCCCAGTTCCCGGCGCACCGCCTCGCCGACCGGGAAGTCCTCGACCCTGCCCACGGGGTGCCAGCCCTCGTCCAGCAGGTGCGGCACCGGCTCCGCCTTGTTGGCACCCGCGGCCTGCCGGTAGGCGAGGTGCCCGCCGAGCATTCCGCCGGTCCCGGCCGCGCACAGCCCCGCGAATCCGAGCACCTTGCCCCGCACCGTGTGGCCGCGGCCGCGCTGCACCCACGACCGCGCGTACAGCCCTACGGCCACGGCGATCGACGCCGCGTGCACCAGTCCGGTACGCATCTGGTCCTCGTGCTGCTCGGCCCAGTCCACCCAGCCGGCCCACGCGGCAGGACCGGCCGTAAGGATGCCCACCCCCACCAGGAGGCGGGCACCGCGCCGGGTCCCCGGGACGGCGTCCAGCACCGCGGCGGACAGCCAGGCGCCCATGGGCACCTGTACCAGGGCGGGGTGCAGCGGGTGGCCGATCGGCAGGCCGTGCAGCACATCGCGGTAACGGCCCAGCGGCAGGCCGCGCACCACCCGCTGCAACGGGCCGATCAGGGAATCCAGCTTCTCCAGGCGGCCCAGCGCGTCCAGGGCTACCACACAGGATTCCGCAGCCCGGGCGGCGGCTGTTGCGGTGGCGCCTGCTGCGGTGGCGCCGCCCGCCGCGAGAGCCGCGGAGGATGCCGCTCTCATTCCTCTTCCTCCGGCTCTTCTTCCTCTTCTTCCTCGTCCTCGTACTCCTCCTCGGGCTCTTCCTCTTCCTCCTCCTCGTCGCCCTCTTCGCCTTCGGCCTCCTCGTCCTCGTCCTCCTCCTCGCCGTCCTCGCCCTCGTAGCCCTCGGCCTCTTCGTCTTCGGTCTCTTCGCCCTCGGCCTCTTCTTCCTCGATGGCCTCTTCGTGGCTCCGTACGACCTCGCCGTCGCGGATTTCCCCGCGCCAGCCCTCGGGCTCCTCATCGGTGAGGGTGACGTAGCGCTGGAAGTGCTTGAAGTCCAGCCGCAGCCGGCGTCCCTGGGCCCGCCAGATATTGCCGGTCTTCTCGAAGAATCCCGAGGCGTAGTACTCGACGACCAGCACGATGCGGGTCAGATTGGGCCCCAGTTCGTGAAAACTGACGGCACCGCGGGTCGATCCCTTGGCGCCTTCGGACGTCCAGATGATGCGTTCGTCAGGAACCTGCTCCTGAACGGTCGCCTTCCACCCGCGGGTCGACGGTCCGACCTTGGCCTTCCAGTCACTGGACGTCTCGTCGTGCAGCGACACACTGCGTACGCCCTTGGTGAAGCTGCTGAACTTCTCGTACTGCGTCCAGTGGTCGTAGGCGAAGCGCAGGGGAACCCCGATATCCAGGACTTCGATGATGTTGGTGACCTTCTTGTCCCCCGATTTGCGCTTCTTGCCGCCGAAGAGGCCCTTGGCCTTGTCCACCACGGTGTCCTTGACGTTCTCCGCCGTCCCCTTCACGGCGGCTTTGACGGGGGAGTCGCCGCCGAGGAGATTGCCCGCGATCTTGGACAGCGAGCCGCCGTTCTCGGCGACATCGGTGAGCTGGTCCGTCACATCCATCAGTTTGCCGCCGGCCCGCTCGGCCAGATTCCCCACCCATTTCGTGGCGTAGCCGCCGAGTTCGCTGCGCAGTCGATCGAGTCCCGAGTCCGCGTTGTCCTGTCCCGTCTTGGCCATGACCGGTTACCTCCGGCGCTCGGTGCGCGATGATGATGTCTTCTTGGCGGTCTTCTTCGCAGCGGGGGCTGCCTTCTTTCCTGCCGCGGTCTTCTTAGCAGTGGCTTTCTTGGCGGGCGCCGTCTTCTTCGCGGCCGTCTTCGTGGCTGCCGTCTTCTTCGCTGCGGTCTTCTTTGCCGCGGCTTTCTTTGCCGGAGCCGCCTTCTTGGCCGGGGCCTTCTCGGCAGCCTTCCGCGCCGTCGTCGTCTTCTTGGCCGCTGTCTTCTTGGCGGCGGTCTTTTTCGCGGGTGTCGTCTTCTTCGCGGCCGTCCGTCCCGCGGCAGCCTTCTTCCCGGCCGTCTTCTTCACCGCGGACGTCGCCGCGGACTTCTTGGCCGGCGGCCGCTGTGCGCCCTTCTTCGCCGGGGCGCCCCGTTTCGCCTCCGATGCACGCTTGCGCGGCTCCGGCTTCGCAGCGGCCCGCGGGGTGCGCCGAGCCGGCCGCTCCTCGGGCTCTTCCTCCGGCTCCTCTTCTTCCTCTTCTTCCTCGTCCTCGTACTCCTCCTCCGGCTCTTCCTCCTCCGGCTCTTCCTCCTCGTCCTCCTCGTCCTCCTCGTACTCGTCTTCGGGCTCCTCGCCCTCCTCTTCCTCGTCGTACGCGTACTCCCCCTCTTCCTCTTCCTCTTCCTCCTCCGGCTCCAGCCCGATGGCATCGAGCTTGAGGGACCGGTCGTGGAGGGTGTCAGCGAGCGTCGTCAGACGGCGGTTGGCGGCCGTCGTCAAGGCCTTCCGGCCGGCGTCCATCACTTCTCCGCGCAGTTGGTCACCCAGCTCCGCGACCTGGGGGATCTCACCCAGCTTGCGCATCCCCTGGACCACGAGCTGGCGTGGTTCCAGCCCGAATTGGCGTCCGGCGATATAGGACGCCACCGTGAGCGCGAACCGGCCCTTCTTCGTACGGCCCAGTACATAGCCGCCGGCAAGTGCAGCGGCCAGCAGGACCTTGGATGCGTCATTCATGGGTGTGTCACCCTTTCCCGGACTTGCGGCCGATCGGCGTTCGTGCAAGGGCCGCCGCCGCACTGCGGCACAGTTCTGCCCTGTCTCCAGAGTGATCGGTGTCCTGGCCGCCGCATCTCGAGCGGCCCGAAAGGCTCTGTGCGGTCACCCTGAGGAGGCGTCCGGTCCTGTTGCGTGGCGAGGCGCACGCGGGGTACGGCGCACCGCGGCAGCGGCATCGCGGCAGGTGTGCGGGCGCCGGACAACCGACCTACGCTCGGACTATGCCGGGAACACGCCGTGCGCCGTCTCGTATGGGAGTAGGGGCAGCGCGGTGTGTTCGCCGGCTCGGCGCACCGGTGCGCCTGCTGGCGGTGGCCGCGGTGGCGGCGCTGCTCGGCGGGTTCGCGGGAACCCCGGCCGCGGCGGCAGCCGACGATCCGGACCTGACCTCCTTCTACCAGCAGAAACTGTCCTGGGAACCCTGCGGCAAGGATCTGCAGGACGGTGCGCGGAGCGACGGCACCGGTCAGCCGCCCGGCTTCCGCAAGCGTCTGGAGTGCGCCCGGCTGGAGGTCCCACGCGACTACCGCGACCCCGGACAGCACAGGATGCAGGTCCAGCTGATCCGGCTGAAGGCGACAGGGCCCGGTAAACGGATCGGTTCCCTGGTGCTCAACCCCGGTGGACCGGGTGCTTCCGGCGTCAACTACCTGACCGACAGCGGGAGCGCCTTCGCCCGGCTGGGACAGCGCTACGACATCGTGAGCTTCGATCCGCGCGGCACCGGCCACACCGACCCGGTCTCCTGCGGCAGCAAGCTCGCTCCCCCCTCGGGCAAGGCCGCCGACGACAGCCTCGCCGCGAAGGAGAAGCGCATCAACGAGGCCTGCGGCCGCTACTCCGGGGCGTTGCTGCGGTGGGTCGGCACCCCTGATGTCGCCCGGGACATGGACGTCCTGCGCGCCGCGGTCCGCGACGACAAGCTCAACTACCTGGGGTTCTCGTACGGCACCAAGCTCGGGGCGGTCTACGCCCACGAGTTCCCGCACAAGGTCGGCCGGATGGTCCTGGACAGCGTCGAGGACCCGACCAAGAACCAATGGCAGACCGCGCTGTCCCAGGCCCGGGGGTTCCAGCGGGCGCTGGACGACTTCGCCGCCGACTGCACCCACCAGCCGGACTGCCCGCTGGGCACCGACGAGCACAAGGCGCAGGATCAACTACGGGCGTGGTACCGGGAGCTGAGCGGGCAGCCGATGAAGGCGAAGGGGGAGATGGTGGACGAGACCACCTATGTGTACGCCTTGCGTGAGGCGCTGTACAGCAAGAGCGACTGGCCGGCGCTGCGGCAGGCGCTGGCGCAGCTGCGACGCGGTGACGCCTCGGGGGTTCTCCGCCTGAGTGACGCGGGAAGCGGCAGTGCCGCCCGTCCCGCCCGTGCCGACAGCGTCCCGGCACGGCGGGTCGGCCAGGACGACCTACCGTCGCAGGATCAGCTGGCCCTGCGGGCGATCTCCTGCCGGGACACCTCGGAACGCTACGGCGAACGTGATTACCCCCGGGCGGAGCGCGAACTCACCGAGGCGTCCCCGCTCTTCGGCCCGGACATCGCCCCGACCCTGCTGGACTGCCACTCCTGGCCTGTGGCGGGCGACGACGCCTCCCGGGATGTCGCGGCGCCCGACGCGCCGTCGATACTGCTCGTCGCGACCACCAACGATCCGGCGACCCCGTACCAGGGTGCCTTCAACATGGCCCGTGAGCTGGACAATTCCAGCGTCGTGCTGACCTTCCGCGGCGAGGGGCACGCCGCCTACACCACCGGCGACCCCTGTGTGCAAGGCCAGGTCGACGACTTCCTGCTGAACGGCACCCTGCCGAAGGGGAAGATCTCCTGCGGCTGAGGGCCCTACCGGCGGCGCTGAAGCGGCCCTCCGTCAACGGCTACCTGTAGTTGTCCTCGACGTCGACGACGGGGGCGCCGGGGGAAGGCGGCTGCGTACGACGCCGCTTCAGGATGCTCACATACGTGGCGATGCCGATGATGCCGACGATCATCATGATGATCCCCACCAGGTCGACGTTGATCCCTGCGATGTGCCAGTCCACCGCGAACGTGAGGATGGCCCCCACCGCGAGCAGCACGATGCACCCGCCGATACCCATGGCGTCGCCTCCATAACTGTCCGGCCCGTAAGGCCTGTTGAGGGAGCGCGTACCCCGGAGCGGGCGCCTTATGTGCGCCGGGGGCGGGCGGCGGCCGGTGGTGCCGGGCCCCGGGCGGGGCTCAGCCGACCACCGGGCGGGGCTCAGCCGGCCCGCCGCCCGCCCCCGCTCGCGCTCTTCTTCGCCGGGGCCGCCTTCTTGGCAGCGGTCTTCTTCGCGGCGGTCTTGCCGGCCGCGGTCTTGGCGCCGGCGGACTTCTTTGCTGCCGTCTTCTGCGCTGCCGCCTTCTTTGCCGTGCTCTTCTTCGCCGTGCTCTTCTTCGTGGTGCGGCCCGATCCGGCGCCGCCGCCCGAGGAGCCCTCGGCGCCCTCGTCCTCGTCCTCGCCGCGGGACTTCCTGGCCGCGCGGACGCTGTCCTGGAGGGCCGCCATCAGGTCCATCACCTGCCCGGCCGGCTGCTCCTCGCCGGCCGGGAATTCCGGCTCGCGATGCGCCAGCTTCGCCGCCACGATCTCTTCCAGCGCTTCACGGTAGTGATCGTGCACATCGTCCTCCGACAGCTCGCCGAAGGAGTCCATCAGCGTCTCCGCGGCCGCCACCTCGGCCGGGGCGACCTCCGCCTGCCGCTCGGGCAGCACCCCGTCCAGTGAGCGGATCTGGTGCGGCCACAGCAGCACCTGCATGACCAGCGCGCCCTCCACCGGGCGGATCATCGCCAGCGTCTCCCGCCCGTGCAGTGCGATCTTGCCGAGCCCGACGCGCTGATGCCGCTCCATCGCCTCGCGCAGCAGGGCGTAGGGCTTGGCCGCGGCGGGGCTGTCGATGCCCAGGTAGTACCCCTTGCCCATCTGCAGCGGGTCGATGTCGCCGCCGGCGACGAAGGCCAGGATCGTCAGCGTCTTCGCGGTCGGCAGCGGCAGCGCGTCCAGATCGTCGTCGCTCAGCGGTACGACGGTGTCGGTGCCGTCGGGCTTGTAGCCCCGGCCGATCTCGTCCGGGGTGATCTCGATGCCCTCCAGCGAGCAGACGGGCTGATTGCGCACCCGG
This sequence comes from Streptomyces sp. Edi2, assembly GCF_040253635.1. Lineage (NCBI taxonomy): Bacteria > Bacillati > Actinomycetota > Actinomycetes > Kitasatosporales > Streptomycetaceae > Streptomyces > Streptomyces sp. Edi2. The sequence continues at coordinate 1,234,198 of NZ_JBEJGX010000003.1, read as the reverse complement.
CCGCCGTCCGCCGTATGAATCCGCACAAAGCTGACCGACGTGGAGCTGTCCGTGGCGTTGTACGCGGCGACCGGGATCGTGACCAGGCCGAAGCTGATGGAGAACTTCGCCGTGGGGCGCATGGGGGCCGCCTTCATCGGAGCCATTCGGCACCATGCTAGGCGGGGCGGACGGAGCGTACATCCCGGACGAATCGGGGTGCGCCCATCCGGTGGCTGCCCGGCCGCTCAGGAGGACGCGGCCGCGACCCGGCCGCTGCGGACCGCCTCCCGCAGCGCCTGGTGATCGAGTTCGTTGCGGTCCGCGTAGCGCTCCGCGAACCGCGTCAGCGACTCCTCGAAGACCGTGCCGCTGCCGAGATAGGCACCGATCGCGATCCGGTCGCCGGACCTGGCGTGCGCGCGGGCCAGGGTGGCCCCGCAGCGTACGGCGAACCGCCGCATACCCGTCGGCACCATCGCGTCCGCCGGCATGATGCCCTTCCAGTCACGCAGCTGGCGTACGTAGAAGTCGCGTTGGCGTCCGTCGATGCCGGTGGTCCGCGCCCAGCCGAGGAAGATGTCGCCGGCGGCCTGCATCAGCCGCTGGCCGGCCACGACGCGTTCGCCCTGGTGGGAGTAGAGGCTCTGGCCGGCGTAGGCGGCGAGTACGGACTCGTCGGCCTCCTTGGCCTGCAGCAGCAACGGGTCGTCCGTGTCCTTGCCGAGCAGCAGCACGATCCAGCAACGGGTGCCCACACTGCCGACCCCGACGACCTTGCGCGCCACGTCGACGACCCGGTACTGCTCCAGCAGCCGGCGGTGATCCGAACGCAGCGTGCGGCCGTAGTCCTGGACCAGTTGGCGGATCTGGTCCGTCAGCTGGTCGCGTTCGATGTCCGGCAGCAGATCGTCCAGCGGCACGATCAGCGGTGGGTCGGCGGCGATCCGCACCTCGCCGCCGTTCCTCCGGGTCAGTTTGTGGTAGGCCTGCACGGTGTCGCGCGTACGGGCCTCCGCCATGGCGCGGGCCAGCTCCGCACGGCCTCTGCTGGTCAGCTCTTGCGCTTCCTCGGCCTCCACATCGGCCATATCGGCATGGGCGTACCAGACCTCCAGGGTGCGCATGTCCGCGTAGCGGCGCATCTGCTCGCGGTAGGACGCGCCGGCGGCCCGGACGATGCCGGTCCGCACCTTCTGCGGGAAGCCGTTCCCGCGCCCCGCGATGGCGAAGCTGGCCGCCAGCCGTTTGACGTCCCACTCCCACGGTCCTGGCAAGGTCTCGTCGAAGTCGTTGAGATCGAACATCAGATGGCGTTCGGGGGAGGCCAGCAGCCGGAAATTCAGCAGATGGGCGTCCCCGCACAGCTGGGTCCGCAGCCCGGTGGACGGTGTCGTCGCGAGGTCCGCCGCCATGATGGCGGCGGCGCCGCGGTAGAAGCGGAAGGGCGACTCCAGCATCCGCCCGTAGCGCAGCGGCACCAACTCCGGTACCCGCAGGGCCGACTGCCGTTCGATGATGTCCACCGGATCGGCACGGGAAGCCGTCGGGCTGAACTCCGCATGACACGAGCGGGGCACTTCGGAGCGAAGTGCCCTGCCCTGTTCCGCGCGTTCCTGCGGGGTGGGTGCGGAGGTCATGGCCGTTGCCGGAGCGGCGAGTGTGCCGGGGCCGGTGTGTCAGGTCACCGGGTGGCCGCGGTGTGATGGTGGTTGTCCGTACACAGCGCCCAGATGATGAAGATGTTGATGGCGACCAGCACGATGGCCCAGAACGGGTAGTGGGGGATCCACAGGAAGTTCGCCAGCGCGCCGAGGCCCGCCAGGATGACGCCGATCACCCGTGCCCACATCGCGCCGGTGGCGAGCAGTGCGACACCCGCGAGGAGAATAATGATGCCCAGGATGAGGTGGATCCAGCCCCAGCCCGTGAGGTTGAAGGAGAACACGTAGTTCCGCGTGGTGACGAAGAGCTGGTCGTGCGCGATGGCGGAGATGCCCTCCAGGAAGGCCATGGCGCCACCGAAGATCATCAGTACTGCGGCGAAGGCTGTCCATCCGCTCACGCTCTGCTTCTGCGTGGCCATGGGTCACTCCTCACTTGAGAAACCTGGCCGTCCGAACCGGACCTGCCGACCGTCGATACAGCTAATTCACGTTTGCACAGGTACCGGTCAGCCGCATGTCAGGGGCGTTCGAAGGCCTGGAAGACCCCGGCCAGCGCAAAGCACAGCGCTCCCGTGAGGGTCCCCCAATTGGCGATGCCGACGCTGACCGGACTGTCGGTCTCCGGCCGGGTGAACGCGGCCACCGCGGACACCATGAAGAGCAGGGAACCGAGCTGATTGACCGCGACGATCCACCAGCCGAGGCTGCGCCTCTGGAGACACAGCAGGCGATGGCAGACCTCGACGACCGCCAGCTGCCCGGAAATCAGGAACAGCAGGCAGCCGATCATGTCGGGCGCCCAGACCAGCCGGTTCATCTGCTGGGCCGTGAGCCCCTGCAGAAACGCATCCAGCAAGTTGATGCCGAACACCAGCGTCCCGGCGAACAGCAGGAAGGTGGTCAGCCAGTCGATGCGGCCCGGTTCATAGCTCCACCAGCGGAAACGGTGCTTGGTCAGCGCACCCGCCGTACTCTCCCGGCGCGGCGCGTTGATGGCCTGGACGAGTGAGGCATAGCCGCCGAGGGTGAAGAACGCCCCGCCGATGAAGTAGATCGTGGCGGTCACGGTCGATCGCTCGGAGCCGAACTGGGCGAGTGCCGCACCGAGGGCGAACAGCGCCCCGCCGAGAAGGAAGGAGACCGCGGCGATGTTGTTGAGTCTGCTCAGCCGGACCAGTGCCGGGGCGTCGGCGCGCCGCGCGCTGGTGCGGGTGGCCCCGGCGGGCCGCACGGCGAGCGTCCCGCGCTTGCGGGCCGCCCGCGACTCCCAGATGGCGGTGTCGCCTGCCGCGAGGCGCCAGGTCAGCCGGGTGGTGAACGGTCCCGCGCCCTCGGAACGCTCCTCGGAAGGGCCCACCTGCCGAGCCTAACGATCTCGTACGGGAATGCCGGTAGCGCCTCGTCAGGTCTTCCGGCGTTCTCCCTGCTCGGCCCTGGTGGCGGAGCGGTTTACGGGCCGGCGGCCGACGGGTCGGCGTTCACGGGACTCACTCGCAGTCCACGGGGCGGCAGCTCCACGGGCTCATGGCTGTGCCGGGCGGGTGCCGGTCAGTTCGATGGCGCGGTGGTCCGGCCGCCGCGTCGGTGCCCGCCGTGCCGGTTCCCGCCGTGCCGGTGCCCGGCGCGGGCACCGGATCGGGCGCGGGGCCCGGCTCCGGTCCCGGTGTCGGTGGTGCGGGGTGGGGCGGGACCGGGTCCGGTTCGGGCGCCGGCACCGGCGGGGGCACCGGATCGGGGCCCGGGGCGGGGACGGGGCCGGGCGCCGGGCCCGGCGTGGGGCCGGGCGGGCCGGGTCCCGGACCCGGTGTGGGCGGCACCGGATCCGGATGGCCGGGCCCTGGCGGTCCTGGTGGCTGTCGCACTGTCATGTGCTCCTCACGCGTCGCTTCCTCGGCGGCCGAGCGCCTTACGCGCGCTCCGTGCGGCATGCTGGTCTCCTTGCCGGTCCTGCGCCGACCATGCGCAGCGCTCCCCACGAATGGCGACCATGCGAAGTGCTCCCCACGAACCCGGCTGCCCGGCGTACGTCCCCACTCTGCGACGGCGGGGGCCACTCGGCCAGACGGGAGGCGGACGGGCGCAGCGCCGCGCACCCCGTCACCCGGACGCGCGAGCGTACGACGACGGGGAGCGGGTAACCCCGCCGCATGAACGCCACGGGCCCCGGCACACACGCGAAAACGGCCGCTAGGACGGCCACGGACACAGTGCGTGCGGGCCGCCGCACGGTGGAGGTCCACCGTCCGGACAAGGTGCTGTTTCCCGACGACGGCCTGACCAAGGCCGATGTCGTCGGCTACTACCGCCGGGTGGCCGCATCCATGCTCCCGCAACTGCGCGGACGGCCACTGATGCTGGAGCGGCTTCCGGAGGGGCTGGGTGGCCCGCAGTTCATGCAGAAGGACACCCCGGACCACTACCCCGACTGGATCCGGCGGGCGCGGGTCACCAAGGAGGGCGGTAGCGTCACCCATACCGTCTGCGACGACAAGGCGACCCTCCTCTTCCTCGCCGACCAGGCATGTCTCACCTTTCACCGCTGGCTGTCGCGTGCCGCCCGGCCCGACCACCCGGACCGGCTGGTGTTCGATCTGGACCCGCCGGGCCCGGACTTCGAGGCCGTACGGGAGGCGGCGCGGCAGCTCTGCGCGCTGCTCGATGAGCTCGGCCTCCCGTCCTTCCTGATGACCACCGGCTCGAAGGGGCTGCACATCACGGTCCCGCTGGACGGCACCGGTGACTTCGACGCGGTACGCGGCTTCGCCCAGGAGGTGGCGCAGGTGCTGGCGGAGCGCCATCCGGACCGGCTGACCACCGCCGTACGCAAGAAGTCGCGCGGCGACCGGCTCTACCTCGATGTGCAGCGCAACGCCTATGCACAGACGGCCGTCGCCCCTTGGTCGCTGCGGCCCCGGCCGGGCGCCCCGGTCGCCGCGCCGATCAGCCGGAAGCAGCTCGACGACCCGCAACTCACGGCGCAGAGCTGGTCGTTGAAGGATGTCGCCGGGGTTCTGGAACAGGCGGGGTCACGGCCGTGGTCCGGGGTGCCGGCCCGCGGGCGTTCGCTGAATCCGGCACGACGGCGGCTGAACGCGTTGCGGTGAGCGGACGAAGCGGTGGTGAGCGGGGGCCCGGCGCTGGGCGGGGCCCCGCTCACCACCCCCCGTCCGGCGCACCTCACCCCTCCCACGCCGCCCCGTCCCGCCCGGATTCCTGCCCGGGCTCGCCGTCCACCGCCTGGTCCAGCCGCCGCCGCTCCTGACGCGCCCGTTCCCGGTCCCCCGGCGAGGCGTCCGTGACGTCCAGGAAGACCTGGTCGGCGATCGGCCATCGCTCGCGGATGGTCCTCTTCAGCCGTACCAGGACCTCCTCGACCTCCTCGCTGTCCAGGCCGGCGACGAGATCGACACGGGCCGCGACCAGCGTCGACCGGGTCCCCAGCCGCATCGACAGCAGGGTGGCCACGGTGTCGATCTCCGGCTGCTCCTCCAGGAACTCCAGGAGGGCCCGGCGCAGAGCCGGGTCGGCGGCCTCGCCGATGATCTGGCCCCGCGACTCCTTGGCGAGCTGGTAGGCGACGAACACCAGCAGCGCACCGATGAGCATGGATGCCCAGGCCTCCCACCGGACCTCGCCGGTGATCATGTGCAGTCCCAGGCCGGCCATGGCGAGCAACACGCCGAAACAGGCCGTCGAGTCCTCGGCCAGCACCGTCCGCAACGCGGGGTCGTCGGCCGAGCGGATCGCCTCCCGGATGCTTTGGCCGGTCCGCCGCGCCTGGCCGGCCACCTGCAGCACGGCGCGGACCAGCGAGGAGCCCTCGGCGACCAGCGCGACCGCCAGCACGATGAGGCCGACGACATAGCCCGTATGGCTCTCCGAGCTGCCCGAGCGCAGTGCCTCGATGCCCTGGAAGACGGAGAAGCAGCCGCCCATGACGAAGATGCCGACGGCGGCGAGCAGGGACCAGAAGTACCGCTCCTTGCCGTAGCCGAAGGGGTGTTTGCTGTCGGGCGCGCGCGTGCTGCGCTTGAGAGAGGCGAGCAGGAAGATCTCGTTGAGGCTGTCGGCCACCGAGTGCGCGGCCTCGGAGAGCAGCGCGGGCGAGCCCGCGAACAGCCCACCGAGCAGCTTGGCGAGGGCGATCACCAGATTGGCGCCGAGCGCCACGAAAACGGTGACCGCGGTCCGGCTGTCCTCCTGGTCCTCGCCCCTCTGCTCCTTGCTCTCCTGGTCCTTGCTCTCCTCCCGGCCCGGTCGGCCGGTGGAGTGATGCGCGGTCTCAGCGTGCCGGGACAAGCGGGGCCTCCCCGTCGTCGGTTGGACAGCCGAAGCGATCGTCGTCGCCAGGCCGGGTGGTCTATCCGGTGCGGAGTCTGTGTGCCGCCCGGAGCAGCGGCGCCTGCGCCCCGGTCCGCTGCGCGGGGCGTCCGGCCGGATGCCGTCAGCCCGCCCAGCTCCAGTCGGTGACCTCCGGCAGGTCGGTGCCGTGTTCCCGTACCCAGGCGTGGTGGCGGGTACGGACGTCCGCCATCGCCTGCCGCACCGCGACGGCGCGCACCCCGAGGCCAGGGACCCGGTCGATCACATCCATCACCAGCCGGTACCTGTCGAGGTCGTTGCGCACGACCATGTCGAAGGGCGTGGTCGTGGTGCCCTCCTCCCGATAGCCGCGGACATGCAGATTCGCGTGGCCGGCGCGGCGGTAGCAGAGCCGGTGGATCAGCCACGGGTAGCCGTGGTAGGCGAAGATGACCGGCTTGTCGCGGGTGAACAGGGCGTCGTACTCGGGGTCGGGCATGCCGTGCGGGTGCTCTCCGGACGGCAGCAGCCGGGCCATGTCGACGACATTGACCACCCGCACCGTCAGCTCCGGCAGATGCCGGCGCAGCAGGGAGGCCGCCGCCAGGGTCTCCTGCGTCGGCACGTCCCCGGCACAGGCCAGCACCACATCGGGGGTGGGGGTCTCCCCGTCCCGAGCGGAGCCGGGAGCTCGGGAGACGGTGCCGTCCTCGGTGCCCGCCCACTCCCAGACACCGGCGCCGCGCGCGCAGTGGGCGCGGGCCTCGTCCAGGCTGAGCCAGTCGAAGCCCGGCTGCTTGCCGGCCACGATCACATTGACGTAGTCGCGGCTGCGCAGCGCATGATCGGCCACCGCGAGGAGGGTGTTGGCGTCCGGTGGCAGATAGACCCTGACCACCTCCGGGCTCTTGTTGAGGATGTGGTCGACGAAGCCGGGGTCCTGGTGCGAGAAGCCGTTGTGGTCCTGCCGCCAGACGTGGGAGGTCAGCAGGTAGTTCAGCGAGGCGATGGGGCGCCGCCAGGGCAGCCGGCGCGACGTCCGCAGCCATTTGATGTGCTGGTTGACCATGGAGTCGACGATGTGCGCGAACGCCTCGTAGCTGGAGAAGAGCCCGTGCCGGCCGGTGAGCAGATAGCCCTCCAGCCAGCCCTGGCACAGATGCTCGGAGAGCACTTCCATGACCCGCCCGTCGTGCGCAAGGTGCTCGTCGGTGTCGAGCGTGGCGGCCTGCCAGGCCTTGCCGGTGGTGTCGTAGAGCGCTTCCAGGCGGTTCGACGCGGTCTCGTCGGGACCCACGACACGGAAGTCGCGGCGCTCGGCGGTGGCCTCCATGACCGCTGCCAGCAGGCCGCCCAGCACCCGGGTCGGCTCGTGCAGTCCGCTGCCGCGCTTGCCGACCTCCACCGCATACCGCTCCAGTGGCGGGACGGGCAGATCGCGCAGCAGCAGACCGCCGTTGGCGTGCGGTGAAGCGCCCAGCCGGCGCGACCCCTCGGGCACACACGCGAGCACGTCAGGTCGCGGGCGGCCCTCGTCGTCGAACAGCTCCTGCGGACGGTACGACCGCAGCCACTCCTCCAGCTGCCGCAGATGGCCCGTGTTGTCGCGTACGCCGGGCAGCGGTACCTGGTGGGCGCGCCAGGTCCCTTCGACGGGCTGCCCGTCGACCTCGTGCGGACCGGTCCAGCCCTTGGGCGTACGGAGCACGATCATGGGCCAGCGGGGGCGCTCCGTCACCCCTTCGGTACGGGCCCGGCGCTGGATGGCGGCGATCCGGTCCAGTGCCCCGTCCATGGCCGTGGCCAGCGCCTGATGGACCGTCGCCGGGTCGTCGCCTTCGACATGGATCGGCTCGTGGCCGTAGCCGCGCAGCAGGGCGTCCAGCTCGTCCCGCGGGATCCGGGCGAGCACCGCCGGGTTGGCGATCTTGTAGCCGTTGAGATGCAGCACGGGCAGCACCGCGCCGTCGTGCACCGGGTCCAGGAACTTCGTGGCGTGCCAGGACGCCGCGAGCGGCCCGGTCTCCGCCTCACCGTCACCGACCACACAGGCGACGAACAGCCCCGGGTTGTCGAACGCGGCGCCGTAGGCATGGGTGAGGGAGTAGCCCAGCTCACCACCCTCGTGGATGGACCCCGGGGTCTCCGGGGCGACATGGCTGGGCACCCCGCCGGGGAACGAGAACTGCCGGAAGAGCCGGGCCATGCCCTCGCCGTCCCGGGTGACATCCGGGTAGGTCTCGGAGTATGTGCCGTCCAGCCAGGAGTTGGCCACCACGGCAGGGCCGCCGTGCCCCGGCCCCCACACGCACAGGGCGTCCAGCTCACGGGCCCTGATGACGCGGTTGAGGTGGGTGTGCACCAGGTTCAGGCCGGGTGAGGTGCCCCAGTGGCCCAGCAGCCGCGGTTTGATGTGCTCGGGCCGCAGCGGCGCCGTCAGCAGCGGATTGGCCATCAGGTAGATCTGTCCGGCGGACAGATAGTTGGCGGCCCGCCAGTGGGCGTCGAGACGGTGCAGCTCGGCGGCGTCGAGGGGGCCCGGCGACGCCGGGTCCCCGCTCGTCCCCGCCCCTGCCGAGTTCTCCGTATCGTGCATGCTCATCTCCCTGTCACGGTGGCGTGCAACCGGGGCCGTCCCCCGTTCAGTCGGGCGGCTCGGGGGCCGGGTGCTCGCCCGGTTCCGCGCCGGGCGGCTCCTCCGGGTCCGGGCCCGGCTCGTCCGGTTCCGGCTCGGCGGGGGCCGGATCGTGCGGCACCGGGTGCGGGTCACTCGGCACCGGCTCCGGCCCCTGGGGCGTCGGTTCGGTGGTCATGGCGTGGACGGTCGTCAGGGTCATGGCGCTCTCCTTCTTCCCCATCGTCCGTCCAACGCACGTGGTCGGCCCGTTCAGGATCAAATCCGCGGGCAGGGTGGTGAAGCCCTCCGTCCACGGGGTGAGGAGGTGGTTCGTGCAGTCCATGAGGTGAACGGACACCAGGCGTGTGCCCCGGCCTGCCCGGCGGATGCCTCGGTACGCGTCAGTACACGTCGCGGACGTAGCGCTTCTCCGCCGCGAGCTGCTTGACGTAGCCGGCCGCCGCCTCCTCCGCCAGGCCGCCGTGGGCGACGGCGATGTCGCGCAGTGCCCGGTCGACGTCCTTGGCCATCCGGGAGGCATCGCCGCACACATAGAAATGGGCGCCGTCCTGGAGCCAGGACCACAGCTGGGCGCCGTGTTCGCGCATCCGGTCCTGGACGTAGACCTTGGCGCGCTGATCGCGGGAGAAGGCGGTGTCCAGGCGGGTGAGCAGCCCGTCGCGGCGCAGTTGGCCCAGTGCCTCCTCGTGGTAGAAGTCCGTGGCCTTGCGCTGCTCGCCGAAGAAGAGCCAGTTGGGTGCGCGGTGGCCGCGGGCCTGCCGCTCGTCGAGGAAGCCGAGGAAGGGCGCGACACCGGTGCCGGGGCCCACCATCACCATCGGAGTGGCCGGATCGGCCGGCGGCCGGAAGTGGGCGGCGCGCTGGACGAACACCGGCACCGGGCACCCGGGCTCGGCATCGGCCAGAAAGGTGGAGGCGACGCCCTTCCGCGGGCGGCCCTGACGGTTTTCGTAGCGGACCACGGAGACCGTCAGCCGGACCAGGGCGGGATCGGTCAGCGGACTCGACGAGATGGAGTACAGCCGCGGCTGCAGGCGGGTGAGGACGCCCGCCCACTCCGCCGCACCGGCCCGCACCGGGTGTTCGGCGAGCACGTCGACGGCCTGCCGGCTCCAGGCCCACTGGGCCAGCTCGCCCTTGTTGTCGGGCCGCAGCAGTTTCTTGAGGACCCGGTCACCGGTGCGTTCGGTGATCAGCCGGAGGAGCCCGGGGGTGATCCGGGCGATATCGAGATGCCGGTGCAGGGCCTCGCCCAGCGGCATCGTGCCGAGGCCCGCGAGGTCGACGCCGGCGGCGGGATCGAGGCCGGTGACCGCAAGCCACTCCGCGACGAGGTCCGGGCAGTTCCGCGGCAGCACACCGAGCGCGTCGCCGACCTCGTACTCCAGGGGCGGACCGTCGCCGCCACGGGTGTCGAAGGTGAACTGCCGCACCTCCTTGGTGGCCCCGGAGCGGCTGAGCAGCTGATTGCCGACGAGGCGGACGGTGGCGGGCGCGGCCTTGGAGGGGCGGGCCGGGGCGGCGGGAGCCGGGGCGGCCTCCGGGGTGGGCGCCGTGGTGGCCGGGGCCCCGGCGGCGCCGGTGTCCGTCTCTTCGCCCGGCTCCGCGCCGGGCCCCAGGGCCGTGAGGACCTGGTCGAGCCACTGCTCCGCCGGCTCCTCGTAGTCCGGTTCGCAGTCCGTGCGCGGCGCCAGCCGCTCCGCGCCCAGCTCGGCGAGCCGGGCGTCGAGGCGGCGGCCGTGGCCGCAGAAGTCGTCGTACGAGGAATCGCCCAGCGCGAGGACGGAGTAGCGCACACCGTCCAGACGCGGGCTGTCCGGCGCGTTCAGGGTCTCCCAGAATCCCGCCCCGTTGTCGGGGGCGTCGCCGTCGCCGAAGGTGCTGGTGACCAGGAGCAGATCGGTGCCGCGGAGCAGGGTGGCCGGTGCGCTGTCGGCCATGCTCAGCAGCGTCGCGTCCCGCCCGCTGCCCTGCAGCCGCCGGGCCGTGTCGGCGGCGGCCTCCTCCGCGTTGCCGGTCTGCGAGGCCCACAGGACCAGGACCGTACGGGCGGGCGGGGCACCGGCCCCCTCTGCGGCGTCCGCAGGGCTCGCCGCCGTCGCAGGGCGGGTGTCCGGCGCCCGCGAGAACATCCCGGCCAGCACGCCGTTGACCCACAGTGCGCTCTCCGGAGCGAAGGGGGCGTGGGAGGGCAGGACGGGCGTGCCGGCAGCGGTACCGGAGCCCAGCCCGGCGAGGAAGCCGGACAGGTAGCGGCGTTCGTGGTCGGCCAGCACCGGCGGGGCGGAGCCGGCGAGCTGGAACACGTCGGACAGCACCGCCACCGCCCTCTGGGCGTCCGGGTGCCGGCCCGCGCCGGGGCCCTGGGCCGTACGGGAGTCCTGGCCCGTACGGGCGTCCCGGTCCGCACCGTCCCCGGGCGCGCCGCCCGTATGCGCCGTGCCCGCCCCGCCCTGCCCGGGTCCCGCCTCGCCCGCCACCCTGGCCAACGACACCGCGCACACCTTGAACTCGGGCTGGAAGGAGACCGGATCGACCGCGTCATGGGTGACCGCGTTGACGCTGAGGTACTCGCCGAACAGATCGTTCCAGTGGAACGGCGCAAAGCAGTTCCCGGGCCGTACCCGGTCGGTCAGCACGGCGGGCAGCACCGCCCGGCCGCGCCGCGAGGCGACCTCGACGGTGTCGCCCTCCGCGAGGCCCAGCGCCCGGGCATCGTCCGGATGGAGCTCCACGAAGGGGCCGGGGTTGAGCTTGTTCAGCTTGGCGACCTTGCCGGTCTTGGTCAGCGTGTGCCACTGGTGCGGCAGCCGCCCGGTGTTCAGCACATACGGGAAGTCGTCGTCGGGCAGCTCGGCCGCCGGAAGGTGCGGACGGGCGAAGAAGGCGGCCCGGCCGCTTGCGGTGGGGAAGGACAGCCGGGGGCGGGTGCCGTCAGGACGCTCCCGAAGGGTCTGGCTGCTGCCGTCGTTGAGGTAGCGCACCGGATTGCGGTCGGGCCCGTCGGCGGCCGCACTCGGCCACTGCACGGGGGTGTGCCGCAGCCGCTCATAGCTCACCCCGCGCAGGTCATAGCCGGTCCGCGGGTTCCAGGCGCGCTTGATCTCCTCGAATATCTCCTCCGCGCTCTCATAGCCGAAGGCGTCCGCGTAGCCCATCTCGCAGGCGATCCGGGCGATGATCCGCCAGTCCGGCCAGGCCTCGCCGGGAGCGTCGGCGGCCTGCCGCACCAGCGTCAGATTGCGCTCCGAGTTGACCATCACGCCCTCGGACTCGGCCCACATGGCGGCCGGCAGCACCACATCGGCGTACGCATGGGTCTCGGTCTCCGCGAAGACGTCCTGCGAGACGACGAACTCGGCCGCCTCCAGCCCCTCGATGACCGTCCGGCGGTTGGCGACCGAGGCCACGGGGTTGGTGCAGATGATCCAGCACGCCTTGATGTCCCCGTCCGCCATCTTCCGGAACATCTCGACGGTCCCCCGGCCGGGATCGTCAGCGCGCAGGGTCCCCGCCTCCAGACCCCAGAGCTCTTCGGTGAAGGCCCGGTCCCCGTCCACCAGCGTCGAGCGCTGGCCGGGCAGGCCCGGGCCCATGTAGCCCATCTCGCGGCCGCCCATCGCATTGGGCTGGCCGGTGAGCGAGAAGGGGCCGCTGCCGGGGCGGCAGATCGCGCCGGTTGCCAGATGCAGGTTGATCAGTGCGTTGGTGTTCCAGGTGCCGTGGGTGCTCTGGTTCAGGCCCATGGTCCAGCAGCTCATCCAGTCGCCCGCCGCGCCGATCCACTCGGCGGCCCGGCGCAGGTCCGCCTCCGGTATCCCGGTGACCTCCGAGACCACCGAGGGCGGATAGTCCCGCAGGAAGTCCGGCATCGCCTCCCAGCCCTCGGTGTGCTCGGCGATGAACTCCTTGTCGATGGCGCCGCTTTCGACCAGCAGGTGCAGCAGGCCGTTGAGCAGTGCCAGATCGGTACCCGGCGCGATCTGCAGGAACAGATCGGCCTTGGCGGCGGTGGCGGTGCGCCGGGGATCGACCACGATCAGCTTGGCGCCCGCCTTCACCCTCTCCCGCATCCGCAGGAAGAGGATCGGATGGCAGTCGGCCATGTTCGAGCCGATGACGAAGAAGACGTCGGCGTGCTCGAAGTCCTGGTACGAGCCGGGCGGGCCGTCCGCGCCCAGCGACAGCTTGTAGCCGCTGCCCGCGCTCGCCATGCACAGCCGCGAGTTGGACTCGATGTGCCGGGTGCGGACGAAGCCCTTGGCGAGCTTGTTCGCCAAGTACTGCGCCTCCAGGGTCATCTGCCCGGAGACGTAGAGGGCGAGGGCGTCCGGTCCGTGCTCGTCGACGATCTCGCGCAGCCGCCCGGCGGTCTGCTTGATCGCCGTGTCCATCGCCTCGGCCGCCGGTTCGTCGCCGCGGTCCGCGCGCACCAGGGCGGTCGACAGCCGCCCCGGCGCGGCGAGCAGTTCGGCGCTGGTCGCGCCCTTGGTGCACAGCCGCCCGCCGTTCGCCGGGTGGGCCTTGTCACCGGCCGCCTTGCGGACCGTCCGCCGTCCGTCCGGACCCGTCGCCACATCCAGCACGATCCCGCAGCCGACGCCGCAGTACGAGCATGCCGTCCGCACCTGCGTGATGCTTTCGGCCGGCGGTTCCGGTGCGGTCACGGGTGGTCCCCTTCGTGGTCGGATGCTCCGTCCACGGTAGGAATCGCCCGTTAACCCGGTGTCACGTCGAGTGATCACCCGTCGTTACGGCGACCACACAGTCGCCGGCCGCGCCCCGTGAGAACGGCCGGCGGCCGCCGCTCAGGGGAGGAGTTCGTCCAGCGGTACGTCCGTGTCGGCCAGCCGCTCGGGGTCCACGGCCTGCCCGCCCGCCACCAGGGCCCGGATCGGATCGGTGACGTCCCAGACGTTCACATTCATCCCGGCCAGCACCCGGCCGCCGGACAGCCAGAAGGCGATGAACTCGCGGGCGGTGGTGTCGCCGCGGAAGACGACCCGGTCATAGCCCTCCGGTCCGACGTATCCGGTGTACTCCATGCCCAGGTCGTACTGGTCGGTGAAGAAGTACGGCAGCCGGTCGTAGCGGACCTCCCGGCCCAGCATGGCCCGGGCGGCGGTCCGCGGCTGGTGGAGGGCGTTGGCCCAGTGCTCGACGCGGAGATGCCTGCCCAGAAGGGGGTGGTAGGCGTTCGCGACATCGCCGGCGGCGTAGATGTCCGGGTGGGAGGAGCACAGCCGCTCGTCCACCACGACGCCGTCGTCGACCTTGAGCCCGGCCGCGGCGGCCACCTCGCTGTTGGGGGTGATCCCGACGCCGACGATGACCGCGTCGGCCGCGATCCGGGTGCCGTCGGCCAGCCGTACCCCGTCCACGGCGCCGCCGGTGCCGGTGATCTCCGTGACCTGGGTGTCGCAGCGCAGCGCGACACCGTGCTCGGTGTGCAGATCGGCGAAGATCTGGGCGACCTCGGGGCCCAGCACTCTCAGCAGGGGCAGCCTCGCCGACTCCAGCAGGGTCACCTCGACCCCGGCAGCCCGCGCGGCGGCCGTGGTCTCCAGACCGATCCAGCCGCCGCCGATCACCACGATCCGGGACGCGGACCGGTTGAGGTCCTTGAGGCGGTCGCTGTCCGCCAGGCGCCGCAGCGTGTGGACCCCTTCGAGGTCGGCGCCGGGCACCGTCAGCAGGCGGGGTGTGGAGCCGGTGGCCAGCAGCAGTTTGGCGTAGCCCAGCCTGCTGCCGTCGGCGAGGGTCACCTCGTGGCCGGCCGGGTCGAGGGCGGTGACGGCGTTGCCCAGGCGCAGATCGACGTCGTGCTCGGCGTACCACTGCGGCGGGTGGACGTACACCTTCTCCTTCTCGGAGGTGCCCAGGAGGTAGCCCTTGGACAGCGGCGGACGCTCGTAGGGACGCTCGCGCTCGTCACCCAGCAGGACGACGGGGCCGTCGAAGCCCTCCGCCCGCAGGGTCTCCGCGGCCTTCGCGCCCGCCAGCCCCGCCCCCGCGATGATGAATGCCGTGTTCTGGGCCATGTCCCGCTCAGCTCCTTCGGACGATCGGTTACCCGGTCATCAGTTACCCGCCCGGGGCCCGGGCGGGTACCGCCGAAGGAGTTGCCGTCAGCCCCGCCCGGCGGTCCGCTCCAGATGTCCGCGCAGCGCCCGCGCCGTCAGATCGCGGTCCTCGCCCACGACGAAGGCCCGGACGCCGTCGGCGCGCCACTCCGCGCGGCGCTCCGGCGTGGTGGACATGGCGCAGAAGGGAACCGAGTGGCGGGCGCAGGCTCCGCTGAGGCTCTTGACCGCTTCCCGCACGCGGGGGTGCCGGACCTGCCAGGGAACCCCGTAGGACTGGGAGAGGTCGCCGGGTCCTGGCAGGACCAGGTCGACGCCGCCGGGGGAGAGGATGCCGTCGATCGCCTCGACCCCCTCGGCGTCCTCGATGAGCGCCACGATCATGATCTCCTCGTTGGCCCGGCGGAGGTATTCGGCCGGGTCGATGCTGCCGAAGCCGGGGCCTCGGCCGCCGTTGAGGGAGCGCATGCCCTCGGGCGCGTAGCGGGCGGCGCGGATCGTGGCGTCGATGTCCGCGCGCTGCCGGACGTGCGGGACGACGATGCCCATCGCCCCGGCGTCCAGGGCCCGCAGCACGGCGCCGGGATCGGCCTCGGGGACCCGGACGAAGGGGGTGAGCCCGGTCGTCTCGGCGGCCCTGATGAGGGTTTCCAGCCGCTGCGGGTCGACGAGCGTGTGCTCGGTGTCCAGGATGACGAAGTCGTACCCGGCGCAGCCGATCATCTCGACCATGGTGGGCTCGGGCAGCGTACTGAACAGCCCGTACGCCTCCTCACCGGCGGCGAGCCTGCGCCGGACCTCATTGGGGCGGAGCACTCAGACCTCCCCGTCCGCACCGGGCTCACCGGCACCGAGGAAGTGGAAGCCGGGGCGCGGGTGCATCAGGAAGTCGTGGTGCGAGATGTTCCAGGCGTACGCCCCGGCGACCCCGAACACCACCCGGTCACCGGCCCGCAGCCCCGGTGCGGGGACGTGGCGCGCGAGGACGTCCTTGGGGGTGCACAGCTGCCCGGTCACGGTGACCAGGGCGCCCTGCGCCGCCGACCGCGGCCAGGGGTGCGGCCAGGGCGCGTCGGACGGCAGGACCGTGCAGGGCTGGTCGTGGCCCTTGGTCGCGGGAGTGCGCAGATGGTGGGTGCCGCCGCGGACCACGGCGAACTCCTCGCCGTGGCTGTGCTTCACATCCAGCACCTCGGTGGCGTACCAGCCGCAGTACGCGGTCAGCGCGCGCCCGGGCTCGATGCGCAGGGTGAAGCCGGGGTGGGCGTCGGCGAGCCGCGCCAGGCCCGCACCGAAGGCCGCCCAGTCGAACCGCCGCTCCGGGGCGGCGTAGTCGACGCCCATTCCGCCGCCGATGGTCACCTCGGAGAGCGGTATCCCGTGGTGGGCGGCCAGGCCGGCGGCCCAGGTGACCACGGCCTCCGAGACGGCCAGCTGCTCGGGCGCCTCCAGGCCGCTGGCCAGGTGGGCGTGGATGCCGCGGAGTTCGAGCTGCGGGTAGGTGCCGTCGGTGAGCAGGGTGACGACCTCACCGGCCTGCGCGGGGTCGAGCCCGAAGGGGGTGGGGCGGCCGCCCATGGCGAGCGAACTGCCGTCCAGGGAACCGTCGTCGACCGGCAGGTTGAAGCGGGCCAGCACCGCGATCCGGCGCTGCGGCGCGAGGCGGGCGGCCAGGCTCGCGAGCATGTGGAGCTCGTACACGCTCTCCACGTGGAAGCGCCCGACACCCAGCTCCAGCGCCTGGGTGATCTCGGCGGGCGTCTTGCCGGGTCCGCCGAAAGCGAGCGGCGCGTCCGGCACGGCCTTGCCGACGTGCGCCAGCTCGCCGCCCGAGGAGACCTCGTAGCCGTCCACGTACGGGCGCAGCGCCGCCAGGATCTCCGGCTCCGGGTTGGCCTTGGCCGCGTAGTACAGCTCGACGCGCTCGGGCAGGGCGGCGCGAACCTCGGCCAGGTGCGTACGCAGAGCCGCCAAGTCGTAGACGTAGGCCGGGAGTTCGTCGGCCGGCAGGGAGCGGGCGCGGTCGCGGACCGCGTCGGTGAGGGCGGGGCTCGGGGTGGTCATCGGGCGCTCCAGGGGGTGGTGTCGTCGCTGCGGACGGCGCCCGACAGGACGGCCTCGGCCAGCGGCGAGGGCAGCAGGACATAGCCGGCCTCACGGTCGGCCTTGCGCTCCCAGCGGGTGAGCAGATTGGCCTTCGCGGGCAGCGGGACGCCGGCCAGCAGGGCGGCCAGCCGCGGCGGGCAGCCGTACCGGTCCGCGTGGGTCTGCAGGGTGCGGCGGACCTGCGCCCACAGCTCCGTCTCGGTGTCCGGGTGCAGATCGGCGAGCGCGGCGAGCATCTCGGCGACGTGGTTGACCAGCAGGCAGTACACCACCCGGTCCCAGCCGCGCTGGGCGTCATAGGTCATCGGCGCCGCGATGTCCTCGGGCAGCGAGGCCAGCAGGTCGGCGTGGTGCTCGGGGACGAGCTTGGTGCCCTCCAGGTCGCGGAAGAGGACCTGGGCGGGCATCCCGTCACCGTCGACGCAGACCAGCACGTTCTGCAGATGCGGCTCCAGCACCAGACCGTGGTCGAAGTAGGCGGCGAGCACCGGCGGCAGCAGCAGGTTGAGGTAGGCGGCCCACCACTCCAGCGCGGCCTGCGGGCCGGCGCCGTCCAGGAGGCATGAGATGTGTGCGGGGCTGGTGGGGTACTCGTCGGCGACCGCGCCCGCCAGCAGCGGGGTGGTACCCGGCAGCAGGCGCGGGGACAGGCCCTCGCGGACGATGACGCCGAAGCCCTCCAGCAGCCCGGTGTCCGGGCGGCCGTCCGCGCCGGGCAGCGCGAGGCTGCGGTAGGCGGGCTCCCTGAGCACCGCGGCACCGGGGAACCGGGTGGCGAGGTCGGTGAGCGCGGGTGCCAGCAGCCGGGTGAGGGCCACCGCCCCGGACAGCTCGTAACTGGCGTTCTTGCGGAGGCAGTTGGTGATCCGGATGTTCAGGCTGAACTTCAGGAACGCGTCGCCGTCGTAGAGGGTGCGCACCGAAGCGGTGGCGGCGAACGGCGTCTCGCTGCTGCCCAGGACGCGGATGTCGTCGCGGTCCAGCGCCTCCTGCAGGCCCGCGTGGTCGCGCAGCAGCTCGTACTGCCAGGGGTGGACGGGCAGCAGCCGGTAGCCCTCCGGGACGTCGGCGTGCAGCGCGTCCAGCGGGCTGGTGGCGCCGTCGCCCGACCCCTCCTCGGCGATCAGCTCCTCGCGCACGGCGAGCAGCAGCAGCGGGAAGACGGCCCCGGTCTCGGGGGCGTAGGACTGCCAGGCGGTGGGGTCGCCGGTGCGGGCCTTGGGGGTCGGGTGGAAGCGGTGGCCGAAGAGCAGCGACTGCTCGGAGGTGACGTAGGCGGCCTGCCAGTCGTCCGCGCCGGCCGCCGGGGCGGACGGGCCCTGCTCCGTACGGGCCGCCAGCGCCGCCGAGACGGCCTGGTGGCTGGAGGCGATCTGCGCCAGGAACTCCTCGTTGTCGACGCCGGTGCGCAGCGACAGCTCGGCGTGCACGTACTCGGCCAGCCGGCGCCAGCCGACCTCGGACCAGCCGTCGGCGGTCTGCTCGGACACCGGGCCGGTGAACCGGTGCGCGCCGAGCAGCGAGGTACGGCGCAGCGCGACCCGCAGCAGCACTCCGCGGCGCGGCAGCCGCAGCAGCAGCCGGCCGTGGTCGACGGCGGTCTGGTGCTCGGGTCCGGACACCTCCCGCAGCAGGCAGTTGAGCAGGGTGTGCGCCACGGCCTGGTCCGCGGTGGGCAGACCGGCGGGGGCGGCGCGGTCCGCGGCGGGGGCGGGCGAATTGGTCAGCGAGGGCATCACAGGCTCCTGCGGGTGCGGAGAGTACGGGGAAGGCGGGGGACGGCGGTCGCCAACACGGTGACCAGCGCTATCGCGGTGCCGGTCAGGACGGGCGCGGTGGGGCCGAACCAGTCGTTGCCCGCCGCTGCGGCCACACCGGCGGCGACCGCGCCGGCCTTGGAGAAGAATTCGATCGAGCCGAACAGCCCGCCGGGGGCGCGGCCCTTGGCGCAGTCGGCGGCCAGCACCGACATGCAGACCAGGCCCAGGGTGAGGCCGGCACCGAGCACCAGACGCACCGCGACGAAGGCGGTGAGCGAGCCGGCGATGCCGTGCCCGGCCAGGCCCAGCGCGATACAGCCGAAGCCGAGCGCTATACCGGCCCGGGGGCGGTTGCGGAAGAGCGTGTGCACCGGGATCGCGGCGATCAGGTAGCACATGTGCGGCAGGGCGAACAGGACACCGGACACCATCGGTCCGGTGCCGGGTATCCGCTCCTTGATGAGGGAGATCAGGTACGGGAAGGAGATGACGGTGGAGAAGACGAAGGCGAACTCGATCGCGTACAGGGCCCGCAGGGAAGCGGCGGGGGCGCGCCCGGAGGGCTCGGCCGCGGCCTCGACCACCGGCGTTCCGTCCGCCTCGGCCTCCGCGGTGGTGGCCTGCGGGGCCGCGGGCCGGGTCCGCGGGGGCTCCGGCAGCGCCGCCAGCATCACGGCGGCGGTCAGCGGCAGCACGGCGAGCAGCGCGTACTGGCGGTGCGGCGACAGCCACGGCGTCAGCGAGCCGACCACGATCGGCGCGAACACCAGCGCCGCACGGGCGCTTCCCTGCATCAGCGTCAGCGCCCGGGACAGCGCATGGCCCTCCAGCGCCGCCCCCAGGTAGCCGTTGGACGCGGCGAAGGTGCCGCCCAGTACGCCCTGGATCACCAGCGCCGCGGTGAACGTGGGCAGTGAGTCGGCCCAGCCGGCCAGCAAGAACGCCGCGGCGAGGCCCAGTTGGGCCCGCAGCAGCAGCTTCTTGCGGCCGAACCGGTCCGCGAGCCGCCCCCACAGCGGGGCGCCGATGGCGCCGAAGATGGTGGGCACGATGTAGAGCAGACCGGCCCAGCGGGCGGCGCCGTCGCCCAGCTCGGGCAGGATCTCGGTGAGGTAGGGCGGCAGTCCCAGCGCGGCGAACGAGGCCACGAAGTAGCAGCCGGCCACGGCGAACACCTGGCGGCGGGCGAGTCCGGGGCTGACCTTGGTCTCGACGGCGTTCGGTTCGATCCGAGCGGTGGTGGCGGTTTTCGTCGGGCTCATCGGGCTCATCGGGAAATCCCCGTCGGCAGCAGATAGTTGGGGCCGGTGGTGTAGTGCTTGTTGATGTCGGCCGCGCCGGACCGCTCCTTGGACAGCAGGCTGCCGGCGCTGACCATCGCCTTGACCGGCAGCTGGGGGGCGTCCAGGACGTGTGCGCGCAGCGCGGCGCCCGGCCCGCCCGGCGCGGTGCCCAGCCGGTCGACGGCCTCGGCGAGCCGGTCGCGGACGAGGGCCAGCAGCCGGTCGAGCGGCGCCCGCCCGTGCCGGGCCAGCCCGAAGGCGTAGGAGCCCGCGCACAGATGCAGGGTGATGGTGGTGAACAGGTCCAGCACGGGCTGGTCGTGGTCCGCGAAGATCCGCGGATCGGCGAAGTCCGCGGGGTCCGGGGCGTCCTCGCCCAGGGTCTCCCGCAGGCGTACGGCGTTGATGCGCGGTGCGTCGTTGTCCTTGAACAGCAGCCGCAGCCGGGTGCCGTGCGCCCCCTCGTCCAGGACCAGCGAGATGTTCTGCTGGTGCGACTCCAGGCCGAAACCGTAGCCGAACAGGGTGGTCTGCCAGTCGAAGAGCAGGGTGAGCGCGGCATCCAGCAGGGCCAGCGGGTCACCGCCGTAGAAGCGGTCGGCGAGCTCGT
The DNA here is from genome assembly GCF_040253635.1 of Streptomyces sp. Edi2. NCBI lineage: Bacteria > Bacillati > Actinomycetota > Actinomycetes > Kitasatosporales > Streptomycetaceae > Streptomyces > Streptomyces sp. Edi2. The sequence continues at coordinate 1,213,770 of NZ_JBEJGX010000003.1, read as the reverse complement.
CGATCACCAGCCGTCCGCCGGGCGCCCGGCCCAGCAGCGCGGCCATCGGGACCACGGCACTGCCGTCCAGCCCGGCCGGGTAGCGCCGGCACAGCACGGCCAGCAGCTCATGGCCGGCGTGCGCGTAGACCGTCTCGTCGGCCTGCAGAATCGATTCTGCGAATCGCGGCTCGCGGGCTGTCACCTTCTCCAGCAGCCGCTGGCCCTCGGCGCCGTCGATGAGCGTACGGGGCTTGATGGTGCGCCGGTTGCGCAGCCCCAGCGTCGCGGTGGCCAGCGGCAGCTTCAGATGCAGCCGGGGGTCGGCGTCCACCGCCACGGTCCGCATCGACAGGGTCGGCACCGCGCGCAGCAGGCCGCGTCCGGACAGCACCGCCTCGCCCGTCAGACCGGTCTCGCGCAGCGCCTCGTCCAGCGGGCCGCCGAGCGTCAGCGGGTGGACGGGCAGCGCGAGATGGCTGTCGCCGAGGTGCGGCAGATCCAGCTCCGCCGGCGTCGGCCAGCAATCGGGCAGCGCCGCGGTGCCGCCCGCGACCGTCATCGCGGTGCGCGGTACCGACAGCCAGCGCAGCGGGAATTCCGGATGGAACTCGGGGGCGTAGGAGCGCAGGTGGTCCTCGTCCAGGCCGGAGCGGCCCCGCGAGGTCGGGTAGACGGGGTGGTCGATGCGCGCGGCGAGGGTGTCGTAGGCCAGTCCGCCGTCCACGCCCTGCCAGGCACCGGCCGAGGCGCCGTGGCGCCCGGTCAGTACCCGGTCGACCTCGTCCCGGGTGCGGGTGTGCAGCCGCATCGTCGCCAGGGTCTGCCGGCACTCCTCGGCGAAGGCGTCGAAGCCGGGGCGGTCGGCCGGGTCGGCGAGCGCGCGCAGCGCGGTGAGGGCCGCGTCGACCGAGGTGAGCCGGGCACCGTCGGATTCGCGGACGAGCAGGGGCAGCCGGGCCGCATGGGTGCTCTGGTAGCCGTCCGCGCCCAGCGGCAGCAGCAGGGCGCCGGCGTCCGGGCCGGCGGGCAGCCGCAGCCAGGGGCCGTCCGGCCGCTCCAGCAGCGTGCCGCGGGTGCGCAGACCGACCACGTCCTCGCGCAGCAGCGCGCTCAGCACCCGCACCAGCAGCTCGGGCTCCTCGGCCCCGGCCGGCTCCTGCCCGGTCGTGCCGGCGGTGACCTCGCCGGTGATGCCGGTGGTGACGTCGCCGGTGATATCGGCGGTGGTGTCGGGGGAGACGGTCATGACGAGATCTCCCAGCGCTCGGCGGCGAAGAAGCCCTCGGCGGCCCGGTCCAGGGCGCCGCGGTCGGTGCCGGTGGCCCGCAGGACGCCGAGGTAGTCGCGGTTGGTGCGGTAGTGCGGGTGCTCGGCGCCGACCGCGCGCAGCGGCCGGTAGGCCAGCCGTACGCCGTCCGTCTCGCGGTCCGTGGCGGCGGGCGCGGCGGTGAGCGTCCCGGCCCGGTCGGCGAGGGCGTACTCCACCCGGCCCGCGCCGTCCTGCCGGGCACCGAGGTCGGCGGGCAGCGGCTCGCCGAGGTGGGTGCGCAGGACGTGCTCGAACAGCTCGATGCCCAGGACCCGGGCGAGCAGCAGATCGCACTGGTCGCCGATGACGCGGTAGTTCACCTCGATGAGCCGCGCCCGGCCCTCGTGCACCACGAACTCCGTGTGACAGGCGCCGAACCCGACGCCCAGCGCGTCGAGTTGCGCCAGTACCTGCGCGACGACCGGCTCCGGTTGGGCGGCGACGAAATCGTGCCGCTCCTCGATGAAGGACGGCGGCGCGGAGAGGGTGGTGTGGAAACCGCCCAGCACATGGCGCACCCGGCCGTCGCCGAGGGTTTCCAGCGTGTACAGCTCGCCGGTCAGGAACTCCTCGGCGACCAGCGCCGCCTCCGGGCGCCGGGCCTGTATCTCCTCGGCGCGCGCCACCAGTTCCTCCGGGCCGTCGGCGAGCATCACGTCCTCGCTGGCCACGCCCTCGCGGGGTTTGACGACGCAGGGGTAGGGGAGCCCGGCGGCGGTGAGCGCCGAGGGATCCTGCCCGGGGGCGAGCTCCACGGACCGCACGGTGTCGGCGCCGGACGCGGCGAGGTGGCGGCGCATCTCGGCCTTGTTCTTGGCGCGCAGCGTGGCCCGCCAGTCCTTGCCCGGCAGCCCGAAGTACTCGGCGGCCAGGGCCGCCTGGGTCTGCAGGTGGTCGCTGTTGGTGAAGACCGCGGCGGCCGGGTGGTGGGTGGCGATGCGGGTGATGACGGCACGGAAGTCACGGACGTCGCACTCCAGGACCTCTGCCCGGCAGCCGGCGCGCCGGTGCGCCTCCGGCTGGTCCGTCAGCAGTGTGACATCGAGACCGAGGCGGGCGGCGGCGGGAAGGAATCCCTCGGTGACCGAGTCGGTGGGGTTGAGAGCGAGCAGGTACATCCGCATGGGCGGGGCCCTTCAGGATCAAGGGTGGTGCAGGGGGACATCGAGGACGGGGGCGGGCCGTTGGGGACGGCGGCCCACCCCCGTTCCGGGCGGGTCAGGCCTTCGGCAGCGGCACGCCGGTGGCCTTGGCCACGTCGGCGAGCATGTGCTCGGCGGCCTGGATGCCGATGCCGGACATCCAGGTCTCGTCGGGCACGTTGATGACCTTGTTCTTCTTGACGGCCGGCAGGTCCTTCCAGACCGGGTTGGACGTGACGTCCTTCTGCTGGGTCTTGCTCGGCGTGTCCGCGGTGGTGACGAACACCAGGTCCGCGTCGGCCTTGTCGATCTGCTCCGGGCTGACGTCGAGCATCGTCTTGGCCGGGTCGGTCGAGCTCTGCGACTTCGGCCGGGCCAGGCCGATGTCGTCCAGGACCACACCGCTGTAGGAGGACTTCTGGTAGAGGCGGGTCGGGCCGGCGACGAAGCGCACCACGGACGCCGACGGCATCTTGCCGTGGTACTTCTTCTTGATGGCCTCGCCCAGCGCCTTGGCCCGGGTCTCGTACTCCTTCAGCTTCTGGCCGGCTTCCTTCTCCAGACCCAGCGCCTTGGCGTGGACCTTGAGGTTGGCCTTCCAGGGGCCGCCGGTGGTCTCGGTGAAGACGGTCGGCGCGATCTGCTGGAGCTTGTCGTAGATCTTCTCGTGCCGGACCTTGGAGGACAGGATCAGGTCGGGCTTCAGCGCGATGATCTTCTCCAGGTTCGGCTCCAGCAGCGGACCGACGTCCTTGACACCCCCGATCTCGTCCTTGAGGTAGGAGGGGAAGCCGCCCTCGGTCTTCATGTGCGGGGAGACCGCGCCGACGGGCTTGATGCCGAGCGTGGCGACGTCGTCGAGCTCACCGGTGTCCAGGACGACCACGCGCTTGGGCTTGGCGGGGATCTTCACGTCGCCGCCCATGGCGCTCTTGACGGTGCGCGGGAACCCGGCACCGGCCTTCGCCGCGTCATCGCCGTCGGAGGAGGTGCCGCCGCCGCACGCGGTGAGGGCGCCCGCGCCCAGGACGACGGAGAGCAGCGCGGCCGGCAGCCGGCCGGCGCCGCGGAGAGCGGATCTGTTCAGCATGAGGGTTCAACTTCCTGAGGGGGAGCGGAAAGCGGGAGAGGCCGTGGGGGGAAGCCGTGGGGGAGAGGCCGGGTCAGGCGGAGACGGTGGTGTGCCGTTTCGCGCTGCCCTTGGGGACGACCAGCGGGGTGCCGGTCTCGGGGTCGGGGATCACCCGGCAGTCCACGTCGAACACGGACTTGACCAGCTCCGCGTCGAGGACGTCCGCCGGTGCGCCGGCCGCCGCCAGCTGCCCGTCCTTGAGGACCACGAGGTGATCCGCGTACCGGGCCGCCTGGCCGAGGTCGTGCAGCACCATCACCACGGTGCGGCCCGCCTCGGAGTGCAACGCGGCGACCAGATCGAGGACATCGAGCTGGTGCCGCAGATCGAGGAAGGTGGTCGGCTCGTCGAGCAGCAGCAGCTCGGTGTCCTGGGCCAGCGCGAGCGCGATCCAGGCGCGCTGCCGCTGGCCGCCGGAGAGCCGGTCGACGGGCTGGTCGCGCAACTCCAGGGTGCCGGTGCGCCGCAGCGCCTCCTCCACCGCCTGCTGATCCGCCGTCGACCAGGGGCTCAGCAGCCGCTGGTGCGGGTAGCGGCCCAGCCGGACCAGCGCCTCGACGGTGATCGCGTCGGGGGTGACCGGCTGCTGGGGGAGCAGCCCCATCCGCAGGGCCAGCGCCTTCGCCGGCATCCGGTGGATGTCGGCGCCGTCCAGCGCGACGGTACCGGCGGCCGGCGTCAGCAGCCGGGTCAGACCGCGCAACAGGGTCGACTTGCCGCAGGCGTTGGGGCCGACGACGGCGGTGACGGCGCCGCCGGGCAGCACCAGATCGAGGCCGCCGACGATCAGCCGGTCGCCGTAGCGCAGATCGAGTCCCTGGGTGGAGAGCTGGTTGGCGGTCATCGGACACTCCTGTTGACGGAACTGCTCTGACGGATCATCAACACCAGCAGCCACGGCGCGCCCAGCGTGGCGGTGACCACGCCGACCGGCAGCCCGCCGACCGGCAGCAGGTACTGCGCCACGAGGTCGGAGGCGAGCAGCAGCACCGCACCGGCCAGGCCGGACAGCGCCAGCGTCCCGGCGGTCGGCGGCCCGGCGAGGAACCGCACCATGTGCGGGACGGCGAGCGCGACAAAGGCGACCGGGCCGGTGAGCGCGGCGGCCAGCGAGGCCAGCACGATGGCGACGACCAGGATCTGCAGGCGGGCGGTGTGGGTACGCAGACCGAGCGCGCCCGCCGAGTCGTCGCCCAGGTCGAGGACCGCGAGCCGGCGCTGCAGTGCGAAGGCGGCGAGCAGCGCCACGGCCATCGCCCCGCCCGCGGACCACACCTCGATCCAGGTCCGCCCGTACACCGACCCCGTCGTCCACTGGAGGGCCGAACCGGCCAGCTCGGTGGGGAAGCGGACCACCATGAAGCTCACCGCCGCGGACAGGCCCGCCTGTACGGCGAGACCGACCAGCACCAGCCGGGTCACGCTGACCCCGGCGCGCCAGCCGAACACCCCCAGCAGGACCGCCGCCAGCAGCCCGCCGCCGAGGGCGGCCAGCGGCATCAGCGCCTGTGAGGCACCGGCAGCCAGCATCGCCACCGCGCCGAACGAGGCACCGCCGGTCACCCCCATCACATCGGGGGAGGCCAGCGGATTGCGGAACAGCCGCTGCAGCAGGGCACCGGCCACCGCCAGGCCCGCGCCCGCGACGATCGCCGCGACCATCCGCGGGGCCCGGAACTCCTGGACCACCAGCACCGTGGCGGAATCGCCGATCCCGAACAGGCCCTGGACCGCATCGGCGGGCGGCAGCGGCATATCGCCGTTGGCCACCGACACCGTCACCAGCGCGCCGAGCACCACGAGGCCGGCGAGGGCGAGCAGCAGGCTCCGGCGGACCGTGCGCCCGCGCCGGGGAGCGGGGGAGGGGGAGGAGGACGGCGAGCCGAGCGGCTTCTCGTCCCGTGCGAGGTCGGTCATCGGGCCACCTTCCGGGCCAGCAGCGCCAGCAGCGGCGCGCCGAGGAACGCGCTGATGATGCCGACCTGCAGCTCGGACGGCCGGATGACGATCCGTCCGAGGATGTCGGCGGCGAGCAGCAGCAGGGGACCGGCGATCAGACAGCCCGGCACCACGATCCGGTGGTCGGAGGTGCGCAGCAACTGGCGGACCAGGTGCGGTGCCGCCAGCCCGATGAAGGCGAGCGGACCGGCCACCGCCACCGCCGACGCGGCGAGCAGGACGACGGCCAGGCCGCCGCCCACCCGGATCCGGGTCACCCGTACGCCCAGCGCCTGCGCCGCGTCGTCGCCCAGCGCCAGCGCGTTGAGGGCGGGGGCCAGGGCCAGCGCGAGGAGCAGGCCGAGCACCAGGGTCGGCAGCACCGGGTAGAGCACCGACAGCGGGCGCTCGGCCAGCGAACCGGCCATCCAGAACCGGGCCTCGTCCAGCGACCGCTTGCTGGCCAGCATGACCGTCGAGGTCCAGGAGATCAGGACGAGTTGGAGGACGGTGCCGCCCAGCGCGAGCCGCGCCGGGTCGAGATCACCGGCGCGCCGGGCCAGCGCCTGGGCGAACAGTGCGGCGGCCGCGGCGCCGGCGAATGCGAACCAGACGTACTGGGCGGGGCGGGTCAGGTGCAGTGCGTAGATCGCGGTGACCACCGCGAAGCCCGCTCCCGCGTTGATGCCGAGCGTCGTCGGCGACGCGAGCGGGTTGCGGGTGACGCCCTGGACGACCGCACCGGCGACGCCGAGCGCCGCGCCGACCGCGAGGGCCACCACGGTCCGCGGCAGCCGAAGTCCGGTCACCACGAGGGCATCCCGTCCGTGGACGGCGCCGGACAGCGCGTCCCACACGGTGGACAGCGGTACGGAGCGGGCACCGAGGGCAAGGCTCAGGGCGGCACAGGCCGCCAGGGCACAGAGCCCGGCCACGAACAGCGGGACGCGCCGCAGGAGCTTCGCGGCGGGACGCGCATCGGGCACAGGGGGTGCGGTGGCAGGTGGTTTGAACGTCGGCACGCGTCGTTACATTAGGTTAGGCATACCTAAACTTGCAACTGAGGCGGCGTTAAACAATCAACTGTCCTTTTTGCCCGGCGGGTCTCCGCCGCTGGCCCCCGGCAGGGCCCCGACCTGGGGTGATCTACCCACCCACGCCCCCGCTCACTCCGGCGAATCGCCGCGGTTCCTCGCTCGCGCCCCTCCCGCACAAGGGGCGAGTTGTACGGAAAGCGCATCGATGGACCTTTTCGGCCAATGTGCTTTTCTGAGGGAGAGGCCCCGCCGTTCTGCCCGTCTGAGGAGCGCCATGATCCCCACCCCTCCCCGTATCGCGATCATCGGCGCCGGCCCCGGCGGGCTGACCTGTGCCCGCGTTCTGCAGCGCAACGGCGTACCGGTCACCGTCTTCGAGCACGACGCCTCCGCCGGTGCCCGCCCGCAAGGCGGCACGCTGGAGCTGGACATGACGACCGGTCAGGCGGCGCTGCGGGCCGCCGGCCTGTACGAGGAGTTCGCCGCTCTCGCCCGCCCCGCCGGACAGGAGGTGCGGCTGCTCGACCACACCGCGACGGCGCTCTTCCCGGACGCCCCCACCCCCACCCCCGGCGCGGCCGGCCACTCCGAGATCGACCGGGGCGAGCTGCGCCGGCTGCTGCTGGACTCCCTCACGCCCGGAACCGTGCGCTGGGGCAGCTACCTGCGCACCCTTCATCCGCTCGGCGACGGCCGCCACCGGGCCGAGTTCGACGACGGCCACAGCGAGACCTTCGACCTGGTCATCGGTGCCGACGGCAGCTGGTCCAGGGTCCGGCCGATGCTCTCCGACGCCACCCCTCACTACACCGGGGTCACTTTCGTCGAGTCCGGATTCGAGGACGCCGGCACCCGGCACCCCGAGGCCGCCCGTCTGGTCGGGGCCGGCAGCATGCGGGCGGAGTCCGCCGGCAAGGCGCTGATCGCCCGGCGCGACAGCCGCGGCCGCATCCGCCTCTATGCCGCCTTCCGCGGCTCCCAGGACTGGGCGCTGGAGGCCGGGGTGCGGATGACGGACACCGAGGCCGTCCGTGCCGTACTCCTCGACCGGTTCGCGGGCTGGGACGAACGGCTGCTGGCGCTGCTGCGGGACAACGACGGCGGGTTCGCCCACCGCCCGCTGTTCGCCCTGCCGGTGCCGCACACCTGGACGCACACCCCCGGCCTGACCCTGCTCGGCGACGCCGCACATCTGATGCCGCCGTTCGCCCCCCCGGGCGCCGGCCTCGCCATGCTCGACGGCGCCGAACTCGCCCGGGCCCTCACCGGGCACCGTGACCCGGACGAAGCGGTGCGCGCCTACGAAACGGCCCTGCTGCCCCGCGCCGCCGAGGCCGCCGAACACGCCGCCCGCGGCCTGGCCGAAGCCCTCACCCCCGACGCCCCGCTGCGCCATCCGCGCGCCCGCCGGCGGTGACCTGCCGGCTCTCCGGTTGCGGCCCCGTCGCGCCCGTCGGACGATCGGCAGCGTACGAATGCCGGCCGGCAGTGCGCGGACGCGAGCGCGGCACCGTCCGGCCACGGCCGGGCGCGGAGGGAACGGAACGCACCGTGAAGATCACTGAGCCCACACCCGGCGCGCCCTGCTGGGTGGAGCTGGGCACGTCGGACGTGGACGCCGCCAAGGTGTACTACCGCCAGGTCTTCGGCTGGCGCGCCGAGACCGACCCGCGCGACGAGGCGGGCGGCTACACCATGCTGTACCTCGGGGCCGCCCCGGTCGCCGCGCTGACTCCGCTCCACGTCCCCGGGCAGCCGACCGCCTGGACCGTGTCGTTCGCGACGCGGGACGCCGACGCGCAGGCCGCGGCGGTCACCGAGGCGGGCGGGCGCCGGTTGACGGGGCCGATGGACGTCTTCGACCTCGGCCGCTTCGCCGTACTGGCCGACCCGGAAGGCGCGGTCTTCTCGCTGTGGCAGGGCCGGTCGTTCGCCGGCGCCGCGGTGTTCAACGCACCGGGCTCGCTCGGCTGGGTCGAGCTCGCGACCCGGGACGAGGAGGCCGCCAAGGCCTTCTACACACGGATCTTCGGCTGGACCGTGGGCACGCACAAGGACTACCCGCAATGGGGCATTGACGGTGCCGACTTCGGCGGGATGAGCGCGCTGGACGAGTTCTACCCGGACGACGTCAGGGCGCACTGGCTGCCGTACTTCGCGGTCGCCGACGTCGACGAGACGGCCGCCCGGGCTGCCGAGTCGGGCGGCATGCTGCTGGTGCCCCCGACCGATGTGCCCGCGGGGCCGAGGGTCGCGGTGATCCGGGATCCGCAGGGAGGACACTTCGGCATCCACCGGGCCGGTATGGAGGGCTGAGTCCGGACATTGCTCCGGTGTACCCGCGGTGCGGCGACCGCCCCTGCCGCGGGCGGCCTTGTGCTGTCACACGATCGGCGTCCTGTTCGTCGTTTCACCACACTCCAGGAGTGGTTTATGCGTAATGTCCACTTCGCGGCAATGGGTGGCATTGCGCGTCGAGAACAGGAGACCCCTATGCCCACGACCGACCTCCTCATGGCCCGCGGCAAAAAGCTCGCAGCCGGCGCGGGCGCACTGACCGCGGCCGCCGCCCTCGGCGCGACGCTGCTGGCCGCGGCCCCGGCGCACGCGACGACGCCCGCGCCCGCCAAGCCCTTTGGCGTGGTCATCGCCAAGACGGGCCTGAGTCAGCGTCAGTATCCCAGCACGGACTCCTCGGTGCGGGGTCACCTCCACCACCGTGCACAGGTCGGCCTGGTGTGCAAGGTCCGCACCCAGAGCGTCGGCGGCAACACCGTCTGGTACCTGACCCGCGAGGAGCGGGCGACCTGGGTCTCGGCCAGGTACGTGACCAGCAGCGGCGCCGTGAAGTACTGCAAGGACGTCCGGCGCAGCCGCCTGCTGCCGCCCAACGCGGCGAAGCACGCCGTGGGTTGATGGAGCCCGGGGTAGGCCCGGTCCGGTGCCGCGGAGGTACCGGACCGGGCCTTCGTGTGCGCGTCGGGCGGTGTCGCCCGTCCGCGGAGCGCAAGAGCGCAAAACCGAGAACGGAGAAGAGAAGGAAAGGAGGGGCGGGGAAGGGAGGGGCAGGGAAAGGAAGGGCAGGGAAAGGAAGGGAGCCATGCAGATCGATCTCACCGGACGGACCGCGATCGTGACCGGGTCGACGCAGGGCATCGGGGCGGCCATTGCCCTGGGGTTGGCCCGCGCCGGAGCCCGGGTCGCCGTGAACGGCCGCAGCGCCGGGTCCGTGGACGCGGCGCTGGAGCGGATGCGGACCGAGGAGCCGGGCACGGCATTCCTCGCGGCGCCCGGTGACGTCGGCACCGACGACGGCCTCGACCGGATCGCCGAGGCCGTACCGCAGGCAGACATCCTCATCAACAACCTGGGCATTTTCGGCCCCCGGCCCGCCCTGGAGATCGACGACGCCGAATGGCGGCGCTATTTCGAAATCAATGTGCTCACGGCCGTCCGGATGATCCGCCGCTATCTTCCCGGGATGACCGAGCGGGGCTGGGGACGCATCCAGAACATCGCCAGCGACTCCGCCGTGGTGATCCCGGCGGAGATGATTCAGTACGGGATGTCCAAGACGGCGCTGCTCGCGGTGTCCCGGGGCTTTGCCAAGGAGGCGGCCGGGAGCGGGGTGTGCGTGAACTCGGTCATCGCCGGACCGACCCATACCGGAGGCGTCGAGGACTTCGTTTACGACCTCGTCGGCCGGGACCTCCCGTGGGACGAGGCGCAACGTGCGTTCATGCGGGAGTACCGGCCGCAGTCGCTGATCCAGCGCATGATCGAACCGGAGGAGATCGCCGCCATGGTGGTCTACCTCAGCTCCCCGTTCGCCTCGGCGACGACGGGTGCGGCCGTCCGCGTCGACGGCGGGTACGTCGACTCGATCCTCCCCTGACCGAGGGGGTGAGCCTCCCGCCCGTCCGGACGGCACGCCGGCTCGCTCCGTGTGACTGTCCCCCGTACGGTCGCCCCCCGCACGCCCCCCCCGCACGCCCCCCCGCACGACCACCTCCCGTACGGCCGCCCTCCCGCATGCCCCCCGGCACGACCGCCCCGGCACAGCCGCGCACCCGCACCCTTCCGAATTACTGAAACAAGTTCTACTGTGCCCTCGATCCGGCAGCCGACGGGCCGTCAGCATCCCGCGCCCCCTCGGACCGGACGACCGGACCGGACGAACTGGAGGGGCCGTGCACCTCGAATACACCCCCGAGCAACAGCAGTTGCGCGCCGAGCTGCGCACCTACTTCGCCGAGTTGGTGCCGGACGGTGCCCTCGCCGGCCCCCACGGTTCCGAGGCCGGTGCAGACGGCTCCCTCGCCGGCGCCGCCGACCGGAAGCGCTTCTACCGCGAGACCGTACGGCGGCTGGGCACCGACGGCTGGCTCGGCGTCGGCTGGCCCAAGGAGTTCGGCGGGCGCGGCCTGTCCCCGACGGAACAGTTCATCTTCTTCGACGAGGCGGCCCAAGCGGGCGTGCCGCTGCCGCTGATGGCGCTGAACACCGTCGGCCCGACGATCATGCAGTTCGGCACCGACGAACAGAAGGCCTACTTCCTGCCCCGGATCCTCTCCGGCGAGATCGACTTCGCCATCGGCTACAGCGAACCGGACGCCGGCACCGACCTGGCCGCCCTCAAGACCCGCGCCGTACGCGAGGGCGACGAGGAGACCGGCCACTACGTCGTCAACGGGCAGAAGATCTGGACGACCAACGGCGACACCGCGGACTGGGTATGGCTCGCCGTGCGCACCGACCCCCAGGCCCCGCCCCACAAGGGCATCACCATGCTCCTCGTCCCCACCAGCGACCCCGGCTACTCCTGCACCCTGATCAACACCCTCGCCTCGCACGACACCACCGCCAGCTACTACGAGAACATCACCGTCCCGGCCTCCCGCCGCGTCGGCCAAGAGAACAAGGGCTGGCGGATCATCACCAACCAGCTCAACCACGAGCGGGTCACCCTCGCCGCCCACGGGACCATGGCCATCCGCGCCCTGCACGACGTCCAGCGCTGGGCCGCCGGCACCGCACTCGGCGACGGCCGCCGGGTCATCGACCTGGGCTGGGTGCGCGGACGGCTGGCCCGCACCCACGCCAGACTCGATGCCATGAAGCTGCTGAACTGGCAGATGGTCGACGCGCTCCAGCAGGGCACCCTCACCCCGCAGGACGCCTCCGCGGTCAAGGTCTACGGCTCCGAGGCCCGCCGGGACGCCTACGCCTGGCTGATGGAGGTCGTCGGCTCCGCGGGTCCCCTCAAAGAGGGCTCGGCCGGCGCGGTCCTCCACGGCGAACTGGAACGCGGCTACCGCTCCGCCGTCATCTTCACCTTCGGCGGCGGCAACAACGAGATCCAGCGCGAGATCATCTCCTGGATCGGCCTGGGGATGCCCCGCGTACGGCGCTGAACCGGTGCGACCGACGCCGACCGGGACCAGCGCACCACCGATTGGGACCGGCGCACCGGCGGCCGACCGGGAGCGCGCGGCCCCCCGTACGCAACGGCGGCTGGACTGTCCCTGCCGTACCGGGCCCGCCGCGCGCATGATGCACAGGACCCACGGCACGACCGACAATGGAGACACGCCGACGGCAGGGCGGTCCGGCAGCGGGAGGTGTGGCGCATGGGAGGCGACCCGGGGCTTTTCGGGCCCCGTTCCGTGACCTGGCAGATGCACAGCGATCCGATGATGTGGATCGCGGGCGTCCGTGCGCTGTACCTCCAGGCGCTGCACCCTCGTGCGGTGCGCGGTGTCCTTCAGAATTCGGACTTCAGGAGTGACGCCTGGGGCCGGCTGATGCGGACCGCCGAGTTCGTCGGCACGCTCACGTACGACACCACCGACGCCGCCGAACAGGCCGGTGCCACGGTCCGCCGTATCCACCGCCGGCTGTCCGCCACCGACCCCGCCAGCGGGGAGCGCTACGGGGTCGACGAGCCGGACCTGCTGCTGTGGGTGCACTGCGCGGCGGTGGATTCCTACCTGCACGTCCTGCGCCGCTCCGGGTACCCGCTAGGCGACGCCCATGCCGACGCCTACCTCCACGAGCAGCGCGAAAGCGCCCGGCTCGTCGGCCTCGACCCGGCCGGTGTGCCCGGCAGCCGGGCCGCGCTCGCCGCCTACTTCGCCCGCGTACGGCCCGAGTTGGCGCTGACCCCCGAAGCCGGCGAGGTGGACGCGTTTCTGTGCAGGCCACCGACCCCGGCCCCGCTCGTGCCGGCCCGCGCCCTGCTCTGGCAGCGGGTGGCACAGCTCGCCTACGGCGCACTCCCGGCGTACGCACATGAGCTCTACGGGCGCCCCGTACCCCCGTCCGCAACCGTCACCCGGCGGCTGCGCGCCACCGGCCGCCTCCTTCGCGCCATTCCGCCCGCCGTCCGCTGGCAGCTCCCGCCCCGGCACATCCTGCGCGCCGTCGCACGACTCGGCCCCGGCGCCCGCCCAGCGCCCTACAAGCTCCGCCCTTCCGCCGCCATACTGGACGGGCAGGAGGACACGCAGGGGGAACTGCGCGGCTGACCACGGGGGACGGGGGCGGCGATACATGGGTGCGGACCAGAGACTGATCCAACGGCGGTACCGGCTGCTCGGCACCATCGGGCGCGGTGGCATGGGGGAGGTGTGGCGGGCCCGCGACGAGTCGCTGGGCCGGCAAGTCGCGGTCAAGTGCCTCAAGCCCACGGGGCCACGGCACGAACCGTCGTTCCTGCAGGTACTGCGCGAACGTTTCCGCCGTGAGGCCCGGGTCGCCGCCGCGCTCCAGCACCGCGGCATCACCGTCGTCCATGACTTCGGCGAGGACGAGGGCACCCTCTTCATCGTCATGGAACTGCTCAGCGGCCGTAACCTCAGCCAGCTGCTGGAGGACAACCGCCGCCAGCCGCTGCCCGTACCGGACCTCGTCGAGATCGCCGAGCAGGTCACCGCCGCGCTCGCCTACACCCACGAACAAGCCGTCGTGCACCGCGATCTGAAACCGGCGAATATCGTCCGGACCGCCGACGGCACGGTCAAGATCTGCGACTTCGGCATCGCCCGGCTCGGCCACGACATCGGCTTCACCGCCCGCCTCACCGGCACCGGCATCGCCATGGGCAGTCCGCACTACATGTCGCCCGAACAGATCGGCGCCCACGGCGTCGACCACCGCAGCGACCTCTACTCCCTCGGCTGTGTGCTGTATGAGATCGCCACCGGCGTGCCGCCCTTCGACCTGGGGGATGCCTGGGCGGTGCTCGTCGGGCACCGTGACCAGGCGCCGGAACCGCCCCGTACGCTGCGCCCCGACCTCCCCGAGGCCTACGAGCGCATCATCCTCGAACTGCTCGCCAAGGACCCCGACGACCGGCCCAGGGACGCCGACGAGCTGGGCAAACGCCTCGCCGACGCCCGCCATCCGCACCCCGCCCGTGGCACCGCGGGCGGCTCGGACGAGGCGACCGGCCCCGGCCGGCGGCTGCCCTCCTGGACCCGTGGCATGACCCTCGGCTCCCTGGCGGCCCCCGGGCGGCGGGCGCACGGGTTCCCGGCGGACCGTTCCGCCACCGTCCTGACCGACACCTGGACCGGCGGAAGGGAGCCGCAGTGCGGTGACGCGTCCCCGGCCGCCGGCATCGCCAGCCCGGCACCGCCGGACGACCGCCGCGCCACCCTCGCCGCGCTGGCCGGACGGCACACCGCCGCGCTGAACCTCGGCCGGCTGGGCCGCTGGGCGGAGGCGGGCGAGGCACACCGTGCGCTCGCCGCGGAGCGCGAGCGGCTGCTCGGCCCCGACCACCCCGACACGCTCACCAGCCGTCTGGAGGCCGGTCACGCCCTGAGCCGTCTCGGCCGGAGCTTCGAGGCGCACCAGGTCTACGCCGAGGTGCTGACGGGCCGTGAACGTGCACTGGGCCCCGACCACCCCGACTCGCTGAGCTGCCGCCACCACGTCGCGCTGAACCTCGGCCGGCTGGGACGGCTGGAGGACTGCTGCGCTCTGGCCCGGGAGGTGGCCGAGGCCCGCGCCCGGGTGCTCGGCGCGGACCACGCCGACACCCTCGCCACCCGCTGCGAACTCGCCCATGTCCTGGGCAGACTGGGCCGGTGGACGGAGGCCCTGCACACCTACCGGGACATCGCGGCGGCGCGCACCGCCTCGCTCGGCCCCGACCACCCCGACACCCTCGCCGCCCGCTACGAGGTCGGCATCGGCCTCGGCCGGCTCGGCCGCAGCGGCGAAGCCCTGGCGCTCTACCGGGACCTGACCGCCGCCCGTACCCGTGCCCAGGGCGCGGAGGATCCGGAGACGTTGCGTGCCCGGCACGGCCTGGGCGTCAGCCTCGGACGGCAGAACCGCTGGCAGGAGGCGCTGGCGGAGGCGCGTGCGGTCGCCGCGGCACGGGCGCGGGTGCTCGGGCCCGACCACCCCGACACCCTGGTCAGCCGCCGGGAGAGTGCCGTGGCGCTCGGCTGGCTGGGCCGCTGGGACGAGGCGCTGGACCTCTACCGCGAGGTCGCGGACGCCCGCGAACGGGTCCTGGGCGCCGGCCATCTCGACACGCTGGCCAGCTACGGCGACTTGGCCCAGTGCCTGGAACAACTGGGCCGTACGAAGGAGGCGGCCGCCCTCCACCGCCGGGTCGCGGACCTGCGCAGGGAGCGCGCCGCACGCCGGCGGTAGGGGACGGGCCGCGGTGGCCCGGTACCCGAGGTGCCCCGGGCCGGTACCCGAGGTGCCCGGGCCGGCCCCCGGAGACCGAGCCGCCCCCGGAGACCGGGTCAGGTCAGTCCGGAGTCACCCGGTAGAGCACCGTGCTGTGGGGCGGCACCTCGCGTGCCGTGATCGTGTCCTCGCTGTGCGAGCGGCGGCCGCTGACCAGATCGCGCAGCAGGTAGGAGCCCGCCTCCGGCAGTCCGGCCGTCCCGGCCGTGACCGACAGCGTGCGCGGCGTGTCGCCCGAGTTGAACAGGGCGACGGCCCGGTCGCCGTTCTTCAGCGGCTTGGTCAGCACCGCGGAGCCGTTGTCCTCCTGCACGACGGTCCCCTGGACGCCGAGCGCGTCCTGGTCGACGGCGATGACCTTCTTGTTCCCGAGCACCTTGCGTGCCGCCGGGGACAGGCGGCTCAGGTCCGTGCTGGAGATCAGGGGGGCGGCCATCATCGCCCACAGCGACATCTGGCTCTGCATCTCCTGCTGCGTCACGCCCGTGTCACCGGCCAGCAGGAAGTCCGGGTCGTTCCAGCGGCCGGGACGCTGGAGGCCGGCCAGCCGCGCGTTGTAGCGGAAGTTGTAGAGGATGGAGGACCACTTCACGGCCGGTGTGTTCTTCTCCACCGCGACGTCCCGCCCGCCCCGCCACAGATTGCCGAGCGAGGCCGACCAGCCGATGACCCGGTGCCAGACGCTGTCCCCGTCGTACTGGAAGTAGGCCGGCGCCGACACCGAGAAGGTGATCGGGCGGCCGGTGGCCCGCAGCGCACGGCTCATCTGGCCGTACAGGTCCCGGTAGGTCTCCTCTTTGGTGTGCCCCGGCGCGACGGGGACATTGCAGCCGTCCGCCTTGACGTAGTCGACCTTCCAGCGGGCGAACAGCTCCGCGTCTTCCCGGAAATGGCCGAGACTGCCCGGATATTTCTCACAGGTCAGGGTGCCGACGTCCTCGTAGATCCCGAACTTCAGTCCCAGCTCGTGCAGCTTCCGCCCGAGGTAGGCCATGCCGTGCGGGAACTTCGTCCGGTCCGCCGTCAGTTCGCCCTCGGGGCCGCGCTGCCTGCTCATCCAGCAGTCGTCGACGGTGACGGTGCGGTAGCCGCGCCGGGCCAGCCCCGAACGGACCAGCGCCCGCGCGTTGTCGAGGATCACCTTCTCGTTGATGTCGCACATGTAGTACGACCAGTCGTTCCAGCCCATCGGGGGTCTCGGCGCCAGGTTCGGATACCTCTCCGCGAGCTGCCGGGCGGCGGACGCACGGGCCGGCCCTGGGGCCGCAGAGGCGGGAGCGGGGGCCGCGAGCAGCCCGGCCGAACAGGCGGCGACGGCGGTCAGTCCGGCGAAGGTGCGGCCGAGGCGGGGTACCGGCGAGTGGGACACGGGTCACCTCACGGGTGGGCGGGACGGTCTGACGAGAGCGCGGCGGGGGTGGGGGCCGGGGCGGAGCACGGCCGGACGCTAGGAGCAGCCCCCTGCCCGGTCAAGAAGCCGCACCGCCCCGGGTGAAGGTTTCAGCCGCCTGCACCTGGCGACCGCGATCACCGCGTGCTACCAAGGGGCATGCCGGAACGGACTTCGTATGACGCGGTCATCGTCGGTGGCGGGCACAACGGACTGGTGGCCGCCGCCTATCTCGCACGCGCCGGGCGCAGCGTGCTGGTGCTGGAGCGGCTGGACCACACCGGTGGTGCCGCCGTGTCGACCCGGGCGTTCGCCGGAGTCGACGCCCGGCTGTCCCGTTACTCCTACCTCGTCAGCCTGTTGCCGCCGAAGATCGTGCGGGACCTCGGTCTGCGCTTCGCGGTCCGCAAACGCACCGTCTCCTCCTACACCCCCACCGTGCGCGACGGCCGGCCCACCGGCCTCCTGGTCGGCGGCGGCGAGGGCCGGACCCGTACCGCCTTCGCCGAACTCACCGGGTCCGACCGGGAGTTCACTGCCTGGCAGCGCTTCTACGGCAGCACGGCGCGGCTGGCCGAGCGCGTCTTCCCCACCTTGACCGAGCCCCTGCCCACCCGTGCCGCACTGCGCGCCGCGGTCGACGACGACGCCACCTGGCACGCCCTGTTCGAACGCCCCCTGGGGGAGGTGGTCGAGGAGACCTTCACCGACGACCTGATCCGCGGCGTGGTCCTCACCGACGCCCTCATCGGCACCTTCGCCACCGCCCATGACCCGTCGCTCCGTCAGAACCGCTGCTTCCTCTACCACGTCATCGGCGGCGGCACCGGCGACTGGGACGTCCCCATCGGCGGGATGGGCGCCCTCACCGACGCACTGGCCGACGCCGCCCGGCGGGCCGGCGCGGAGATCGTCACCGACTGCGCGGTGACCGGTATCGCGACGGACGGCCGCAGCGCGGAGGTGACCTGCGAGGCGGGCACCATCGGCGCCCGCCGGGTCCTCGTCAACGCCGCCCCGCGCGAGCTGGCCCGTCTGCTGGGCGAGGCCCCGCCGCCCCCCGCCGAGGGCGCCCAGCTCAAGGTCAACATGCTGCTCACCCGGCTGCCACGGCTGCGAGACAACCGGGTGGACCCACGGGAGGCCTTCTCCGGCACCTTCCATATCGCCGAGGGTTACCGCCAGCTGGAGAGTGCCTACCAGCAGGCCGCATCCGGCACCCTGCCCGCCTCCCCGCCGTCCGAGATCTACTGCCACTCCCTCACCGACCCCTCCATCCTCGGTGCCGACCTGGTCCGGCAGGGCTACCAGACCCTCACCCTGTTCGGCCTGCACGCCCCCGCGAGCCTGTTCACCGCCGACAACGACACCACCCGCGACCGCCTCCTGGCGGCCACCCTCGCCGAACTGGAGCGTCACCTCGCCGAACCGCTCGCCGACTGCCTGGCCCACGACGCCGACGGCCGCCCCTGCATCGAGGCCCGCTCGCCCCTCGACCTGGACCGTGAACTCGGCCTGCCGGGCGGCAACATCTTCCACCGCGACCTGGCCTTTCCCTACGCGGATCCCTCGGACGAAGCGCTCGGTGACGCCCGGTCCGGCCCGGCCCGCTGGGGCGTGGCGACCACGCACCCCAACGTCCTGCTGTGCGGGGCGGGCGCGGTACGCGGCGGGGGCGTGAGCGGCATCCCGGGGCACAACGCGGCGATGGCGGTGCTGGAGGAGGGATGAGCGGCGACGGCCGGCCGCCCCGGCGTCCCGGG
Organism: Streptomyces sp. Edi2; assembly: GCF_040253635.1. Lineage (NCBI taxonomy): Bacteria > Bacillati > Actinomycetota > Actinomycetes > Kitasatosporales > Streptomycetaceae > Streptomyces > Streptomyces sp. Edi2. The sequence goes on along the minus strand of NZ_JBEJGX010000003.1, from coordinate 1,195,365 downwards.
ACGGCCGGCGGCCGCCCGTTCCGGGATGCCGCGTCAAGTTTCTGACGCTGCATCAGAAACTCTCTTCCCTCGTACGGCCCGCTGCGGCATCCTGCGCCCATGCAGACGGAGCTGAGCAACACCCTGGGAGTCGAGCACGCCGTCTTCGGGTTCACCCCTTTCCCCGCGGTCGCCGCGGCGATCACCCGGGCCGGCGGGTTCGGGGTGCTCGGCGCGGTCCGCTACACCGCGCCGGACGAGCTGGCGCGCGACCTGGACTGGATGCAGGACCACACCGGAGGGCTGCCGTACGGGCTCGATGTGGTGATGCCCGCCAAGAAGGTGGAGGGCGTCACCGAGGCCGAGGTCGAGGCGATGATCCCGGAGGAGCACCGCCGCTTCGTCACCGGGCTCCTCGACAAGCACCAGGTGCCGCATCTCGCGGAGGGCGAGGCATCCGGCTGGCGGATCACCGGGTGGATGGAACAGGTCGCCCGCACCCAGCTCGATGTGGCCTTCGACTATCCGGTCAAGCTGCTGGCCAACGCCCTCGGCTCACCCCCGCCCGACATCGTCCGGCGCGCTCACGACCACGGCATCCTCGTCGCCGCACTGGCAGGCAGCCCGCGCCACGCCCGCCACCACAAGGCCGCCGGTATCGACATCGTCGTCGCCCAGGGGTACGAGGCGGGCGGCCACACCGGCGAGATCGCCACCATGGTGCTCACCCCCGAGGTGGTGGCCGCCGTCGACCCGCTGCCGGTGCTCGCCGCGGGCGGTATCGGCACCGGTGAGCAGATCGCCGCCGGGCTCGCCCTCGGTGCCCAGGGCGTCTGGCTGGGCTCGCTCTGGCTGACCACCGAGGAGGCGGATCTGCACTCCCGGCGGCTGACCGCCAAGCTGCTCGCCGCCGGCCCCGGCGACACCGTCCGCTCCCGTGCCCTGACCGGCAAACCCGCCCGCCAGTTGCGCACCGAATGGACCGACGCCTGGGACGAACCGGGCGGCCCCGGGCCCCTCCCGATGCCGCTGCAGGGGCTGCTGGTCGCCGAGGCCAACTCCCGTATCCAGCGGTACGAGGTCGAGCCGCTGCTCGGCACCCCGGTCGGCCAGATCGTCGGCCGGATGAACAGCGAACGCAGCGTCCAGGCCGTCTTCGACGACCTCACCCGCGGCTTCGAGCGGGCCATCGACCGCATCAACCGCATCGCCGGACGCGCCTGATCGCGGGGTGCCTGATCCCGAGGCGCCTGATCGCGGGGTGCCTGATCCCGAAGGCGTCTGATCCCGGGGGCGCCTGATCTTGAGGAGGACAGCGGAATGACCCATGAGTCCCCACCGCCCAACGGCTTCTGGGCGCAGGCCACCGCCGACCCGGACCGCACGGTCCTGGTCACCGCCGACGGTGAGGAGTGGACCGCCGGACGGCTGCACGCCGCGAGCAACCAGTTGGTCCACGGCCTGCGGGCGGCGGGCCTGGAGCGCGGTGACGCCTTCGCCGTGGTCCTCCCCAACGGCGTCGAGTTCTTCACCGCCTACCTGGCCGCGTCCCAGGCGGGCTTCTACCTCGTCCCCGTCAACCACCACCTGGTCGGCCCGGAGATCGCCTGGATTGTCGCCGACTCCGGGGCGAAGGTGCTGATCGCCCACGAGCGGTTCGCCGAGGCGGCCCGGCACGCCGCCGACGAGGCGAAGCTGCCGGCGTCCCGGCGCCATGCCGTCGGCCGTATCGACGGTTTCCAGCCCTACGCCCAACTCCTCGACGGACAGCCACAGTCCGCGCCAGGGGACCGCACGCTGGGCTGGGTCATGAACTACACCTCCGGCACCACCGGACGCCCGCGCGGCATCCGCCGCCCGCTGCCCGGCACCGAGCCCGAGGCCGCCCACCTCGGCGGATTCCTCGCCATCTTCGGCATCACGCCGTTCGACGACCATGTCCATCTGGTCTGCTCGCCGCTCTACCACACCGCCGTCCTGCAATTCGCCGGCGCCTCGCTGCACATCGGTCACCGACTCGTCCTGATGGACAAGTGGACCCCGCAGGACATGCTGGCCCTGATAGACGCGCACCGCTGCACCCACACCCATATGGTGCCCACCCAGTTCCACCGGCTGCTCGCGCTGCCGGAGGAGACCCGCGCGGCCTACGACGTGAGCTCGATGCGGCATGCCCTCCACGGTGCCGCACCCTGCCCCGACCACGTCAAACGCGCCATGATCGACTGGTGGGGGGACTGCGTCGAGGAGTATTACGCGGCCAGCGAGGGCGGTGGCGCATTCGCGACCGCCGAGGACTGGCTCAAGAAGCCCGGGACGGTCGGCAAGGCCTGGCCGATCAGCGAGCTGGCCGTCTTCGACGACGACGGGAACCGGCTGCCCCCGGGCGAACTCGGCACCGTCTACATGAAGATGAGCACCGGCGGCTTCCAGTACCACAAGGACGAGGGGAAGACGAAGAAGAACCGGATCGGAGACTTCTTCACCGTCGGGGACCTCGGGTACCTGGACGCCGACGGATTCCTCTTCCTCCGCGACCGCAAGATCGACATGATCATCTCGGGCGGGGTGAACATCTACCCCGCCGAGATCGAGTCCGCCCTGCTCGCCCACCCCGCGGTCGCCGACGCGGCCGCCTTCGGCATCCCGCACGACGACTGGGGAGAGGAGGTCAAGGCCGTGATCGAACCCGCCGAGGGCCACCTGCCCGGGCCCGAACTGGCCGCCGACATCATGGCCCACTGCGCACGGCAACTGGCGGGCTACAAACGGCCCAAGTCGGTCGACTTCCTCACCGCCATGCCACGCGACCCCAACGGCAAGCTCTACAAGCGCCGGCTGCGCGACCCGTACTGGGAGGGGCGGGAACGCTCCGTGTAGCCGGTGGCCCCCGTGGCCAGGGCTCCGGACTCCGGTCGGGTGGCTTGACCGGCGGTGAGGGGCGGCCGAGGATCGCGCCATGACGCAAGCGCGGAGCAATACGGTCGACGGAGTCCTGCGGCGCAGCGCCCGTCGGGTGCCCGGACGGACTGCGGTGCGGTACGCGGACCGGGCCTGGACCTATCGCGAGCTGGATGACGCGGTGACCGCCGCGGCCCGGGTGCTGCGGGCGGACGGCCTGCGGTCCGGCGACCGGGTCGCCTCCTACGGGCACAACTCGGATGCGTACCTGATCGGGTACCTGGCCTGTGCCCGCGCCGGACTGGTGCATGTGCCGGTCAACCACGGCCTCACCGGCGAGGATCTGCGCTACGTCCTGGAACAGTCGGGCAGCGCGCTGGTGCTCACCGACGCCGCGCTCGCGCACCGGCTGCCGGATTCCGTACGCACCAGGCCGCTGTACGGGGCGCCCGGCGGCCTGCTGGAGCGGCTTGCGTCCTGCGACGAGCCGGTGGTGGGCGCCGGCGGGCCGGATGCGGACCCGGGCGAGCCGGTGGCGGACGCCGACGAGCTGCTGGCGGACGCGGCCGGGCCGGTGACCGAGGTGTCCGACGAGGACCTGGTCCAGCTCCTCTATACCTCGGGGACCACCGCCCTCCCCAAGGGCGCGATGATGACGCACCGTGCCCTGGTGCACGAGTACACCAGCGCCGTCGTCGCCCTCGACCTGAAGGAGACGGACCGGCCGCTGCACTCGCTCCCGCTCTACCACTCCGCGCAGCTGCACGTCTTCCTGCTGCCCTATCTGGCGGTCGGCGCGGAGAACACCATCCTGGACGGGCCCGACCCGGACCGGATCTTCGACCTGGTGGAAAAGGGCCTGGCCGACAGCCTGTTCGCGCCGCCTACCGTGTGGATCGCGCTGTCGAACCACCCCGACTTCGCCACCCGGGAGCTGAGCGGGCTGCGCAAGGCCTACTACGGTGCCTCGATCATGCCGGTGCCGGTCCTGGAACGGCTCCGTGCCCGACTGCCCGGGCTCGCCTTCTACAACTGCTTCGGGCAGAGCGAGATCGGGCCGCTGGCCACCGTGCTCGGCCCCGGCGAACACGAGGGCCGGATGGACTCCTGCGGGCGCCCGGTGCTGTTCGTCGAGGCACGCGTGGTGGACGAGGAGGGCCGGGAGGTGCCGGACGGCACCCGGGGCGAGGTCGTCTACCGCTCCCCGCAACTGTGCACCGGCTACTGGGACAAGCCGGAGGAGACCGCGGAGGCGTTCCGGGACGGCTGGTTCCACTCCGGCGACCTCGCGGTGCGGGACGCGGAGGGCTATTTCACGGTGGTCGACCGGGTCAAGGACGTCATCAACTCCGGTGGCGTACTGGTTGCCTCACGTCAGGTCGAGGATGTGCTCTACGAGCATCCGCAGGTGGCCGAGGTCGCGGTCATCGGGCTGCCGGACGAGCGCTGGATCGAGGCGGTGACCGCGGTGGTCGTGCTGCGTACGGACGGCGCGGACGGCCCGGGTGGTACAGCCGGTACGGGCGGTGCCGGGGGCCAGCCGGGCGGCGCGGGGGTGGGGGAGCAGGAGCTGATCGCGGCGGCCCGCGCCCGCCTTGCGCCGTTCAAGGCACCCAAACGGGTGATGTTCGTGGACGCACTGCCGCGCAACGCCAGCGGCAAGGTCCTCAAGCGGGAGCTGCGCGCACGGTTCGGCGCGTCCTGAGCCGGTCGGGGCCCGGCGCGCGGAAGGGCGGTTGTCAGTGGCCCCTGCCATCCTGAGAAACGGCGGGAAACAGTCGCGAACGCCACGATCCGTGCGACGGAATTTGCGACGGAATTGCGACGGGGATCGACGGAGACGCGACGGAGACCGACGAAGACCGACGGAGGACCACCCATGCTGACGACCCACTACGTTCCGGGCACACCCAACTGGCTCGACCTCGGGGCCCCCGATATCGACGACGCCGTTTCCTTCTACGGCGCCGTCTTCGGCTGGCATTTCCAGTCGGCCGGCCCGGACGCCGGCGGCTACGGCTTCTTCCAGCTCGACGGCAAGACGGTCGGTGCCATCGGCCCGCTGATGGACGAGGGCGCGCGCTCCGCCTGGACGGTGTACTTCCACACCCCGGACGCGGACGCCACGCTGAAGTCGGTGGAGCAGGCCGGCGGCTCGGTGCGCGTCCCGCCGATGGACGTCTTCACCGCGGGCCGGCTGGCTGCCTTCACCGACCCGACGGGCGGCGAATTCGCCGTGTGGCAGCCGGGCGACACCCAGGGCCTGGAAACGGTCATGGAGCCGAACTCCCTGTGCTGGACGGAGCTGTACACCACCGATGCGGCCGCCGCGAAGGATTTCTACCGCTCGGTCTTCTCCTGGAGCCACCAGGACATGCCGATGGGTGGTGACTTGGTCTACTCCGTCGTCTCCGCGCCGGGCGGCGGCAAGGGCGACGACACTGGGCACGGCGGCATCATGCAGCTGCAGAAGGCGCATCTGCAGGCCGGTTCGAGCTCGGAGTGGCACCCGTATTTCGGGGTGACCGACTGCGACGCCACCTTCGCCGCGGCCACCGAGCGCGGCGCCACGGTCCTGATCCCGCCCACCGATGCCCCGGGCGTCGGCCGGCTGGCCATGGTCAAGGACCCGGCAGGTGCCCCGTTCGCCCTCATCAAGGGGGACCCGACCCTGGGCTGAGCTGGCCTCTTGGCTGACCCGCCCCCTAAATGCCCCGGCCCCGCGGGCCGAGCGGATCCCTGGGATGGGCCGTCCCGTGGGCCGAGCGGACTCCTGGGCTGGGCCGACCCGCGGGCTGGGCGGGCCCCTGGGCCGTGCCGACGCGTGGGCTGGGCCGGCTCCCGGACCGAGCCGACCCGTGGCACGGCCGTTGCCTCGCGGACGCGGAGGCCGAAAATGCCGCGCCCGCGACGGCGTGCAGCACCTATCGTCCCCGGGGCGGCGGAACGCATGGCGCTGGGCGAGGAGCCCGGGCATGCCGTATGACGGAGAGCGAGCGGAGACGGTGCAAGCAGAGCGGCAGGAGCGGTGGACGGCTTCGGGAGTCAGGCTGCGCCGGGTCTCCTCCGGTGACGGGCGCGGGAACTGGCTCTTCGTGCCCGGCGGGCCCGGCCTGGGCTCCGAGGCCCTGCACGGTCTGGTGGCGGCGGCCCGGGTCCCCGGAACCGCCTGGCTGGTCGATCTGCCCGGCGACGGCTCCAACCGTGGCCATCCCGCGATTCCGGCCGAGCCCTACGCCCACTGGCCGGGCGCCCTGACGGAGGCCGCGCAGGCGCTGGACGACGTGGTGATGGTCGGCCACTCCACCGGAGGCATGTTCCTGCTGTCCGTCCCGGAACTCGCCGCGCACCTCGCGGGCCTGGCGCTGATCAGCAGCGCCCCGCACGCCGGCTGGCGCCCTGCCTTCGCCCGCTATGCCGAGGACCACCCGCTCCCCGGCGTCGACGCCGCTGCCGAGCGCTACGCCTGGCAACCGGACGACCAGAACTTGCGGGCCTTGACGCTCGCCGCCGCGCCGTGGAACTTCCTCCCGTCCGCGTCCGCCGACGGCCGGGCACTCCTCGCGGACCTGCCGTACTGCCATGACGCGGTGGCCTGGGCCGACGCCCACTTCGACGACACCTACCGGGCCCGCTGGACACCGCGGGACCTGCCGACCCTGATCGTCAGCGGTGACCGGGACCGCATCGTCGACCAGCGCCTCTGGCAGGACGAGCCGGGCTTCCACGGGGCACACGTCCTGCACCACCGGATCGGCGGCGCCGGCCATTTCCCCTGGATCGAGACCCCCGGCTCCGTCCGCACAGCCTTCGCCGCCCTCGCCGCCCGCCTGACCCCGACGGACTGAGCGACCATCGGCCGGGCGCTGCCGCCGTGTTCACACCGGCGGAAGGCCCGACTCGATGCCCCGCGTCAGCAGCGGCTCGAGTCGGGCCAATGGCCATGCGTCAGATCCCCACGTCCCACAGGACGCGATCACCAACGCTCAAGACCGACTTTCGCAACAGACCTAGTAGACCGGCGTGAGGTACCACTGGTGCTGGTCGTTCATGTTGTCGCAGTGGTACCCCTTGATCTTGCCCTGGCTCTCCAGTGCCTTCGCCCAGTCGCGGCACTGCTGCTCGCCCGCCACCGGGATCGGCGTCCCGTCGGCGGCCTGGGAGACTCCGGCGGTAACGCCCGACATCGCCACCGCACCAGCCAGCACGACCACTGCGTTCATGAGCTTCCTGCGCATCGTCTCTCCTCTCTCGTGCACCACCCCCAGCCAGCTGGAACCAGGGACCAGGGGTGCGAACGGAGATGATCATGCAGGGCCCCACTAACGTACGACTAACACCGCCACGGCCCGGCCCCGGCCGGATGGCGTCCGCAAAGCGACGAGCCAGTGCTCTGACCGCGTATGTTCGCCGGGTGGCGGTCGTGGCGGTCGTGGCGGTTGGGTGTGCGGGGATGCCCGATCCGACCGCTGGAGGTGTGGTGGCCGTGCCTGTCCGTCGCGCCGGATACCCCGGTCACAGATCGGCGCCAGCCATGAACCTCCCCATCAAGCGGGTGGAACCCGGCGGGCAGGAACCTCGAAGACGAGTTCGAGACCGTCCTCCTCGTCCCACTGCTCTCCGACCTCAACGAAGCCGAAGCCTGAAATCGTGGCCAGGGACGCCACGTTGTCGGGGCTGATCGTCGCCCGCACAGTCGTGACTGCGGTTTCGGCCGCTGCCCGGCGGAGCAACTCGATCAGCGCGGACCGGGCATACCCCTGGCGACGGAAGCCGGGAGCAATGGAGTAGCCGATCTCGACCATGCCGACCTCATCAGGCGGTCCGTGGAACCCGGCATGTCCGACGACGAGACCCTTGTCGCCGACGACCGCCTGCCGCACCATCCACCGCGCATGGACGGGATCGGCGGCCATCTGATCGAGCCGGAACTGCCACAGCCACCGTGCGCTATCGGTCACGAAGTACTCGGTCAGCGAAACCCCGGCCACCCTGCCGGCTTCGGACAGGTCTCCATCGAGCAAAGCGGACATCGCCCCACCGGGCAGCTCGACAAAACGCACACGTTTCGGGCTCCGCGTGAACGGCCCCCAGCAGTCAGCTTCATCTGTCACCTGCGGATGCTCGCCCACTCACCCGAAGGGTGTCCAACGATTTCGAAGCAGTCCAGCAGTCCAGCAGTCCAGCAGTCCAGCAGTCCAGCAGCCCGGCAGTCCAGCAGCCCGGCAGCCCGGCAGCCACCCCGCGACGTCATCCACCACCACGACCCCGCCCCGGTGAACCGCCCCGATGAACCTTCCCGGTCAGAGCACTAGACGTTGTCCGCCCCCTTGTCGCGCGGCCGGGCGTCCACGATGCGCTTGATCTTGCCGACGGAGCGTTCCAGGGTCTCCGGGTCGACGATCTCGACCGCGACCGATACCCCGATCCCGTCCTTGACGCCCCGTGCGATCAGTCCGGCGGCGGCCGTGCGCGCCTCCGGGGCCGCGTCGGGGCGGGCCTCGGCTCGTACCGTCAGATGGTCCATCCGGCCCTCCCGGGTCAGCCTCAGCTGGAAGTGCGGGGCGACCCCGGGCGTCCGCAGCACGATCTCCTCGACCTGGGCGGGGAAGAGATTGACCCCCCGCAGGATGATCATGTCGTCGCTGCGTCCGGTGATCTTCTCCATCCTGCGGAAGGCGGCGCGCGCGGTGCCGGGCAGCAGCCGGGTCAGATCACGGGTGCGGTAGCGGATGACCGGCATCGCCTCCTTGGTGAGCGAGGTGAAGACCAGCTCGCCGTGCGCACCGTCCGGCAGTACCTCGCCGGTGATCGGATCGACCACCTCCGGGTAGAAGTGGTCCTCCCAGATGTGCAGCCCGTCCTTGGTCTCCACGCACTCCTGGGCGACACCGGGGCCCATCACCTCCGACAGGCCGTATATGTCCACGGCGTCGATCGCGAACCGCTCCTCGATCTCGCGGCGCATCTCCTGCGTCCAGGGTTCGGCGCCGAAGACGCCCACCTCGAGCGAGGTCGTACGGGGATCGATGCCCTGCCGCTCGAACTCGTCCAGCAGGGTGAGCATGTAGGACGGGGTGACCATGATGATCTCGGGCCGGAGGTCCTGGATGATCTGCACCTGGCGGCTGGTCATCCCACCGGACGCCGGTACGACCGTGCAGCCCAGCCGCTCGGCGCCGTAGTGGGCACCCAGACCGCCGGTGAACAGTCCGTACCCGTAGGCGATATGGACGGTGTGTCCGGGCCGCGCACCCGCGGCACGGAGGGAGCGGGCGACGACATCCGACCAGTGCGACAGATCGCGTTCGGTGTAGCCGACGATCGTCGGGCGGCCGGTGGTGCCGCTGGAGGCGTGAATGCGGCGCACCTTCTCCTTCGGGACGGCGAACATCCCGAAGGGGTACTGGGCGCGCAGATCATCCTTGACGGTGAACGGGAAGCGGGCGAGATCACCGAGCGAGCGGCAGTCCTGCGGATGCACCCCGGCCCGGTCGAAGGACTCCCGGTAGAACGGGACGTGGTCATAGGCATGCTGCAACGAGGCGCGCAGCCGGGTCAGTTGCAGGCTGTGCAGTGCGTCCGCCGAAAGCCGCTCCGCGTCGTCGAACGTATCGCTGCCCGTAGCCGCTTCCGGCATGGAGTCCACCGCCTCGTGTCCCTACCGATCATTCGGTAGCCATCCGTTGATCCAAGTAATCAGCGCGCGGCGAACACGTCAAGGGGCGTGACGCCGACACCTCCCGGGTAGCGTCCAGCGCATGAGTGACGTTCGGAAAGTGCAGGTCGGTGAGGTCCAGCTGGCGTACCGGGTATGGGGGGAGGAGGACGTGCCCCCGGCCGTGCTGCTGCACTGCCTCGGGGAGGACGGCGAGGACTGGCGTGGCGTGGTCGGCCGGCTCGCCGGCACCCACCGTGTCTACGCCCCCGACCAGCGGGGCCACGGCCTCAGCGACTGGCCCGGTGCGTACGGCTTCGAACGGTGGCGGGACGACGCGATCGGCTTCCTGCAGGCGCTCGGACTGGAGCGGGTGGCCCTGATCGGGCACTCGATGGGTGCGGTGGCCGCACTGCTGCTGGCCGCGGACCGGCCCGAGCTGGTGGACCGGCTGGTCCTGGAGGAAGTGCCGCTGCCGCTGCCCGCCGAGCCGCCGCAGGAGGTGCCGGAGCAACCGGCCGGCCCGCAGTCGTTCGACTGGTACGCCAAGACCGCGGTGGTGGCGGAGCGCAATGCGCCCGACCCCGCGTGGTGGGACGCGCCGGCGAAGGTCACCGCACCGACCCTGGTCATCGGCGGCGGCGAGTCCAGCCATATCCCGCAGGACCACCTCGCCCGCCTGGCCGAGCGGATGCCCGACGCCCGTCTGGTGACGGTGGAGGGGGCCGGCCATCTCGTCCACGAGGAGCGGCCGGGGGAATTCCTCGCCGCGGTCACCTCGTTCCTGGCGCCGTAGCCGTAGCCGTAGCCGTAGCCGTAGCCGTAGCCGTAGCCGTAGCCGTAGCCGTAGCCGTAGCCGTAGCCGTAGCCTGTCGCGTGGGCTGCGCGCGGTCCGGGGAGGCCTGCTCGCCCGGTTCTTCCGGAGGCCGGCCCTCTGCCGTCCGCTGATCTCCCCGGGGTTCCCGGGGTGAGAGAAAGGCCGCCGACCGTGCACCTGACCACCTCGCTACGGAGCGCCCTGGCCCTCGGCGCGGCCGTGGCCGTCCTGCTCACCGGGACCGGCGGGGCCGCCGCGGCGCCGGCCGTGCCGTCTGCCGCTTCCGCACCGCCCGCCGCGCCCGTACCGCCTGCCGCCGCCGCGCACTCGCCGTACGGCGAACTCCGGCCGCTCGCCGCGCTGTCCGCCGAGCGGCTGGCCACCGGCGATCTGGTGGCCGCGGCGAAGTGGGGCACCGGCAGCCCGATCGACGATCCGGCGCGTGAGCAGGAGGTGCTGGACACGGTGGCGGACCAGGCCCGGCGGCTGGGTGCCGACCCGGCCGCCACGGTGCGGGTCTTCCGGGATCAGATCGAGGCCAACAAGGTCGTGCAGCGCGGGCTGTACCGCCGGTGGGACGCGGACCCGGCGCAGGCGCCCACCGAGCGGCCCGACCTCCAGGAGGTCCGCAAGGAGATCAACCGCATCAATGGCGCGCTGGTGCGGGCCCTGGCCGGCTCCCCGCGTGCCCGTTCGGCGCCGTACTGCGCTCCGCTGCTGACCGCGGCCGCGGTGCGGGTGCACCAGCAGCGGAACCTGGACGCGCTGCACACGGCGGCCCTGGCCCGCTCGCTGCGCTCGGTCTGCGCCGGAGCCTGACCACGGGCCCGCCCGGCCCAGCCTGTCCGCAAGCGCCGCTCAGCCAAGCCGCCCCGCTCACCCCACCCGCCAAGCCGCCCTGCTCACCCCGTCCCCCCGCCCGCCGCCACCGCCCGCGCCCAGCGATAGTCCGCCTTGCCACTGGGCGAACGCTGGATGTGGTCGGTGAAGACGGCGGCACGCGGGATCTTGTACCCCGCCAACCGGGTCCGGCAGTGGTGCTGCAGGCCTTCCAGGTCCAACGGCGCCGCACCGGCCCGCAGTTGGACCACGGCCGCGACACGGCTGCCCCACCGCTCGTCCGGCACGCCCGCCACCAGCGCGTCATAGACGTCCGGATGCGCCTTCAGCGCCTGCTCGACCTCCTCCGGATAGACCTTCTCGCCACCGGAGTTGATGCACTGCGAGCCCCGGCCGAGGACGGTGACGATGCCCGCCTCGTCCACGGTCGCCATATCGCCCAGCAGCACCCACCGGTCGCCGTGCGCCTCGAAGAAGGTCTCGGCGGTCTTCTTCGGGTCGTTGTAGTAGCCCAGCGGGACATGCCCGCGCAGCGCGATACGGCCGACCTCGCCGGCCGGCACCGGCTCATGGGTCGCCAGGTCCACCACTGCCGTACGGGAGTTGACGTGCAGCCGGAAGCCCTTGCCAGGGCCGGAGTCGTCGGTGGCGGTGCCGTTGAACCCGGACTCGGACGAGCCGAAGTTGTTGAGCAGCATGACGTGCGGGAGCAGCGCGGCGAACTGGGCGCGTACGGTCTCGGAGAGGATCGCGCCCGAGCTGCTGACGCTGAACAGCGAGGAGCAGTCGGTGCCCTTGAGCGGCCCGCCGAGAGCGTCGACGAGCGGACGCAGCATCGCATCGCCGACCAGCGACACGCTGGTGACCCGCTCCCGCTCGATGGTCCGCAGCACCTCCTCGGGCACGTATTTGCGGTGGACGACGACCTTCTGGCCGAAGTGGAAGGCGATGAACGTGGTGAGGGTGGAGGTGCCGTGCATCAGCGGGGGAGCGGGGAAGAAGACGATGCCGTCGCCGCCGGCCGCGACCCGCTCGGCCAGCTCCTGCGGCCGCGTCACCGGCTCACCGGTTGGTGCCCCGCCGCCCATTCCGGCGAAGAACAGGTCCTCGTGGCGCCACATCACGCCCTTGGGCATGCCGGTGGTGCCACCGGTGTAGATCACGATTTGGTCGTCGGCCGAGCGCGGCCCGAAGTCCCGCGCGGGGGAGGCGGCGGCCTCGGCGTCCGCGAGCGCGACAGGCGTGACGGGCGGCTCGGGGGCACCGGCGGGCGGGGTGCCGACCCGGACGAGATGCCGCAGCCCGGGCGCCTGCGGGAGGGCGGCGGCCACCCGCGCGGTGAACTCCGCGTCGAAGACCAGCGCCACCAGGTCGGCGTCCCGGTAGAGGTAGACCAGCTCCTCCTCGACGTAGCGGTAGTTGACGTTCACCGGAACGGCGCGGATCTTCAGGCAGGCGTAGACGGCCTGGAGGTATTCGATGCCGTTGTAGAGGTGCAGCCCGACGTGCTGACCGGGGCGGATGCCGCGGTCGGCGAGGTGGTGGGCCAGGCGGTTGGCGGCGCGGTCCAGCTCGGCGTAGGTCAGCCGCCGTTCGCTGCCGGTCCCCGGATGGTCGACGTACACCAGCGCCTCGCGGTCCGGGACCGTGTCGACGATCGACTCGAAGAGGTCGGCAAGGTTGTACTCCACGTCTCCTCCAGACCGGGCGGGCGTCGGCTTGGCGGTCATTAGAGCGCCGCCGGAAGGAGCAGGGAAGGGCCACGGCGAAGAAATCTGACTACCTGTCAGAAAGGTCTTGAAGTCGGTGTGCCGCTCCTGCAACCTGTTCTCCGTCGTGAGACGGGAGGACGGAACATGGGTGGTACGGAACATCTGTCCGTGGAGCGCATCGGCGCGACACTGGTGCTCACCCTCAACCGGCCGGAGGCGAAGAACGCACTCTCGCTGCCGATGCTGGTGGGCCTGTACGACGGCTGGATCTCCGCCGACGAGGACGACACGATCCGCTCCGTCGTCCTCACCGGCGCCGGCGGAACCTTCTGCGCCGGCATGGACCTCAAGGCCCTCGCGGGCGACGGCATGGCCGGCGAGCAGTACCGCGACCGGCTGCGCGCCGACCCCGACCTGCACTGGAAGGCGATGCTGCGGCACCACCGCCCCCGCAAACCCGTGATCGCCGCCGTCGAGGGGTACTGCGTCGCGGGCGGGACGGAGATCCTGCAGGGCACCGACATCCGCGTGGCCGGCGAGGGCGCCACCTTCGGGCTGTTCGAGGTGCGGCGCGGGCTGTTCCCCATCGGCGGCTCCACCGTCCGCCTCGCCCGCCAGATCCCCCGCACCCACGCCCTGGAGATGCTGCTCACCGGGCGGCCCTACCCCGCACGCGAGGCCGAGCGCATCGGCCTGATCGGCCATGTCGTCCCCGAGGGCACCGCGCTGGACAAGGCCCTGGAGATCGCGGAACTGGTCAACGGCTGCGGACCGCTCGCCGTCGAAGCCGTCAAGGCCTCCGTCTACGAAACCGCCGGGATGACCGAGACCGACGGGCTGGCGGCCGAACTCGCCCGCGGCTGGCCGGTCTTCGACACCGCCGACGCCAAGGAAGGCTCCCGGGCCTTCGCCGAGAAGCGCCCGCCCGTCTACCGGCGCGCCTGACCCAAGGAGCCCCGCATGCCAGAGGTCCTCACGGCGCCCCTCGTCGTGGAATTCCCGTTCACCCGCTCGCTCGGACCCGTGCAGAGCGCCTTCCTCACCGGGCTGCGTGAGCGCACCGTCCTCGGCGTCACGGCGAGCGACGGCCGGGTGGTCGTCCCACCCGTCGAGTACGATCCGGTCACCGCCGAGGAGATCCGCGACCTGGTCGAGGTCGGCACCAGCGGCACCGTCACCACCTGGGCCTGGAACCCGTCCCCCCGCCGCGGCCAGCCGCTCACCACCCCCTTCGCCTGGGTCCTGGTCCGGCTCGACGGCGCCGACACCGCCCTGCTGCACGCCCTGGACGCGCCGGGCCCCGACGCCGTACGCACCGGCATGCGGGTCCGGGTCCGCTGGGCCCCGGAGCGCACCGGCGCGATCACCGACATCGCCTGCTTCGAGCCGGTCGACGGCGCCGCCGAGGAGAGCCGGCCGGCGCCGGACGACAGCGCCGGAGGAGTGGGCCGGCCGGCGCCGCACAGCGGGGAGTTCACGGACCCCGTCACCGGGATCACCACCCCCGCCCGGCTCGACTACACCTATGCGCCCGGCCGCGCCCAGTCCCGCTACCTCGGGGCGCTCGCGGACCACCGGATCGTGGGCGAGCGCTGCCCCTCCTGCCGCAAGGTCTACGTGCCGCCCCGCGGCGCCTGCCCCACCTGCGGCGTCGCCACCGACACCCAGGTGGAGGTCGGGCCCCGCGGCACCGTGACCACCTTCTGCATCGTCAACATCAAGGCCAAGAACCTCGACATCGAGGTCCCCTACGTCTACGCCCATATCGCCCTGGACGGCGCCGACCTGGCCCTGCACGCCCGGATCGGCGGCATCCCGTACGACCGGGTCCGCATGGGCCTGCGCGTCGAACCCGTCTGGGCCGGGGACAGCCGCTTTCCCGACCACTACCGCCCCACCGGCGAACCCGATGCCGACTACGACAGCTACAAGGAGCTGATCTGATGCGCGACGTCGCCATCGTCGCCTTCGGGCAGAGCGATCACGTCCGCGACAGTGCGGAGACCTCCGAGGTCGAGATGCTGATGCCGGTGCTCCACGACGTGCTGGAGCAGACCGGCCTGGCGGCCCGGGACATCGACTTCACCTGCTCCGGCTCCTCCGACTACCTCGCCGGCCGGGCCTTCTCCTTCACCATGGCCCTGGACGGCGTCGGTGCCTGGCCGCCGATCTCCGAATCCCATGTCGAAATGGACGGTGCCTGGGCGCTGTACGAGGCCTGGGTGAAGCTCCTCACCGGCGAGGCGGAGACCGCACTCGTCTACGCCTACGGCAAGTCCTCGCCGGGCAGCGTCCGCGACGTCCTCACCCGCCAGCTCGACCCCTACTACGTCGCCCCGCTGTGGCCCGACTCCGTCGCGCTCGCCGCCCTCCAGGCGCAGGCCCTGATCGACGCGGGGCTGACCGACGAGCGGGAACTGGCCGGCATCGCGGACCGCAGCCGCGCGGCCGCCGCGACCCACCCGCACGCCCAGCTGCGCGGCGAGGTGCCCATGGGCGAACCGCTGGTCGCCCCGCTGCGGACCGGCGACTGCCCGCCGATCGGCGACGGCGCCGCGGCCGTCGTCCTCGCCGCCGGCGACACCGCCCGCCGGCTGGCCGGCCGCCCCGCCTGGATCCGCGGCCTCGACCACCGCATCGAGGCCCACAGCATGGGCGTCCGCGACCTCACCGACTCACCGTCCACCCGGCTCGCCGCCGAACGCGCCGGCGCCTTCGAGCGGCCTGTGGACACCGCCGAGCTGCACGCCCCGTTCACCTCCCAGGAAGTCGTGCTGCGCCGCGCCCTGAAACTCGACGCGCCGGACAGCACGGTGTGCATCAACCCGTCCGGCGGCGCGCTCGCCGCCAACCCCGTCATGGCCGCGGGCCTGATCCGCCTCGGCGAGGCGGCTGCCCGCATCCAGCGGGGCGCCTCCGACCGCGCCCTCGCCCATGCCACCTCGGGCCCGTGCCTGCAGCACAACCTGGTCGCCGTCCTGGAAGGTGAGCGATGAGCAAGGAGCCCGTGGCCGTCGTCGGTATCGGCCAGACCACACACGTCGCCGCGCGCCGCGACGTCTCGCTCGCCGGACTCGTCCGCGAGGCGGCCCGACGCGCCCTGGATGACGCCGAGTTGACCTGGGCGGACATCGACGCCGTGGTGATCGGCAAGGCCCCCGACTTCTTCGAGGGGGTGATGATGCCCGAGCTGTACCTCGCCGACGCCCTGGGCGCCGTGGGCAAACCGATGCTGCGGGTGCACACCGCCGGCTCGGTCGGCGGCTCCACCGCCCTGGTCGCCGCGAACCTCGTCGCCGCCCGGGTCCACCGCACCGTCCTCACCGTCGCCTTCGAGAAACAGTCCGAGTCCAACGCCATGTGGGGCCTGTCCCTGCCCATCCCCTTCCAGCAGCCCCTGCTGGCCGGCGCCGGCGGCTTCTTCGCCCCGCACGTCCGCGCCTATATGCGGCGCACCGGCGCCCCGGACACCGTCGGCTCCCTCGTCGCCTACAAGGACCGCCGCAACGCCCTCAAGAACCCCTACGCCCACCTCCACGAACACGACATCACCCTGGAGAAGGTCCGGTCCTCGCCGATGCTCTGGGACCCGATCCGCTACTCCGAGACCTGCCCGTCCTCCGACGGCGCCTGCGCGATGATCCTCACCGACCGCACCGGGGCCGCCCGCGCACCGCACCCTGCGGCCTGGATGCACGGCGGGGCCATGCGCAGCGAACCCACCCTCTTCGCCTGCAAGGACTTCGTCTCCCCGCAGGCTGGCAAGGACTGCGCCGCCGATGTCTACCGGCAGGCCGGTATCACCGACCCGCGCCGGCAGATCGACGCGGTCGAGATGTACGTCCCCTTCAGCTGGTACGAGCCGATGTGGCTGGAGAACCTGGGCTTCGCCGAGGAGGGGGAGGGCTGGAAGCTCACCGAGTCGGGCGTCACCGAGCTGGACGGCGACCTCCCCGTCAACCCGTCCGGCGGGGTGCTGTCCACCAACCCCATCGGCGCCTCCGGCATGATCCGCTTCGCGGAGGCCGCCCTCCAGGTGCGCGGACAGGCCGGTGCCCACCAAGTCGACGGTGCCCGGCTGGCGTTGGGGCATGCGTACGGGGGCGGCTCCCAGTTCTTCTCGATGTGGCTGGTGGGCGCCGACGCGCCGGCCACCTGACACCCGCCGGGGGCGGGCGCGCGGCAGGGCGCGCCCCTCCCCGGACCCACCACACCACCACCACTCCACCGCCTCGCCACGTCCCCTGTCCCTCCCCGGACCCAGTGGTTAGGCTGACCGCGGACGACGATCCGGGAGGAGCGGGACACGTGACCGACAGCATCACCGAGCAGCGGCTCGTGGGCGGGCCGAGGCCCGATCTCGACCTGACGCAGGCCGAGTGGCAGTCGAGCACCCAGGGCGTGGGCGGCGTCCAGATCGCCTTCGTCGAGGGCTATATCGCCATGCGAAACCGCCGCAGCCCGGAGATCCCGGCACTGATCTTCACCCCCGCCGAGTGGCGGGCCTTCGTCCTCGACGCCCGCGAGGGCGCATTCGATCTCACCTAGGGCGATTCTCGCGCCGGTCGCTCCGCGTTCACCGTCTCTCGCCGTGACGACGGCGGACGGCGATTGGCAGGACAGCATCGCCTCCCCACCCTGGGCGACCTCGAGATCCGCGGTGAGCTGAGCACCACTCTCCCTCAGCGCCGCCAGATCCGCAGGCTGCGCATCCCACCAGGCCTCCGAGCCCCGAAGTGGCGCAGGTTTGTGGCGGTGAATTGGCCCTGGTCGCCTGCCGGGCGGCCTGGCTAGCGTCGTTGCGTCAGTGACGGGACGGCCGCCGGGCCGCCGGAGCAGGGAGCCTTGTGCCGATGCGGATTCTGCCGCCGCCCGGAGCGCCACGCGTTCTGGCCGCCGCCCAGCTGTGCAACTCCCTGGGCGATGGCGCGTATTACGTGTGCTCTGCCCTCTACTTCACCCGTGTCATCGGCCTGTCCGCCACGCAGATCGGGCTCGGTCTCACGCTTGCCTGGGCCGTCGGTTCGGTGACGGGGGTGCCGCTGGGCGCGTTCGCCGACCGGCGAGGGCCGCGCGGCACGGCGGTGCTGCTCGCCGTGGCCACCGGTGCCGCGGTCACGTCCTTCCTGTTCATCCGCTCCTTCGTGCCGTTCCTTCTCGCCGCGTGCCTGTACGCCACCGCCCAGTGTGGTCTGGCGGCGGCCCGGCAGGCGCTGCTCGCCGGGCTGGTGACCCCCGGAACCCGTACGCCTGTCCTCGCCCATCTCCAGGCCACGCTCAACGCAGGACTGGCCGTCGGCGCCGCTCTCGGCGGGCTGGCGCTGCAGTACGACACCCGCGAGGCCTATCTCGCGGTCTTCGCGCTGGACGGGGTGAGCTTCCTGCTCTGCGCGCTGGTGCTGCTCCGGCTGCCCGGGGTTCCTCCCGTACCGGCCGCCACCAGCGGTGGGCCCCGCCTGGCGGTGCTCCGCGACCGCCCCTACGCGCTCGTCACGCTGCTCAACGCGGTACTGCTGCTGCGGATGCCGCTGCTCAGCCTGGCCATCCCGCTGTGGATCGTCTCGCGTACGGACGCGCCGAGCTGGATGGTCTCGGCGCTGTTCGTCCTCAACACCCTGGGAGTGATGGCATTCCAGGTCAGGATGGCCCGCGGTGTCACCGGGCTGCGCACGGCCTCGCGCGCGGTCCGCCACTCGTGCCTGGTCATGCTCGCCTCGTGCGGGGCCTTCGCCCTGTCCGCCGCCGGTTCGGCCCGGGCCGCGGTCGCGGCGCTCGTCGTGGGCGCGGTGTTCCAGGTCATCGCCGAGATGCAGCAGTCGGCCGGCTCGTGGCAGATCGGCTTCGACCTGGCTCCCGCACATCAAGTCGGCCAGTACCAGGGCTTCTTCGGCACCGGCGTCCCGGTGGCCCGCACCCTCGGTCCGCTGCTGCTCACCGCTCTGCTGGTGACCTGGGGTGTGCGGGGGTGGCTGGTGCTGGGCGGGGTCTTCCTCGTGGCCGGGTTCGCGATGGGGCCGGCGGTGCGGTGGGCGGAGCGCGAGCGTGCGGGCGCGGCGGACGCCCCGCGGCCGGATGCCGCCCATGCCGTGGCGGTGGCCGGCCTGTCCGGCGGCGCCGCACAACCCGAAGGCGCCGGGGTGAGCGCTACACCTCCGTGAGCGTCAGGTGAGCACCACACACCCCCGCCGTCGCAGCGCGAGGACTGTTTCCGCCGCATCGTCCACGCCGTTCCAGCGCAGATCCAGCTTCTCCAGCGACGGCAGCCGCGCGAGCCACGGCGGCAGCACCTCGATCCGGTTCCCGCGCAGGTCCAGTCGGCGCAGCAGCGGCAGCGCGCGCAGCGCGTCGGGGACGCCGGGCAGGGCGTTGTCCCGGAGCTCCAGCACCCGCAGCTCGTGCAGCGACGCAAAGCTCCCGGGAAGCTCCGTAAGCGCATTGCCGCCCAGCCACAGCTCCCGGAGGCGGCCGAGCCGTCCCAGCGACGCAGCGACGGACGTCAACCCGGCATGCTGTGCCCGGAGTTCAACCAGTCCGGCCATGCGGCCGAGCGCTGACGGCAGCTCGCCGAGCGGATTCTCGCCGATGTTGAGGTAGCCGAGCCGGTCCAGGTTGCCGAGCGAGTCCGGCAGGGCGGTGAGCCGGTTGTCGTGCACATAGAGGTAGCGGGTCAGCCCGGTGAGCGCGCCGATCTCGTCGGGGACCGCCGTCAGCGCGTTGTGGCCGAGGTCGAGGGTGTGCAGCGCACGCAGCCGGCCGAGCGCCGCCGGGACCTCGGTCAGGGCATTGTCGGCGAGGATCAGTACCTCCCAGTCCTCGCGCCGCCAGACCTCGGCGGGTACCGAATGCAAGCCCGCCTTCCAGAGGTTGAGGACGGGAGGTGTGGCGGAGCGGGGACCGGGCATGGGGCGTAGGCGTCCTTCCGGAGGCGGCGCCGGGGGGTCGGCTACGGCCAGTCGAGGAGTTCGGGCGGGGGAACGGTCCTGCCCGGCCGGCGGCAGTCGAGCGGCTGCTGCGGAGTGCGGCGGGCCAGCCAGGCCGCGAGGTCGGTGAGCGTGCCGCTGACGGTGACCGAGGGTGCGCCCGCGTCACCGTACCGCCGGGAGAAGGTCTCGTCCGTGGCCGTCAGGACGAGAGGAAGACCCTCCGGTACGCGGGGTGCCAGGTGGTCCAGCAGGTGGTGGCACAGCTCCCGCGGCCAGTCCCGCGGTCCGTGGCCGATCCGGGCGTCGGCGGCGTGGATCTCCAACTCCCGCCACCACGCCAGCAGTGCGGACCGCAGATCGCCGTTGCGGTGCCGCACCGGCCGCGTCCAGTCGGCCGGACCGACCGCCGACCAAGCAGCGGACGCCTCGTCCAGAGCGGCCCGGACGGCGTCCCCGAGCGCCGCCGCTCCACGCACCGCACCGGCCTCGATCGCGGCCGCGCGCGCCGGGCGCCCGCCGTCGTACGGCTCGATCAGTTCGCCGCGCAGCGCATAGCGGGCCTGCCGGGCCAGGGCCCGCGCGACGCCCTCGATGTGCGAGAGGACATGGGCGCGGGTCCAGCCGGGCAGCTCGCTCGGCCCCCGCACCGCGTCGTCGGTCAGGGCGGGCAACAGGGCACGAAGGCGCTCCTGGCCCGTCTCGACCGCCGCCCGTATCGCCTCGGCTTGCTGTGCGTGCGTCTCCGTCACGGCCACAGGAGCTCCTTGCGCCACGCGCCGCCGGCCCGTTGGTAGGCCAGCCGGGTGTGCTTGCGGTCCTTGTCGCCCTGCCAGAACTCCACCGACTCCGCACGCACCGTGTGCAGCGTCCATCCGGGCGCCACCAGGGCGGGTTCGCGGGCGAGGCGGGCCGCCGACTCCGCCACCGCCGCGTCCCGTTCGGCCAGGTCAGCCAGGGGGCGGCTCTGCCGCCCGAGCAGCGCCTCGGCCCGGGCGCCCGGGCTGCGGGCGAGGAAGTCCGCGGCCGCGCGCTCCGCGCTCTCCTGCACCACCGGTCCGCGGACGCGCACTTGCCGGGCCAGGGGCTGCCAATAGAAGGTCAGCGCGGCGTACGGGCGGTCCGCCAGCTCGCGCCCCTTGGTGCTGTCGCGGTGCGCGGCGAACCGCCAGCCGTCCGCGTCGATGTCCTTGAGGATCAGCGTGCGGGCCGACGGATTGCCGTCGGCGCCGGCGGTCGAGAGCGTCATCGCATGAGGCTCGGGGACCTGGGCCCGTATGGCGCCGAGCAGCCAGGCGGTGAAGAGTTCCACCGGGTCGCCGGGTGTCTCCAGCGGATCGAATGCGGGCAGCTCGCCCGCGAACACCGGGAGATCGCACAGTAATTGACGTACGTCAGCCATACCGCCCCCTAGGTAGTTAATGGTTGGCCGTGACGTTACCATTAGTGCCATGACCGCACCACGGCTCGCACTCGAACTCGCCGTCACCCTCCGCCATGACGGGCACGGCGGCGTCGCCGATGACCTGGCCGGTCCGGAAGGGCTCGCGGTCTGGGTGCACGAGCGGGCCGCACTGCTGGACTGCGCGGCCGACCCGGCCACCCCCGACGAGGTGCTGCACACCGCCGTGCGGGAGCTGCGGGCCGCGGTCCGGTCGCTGTTCGCCCGCGCCGTCCGGCCGGGACCGCCCAGCTCCGCCGATGCCCACCGGCTGCTCCCGGAGGAGGAGGCGCTGCGCCGGCTCAACGCCGCCGCGGCCCTGGTCCCCACGGCCCCCCGGCTCAGCTGGGAGCCCGGCGCGCCGCCCGCCGTCCGGCACCACCCGGCCGGCTCCCCGCCGCCCGCCGACCGGATCGTCGCCGCGCTGGCCCGCGCCGCCCTCGCCTTCCTGGCAGGACCCGACCGGGTGCTGCTGCGGGCCTGCCCCGCCCCGCGGTGTGTGCGCTACTTCGTCAAGGACCACGCCCGCCAGGAGTGGTGCACCCCCTCCTGCGGCAACCGTGCCCGGGTCGCCCGCCACCACGAGCGGCGCAGGGAAGGACAGGACGGGGCCCCGTAGGGTGGCGGCATGACGGGTGAACGTGATCTCCGGGCCCTGCTGAGCGGGATGCGTCCCGAGCGGAACGAGGGTCGCTTCGTCTTTGTGAGCGTGCCCGGCACGGTCCCCGACGGGCTGACGCCGGTGGTCACCGTCACCGAACCCGAGGGCCGCACCCTGGTCGTCCACCAGGAGGAGGCCGACCGCGCGGGCCTGCCGTACGACTATGTCGCCGGCTGGATCACCCTGCGGGTGCACTCCGCGCTGGACGCCGTCGGACTGACCGCCGCCGTGGCCACCGCACTCGCCCAGGCCGGCCTCAGCTGCAATGTCGTCGCCGGCTTCCACCACGATCACCTCTTCGTGCCGCATGCCGCGACCGACGAGGCGCTGCGCCGGTTGCGCGCACTGGCCGACCAGGCATAACGACCGCCGGCAAGAGGAGGCGGCGGCTCCGTACGCGAGGTGCGCCGCACGCCGACGTCCGCGCCGCGTGCCCGGCCGGGCCACGTACGATGGCGGCATGTCCTTCCTCCGCCGCCGCAGCGCAGCCACGCCCGCCGGGCCTGACTTCGACGTCCTCGCCATGGACCCCGGGGACTGGCCGGGCAATCTCGGAGCCGGGCTGCTGCCCGCGCCCGACGGGAGCTGCCAGGGCGTCTTCCTCCGCTACGACCTGTTCGGCGGCCGCGGCCCCGCGATGATCATCGGCAATCTGCCGGAGGGGTCCCCGGCCCGCGAGCTCGAGGACGACCAGGTGCCCTTCGAGGTGGCCCAGCTGCTGGCCGCGCTCGGCAACGACGAGCCGGTGACGGTCGTCGAGAGCGAGGACACCCCCGTGATGCACGAGGACAACCTGCTGATCGTCAAGCGCATCAAGTGCTCCGAGAGCCGGATCTCCTGCGCCCAGTTCGACCGCAGCGACGGCGTGCTGGTCACCATCGCCAGCTGGGACCGGCCGATCACCGACGATCTCTACGCGCTGCTCAAGCCGCTGCCGGCGGAGCTCTTCCAGCAGGGCTGAGCCCCGGCACGGCACCGGAGCGGACACCGTCGCGCCCGGTGGACGGTAGTTCCGTCCACCGGGCGCGTATGCGCTCACCCGATCGGTGTGCGAGGGGGCTCAGGAATCCGAGCGCCGCACATCGACATCGGCCGCCCGCACATAGCCGACCCGGTGCCCGAGCTGGATCTCGTAGTACACGTCCTTGCCGCGCACGATCGCATGCTCGGAGAGGTCGAAGGTCGGCGCGTAGAAGTAGTCGCCCGTCATCCGGTCCCCGACGGCGTACTTCTGGCCGGCGGCGAGTTTGTACGGCAGGGCGGAGACCGCCTGGTAGGGCACCCCGGCCGGGTAGGCCCCCTTCTCCGGGTACGCGCGGCCGTAGACCGGAATCTCCTCCCGGCCCGCCTTCGGCGTGGCGATCATCCCCTCGGCGTTCACCGCCGTCGGCGCATGGTGCGGATTGCGGAACCACGCCTTCTGCCCGAGGTACCAGATCGCCGTCCAGTCGCCGGACCGGCCCGCCGTCGCGAACCGCTGGCCGGTGGAGGCCCGGGCAGCGGTGTCGTTCACGCCCGTGGTCGCGTCACTGCCGTCCGGGTGCAGACCGACGTCCTTGACCAGCGGTGCGTCGGCGTCCGGCGCGGTGTGCAGCCGGACCGCCGCGGAACCGTGCGGCTCGCAGGTGTCGCCGGCCTTCTCGCAGCCCGTGTAGACCGGCTTGTTCCGGTCGTAGTCGGGACGGATGGTGACCAGCCCGCCGTGCGAGCCGGAGGCGGCCCTGAACGGCTTGCCCAGCAGGGAGAAGTAGTGCGCCCAGTCCCAGTACGGGCCGGGGTCGGTGTGCATCCCGGCGATGGTGGCCGTGGTCGTGCCGGGCACATTGTCGTGGCCCAGGATGTGCTGCCGGTCGAGCGGCACGTCGTATTTGCGGCTCAGATACTTCACCAGCCGGGCCGACGTGCGGTACATCGCCTCCGTGTACCAGGCGTCCGGCGCGGCGAGGAAGCCCTCGTGCTCGATGCCCACCGAGTGCGAGTTGATGTACCAGTTGCCCGCATGCCAGGCGACATCCTTGGTCGGCACATGCTGGGCGATCAGACCGTCCGAGGAACGGATGGTGTAGTTCCAGGACACATAGGCCGGGTCCTTGATCAGCTTGAGCGTGGTCTCCCAGGACCCCTCGGTGTCGTGGATGACGATGGTGCTGATCCGCAGGTCCTCGGGCCGGTCCGCCTTGTCGTGGTTGCCGTAGTCACCGTCCCCGAACTCCTCGTACGGCGCCGGGACGGACTCGCAGGCGACGCTGTGCGGGCACTCCAGCTTGCGGCCGGCCCGCGTCGGCGATGCCTTGGAGGACGGGGTGCCGAGACGTTTCTGCTGCGCGGCGTCGGGGATCAGCCCCGGCGTGGCGGCCAGCGTGACCCGCTGTCCCGCGTCGGTCGTCCGCGTCTGGCCGTGGCGCATGACCTCGTAGACCTCGTCCGCGAAGGCCCGGCCGCCGCGCGTACTGTCCTGGCCGCCGTAGCGCGCCACCGCCTCGTACCACTGCGCCGGATCGCCGCCCGTCCGGTGCCCCAGCTTGCGCTGCTCCGCGGCGAGCAGCGCCGCCCCGCCGAGCACATTCGCCGCGGGGTCGGTACGCAGCCGCTCGGCCGACAGCCCGGCCAGCGTGGCCGCCGTCGTCAACGTCCGCAACCGGGCGGGGAGTTCGGCGGGCAGCGCGGCCCGCTTCGCCGTACTGTCCGGCACCCGCTTACGGGGCCGTGCGCCGTCGCCGCGGGCGTCCTCGGTGCCCCCGCTGAACTCCGGCGTACGCGTCAGCGCGGTGCGGGCATCGGTGAGATGCATCGGACCGTAGCCCCCGGAGACGCTGGGCGCGCCGCCATGGGTGTCCCAGCGCGACTCCAGGTACGAGACGCCGAGCAGCACACTGCGCGGCACCTGGAAGCGGGCGGCGGCGTCGGTGAAGGCCCGCTGCAGAGCATCGGTCCGGGGCTGGCCGGCATGCGCGGACGGTGCTCCCGCGAGCGGCAGCAGCAGCACCGCCGCCGCAACGGCGGTGGCGGACCTGCGCAGCGCGGGGCGGTGGAATCTCTTCTCGTCTTCCGGGGCGGATCCTCGCAAAGCAACCTCCTCGAGCCGGCCCGAGCCGGGGCGGTGTGACGGTGGGTGCGCAAACGGCCGCACGGGCGGGACCCGAGACTAGAGCCCCCGTCGGCTTAGAGCTATACGTTTGCCGAGGGTCCGTCAATCACCGCGCCCTCTTGGGATTCCGCATGTCAGGGCATCTCGACCGGAGCCTTCCCGGCCGGGTGTCCGGCCTGCGGGGCGTCAGTGGAATGGACCAATGACCGGACTCGACCGGGGGTGGGCGGGGGCCGCGGAGAGGGGTGGCCGGGGAGGGGAAGCCCGGGGGAGGGGCCGGTCGGCGCACATGGGTGAGCGGCGCACCCCGTACCCGGGTGCGCCGCTCAGAGTCCCCCCTTGCGGTGCCGGTGACGTCCGGCACCTGTCGGCGGTCAGCGGGTGCCGACCGCCGCCCGTACCGCACGACGCGCCATCTGGCAGTCGTCGTGCAGCCGGCGGAGGAGCAGCCGCTGCTCCTCGCCCGCCGCGGGCACGCCGGGCAGTCCCGGACCCGGTGTCCCCGTCGGCGTGGGTTCGCGCATGGTCCGTTGGACCGCGGTTTCGTAACGTCGGATCTCGCGGGTGAGCACCAGCATCAGATTCACCAGGAAGGCGTCCCGCGACGCCGGGCCCGCGTTCTGGGCGAGCTGACTGATGTGCCGGCGGGCGACCGGCGCGTCGCCGAGCACCGACCACAGGGTCGCCAGGTCGTAGCCCGGCAGATACCAGCCCGCACTGTCCCAGTCCAGCAGGACCGGGCCCGCGGGGGAGAGCAGCACATTGTTGAGCAGTGCGTCGCCGTGGCAGAACTGGCCCTGGGTGTGCGACAGACCGTGCAGCAGCTTCTGCAGATCACCCAGGTCACGGTCGGTGAGCAGCCCCAGGTCGTGGTAACGGCCGATCCGGCCCGCGTAGTCCAGCGGGGCATCGAACAGCCCGGCCGGCGGACGCCAGAGGTTGATCCGGCAGATCGCCCCCAGCGCGGCCCGTACGTCGGCCCGGGGCGGCGCCTCGGACGGGTGGCGGGTCAGCGCCGCGACGCGGCCGGGCATCCGCTCCACGATCAGCGTGCAGTTGTCGGGATCGGCCGCTACCAGACGCGGCACCCGTACCGGCGGACGATGCCGGACGAATGCGCGGTATGCACTTATTTCCTGCCGGAACCTGTCCGCCCACGCGGGGGAGTGGTCCAGTAAACACTTGGCGACCGCGGTCATACGGCCCGTCGTGCCGACGAGGAGGACGGACCTGCCGCTGCGGCGCAGCACCTGTACCGGGTTGAACTCCGGGCAGATGCGGTGCACCGAGGCGACGGCGGCGCGCAACTGGGCGCCCTGCGGGCCGGACAGGTCGATTCTCCCGCTGAGCGGTTGGGAGCCCGTCCCCTGCATCCGCCGGGTACGGCCGCCGGGGAGACCGGTGACCGCTCCCGCGGAAGGTGCGGGGTCGAGATACGGCCCGCTTCCGGTGGGATGCGGGCGGTACGGCCGGGTGGGGGCGGTCACGGCGGACGATGCTGCATACATGGGTGAAACAGATCCCTTCGTGCGCCGGCGAGTTGCGTGCGCTCCCGGCCCGGTGGTGGGAACCCGTGAACGGGCCCCGTGCAGGAGGCCGATCCAGGGTCCCCGTGAAGGGCGCGCACCCTGGGGAATGCGGTCCCGCCACCAGGCCGGGGGCGGCATATCTACAGAACACGTGACTACGGGTGGCAGACCATCTGGCGCACCCTGGCGAACCCTGGCGAATGCCCACAGCCCATGTCAGCGGCCGTTACTGTCAACTCAGTCGAGGAACCTGGGGGCTTGACGTGGACAGGCAGCCGAACACCCGTCTCGCGGACCTTTTCGGCCTGGCCGGCTGGTCCAAAGGAGAGCTGGCGAGAATGGTCAACCGGCAGGCGGCGGCCATGGGGCATCCGCAGCTGGCGACCGACACCTCGCGAGTGCGGCGCTGGATCGACATGGGGGAGACCCCGCGCGATCCGGTGCCCAAGGTCCTGGCTTCCCTGTTCACCGAGCGCCTCGGCCGTGTCGTAACCATCGAGGACCTCGGGTTCGCAAGAACCGGTCGCTCGGGGAAACGGCAGGCCCTGGACGGTCTGCCGTGGGCTCCCGAACGGACCGCCGCGGTCCTCACGGAATTCACGGGAATGGACCTCATGCTCAACCGACGCGGCTTGGTGGGTGCGGGCGCCGCACTCGCCGCGGGCTCCGCACTCACCGGCGCCATGTACGACTGGCTGCACACCGACCCGGCCCCGGCCGGCGCCCCCCGCCCCCACGCCATGTTCGCCTCCGACTCCTTGGACGAACTCGACCAGATCGGCCTCGACCGCTATGAGGCGGCCCCGGTGGGATCGCAGGAGATCGACGCGCTGGAGCGCTCGGTCGAGGTGTTCCGCGCCTGGGACGCGGCCCGCGGGGGCGGGCTGCAGCGCAAGGCCGTGGTGGGCCAGCTCAACGAGGTGGGCGGCATGCTCGCCTATCGCCACCCCGATCATCTGCAGCGCAGGCTGTGGGGGGTGGCCGCCAATCTGGCGGTGCTGGCGGGCTGGATGTCCCATGACGTGGGCCTGGAGCCCACCGCCCAGAAGTACTTCATCATCGCCGCCCATGCGGCGCGTGAGGGCGGCGATCGCCCGCGGGCCGGCGAGGCGCTGTCCCGTGCCGCCCGTCAGATGGTGCATCTGGGCCGTCCCGACGATGCGCTGGATCTGATGAAGCTGGCCAAGTCCGGCTCCGGTGCCCAAACCCTGCCGCGCACCCGTGCCATGCTCCACACCATCGAGGCCTGGGCGCAGGCGTCCAAGGGCCACGGCCAGGCGATGCGCCGCACCCTGGGCGAGGCGGAGGACCTTTTCGTCTCGGACAAGGGCGATGTGCCGCCACCGAGCTGGATGCAGATGTTCGACGAGGCGGATCTGCACGGCATGCAGGCGCTGGCCTTCCGTACCCTCGCCGATCACGATCCGTCGGCCGCCAGGATCGCCCAGCATCACGCCCAGCGGGCGCTGCGGCTGCGCGAGAACGGCCGCCAGCGGTCGCAGATCTTCGACTACATCTCGATGGCCTCGGCCTGCTTCATCGGAAACGACCCCGAACAGGCCGACCGCTACGCCCGGTTGGCGCTGGTGTCCATCGGCGAGAACTCCTCGCACCGCACCTGGGACCGGCTCCGCGAAATGTTCCGGCTCACGGGGCAGTATGCGAACTACGCCAAGATCCAGGACCTGCGTGAGGAGATCCAGCATGTCCTGCCGAAGGCGAAGCCCAAGACCAAGGGGTCGGACCTCGGCCCCGGCATCGGATCGGGAGTCGGGAAGACCTTCTCGGCCTGAGGCGGGCGGGTGCACGGAGCGTGACGGTGCGTCATCCGTAAGGGTGACATCCTTCGCGGCTCCGCTGCCTCACCCGTGGGCCGGCGGATCGTTCGCCGACGTGTGCGCCGACGCGTTCGGGGCGACCGGCTCCGGATCCGCCGGTCCGCCGCCCGCACCTGCCGCGATGTGCTTCAGTCGCCGACCCTGGCGACCAGCACACAGGCGTCGTCCTCGCGATCGGTGCTGCCGAACTCCTCGACGACGATGCGGACGCCCTCCTGCGCACTGCGGGCCGCGGCGAACCGCGGCGCCAGGGCGAGGAGCCGTTCTGCGCCCTCGTGGAGGGCTTCCGTGCCATGCGTACGGCGGGGGACGAGACCATCGGTGTGCAGGACGAGCAGGTCACCGGGCTCCAGTTGCTCGGTGCGCTGGGTGTAGGCCGCACCCGAGGTCGCCCCGAGCAGGACACCCTCGGGCGGGTCCAGCGCGCGCCCCGTGCCGCCGCGGAACAGCAGAGGTGCGGGGTGTCCGGCCTGGGCCCACTCCAGGGTCCGGGTAGCGGCGTCGAAGCGGCCGCACACCGTGCTGCTCAGCGCCGGCTGAGCGGCGGTGTCCAGCAGTTGGTTGAGGAAGCACATCAGGGGTCCCGGCCGGTGGCCGGCGACGGCCAGACCGCGCAGCGCGCCGAGCACCATCGCCATCCCGGACGTGGCCGTGACGCCATGCCCGGTGAGATCGCCGACGCTCAACAGTGTGGTGCCGTCCGGGAGTTGCAGCGCGTCGTACCAGCCCCCACCGATCAGGTCACGGGTGCCGGACGGCAGATAGCGCCCGGCGAGGTCGAGGGTGACGGGACCGCCTTGCGGGAACCGCAGGGAGCCGCGCCACGGGGGGAGCACGGCCTCCTGCAGCTCGACTGCAAGCCGGTGCTCGGTCTGCGCGATATGCCGCTCACGGTGCAGCGAGTCACGGGTCTCGCGTACCGCCTGCTGGCTGCGGCGCAGCTCGCTGACATCCCGCAGCACGGCCCACATGCAGGCGGTACTGCCGTCGGCGTCGAGCACCGGCTCGCCCACCATGTGCACCGTGCGCAGGCCCCCGTCCGGGCGCACGATGCGGAATTCGCCGTCGATCGGGCGGCCGTCCACCAGACAGTCGGTGACCATCGTGGCCAGCCCCTCCTGGTCGTCGGCGTGGACCAGCGACGGCAGCTCGTCGAGGGTGAGCGGTCCGTCGGACGGTGCCTTGCCGAACATCGCGAACAGCTCGTCGGACCAGCTGACCTCGTCGGTGAGGAGGTTCCACTCGGCGCTGCCCACCCGGCGCAGCAGCGCGCCGCGTTCATGGGGCGCGGGCTCCGGAGGGGCCTCCGGCAGCTCGGCCTCCGGCGCTGCCTCCTCGCTGTCCTCACTCTCCGCAGGCAGACCTTCTCTGAGCTGGTCGAGATGGCCCCCGAGGTCGTCGAGATGATGCACGGCGAGATCGCACAGCGCCCGCTGCCAGCGCAGCTGCGGGTCGGCCGGGAGGCCGGTGTCCTCCCCGGACTCCCTGCGCACCGCATCGAGGTCACCGCGCAGGCGGCGGGCCTGCGTGATGAGTGACTCGACCGTGTCGCGCTCGGGGGGCCGGTCTGCTGGGTGATCCGCGAAGAGAGGGGACGGCATGACGTACTCCGTGATCAGGCGGCGCCGGGCTGAAGGGCCGGTAACGACTGTTGCACAGGCGGCGACCGTCCGTAAGGGATTTGGCACTACCCGATACGGTGGTGCATCTGGCATATGCCCCCGGCTTTCCGGTGCAATCCCGGGGCGAATCGGCGGAATGACCGCTTCCAAGCTAGGCTTCGGCCGCCGTACTGCAGGCGCTTCCGCCGATCCATGGTGGGAACGAGGCTTACGGCCCGCGGTCACCGGCAAGAATGCCGGTCAGCGGAAATCCCGTTGCCAGCCTGTCCCCCGCACCGGATGCTGACCTCATGTTCGATCCAGACATAGCGCCCAGTGGCACCCTGCTCGGTCTCTTGCAGCGAGGCCGCGGCGACGGGACCCTGCATGCCCTCGCGGCGCCGCGGGCCGAGGCGCTCGCGGCACTCAACGACAGCGTGCTGCGCGATCCCCGTCGCGACTGGCAGGTCGAGAACCGCTCGCTCTACTACGCACGCCTTTATATGCAGCTCGACGGCGCGCTCGAAGAGATCGAACGCCACCTCTTCCACCCCGACGACCTCGTCGACACCGGAGAGGAGCGCACCGGCCTCGCCCTCGCGGTCCTCGGCCACCTCGCCGCCTACGGCAAGGACGCCGCCCGTCTGCTGCTGCGCAGCTATGCCGCGGCCGGCAGCAACTGGCGCTGGGCCCTGGACGAGCTTGCGCTGCGTGACGACGACGCCGGGCTGATGACCCTCGCCCCCGCCGTCCTCGCCCGCTTCCCGGAGACCGAGGAGGGCGATGCCGAGCTGGCCACCGCCGTCCGCGACGCCTTCGAGCCCCGGCCCTGGCGGCTGTGGGCCGAGGACCCCCACTACGGCCCGCGGCTGGCCGCCGCCGGGGAACAGGGCTCCTTCGACCGCTGGCAGCGGCAGATGCAGCCCCGTGGGCCGCGCCCCGGCTGGAGCGTGACCGAGGTACTTCAGTGGGCCGAGGAGAGCCCCGAGCCGGCGAGCGGGGACCACCGGCACCTCGCCGCCGCCCGCTGCCTGGCCGTCGTCGCCGGCCCCGAGGACCGCCCCGAGCTGCTGCGCGCCGCGCGCAGCGCACCGGACGCGGCCCGCGCCGCCGTACTGCACCACCTCGCCGAACGCGGCGATCCCGACGTCCTCGACCTGATCGAGGACGCGGTCGCCGACCCCTTCTCCTCCGAGCGCCTGGCCTCCGCGGCGCTCGCCGCCTTCGCGCGGATGCGCAGCGTGGCCGCCGTCGCACGGGCCAGGGTCTGGGCGCTGCGCGCGGACCCGCTGGGCGCGACCGCCGCCGCCATGCTCGCCCGTCGCGGCGGGCGCCGCGACGCCGAACCGGTGCTGGCCGCCCTGCGCCGGACCGTCCGCGAGGAGGGCCCGGACGCCGACGGCCTGTGGGAACTCGTCGACGGCACCGGACGCCTCGGCGTCGGCTGCGCCGCCCCCGTCCTGCGGCACATCTACCGCGAGACGTCCTCCTCACACCTCCGCGGCCGGGCCGCCGCCGCGCTCGCCGCCACCGACCCCGGTTTCGCGGCCGGCTTCGCCGTCGAGTGCCTGTGGGACTGCGAGGAGACCACCAGAGAACTGGCCGCCCGGCACGCCGCCACGGGCGACGACAGGGTCGTCGAACAACTGCGCCGCCTTGCGGCCGATCCGGCCGAGGAGGCGGAGGTCCAGACGGCGGTGCGTAGCCGGATCGGGCCTGAGTCTTAACGTTTCGCTGCGCTTTGCCCTTGCCCCGTTTTCGGCTGTCCCGCCGTGGGGGTTTGCCGCCGTGGCGCCTGGCGGCGGGCCGGGTCCGCTGCGCGGGGCCGGTTCGCTGCGCTTTGCCTCGGCACGTTTTCGGCTGTCCCGCCGTGATTGCTTCTCGCCGTTGCGCCTGGCGGCGGGCGGGGTCCGCTGCGCGGGGCTGTGGGTGCGGTGACGGGCCTGCGGGGCCGGTGTGTGGGACTGCTTCGCTTTACGTCCCACACACCGGCCCCTCCGGCCCGTCCCCTCCCGTGGGGGAGATGGTGAAGGTGGGTGGGGGCGGGCGTCGATCACAGACATTTCCCCGTGCCGCAGCCCATCCCCGTGCCAGGGCCATTTCCCTGTGCCATGGCTATTCCCCTGTGCCTACGCGCATTCCTTACGTCCACGACGCGCGCCGGACCAGCCACAGCCACCCCCACCGGCCTTTTCCCACCCACCCAACGGGAGGGGACGGGCCGGAGCGGGTGGGGTGCCGGACGTAAAGCGAAGCAGTCCGGCACCCCACCCGCGGAGGTCCGTCACCGGCACCCGACAGCCCCGCGCAGCGGACCCCGCCCGCCGCAGGCGCAATGGAGGGAAAGCCGAAACCCGGTGCGGCGGCAAAGCGCAGCGGACCGGCCCGCCGCCAGGCGAAACGGCGGGCGCACCGCGCAGCGGGCGGAAAACAGGCGAGAACCCCCACGGCGGGGCAGCCAAAAACGTGGGAAGAAAAACCAGACGCAGCGGACGGTCACAGGACGTTCTCCGCCAGGAAAGATCCCTTTGGTTCCCTCCACGCACGGTACGCCGAGAACAGCGGTATGCGTGTCGCCCTGGTCACCGAATCCTTCCCGCCCGATGTCAACGGCGTCTCCCACTGCGCCCTGGAAACCGCCCGGCACCTCGTCCGGCGCGGCCACGATCCGCTGGTCATCGCGCCGCTCGGTGGCCCTTCGCCGGCCGCCGGTACGCACGAGAGTCCCTGCCCCGTCGTCCGGGTGCCCTCGATGCCGCTGCCCGGCTATCCGCAGGTGCGGATCGCGCTTCCCGGACGCCGGCTGTCCGCGGCGCTCGACGGGCACCGCCCTGATCTCGTCCATCTCGCCAGCCCGTTCGTGCTGGGCGCCCGGGGGATGGCGGCCGCCGCCCGCCGCCAGGTGCCCGCGATCGCCGTCTACCAGACCGATCTGGGCCGCTACGCCCGCACTTACCTCGGCGGCGGCGCGGCCACGGCCTGGCGCCGTATCCGGGCGGTGCACGGCGCCGCCGACCGCACTCTGGCGCCCTCCAGCGCGGCGCTGCTGGATCTGACCGAGCACGGTGTGCCCCGGGTCCATCTCTGGCCGCGCGGCGTCGACTCCGAACGGTTCCACCCCGGGCGGCGCGACGCGGTGCTGCGCAGTTCGCTCACCGCGGGGCGGGAGCTGCTGGTGGGATACGTGGGACGGCTCGCGCCGGAGAAGGACGTGGGGCTGCTGGCCGAGACCTCGCGGCTGCCGGGCGTACGCACCGTCGTCATCGGCGAGGGGCCCAGTGCCGCCGGGCTGCGGACCGCGCTGCCCGGGGTGCGCTTCCTCGGCCGCCGTACGGGTGATGAACTCGCCCGGCTCTACGCCTCGTTGGACATCTTCGTGCATACCGGGCCGTACGAGACCTTCTGTCAGACCGTGCAGGAGGCGATGGCCTCCGGCGTGCCGGTGGTGGCGCCCCGGGCGGGCGGCCCGCTCGACCTGGTGGACCATGACCGTACGGGGCTGTTGGTGACGCCGGGGGACGGCGGTGCCTTCCGGGACGCGGTGCGTCTGCTCGCGGGGAGCGCCGAGCTGCGCGTCCGGTACGGTGCCGCGGCCCGCAGAGCGGTTGAGTGCCGCACCTGGGAGGCCGTCGGCGACCAGCTCCTGGGCCACTACGAGGCCGTGCTGAGCGACCGGACGGCGGTGGCGGCATGACCGCGCGACACGCCCGTGGGACGGGCCTGCGGATCGTCCGGATCGCCAACTTCGTCACGCCGGCCTCCGGCGGGCTGCGCACCGCGCTGCGGGAACTCGGCGCGGGCTACCGGGCCGCCGGGCACGAGCCGGTGCTCATCGTGCCCGGACCGCCGGGGGCACACGGCCCGGCCGGCTGGTGCGACGAAGACACCGCGCAGGGACGGGTGATCACCCTGCCGGGGCCGGAGCTGCCGGGCAGCGGTGGCTACCGCGTGCTGACCGACCGCCGCAGGGTCCAGCGGCTGCTGCACTCGCTGGCCCCCGACCGGCTGGAGGTCTCCGACCGGACGACGCTGCGCTGGACGGGGGAGTGGGCGCGCCGGGCACGGATTCCCGCGGTGATGGTCTCGCACGAGAGCGTGGACGGGGTGCTGGGCACCTGGGGCGTACCGCAGCCGCTGGCCCGCGCCGCCGCGGACCGGCTCAACCGCCGTACGGCGCACGCCTACAGCCGGGTCGTGTGCACCACCGCATGGGCGGCGGCGGAGTTCACCCGGGCCGGGGTGCGCAATGTGGTGCGCGCGCCGCTCGGTGTCGATCTCGACGCCTGGCACCCCGGCTGCCGCAGCGCGGAGCTGCGCCGGCGCTGGGCGGGTCGGGCAGAGGTCCTGCTGCTGCTCTGCTCCCGGCTGTCGCAGGAGAAGCGGCCGGGGCGGGCGCTGGACACGCTGGCTGAGCTGCGGCGGCGCGGGGTCGACGCGACGCTGGTGGTGGCCGGTGACGGGCCGCTGCGGGCGCGCCTGGAGGCCCGGGCGCGGTCCGAACGACTGCCCGCGGCGTTCCTCGGGCACCTCGCCGACCGGTCCCGGCTCGCCGCGCTGCAGGCCGGCGCCGATGTCGCACTGGCGCCCGGACCGGCCGAGACCTTCGGGCTGGCCGCCCTGGAAGCGCTGGCCTGCGGTACCCCGGTGGTTGCCAGCGCGGCATCGGCGCTGGCGGGCCTGGTCGGCAGCGGCGGCGACACGGCGCTCGACGACGGGCCCTCGTTCGCCGAGGCGGTCCAGCGCGTCCTGGCCCGGCCCGGGCCCGCCCGGCGCGCCGCCGCCCGCCGCCGGGCCGAAGGCTACGGCTGGCAGCCCGCCGTCGAGGCCTTCCTGGCCGCGCACGACGCGGCCGCCCCGCTCGGCCGGCCGGTCACCGCCGCGTCCTTCCCGTCCCCGGCCGGCCCGCTGGGCGGGTGGTGACGGTGCGGTCCGAGGGAGTGGTGATGCCGGAGGGCGGAGCAGCGGTGCCGGGAGGGGGAGCGGTGCTACCAGGCGGGGGAGCGGTGCTACCGGGCGGGGGAGCGGTGATCCCGGAGCAGGCGCCGGGCGGTGGCCGTTCCCCGGCCCCGGGCGGCAGCCGTTCCCCGACCCCGGCCCCGGCCCCGGTCCGCTTCGTCGCGCTCGGTGACTCGCTGACCGAAGGGCTCGGCGACCCCGTACTGGGCGGCGGCTGGCGCGGTTGGGCGGCCCTGCTCGCCGGGGCGCTGGGCGAGCGGCCGGGCGGTGTGGAACTGGTGAACCTGGCGCGCAGCGGGGCGCTGGCGGCGGAGCTGGCCGAGCGGCAGTTGCCCATGGCGCGCACGCTCGGGCCGCGCTTCGCCTCGCTGGTCGTCGGCGCCAACGACACTCTGCGCGCGGCCTTCGCCATCGAGCGGGTCGCGCTCGCGCTGGACCGGGCGCACGGCGCACTGAGCGCCGACGGGGCCGTGGTGCTGACGGCCTGCCTGCCCGACCCGGGCCGGATGCTGGGCCTGCCCGCGCCGCTGGCGCGTCCGCTGGCCCGCCGGATGCGCGCCGTGAACACCGTCGTCCATGCGGTGTCGGCGCGCTACCAGGGCGTTCATCTGCACCTGGCCGAACACCCCTGGGTCGCCGAACGGGCCTGCTGGAGCGTGGACCGGCTGCATCCCAGCGAGCGCGGCCACCGGCTGCTGGCCCGCGGTTTCCATGCGGCGCTGGCCGCCGCCGGCCTGCCCGTCGGACCGCCGCCCGCGCTCACTCTCGACGGCCCGCCGCCGACCCGCACCGGATCGGCCCGGTGGATGGCCACCCGCGGCACCCGCTGGGTCGCCGACCGGTGTACGGACCTGCTGCCCGGCCTGCTGGGTCTGGCGCTCCAGGAGTGCCGGCACGGGGCGGCGGGGGCCGGGCGGATGCTGGACACCGCGGCCGACCAGGCCACGCGTACCGCGCTCGCCGCACTGGACGGGGCGGCCGGTGCGGACGGGGCGAGTCACGGGTCGCACGCGGCGAAGGGGCCGGACGGGCCGGGCGAGTCGGATGCGCTGGACGGGTCGGAGGGGCCGGACAGGGTGGACGGGGCAGACGAGGCGGACGAGGCCGACCGCCCGGGCAGGCACGGCGGATCGGACGATGCCCGGCTGGGGAAAACCGCCGCGACGGTGAACGGCGCTGCGACAATGACAGGATGACCGGACGCTGGGAGTTCTGGATCGACCGCGGTGGCACGTTCACGGACGTCGTCGGCAGGCGCCCGGACGGACGGCTGGTCACCGGCAAGCTGCTCTCGCACCACCCGGAGCGATACAGGGACGCCGCGGTGGCCGGTATCCGGATGATGCTGGGGCTCGGCCCGGACGAACCGGTGCCCGCCGAGCGGGTCTCCGTCGTCAAGATGGGCACCACCGTCGCCACCAACGCCCTCTTGGAGCGCAAGGGCGAACCGACCGTGCTGCTGACCACCGAAGGGTTCCGGGACGCGCTGCGGATCGCCTACCAGAACCGGCCGCGGATCTTCGACCGGCACATCGTGCTGCCCGAGGCGCTGTACGACCGGGTGATCGAGGTGCCGGAGCGGATCGGCGCCCGCGGTGAGCTGGTCCGGCCGCTGGACGTCGACGAGGTCCGCCGGGCGCTCGTCCGGGCCCGCGCGGACGGCCTGCGCAGCGCCGCCGTCGTCCTGCTGCACGGCTACCGCCACGCCGACCACGAGCGGGCCGTCGCCGAACTGGCCAGGCAGGCAGGGTTCTCCCAGGTCAGCTGCTCGCACGAGGTCAGCCCGCTGATGAAGCTGGTGCCGCGCGGCGACACCACCGTCGTCGACGCCTACCTCTCCCCGATCCTGGGCCGGTACGTCGACGAGATCGCCGCCCAACTCCCCGGTATCCGGCTGATGTTCATGCAGTCCAACGGCGGACTGCGCAAGGCCGCACACTTCCGGGGCAAGGACGCGGTGCTGTCCGGTCCCGCGGGCGGCGTCGTCGGCATGGTGCGGACCGCCGCCGACGCGGGCGGCGAACACGACCGGGTGATCGGGTTCGACATGGGCGGCACGTCCACCGATGTGTCGCACTACGCCGGTGAATTCGAGCGGGTCTTCGGCAACGAGGTCGCGGGCGTACGGATGCGCGCGCCCATGATGAACATCCACACCGTCGCCGCAGGCGGCGGCTCCGTCCTGCACTTCGACGGGCGCCGCTACCGGGTCGGCCCCGACTCGGCGGGTGCGGACCCGGGGCCTGCCTGCTACCGGCGTGGCGGCCCGCTCACCGTCACCGACGCCCAGGTGATGCTCGGCCGCATCCAGCCGGCCCACTTCCCCGCGGTGTTCGGTCCGGACGGCGACCGGCCGCTGGACGCCGACGTGGTCCGCATCCGCTTCGGCGAGCTGGCCGCGCGGGCCGCCGCCGAGACCGGGGACGACCGCGGCCCCGAGGAGGTCGCGGCCGGCTTCCTCGACATCGCCGTGCTCAACATGGCCAACGCCGTCAAGAAGATCTCCGTCCAGCGCGGCCGCGACATCACCCGCTACGTCCTCACCAGCTTCGGTGGCGCCGGCGGCCAGCACGCCTGCGCTGTCGCCGACGCGCTGGGCATCGACACGGTGCTCGTCCCGCCGCTGGCCGGGGTGCTCTCCGCGTACGGCATCGGGGTCGCCGACGCCACCGCGATGCGCGAGCAGGCCGTCGAGGCGGAGTTCACCGATCCCGCGGCCGTCGCGCGGGTGCACGAGGTGTGCGAGGCCCTTGCCGGGCAGACCCGGCGCGAACTCCTCGACGACGGCGTGCCGGACGCCTCGGTCACCACCCGCGCCCGGGTGCTGATCCGTTACGCCGGGACCGACTCCACCCTCGCCGTCCCGCTCGCCGATGCCGGCACCATGACCGCGGAATTCGTCCGGGCACACCGTGAGCGCTACGCCTTCACCATGGACAAACCGCTGGTGGCCGAGGCGGTGTCGGTCGAAGCGCTGGGCGCGGCCGGCGGCGCGGGCGGGTACGAGGCCCGAGCGGGCAGCAGAGAAGGAGAGCTGACACCGGTCGCCACAGTACGGATGTACACGGACGGCCGCTGGCAGGACACCGGACTCTACCGCCGCACGGACCTGCTCCCCGGTGACACCCTCACCGGCCCGGCCGTCATCGCCGAGGAGGACGCGACCACGGTCCTCGACCCGGACTGGCAGGCGGCCACGGGCGAGCGGGGGCACCTCCTGCTGACCCGGGCCCGGCCGCGCACCGAACGCGTCGCCGTGGGCACCGAAGCCGACCCGGTGATGCTGGAGGTCTTCAACAGCCTCTTCATGGCCATCGCCGAGCAGATGGGCGTCCGGCTGGAGAACACCGCACACTCCGTCAACATCAAGGAGCGCCTGGACTTCTCCTGCGCCCTCTTCGACGCCGACGGCAATCTGATCGCCAACGCCCCGCACATCCCCGTGCACCTGGGCTCGATGGGGGAGTCCATCAAAGAGGTGCTCCGGCGCCGCGGCGGCGAGATGCGGCCGGGTGACGTGTATGCGATCAACGACCCGTACCACGGGGGCACCCACCTCCCCGACGTCACCGTCGTCACCCCCGTCTTCGACGCCGACGGGGACGAGCTGCTGTTCCTGGTGGCCTCCCGCGGTCACCACGCCGAGATCGGGGGGATCACCCCGGGCTCGATGCCCGCCTTCAGCAGCACCATCCAGGAGGAGGGCATCCTCTTCGACAACTGGCTGCTGGTGCGCGACGGCGAACTGCGCGAGGACGCCACCCGCGACCTGCTCGCCGCCGGCCCCTACCCCTCCCGCGCACCCGACGCCAACCTCGCCGATCTGCGCGCCCAGATCGCCGCCAACGAGAAGGGCATCCAGGAACTGCGGCGGATGACCGACCAGTTCGGGCTGGACGTGGTCCGGGCCTACATGGGGCACGTCCAGGACAACGCCGAGGAATCGGTGCGGCGCATCATCGAGCGGCTGTCGGACGGCAGCTGCCGCTACGAGACCGACAGCGGGGCCGAGATCCGGGTCGCGCTGACCGTCGACCGTGCCGCCCGCAGCGCCGTGGTGGACTTCGCCGGCACCTCGCCCCAGCAGCCCGGGAACGCCAATGCGCCCAGCTCGGTGGTGATGGCCGCCGTGCTGTACGTCTTCCGCACCCTGGTCGCCGACGACATCCCGCTCAACAGCGGCTGCCTCAAGCCCGTGGAGGTCCGCATCCCGGAGGGCTCGATGCTCGCCCCCGTCTTCCCGGCGGCCACCGTCGCGGGCAATGTGGAGACCTCCCAGGCGGTCACCGGCGCGCTCTATGCCGCGCTCGGTATCCAGGCCGAGGGCTCGGGCACGATGAACAACCTCACCTTCGGCAACGACCGGGTGCAGTACTACGAGACCGTCGCCAGCGGTTCGGGCGCGGGCGACGGCTTCGACGGCGCGGACGCCGTGCAGACCCATATGACCAACTCCCGGCTGACCGACCCCGAAGTGCTGGAGTGGCGCTACCCCGTCCGCGTCGACGGCTTTGCCATCCGCTCCGGCAGCGGCGGCAGGGGACGCTGGCACGGCGGCTGCGGCGTCGAGCGCCGGCTGCGCTTCCTGGAGCCGATGACCGTCGCCCTGCTCACCAACCACCGCAGGGTCGCACCGTACGGCATGGCGGGCGGCGCCCCGGGCGCACTGGGCGCCAACTCCGTGGAACGGGCGGACGGTTCACAAACGGAGCTGGCGGGCTGCGACGCCGTGGACGTCGGCACGGACGATGTACTGGTGCTGCGCACACCGGGCGGCGGGGGGTACGGGGCGGCGGACGAGGGCTGACGGGCCGGCAGCCCGGGTGTGGGCATGCTCCCTGCGCGGCGCATCGATAGTCTGGTCGGCCATGGAGCTCATCGATTCGATCAAGGACGTGCGGATTGCCACCGCACGGACGTTGGCCACCCGCTCCGGACGGACCGCCGCCGGACGCTGCCTGATCGAAGGCCCCGGCCTGATCCGGCAGCTCGTGGACGCCGGGGCCGGTCTGGAGTACGTGCTCCGCTCGGCGGGTGCCGACGACCCCGCCCTGTGCGCGGAGCTGACCGCGGCCGGGGTGGGCGTGCACGCCGTACGGGACGGACTGCTGCGGAAGGTCACCGGCGGCGCGAAGCCGGTCGACTGGCTGGCGGTGGCGGCGTTGCCGGCCGAAAGCCCGGTGGGTGACGCTTACGGTGACTTCGCCGTGGTGTGCGAGCAGGTCGCCGACCCCGGAAATCTGGGCACGATCGTGCGGACGGCACGCGCTCTCGGTGTGCGGGACATCGTGCTCACCGATGAGACGACGGATCTGTCCTCCCGGCGGGTCCTGGACGCGGCACGGGGCGCCGTACTCGGTTGCCGCGTCCGCCGTTTCGCCGATCCGGGCGGCGCGGTGGCGTCCTTGAGGGAGTCCGGATTCCAGATTGTGGTGACCAGTCCCCGGGGAACACATTTGCAGTCGACGGCCCCACTGCGCGGCCGCAAGGTGGCCCTGGTCGTCGGGAACGAGACGGAGGGCGTCAGTGAGGCCACGCTGGCCGCGGCCGACCTGGTGGTACAGATCCCGATGGCCGGTGCAGTGGAATCACTCAACGTCGGGGTGGCCGCCGGGATCAGCATCTACGAGCTGCGAATGAAGGCGATCCTGGCCATGCTGACCGACCGCATCCGCGACACCCTCGGCCGCAACCTCACCGCGGCCGCTCACCTGGTGCGGCAGGCATTCGATGCCCACCTGCGTCAGGTCGGCGACCTGGACAGCTCCCAGGCGGTGCTGCTGATGGTGCTCGCCTGCGAGCGCAGCACCCCACTGGAGCAACTGCGCCGCGACGTCGGTGTCGGCTCCGCGGAGCTGCAGGAATTGCTGGCACCGCTGTGCGACCGCGGCCATGTGACGCAGGGCCAGGACCACGTCGCGATCACCCGCGAGGGAGAGCGGGCCATCGCTGCGCTGTGGGCGGTACAGGAGCGCGTCGAGGACGGCTTGTACGCCGGCTTCACCCCCGCCGAGCGCGACCAGCTGCAGGAGTTGCTGCACCGCGTCCAGAACAACGCCGCGCGCCTTGCGAGTTCTCCCGCTGACCGGCGCGGCGCTGCTGACACCCCCTAGCGCATCCGGAGAAAGCGGACCGCTGTCCCCGGCGCCGCCTGCGCCGCGGGGGCCAGGTAGCGCTCGGGGACGACGCCGATGACCGGGTAGCCGCCGGTCGTGGGGTGGTCGTGGAGGAAGAGGACCGGCAGGCCGTCGGGGGGGACCTGGAGGGCGCCCAGGGGCATGCCCTCACTGGGGAGTTCGCCGCTGCGGGCGCGCTCCAGGGGCGGGCCCTCGGTGCGCAGGCCGATGCGGTTGCCGGCCGGGGAGACGCGGAAGCGGCCGGTGGCGAGGGTGTGCAGGCCGGCGGCGGTGAACCAGGTGTCGCGGGGGCCGGGCAGGAACGGCAGGACGAGTTCCGTCAGCGGGCCGGGGTGCGGGATGGCGTCGGCGGTGGCGGCCGGGCCGTACGGGGTGCCCAGCGGGAGGACCGCTCCCTCGGTGAGCGGGTCGGGGCCCAGGCCGGAGAGCAGATCGGCGGCGCGGCTGCCGAGGACCGGTTCGGTGTCGATGCCCCCGGCGAAGGCGAGGTAGGAGCGCAGGCCGTGGGTGGCAGGACCTGCGTCCAGGACGGCGCCCGCAGGGACGCGGACCGGTGCGCCCCAGGGGGCTGGGCGGCCGTCGACGGTCACCGGGCAGGGCGCGCCCGTGACGGCGACGGTGGTGGCCGTACGGACCCGCAGGGCGCAGCCGGTGAGGGTGGTCTCCAGGGCGGCGGCGGACTCGGGGTTGCCGACCAGGCGGTTGGCGAGCCGGTGCGCGGGCTCGTCGAGGGCGCCGGCCCGCGGCACGCCGAGGTGGGCGTGGCCGGGCCTGCCGAGGTCCTGGACGGTGGTGAGCGCACCGGCCCGGACGACCGAGAAGGCACGGTCGGTCATCGGGCGGTCTCCTGAGGGACGAAGCGGACACGGGTACCGGGGGCGAGCAGCGCGGCGGGTTCGCGGCGCGGGTCCCACAGGACGGTGTCGGTGGTGCCGATCAACTGCCAGCCGCCGGGGGAGGAGCGCGGGTAGACCCCGGTGTACGGGCCGGCCAGGGCGACCGAGCCGACCGGGACCTTCGTCCGGGGAGTGTCCCGGCGCGGTACGTGCAGCGGCTCGGGCAGCCCGGTCAGATAGCCGAAGCCGGGCGCGAAGCCGCAGAAGGCCACATGGAACTCCGTCGCGGAGTGCCGCCGCACCACCTCGCCGGGGGTGCAGTCCCACAGGGCGGCGACGTCGGCGAGGTCGGGTCCGTCGTAGCGGACCGGGATCTCCACGGTGGGCCGGTCGCCGGCGCCGACCGGCGGGATGTCCCAGGCGGCGAGCTCGGCGAGGAGTCCGCGGGGGTCGGCGAGGCCGTCGAGGAGCACCGTACGGGCGGCCGGCACGATCTCGCGCAGCGGCGGCAGGGCGCCGTCGGCGGCCCGGCGCAGCAGCTCGGCGTGCAGCGCCTCGACCTCCTCGGCGCTGTCCAGCTCGATCAGCAGGCCGTGTTCACCGACCGGCAGCGGCCTCATGCAAAGCTCCGGATGCGGACGCCGGCCGCGGCCAGTTCGGACCGTACGCGCCGGGCGAGGTCCGCGGCGCCGGGGGTGTCGCCGTGCAGGCACAGCGAGCGGGCCGTGATGCCGACGCGCCGGCCGTTGCGGGAGGTGACGGAGTGGTCGCGGGCCATGCCCAGGGCCCGCTTGACGACCTCGTCGGCGTCGTGGACCACCGCGCCCGGTTCGCGGCGGGGGACGAGGGTGCCCTCGTCGGTGTAGGCACGGTCGGCGAAGGCCTCGCCGACGACGGGCAGCCCGGCGCGGCGGGCGGCCTCGTGCAGCCGCGAGCCGGGCAGGCCGAGGACCGGCAGGCCATCGCCCGCGGCCGGGCCACCGCCCGCGGCGCGGATGCCGTCGATGACGGCAGCGGCCTGCTCCTTGTCGTGGACACAGCGGTTGTAGAGCGCGCCGTGCGGTTTGACGTAGCGGACCCGGGTCCCGGCGGCGCGCGCGAAGACGTCCAGCGCCCCGATCTGGTAGGTGATCTCGGCGGACAGTTCGTCCGGCGGCACCTCCATCGCGCGGCGGCCGAAGCCGGCCAGGTCGCGGTAGGAGACCTGGGCGCCGATGACCACACCGCGCTCGGCGGCCAGTTCGCACACCCGGCGCATGGTGGCCGGGTCGCCGGCATGGAAGCCGCAGGCGACATTGGCGCTGGTGACGACGGAGAGCAGGGCCTCGTCATCGGTGAGCTGCCAGCGGCCGAAGCCTTCCCCGAGGTCGGCGTTGAGGTCGATGACGGGAGGGGGCGCCGGGTCGCTCATGTGGGTCCGTTCCATGGGGCTCGGGCCGGCCGGGCGCGCGGGGGCACCGGTGCGACGGCCGGGCGCGGGCAGCGGGCAGGGGCGGCGGGACGTTCCGGCCGGCACGTGTCCGAAGTGACTCTCCCCCGAGGGCCCGCGAGGGCACCCGAGCCGACCGGCGTCGAGGACAACGTAGAGGATTGTTCAACGATCCGACAAGAGGTGTTCGGGGTGCGATCACGGATGCGTTGTTTCGTCCTTCCATCTGGGATTGACTTTCGCTCATACGACATCGGTGCGGCCTCGATCGCCGCCCGGTACGGCGCGAGAACGGGGAGCGGTATGGCGGGCGGAGCGGCGAAGAACGATCAGCGACGGCTCACCGAGGTCGCGGGCCTGGAAGGCGACCGTGCCCTGCTGGGGCGCTCCAGCACGGCCGAACGGGTCGCCGACATCCTGCGCGACCGGATCACCGAGGGCTACTTCCCGCCCGGCGCCCGGCTCTCGGAGGAGAGCATCGGCGGCGCCCTGGGCGTCTCGCGTAACACGCTGCGCGAGGCGTTCCGGCTGCTGACGCACGAGCGGCTGCTGGTACACGAGCTCAACCGCGGGGTGTTCGTCCGGGTGGTGACGGTCGAGGATCTGGAGGACATCTACCGGGTGCGCATGCTCGTGGAGTGTGCGGCCGTACGGGGCCTGGGGCCGGGGCCCTACGACGCCGCTGCGACCGACTCCATCGCGGCGATCGCGGCCGCGGTGCAGGCCGGCGAGGCCGCGTCCGAAGGCCGGGAGTGGCAGGCGCTCTCGACCGCCAACATCCGCTTTCACCAGGCGGTCGTGGCCCTGGCGGGCAGTCCGCGCACGGATGAGCTGATGCGGGGAGTGCTCGCCGAGCTCCGGCTCGTCTTCCATGTCATGGCCGACCCCCGGCGCTTCCATGCGCCCTATTTGACCCGTAACAGGCAAATCGTCGAGGCCCTGCAGGCGGGCGATACCGCCGAGGCCGAGCGGCTGTTGCTGTCGTACCTGGAGGACTCGCGCACTCAGCTGTCGGGGGCGTACGCGCAGCGCATCGCGGAGGGATGAGCGGAGGGGGAGGAGCGGGGAGGGGCGCGGCGGGGTGACGTGAGGTGCGTGGCGGGTGGGGCGCGAGAGGT
The DNA here is from genome assembly GCF_040253635.1 of Streptomyces sp. Edi2. Taxonomy (NCBI): domain Bacteria; kingdom Bacillati; phylum Actinomycetota; class Actinomycetes; order Kitasatosporales; family Streptomycetaceae; genus Streptomyces; species Streptomyces sp. Edi2. The sequence goes on along the minus strand of NZ_JBEJGX010000003.1, from coordinate 1,150,904 downwards.
GCGGCGGGTGCCGCGAGGGCCGTCATGAGCGGTGTCGTGAAGGCGGGTTGAGATTCGCCCCCGCAGACCCCTTGTCGGATCGTTGAACAATCACCTAGCCTCCGCTGCAATCTCTTCATCTCCCTGTGGACCCGGTGGGTCCCCTTACGCGGAAGGCGGATCCATGATCGTGCTCCTCGGCGTGCTCGTGGTCGTGATCGGCTTCGCCACGAAACGCAATCCCCTGCTGGTCGTGGGGGTGGCCGGCATCACGACCGGCCTCCTCGGAGGGCTGTCGCCGGGCAAGGTGCTCGCCGCGTTCGGCGACGGCTTCGCCGGCAGCCGGGCGGTGACGATCTTCGCGATCACCCTCCCGGTCATCGGCCTCCTGGAGCGCTACGGCCTCCAGGAGCAGGCCCGCAACCTCATCGCCCGGTTCGCCGGGCTCACCACCGGGCGTTTCCTGGCGCTCTACCTCGGTCTGCGGCAGATCGGCGCCGCGGTCGGGCTGACCAATGTCTTCGGCCCCGCCCAGACCGTCCGCCCGCTCGCCGTCCCGATGGCCGAGGGCGCGGCCGAGCGGAAATACGGCGAACTCCCGGTCCGGACACGGGAGAAGGTCAGGTCGTTCGCCGCCAGCGCGGACAACGTCGGCCTCTTCTTCGGGGAGGACGTCTTTCTCGCCGTCGGCTCGATCCTGCTGATCACCGGTTTCGTCAACACCACCTACGGGACCCACCTCGAACCGCTGCAGCTCGCGCTGTGGGCGATCCCCACTGCCGTGTGCGCCTTCGTCGTCCACGGCTGGCGACTGCTGCGCCTGGACCGTCATCTGGAACGCGAACTGCTCACCGCCCATGTCCGCGACACCGCCGCAGTGGAGGCCACCAAGTGATCAAGGCAGAGTGGTTCTACTGGCTGGTGGGCCTCAGCTTCCTCGTGATGGCCGCCCAGATGGTCACCGACCGCAGCAATCCCAAGCGCCTGGGCACCGGCGCCTTCTGGGGACTGATCGGTGCCGGCTTCTTCTACAGCAGCTGGGTCGTCACCAAGCAGGCGCCGGCCGAGCCGCTGGGCGCCGCGGTCCTCGTCATGGCCTGCCTGGCCGGCTTCGGCTTCACCGGGCGCGGCACCCCGCGCACCACGACCTCCGAACAGCGCACCGCCAGTGCCGCCAAGCTCGGCAACCGGCTGTTCGTCCCCGCGCTCACCATCCCCGCCGTGGCCATGGCCTGCGCCATCGGCGTCAAGCACTTGTCCTTCGGGGGCGAGCCGGTTCTCCAGGAGGGCAGCGAGACCATCCTGGGCCTGGGGATCGGTGCCGTCGTCGCCCTCGTCGTCGCGATGGTCATGCTCCGGGAGAAGCGGATCTCCGTGCCGGTGCAGTCCGGCCGCTCGATGCTCGAGGCGATGGGCTGGGCGATGCTGCTGCCCCAGATGCTGGCCACGCTGGGCGCCATCTTCCAGGTGTCCGGCGTCGGCGACCAGGTCGGCAAGCTCACCACCTCCGTCCTGCCCGAGGGCTCGCTCTACATCGCGATCGTCGTCTACTGCGTGGGCATGTTCGCGTTCACCGTGATCATGGGCAATGGCTTCGCCGCCTTCCCCGTGATGACCGCCGCGGTCGGCTGGCCGGTCCTGATAGGCCACTTCGACGGCAACCCCGCCGCCGTCCTCGCCATCGGCATGCTCGCCGGATTCTGCGGCACCCTGGTGACGCCCATGGCCGCCAACTTCAACATCGTTCCGGCGGCGCTGCTGGAGTTGAAGGACCAGTACGGGCCGATCAAGGCGCAGATGCCCACCGCGGGGATCCTGCTCGGCTGCAACATCCTGATCATGGCGCTGTTCGCCTTCTGAACCCGCTCCGGGCGCGCCTGCAGCTGCACCGCACCGCACCGGACGGCGCCCCACCCCATCGCACCGCACCCCATCGCACCGCACCAAGGATGACCGTATGACCCGGGTACTGCTGACCGGATTTGCGCCTTTCGACGGCGAATCCACCAACCCGTCCTGGCAGGCCGTACGCGCCGCCGCGGACGAACCGCCCACCGGCATCGAGGCCTTCGCCGTCGAGCTCCCCTGCGTCTACGGGGCGTCGGTCGCGGTGCTGCGCGCCGCGATCGAGGAGACCCGCCCCGAGATAGTGGTGTGCGTCGGCCAGGCGGGCGGCCGCCCCGACATCACCGTCGAACGCCTCGCCGTCAACGTCGACGACGCCCGGATACCCGACGCCTCGGGTGCCGAACCGGTCGACGAGCCGATCGTGCCCGGCGGCCCCGCCGCGTACTTCTCCACCCTGCCGGTCAAGGCGTGTGTGGCCGCCGTCCGAGCCGCCGGCCTGCCCGCCTCCGTCTCCAACACCGCGGGCACCTTCGTCTGCAACCACGTCTTCTACGGCCTCGCCCACCTCATCGCCACCGAACTGCCGGACCTGCGCGGCGGATTCGTCCATGTCCCCTATACGCCGGACCAGGTCGTCGACCGCGCCCAGCCGTCGCTGCCGGCCGACGCGGTGGCCCGGGCCCTGCGGGAGATCGCGGTCACCGCCGCGCACACCCGCACCGATCTCCGCATGGCGGGAGGAGCAACCCACTGATCACCGGCAGGGGCTCCGGTGCGCGCGCCACGGGACCTGGCGGCCGGCCGCCGCGGGCCACGCCGTAGACTGACGCGCCGGCCCGGGGGGTGGTCCGTCAACGGATCCACCAGCGGTTCCACCCATGAACGGATCCGCGCCGTTTCGTCCGTTGTCAGTGCGAGCGCCTACTCTGTGCGACGTGACTTTTTCCGCCCCGGGGCCCGCTGCGCCCCAGCTCAACGGGCCGAACCGGCCCGCGCCGGGCCCGGCAGCCGACGAAGGCCTGGCCCGCCGGCTGCGCGCCCTCGCGTGCACCGCGCCGCTGCACGACCTCGACGTGCGCAAGGCCAACCTCGCGGGCGAGTACGGGATCTACGCCATGGCGGAGGTGGCGCTCGCCGTCATCGATCTCGTCACCCTCAACATGGACTTCGACACCGGCGCCGACCACGAGGAGATAGTGGCGAAGGTCCTGCCGCGAGTCGCCGCCCAGGCTCCCCGCCGTTTCACGGGTGAGCACGAGCGGGTGGCCCGCTGGGTGCTGGAGAACCTGATCAACGTCGGCAGCGTGGACCGCGGCTTCCGGGCCGTCTACGGCACCTTCGACACCGAGGGGCAGTACGTCCGCCGCGACTACGACTTCAAGCTGATCGAGGAGGTCCCCGGCGCCGGCGGTACCGTCTTCCTGCGGGCCACCGACGAAGCGGTCAACGTCCTGGTCGGCGCGCTCGACACGGACGTCACCAGCGCCCAGATCGCCGCCGAGGTCAAGCTGGAGGTGCTGATCAACCGCGGCCGGCTGGCCGACGCCCAGCTCGCCGCCGAGCAGGCCCGCTACCGCACCGTGCAGTACGCCGAGACGCTGCGCAGGACCCTGGACGCCACCCGCCGCAACGTCCGCGCCGTGGACTGGCTGGAGACCGTCCCGGACATGATCAACGAGGCGCTGGACCACGTCGCGGACCGCTACCGCCACGAGAACGCCATCCTGACGAACATCCGCAAGGCCAGGGACGAGACCGAGGAGCCCGAGCACAAGCGCCGCGCCGCCGAGCTCGTCGACATCGTCAAGGACTGCATCCGCCGCCACACCCAGCTGCAGTCCCGGCTGCTGGAGGCCGGACCGCTCTTCCGCGCCGAGCAGGACCGGCAGGCCTTCGCCACCCCCGCCGCCCGCTCCGGACTCGACCTCTACGGCCAGCTCGTCGCCCCCCTGCTGCCGCTCCCCGCCGAGCAGGCCATCCGCGTCACCGACGCCTTCTTCGCCCAGGGCACGGGCCTGCGCACGCCCTCGGCCGTCCGGATCGGCGACCTCGTCGAGGTGCTGCTCACCCCGCCCGTGGAACGTGAGCACCTGGGCGCCGAGATGCCCGAGCCCGATCTGGTGGCGACGCCCGACGACAGCCGCTTCAGCGAGGCGCAGCTCGACGCCGCGATGACGCTGCTCGACCTGCCCGCCGACGCACCCCGACGGCTCTCCGGCCTGCTCGCCGAAGCACGCCGCAGCGATCCCGAACTCCCTTATCTCGTCGCCCTGTTGGCGGTGCACGCCGCCAGCCCGCCGGTCGGTACGGCGTACCGGCAGGGAGAGCAGCAGCTGCTGTTCGCCGTCGACGACGGCACGGAGCTGACCGACGCCGAATTCGGCGGCGCCGACCTCATCGTCGGCACGGCCCTGCTGGACTCCGCCGGAATGGCCGCGGACCGTTCGGAGGTGGCGTGATGACGGACCGTGTCCAGGTCGGGCGGCCGGCGAGCGGTATGGCGCGTCCGGTCGGGCCGGGCACCGGCGCGCCCCCGGCCGGCCGGCCGGGGGCGCGCCGGCCAGAGAGTTCCCAGACCGTCCCCAGCAAGGAGCTTGTCCCGTGACCCAGTACGACGAGACGCCGCAGCCGGATCCGGCGTCCGCGGCCGGTGAACCGGGCTGGGGCGCGCCCACCGCCGACACCGAGCCGGCCGCGGCGGGATCCGCCCCCGAGCCCTCGGCTTCTCCTCCGTTCCCGCCTCCGTTCTCGGTTTCGCCCGACCGGGGGGACTCCGCAGAGCAGGGGCGGCCCCACCCCCTCACCCCCGCCGACGCCGCCGATGCCGCACGGCTGGTGTCCTTCGGCCTCCAGCCCAAGCTGCTGCCCGCCCGTGACGCCGAATACGGCGAACTGCTGCGCCGCTATCGCGACGAGCCCGCCTTCGCCCGAATGGCCGACGCCGTCGCCACCGGCCTCGGCCTGGTCGTCCTGGAGGTCTCCACCCGCGCCGGGATGGCCGTCACCGCCCAGGAGGACTCCGTCTTCGCCGTACGGATGGGTGACTACGCGCGTCGCGCCTCCGCCGACTCCGCCGACCGCTTTCTGCACGGCCTGGCCCACCTCGCCGTCGCCGCACTGGCTTTCCCGCGCCCCGAAGACCTCGCCGACGACGGCTATATCGGCCGGATCACCGTCAACGGCGTCGACGCCTTCGTCCGGCAGGCCTGCCGTCGCCTGGAGGAGCGCGCCGAGCAGGAGGGTGAGAACACCGACCCGGCCACCGACGCCCCCGGCCTGGAATCCGCCTGGCGCCTCTACGCGCGGCGCAGCGCGACCGGCGCCACCAAGGACGCCCGCCGGCTGGCCGGTTCGACCACGGGCATCATCGCCAAGGCCGTCACGTTCCTAGTGGACTCCGGTTTCCTGCAGCGCACCGGCGATGACTCCGGTGGCGCCTACCGCACCACCGCCCGCTACCAGCTCCAGGTCCGCGACATGGCCGGCAGCGCCGCCATGGCCGAGCTGCTGGAGCTGGGCATCGTCCCCGTCGGCGACGGCAGCGCCGCGCTGCTGCCGGGCGAGGACACCGAAGACCTCGACCTGGTCGCGGGCGCCGGACTGCCCTTCCACTCCGGATGAGGGGCCGGCCCGACGACCGCTGACGTTCCGGCCGGCGGTCCGGTGGGCCGGTGGGCCGGTGGGCCGGTGACGGCGCCGACCGGCCCACCACCGACCACGCCGACCGACAGTCATCGACTGCTCCGACCCACCATCGACCTCGATCACCGACCGTTTCGACACCTGACCGTTTCGACCGCCGACGGCGGGCGGCCACCGACCGCCCGTCACCGACCGCCCGTCACCGACCCGCCCGCCGCTGACTGACCACTGACCGCACTGACCGCCGACCGACGCCGCACCGACCGACGCCGCACACCCCTCGCTCCCCCCCACCCCCGAACCCACCCCCGCCCCCTCCCCCGAAGGGGGAGGAGGGGGAGGGGGCGGGGGAGCAGCACCACCCCTTCCCGACACGACAACGAGAGTCCGCCATGTACGAGCTGTCCCGGGTCCGCCTCTACTCCATCGGGCCCGCCGGTGCGCGCTATGCCGACACCGTGCTGGACCTGCGCGGAGTCGGCGCGCCCGTACCCCGACCGGCCCCGGCCCAGGCGGACTTCTTCGAGGACGAACCGGTCGGCCCGCCGCGCCGCCCGGCGCCCGCGGGCGTGCTCTTCCTGGAGAACGGCGGCGGCAAGTCCGTTCTGCTCAAGCTGATCTTCTCGGTGATGCTGCCCGGCCACCGCAACACCCTCGGCGGCGCCAGCTCCGGCGTGCTGCGCAAATTCCTGCTCGCCGACGACTGCGGCCATGTCGCCCTGGAGTGGCAGCACGTCCTTACCGGCGAGAGCGTGGTCGTCGGCAAGGTCAGCGAATGGCGCGGCCGGCAGGTCTCCAACGACCCCCGGAAGTTCGCCGAGGCCTGGTACAGCTTCCGTCCCGGCCCCGGCATGAGCCTGGACTCCCTCCCCGTCGCCGAGGCCACTGTCGTCCGCCCCCGCCAGGAGAGCGGTGAGGGCAGCTCCGGAGCCCAGGGCCGCCGGCGCACCATGAAGGGCTTCCGCGACGTCCTCACCGAGGCGGGGAAGAACTACCCCAATCTGGACGTGGTCTGGGAGGAGGGCCACGAGCGCTGGAACGTCCACCTCGGCGAGCTGGGTCTGGACCCGGAACTCTTCCGCTACCAGCGGGAGATGAACGCCGACGAGGGTGAGGCGGCCGGCCTCTTCGCGGTCAAGAACGACTCGGACTTCACCGACCTCCTGCTGCGCGCCGTCACGGACACCCGGGACACCGACGGCCTCGCCGACCTCGTGCACGGCTTCGCCCACAAGCTCGGCCGGCGCGCCGAACTCACCGCCGAACGGGACTTCACCGCCGGCTCCCTCGACCTGCTCTCCCGTATCGCCGACGCCGCCGAGCAGCGCGAACGCGCCCGTGAGGTGCATGCGGGCGCCGAGCGCCGCACCCGCGGCCTCGCCCAGCGGCTCTACGCCCGAGGCACCGAGGAGCGCGGCCGCGCCGCTGAGCTGGCCGAACAGGTCGCCGCCGCGGCCCATCGCGTCACCGACGCCGAGCGGGGCCGCGAGCGCCGCTCCCTGGTCTCCGCCGAACTCGCCTACCGGCACGCCTCGCTGGCCCTGGCCGCCGCGGAGAAGGGCGCCGCCGCCCAGCGTCGTGAGCTGAACGACGCCCGTACGCTGCACAGCGCCTGGCAGGCCGCCGAGACCGCGCTGCGGCACCGCGCCGCCGCCGACCGCTCGGCGCGGGTCGCCGCCGCCATCCGCGAGGCCGAGCGGGACGCCGCCCCCGCGCTCGCCGCCCGCGCCACCGCTGCCGCCGACCTCGTACGTGCCCTGCATGCTGCGGCCGAGGCCGGAGAGCAGGTCGCCAATGAGGGGGAGGAACGCTCCGCGGCCCTCCAGGAGGCCGGTGAATCCGCACACCGTGACGCCACCACGGCCGCCACCCATGCCCAGCGCGCCCGCAGCGAGGCCGACCACCTCAAACAGCGTCTGGCGGAGGTCACCGAGGAGACCGCCGAAGCCGTCCGGGCCGGCTGGCTGGACGACAGCACCCCCGACGCCGACCCGGCCCGTGCCGCGCTCGCCGCCTCGGACGCCGAGAAGACCGCCGTCGAGGCCTGGGACTCGGCACGGGAAGCCGCCCGGCAGGCCACCGACCGCGCCCGCGAGGCCGCGGCGCGGTATTCCGCCGCCGAGCTGGCGGCGGCCCGCGCCGACGACGCCGCGCAGGCCGCCGAGCGTGCCCACGACGCCGAGCGCCGGGCCGCCGAGTCCATCGGCGCCGAGCAGCGCCTCGCCGACCTCCTCGGACTCCCGCAGTCCGAGGCCAAGTCGCTGGGCGTGCCCGGCCCCCGTACGGCCACGCCCGGCACGGACCCGGTCGCCCCCCGCCGTCCCACCGCAGGACCGCTCACCGCCGAGGAACTGGACCGCAACGCCGACGAGCTGCACGCGCTGCTGGAGGAGGGCGTCGCCGCCGCCGAACGGCAGCTGTTCGACCTGCGCACGGCCGCCGCCGACGATGCGCGGATCCTCGGCGCGCTGGGCGACGGCGGACTGCTGCCCCCCGGGCCCGATGTGCTGGCCGCCGTGGAATACCTCGGTGAGCACGGCGTCCCCGCGCTGCCCGGCTGGCGCTATCTCGCCCAGTCCGTCGACCCGGCCGACCACACCCGGGTACTCGCCGCCCGCCCCGAGCTCGTCGACGGCGTGATCATCACGGACCCGGACACCCATGCCCGGGCCCGCGACGTGCTCGCCCAGGCCGCGCTGCTGCCGCGCTCGGCCGTCGCGGTCGGTACCTCCGCCGCGCTGCTCGCGCCCACGCCCGCACCCGACGAGCGGGAGAGCGGCGTCTTCCTCGTCCCGCCGAACCCGGCGATGCACGACGAATCCGCCGCCGACGAGGAGCGCCAGGCGCTGCGGGCACGCGCCATAGAGCGCGACGACGAGATCCGGGCACTGGCCGCCCGGCTCGCCGGGGACCGGGCGCTGGCCGCCCGGCTCGGCTCGTGGCGGGCCGGCTGCCCGGCCGGCCGGCTCGCGGAACTGGCCGCCGCCGCGGACGAGACCGTTGCGGCGGCGGAGGAGGCCGCCGCCGAGCTGGCCGAGTCCCGTGCTGCCCGCGACGAGACCGAGGAGGTCGCGGCCGAGGCCACCCGGGTGCGCGACGAACGCCAGGAGACCGCACAGCGCGCCCGCCGCGCCGCCGACCTGCTGGCCGGACTCGCCCACCGGCTGCGGGAGCGCTCCTCCTGGCAGTCCCGGATGCGTGAACTCGCCGATGAGGCGGCCGAGTTCGAGGCCCGCGCCGAGGAGTGCGTGGATCGCGCGCGGGCCGCCGACGAGGACCGCAGGGCGGCCCAGCGCGCCGCCGACGATGCCCGCCGCACCGCCCGTGCACTGCGCGCCGAGCGCGCCGAGATCGCCGGTGTGCCGGACGAGGTGGGGGAGGCCCCTGAGGGCGCCGGTGCCTCGCTGCCCGCGCTGCGCGAGGCCTACCGCGCCGCCTCCCAGCTCTACGAGAAGGTGGGCGTCGGCGCCGACCTGCGCGCCGAACAGGCCCGCGCCGAGGGCGACGAGAGCGCCGCCCTGGCCGAGCTCAACCGCCTCACCAACAAGGTCCGCACCCGCGCGGAGGCGCTGCTGGAGAGCCCGGACGCCGCCGACGGCCCGTCCCGGCAGGCCGCCGCGTCCCGCGCCGAATCGCTGGTGCAGATGCTGGAGACCCGCGCCTCGGCCGCCAGCGAACAGCTCGGCCGGCTGCGGGGCGAGGCCGAGCGGCTGGCCCCCACCGACGGCGAGGCACACACCGAGCTGCCCGACGAGCTGGTGCCCAAGGACGCCGACCGCGCCAAGGAGCTGCTGCGTGCGGCCTCGGGTGAACTGGCCACCGCCACCGACGCGCTGGAGGCCGCCCGGGCGCAGCACGAGGAGCTGTTGCGCGGCCACCGCGCCGCCGAGGACGCCGCCGGCGGCTTCGACGAGACCGCCGCCCTGCTGCGCGACCTGCTCCGCGACAACCAGGACGCCGAGGACGCCGCCGACGGGCCGATCGAGCCGTACGCCGGACGGGTGGAGGACGCCCGGCAGGCCGCCGCCGAGTCCCGCCGCTCGCTGCGCGGCTGCGCCGCCGACCTCTCCACCGCCGAGTCCGCGGTGCGCGAGGCGAGCGACATCCTCGTACGGCACGCCAACTCCACCCGCTACGAACAGGTCCGTACCCCCGCCCGGCAGCAGATCCGCGAACTGCCCGCCGCGGCCCTGCCGGACCACGCGGCCAAGTGGGCGGAGGCCTTCGCGCCCCGGCTGCGGGTGCTCACCGACGAGCTGGCGCAGCTGGAGCGCAACCGCGACTCCATCGTCGACCGGCTGCGCGGGCTGGTCGAGTCGTCGCTGACGACACTGCGCTCGGCCCAGCGGCTGTCCCGGCTGCCGGAGGGGCTGGGGGAGTGGTCCGGGCAGGAGTTCCTGCGGATCCGCTTCGAGGACCCCGACCAGGCCACGCTCACCGAGCGGCTGGGCGAGGTGATCGACGAGGCGACGAGCGCGGCCGTCAAGAAGAACAGCGATCTGCGCCGGGACGGAATGTCCCTGCTGCTGCGCGGGGTCAGCGCGGCGCTGCAGCCGCGCGGGGTGGCCGTGGAGATCCTCAAGCCGGACGCGGTGCTGCGCGCCGAGCGGGTGCCGGTCGGGCAGATGGGCGATGTCTTCTCCGGCGGCCAGCTGCTGACCGCCGCCATCGCGCTGTACTGCACGATGGCGGCGCTGCGCAGCAACGACCGGGGCCGCGACAAGCAGCGGCACGCCGGCACGCTGTTCCTGGACAACCCCATCGGCCGCGCCAACGCGACCTACCTGCTGGAGCTCCAGCGCGCCGTCGCCGATGCGCTGGGCGTCCAGCTCCTCTACACCACCGGCCTCTTCGACACCACGGCCCTCGCCGAGTTCCCGCTGGTCATCCGGCTGCGCAATGACGCGGACCTGCGGGCCGGGCTGAAGTACATCAGCGTCGAGGAGCATCTGCGTCCTGGCCTGCCGCAGCCGGACCCCTCCGGCGAGGCGGTGCACGGCCAGATCACGGCGACGCGGATGTACCGGCGTCCGGAGGAGCCGGCTCCCGGGGAGGAGGCGGATCCGGCCGGCGGGTGAACCGCGGCGCCAGAGGCCTGCGGCGCGGGAGGTCTGGGCGCGCAAGAGGCCTGCGGACGGTCACACCACGACGACCGACCGCAGGACCTCCCCGCGCTGCATCTTCGCGAAGGCCGGTTCGATGTCGTCGAGCGTGACCGTTTCGCTGATGAACCGCTCCAGATCGAGCTTGCCGCTCAGGAACAGGTCGATCAGCACCGGGAAGTCCCGGCTGGGCAGGCAGTCGCCGTACCAGGACGACTTGAGCGCGCCGCCGCGGGAGAAGAGATCGATCAGCGGCAGGTCGATCCGCATGTCCGGGTCGGGCACGCCGACCTGGACCAGCGTGCCGGCCAGATCGCGCATGTAGAACGCTTGCCGGTAGGTCTCCGGGCGCCCCACCGCATCGATCACCACATCGGCGCCGTGCCCGCCGGTGAGCGCCCGGACCGCCTCGATGGGGTCCGTGCCACGGGAGTTGACGGTGTCGGTGGCGCCGAACCGCTCGGCGGCGTCCAGCTTGCCCTCGTCGAGATCCACGGCGATCACCCGTCGGGCGCCCGCCCGGGAGGCGCCCGCGATCGCGGCGTTGCCGACGCCGCCGCAGCCGATGACGGCGACGGTGTCCCCGCTGCCCACGCCTCCGGTGTGCACGGCCGCGCCGTACCCGGCCATCACCCCGCAGCCGATCAGGCCCGCGGCCTCCGGGCGGGCCGAGGGGTCGACCTTCACCGCCTGTCCGGCGGCGACCAGGGTCTTCTCGGCGAAGGCGCCGATGCCCAGCGCCGCGGTCAGTTCCGTACCTCTCCCGGACTTCGTCCCGGAGGTGCCCCCGAGCAGGGTCATGGGCCGGGAGGCGTTGCGGGAGTCGAAGCAGTACCAGGGGCGGGCGCGGCGGCAGGCCCGGCACTGTCCGCAGGGCGCCCGCCAGGCCAGCACCACGTAGTCACCGGGCGCCAGGTCCGTGACCCCCTCGCCGACCGCCTCGATGACCCCGGCCGCCTCATGGCCGAGCAGGTACGGGAAGTCGTCGCCGATCGCGCCGTCGCGGTAGTGCAGATCGGTGTGGCACACCCCGCAGGCCTGCACGGTCACGAGCACGTCGCCCGGACCGGGATCGGGTACGAGGATCGGCAGCACCTCGACGGGGGCGCCCTTCTCGAGGGCGACGACGGCGCGGGCTTCGTGCGGCATGTCTCACTCCTAGAAACAGCGCCTGCGGGGCGGCAGGGCGGGTAGCACACGTGAGGTGGCACGGATGCCTGTGAGGGGTGGGAGTGGTGCGCGGTGCTGGGCACCCGGAGACCGGGAAACCCGGGACGGGGGACAGTGGTGGAGAACGGCCCACCGCTGTCGCCGTGTTGCCTATAGTGCGCTGGGTTGCGCTATAGGAGACATGCTGGAAGTCGGGTCAGGATCCGTCAAGGGGGATTTTTCGCTAGGCGAGACCCCCTGGGGGTGAGACATCACGGCAGGGCCCGGGCGGGTGCCTGTGATGCCCCGGCGGGCTCAACCCGGGTACCCCATCCGGCGGGAGAGTTCCGCGGCCGCCTTCGCGGCCCGCTCCGCCAGCTCCGGCAGCAGCTCGTGCTCCATCCGGTACGCCGGGCCCGAGACGCCGATCGCGCCGATCACCGCACCGTCGTGCGCATGGACCGGTGCCGCCACCGCGTTCAGGCCGATCTCCAACTCCTCGCTGGTGCAGGCGAATCCGTCCGTGAGTGCGGCAGCGAGCTGCGCGCGCAGACCGGACGCCGTGGTCAGCGTGTTCTCGGTGAACCGCGGCAGCTTGCGGGTCACCAGGGTCTCCCGGCGCTCCGGCGGCAGATGCGCCAGCAGCACCTTGCCGCTGGCCGTGGCGTGCAGCGGGGTGCGGCGGCCCAGCCAGTTGTACGCGGTGACCGCGGCGGAGCCCCTGGCCTGCATGATGTTGACCGCCGCATCACCGTCGAGCACCGCGATGTTGGCGGTCTCCCCGGTGTCCTCGGCGAGCGCGCGGCACACCGGCTGGCCCTCCTGCGAGATGTCCAGCCGGATCGCGGCGGCGCCGGCCAGCCGCAGCACCCCGGCGCCCAGGAAGTACTTCCCGCGGTCCCTCTCCTGCTCCACCAGCCCGCGGTTCTCCAGCACGCCGAGGATCCGGAACGCGGTCGACTTGTGGACGCCCAGCTCCTCGGCGATCTCGGTCACCCCGGCCTCGCCCAGCTTGGCCAGGATCTCCAGCACGCTCACCGCGCGGTCCACGGACTGGACGGATCCCGCCCCGCCGCGCCGCTCCTCGGACCGGTCGTCTGCCGTATCGGAAGTCTTCGACATGGGTCTTTGTGTCACCACCCGGTGGCCCCCGCGGGGCGCGTCTGAGGGCATCTGTCGGGAAGCCCTTGACGGCCCGCTCCCCGGCTTGGATTCTGTTGCGCATCGCGCTCTGTGATGCGTTATTCAGAACACATGATACCGATCAGTGAGAGGGGGGCCAGATGATTCCCGTCTGCCGCATCGAGGACCTGCCCGAGGGCGAGTCCGTACGGATCGAGATCGACGACGCCACACCGGCCATCGCGGTCTTTCACGCCGAGGGCGGCTACTACGCCGTCGACGACACCTGCAGCCATCAGGACGCCTCGCTCTCCGAGGGCTGGGTCGAGGGCTGCTTCGTCGAATGCCCGCTGCACGCGGCCCTGTTCGACCTGCGCACGGGTGCCCCGACGTGTCTGCCCGCCCGCCGACCGGTGCGCACCCATCAGGTCAGCGTCCTGGACGGCATGATTCATGTGCGGCCCGCCGTGAGGGAAGAGGCGGTGGCGTAACGGCCCGGCCGCTCAGGCGGCCGCCCGGTCGATCCGCGACGGGCCCTCCCGTGACGCCCGGCGCCGCCGGCGGCGTGCCCTGCGCCGCTCGCGGCGCAGCTCCCGGGCCGTGCTGCTCGGCTGCGACTGCACCCCGTTGCGCTGCACCCACACCTGGCGGGTCACCCAGACGTCCAGCACCGCCCAGGTGGCGACCACGGTGCTGGCGACCGTGCTGAGCACCGCGGGGAACGCGAACCAGGAGCCCGCCAGGGTGCACAGAAAGGCCACCATCGCCTGGATCAGGGTGAGCGCCACGATGATCACGGCACGCACCGCGGCGGTACGCACCGGATCCGCCATCCGGCGCCGGACCGCCGGTTCCTCCTGCCACAACGGTTGTCTGCCGGTATCCATGAACGCGTCACACTCCCCGCACTCTCCCCGCGTGCCCGACTCCTCGGTAACTGCCCGGATTTCGCCGGGTACATGCCCTTGGTGTCGCACCCCGTCCCTCCTCATGGTCACGTACCGGAGCCGCGCGGAGTTACCCGGGGTAGAGCAAAACCGGCCAACCGTCCGGCATTTCGCCGGAGGTCAAGCACCCGGTCCGGGGCGTGAGCGCGGGCAGGTTGTCCGGGAATCGGTGGACAACGGACGACGATCCTGCCCCGGATGCTTCCCGACGGCAGGAGAGGTCTTCGGCTTGGTCCCCCGAGAGTAGTAGGCTCGCGCCGTTTGTTGACGGAACACCACCCCCGTGCGCCGGGGTTGACGTAGGGGAGGCCATGCGCTTTCGCGGGAAGTCGGTCCGCCGGAAGATCGTGGCGTTGCTGCTCGTACCGCTGGTGTCCCTGACGTGCTTGTGGGCGTTCACGACCTATATCACCGGGCGTGAGGCGAACCAGCTGCTGGACGTCGGCAATGTCGTGAAGAACGTGGGCTACCCGGTCGAGGACGTCATCCAGGCCCTCCAGCGGGAGCGCCGGCAGAGCCTGCTGTACCTCGCCGACCGGCGCGGCGCCAACGCGCTCGACGAGCTCCGCCGGCAGACCCGGGCCACCGACGAGGCCGTCACCCAGCTGCGCGCCGACATCGACCGGCGCGACATGCGTGAGGACCTGAGCACCGGCAACGCCGACCGGATGGACGGCGTCTTCAAGGGCCTGGGCACCCTCGGCGCGCTGCGGGCACAGGTCGAGGACAACACCGTCTCCCGCGACGAGGCCATGGAGAGCTACAACTCCCTCGTCGACCCCGGCTATGACTTCCTCGCCTCGCTTCACGCCCTGGAGAACGTGGAGATGGACAAGCAGGCCCGGGCGCTGGTCAACCTCACCCGGGCCCGGGAGGCAGCCTCCCGCGAGGACGCCCTGATGTCCGCGGTGTTCCTCTCCGGCAGCATGAGCAAGCGCGATCTGCGCGCACTGTCCGACCGGGTCGCCGAACGCCGGGTCCTCTACAGCACCAGCCTGCCCGGCCTCCCCGCCAAGGACCGCGGCCTCTTCGAGGACTACTGGCGCTCCGCGAAGGCCCGCGAGCTGACCTCGTACGAGGACCGGGTGATCGCGGCCGGTGCGCAGGACGGACCGCGGGCGGTCAACGCCGAGCGCTGGAACACCACGGCGGGCAAGGTGCTCGGCGACCTCCAGCGGATGGACAAGGACGCCGGGGACCGCTACCAGGAGCGCGTCGCCCCCGTGGCCATGAACGTCCTGCTCAAGGCCGCCATCGCCGGCGTCCTCGGCTTCGTCGCGCTGCTGGTCTCGGTCGTCGTCTCGTTCCGGATCGGCCGCCGGCACGTCCGGGACCTGATCCGGCTGCGCAAGGCCGCCCATGACGTCTCCGGGGTACGGCTGCCCAGCGTCATGCGCCGGCTGGCGGCCGGCGAACGGGTCGATGTGGAGACCGAGGCGCCCCGGCTCGACTTCGGACCGGACGAAACCGGCCAGGTCGGGCAGGCCCTGCACACCCTCCAGCGGGCCGCGATCGAGGCCGCCGTGAAACAGGCCGAAATGCGCCGCGGCGTCTCCGACGTGTTCGTCAACCTCGCCCGCCGCAGCCAGGTCCTGCTGCACCGCCAGCTGACCCTGCTCGACGCCATGGAACGGCGCACCGAGAGCACCGACGAACTCGCCGACCTCTTCCGGATCGACCATCTGACGACCCGTATGCGACGGCACGCGGAGGGCCTGGTCATCCTCTCCGGCGCGGCGCCCTCCCGGCAGTGGCGCAAACCGGTCCAGCTGATGGACGTGGTGCGCGCGGCGGTCGCCGAGGTGGAGGACTACGAGCGGATCGAGGTGCGCCGGCTGCCGCGGCTCGCGGTGGAGGGCCCCGCGGTATCGGACCTCACGCACCTGATAGCCGAACTCCTGGAGAACGCCACGGTCTTCTCCCCGCCGCACACCGGCGTCCAGGTCCTGGGCGAGCGGGTCGCCAACGGCTACACCCTGGAGATCCACGACCGCGGGCTGGGCATGGCCCCCGACCTGCTGCTGGAGGCCAACCTCCGGCTCGCCGAGACCCCCGAGTTCGAGCTGTCCGACACCGACCGGCTCGGCCTGTTCGTGGTCAGCCGGCTCGCCCAGCGGCAGGATGTACGGGTCTCCCTGCAGCCCTCGCCGTACGGCGGCACCACCGCCGTGGTCTTCATCCCGGCCAGGCTCCTCACCGACGACGCCGCCGGCGGCCGGGAGGACGACGGCCCGGTACCGGACTCTCTGACCGGCGGCCCCGTCGGCAATGAACTGGAGCATGCGGCGGGCAAGCTGGCCGCACTCTCGCAGGCGCAGTCACCGCACCGGCGGGAGCGGCGCACCCCGGCGGTCATCGACGGACCGGTCGAACTCGAGGCGCCGCTCGGCCCGGACGAGCCGGTCCAGGCCGACGACGAGGACGCGCCCTGGCGGAAGCGGAGCCGCGGCGGCGGGCGCAAGAAGCCCGCCATCCCGGGCAGCCAGGCCGCCGCACCGCGCGGCATCGCACCGGTGCCGCCCGTCCCCGACAGTGAACAGCACCAGCAGACCGAGGACCAGGCGCCCGGCGGGCTGGCACCGCTGCCGCGCCGTCCCCGCCCGCCGGTACTGGTCTCCGACCATGGACGGACGGTCGACGACCGGGACGGGGACGGGGACGGGAGCCGGAACGGGAACGGAGGCGGGAAGGGGAACGGGAAGCGGACCGCGGAACGCCCGGGCTCCGGCTCTGGCTCCGGCCCCGGGCGACCGCGCCCCGAGCACCCCGGCTCCGGGGAGCGCGCCGCCGAGCGCACGGGCTCCACGGAACCCGCTGCCGAGCGCCCCGGTTCCGCGGAGCCCACTGCCGACCGCCCCGACGCCCGTCCGTCGTCGTCCGCCGCGCCGCAGGACCCGGCCGCGGACGGATCCCGGACCGCCGGGGACCGGGAGACACCCGCGCCCACCACGGCCAAGGGCCTGCCCCGCCGCGTACGGCAGGCAAGCCTCGCGCCCCAGCTCAAGGCCGACTCCACCGGGCAGACCGAAACACAGGGGCGGCCGGCGCCGGACGCGGACGACCGCGACGCGGAGGCCGTCCGCGCCCGGATGGCCTCGCTCCAGCGCGGCTGGCAGCGCGGCCGCCGCGACAACGGCGAGGACCCGCGCGCGACCGGAACGCCACCGGGCGAGGGCCCGGCAGCCGACGCCGCGACGCCTGCCGACGACACGGCGCCTGCGGGCAGCACGCTCCCGGACACCACCGGTCCGGACACCACCGGTCCGGACACCACCGGTGCGGACCCCACCGACCCGGGTGCCACAGACCCGGACACCACAAACCCGGGCGCCCGTGACACAGTCACGCACCACAGCAACAGCAACAGCAACAGCACAGGCACCACAGCACCACCAGGAACCACATCGGGAGGGGACGGTCCATGACCGCACCGAAGGCAGCAGCTTCCACCGCACCGGTCTCGGAGAAGGGATCCGGGGAGCTGAACTGGCTCCTGGACGAACTGGTCGAGCGGGTCGGCTCCATCCGCAAGGCACTGGTCCTCTCCAGCGACGGCCTGGCCACCGGGGCCTCGAAGGACCTGACCCGCGAGGACGGCGAGCATCTGGCCGCGGTCGCGTCGGGCTTCCACAGCCTGGCCAAGGGCGTCGGCCGGCACTTCGACGCGGGCCACGTCCGGCAGACCATGGTCGAACTGGACGAGGCGTTCCTGTTCGTCAGCGCGGCCGGCGACGGCAGTTGCCTGGCCGTACTGGCCGACGCCGACTCCGATGTCGGGCTGATCGCGTACGAGATGACGCTGCTGGTCAAGCGCGTGGGCACGCACCTGGGCACCGCGCCCCGGTCCGGCCTTTCCACCTGAGCACGACGACGGTGACGCCATGAGCGAGCGCGGCGAGCGAAGAAGCGAGAGGTGCGCGCCGCGCGAATGCGAGGCCGAGCGAAGCGAGGTTTCGGCATGAGCGAGCAGGACGGCCGGCCCGCCCGGGAGCGGGAGGCGGCCCGCTGGTACGACGACGACGCGGGCCCGGTCGTCCGGCCGTACGCCATGACGCGTGGGCGTACCCGTACGGACGCGGAGGGGCGCCTCGACCTGATCGCGCTGGTGATCGCCGAGAGCCGTGCGGAGGAGACGGTCGACGACCAGACCCTGTCGCCTGAGCACGTCGAGATCGTCGAGCTGTGCCGGCAGGAACCGCTGTCGGTCGCCGAGCTGGCGGCCGAACTCGACCTGCCGGTCGGCGTCGTAAGGGTCCTGATCGGGGATCTGCTGGATGCCGAGCTGGTCCATGTCAGCAGGCCGGTGCCGCCGGCCGAGCTGCCGGACGAGAAGGTGCTGCGCGAGGTGATCGACGGCCTGCGCGCGCTGTGACCCGCCGGGCCCGGCGACCGCCGTCGGCCGGATTCTGCCCCGTCGGCGCCGGCCGCTGCCCCGCCCACGCGCCCGCCGGGCCGCCGGCCCCGGGCGGGGTGGCTGCCGTGGCGAGTGCCCCGGGTACGGTGCCCTGGTGCGCGCTCGTCAACAGTTGAGCGCGCACCAGCAGGTGAGCACTTGTCAACATGAGGAGATCCGCCGCCATGGCCACGGACGAGACCCCGGCACCCGTTGAACACCTGGAGATCCAGGTCGGCCCGCACACCTACGATGCTCTGGCCTGCGGCCCCACCGACGGCGCGCTCGTCCTGTTGCTGCACGGCTGGCCCGAGTTCGCCGACTCCTGGAGCGCCGTGCTCCCCGCCCTGGGCGCGGCCGGCTACCGCGCCGTCGCCGTCGACCAGCGCGGCTACTCCCCGCGCGCCCGCCCGCCCCGGATCGCCGACTACGCCGTGCCCGAACTCGTCGCCGACGCCCTGGCCTTCGCCGACTCCCAGGGCGCGGACCGCTTCCACCTCGTCTCGCACGACTGGGGCGGCATGGTCGCCTGGGCGCTGGCCGGCGCCCACCCGGAGCGGCTGAAGTCCCTGACCGTACTGGCCACTCCGCACCCGGACGCCCTCAACCGGGCCGCCGCCGAGGACCCCACCCAGCACCACCGCCTCGACTACGTCCGCTTCTTCCGCCGCGACGACGGCGCCGCGGAGACGGCGCTGCTCGCCGACGACGCCGCCCGGCTGCGCGCCGCCTACGCAGGCAAGGTGCCCGCCGCCCTCGTCGACGGCAATGTCCGCAGGCTCTCCGCCCCGGGCGCGCTCACCGCCACGCTGAACTGGTACCGCGCCCCGGAGTCGGTCGTCTCGGTGCCCGCGGGCCGGATCACCGTCCCCACCCTCTTCCTGTGGGGCAGCGAGGACACCGCCCTGGGCCGCGGCGCCGCCGAGTCCACGGGGGAGTGGGTGGACGGCCCCTACCGCTTCGAGGCCCTGGAGGGCGCCAGCCACTGGCTGCCCGAAGAGGTCCCTGACGTGGTCACACCGAAAATCCTCGACCACCTCGGGCAGTACGCCTGACGCCGTGGCCGGCCGGCGCGCCCTTTGGGCAGCTTGGCCGCCTCTGCCCCACGGCGTCCCGCCCCGGCGTCCCCCGGCCGTACCCGGCGTGACGCATCTCAAGTGGGCGCCGTGCCGAGCACGTTGTACCGTTCCCTTGCGCCTGCTGCCCCGTGCACCGTCGCCCGGGTGACAAGCGTGAGCTCCACCCGTATACACGGCAATTCAGGAGAAGAATCCCATGGCCTTCGGGCGATCCGATCGCCGCCGACGGTCCGCCGCCGTCGAGCCGGTGACGCTCAAGATCCTGGTCGCGGGCGGATTCGGGGTCGGCAAAACCACCCTGGTCGGTGCCGTCAGCGAGATCAAACCACTGCGTACCGAGGAGCGGCTGACCGAGGCGGGGCGGCCGGTCGACGACCTCGACGGGGTGGAGACCAAGGCCACCACCACCGTCGCCATGGACTTCGGGCGGATCACCGTCCACGACGAACTGGTCCTGTACCTCTTCGGCACCCCGGGGCAGGACCGCTTCTGGTTCCTGTGGGACGAACTGGCACGGGGCGCGCTCGGTGCGGTGGTGCTCGCGGACACCCGGCGGCTGGCGGACAGCTTCGCCGCCATCGACTACTTCGAGCGGCGCGGACTGCCCTTCACGGTCGCCGTCAACTGCTTCGACGGGGCCGACCGCTACCCGCCGGAATCCGTACGCGACGCCCTGGACCTCGACCCCCAGGTGCCGGTGATGCTGTGTGATGCCCGCCGCAAGGACTCCGCGCGGGATGTGCTGGTCTCCGTCGTCGAGCATGCCAGGGAGGTCGGCGCCCGCCGCCGGGAGCCCGCGCTTCCCTGACGGGGCGCGGAGGTACGGCCCGTACCCCGCCGTCCGGGGTACGGGCCGTACGTCTGCGCGCTCCCGGCGCCGTTACCCCGCCGAGCCGTCCTCGGCCAGCCAGCCGAAGCTGCGCTCCACGGCCCGGCGCCAGTTGGCGAATTCGCGGTCACGGGTCTGTGCGTCCATCCGCGGTGTCCACTGCGTGTCCCGCTTCCAGTGGGTCCGCAGCTCGTCGAGGTCCTGCCAGACACCGGTCGCCAGGCCAGCCGCGTACGCCGCTCCCAGACAGGTGGTCTCCGAGATCACCGGACGGATCACCGGTACGTCCAGCACATCTGCCTGATGCTGCATCAGCAGATGGTTGGCGGTCATTCCCCCGTCGACCTTGAGCTGGGTGATCTGCACACCCGAGTCCTGGAACATGGCGTCCACCACCTCCCGGGTCTGCCAGCTGGTCGCCTCCAGTACGGCGCGCGCCAGATGCGCCTTGGTGACGAAGCCGGTCAGACCGGTGATCACGCCGCGTGCGTCGGAACGCCAGTAGGGCGCGAACAGACCGGAGAACGCCGGCACGACATACGCCCCGCCGTTGTCCGGGACGCTCGCCGCCAGCGGTTCGATCTCCTCGGCCGACGCGATGATGCCCAGTTGGTCGCGGAGCCACTGGACCAGCGAGCCGGTGACGGCGATGGACCCCTCCAGACAGTAGACCGGCGGCTCGCCGGCGAGCTGGTAGCCCATCGTCGTCAGCAGGCCGTTCTTGGAAGGGACCGGGCGGTTTCCGGTGTTCAGCAGCAGGAACGAGCCGGTGCCATAGGTGTTCTTGGCCTCGCCGACGCCGTAGCAGGTCTGGCCGAAGACGGCCGCCTGCTGGTCGCCGAGGGCGGACGCCACCGGCACGCCGTGCAGTTGCCCCACGGCCGTGCCGTACACCTCGGCCGACGACCTGATCTCCGGCAGCATCGCGGCCGGCACGTTCATCGCCGACAGGATCGCCGGATCCCACTGGAGGGTGGCGAGGTTCATCAGCATCGTGCGGCCCGCGTTGGTCACATCGGTGACATGCACCCCGCCGTCGGTGCCACCGGTCAGATTCCAGATCAGCCAGGAGTCGATGGTGCCGAACGCGATCTCGCCGCGCTCGGCACGCGCCCGCAGCCCCGGCACCTCGTCCAGCAGCCAGGCCGCCTTCGGCCCGGAGAAGTAGCTGGCCAGCGGGAGGCCGGTGGCCTCACGGAAGCGGTCCTGGCCGTCCGCGCCGCCCAGCTCGGCGCAGAGCTGGGCTGTACGGGTGTCCTGCCAGACGATCGCATGGTGCACCGGCCGTCCGGTGGCCCGGTCCCACAGGACCGTGGTCTCCCGCTGGTTGGTGATGCCCAGTGCACTGAGCTGGTCCGCGCGCAGCCCCGCCGCGGTGAGCGCGCCCGCCACCACGGCCTGCACCTTCGTCCAGATCTCGGTGGCATCGTGCTCCACCCAGCCGGGCTTGGGGAAGATCTGCCGGTGCTCGCGCTGGTCGACGGCGACGATCGCCCCGCTGTGATCGAAGATGATGCAGCGGCTGGAGGTGGTGCCCTGATCGATCGCGGCTACATACTTCTCGGTCTTCGGGTTCTTCCCGGTCTGCCCGGTTCGCTCCGTCATGCCGTCACGCCTCCTGAAGTCCTGGTGAGTGGGTGCAGCGGGTCCCGGGGGGCCGAGGCCGAGACCCGGTGCACCGGGCCCGGGCCGTCCGGGCGGATACGCCCCGGCTGCGGGGTCAGAACGCCGCGTTGTAGACCAGACCGGACAGCACCGCGCCGATCAGCGGCCCGGCCACGGGGATCCAGGAGTAACTCCAGTCCGAGGAACCCTTGTTGGGGATCGGCAGCAGCGCGTGCACCAGACGCGGTCCGAGGTCACGGGCCGGGTTGATGGCGTAGCCGGTGGGCCCGCCCAGCGACAGCCCGATCCCGACCACCAGCAGCGCGACCAGCAGCACATTGATCCCGGAGCCGTAGACGCCGACGTGCTCGCCGGGGACCCGGCCGATGCCGATGCCCGGATTCTGGCCGAAGAACAGCAGCGGCAGCACCAGACCGATGGTGGCGATGATCTCGGTGACGAGATTGGCGGCCGGCTTGCGGATCTCCGGGCCGGTGGAGAAGATCCCCAGCGTCGGCTGGGCCTTGTCCCGTTCCGCGTTGGCGGCGAACTGCGCGTAGTACAACGCCCAGGCCAGTACGGCACCGATCGCCGCACCGACCATCTGGGCCAGGATGTACAGCGGCACCTTCGACCACTCGGTGCCGCCTGCGACCGCCGAGCCGAGCGTCACCGCGGGGTTCAGATGCCCGCCGGACAGCGGCGCCGCGGTGTAGGCGCCGGCCAGTACGCCCATGCCCCAGCCGAAGGCGATCACGACCCAGCCGGCGTCCTTCGCCTTGGAGTAGTGCAGGGTGACGGCGGCGCACACACCGGCCCCGAAGAGTATGAGTATCGCGGTGCCGATCACTTCACCGACGACGATGTCCCCATTGGAATACATGGCGGCTCCTTGGCCCTCGCCCGGGGACGTCCCCCGGTCCTCCGTGCAGGGTGCGTGCCACCGGCGGGCAGCGGACAGCCGCTGCCACCCGGCCGGGGTGCCTGAGTGCGGCGATGCCGACTGGCATCCGGAAGTGTTCACCGGTGATGAGGGGGCGTCAAGGTCGCGCACAGCGGGGGATGTCGATGGGTTCCGAGGGCTGCCGAAGGGTGGAGTGGGGACGGGAGTCTCGCGGTCCGCGGGTTCTCACGCCACGCTCGTCCATAACGGCCACGGCCTCCCGCACCGTCGGGTCGCCCCAGGTCACCGCACCGCGACCACCGCCGATCCGTGCCCGAACAGCCCTTGGTTGGCGGTCACCCCCACCCGGGCATCCGCCACCTGCCGCGCGCCCGCCTGCCCCCGCAACTGCCAGGTCAGCTCGCAGACCTGGGCGATGGCCTGGGCCGGTACCGCCTCCCCGAAGGAGGCCAGACCTCCGCTGGCATTCACCGGCAGCCGCCCGCCCAGCGCGGTCGCCCCGTCCCACAGCAGCTTGGCCGCTTCACCGGCGCCGCACAGCCCCAGATCCTCGTACCACTCCAACTCCAGTGCGGTGGACAGGTCGTAGACCTCGGCCAGGGACAGATCCTCGGGCCCGATCCCGGCCTCCTCGTAGGCGGTGTGCGCGATCGATGCCCGGAAGCCGGTCTCCGGCTCGGGAGCGGCGGCCGCGGAATCGGTGGCGATGTCCGGCAGGTCCAGTACGGTCCGCGGATAGCGCGGGGTGGCCGTGGAGACCGCGCGGATCCGGACCGGATCCGTGACGCCGTGCCGGCGGGCGAAGTCCATGCTGGTCAGGACCAGCGCAGCGGCGCCGTCGGAGGTGGCACAGATGTCCAGCAGCCGCAGCGGATCGCAGACCACGGCTGACGCGGCGACCTCCGGCGCGGTGACCCGCTTGCGGTAGCGGGCGTACGGATTGGCCGCGCCCGCCGCCGAGTTCTTGACCTTCACCTGCGCGAAGTCGTCGGTCGTCTCGCCGTACAGTGCCATCCGGCGGCGCGCGTACAGCCCGAAGTACGCCGGGTTGGTGGCGCCCAGCACCCGGAACCGCAGCCAGTCGGGATCGTCGGGCCGGTCACCGCCCGCCGGGGTGAAGAAGCCCTTGGGCGCGGCGTCGGCGCCCACCACGAGGGCCACGTCCGCCATCCCTGAGAGGATCTGTGCCCGCGCGGCGGCGATGGCCTGCGCGCCGGATGCACAGGCGGCATAGACGCTGGTCACCCGGGCGCCCTGCCACCCCAGCGCCTTGGCGAAGGTCGCGCCCGCCACGTAACCGGGGTAGCCGCCGCGTACCGTGTCCGCACCGACGATGCTCTGCACGGCACGCCAGTCGAGCCCGGCGTCCGCAAGCGCCGCCTTGGCCGCCTTCGTGCCGTACTCGACGAAGCTGCGCCCCCACTTGCCCCAGGGATGCATACCGGCGCCCAGTACGGCCACGTCGCCGGGGGAGGAGCTTCCGGGGCTCCCTGGGCTCACCCCTACCCGCCGCCCACCCGCGCCCTTGGTTTTTTCCCCGCCGCCCACCCCCCTTCGGGGGGTGGGCGGGTGTAGAGGTGAGGTTTCCGCCCACGCGCCGGCACTCACGGCCTCCGCGGCATCGGCCACAGCGCCCGCGGCATCGGTCCCCGCTCCCGTGGCGTCGGTCCCCGCTCCCGTGGCGTCGGTCCCCGCGGCGTCCGTCCCGCCCCCCAGGCCCCGCCCGCAGGGCCGCCAATGCCACGTCGTCCGGACACCCCCGTCGTCCCCCTCGCCCCCGGCGACGGTCCCGGGAACCAGCTCGACCTCCGTGCCCACGCTGAGGTCCGCGGCGCGGACGCCGGGCGCGGCCTGCCCGAGGACGACCATCCCTTCCTCCGCCAGCTCCACGGCGACCAAGGCGTACGGCCGCCACTCGGCCTCCGGATCGGAGACGTACGGGAAGGGCGGACGGTAACGCGCGTCGGTGTAGGACCAGATCGTGCCGCGCCGGGACAGCGGCACCTCCGCCAGCTCGTCACCCCCGCACGCGGGGTTGCGGCAGAAGGCGTCCTCGCGGGGGAAGAACACCGCACCACAGGCCCGGCAGCGCGTCCCCAGCAGCCGGAAGTCCGCCGCGTCCCGATCGAACCACCCCGGCACCACCGGCTTCCGTGTCTGTGCCACAGACCCTCCCCGACCGCGGACCGACCACAACGAAACGCAAAGGAACGATGGAGCAAGCCGACGGAACACAACGGAACCGACGGAACACGAAGAACCGACGGAACACGAAGAACCGACGCAATGGGCAAAACTGACGGAACGTCAGAAGTGTGCCACGCTGCCGCTCCGCGCGGAACCCCGGTACAGTCGCCGGGCGATCAAGCCGTTCACGAGGGGGAGCGCCCGTGACCGAAGCCGCCCGAACCGACGCCCGTCCCGCCCCCACGGAAGCTGCGACGCCCGCCGTACGGCTCACCGCCGTCACCAAGGAATTCGGTCCGCTACGTGCCGTCGACGGCGCCGAGCTCACCATCGGGGAAGGTGAGTTCTTCTCCCTCCTCGGCCCCTCCGGCTCGGGCAAGACGACCCTGCTGCGCCTGATCGCCGGTTTCGAACGGCCCGCCTCGGGCCGCATCGAGCTCGCCGGACGTGACGTCACGGCACTTCCGCCCAGCCGCCGCGACGTCCACACCGTCTTCCAGGACTACGCGCTCTTCCCCCACATGACGGTCGAACAGAACGTCGCCTACGCGCTCACCGTCGCCGGGGTGCGCAAATCCGAACGCCTCGCCCGCGCCCGTGCGGCTCTGCGCACCGTACGCCTCGACGACCACGGCCCGCGCCGGCCCGACCGGCTCTCCGGCGGCCAGCGCCAGCGCGTCGCCCTGGCCCGCGCCCTGATCGACGACCCCGGGCTGCTGTTGCTCGACGAACCTCTCGGCGCGCTCGACCTCCAGTTGCGACAGGAGATGCAGCGCGAACTCCAGCGCATCCAGCGCGCCACCGGCGTCACCTTCCTCCTTGTCACCCACGACCAGGAAGAGGCGCTGACGCTCAGCGACCGCCTCGCTGTGCTCGACCGCGGCCGTATCGTGCAGACCGGCTCACCGCTGGAGATCTACGACCGTCCGGCCACCGCGTTCGTCGCGGGCTTCATCGGTACCACCAATCTGCTGCGTGACCAGGCCGCGGTCCGTGTGATCGGCGCCCCGGGCACGTACAGCCTCCGCCCCGAGCGGATCCGGATCGTCGCTCCGGACGGCCCGAACGGCGGCCCGAACGGCGGCCCGAACGGCGGTCCGGACGGTGCCCCCGGGCCGGGGGAGCGGTGTGTGCCCGGCAGGATCACCGAGATCGCGCACGTCGGTGCCCACACGCGCGTGGTGGTCCGCCTCGACGCCGGAGGTGACCAGCTCACCGCAGTGCGGCTGAACTCCACGGATCTGCCGGACGCCGCCCGTCCTGGCGCCGCCGTCCAGCTGCTGTGGAACGCCGCCGACGCCTGTCCGGTGCCCGCCTGAGGGATCGTCATGCTACGCGCCGGAGCGCATCCCGATTCCCGACGCGCTCTGGTGGCAGACGGCCAGCTTCCGGATACTGGCGGGGCTCGACAGCCGTGTGCGACAGCGGGAGTACACCATGCGCAACGCGAATCCGTGGAAGGCCGCAGTGGCGGCCGGGGTCCTGCTGCTGGCCGTCGCCTGCGGCTCCGGCAGCGGTGGAACGGACGGCGGGGGAGCCGCCGAACAGAAGAGCGTCGGCAAGGGCGAGGGCCGGGTCGACATCATCGCCTGGGCCGGATACGCCGAGGACGGCTCCAACGACCCCAAGGCCGACTGGGTGCACCCCTTCGAGAAGCAGACCGGCTGCAAGGTCAACACCAAGACCGCCGGGACCTCGGACGAGATGGTCTCGCTGATGAAGACCGGCCAGTACGACACCGTCTCCGCCTCTGGTGACGCCACCCTGCGGCTGATCGCCGCCGGGGACGTGGCGCCCGTCAACACCCGTCTGGTGCCGAACTACCGCGACATCTTCAGCGGTCTGAAGATGCGCCCGTTCAACTCCAAGGGCGGGAAGATGTACGGCATCCCGCACGGCCGCGGCGCCAATCTGCTGATGTACCGCACCGACAAGGTCTCCCCGGCCCCCGACTCCTGGAAGGCCGTCTTCGACGGCGCGGCGAAGTACGCGGGCAAGGTCACCGCCTACGACTCGCCCATCTACATCGCCGACGCCGCCCTCTACCTGATGAAGGCCCGTCCTGCACTCGGCATCAAGGATCCGTACGCCCTGGACCGCACCCAACTCGACGCCGCGGTCGCCCTGTTGAAGAAGCAACGGCAGCAGATCGGCGAATACTGGAGCGACTACCAGAAGGAAGTCACCGCCTTCAAGGGCGGCGACAGCGTCCTCGGTACCACCTGGCAGGTCATCGCCAACACCGCCGCCGCGGAAAAGGCCCCCGTCAAGGCCGTCCTCCCCAAGGAGGGGGCCACCGGCTGGTCCGACACCTGGATGGTCTCCGCCAAGGCCGCCCACCCCAACTGCGCCTACAAGTGGCTCAACTGGATCGTCTCCCCGAAGGTGAACGCCCAGGTCGCCGAGTACTTCGGCGAGGCGCCCGCCAACGCCAAGGCCTGCAAGGAAACCGCCGACCCCCGTCACTGCGCCGTCTACCACGCCGATGACGAGGCCTACTACCGCCGCGTCCACTTCTGGACCACCCCCGTCCCGCAGTGCCTCGACGGCCGCAAGAACGTCAAGTGCACCGACTACGCGGAGTGGACCCGCGCCTGGACGGAGATCAAGGGCTGAGTGGGGACGCCCGGGTGTCCGCCACGAGCCATGAGCCCCGCGCCCGCGGCCGGCTCGCCGCGCTCCTCGCCCCGCCCCTGCTGTGGCTGGTCCTCGCCTACCTCGGCTCCCTCGCCGTCCTCCTGCTCTCCGCCTTCTGGACCACCGACCCCTTCACCTCGGATGTCGTCCACACCTGGACCACCGACAACTTCCGCGACATCCTCACCACTCCCGTCTACCGCACCGTCGCCCTGCGCACCGTCGGGATCGCCGTCGCCGTCACGCTCCTCGACGCCCTGCTCGCGCTGCCGATGGCCTTCTTCATGGCGCGGGTGGCGGCCGGCCGGCTGCGCCGCGCCCTGCTGGTGGCCGTGCTGACCCCGCTGTGGGCCGGCTATCTGGTCAAGGCGTACGCCTGGCGGGTGATGCTCGGCGAGCACGGCATCGTCAACGCCGCACTCGCCCCGCTGGGGCTGCACGGCCCCGGATACGGCACGGCCGCCGTCGTGCTCGTGCTCGCCTACCTCTGGCTGCCGTACATGATCCTGCCGGTCCACACCGCCCTGGAACGGCTGCCCGCCCACCAGCTGGAGGCTTCCGCCGACCTCGGTGCGGGCACCGTACGGACCCTGCGCTCCGTCGTGGCGCCCGCCGTCCGTCCCGCGCTCCTGGCGGGTTCCGTCTTCACCTTCTCGCTCTCCCTCGGCGACTACCTCACCGTGCAGATCGTCGGCGGCCGCACCCAGCTCCTGGGCAATGTCATCGCCTCCCAGGTCACCCTCGATCTGCCGCTCGCGGCGGCGCTCTCCGCGGTCCCGGTCGCCCTCGTCGTCTGCTACCTCGCCGCCGTCCGCCGGGCCGGCGCGCTCGACTCGCTCTGACCGGAACCGAAGGAGGCAGCCGGATGCACCTCACCCGCACCGCCCGGATCGTCCTCGGCTGCCTCACGGCCGCCGGTCTCGCCCTGATCTACCTCCCCCTGCTCCTGGTCCTGCTCAACTCCGTCAACGCCGACCCCTCGTTCGCCTGGCCGCCCCGCGCGCTGACCGGCGAATGGTGGAGCCGCGCCCTGCACAGCGCGGGTGCCCGCGACGCCCTGTGGACCTCGCTGCGGGCGGGCCTCGGCGCCACCGCCGTCGCCCTCGCCCTCGGCTCGCTCGCGGCCTTCGCCGTGCACCGCCACCGCTTCTTCGGACGGCAGACCGTCTCGTTCCTGATCGTGCTGCCGATCGCGCTGCCCGGCATCGTCACGGGCATCGCCCTCAACGCCGCCTTCCGCACCGTCCTTGCGCCGCTGGGCATCGGCTTCGGCCTCTTCACGGTCGTTGTCGGCCATGCCACCTTCTGCGTCGTCATCGTCTTCAACAACGTCGCCGCCCGGCTCCGCCGGATCGCCCCGTCCCTGGCCGAGGCCTCCGCCGACCTGGGCGCCCGCCCCTGGCAGACCCTGCGGTACGTCACCTTCCCGGCGCTGCGCCCGGCGCTGTTCGCCGGCGCGCTGCTGGCTTTCGCGCTCTCCTTCGACGAGGTCGTGGTGACCACCTTCACGGCGGGCGCGGGCACCAAGACGCTGCCGGTCTGGATCTACGAGAACCTGGCCCGCCCCCACCAGGCACCGGTCGTCGATGTGCTCGCCGCGCTGCTGATCGCCCTGTCGGTCATCCCGGTGTACGCCGCTCAGCGACTCTCCTCGGACACCGCCGGCGGCCGGCTTTGAGCGCACGGCCGGTGCTCGGCAGCCGGCGGCCGGCTCCCCGTCGGCGGCCGTACGGAGGCGCGGGATCCCCGAAAGGGTGACTCCGCAGACCTTCGCCGAACCGGACGCGGTCCGGCCGCGTCCCTCACAGCAGGGTCCGGGGCACGGGATCGACGGGGGTGATTCGGTGCCCCGGCCCGTCAGCGACGCGACGGTGGAGGAGGGCTCGACCCACGAGCCCTCCTCCTGCTCGCTTTCGGCCACGAGCCATCAGCCACGAGCTATCAGCCAAGAGCCCGAGCCATCAGCCACGAGGCCGTCAGCCACAAACCACCAAGCCGTCACCGGCCTGCCCGGCCGCTCAGTGCCGCACCAGCGACCCCCGCGCGACCGGGAAGTCGAAGTAGGTGTCCGGAAACGTCTCCGGTGTGAAGGTGTAGTGCCACCACTCCTTGTCGTAGTTGACGAAGCCGGCGCGCTCCAGGCCGTCCTTCAACAGCAGCCGGTTCGCCCGCTGTTCGCCCTTGATCCGTGGGTCGAGGGTGTGCGCCAGCGTGTCGAAGCAGTCGAAGCCGGTGCCCATGTCCAGCGAATTGTCCGGGAAGCGGGCCGCCTTCGGGCCGTAGCACGAGGACAGCGGCTCCCCGGGGACATACGGCCGGGTGGGCAGGGCCGGCAGCCGCACCAGCGTGAGGTCGAGGGTGCTGCCCCTGCTGTGCCCGGACTTCTCCGCGATATAGCCGTCCCGGAACAGCGTCGACTTGTCGACCCGCGGATAGAACTCGGCCTTCATCCGCTGGTCGCCGAGGTCCTTGGCCCAGGACACGAAGTGGTCCACCGCGCGCTGCGGCCGGTAGCAGTCATAGACCTTGAGGGAGTATCCGCGGCGCAGGAACGAGCGCTGCGCCCGGTGCAACGCCCGTGCCGCGTCCCGGGTCAGCAGGCACATCGGCGCCCGGTAGCCGGTCACCGGCACTCCCATGAAGTCGTGCGGGGTGAAGTAGCGCATCTCCTGGATGACGGTGGGGTCAATGTCCCGCAGCGCGACGAACTCCTCGGGCGCCTTGGGGCCGTTGGCCGGCCGCGACGACGGCGCCGGGCGGTGCGGGACGGTGTCCGCCGCCGCACCCGAAGGGGCAGCGGCCACGGTGATCAGCGCGGCGGCAGCGGCAGCAAGGCCGCGCAGCGCGGCAGCAAGTCTCGGCATGGCCCCCGTCTACCAGGCGCGGCAGGAGGGAGGGAAGCCCCGCCGCACAACCACTGCCCATCCGCCGCACAACCGGTCCCACCACCAGTCGCCCGCACCACCGCCCCGCCCCGTAATCCACCAGCCGCGCACCACGGCCGCCCCGCCCCTCCTCTCCCACCACCACGCCCCCGTTCCGCTTTCCCCGCCCCGCTACGCCCCCACCCCACCCGCCAACCCCCGCACCCGCACCGGATACCCCACCGCGCCTCCGTCCCGCCGCTCCACGATCACCCGGTCGCCCTCCCGCCGCGAGGTGAACCGCTCCGCCGTCGGCCGCTGCCAGCCGTCCCCGGCGTCCGGCACCACCAGCCCGCTGCCCCCGCGCCCGGCCACCGGCGCCCACACCTCCAGCTCCGTCCCGCCGTCCGCCCCGGTCACCGGCAACACCGCACCGGCCCGCGCCAGCACCGGAATCCGCGACAGCGGCGCCTCCACCCACACCTGACGCGGACCGTCATACGCCCGCCCGGTCGCGGTGTCGTACCACCGCCCACGCGGCAGCCGCACCGGACGCCGGGTCACCCCCGCCGCCAGTGCCGGCGCCACCAGCAGCGCATCCCCCAGCAGAAACGCGTCCTCGCAGTCCCGCAGCGCCCGGTCCCGCGGCGCGCTCCACCACACCGGCCGGACGTACGGCGCACCGGTCAGCCGCGCCAACTGGCCCAGCGTCCCGAAGTACGGCAGCAGCCGCTGCCGTTCGCCCAGTGCCGTACGGGCGTGCTCCAGCACCTCGTCCCCGTACTCCCACGGCTCCCGCCGCCCCGCCCCGAGCGCCGAATGGGTACGGAACAGCGGCAGGAACGCCCCCAGCTGGAACCACCGCAGATACAGCTCGGGGGAAGGCACCCCGGAGAACCCGCCGATATCGGGACCGCTGTACGGGACCCCGCACAGCCCCAGCCCCAGCACCAGCGACAGCGAAGCCCGCAGCCCCGCCCAGCCCGTCGCCACATCGCCCGACCAGCTCCCGCCGTAGCGCTGCAGTCCCGCCCACCCCGAGCGGGAGAAGAGGAACGGCCGCTCGGCAGGCCGCAGTTCGCACAGCCCCTCGAAGCCGGCCTGCGCCATGGCCAGGCCGTAGATGTTGTGCGCCTCCCGGTGATCGCCGCCCCGGCCCTCCAGAGCGTGCCGTGCCGAGCGCGGCAGCGTCCGCTCCCCGAACGCGGCAAAGGAGACCGGCTCGTTCATGTCGTGCCACACACCCGCGAAGCCCTGCGCCAGCCGTTCCGCGTACAGCGCCCCCCACCACTTGCGCGCCCGCGCATCGGTGAAATCCGGGTACACCGACTCGCCCGGCCATGCCTCCCCGCGGACCTCCCGCCCGCGCGCGTCCCGTACGAAGGCATCCGCCGCCGCTCCGCCCTCGTACACCGTGTCCCCCGGCTCCGCCTTCACCGCCGGATCCACGATCGACACCAGCCGCACCCCGTCGGCCCGCAACTCCCGCGCCAGACCGGGCAGATCCGGATAGCGCTGCCGGTCGACGGTGAAGACCCGGTGCCGGTCGTAGTGGTCGATGTCCAAATGGACGGCCGACAGCGGAAGCCCGCGCTCCTGGTAACCCGCCACCACCCGGCGCACCTCGGCCTGGCCGCCGAAGCCCCAGCGGGCGTGCTGGTATCCGAGCGCCCACTGCGGCGGCAGCGCGGGCGCCCCGGTCAGCGCCGTCCAGCCCTGCAGCACCCGGGCCGGGGTACCCGCCAGCACCCAGTACCGCAGCGGTCCGCCGTCCATCCGCACTTCACAGGTGCCCGGCCGGTCATGCCCCGAGCCCGCACCCTCCGCGCCCTCGCGCAGCGTCACCCGGCCGTCCCAGGAGTTGTCGTGGAAGACCAGATGCGTACCGGCATCCGCCACCACCAGCTGCACCGGCATCGTCAGCGACAGCGGATCGTCCCCCGGTGCGAAGGCGCCGCCCGGATCCGTGTTCCACAGCCGGTACGCACCGTCCCGCAGCCGCGGCCCGTGCGCCCGGCCGCCGAGCCCGAAGAACCGGGCATCGGCGGCGACCTGCGCCCGCTGCACCCAGCGGGAGGCGCCGCCGTCGGGCCGCCCGTCCGCCCCTTCCACGGCTGTGCGGTCCCACCAGCGCGGCGGCAACTCCCGCCGCAGCACCGCCCCGCCGGGCGTCCGCACCTCCACCGCACCGTGCCGGGACACCACCACCAGCACCCGCTCGGAGACCACCCGCCAGCCGCCCTCGGTATCGGGCTCCAGCACCGCCCGCGCGTCCACCTCCGGGCACGCCCCGGCCAGCGCGTACGACGGCTCCGGCCCGGCACCCTCCCAGCCGCAGAACACCGCACCGCCCGAGGCCACCCGCACCCGCAGCGACGACCGCTCGAAGTGGATCAGCCCGCCGCCCGGCTGGGGCTCCGCACCGCGCGCCGCCCCCGGCACCCGCGCCCGCTCGGCGCTGTGCCGCGGCAGCGCCAGCGCATCCGCCCGCCGCGCCCGCCACGCCGTACGCACGGACCGCAGCCCCTGCGCCGGCCCGACCGCCTTGATCATCCGTACCGACCGCCCCAGCAGATCCCGCCCGTCCATGCCGGTCAGCCTGCCATTGACGGCCGGGTGCGCGGGCACCGTTCAACTGCCGTTCACCTGCGCAGGGTCACGCTCGGCCACCCTCGGGCCCGCGGATCGTCACCCGATGGCCGAATCCCGCCGTATGTCCCGCCACGACTCCCGTATGTCCCGCCGCGACTCCCGTATGTCCCGCCGCGACTCCCGGATGTCCCACCACGACTCCCCAAACCGGCCGGTGGCACGTGCCGGCACCACACCCGCCACCCCCGAATGTGGGCAGCCCACCCTGGTGCACAAGTCGATCACATGGCATCGTCCAGGCAAGCCGTGTCACGCGCACACGCCCACCCACTGGGCCGGGGGAACCTCACCGTCGTGCGCGCCCGACGCGTAACCGCCCGGGAGCCGCATCATGACCACCGCACCGCAGTCCGCCCCGCAGCCGGAACCCCTCTGGCAACCAGGCCCGGACCGGATCGCCGGCGCACAGGTCACCCGCTTCCACACCTGGGCCGCCGCACACCACGGCGCGCCCGCACCCACCCCCGGCGACCCCGCCACGAGCTACGCCGCCCTGCACCGCTGGTCCGTCGGCGACCTCCCCGCCTTCTGGCAGGCCACCGCCGAGTGGTTCGACGTCCGCTTCGCCACCCCGTACGAAACCGTCCTCGCCGACCGCGCGATGCCCGGCGCCCGCTGGTTCCCCGGCGCCACCCTCAACTACGCCGAGCACGCCCTGCGCGCCGCCGAGGACCCGGCCCGCGCCGGCGACCCCGCGCTGCTGTACGTCGACGAGACCCAGGAGCCCACCCCGGTCAGCTGGACGGAACTGCGCGCCCAGGTCGGCTCGCTGGCCGCCGAACTCCGCCGCCTCGGTGTCCGTCCCGGCGACCGGGTCAGCGCCTATGTCCCCAACATCCCGCAGGCCGTCGTCGCGCTCCTCGCCTCCGCCGCGGTCGGCGCCGTGTGGACCTCCTGCGCCCCCGACTTCGGCGCCCGCAGCGTGCTGGACCGCTTCCAGCAGATCGAACCCGTCGTCCTGTTCACCGTCGACGGCTACCGCTACGGCGGCAAGGAGCACGACCGCCGCGACACCGTCGCCGAACTCCGCGCCGAACTGCCCACCCTGCGCGCCGTCGTCCACATCCCGCTGCTCGGCACCCCCGCCCCCGAAGGCGCCCTGAACTGGTCGGACCTGACCTCTAAGGACACCGAACCGGTCTTCGAACAGGTCCCCTTCGGCCACCCGCTGTGGGTCCTGTATTCCTCCGGCACCACCGGCCTGCCCAAGGCCATCGTCCAGTCCCAGGGCGGCATCCTGCTCGAACACCTCAAGCAGACCGGCCTGCACTGCGACCTCGGCCCCGACGACCGGTTCTTCTGGTACACCTCCACCGGCTGGATGATGTGGAACTTCCTCGTCGCCGGCCTCCTGGTGGGCTCCACGATCGTGCTCTACGACGGCAGCCCGGGCCACCCCGACATCTCCGCCCAGTGGCGGGTCGCCGAAACCACCCGCGCCACCGTCTTCGGCACCTCCGCCGCCTACGTCATGGCCTGCCGCAAGGCCGGCATCCACCCGGCCCGCGACCTCGACCTCTCCGCCGTCACCTGCGTCGCCACCACCGGCTCCCCGCTCCCGCCGGACGGCTTCCGCTGGCTGCACGACTCCTTCGCGGAGAGCGGCGCCGACCTGTGGACCGCCTCCGTCAGCGGCGGCACCGACGTCTGCAGCTGCTTCGCCGGCGCCGTCCCCACCCTCCCCGTGCACATCGGCGAACTCCAGGCCGCCTGTCTGGGCACCGACCTGCAGGCCTGGGACCCCCAGGGCAAACCGGTCATCGACGAGGTCGGCGAACTCGTCGTCACCAACCCCATGCCCTCCATGCCCACCCGCTTCTGGAACGACCCCGACGGCACCCGCTACCACGACAGCTACTTCGACATGTACCCCGGCGTCTGGCGGCACGGCGACTGGATCACCATCACCTCCCGCGGCAGCGTCGTCATCCACGGCCGCTCCGACTCCACCCTCAACCGCCAGGGCGTCCGGATGGGCTCCGCCGACATCTACGAAGCCGTCGAACGGCTCCCGGAGATCCGCGAATCCCTGGTCATCGGCCTGGAACTGCCCGACGGCGGCTACTGGATGCCACTCTTCGTCCACCTCGCCCCCGGCGCCACCCTCGACGACGCCCTGCGCGACCGCATCAAACGGACCATCCGCGAACAGCTCTCGCCCCGCCATGTCCCCGACGACATCATCGAAGCCCCCGGCGTCCCGCACACCCTCACCGGCAAGCGCATCGAGGTCCCCGTCAAGCGCCTCCTCCAGGGCACCCCGCTCGACAAGGCCGTCAACCCCGGCTCCGTCGACAACCTCGAACTGCTCCGGTTCTACGAGCAGGTGGCCCGCGACCGCACCGCCGACAGCGCGCTGTAGGCGTTGCCTCCCCGATCAGACCGGGCTCGCGCGGTCTGATCGGGGAGAGACGCCCCGGCCCCCGCCGCGCCGGACCAGCAGGCCACCCACGCCCTCCGGTCCGGCGCCCGGCCGCATTGTCAGACCCCCCGATTACTCTCAGTGACAAGTGATGTTCGGCTGCCACGCTCACACCGAGCCGGCGCATCTCACTCAGGGGGAGTCATGACATCCACATCCCGGCCCACCGACCCGTCCACCGCCCGCCGCGCACTACGCCGCGAAATCCCCAGCAGCGCCGCCGTCCTGGCCGACGAACAGGACTTCACGGCCATGCGCCGCTACCCCACCTTCCCGTTCGACGACCACCGCAGCTACCTCCAGCAGGTGGAGACCCTGCTGCGCAGCCTCGCCGCCCAGGGCGTGCTCACGACCCTCAGCCTCTTCGACCCGGCCGCCTACGAGAAATACTGCGCGGACCTCGCCCTGGACCCGGACCGCCCCGACAGCCGCAGCCGCTACACCGCCGAAGTCGCCCGCACCGGCGCCACACTCACCTACCAGGGCGAACCGCTGGCCGAGCTGCTGCCGCTACTCGTCGAAGAAGCCGACCTCCAGGCGACCTGGGACCACGCCTCGGGCGTCCTGGCCCGCGCCGGCAGCTGCGAGGCGTGCGGCGAAGACCTCGCCCACGCCGCCTTCGCCCGCGCCACCCAGGCCCTCCAGGAACTCCTGGCCGCCCTCGGCGACGGCACCCACCACCTCGTCTGCTCCGTTGCGGCCGGCGAGCCCTCCCTCCTGGCCGTCCTGCACGCCACCAGCCACGACGGCGCCCGCCCCCAGCTCGCCGAATCCCCGACCCTCGTCTTCTGCACGGTCCTCGCCGCCGGCTTCGCCCTGCGCAGCCCCGGCGGCCTCGTCTCCCGCACCACGGCTCCCGCCGCCCCCGACACCACCGGCTACCGCACCCGCGAAACGGTCCGCGGCTGGACCCTCGGCGACTCCTGGCCCCGCCCCCTCGGCGCCGCCGAAGTCTTCACCGCCTACTGCACCGACGCCGACACCGGCGAACCGATCCCACCCGAGCACGGCGTCGACTACGCCCCCGGACTCCCCCTCACACCCCCACCCGACCCGCACGAACACTGAGCGCGCCACCACCCGCTCCGCACAAAGGCGCACACAACACCATGGCCGCCCCGCCACAAGGGCGGGACGGCCATCAACACTCCTGACTCCTGCGACGCACCGCGCCGCGCGGGATCACTCCCCGGAGAGCACCGCCTGCGCGGCAGCCCGCGCATCGTCGGCGGTGTCCGCGGCACGCGCCGCGGCCGCCGCCCGCTCGCACTGCGCCAGCGTGTGCTTGGACAACGTCGCCCGTACGTACGGAATCGACGCCGCCCCCATCGAAAGGCTGGTGACACCGAGCCCCGTCAGCACACACGCCAACAGCGGATCGGAGGCCGCCTCACCACACACACCACAGCTCTTGCCCTCGGCCTTCGCCGCCTCGGCCGAAGCCGCCACCAGGTCCAGCAGCGCCGGCTGCCAGGGGTCCTGCAGACGCGAGACGGCACCCACCTGACGGTCGGCGGCGAAGGTGTACTGCGCCAGGTCGTTGGTCCCCAGCGAAAGGAACTCCACCTCCTGAAGAATCGACCGTGCCCGGAGCGCCGCGGACGGAATCTCCACCATCGCCCCGAACTTCGCCCGCAGCCCGGCCTCCCGGCAGGCATCCGCGAACGCCTTGGCGTCGATCCGGTCCGCCACCATCGGCGCCATGACCTCGAGGTAGACCGGCAGCCCCTCGGCCGCCCTGGCCAGCGCCGTGAGCTGCGTACGCAGCACATCCGGATGGTCGAGCAGGGTCCGCAGTCCCCGCACACCCAGCGCGGGGTTCGGCTCATCGCCCGGCGTCAGGAACTCCAGCGGCTTATCGGCCCCGGCGTCGAGAACGCGCACGACCACGCGTCCCTCAGGAAACGCCTCCAGCACCGTCCGGTACGCCTCGACCTGCTTCTCCTCGGACGGAGCCTTCTTGCTGTCGTCCAGGAACAGGAACTCCGTACGGAAGAGCCCGACGCCTTCCGCCCCGGCCTCGACCGCCGCGGGCACATCACCGGGACCACCGACATTCGCCAGCAGCGGCACCTTGTGCCCGTCGGACGTGGCACCCGGACCGGACGACGACGCCAGCGCCGCCCGCCGCTCCGCAGCGGCCTGCTCCAGCGCCGCCCGCTTCTCGGCACCCGGCTCGACAAAGACCTCACCGGTGCTGCCGTCGACGGCGATGACGGTGCCCTCGACGAGTTCGCCCGCGCCCGGGAGCGCGACGATGGCCGGCACCCCCAGCGCCCGCGCAAGAATCGCGCTGTGGCTGGTCGGCCCGCCCTCCTCGGTCACGAACCCGAGCACCAGCGTCGGGTCCAGCAGCGCGGTGTCGGCCGGCGCCAGGTCCCGCGCGATCAGCACATACGGCTCGTCGCTGTCCGGCACACCCGGCATCGGCACACCCAGCAGCCGGGCGACGATCCGGTTGCGCACATCATCGAGGTCGGCCACCCGGCCCGCGAGGTACTCACCGGCACCCGCAAGCAGCGCCCGGTAGGCGGCGAACGCGTCGTACACCCCGCGCTCGGCGGTGGAGCCGACGGCGATCCGCCGCTCGACATCTGCGATCAGCTCCGGGTCCTGAGCCATCAGGGCCTGGGCCTCCAGCACGGCCTGCGCCTCGCCGCCCGCCAGGTTCCCCCGCGCTATCAGGTCAGCGGCGACAGCCTCCACGGCCTGGCGGGCACGCCCCTGTTCGCGCTCCGCCTCGTCCGCCGGAATCTGCTTGGCCGGCGGCTCCAGGACCGCCGTGCCCATGTGCCGCACCTCGCCGATCGCCACCCCGTGGCTGACGCCGACGCCTCGCAGCGTTGTCTCCATTGCACCCGTCTCCGGTTGATGCGGCGGTCCGGGCCGCCGCGATGGATGTCGTACCTGCCGTCCGGGACGGCGCCCGGCTACTGCCAGGAGAAGAGCTGGTCGCCCGCCTTGATATCGCCGGCCTCGCTGACCTCACCGAGCGAATCGGCGGTGGCCTCCAGCGCAACGACCGGGCACACCGGCGACTTACCGGCCTCCTCGACCGCGGCCGGGTTCCAGCGCACGATCTCCTGCCCACGAGCGACGCTGTCACCCTTGTTCACGAGCAGCTCGAAGCCCTCGCCATTGAGCTGAACGGTGTCGATACCGAGGTGGGTGAGCACACCGTGCCCCTCGGAGTCGACGACGACGAACGCGTGCGGGTGCAGCGATACGAGAACGCCGTCCACGGGCGAAACCGCAGCAGACGGCTCACGCACCGGATCGATGGCGGTACCGGGACCCACCATCGCTCCGGAGAACACCGGATCGGGCACAGCCGCGAGTCCGATGGCGCGTCCGGCAAGAGGGGACGTCACGGTGGTCATGGGAAGCCTCCCAGGGGTGGAGATTCATCAGGCCGCCGTCACTACCTGTCCTGGACGGCGCACCGTTCAGAAGCGTAAGTCATAAGAACTGACGGTTCCGCATGAGAGACGCCGGTTGCCCACCGCACGTCACGCCGAATCGATTTGCCTCGCCCACAGCAGAGCTGTACTGTCTGAGACCTGCCCCGGACAGCCAGGACGCAATCAACTGCGTCCGGTTGAGGTGGGCGGCACTCCCAGCGTCTTGATCACGACTCAAGAATTGCGCGCTTCTGCATTCCTGCAGAAAAGCAGCGGTTCGAAAGCCGGAAAAGGCCTGATAGAGTGTGAAACACCGAAGGGAAGCGCCCGGCGGAAACCCGAGAGGGAATCCCAAGGAAGCGTCCGTTCCTTGAGAACTCAACAGCGTGCCAAAAGTCAACGCCAGATATGTTGATACCCCGTCGACCGGAAACTTCCGGGAGATGAGGTTCCTTTGAAAGTCCACCACGGCCCATGCGGTCGGGGTGGCACACACAGCGAGGACGCTGTGAACGACCGGACTTATTCCGTCTGGTTGTTCCGCTCTCGTGTGTGTTCACCGGATTACCGGTAAACATTCACGGAGAGTTTGATCCTGGCTCAGGACGAACGCTGGCGGCGTGCTTAACACATGCAAGTCGAACGATGAACCTCCTTCGGGAGGGGATTAGTGGCGAACGGGTGAGTAACACGTGGGCAATCTGCCCTTCACTCTGGGACAAGCCCTGGAAACGGGGTCTAATACCGGATACGACTACCGACCGCATGGTCTGGTGGTGGAAAGCTCCGGCGGTGAAGGATGAGCCCGCGGCCTATCAGCTTGTTGGTGGGGTGATGGCCTACCAAGGCGACGACGGGTAGCCGGCCTGAGAGGGCGACCGGCCACACTGGGACTGAGACACGGCCCAGACTCCTACGGGAGGCAGCAGTGGGGAATATTGCACAATGGGCGAAAGCCTGATGCAGCGACGCCGCGTGAGGGATGACGGCCTTCGGGTTGTAAACCTCTTTCAGCAGGGAAGAAGCGAGAGTGACGGTACCTGCAGAAGAAGCGCCGGCTAACTACGTGCCAGCAGCCGCGGTAATACGTAGGGCGCAAGCGTTGTCCGGAATTATTGGGCGTAAAGAGCTCGTAGGCGGCTTGTCACGTCGGATGTGAAAGCCCGGGGCTTAACCCCGGGTCTGCATTCGATACGGGCAGGCTAGAGTTCGGTAGGGGAGATCGGAATTCCTGGTGTAGCGGTGAAATGCGCAGATATCAGGAGGAACACCGGTGGCGAAGGCGGATCTCTGGGCCGATACTGACGCTGAGGAGCGAAAGCGTGGGGAGCGAACAGGATTAGATACCCTGGTAGTCCACGCCGTAAACGTTGGGAACTAGGTGTGGGCGACATTCCACGTCGTCCGTGCCGCAGCTAACGCATTAAGTTCCCCGCCTGGGGAGTACGGCCGCAAGGCTAAAACTCAAAGGAATTGACGGGGGCCCGCACAAGCAGCGGAGCATGTGGCTTAATTCGACGCAACGCGAAGAACCTTACCAAGGCTTGACATACACCGGAAACGTCTGGAGACAGGCGCCCCCTTGTGGTCGGTGTACAGGTGGTGCATGGCTGTCGTCAGCTCGTGTCGTGAGATGTTGGGTTAAGTCCCGCAACGAGCGCAACCCTTGTTCTGTGTTACCAGCATGCCCTTCGGGGTGATGGGGACTCACAGGAGACTGCCGGGGTCAACTCGGAGGAAGGTGGGGACGACGTCAAGTCATCATGCCCCTTATGTCTTGGGCTGCACACGTGCTACAATGGCCGGTACAATGAGCTGCGATACCGCGAGGTGGAGCGAATCTCAAAAAGCCGGTCTCAGTTCGGATTGGGGTCTGCAACTCGACCCCATGAAGTCGGAGTTGCTAGTAATCGCAGATCAGCATTGCTGCGGTGAATACGTTCCCGGGCCTTGTACACACCGCCCGTCACGTCACGAAAGTCGGTAACACCCGAAGCCGGTGGCCCAACCCCTTGTGGGAGGGAATCGTCGAAGGTGGGACTGGCGATTGGGACGAAGTCGTAACAAGGTAGCCGT
Organism: Streptomyces sp. Edi2; assembly: GCF_040253635.1. Classification (NCBI taxonomy): domain Bacteria; kingdom Bacillati; phylum Actinomycetota; class Actinomycetes; order Kitasatosporales; family Streptomycetaceae; genus Streptomyces; species Streptomyces sp. Edi2. The sequence continues at coordinate 1,110,066 of NZ_JBEJGX010000003.1, read as the reverse complement.
ACCGGAAGGTGCGGCTGGATCACCTCCTTTCTAAGGAGCATCTAGGCAGCCGCAAGGTTGTCCAGAGCCACTACGTCGGCAAACGTCCGACGGTGGTTAGCTCATGGGTGGAACGTTGACTATTCGGCACACTCGGTTGGTTGTCACTAGTACTGCTTCGGCGTGGAACGTGGGGATTGATGGAGTGGGCCGGGCACGTTGTTGGGTATCTGAGGGTACGGACCGTTGAGTCTGGACCTTCGCGATGCCGGCCCCAGTGAACTCAGCCTTCGGGTTGGGGTGGTGGGTGGCTGGTCGTTGCTTGAGAACTGCACAGTGGACGCGAGCATCTGTGGCCAAGTTTTTAAGGGCGCACGGTGGATGCCTTGGCACCAGGAACCGATGAAGGACGTGGGAGGCCACGATAGGCCCCGGGGAGCTGTCAACCAAGCTTTGATCCGGGGGTGTCCGAATGGGGAAACCCGGCAGTCGTCATGGGCTGTCACCCGCTGCTGAACACATAGGCAGTGTGGAGGGAACGCGGGGAAGTGAAACATCTCAGTACCCGCAGGAAGAGAAAACAACCGTGATTCCGGGAGTAGTGGCGAGCGAAACCGGATGAGGCCAAACCAGTCACGTGTGATACCCGGCAGGGGTTGCGTGGTTGGGGTTGTGGGAGTTCTCTTTCACAGTCTGCCGGCTGTGAGACGAGTCAGAAACCGTTGATGTAGGCGAAGGACATGCGAAAGGTCCGGCGTAGAGGGTAAGACCCCCGTAGCTGAAACATTAACGGCTCGTTTGAGAACCACCCAAGTAGCACGGGGCCCGAGAAATCCCGTGTGAATCTGGCGGGACCACCCGTTAAGCCTAAATATTCCCTGGTGACCGATAGCGGATAGTACCGTGAGGGAATGGTGAAAAGTACCGCGGGAGCGGAGTGAAATAGTACCTGAAACCGTGTGCCTACAAGCCGTGGGAGCGTCGCTGTATGTGCTTGCACATGCAGTCGTGACTGCGTGCCTTTTGAAGAATGAGCCTGCGAGTTTGCGGTATGTTGCGAGGTTAACCCGTGTGGGGAAGCCGTAGCGAAAGCGAGTCCGAATAGGGCGTTGAGTAGCGTGCCCAAGACCCGAAGCGGAGTGATCTAGCCATGGGCAGGTTGAAGCGGAGGTAAGACTTCGTGGAGGACCGAACCCACCAGGGTTGAAAACCTGGGGGATGACCTGTGGTTAGGGGTGAAAGGCCAATCAAACTCCGTGATAGCTGGTTCTCCCCGAAATGCATTTAGGTGCAGCGTCGTGTGTTTCTTGCCGGAGGTAGAGCACTGGATAGGCGATGGGCCCTACCGGGTTACTGACCTTAGCCAAACTCCGAATGCCGGTAAGTGAGAGCGCGGCAGTGAGACTGTGGGGGATAAGCTCCATGGTCGAGAGGGAAACAGCCCAGAGCATCGACTAAGGCCCCTAAGCGTGTGCTAAGTGGGAAAGGATGTGGAGTCGCAGAGACAACCAGGAGGTTGGCTTAGAAGCAGCCACCCTTGAAAGAGTGCGTAATAGCTCACTGGTCAAGTGATTCCGCGCCGACAATGTAGCGGGGCTCAAGCACACCGCCGAAGTCGTGTCATTGCAGCATGAGGACCAACGTCCGTTGTGATGGGTAGGGGAGCGTCGTGTGCCGGGTGAAGCAGCCGTGGAAACGAGTTGTGGACGGTTCACGAGTGAGAATGCAGGCATGAGTAGCGATACACACGTGGGAAACGTGTGCGCCGATTGACTAAGGGTTCCTGGGTCAAGCTGATCTGCCCAGGGTAAGTCGGGACCTAAGGCGAGGCCGACAGGCGTAGTCGATGGACAACCGGTTGATATTCCGGTACCCGCTTTGAAACGCCCAGTATCGAATCCATTAATGCTAAGGCCGTGAAGCCGGCCTGGAGTCTTCGGACAAAGGGACGTGGTGGAGCCGCCGATCCAAGGTGGTAGTAGGTAAGCGATGGGGTGACGCAGGAAGGTAGTCCAGCCCGGGCGGTGGTTGTCCCGGGGTAAGGGTGTAGGCCGTGTGGTAGGTAAATCCGTCACACGTTAAGGCTGAGACCTGATGCCGAGCCGATTGTGGTGAAGTGGATGATCCTATGCTGTCGAGAAAAGCCTCTAGCGAGTTTCATGGCGGCCCGTACCCTAAACCGACTCAGGTGGTCAGGTAGAGAATACCGAGGCGTTCGGGTGAACTATGGTTAAGGAACTCGGCAAAATGCCCCCGTAACTTCGGGAGAAGGGGGGCCATTGCTGGTGATCCGATTTACTCGGTGAGCTGGTGGTGGCCGCAGAGACCAGCGAGAAGCGACTGTTTACTAAAAACACAGGTCCGTGCGAAGCCGTAAGGCGATGTATACGGACTGACGCCTGCCCGGTGCTGGAACGTTAAGGGGACCGGTTAGTCACATTTCGGTGTGGCGAAGCTGAGAACTTAAGCGCCAGTAAACGGCGGTGGTAACTATAACCATCCTAAGGTAGCGAAATTCCTTGTCGGGTAAGTTCCGACCTGCACGAATGGCGTAACGACTTCTCGACTGTCTCAACCATAGGCCCGGTGAAATTGCATTACGAGTAAAGATGCTCGTTTCGCGCAGCAGGACGGAAAGACCCCGGGACCTTTACTATAGCTTGATATTGGTGTTCGGTTCGGCTTGTGTAGGATAGGTGGGAGACTTTGAAGCAGCCACGCCAGTGGTTGTGGAGTCATTGTTGAAATACCACTCTGGTCGTGCTGGATGTCTAACCTGGGTCCGTGATCCGGATCAGGGACAGTGTCTGGTGGGTAGTTTAACTGGGGCGGTTGCCTCCTAAAGAGTAACGGAGGCGCCCAAAGGTTCCCTCAGCCTGGTTGGCAATCAGGTGTTGAGTGTAAGTGCACAAGGGAGCTTGACTGTGAGACTGACGGGTCGAGCAGGTACGAAAGTAGGGACTAGTGATCCGGCGGTGGCTTGTGGAAGCGCCGTCGCTCAACGGATAAAAGGTACCCCGGGGATAACAGGCTGATCTTCCCCAAGAGTCCATATCGACGGGATGGTTTGGCACCTCGATGTCGGCTCGTCGCATCCTGGGGCTGGAGTCGGTCCCAAGGGTTGGGCTGTTCGCCCATTAAAGCGGTACGCGAGCTGGGTTTAGAACGTCGTGAGACAGTTCGGTCCCTATCCGCTGTGCGCGTAGGAGTATTGAGAAGGGCTGTCCCTAGTACGAGAGGACCGGGACGGACGAACCTCTGGTGTGCCAGTTGTCCTGCCAAGGGCATGGCTGGTTGGCTACGTTCGGAAAGGATAACCGCTGAAAGCATCTAAGCGGGAAGCCTGCTTCGAGATGAGTACTCCCACCCCCTTTGAGGGGTTAAGGCTCCCAGTAGACGACTGGGTTGATAGGCCAGATATGGAAGCCTGGTAACGGGTGGAGTTGACTGGTACTAATAGGCCGAGGGCTTGTCCTCAGTTGCTCGCGTCCACTGTGTAGGTTCTGAAGTAACGACCTGTGTTTTTGCCGGGTTGGTTAATTTCATAGTGTTTCGGTGGTCATTGCGTTAGGGAAACGCCCGGTTACATTCCGAACCCGGAAGCTAAGCCTTTCAGCGCCGATGGTACTGCAGGGGGGACCCTGTGGGAGAGTAGGACGCCGCCGAACAAATTTTGAGAAAAGCCCCGCGGGAACCAACGTTCCCGCGGGGCTTTTCTGCGTTTTCGTGATCTTGGGACCCGGAGCACGGCCCGGCCGGCGGGGCAGGTAAGGTCAGGGGGCATCGTTGGCACATTTCCCCCACAGGAGGCCCCCGCGTGGAGGTCCAGGAGACGCGGGTCCAGACGGATCGCGTCCTCACCATCCCGAATATCCTGAGCATGGCGCGCCTCGTCGGCGTGCCGGTGTTCCTGTGGCTGATCCTGTGGCCGGAATTCGGTGGCCCGAACGCTGATCTCTGGGCGCTCCTGATCCTCGCCCTGAGCGGCGTCAGCGACTACCTGGACGGCAAACTCGCCCGGCGCTGGAACCAGATCAGCAGTCTCGGGCGCATCCTCGACCCGGCTGCCGACCGCCTCTACATCCTGTCGACCCTCGTCGGTCTGACGTGGCGCGAGATCCTGCCGCTCTGGCTGACCGCGGCCCTGCTGGCACGGGAGCTGATGCTGCTCATCGCGGTCGGATTCCTCGGACGCCACCGTTACGGGCCTCCCCAGGTGAACTTCCTGGGCAAAGCGGCTACGTTCAACTTGATGTATGCCTTCCCGTTGCTCCTCCTGAGCGACCGGAGGGGCTGGCTTCACGAACTCGCCACAGTTTTCGGATGGGCGTTCGCAGGATGGGGTACGGCGCTCTACTGGTGGGCAGGGATCCTCTACGTGGTCCAGGTCCGTCGAATCATCAGGGCGGACGCCGCCACGGCCGACTGAGCTCTCCGAACCGGCAGGTTGTGCCAGGGCCCGGCGCCCGTACGTAAAACAGGTTCAGCGGGCGATTTGGACAGGTGAAGTCGGCAAGACCGTCGTCTCTTAGAGGAGGACGCTTCCGACATGAAGGCCGTTGTGATGGCCGGCGGCGAAGGAACACGCCTTCGCCCCATGACGTCCAGCATGCCCAAGCCCCTGCTTCCGGTCGCCAACCGGCCGATCATGGAGCATGTACTCAGGCTGCTGAAACGGCATGGTCTCCATGAGACCGTCGTAACCGTGCAATTCCTTGCCTCGCTGGTCAAGAACTATTTCGGTGACGGCGAAGAGCTCGGGATGGAGCTCACCTACGCCAATGAGGAAAAGCCACTCGGTACCGCAGGCAGCGTGAAGAACGCCGAGGAAGCCCTCAAGGACGACGCCTTCCTCGTCATCTCCGGTGATGCCCTCACTGATTTCGATCTCACCGACCTGATCAGGTTCCACAAGGAAAAGGGCGCCCTCGTCACCGTCTGTCTCACACGGGTTCCCAACCCGCTCGAATTCGGCATCACCATCGTGGACGAGGCCGGCAAGGTCGAACGTTTCCTGGAAAAGCCCACCTGGGGCCAGGTCTTCTCGGACACCGTCAACACCGGTATCTACGTCATGGAGCCGGAGGTCTTCGACTACTTCGAGCCCGATGTGTCCGTCGACTGGTCGGGCGATGTCTTCCCGCAGCTCATGAAGGAAGGCAAGCCGATCTACGGCTATATCGCCGAGGGCTATTGGGAGGACGTCGGCACACACGAAAGCTATGTGAAGGCACAGGCCGATGTGCTCGAAGGCAAGGTCGATGTCGAGATCGACGGCTTCGAGATCTCGCCGGGCGTCTGGGTCGCCGAGGGTGCCGACGTCCACCCCGACGCGGTGCTCCGCGGGCCGTTGTACATCGGCGACTACGCCAAGGTCGAAGCGGATGCCGAACTTCGGGAGCACACCGTCGTCGGCTCCAATGTCGTCGTCAAGAGCGGTGCCTTCCTGCACCGTGCCGTGGTGCACGACAACGTCTACATCGGCCAGCAGAGCAATCTGCGCGGCTGTGTGATCGGCAAGAACACCGACATCATGCGAGCCGCCCGTATCGAGGACGGCGCCGTCATCGGCGATGAATGCCTTATCGGTGAAGAATCGATCGTGCAGGGCAATGTACGGGTCTACCCGTTCAAGACCATCGAGGCCGGCGCCTTCGTCAATACGTCGGTGATCTGGGAGTCCCGTGGCCAGGCGCATCTGTTCGGCGCCCGCGGTGTGTCCGGGATCCTCAATGTCGAGATCACGCCGGAACTCGCCGTGCGGCTCGCGGGCGCCTATGCCACCACGCTCAAGAAGGGCTCCACGGTCACCACCGCGCGCGACCACTCCCGTGGCGCCCGGGCGCTCAAGCGCGCGGTGATCTCCGCGCTGCAGGCCAGCGCCATCGACGTACGCGATCTGGAGAACGTCCCGCTGCCCGTCGCCCGCCAGCAGACCGCCCGCGGCAGCGCCGGCGGCATCATGGTCCGGACGACGCCCGGCGTGCCGGACTCCGTCGACATCATGTTCTTCGACGAGCGGGGTGCCGATCTCTCGCAGGCCGGACAGCGCAAGCTCGACCGGGTCTTCGCCCGCCAGGAGTACCGTCGCGCCTTCCCCGGGGAGATCGGCGATCTGATCTTCCCGGCCAGCGTCTTCGACTCCTACACCGGTTCCCTGCTGCGGGCCGTGGACATCACGGGCATCAGCGAGTCCGGGCTGAAGGTCGTGGTGGACGCCTCGAACGGCAGCGCGGGCCTGGTCCTTCCCAGCCTGCTGGGACGGCTTGGCGTGGACGCCCTGACGATCAATCCCGGGCTCGACGAGTCCCGGCCGACCGAGACGCCCGACGCGCGGCGCTCGGGGCTCGTCCGGCTCGGCGAGATCGTGGCATCGGCCCGGGCCGCCTTCGGCGTGCGCTTCGACCCCGTGGGCGAACGGCTCTCCCTCGTGGACGAGCGCGGCCGGATCATCGAGGACGACCGCGCGCTCCTGGTCATGCTGGATCTGGTGGCGGCGGAGCGACGCGCCGGGCGGGTGGCGCTACCGGTGACCACGACCCGGATCGCGGAGCAGGTGGCGGCCTACCACGGGACGCAGGTGGAGTGGACGACGACCTCGCCCGACGATCTGACCCGGGTGGGGCGCGAAGACGGCACGGTCTTCGGCGGGGACGGCAGGGGCGGATTCATCATCCCCGAGTTCAGCAGCGTCTTCGACGGTGCTGCCGCCTTCGTCCGGCTGATCGGTCTGGTGGCCCGTACCCAGCTCACGCTGAGCCAGATCGACGCACGGATCCCGCGGGCGCACGTCCAGCGCCGTGACCTGGCCACCCCCTGGGCGGTCAAGGGGCTCGTCATGCGGCATGTCGTCGAGGCGGCCGGAGACCGGGACGTGGACACCACCGACGGCGTACGGGTCGTGGAGCCCGACGGGCGCTGGGTCCTGGTGCTGCCCGACCCCGCTGAGGCGGTCACCCACCTGTGGGCGGAAGGGCCGGACGACGCCTCGGCCCAGCAGCTGCTGGATGAGTGGGCCGCAGTGGTGGACAGCGCAGGACGCTGACCCGGACCCCACCGGCGGCCCGTGCCCCGGCACGCCGGTGGGGCCATTGGGAGACCGTGCGGCCGACGTGCGACGATGTGCGGCATGTCGCAGCAGCGCCCCGATCGGAGCAACACGAACACCTCGGCCGCGCGCCCCGATGCGTCCATGTCGCTGCTGACCAATGTGATGGATCACAGTCTCGACGACGGATATGCCGAGGCGGCCGCTCGGAAGTCCGAGGCCGGGGTGCGCGGTCTGCCGCGTACCCTGCGGGCGAAGTTGGGCCTCGCGGCCGGTCTGGTGCTCGCCGCGCTGGTGGTGACGGTGGGTGCGGCGCAGGCGCGGATATCGGCACCGACGCTCGCCAAGGAGCGCGAAGAGCTGATCAACCGCATCCAGAAGGGCACCGGCGAGGCGGACCGGCAGCAGCAGCGGGTCGATGCCCTCCGGGACGACGTCAGCAAGATGCAGCGCCAGGCGCTGAAGCAGCACGGCGGCGACAAGGCCGAACTGCTGGCCCTGCTCTCCGGTTCGACCCAGGTCTCCGGACCTGGCGTGAAACTGGTCGTGGACGATGCCAAGGACGCGCAGTCCAGCGGCGGCGGACCGCGTGAGAGCAGTGGTTTCTCGGACACCGGGCGGGTACGCGACAGGGACATGCAGCGCGTGGTCAACGGCCTGTGGGCGTCCGGTGCGGAGGCCATCTCCGTCAATGGACAGCGGCTTACGTCACTCTCGGCGATCAGAGCCGCAGGAGACGCCATACTGGTCGACAACAAGCCACTGGTGCCGCCTTATACGGTGCTGGCGGTGGGGGACGGGCAACGGCTGAGCACCGCTTTCCAGGACAGCGCCGACGGTCAGTACCTCCATGTGCTGCAGGAGAACTATGGCGTCCGCACCAGGATTTCCGTGGAGAACGAGGTCAGGCTGACGCCCGCGCCCAGTTTGATCGTACGTACCGCAAAGCCGCAGGCCGGTGCCGCCAAGGCGGACGGCACCGACACAGGGAAGGGCACATCGTGATCGCCGTATTGGGCCTCATCGTGGGAGTCGTGGTCGGGCTTGTCGTCCGACCCGTGGTGCCGACGGTGGTCGAGCCCTACTTGCCGATCGCTGTCGTCGCGGCGCTGGATGCCGTGTTCGGCGGTCTGCGCGCGATGCTGGACGGCATCTTCGACGACAAGGTCTTCGTGGTCTCCTTCCTGTCGAACGTCGTCGTCGCCGCGCTGATCGTCTTCCTCGGCGACAAGTTGGGCGTCGGTGCCCAACTCTCCACCGGCGTCGTCGTGGTGCTGGGTATCCGGATCTTCTCCAACGCCGCCGCGATTCGCCGGCACGTCTTCCGGGCGTGAGGCGGATGTCGACGGACGAGATCCCGGAGCCGGAGAAGAAGCCGGAGTGCTCTGAGCAGGCGGAGCAGCCGGCGCGGGCGGATCAGGCGGACCAGCCGGATCAGCCGCAGCCTGAGAAGAAGCCGGAGCCCGGAAAGCAGCCGGAGCCCGAAAAGACGCCGGAGCCCGAGAAGAAGACCGAGCCGGAGGAAGCGCCGGAGCGGGACCAGGGCAGCGGCCCGTCCGGCCGGCGGCCGATGCCGCCCGAGAGCCGGAGCACTCCGGAGTGGGCGGAGGCCGAGGAAGATACCGAAGCTCCGGAACCGGACAGTGCTGGACAGAAGGCCGACAAAGGGGCAGACTCCTCGACTCCGGAGGCGGTTGCCGATAACGGGAGTGCGGAGCGCCCGAAGGGCGGTCGGGAGCGGCTGGTGGCGAGTCTGTGGCCGCCGCGGGTGACCCGGGCTCAACTGATCGTTGCGTTGCTCCTGTTCATTCTCGGCCTCGGCCTGGCGATTCAGGTACGTTCCACAAGTGACAGCAGTGCGCTGCGGGGTGCGCGTCAGGAGGACTTGGTGCGCATTCTGGATGAGCTGGACAATCGCTCCCAGCGGTTGACCGACGAACAGCGGCGCCTGGAAGGGCAGAAGACCGAGCTGGCGAACAGCTCGGACCAGGCCGAGGAGGCCCGTAAGCAGACCGTGGAGAAGGAACAGCAGCTGGGCGTGCTGGCCGGGACCGTCGCGGCGCAAGGGCCCGGCATCAACCTGACCATCGACGACCCGACGCACTCCGTCGAGGCGGACAAGCTGCTGGACACCATCCAGGAGCTGCGGGCGGCCGGCGCCGAGGCCATCCAGGTCAATGATGTCCGGGTCGTCGCCAACACTTCTCTCTCGGATCTCCGGGGTGGCGTGGGGATCGACGGCAAGCGTGTGGTGCAGCCGTACCGCTTCAAGGTCATCGGCAAGCCGCAGGATCTGGAACCGGCGCTGAACATCCCCGGCGGAGTGGTCCAGACGCTGGAAAAGGAGCAGGCCAAGGTGTCTGTGACCCGTGAGGAGAAGATCATTGTGGACGCCTTGCGAGAGGCGAAGCGGCCTGACTACGCTCGGTCGTCATCGCAGTGAGGCGTACACGTATGTCGAGTGCCCGGCGAGGGCATGAGGTAGCGGGGGGTCGACGCACCGTGCGTGTGGTGTGTGGTGGAAACTGTCTGAAGGCCACGGACGTTCACAGGATGTCCGGATCGGCCGGTGTGTGCATCGAGGGTTCGTCCTGCCCCACGGGCGGGTCTATGTCGTTCAAGGGGAATCGCCCGTGAAGTTGTTTGGAAAGCTGTTCGGCAAGAGCGCGCGCCAGGATGGCGGCAGCGGCTCCGCGCGGCACCGTGCGTCGGGCCGGTCCGACGAGAGCGGAGCGGCGGAGGACCGTCCGCTCTTCCGTGACGAGGTCAGCGGTCCGTCCGGGGGGTACGGCGCGGGTTCTGTTGACCCCTCCGGTGCCGGCCGCATAGGTTCCCAGGAATCATCAGCCGCACCCACGGGTGGAGGGTCGTCCTTGCCGGTTTGTACGAGGTGTGGGAACCGGAATCCCGAGGCGAGCCGGTTCTGCTCCAACTGTGGTGCGCCGCTGCGTCCGGGCGCACAGCCCGAGCGGGCGTCCGAGACGACCTCGACGATCTCCATTTCGGGGCTGGAGGCCTACGACTCGGAGACGACGGGCCAGAACCTGTCGCCGTCGCTGTCTCCCGAGGCCCAGGCGGCTGTCGACGCCCTTCCGTTGGGGTCGGCGCTGCTGGTCGTCCGCCGCGGTCCGAATTCGGGCAGCCGCTTCCTTCTGGACAGTGAGCTGACGACGGCGGGCCGGCATCCGCAGGGCGACATCTTCCTCGACGATGTGACGGTCTCGCGCCGTCACGTGGAATTCCGCCGGGGTCCGGACGGGCTCTTCACGGTCGCCGACGTCGGCAGCCTGAACGGCACCTACGTCAACCGCGAGCGGATCGACTCCGTCACCCTTGCCAACGGCGATGAGGTCCAGATCGGCAAGTTCCGCCTGGTCTTCTACGCCAGCCAGCGAGGCGCCGGTATCTGACCGGCCGGGGAAGGCATATGCGCGATACACCGAAAGGCGGTGCCGGCTTTGCCGGCGCCGCCTCCTCGGACGGTAAGCCGGTGAGCATCGGCACGGTGCTCACCCTGCTGCGCGAGGAGTTTCCCGAGGTCACCATCTCCAAGATCCGCTTCCTGGAGGCCGAGGGGCTGGTCGAGCCGAAGCGCACGCCTTCCGGATACCGCAAATTCACGGCGGCGGACGTCGAGCGGCTGGCCGCCGTCCTGCGGATGCAGCGGGACCACTATCTGCCGCTGAAGGTCATCCGGGAGCATCTGGACGCCCTGGAGCGCGGTGAGCGGGTGCAGCTGCCCGCTCCCGCCACGCCGTCCCGCGATCTCGTCGAAGGCGTGCACGAGCCGGGTGAGGAGCGCCCCACGGCTGCCCGCATCGGCCGGGCGGAACTGCTGGCCGCCGCGGAGGTGGACGAGGCGGCCCTCGCCGACTGGGAGTCCTACGGACTCATCGTCCCTCATGCGGAGGGCGGATACGACATCGAGGCCGTCACGGTGGCCAAGCTCGTTGCGGACCTGGGCCGTTTCGGTCTGGAACCGCGGCATCTGCGTGCCGTGAAGGCGGCCGCCGAGCGCGAGGCGGGCCTGGTCGAGCAGGTCGTTGCACCCCTTCGGCGGCACCGTAATCCGCAGACCAGGGCCCATGCCGAAGCCACCGCCAGAGAGCTGGCGACGCTGTCCGTACGGCTGCACGCGGCACTGGTGCAGAGCGCTTTGCGGGTCCGGCTGTAGTGAGCAAACGAGTGCCCGACTACCCAAACCGGCCGGGCACGTCCTAGGGTTGCTGTGTGAACGAGCTCGACGTCGTGGGTGTCCGGGTGGAAATGCCTTCCAGCCAACCGATCGTGCTCCTGCGGGAGGTGGGAGGCGACCGATACTTGCCCATTTGGATCGGGCCAGGGGAGGCCACCGCCATCGCCTTTGCCCAGCAGGGCATGGTCCCTGCCAGGCCGCTGACGCATGACCTTTTCAAGGATGTGCTCGAAGCGGTGGGCCAGGAGCTGACGCAGGTCCGCATCACGGATCTGCGCGAGGGGGTTTTCTATGCCGAACTTGTCTTCGCGAGCGGAGTCGAGGTCAGCGCGCGTCCGTCCGACGCCATAGCGCTGGCTCTGCGCACCGGAACGCCGATCTTCGGTACCGACGGTGTGCTGGACGACGCGGGCATCGCCATCCCGGACGAGCAGGAGGACGAGGTGGAGAAGTTCCGCGAGTTCCTCGACCAGATCTCGCCCGAGGACTTCGGGACCAACAGCCAGTAATACCGGCCAGGCGAACCGCCTGTTTCCGGCCAAACCTCTAGCTGTTCCCCGTGCGGGGTCACGAGAAACCACTCGTAGGGTGATTATCACTCGGCGTGGCGAGCGCGGCGATCGTTGACGCACCCCGAGTGACTGCATACCGTCGATGTGGCAGGTCCCGTCCGGGACGTGGAGGACGGAGGGCGGCGTGGCAATCACCGGCGACGGTATGGCGGCGGAAGGGGCGTTGCCGCTCCACTCGGGCGCAACAGCGAACCCTGCCCCGGCACCGGCCGCGGCGGTGTCGGGGGACTGCGAGGCTCAGAACATCGGCTATCGCGGCCCGACCGCCTGTGCGGCAGCGGGCATCACCTATCGGCAGCTCGACTACTGGGCGCGTACGGGCCTGGTGGAGCCGAGCATCCGGCCGGCGTACGGCTCCGGCACGCAGCGGCTCTACAGCTTCCGGGACGTCGTGGTCCTGAAGATCGTCAAGCGGCTGCTGGACACCGGGGTGTCGCTGCAGAACATCCGCACCGCCGTCCAGCACCTGCGGGCGCGCGGGCTGGCGGATCTGACGCGGATGACGCTGATGAGCGACGGCGCGACGGTCTACGAGTGCACCTCGCCCGACCAGGTCGTGGACCTGCTCCAGGGCGGCCAGGGCGTCTTCGGGATCGCCGTGGGCGTGGTGTGGCGGGACGTGGAGGGCGTGCTGTCACAGCTCCACGGGGAGCGGGTGGACACCGGCGAGACCCTGATCGGGAAGAACCCGCACGACGAGCTGGCGCGGCGGCGCAACCGGGCGGGCTGAGTCCCCGGCGGCATCATCGGCCCGGCACGGGCCGATTGTCAGTGGCATGGGGCAGCATCGGAGATGTGAGACCCGCACCGACGATCCTGCATCTCGACATGGATGCGTTCTTCGCGGCCGCCGAGCAGGCGGCGAAGCCGAGCCTTCGCGGCAAGCCCGTGGTGGTCGGCGGGATCGGCGTGCGCGGGGTGGTCTCCACGGCGTCGTACGAAGCCCGGGTGTTCGGGGTCCGGTCCGCGATGCCCACGGCCCAGGCGCGGCGGCTGTGCCCCAACGCCGCTTATCTCACCCCGCGTTTCTCGCTGTACCGCCAGGTGAGCGACACGGTGATGGAGCTGCTGCACGCGCTGTCGCCGCTGGTGGAGCCGCTGAGCCTGGACGAGGCCTTCGTCGACCTGGAAGCGGGCGGGGTGCCGCCCCGGACGGCCGCCGCGCGGGCCGTGGGGGAGCGGCTGCGCCGCGAGATCCGCTCCGCCACGGGTCTGACCGGCTCGGTGGGGCTGGCCGGCGCCAAGATGCTGGCGAAGATCGGGTCCGAGGCGGCCAAGCCGAACGGTCTGGTGGTGATCGAGCCCGGTACCGAGCGGGAGCTGCTGGGCCCGATGACGGTGCGGACGCTGCCCGGGGTGGGGCCCGCGACGGCCGAGACGCTGCGCCGGGCCGGGATCCACACCGTCGCGGAGACCGCGGAGGCCGGCGAGGCCGAGCTGGTGCGGCTGCTGGGCAAGGCGCACGGTGCCGGGCTGTATGCGATGGCGCTGGGGCGGGACGACCGTCCTGTGGTGGCCGAGCGGGACGCGAAGTCGATCTCGGTCGAGGACACCTTCGAGGTCGATCTGACCGACCGGGCGCGGGTGCGGAGCGAGGTACTGCGGCTGGCGGACCGCTGCGTGGAGCGGCTGCGGGCCGCCGGGCGCTCCGGGCGGACGGTGGTCGTCAAGGTGCGCAACTACGACTTCTCGACGCTGACCCGCTCCGAGACGCTGCGTGGGCCCACCGACGACCCCGCGGTGATACGGGAGGCCGCCGTGCGGCTGCTGGAGATGGTGGACACCACCGGCGGGGTGCGGCTGCTGGGCGTGGGGGTCAGCGGCCTGGCCGACTTCACACAGGAAGACCTGTTCGCTCAGGTGGCGACGGAGCGGGAGGCGGCGGAGGCGGAGAAGGCCGCGCGGGCGGCGGCGGAGCTGTCCGGTGGCGCGGCCGCGGCGCGGGAGGCCGAGGAGGACCGGCCGCGGCGCTGGCATCCCGGACTGGACGTGGTGCACGACGAGTACGGCGCGGGCTGGGTGCAGGGGAGCGGGGTGGGGAGGGTGACCGTACGCTTCGAAACGCCATGGTCCGCACCGGGGAGGGTGCGGACCTTTGCTGTCGAGGATCCGGCGCTGCGGCCGGGGGAGCCCCTGCCGCTGGTGGGCGGGGGGCCGGCGGACGGTCAGTCGTCCGAGCCGGCGATCCTGCCGAAGTCCTTGTCACCCGAGCCGGGCGAGGACACCGGGTCGGAGGCCGGGGAGGAGATATCCAGTCGGTAGTGGTGATAGAGCTGAAGTTCCTGCTCAGGGGAGAGATGGCGGCCGACGCCGAAGTCCGGCGCGTCCTTGATCAGCTTGCGGTCGTAAGGAATGTGCAGGCCCTCACCGACCATCTTGCTGGGTTCGAGGGGGACGAACGCGTCCCGGCTGAAGAGTCCGGTGCGCACGGCCGCCCACTCCGGTTCCCCCGTCGCGTCGTCGAGGTAGACCTCGTCGATCGTGCCTATTTTGGCGCCGTTACGGTCGAACGCTTTGCGGCCGATCAGGCTCCGGGGATCGATATCGGTTTGCACGGTCCCTCCAATTGGTCGCAACTGCCCTCTGACAACAACCAAACGGCACATTTCATGCCCTGGCCACTCGAAGGATCCTTCGAGTGCGGCGCTGGTAGGCTGGCCAATGGCCGCTGACCCCGTGCGGGAGAGTCCTTTGTCGTTCGCGGCGAGGGCGCCGAAGGAGCAAATCCTCCCCGGAATCTCTCAGGCACACGTACCGCGTGGGCGAGGTCACTCTGGAAAGCAGGGCGGGCCGCGGAAGGCACAGCTCCGGGACCCCTCCTCACCGACGGTGAAAGCCGGGCCGCCTCGCGCGGGCCGGTGAAGCTCTCAGGTTGAGATGACAGAGGGGGAGGCCGTCCGGGCACCCGTGCCGTGGTGCCCCTCGTAGGTCGTACGACCAGGAGGCCCCCGCAGATGACCACCAATCGCATCTCCTTGACCGAGCTGGAACGCGGCACCCCCTTCGAGCGGCGGCACATCGGTCCCGACCACGAGGCGCAGGCGAAGATGCTCGCGCACATCGGGTTCGGATCGCTGGACGAGCTCACCGACACCGCCGTTCCCGATGTGATCAAGAGCGCGGAGGCGCTCGGGCTGCCGCAGGCCCGTACCGAGGCCGAGGTGCTGCAGGAGCTGCACGGCCTCGCGGACCGCAACCAGGTGCTGGCGTCCATGATCGGACTCGGCTACTACGGCACGTTCACCCCGCCGGTGATCCTGCGCAATGTCATGGAGAACCCGGCCTGGTACACGGCCTACACCCCCTACCAGCCGGAGATCTCGCAGGGGCGCCTCGAGGCGCTGCTGAACTTCCAGACGATGGTCGCCGAGCTGACCGGTCTGCCCACCTCCGGCTCCTCGCTGCTGGACGAGGGCACCGCGGCCGCCGAGGCGATGGCGCTCTCCCGCCGGGTCGGCAAGGTCAAGCAGGGCATCTTCCTGGTCGACGCCGACTGTCTGCCGCAGACCATCGCCGTGATCCAGACCCGTGCGGAGCCCACCGGCGTCGAGGTCGTGGTCGCCGACCTGTCCGACGGCATCCCGGCCGAGATCGCCGAGCGAGGTGTGTTCGGCGTGCTGCTGCAGTACCCCGGCGCCTCCGGTGCGGTCCGTGACCCGCGCGCCGTGATCGAGCAGGCCCACGAGCTGGGCGCGGTCGTCACCGTTGCCGCCGATCTGCTCGCCCTGACGCTGCTGACCTCGCCCGGCGAGCTCGGCGCGGACATCGCCGTCGGCACCACCCAGCGCTTCGGCGTCCCGATGGGCTTCGGCGGGCCGCACGCCGGCTTCATGGCCGTCCGCGACCAGTTCGCCCGCAGCCTGCCCGGGCGTCTGGTGGGCGTCTCCGTCGACGCCGACGGCAACAAGGCCTACCGCCTTGCGCTGCAGACCCGCGAGCAGCACATCCGCCGCGAGAAGGCCACCAGCAACATCTGCACCGCGCAGGTGCTGCTCGCCGTCATGGCCGGCATGTACGCCGTCTACCACGGCCCCGAGGGGCTGCGGACGATCGCCCGCCGCACCCACCGCTACGCCGCGGTCCTCGCCGAAGGCCTGCGGGCCGGCGGGGTGGAAATCGTGCACGGCGCGTACTTCGACACGCTGACCGCGCGGGTGCCCGGCCGGGCGGCCGAGGTCGTCGCCGCCGCCCGCGAGGCCGGGGTCAACCTCCGGCAGGTCGACGCCGACCTCGTCGGTATCGCGTGCGACGAGACCACCGGGCGTGCGCAGCTGGCCGGCGTCTGGGGCGCCTTCGGGGTGCACGGCGACGTCGAGCAGCTGGACGCGGCCGCCGCCGAGACGCTGCCGCAGGACCTGCTGCGCAGCGACGACTACCTCACCCACCCGGTCTTCCACCAGTACCGCTCCGAGACCGCGATGCTGCGCTACCTGCGCACCCTCGCGGACAAGGACTACGCACTGGACCGCGGCATGATCCCGCTCGGCTCCTGCACCATGAAGCTGAACGCGACCACCGAGATGGAGCCGGTCACCTGGCCCGCCTTCGGGCAGCTGCACCCCTTCGCGCCGGCCGCCCAGGCCCAGGGCTATCTCACGCTCATCCAGGAGCTGGAGGAACGGCTGGCCACCGTCACCGGCTATGACAAGGTCTCCATCCAGCCCAACGCCGGATCGCAGGGCGAGCTGGCCGGCCTGCTGGCGGTGCGTGCCTACCACCGCGCCAACGGTGACGAGCAGCGCACGGTCTGCCTGATCCCGTCCTCCGCGCACGGCACCAATGCCGCCAGCGCGGTGATGGCCGGGATGAAGGTCGTCGTCGTCAAGACCGGTGAGGACGGCGAGGTCGACGCCGACGATCTGCACACCAAGATCGAGAAGCACCGTGACGAACTCGCGGTCCTGATGGTCACCTACCCCTCCACCCACGGCGTGTTCGAGGAGCACATCACCCAGATCTGCGCGACGGTGCACGACGCCGGCGGCCAGGTCTACGTCGACGGCGCCAACCTCAATGCGCTGGTCGGCCTCGCCGAGCCCGGCAAGTTCGGCGGCGATGTCTCGCACCTCAACCTGCACAAGACGTTCTGCATCCCGCACGGCGGCGGTGGCCCGGGCGTCGGCCCGGTCGGCGTACGCGCCCACCTGGCGCCGTACCTGCCCAACCACCCGCTGCAGCCCGGCGCGGGCCCCGAGACGGGCGTGGGACCGATCTCCGCGGCGCCCTGGGGCTCGGCCGGCATCCTGCCGATCTCCTGGGCGTACGTCCGCCTGATGGGCGGCGAGGGCCTCAAGCGCGCCACCCAGGTCGCGGTGCTGAGCGCCAACTACATCGCCAAGCGCCTGGAGCCGCACTACCCGGTGCTCTACACCGGCCCCGGCGGTCTGGTCGCGCATGAGTGCATCATCGATGTGCGGCAGCTGACCAAGGCGACCGGCGTGAGCATCGACGACGTCGCCAAGCGGCTCATCGACTACGGCTTCCACGCGCCGACGATGTCGTTCCCGGTGGCCGGCACGCTGATGATCGAGCCGACCGAGAGCGAGGACCTCGGCGAGCTGGACCGGTTCTGCGACGCGATGATCGCCATCCGTGCGGAGATCGAGAAGGTCGGCACGGGGGAGTGGGACAAGGACGACAACCCGCTGCGCAACGCCCCGCACACCGCGGGCGCGCTCGGTGGCGAGTGGTCGCACCCGTACACCCGCGAGGAGGCCGTCTTCCCGGCCGGTGTCGAGGCCTCGGAGAAGTACTGGCCGCCGGTGCGGCGCATCGACGGTGCCTTCGGCGACCGTAACCTCGTCTGCTCCTGCCCGCCGCTGGACGCGTACGACAAGTGAGTCACGGCATCTGAGTCAGGGCAACTGCTCCGGGCGAGGATGCACCGCGGCGGATGCACCGCAACATTCAAGGGCCCTCGGCAGATCTGCCGGGGGCCCTGTGGTGCGTGCCGCTCGCGGGTCAGGCGGCGGCGGTGGCGCGAGTGCGGTGCGGGGCGATGACCTGCCCGTCCGGCAGCAGCTCACCGGTGTCCTCGAAGAGCAGGACGCCGTTGCAGAGCAGGCTCCAGCCCTGCTCCGGGTGGTGCGCCACAAGGTGTGCGGCCTCCCGGTCGGTGGAGTCGGCTGACGGGCATGGCGGTTGGTGCTGGCACATGGAGGTTGTCTTTCGCTGCGGTGTGGTGAACGTCGTTGTGCGGCTCGATGAGCTGTGCATGGCCGCTCCCCCGTTTCCATCGGTCGGTCCCAGTGTTGCCCCACGGAGGGGATTCCGCAGGGATTTCGCAGCAGCGGTACTCACTCGATACGGACGCGTCACCCGTGCGGGCGGTTGCTCCCAATTGCACTCCTCCCCAAGCGGGTTGGGAGTGGTAGCCGCGGACTAGCCCGCCTGGGTGAGCGCGACAGAGCGCCCCGTGGCCCGAAGGGGCCGCGGGGCATGCTCATGCCGGGTGACGGGCGCCGGTGCCCACCGGGGAGAACCGGGGCCGGAGGGCGGGTTCAGGCGGGTTCGGCGAGGAGCGGGGTGGCCGGTGTGAGGCGGAGGGTGAGCCGGGGGAGCAGGTCGGCGATGCGCTGTGGACGGTGCGCGGCGATCCCCGGCGGGGCGGGCGCCAGCGGCACCAGCAGGTCGCCGGGCGCGGCAAGTCCTTCGGTGCCGTCCGAGGTGAGGTCGTGGTGCAGCCAGAGGGTGAGCATGTAGAGCTCGGGTACGGACAGCAGTCGCGGCTGGTAGGGGGTGGCAAGCGACTCGGCCTGCGACAGTGCCTGCTCGGTCGCGGCGAGATAGGGGCCGCCGCAGAACCGTGCGAAGGTCCAGCCGTCCGCGGTGAGCACCGCTTCGGCGGTCGCCACGGCCCGCTCCCCGCCGCGGACCAGGAAACGCCAGCCGGCCAGGCGGGTCCGCGGCACACCGCCCGTCCGGCTGACGTCTTCCCAGACGTGGACCGGCAGCGGGTGGTCGGGGCTGAGCGGACCCTGATGGGCGCGCAGCGCGGAGACCGGGGCCTCGCGGACCGCGGTGGGGGAGCCGAGGGCGGCGAGAACGCAGCGCAGGGCAGGCGTGGGGGCAGGGGGAAGGTGCAGCGGCATGGTGGGTCGCCTCTCACTTCGGAGACACGGTGGAGCCTGGCAGGGTGCAAACGACGCTGTCTGCGTGCGGGGTCAGAGCGTGGCCGGCCGGGGCTGCGGCCCGGCGAGGTCAGTCGCTGTGCCCCCGTGCCGGTGGAAACACCGGGACGCTGGGCGCCAAGTCTCTGCCTCGTAAGCGGAGTTTATACGACGTATGTTCTGAAAGTGTTTCGACTACCGGCCTTGTGGATTTCGGGCAAGGGGAAATCCAGACCCTTGTGTGAGGCGCTTTCTTCCGCTTTGTGCCTCGCTTTTACGGGGCTGCCTCGTATTCCTGCGGCGGCGCGGTAGGCCGGATCTCGTCGGTATTTCTCGCGGCGGAAATGCGGAAGGCGATCGCCACCGAGATATGCCTGAGGGAGGTGCCGGAGGCCGGTCCACTTCGAGCCTATCGGTACCGGCGTGCCGCCGCGGCGTTATCGATCAGATTGCCGGGGCATCATCGACCGTAGCGTGAGCCCCGCCGCAGTCGGGGAAGGCCCCAAGCGGCCCGTGATCACGGGCCGTTCACTCGAGGAGGGACCCTTCGATGGGGGAGAAGGTCGCCGCGGACGGGATCGACCTGGCGGACCGGGAGCGTTATCGAAGAAAGCTCCACGAGTGCCTTGCGGGATTGCGGAGGCTCCTGGAGGAGGAGAGGTTCGACCGGCCCAAGAATCTCATGGGCCTGGAGATCGAACTCAATCTGGCGGGCGCCGACGGGCTGCCCCGGATGATGAACTCTCAAGTTCTTGAGCGCATCGCCAGCGGTGATTTCCAGACCGAACTCGCCCAGTGCAATCTAGAGGTCAACATCCTGCCGCACCGATTGAGCGGCCGGGTCCTGGACCAGCTCGCCGAAGAACTCCGTACGGGACTCGCCTATGCCGAAAGGAAGGCCCGCGAGGTCGCCGCCCGGATCGTGATGATCGGCATCCTGCCCACCCTGCACGCCACCGACCTCACGGCCGCCAGCCTCTCCGAGAATGACCGCTATGTCCTGCTCAACGACCAGATGCGGGCGGCCCGCGGCGAGGACTTCGCCCTCGACATCCGGGGCGTCGAGCATCTGGTCTCCCGCTCGCCCTCCATCGCGCCGGAGGCCGCCTGTACCTCGGTCCAGCTGCACCTCCAGGTGACACCGGGCCGCTTCGCCGCCGTCTGGAACGCGGCACAGGCCATCGCCGCCGTGCAGGTGGCCGTCGGCGCCAACTCACCGTTCCTCTTCGGCCGTGAGCTGTGGCGCGAATCCCGGCCGCCGGTCTTCCAGCAGGCCACCGATACCCGGGCGCCCGAACTGCAGACCCAGGGGGTACGCCCCCGGACCTGGTTCGGCGAGCGCTGGATCGACTCTGCCTACGACCTGTTCGAGGAGAATCTGCGCTATTTCCAGCCGCTGCTGCCGATGTGCGGACCGCAGGAGCCGCTGCGGGTCCTCGACGAGGGCGGGGCCCCCGACCTGGCCGAACTGGTCCTGCACAACGGCACGATCTACCGCTGGAACCGCCCCGTCTACGCGGTCGCCGACGGGGTTGCGCATCTGAGGGTCGAGAACCGGGTGCTGCCGGCCGGACCCACCGTCGCCGACGTCATCGCCAACACCGCCTTCTACTACGGGCTGGTACGGGCGCTGGCCGAGGAGCCGCGGCCCCTCTGGTCGCGGCTCCCGTTCGCCGCCGCGGCCCGCAACTTCGACGCCGCCTGCCGGTACGGGATCGACGCCACCCTTGACTGGCCCCGCCCCGGACGGGCCGGCGGGATCACCGACATCCCGGCCGTACGGCTGGTGCGCCGGGAACTGCTGCCCCTGGCGGCCCGCGGGCTGGACGCCTGGGGAGTGGAGCCGGCCGACCGTGACCACTACCTCGGCATCATCGAGGAACGCTGCCGGCGCCGGGTCAACGGCGCGTCCTGGCAAGCCGCGGCCTGCCGGCACGCCCGGCGGCAGGGCCTGGACCGGGAGGCCGCGCTCGCCGCGATGACCCGGCGCTACAGCGAGCTGATGCACACCGGGGAGCCGGTGCACACCTGGCCGGTCGCCTGGCCGGTCGGCCGGCGGCCCGTCGTACGGGAGCCACAGGAGGCGGCGACCGAGGGAATGTAGCGGGGCGGCGGAGCGTACCCGGGGGTACGGCGGGACGGGGCCCGGTCCTCGCGCGCGGTGCTCAGCGCGGCCCCTTGCCGCCCGCTGTCATCAGGGCCTTGAGAAGCACCTGGTGGATCTGCGACGGGTCGCCGACCCGGTGGGCCGATCCGCCGGTCGGCGCCACGATGCGGTCCAGGGCCGCGGTGTCGGCCGCCGGGCCGATCGCGAGGGCGATCACCGGCACCGGTCTCTTGGGGTCGAAGAGCTCCTTGACCTTGCCGACCAGGGTGTCGAGGCCGATGCCGCCGGCGTCGTCGGCCCCGTCGGTGACGATGACCAGGGAGTTGAGCTTGCCGCTCGTGTACGTGGTGCAGGCTTCCCGGTACGCCGCGAGCGTGGTGTCGTACAGGCCGCCGGCGGCACGGGGCACCGGGGCCAGCGAGCCGAACGCGGCGGTGAGGGCATCACGGTGGGTGCCGCCGGACGGGTCCCGGTCGCCGAGGCGGCCGGTGGGGGACAGCTCCGCATAGTCCTTGTCGCCGTCCAGGAAGGTGGCGAACTCCCACAGCCCGATCTCGTCCTCGGGCGTGAAGGTGGCCAGCGCCTGGAGCAGGGAATGCTTGGCGAGATCCATCCGGGACCGGCCGCCGCCGCCCGGGACGGGGACGCCCATCGACGCCGTGGCGTCCACGACCGTGGTCAGGCGGAGGTTCTGGACGGTGACCGTCCACCTGCCCATCACCGCCTGGAGTTCCTTGACGGTCGGCGGATCGGCGGGGGCGGCGGAGTACGGCTGCGGGGCGCGCCCGCCGGCCGCGGTGACCACCTTCGCATCCGCCTCGCCGTTGCCGGCCCGGAAGCCGTGCCGGCGCAGCGTGCGCTGTCCGTCGGCCTCGCCCAGCAGCGTCATGAAACGGCTGGCGGCACGGGTCTGCTCGGGGTTCATCTCCGCGTCGTCGACCAAGGTGTACGGGTAGTCGAGCCGGGCCGTGCCGTCCTGGGGATAGAACAGGTCCAGACGGGGGCCGCCGCCCGCCGCGGCGTTGTGGGCATACGCGGCCTGTTCCGACAGCAGCAGCGCCTGGTTGCGGCGCGGATTGCCCTGCTCCGCACCGGAGCCGTCCCGCGGCAGGGTGGCCAGGGCCTGTCCGTCGCCGTCCGCGATCCGCTGGTGGAGAAGCTTGGCCGTCGCGGCGGTGCGGGTGCCGGCCTCGCCGCTGTCCTGGGAGTCCTTGGCGTTGGCGGCGCCGATCCGGTCCAGCGCGAGCAGCCCGGTGGCGCTGCGCGCCGGGTCGGCGACGCCCAGGCGTGGCGCGTCGCCAGAGGTCGTGGCCCTGATCAGCTTCGTCCAGGTGTAGGTCTTCCCGGGCCAGCCCAGCGAGCCGGCGGCACCGGGGACGGCGCCCAGCGCGATCGGGGATGAGGCGATGGTGCTCGCGGCGGTCAGCGGAGTGCCACGCTCCGCGTCGACCCGGTCCACCCACAGGCTCGAATCCGGTATCCATACCTGGAATTCAGGGTTGACCGGCCGCTGCCCGAACGCGTCGGCTACGTCGCCCGGAGCCCGCGCGGTGATCCTGACGTCCAGACATCTGCCGTCGGTGCGCGTCGCGTCCTCGCGGGCAGTCTTGGCCACCGCGTCGAGCGCCGGGGCGATATCGGGCGAGGCGGCCACGTCGAGCCGCGCCGACCGGCCGTCGCACGGGTCCCCGAACGGGAGCAGACCGCTGCGCAGCGCCACCACCGAGCCCGCGACGACGGCCAGCACCAGGCCGGTGGAGAGGACGAGGGTGCGCCGGCGTGCATCTGAGCGGGCCCCCGTGCGCTCCGGTGCGGAGCCGTCGGGCAAGCTGTGTCGTCCCATTGCGGTAGCGCCTCTCCTTCTCGGAGCTCGATCGGGATTCGATGGGGAGAGGGGAAGCGCGCCACGTGGATGGCGCCCGTCCCCGGCCTGTCGCGCGCGATCTTCGTAGCTGCTGCCGAGACCCTAGCGGGGCGGTGGTGGCGAAGAGGCGGTAATGCGGAAGTGGAGGAAGCGTGCAGTCGGATACAAGTCCCGTGGCTGATGCGGACGTTCCCGGTAAAGGGACCGGTGCGGGGCCGGGAACGGGCGTGGCCGAGGAGCCGTCCCGGAGCATCCTGCGCAGCGAGACGCTGATCGTCCTGGCCCTCTCGCTGGGCGCCAGCGCGGTGTCGGCGCTGATCAGCTTCATCGGATCGCTGACCAAGCCCGGCGGCCTCAAGCACCAGGCGGCGACGCTCAACGGCTCGCATGCGCCAGGGCGGCCTTGGCTGGATCTCGCCTGGCAGCTGTTCGGTATCGCGACGGCCCTCGTCCCCGTGGTGCTGGTGGCACACTTTCTGCTGCGTGAACGGGCCGGGGGGCTGCGGGCGATCGGCTTCGACCGGCGGCGGCCCGGTTTCGACCTGAGCCGCGGGGCCGGGCTGGCTGCCGTCATCGGTGGCAGCGGGCTGCTGCTCTATCTGGGTGCGCGGGCGGCCGGATTCAATCTCACGGTGGTCCCCGAGGCGCTGCCCGCGGTGTGGTGGAAGATCCCGGTGCTGATCGCCTCCGCGGTGCAGAACGCCGTCCTGGAGGAGGTCATTGTCGTCGGGTATCTGCTGCGCAGACTGGGGCAGTTGGGCTGGTCCCCGCTGGCGGCGCTCCTGGCCAGTTCGTTGCTGCGCGGTTCCTACCACCTCTACCAGGGCATCGGCGGCTTCGTCGGCAACATGGTGATGGGCGTGATCTTCGTCCTGCTCTACCGGCGCTGGGGGCGGGTCGGGCCGCTGGTCGCCGCCCATGCCCTGATCGACACCGTGGCATTCGTCGGCTATGCGGTGCTCGCCGGGCATGTGGGGTGGCTGCCGACGGCGTGAGACGGACGAGGCGCGGGTCACCGCCGGCGCCGGGCGCGCACCCGAGGACTGACCCGTAATCCCTGCGTCCGCCAGGGGCTACGGGACGGTCCTCAGGGACCGCTGTTACCCGGTCCGGCTCAGCCGGTGACCAGCAGCTCGCCGTCGATGACCGTGACCGCCGAGCCGGTCAGCAGCGTACGGTCGCCGCGCAGCTCGGTGCGTACGAAGCCGGTGCGGGCGGCGCCCTGCAGGCCGACGAGCGCGTCACGGCCCAGGCGTGCCGACCAGAACGGGGCGAGCGCGGTGTGCGCGCTGCCCGTTACCGGGTCCTCGTCGATACCCACCCCGGGGAAGAAGCAGCGCGAGACGAAGTCATAGCCGCCGCCGGGGTTTTCGGCGCGCGCCGTGGTGATCACGCCGCGGCCGCCGTGTCCGGCCAGCGCCTTGAGATCCGGGGCGAGCGCCCGTACGGACTTCTCGTCGGCCAGCTCCACCAGGAGATCCCCGACATCCGGGCCGGTGTCGTGCGCCGAGCGGATCTCGGCGCCCAGGGCGTCCGCGACGAGCGGCGGCACCTCGACGGGCGTGAGCGGGGCGGTAGGGAAGTCCATGGTGATCGCCCCGCCGGCGCCGGCCGTCGTGGTCAGCACCCCGCTCCGGGTGCGGAAGCGGACGGTCCCGGTGGCCGTCCCGGTGGTGTGCAGCACATGTGCGGTGGCCAGTGTGGCGTGCCCGCACATGTTCACCTCGGCGGCCGGGGTGAGCCAGCGCAGCGCCCAGTCGGCGTCCTCGCCCTCGGGCAGCGGGTGCGCAAAGGCGGTCTCGGAGAGGTTGACCTCGGTGGCGACCTGCTGCAGCCAGGCCGTATCGGGGAATGCGGCGGCGTCGAGGAGCACGACTCCCGCGGGGTTTCCGGCGAACGGACGCGCACTGAAGGCGTCGACGATACGAATCCTCATGGCCGCGAGCGTAGAGGTGCCGCAAAGCCGCAGGCCAAGGCCAATCCGAGGGAATTGGC
Organism: Streptomyces sp. Edi2; assembly: GCF_040253635.1. Taxonomy (NCBI): domain Bacteria; kingdom Bacillati; phylum Actinomycetota; class Actinomycetes; order Kitasatosporales; family Streptomycetaceae; genus Streptomyces; species Streptomyces sp. Edi2. Next base: position 1,085,197 of record NZ_JBEJGX010000003.1, on the reverse strand, counting down.
CACAGAGGGCGGGGACGGTCGTGGCTGCTCGTGGCGCACCGTCGGCACAAGGTTGACCTGTGCCGGCAGCCGCACGAAGGTCGCACTCGGCACCACCGGCAGCAGGAACCGCGTGCCGTTCACCGGACCAGGGCCTCGGCGAGTTCTCGCGGCCGGGCGGCGAACGGGCTGTGGCTGCCCGGCAGGGTGTGGACGGTGAACGGCTCGCCCGGCATGGCCCGGTCGGCCTCCGCGATCATCAGGTCCTGTGTGCCCGGTCCTCCGCGCAGCGCAGGAAGGTGCGTTTGATGCGGCCCCACCGTGCCCCGGTCAGGGTGACCGGAGTTGACGCGAGGGCCAGTGGCAGGTCGGGGCTGAGCGCGGAGCGCCAGCGGTCGAAGCAGTCGGCGGGCGTGTCGTGGTAGTGGGTCTGCCGCAGCTCCTCGACGTAGGCGGGGTCCGGCGAGAGCGGGTTGATGCGGATGCCGCCCAGCGCCTCGGGATCACCGAGGGGGAGGCTCTGTCCCCGTGCGGTGGCGTTCTCGGGGGCGGCGAGGTAGTCGACGAACCGGGGGCGGCCGGCGGGAACGTACGCGGAGACGTAGACGATGCGGTCCACCAGCTCGGGCGCGCGCTCCGCGGCCAGCGACGCGGGGCCGCCGCCCGCGCTGTGGGCGACGAGCACGACGCGGCCGTAGTGGCGGACCTGGTGCAGCGTGTCCAGGACGGCATCGGCGCAGTCGTCCATCGTCACGTCGGCGAGCCGCGACTTCTCGGTCAGGAGATCGGGCTGACCGGGCCGCAGGTACCCGCTGGGCAGGGGGGCGTCGAAGCCGTGCCCGGGCAGGTCGACGGCCACGCTCGCGGCACCGAGACCGGCGAGTGCGCGCTGCGTCGCCGCCCACTGCCACGAGCCGTGCCAGGCGCCGTGGACGAGGACGAGGACGGTGTCGTTCACCTCGGTGTTCGGGGAGGTTGTCATGGCTGCTATCCCAGTCGGCGACGGCTGCGTCATCCAGCGGAAGATATGGCACGCCGGGCGGCGATACTTTCCATGTATGAAGGAGGCCCATGGAGGCGCGGCATCTGCGGTACGCACTCGCCCTCGCCGAGCACGCGCACTTCGGCCGGGCGGCCCGCGCGCTGGGCATCGCGCAGCCCCCGCTGTCCAAACAGATCGCCGACCTGGAGCGCGAGATCGGGGCTCGGCTGTTCGACCGCACGCGGCAAGGGGTGTTCCCGACCGGCGCGGGTGAGGCGTTCCTCGCCCGGGCGCGGCGGGCACTGGAGGAGATGACGGCGGCCACGGTGGACGCCGGCCGGGCGGCGCGCGGCGAGACGGGGCGGCTGCGCCTGGGTTTCATCGCCTCCGCGCTGCTCGACCCGTTGCCCGACGTCCTGGGCAGGTTCGGCCGCGAACGGCCCGACGTGCGGCTGGAGTTGCACGAGATGGCATCCAGCCGCAGCGCCACCGCACTCATCGCCGGAGAGCTGGACGCGGCCGTCACCCTGGGTCCGCCACGAGGCACCGGGGCCGAGCACCTGGTGTCCGTCCCGATCGGGCATGACCACCTGATCGCCGTCGTCAGCAGCACGCACCCCTACGCAGGTCAGGCGTCGGTGAGCGTGGACCAGGTGCGGCGGCAGCCGCTGATCGTGGCCGCCGGGGAGGACGAGCCCGCGGTCACCGCCGGGCTGCGCACCCTGCTGGGCGACGACGCGGTGGACGGTGCGACCTTTGCCAGGGACGTGCACACGATCATCGGCCTGGCCGCCTGCGGCGTCGGCGTGGGTCTCGGGCCCTCCCGCATCTCGGCCACCCCGCGCCCGGGCGTCTGGTTCTGCGAGGTGACTCCGCGCACGGCGCTGCCCGACCTGGTCCTGTCGTTCGCCGACCGGGACCGCTCCCCGGTGCTGGGCGCCTTCCTCGACACCGTCCGCCGGAACTGCCCGGACGCCGGTGCCGCGCTCGACCGGCGGTTGGGCGGCCCACGGGGGTCGGGTTCGGTTCCGTCAGCCGCCCCCTGAGGGTTCGGCCGCGGACCGGGTCCACCGCACACCGTGCCGGCTCGCCGAAGCCTGGGCCGCGCGGGCCGGACGCCAACAACCGACCCAGCCATGACTCGTCACCCACGTGATCCCGCACTGTCGCCGAGTGGTACCAGCCCGCGAAGCCCTGACCGTCCTTGCGCCAACTGAACGGACCGGGCCTTTTCCCTCAACGGCAGGCTCATGTGCCGCTCACCGGGGCCGAGTGGGGACACGCAGTTCGAACCTGTGGATCCGGTGCGCGACGCACAGGTCACACCAACTCCACTCGGGGCCTTGCTTCGACGAACAGTCCCGATATATCGTTGAGGTATCGCGACCGATCAACGACAGAATGGGAGGACGCCCTCATGCGTTCCCATGGATACGAGCACGGACATGAACACGGACACGAGCGCTGCGGTCCCGGCCACCATGGCGGCCGCGGCGGCCGCGGCGACTTCCCGGGCGGCGAGCGGAGGCGTTCCCCCTTCGGCCCGTTCGGCCCGCCGTTCGGGGGCCCGCCCTTCGGCGGGCCGCCCATGGGCGGGCGGGGGCGCGGCGGACCGCGCGGCCGGGCGCGGCGCGGCGATGTGCGCGCCTCGATACTGGCGCTGCTCAAGGACCGCCCGATGCACGGCTACGAAATGATCCAGGAGATCGCCGAGCGCAGCGGCGGGGCGTGGAAGCCCAGCCCCGGCTCGGTCTACCCGACGCTGCAGCTCCTCGAGGACGAGGGGCTGATCACCAGCGCCAGCGAGGGCGGCAAGAAGCTGTTCTCGCTGACCGACGCGGGGCGCACCGAGGCCGACAGTGGCTCGGACGCCCCCTGGGAGGACGCCGGCCGCGGCGTCGACTGGGAGGCGATGAACGAGATCCGCAAGGCCGGCAGCGGCCTGGTCGAGGCATTCCGTCAGGTGTGGGCCACGGGCAGTCCCGCCCAGCGGGAGAAGGCCATGGCGGTGGTCAACAGGGCGCGCAAGGAGCTGTACCTGATCCTCGCCGAGGAGGACTGAGCGAGCGCGGGGCGGAGGTCGCGGCAGCGGAAGCTGCTGCGGTGTCGGAGCCTTCGGGGGCCGGAGTGTGCGGGCGGCTCCCGGAGGGTCAGGTGACGAGGCCGGCGAGCCTGCGCAGTGATTCGTTCAGTGCGGCGCCCGCCGAGTCCTTGAGTTTGCCGGCCATGAGCGAGACCGCGGCGCCGGTGAACGCCCCGTCGATCCGCACGGCCGTCGCCCCGCCGTCCGGAACGAGCTCGTAGCGCATCCCCAGGCTGACCCCCATCGGGCCCTTGCCCTGAATGTCGAGGAGGCGGCCGGGCTCCAGTTCCCGCACGGTCCAGACGACCTCGGCGGGGAAGCCCATCAGCTTCATGTTCTCCTCGTAGGCCGCGCCGACCTCGAGCGATTCCGGCCCGCCTGTGGGGAAGGCGGTGTGGGTGGCGTTCCACTCCCCGTACGAGTCGAAGTCGGTGAGCCGGTCCCAGACCTTCCCGGCCGGCGCTTCGATACGGGCCTGCGCGGTCACTTCGGCCATGCGATCACCCCTTCGGTGACGGTCCCTGGCTGATGCCGCGGAACCTAGCCGCACGAGGGTGAAGGTTCAATACAGATGACCGGCTCTTGCTGATGGGTCATCAGAAATCTGCGAAGTCCTGTCCGGGGCGGCCGCGACGTGCAAGCGGCCGTCCCGGGCTCGCATGTCCGGCCTCCACGATTTCCCCGCATCTCCTCCGTAAGGATGAGATCGTGTGCGGCCGTGCCCAACCATCGTGGGATGTACAAATGCTTCCCGCCGGGGATGTTCCGGTGCTCAGGGGCTGGTGGGGTGGGTGCTGTGCAAAACCGTACTGCGTACAGTGGTGGCGACGGGCCCGCCCAGGACGAGCTCGACAGCCTGCTCACCGTCGAACTCGCCACCGTCGTATCCGCCGCCCGCAGGCGGGCCACCCGCGACGGGGACCGGCAGGTCGACACCGCGCATCTGCTGCACGGCCTCCTGGAATCGGACCCCGCCGTACGCGACGCCTTCGACGGCCCCCCGCAGGTCGCCCGCCTGCTGGGCTACCTCGTCCAGCGCAGCATCGGCTACGGACTCCAATGGCACGGGACCATCGAGGACTCCGGCGCGGTGCCCATGGTCGCCGAGGGCGGGGTCCCCGGCTGGTCGCCGGCCGCGGCCGCCGCCATGGACGGCGCCCTGGACCGCGCCCATGCCCGCTACGACACCCGCGCAGGCTGCCTCGACCTGCTCGCCGCTTTGGTGGACGACCCCGAATCCCGGGCCGTCGAAGTGCTGCGCCGGGCCTCCGTCGACACCGGCCGGCTCGCCGCCCGTCTGGACGGGGAGCGCGCCGGCTGCGAGTGACGGGGAGCACCGCCCGGGCAGGGCGAAGGGCAGGACAAAGGGGCAGGGGCGAAGGGCAGGGCAAGGGACAGGGGCATCGGGGGTGTCACTGCTGACGGCGGCTGCCATGATGACCCGATGCACGCGTCATCGGGGAACCAGGCGGGTCCAGCGACCGGTCCGGGTCAGGGAATATCCGGGTCCCGGGAGGCCCAGTCGTCACTACCCGATCTCGGGGCGGGCCGTGGCGCATCACCCCGGGGGCGGGGCGCCGGCCTCGGGATCGCCTTGCTGTCCGCGCTCGCCTTCGGCGGTTCGGGCGTGGCCGCCAAGCCCCTGATATCCGCCGGTCTCGAACCGCTGCACGTCACCTGGCTGCGGGTCGCCGGCGCCGCGCTGGTCATGCTGCCCCTCGCCTGGCGCCACCGGGACCTGCCGCGCCGCCGCCCCGCGCTGCTCGCGGGCTACGGACTGCTCGCCGTCGCGGGGGTACAGGCCTGTTACTTCGCCGCGCTCTCCCGTATCCCCGTCGGTGTGGCGCTGCTCATCGAGTATCTGGCGCCCGCCCTCGTGCTGGGCTGGGTCCGGTTCGTTCAGAAGCGGCCGGTCAGCCGTGCCGCCGCGGTCGGCGTGGTGCTGGCGGTCGGCGGACTGGCCTGTGTCGTGGAGGTCTGGTCCGGGCTGAGCTTCGATGCCCTCGGGCTCGCTCTCGCGCTCGGCGCCGCCTGCTGCCAGGTCGGCTACTTCGTGCTCTCCGATCACGGCACCGACGGCGACGACACCGTTGACCCGCTCGGCGTGATCGCTTACGGCCTGCTGACCGGCGCCGCCGTCCTCACCGTGATCGCCCGGCCCTGGGGCATGGACTGGTCGGTGCTCGGCGGCGGCGCGGAGATGAACGGCACCCGGGTGCCCGCTGTGCTGCTGCTCGCCTGGATCGTGCTGATCGCGACGGTGGCCGCGTACCTCACCGGAGTGGTCTCGATCCGCCGGCTCTCGCCGCAGGTGGCCGGGGTGGTCGCCTGCCTGGAGGCGGTGATCGCGACGGTCCTTGCCTGGGTCCTGCTCGGTGAACACCTCTCCGCGCCGCAGATCGTCGGTGGAGTGGTGGTGCTGGCCGGCGCCTTCATCGCGCAGTCGGCCAAGCCGAAGGCGACGGAGACCGTGCGGGTGGCCGACGCCGGACCGGGCACGGGAGTGGAGGACGGGGCGGACGCCGGCGTGCCGGGGAGCGGTGTCTCCCCGGCATCCCCGACCTCGGCATCCTCGACTTCTTAGGGGCTGTCGGGCTGTCGCGCGGCGGCTCAGGGACGCCGTGCAGAGGGAGGTGGGCCGGTGGGCGTGCCGAGCGCTGCCAGCCGGCGCTGCTGGTGGGTGCGGGCCGCAGCGTCCCCGGGGCCGTTCCGTTCGGTGAGGCGTTCCGATATGCGCTGCTGGACGGCCTCGCTGCGCTTGCCTCCGTACTTGAACTTGGCGTGGACCTCGTGCACTTCGAGGCGCAGACCGCGGATGCCGGACAGCATCCGCCCGTACGGAGCCGCGCCGGCGGCGACCGGCGCCGAGCCGCCGTCCGGCTGGAAGTGGTCCGTCTGCCGCTGCAGCAGCTCGGCCTTCTCCTCCGGATCGTCCACCACATGGGCGGTGCAGGTCAGCTGGACCGCTGCGTAGAAGCTGGTGGGGACGCCGTGCTCGGGCGGCTGGTCCTCGGCCGCCTGCCAGGGGCCGGGGATGAAGGTGTAGTCGTCCACCACGCTCAGCAGCACCGTCGGCCGGTCCTCCAGCGCGTCCCAGAGGGGGTTGGGGCGGGCGAGGTGGGCGATGGCCTCGCGGCGGGAGGGGTCGTAGGCGAAGTGCAGCGGTTGCAGCATCGGAGGCTCGCCGGGCCGCCCGTTGGCGGCCAGCTGGCCGAAGTCGTGCACCGCGAGCCACTGCTGCCACTCGGCCTCTTCGGTGGGCGCGTCCCAGGGATGGATCAGCACGGTCGCTCCTCAGCGGGCGGAGAGGTAGGCCGGTTCGGGTGTGCCGGGCGCGAGATCTTCGGAGGGTATGGGCGCGCCGTACACCGGTGCCACAGGAAGGACACCGCTCCAGTACGGCAGCGCCAGGTCCTCCGGCTCGTCGTTGGGGCCGCCGCTGCGGATCTTGGCGGAGACCTCGCGCAGGTCGAGGCGGATCACGGCGGTCGCGGCGAGTTCCTTGGCGTTGCCGGGCCGGGAGTCCGCGGCGCGTCCCGGCACCACATGGTCGACGAGCGCGTCGAGAGCGGCCTTCTTCTCCTCCGGCTCGGTGACGTCGTGCGCGGTGCCGTGCACCACGACGCAGCGGTAGTTGATGGAGTGGTGGAACGCGGACCTGGCCAGCACCAGACCGTCGACGTGGGTGACCGTGACGCACACCTCCAGGCCGGGGGCCGGTGCTTCACCTGCCATCCGCAGCGGACGGGAACCGGAAGAGCCGTGCAGATAGAGGCGGTCGCCCACGCGGCCGTAGAGCGTCGGCAGGACGACGGGGGAGCCGTCGCGGACGAAGCCCAGATGGCAGACGTATCCCGAGTCGAGGATGGCGTGCACCGTTTCGTGGTCGTAGGCCGCGCGGTCACGGGCGCGGGTGGGGGTCGTGCGGGTGGTGGGTTCGTACGCCTCGGCTCGGGGCATTGCCAACTCCATTGCACTAGTGCATAATCAAGTTTGTGCTAGGAGAGTATCGGATCGCGGGGCGGCGCGCATCGGAGATTGCCGCCAGTGTCGAGCAAGCCGTCGGTGCCGGTGAGCTGCAACCGGGCGAAGTCCTGCCCCCCTTGCGGGAGTTGGCCGTCTATCTCGAAGTCAATCCGAATACGGTCGCGGCCGCTTATCGCACGCTCCGCGACCGCGGGGTGATCGAAACCGCGGGCCGGCGGGGCAGCCGGGTGCGTCCCCGGCCGGCGAGCACGCCCCGTGAGGCGCTGCGGGTGGAGGTCCCGCCCGGCGTCCGTGACGCCTCCGGCGGAAACCCCGATCCGGCCCTGCTGCCCCCGCTCGAACGGGCGCTGGCGCAGGCCGCGGCGCGCAGCGCGCAGCGCCCCGTGCTCTACGACACGCCTGCGGTGGACGAGGACCTTGCGGCCCTCGCCCGTGCGGCGTTCGACGGCGACGGCGTGCCGGCCGGCCCCGTCGCCGTCACCAGCGGGGCACTGGACGCCATCGAGCGGGTGTTGGCCGCCCATCTGCGGCCCGGCGACACCGTGGCGGTGGAGGACCCGGGGTGGGGCAGCCTGCTGGATCTCATCCCGGCGCTCGGGCTGCGCCCCGCCCCGGTCGGGGTGGACGACGAAGGCCCGCTGCCGGAACAGCTGGCACGCGCGCTCCAGGACGGCGCCCGTGCCGTCGTCGTCACCGACCGGGCGCAGAATCCCACCGGAGCCGCGGTCAGCCGCGCCCGCGCCACCGAACTCCGCACCCTCCTGGCCGCCCACCCCGGTGTCCTGCTCATCGAGGACGACCACGGCCACGGCATCGTCGACCTCCCGCTCCATCCGCTCTCCGGCGTCACCGACCACTGGGTCCTGGTCCGCTCGACGGCCAAGGCGTACGGCCCGGATCTGCGCCTGGCGGTGCTCACCGGCGACGCGCTGACCGTCGACCGGGTGCGGGGCCGCCAGGGCCTCGGTCCGGGCTGGATCAGCCATCTGCTCCAGGACGTGGTCGTCCACCTCTGGCGGACGTCCGCGGTCGACCCGAAGGCGGTGGCCGGAGCGTACGGGCGACGGCGGGATGCGCTGATACGGGCCCTGGCGGAGCGCGGAGTCCTCGCCCGGGGACGCAGCGGAATGAACGTGTGGGTACCGGTCCCGGACGAGACCGGCGCGGTGGCCCGGCTCCTGCACTCCGGCTGGGCGGTGGCGCCCGGTGCCCGCTTCCGCCTGCACTCCCCGCCCGGCATCCGCATCACCGTCTCCGCCCTTACCGATGACGACATCGCCCCCGTGGCGGACGCCGTTGCCGCGGCGCGGGGTGTGGGGGAGGCGCGGCGGTACGAGTGAGGAGGGCCGGGGCGGGGGGCCGGAGCGCCGCACCGATGTGCGGGGGCTCCGCGGTGAAGTGCGGGAGATCTCGGGCGGAAGTGCGGGAGCCTCCGTGCCGGGGTGCCGGGGTGCCGGGGTGCCGGGGTGCCGGGGTGCCGGGGGTGCGGAGGCTCGAGGCGCGGAGGTGTGGGGGTGTGGGGGGGGTAAGGATGCTTGGGCGTACGGGGGGACGGGAGCGAGGCTCGGTTACGGAGGCTTGGGGGTAGTGGGGGCACGGGGGACGGGGGCGTGAGGTTCGGGAGCGCGGGGTCTCGGGAGGCTGGGTTCGATGCCCGGAGGGTGCCGTCAGTCGGTCGTGGAACCGGGCCGGGGGAGTGAGGGGGCGCCCGGGCGGGGCTTGCTCTGGGTGAGGGCGGCGCCGGCCAGGACGACAAGGGCGCCGACGGGCGTGTTCCAGCTCAGGTGTTCGTGCAGGAGGGCCACCCCGGCGGCGGTGGCGATCACGGGGATGAAATACGTGACCATCTGTGCGGTGGTGGGGCCGATCTCGGCGACCAGTCCGTACTGGATGAGGAAGGCGAGGCCGGTGCCCAGGGCGCCGAGGGCGAAGACGGCGAGCAGCGGGATGACCGGGTAGTCGGCCGGTGCGGTGGTGAACAGGGGTGTCACCACCGCGAGTTGGACGGTTGCCAGCAGCAGCTGGGCACTGGACATGGACAGGTGGGAGTGCGGGGCGCCCGCCAGGGTGCGGCGCACGTAGATCCAGCCGATGGCGTAGCTGAGCGAGCCGCCCAGTGCCATTGCGGTGCCCGCCGGATCCGTACCTGCGAAGCCCTGCCAGGCGCCGAGCACGGTGAGCACACCCAGGAATCCGAGGCCGAGCCCCGCGACCCGGCGCCGGCTGGGACGGTCCTCGGAGAGCGCGATGACCGACAGCGCCATGCCCCACAGCGGGGAGGTGGCATTGCAGATGCCGGCCAGTGTGGAGGGGATGGTCAGCTCGGCGTACGCGAAGAGGGAGAACGGCAGTGCGTTGAGGAAGAAGGCGGCGACGGTGAGGTGGGCCCAGACGCGGGGGGAGCGGGGGAGCCGCTCCCGCTTGAGCACGGCGATGATCAGCAGCACCAGCGCCCCGAACGCCACCCGGCCCAGCGTGACCTGCAGCGGCGCGAAGCCCTGGGTGCCCACCTTGATGAAGAGAAAGTTGAAGCCCCAGACCAGGCAGAGGACGGCGAAGCGGACTGGCCAACCGAGGGCCCGGCCGGTGGGCTTCGGGGCCGCGGCGCCGGTGCGGCCCCGAAGCCCACCGGAGCGAGCTGAGGCGGTCGCGCCTGCCGTGGTGTGCCCGTCGGCAGCGCGAGTCGCGTTTGTGGTCGCGGTCGTGGTCGAAGAGTTCGTGGAGGTGACGGAGGAGGAGGCGGCGGTGGCTGCGCCGGCGGCGGTGCTCATGAGGACCACGATGCGGCGTGCAACTTCGTAGCACAAGCGAGAATTCGTGGCGGGTATCGCTTAGCATTGCTTATATGTTGAACCTTGATCGCCTACGGACGCTGAGTGCGGTCGCCCGGCATGGCTCGGTGAGCGCGGCCGCCGACGGACTCCATGTGACGACCTCTGCCGTCTCGCAGCAGATCGCCAAACTCGAGCGGGAGACCGGACAGCAACTGCTGGCGAAGAACGGGCGCGGGGTCCGGCTGACCGACGCCGGACGGCTGCTCGCCGACCATGCGACGCGCATCCTCTCCCAGGTCGAGCTGGCCCAGGCCGAACTGGAAGCGCATCGTGGCCAGGCGGTGGGCGACCTGCGGCTGGGCGCATTTCCCACCGCGGCACGGGGGCTCTTCCCCGCCGCGCTGGTTGCCCTCCGGGCCGAGCACCCGCAGCTACGGGCGCGGCTGACGGAACTGGAACCGGACGCCTCGGTGCGCGGGGTGGTGCGCGGCGATATCGATCTGGCCGTCGTTCTCGACTGGTACAACCGGCCGCAGTCGCTGCCCGAAGGGCTGGCGAAGGCCCCGCTCCTGGACGATCCGGCCGATGTGGCGATGCCGTCCACCCATCCGCTCGCCGGACGCCGGTCCGTGGAGCTGGAGGAATTCGCGGACGATGAGTGGATCTCCTGGCCGCAGGGGGAGTTCTGCCATGAGTGGCTGATGTTCACGCTGCGCAGCAAGGGCATCGAACCGCAAATCGCGCACATGGCCGAGGAGCACCACACTCAGCTTGCCTTGATCGCCGCCGGGCTGGGCGTCGCGGTGGCTCCTCGCCTCGGCCGTGGGCCGGTACCGGACGGGGTGAGTGTGGTACCCGTCCGCCATACGATGCGCCGTCATGTCTATGCCATCTGGCGCGCGGACGCCGACCGTAGGCCCTCGATCCGCGCGGCCGTGGGAGCGCTCCGCGCAGCCGGGAGGGACGTGGAGGCCCGCTGAGTCCGGAAGAGCCCGCTGCCGGCCGCAACGCCATTGGCCGCCTGGTGTTGGTCGCGTGCTGCGTGCTGTGTGTCGCCTACTGTCTGCCGCCTGCCGCCTGCCGCCTGCCGCCTGCCGCCTGCCGCCTGCCGCCTGCCGCCTGCCGCCTGCCGCCTGCCGCCTCTTGCCTTCCGTCCCGGATCAGGGCGGTGGGACGATGCCCTGAATGACGCCCAGTTCCAGCAAGTCCTGCGGGCGGATGCGGAGTTGGTCGGCGGTGTCGTGGATCTGCGTCTCGTCGCGTTTGAGGATGGCCGCGGCCAGCTCGGGGGCGATCACGGAGAAGTAGCTGTCCGGAGTCGCCCACAGCCGCCCCGGTGCGGCAAGCGCCAGTGCGCCGCCCGAACCGCCCTCACCGATCAGCAGAGAGGTGACCGGGACCTCGGCCGTGGCGAGCGCCGCGAAGACATCGGCGATGGCCGCGCCGGCGCCGGCCCGCTCGGCCTCGGCATCATTGGCGGCGCCCGGCGTGTCCACGAGGGTGAGGACCGGGATGCCCAGCCGGTCGGCGAGCCGGACCAGACGCGCGGCGGTACGGAAGCCGGCCGGGCGGGTGGCCGTGCCACATTGGGCGGCGAAGGCGATCGTGCGCCCCTCACGGCGGCCGAAACCGCACCGTATCCCGGGGTCGACGCCGCCACAGCGGTCGCCGCTGATCTCCTCGTGGTCGTCGAAGTACGCGCGCAGATACGCCTCGGCACGCGGACGCCCGGGCTCGCGGGCGCGGACCACCGCACCCCAGCCGGTCTCCGGCAGCCCGGTGGCCCCGAGGGCGTACGGCGGAGGCGCGGGCTCCACGGTCCGCGGGCGGGACTCCGGGGGCGGGACCAGCAGGTGCATCCACCGCTGGAGCGTGCTCCGCAGCTGATCCGGGAGCACGACGGCATCGATCTGGCCGGAGGCGAACTGCCCCTCGGCGGAGTAGGCGAACGGGTCGGCGTCCGGCGGGCGCACCCGCGAGCCCGCGAAGCCGACCTGTGCCCCGGGCAGCGCGAGGATCACATCGGCGGCCGCGCCGAGGGTGGCCCAGCCGCCGCCGGTCGTCGGGTCGCGCAGCACAGCGATCTGCGGCAGCCCCGCGGCGCGGTTCAGCGCCGACTGCCGGGCCACGCGCTGGAGTTGGGTCAGCGCACGCATGCCCTCCTGCATCCGGCTGCCGCCCGTGGCGATCAGCGAAACGACCGGCAGACCGCGCTCGCGGGCGTGCGTGTAGGCGGCCTCCAGGCGGTCGCCGGTGCGCTCGCCGAGGGAGCCGCCCAGATAGCGGAACTCGAAGGAGAGCACGACGCTTTCCCTGCCGCCTATGGTGGCCAGGGCGGTGACCACCGACTCCTCCTCGCCGGTCAGTGTGCGCGCACGGGCCCGGGCATCGTCGTACCCGCTCCAGCCGAGCGGGCCGTCCGGCGGGGCCGATACCGCAGCCGGCGTTTCGTGGCCGGCGCGACCGGTCGTCGTGGTCGTCATGGTCGTCTCGGTGTACCTATCCGCTACTGCCGCGATGGCTTGACGTGCCGTCAGCCGGGCCCATGGCTTCGTCGTGGCAGTCGTGGCAGTCGTGGCAGTCGTGGCAGTCGTGGCAGTCGTGGCAGTCGTGGCAGTGGTGGCAGTGGTGGCAGTGGGAGTGGTGGCCGGAGTCCGGTCGTCCTGTAGGTCCTGGTGGCCGACGTCCCTCGCGTGCCGGTCGTCGTCCGCGCCGTGGCATCCGCTTCCGGCCCCGCCTCTGGACCCGGCTTCGCCTCCGGCCCCAGCCCCGGCCCCGGCCTCTGCCCCGTCTCCGGCCCCGGCCACGCCCCGTCCGCCGTTACGCACGGAGCTCACGCTTCAGGATCTTGCCCATGTCATTGCGCGGCAGGGCGTCCAGGAAGTGCACGGTGCGTGGGCGCTTGTGCGGCGCGAGCTGGTGGGCGACATGATCGGCGAGTTCCTGGCCCGAGGGCGCCGGTCCCGCGTCCGGACCGGTCTCCGCCACGACCCAGGCGACGATCCGCTCGCCGAGGTCTTCGTCCGGCGCGCCGGTGACGGCGGCCTCGGCGACCCCGGGGTGTGCCAGCAGCGCATTCTCGATCTCGCCCGCGCCGATTTTGTAGCCGCCGCTTTTGATCAGGTCGGTGGCCTTGCGGCCCACGATGCGGTAGTTCCCCGCGCCGTCCCGGATCGCCATGTCGCCGGTGCGGAACCATCCCCCGTCGAAGGCGGCGGCGGTGGCATCGGGGCGGTTGAGGTACTCGACGAAGAGGTTCGGCCCGCGGACCTGGATCTCGCCCACCGTCTCGCCGTCGTTCCCCTCGATGGCCCGGCCCGCGTCGTCGACGAGCCGGACGTACACTCCCGGCAGCGGCACCCCCACCGTGCCCGTGGCATCGGGGCCGTCCGCGCGCACGCTGGTGTTCATGAGCGTTTCCGTCATGCCGTAGCGCTCGATCACCCGTCGGCCGGAGGCCGCCGCGATCCGCTCATGATCGGTCAGTGGCAGAGCGGCCGAGCCGGAGACCAGCAGCCGGGCACGGGAGAGCGCCTTGGCGAGCGCGGGGTCACGGCCGGCCTCGGCGGCCAGGCGGTGATACATCGTCGGCACGCCGAACAGCATGGTGCCGTCCGCGGAGAGCTCACGGGCCACCGCGTCGGTGCTGAAGCGCCCCAGGTGATGGACGCAGCCACCGCGGCGCAGCGGTCCCAGGATGCCGAGGATCAGGCCGTGGACATGGAAGAGCGGCAGGGCGTGAACGAGGACGTCGTCGGCGGTCCACTGCCAGGCGTCCTCCAGGGCGTCGAGCGTGTGCGCAATGGCGCGCCGGGGGAGGACAACGCCCTTGGGCGGGCCGGTCGTGCCGGAGGTGTAGACGATGAGGGCCGGTGCCTCGTCGCCCGGTTCGTTCGGCAGCAGGCCCGGAACGGCGTCCTCCGGCGGCTGGGCTGCCTCGATGTCGACGCGGGGCAATGCGGCGAGCGGCTCGGGCAGGTCGGCGCCCGGTTCGGCAAGGACGAGCGACGGCGCACTGTCGGCCACGATATGCGCCAGCTCGTATGCGCCGATCTTCGGATTCAGCGGCACCACGGCCACTCCGGCGAGCAGCGCGCCCACCACACCGACCGAGGTCTCCAGTGTCGGCGTCGCCCACACGGCGATACGGGTCTCACCGGCGATCCGCTCGGCGACCACGCCCGCCACCGACGCCAGTTGGCGATAGCTGAGGGTGCGGTCGCCGAAGCGCAGCGCGGGTGTGGGCGGAGCGTCGCGCAGCGCGGGGAAGAGCACGTTCACCGGATCTCCTTCGTCCTCGTCGGCGCCCGGCCCGTCGCGGCCGGACCGTCCCGCTCCCGCACCCCTGCCGGTACCGAAACGGGCTGACCCGTACCACTCTCGCAGAGACCACCGACAACGCGATGAGATCGGGAGGTCCGATCCCCCTCCGTGGGCGGGGATCGACCCCACGCCCCCGGCACCACTACGCGCCCGGCACCACCACGCCCCCGGGCACCACCATGCCCCCGGCACCACCACGCACCACCGAGCCCGCGCCCTGACCGCTCAGCCCGGGATCTTGCGGAAGTCCCACGACGCGACCGACTCCGGCGTCAGGCGCAGCCACGCATGGCGGCCGTCGTGCGGCATCGCCGACATCTCGAAGTATTTCTCCGCGAAAAGCCGCTCCGGGGCAGCGAGCCCAGGGCACGGCTCGCCGGTGCGCGGCGCCTCGCCGACGAAGTCCGCGCGGCCGGTCAGCTCGGCCCCGCGCAGCTCGCCGTACTCGTGTCCGTCGTCGACGACCACCGCGAGCCGCGGGTCCCTGCGCAGCTGGGCCCACCGCTTGCTCCGGGTGATCGAATACAGCCACAGCGCCGTGCCGTCCCAGACGAACCAGAGGGCTCCGAGGTGCGGCGCGCCGTCGTCACCTACCGTTGCTACCCGGCAGGTGCGCTGTGCCGCGAGGAACGCGTCGAGCTCGCCCTGCGTCATCATGATCCGGCGTCCGCGCCGCTGTGTGTCGGCCATCCTTCATCGCCCTCCGCTATGTGCCCTCCCGCTCATGGGGCGGCACTGAATTGACCCGCCTGCCTGACACCGACCGATCTCGCATCTACCTGACGAGCTGTCAGAAATCATGCGGGCTCTTCCTGGCGTGCGCAATGGCCGGTACCCTCGCCCGGCCCGGGTCGGCGTAGCTCGGCTGGGGTCGGCCGAGGAGCCAGGTGCGCCAGGTAGCGGGTCCGGGAGGAGCCGGGAGGAGCCGGGAGGAGCCGGGAGGAGCCGAGGTCGGCTGAAGTCGGGCCCGGAAGGCGTCAGGTCCGTCCGGCCGGAGACAGGCTGCATTCAGGACGGAGTCAGGCCGGCAGGCAATCACGTCCATCAGAGGGGAATGCGATGTCTTCGGACGCTGCACAGCTCATTGAGCAACTGGACCCGGCCGCCACGGTGCTGCTCACCGTCGAGTGCCAGCGCGGCGTGGTCGGCCCGGACAGCGCGCTGCCCGAACTGGCGGACGCGGCCCGCGAGTCGGGTGCGCTGGCGCGAGTGGCCCGGCTGGTGGCGGCTGCCCACGACACCGGCGTCCAGGTGCTGCATGCCGTGGCGGAACGCCGTCCCGACGGCCGCGGCGCCAGCCACAACGCCCGCCTCTTCCGGGCGGCCGAACGGCTGCCCGTCCAGCAGCTCACCGGATCCACCGCTGTACGTATCGCCGATCCGATACCCGTCTCGGAGAACGATCTGGTGGTGCGCAGGCTGCACGGCCTTTCGCCGGTCGCCGGCACCGAAGTGGATGCGCTGCTGCGTAACTTCGGGTGCCGGACGCTCGTCGTCACCGGGGTGTCGGCGAATGTGGCGATTCCGAATGCCGTGTTCGATGCGGTCAACCTGGGCTACACGGCCGTGGTGCCCGCGGACGCCATCGCGGGGGTGCCCGCCGACTACACCACCGCGATGGTCCGCAACACCCTCGCTCTGGTCGCCACCGTCACCAGCACCGATGATGTCCTGGCCATATGGCGAGGACTGCGTGGTGGCCGCTGACCCCTTGCCCCCCGACCCCTGCCCCCTGACCCGCTGCCCCGCTGAGCCGGCCCCGGGTGCCAGGGCCGGCCCCGGGGTGTCAGGGCTGGTACGCCTGGCGCAGGGCACAGGTCCAGACGACGGCATGGGAAGTTGACGCGGCGTCGGCCGCGGAACCGCCGACGCGCTGGTCGTCGCTGACGGCGTACGCCTGGGAGGCGCCCTCAGGGGAGAGCCGGGGCAGCGCCAGCAGGGGGCCGGTGCCCGGCCATATCTGGGCCTGCTCCGGGGGAGCTGTCTCCGGCGGGAACGGACCGACCATGTGGCTGTCCATGGCGGTGCCCACACTCACGTTGGTGGTGGGACTGATGGCCTCGAAGGTGCCGCTGGTGCGCTCCCCGAGCAGCCCCGGTTCGCTCTCGGTCGCGTACGGCGGAAGCCACTGGGTGGGGGTCCGGGTGTCCAGCCGGGTGAAGTCGTGGGTGCCCACGATCCGTCCGGCGTGGTCGATGTCCCGGGGGTACCAGTAGTCGTAAGGGACCCCCGAGGGCCAGTACCGCTGGAGCGGTACGGCCGCGGCGTCGCGCCGGGCGGACCAGAAGAGGCCCGCCGACCACGACTCCTCCTCCTTGAAGGCTTCGCCGGAACCGGCGATCTGCCCCGCGTTGTTGATGGCGGTCACCGAGCTGAGCGAGTATCCGGCCGGCGGCGCGAGCCTGCGGTGGATCCGGGAGCCCTCCCATTCGAGACCGACGACGGCGCCGTCCTTGGCCGCGTCGCCGACGATCAGACCCCGGTCGTTGACGTCCGCCGCGTGGGCCCCTTCCGGCAGCAGGGTCACCGTGCGGGCCCCGGAGCGGAAGCTGAAGGCGGCGGTACGGCCCGCTCCGTTCAGGGACCCGACCATCAGCCCTTGAGCATTGACGGCCGCGACCTCACCGCCGGTGAATCCGGCGGGCAGTGGTACGCGGTGGACCCGGGTACCGGTCCAGTACACCGGCAGGCCGCGTGATCCCCCCACTGCCAGGGCCTTCGGCCCGAGTCCCTTGACCTGGCTGCTTCCCGAACCGGGCAGGGAGGCCAGGACCTGGAGAGCAGGTCGGCAGTCCGTGGGCTTGCCGGGGCCGTGGGCGGGTCGAGCCGAGGCGGCTGATGCAGCGGACGCAGCGGACGCGGCCGGAGCCGGGCTCGCCGTCAGCAGGGGCGTGAGGAACGCGGCCGCGACAACTGCCACCGCGGCACGGATATGTCTTCGCATCATGGTCTCCGTTTCGAGGACGCTGGAAGGTCCCCCGTCAACGCTGGGATGTGCCGTGCACACTTGAAACGTGAACACTTGAAAGGAGCAGAGAGCGCTTGGGTTTCCGTGCGGTCCGTGATGTGCTGGAACTTCCCAGGAGGCGCCACGACTTCCCGTGAAGTGTGGGTGAGAGTGCGGGGGCGGGGCTTCCCGGAGCCTGCCGACAATTCCCGTGACTTCCTGGGATCTCCCTGGCTTCCGTGAGATTGAGACTCCCGTGGCTCGGGTGAGTTTTCAGGAGCCACTGGGGGAGGTCAGGAAAAGTACGCCCAGGGAAGGACGTCGAGGGAAGGACATCCAGCGGAGGGCGCCCACGGAAGGGTGCTCCGGGAGGCTCCCCGGAGGCACCCGGACGATTCACATCGGTCCGTGGCCGAACGGTTCAGGTATGCCCGCCGGACGAGACGGACTTCCGGCCCCGGCTGAGCCGCGTGCCTGTACCGCACATGTCCTTCATCCACTTCCTCCGGTACCGGTTGGGAAGTTCCATGGACCGGCACCTTTCCTACCGCACCCATGACAACGTGGGATGTTTCCTCCGCCCAATGGCCAGAATTCGTCCGGGAGTGTCCGGGTCCGGGTCCGGGTCCGGTTCCGTGTCTGTGTCTGTGTCCGAGTCCGTGTCCAACCAAGCAACCAAGCAACCAATCCGCCGCTCAGAAGTACGGGCTCCACCGGCCATAACGTGCCATCAGCTTCCGCGCCCCGTCCTCGTCCAGGCCGAGGGCGGCGGCCTGCGCGGTGGTCGCGTCCTGCCGGGCATCGTGGGCCGGCCAGTACCCGACCCGTACAGCGGTCACCTCCAGCCGACGGGCTGCCCGTACGGCCGCCAGCGGTGAGGACTTCGCCAGCTTCTCGATCTCCTCCTCCAGCCGGGTGAGCAGACCGGTGACCGTCTCCGGCAGGGCAATGGCCGAATTCTCCACTTCAACGGTGTGATCATCCCAGTCCTGCAGGGCCGCGTCCGCCGCGAACGAGCCTGCCTCGGCCAGCTCCTGTTCGCCGATCTCGTCCCAGTCCAGCCGGTGCTCTGTGCCGGTCCAGCCGCAGGAACACACCGCGCGCAGCGCCGCCGCTCGCGGCACGTGCGCGAAGTGGCCGTCGTAGACACTCCACTGTGAGACCGACGGTCCGCCTCCGCCGGAGTTCATCTGGAAGAAGACCGGGCCCGGAACGGTGCCGTCAGCCAGAAGCACACCGACCGCGCCCTCGTGCGAGGCGCCGAACTCCTCCGTCGTCCAGGTCTCCCGCTCACTCATGTCACCCCTCCAATTGCTTCGCTTTCACCCGAGCGCGCCC
Organism: Streptomyces sp. Edi2; assembly: GCF_040253635.1. Lineage (NCBI taxonomy): Bacteria > Bacillati > Actinomycetota > Actinomycetes > Kitasatosporales > Streptomycetaceae > Streptomyces > Streptomyces sp. Edi2. Next base: position 1,066,784 of record NZ_JBEJGX010000003.1, on the reverse strand, counting down.
GGGAGGGGCGCCGGAGACGACGATGTCGCACCCATGGAGGGCGGACTACCGGAATCTCCAAAGAGGGGACAGGCGCCCCTCTCATGTGAGGCCCCACGTGGGAGGCCCCCGCTGTGGTACGGGCCGGGCAGGAAGCGTGAGCGGTGAAGTGAAGGGGCGCGCCCCGCGGCGCCGGGTTGCGGTGGTGAGCCGGAGGGAGCCGCCGGCGCCCGGTATGAGCAAACGGCCTCGGGCTGGGGCCGGCCGGAGGAGAATGGCAGCATCGGCCCGGCCCCAGGGCCGGCCTTGAGGGCTGCCCCGACCGCCGCCTGCTCCCGATGTGGAGGTTCGAGTTGGACCGGCGCCGCTTCCTCACTTCCTCGGCCTACTCGGTGGCCGCCGCGGCCCTTCCCCTGCCCTACGTAGAGGAGATCGCCGAGCGCACTGCCGCGGCGGCCACCGGGCACACCGCCGGCATGGCCGACGTCGCCGCCGTGCGCGACATGGTGCGCGTCTTCTCCGAGTGGAGTTGCATTCCTTCGGTGGCGGCTTCGGGGCTGGCGGACTTCAACGCCACCACCGGCAAGGGCGTCCTGGTCTCGGTCAATAGCTCACTGGACTCCCTGACGCCGACCGAGATGCAAGGGGAAGTGCTGGGAGTCATGGCCAAGAAGGTGTACGACCGGGCCCAGTACAGCTGACCCAGGGGCGCGGGGCACTCAGCCGTCCGGCCCTGCCGGCGCTCGTGCTAGCGCCGGGTGACCGAGTGGATCCAGGCGAGTTGCTGGGAGATCTCGCCGGCTTCGGCGATGTGCTCCCGGTCGGAGCCGTCAAAGACGCCGAGGAGTGTTTCGGTCCCGGGCGGGGCGATGCTCATCACCGGGCCTCCGGAGTCGCCGCCGGCGGGAATCCCGGACACCTTTTCCATGCAGAAGTCCGAGCCGCCCGGTGCGGTGTAGCCCTCGCACCGGGGGTCGTCGGGCCGTACGACGCGCAGGTCCGACTGCTTGAGTACGGGGGACTGGCAGGTGTTCTCGTCCCCGGTGCAGGTGGCACCCCACCCGTACTGGCGCACGGCCTGGCCGGGGTGGACCGGGGCCGTGGCCAAAGGCGCCGTGCGGATGTTCATCGGCGGGACTTTGATGAGCATCATGTCGGCGTGCGCGCTTCCGACGCGCCGACCGGGCACCGGATGGACGGTGGTGCCCTTCCGCATATCGAGGTTGCCGGCCCGGAACGAGATCCGCCTGTCGGCGATCGGCTGTGCCTGCTCGAAGAAGCAGTGCGAGGCGCTGATGATCCACTCGTGTGTGACCGCCGTGCCGGTGCACGTCGGTTTGCCGTCGACGAGCATGCGCACCGCCCATGGGCCGTAGGTGCTCGTCGATCCGCCGATGACGGCGGTGGCCGGCGTGGGCAGCATCACCACTCCCGTCACCAGCAGTAAGGCGGTCAGCAGCAGCACACGAACTCGACGCACCATCCGGAACAGCTCCTCTTGTCGGGGCATGGGCCGTACTGGTGGTGAGATACCCCGCTGGGCCACGAAGTCGTGGCCTTGTGCGTCCCGTTCTCGTGTTCCAGGAGGCTCGGGTACCCCCTGGTCACGGCTCATCTTTCCGTTCCAGCGTCCCGAACTGCCGCGATTCCGTTGCAGTCGGGACGAATCACCCCACATGCTCGGGTCATCCGAGCACCACCGAGACCCCAATCGCGGTGGTTGCGACGTGAGTTCCGGTTCGACGCTTCGAAGCAAGGAGAACTTGTGATCTCAAGAACGAAGAAGGCCGCGCGTTCCGTGGCCGTGGTGTTCGCCGCAGCTGCCGCGTTCACCATGACCGTGCCGACCGGCATTGCCTTCGCCATCGACCATGTCGCCTGTCGCGCTGGGGAAAACTTCCTGAAGATCTGGTCGCACAGCGGCGGGCGGCAGAGCGTGGACTGTTACGCGAACCGTGGGAGGATTTCCTTCGGCGGGTGGTGGGTCGACAAGATCTCCACGGGGAACAATGACTTGATCTACTACGACGCCAATGGCGATTCGGTGAAAATCGACCGGTGGCACGAGATCTCGTTCCCGAACCGTCCGCCGAGGGTGAGCGTCATCGAAATCCTGTGACGAGGTGACGGCTCACTGATGCCGGCCCACGCCCTTTCCGGCGTGGGCCGGCATCGTTCAACCGAATATGTGGAAGCCCTTTGGCGCGCCGGCTCGGCCGTTCCGGCCCGACCCTCAGGCTGGGCCACTACGCCGCATCATGCCTGAAGCCGGCGGCAGGAGTGCGAACCCCTCGATGCTGTGACGGCCGCGCCGTCAGCCGAGGGCGACCGAGCCGTCCTTGACGTTCACCTTGGCCGGGGCCAGCCCCTTCGTGGCGGGGCCCTTCTTCACGCTGCCATCGGTGATGTCGAACTTGCTGCCGTGGCACATGCAGTTGATGGTGCCGCCGGAGACCTCGCCGACGACGCAGCCGGCGTGGGTGCAGATCGCGGAGAACGCCTTGATATCGCCGTCCTGCGGCTGAGTGACGACGACCTTGTCGGCTTTGAAGATCTTGCCGCCGCCCTTGGGGATCTCCGACGTCTTGGCGAGGATGGCGCCGCCGCCCCCACCGGCGGCGTCACCACCGCTCGCCCCCGAGCTGCCGGCCTTGCCGCCGCCCTCGGCCTTGGAATCGCCGCTCCCCTCGTCCGCCATGCTGCCTCCGCAGGCCGCGAGCGCCGCCGTCAGCCCGGCCGCGCCGACCGCCGCGACGACGGTTCGCCGCGCCGCCCCGCGACCTGCCACCGCCTGGCCGGTCTCCTCCGTCGCGATCGTCGCCTCGGTCTCCGTCTGCTGCGACGCTGCCTGTCGAGCCATCGTGTGCCTCCGGTTCATGGTGGTGCCTGTGGTGCGCGTGATGCTCCGTGCTCCATGGACGTTGCACAAGCTCCATACGGAGGGGCCGCCCGGCGTGTTCAATGCGGGACGTGATCCCTTTGCGGAAACGCAGCGCCGAGGGGTGAACGACAGCCGAGCCGGACGCGCAAGGGTCGGTTCTCTCAGTCCCCGTCGACGCGCGCCGCCAGCACATCCAGCGCATCCAGCAGGAAGTCCCGCTGGAAGTGGAGCAGCTGCGCGTTGACCGTGTCGTCGGCCGGCATATGGGTGGCGCCGGGGAGCGGGAGCACACTGTGGGGTTTGCCCGCCGCGAGCAGTTCCGCCGAGAAGCGCAGGGTGTGCGCGGCGGCCACATTGTCGTCCGCGAGCCCATGGATCAGCAGCAGGGGGCGGCGCAGCAGATGGCCGTGGCCGGCCAGTGAGGAGCGCACATAATTCTCCGGGTGCTCCTCCGGGTGGCCCAGATACCGTTCCTTCCAGTGGGTGTCGTACAGGCGCTGGTCGGTGGGCGGGGCGCCGGCGACCGCCGCGTGGAAGACCTCGGGGTGGTGCAGCACCGCGGCCGCGGCGAGGAATCCGCCGAACGACCAGCCGCGGATCGCCACCCGCGTCAGGTCCAGGTCTTCGAAGCGCTCCCCGGCTGCCCGCAGCGCGTCCACCTGGTCCTCCAGCGCGGGCGTGAGCTGGTCGCCGTGTATAGCCTTTTCCCAGGCCGGGCCGCGATTCGGTGTCCCGCGCCCGTCGACCACCAGCACCGCGAACCCCTGCTCGGCGAACCACTGCGACACACAGCTGGGCCATCCGCGGGCCCGTTCCACTTGCTGCACGCCGGGGCCGCCGTACGGGTCGAGGAGCACCGGCAGCTTCCCGGTGCCCTCCTCATGCCACGACGGCAGAAAGAGCGCGCCACGCAACTGCCGTTCCCCGAGGAGGAGATGGCGAGGACGTGGAGCGACCGAGGGCTCTTCGGCGAGCGAGGCGATGACCTGATAGGGTGCGTCGTCCTGCATCCCGGTCCCTGTGCCCGCGTCCGTCCCGGTCCCTGTGCCCGCGTCTGTCCCCGTCCCTGCGCCCGCGTCCGGCCCCGATCCTGCGACCGTGTTGGGCACCGGTCCTGGCCCCGGCACCGGTCCCGTCCCCCGCCCCGTTCCCCACAGCACACCGACTTCGCTACCCCGCGGCGTCACTCCCGCCAGGACCACCGTGCCACCTCGCCCCACACCGGTGTACCTGCCGGGGCCGCGGCTCAGCCGGCGGCAGCCGTGGGCGGGCTCATGGCACCAGACATGGGTCTCCAGGGAATCCTCGCTCGCGGTGAACAGCACCCGTTCGCCCTCGACCCCGAGGACTGCGCACAGCTGCAGCCCCTCCGGGGTGACCCGTTGGCCGCCGACGGTCAGGTACCGGGTGTCGCCGTCGTCCTCGGGGAGCACCAAGGCGCCCGATGCCGTACGGGCCGGGGTGCCGTCAACGAGCTCCACCCATGCCGGATCGGTCCGCTCATGCAGCACTGCGGTGGCACCGGTCGCCGGATCGACCGAGAGCGTGCGCACGCTCCGCTGGTCGCGGCTCTGGACGGCGAGGTAGGGACCGTGTGCATCCCAGCCGGCGTCCACCAGGTACTCGTACGCCGTGCGGTCCCACTCCACGTCGACCCGTTCCCCCTCCAGGGAGAGGATCTGCAGGGTGACCTCGGCATTCGGCGTGCCGGCCGCCGGATACGGAATCGCCCGCGGCGCCTTCGTCGGATCAGCCGGATCGCCGATATAACGCCGCTGGACGGGGCTGGTGTCGACCCTGGCCACCAGGACGTGCCGGCTGTCCGGCGCCCACCAGTAGCCACGCATCCGGTGCATGGACTCGGCGGCCACATATTCGGCGAGTCCGTAGGAGACGTCCGGGCCCTCCGCGGCGGCCAGCCGGCGGTCGGCGCCGTTCAGATCGACCACGTGGAAACAGCGGCGGCTCACATAGGCGATGAGCCGCCCGTCGGGGGAGGGGCGCGGGTCGACCACCGGACCTGCCGCCGGGACGGAGAACGGTGCGCCACCGTCGGTGCGCACCGCCCACAGGGCTCCGGACAGCGCGAACGCCACAACACGGGCGGCGCTGTCGGTCGCGTACGACACCACACCCACGGACCGCTCACGGGCGCGCTCCCGGCGTAGCCGCTCCTCCTCGGGGACCGCCCCGGTACCGGCCCCCACCAGCAGTGCCGGATCGGCCAGCAGCCGTTCCGCCCCGTCCTCGTACTGCCACAGCCGGCCGACCGGGTCGGTGCCCGAGACCGTGCGGACGAAGAGCACCCGGCTGCCGTCGGGGGAGAGGGTGAAATGCCGCGGCACTCCGAGCGAGAAGCGGCGGCTGCGGGCGAACTGGCGTGGGAAGTCCATGGAGTCGGTGGAGCGGGCGGCGTGTGCGGAATCCACGGCCTGCGTGGTGTTCACGGCTTGTGTGGAGTTCGCGGTGGTGTTGCTGTGCAAGGTGCAGTCCTCCAGGAGGGATGCTGAGGTGGCCGGTGGCCGGTGGCCGGTGGCTGGTATGCGGTGACCGATATCCGATGACCGGTATCCGGTGTGCGACGGTCGGGGTACGGCGATCCCTGGGGAAACATAGGCAGGCCCGAGAGCCACGGAAAAGGCTTGGCCGCGACACGTTTTTTCGCAGCGCTGAGCGCCCGGCACTTGACACATAACCGGGTACACACAGGGCAATTCGGGGGAGCCTCCCCCTGCGCCCCGCTAGCCGCCCGGCACATCACGGTGATCAGCGTGATCACGGTGCGAGACACCGGGGGTCAAGGTCAGGAAGGCCGCAGAGTGACCAGGAGATGATATCTCTCCGGCAACGGTTAGCGCTCGGGATTTACGAAATCGTCCTGCTGCACACACCGGGTCCCGCTCGCCCCGGAGCGCCTGCTACCTGTTAGCGCTCCAGCCATAGACGCGGCTTTCATGTTGGGGATGCAGTTTGTCGCCGGTAACGGCTGGCCTGTGATCGTGCCTGGTGACGGCGTGCTTCTCGGCGCGTGCGCGGCAGGCCCGACAGCCGTGACCGCAGCCTTTCTACAGCCGGTCCCCCAACAAATGAGTGCTGTCTGGCCGGAGCACCAGGTCGTGCTGATACCAGGTACCCGGCTTACCACCGAGGTGGGCGGGGTCGGCCGGGCCGACAGGGACGAACTCGGCTTTGTGATCACCCTGGGAGGCTGCCCCGCCGCTGTCACTACCTGCGGCGGTGTCGCACGATCGAGGGGCGGCCTCCATGAGACCGCCCCCGCACGATCGAAGTCCCGCTACACTCCCGCCACCCGGCGAAAAGACCAGGTCAAACAGCGAAATCCTGCTGGAGTATTAGGCCAGGGACATTTCCGTTCAGCGGGGCATTACCTGTGGGGCCACGGTATTACCCGCTCGGCTAGGGTCGTCCCCATGAGTGAGGACATCGCCGCGCTGGTTCGTCAACTGGCCGCTGGGGAACGGGACGAGCGCCGGGCAGCGACGGACCGGCTGGTCGCGGTCGGCGCCCCGGCCGTGGAGCACCTTCTGCCGCTGATCGTCGAGGGGGAGGGGACCCGGCGATCGGCCGCGGAGGCGTGCATGGAGCGCCTTGGCGCCGCGGCGATCGAGCCCTTGAGGAGGGTGCGCAGCGAAGGCCCCGGCCGCCTGCGGCCGGCCGCACTCCGCTGGCTTGCGAGTGTCGGTGGCGCCGATGCCCTGGCCCCCGCCGACCGGGCGGCCGTCGAGCGACTTGTGCGGATCAAGCTGCTGGACGAAACGCCCGGTGACCTTCCGGCCGGGTCCTGGCTGGCGGTGCCGCGGGCGGAAGTGGAGGACATCGTCCGGGCGTTGGGGCTGCACGACGCGCGCCCCGTCACCACGGCCATGGGCGTGTCCGCCGCCGTCCACGAGGAGAATTCGCTCGAGCACCATGGTGCTGAAGGCACCACCACCACGGAATACCGCGTGTTCATCACGCCCGAATTCGACGGCTGGCGTCTCGTCTACGGTTCCGACTATCTCAACGACAACTGGGCACAGGCCGTCGAAAAGCTCAGCGCCCGTTGCCGGGAAGCCCATTTCTACGCAGTGGATGACCACAATGGCGCACGGGTGTGGTGGGTCGCGGAGAACGGGCAGGACAAGCGCGGCTACCGCACCTACGGCGATCCCGAATGGGTCGGCGAGCCCCTGGAGTTCGAGCGGGACCTCGTGCAGGACGAAGACGACGAACTGTACGACCCGGAAGAGGCCGAGGAGTACGCCGAAGGTGTCCGCGACCCGGAGGAAGCGGCGTCGTGGATCTCCATCCAGCCGACGGCCGTCGAAGTGCTCGACCGGGTGGGCCATGGCTGGCTCGCTGTGACCAGCCCGGATGTCGGGCACGGCAGGTTCAGGGGCGCGCTGGACATCTGAGGGTCAGGGCGCGGGGCCGGGTGGCTCGCCGCCTCTGCGCCGGTACGGGCCGCGGCACCGGGTGCCGGGGAGGCCCGTCACCTCAGGCTCGGTTGGATCTTCTGCCAGGTCGCATTCAGGTGCTCGATGTGCCGGTCCATCTCCCGGACCATGGCCTGCTTCTCCTCCGTCGTCGAATTTTCCTTCCGCTTGCTGTATTCCCGCTCGATGAGCTTCTTGAGCTCCTTGCGTGCGTCCGCCTCGCTGAGTTTCTGTGCTGCCGCGATTTCCTTGGCGGCTCGTTCGGCGGACTTGTCCGAACGTGCGTTGATGCGGTCGGCGATGTTCTGCTGCACATCGGTCGCGGTCATCTTGTCGACCTTCTTCTTCTCCACGGTCTTCTCCGTGTCGAGCTTCTTCTTCGCTGCGACATCGGCCGGGTCCGTGCGATAGGTCGTGCTGTAGTACACCTTTGAGCCGTCGAGTGTCTTGTCCCGCAGCACTGTGGAGCACTTCGCATGGCCCTGTCCCATCCCACAGGGTTCACGCTCCGTATAGACGGCCTTGGGAGTATAGGTTCCGTCGCCCTGATTGACCCGCTTGAGCCATTCGGCGAGATGCTTTTCCGAGTGCCGGCCCGATACGTACTTCTCACCCACGGGCACCGAGGAGTCGGTGACATAGTGCGTCTCGCGTCCCGGTGGCGGGCCCTCGACCTCCAGCACCGCATAGTTGCGGTCCGTCAGGTCGGGGCTGTTGTGCTTCAGGCTGGGGGGAATGGTGCCGAGCTTGAGGCCGTTGAGGAGTTTGTCGCTGCTCTTGCGGTGTCCCCGCACACCGAGCGATTCATCCGAGTTCTTGGCCGCACTGTCCGGGCTCTCCGGCTTGGGGTCACCCTCGCCCTTCTTGCGGTACGGCTTGTCGACGTTCTCCGGATTCTTTCCCACACCGTGCCGCTCGTGGAATCCGACGCTGAGCCGGGCCAGGGACGAAACGACCGCGAGTCGTTCACCACGCTCCAGGTCCTTGAATCCGGGCAGCCGCTGCTCCAGGTCGCTCTGAGTGAATGCGCGCGGACCCTTTCCGGCATCGGGTGACGAGGGAGTGGCATCACCGGTCGAGGCACGCAGAACCTGCGCCAGATTCCCGTCCTTGGCCCAACTGTCCAGGTGGGCATGGACGTTGTCGAGCGGGACGCGGTGTACGTCCCGGTCCCGCCGGAGTTCGTTCTGCAGCCTGTCCGGCGGAATCCCGTACTCCTTGGCTCCCTCCGCCTCCGCGTCGAGGGTGCGATCGCCTCTCCGTTCCTGTTCGGAGGTATCGCTGTCCCCGCGGTCGTGCGGGTCGGAGTAAGGCTCCTTCTTGTCGACGTCCATCGCGTCGTCATCGCTCTTCGACGGCGAGGGCGGCGACGACGGTGCCGGTAGGGGCGATGGCGAATCGTCCAGTTTCAGGGCGGCGAGTCCGTCGTGGTCCGGGTCCGTTCGCGGCCTCTTGTGGCTGTTTCCGTGCTCCGACGAGGATCCGGCGCCCGAGCCGGACTGCTGGTTGTCGGTGGGGGGCGGATCGCTGGCCTTGCGCTTTCCAGCGGGAGCTTCGGGGGTGGACGACTGCTCGTGGCCGTTCTCCCGGCCGTGGCTGATCTCCTGCCCGGGCCTGTTCTCCTGCCCGTTCCCGTGTGCCGGATCGTTCCCGTGTACCGGGTTCGGCCCGTCCTGCTTCTGATGGCTTTGGGCGTCGTGGGCGTCGTGGGCGTCGTGGGCGTCGTGGGCGTCGTGGGCGTCGAGGCCGGCGTGATCGGCATGCCCGTCCTGCCCGTCCTGCCCGTCTTGCCCGCCCTGGGCGCCCTGGCCGTTGTCCGGGGCCGGGGACGTGTTGATTGGGCTGTGACCGTGTGTTGTGGTGTTGTCCGTGCCCGAGGAGCTGCCGGGGCCGGCGTCCGGGGTGCTCTCCGCGGGCGAGTGGGGCACGGTGCCACTCGCGTTGACGTCGTGGTTCCCGCGGGACTCTTGCGGGGCGTCACCGGCCGGGTGGTCGGCGGGATCGCTCGCGTAAGAGGTGGCGTGGTCGCTCTGTGACGGGTCGGATTCGTGTGACGGGTCGGACTCCTGTGACGGGTTGGGCTTCTGTGACGCGTCCGACTCCTGCGCTGCGTTCGACTCCTGTGATGGATCGGGGTCGGATGCCGGATCCTGAGGGGGATGGAGCGGGTTCCGATCGGCGTCCAGCGGGATGTAGAAAACATCCGTGGCGCCCTTGGTGTTGATCGGCTGCTCGCTCACCTCACCGCTCTGGGTGTCCACCCACACAATGCGGCCGTTGTGGTTGACGGCGTTGAACGCGTGGCCTCCGCCCCCGTCCCAGTTGACCTGCACAATCGCGGACGAGCCCGGACCGGCCTGCAGAAGGTCCTGGGCGATCGCGTCGTGGCCGTCGGGGCTGGTGCCCGCATACGAGTGCGGCGCACCGGTCCAGCCGATGATGTTCTCGTTGGCGTCTGCTTCCGGCGACCAGAGGTCCGGGGTCCCGTCCGCAGCGAGATCCGGTGTACGGGGCGCCGAGACCTGAGGGTTTCCGTACCAGGTCTCAAGGAACGAACGGCTGCAGTCGGCGCAGTTGTTGGACCGCCCCGGCACGTTCGTACCGCCGTCGTTCTGCAACTGGGACCAGTCCCCGAACGGATCGGGGAAGCGTTGGGGAGTGCCGTCGTCGTTGCGGGGGATGGCGTCGACGAGTGCTTGCTGGTCCGCGGTGTCGGGCGGCAACAGGCCGCCGGGGGCATCCTGGATTCCGGCGCGGATGTCATCGAGGGTGGGCCGGTCGTCCTGCGGGTGGGGCTCGGCGTCCGAAGGGGGCTCGGAGTCCGGGGACGGCTCGGAGTCCGGGGACGGCTCGGTGTCCGAGGGCAGCTCGGTGCCCGCGTCCGAGTTCGGGTCCGTTTCTGGGGCCGCGTCCGCGTCTGGGTTCGGGTGCGCTTCTGGGCCCGCGTCCGAGTTTGCGTCCGCGTCTGTGTCCGCGTCCGGGCTTGGGCCCGGCTGAGGCGAGTCCTTGCCCTCGGGGTCGGCATCGTCCCGCCGAGTGGCGTCGCTGGTGCTGTTGTCGTCCTTGACGTCGTCGGGTAGTTGCTGTTGCTGTTGCTGGTGCTGCTCGGCGTCAGGTGTGTGGCTGCCGTCCGTGTGGGGGGCCGGATGGTCCGTGGGACGGGTCTCCGGGGTGTCCGGGGTCTCTGTGCCGCGGTCGGGTGCGGGCGGTGTGACGTCGCTGCGCGGGGGCTGCGGACCAGGGGTGATTTGCTCCGGAGCGTGCCGGCCGGCGCCGTGGTTCTCCGGCGACGTGCTCGGTGGCGGAGTCTGCGTCTGGTGCTGCGGCGATTCGTTGCCGCGCGGCTGCTCGGTACGAGGCGGGTTGGCGCGCGGAGTCGTTGGCCGGGGACGCGAGTCCTGGTCGGGAGTGCCCGGGCGCTGACGCGGAGGAGTACTGCGCGGATCGCCGTAGGGCGCGGTGCGGGGGCCCCGGGTGGGCGTGTCGCGGTGCTGGGTGCCGTGATCGGCCGGTGTGGAGCGCGGGGGCGCAGGGGTGGGCCGAGTGTCCGATGGAGCGTGGGTTCCGGCGGGGGCACTTGGGGTGGGCACGGGGCCGCCGCCCGTGGCCACACCGGGCGGCGCGGTGGCAGCCGCGGGGGTGGGCGGGGTCTGGGAGGGGGACGAATCGCCGGCGGACTGCGACGTGTTCGGCACAGCGGAGGGGGGCGGCGCGAGGGTGGTCGCACTGTCCCTTTCCATGGTGACGTCGCTGTCATCGTGTGGCTGGTGAGGACTGTGCTGCTGAGGCGAGCCGTACGACGAGGAAGCGGGCGAGGGGCTCGACGAAGCCGCATGAGGCATAGGGGCGGCCGAAGGCATCCCGACCCGGCTTCCGCTCCCATTTCCGGTGCCGGTGCCGGTGCCGGTGCCGGTGTCGCTTCCGCTTCCGCCTCTGGTCTCGTTGTCGCCGTTTCCGTTGTCGCCGCTGTTGCCGCTGTTGCCGCTGTGGTTCTGCGCCGGCGAAGGGGTGGAGTCCGCCGATGTGGGGGTGTTGTCGGGTGCGGGCGAGGGAGAGGGGACGTGCGCTTCCGGCCGGTTTCCCGAGTCCGGGGATCGATCGGGCGCAGGCGTGTGGTCCCGTGTGGAGTCGGGTGCGGTGTCGGGTCTCGTGTCCCGTGTGGTGTCCCGCTGTGAATCGGAGGTGGTGTCAGGCCCTTGGGGGGATGGGGCGTCGGCGTGCGCAGGCTCCGGTGCGGCCGGGGTGCTGCCCTGAGGCGAGCCGCCGTCCGGCGTACCGCCCACGTCGGCACGGGCATCCTGGTCCGGGGATGGCCCCGCGCCGGAGTCCGCCCCCGTCCCGGAGTCCGGCCGCGACGGCCCGGCGTCGGGGGAGGAGCCCGCGTCGGGGGAGGAGGAGCCCAAGTCGGGGGAGGTCGAAGGCGAGGATGCCGAGAACGGGGACGCCGAGGACGAGGACGAGGACGAAGACGTCGACGGCGTGGACGACGGCTGCGTGGAGTCGGCAGCAGAGCCCGACGGTGCGTCGCCGCCGCTCTGCGATGCGTGGTACCCCGCGTCGAACGGAGTCAGCCGGTCCGGAGACGGGGAGTCCGCATGCGAAGGTCCGGACCGACCGCCGCCGTCCGGGGAATGACCGCCATCGGGAGCGGGGCCGCCGTGAGCGGTGGACGGAGAACCAGGGTTACTGGAGGCCGAGTTGGCCGAGACACCGGTGTCGCCACCGGAGTTGTCGCCGCCCGAACCGCCACGATGTGAAGCGCCACCACTGGACGACCCGTCACCACCCGGAGCGTCACCCCGAGCACCCCCGGAAGCGTTGCCCGACGCCCCCGAGGAGGACGAAGCCGAGGAGGACGAGGATCCCCCAGAAGAGGAGTCCGCCCCCGAACCACCGCTGTCGGCACCGCTACTGGTCTCACTGCCGTTACCCCCGGACAACCCCTTACCGGACTCTCCGCCCGTATCTGGGGCGGAATCGTGCCCGGAATCCGCGTCGGAGCCGTGCCCCGCCGCCGATTCCATCCCGTTGCGTACGTGATGCCCGGCCTTGGCGCCCGCACCGTCACGCAGCGACTCGGCGAACGTCTGGCCGGAGTTCTTGAGTGCGTTGACGCCCTCCTCGGCGCCCTTCTTCACCGTACGGCCGACGTCGAAGCCGTTCTGCGCATCGAAGTTCATGTTCACGGACTGCGCGATGACGTCCGAGATCATGGCCTGCAGCGCCGAGACGGCGGGTTCCTTTGCCGTCTCCAGAGCCGCGTCGAGCAGTTGCTTGGCGACCTCCTTGATGATCTTCCGCGCGATTGCCCGGGTCGCGGCGGTCGCCGCCACGGCCGCTGCCTCGGACAACCCGAAGGTGAAGGGTGCTGCTGCTTGAGCCGCGATGATTTCCGCGGCGAGGATCGCCAACTGCGTGATCACCGCGACTTTCATCCCGATGACGAGTCCGGCCGCGGCGTCGAGAGCGGTGGCGATGGCATTCGCGGCACTACGGGCGTCGGCGAAGTAGCCCGAGCCGCCCGCGAATTTCTCCCATGTGGTGTGGAAACCGTCGATGGAGTCGCCGGAATTCTGCGACGTCACATCGCCGGCCGCCTTGACGCCCTGGAAGTGGAGATCTTCCACCCCGGACGCGAAGTCCCGCCACTTCTGGGCGGAGTCCATCAACTTGTCTTCGTCCGCCGTGGGCCAGTTGAACCCCAGCATTTCCAGGACCCACTCAAGTGCGTCCGGCAGCATCAACGACACGGCGGCGTTCCCCTTGGCTGATGTGACTCGGGTGCGTACGGAGGTTTGGTTACGTACGGCGGCTTGGTCATGCAGGGAGGTTGGGCATGTACGGCGGCTTGTTACGTACGGAGGCTTGGGTACGTAAGGCGGTTCGGGTACGTACGGATCAAGGACTGTCGGTGTAAGTCAGGACGGCGTCATCGAGGCAGAGCAGGAGCCGAGCGAGAACAGAAACCGCGCCAGATCAGGAAAGGGAGTAGGAGCCAGAACGGAAACTGAGCCGGAGCCAGAACGAAACGGCCCCAAAGCCGAAACCGCACCGGAGTCGAAACCGCACCGGAACTAGAAAAGGAACTGAAACCGGAAAGGAACTGGAACTGGAACTGGAACTGGAACTGGAACTGGAACTGGAACTGGAACCGAGCCTGAGCACAACAATGCCCGGCAACAGTGACGAGGAGACCCGTCGGTAAACCGGGCCGGAGGCCGGAAGCCGGCGACCCTAAACGCTGGGCCGCTTGACCTGGGCGATCAGCCGGCTCTCCGCTTCTTCGTTCGCGACATGCTGCTTCATCATGGACTCGTTGAAGTCTTCGTCGGCCTCGTGGTTCTTGGCCATGTTCTGCAGTCCGCCGCCGATTTCCTGGAGCTTCGACGCCAGGTGGCCCATCGACTCGTACATGCCGTCCCGCAGACCCTCGTAGACGACGCCGAACTTCTCCCCCAGGTCGTCGTCACCCCACGGCGGCGTGTCCTGGCCTTCGAGGGAGGTAAGACCACTCTGCAGCGTGTTGACGAGAGCCTGGTAGTCCTTGCCGATCCGGTGGAAGTCGGTGCCACCCGTACGCAACGACCCGATGTCCGCCTTGAGTCCGTCACCCATCGAGCTCCCCTTGCCCTGGACGCCGCCACCGCCGCGTCGGTAATGGAAAGTTTAACCACCGAAGTTGACGCCGTCTCACGAGGTCGCGGATTACGGGGTCGCGCTCCCTTGCTCCGGCCCAGGTCACGGCACCAGGTAGGGCGGGCCGGGGTCCTTGAGGGGCTCGGGCAGCCGGATGACGGGAATCGGCTTGTTGTGCGGCCAGCCGTGGGAAGCGTCGTCGAAGCTGAGCTCGCCGCCGGCCGCGGGGACGGTGCTCGCGTCATGCAGATTGGTGATTTCGTTGTACACGTCCTGGACGTCGGGCGCTTCCTTGCCGGTCTGGCCGGTGACATTGCGGGTGGCCCAGATCGCGGTCAGCACGGCGTCATGGTGCATGATCGCGTATCCGTCGTCCATCACCGAGTCGGGGAACTGCAGGTCCCGCAGGGCTTGGTGGAAGGGTTTGAAGCCGGACGGGGCATGGACGCCGCGGACCCACTGGGCGGGACTCGTCGCCGAGACGTTCAGAATGGTGATCTTGTTGTCCCTGAGCAGGCTCTGCACCTGCTGTCCCTGCGCGAACGCCCCGGTGGCCCCGGTCATCACCGTGATCGGCGCATCGTGACCGCACTGGCTGCGGGTGGACAGGGCACGGACGAGATCGGCGAGATCGCGGTCGCGCCCGGCATAGAAGATCACTTGCGCCTTGGTCAAGCAGATGTTGTTGACGGCGTTGTAGAAGAGCCGGGGGATACCCGCGGGGTTGTGGCCGGTCGTGCCGACGAATGAGGCGCGCCGCCGGCCGATGTAGTCGCTGAACTCCTCGTCGAACGCCTTGCGCATGGTCTTCACGTAGTTGTCGTCCCTGCTGTCGAAGACGAGGTAGCCGCGGTGCCTCGCCAGCGGAGAGTGGTCCAGATACCGGCGGAGCGCCTTGGCGTAGTCGACGTTGGACGGTGACACCTTGAACAGACGTGGTGAGTTGAGGTCGGTGGCGGTCAGGACCGCACCGATCGCGGGGATCTTCAGCCGGCTGAGTTCGGTGGCCGCTGCCTGGGTCTCCGGGACGCTGACGCCCATGCCGGTGACGGCGACCAGGGGATGCTCGTCGTCGGCCAGGTCGGCCAATTGCCGGACCACCGGCTTCCAATGCGTCTCATTACGGCCCTCATGGGCCAGGACGAGCTGGATCAGCGGTGTCTTGCCCTGGATACCGGTGGAGCTGGTCGTGGACAGTTCGGGGCAGGCATTCGCCCGGCACTGCGCGATGAAGACGCCCTCCAGGCTCGAGCGGATCTCCGCGAGGGGCAGCGCGCTGGTGTCGCTCTCCGTCATCGGCATCAGGACACCGACCTTGACGTAGGGCAGACGGCTCTTTCCGGAGGCGGGCTTCTCCCACTGGGCGCGGACGCGTTGGTTCTCCTGGGCGATCCGGTCGGTGATCCCCTTGAGACGGGGGTCGAAGGCGAAGGCCTTCTCATCCGTGATCCCCACACACTCCCGCTGCGGGCCGGTGCCGTCCCAGTGCAGCCCCGGCTGGTCCGCCGCGCAGCTGGTGTCCTCCGCCACCGGCCACAGGAACCAGAGCCCGCCGGCTATCAGCGCCAGCGCGAGGACGAGGGCGGCGATTCCTCGCCACCCCTTCCACCACGGGGGGAGTGCGTCGGCGGGTTGCGGGGTCAGATGCATGGTGCCGGCTCCTAGAGACGGGGTGCTGCGGTGTGCTCACACGTACTTCGCGGCCTCGTGCATGAGCCCGATCCGGCGGGGGACGGAGCGCATGGCAAGGTCCTGGAGCATCGCGTTGATGGTCCGGTTGAGCTCGGGATTCGTGCCGGGCAGCCGGTTGCGCGGATCGGACGCCAGCCACAGCCCGACGACCAGCAGGGTCAGGGGCGTGTGCTCGGCGAACGAGCGGGGTGCGAGATCGGCGGCCAACTGCTCCAGACGCAGCGTGGCGGGCTGCTCCGGTAGCACCGGTTCGCGCAGTGGTGCGGCGGTGATCGTGTACAGCTCGTACAACCAGACGTCCGTGTCGGAGAGTTCGGCCAGACGCCGGGCGAGATGCTCGATGACGTCGTCCAGCCGGTGCAGCGCCAGGGAGTGGTACAGCACTTCCAGCGGGTGGCCGTGATGGGCGTGCCAGGTGCGCAACTGTCCGTGGACGGCCGTCCAGCGGTCCGGGCGGACGGCCAGCTCCTGCAACAGCAGCAGGCGCAGCCACGGATGCAGGACGGAGCTGCCGCGTAACGGGTGCGGATGGATGCCTTCCAGATATCCGCTGCCCCGGCCACCGCGGGCCTCGGCATCCTGGGGGACCGGATCGGTCAGCCACAATCTGGTCGCGACCACCCGGGCCAGCGAATCGCGGGTGTGCAACTGGAAGCGGTCGAGGAGTCCCGCGTCGCATGCGGCATCGAACTCACGGGCGGCACAGCACTCGACGAGCGCACGGTGCTGGTCGTCGGTCAGGTCGCGCAGCAGGTACTGCCGCGCCTCCTCTTCCAGCAGCGGTCCTTCGTCGGCGCCTTCCGCGGACGGCGTGGTGCCGGAGAGCACCGCGCGCAGCAGCCTCTCCGGATCCTCGCGGCCCACGAGGCGCGCCGAGGCGGTGAGCAGTTGCCGGACGCTCCACGGATGTCCGTCGGTCAACCGGTGGGCGAGCAGTGGGGCCTCCGGAAGCCGCGCGGCGATGTTCGTGCCGAGCTGGGCGGTCTCGCCGGCGGTCAGGCCGCGCAGCTGAACGCAGTACCAGCGCCAGGACCGGTTCGGCGGCGGGTCCGGGATGGCCGCTTCCCAGTCGGCGTAGCCGGCCTGCTCGGGGGGCCGGAGCCGCACCCCTGCCGGGCCGGCGGCGAACATCGCCGGCACCCGGCCGACGTTCGACGCCGCGGCCACGGTCAGGAGCGGATCCGGTTGCCCGCTGGCGTCCCGGAGCTCCATGAGCAGGTCCAGGAATTCGCGCCCGCCGGGAGCATCGATGTTGTCCAGCAGCACGACGCAGTTGCGGTCGCGTTGGCGGCGCGCGTACTCACCGCGCAGATCGGCCAGGAACGCCTCGCACAGCCGCCGGTCCGCCGTGGCCCGGTCCGCCGGCTCCTCGCTCTTGCTCAGCTGGTTGAGTTCGACCAGCGCGTCCAGGGCGGCCAACGGACCGGCGTACCAGGCGAATCCGGTGTGCCGGGTCACCCGCAGCGGCATGCTGGGCGGCTGCCGGATGAGGCTGGCCAGCAGGCTGACGCCGGGGATCCGAACCAGGTTGAGGTCCTGCAGCAACCCGGCCACCGCGGCGACCCGGTCACCTGCGGCGTTGGGCTCCTGGGGGCCGCGCAGCGCCTGGCGGAGCTGCTTCTTGGCCCGCTCGGGATCCGTCGCGTCCAGCGACAGCTCGGGGGCCACCACGGCCAGGCCCAGCGTCAGCCGCGGGAAGACCAGGGGGGTCTGCCGGGGAAAGCGGTGCGACAGCCCGTACGCCAGACGGCCGGCGACCTCATGGGGCCTGCGGGGCGTGGCGGAGCCGAAGTCGAAGTACGCGTGCGGGCGTCGTGAACCGAGGTAGCCGAGCCAGTTCAGGGTGGTGGTCTTGCCGCTGCCACGCGGTCCGACAAGGACGACGGTGGGAAGCCCGCGCCCGCCGGCGGCGTCTCTGCCGTCTTGCAGCCGGCTGCGGCACTCCTCGTACAGGGCCTCGATGCCCTGTATCCCCAACGGACGTTCCTTCACGCTGTTCGGCCCCCCGTGAAGACAGCGACGGTGCGGACAGCGGGTCCGCAGCCGGCGACTGTGCAGCCGGCGACTGGGATGACAGCCGCTGCGACGTCAGCGACGGCAACGGCAGCCGCCGATGATTACAGAAGGTTGGCACGCGTACGCACAACGTGCCACCCGTTCGCGCAAGGTACCGAAAAGCGGTCCGCCGGACGGGACGACCATGGTGCGGAACCGAGTGCGTGGCCGGTGGGGCCGGACGGGATGGCCGGCGGAGTCGAACGGCGCCCGGGGGAGCCGGACGGGATGCCCGGCGGATGCGCGGTCCGAGCACCACGGGCGGCCCGCTGCGTGGCGCGCGCCGGTGCCCCGACGCGCCTACCGTGAAAGGAGCCCGACCGATCGTCGTCCGGAGTGGGGAGATCTCGATGTCGTGCTCACCGCGCTCACCGCGACCGCGTGCGAGGGCCGGCTCGCGGCGACCGCATGCGCTGCACGGACGCACCGCGGTGGTGACCGGAGCGGCCCGCGGTCTGGGAAAGGAAATCGCCCGCGAGCTGGCCCGGCGAGGAGCGCGGGTGGCCCTGCTGGGGCGGGAGGAAGCGACGCTGCGCCGCGTGGCGTCGTCCCTTCCGGTAACAGCGTGCTGCTGGGCGGTCGATGTCACCGACGACGACGCCATGCGGCAGGTGGCACAGGAGGTCCACGACCGCCTGGGACCGGTGTCCGTCGTCGTCGCGAACGCCGGGATCGCCGAGGGCGGGCCCTTCGCCGAGTCCGATCCGGCAACCTGGCGCCGGGTGATCGAGGTCAACCTGACCGGCAGTGCGATCACCGCGCGCTCCTTCCTGCCGGACCTGCTCGCCGCACACGGATACTTCCTGCAGATCGCCTCAACGGCCTCCATCGGAGCCGCGCCCCTGATGAGCGCCTACTGCGCTTCCAAGGCCGGGGTGGAATCCTTCGCGCACTCGCTGCGTGCCGAATTCGCCTCGCACCGCGTGGGCGTCGGAATCGCCTATCTGAACTGGACCGACACCGACATGATCCGGGACGCGGACCAGCACCCTGTGCTGCGCGAACTCCGCGCCCACATGCCTTTGCCCGCGAGGAAGGTCTACCCGGCCGAGTGGGTCGCCGCCCGGATGGTCACCGCCGTGGAACGCCGTGCCGTTGCCGTCTACGTACCGGCCTGGCTCCGGGCGGCACAGGTGGTACGTGCCGCCCTGCCGGCCGTCGTCACCCGGCTCTCACGGCGGGAGCTTCCCCGGCTGGCTGCCCGCACCCCCTTCGAGGCGACCGGACTCCTGGGCCCCGGTGGCCGCGGCGACGCAGCACACCGCCGTCCGTGAGGCCTCGGGCACCTGAGTCCTCAGACGCTAGACCTCGGGCATGAGTCATCGGGCATGAGTCATCGGGCATGAGTCATCGGGTGTGAGTCATCGGGTGTGACTGGTGTGCCAAAGAGACGGCAGGTGCCGGGTTGTGCTCCCGCATCAGGCCCGCGTGGGGATGGCATCCGCGCCCGGCCGGCGCCCCCGCAGCGCCGCCAAGGCCGCGTGAACCGCGGGCCTGCGGTCGGCCTGGGAGCGCCAGACGGCCGACAGCTTGCGGGAGGGCGCGGGGTGCATCGGGACGACACGGACGGTGGGAGGCAGGGCGCCGCGGCCGAGCCGGGGCAGCATGGCGACGCCCAACCCCGCCGCCAGTAACGCTATTTGCGACTCGAACTCTCCGACCTTGTAGGCGAGGTCCGGTTCGATGCCGAGATCGGAGAAGGAACGCACCAGCCACTCATGGCACATGGCCCCTGGGCCGTGCCCGATCCAGCGTTCCCCTCGCAGGTCGTACGGGGTCACGCTCTCCCGGTCGGCGAGCGGGTGCCCTTCGGGCAGGATCACGTCGGCGATGTCCTCACCCAGCTCGGTGACGGACAGCGAGGCGGGAAGCGTCAGGGGGGTGTTGTGCCAGTCGTGCACGACCGCAAGATCCGCCTCACCCCGTACGACAAGGCTGATGGCGACGTTGGGGTCACACTCCACCAGCCGGCAGTCCAGGGCGCGGTGGCGCCCGGCGAGATCGGCGAGCGAGGCGGCGACGAAGCCCCGGCAGGCGGTGGGGAACGTGGCCAGCACCAGCTGACCGGTGGGCTGGTCGCGCTCTTCCTCCAGGCGCGAGCGGGCTTGCTCCAGCACCGCCATGACCTCGTCCGTCGCCTCGGCGAGCAGCCAGGCCGCGGGCGTGAGCCCGACCTTGCCGCCCTGCCGGTCGAGCAGTGGGGAGCCGGTCTCGCGCTCCAGCTTGGCGATCTGCTGGGAGACGGCGGACGGCGTGTAGCCCAGAGCGGCGGCCGCGCCCGTCACCGAGCCGTGCGTGGCCACGGCGCGCAGCGCACGCAGGCGATTGAGGTCGAACATGAAGCGATGCTAATACCCCACCTTCAGCAAACTTCGCTGGCCCTTTCGGACGGCGGCTGTTGTGATGGAACTTCCCGAAGAAGCGCTTCCCCAGGAGTAATTGTCGTGAAGCCCGTACATGTTGCTTTAGCGGTGGCGGTTTCCGCGCCGGCTCGTCCCGGAGTTCGGCATCGTATCCGCCTGGATATTTCAGGGTGAGCGTAAAGAGAATCCGGGAGGGCACATCGTGAGCCGACAGAGGGAAATAACGACAGGGAGCTGCGAGGCCGGCTCCGTGGGCGGGCTGGACGGCCGAGCGGTCGCGGCGGCCCTGGTCACCGTGCTGCTGTGGGCCTCGGCATTCATCGTGATCCGCAACTGCGCCGCGGATTTCGGGCCGGGTGCGCTTGCCCTGGGCAGGCTGCTGGTGGCGTCCGTTGTGCTGAGTGTCCTGCTGCTCGTTCGGGGCGGTGGATTCCCGCCGCGCGAGGCCTGGCCCGGCATCGTGGCCTCGGGGGTCCTGTGGTTCGGCGCGTACATGGTGGCGTTGAACTCGGGCGAGCAGCACGTGGATGCCGGAACAGCCGCCCTGGTCATCAATATCGGGCCGATTCTGATGGCGCTGTTGGGCGGATGGCTGCTCAAGGAGGGCTTCCCGCGCAAGCTGCTGGCGGGCATGGCGGTGTCGTTCACCGGGGCCGTGGTGGTCGGGCTGTCCCTGTCCGGCGGGGGACAGTCGTCTCTCGTCGGCGTACTGCTGTGCTTGTTCGCGGCGCTGGCGAACGCGGTGGGTGTGGTGCTGCAGAAGCCGACGCTGAAGCACGCCACACCGATGCAGGTGACGACGTTCGGTGCGCTCTCCGGGGCGGTGGCCTGTCTGCCGTTCGCCGGGCAGTTGGTGTCGCAGGTGAGCCGGGCTCCTGTGGCGGCCACGCTGCAGATCGTGTACCTGGGCATCTTCCCGACGGCCCTTGCGTTCACCACGTGGGCCTACGCGGTGTCGCGGACGACCGTCGGGAAGATGGGCACCACGACCTACGCGGTGCCGGTGCTCGTCGTCTTCCTGTCCTGGCTGTTCCTCGGTGAGGTGCCCGGCCTGCTGACGCTCTGCGGCGGCCTTCTCTGCCTGTCCGGCGTCGCGGTGTCGCGGATGCGGGGGAAGACGGGGAAGATGCAGCGCCCGGCCCCGGAAGCCGCGCCACGGAGCCGAGTGGCTGCACAGCCCGTCGCTCCGGCGCAGCCCGTTGTCCCGGCTCGGCCTGTCGCCCCGGCTCGGCCTGTCGTCCCGGCGGAGCCCGTCGCTCCGGCGGAGCCCGAAGGTAGGTAGGCGGCCGTCGCCCGCTCAGCCGGTGCCGGGCCCCGCGGTCCTGGCCCGGTACGTGAGCCGGAGCGCCATCAGGGCGGCGACGGACTCCAGCCACCGGGCGACGTCCTGGTCGCCGTCCACGGTACGCACCAGGGGCGCGGCCGACTGCAGCCAGCCACGCACCAGTTGGGACGCGGCGTCGCCCGGCACCGGCTCGGGGAGCGTCGCGGCGTAGCCGGTCCCGCCGCTGCGGACGACTGCGGCGAGGAAGGCGACCGCCCGCGGAAGGACGCCCTGCCGGTCGAGTACGACGGCGGCGCTCACCGCGCCGTCCCCGAAGAGCGTGGTGCGGTGCGAGCCGCCGAATCCGATGCCGTAGCGCAGCAGCGCCGCGACATCGAGCGTCGCGAGTTCGTCGTCGGTCTTGCCTGGGGGAGGGGTGGGATGCATACCTGTCTCGGAATCGGTCACTTCACGGTGACGGTGTAGGTGTGGTAGGTCGGACGAACCTGTGCCGGTGCGGCCGTGGAGCCGGGGGACGGGGACGGGGGCGGAGAAGCCGTGGCGGAGTCCTCACCCTTGTCGATGCAGGCGTGCACGGGGCAGTGGATCAGCCGGATCTTGGCGCTTCCGCGGCCGACGGCCTTGAACCGGAAGAGCTGGCTGCCGTCGCCGGCCCCGTCCGCGTCGCTCCCCGAGTTCTTCTGGTCCTCGCCTGTCGCGCGCAGCACATCGGCGGCGGGCTTGGGCTCGGCCACGTACCAGCGTTCGCCGAGCGAGGCGTTGGAGGGCACGGACAGCGTGAACTCCTCGCCGGAGTCGGCCTCGATGGCGGTCTCGTCCGTGTCGTACGTGGCGGGACCGATGAGACCGCATCCGGTGAGCGCGGCGAGGGCGGTGAGCGTGGTGAGTGCCGGTACGAGTCCCCGGCGAAGGGCGGCGTTCGTCAGGTGTGTGCGCATCATGGGTCGCTTCAGTCGGCGGGCAGGTGGACGGCGTAGGCGTCGGGCATGCGGTTGTCGGAGGCCTTGTCCATGTGGCCGTTGACGAAGTCGTCCTCACTGACCCAGGTGGTGGTGCCCCAGGGGTTGTAGACCTGGAGCTTGTCGCCCTCCTGGCCGATGATCATCATCGCGTGGCCGCTGCGGTCACCGTCCTTGTACCCCTCGACGCCGATCGGCACCGGCTTGCCGTCGGCCACGGACTTCTCGATGTCCGGCAGCACATCGCGCCGGGCATCGGCGCTCTTGGTCTCCTGGAAGTCGTACGACGCACCCGTGTGCGGGCTGATCTCCTTGTCGACAACGGTGGTCTTGCCGTCGTTGTCCATGCCGTCGGGGTGCCGGGAGAACGGGAAGTCGTAGTCGTAGTTCCCGTCGCCCTCGTCGTGCACCCGCTGCTGTTCGTCGCCCAGGCGGTCGCGGAAGGCGTCGGGGTCGTCCTCCTGGCCCGAGGGACCGCCGGTCAGTCCGAGGGCGTAGACGGGGTCGACCATGGCCCGTGCGCTCACGGTGGAGGACGGCACGCAGGTGTTTCCGTCCTGCGACCACCGTTCGCCGTTGAAGGCCTGGTCGTCGGTGTTGTTGTTCCTGCCGTCCTTGGCGCGGCCCTCGTCGTTCATGCTGTCCGCGGCGGTGGTCACCGGGGTGAGGTGACGCTGGAGCCAGGCCGGGTCCTTGCCGTGGATCTTTCCGCGGAAATCCGATACTTCGTCGAGGTCGTACCCTGCGGCCAACGCCTTGACCAGGTAGGCGCGTTCCTGCGGCGACTTGGAGTCGGCCAGCATCTTGTCGAACGCGGCACGGTCGTGGGCGTTCATCTTCTCCATGTACCGGCCGGAGCGTTCGAGGTCGTTCGCGCTGAGCAGCTCGTTCATCTCCGCCGGGCCGCCGGGGCCCGCGGTGTCGGCCAGGGCGAGTTTATCGGCCGCGGAGAGGCCGGTCGTCTGCATCTTGCCGGCCCGTGCCTCGGAGGCGAACTTGTTGAGGTCACGGGCGGCCGCGCGGCCCGCGTCGTCGACGGACCGTGCCGCGGAGCGCATCTTCTCGACACCGGCGGTGGCGACCGTGCCGGCCCGCCAGATCGCGTCCTCCTCCTCGTCGGTGTCCACCATGTTGTCGAAGAACCCGTCCTCGGAACCGAGAATGGACAGCGCCTCCCGCAACTGGCCCCGGCCGGTCTCGTCCAGCTTCTGGGCGTCGCCGACCGCGTCGCTCAGGGACAGCAGCGCGTTTCCGCCCTTCTGCAGGGCCTCGGACATCTGCTGGGCGGCACGGGCGGCGGCCTGGACGACCTCGGTCGCCGACACACCGGCCTTCCCCACCCAGACCTCCGGCAGACCGGACGTGGCCACCTGGTCGACCTTGTGGGTCACCTCATCCGCGGACTTCGACTGGGTGCGATAGCGCTTGCCCAGCAGTTCGAGCGTGCCGGGGGAGCCCACCGGGGCCGGGACGGCGAGGGCGGTGTTGATCTCGGCGATCATGTCGTTCTTGTCGTCGCAGTCGAGGAGTCGCTTGTAGCACTCCTCCAGCTTGGCGCGACGCTCTGTGGTGGATCCCTGCTCGGCCATGGGGTGTGAACAGACCTTTGTGTGCGAAGTTGTCGTCGGGCGGAAGGCTCAGGCCGGCTCAGCCGAAGGGGGACCGGTCGGTCACGGGGGCCGGCCTGGTCGTCCATGACGGGTTCCCCGCGCCCGCCGCACCGCCGACCTGGGAGATGACCTCATGGTCGGCCTGGTCATAGTTGCCCTTGGACGCCCGGACCTTGTCGGCGAGCTCGTGGAGCGCGCTTTCGAGGGTCTTCGCTTCCTGCTGCCAGGCGGTGGAGAACGACCGGTAGGCGGGGCCGGAATCGGAGCCGCCGAGCATGTCGTCGTCGAAGCAGACCGCGTCGGCTATGGCGGCCTTGATGTCGCCGGTGTCGTCTCCCGCCGAGTCGAGCTTCTTCGCCTCGGCGTCCATGCCGCCCTGTTGCACGTGATATCCGGAATTGCCGGCCATCGATCCCCCGTGTGTTCTGTTCTGTGGTGCCCGCCTTGACGTGGCACGCCAAAGGGGCGGCATGCCCCTGACATGGTGCCGCAGCGGAGATCATCGTAACCGTGTGATCGGATGAGCCGGTCGGCAGAGCCACTGCCCGATGGCGCAGACGCGCCGCAGGCCAGGGGGCCGCCGTCCGGCGGTTCTTGGGGAGAGGGATCGAAGAAAATGCAGGAATCCCCTGACACGGACAGGTGCGGAGCGCTCGGATGAAGAGCGAACAGCCGCCAGAGGCGACCCTGCCCGGACCGGTCCGGACCGGCGGCCCCGATCAGCAGGCGCCGGCCGGGGCGGCAGGTGTGCGCAGCGGCCGGTGGGTGAGCGTGACCGCGCCCCTCGCCCTGGTGACGCTCACCGCGGCCGACCCGTGCGACGCGTACGACCTATGCGACCCGCACGAGGGGACCGCCCATGCCGCGGCAACCGCAATCCGGGACGGTGAGCGTCCGCTCGCGGACCGTACCCGGAGTCCTCCCTGCCCCCCCGCAACCTGATCTTGCCTGCACGATGCCGTCGGCGAGGTCCCGCCCCCGTGCTTCCACCTGCACTTCCACCGAGATCGGGGAGACACCCCCTGGACGGCTCACCCGGGCTCCTCTACGAGAGCGAAAAAAATGTGGCCCGCGATGTCGAGAACCCGTGACCGGCTCCGTCCCTGCAGTGAATGCGACCACAATGGGCCGCACCAGCACCGAGGAGAATCACGATGGCCAAGTACCTGCTGCTCAAGCACTACCGCGGCGCTCCGGCTGCGGTGAACGATGTACCCATGGACCGGTGGACGCCGGAGGAGATCTCGGCCCACATGCAGTACATGCAGGACTTCGCGGACCGGCTCGAGGGGACCGGCGAGTTCGTCGGCGGTCAGGCGCTCGCCCCCGAGGGGACGTGGGTCCGGTACGACGGCGAGGGGCGCCCGCCGGTCACCGACGGTCCGTTCGCCGAGACCAAGGACCTCATCGCCGGCTGGATGGTGATCGACGTCGACAGCTATGAGCGCGCCGTCGAGCTGGCCGGGGAGCTGTCGGCCGCCCCCGGGGCGGGCGGGAAGCCGATCCACGAGTGGCTCGAAGTGCGTCCGTTCCTGACCGCGCCCCCCACCATCACGGAGTGACCCTGAGGTGAACGAGGTCCTGCTCCGGAGCCTCACACCGAGCGTGCTCGGGATCCTCGTCCGCCGCGGAGCCGACTTCGCGGCGGCCGAGGACGCCGTGCAGGACGCGCTGGTCGAGGCGATCCGCGTCTGGCCGGCCGATCCGCCCCGGGACCCGAAGGGCTGGCTGGTCACCGTGGCCTGGCGCCGGTTCCTCGACGCGACCCGCGCCGAGGCCGCCCGCCGCCGGCGCGAAGACCGCTTCGACGAGGAGCCGGCGCCCGGCCCCGTGCCCGCGGTGGACGACACGCTCCAGCTCTACTTCCTGTGTGCCCACCCGTCACTGTCGCCGTCCTCCGCGGTTGCCCTGACCCTGCGCGCCGTCGGCGGGCTGACCACCCGCCAGATCGCCCAGGCCTATCTGGTGCCCGAGGCGACCATGGCGCAGCGCATCAGCCGGGCCAAGCGCACCGTCTCCGGCACGGGGGTATCCCCTGCGCGAGCGAAGCCGGGGGCTCGGGGAAGGTTCGACCGGCCCGGCGACGTCGCCACCGTGCTCCGCGTCCTCTACTTGGTCTTCAACGAGGGCTACTCCGGCGACATCGACCTCGCCGCCGAGGCCATCCGGCTCACCCGGCAACTCGCGGCCCAGGTCGACCACCCCGAGGTGGCGGGGCTGCTCGCCCTCATGCTGCTCCACCACGCCCGGCGCGCCGCCCGGACCGCGCCCGACGGCAGCCTGGTGCCGCTCGCCGAACAGGACCGCGGCCGGTGGGACACCGGGTTGATCGCCGAGGGCATCGGGATCCTGCAGGCGGCCCTCGCCCGCGACCGGCTGGGTGAGTTCCAGGCCCAGGCCGCCATCGCGGCACTCCACGCCGACGCCCCCACCGCAGAGGAGACCGACTGGGTGCAGATCGTCGAGTGGTACGACGAGCTCGCGCGCCTGACCGACAGCCCGGTCGTCCGACTCAACCGCGCGGTGGCCGTCGGCGAGGCCGACGGACCGCGCGCCGGCCTGGCGGCACTCGCGGAGCTGGACGACTCCTCCCCCGGCACTTCCAGCAGGGGACACCCCGTGCCCCGTTACGCCGCGGTGGCGGCGTACCTCCACGAGCGCGACGGCGACCTGGCGACGGCGGCACGGCTGTACGCCGAGGCGGCCGCCCAGGCACCCAACCTCGCCGAGCGCGACCACTTGACGCGCCAGGCCGCCCGGCTCAACGCCCGCCGAGGCCCATGACGGCTCACGCTCGCCCCACCAAGACAGTCCGCCCGACACGGCAGTTGCCCATGTGGCTGTGACCTTCCCCGACTTGACCGCCCGCCCGGCGGTACGGAGCGAGGGTCCGCCAGGCAATACGGAGCGAAGGCCCGCCCGTTGATACGGAATGAGGACTCCCGCCGGTACGGAGCAGTGTGGGAGTGGCCGGATGTCGCACCCCAGTGGCCGCGCTTCCCTATCACGGGAGCGCGGTTTCCGTGTGATTTAGACAACTTGAGCGTGGGGAACTGGCACCCGGTACTACCCGCCGGTAAAAGCGAGCCTGCAGGTCCGAGGCGCAAAGCGGGCGGCCAGTATGGCGCGGCCGGATGAACTGGCGGCCCTCGGTGCCCGATTCGGGGCGTCGTGGAAGGCGGGGCGAGGGCATGGGGGACGGTGTATGACGGTGGGCCCGGCTAATGTGATGCCTTACCTCCAGCCAATGGGGCTTCAGCTCGCGGCTCCCGCGGGGCTGCGACAGTCCGGCCCTGGATTGGAGGTGGTGGCCGATGGGCGCTTGCCCGGATGGTTGCTGCTGCAGGCGCTGCACGTGGGAAGGCCATTTTCGGAAGGTCCGCTGGTTCGGTCCGCTCTTTGCGGCATTGAAGTTCCTGCGGGAGGCCTTTCAGCATCTCCACTGAGCAGTGTGGCCTCGGCTGGTGAGCCGAGGCCGCTGCAGCCGGGTCCTGTCTCCGCCGGGTTGGCGCCTAGGAGGCAGGGCCCTTCTTGGTTTTCGCTCAATCCGAAGCGCAAGCACTTCAGGTATTTAGTGATCTACGTCACCGACCGAGCGGTCAATGCCTCCATCTTGCCCTGGCGGCCGGGGTATTTCGAGCGGCACGCCAAGTCGATCGCCGTGAAGGGTTGGTTACAAGCGGTGATATTCCCTGTTCACGAACTGACTGGGATGGCGATGTGGCTCAAGTCACTCATCGAAAGTGGCATAGACCACAAGGGAGTTCGGATGTAATTCGTGTAATCGCTCATGCAAAGACAGTCCCCTGCAGGAGCCTGTTATGCAGAGATCCAAAAGGGGCGTTCGCCTTTGGTTCTAAAGCACAAGATCCACTTGCGGCGGTCTCGCGGTGGGGGCGCCGCAGGGGGCGACGCAGTCCGGCGCTGGTCGTCGCGCAGGCAAAGACCCTTGCCATCAGGAAGGGAAAGGGCAGGTTTCCCCCTTATGCGGCAGTTGAGAGCGGCTAACTGATCTGCCCGACGTGCTGCGGGAGTTGGGGGGAGGCGGGCCCACTCACCGGGCCTACTCACTGGCGGGGGAGCCGGCCTGACCCCCAGGCGGTGGTCGTCCCTGGCCTTCCGTCCCCGTCGGCGAGCCATCGAAGCCTTCGCGTGCCCGGAGGGCAGCCTGCCGCTGTGTGCCGGTCCAGCAGGGAGGACGGCACAGCCCTTAGGGTTTTGTCGCATGGCGAATGAATCCGTACGCGCCGAGCGGCTGCTGGAGGCCCAGGCCAAGGCCGAGGCGCTGTTCCACGAGATCGCGGCCCGCGGCCTGGTGGCCCCCGGCGAGAGCGAGCGCGCGGTCAGTGACCGTGTCCGTGACCTGGCAAACGAGATGTTCGGCACCACCCGCCACTGGCACAAACGGATCATCCGCTCCGGACCCCACACCCTCCACCCGTACCGGGAGAACCCGCCGGACCGCACCATCGGTGCCGACGACATCGCCTTCGCCGACTTCGGCCCGATCTTCGAGGAGTACGAAGCCGACTTCGGCCGCACTTACGTCCTGGGCGACGACCCCGTCAAACACCGCCTGCGCGACGACCTGCCCAAGATCTTCGCGGCCGGGCGCCAAGCCTTCGAGGCCGCCCCGGACATCACCGGCAAGCAGCTGTACGAGCGGGTCGAGGACCTTGCTGTCGAAGCCGGCTGGGCCCTGGGAGGGTGGCACGCGGGCCACCTGGTCGGAGAATTCCCGCACGAGAAGATCGACGGCGCCGACACCGAGTCCTACATCACCCCGGCCAACGACACCCCGATGCGGCGGACCGACAAGTCAGGCCGGCACTGCCACTGGATCCTGGAGATCCACCTCATCGACAGGGAACGGGAAATCGGCGGCTTCTACGAGCAGTTGCTGGACCTCGGCTGACGCGCCGCCTGCGGGCCGGGCCCCGGTGGACGCTCCGCTCACGGCCGATAGCGCTCCCCGGAACGAGGGGCGGGAAGGACAGGAAGGACGGGAAGGGCGAGACCGGGCCACCCCAGATTCAGGTTCAGGTTCAGGTTCAGAGGGACGGTGCCTGCTGCCAGGGTCCCGCCGGGTCGTCGTAGGCGGCGTCGTAGCCGTCGGTGGCGATGGGGGCCTGGAGAATGGCGTCCGGAACGGCGAAGGCCTCCACGAGGGTGAGCGCGTGGGGGGCCAGTGCGGCGCTGACGCGGTCGACGGCGGGGGCCAGATCCCGGGCCGCCTCGGCGGTGAGGTGGCCGTCCGCCAGCAGCAACCCTGCGTGGGGCGCGAGATGTTGCAGCGCGAACAGTGGGAAGACCTGCGCGAGCAGGCTGCGCGTGGCGGTGTCGCCGACGCGGCCCGCGGCGGCCAGGAATGCCTGGGCGGCGCGCCGGGTGGCATACGCGCCCACGAGGTCCAGGGCCGGGTTCACCGCGTGGTTCCAGCGGTCCATCGGGTCGGCGCCGGGGCGGCTGAGCCGGCCGCGGGCGTACCGGAAGCAGTACAGCTCGTGCCGCACGAGCAAGTCGAACAGGACGGCGCAGTCGGTCAGCGCGCCGGTGCGTACCGCGGGGGCCGGGGGAGGGCGGTAGCCGCGCCCGATCAGCATGTCGGCGCCGGCCTTCGTCCAGATGACCAGGTTGTCGCCTTCGGCGGTGATGGTGCTCTCGATCGGCGTCAGCAGATCGACGATCCGGTTGGTCGACAGCAGCCCCTGAGCCCCGCAGCGTTCCCGGCACTCGATCACGATGTCCCTGGCCTGCCACGTGATCCAGCCTTTCGCCGCGGCGACCAGAACCTCCGCGTCGGCCCGTTCGGCGGCGTCCGCGTCCGCGCAGCTGCGGGTGGTCTCGCGCAGCAGGAACGTCGCCGCGTAGGCGCGGGCCACGGCCCCGAGCAGCCTCGTCTGGTGGCAGCGGTAGGCAAAGACCGGGACGCCGGACCTGCTCGCCGGGGCGAAGGTGTGCCGGCGGTGGGCATACCGTACGGCGATGGTGAGACCCGCCCGGGCTCCGGCCAGGGCACCCGCGCTCAGGCAGAGTTTGCCCGTGGTGACGCGCTGGATGGACCGCAGGAACCGGCGCCGCCGGCTGCCGAGCGCGCTGTGGAAGGCCCCCTCCGTGGTCAGGTCCCCGTGGTCGCCGGCCAGCAGCGCCGTACGCGGGAGCACGACCCGGTCGAACGAGGTGATGGCGTGATCCACCGCGGACCCGGGTGTCTGGGGGAGCGGGCGCACCCGGATGCCGGGCAGCGGCCCGTGTTCGTCGCGCAGCGGAACGAGGAACAGGAACACGCCGCAATCCTGGTCGCGGACGGTCAGCCGGGCGGCGACCAGGCCGCTCTTGGGTCCGCCGGCGGGGCCGGTGTTGGGCATGAACTT
The DNA here is from genome assembly GCF_040253635.1 of Streptomyces sp. Edi2. NCBI lineage: Bacteria > Bacillati > Actinomycetota > Actinomycetes > Kitasatosporales > Streptomycetaceae > Streptomyces > Streptomyces sp. Edi2. Next base: position 1,036,514 of record NZ_JBEJGX010000003.1, on the reverse strand, counting down.
CTGGGCGCCGCGCGAAGGGGTGTGCAGCACAAAGGTGTCGGTTTCCGGCTGGTAGGTCGCCGTGGTCTCCAACTCGGCCGCGTTGTTTCCGTAGCCGAGTTCGGTGATCAGCACGGTGCCGTACCGCCGCAGCCGGGTGAACGGTGTGAGGTCCACCGTGCGTCGCGGGTCGAGGCGGAGGAGGCTGCCCAGGAACAGGTTGTAGTGGATGGTCGCCAGAGTGGTCAGCGTGCCGTCGACCACTCCCAGCCATTCGTGCAGTGAAACCAGTTGGTCAGTTGCGCTGACCAAGTCCTCGACGTCGTCGATTTCTTCGTTCACGACCCGTAAACGCTCATAAGCGAGGTCGGTACGTTCTGAAGATGACAACCCGTCGCGGTAGCGGAAAATTTCCCGGCGGAAAAGTATCGTCCATGGCTTGTGCAGATCGTCGAAACGCCCGTCGAAGAGCACATCGTTCAGCATCTGCACTCGGTTCACCGGGGCGGCTGTGGTGTCCGCCGTAGTGCACGTGCCCGTTTCCGCCACCGCGATCAGGTCCAATGTGGGATTACCTCACAGTGCGCCGAAGAGCAGATGACTTGCGGTGTCGGCCGGGTCCTCATTGCAGTAGTACTGGGTGGCGGCGGCCATCAGCTGGTTCTTCGTCAGCTGTCCGCTCTGCTCGGTGAGCCGGTCGAAGGATGCCCCGGCCTCGGGGGCCCGGACGCCGATGGCGGCGAGGACCGTGACGAAGTCCTCCCTGCCGACCAGGCCGTCGTCATCCCTGTCGGCGAGGTGGAAACCGGCCTGGTAGAGCGGTCCGACCAGCGTGTCGAAAGTGTTGCTCACCTGGTGCAGGGCCTGGTGGAACTCGTCCTTGCTGATCCGGCCGTCGCCGTCGGCGTCGGCGGTATCACGCAGCGCCCGCCAGTAGTTCCTCATCTCGTCGGCGTACTTCTCGCCCTTTTCCGTGCGTTCCTCGTCGGTGGCGGTCAGTACTCGGCCGGCCATCAGCTCGAAGTCGTTTTCGGCGATCACCCCGTCGCCGTTGGTGTCCAGCAAGGAGAAGAGCTTTTCGTACTTCTGATCCAGTAGTGCGCCCACGTGGCTCTCCCATTCCGGTAGTTCACCCGAAGCGGGTTCGAGAATACGGGGGGCGATCGGGTGAATCCATCCGCTGTGGGGACCTCGTTCGGGTGAAGTGCGGCTGTCGTACTTGACGTCGTTTCCGAATGATTTCCTCCGCTCGGGGCGGGTGGAATAGCACCCCCCAAGGCGGCCGTGCCGTCCTTCCACGGCTGCAGGGGAAACCGGGCTCAAGCGACTGGGGAGTCCGGGGAGTGCGAGGAGTCCGGGGTTTGTGGGGAGTGCGGAGTTTCGACGCGGGGCGGCATCCACAGCGCGGCGGCGAGGGAGGCGAGGAGGGCCAGTGCCGCAGCCACCGCGAAGGCCAGGGCAAAGCCGGGGGCGCCGCCGCGGGCCTCGGCGAGGGTGGTGAGCACGGCGATGCCGAGTGCCGTGGCCACCTGTCGGGTCGTGTTGAGCAGGCCCGAGGCGAGCCCGGTCATCGAGGGGTCGATACCGCTGGTGGCCGCCACGGTGATGGGCGTGAATGCCACTCCGGCGCCGAGGCCGAACAGCAGCGCAGGCGGCGCGATGTCCACCAGGAATGCGCTGTGGGCCCCGATGCCCGACAGCCACAGGAAGCCGGCGGCTGCGACGGCCGTTCCCACGGCAGCGGTGCGGCGGGTGCCCCAGCGCGGGGTCAGGCGCCCGGCCAGGTGAGCGCCGATCATGACGGCGAAGGCGGTCGGCAGGAAGCCGAACCCCGCGCGGGTGGGGCTGTAGTGGAGCACCTGTTGCAGATAGAGCGCGAGCAGTACGGGGCTGGCGAGGTAGGCGACGCCCAGACCGAAGACGACCGCGTTGGCGCTGCTGACCGAGCGGTAGGTGAAGATACGCAGCGGTACGAGGGGTTCGCGAGCCCAGCGGCCCTGATGGACGAGGAAGAGCGCGAGCAGCGCCACGCCGCCGCCCAGGCCGGCGAACGCCGCCCCCCGCGTGCCGGGTGCGCGCACCGCCACGACGCCGTAGATGAGGGCGGCGAGACCGGCCGTCACCAGGAGCGCCCCGAGCAGGTCGACGTGACGGCGCCCGGTGCCCGGCCCGGTGGAGGCTGCCCGGCGGGGCAGCACCAGCCATCCGGCCACAGCGATGGCGAGACCCAGGGGGACCTTGACCCAGAACACCGCGCGCCAGCCGAGCGCATCGGTGAGAGCCCCGCCCGACACCGTTCCGGCGGCGGCGCCGACCGCGCCCACCATGCTCCACAGGCTCAGTGCGCGGGCACGCCGTACGGGGTCGCGGTACGCCTGGTGCACAACGGTCAGCGTCGCGGGCATCAGGAGCGCCCCGCCGATGCCCTGCAGGGCGCGGGCGGTCACCAACGGGGCCGGACCGCCGGCCAGGCCGGACCACACATTGCCGAGGGTGAAGATCACAAGACCCGTCACCAGCAGCAGGCGGGTGCCGAAGAGGTCGGCTAACCGCCCGCCGAGCAGTAGGAAACCGGCGAAGGTCAGGGTGTAGGCGTTCACCACCCAGCCCAGTCCCGCACCGCCGAAGCCGAGTTCGGACCCGACGGCGGGCAGGGCGACGGAGACGATCGTGGCGTCGAGGACGACCAGGAACATTGCGCCGCAGGCGAGCAGCAGGAGCAGCCCGGGAGGTGCGGCGGCCCTCGCGGGGCGCCTGGTCGTTCCGTTCCGGGGGCGCGCGTCCTGTTCCGTGCGTACGGACACAGCACTCCCTCCTTTCGGCATGAGGAAACCGGAGAAGCAGAGGTGAGTTCGGCGAGCCGAGTCGCCAAGTTAGGTGAGACTAACCCAATAGAGACCGTTGGTCACTACTGCGTGGGGAGCGGTCGCGGACGGGGGGCCGTCACCGACAGGGGTGGCCGTCAGCGGGAGCCCCCGGCGGGTCGGTAAGGTCCGGAGCATGACTGGTCCTGGCAAGCGGCCCGGCCCGCCCGCGCGACTGAGCAGGGGCGCGATCGTGGCGGCCGCGCTCGCGTCCGGCGACCTGGAGTCGCTGTCCATGCGGCAGTTGGCGGCCCGCCTCGGGGTCTCGCACTCCGCCCTCTACCGCTGGGTTCCGGGGCGGGAAGGCGTCATCGACCTGATCAGTGAGACGTTGATCGACCGCATCGTCCCCACCGATGCACCCACGCCGGGCAATTGGCGTGCGTGGCTGGGGCGCCTCGCCTGGGCCGCACACGACGAGTTCCTTGCCACTCCCGGCTACGCCACCCGCATCTCCCGCCCCCACCGGCACACCCGCGGCTTCTTCAAGATGCGGGACGCCGTTGTCGCTGCGTTCCGTGCGGGCGGCGCGGACCCGGAGTCGGCCGAGCAGAGCTGGTACGTGTTCGGAACCGTGCTCGTCACCTGGCTCGGCGCGCAGGAGCAGCGGCTTCTCGGCGACGCGCCGCTTCGGTTCGACCTCTTCCTGGACAGCCTGCTGCGGGGCCTGCCGGTGCGGGAGGCCGCTGAGTACGGCGGCCGGCCGTCCGCTGAGTGCGGCACTCGGCCGTCCGCTGAGTACGGCGCTCAGTCGTCCGCCGAGTATGGCGCCCGGCCGTCCGCCATTGACGAGTAGGGCGGCACCCGCTCCACGGGCCGAGTCGGCTGCCTGCCTGTCCCGTGCGGGGGCGAGTGCCCCCACCGCGTCGTACCGCTGACGCCCGTCCTGCGCCGCACCGCGGACCGTCGCACCGCGCATGCCCGCACCGAGAAAGCCCGCACCGCGCATGCCTGCGCCGTGGGCTCCTGCGCCGTTCCCGCACCGCCCCCCCCGGCCGCCCTGCGCCGCGGACAAGCGTGCCACCACCATCTTGCTTGGGTGAGCAAACCCCGCTACCTCCTTGCTCATGCAAGCAAGGAACAGCACAGCCAAGCAAAAGGCGGCACGCAAGACCAAGGCTTCCTTCACCGAGACGGGCCGCCGCGCGCAGATCGTCGCCGCGGCGATCGATGTCATCGCCGATGTCGGGTACCACCGGGCCTCGTTCGCGAAGATCGCGGAGCGCGCCGGGCTGAGCAGCACGGGGATGATCTCCTACCACTTCGACGGGCGGGACGACCTGATGCGCGAGGTCGTCGCCGAGGTGATGCGGCTCGCGGAGGGGTACATCCGCCCCCGCATCGAGGCCCACGAGAGCTATGCGGCCCGCCTGCGCGCCTCTATCGAAGGCAACCTCGACCTGTGCGCCGAGTACCCGAACCACCTCGCGGCGATCGTCGAGATCCTTGCCAACCTCCGCGGCGGCGACCCCGGCATGGTCGCTTTCCTCGACTCGACGGAGGCGAACCTCGCCGTCCAGGTGGAGCAGATCCGCAAGGCGCAGCGCGCGGGCGAGTTCTGCGACTTCGACCCCTGGGTGATGATGCGGGCGATCCGCGCCGCCATCGACGACGTGGTGCGCCGCGCCACCCACGATCCCGATCTCGACGTGCGGGCCGCCGGCCGGGAGCTGGCGGACCTGTTCGACCGCGCCACCAGGAACACGTCATGACCACAGCGGACACGGGGGCACACATCATGGCAACGCACCAGGCACCGCAGACCGACACGGACGGCGCCGCCGCGGCGACCGCCCGACGCCGCACGGCGGCGCTGCGCCGCCGGCTCGCCGCACAACTGCTCTTCGAGCTGGTCATCCCGCTCGGCTCCTACTACGGGCTGCGGGCGGCCGGAGCAGGCCAGTGGCTCTCGATGGTCGTCGGAGGTGTCCTGCTCCTGCCGTGGATCGGCTACGGCATCGTGCGGCAGCGCCGCGTCGAAGCGATGGCGGTGTTCACACTGAGCCTGGTGGTGGCCGGAACGCTGCTGTCGCTGATCACCGGCAGTCCGCGGGTGCTGATGATCCGGGACAGCTGGCTGACCGCCGCGATCGGGCTCTGGGTGCTCGGCACGCTGCTCACCCGGCGCCCGTTCATCATGACGGCCTCGCGCGGCATCGTCATCGCCAAGGTCGGCGAGGCCGGACTGGCGGCCTGGGAGGCGCGGTGGGACGAGGAGCCGGCGTTCCGTCACCACCTGCGACTGGTCACGGCGGTGTGGGGAGCGGTCTTCCTGCTCGACGCGCTGCTGCGGGTCGTGCTGGTGTACACGATCCCGCTGGACGCCTTCCCGCTCACCAGCACCGTGCTCTGGCTGGTGATGCTCGGCGGGCTGTTCGCGTTCCACAACTGGTACCTCACCCGGCACGGCCTGAAGTTGTAGGGGAGCCGTGGACACCGATATCGAAGTACTCATCGTGGGGGCCGGCCCGACCGGCCTGTTGCTCGCCAACGAGCTGGACTGGCCGGAGTGCGGACGGCGATCGCGGAGCGGCTGCCCCACCGCAGCGGCCAGTCCAAAGCGCTGAATCTGCAGCCGCGCACCGCCGAGGTCCTGGACTGCCGGGGCTGGCTGGAGCCCGTACTGGACCGGCCGCTGGCCCTCCTTCCCGCCGGCCACTTCGCCGGACTGCCGCTCGACTACGGCGCGCTGGACACCCCGTTCCCGCACCAGGTCGGCATCCCGCAGGCCCGGGTCGAGGAGTTCCTGGAGGACCACCTTGCCGAGTACGGCGTCCCGGTGCTGCGAGGCCGGGAGCTGACGTCGTTCCGGCAGGACGCGGACGGTGTCACCGCCACCCTCCTCGGACCCGATGGCGCCGAGCGCACCGTCCGGGCCCGGTACCTGGTGGGCGCGGACGGCGGACGCAGCACGGTGCGGCGCGTCCTGGACATGCCGTTCCCGGGACAGGACGGCCGGATCGGCATGGCCGTCGCGGACGTCGAACTCGCTGCCGGCGTCAAACCTGTCGCTGATGTCGAACCCGTCGCTGATGTCGAACGCCTCGCTGGTGTCGAACCCGTCGGCGATGTTGAACGCGTCGGCGATGCCGCACCGGTCGCTGACAGCGAACTGGTCGGTGACGCCGAACTCGTCGGCGGAAGGACTCCGTGGCGCGGAGCCGAATCCGGCGGTCCCGGCGAACCCTGGCGACTCCCCGACCTCAGCCCGAACCCCGCGGGTGTCGCTTTCCCGGTCCCGCTCGGCGGTGGCGTGCACCGGCTGGTCTTCGGCGGCCCTGAGCAGCCGTCTCGGAACGTTGAACGCAGCGTAGAGGGGGTGGGGGCCCACCTGGCGTGGCGGTGATCGTCCGACCCGACGTTGATCGTCCGGCCCGACGAAGAGTCCGACACCGTCGTGGTGGTGCGCGTCGACGACGGCCTCAACTTCGGGCTCTACGCCGTGCGCACTCCGAGAAGCTGCCGCAGTACGGCTCGGGAGACCGCTCCCGCCGCTGAGGCCCCCGCGCCACTGCTGAGACCGCTCTTGCGCTGCTGAGGCCGAGGCCGCAGCGTGCCGTCAGCAACTCAGCAACTCAGCAACTCAGCAACTCAGCAACTCAGCGCCGCAGCAACTCGGCAACTCAGCAGCGGAAGTCGCTCGACGGCAGGAGCGACCTGATCGGGGGTTGGAAGCCAAACTTCTGGCCGGGGTTCAGCCGGTGCTTGCTGCCCTGGTAACCGGGCTTGGTCCAAAGGCACCAGTACTCGCTGGTGCGGTTCCACGCGGACCATCCTCCCTTGGGGAGATTCTGCAGCGCCGTGTCGCGGGTGCCCTTCGTGTAGGAGGCCCTGGCGCCCTCCTGCTGCCCGCGCGCGTACAGGCAGAAGTGCTCGATGGCGCAGGCTTCGGCATGGTGCTTCGGCGTGGCAACGCCGGCAGGTGCGGTGAGGAGGACGAGGGTGGCCGCGAGGGCGGCGCCCCTGCGGATCGTGTTCGCGAGCACGGCAGTGGACTCCCATTCGGTGGCGATCTTCACCAGCATCGTTGCGGAGAAACAATGCCCCCGCTATCACCCCGAAGGGCGAAAAATGGGCAGGTGGCGATGGGTCAGGCGGCGAAGGGCCGGCCCCTGAGCGACAGGGATCAGCTCAGGCAGGATGGGTTCCATGACGGGTGGGAGAGACGAGCTCGCGGAGCTGCTGCAGCGTGCCGGGCTGGAAATCGTGGAGGGTCTGCCGACCGAAGAGGTGCTGCCGCCCCGGGCCGCGTGGCGCCCGGTGGTGTCCTTCGAGGCCGAGCCGACCGTGGCCGTGCGCCTTGACCGGCCGGACCCGGTCGCCGAGTTGAATGACCAATGGCACCGACTCGCGGTCAAGGCCGGGATCATCGGCAAGGACGGCGTATTCCTCATCGACGTCGCAGGCAACGGGACGGGCTGCGCCCCCAGGGCCTGGACGCGGGTCCGGCTCGCCGCTCCATGGGACCTCGCGGGCGTGCTGGGGGAGCGGCCCGGCCGGCCGGAGTTCGTCACGCTCTCGACGGACGGGAACACCCTGCTCGGGGCGACTTCCGAGGAGTACGAGGTCTGGCTCATCGCAGTGGACCGGATCAGGGAGCGGCAGGAAGCCGCCGCGCAGGCAAAGGCCCAGGAGTCCCCCGAGGAGCGGGCCGCAGCCTGGGCCTCTCTGCTTCAAGGGCCGGGCCCTACGGCCAGGTTGCGAGAGTTGTGGGCGCATGGGCTTGCGCGCAACCCGTCCACGCCCGATGACCTACGCGCCGGCCTGCTGGGCCTGTCACATTCCGTTCTGCGGAGCCCGTTGCCCACGGCCGTCGTGGAGGCGGCAATAAACCACCCCGAGTGGAAAGTGCGGGGACTGCTGGCCGAGGCCCAGCCGAACCTCACAGTCGAGCAATGGACTCGACTGATCCTTGGCGAGCACGACTCCCGCCATCGATCGATCCTCACGATGCTCGCGGCGGACCGGCGTGCCGAGCTCACCGAAACCGCCTACGAACAGCTCGCCGCCGACCCCTCCACTCAGGTGCGCGAAGCGACCGCTCGTCTCCCCAAACTTCCCCCACGGATGGTGACCGCCCTGGCCGCCGATCCTGACCCGGCCGTGCGTGCCGCGGCCTGCCCGAGGGCCTGGCCTCACTTGGACGGCCCGGCCCGGCGCAGGCTCCTGGACGACCCCGATGCCAAGGTCCGCGCCGAGGCCCTGCTCCAGCACCACCGGGACCACCCGATGCCCCTCTCGGTCTTCGACTCCGGGAATCTCAAAGAACGCGCCCTGGAGACCTGCCGCCTGGAACGCGGCGTCGCCGAAGACCTGGCACGCCGTGGTGAGCCGGCCCAGCGCTGCTCGCTTGCCGGCAACCCCTACTTGGACCCGGCCCTGGTCGAGCGCCTTGCCCAGGATCCCGACGAGGACGTCCGCTCCGTAGTGGCCACCAGGTCCGACCTCACCGAGGAACAGCGGGCAGGCATCCGCATCACCATCGCCCCGCACGGCCACTGCTCCCCGCTCCGTTGGGTCATGGCGCTGCACGACGATCCCGACGCCATGCGCCGCCTGGCCGCCTCCTCCCATCCCCTCGTGCGCAGAAGCGTCGCCCGCGCCCGGCGCCTTCCGCCCGACGTCGTCGAACGCCTCGCCCGGGACGAAGACCGTGTCGTACAGCTCTTCCTCGCCGAATCCTGCGACGACGCACCCGCCGATATGCTGCTCGAGGTCTGGCAATGGTGGACCGGCAGCTTCAGCTTCCCCGACCGCCCCCACAGCCACCCGAACTTCCCCCGCCGTGACCTCCTGCGCCACGCCGACGACCCGAACCCGCGCATGCGTCAACTAGCCCTCGATGACCCCGAATCGACGACCGAGCTGGTGGAGCGGTTCAGCCGGGACGCCGCAGCGGAGGTACGGCTGCGGGCAGCAACCGACCCCCGGCTGACGGTAGCCTCGGCCGTGCGGATGCTCGACGATCCGCACGAGCGAGTACGTCACGCGGCCGCCATGCACCCCCAGTTGCCCGCCCGAGTACTGGTCCAGCTGCTGCGTGACAGGGACACCGCGCAAGCCGCAGCCCAGCACCCGATGCTGCCCGTCGCTGTGATGGAGCGGATGACCCAGTGATGTCGGCCCCAACCTCGCTGGTGCTCCCGTGCTCCCGTGCTCCCGTGCTCCCGTGTGCTCGTGGTCTTGTGGTCTTGTGGTTTTGTGCTGGTGTTCCGCGACCACCGAACGTGATCGAAACTAGGGTGGTCCGATGCCGCTTGTGGAAGTGACCTATGCGCCGGGAGTCGCCGAATCGAAGCTCCGAGAACTGGGGTCGGTGCTGCCGCACCTGGTGTCCGAGGCCGTGGAGTGTCCCGAGGAACCGTACGACGGGGATTTGCAGCCGGGCGATGTGGAGATTCGCTTCCGGGAGCTGGGCCCGTTGGACCGGAGCGGTTTGGACGTGGTGATCGAGGTGAGGTCCAAGTGGTTCGAGAGCAGGGCCGCCAACCGCCAGGAACGCGTGGACAGGCTTCACCGGGACGTCAGCACTACGACCGGACTCAGCGACTTCGGCGTCTACTTGTCACTCGCGTCAGCTGCGTGGTCACAGGGAGACTAGGGGGCGTCTGAAGCAGCCCGGTGCAGCATCGGGGTCGCGCGACGCTGGATATCTCTTGGGGCTGGTGGGGTTCTGGCGGGGTTCTGACTGGGCTCCGAAGGGGGATCTGATGGGGCTCTGGCGGGGTTGTCACTAGGCCAACCCCTGTTCACAGTACGGAACTTCGGGGCACGGTGGTCTGCTACATCCGCCCCCGGACCAGGACGGCTCTTGTCCGCTAGCGCGAGCCGGTTCACAGGATGGCGGCCCCGTTCACCGGCCCTCGACACCCTCGGCTTTCTCCGCCTTCTCCGCCTTCTCCGCCATCTCGGCCTTCTCGACCTTCTGGGCGGTGTTGAGGTCCCGCGCGACGATGCCCTCCATATGACGCGCGAAGACGGTCGCGGCCTCGGGGTTCATCCGGCTCAACGCGACCATGCCGCTGACGATGACATCGCAGATCTCGGCCTCGACGTCCTCCCAGGTGTGCGAGTGACCCTTCCGAGGGTTCTGCCCCATGGCCCCGATCACGGCCTCGGCGACCTCGCCGGCCTCCTCCTGGATCTTCAGCAGCTGCAGCAGGATGCGCTGTTCGCGAGGGAGCGTGGAGTGCTCCTCCAGGCGGCCGGCAAGGCGGGCGATTGTCTCCCAGATCTCGGTCATCTGTGTCTCGATTCATCTCGTACGGTCGGAGTTCAGCCGGTCAGGGAGCATGAGCGTCACCGCCGGGAGTAGCGCCCCCGGTCTGTGGGCGCATGCCGGGGCGGGCGGCCGACGATGCTTACCGGTCCTTGGCCAGGGGTACGAGTTGCACGATCCCGGTCGGGTGCAGGTCTTCGCCCTGGAAAGGTCACCATGTTCAGGCTCCGGGGTGAAGATGTGATGTGAAGCTTCACCTTGACCGTGGACACCTGGAGACTGGGACATGAGGCTCCAGCGGTAGTGGTGCCAGGCCAGGCGGGAAGCCAGGCCGGAAGCCAGGTGGGAAGCAAGGACAACCGCAGCAAGCCGTGACCGGTGCTTGCATGCCAGGAACCGGGGTTCGCTCGCTGGTGATCTGGGAGGGGACGTTCGTGAGGATCGGGTCCGCGACGCGGCCTGAACGTGTTGCTGTCATCGGTGTGGGCATCCTCGGGGCCAGCGTGGGCTGGAACCTGTCCCGGCAGGGCGCCAAGGTGGTCTTCGTCGACGCAGGCCGACCGGGCGAAGGCGTCACCAACTGGTCCTTCTCGTGGGTCAACGCCAGCAACAAGACCGCGCGCAAATCCTACTTCGACCTGAACGTCGCGGGCATGGCAGCACACCGTGAGCTTGCCGCGACCATCGGGCCGGACTCGTGGTGGTATCCCAGCGGCCACCTGCGCTGGGCAGACGAACCCGCAGCGGAGGCGACACTCCTCGAAACGGCCGGACTGCTGGCCGGCTGGGACTACCGGGTCGAGGTACGAACGGGAGCCGAGGTGCGCCGTCACCTCGAACCTGCTCTCACGGTGCCCGACGAGGTTCCGGTCCTGTTCTACCCCGACGAAGCCTGGGTGCACGGGCGTCACCTCGTCGGCCGCCTGGTCCGCCAGGCCGTTGCATCCGGCGCCGAGCACCGGTCCGGCACCGCGGCCTCAGACATCGCCACCGGTGCCGACGGAAGTATCCGGACAGTTGCTCTCTCCGATGGGAGCCGTCTCGACGTCGACATCGTCGTGAATGCAGCCGGCCCCAGCGCCTCCCACGTCGCCGGGCTCATCAAACGGCATTTGCCGATGCGCCGGGAACCCGGCGCCGTCGCCCGGATCGACTGTGCTCAGGTCCCGGTTCACCGGGCCATGCACGCGCCTCACATCGAGATCCGCCCTGACGGGGACGCTTCGGTGGTCCTGCACAGCCGCGAGGTCGACGCACTCATCGACACAGGCGAAGAGCCGGCGGACCTCGCACGGCTGCTCCACGAATCGGCACGGCACGTCGTTCCCGCGCTCGGCAACTCCCGCATCGCACAGACACGAGTAGTCGACCGGCCCATCCCGGCCGATGGATTCCCCTCGGTGGGAGCGGTGCCGTCCGTGCCCGGCTATTACGAGGCCGTTTCCCACAGCGGCATCACACTCGGGCCGGTCATCGGCCGACTGCTTGCTTCGGAGATCCTCAGCGGGAAGAGGGACGAGATGCTTGCGGACTTCCGCCCGGAGCGGTTCTCCCCGTGACGGCTCGGGCAAGCGGGTGCCAGTACCGCATGGGTGGCCAGGTCTGATCACCGACAGCCATGGCTCTACGAGTTCTCGACTCGGGTCATGCGCCGTAGGCTCGCCCGGGCGGCGACGAGGTCGTCGTCGGACTCGGCGAGTCTCCGGGGCGGCTGGTGGAGGTGCAAGCTGCTCCTGATTCTCGCTTTGGAGCTGGGTGAGCCGGCCGTACAGGCTGTGCCGCTCGTGATTCGAGTGCGGTCCGTTCACCGCCGCAGCTGCGCGGCAGGACACACGGGCGGAAACCGTTCTGCACGGCAGGCACAGCATGCTGGTCGCCCGTCATGGCCGGCGCCGCCCTCACGGATGGCGTGCGACCGGAAACACCCGAATCACCCTTGCTCTGCATGCTTGTTGGGCATGCTGAGCTTCCTTGTCTTCCACTGGTCTGCCGTCATCCGCCAGATGACACGAATCCCCGATTCGCCAGGAGCCTTGGGTCCTTCAGGTTCTTGTATGCGTTCGACCTCAGTGAATCCCAAGCGGCGGGCGACGGCTCCGCTGGCCGGGTTGGCAGCATCGTGGTGGATCTCGATGCGGTCGATGCCCGTGAGCTGGAGGCCCTGGTGGACAAGAGCGGCAGTGGCCATCGTGGCCATACCTCGTCCGGTCCAATGAGGGTGAAGCCAGTAGCCGATATCGAGGCCACCCTCACCGATGCGGCGCATGAGATCGCAGCTGCCGATCAACGTGGCCTCTGATGTGAGGGCATAGCCGAAGGCTTGCCCGGTCTCCCACTCTGCCTGCCTGCGGGCGAGAAAGTCAGCGGTTTGCTGTCTGCCGGGGTGGGCTGCCCACGGCATCCACGGCACCAGGTGGTCCAGAGACTCGTAGATCGCCCGTTCCAAGGTGTCGAGATCGCTCATGCGCCACCGACGCAGTTCAACCTGGTCAGAACTGAGGCTTTCGGCAGGCTCTTCCATGCACCGGATGCTTTCGCAGCCCAGCCAAAGCCGACAACGCATTTTCGGCTGATCGTCACGGATCCGGGCCTGGCTGAGAGTCCTCAGCCAAGAGCGACGGTCAATTCTCGGGTGCCGGCTCAACTCCCGCGGTGCCACCACGGTGAGTGAACGTTGCTTGCTACTCCAGCGCCGGCAGGAGCAACTCGGCTTCGTTCCTCCTGGATGCGGTGCAGGACTCCCTGAGTCAGTGCGGGTGGGCTGTTTCCCGGACTCGATCACGGCCGGGCTAGCCTCGTCGCATCTGGTGCTACGCCTCGAGCGCGCCCGCGACGGACACGACGTCCGACTGCCCTTCTCGGCACCGGTGAGCCACAGCGGCCAGGCGAAGCGGGAAATCCGCACCCTGCTCGCCCGTGCCGCCGCCCCGTGCCCCCGCCTCCGCGCCTCCTCATGACCGTGCACCCCGGCCGACCGCCCTCGGCACCCACCGGCGCCGCACCGCCCGGCCAGGTGGCAGCCATCATCGCCGCCACTCCGGCCGCCGTCGCTCTCTACACACCCCGCCGGCCCCACAGCCACCCCCGCACCTTGAGCCGAACCACCGCGCCCCACGCCGACGGGCCGCGGCAGACGGCGGGGAGGCCGACAGCGGGGATGCCCGTCACCTCTTCTGACCGTGAAGCGACGGATCACCGCCCGCGCTGCTCACTGCCCCCCTGCTGCTCACCGCCCCGCTGCCCGGAAGCCGCCTCCAGACGTACGAACGGAATGGACCGCCCGGCCATGCGGAACGCGGCGTCGCTGCCGTCCACGGCGAAGCCCATGAAGGTGCACAGGCGACGGGCGAGCCGCGGGTGCCGAGGAGCGTAACGAGCCATGAGGGCGGCGCCGTCCTCCGGGGGAAGGAACCGGGCGGTGACGGTGTAGCGCCGATTGCCGAACCGGATAGTGGTCCGTGGTTCCCGGCGCAGGTTCTGGTACCAGGCGGCGGCCGGGCCGAAGCCGGACGCGACCGTCCAGCTGGGGGTGCCGTGCCGCTCGTACGCGATGACTTCCAGCACCACGCTGCGACGGAGCCCCGTGACACGACCGGTGTGATGCAACAGGAGAAGCCGTTTACCGAAGAGCGGGCCGAGGCCCGCGCGGTAGAGGCGGATGGGCAGGCGCGCCAGGAAACGCCGCCAGCCGGTGGGCAGTTGAGGTCGTCCTTGCGTCGAGAAGGGTTGCGTCATCGTCGCCTTCCGGGAACCGGGCAGCCTCGCCCGCCGGCGGTACCCGGGGAGCAGCACCGTCGAACGAGCCTTCGTCCGGCCCACCTTTGCATAGTCTCAAGGTCAGGCGAGGGCTGTCCCGGAGGACCGACGGAGTGCGCCGGTCGCCCCGCCCTGCCCGCCCTGCCCCGCCCCGTCCCGCCGGCGAGCCGGGCGCCGCAACCGCGCGCCCCGCCTTCCCCGGGCGGGGGGTCACCTGGCCGCCACCTTCGCGTCCATACGTTTAGTGATCGTTTATTGAGGCTCGGCATCGCACGCGGCGCCGAACCCCGCGTCGGAGGCGTTTCGTGCGGGGGCGGAACGGAATTGGTCAAGCGCGGCACCATCCACCACGCGTACCGCGACGGGATGGAGGACCAACTCGGCGCGCTCGGCCTGGTTCTCAACGCCTTCGTGCTCTGGACGCCCCGCTGCATCGACGCCGCCGTCGCCCATCTCCAGGCCGAGGGCCAGGAGATGTGTGAGGAGGACATCGCCCGGTTCTCCCCGCTCAAGCACCGCAACCTGAACCTGCTCGGCCGCTACAGCTTCACCGCCGGCGTCCCGGCCGCCGGAGCTCTCCGCCCGCTGCGCGACCCGGACGCGCTGGAGCTGGACGAGGGCGACGGGGCTGGGCAGGACCAGGGATAGCCGTCCAGGGCGCTGGTCCTGGGCCGCCTGCACGCGCTCGGTGAGCAGCCCGTTTCGCCTGACCGGCCGGCGCTGCGTCCTGATCGTGGCGGCCGCCGGGTCCCTGCTGCCCCTGCGGGTCTTCACCCGGCGCTGATCGGCGCCGGGTCAGCAGGGAGCTGCCAGTCGCCGCCGCGGTCTTCCCTGAAAAAGCGCGCGGCGAGTTCCGGGACGCGGAGGAAGCAGGCAAATGCGGTGGTGGCCTGGAAGACGTCGATCGCCTGCTGAGTCATCGGCATGCCCAAGCGCAGCAGGCGCGGGTTGACCTCGCCCTGGATCTCGTTGACGAACGGTCGCAGCGTCCTGTCGTAGTTCGCCAGGGCCGTCGGCAGGTCGCCAGGGCGGCGGTTGATCTCACCGGCCAGGACGTGGGCGCCGACCAGACCGCCGGAAATGCCCATGCCGCTGTAGGGGGAGGCGCAGTGCGCGGCGTCGCCGGCCAGGACCACGCGGCCCTGGGACCAGGTATCGGTGCGTACCTGGGCGATCTCCTGGGAGTAGAAGAACGGGCTGGTCCTCATGCCGTCGACGAAGCGCTCGGTCTGCCAGCCGGCATCGCGGAAACGGCCGGCCCAGAACTCCTGCTGGCGCTCGACGGGCGCGCGGTGGATCGCGGAGGCTTCCTCGGATTCCTCCCGCATCGCGAAGTACACCTGGGTCTCAGTCGGGTTGTGGCTGCGGCGCATGATCTGGCGGCCTTTCGGGGCCATGTAGGTGTCCCGGATGTTGCTGTCGGAGGCGATACGCGGGACGAACCAATAGGCGATGTGAATACCGACGCGCCAGTACGGGTCGAAGCTCTGGGGCAGGAGCACCCGCCGGATGCGTGATCCCTGCCCGTCCGCGCCGATCAGAAGATCGAATTCTCCGGACGAGCCGTCAGAGAAGTGCGCGATGACCTTGTGCTCGTCCTGCTCGAAGCCGTCCACGCTCTTGCCGAAGACGTACTCGGTGTCGTTCTTCGTCGCGTCGTGGAGGATGCGTACCAGGTCGCCGCGCATGATCTCGTACTCGGAGGTGAGGGTCTGCCGGCCCTTTCCGGAGGTATTGGCCATGATCGTCGCCTTGGCCTTGCCGCGGGCGTCGACGAAGGCGACACCCGCTTCGTCCACGAGCGCGCCGCGAACGGCGTCGAGGAGGCCCATCCGGCTGACGGCCTCGATGCCCTGCCCCCGCAGGTCGACCTGAGCGCCGGTGGCCCGCAGCGCCGGGAAGCGTTCGGCGACGGTCACCCGGTGGCCGCCCCGCGTGAGCCAGAACGCTAAGGCCTGCCCCGCGACCCCGCCGCCGGCGACGAGGACCCGCAAGGACCGTGTTCCTGATCGCATGATCATGGCCACACCCCAAAATCTATCAGTGAATGATTCCTTTGCAGGGTCACCTATCAGCGATAGATTGGCAAGGTGACCAAGATGAACCGCGAGGCCGTCATCACCGAGGCGCTCGGCCTGCTCGACGAAGTCGGACTGGACGCCGTCAGCACGAGGCAGCTGGCGAAGCGCCTGGGCGTCGAGCAGCCGTCGCTCTACTGGTACTTCCGCACCAAGAAAGACCTCCTGGCCGCCATGGCGGAAGCGGCGATGGCGCCCCACGCGGCGCAACCGTTGCCGACGCGCGGCGACGACTGGCGCGACTGGTTCCTGGAGAACACGCGCAGCTTCAGGCGCGCCCTGCTGATGCGCCGGGACGGTGCACGGCTCCACGCCGGCACCGTCCCCGCCGGCGACCTTGACCGGATCCGCCGCAAGATGGACTTCCTCATCACCTCCGGCGTGCCCGAGCGTGACGCGCAGATGGCGATGCTGACCGCCAGCCGCTTCACGGTCGGCAGCGCCCTGGAGGAGCAAGCGGACCCCGGCCCCGGCACCGCAGCGCTACCGGCCGACGTGCCGGCGATCGATCACGAGTCCGCCTTCGAGGCGGGGCTCGCCCTCATCCTGGACGGCCTGGAGCAGCGCACCGCACCGGGGGCGTCGGATGCCTGTCGTCAAGCGATCGATTGACGACAGGCATCCGACGCGTCCAAGGAACCCGTGAAATCAGGGGGTCCGCGGCGGCTCGAATCCCATGAGGTCCGATGTAATTGCTGACAGGGTTTGACGACGGACTGCGCGCCGCCGAGGCCAAGGACAGCAAGGCGGACGCCGCCCAGCCCAGCGCAAGGCGCGCCGTGAGTACAAGAACCGCGTCAGCACGCTCACGTCAACCGGACCATGATCGTTCTCACCGGTAACCGCTGTACCGATCTACCGCGATGCTCTCGGTCTCGATCCCGCGTTGGAATTCCACTCACTGCGCAGGTCCTACATCACTCACCTGATCGAAGACGGCTTCGACCTGCTGTTCGTCCAACAGCAGGTCGGACACGACTACGCCTCCACGACCGCGATCTACACCTGCGTATCCTCCGACTTCCGCACCCGCACGCTACGTCGGGCCCTGGACGCCACGGTTGAGGCCGCCCTGCGGCCGGGAAGGACCTCGTGATGCCGCGCCAGATCAGCTACCGGTGGCGACTGCGGGAACTCATGGCCGCCCGCGGCATGTTCACCGTCGCCGAGCTGATGCCGCACCTGACCGAACGCGGCATCACCCTCTCCTCTTCCCAGGTCCACCGCCTGGTCTCCGGCACCCCGGAACGGTTGTCTCTGCCGGTGCCGGCCACCCTCTGCGACATCCTGGACTGCACGCCGACCGACTTGATCGCCACCTCGGCACAGAACCTCCCGGTCCGCCGGGCAGTCGGCGAAGAAGCGCCGACCGATCTGTCCGCCCGACGGCCCAAGCGCGTCCGCCTCACCCCGGAGTCATGAGCCCGGCCTACCGCACCCGTGAGCAATATGACCTTCCCGGCAAGGCCCCAGACGGGTCGGCCGTTTGTCGCGACTGCGCCGGCATCACCCGCAATTTCTTCTGCAACCGGTGCGAATTCGAAGGCATGCTGCCGGGCGGACGCCTCTGCGAGCGCTGCACGCTCTCCGACCAGCTCACCGTGCTCCTGGACGACGGCACCGGCCACATCCACCCCCGCCTGGTCCCCCTGCACGACCTGCTGGCGAAGACGGAGCGGCCCAAGAGCCGCCTGATCTGGCTGCGCAACCCACAGGTCCCGGCGCTGCTACGCGACCTCGCCTCCGAACATGTTCCGCTCACCCACGAAGCCCTTCAAGACCTCCCGAGCTGGCGGACGGTCGCCTACCTCCGTGACCTGCTGATGGACAGCGGCGTTCTCCCTCGCGTCGATCGCCGGCTCCTGCTCTTCGAGCGGTGGCTCGCCGAACGGCTCGCCTCCACCGAGGGTCCCGAACATGCTCGACTCCTCCACCACTTCGCGCGCTGGCACCAGCTCCGCAAGCTCCGGACCAAGGCCCTTGAAGGGCCCCTGGGCGCCAACACGACGCAGGAATGCCGACAGCAGATCACCCAGGCCGCAGCGTTCCTCCAGTGGCTCGGCAAACGCGGCGTCCCCCTGAATGCGGTAACCCAGACGGACCTCGACGCCTGGCATGCGGAGAAGTACGACACCCGGCGACCAGCACAGTCGTTCCTGCGCTGGTGCATGGACACCCGCCGCATGCCCCGCCTCTCCATCCCGAACAGGCCGACAACGAATCCGAACCCCCTCGGCCGGCACCAACGACTCGCCACTCTGCGTCGAGTGCTCACCGACGACAGCAGCCCCCCGCGTCCGAGTCGCCGCCTGCCTGGTCCTCCTCTTCGCTCAACCGGTAAGCCGAATCGTCTGCCTGACCACCGACGACGTCATCCGCGACGACGCCCAGGTCCTGCTGCGGCTCGGCGACCCTCCCTCGCCGGTCCCGGAACCCGTCGCGACGCTTCTGCTGGACTACATCACTGCCCTGCCCGGCAGAACAGCCGCAGTGAACGCGAAGTGCCGCTGGCTCTTTCCCGGCCGCCGGGCGAACCAGCCGATGCACCCGGGCACCCTGCGGGACGGACTATGCCGAATCGGCGTTCCCCTCCAGCGGGCCCGGACCTCACCGATCCGCCACCTCGTCCTCCAAGCCCCAGCCCCCGTCATGCCAAGGCTCTGGGCTACCACGACAAGACAGCCACCCGCCTGGTCACTGAAGCCGGAGGAACCTGGGCCCGATACGCCTCCGGCGACCACACACGGTGACACCTGAACCGACCTCACCGAGCAATACGCGACACCTCAACATGCGAGCCCATCAGTCCCGAGGCCGGATCACTTGCGAAGTCGAGAACGGTACGCGCCCGGGGCCGTGCCTCGGGCACGTCTGAAGGCACGGCTGAAAGCGTGCGGAGAGGCGTAGCCGACCGCGCCGGAGATCGACTCGACCGGCTCATCGGTATCGCGGAGCCGGACGGACGCCAGGTCGATGCGCCACTGCGTCACGTACGCGCCCGGCGTCTGTCCGAGGGCGGACCGGAAACGCCTGGACAGCGTCGCCCGGGAGACGCTCGTCGCGGCGGCCAGGGTCTCCGTGGTCCAGGGGTGTTCCGGTTGGGCGTGGACACATGCCAGGGCGTCGCGCACGACCGGATCACGCATCGCTCCCAGCCATGAGCCGGACTGCTCCTGCGGGTGGCGGGCCAGCCAGGCGCGTACGAACTGGACGAGCAGAAGGTCGACGATGCTGTTGATGGCGGCGGTGGTACCGATCTGCGGCTGTGCGAGCTCAGCAGCGAGAAGTTCGACGGTCCTTCTGAACTGCGCGTTCTCCCGGGCTGTGACGTGCATCGGCCGAGCGAGGGAGGTAAGGACCGGTGTGCGCACCTCCGGGTCCTGCTCGTAGTGCAGGACGATCACTTCCGTCTGCACCGGCGCCGAGCCCAGCCGCAGGGCTCGGCCATCGCCAAAAGCCCGGGCCGCCGCCTCACGGTCGCAGGAACCCATCGTCACGCCGGCGCCGCCGGCTATCCCGTGTGCGGTGCCCGGCGACACCAGGACGGCGTCTCCGGCCTGCACCTGAAGAGGCTTCTCGCCCGTGACGTGGAGCCACATGGTGCCGCGGGACACCACGTGCAGTGCCGCTCCTGGAGAGGAGTCCAGCCACAGACCCCAGGTTCCTCCGGCCTTCAGCATGACCCCGAGCGCCCCACGCGCACCCGAAACACGCAAGACCTCCGCCAGCACATCCATGGGTCCATTCTCGTCCACCGCCGCGCACCGCCCACCGGCGGGCGAGGCGCATGTGTCCTCGTCCACAGCTTCAGGCCACGTCAAGAACGGCCTTTCCGTGCACCTTCCGCGAGAACAGCGCCTGGACGGCGTCGTCCACGTCCTGCCAGTCGCCTCGCAGTCCGACCGGTGCCGAGAGTCTCCCGGCAGCCATGAGGCCCAGCAGGTCTGTCAGCTCCCCGCTGGTCGGCGTCATGTCGCCGTAGGTGGCGATGCTGCGGGGTTCGCCGAAGCCGAACAAGGCCTCACTCGTCGGTTCGCCGGTGCGGCCCGCTGACGGGAAGGTGGTTTCCTGCCCTGAGGAGTAACCGACCAGGTGGATGGTGCCGCCCTCGGCGAGGGAACTCCACGCCTGGGCCACCAGCGGCCCGCCGACCGTGTCCAGGACGAGGGCGAACCGGTCCTCGGTCGCGGCCAGGTCGGTCAGGACCTTGTCGGCGCCGAGTTCACGGAGTCCGGCGGCCCGCTCCGGCGAACCGACGAGTGCCGTCACCCGGGCGCCCGCCAGCGCCGCCAGTTGGACGGCGAAGTGCCCCACGCCTCCGCTGGCGCCGGTGATCAGAACGTTGCGCGCCAGCAGGGAACGCTTGCGCAGCACCCGGAGTGCGGTGACTCCGGCGATCCCTAGCGCGGCGGCGTCGGCCAGGTCCACGCCCTCGGGGACGGTGCCGAGCGAGGCGGGGCTGACTGCCACCCGCTCCGCCCACGCGTGGGGAGCCATCCCCACTGCGACGCGCGTACCTTCGGGCGGCCCCGAGCCGTCGGATGCGGCGCGCACCACGACGCCGGCCGCGTCGTGACCGTGCACAGCGCCGGCTGGCCACTGGTGCACGTAATTCAGCTCTCCGAAGTTGAGACCGATGTGTCGTATCTCCACCAACGCCTCGCCGGTGGACGGTACGGGCTCATCGACATCGGCGAACCGGATGGGTCCGGCCTCACTGTGATCGACCACAAGGGCGCGCATAGGGGGTGTGTTTCCTTCTCTCGTGGAGGGGCCTGAACACTTGGCGCGGCAACAGATCGAGTGCGCAAATGCCGCACTGCCGCCTTCTTGGAACCCTACGCAGGACCGGGACAGCGACCAGACCCGTGAGAATCAATCAGTTGACGATCTGTGTCAGTGCGACTCGCGGCGCGTCGAGCCCTGCACCCGTCCGGTGGATGACGCTGTGCCGGGCACAGACATGCCCGGCAAGGTAATGATCTTGAGGCGTCAGCGCTTCCGTCGGGCGGCGGGGTCGCGCTGGGCGACGTGCCGGGCGACCGCGTCGACGCCGGGGCGGGCGTACCGCTCCAGGGAGGGGACGGCGGCATGGCGGGAGCGGGCCAGGAGCATCGGGGTGAAGGTGCCGCTCCGGGCGGACAGCCGCGCGTTCTGCCAGCGCCTCCGGCAGCGCCGGATCGTCGATGACCGCGATGGGGACGGCAGGGGAGCACAATCGCCGATTCCGCCCCCATGAATCCGGGCAGTCTCCAAGCCCACCTGCGGGAGATCGGCGTCCCGCCACAGCGCGGCAGGACCTCCGCGATCCGCCAACTCGTCCTCCAGGCCCCGGCTCCCGTCATCGCGAAGGCGCTCGGTTACCACGACAAGACAGCCACCCGCCTGGTCACTGAAGCCGGAGGAACCTGGAGCCGATACGCCTCCGGCGACCACACACGGTGACACCAGGCACGGCCCCAACGAGGAATACGCGACACCTCAACATGCGAGCCCACCAGTCCCGAGGCCGTAGAGGCCCGTGGGTTCAGCTGAACTGAAGCTTGTTCAGAGGGAACTCGGGGGTCGGTCCGTGTGCGTCAGCTGGGGGTATCCGTGGGTTCGATAGGAATGTGTGTGGTGCGGCGTGGCTGCGCAGGCCTATCCCTGGGCGGTGGGGCGAACGACGATGTCACCTACATCGACACCGTCCGGCTGTTCGATGGCGAAGGCGATGGCGCGGGCCACCGCGTCCGGCGAAAGAGCGGTTTCCATCATCTTGTCGATCTGGGTTTTCACAGCCGGATCCATGCGCTCTGCGAAGTCCGTGCGGACGGCGCCGGGCGAGACGACGGTCACGCGCAGGCTGTCGCCGGCCTCCTGGCGCAGGCCCTCGGAGATGGTGCGCACGGCGTTCTTCGTGCCGGCGTACACCGACTGGAGCGGCACGATGCGCAGTCCGGCGGTGGACACGGTGTTGACGAAGTGTCCGAAGCCCTGCTCCCGGAAGACGGGAAGGGCAGCGGCGATCCCGTACAGGACCCCTTTGAGGTTGACGTCGATCATCTCCTCCCAGTCCTCGACACGCAGGTCATCCAGACGGGAGATCAGGCCGATCCCGGCATTGCTGACGAGGACGTCGAGCTTGCCGTATCGATCGCGTGCCAGCTTGACGAGGCCGGAAAGGTCCTCGTGTCGCGTCACATCCGTGCGGGCCCAGGCGGCTTCACCGCCGGCCTTTTCGATGCGAGCGGCCAGGGCCTCAAGACGCTCCGGACGGCGTGCTCCGAGGACGACCTTCGCGCCGCGCTCGGCGAGCAGGAGCGCGGTCGCCTCGCCGATGCCGCTGCTGGCGCCTGTGATCGCCACGACTTTGCCATCGATTCCCGACATGATGGACAGTCCTTCCAGTAGAGGAGTGGGGGCCATGCCCTACAGTGAAAGTGGAGGCTCCGCCACTTCATCCACACTAAGTGGCGGAGCCTCCACTTAGCAAGTGGAGACAGGGGAGAGCCATTGATGGCCCGAGATGCAGGACGCCCGCTGAGGGTTGACGCACAGCGGAACCGGGACAAGATCCTGGCCGCCGCGGTGCGCGTGTTCACTGAGGAGGGACTGGATGCGCACTTCGAGCGCATCGCCAGAGAAGCGGGTGTGGGAACCGGCACCCTCTACCGCAACTTCCCGACCAGGGAAGCTCTGATCGAGGCGGCGTACCGCAACGAAGTGGCCCGGCTGTGCGACGCCGTCCCAGGCCTCCTTGCGGCGATGTCGCCGCCCGAGGCCCTGCGAGCCTGGACTCGCCGCTTCATCGACTACGCCACCGCCAAACTCGGCATGGCCGAGGCCCTGCGAGCCGTCGTCAACTCGGGAACCAATCCCTACGCCGACAGCCACGAGATGATTCAGGCCGCCCTCTCCTCCCTCATGGACGCCAATACCGCCGCCGGAACGATCCGGTCCGACATCAGCCCGACCGACATGTTCGCCGCCCTCGCCGGTATCGCCCTCACCTCGGCCAAGCCCGAGCAGCGAGAGCAGGCCGAACGCCTCCTCGACCTCACCCTGGACGGACTGAAAACTGCACCGTCGCGGCTCCCCGAAAACTGACGGCAGAAGCCCGGACATCATAGAAGCTGCTGTTCAGCGGCCTGTTCCAGTAGCGCTCGCGCGGAGTCCGCGTACCGCATCGCGGTCTTGTCGTCGAGCCCGAACACCTCGGCGAGGTGGAGCGGATCGAGCCCGTGGGTCAGGGCCTCTTCGAGTTGCCGGTGTGGTGGCCGCAGCGACGGGCGGTCGACCTGCGCGGGGACGAGCGGTTGCAGCACGGCGTACTCGTACTGACCAACCTTGATCCGGCTGGTCGGGTTGCGGAAGACCAGTCCATTCCGAGGGCTGGGCGGACTCGGTTGAGGTAGAGCCAGACCGTGCCTTCCCGTCGCGGGAGGCTGCGGGGGCCGCCGTCGCGCAGGACACGGGTCCAGCGCTCGGTCTCCGCACCGATGCCGGGCGCAAGCCCGTCCAGACGCTCGGCAATCCAGCCCCCGAAGGAGGGTTCGCTGTCGTTCTCGAAGATCCCTATCTCCTCCAGGACCGTGATGACGTGGCCGACCCGTAGGTCCAGGGCGCGCAGTGGGGCGAGGTCCTGGCGTTCGTGAGCCGGGCTGTCGTCCCCTGCCGTCACCGCATATCTGACGCGGATCACTGGATCGAGTCCCAGTATTGACGCAGCCACTGGCCGTCCGGCGCGTCCCCGAGAGCCGGTCCCGCGCTCCGGGCGTCCGGTACGACATCGAGCTCGCCCCAGCGCACCGGCCAGGCCAGACGCTCATCCACGGTCCAGGCGAGAACCTTGCCCAACGACTCCTTCCCCCGGCCGTCGGGAGCGATCACCACCCCCTCCTCGAACACCGCGCACCATGTCTCGTCATCCGGCGCGAAGTGCTTCCTCGCGAAAAACCAGTAGTTGTCACCCAACGGCTTCGGGCCCCGCGGTCGGTGGAGGAAGGTGAAGTCGCCCAGGACCTCGCCCGATTCGGCCCGGAGGAACCGCAGGGTGGTCGGGCTCATCGCGACCAGGACATCGTCGGCGCCCCACAGCAGCACGCTCGTCTCGGAAGGGACGTCCACGGTGCGCAGCCGCTGTGGCTCGTCCCCCTCCAGCGACCACACCTCTCCCCGCCCGTCGGCCGTGAGCCAGGCTCCCGCGTCGCCGGACGGGGCCCAGGCCCAGGAATCGGCGTAGACCATGCCCTCTTCCACCGGCGTGACATCGAGGCGGTAGCGGAACCGGTCCTCGTCATGGATGAGGACACCTGGCCGTGTCCCGGCGGAGTTGCCCTCGCCCACCAGGGCCGCCAGCCGCGGCACATCGCCCCGCATGCCCCATTGCAGCGCCGAAACGCCTTGGTGCCCGGCCCCCTTCCCGTTCGGCTTGCCGGTCAGCGCGTCGAGGAAGCGCAGCCCCTTGTCGTCGTGCACCAGCAGCCGGTCATCCGGGCTCCACGCGGCGAGCTCGCCGATCCCGGCCAGCCAGCTCACCTGCCCGGACGAGACATCGATGACGAACGCCTCCGCGCGGCCCCTGCTCGCGCCCTGCGCCTGCAACCGGGTGCCGTCCCCTGACCAGCGCGCCCAGCCGTCGGCCCGGAGCGTGACGTCGTCGTACGCGTCCCGCTCCTCGGTGGCCAGATCCACCCGGAGCCGGTCGGCCAGCAGGAACGGGTGCGCGGGCGGGGCGTCACGGGTCGTCCAGTTCAGCTCGCCGCTGTCCATGGGGACGATGCACCCGCCCACCTCGCACGGAGTCCCGGAATTCACAAAGACCCGCCTCCCGTCGGGCGCCAGCGCCCAGGTCACCGGCCTGGACGCGCCGTCCGTGATCAGGCACTCGGCGAGGGTGACGGAACCGAGGAAGGAGCTGAACGGATCGAAGACACCGATGCGGTCGTTGTGATACGCAAGACCGATACGGCGGCTGTCGGCCGACCATTGGATGCTGCGCTCGTAGCCGCGCCGGCCGATGCCGCCCTCGATGCCGATGACATTGACACAGCGTCCGGTGACCAGTTCCCAGATCTGCAGGGTGCCGCCGTAGTCGTCGCCGGTCACGGTGCCGGTGGCCAGATAGCGGCCGCAGGGACTGAGTGCGTAATCGTTGATCTCCGCCTGATGGCCGTACGGATGGCGGAGGAGCGCGCCCTCCCTCTCACGGACCTGCCGCGTGGCGGCGCGGTGTTCCTCGGTGATGCCCTGTTCGCGCTCCAGCGTCAGCAGTCGCGCCCGCAGGGCCACCAGATCCGCTACCGCCCGGGCCCGAGGCGCATCGGGGTCGGCGGCATCCTCTTCCGCGAGCAGGCCCCGTAGCGCCTTGTCGTCGAATATCGGGAGGCTGCGCCGCCGTGCCTCCCGGAGCTTTTGTCCCTCGTTGTAGCGGAGGCTGTCCACGAACACCAGATCCGTCCGGCCGGTCACCGAACCCGTGACCCGGGCACCCAGCTCCTCCAGCCGTCGCTGCGCCTCGTCCTGGCGCAAGCCATCGAAGCGGCCGACGAGCACGATCGTCTTCCCTCGTACGTCCATGCTGCGGACCGTAGCCCCCACCACTGACAGCCTTCCCGTCGTCGGGACCCAAGTGCCGACGAAGCAGGTGGCGCGGATTGCGGGCATCGAAGGCGCCGAGTGTGATGAGAGATGCGATGCCTGAATCCAATGGGCCAGGGGGAATCGGAATTCAGAGAGCGACCGATGGCCACGTTGCGTACACGAAAAAATAGCAAGTTTGCCTTAACTTTCAGCCTTTTCCCGTTTGATTTCGACTCGCGTCGCGGCGTAGCGTGGGAAGTGGTCCAGCTGGACAGTTGGATGATCCTCAGAGATCCAAGGAGGCACAATGAGCTTCCGAATGACATTCCCCCGTAGGCATGGCGACGGTTGGGGCGGCGACCATGGCGGACGCGGGTACGGTCGTGGCCGCGGAGGCTACGGTCGTGGACGCGGCTTTGGACGTGGACGCGGATTTGGTCGCGGACGCGGCTTTGGCCGAGGCCGTGGATTCGGCCGTGGAGGCCGTTTCTAGCTCCCCGTCAACGGGTCAACTCCGAGGCTGGTCCCCACTTGTGAGGGCTGGCCTCCAAAGCGTTGGCCTCGAAAGCGCGGGGAGAGCGGGCTGCTTGTCGCGCCGGGCTGCCTGTCGCGACACGTGCGGTTCGCGGTTCGTGGCACCTCGGGACCTGTACCCGTCAACAGCTGATGGAGCGTACGGAGCCCCCGCGTTCCGCGTGTCCCAACATGGGAACGCTGCGTGAGACTCCTTCGGTCACACGCAGCGCGCTTCCGGGCCTTCCCTGCCCGTGATATTCAGTATTCCTGCCGACGGCTTGCGTCGCAATGCCAAGGAGTATCACGCCCTTTGCGTGATGGGGCCGTGCTCTTTGCCATCCTTTCTTGCTGCATAGCGATGCGCTGAGCATTGGTGCCGTCATTCGGCGGTGGCCGTCACCCGTGCGGCAATTTGGGGCTTGTCGTGGGTGATGGAAATGCCGCCGCATGACATTCGATACACGGCCCGAGCGGGCGTGGGGTGCCATTCACGTTCCGGCCTGCCGCTGCACCCGACGCTCCGGGCGGTACCGGCCGCCGATTCCGCGAACAACCGAGTGGAAGGGGTCTGCGGGCGACTCGACGTCACCAGCGGTGTAGGGCGATCGCCTGGCGGGCTGCGCCAGGCGACCGACATCGTCCGCCCCGGCCTCGGCCTCGGCCCCGGCCCTGTCCCCGGTGCGGTGACGGCAGCACAGCCCCTCCGGCCCCGGCTCGCGCCAGGCCCGGAGGGGCCGGAGTGACCGAAGTCAGCCTCGCATCACAGCTTCTGCTTGCCGCCGCGGCCGACGTGCTGTACGTCGTTGTCGGACTTGTTCTCGGCTCCGGTCGTGCCGCCGGCGCTGTCGTTGGTGTTGCCGTTGACGTTGGTCGGGCTGCCGCTGTTGCTGTTGTTGCCGGACAGGAAAACGTTCTGTGCGTTGCGGACGTTGCCGCTGTTCAGTGGGCCGTTGATGCAGATCCTGGCCCGGTGCGAGCAGTTGAACCCCGCCTGGAAGCTGGCCACGGTGTCGCTGTTCCAGACACCGCCCCCGCTGCCGCCGAACAGCCCGCCGCCGTCCCACGCCTGGGCGGGAGAGGCCCCGCCGGCGGCCAGGAGCAGACCGCAAGCTCCTGCGATCACGAAATTGACGCGTGACATGTTCTTCACTGTGTGCTCCTGCACCTCGCGGTTGGGTACCCGCGGTCTTGCTACCGGGCGGTGCCCCCCTGTACCAAGCCTGAGCAACGGCCCGTCCCATGTATTCACTCGCAACGATCAGCGAAGTTACCGTGA
Organism: Streptomyces sp. Edi2; assembly: GCF_040253635.1. Taxonomy (NCBI): domain Bacteria; kingdom Bacillati; phylum Actinomycetota; class Actinomycetes; order Kitasatosporales; family Streptomycetaceae; genus Streptomyces; species Streptomyces sp. Edi2. Next base: position 1,009,262 of record NZ_JBEJGX010000003.1, on the reverse strand, counting down.
CAGCCCCATCCGGCCCCCTGCGGCTGGAGCCGTCCGGCGCACGCCCGCAGCACGTCCCGCATGGCGACGGCCCGGCCTTGCCGCCCCCCGCTGGATTTACCGGCACTGAACGCTGTCGCGCCGCTCTCACGCAGCTACGAGTCGCCAGCCAGATCGACGGCTTCGGATGCCAACTCACCTACACCAAAAGCCGGAAGCCGGAAGCGATGCCAAAGGACTCGGCGCCCTATGGCCTCCGGAGGCGGGCTGAGGATTGTTGCCACTCAGGGAGTGTGGGGATTGTCGTCCGTCGATTCCTCGTGAGGGACCGCCTCTGGCGGAGGGGCTGGCGAGGGGGGAAACAGGTGGTCTTCGAAAACGTCCAGCGCGATCATTACGAGCAGGAGTATCCACGGCGTAAGCAGACCTATCACGATCACGATGACTCCCGGCGAAGCAGTGATCACGAGTGCAGCGTGAAGCCTGTAGGCCTTTCCAGCGTGGGCCGAATGGAGGAATCTCGCACCCTGCCCCTGGATCGCATCGACCGTTCGAGTGATTTCTGTATTCAGCGAGCATGGGGGCAACCTCTCGCCGGCCGCTTCCACTCCCTCGCTGCCCCACATCCGAAGGTGCGAGGAGTCCCACCGGTCTCGGTCTCATCACCGCAAGCGCGCCGAGGCTCGTTGACGGAGGACGAAGTACCCAACCACACCATGTCGCCGCGACCTGCGCTTGGAGTTGCCGGCGGGTTTCAGGCTCGAATTTTTCGCGACTTGCCTCGTCGGGGAGGCGCGCCAATTCTTGAGTCAGGTGCGCCGCTTCGGCGCCCAGCCGCATCTCGATGGTGGTGATTGCGAGGGATTTCCCGTGGACGCACTGTCGTTTGATCACTGGGTGCTCGATTGGGTGGTCAGTGCCAGGAAGGTCCCCCGCGGTGCCGTCGTAGCAGGGCTTCTGGTGGACCTCGCGGCTGATCCGCGGACGATGCACGCCGACCCTATGGCGGTCTTTCCGCTGCTCCCCGCCGCCCGGGCGCTGGGGGTCTCGCCCGTGACGATCCGCACGGCCCTGCACCGGCTCTCCGAGGCAGGGCTGGTCTCCTTCCGCGTCGAGGACCACCCGGATGGTTCACACATGGTGGCCACCCTTCTGCCCCCTGGTGCCGCGGGCTTCCCGGCGGTTCGCTTGGGGGAGCCGTGCCCGTAGAGCCGTGGTTGCCGGGGTGCTCAATCTCGCGGGTGCGTTCCTGTCCACCACGGTCGCCAGGACGATCTCCGGTGGCATGGTCGACGACAACGCGGTCAGCCTCACGATGATTTTCGCCGGGCTCATCGGCGCGATTTTGTGGAACATGGTCACGTGGCTCGCGGGACTGCCGTCCAGTTCCTCGCCCGCCTTGTCCGGCGGTCTGATCGGCGCGGTGTGGGTGGGGTCGGGCGGTGATGCGGTGCCTTTCGGGCGGGTGGTGGAGAAGATCGTGATCCCGGCCCCGGTGTCGCCGGTGCTGGCCTGCCTGACCGCGCTGCCGGCGACCTACCTTGCCTACGTACCTCGGCCTCGTGCCTGCTCTCGTCGGTGACGGCCATGGCTCCGTCGTGTGCCTGCTCGGCGGCCGAAATCAGCACGCGGGCTATCTTCGCCCTGGCCTGGCTGAGCCGGCTGCGCACCGTGCCGACCGGTACCTCGCACACCTCGGCGATCTCCTGGTAGGAGGTGATACCGCCCAAGTGACGGAGCGTCAGCACCACGCCGTAACGGAGGTTTGTCGCTGCCGGCAGCGAAATTACTGACCGCGTGCGGCGCGAGGTGGACGACGCCCCCCTGCTTGCCGTGTGTGGTCTCGTAGCGCTCATGGGTTGCGGACTACCGCTCTCAAGAAGTGATTTGACGGCTGTTGCAGGTATCAGGCGCTGGTTAGCGGGCTATGTCATGAATTTGCAAAGGTGCCGGGCGAGGGGCAACGCGCAGGTCGGTCGGCTCATCTGGATAGTCGGCGAGGCGCACCAGGTGCCTTCGCAAAAACGGCGGGTCTTATCCAGATGGGGATCCGCGGGAGGGGAAGTCCATGACCAGGACGAAGAAGACCGGGTTCAAGGCGCGGGGTGGCCGTGTGGCGGCGATCGGTGCGCTGGGTCTGGCCTCGGTGGCTCTGGCCGCCGGGCCGGCGTTTGCCAAGGGCGATGTGGACATCACGGCGCCGCGCACGGCGCAGGTCGGCAAGACCATCACGGTCAAGGCGCACGGCGGCGATGACAGCGCCGGCTACCTGCATCAGCTCTGCCTGGAGGAGAACGGCTTCGGCCAAGGTTGGCACCAGGAGAACTGCAGCGCCGTGGTCGAGGGCGATGCGCAGGTCACTGCACACGGCACGTCCGCGCGCCGCGGCAACCTGCAGTTCCGTGCGGTGCTGTACGGCCTGACCAGCCCGCACGACCAGAAGCCCGTGCGCTTGCACGCCTCTGACGTGGTGACGGTGCAGGTCCGCTGAGCCGGCAGCGCGGCCGTGGGACAGCAGGCACCATCACTGCCCACGGCCGCGCACCGAACCGCTTCTCGCGAGAGCGCCCCGGCACCCTGCGTGCCGGGGCGCGGTGCTGAACGGGCCCTACCGTCACCGGTGTTCCCGACGGTACGCACGCCGCCGCCCCGGGACCGGGAGCCGCACCTGTCTCGAAGTGGCCGACCGACTCGTAAGGTCTCGCTCGCTGCTGATCGGGCGTCGCCGAAATGCGGCTCCTCACAGTTTGGGGGCGTGTTTCGTTTGGTGACCGGCCACCATCGGCTTCAGAACTTCGTTGTCCTGGACATTGGCGGCGGGGACGCCGATGAGGAGAGGCAGTCCGTTCGCGTCCGCCAAGATGTGCATTTTGGAACCCGGTTTGCTCCGGCTCGGACGAGCCCTGGATGAACGCGCGCTGCGGCGACGCAGACATCACGGAGCCGGCTTGCGCTCCTCGGCGTAGCGGGCCAGCCCGTTCGCCATGCCCTGCATGAACTTCTGGAGGTAGCGCGGCATGACCCAGCCCCACAGCCGGTTCGTCTCGTACTCGCCGTACCAGTGGATGACCGTTCCCGAGCTCGCTGTCGGCTTCAGTTCGATGCGCGCGTGATAGTTGTGCATCGACGAATTGAACGCGTCTTCGTAGGCCAAGAGGCGTGGCTCGACCTTCTCGGTCAGCCGCTCCCCGGTCACGACGCGTCCCGTCCGGAAAGCCCGGACGGCACCGATACCGTCGTCGCCGCCGGGGTCGAGGCCGACCGACCGTGTCGTGTCCAGACTGTCCACCTTGGACCACAGCGGCCAGCTTGCGGAGTCGACCAGTAACTTCCAAACGGTTTCCGGCGAGGCGCCGGTAGTCACTGTGACGTCGTATGTGTGCATGGCAGAGGGCTCCTGTGAGTGGGGGCGGGCGGCGCGCCCGGCCAAGAAGACGCGGTCGACGCGGCAGTGGTCGGCCGGGCACGCGTGGATCCGGTGGGGCGAGAGCCGGTCGGCGAGTTGGACGGTGACGACCGAAGGCGGGGCCGCCTGCGTCGGGCAGCGTCCTGCGCCGCATGGGTGGCGTGGTCACCCGTCGAGGAAACGCAGTAGCCCGGCGGCGAGGAACTGGGGGTTCTCCTCGATGAGCCCGTGCCCGTGCCGGCGTTCGGCACGTCCACCGCCCGCACGATGGTGGTCATGCGCGAGGCCACTGGCCCCGGATCGGTTGAGCTCCGTGGCGCCGTGATCATGTGTTCCCGTCCTGGAGAAGGTGGATCAGCGGCCGGTCGTGCCGTCGATGAGTTCGCGGAGGATGTCGGCGTGGCCCGCGTGCCTGCCGGTCTCCTCGATCATGTGGGTGAGTGCCCAGCGGATGCTGGGAGCGGGGCGGTCCGGCTGCGGTCGGGGGACCGGTGCGCCGAGATCGGTGCACCCGTCGAGAACGTCGTTCGCGCGCTTGACCGCGTCTCGGTAGCGGGCGACGACGTCGGCCACGCTGCCGGCCGGTGCGGCGTCGAACGTCGCCTGCCAGTCGGTGACGTCGTCCCCGAGGAATATCGAGCGCTCGACGAACGTCAGGTGGTTGAGCAGGCGGAGCAGGTTCGTGCCTGACGGCACTGCGGCTGTTCGCACCTGCGGTTCGGGGCGCCGTCGACCTTCGCGGCGATCGAGGTCCGGAGGTAGTCGAGGAATCCGCGCAGGATCTCGGTCTCGTTGCTTCCGGTCCGGGGCGGCGGGGTGTCGCGGCGGCCGTTGCGGAGGGCGGTGCCGGGCACTGTTGTCTCTCTTCCTTGTGTCGGGGCGCCGGCCGCCGTGTCAGGCGGTGCGGCGGATGAGGAGGACGTGGTCGGTGACCTCGGCGGTGCGCCCGTCCGGTCCGGTCGCGATCCGGCGGGGTGCGTCGGCCCGCTCGACCGTCCATGTCTGCGGGGGCAGGCCGATACCCGCGGCGACTTCCCGCGGGCTCGGGTAGTGGACGTCGGACTCCTGGTTCCACGACCACGGCGCGGCCGAGCCGTGGTCGACCACCAGCAGCCGCCCGCCCGGGCGCAGTGCGAGCGCGGCCGAGCGCAGGACGGTTGCCCGGTCCAGGTCAAAGGGGGTGTGCAGGTAGTGGGCACTGACCAGGTCAAATCCGCCCGGGGGGAAGGACTTGTGCAAGTCCGCCCGCGCGGTGGTGACGCGGTCGCCCAGGCCGTGTGAGCGGGCGAGGGCGGCGAGCCGTTCGACCGCCACTTCCGAGATGTCGACGGCGGTGACACGCCACCCCGTGCGGGCGAGCCACAGCGCGTCGCCGCCGTCGCCGCATCCGAGGTCCAACGCGTCACCGGGCGGCAGACCCGTCACCGTCTCGGTGAGGCGGGCATTCGGCTGCGGGCCGTCGGCTGCCGGCCGGGCCGCGTAGACGCCGTCCCAGAACGTGACCGCATCGGTGCTGCTCATCAAGGCTCCTTGTGTCGGGATGCACTCAGTTTTGCCAGGCACCCCACGACTTGGCACGGAATCTTGCGGTTACGGCAAGATGGCCTGATGGACCGCAAGACGGACGACGACGTACTTGACGCGGTGGGGCCGCGCCTTCGTGCGCTGCGTCGTAACCGCGGCATCACCCTCGCCGACCTCGCGGCGACGACCGGCGTATCGGAGAGCACGCTGTCCCGGCTGGAGAACGGGCAGCGCCGGCCGAGCCTGGAATTGCTGCTGCCGCTGGCCCGTACCTTTGACGTTCCGTTGGACGACCTGGTCGGCGCCCCGCGCACTGGCGACCCCCGGATACACCTCAAGCCGATCAGGCGGTTCGGGATGACGTTCGTGCCCCTCTCCCGGCGACCGGGTGGGGTGCACGCGTTCAAGATGATCATCCCCGCCCAGCCGGAACCACTCGAACCGACCCCGCAGACCCACGAAGGGTTCGAATGGCTCTACGTGCTCAACGGACGCCTGCGGCTCGTGACCGGCGAGCGCGACCTGACGCTGCCGCCCGGTGAGGCAGCCGAGTTCGACACATCCTTGCCCCACTGGCTGGGCAGCGCCGACGGCGGCGTGGTGGAGCTTCTCATCCTGTTCGGCCTGCAAGGGGTGCGCGCGCACGTACGCACCGACCCTCCTCCATCGCCGCGGGCCGGCAACCGGCGGTGAACCGGCCCCGCGTGGGCGAGGGACTGACGACGCACCTGACGACGCACACCGCGGTAGCGATTGCCGGGAGCGAACGCCGAGAACGATTGCCGGGAGTGGATAGCCGCCTCCCGATTCGGATAGGGCGGAGCCGTGGCGACTTCTAGAGTTCCGGTGAATTCGGGGCTCAGGAGGCGTAGATGAACAGCTGCCGCGGTGCGCGGACGGCCGTGATCGTGGGCGCGGGTGTCGCCGGTCTGACAGCCGCCTTGGTGCTGGCGCGCAAGGGGTGGCGGGTCGAGATCGCCGAGGCAGGACCGGAGCAGGCGACGTCCGGATGGGGGCTTTGCCTGACCGGCCCTGCACTGCGCGCGCTGGACGAGCTGGGGCTGGCGGACAGGTGTCTGGCCGAGGGCTACGGGATGACGGCGATCACGCATGTGGACAGGAACGGCGAGTCTGCGGGACACGTTCAGTTGCCGCGACTGATCGGTGCGGAGCGGCCGGCGATGGTCGGCATGGCACGCCCCGTACTGCACCGGATCCTGCGGGAGACGGCAGAGCGGAGTGGCGTGGTGGTGCACTACGGGATGACCGTCACGGGGGTGGACCAGGAAGAGGAGCTGGTCCGTGCGCGGCTCTCGGACGGGACGGTCCGGCAGGTCGCGCTGTTGGTGGGCGCGGATGGCATCCGCTCGTCGGTCCGGGGCTTACTGGGCTTGGAGACCTCGCTCGACTACCACGGGCAGATGGTCTGGCGGGCCCTGGTGCCGCGCCCGTTGTGGGCCACGGGTGTCCATCAGTTCGCCGGCGAGGTCAACACGGCTGGACTCGTGCCCCTCTCGGGAAGCCAGGCGTACGTGTTCCTGACGGAGAACGGGGTGGGGCGCAGCGGCCTGCCCGATACCGAACTCGCCCCGCGCCTGCGAGAGTTCCTGGAGGTCTTCCCGGGGCGCGTGGAGGAGATCCGGCCTCTGGTGTCCGCGTCGGAGTCGGTGGTGCGCCGCCCGGTGCAGACGGCGTTGCTGGCGGGTGCCTGGAATCGCGGGAACGGCGTCGTCATCGGTGACGCCGCGCATGCGCCGGCACCACAGATGGCCAGCGGCGCGGCCTTGGCGATCGAGGACGGGCTCGTGTTGGCCCACGAGCTCGAGTGCCACGAGTCGGTCGGCGCGGGGCTCCGGTCGTTCGTCGGCCGGCGTGCACAACGGTGCCGCAGGCTCGTTCAGACCTCGGTGGAGATCGCCGGCCTGGAGCAGGCGCAGCGGCACCACGAGGCGTACCCGCTGGTCGATGCCTGCCACCGGCAGATGGCCGAACCCGCGTAACCAGCGGATGCGCACGGCGTTTCTGCCGTCTGCCGTCTGCCGTCTGCCGTCTGCCCGAAAGCCTCGCGGCCCACCGTCGTCGACTGCTGCCCGAAAGCCTCAGCTGATCCGCCCACACACGAGGAGTGCCTGATGAGCAACACAAGCTTGATCACCCACCTGCGGCACATCGATGTCGCCATGCCGAACTTCGCCGAGCAGTGCCAGTTCTACACCGAGTTATGGGGGCTGACGGAGGCAGCGGGGGACACGGGTGTCTCGTTCCTGGCGGCCGAAGGCTCCCCGGAGCAGTACGTGGTGCGGCTGCGCCGGGACGAACAGAAGCGCACCGACCTCATCGCCTTCGGTGCTGCCTCCACGGCCGATATCGATACCCTGGCCGCGCAGTTGATCGCGCAGGGGGTGAAGCTGGTGCAGGAGCCGAAGCTGCTGGACACCCCCGGAGGCGGCTACGCGGTCCGCTTCTTCGACAACGAGGGCCGCGTGGTGGAGGTCTCCGCCGATGTCACTCCACGCCGCCACCGCACGATCGAGGCACGGGAGTCCATCCCTGTGCGGCTGTCGCATGTGCTGATGAACTCGCCCACGCCCGAAGCCACGGTCGCCTGGTACATCAAGCACCTCGGCTTCCGGCTCTCGGACACCATGTGCATGGACGGCCGCGGCGGGACCATGTGGTTTCTGCGCTGCAACACCTACCACCACAGCTTCGGCATCGTCCGCGGCCCGCATGCGGCCTTCCACCACGCGTCCTTCGAGATGCGCGGGGTGGACGAATTCCTCCGCGGTACGGGGCGGATGCGGCGTCTGGGCATCGAACGCCTGTGGGGACCGGGCCGCCACCGCGCCGGTGACAACTCCTTCAGCTATTACCTCGACCGTGCGGGCAACACCGTCGAGTACACCACCGAGCTCGAGGTCGTGGACGAGGACACCTGGCACCCGCACCTCTTCGACCTCAAGGACCCCGCCAACGCCGACCAGTGGGGCACGGCCAACGAGATGAACGAATACATCGCCGCCAAGTCCCACAACGACGTCGACCCCGGGCTGTTCGTCGCCCCGCCGATGTGACCGTCCCGCAGAAAGAAGGGATCACCCATGGAGCGCCTACGGAGGAGCACCCACGACCGCAACTCGTCGACAGCCAGTCGATGACCGACTGGAAGGTTCTTCACCGACCCCAACACCGACCCCGACCCCGACACGGACCCCGGCCCGAGCGCCCCCGCCGTGCCGCTGCCGTCCCCCACACAGCGGAGGGGCCATGACCACTGTGCTGCGTACCTTCCGCATCACGAGATCTCGGAACCCCGTCGACCTGCTCAACGCTGCCACCCGGCTGTTCGGCGGCTCGATCACCACCTCCCCCCTGAACGGCCTGGGCGGCGGTGACCACGAACTGCGCGGCGTTTCCGCCCCCGACTTCGCCGTCGGCTACTTCGCCTCGCCACTTGACGTCCGCGTCGCTTCGACGGCCGGCCACCGCCGCTCCTACTTCGTCAACCTGGGTGTTTCCGGCGAAATCGAGGCGTCCTGCGGAGGCCTGCACGCGACCCTCGACAAGGCCACCGCAGGAGTCGTCAACCCCGGAGACACCCAGGAACTGCGCCCCCGCCGCAGCCGGACGCAGTTTCTGGGTCTGAAGATCGATGCTGCCTTGGTCGACCAGGAGTTCGCCGCGCTGACCGGGCACCTGCCGCTCTCCACGGTGCGCTTCGACTTCGCCCTGGATCTGGCCGAACCCAAGGGCCGGGCGGTACGGCTGCTGGTGCATTCCCTGGTGGAGCAACTGGACTCAGGGGATCCCTTGTTCCAACGTGCGGAACTGCAGCGCAGCCAGCTGCGGTGCATTGTCACCGCCCTGCTTCTGGCGCAACCCCATACCCATACCGATGAGCTTCGGGATGGCCCTCAGCCCAGTCACCCGCGCTCCTTGCGCGCGGCTCTCGCGTTCATCGAAGCGAACCTCACGGAAACCATCACCCTCAGGGACATTGCCGATGCGGCAGGCAACAGTCCGCGGACCGTCAGTTCCGCCTTCCGCGCGCGGCTCGGGCTGCCTCCCATGTCCTACGTGCGCACTCTGCGGCTGGACCGGATTCGCGAGGACATCCTCGCCTCCACCGACAACGTCAGCACCATTGCCTACCGATGGGGCATCTCTCACCTGGGCCGCTTCGCCGGCGAGTACCGTGACCGCTTCGACGAGCTGCCCTCCGAGACCGCAGCCCGCCGGTAACAAACCGCCCCGGGAACTGCTGGTCGTCGGCAGGGGACGGGGAAAGGAAGCACGTTCTGCCGGTGTTGCGACGGCTGGTCAGGCAGCGTCGTCGTGGGCGGTGGCGGTGGACTTCGCCTGCCATGCGGTGAGGTCGTCCTGGAGCCGGCCGATCTTGACCTGTTGGCGCTCGATGGCGTCACGGCCGAGCGCCAGGTGGGTGGGCAGCTTGTCCTGACAGGTCACTTCGTAGATCAGCGCGGCCCCCTTGACGGGATCGCCGAGCTGGGCGTGGTTCGCCTGGCCGATCCATTCGAGGGTGTCGTGGGCCGGGGTGCCGTCGTAGGCGGGAATGCGGTGGGCGGCAGTGGACAGCGAGCTGCCGTCGAGGAAGTCGGTGCGGAAGACACCGGGTTCGACGACCATGCTCTGGATGCCGAACGGCGCGAGTTCCACGGAGAGGGCTTCGCTGATCCCGGCGACGGCGAACTTCGAGGCGCTGTACATGCTGACGCCGGGCTCGCCCTCGAATCCGGACCGCGATCCGATGTGGACGATCTTGCCGTGGCCGGCTTCACGCATCACAGGAAGGACGGCACGGGTGAGATTGATCAGGCCGAAGACATTGAGGTCGAACAGGGAGCGCGTTTCGTCGTCGGTGATCTCCTCCAGCGCGCCGAGCAGTCCGCGCCCGGCGTTGTTGACGAGCACGTCGATGCCGCCGAACCGGCCGACGGCCGCTTCGACGGTTCGCGTGATGTCCTCGCTGCGGGTGACGTCCAGCGCGAGGCCGAGCACACGGTCGGACCGCTTCAGGTCATCCGGCAGGCTGTCCGGGTTACGGGCCGTGACCACGACCGCGTCACCGCCCGCCAGCGCGGCTCGGGCGATCCGCAGGCCGAACCCGCGGCAGGCTCCGGTGATGAACCAGGTGGACATGAACGACTCCTTCTCTCGTCAGCGACGGGACGGACACGGGGAACGGAAGGACCGTCTCCCCGCCGTCTGCTCTGACTCCACCGAACCAGCTCCGAGCAGGGAAAAGAGGGGCCGAGAGGGCCCGGCTGATCGGGGGACGAACTGGGCCACCCTCTCTGCCCCGAACAGGGTGCGAACGCGCGAGACTCGATGGCATGAACCCTGAGGAGACAAGCCCTCGCCTGGCGGAGTTCCTGCGCTCGGCTCGCGCCCGCCTCAGCCCGCAGGAGGCCGGGCTGGAGGAGGAAGGCTTCGGCCGCCGCCGTGTGCCCGGACTACGGCGGGAAGAGCTCGCCCGGCTGGCGGGCGTGAGTGTGGACTACTACACCCGCCTGGAACAAGGCCGCAGCCCCAGCGCCTCGGCGGAAGTCCTGGACGCGCTCGCCACCGCCCTGCGCCTCGACGACGCCGAACGCGCCCACCTGCACACCGTTGCCCGCCCCAGCTCAGCCCGGCGCAAGCGACGATCCCGGCCGCAGCGCGTCCATCCCGGCACCTGGGACCTGCTGGACACCCTGGAGGCCGCCTGCCGGCCGGCCTTCGTCCTCGGGCGGCGCCTCGACGTCCTTGCCCACAACCGCCTCGCGGGACGGCTCATCACCGACTTCCGTGCCCTGCCCGCCGCGCAGCGCAACCAGGCACGCTTCGTCTTTCTCGACCCCCACGCCCGCGAGCTGTACACACACTGGGCCGCCGTCGCCGCCGACACGGCCGCCATGCTCCGCCTCGACGCCGGCCGCCACCCCGACGACCCCGCCCTCCGCGCTCTCGTCGGTGACCTGTCCATACACAGCCAGGAATTCCGCCGCTACTGGTCCGACAACAAAGTCCACCGGCGCACCACCGGCACTAAGGACTACCACCACCCCCTCGTCGGCGACCTCACCATCACCTACCAGGCCCTCACCCCCGGCGACGACCCCGACCAGACTCTGTTCATCTATCGCACCGAACCGGACAGCCCATCGGAAACCTCACTGCGGCTGCTTGCCTCCTGGAACGAACCCACGACGCTGGGGACCGAGTCCGAGACCGAGACCGAGACGGTGCCGGTGCCGGAGCACGACCCCACCGCTCCACGTAGCACCGGAAACCGCAGGAACTGACAACGAGCGACCTCCGGTTGCCCCCGAAGGCGGGGCGTCCCGGACGGAATCTCCGCCGCTGCCGAACAACGCACCGGAGACGGTCTTCACCTGACGCCACACGCTGATCCACCGGGGACGACAGGACAGGGAAGGACAGGGCAGGACAGTCCTTGGTCCGGCGCAATCAAGCCATTGCGCGCGGAACATACCCGTCCGTCGGTATCGGCGGCCGAAGATGAGCGGCCGACGGGGCCGACCCGTCGCGACGAAGGGGGCTCCTCCATGAGACCAGGCCGCAGCAGAGCCGTGTCTGCCGCCGCACTCGCGCTGGGAGCGCTGCTGACCACAGCGCTTCCGGCGACCGCCGCGGAAGGCGCCGGACCGGCCTCCCGCTGCACCCCTGCCGTTCATGTCCTCGACCGGCTTCCGGGCGCTGGCGCCGCGTCCTGGGGCAGCGAGAGCGTCAACGACTTCGGCACCGGTGGCCTGTCCGTCGGCCGGTCCGCCGGGCTGCCCGCCTACTGGACGGGAAGCGCCGTGCACCGCGTCCCGCTGCCGTCCGGGTACGACAGCGGCTCGGTCGCCGCGGTCAACCGCCGCGGTCTCATGGTGGGCAGCATCCAGGGCCCGGTGGGTGTCGCCGCCTTCAGCTACCGGGCCGGTGCCTCGGCCGTACGCATCCTCCCCGGCGGCACCTATGCCGCCGATGTCAACGACCTCGGGACCGTCGCGGGCGGCAATGACAGTTCGGACACCGCCTACCTCTGGACCGGCGCCACCATCGCCCGGACCCTCACCGTCAAACCCGGGCACACCCGTGTACGCGTACGCGGCATCAACTCCCGTGGAACGGTGATCGGATACTCCTGGTACTGGGACGGCGTGAGCGAGATGAGCGGCAGCGTCGGACTGGTCTGGCCCGGTGGCACCACAGGTCCGGGACGGGATCTCAAGCCCGTCGAGATCAACACCGACACGGACTGGTATCCGTCCGCCATCGACAACCACGGACGCGTCGTCGGTGAACGCACCTATGACCACCAGGACCTGGCTGCCGAGACGTACTGGGACGCCCCCTACACCAAGGACGGCGTCCAGATCCCGGGGCTCCCCGCTCACGAGGGCAAGGGCTGGCTCAACGACATCAGCCCCAGCAGCGGCGTGGCCGTCGGCACCGCGATGTTCCCGTACGGGATCCCGCCGATGACCCCCATCGACCAGGCCCAGATCTGGCCGGGCTCCGGCCCCGTTCGAGCCCTCCCCAGCCTCACCCCCGACGGCCCGGCCGGTGCCGAGGCCGTCAATGACGAGGCCAGGGCGGGGGGTTGGGCCTACGACGGCGACCCATACGGCGGCGCCGGGGCCCCGCACCCCGTGATCTGGACATGCGCTCTGGGCTGAGGGTTTCCTGTCATCCCCGGTGGATCAGGCAATCCCCGGCGCATCTGACGCCGCGGCGGCGTCAGATGCTCTGCCCTCGCCGCGCGCACTCCGTCTCGGCGGCTCTTCATTGGCTGTACGGATGCCGGGACGCGGTGCGGCTCCGGACCGAGCCGCCGTGGTGGGGTGTCAGGGCCCGAGAGGGAATCGGTGCAGGAGGTCTTGGCCCTCGGGGCCGGAGCCCGACTTGGCGGCCACGAACGCCGCGCCGTGAGCGACGTGGACGTGGTTGGTGTGGGCGCCGGTGGTCAGGCTGCCGACGACGGTGCCCTTGCGGGGGTCGACGACCGTGACGGTGGCCGTGGTGCGATTGGCGACCAGGACCCGGCCCGAGCGCGGATCGGTGGCCACGGACTTCGCGCCCGCACCGGTTGGCACGGTCCTGGTGACGGCACCCTGACGAAGGTTGATCACCGAGAGGGTGCCGGCTGCCTGGTCGGCGGAGTAGGCGGTGCGGCCGTCCTGGGACAGGGCGACCGAGAGAGGGCTGCCACCCGTCGGGATCAGGCGCGGGCTCTTGGCGCGCGGGGCGATCTCGATGATCCGGTTGTTGGCGAAGTCGGTGGCGTACGCGGTTCCGGTCCGTTCGTCGACCGCCATGCGGCGGGGCTCGATCCCGCGAGCGTGACCCGCTTACTATCCGGTGTGGTGGCCGCCCTAGGTGTGCTGGTGTGCTGACCGGAAAGGTTGGTGACAGACGGCTGTCGCACGCTCAACCGCCTGCGCGGCATGTGCTGACAACCGATAAACCACCTCTCACCAGCAGCGGCTGGAGTGACCGGCCATGCTGCCCCAGCCGCACGAGCCTCTTGGTCTGACGTCAGGCCGGGGACGCGTGGCGGGCACGGCTGCCGGCCAGGAGCGCCGCCCGGTCGACCGTCCCGGTGGCGGCGGCCAGCAACGGCAGCCGGACGGCCGGGCTGGGAATGCGTTCCTGGGCGTGCAGTACTCCCTTGATCACTGTCGGGTTCGGTTCGGCGAACAGGGCACCGGACAACCGGGCCAGCTCGGCTCCGAGTCTGCGTGCCGGTGCACCGGAGCCGCTACGCCACAACGAGATCAGTTCGGCGTAGTCGGCGGTGCGCACATTGGCCGATGCGACGATGCCGCCGTGGGCGCCCGCCGCGACGAGCGGTGACAGGACGACGTCGTCGCCGCCGAGCACGGCGAAGCCGGGCGGGGGACTGCCGAGCAACTCCACCGTGGTCGCGTCGATCGCGCCGGTCGCGTGCTTGATCCCGACGATTCCTGGTAGGCGGCCGAGTGCTGCGATCGTGCCGACGCCGAGAGTCTGTCCCGTGCGGTAGGGGATGTCGTACACGATCAGCGGCATGCCGCCGTGTTCGGCCAGCGCGGTGAAATGCGCCAGTGTCCCCGCTTCACCGGGCCGGATGTAGGGCGGCGCGGGAACCAGCGCCGCGGCTACGTCGCCGGCGGCCGCCAGCTGTCGCAGCGATGTGATGGCGGCGGCGGTGTCATTGGTGCCGACCCCGACGATCAGTGGGGCGCCGTGTGCTCGGCAGGCGGCCGAGCAGATGCGCACCACGGTCTGCTTCTCCTCGGCGGTCAACGTGGCTGATTCCGCGGTGGTGCCGAGGGCGACGAGTCCGGAGGCGCCGGCCGAAAGCGCCTCGTCAGCGAGTCGGGCCAGTGCATCGGGGGCCAGGCGCAGGTCGTCGGTGAAGGGAGTCACCAAAGGGACGTACAGGCCGTTGAAGGTCGGATTGGGCTTCATGGTCCCACCCTGGCTCACACCTACCCGGTAGATCCATTTCTGATTTCTACCTCTATGCCTAAGCTGAGCTTATGCTTGATGTTCGTCGTCTTCACCTGCTTCGCGAACTGGACCGGCGAGGCACCATTGCCGCCGTGGCCGAAGCGCTGACCTTCACCGCATCCGCGGTCTCCCAGCAGCTGGGCGTGCTGGAACGCGAGGCAGGCGTGCCCTTGCTGGAACGCAGCGGCAGGCGCGTGATCCTCACACCCGCAGGCCGGTCCCTCGTCGCACACGCCGACGCCGTACTGCAGCGCCTCGAGCTCGCGGTCGCCGAACTGGCCGGCGCGCGGGACGGCATCGGCGGGCCGCTACGCATCGGGACCTTCCCCTCCGGCGGCCACACCATCGTGCCCGCCACGCTGGCCGAGCTGACCCAACGGCATCCCGCGCTCGAACCGATGGTGCAGGAAATCGACTCCGCCCGCGTCTCCGACTGCCTGAGAGCCGGCGAACTCGACGTGGCCCTCGTCCACGACTACGACTTCGTACCCGCGTCACCGGACACCACAGTGGACGAGGTGCCCATACTGGAAGAACCGATGTTCCTGGTCAGCGATACCGCGACCAAGGACACCAGCGGCAACGACACGCTGGCAGAGCTGCTCGGACCCTATGCCGAGACCCCGTGGATCACCGCACGGGACGGCACCACCGGTCATGCGATGGCCGTACGCGCCTGCCAGGCGGCCGGGTTCCAGCCAAGAATTCGCCACCAGGTCAACGATTTCCGCACCGTGCTGGCCCTGGCCGCCACCGGGCAAGGCGCCGGATTCGTACCGGAAACGGCCACTGCACAGAGCCCCGCAGGCGTGGTGTTGACCAAGCTGCCGCTGTTCCGTCGCTCGAAGGTCGCCTTCCGCGCCGGCGGCGGTACTCACCCGGCGATCGCCGCTTTCGTGGCCGCGGCAAGAGCGGCAGTAAGCTCCTGATGGATCCGTGGTCTCGGTGCGGTCGACGGTGTGCGGCGCTGCGTGGCCGGCCCCGCGGCAGTCTGTTCCGTAGGGCCTGGCCTGAGGGCCTGCGCGGCCCGGCGCCCCGCGCGCCGACGACGGCGGCAGGCGGCAGGCGGCACTGGAGAGGTGGGCGCCTCGTGCGACCGCAACCGCACGGGGTGCCCCATGCGGTTGCGGTCGCGTTATGCCTCAGCGGAAAGCGGCGATGTTGCGCGCAACCCAGCTGTTGAAGGGGTGCGGGGCACGGCCGAGGACTCTTTCCACGTCCGGGCTGATCCGCAGTTCGGCCGGGTTCGGGGCGGCGATGATGTCCAGGGTGTCGTCGGCGAGTTCCGCCGGCACGAACTGGGTCATCGCGGCCTTGGCCTCGTCGCGGGTGAGTTCGTGGAACCGCACCGGCGAGCCGAGCGCGGCGGCGATGGCCTCTGTCTGCCGGCGCGGCGTGATCACCTCTGGCCCGGTCAGCTCGTACACCCCGCCGGTGTGCCGGTCGTCCAGCAGGCAGGCCGCCGCGACCTCGGCGATGTCCGCCGGGTCGACGACCGGCACCCCGACGTCGCCGAAGGGTGCCGCGACCGCCCCTTGTGTGCGGACGGACTCCGCCCAGGCCAAGGCGTTGGAGGCGAAGCCGCCCGGCCGCAGGACGGCCCAGTCCAGGCCGGAGTCCCGCAACGCATCCTCCAGCGCCCGCATCGCGACCCGCGTCGGGCCGAGCGGCCTGGTCGCCACGCCCTGCGAAGACAGCAGGACGATCCGGCGGACCCCACTGGCCTGGGCCAGGCCGATGATGTCGGCCGGTCTGGCTCCGGGGGCGTGCAGGTCGCCGGACAGCAGGAGGAACAGCGCCTTCGCCCCGTCCAACGCGGGTGTGAGGCCCGCCGGATCAGTCAAGTCGGCAGCCACGTGCCGGACGCCGTCCGGCACCGCCGCCGTGTGCCGCGACACCGCTGTCACCTGCTCGCCCGCTTCGGTCAGGGCTCGCGTCAAAGGCCGGCCCACGTTCCCGGTAGCCCCGGTCACCACGATCATTTTCAGCTCCTAGTCCGTTGTGCACTACGGCGGTTGACGTTAGGAGCAAGGCTTACTTTTCGTAAGAACATACCTGGAGGTAAGCTCCGGACATGAAGGAAGGCGCGCAGCTGACGCAGGCCGAGACGGGCCGTCGGTATGAGGTGTTTCACACCGACTGCCCCGCGCGGGACGTGGTCGACCACGTGACCAGCAGGTGGGGCATCTGGGTGCTGATCTCCTTGCGGAGCAACGACCTTCGGTTCTACGAGCTGCGCGACAGCATCCAGGGCATCAGCGAAAAGATGCTCGCGCAGACCCTGCGCGCGCTGGTCAAGGACGGCCTGGTCTGGCGGGAGGTCGAGCCGACGACGCCACCCCAAGTCACCTACGGACTGACGGAGTTCGGTCAGGAAGTCGGTAAGCCGCTGACGGACTTGTTCAACCGGATCACACAGTGGCTACCGCCTCGCAGCGCGGGTTAGTGCGGTAGGGGTAGCAGTCGGCCTCGAAGGTGAATCAGCGTGAGCTGGTGAGCTGGTGACCTACCCCCGCGCACGACCCCGCGGAAGCGTCCCGTGGGGTGCTGTGTGGCGTGTTCCGGTGTCCCGCTTGCCCGACGCGGCGTCAGGCGGCGGACGGGGTGTGGCCGCGGTATGCCTGCACCGGGGCCACACAGGAGAGATATGGGCCGTCAGAATGTCCAAGTGGTGTACCACGTCGCCTGGTTGGAGGGATTTCCCACCTGGGAGGAGATTCCGGTGAGGCGGCCGTCAGCGCCGCGGGAGCCTATGTAGCGGCCCTTCGTGCCGTTGTTCCAGGCGACGACGAAGGAGACATAGGAACCGTCCACGAACCCCTGCTCGATGGTGCCCGTCGTCGCACTTCCCGTCCTGGCGATGCCGGTGAGGTTCCCCTGGGCGTCCTGGGTCACGGAGAGCGTCGCGTTCCACCCATTGCTCTGGTACAGGGTCCAGATCCCGCCGACGTTGAAGCCGGGTGCGGCCGCCTTGGCCACCGATGCCACGGCGGGCCGGTGCGCAGCGGCCTGAGCGGCGGGTGCGGCGAGGACGGTGCCACCCAGTGCAACGGAGAGAGCCACGGCGGCCGTGACGAGTCTGACGCGCATGCGGATTCCTTTCCCAAAAAGGCAATTTATGCGGCATAGGGCCTTCTGTGGGCCCTGAGCCTCGCAGTGGCGACTGTTCCCGACCAGGCGTGAACCGGTCATTGGCGGACATGCGGGAGGCCGGAAAGCGACATGTCGAGCGAATGCTCGGGGCCACTCAGGCATAGGCGGACACGACCGGGAGCATCGGCCGTGTCTGGTGCGCTTCGCCATCACCCGTCCGGTGCGTCGCATCCGAAGCGCGTTGGCGGGCGGTTGATGTGAGTGGCGCAAGTGCCGGCGTTGGTACCGGCACCTCGCCTGCGCCACCGACGGGCGACCGGCAGTTGTGAGCCGGTTGCCCCGGCCGGCTCAGACCTATCTCCGCCTGCGCGGAGAGCCTGACGCCCTGGAAGCCGCACGGCGCCGGCGTATCGGTTCACCTCCGCCTGCGCGGGGAGCCTCTGGGGTGTTGCAGGAAAGGTTCGACATGCCATCTTCAACTGAACGAGCGCTCGGGCACGGCTTGACTCCGGCTTCGGCGTCCTCGGCGAAGGCATCTCGAAGACTGTGCACAACTTGGTTCGCGTGCCTGGGCTGTGGTCGCATGGTGGCGATGCTCTCCAACGAACCTTCCGCAGACTCCAAGGCGCCATTCGACCGCCGCGCTGCGCGGGCTCAGGGGGTGGGCAGACCGCCCGGGCGGGCAGGGCGGCCGAAGCGAACCGGCACGCCGGGGGAGTACAGCACGCTCACCGGCGGGCCGACCGGCGACGGCAGCCCGGCGGCGGCCACCAACTCATCCTCACAGTGCAGGAGTTCGGCCCGATGCAGTGGCCAGCGCGGGTGGATATTGGGCAGATACACCGGTCGGCCGAAGAAGGCGTTGTGCATGCCCCAGCGGGCGGTCAGGAAGTGTTCGAGGGCGGTCGGCTCCTCGATCCGCTCGCCGATGTGCACCGCGATCCGACAGCGCGCCCCGCGCGGCCCCGGCCAGCGTCGGCTGCTGGTGTAGCTGATGGTGTTCGCGTCCGCGTCACGGTGGATCGCCATCTTGGCCCACATGTAGGGCATCCGGAAGGCGCTGCGGGCGACGGCCACCGGGAGCAGCCGCGAGGCCTCCAACGAGCGGAACACCACGCCGCGTCGGCCGTGCCGGTCCACCGAGTAGAGCCGCACGTTGGTCTCCGGAAAGGTGCCGAGGTACGGGATACCCGGCCCCCTGAACCAGCCCACCCGGTGCATCCGGAACGCCACCAGGCCGATGTAGGTGAGCCCGTCGTAGGTGTCCGGCACGGTCCCGGCCGGCAGCAGCGGCGCCACGTCCGCAGGGTCGGCGGCCCAGTGCAGGAACGACAGATCGAGCCAGGACTGGGTGAGCAGCGTGTCCGGAATCTCGTTCACCGGATCGGGCGTTATCGGCTCCGCGGGGGCGGGAGAGAGCGACATCGCGTCAGCCTCGCACACCTCTACGATCCGTCGCCCCGAGCACGCCGCGTCAGGCTGCGAGGAGCCCGACGGATGGGGCCGTGATCGCTCTTCCGGCGTCGTGCGTAATGAAGCCGCTATGCGGAGACGGAGCTTTCCCAGATCTGCCGGGACGCTTCCAGCGGGTAGCAGGTGTCAGCGGGTGGGAGGTTCCAGACTCTGGTGGTCGAGCGGTCCGGAGTGAAGCGCGGCCAGCCCGGGTCGCCGGTTGCGGCGAACGAGGTCCAGGCAGTGCGCAACCGGCCGGACAGGTCGGCGAAGTCGGAGGGCGGGGGTGAACCCAGGAAGCGGGCGGCGTAACGGCTGGTGGCGTTGCCGAAGGTGAACGGGACGTCGATGCCGTGGGCGGCGCCCAGAGTGGGGCCTTGCCAGGTGAAGTCGTACAGCCAGGTGGGGCCGCCTGCACGTGCGTGGGACCGGGCGACCCGGGTGGTCGGCATCCGTACGAGGGCGTCGGACAGCATCACCGTGAACAGCTCGGTGTCGGTGAGCCCGGGGTGGGCCCGGCGGTAGGAGGCGGCCGCCTCTTTGCCCAGGCCGACCGCCTCGGCGACCAGCCTCAGGTCGGCTCCCGCCGCCGGGGCCGGGCCCTGGCCCCGGTACTCGTCGTGGGTGAAGCCGCAGACCAGGTCGACGTCGTGGCCCGCGCCGGTTTCGAGGGCGGCCCAGGGCTGCCCGGTCACCAGGTCGTCGTCGATGACGGGACCGAAGGCGCTGAATCCGTCCTCGCGGGTGTGAAGCGGCGCGTCCTGGACCGCCAAGAGCGCCTCGGGCGGCAGGCCTGCCAGCCCGTCCCACGTCGCCGGGACGCCTGCGGCCTGCGCGATCGTGGCCGTGACCGTCGCTGCCTCGGTCCGGGTCCGGGCCCCCGCCGGGATGCTCTGGGCGATCGCACGCCGGAACAGGCCCCGCGCCGCGGGAGCGGCCATCAGCAGGACGGCGGAGGCGGCGCCGGCGGACTGTCCGAAAACGGTCACGTTGCCGCTGTCGCCGCCGAAGGCCCCGATGTTGTCCCGGACCCACTGGAGGGCGGCGATCTGGTCGTGCAGCCCTCGGTTGTCCGGCACTCCGGGCAGGTGCCCGAAGCCCTCGAAGCCGACCCGGTAGTTGAAGGTCACCACGACGACTCCGGAGCCGGCGAGCGTGGTGGCGTCGTAGTGGGGCATGCTCGCCGAGCCGTGCTTCCACAGGCCCCCGTAGATCCACACCATGACCGGCAAGTTGGCCGCACCGGGGTCAGGGGTCCACACGTTCACCGTCAGGCAGTCCAGCCCGTCGCCGGGCCGCCACATGGCCGGGGCGCCGGGTGCCGGGGCCAGCTGCGGCGGCGCGGCCCCGAAGGCGAGAGCGTCGCGGATCCCGTCCCACGCCGGAGGCGCAGTGGGGGGCCGGAACCTCAGCGGACCCACGGGCGACGCGGCGAAGGGGATCCCCTGGAAGCACGAGATCCCGTCCCTGCTGGTCCCTCGCACCTTCCCCGCGGACGTCACCACCACTGGATTCATACCGCTCTCCTCAGCCGAGACGGGCCTCCTGGCCACGACAGGCCGCCCCGATTCTACGGCTGGGTGTCTGCCTGGCCTCGTACGCCTTGCTCGGAACCGGTGCGCAGAGTGGGGTTATCTGCGGCTGGGGATACGCGGAACCGGTCGGCCAATAGCCAGGGCAAGGGGCCAATACTCAGTGCTTGGCGGGCTCACGTGGCGGCATCCAGTGGTGGACCGTGTAGTCGCCCTTTTCCAGGGTCTCGAACGGGGCGGAACCCAGGCATTTGCCTACGCTGTTCTTCGGCAGGCCATCCATGGCCCAGCTATAGCCCAGCCGGTCCTTCTTGCCGTCATCCAGCACGGTGAAGCCGAATCGCTTGCCCTTCAGGTCACCGATTTCCGGCATGCCCGGTGCGCCCTGGAAATGCGACTCCTCCACGATGCCGGTGGCGACGGCCACCGGACCGCCGGTCACCAGGCAGTCGATGCGGCCCTTGAAGTAGCCGCCCCACTGCTTGCCGACGTGATGGCTGGCGTAGAAGGTGCCGCGTGCCTTGTCGCCGAATCCATGGGCATCAAAGGTGAAATGGACGTTGTCGCCCGGCCGGCGCTTGAGCTTGGCCGATCCCTTGAGCAGCGGTTCTTCGACGGTGCGTCGCGCGGCGGAATGTGCCCCGGTCCCGGCGGGGGATCCGGCAGTTGACTCGGACGCGGTGGCCGCGCCCGTGGTGCCCAGGGCGAGGGCGGTCGTCGCGCCGATGATGAGGGTCGTGGCGGTGACGAGATAAGGGCGCCGGACGCGGGTGCGGAGCATTGCTTCCTCCAACGGGAAGGGCATCGAGCGGACCCTCTTCAGGTCCGTCGGCCGGGAAACCTCCGGCCACTCACCACGGTGCCGCCAGCACCCGTATCGCCACATCGCACCACAGGCCGGTGCACCTCCGCCGTCCGGCGGAAGGCAGGAGGGTACGTCAGGCCGACGCGAGGCACGACTGTCCAGTGGGCTGCCTCCGGATCCACGGGGGCCATATGGGCCGGGAGTCGGTCAGAGTGGCAATCACAGCGCTGGAATGTGTCCGGCGCATCGGGGCCGGGGGAACTGTCATGCGGAGCGCCCTGCACCGTTCGGGCTCCGCATGGTCGCCGGCGAACTCGGCGGCGTTCACAGGGGCTTCCCTCGTTAGAGTCCGCTGATGAACTCATCAGCCGACGGGCCGGGCCCCGTGTCTCCCGATACGACAGGCCCGGGGGCTACTGACGCTTCGAGCCGGACGGGAGCAGGTGACGGATCGGGTGCCGACACCGTCGCTTTCGACTGGCACTCCGTCATCTACCGGGACTTCGATGTCGAACTCGACGAGCCGGGCAGCCGCAGCGGAGCGGCGCTGGAAGCGCTGAAAGCGGAGCTGGGCACGGTCCCCGATGCCCAAGGCTTCTTCCTTGCCGGTCACTGGGCGGAGCAGTTGTCACTGGCCGTCAGCGCGGGGCTGCCCGTACTCCTCCGGCAGCTGTCCCACCCGGACCCCACGGTGCGCCGCATCCTTGCCGTGGTGTTGGCCTACACGGACGCCCTTCCCGACGACATCGTCCCCGAGCTGCGCGCGCACAGCGAGAACGACCCCGACGCGCCGGTCAGGCTCGGGCTGTCGCTGGCGCTCGGGCGGTACACGGATACCCCGCAGGTACGCGACTATCTGCGCCACCGCCTGACAGGGGAACCGGCCGGCGCGTTCGGGGCGGCGTTGGGCTTGCTCCTGCCGCCGGTCCGGGAAACCGATGATGCGGTGATCGACGAAGCGGCCGAGGCGCTCGCCCGATATGCCGGTGAGGCCGGGGCTGCGCTGGCGGAGCTGGCATGGTGCGACCCGGAATGGAGCGGGCCGGCGCCGCGCGGCCCCGTGGACTGTGTCGACACCTGGCTCCACCCCACCCCCGCGCTGCGCTCCCGCTGGCTGACCCGGATGCTCCCCGGCCTGTCGGACGGCCGCCTCGACGCCGCCACGGCTCCCGTACTCGTCGAGGCTGCTGACCGGCTGTTCGCCAAGGACCGCGAGGGTTGTGCGGGTCATGCATCGGCGGTCGCGGGTCTGCTCGGCCATCCTGATCCCGAAGTGCGACGCGCTGCCGTCGCGACCTTCCACCTGCACCTTCACGACGGCTACCGCGATGCCTTGGCCACGATTCTGCGTGCCCCCGTCCCCGACCCCGCTGTGTTCGAGAAGGCGCTGGCGATTCTCACGAAGGAGGGCGACCCCCGGTGCCTGCCGCTGATACAGCAACGGATCCGTCAGGGCACCCTCCCCTCTGGGCTGTTGCGGTCGGCCAAGGGCCTGGCCGACCAGGTATGGCCGCACCTCCAGGAGCGGCTCGCCGAGGAGATCTCGTCCGCCGAGGTCTGCTCGCTGCTGACCGAAACCTATGGATGGCGCGGCGGCGGTCAGGCCGTCCCTCAGGTCATCGGCACGCTGGAGCGGCTGCGCCGACGCATCGAAGCCACCGACCACCCCGACCATCACGATCTGGCGGCGGCACACCAGTCCTGCCTGTTCCTGCGCCGGTACGGGCTGTCCGACGAGCCGGCGAGGTCGGCCCTGCGGCGGGTCGCCACCGGAACGGACCCGGAGCTCCGGCTGTCCGGCATCGGGGCGCTGAGCGGAGTCGGCGTGTCGGCGGACGACGAAGTGGTGCGCCTGCTGCTGGACGTCCTCGCGCGGCGAGGCCACAGCCTTCGTACCGGGAGCCGCCGTGGCCTGCGTTTCGACGTCAACGCCTGTGGCCAGCTAGGTCAGTTGGGCCCGCGGGCGCAGCTCGCCGCCGCTGCCCTGCGTGGTCTGCGTGACGGCGCGACGGAGGCGGCCGAAGCGCGGGTGGCCGCGGCCTACGCGCTGTGGCGGATCACCGGTGACGCGGACGGCGCGTGGCGCGCATTGGTCGAACAGATCCCGCACGATCCACAGGGGGCGCTGAACAACCTGGGCTTCATGGGCGTCGCCGCTGAACCTGCGCTGCCGGTACTCCGCGACCATGCCAAGTCCGGTGACGACGTGGGCGCCCGGGCCCGGAACACCATCGGCATCATCGAGGCCAGGTTGGCCAAGAGGTAGGGGCCGGCGGCACGACCGGTTAGCGGAGTTCGCTGGAAGAGCGTCTTGTTTGGGAACGGCATCTCGCGTGGTCGGTGACGCGGGTGGATGGCCGCGGATTAGGGCGCGTATCGAGTCGTGATCAATCTGCGGGAATCGACCTCACCACAGGGACTGGATCGGTAGACCTTCTTGCATGACGCGAGTGCAACTCACAGATCAGGAGTGGAAGTTCATCGAGCCGCACCTGCCGATCGGGGAGTGCGGTCCGTACCCCGAGCGGCTGCGGCAGCAGTTCGAGGGCGTGATCTGGCGGTTCAGGACGGGCGGGCAGTGGCGGGAGATGCCGACCGAGTTCGGTGCCTGGTCGACCGTCCACAACCGCTTCCGGCAGTGGCGTGACGCCGGCGTGTTCGAGGCACTGCTGGAGGACCTGATCGCCGAAGCCGCGAAGCGGGGCGAGGTAGACCTGTCCCTGGTCAGCGTGGACTCCACCACCGCGCGGGCCCACCACGACGCGGCCGGAATGCACCTCGATGAGGGCTTCGTCACCGCCCTGGAGAAGGCCGCGGCCGAAGAGGAGAAGGCCAGGTCAAAGGGGGCTCCCTCGAAGAACAAAGCGGGCGGGTCACCGAAGACGATTCCGCTCGGGAAAAGCGGCGACGCATCCGACGCCGGCACAAACTCCGGCTGAAGGCCGCCCTCCTCGGACGCTCCCGGGGTGGGCAGACCAGCAAGGTCCACCTCGCTGCCGACCGCAAGTGCCGCCCCCTGGCATTCATCCTGACTGCGGGCCAGGCAGCGGACAGCCCGCAGTTCATCCCCGTCCTTGAAAAAGTGCGGGTGCGCGGGCCCGTCGGTCGCCCCCGCACCCGGCCGGACGCGGTCGCCGGGGACAAGGCGTATGCGTCCCGCGGGAACCGCGCCCACCTGCGTAAACGCCGCATCAAGGCGGTCATCCCGGAGAAGCGGGACCAGGCCGCCAATCGGAAGCAGAAGGGCTCCAGAGGTGGCCGGCCCGTCAGCCACGACGCCGACCTCTACAAGGAGCGGAACACGGTCGAGCGTGCGATCAACAGGTTGAAGGCGTGGCGAGGCATCGCCACGCGCTACGACAAGACCCCGGGCAGCTACCTGGCCGGGCTCTACCTCCGTGCCTCGACGATCTGGATCAGGGATCTCATAGGGTCCACTCCTTGATCGCCACTGAAAGACGCACCGCGCCTTGGTCGCCGCCCGCCGCCGGGACCAGGGCGTCGCTCTTGCCCTGAGGTGGCGGAGCCGCCTGTGCTCACATCCCGCCGGCGATCCTCATCACCGTGCCGGTGGCGTAGGAGGCGTCGTCCGAGAGCAGCCAGGCGACCGCTCCGGCGATCTCCTCGGGCTGGCCGGCGCGGCCCATGGGGACGATCTCCGCGATCTTGGCGGGCCGCTGCGGGTCGGCGTGGAAGTCGGTCCAGATCGTGCCAGGGGCGACGCAGTTGACCCGGATGCCGTCGGCCGCCACCTCCTTGGACAACCCGACCGCCATGGCGTCCACGGCGGCCTTCGCCGCCGCGTAGTGGACGTAGGTGCCGGGGCTGCCGAGGGTCGCGGCGGCGGAGGAGATGTTCACGATCGCCCCGCCCGCCGTCATGTCGCCGATGGCCCGGCGGGCGCACAACAGGTAGCCCAGGATGTTGACTTCCAGAGCCTGTCGCATCCCTTCCGGGTCTGCGCTGGCCAGTGGTCCGACCGGCCCGCTCACCCCGGCGTTGTTCACCAGCCCGGTGACCGGTCCCAGCTGCGCGGCGGCAGTATCGAACAGGCGATCCACGTCCGCCGCCTCGGCGGTGTCGACCGCGACCGCGACGGCCGCCCGGCCCAGCGCGCGCACCCCTGCGGCCACGCCCTCGGCCGCCTCGGCATCCGACCGGTAGCCGATGGCGACATCGTGTCCCTCGGCTGCCAGCCGCAGGCAGATCGCCGCGCCGATGCCCCGGCTGCCGCCGGTGACCACAGTCACCCGCTGCCGCTCTCCCTGTTCCACCATGTTCCGGTCCTTAGAGCTGGGCTTATAAATGATCGATCAAAGGCCACTCTACTCAGGCTGCTTCCGCGTCGATCCCTGCCCTCAGCGTCCGAGGTGCGGCGTTTACGCAGGTGGGCGTGGCTACCGCGAGCCAAGGCGGCTTGTTCTGGCCACCGCGTCCGGCCGACCCGAACAGCGTCGGAGGCCACAGCTCAGCGAACTCCCCTGCTTGATATGCCATTTGCACCCGCGTGATGCAAGAGGTCTGCCGACCCAAGCCACGCGGTGAGAACGCTTCCCGCAGATTGATCACGACTCGATACGCGCCCTAGCGGCAGGCGTGGCCGTCGGCGCGGTGGCGGCGGGTGGGATACAGCGTCACGTCGCGGACCGGCGCGGACCGGCGCGGATCCGCGCGAGCGAGATCTTCCGCCTCTGGCCTGTGAACTTAACCCACCCGCCAGTAGCATCCGACCGGCCAGGAGCACGCCGCACAAGCAGCCATCCTCGAAAGGGTCTCCTGCATGCGCTTGACCTCCCGCGTCGCCTCCGCCGCCCTCGCCGTGGCCGCCCTCCTGCTCGGCGTCCTCCCCGCACAGGCCCAGGCCCACCCTGACCGCGCCCCCGACCGGGTCCCCGGCCGCGCCTCCGACCGGGTCACGGTCGGTGACCGCACCTTCATCGCCGACGGCCAAGGCCGCGCGCTCCAGTGGCGCGGCTTCAACCTCGCCGACAAGAACAGCCGAGGCGCCCACGCATTCGCCGACATCCACGAGAGCGACCTCAAAGACATGGCCGCCCGGGGCTTCAACCTCGCGCGCCTCGCGTTCTTCTGGGACGACCTCGAACCCACCCCCGGGCACTACGGCCGCGGCTACCTCACCAAAATGCGCCGCATCCTCGACTGGGCCGACCGCTACCACATCAAGGTCATCCTCGACGCCCACCAGGACGTATACGGACCCCACTTCGGCTCCCGCGGCGTCCCCGACTGGGCCACCCGCGACGAGGGGCTGCCGTTCACTCCGATACCCGACGACTGGTTCTCCGAGTACTTCGAGCCATCCGTACAGACCGCCTTCGACCACCTGTACAAGGACGCCGACCTCCGCGCCGCCCACGCTCGCATGTGGATGACGGTCGCCTCCGCCCTGGGCAGGCACCCGGCGCTGCTCGGCTACGACCTGATGAACGAGCCGTTCGCGAAGTTCCTCGAAGGCGAAGACCTTCCCACCGCCGCGGCCCGCTTCGAGGCCACGGAACTCACCGAGCTGTGGAACCGCCTTGCCCATGCGATCCGCCTGGTCGACCGCAGGTCATGGGTATTCGTCGAACCCACCGTCATCGTCGGTCTCGGCGTCCCCACCCAGCTGGGCCACATCGACGACCCGCACGCCGGCTACGCGCCGCACTTCTACGAGACCGGGATGGAAACCGGCGCCGACTACGACCCCAACGGCACCTTCATCCCGGCCTTCGAGGCCGCGATCAGCGACTACCCGACCCGTCACCGCATGCCGGTGATCGTGGGGGAGTGGGGCGGCAACCCGTA
The DNA here is from genome assembly GCF_040253635.1 of Streptomyces sp. Edi2. Classification (NCBI taxonomy): domain Bacteria; kingdom Bacillati; phylum Actinomycetota; class Actinomycetes; order Kitasatosporales; family Streptomycetaceae; genus Streptomyces; species Streptomyces sp. Edi2. The sequence goes on along the minus strand of NZ_JBEJGX010000003.1, from coordinate 982,159 downwards.
CGTTCCGCACGCGAGCCAGTTCGTCACCGACATGACGGCCTCCCTGGACCGCTTCTCCAGTGGCTGGACGTGGTGGCAGTGGTGCCGGGGCGGCGGCTACTGCTTCCTCGACCAGACGGGCGCCGCGAAGCCCAACGCCCAACTGCTCGTCCAGCCGTACGCGCCTGCCGTCGCGGGCGACCCGCTCAAGTTCGCGTACGACCCGGCTACCCGCACCTACACGCTCACCTTCCGCACCCGCGACAACGCAGGGGGGCCCACCCGGATCACCGTGCCCAGGGACACGTACCCGGGCGGCTACCGCGTCGATATCCAAGGCAGCAAGGCCAGTTGGAACGACCACGGCCAGACCGTCACCGTGAACACCCACGGCAGGGCCAAAGCCACTTACAGGGTCACGATCAGCCCGAGGTAGCCCTGCCGATTTGCTCGGGGGCTGCGGCCCGCGGCCCCCGCATCAACTGAAAAAATGTTCTCCACAGCACTGCGGGCAGGCACCCCCTGGTCCGTGGCCTTCCTCGGGGCCGTTCCACCCGGATCACGGTCATGAGCTGGGTGAACGCGGGGGCGTCGCCGGCTTGTCCGGCGGTGAGGTGGAAGGCCAGGGGCCGGCACCGGCCGTCTGCGGCGAGGTGGATCTTCGTCGTCAGTCCGCCGCGGGACGGGCCGAGGGCGTGGCCGTGCGGCTCGCTGTCCGGTGCCCCTTTTGACGGGCCCCGGCGGCGTGCTGATGGGCACGGACGATGGCGGAGTCGACCGCGACGACCCAGTCCAGGTCTTCCGCGGTGTCGGCTTGGGCGAGCAGGGCGGCGAAGACGCGCTGCCAGGTGCCGTCGATCGCCCACATCCGCAGGCGGCTGTAGGCGCCCTTCCACGAGCCGAATTCCGGTGGGAGGTCCGGCCACGGCGTGCCCGTGCGGTACTTGAACGCGATCGCGTCGATCACCTGCCGGTGATCACGCCACCGCCCGCCCCGCTTCGGTGTCCGGTCTGGCAACAACGGCTCAATCCGCGCCCCTTGCATGTCAGTCAACGCCAGACCCGGACCAACGACCCGATGATCCGTAAGCAACGGCCGCCGCAACCGGCGCAACTGCCCTGAGCGGACGCCCGCTTGCTCCCGAATCCGCTCGCACCGCCGCCCGCCCGCCAGGAGGGGAACAGAACTCCCCGATCCTCGATGCCGCCCCACGAAGGGACTCGAACAGACCCGAAGGCGATGGGTGAGCAGGCAGTACCGTCCCGCAAAAAACCTGTTTCGGCCGCCGGTCGGCGATCCGGTATTCAAATGTCTGATGTTTGTCTGTATGCTGTCTCCATGAAACCCATCAGTACACCGCGGAGGACGGCAAGCCTGTCCTCGCAGCTCGTGGACAGTCTCCGCTCGCACATTGAGACAGGTGGATGGCCGGTGGGGACGCGAATCCCGCCGGAGGCGGCCCTCATCGAGGAGCTCGGGGTCGGGCGCAGCACGCTGCGGGAGGCACTCGGCGCGCTCGTGCATCTGGGCCTGTTGGAAGCCCGCATCGGGGACGGCACCTACGTCCGTGCGTCAAGTGAACTCGAGTCGGTCATGGTGCGGCGAGCGAGTTCCGTACAGCGGGACAACGTGCTCGAACTGCGCACCGTCCTCGAGGAGTACGCCTCAGGGGCCGCCGCGCTGCGTCGCAGCGCGGACCAACTGCACCAACTGCGAGAGCTGCTGGCCGACGCCGACGCTGCCTGCGCCGGTGAAGACATGTCCACGGCCGGCAGTGTCGACGCATTGTTCCACCGGGCCGTAGTCCGGGCGAGCGGAAACGACCTCCTGGTCGAGGTGTACGACTACCTCGGTACGGCTCTCACCTCCGCCCTGGGGGGCCTCCCCTGGGACGCCGCCGGCGCCGAGGAGCATGCCGGCCTGCACAGGCGACTCGTCAACGCGATCGAGGCCCAGGACGAGAGCGGCGCCCGTGACGCGGCGGCTGCGATCGTCCAGCTCACCCGCGACCACGAGGCCGAGGCACCACGCGTGACGGAGGGACAGTGAATCGGCAGTCATCTTCGTTATCCCGTCACCGCTCCACCTGCAGACCGCCGGCCGACATAGAGCTGGGGCGGGCTGCCGAGCGCCCTCCCACTGCTGACGTCCGTCCGCCGCGGCGTCGCCTCTGGTGGCCTGACAGCCGGCAGTGTCCTGCCCCTGCTCACCCGAGGCCATCACGACCAACGATCGGCTGCGGCCGGGCCTCGTCCTCGCGCTGACCTTTCAGAGCGAACACGCCGGTAGCCACAGCGAAGCTGCCGCGCCGGCGGCATGGCGCTGTCCATCGGCTCCCTCGTAGCGGCGGACAGTCCCTCCTCCTCGGCATCCTGCACACGACACCACGAGCGGCTGGACACTTCCGCCCATGGCCCTGGTTGTCCCCAGCCTTGCCATTGCAGGTGCCGGACCCGGCGCAGAGCGAAACCGCCAACTGCGTTGTTCCTCCCACAGATAAGCATGCACTACCAGTGCCGGCGGCTACCGGCCCCTTCGGCAGCCGATCGCCCACCAGCGACAGGCCGCACTGCCCGGCGGGTCAGCGCTCCACTACGGCCCAAAGGATCAGCTCGGCCTGGATTGCGGACGCGCCACAAGGTGGCGAGGTCATTGACGGCGACCTCGACGCGTCGCTCCACACCCCCGTTCGCCCGAGCCAGAGCCATGCGCCCGGCCCCCGCCCCTCCAGGCTCTGTGCCACCCCCTCACCTCCCACCCCGAAAAGTGAAGATCCCTCCAGATGAACGGGCCTTCAAGGCCACAGAGGAGACCACCCATGACCGGCTTACAGCCCCCAACTGACAAGTTCAGCGCACGTACCGCTCAGCGCAGCGCTCACCTGTACGCGACAGATCCGCAGTTCCGCGCCGCCGCGCCCCTGGACGCCGTCACCGAGGCGATCCGGCAGCCGGGCCTACCGCTCGCCGACCTCGTGGCCACGGTGATGGAGGGGTACGCGGACCGCCCCGCCCTCGGCGAGCGTGTCACGGAGCCGGTCACCGACCCGCATACGGGCCGCACCACGCTGCGCCTCCTGGAGCGGTTCGACACGATCACCTACGGCGAACTGTGGGAACGTGTGGGCTCGGTGGCCACCGAGTGGCGACACCACCCCGACCATGCCGTGGGCCCGGGTGACTTCGTCACGGTTCTCGGTCCCACGAGCGCCGAGCTCACCATCGTGGATCTGGCCTGCGTCCGTTCCGGTGCGGTGAGCGTTCCGCTCCAGGCCGGGGCCTCGGCGGAGCACCTGGTCCCCATCGTCGCGCAGACCGGACCGCGCCTGCTCGCGGTGGACGTGGCCCACCTCGAGGTCGCGCTCCAGGTCGCGGCAGATGCCCCATCGCTGCGCAGGATCGTCGTTCTCGGCCACCATCCAGAGATCACGACCCATCGCGAGAAGCTGGACTCCGCGCGCGGCCAACTCGCGGCGCAGGGCCGAAGCGTCACCCTGGACACGCTGGCGTCCCTCATCGAACGAGGAAGGACTCTGCCGTCGGCTCCTCCGAGCCCCGAAGCAACGGCAGCCGACGCGCTCAGCGCGCTGATCTACACCTCGGGAAGTACGGGCACCCCCAAGGGCGCCATGTACACCGAGCGTCTTGTCCGGCAGTTCTGGGTCGACTTCGTGCCTGGCCAGGAGATGCGGCCGTCGATCGTGCTCAACTACATGCCCCTGAGCCACATGGTGGGACGGGGTGTGCTGTTCGGCACGCTCGCCAAGGGGGGCATCGCCTACTTCGTGGCGGCGAGCGACCTGTCGACCCTCTTCGAGGACCTCTCCCTGGTCCGCCCCACCGAGTTCCTCATGGTGCCCCGCATCTGCGACATGCTCTTCCGGCGCCACCAGAGTGAGTTGACCCGCCGGAACGAGGTGGAAGGCGACGCGGCCGCGCAGGCGGACCGCGTGAAGGAGGAGCTGCGGGAGAAAACCCTGGGCGGCCGCCTGCTGTGGGCCGTCAGCGCCTCGGCCCCGCTGAGCGCGGAGATGAGGACGTTCGTCGAGAGCTGCTTGGACGTCAAGATGCTCGACGGTTACGGATCGACGGAAGCCGGCATTCTCTCGCTCGACGGCCGGGTCCTGCGGCCGCCGGTGACCGACCACAAACTGGCGGACGTGCCCGAGCTGGGATACTTCGGCACCGACTCGCCGCACCCCCGGGGCGAGCTGCTGATCAAGTCCGACCGGCTCGTTCCCGGCTACTTCCAGCGACCGGATGCCACCGCCGAGGTCTTCGACGAGGACGGCTTCTACCGCACGGGCGACATCATGGCCCGCACCGGTCCCGACGAGTTGGTGTACGTCGACCGCCGCTCCCACGTCCTCAAGCTGTCCCAGGGCGAGTTCGTGGCCACTTCCCGTCTGGAAGCCCTCTTCACCGGCAGTCCGGTCGTCCGACAGGTCTTCGTGTACGGCAACAGTGCTCGTGCCTACCTGCTCGCGGTCATCGTGCCCACACAGGACGCCCTCCACCGCGCCGGCGAGGACACCCAGCACCTCAGGTCGATCCTGCGCGAGTCCCTGCAACGCCTCGCCACCGAGGCGGGCCTCAACTCATACGAGGTCCCACGGGACTTCCTCATCGAGACCGAGCCGTTCAGCCGGCAGAACGGGCTGCTCTCCGGAATGCGCAAGCTGCTGCGCCCCGCGTTGACGAAGCGCTACGGCGAGCGCCTTGAAGCGCTGTACACCGAGCTGACCGAGCGCGAGACCGACGAACTCCAGGCACTGCGCCAGGCCGGCCCGTCCCGGCCCGTACGGGGAACCGTGATCCGGGCGGCCCGAGCGCTTCTCGGACACCACCAGGGCGACGTGAAACCCGGCACCCGTTTCCTCGAACTCGGCGGTGACAGCCTCTCCGCGCTGTCGTTCTCCCAGCTGCTGAAGGAAATCTTCCACGTCGACGTCCCGGTCAGTGTCATCGTCAATCCGGTCCACACGCTCCAGCAGGTGGCCGACCACATCGAGAAGGTCCTTGCGTCGGGGCACCAGCGCCCGACCGCCGACAGCGTCCACGGACCGAGCGCGACGCGGCTCGTGGCGGACGACCTGACGCTGGAGGCGTTCCTCGACACGGAGACCATGACGAGGAGCGGCAGGCCGACCGGTCCGCTGCCCGCGGCACGGACCGTCCTGCTGACCGGTGCCAACGGCTATCTGGGCCGCTTCCTGTGTCTCGAATGGCTGGAGCGGGTCGCGGAGCGCGGTGGCACGCTGGTGTGCGTGGTCCGTGGCCGCACCGACGAGCTGGCCCGGGCACGGCTCGACGCGGCCTTCGACAGCGGCGCCCCGGAACTCCTCCGGCACTACCACGACCTTGCCGCCGAACACCTGGAGGTGGTCGCCGGCAACATCGGGGAAGCCGACCTCGGGCTCGACAAGGAGACCTGGCAGCGTCTGGCCGACACCGTGGACCTGATCGTTCACCCGGCGGCACTCGTCAACCATGTCCTGCCGTACGACCAGCTGTTCGGCCCCAACGTGCTGGGTACGGCCGAACTGGTCAGACTCGCGGTCACCTCCCGGATCAAGCAGTTCACCTACCTGTCGACGGTCACCGTCGTCTCCGGGTCCGAGGCGGCGGCCGATGAGGCGGCGGACATCCGTACGGTCTGTGGGGCGCGCGACCTCGACAGCAGCTACGCGAACGGGTACGCAGCCAGCAAGTGGGCGGGCGAGGTGCTGCTGCGCGAGGCGCACGACACGTTCGGACTGCCAGTCACCGTGTTCCGCTCCAACCTGATCCTCGCCCACCCACGCTACCGGGGTCAGCTGAACATCCCGGACGTCTTCACCCGCCTCGTGCTGAGCCTGCTGGCAACAGGAATCGCCCCAGGCAGTTTCTACGCCCGGGGCACCGGCGACGGCAGCGGGCACTACGACGCACTCCCCGTGGATTTCACAGCACAGGCCATCGCCTCGCTGGGCGATAAGGCGCGGAAGGGGTACCGGACCTTCAACGTCGTAAACCCGCATGAGGACGGAATCTCACTCGACACGTTCGTCGACTGGCTGGTGGCAGCCGGACACCCCCTGACGCGCATCCACGACTACGACGAGTGGCTCGACCGCTTCGGGACCGCCCTGCGCGGCCTGCCCGACCGCCAGCGGCAACATTCGCTGCTCCCCCTGCTGCACGCCTTCGCCAGGCCGGAGAAGCCGCTGTCCGGGTCTGCCCTGCCGGCGGACCAATTCCGCGCGGGAGTACGGGCCGCCGCCCTCAACAAGGAAAACGACATCCCCCATCTGTCGCAGGACCTGATCACCAAGTACGTGGCGGACCTTCGGTCACAGCACCTGCTGTGACCGAGCCCAGGCGGACGAGCACCACAGCCCATTCGCCGACGAACACGCCCCGTCTGGCCTGGCGCCCTGCATGCCTGTCTGGCGTTGCCGGCCGACGTGCTGTTGGCGAGATAGCGGGGCGGCACGCTGCGTCGTCCCGCTCCCCGTTACGGCTAAGGCAAGGTGGTCTGCTCCAGATAGCACACCGTGCCGGTGCCGCGGGCCTGGGCGACCGCATCGAGCCGGGCGAAGGAGTGCGGGGACATCTCCTTCTGCCACACGTCCAATGACTTGACAGCGACCTCGGTGTGTTCTTCGGGGTCCAGGACGATGCTGTTGATCTGCTGCTGGGCCAGTCGGCCGCCGTCGAAGATGAAGCCGATCTTGTGGGTGGTCCACTGCCCGAGTGGGGGCAGGAAGTGAACAGCCAGCAGGCGGGGGTCAACGGCGATGCGCAGGCCCGTCTCTTCAATGCACTCGCGGAGCGCGCACTGCCAGGGCGTTTGGCCCGGATCCATGTTGCCGCCGGGCCACTGCCACAGGTCAGGGTTGCGCGTAGCGCGCAGCTGGATCGGGCGGTCGGCCTCGTCGGTGACGAACAGACAGTCGTAGACGGTGGCTTTGGGCAAGGTCGCGATGTACTGCTCAGGAGGCAGCCACGTGCCACTCATGTTGTCTCCCCAGGGGAAGGGCGGTCGGCGGCCGAGAACGGTTCTTCCGCCTCCGGAGGTGGTGAAAGGGGGCTGGGCCGGTCGACCGGGCTGCTATTACGGGCGCCCCCCTGGGCCGCGGTTTCCAGGCCGTTGCGGCGGAGCAGTTCGGCGTGGCGGCGGATGAGGTTGCGGGTCGAGGGGGCCATCCGCAGACGCGGCATGACCTCTGGCCGGAACCAGTGCAGCATGATGCCTTCGGTCAGGTTCAACGTCGCAGGGTCGCCCTCCCAACGGCCGGTGAAGATCTGGATGGGGACAATCCCGCCATCGCTGCCCCGGGCTTGCTCCACGGCGAAGGGGGCGAGGTCGGGGAGCTCCAGACCGGCCTCCTCGCGCAGCTCTCGTCTGGCGGTCTCCTCCAGGGAACGGTCGCCCGGTTCGCGTCCGCCGCCGAGCAGGGACCACGCTCCTGGCTCCCAGATGCCAGGGATGTCGTCCCGCAGGTGCAGTAGGTATGCGCCGGCCCCGTTGTAGATCAGCGTCGATGCGTTCGCCTGCGGCAACTGGTGGGGCAGGGCCGCGTCGGTCGGTGCGGATTGTTCGGTCACGGATGTACCGTCCTCGGTCCGGAGTCGGACGGGGCGGACACGGCCCCCTGGTAGCCGGCTGCCTGGAGGGTGAACATCTGGGCGTAGTCGCCACCGAGGGCCATGAGTTGCTGGTGTGAGCCGGCTTCGGTGATCCGGCCGCCGTCGAAGACGAAGATCCGGTCGCATTCGACGACGCTCGCCAGCCGGTGCGAGATGAGTACGGTGATCTGGTCGGACCGGGCCTTGTCCCGCAATACCGCCTGGTAGACGGCGTGTTCGGCCTTCGGGTCCATACTCGCGGTCGGTTCGTCGAGCAGGAGTACGGGGGCGTTCTTGTACAGCCCGCGTGCGACGGCGATCTTCGCCCACTGCCCGGCCGACAGCTCCTGGCCGCCCCGGAACCGTTTGGACAGCACCGCCTGCCAGGTGCCCGGCAGACCGGCGATGACCTGCTCGGCTCCCGAGGCCCGCGCCGCGTCCAACGCCCGCTGGGGGTCGGTCTCGGTGAGCGTGCCGCGGGAGACCGTGAGGTTCGCCAGGGCGCTGAAGGGGAAGTGCACCGGGTCCTGCAGCACGGTCGCGACGCGCGCTTGTAGCGACTCGGAGTCCATGTCCCGCACGTCCACCCCGTCCCAGCGCACGGTGCCTTCACCTGCCTCGTACAGTCCGGCGATCAGCCGTGAACAGGTGCTTTTCCCGGAGCCGTTGACGCCCACGAAGGCGACCGTCTCTCCGGCGCGCAGCGTCATCGAGACACCGCTGAGGGCGGGCGTCTCCTTGCCGGGGTAGGTGAAGCCGACGTCCTCCAGGGTGAGGGCGGCGACGGTGGCGGGGGCGGACAGTGCCCGCCGACGGGGTTGCAGTCCACGGCAGCGTTCCTGGAAGGTCAGGAGGTCGTCGACCCACATGGCGTGCTCGTAGACCAGGTGTGCCACGTCCACGAAGCGCGTGAGCGCGGTCTGCCCGGTCTGGATGGCCAGGACGGCGCCGGCGCCGGCGGCGAGGGGCAGCCACCCGGCGATCAGCATGGCTCCCAGCGCGGCATAGGTGACACCGGTCCCGAGGCCGCCCACGGCACGGCCGGCCAGCGTCAGTACGGCGGAACTCACGCCGAGGTGGGTGTCCTCCTCGGCGATCCGGGCGGTGAGCCGGCGGTGCTCGTCCAGGATGGCGTTCTGGGCGGTGTCGGAGCGCAGTTCGGCGGCGGCGTCACGTTCCAGCAGCAGCCAGGAGAAGACCCGTACCCGGCGCTGGAGGGCGTTCCACCGCTTGAAGCTGTGGAACCGGGCCCGCGCGGTGCGTACGGCGGCGGCACCCACCGGCAGGACGGACAGCAGGAGCAGGGGGAGCAGAGCGGGGTGCAGCGAGGTGAGGACGCCGGCTGTGCCGATCAGCCCGAGGAGGGTGGAGGCCAGGGTGACGACCTGGCCGACGATCTGACGGGCGTAGAACAGGCCGCGGTCGGAGGCGCGGTAGGCGTCGTCGTGCCAGTCGGCATCGTCGACGACCTCCAGCCGCACATGTGCGGTCAGCCGCAGGAAGTCGCATTCCAGTGCGGTGCGGATCTTCGGCGTCACCCGTGCCTGCGCGACGGCGACGCCGGCCTCAAGGAGCGCCCGTGCGGACAGGAAGCCCACCACGAGCAGGATCTGCGGCACCGCGCTGCGGACCTTGTCCGGCGTCGGCCCGTGGCCGAACAGCTCCCGCAGCACGCCTACCGAGGCGACCAGCCCGAAGGCCGCCATGGCCGCGGAGAGCAGCTGCAGTACGACGACGGCAAGCGTGGCCGAGCGGTCGGCCTGCCACGCCAGCCGGCCGATCTGTCCCACGATGCGCGGCAGCCGCACCAGGACTTCGCCGACCGTCGACTTGGCCGCGGCGCCGTCGTAGACCGACCAGTACGCCTCTTCGAGCTCGTCGGCGACATCACCGTCCCCCGGCGCGGTGGGCGCAGCTGCCGGCGGAAGGCCCAGCGGCTCCTGACGGGGGCCGGGCAGGTCCGCGCGCTGCCGCGGTGACGGGCCCGCGGCTGCTTCGTCCGCACTCATGCCCACCACCACGTATCGGGACGGGATGAGCGCAGTGCACGGCGAACAGAGGCGTCAACTGCACGCTTGGGCAGCCCGGTGGCCGGGGGCATGGGCTGTCGTCGTTCGAACCGAACCGGGGGATGCTTGAGGACGAGCGCATGATTCACGGCTTCTCCACGAAACGGTGATGGGTACAGGTGCTCTAAAGAACGGCCCGTTGCGCTCCCCGTAACGGGTGACGAAGGGGCAGATCGTGGATGAATGTTCTATTCGGCGATCGAGGGCAGATGCGGCCTTGATTGCGGGGTGAAGTGGGCGCTCGAACGGCATGTTTCAGTCGTTCGTGGGATTGCCTCGCTGTGGTTGTCGCGGGTTTCGAGGCGGGGTGCGGGCATGCCGGGGCGGGCGGTGGCGCCGGCGTGCCGCGCCCGGGGCGGCGTGCTTCAGGCGCGGGGGAGTCCGCGGTGACTGTGGTGGAGTGGCTCGAGCGCTCCTCGCCGTCGATTACCCTCGGCTGCTGAGCTCACTTCATGCCGGAAGCCGGGAACAAGGGCCGCGCTGTAATTGACGGAATGCTCGGGACGCAGGGCGATGGGCGATCTGCGTGCCGGTCGAACTCTCCGGATCCTCTCCAAGCCTGAGTGCGGCCGGCTCCGCGCGCGGGTGTGGGTGTTGTGGGGCGGCGTGGAATGTAAGGCCAAGCGTTCCGATAGCCTGAAAAAATGCTGACCGAAGTCATGGCGACCCGCTATGTCACGCCATTGCGTGAGGGTGGATCGCTTCCGGGGATTGTCGAGGCCGACGATCTCGGTACGTACGTCATGAAGTTCACCGGTGCCGGGCAGGGGCGGAAGACGCTCGTTGCCGAGGTCATCTGTGGGGAGCTGGGCCGGCGGCTCGGGCTGCGGGTGCCGGATCTGGTGCGGATGCAGCTCGATCCCGTCATCGGGCTGGGGGAGCCGGACCAGGAAGTCCAGGAGCTGCTGAAGGCCAGTGGCGGGCTCAATCTGGGGATGGATTACCTCCCCGGGGCGCTGGGCTTCGATCCGCTCGCCTTCGAGGTGAGTGCGCGCGAGGCGGGCCGAGTGGTGTGGTTCGATGCCCTGATCAATAACGTCGACCGGTCCTGGCGCAATCCGAATCTGCTGGTCTGGCACGGCGAACTGTGGCTGATCGACCATGGCGCGGCGATGATCTGGCACCACAACTGGCCGAGTGCGCAGAAGGCTTCGGCCCGGCCGTACAACGCTTCCGACCATGTGCTGGCCACCTTCGGGCCGGATGTCGCGGCGGCGGCCGAGGAGTTCGTTCCGCTGATCACCGAGGAACTGCTGACCGGGATCGCGGCCGACGTGCCGGACGAATGGCTGGCCGACGAGCCCGGCTTTGATTCCCCGGACGCGCTGCGCCAGGCGTATGTGAGCACGCTGCTGGCCCGGGCAGGAACGATCAGTGAGCGGATCACCCTCGGGGAGCCCACCGAGGACAAGCCCTCGCAGGCACCGGAATGGCTGGCCGCACGGCTGGTACGGAGGGCAGTGAAGTGACCGGTCTGCACAACGGGCGCGATGTTTTCGAGTACGCGCTGCTGAAGGTCGTACCCCGGGTCGAGCGCGGCGAGATGATCAATGCCGGTGTGGTCGTCTACTGCCACGCCCGGCGCTTCGTCGAGGCCAGGACCTATCTGGACGAGGCCCGGCTGCTGGCCCTGGATCCCACGACCGACGTGGCCGGGGTGCGGGCCGCGCTCGGTGCCGTCGAGGGCGTCTGCCAGGGCGGCGAGCGGGCCGGACAGGCGGCGGGGGAGGATGCGGGACGCCGTTTCCGCTGGCTGATGGCACCGCGCAGCACCATCGTCCAGCCGGGCCCGGTGCACACCGGCCTGACCACCGATCCCGCTGCCGAGGCCGAGCGGCTGATGGAGTTGTTGGTGCGCTGAGGGTGCGCCGAGTGCGCTGGGAGTGCGCTCAGGTCTGGCGGGTCCGCTGTTCAGGGCGCCCGGTTCCGTCTTTGCGGCGGAACCGGGCGCCCCGTCGTGTGACGTGGCCGTGCGGCGTGGTCGTGTGACGTGATCGCGCCAGGATCCGGCCTGCCTTGCAGGTGAGGTGTGCAACGGCGCGGTGGTGGGGCGTTGACAGCGGGTTGCCGGGCTTCTAGCGTCAGCCCTGCTCAGGGTACTAAGCGGTTGCTCACCCACGGGATCGGTGCGGCGGACCGCTTGTCGAGGTTTCGAGGGTGAGGAGAACCCGCATGTCCACCACCGAGCAGCGCGTTGCCATCGTGACGGGCGCGGCCCGCGGTATCGGCGCGGCCACCGCCGTCCGTCTGGCCGCCGAGGGACGCGCCGTCGCCGTACTCGACCTCGACGAGGCGGCGTGCAAGGACACCGTCGAGACGATCACCAAGGCCGGGGGCAAGGCCATCGCGGTCGGCTGTGACGTCTCCGACGCCGAGCAGGTCGACGCGGCGGTCGCACGCGTCGCGTCCGAGCTCGGTGCGCCGACGGTTCTCGTCAACAACGCCGGTGTGCTCCGCGACAACCTGCTGTTCAAGATGAGCGAGACCGACTGGGACACGGTCATGAACGTGCACCTGCGCGGTGCGTTCCTGATGTCCCGCGCCTGCCAGAAGCACATGGTGGACGCCAAGTTCGGCCGGATCGTGAACCTCTCCTCCAGCTCGGCGCTCGGCAACCGCGGCCAGGTCAACTACTCGGCGGCCAAGGCCGGCCTGCAGGGATTCACCAAGACCCTCGCCATCGAACTCGGCAAGTTCGGCGTCACCGCCAATGCCGTCGCCCCCGGTTTCATCGTCACCGACATGACCGCCGCCACCGCCGAGCGCGTCGGCATGGGCTTCGAGGAGTTCCAGGCCGCGGCCGCCACCCAGATCCCGGTGCAGCGCGTCGGCCGTCCCGAGGACATCGCCAACGCCATCGCCTTCTTCACCGGCGAGGCGGCCGGCTTTGTGTCCGGCCAGGTCATGTACGTCGCCGGCGGCCCGCTCAACTGACCGCCCCACCGACTCCAGGAGTACAGAACATGACCGAGCAGGACAGCGGGCTCCCCGAGCTCACCGGCAAGGTGGCGCTGATCACCGGCGGCAGCCGCGGCATCGGCTACGGCATCGCCGAGGCACTGGTGGCCCGCGGCGACCGGGTCGTCATCACCGGCCGCAACGAGGACACCCTCAAGGAGGCCGCCGAGAAGCTGGGCGCCGACCGGGTGATCGGGGTCGCCGGCAAGGCGCATGACGAGGCCCACCAGGCCGTCACCGTCGAGCGCGCGATGGAGACCTTCGGCCGCGTCGACTACCTCGTCAACAACGCCGGAACGAACCCGGTGTTCGGCCCCATCGCCGACCTCGACCTGGGCGTCGCGCGCAAGGTGTTCGAGACCAATGTCGTCTCGGCGCTGGGCTTTGCGCAGCGCACCTGGCACGCCTGGCAGAAGGACAACGGTGGCGCGATCGTCAACATCGCCTCGATCGCCGGCCTCAACGCCTCGCCCTTCGTCGGCGCGTACGGCATCAGCAAGGCCGCCATGGTGAACCTGACGCTGCAGCTCGGCCACGAGTTCGCGCCCGGGGTGCGGGTCAATGCGATCGCGCCCGCGGTGGTCAAGACCAAGTTCGCGGCGGCGCTGTACGAGAACCGTGAGGAGGAGGCGGCGGCCGGCTACCCGATGGGGCGGCTCGGCGTCCCGGAGGACATCGGCGGGGCCGCGGCCTTCCTGCTGTCCGACGCCGCGGGCTGGATCACCGGCCAGACCCTGGTCGTGGACGGCGGGCTGTTCCTGAACGTCGGGGTCTGACGGCACCGGCAGGGCCCCGGGAGGTCCTGCCGTGGTGTGCGCTCCGAGAGGCAGCGTCCGGGGTGCCGGTCCCTTCGGGGCCGGCACCCCGTTCTGATGCCCGTCGGCCACGGGGACCGGCCATGGGACGCTGAGGGCAGGGCGGGCGCCTGCTCCCGTGCGGGCCGGTGCCGCTGCCCACGTGCTACGACCATCCCGGCTCGATGCCGCCCGAGGCGGGCAGGGCACGGGTTCCGGACCGGGGCCGGCGGACCGGGGGCCGGTGGACCGGACCGGAGCCGGCGTACGGGCCATCGGCCCGCGGACGGCGTTGTCAGTGGTCGCCGGTAGGTTCTGGGAGTGAGAACGCAATGCACACCGGAGGTTGTTGACGTGGTGACCGACATGCTGCCCGAATCCTGGCGAGGGGTCCTCGGCGAGGAGTTGGAGAAGCCCTATTTCAAGGAGCTCACCGACTTCGTCGAGCAGGAGCGGGCCGCCGGGCCGGTCTACCCGCCCCGCGAGCAGGTCTTCGCGGCGCTGGAGGCGACGCCTTACGACCAGGTGAAGGTGCTCATCCTGGGCCAGGACCCGTACCACGGCGCGGGCCAGGGACACGGCCTGTGTTTCTCCGTGCAGCCCGGGGTCAAGACGCCGCCGTCGCTGCGGAACATCTACAAGGAGATGAAGGAAGAGCTGGGCCACCCGGTTCCGGACAACGGATATCTGATGCCCTGGGCCCGGCAGGGGGTGCTGCTGCTGAACGCCGTCCTCACGGTCCGCGAGGCCGAGCCCAATTCGCACAAGGGCAAGGGATGGGAGAAGGTCACCGACGCGGTCATCCGTGCCGTGGCCTCCCGGCCCGACCCGGCGGTCTTCGTGCTCTGGGGGAATTACGCCAAGAAGAAGCTGCCGCTGATCGACGAGGAGCGGCACGCGGTGGTGCAGGGTGCGCACCCCTCCCCGCTGTCGGCGAAGAAGTTCTTCGGCTCCCGCCCCTTCACCCAGATCGATGCGGCGGTCGCCGCACAGGGGCATGCCCCGATCGACTGGCGCATCCCTGACCTGGGCTGAGCCGTCCGGCCCGTCCGGCCCGTCCGGCCCATCATGGCGGGGGAGCTCCACCACCCGGTGCGTCGCGTACACCGCGCGCAGGTTCCTTCCGGCGGTTAGCGTCGGGGGAACGGCAGTGGCCGTGGCGAGCGGATACGGAGTGCGCGGTGGTGGACAAGCGGCGGGAGGCGACGCCCGAGGACGGGGTGCTGACCCGGATCGGCCAAGCGATCATGTTGCATCGCGCGGGCGACCGGGAAGAGGCACGCAACCGTCTCTCGGCGCTGTGGCACGAGATCGGGCCGCAGGGAGACGCCTTCCACCGCTGCACTCTCGCCCACTACATGGCCGACACCCAGGACGACCCCAGGGACGAACTCGACTGGGACCTCAAGGCCCTGGAGGCCGCCGAGGGCTTTGTCACCGAACGGCCCAGGAACACCGCCCCGCCGGAAGAGCCGAAGGTGGCCGACGGCCCCGGCCCCCGGCACCCCCTCGTCGCCCTCCGGGCGTTCTTCCCCTCGCTGCACCTCAACATCGCGGCTGACTACGCGGCCCTGGACCGGCCTGCCGATGCGCGGGCGCAGCTACGGCGCGCCCGGACCTCGGTCAACGCCCTCGCCGACGGCGAATACCGCCAGGGTCTGCGGGACGCCATCGAACGGCTGCAGCTGCGGCTCGACGGCACGGCGGGTCACACGCCGTAAAGCAGTCGCCTCCCGGTTTGCGCCGGATCCGGTGTTGCGCGCCCTGGACGGGATCGCCGACCGGCGGCCGCCGGCCGGCACGTATGCTTCCGGCACGCGAGGCACCAGGGCCGCGGCACAACCCAAGGAGCACGAGTGAAGGTCGGCTGCATCGGACTCGGCGACATCGCCCAGAAGGCGTACCTCCCCGTACTGGGCACACAACCCGGGCTCGAACTGCATCTGTACACCCGCACCCCGGCCACCCTCGAACGCGTCGGCGCCGCCCACCGGCTGACCGGGGGGCAGCTCCACGGCGACCTGGACTCGCTGCTCGCCACCGGGCTGGACGCGGCCTTCGTGCACGCCGCCACCGCCGCCCACCCCGAGATCGTGAACCGGCTGATCGAGGCAGGTGTGCCGACCTATGTCGACAAGCCGCTCTCCTACGAACTCGCCACCTCCCAGCGCCTCGTCGCGCTCGCCGAAGACCGCGGAGTGGGCCTCACCGTCGGCTTCAACCGCCGCTTCGCTCCCGCCTACGCCCAGTGCCGCGAGCACGCCCGCGATCTGATCCTGATGCAGAAGAACCGGATCGGACTGCCCGAGGACCCGCGCACGCTCGTGCTGGACGACTTCATCCACGTCGTGGACACCCTGCGGTTCCTCGCCCCCGGCGAGATCGACCACATCGATGTGCGTGCCCGGATCCGTGAGGGGCTGATGCAGCATGTGGTGCTGCAGCTCTCCGGCGACGGCTTCACCGCCCTCGGCACCATGAACCGCCTGAGCGGATCCACCGAGGAGATCCTGGATGTTTCCGGACAGGACACCAAGCGCCAGGTCGTCAATCTCGCCGAGGTCATCGACCACAAGGGGCAGCCGAGCATCCGGCGCCGCGGAGACTGGGTGCCGGTCGCCCGGCAGCGCGGCATCGAGCAGATCGTCCTGGCGTTCCTGGACGACGTACGGGCCGGCCGCAGGCCGTCCGCCGAGGACGCCCTGCGCACCCATGAACTGTGCGAACGGGTGATCACCGACGCACTCGCCCAGTCCGCCTGCTGAGCGCCCGCAGCCCCGCGTACCCGCCGGCGAGCACCAGCGCACCCACCGCCCCGTACACCGCCCAGTCACCGAACCGGGTGTACGGGCTGGTGCCCGCGGCCAGGGGCAGATCGTAGACGGCCGCCGCACTGCGGTCGGTGCCGAGCCGTTCGCCGATCTGCTCACCCCGGGGGCCGTAGACCGCACTGATGCCGGTGAGCGTGGCGTGCACCATGGGCCGCCAGGTCTCCGCGGCGCGCAGCGCGGCCAGTGACGCATGCTGGGCGGGCGCCCAGCTGTCCTGGAAGGTCGAGGTCGAGGACTGGGCGACCAGCACGCGTGCGCCGTCGCGTGCCAGATGGCGGCTCATGTCGGGAAAGGCGGTCTCGAAGCACACCAGCGGCCCGATGCGCAGTCCGCCCGCGGCGG
Organism: Streptomyces sp. Edi2; assembly: GCF_040253635.1. Taxonomy (NCBI): domain Bacteria; kingdom Bacillati; phylum Actinomycetota; class Actinomycetes; order Kitasatosporales; family Streptomycetaceae; genus Streptomyces; species Streptomyces sp. Edi2. Next base: position 965,575 of record NZ_JBEJGX010000003.1, on the reverse strand, counting down.
CGACCGGCATCACCACCTGGCCGGTGCCGCGCAGCCGGTCGCTGGGGGCCGCCTTGCCCACCCGTGTTGCCCAGCCCAGCACGGACCGGAACGGTATGTACTCGCCGAAGGGCACCAGCCGCATCTTGGCGTAGCGGTCCCCGGTGGGTCCGTCCGGGCCGATCAGGACCGCGCTCTTGGAGATGCCCGGCCGTTGGGCGTGCGCGGAGTCGGCGTTGATCAGCAGCTCGGCGCCGGTCCGCCGGGAGAGGGCGGCCAGGCGGGCGGCGAGCTCCGGGTGGTCCGCCGGGTCCGTGGTGATGCTGCTCTCGCCCCAGACGATCAGGCGCACACCGCGGCCCGCCAGCGACCCGGTCAGCGCCTCGCTGCGGTCCAGACGGGCCGCGGGGGTGCCGGTCCGGTTCGGCTGGACGACCGCGACCCGCACCGTGCCGGTGATGCGGGGGACCGGTGCCTGGAACCAGGCCACGGTGACCGCCAGCGCGCACACCAGCAGCCCGGCGACGGCGGGCAGCCGGGCCGCCGGGCGGGCGATCAGCTCGGCCACCGCTGTGTTCACCGCCACCACCAGCAGGCTCACCAGCCACACCCCGCCGATCGACGCCAGCCGCAGCGCGGGCGGCAGCTGCCACTGACTGGCGCCCAGCAGCCCCCAGGGGCCGCCCAAGTACTCCCAGGAACGGACCAGTTCGACCATCAGCCAGCCCGACGGCACCAGCACCAGCGCGGCGGCGCACCGTCCGCCCGCCGCCCGCCACTGCCGTCCGGGCGAGGCTTCCCCGGGCTCCGTCCGCGCGGGCCCCTCGGGCGGCCCGCTCGCCGGGGGCGCGTCACCCAGCAGTACGCGCACCAGCACCCCCCAGGGGGCCCAGAAGGCACCGAGCAGCAGGGCGAGCACGAGGATGAAGATGTGCAGGCTCGGCAGCAGCCACTGGTGGACGGCCAGGATGAAGCCGGTGCCGCCCAGCCAGCCGTCCAGTGCCGCCCGCCGTCGGGTCGGTGCCGACCGCACCAGCAGCAGCCAGGGAACCAGCGCGACATACGCCAGCCACCACCACGACGGCGCGGGGAAGGTGAGGGCCGGCACCGCACCGGCGAGCGCGGCGGCCGCCCCCCGGGCCCAGGGGGAGCCCAGCCACCGCGCCGGACGGCCTGGCGGTGTGTCCATGCGGCCTCCCTGGATGCGGCCGGTCCGGTGCCGCTCCCGGACGGCCGGACGGCCAGTGTGCGCGGCGGGGCCGGCCGGGGAAAGGGGGGCCGTCTCAACGGCCGAACCGGGTGGCGGCTCCCGGCGGGTGCGGTCACTCACCGTCGGCCCATACCTCGCGCCACTTCTCGTGGACGACGACGCCGGTCAGCCGCCAGCCGTCGGCGGTGCGCCGGGCGGTGAACTCATAGCGGCCGGCACAGGTGTAATTGGGAGCGGTCGGGCCGCCCCCGCCCTCCGTCGCGGGGCCGGCGAGCCGCATCGGGTTGAGGTAGTCGGCCTGGACCGTGGCGGTGTCCCCGGGGGAGCCGTCCCGGCGGGCGAGGGTGATGCGGCGGTTGACGATCAGATGCTGCCGGATGGCGAAGTGCTGCAGCATCTCGCCGAGCCAGGCGGCGATCTCGTCCGCGCCGCCCTCGATGCCGCCCGCCGAGCGGTAGTCGGCCCGGCCGTCCGGGGTGAACAGGGCTCGGTAGCCGGGCCAGTCACCGTCGTCCACGGCGATGGCGTACCCGGTGATCAGATCGTCGAGGGCGAGGCGGTCCATGACAGTGGAGTGTTCCGCGCGCTGCGTCATCATCTCAGTTTTCGGCATCCGGAAGGCCCCCGCCAAGAGGTGGGGGCCTTCCGGCGCGGCGTCAGTTCACCAGTGCCGATTCCGGCACGGTATCCGGGCCGGAATCCGCCGCCCCCCGGGCCTCCTCGGCGGGCTCCGGCCGCTCCTCCGAGTCGGTGAACTGCGTGCGGTACAGCTCCGCATAGCGCCCGTCCGCGGCCAGCAGCGTCTCGTGCGTCCCGCGCTCGACGATCCGACCGCCCTCGACGACCAGGATCAGGTCCGCGGCCCGGACGGTCGACAGCCGGTGGGCGATGACCAGTGCGGTACGGCCGTCCAGGGCCTCGGTGAGTGCTTCCTGCACCGCCGCCTCGGAGGTGTTGTCCAGATGCGCGGTGGCCTCGTCCAGGATCACCACCCGGGGGTGGGCGAGCAGCAGCCGGGCGATGGTCAGCCGCTGCCGTTCGCCACCCGAGAGGCGGTAGCCGCGCTCACCGACGACGGTGTCCAGCCCGTCGGGGAGCCCGGCGATCAGGTCCTCCAGACGTGCCCGGCGCAGCGCGTCCCACAGCTCCTCCTCGGTGGCCTCCGGCCTGGCCAGCAGCAGGTTCGCGCGGATCGTGTCGTGGAAGAGGTGCCCGTCCTGGGTGACCATTCCGAGGACGTCGCGCAGCGAGGCGGCGGTCAGCTCGCGGACGTCCACTCCGGACAGCCGGACCGCGCCGGAGTCGGTGTCATACAGCCGGGGCAGCAGCTGGGCCACGGTCGACTTGCCGGCGCCGGAGGAGCCGACCAGGGCGACCATCTGGCCGGGTTCGGCACGGAAGGAGATGCCGTGCAGGACCTCCTCGCCGCCCCGGGTGTCGAGGGTGGCGACCTCTTCCAGGGAGGCCAGCGAGACCTTGTCGGCGGATGGGTAGCCGAAGCGGACGGAGTCGAACTCCACGGACACCGGGCCCTCGGGGACCGCGCGGGCATCCGGCTTCTCGGAGATCAGCGGCTTGAGGTCCAGCACCTCGAAGACCCGCTCGAAGCTGACCAGCGCGCTCATCACCTCGATATGGGCGCCGGACAGCGCGGTCAGCGGGGCGTAGAGCCGGGTGAGCAGCAGGGCCAGCGAGACGATCGCGCCGGGCTCCAGCTGTCCGCGCAGCGCGAGGTAGCCGCCCAGGCCGTAGACGACGGCCAGTGCCAGCGCGGAGACCAGGGTGAGCGCGGTGACGAAGTACGTCTGGACCATGGCCGACCGGACCCCGATATCGCGCACCCGGCGGGCCCGGGTGGCGAATTCGGCGGACTCCCGTGCCGGGCGGCCCATCAGCTTGACGAGGGTGGCGCCCGGCGCGGAGAACCGCTCCGTCATCTGGGTGCCCATCGCCGCATTGTGGTCGGCGCCCTCCCGGCGCAGATCCGCCAGCCGCCGGCCGACCCGGCGGGCGGGCAGCACGAACACCGGCAGCAGCACCAGCGCGATCAGGGTGATCTGCCAGGACAGGCCGAGCATCACCACGAGGGTCAGCAGCAGCGTCACGATATTGCTGACGACCCCGGACAGGGTGTCGCTGAAGGCCCGCTGGGCGCCGATCACATCGTTGTTCAGGCGGCTGACCAGCGCTCCGGTGCGGGTACGGGTGAAGAAGGCGATGGGCATCCGCTGGACGTGGTCGTACACGGTCGTCCGCAGATCCAGGATCAGCCCCTCGCCGATGCTCGCCGACAGCCAGCGGGTCACCAGCCCCAGACCCGCCTCGGCGACCGCGATCACGGCGATCAGCCCGGACAGTTCGAGAACGAGGGACGCCGAGTCGCGGCCCACGATCGCGTCCACCACCCGGCCGGCCAGCAGCGGGGTGGCCACCGCGAGCATCGCGGTCATCGTGCTCAGTACGAGGAACCACAGCAGGCGGCGCCGGTGCGGCCGGGCGAAGGCCGTGATGCGGCGCAGGGTGCCGCGGGAGAAGCGGCGCCTGCCTTGCTGCGCGGTCATCGTGCTGTGCAGTGCATGCCAGGCGGTGACTTCCATGTCCATGGGTGGGCCTCCGGTGTGCCGGGTTGTCACGGGATCGCCGTGCGTGACCGGCGACATACAAGGAACGTAGGACCTCAACCAATGTTGAGGTCAAGCGATTCCGGTGAGCTCACCCGTCCGGCGCGCCGGACAGGGGCCCGGCGGGGGCTCAGGCGTCGAGCCCGCCGCCCCGGAGCGGACGCTCCCAGACCACCGGCCGCCCGGTGCCGTCCGGGCAGGCCACCGTCAGCCGGAGGCCCGGCCGGCCGTCGGGGAGCGGGGTGGTGACGTCCACGGCGATCTCCACCCGGGCAGGATACGGCGGTGCCGGGGCCGGGGCGGTCACAGCCGCCAGCGCCTCGCGGAGTGCGGCCAGCAGCTCACGGGCGCTCTTGTCGTCGACCCGGGTGTCGACCGGTCCGGTGAACCGGACCGAGGGCCGGGTGCCGAGCGCCGCGGTGGCCGCGCCGGCCTCCCGCAGCACGCGGGTGCGCAGCCCGGGCGGGGCCTCGGGCGGTCCCTGCTGCAGCGCGATGATCGCCGTTCTGATCTCCTGGATCGTGGCGTCCAGCTCGTCGACCGCCTGGCCCACCCCCTCCTCCACCTCCGGCACCAGCGCCTTGCGCCGGGCGGTCTCCAGCAGCATCCCGGTGGCGAACAGCCGCTGGATGACCAGGTCGTGCAGATCGCGGGCGATCCGGTCGCGGTCCTCGAAGACCGCCAGCCGCTCGCGGTCCCGGTGCCGGTCGGCCAGCACGAGCGCCACCGCGGCCTGCGCGGCGAACTGGGTCCCCAGGGTCCGTTCGGTGTGGCTGAAGCGGCGGTCGCCGGACATCCGGCACAGCGCGAGGGCGCCCAGCACCCGCCCGCTGCTGCGCAGCGGCAGCAGCATCGTCGGGCCGTAGTGCCGCGATATCGGGGAGATCGAGCGCGGGTCGTCGGCGAAGTCGTCGGAGAAGACCGCGAGCCCGGCGTATATCTGGTGGACGACCGGACTCCGGGGCGGAATCCTGCCGCGGTACGCCTCGGTCCGTACGGCCTCGGACAGCACGGTGGAGATCGCCACGACCTCCATCCCGCCCTCGGCGTGCGGCAGCAGGACCGCTCCGGTCGCCGCCTCGGCCAGCTCCCGGCCCTTCTCCGCGACGACCGTCAGGGCGTGGGTGGTCGTCGAGCCGGTCTCGGGCCCGGCCAGCAGCGCCGTGGTGATGGATGCCGCGCCGTCGATCCAGCGCCGGCGCTGCCGGGCCGCGGAGTGCAGCCGGGCGTTGCTCACGGCGATACCGGCCTCGGTGGCCAGTACCCGCACCAGGTGCAGATCGGCGTCGCTGAACTGCTCGCCGCCGTCCTTCCCTGCGACGTACAGCGAGCCGAACAGCTCTCCCTGCACCTGGATGGGCACCTCCAGGGAGCTCCCGGCGGGCGGCTCGCCTTCGGGAGGCGCGCCGTGGGTGACCGGCTCGCCGGGCCCTTCGCCGTCCTCGTCGCGGAGGCGGACGGCGGCGTGGCGCGCACCGGTGAGGGAGGCGGCGGTCTCGGCGATACGGCCCAGGGCGCGCCCCAGGTCATGGTCGGAACCGACGGCCGCCATCGCCTCCAGCAGCTGCGGAAGCCGGACGACCGGCCCACCGGCGAACTCGCGCAGGCTCTGCGCGGTGCGGTCGGGGAGCTCCCCCGCGGGATCCGACGGCTTCAGGACACACCTCTCACTTTCGGGCGGTCCGGACAGTGTAATTCGCCCGAAAGAGTGTTATCGGGGGCTCCCGGGGAGCGCACCCGGGTGGGGTGCCGGAGAGGCGATCGGTAGGCCGGTCACCTGAGTGGCGGCGCCGTGGAGCCCCCGGGCCGACCGCCCCCGCGGCCTGGCGGCCCCCGCTGCCCCGGCGCGTGGTCACCTATCTCGGCCACGTCCGCAAGGGGCGACTTTGAGACAACCTGAAGCTCAGGCGTACGCCGGGACTTTGAGGGCGCGGCCCGCGGGTAAGCCGTAGACAACTACGGGCACAGCAGCAGAAACACAGGAACACAGCCGACACACCGCCGCACTACCGACGACCCGGAAACGGGCCGACCCGCCCGGATCGCGCCGGGCGCCCCCCACACCTTCCGAACATCTCCGCCGCAGACGCGTGGCCATATCCCGCGCCTCGGCACGAAAGTGGGCCGGGCCGATGGATACAGGTCAGTACTACCCGAGACTCGTGGGACCCAGCAGCGCCGCGGGCGGCACGACCGTGCTGGAGCTCCGCGGTGAGCTGGACATCCTTGCCGTGTCGGTGTTGTCCGACCGGCTGGACGAGATCACCGGTACGCAGGGCACCGACCTCGTGGTCGACGTCCGCGCGGTCACGTTCATCGACTGCGCCGGACTGTCCCTGCTGAGCCGCGCCCGCTACCGGACGCGGCAGCGCGGCGGCCGGCTGCGGCTGACCGGCGTCTGCGGCGGCGGGAGCGTCGCCCGGCTGCTGCGGATGACCGGGCTGACCGACAGCTTCGAGATCCTGTCCGACGAGACCGGCGACGACGGGGGCGGAGCCGCCGGATCATCCGGGTCACCCGGATCGACCGCGGTCACGGCCACGGTCACGGACGCCGCGGGCACGGCCGTCGCCTGACCCGCCCCCTCGCCACCCGGCCGCCCCCGGCCCGCCCCAGGGTTCCGCCGTCGCCCGTACGGCACGCCGCCGCCCGACCCCGCGCCGCGCAGCGCCGACGGACCGCCCCCCGCCCACGGCCCGGCGGCGCGGGTACGGGGACTCAGGCCGGCAGGGCCGCCTCGATGGCGGTGACCAGTTCCTCGGCCTCCGGCTCGGTACGCGGCCGGAAACGGCCCGCGACCCGGCCCTGGGGATCGATCAGGAACTTCTCGAAGTTCCACTGGACGTCACCGGCCGCTCCTTCGGCGTCCTCGGTGCCGGTCAGCGCCGTGTACAGCGGGTGCCGGTCCGCGCCGTTGACGTCGGTCTTCTCGAACAGCGGAAAGCTCACGCCGTACGTCGCCGAGCAGAAGGTGGCGATCTCCTCGGCGGTGCCGGGCTCCTGGCCCGCGAACTGGTTGCTGGGGAAGCCCAGCACACTGAAGCCACGGTCCGCATAGCGCTGCTGCAGCCGCTCCAGACCGGAATACTGCGGGGTCAGCCCGCACTTGGACGCCACATTCACCACCAGCAGGGCCTGGCCCCGGTAGTCGGCGAGTGAAGCGGGCTCACCGGTCAGGGTGCGCAGGGGGATGTCGTACAGGCTCACGGGCATGCTCCTCGTCACGGGTCCGCGGATACGGACGGCCATCATCCGTCCCAACCGCGCCGCCCGTCCCGATCTTCCCCGGATCGTCGACCGGCCAGGACACGACCGGCCGGATCGCCCCCGCGCGCCACTCCTTGAGCAGCTGGTCGAAGATCGGCGTCTCCCCCTCGGCCGGGCGGCGCGCCTGCGGGGCGGGGGGCGGCAGGGCCGGCGGCTGGTGGGGGAGCGAGATGCGCTGAAAGGGGTGCGGGGCGGGCTTCTTGGCATCCATGCCCGGACTCAACCGGAAATCGGCCCCCCGAGTTGCGGGACGCGGCCGGGGCGGTCCCGAGATGCCCCTGCGGTGGTGACGGGCAGAAGATACGTTCGCGCGTGACGGAGGGGCCGGTGGATGTCCCACCGGCCCCTCCGTCAACGTCAGTCCTGTCCGTCACCCCGCCCGACCCCTGCTGTTCGCACGGGGCGGGGGCGTGCCGGGCGGGTCAGCTCCGGCACAGCAGCGCGGCAAGGACCTGCCGCAGCGCCGCCTCGGGGTCGGCCACCCGTCCCTCGGCCCGCCACGCCACGAAGCCGTCGGGGCGCACCAGCACCGCACCCTCGGGCGTCGTCCCGTGCTTCTCGGCCCAGTCGACGCCGTCCTCGGGAGCCAGGTCGTCGTTGGGCCCGGTGCCGATCATGTAGCAGTCCAGCCCGAGGGAGAACTCCTCGTTGGCGCCCTTGACCGCGGTGCGCCACATCTCGCCGTCGGTACCGGTCAGCAGGACGAAGGACTTCTCGTACAGATCGAGGGTCGAGCGCCGCTCACCGCCGGCCCGCAGCCACATGTGCGGGGCGCGGGTGCCCGGTTCGCCCGTGAGCCGCATCTGGTCGGGTACCACCGGCAGCGCGGGGTCGGCGCCGACGACCGCGCCCTGCGGATAGCAGTACCCCAGGGCGACGGTGAGCACCCCGCGCTGCCGGCCGCCGCTCGCGCCGGGAGCCGGCGCGTATCCCGGGTGGCTGTGCTCGGCCGAGCGCGCCGAGGCGCGGGCGCTGGTCTCCCGCGCCACCGGCTGCCGCTCCGCCTCGTAGGTCGCCAGCAGCTCGGGGCCCGCCGTGCCGTTGAGCACGGCGGCGAGCTTCCAGGCGAGGTTGTGGGCGTCCTGGATACCGGTGTTGGAGCCGAACGCCCCGGTGGGGGACATCTCGTGGGCCGAGTCGCCGGCGAGGAAGACCCGGCCGGCCGCGTACCGCTCGGCGACCCGCTCGGCGGCGTGCCAGGGGGCCTTGCCGGTGATCTCAACTGCCATGTCCGGTACGCCCGTTGCCCGGCGGATGTGGTCGATGCACCGCTCGTCGGTGAAGTCCTCCAGGGTCTCGCCCGTGTCGGGGTGCCAGGGGGCGTGGAAGACCCAGTCCGCCTTGTTGTCGACCGGCAGCAGGGCGCCGTCGGCCTCGGGGTGGGTCAAGTAGCAGGCGATGAAGCGGCGGTCGCCCACGACTTCGGCGAGCTGCGGCGCGCGGAAGGTGATGCTCACGTTGTGGAACAGGTCGCCGGGCCCCGTCTGGCCGATGCCCAGCCGCTCGCGGACCGGGCTGCGGGGCCCGTCGGCGGCGATCAGGTAGTCCGCGTGCACGGTGGTGAGCTCGCCGGTCTCCCGGTTCTTCAGCGTCGCCCGCACCCCGTGCGCGTCCTGTTCGAAGGAGCTCAGCTCGGTGGAGAACCGCAGGTCACCGCCGTGCTCACGGGTGCAGCGCACCAGGACGGGCTCCAGGTCGTTCTGGCTGCACAGGCACCAGGCGGACGGGCTCATGCGGGCCAGGCCGCCGCCCGGGTCGATCTCCTTGAACAGCCACTCCTGGTCATCGCCGGTGAGTGAACGGGCCTGCAGGATCCCGTGGTTGTCGGCCAGGACCGACGCGGCCTCGCGGATGGGCTGCTCCGCACCGGCCACCCGGAACAGCTCCATGGTGCGGACGTTGTTGCCCCGCCCGCGGGGGTGGCGGGAGGTGTCCGCGTGCTTCTCGACCAGCAGATGTCTGATACCCAGGCGTCCCAGGAACAGCGACGCGGACAGGCCGACCAGGGACCCGCCCACGACGAGTACCGGAACCCGGTCTTCGGCGGTGGGATTCATTGCGTGCTCCAGCTCCAGGGACGCTGACGGCAGATGGAGCACGAATGCCCGGCTCAGGGCCTGTTCGATCACGGTTCACCTGCATGGCTCACACATCTCGCGCCACCCGTGGGTCGCGGCGACGATCGAATCCGGGACGCCCCCGCGACATCCGGAGCGGCCGTCCCCACCATCCGGCTCAGTCACCCGGATCGCACCGGAACTGACGACGCACCACTGGGGCCATCGGGCCCCGAAGGAGATGCGTAGACGATGACAACGCTGTCGGAACGAATATCCCAGTCGGCCTTCGACGGCTCCCGGCTGAGGGTCGTGCTGCTGCTGGACCTCCACGACGGAGCCCAGCAGGACTTCCTCGAAGCCTACGAGCACCTGCGCAACCAGGTCGCGTCCGTTCCCGGACACATCACCGACCAGCTGTGCCAGTCCATCGAGAACCCCTCCCAGTGGCTCATCACCAGTGAATGGGAGAGCGCACCGCCGTTCCTGGCCTGGGTCAACAGCGAGGAACACGTCAAGATGGTCCAGCCGCTGCACGGCTGTGTCCGTGACACCCGGTCGCTGCGCTTCAGCGTCCTGCGCGAGACCTCGAACGTCGCCCGCCTCGCGCCCGAGCCTCCCAAGGGCCGCCTGCAGGCCAACCCCCGCGTCGGCGACGGGGTGGTCCGGCACGCGCTGACCTTCACCGTGAAGCCGGGCAGCGAATCGATGGTCGCGGACATCCTCGCCGGGTACACCTCCCCGGAGGCCAAGGTCGACGACACCACCCGGCTCCGCCGTACCTCCCTCTTCATGCACGGCAACCGCGTCGTGCGTGCGGTCGAGGTGCAGGGCGACCTCGTCGCCGCGCTGCGGCACATCTCCCAGCAGCCCGAGGTCCGGGCCGTCGAGGAGGCCGTCAACCCCTATCTGGAGCAGGACCGCGACCTGAGCGATCCGAACTCCGCCCGGGTGTTCTTCACCCGTGCCGCGCTGCCCGCGGTGCACCACGTCGCCTCGGGCGGACAGCAGCCCGACGGCATCAAGCGGCATGCGCTGTTCTACCCCGCCAAGGAAGGCTGCGGTATGACGCTGGCCCAGATGCTCGCCCGCCAGGACGAGCTGGCCGCGGACGATCCCGCCTGCCCCATCGCCGGCAGCACCATCTTCCAGCGCGACGACGTGGTCGTCCGCCTCATCGATCTCCGGATCCCGATCGAGAGCGATCCCGTGCTCGCGCTCGGCGTGCGCGGTCCTCGCAAGACGGCCGTGCTGCGGCGTCTGCTCGACACCGAAGTGGCCGGCGGTCTGTCCAACGACCGGGAGCTCGCACATTTCCTGGAGCGCGCCGACATGGCCCTCATCACGGACCGCCGGGCACCGGGCGCCTGAACGGGCCCGGCCGCAGCAGGTCTCTCCTCTCACTCACCCCCGGCCCCAGCCCCTGGAGGAAGCAGCCATGACCACGTACCGCCCACGCATCGTGGACCTCAGCGAGACCCAGCCCAACCGCAGGCGCGGAGGTGATCTGCGCGCCATGCTGACACCCAGCGCGGTGGGCGCCACGAGCGGCTTCATGGGCATGGCACTCGTGCAGCCCGGCGAGCGCATCGGCGAGCACTACCACCCCTACTCCGAGGAGTTCGTGTACGTCGTCCAAGGCGCACTCGAAGTGGACCTCGACGGGGAACCGCACCCGCTCCGCCCTGACCAGGGGCTGCTGATCCCGCCGTACATGCGGCACCGCTTCCGCAACGTCGGCGAGGTGGAGGCCCGGATGGTCTTCCACCTCGGCCCGCTCGCCCCGCGCCCGGAGCTGGGCCACGTCGACACCGAGGGCATGGAAGAGAGCACACCGGCCGCACCACCGGAACGCACGGAGCCGGTGTCATGACCCGCCGAGTGGCGGTCACCGGCGTCGGGATCGTCGCTCCGGGCGGCGTGGGTGTGTCCGCCTTCTGGGACCTGCTGTCCGCAGGCCGCACGGCGACCCGTGGCATCACCCTCTTCGACCCGGAGGGGTTCCGCTCGCGCATCGCCGCCGAGTGTGACTTCGATCCCGCGGCGCACGGTCTGAGCGAGGAGCAGGTGGCCCGCTCCGACCGGTACATCCAGTTCGCGATGGTCGCCGCCGACGAGGCGCTGCGCAGCGCCGGCCTGGACACGGAGGCCGAGGACCCTTGGCGCATCGGGGTGTCCCTGGGCACCGCGGTCGGCGGCACCACCCGTCTGGAACATGACTATGTCGCCGTCAGCAACCACGGTGAACGGTGGGATGTCGACCACCGGCCGGCCGGCCGCTATCTGGAGCGGGCGTTCTCTCCCAGTTCGCTCGCCTCCGCGGTGGCGGAACGGGTCGGGGCCCATGGCCCGGTGCAGACCGTCTCCACGGGCTGCACCTCCGGTCTCGACGCCATCGGGTACGCCTTCCACTCGATCGAGGAGGGCCGGGTCGATGTGTGCATCGCCGGCGCATCCGACTCGCCGATCTCCCCGATCACCGTGGCCTGCTTCGACGCGATCAAGGCGACGTCCGCGAACAACGACGACCCCGCCCATGCCTCCAAGCCGTTCGACGCCCACCGCGACGGATTCGTGATGGGGGAGGGCGGCGCCGTCCTCGTCCTGGAAGAGCTGGAACACGCCCGCGCCCGCGGTGCGACGATCCACTGTGAGATCCGTGGCTACGCCACCTTCGGCAACGCGTACCACATGACCGGTCTCACCCAGGAAGGCCTGGAAATGGCCGAGGCGATCAACCGGGCCCTGGGCGACGCCCGGATCGACGCCACCCAGGTCGACTACGTCAACGCGCACGGCTCGGGCACCCAGCAGAACGACCGGCACGAGACGGCCGCGGTCAAGCGGTCGCTCGGCGCACACGCCCGCAAGATCCCGATGAGTTCCATCAAATCCATGGTCGGCCACTCGCTCGGGGCCATCGGCGCGATCGAGATCGTGGCCTGTGTGCTGGCACTCACCCATCAAGTGGTGCCGCCCACAGCCAACTACGAGACTCCGGACCCGGAGTGCGACCTCGACTACGTGCCCAAGACCGCACGGGAGCTGCCGCTGCGTTCGGTGCTCTCGGTCGGCAGCGGCTTCGGTGGATTCCAGTCAGCGGTGGTACTGACCCGACAGGGTGGGAGGGCATCATGAGCTCCCGGAAGACACGTCGTTCCGTCGTCACCGGCATCGGTGTCATCGCCCCCAACGGGGTGAGCACCGAAACCTTCTGGAAGGCGACGGTCGAGGGCATCAGCGTCCTCGACCGCGTCACCCGTGAGGGGTGTGAGCACCTTCCGCTCAAGGTCGCGGGCGAGGTCCGCGGCTTCGACCCGGCGGATCTGATCGAGGAGCGCTACCTCGTCCAGACCGACCGGTTCACCCACTTCGCCATGGCGGCGGCCAACCTCGCGCTGGACGACGCCCGGCTCGGCCGTGCCGACTACAACGACTCACCGTTCGCGGTGGGCGTCGTCACGGCCGCCGGATCCGGCGGCGGCGAGTTCGGCCAGCGGGAGCTGCAACGGCTCTGGGGCCAGGGCTCCCGCCACGTCGGCCCGTACCAGTCGATCGCCTGGTTCTACGCGGCCAGCACCGGACAGATCTCCATCCGCGGCGGCTTCAAGGGGCCGTGCGGAGTCGTGGCCAGCGACGAGGCGGGCGGACTGGATGCCCTGGCGCATGCCGGACGCACCATCCGGCGCGGCACCGATGCCGTCGTCGTGGGTGCCGCCGAGGCACCGCTGGCCCCCTACTCGGTCGTCTGCCAGCTCGGCTACGACGATCTCAGCAAGCTCGACGACCCGGCCCGCGCCTACCGGCCGTTCACCAGCGGCGCCTGCGGATTCGTGCCCGCCGAGGGCGGCGCGATGCTGATCGTCGAGGAAGAGGCGGCGGCCGTGAGCCGTGGCGCGAGCGTCCGGGCCCTGCTGGCCGGGCACGCCGCGACCTTCACCGGAGCCTCCCTGTGGGAGGAGTCCCGGGACGGGCTCGCGCATGCGATCCGCGGCGCGCTGGCGGATGCCCGGTGCGCCCCGGAGGAGATCGATGTGGTGTTCGCGGATGCGCTCGGCGTTCCCGCGGCCGACCGGGCCGAGGCGCTGGCGATCGCGGACGCCCTGGGCCGGCACGCCTCGCAGGTCCCGGTGACCGCACCCAAGACCGGCACCGGCCGGGCGTACTGCGGCGCCCCCGTTCTGGACACCGCGGCCGCGGTGCTCTCCATGGAACAGGGCGTCGTGCCGCCCACCCCCAACGTCGTCGATGTCTGCCACGACCTTGACGTGGTGACCGGCCGGGCCCGCCCCGCCGAGTTGCGGACGGCGCTGGTGCTGAGCCGGGGGCTGATGGGCTCGAACGCGGCAATGGTGCTGCGGAAGGGCTCCCCGTCCCCCTCGTGAGAAGGAGAACCGCACATGAACGCTCAACTGACGCTCAATGAGCTGGCCGCGCTGATGAAGTCCGCCGCCGGGCTCACCGTCGACCCGAAGGAGCTGGCGAACCGGCCCGACGCGACGTTCAACGAGTTCGGCCTGGACTCGCTCGGCCTCCTCGGCATCGTCGGCGAGCTGGAGAACCGGCAGGGCCGGCCGATGCCGACCGACGCGGAGCGCTGCAAGACGCCGCGCGACTTCCTCGCCCTCGTCAACGCCGCCCAAACCGTCCCCACCGTCCAAGAGAACGTGTCTACGACAGGAGCCTGACATGTCCGGCCACACCGAGAACGACATCACCATCGCGGCGCCGCTCGACCTCGTCTGGGACATCACCAACGACATCGAGAACTGGCCGCAACTGTTCAGCGAGTACGCCTCGGTCGAGGTGCTGTCCAGGGAGGGTGACAAGACCACCTTCCGGCTGACCATGCACCCCGATGACAACGGCACGGTCTGGAGCTGGGTCTCCGAGCGCGTCATCGACCGCCACAACCGCACCGTGCGCGCCCGCCGCGTCGAGACCGGCCCGTTCGCGCACATGGACATCCACTGGAAGTACGCCGAGATTCCCGGCGGCACCTCCATGCACTGGACCCAGGACTTCGCGATGAAGCCGGACGCCCCGGTCGACGACAAGGGCATGACCGAGCTCATCAACCGCAACTCCCGGATCCAGATGGAGCTCATCCGCGACCGCATCGAGCAGCGGGACCGCGAGCTCCGGTCCACCACCGTCAGCTGAAGGACCGCCAGGCCGCGTGCGGACCGCCGCCCGGCGGCAATGAAGGGATCTTCCCGATGCATCACGCTCTGATCGTCGCTCGTATGGCGCCCGGTTCGGCTCCGGACATCGCCGAGGTCTTCCAGGCCTCCGACCGTACGGAACTGCCGCACCTGGTCGGCGTCTCGCGACGGACCCTCTTCCAGTTCGGTGACGTGTATCTGCACCTCATCGAATCCGACCGGCCGCCCGGCCCCGAGATCGCCAAGGTGACGGAACACCCCGAGTTCCGCGCCGTCAGCGACAAGCTGTCCGCCTTCGTCAGCGCGTACGACCCGGAGACCTGGCGAAGCCCCAAGGATGCGATGGCCCAGCAGTTCTACAGCTGGCAGCGCGACGGCAGCGGCTGACGCGTACGCGGAGCCGAGGCGATCCCCTGGTTCCCGCGCCGTCCCGGACACGGGCAAGGCCGCCCGGTGAGGAGAGCGCTCCTCACCGGGCGGCCTGCCGTGCCGGGTCATGATCATTCGGGGACGGTGCACTCGAACGCGTGCAGGTACGGATTGACCTCCCGGATCTCGCCGACCTTCAGGCCGGCCTCCCCCATCCGGCTGACCAGGCTCGCCTTGGTGTGCTTGGCACCACCGACGTTGAGCAGCAACAGCAGGTCCATGGCGGTGGTGAACTTCATCGAGGGGCTGTCGTCGACCAGATTCTCGATGATCACGACGCGGGCGCCGGGACGGGCCGCCTTGACGACGTGGTGCAGCGTGCGGCGGGTGCTCTCGTCGTCCCACTCCAGGATGTTCTTGATGATGTAGACATCGGCCCGGACCGGGATGTCCTCGCGGCAGTCGCCCGGCACGACCCGTACGCGCGAGGCGAGCGGGCCGCCGTCGCGCAGCCGGGGGTCCGGCTTCGCCACGACGGTGGGCAGATCGAGCAGGGTGCCCTCGAGAGCGGGGTACTTCTCCAGCAGACTGGCGAGCACATGCCCCTGGCCGCCGCCGATGTCCGCCACCGACGACGCACCGGTCAGATCGAGCAGGTCCGCGATGTCCTGCGCCGACTGCTTGCTGGACGTGGTCATCGCACGGTTGAAGACCTCGGCCGAGTCCCCGGCGTCCTGGTGCAGGTACTCGAAGAAGCTCTTGCCGTACAGGTCGTCGAAGACGCTGCGGCCGGTGCGCACCGCATCGTCGAGCCGCGGCCAGGCCGCCCAGGTCCACGGCTCGGTGCACCACAGCGAGATATACCGCAGGCTGTTGGGGGTGTCCTCCCGCAGCAGCCGGGACATCTCTGTGTGCACGTACTTGCCGTCGTCGGTCTCCTCGAAGATCCCGTAGCACGACAGGGTGCGCAGCAGCCGGTCCAGCGGCCGGGGCTCGGTCTTCACCGCGGCGGCCAGTTCCACCGCGGTGGTGGGCCGGTCGCCCAGTGCGTCGGCGACGCGGAGTTGCGCCGCCGCCCGCACGGCCGCCGCACAGGCGGCTCCGAAGACGAGCTCCCGGAGCCGCATGGCCGGCTGGGGGGTGGGACTTACTGTGGTCATTCCGCCTCTATTCTCCGGTTGACGAGGGCTGCGCCTCGTGCACCTCTTGCCGTCGGCACAGACCGGCCGGCTGCGAGGTCCGGCAGATGTTGTCGACGAACCGGTTTCCCCTGCCCTTGGGGTCGCGGTCGGCGAGGTCCACCGGCTTGTTGTGCAGCACGAGGTTGTCGATGATGAGGTTGCGTTCGTTGGTCGCCTTCACGAAGCTGTGGAAGAGCACGACGCCGCCGGAGAGCGGGGACTTGCCGACGTTGTCGCGGATCAGGTTGCGCCGCACCACTGTCTTCTCGGCGCCGGTGAGGACGATGCCGGACCCCTGGAGGAACGGCAGGCGGGGGTTGGCGGGGCAGTACTTGTTGTTCTTGACGATGGTGTTGTTCCGGACCGCCAGGGCTCCGGCCCGGGGGCGGGACTCGTCGCCGACGACGAAGACGCCGGCGCAGTTCTTGGTGATGGTGTTGTGGGCGATCGTCAGGTTTCTGACGCGGCGTACCGTGATGCCGACCCGGTTCCTCGCGAGGTAGTTCTCGGTGACCGTGGCCCCGCGGGTGTCGGTGGCCCCGCCCTCCTCCTTGACCGTGTTGGCCAGGAAGATGCCGGAGTCGCCGTTGCCGGTGACGACGTTGTCCCGGAACAGCCCGCGGACGGACCTCTCCTGGGCGATGCCCCACACGCCGTTGTTCCGTGCGAACACGTGGCGCACGGCCAGCCGGTCGGTGCCGGAGGCCCAGACGCCGTTCTTCTTGAAGCCCTTGACGGTCAGCGAACGGATGCTGACATCCCGCAGCGGCCTGCCCCCCTTGCCGATGACGCAGATGCCGTTGCCGGCCTTCGCGCACATGTTCCCGGCCCGCTTGCCGATCGGTCCGATCACCGTCTTGGGGCCCGCACCGACGAGGCGCAGCCGCGACTTGCGGATGACCACGCTCTCCCGGTAGTGGCCGGGCCGGATGATGACGGTGTCACCCGGCTTCGCTCTGTCCACCGCCCGCTGGATCGACTGACCGGGGTGGACGACGAGTCGTTCCGTTGCGTCGTCCGGCGATGCCGCGCCCAGACCGCCGACCAGCATCGCGGCGACACAGCCCATGTATTTCATCTGTCGTAGCGCCATGAAGCGAAGCTATGGGCGATCACTTCCGCTCGCCACATGTGGTAACCCGATGATGACGGTGCGTGCAGCGGCCAGCTTTCGACACGCCGTCAAGTCCGCTGCCCGGCGCCGCAGCGGATGGCCGATCAGGGCCGGTCAGGGCCGGTCAGCGGGTTTCTCCCGGCCCTCGTCGGCAGTACCGGCCGCCTCGGCGCACGGCCGGCAACCGGCCGGAGCACCCTCGCCTGACCGGGTATCGGACGGTGCGTCGGACTCGGCATCGGGCCGGGCGTCCGACGGGTCGTCAGCCGGTCCGTCCGGCCATGTCTCGGTCAGGAAGGCCGCGAGGCTGGTCGGCAGAAACCATGGACGGGCGCGGGAAAGGGTCACGGAAGACCAACGCGCCAGGACCGCCCGACGACACCCGCTGAGGGGCGCCGACGCGTTTGATCACCCCAACGGCCCCGGGGAGGTGGCGCTGAACGGGCGTGGGCGTCGGCCGCCGCTCGGCGCCCACCGGGGACCACCGCATCGGGGGCCGTCCCGGGGCCACCGGGTCGCCGGGCCACGTGGGCCACCGGGGTCAGCCCGCCCGTTCGGCCGCGCTGCGCTCGACGCAGAACTCGTTGCCCTCGATGTCGGCCAGCGTCACCCACCCGGCCCCGTCGGCCCGGCGGTGGTCGGCCACCAGGGTCGCGCCGAGCGCCAGCAGCCGTTCGACCTCCTCGTCCCGGCTCCGGTCCTGTGGCTGCAGATCCAGGTGCACTCTGTTCTTCCCGGCCTTGGCATCGGGCACCGTGACGAAGAGCAGGGTGCCACCCGGGGCCGTGACCGTGGCCTCCGGATCGCCCGGCAGGTCGTCCCCGGCCAGCGTGCCGTCCAGCACCTGTGCCCAGAAGCTCGCCAGGCGGTAGGCGTCGGTGCAGTCGATCGTGGTGTGACGTATCAGTGAAGTCATGGGCGTCACTATGGGGTTGGGGGATGGGGGGCTGTCCAGCGGAAACCACGGGGTACGGGGTGCGGGGTACGGGACCGCGCCCGGAACCGTACCGGGCGCCGCCCGGAGGTTCCGGCCTCGCAGTCGTTGGGCGCTCGGACGTACCGGCGGCGAGTGCTCCTGCCGGTCCGTGCGGCAACTACCCTTGTCCGAAGTCGAGTTCGCCCGATCCGTGCGATCCGCCCGACCTGCCCGATCCGCTCGATCCGAGTCGGCGCCACGGCCGCCCGGCGGACGGTGGCACCGGCGGTCCGGTGCCCACGGGGACGGGTGGTGCCGGGTGGTGCCGGTCCGGGGGGCGGGCCGCGCCGGGGCGTCCGCGCCGTGCGTGCCCCCGGTTTGTCCGGTACACCCATTCAAGTTGCCCGACCCCGTCGTCTACAGTTGCAGAATTCCGCAATTCAACAGATGACGCGACGGCCGGTCGGCCTGAACGCGGAGGATATGCGTGGGCGGTTTCGCCGCATCGGTACGGCTACGGATATGGACACGGCTACGGATACGGGTGCGCGCGGCGCGGTCCGGGCCCGGTCCCGGGAGCGGGGTGCGGGCATGAACGGCGCCTGGTTTCCGCTCTGTCAGGCCAAGGCCGACTTCTTCCGGATGCTGGGTCACCCGGTCCGTATCCGGGTGCTGGAACTGCTCCAGAACGGGCCGATGCCCGTGCGGGGACTGCTCTCCGCGATCGAGGTGGAGCCGTCCGCGCTCTCCCAGCAACTCGCCGTGCTGCGCCGCTCGGGCATGGTGACGGCCACCCGCAGCGGCTCCACCGTCGTCTACGAGCTGGCCGGAGGCGATGTCGCGGAACTGCTGTGCGCCGCCCGCCGGGTCCTCACCGAGGTGCTTGCCGGGCAGCATGCGCTCCTCACCGAGCTGCGGCAGGCCGAGGCCGGCCCCCGGCCGGCGCCCGGCGGGGTGGGGGCGGTCTCGTGATCCGCTTCCTCCGACCCGTTCGCTCCCTTCCCTCCCTTCGGCCCCGTCATCCCGAGGACGGTGGCCGCCAGGGAAAGGTCCGCCCGTTCACCAGCGGAAAAGGGTGAAGCGGATGTCCGGATCACCACGGCGCAAGGGACCGCCGCCCTGGCGGGCGGTCCGCTCCCGTACCTGCATACCCGCGTCCCTCGGGCCGGGGACCGTACGGCCCTGCCGGGGACGTCCCCCCGGACGGGGGCCGCTGCGCACCGCTCGCGGACACGGCCGTGCCTGCCCGGAGAGCGCCGCCCGCCACCGCACCCCGCCGCGCTGCGGCGTCCGGCGGGACCGTGCGACCGCGGTGCGCCCCGGGACCCAGCTGGCGCGGCTGCCCGGTGCGGTACTGCTCACCCACCGGGCTCCACGGCGCAGCCCGTGGCGGCAGGTGCTGCTCTCCATCGTCGTGACCCAGTTGCTGCTGGTCTTCCTGGCGCTGGTCATCTATCTGGGCCGGCACGCCGGGACGTGACGCGGAGGCCGGCGAGAACAGGGACGTCGATGCCCGCCGCGGACGTCTCGCCCGCTCCGGTCCGCCACAACCACGCCACATCGCGTCCGAAGGACCACACCAGAAGCCCCAGCGCCACGGCCACCGCGGTGACCGCCCAGGCCTGCGGCAGGATTCCCGTACCGGCCACGACCAGCACGACGCCCTGCAGCGCCGCCACGGTCTTGCGGGCCATGCTGTGCGGCAGGTCACCGCGCAGCCACGGCAGCACCCAGGACGCCGCGACGAAGGCGTACCGCATGAGGCCGATGGCCAGCACCCAGGCGCCCAGCGGGATCGCGACATGGACACAGAGCACCAGGATCAAAAAGGCGTCGACCTCCATGTCGAAGCGCGCCCCCAGCGGCGTCGCCGTTCCGGTGCGCCGGGCCACCTGGCCGTCGACCGCGTCCAGGACCAGCGCCACGGCGGCGAACACGATCAGCACGGTGACCGGTGTGTGCCGGGCGAAGGAGTCCGCGACCAGCGCGGTCACCCCGCCGACGAGAATGGTGCGGGCCAGTGTGACGCGGTTGGCGGGCCCGAATGACGTGGTCCACGTCCGGCGCAGCGCGACGGTGAGCACCGCCCAGGTGACCAGGGCGAAGAGGCACCCCGTGAACCACCCCACGGTGCCCAGACCGCCCGACCGGCACAGGACTTCCAGAACCAGCAGTTGCGCACCCATACCGGCCGTAATGTCCGGTCCGAACGGCCTTGTGTCGTAGAGCGTTTGTACGGCCACCCTGCCTCCCGGGATGTGTAGCGGAGTCGAAGGGCGCCGCGTAGGGTGACGGCGTCCTGATGATCTCCAGCATCGATGAACCATCGCCGTAGCGTCCAGGAGGATCCCGATGACGCGCGTCGCTTGTGCTTTTTGGCTAAGCGCTCCAGGTCAGGGCGAGATCCGGACGGTAGCCCTTCCGGAGCCCGCCGCCGGTGAGGTCCTGGTGCGCTCGATCTGCTCCGGCGTGAGCCGTGGAACGGAGACGCTGGTCTTCCGTGGCGGCGTCCCCGAGAGCCAGCACGCCGTGATGCGGGCGCCGTTCCAGGAAGGCGACTTCCCGGCACCGGTCAAGTACGGCTACCTCAATGTTGGCGTCGTCGAGAAAGGCCCGCACGACCTGCTGGGCCGTACGGTCTTCTGCCTGTATCCGCACCAGACGCACTTCGTCGTCCCGGCGAGCGCCGTCACCCCGGTACCGGACACCGTCCCCGCCGCCCGGGCCGTGCTGGCGGGCACCGTGGAAACCGCGGTGAACGCCCTGTGGGACGCCGCGCCGCTGGTCGGCGACCGGATCGCGGTGGTCGGCGCGGGCATGGTCGGCTGCAGCGTCGCCGCGGTCCTGGCCCGCTTCCCCGGGGTCCGGGTGCAGTTGGTCGACGCCGACCCCGCGCGTGCCGCCACCGCCCGGGCACTGGGCGTGGACTTCGCGCTGCCCGCGGACGCGCTGGGCGACTGTGACCTGGTCGTCCACGCCAGCGCCACCGAGCAGGGGCTGGCCCGCTCGCTCGAACTGCTCGCGCCGGAAGGCACCGTGATCGAGCTGAGCTGGTACGGAGACCGGCAGGTCAGCCTGCCGCTGGGGGAGGCGTTCCACTCCCGCAGGCTGGTCGTCCGCAGCAGCCAGGTGGGCACGGTCTCCCCGGCCCGGCCCCGCCGTACCTTCGCCGACCGGCTCGCGGTCGCCCTCGACCTGCTCGCCGACCCCGCCTTCGATGCGCTGATCACCGGCGAGTCGGCCTTCGAAGACCTGCCCCGGGTGCTGCCCCGGCTCTCCTCCGGCGATCTCCCGGCGCTCTGCCACCGCATCCGGTACGGGCCGGCGGACGGCTGACAACCGCCCGGAATTCGCTCCCCGACGACACCTCACTGAGACCGACATCACACCGGAGGAACGGCCTTGTTCAGCATCACCGTCCGCGATCACCTCATGGTCGCCCACAGCTTCCGTGGCGCGGTCTTCGGACCCGCGCAGCGTCTGCACGGCGCGACCTTCATCGTGGACGCCACCTTCCGCCGTGCGGAGCTCGACGCCGACAACATCGTTGTCGACATCGGCCTGGCCACCCAGGAACTCGGCGCCGTGATCGGTGAGCTGAACTACCGCAACCTCGACGACGAGCCCGACTTCGCCGGCATCAACACCTCGACGGAGGCCCTGGCCAAGGTCATCGCCGACCGGCTGGCCGACCGCATCGAGGCGGGCAACTTCGGTGCGAGCGCCCGCGAACTGGCAGGGCTCTCGGTCACCCTGCACGAGTCGCACATCGCCTGGGCGACGTACGAGCGCACCCTGTGACCCCTACCGGCGCCACCGCCGCGGCGGAGCGTGTGGTGCATGTCGTCCTCCCCGGTGACGTCGACGATCCGGCGGTGCCCAGCGGCGGCAACACCTACGACCGCCGGGTGTGCCGCGACCTCCCGGCGGCGGGCTGGCAGGTGCGCCCGTATACGGCGCCCGGAACCTGGCCGCGGCCGGACACTGCCGCCCGCGCGGGGCTGGTGGGGTACCTGGCGGCGCTGCCGGACGGCGCCGTGGTCCTCCTCGACGGCCTGGTCGCCTGTGGTGTCCCCGAGATCCTGGAACCCGAGGCGGAACGGCTGCGGCTCGCCGTACTGGTCCACCTGCCGCTGGCCGACGAGACCGGACTCGACCCCGCCCTGGCGGCGGAGCTGAACGCGCTCGAACGCCGCGCCCTGCAGGCCGTGGGGGCCGTCGTGGCCACCAGCGAGTGGGCGGCCCGCAGGCTCGTCGCCCACCACGGGCTGGCGCCTGCGCGGGTCCGTGTCGCCAGGCCGGGAGCCGATGCCGCGCCCCTCGCGCCGGGCACCGACGGCGTCACCGGGCTGCTGTGCGTCGCCGCGGTCACCCCGCGCAAGGGGCAGCACCTCCTGGTGGAGGCCCTTGCCACCGTCGCAGAGCTGCCCTGGCACTGCGCCTGCGTCGGAGGGCTCGACCGCGACCCCGGCTACGTCGCCCAACTGCGGCGCCGCGTCACGGAGTCCGGCCTCGACGACCGGATCGACCTCACCGGGCCGCGGGCGGGCGCGGACCTGGAGGCCCGTTACGCCGCGGCCGACCTGCTGGTCCTCACCTCGTACGCGGAGACCTACGGCATGGTCGTCACCGAGGCGCTGGCCCGGGGGATTCCGGTGCTGGCGACGGAGGTTGACGGCGTGCCGGAAGCGGTCGGGCGGGCGCCCGACGGCGCTGTGCCCGGCCTGCTCGTACCGGCAGGCCGGCCCGCGGCCGTTGCCGAAGCGCTGCGTGACTGGCTGGGCGATCCGCAGCTGCGTGATCGGTTGAAGACCGCGGCACGCGGACGGCGTGCCATGCTGGAGGGGTGGGAGATGACGTCGCACAGTCTGGCCGGAGCGCTGGAAATGCTTCGGGACGAGATCCGGAGCATACGGTGAACGCGTCCGAGAGGCCCCGGTTCGCCCCGCGGTGGCTGGAGTTGCGTGAGCGCGCCGATGCCGCCGCCCGCGCACCCGAGCTGCTGCATCCACTGCTGGAGTGGCTGTCCGCGCGGCAGGCACCCGGCGGCCCGCCCGGGAGCCCCGGCCCTCTGGTGATCCGCGATCTCGGTTGTGGTACCGGCTCGATGGGACGCTGGCTCGCCGTCCGGCTCCCCGGACCCCAGCACTGGATCCTGCACGACCTCGATCCGCTGCTGCTCGCGCACGCCGGTGCGCGGTTGCCCGTAACGGCAGCCGACGGCACGCCCGTTGACACCACGACCCGGCGCGGCGACCTGGCCACCCTCACCGCCGACGACCTCGCCGGCACCTCGCTGGTGACCGCCTCCGCGCTGCTCGATCTGCTCACCCGTGAGGAGGTGGAGGCACTTGCCGAGGCCTGTGTGGACGCGGGCGCCCCGGTGCTGCTGGCGCTCTCCGTCGCCGGACGGGTCGACCTGACCCCCTCCGATCCGCTCGATGCCGAGATCGCCGAGGCCTTCAACGACCATCAGCGGCGCACGGACCAGGGCCGCGCCCTGCTCGGGCCGGACGCCATCGCGGCGGCGGTCGCGGCGTTCGAGCGACGCGGCGCGACCGTGCTGGTGCGGTCCAGCCCCTGGCGGCTGGACTGTGCGGAATCCGCGCTGACCGCGGAGTGGCTGCGCGGCTGGGTCGGCGCGGCGCACGCCCAGCGGCCGGAGCTGGCCCCCGAGGCGGTGGCCTATCTGCGCCGGCGGCTGGAGGAGTGCGCGGCGGGGGAGCTGTCCGTCGCCGTGCACCACACGGATCTGCTGGCGCTGCCCGGGCCCCCCTCCGCCGGGAGTGCGGGATGAACCGCTCCCGCTGGGCGGCGTGGCTCAGGCTGCTCGCGGGACTGGGCATCCTGGTGGCACTGGTGTGGCATCTGGGCTCCGCCGCCTTCCTGGACGGACTGCGCAGGATCGACGCCGCCACGCTGCTGGCCGCCCTCGCCATCGGCCTGCTCACCACGGTGTTCAGCGCCTGGCGGTGGTGCCTGGTGGCCCGCGGCCTCGGCCTGCGGCTGCCGCTGGGCGGCGCCGTCGCGGACTACTACCGGGCGCTGTTCCTGAACGCGGCGCTGCCCGGCGGCGTCCTGGGCGATGTGCACCGCGCCGTACGCCACGGACGGCACTCCGGTGACCTCGGCCGGGGCGTGCGGGCGGTGGTACTGGAACGCACCGCAGGCCAGGTCGTGCTGCTGGTCGCCGGGGCCGTGGTGCTGCTCGTCCGGCCCTCGCCGGTGCTGGCGCCGGTCACCCGCTTCCTCACCTCGCCCGCTGTCGCACTGACCGCGGCCGCCGGGGGCGTGCTGCTGGTAGCGGCCGCCGGTCTGCTGCGCCGCCGACGGGGCGCCTCGCGCGCCGAACGGGCCCTGCGCACCGTGCTGACCGAAGCGCGCCAGGGCCTGCTCGCCCGCGGTGTCTGGCCCGGTGTCCTGCTCTCCTCCGTGGCGGTCCTGGCGGGCTACCTCGGGATGTTCGTGCTGGCCGCCCGGGTCGCCGGAGCCGACGCACCGACGGCCGAACTGGTGCCGCTCGTGGTGCTGGCGCTGCTCGCGATGGCGCTGCCGCTGAACGTCGGCGGCTGGGGCCCGCGGGAGGGCGTCGCCGCCTGGGCCTTCGGCGCCGCCGGGCTAGGTGCGGCGCAGGGACTCACCACCGCCGTGATCTACGGCGTGCTCGCCTTCGCCGCGAGCCTCCCGGGCGCCGGGGTGCTGCTCGTCCGCCGGTCCGCCGGACGGCGTGCCGAACGCCCGCAGTTCGAGTTCGAAGAGCGTGTCCTCGCCGAGCAGGGCGCGTCGCAGCGGCGGGCGTAGCGCTTCCCGCATCACCGGGGTACCGGGGAAGCGCAGACCGGGGACGCCGTCGCCGAGCAGCACCGGCGCGACGGTGACGTAGAGCCGGTGCAGCGCCCGCTCCTGCAGGAATCGCGACACGGTGACACCGCCCCCCTCGACCAGCACCCGGCCCAGACCACGCCGCGCCAGCGCCGACAGCACGCGCCGGGGGGTGAACGCGTCCGCGTCCGGCAGGACCAGCACCTCGACGCCGCTGCCGCGCGGCACGGCGGTGACCTCGGGGCCCACCACCCACAGCGTCGGCGCGGCGCCATCGGTGAACACCCCGCTGTGCAGCGGCACCCGCCCGCGCGGATCGAGCACCACCCGCACCGGATTGTCCCCGGTACAGGCGCGCACGGTCAGCCGCGGATCGTCCGCCACCGCGGTGCCGGCCCCGACCACCACCGCATCGGCCAGCGCGCGCAGCCGGTGCAGATGACAGCGGTCCTCCGGGCCGGTGACATAGTCGGCGTCGCCGGTACGGGTCGCGATGAAGCCGTCCAGGCTCTGCCCGAGCTGTGCGAACGCGACCCGGGGCCCGGCCAGGCACAGCGGCAGATAGCGCGTGGCGAGTTCCACCGCCTCCGGGTCGGCGGGCCGGTCCCAGCGCGGCCCGCCGGCGCCGTCCGTCACCCATCCGGCGGCCCGCGCCTGGTCGGTACGGATGGCCCGCAGCCTCTCCCAGGCGGACGCCGCGTCGAGCACGTCAGTCATGGCCTTCCGTTCCTGCGCCGAACAGCGCGGCATATTCCTCGAATGCCTCGACCAGGCCGGCCAGCAATTCCTGTCCCTTGCGGGCGGAGGCCAGCGAAGGGCGCCCGATGACCCCGGATTCGGTATACGCCGACATGCCGAGCGTCAGTAGCTGCTTCCGGTCATCGGCGACACAATCCGCCGATTGGTAGCCTTCCTTGACCAATTCGGGATGGGCATACAGCAGAATGGACGTCTCGGCCTCTCCGGCATGCATATCCGTGTGTCCGGACGTCTGCACCCCGGCCCGGGTGCGCGCGGCGTCCCAGTCGGCCGATCCAGGGAAGAGCGCCATCCGCACGCCGCGCCCCGCGGATTCCTGAACGACATTGCGCAGCACGTAATTTCCACCGTGCCCGTTGACGAGAATCAACGTGCGGATACCGGACGTGCGGAGCGAATCAGCGATGTCCGTCACGACCGCATGCAGGGTGCGCGCCGAAATGCTCACCGTCCCCGGCCATGCGGCGTGTTCGTGTGAACAGGACACGGTCAGCGGCGGCAGCAGCTGCACGGGACGGCCGGCGGCCACCTCCCGGGCGATGGTGCAGGCGATGACGGTATCGGTGGTCAACGGCAGGAAGTCGCCGTGCTGTTCGAAGCTGCCGATGGGCAGCACGGCCATGGTCGGCTGCCGTGCCCGTACGTCCTGTGTGGTGTCCGCCGGCAACAGGCCGGGCGCCGGAGTCGGGTGTCCCGAAGCGGTCATCGTGTGCTGCGGCCTTTCGTCGCTGACTCACCGAGTCATGGTTGTCGCAGCATACTTGTTGTGTTCTGAGTGACTACCGCCGATCCATTCCCACCGCGGGTACGATCGCGCCATGATGGACGCCGACGACGATGCCCGCCCCGACCTCCGTGTCGCAATCGATGATGCCCTCGGCCGGAAACCCGATGTGGAACAGGTGGTGACGGTCAGGCTGCCCACCACATATGGTGAATTCCTCGCCGTCGGCTATCTGGACCGCCGTAGCGGGATCGAGCAAGTAGCTCTGGTCCACGGCGATGTCGGGGGAGAGCCGGTACTGACCCGGGTGCATTCGGAATGCCTCACCGGTGATGTCTTCTCCTCCAGCCACTGTGAATGCGGCGATCAATTGGACGCCGCGCTGCGGGCGATCGTGGCGGAAGGGCGCGGCATTCTGGTCTATCTCCAGGGCCATGAGGGCCGGGGGATCGGGCTACTGGCCAAGCTCCAGGCGATGAAGCTGCAGGAGGGCGGGCTGGACACGGTCGAGGCGAACATCGCGCTCGGGCTGCCCGTCGACGCCCGTGAATACGGGGTGGCCGCGGAGATGCTGCTGGACCTCGGCGTCCGGTCCGTGCGGCTGCTGTCGAACAATCCGCGCAAGCGCGAGGCGCTGCTGCGGTACGGCATCGCCGTCGCCGAACAGGTCCCGCTGCTGATGACGCCCCGTGCGGAGAACATCCGCTACCTCCGCGCCAAGCGGGAGCGCCTGGACCACGATCTGCCGCATCTGGACGGCATCCCCGGTCTGTCCTGACACGGCAGGACAGGTCCCGGGGGAGGCCCCCATGCCACGAGGGAGGGCCCGCGACGCCGGACGTCACGGGCCCTCCCTCGGTGACCGGCGGGTCAGGAGACGGCGGGTGCCGCCACGTCCGCGGTGGCCTGGGACCGGCTCGGCACGACCCGCTCCGCGAGGTGGCCGAAGAGCAGCCCGAAGGCGGTCCACAGCACCAGTTGAATGGCGATCGCCGACAGCCGGAACTGCCAGAGCAGCGTGGCCGAGAAGTCGTGCGGCACCTCGTTGATGGCCGGCAGGAACGCATAGGCGAGGCCGATGGCGACCACGAACGCGGCGCCGGCCGCGACCGCCGCGTACCAGTTGCCCAGCTTCGGAGCCAGCCGCCGGCCGAGGATCGTGGCGGCGACGGCCAGCAGGATGCCGAGCAGCATCATCAGGAAGTACAGGGCGGTGCGTTTGCCGATCGTGTCGGGGTCACCGACGGACGGCGGATTGGCCGGGTACTTCAGGAACGGTACGAGATAGACGGCCAGCAGCGCCGCGCCGGAGAGCAGCGCGGCCGTGGCGCGGGCACCGAACCTGCCGATCCGCCCGAGGGCGAAGCAGAAGGCGAGTGCGGCGATGCCGCCCAGCGCCACGCCGTAGACGAGCACGCCGGTGGCCAGGCCCGCCGTGGACTGCACACCGCGGCTGACGACCTCCATCTCGTGTTCGTGGCTGTGTGCTTCCTCGAACGCGATGGCGGAGTTCACCTGCGGTTCGCCCAGCAGGTAGGCGACGACGAGGGCCAGGAGGCCGGCGGCCAGACCGGCGAGCATCCCGCGCACCAGGAGGTTTCTGATGGTGACGGAGTTCATGGGGGCGCCGTCCGATCAGTGGCAGGGGAAGCCGAGGAGGTGGCGCCCGTCGTGGACCCACTCGTGGACCTCCGTGCCGGACAGCACGGCGGTGGCGCCCTGCTCCGCGCCGATGAAGTACAGCAGAACGAGCATCAGGACGCCGAAGAACAGCGCCCAGGGGGCAATGGCTTTGAGGGGGAGCGGGGCCGGGGTGACGGCGCCGGTGGCCGGGGGTGCGATGGTCTGAGCCATGGCGGAACCTCCTGTGCGGGGAACTCGCGTCCCTGTTCGTGGGAGTGCGTAACGACATGCCGGGTCTGGCTTGCCCGGTTCCGGCCCTGCTGGGCTGGAAAAAACCGGACATACAGTGGCGCGACCGCGCCGGGATCCCACCGGCTTCCGTCATGTCGTCGTCAATATCATCGGGAAGGTACCGCGAACCCGACCCCGGGCCAAGGCCGCGTAGGGGGCGGAGAGGTGTGGGGAAAGGCGCGCGGGCCGGACAACTCCCTTGCGCGGGTACGGCGTTGCCGGTGCCGGTGAACAGCGAGAGAAGAGGGCATGACAACTCGGGTGATGTTGGTCTCACCGGCTGCGGGCGATGCCCAGCGCGAGGTGCGTTTCGACGACGACGGCCCGCTGAGCGAGGCCGGTCTGCGCCGTGCCCGGGGGGCGGCCGGGGCGCTTCCGGCCGCCTCCCGGACCTTTGTCTCGCCCTCCGCCCGGTGCCGGAGCACGGCCGGGGAGCTCGGACTGCCGGCCCGTCCCGCGCCGGAGCTGGCGGGCTGCGCGATGGGCGGCTGGCGCGGCCGCACCCTTGCGGAGGTCGCCGACGCCGAACCGCTCGCGGTGTCCGCCTGGCTCTCGGACCCGGACTTCACGGGGCACGGCGGGGAGTCCCTGCGGCAGCTCTGTGACCGGATCGAGGCCTGGCTGGCGCGGATGGCCCTGGAGGCGGGCCGGGTGCTGGCCGTGGTCGAGCCGGATGTCGTCCGGGCGGCGGCGGTCTGCGCGCTCGGGGTTCCCGTGGAGGCGTTCTGGCGGCTGGATGTGCCGCCGCTGACCGTGACCGAGCTGAGCGGCCGCGGCGGGCGCTGGAATCTGGGCCTGGGGCGGGCGCCGGACCGCAGGTGAGGGCGGTACGGCCACTACCCGGCAAAATTCACTTGGCACTTCATCTACACATAAAGGCGACATAAGCGCAGAATAAAAGTGCGCGGCTCGATGCCACGCTGAACGGCCAGACCGCTAGCGAAGGAGGCGAGTCGCATGGCCGACGTCTCACACCACAGGGGAGATCTCGCAGGTCACCCCGATGCTTCTGAGATGCAGGCTCGGTACGAGCGGGTGCTCGGCGGGCGTGACGTGGTACTCGTCGACGGGCCGGTGTTGCTGGTCGGTCTGTACTGCGCCGTCTCGCCGTGGATCCTCCACTTCACCGCCGCACAGCCGGCGCTCGTGACGCACAACCTCATCCTCGGTATCGCGATCGCCCTCCTGGCGGTCGGCTTCACCGTGACCCCTGAGCGGATGTACGGCCTGAGCGGCGCGATGTGCGCGATCGGCGTGTGGATGATCATCTCGCCCTGGATAGTCGGCAGCGGCCCGGACGCCGGTGTCATCTGGAACAACGTCGTCATCGGCGCCCTGACGTTCCTGCTGGGTGCCATGTGTGTCGCCGCAGCGTCCAAGAGCCGCCGCGGCACGTGACGCGCCCTCCCCGAGGGCAGGCGACAGCCGCCGACCGCAGGCCCCCCGCAGGGGTGAGCCGGTCGGCGGCCGTGCCCTGTGCACCCCGCCGGGGAGGGATCCCTGCACACATGCGATAACCCGGCAAATTCGGTTAAATCGGTTGCATGGGTCCGCCGAATGTGGCCCGCCGCCCCGGAGAGGGAGCGTTCCGTGACCGCTGCACCCGTGGATGACCACCAGGACTTCGCCGACGCCGACCGTGGCTTCATCGCCGCGCTCGACCCGCCCCAGGTCACCGCGGACGACGGCACGGTGATCTGGGACGCAGAGGCCTACGGGTTCCTGGCCGGGAACTGCCCCGAGACCGCGGACGAGGGCCTGTGGCGGCAGGGCCGGCTGGTGAGCCGGCAGGGCCTGTACGAGGTCACCGAGGGCATCTACCAGGCCCGCGGCCTGGACCTGTCCAATATGACGCTGGTCGAGGGCGACCACGGGGTCGTCGTCATCGATCCGCTGGTCTCCGTCGAGACCGCCGCCGCGGCCCTGGAGCTCTACCGCAAGTACCGCGGCGACCGGCCGGTCACCGGCCTGATCTACACCCACTCGCACGCGGAGCACTTCGGCGGCGGGCGGGGCGTCCTGCCGCACGACCACCACCCCGTCCCGGTGCTCGCCCCGGCGGGCTTCCTCCGGCACGCGGTCCGCGAGGACGCCTACGCGGGTACGGCCATGACCCGCCGTTCCGTCTACATGTACGGAACACGGCTCCCCAAGGGCCCCGACGGCCAGATCGGCTGCGGTCTGGGCACCACCCGCTCCACCGGCACCATGACGCTCATCCCGCCGACCGTGGACATCACCCGCACCGGCCAGGAGGAGATCGTCGACGGCGTACGCATCGTCTTCCAGCTCACCCCGGGCACCGAGGCACCCGCCGAGATGAACCTCTGCCTCCCGGCGCACGAGGCCCTGTGCCTGGCCGAGAACGCCACCCACACCCTGCACAGCGTCCTGCCGCTGCGGGGCGGCGCCGTCCGTGACGCCCGGGCCTGGTCCCGCTACCTGGGCGAGGCGCTGGCCCTCTTCGGCGACGAGGCGGAGGTCGCCTTCGCCTCCCACCACTGGCCCACCTGGGGCAAGGACCGCGTCAAGACCCTGCTGGCCCACCAACGTGACCTGTACGCCTATCTGCACGACCAGACCCTGCGGCTGCTCAACGAAGGGCTCACCGGCACTGAGATCGCCGAGGAGCTGCGGCTGCCGCCCGCCCTGGAGCAGGACCAGGCCCTGCACGGCTACTACGGCGCGCTCAGCCACAACGTCAAGGCGATCTACCAGCGCTACCTGGGCTGGTTCGACGGCAACCCCGCCCACCTGTGGGAACACCCGCCGGCCGAGCAGTCCAGGCGCTATGTCGAGACCATGGGCGGCGTCGAGGCCACGGTGGACGCGGGCAAGCGCTACGCCGCCGACGGCGATCTGCGGTTCGCGGCCACGCTGCTCAACCACGCGGTCTTCGCGGCCCCCCACAACCTCCGCGCCCGGCGGGAACTGGCCCTGGTGTACGAACGGCTCGGCCACGGCTGCGAGAACGGCACCTGGCGGAACTTCTACCTCACCGGTGCCATGGAGCTGCGCGGCACCCTGGCCGAGGCCCGCCCCGACACCGCCGACCCCGAGATCGCCCTGGCTCTGACCGTCGACCAGCTCCTCGACACGCTCGCCATCCGCATCGACGGCCCCCGGGCGTGGTCCACCGCGCTCACCCTCGACCTCTACCTCCCCGAAGAGGACCGGACCTGGCACCTGACGCTCTCCCACGGAGCCCTCACCCACCTCAGCTCACCCGGCGCCCCCACCCGGTCCGGCGGACGCACCCCGGACCTCACACTCACCCTCACCAAGCCCCAGCTGCTCGACCTGCTCGCCGGCCGCGGTCCCGGCGACGCCGTGCCGCACGGCGAGACCGGGGCGCTGGACCGGCTGCTCGGCCTCGTGCGTACGCCGAACCCCACCTTCCCCGTCGTCACGCCCTGACGAGGACCGCCCTGCCCGGCCCGCGGCCGTCAACCCCGCGCCCCGGCCCGCCGCTGCGGACTCCGGCCGGCGCCGCGGCTGGGGCACACTGGGCCGGTGGCGAGCAACATTCCCGAGGAGCCGACCAGCTTCATCGGCCGACGAGCCGAACTGCGCAGGATCGACGACGAGTTGACCCAACACCGGCTGATCACCCTGACCGGCCCCGGCGGTGTGGGCAAGACCCGGATCGCGATGCGGGCCGCGCGCGCGGCGGCGGCGCGGTTTCCCGACGGCGTCTGCTGGGCGGATCTGTGGCCCCTGCGCGGCCCGGGGCGGCTGGTGGCGAGCGTCTGCGATGCCGTCGGGCTGGCCGACCACACGGCACGGACGCCGGTGGCGGTGCTGTGCGAAGGGCTCGCCGGCAAACGGCTGCTGCTGGTGCTGGACTCCTGCGAACACCTCGTCGCCGCCTGCCGTGACCTGCTCGCAGACCTGCTGACCGCCGCCCCCGGCGTGACCGTGCTGGTCACCAGCCGGCAGCCGCTGGGCCTCGTCGGCGAATGGACCACCGAGATCGGTCCGCTGCCCTGCACCGGCGACAACGACGCGCTGGCCCTGTTCACCGCACGCGCCACGGCCGCGGCCCCCGGCCTGCGGCTCACCGCACCACCGCAGGCGACGGCGGCGGCCGTCATCTGCCGCCGCCTCGAAGGCATCCCGCTGGCCCTGGAGCTGGCCGGCGCCCAGTTGGCGGACAGCTCCGTCGAGCAGATCGCCGACCGGCTCGCCTCCCGCCTCGACACCCTCGACGGCGACGGACCGGTACGGCTGCCACGGCACCGGACGCTGCGTTGCGCCATCGGCTGGAGCCATGAACTGTGTGCCCCGCTGGAACGGCTGCTGTGGGCCCGGCTGTCCGTCTTCCGCGGCACCTTCGACGAGGAGTCCGCGAGCGCCGTGTGCGCCGGCGGACCGCTCACCGCCGCACAGGTGCGCACCACCCTGGACGCGCTGGCCGCCAAGTCGGTGCTCACCCGCGAGGGCCCGCGCTACCGCATGCTCGACACGCTGCGCGAGTACGGCCGGATGTGGCTGGCCGAACTGGACGAGACAACGGCGCTGGCGGACCGGCACGCCGCGCACTTCGCCTCCTTCGGCCGCCGCGCCGAACGCGGCTGGCTGGGCCCCGAACAGGTCGGCTGGTACGGCAGGGTCGCCGAGGCCCACATCGACCTGTGCGCCGCACTGGACCACCTCCTGGCCACCGACCCGGAACGGGCCCAGGACCTCGGCGCGTCGATCGGCTTCTTCTGGAGCTGCTGCGGCCATCTCCACGAGGCCAGGGACTATACGGCCCGCGCCCTGGCCGCCCACCAGAAGCCGGGCCCGGCACGCACCCGGGCCCTGTGGGCGCTCGGCGTGGCCGTACTGCTGCAGGGCGATCTGACGCTCGCCGACGACCTGGGCCTGGAGTGCGCCCGCGCGGCACGGGCCGGTGACGATGCGGAGGCGCAGCTCCAGGCGGGCTATCTCACCGGCCTCACCCACCTGATGGCGGGCCGCCCGAGGTCCGCGCACACCGTCGCGGAACAGGCGCTCGCCCCCGCGCGGCGCACCCCCTTCGACTCTCCCGGACGGCTGCGCTGCCACCTCGTACAGCTCTTCGCGCTGACCGGCCTGGGCAAGCTCACCGAGGCCCGTGCCACGGCGAGCGCGCTGCGCCGCGGGTGTGTGCAGCGCGGCGAATACTGGACCCGGTCCTATATCGACTACCAGCTCTCGCTGATCTCGCTGTTCCAGGGCCGGCCGGCGGAATCGGCGGACCACGCCAGGGCGATGCTCGCGGCCAAAGCGGGCATCGGCGACAAGTTCGGTATCGCGCTCGGCCTGGACCTGCTCGCGGCCGCGGTGGCGGCCCAGGGCCACGGCGCGGCCGCCGCCCGCGTCTACGGCAGCGGCCAGGCCCTCTGGCGGACCGTGGGGCATCCACAGCGCGGCACGCCCGAGCTGCGCGCGGTACGCGAGGAGTGCGAGCGGCGGGCCCGCGCGGCGATCGGCGACGAGGCGTACGCGGACCTCTTCCACCGGGCCAGCGAGGAGCGGCCCCAGGCCTCGCTGGCCCGGATCCTGGCGGGCGAGCTGTGACCGGGGGCGGCCCTCACCGCCTGCTTCAGGCGGAGGGATCGCCGGCCAGGGCGTACAGCAGCTCGTAGGCCGTACTGACCATCCGGCACGTGCGGCCGCGGCGGGTGGCCAGCGCGACCAGCCCGGTGCGCGACGCCGGGTGATAGCCCAGGAACGCCTGCTGGCCGAAGGTCGCCCCGACGTGGAAGAGCAACGGACCTAGCGGAGACGGGTGCTGATACCACGTCAGGGTGTGGGTGTGGCGCTTGCGCCGGCCGCGGCGCAGCAGCGGCACCTGGACGTCGCGCAGCGGACCGGCCAGCGGCGTGCCGTCGGGGGAGAGGTGCGCTTCGAGGTAGGTGAGCAGGTCATCGGGGGTGGCCCGGACCGACCCGGCAGCGACGAAGGCGCCCATGTCGGCGCTGCCCACCGGCGTCACCCCGTTCGTGCGGTGGCCGATGGCGTCGGTGCCGGTGGTGCCGGGGCCCAGCGTGGTGTCCGTCAGCCCGAGGGGGCGCAGCACCCGGTCGGTGAGCAGGGCGGGGTAACCGGCGCCGGCGGCACCGGCCATGGCCGGGCCGAGCAGCGCCAGCCCGAAGTTGGAGTACCGCCAGCGGGTGCCGGGACGGTGCCGCGGCCGGGTGCGGGCGAAGGTGCGCAGCAGCCGCTCGGCGTCGTACCGGGCGTAGCCGTTGGCGTACGGGTGCACCAGCGCGCCGGCGATCAGGTCCGTGGGGATCCGTGGCAGCCCGGAGGTGTGGGTGGCCAGATGCCACAGGGTGATCCGGCGCGAGTGCGGGTGCGGGTGCGGCAGCTCGGGCAGACGGTCGACGAGCCGGTCGTCCAGGGCCAGCACCCCGTCCCTGGCCAGTTCGGCGAGCAGCAGCACGGTGAAGGTCTTGGACAGCGAGCCCAGTTCGTAGCGCAGCGCATGGCGGGGGGTGGGTGGGGCCAGCGCCGAGCCGCCGGTCACCACGGTCCGGCGGCCGTTGCGGGTGACCGCCAGCACGACGTCCGGCGCGTCGATCTCGGTGACCGCGTCCGCGAGGCGGTCACCGAGCGCGGGGCCGGGGCTTTCGGTCGTCATCCGACGGGGGACAGGGCCCGGGAGGTGGCCATCGCGGAGGCGAACGCGGCGACCAGGGTGGGGTGGTGGACGAGGTCGAAGACCCGCGCCGCGTCACCCTCCGGCATCCGGCGCTGGATGGGCATCGCGCCGGTGGGCGACTGGGCGGCGGCGTACCGCGCCCACAGCTTTGCGTCCAGGGTGGGCCGCGGCAGGCAGGCGTCGACGACGAGGAGTTCGCCGAGCAGATCCCAGTGTTCGAGGTCCGCCCAGTCCTCCATCCAGGCGGGCAGATACCGCGTGAGGTAGTCGGCGATGGCCGGCGGGATGCGCTCGGGTGCCTCGCCCCAGTTGGTGAGGTGGAAGACGGTGTGGGTGAGGTCGTAGGCGATGTGCAGCTGCACCGTCCACGGCTCGGGCAGCTGCCCCAGCCAGGTGCGGTCCACGGCCTGGTCGAAGTCGCTGCTGGGCGAAAGGCCGAGCTTGCGCTCCGCGTTGAGCACGCCGAGCCGCCGGTTGGGCATCATCTCCAGCGCCGTCCAGGTGGTGGTGCGCCGGCAGATCTCCAGCGCGGCCTCCAGCCCCGGGTGGCGGTGGCCGAGCTCGTGGAAGGTCGCATAGACCTCCAGGGGCACGGGGGACAGCGGCTCGTCGTGCTGCAGCCGGGCCAGCACGTTGCCGCCGTCCAGCAGCTCCCGCCAGGCGAAGTCCAGCAGCTTCCCGGCCCGCTCCTTCTGCCGGGAGCCGGCCACGCCCTCCCGGAACAGCACCTGCATATTGAGCGCCAGCTCCCCGATGGGCTTGAGCCGTTCGACGACCGCGCCGTTGGTGGCGAAGTCGTCGGGGGTCAGCCGGAAGTGCTCACGGTGATCATCGAGCCAGGCCAGGGCCCGGTCGCCGACACCGTGCAGCAAGGCGGGGGATGCGGCCGTCACGGTCACGGGGCTGTCTCGCTTTCGCAGGAGGTCCGCCCGTCCGCCCCCGCCGTATCCCCGGCCGGGGGCCCGGCCTCGGCCTCGTCGGAGGCGATACGGGCGAGGGTGGCGGCGAACGCGGTCACCAGGGTGGAGTGGTAGCAGGCCGTGAACGCGGCGGCCCGGTCGCCGGCCGGCGGCGCGGCGCCGATCTCCGGCACGCTGCCGTCGGCCGCCCGGGCGCCGGCCAGCCGCTGCCAGGCCTGTGCGGGGTACGGGGCCTGCGGCAGGCAGGCCGTCACGGCCAGCAACTCGCCGGCCAGGTCCCACAGCTGTTCCTCCAGCCAGTTCTCCAGCCAGGAGGGGAGCCACAGCCGCAGATAGCCGGCGAGCTCGGGGGAGAGCCGCTGCCGGTTGCGGCCCCAGTCGGTGAGGTGGAAGACGTCATGGGTCACGCCGTACGCCGCCCTGCGGTCCAGCGCCCAGGGCTCCGGCAGCCCGCCGAGGCCGGTCAGGGCCAGGACGGCGCCGAAGTCGGCGTGCTGGCGCAGCCCGATCCGCCGCTCCGCATTGAGTACACCGAGCGTCCGGGTGTGATCCTCACGGGCCACCCGCCAGCCCCGCAGCCGGGTCGTGAGGTCCACCAGCCGGTCGGCCTCGGCATGGCGCAGCCCGGCCTGGGCGAACACGCCGTACAGCTCGACCGGATAGGTGGCGAACGGCTCACCGCGGATCAGCTCGGCGAACAGCTCGCCGTCGCGGGTCTCGTTCCAGGCGAACGCGAACAGTCCGCGGGCGGTCTGCCGGATCTCGTCGCACGGGTGCGACACGCCGATCAGCTGGGTCAGTTCGGCCAGTTCACCCAGCGGTTTGAGGGTCAGATTGGGGTCGGCGTCCGTGGTGACGTTCGGGGGCAGGCGGAAGTGGTCGCGTGCTCCGTCCAGCCACCCCAGGCTGCCGTGGACCATCCGGTCCAGCAGCCCGGGGTCGCCCCGTCCGCCGGTCACCAACCCCGCCCGTAGAAGCGCTGGGCGGCCGCGAGGTGCAGCGTCACCCGGGGGTCGGCGCCGCCCATGTGGCGGACGAACGCCAGCCCGCTGTCGAGCCCCAGGGTCTGCGGCACGTCGGGCAGCCGGGACAGCCAGCGGCCCAGACCGGCCGCCTGCAGCCAGTCCCGGCGGCGGACCGCCCGGACGAAACCACGGGCCAGATCGTCGGTGCGTGCCGCCAGCTGCTCGGCGAGACCGGGGGCGAGGCCGGGCAGCGCCAGCGCGGCGAGCTGTGACACGCGATGCGCAAGCTTCGGCCAGGGGTCGGCCTCGACCCATCCGGCCGCGACCTCGGGTGGCGGCGGCCAGGGCTGAGCGCTCCCGGACAGAAACGCGTGCGAGGCCTCGACCAGGCCCCGGTAGGTCCACACCGACACCTCCGAGGCATCCGCTCCCGGTGGATAGGCCGAGAGCGCCTGCCGGACGACCTCGGTATCGTCCCCGCCGACGGGCGCCGCGGGATGGTCCATTGCGTACGGAGCGAGCGCATCGGCGCCGAGCACCCGGAGGGCGGCCGGAGCCAGCCCGTCGCTCTGCCGCAGAACGGCCGACAACGCATAAGGGCCGCCCTCGCCCCGCAGGGCGAGGGCGACCCCGGTTGCGGCATCGGCGATCACAGCGCTCAGCGGGACTGCTCCCTGCGTCTGTTCAGCCAACGCTTTCCCCTCAGCCTCAGCGAACGTCGGTCTTGGGCCGGGGGGTGGGCGGCGAGATCAGGAGCAGCGCGGCCAGCAGCAGCGCACCTCCGCACTCGCGGGTATCGCGGAAGACACCGTCGGCCTCGGCGGGTTCAAGCAGTCCCTCGACCTCGGCGGCCAGGGCGGCCGTCTCGACCGGCGCTGTGCGATCCGTAACCATGCGATCAACTCCTTCGACGAATGGGATCCCAGATTCACATCGGCATATTTGCGTCGCAAGGGGAAAAATCTGACAAACAGCAGCATTTTGGGTGATACCGAATACCGCTCGACCGGCCCCGTGATCCGCAACTGCCTTGTCATGCCCGGCTGATGGCGTTT
Source organism: Streptomyces sp. Edi2 (assembly GCF_040253635.1). Taxonomy (NCBI): domain Bacteria; kingdom Bacillati; phylum Actinomycetota; class Actinomycetes; order Kitasatosporales; family Streptomycetaceae; genus Streptomyces; species Streptomyces sp. Edi2. Next base: position 927,906 of record NZ_JBEJGX010000003.1, on the reverse strand, counting down.
GTCCCGGAGTGGCAGTCAGGCGTAGGGGGGGAGGGCTCCAAGGGTGAAGGGGCCGCACCGATGGGGGATCGGACTGCGCTGTTCGGACGCACGGCGGCGGAACGGATACGCGGCGCGTACGCAGCGGGCATGCGGCGGGTGCACGCCACGGGGAGCAGGGGGGTGGGGGAGCGGCGGCGGGGAGGAGGGCGGCACCGCCTACGGGGCAGCCCTTAGAGTGCGGGGGTGCCGACATACAGCATTGGTCAGGCAGCCGGGCTGCTGGGTGTGAGTGCGGAGACCGTCCGCCGCTGGGCCGATGGCGGGCAGCTGCGGATGGACCGGGGCGGCGCGGGAAACCGCGTGATCGACGGGGTGAGCCTGGCGGCGTTCGCCAAGGAGCGCGCCGCGGGCCTGCATCCGGTGCCGGGTGAGGTGCTGACCTCGGTGCGGAACTCGTTCGCCGGGATCGTCACCAAGGTGACTCTCGACGAGGTGATCGCACAGGTCGAGATCCAGTCCGGCCCGCACCGGCTGGTGTCGGTGGTCAGCCGGGAGGCCGTCGAGGAGCTGGGGATCGAGGTCGGGGTGCGGGCCACCGCCCGGGTGAAGTCCACCAATGTGCACATCGACCGGGCGGGCGGGCGCAGTTGAGCCGGTCTTCCGGAGGCCGCTGATCTTCCGCCGACCGCCGACCGCCGACCGCCGACCGCCGACCGCCGACCGCCGACCGCCGACCGCAGACCGCAGACCGCCGACCGCAGACCGCAGACCGCCGGCCGCAGACCGCAGACCGCCGTTCCCTGCCCGCCCCGGAAGCTCTTCAGCGGCAGAGCAGCGCCGCCTGCAGGTCCAGTTTGTGATCGAGCCGGGACAGGTCGTGGCCGGTCAGCGTCTCGATGCGCTGGATGCGGTAGTGCACCGTGTTCACATGCAGATGCAGCGTCGCGGCGGTACGCGCCCATGACCCGTGGTGGGCGAGGAAGCTCTCCAGCGTCTCCAGGAGCATCCGGTGCGAGGTGCTCCCGGCGCGCGCCAGCGGGCCCAGCACCCGGCTGCTGAAGGCCGTGCGGACCTCGGCGGGAACCCCGGCGAGCAGAGCGCCCAGCGTGCTGAGGTCTTCGAGGGAGGTCACCCGGGCATCGTCCGGCGCTCCGGCGCGCGCCGCCGCCATCGCGTAACGTGCCTGGCCCAGCGCCGAGTTGAGGCCGTCGGCGGCCCGTACCTGGCCGCTGACCCCGGCGTGCAGCGGCGTCTGCGGCCGGCAGGCGTGCACCAGCGGCCACACGTCGCCGAGCGGGAGACGGTCCTTCGCATCGGGGTCGGTGCGCACGACGGCGACCGCCTCACCGCCAGGGAGCCGGCCCGCCGCGAACGGCTCACCGGGGGAGTGCCGCAACGCCTCGGCCAGCGCGCGCACCGTCTGCTCGCTCCCCTCGCCGCCCGATGCGGCCACCACCCGGTACGGCCCGGTGGCCGGCAGCCCGCAGGCGTGCAGCGCGGCCTCCAGCGCCGCACCGTCGGCCGGCCCGTCGGAGGCACCGGCCCCGGCAAGCGCGAACAGTGCGTCCGCCGCCCGCCGTCCGGCCGCCTGCCGCAGCTCGACATGGTGACGGTACTGGGCCATGACCTCGGCGATCTCGTGCAGCACCCGGGGCGGGGCGGCGGCCGGGTCCTGCAGGTACAGCTGCCAGTCGTCGTACGGACCGGCCTCGCCGTCGATCCGCAGGACGGTGCCGGCCGCCGCCGTCAGCTCCCGGGCGGCCTGACCGGCCGGCAGATACGGAGCGGCCGGCGTCCGCGCGATCACCCGGCCGGTCGCCGTTACCAGATAGCAGGGCGGCCCGCCCAGATGGGCGAAGGCGCGGTCCAGCAGCGTGTCCGGCGCCGCGTCCTCGGCGAGCAGACCGGCCAGCTCGGTGCGGACGTTCTCCGGCAGCGCGTGGTGCTCGGTGGGGCGCCGGCTCAGATCGCCCCACTGGCGCAGGTACACCGCCTCCGTGATGGCGCGGAACGTGGTGTGCGCGGGCACCGCCACCAGGACGATGCCCCGCTCACGACAGGAGTCGACCAGGACGTCAGGGACCGTGCCATGGGTCTCCTCGCCGGCCAGCAGCGCGGTTGCCCCGGCGGAGTGCAGGGCCGAGACGAAGCGGTCGACCGTCGTCCGGTCCGCGTCCGGCGTCCACCACACCAGTCCGCTCAGTACCAGCTCGCCCGGCTGCAGAAACCGCGCCGGGTCCGCCAGATCGGTGGCGGTGACACCACTGACTTCCCGGGTGAGCAGGGGGCCCTCGCCCCACAGCAGGGTCAGATCGAGCGAATCGAGCTGGAGGAGATCTTGGACGTGCATGTGCGGACTCCTTGGGCGGCTGCCGGGAGTGACCCCGGCATCTCACATTCACGAGGCGAAAGTGAGTACCAGCATCGTAAATGCCAGCCACCTGGGTCCAAAGCCCTCTTGGATGATTCTCCAGATACCGGACCCGGCAGTGGTGCTTTTCCGTGCTGCGCACCAGTCGTCCCCGGGGCGGCGGCGTTGCTTCACTCGGTGGCATGGACCTGAATACGGTGCGGGACGTACGTGACGCCCGGCAGCGCGCCCCGTGGCGCAGCGGCGACGTTCCCCCAGCTAACGCTGGGCGGTACCGCCAGGCTGGGCGGCGGCACCTACCTCTTCTCCGAACCGCAGCCGCACATCCGGCGGTTGGTGGACCTGAGCCGGACGGGCTGGGAGCCGCTGACCCGGCAGCCGGACGGTTCGCTGGAGATCGCGGCGACCTGCACCATCGCCCAGCTCTCCCGCTTCGCGGCCGGCTACGAGGCCCCGCGGCCCCGCTGTTCGAGCAGTGCTGCCGCGCCTTCCTGGCCTCGTTCAAGATCTGGAACAGGGCGACCGTCGGCGGAAACCTCTGCAACGGTCTGCCCGCCGGGCCCTTGCCGAGGACCGCAGCGCCGAGGAGGCGCCGGAAGGCCGGCTGGTCGGACAGGGCACCGCGATGTCGATGATCGCCACCGGACCGCCCGGCGGGCACTTCGCCGATGCGACGGTGACGCTGCTGGAGGACGGCACCTACGACATCGCGGTGGGCACCGCGGAGTTCGGCAACGGCACCACCACCGTCCACCAGCAGATCACCGCCGGCGCGCTGGGCACCACCGTGGACCCGCTCACTGTCCGGCAGTCCGACACCGATGTCGTACGGCACGACACCGGCGCTTCCGGCTCGGCCGGGACGGTGGTGGCCGGCAAGGCCGTGATGCAGGCGGCCAACGGCCTGGCCGAGCGGATTCTCACCTTCGCCGCGGAGTACGCCAGAACCCCGCGGAGCCTGTGCCGGCTGCTGGCGGACGCGGTGGAGTGCGAGGGGCGGCCGGTGCCGCTCAAGGAACTCCACGAGGCCGCGCACGACAGGGGGGTGACGTGGGCGGCCGACGGGCACTGGGGCGGCTCGCCCCGCTCGGTGGCCTTCAACGCCCAGTGGTTCCGGGTCGCCGTCGACCCGGATACCGGTGAGATCAAGATCCTGCGCAGCGTGCACTCGGCCGACGCGGGCAAGGTCATGAACCCCATGCAGTGCCGGGGCCAGGTCGAGGGCGGGGTGGCCCAGGCACTCGGCGCGACCCTCTTCGAGCAGGTCCTCGCCGACGACGGCGGCAAGGTCATCACCCCCGCGTTCCGTCGCTACCGGCTGCCGGCCTACGCCGATGTGCCGCGCACCGAGGTGCACTTCATGCAGACCTCGGACACCATCGGGCCGCTGGGCGCCAAGTCGATGAGCGAGAGCCCCTTCAACCCTGTGGCACCCGCCTTCGCCAACGCCCTGCGCGATGCCACCGGGGTGCGGTTCACCACTGCGGGGCCCGCTACATCAGCGCCGTCACCGGCATCTGGTTCGGCGCCTGCGTCCCGCCCGGGGCGGACAGGCCCTGGTCCGGCGGGCCGGGGCCGGGCACGTCCTGACCGAACGTCGGAAGGTCGCACGCGGGAGGGGTCGCTGGAGGGGCCGCTCACCGGAAAGGCCGAAGTCCCCCGTGACGCAGGGGACTTCGGCGGGTCCGCGTTCAGACCGCGGCGAGCGCGATCTCGGTCGACTTGACCAGCGCGGTGACCTCGGCACCGGCGGCCAGGCCCAGGTCCTCTGCCGCGTCCCTGGTGATCGCGGCGGTCAGCTCCCCGCCCGCGACGGCGACCTTGACGCCCGCCATCGCGCCGCCGGTGGTGACATCGGTGACGGTGCCGGGGATCCGGTTACGGATGCTCAGACCGTCCACCGCGCCGGTCGCGAGCGAGACCTCGGTGGACTTGATCAGTGTGCGCACCGTGGAACCTTCGTCGATGCCCAGCTCCTTCACCGCCTCCAGGGTGATCGCCGCGGTGATCTGCTGGCCGCCCTCCAGTCGCACCTTGACGGTCGCCATGACCTCGCCCGGGGTGACGGAGAGAACGGTGCCGGAAATCTGGTTACGAATGCTCAGGCTCATCGAAATGCCTCACCGGTGGAGTGGAAAGCGAAGGGTGGAATGTCGCGTTTTCCCTGCTCTGATGTCTGCACCCTAACCACACAACGCGCCGCGCTCCGGGCATGCATGGCAGATGCCGGGTAGATATCCGAATGCGCCTGGCAAAACAGCGAAGGCGTGGGGAATTCCGCCGGTCATTCGGGCGTGCACCGGCCGGTGGGCCGCTTTTCGTCCCTTCCTCCAGACCGCCTGGCATCTGCCATATAGCTTCCCCCGAGGAATTGCAAATGCCAGCTGATACCGCATATCTTGTCGCACATGCAGTCCTACACGATCGGCCAGGCGGCGCGGCTGCTGGGCGTCAGCCCGGACACCACCCGCCGCTGGGCGGACGCCGGCAAGGTCGCGACCCATCGTGACGACAGCGGCCGCCGCCTCATCGAAGGCCGCGATCTGGCCGCCTTCTCCGTCGAGGTGGCACAGACCGGCACCGGCGAGGACGACGCCTCGTACACCTCCGCGCGCAATGCCTTCCCGGGCATCGTCACCGCCGTCAAGCTCGGCGATGTCGCCGCCCAGGTCGAGATCCAGGCCGGTCCGCACCGCCTGGTGTCCCTGCTGACCCGGGAAGCGGTGGAGGAACTGGGCCTGGAGGTCGGCATGCAGGCCACCGCCCGCGTGAAGTCCACCAGCGTGCACATCGACCGCACCTGACCCACCGCGGTAGCACCCAGCCGATCCGCAACCACCGTCCCCCACCGGCCGGCTGCGCACACCAGCGGCGTCGCCCGTCCCGGCGCGGCTTTTCCCATCCGCTCGGACGACACCCGTCGTCCCGCGCTCCAAGGAGTCCCGCCCCATGTCCCAGCTCTTCACCGGACGCCGCGCCGCCGCCGCGCTCGTGACCGCCGCCCTCCTCGTTCCGCTCTCCGCCTGCGGTGGCAACGGCAAGAAGGACGAGGGCGCCGAGAAGCCCGGCGGCAGCGCCGCCCCCAAGGCGGACCTCACGGTGCTCGCCGCCTCCTCGCTGACCGATGTCTTCAAGAAGGCCGGTGCGGTGTACGAGAAGGAACACCCCGGCACCAAGGTGCACTTCTCCTTCGCCGGCTCCCAGGAACTGGCCGCCCAGGTCAGGGAGGGCGCCCCCGCCGACGCCGTGGTCACCGCCGACACCAAGACCATGGACGGGCTCAAGGCCGATGTCGGCACACCCACCGTCATCGCCAAGAACCGCCTGGTCATCGCGACCGGCGAGGGCAACCCGAAGAAGATCGACAACCTCAAGGCGCTCACCGACAGCAAGCTGAAGGTCGTCCTTGCCGCCTCCGAGGTGCCGGTCGGCCGCTACAGCAAGCAGGTCCTGGACGCTCAGAAGCTGAAGGTCAAGCCGGTCTCGCAGGAGCCCAACGTCCGCGCGGTGCTCAGCAAGGTCGAGCTCGGCGAGGCCGATGCCGGCATCGTCTACAAGACCGACGCCGCCACCGCGCCCAAGAAGGTCGACGCCGTCGACATCCCCGACGCGCAGAACGCCGTCGCCTCCTACCCGGCCGCCACGCTGAAGGCCTCTCAGCACGGGGCCGCCGCGGCCGCGTTCGTGAAGTGGCTGAGCACGCCCGAGGCGCAGAAGCTCCTGCAGCAGGCCGGCTTCCAGAAGCCGTGATCCGAGCGGCGCGCACGGACCGCCGGCCCGGGGAAGCGGCCCGGACGCGGTTCGGCCCGTGCGCGCCGCCGCACCCCGGCCCGGCCCGTGCGCCCGCCGTACCCCCGCTCGGCCCGCCCCGAATCCCAGGGACCTCGATGAGACGCCCCCGCACCCTCGCCCGGCCCCCGGCAGGCAGGCTCCGCGTGCCGGGCAGCCGTGCCCCCGTCGCGCTGGCCGTGCCCGCGCTGGTCGCCATCGCGTTCCTCCTGATGCCCCTGGCCGGCATCCTTGCCCGCACCACCTGGAGCGACCTCGGCACCCACCTGACCAGCCCCGACGTCCTCGAAGCGCTCCGGCTGTCGCTGCTGGTGTCGTTCTGTGCGCTGGGGCTCGCGCTGCTGCTGGGGGTACCCCTGGCCTGGCTGCTGGCCCGGGTCAGCTTCCGCGGCAAGGCGCTGGTCCGCTCGCTGGTGCTGCTGCCGATGGTGCTGCCGCCGACGGTCGGCGGTGTCGCACTGCTCATGGGCTTCGGCCGCCGCGGACTCCTCGGCCCCTGGCTGGAGGACACCTTCGGCATCGTGCTGCCGTTCCACACCTCCGGCGCCGTGGTCGCCGCCACCTTCGTCGCGATGCCGTTCCTCGTCATCAGCCTGGAGGGCACCCTCGCCGGACTGCGCACCAGCTACGAGGAGACCGCGGCCTCCCTCGGCGCCTCACCCGTACGGGTCTTCCGCACCGTCACCCTCCCCATGGTCGCCCCCGGCCTCGCCGCCGGTGCCGCACTGACCTGGGCCCGCGCCCTCGGTGAATTCGGCGCGACGATCACCTTCGCGGGCAATCTGCCCGGCACCACCCAGACCCTGCCGCTCCAGGTCTACCTGCTGCTCCAGGGGTCCCCGGAGGCCGCCACCTCGGTCTCGCTGCTGCTGCTCGTCATCGCCATGGGCGTGCTGGTCGCGCTGCGCGGCCGGTGGACCGGTGCCACCACCGCCCGCACCGCCCGTACCGTACGCACCACCGACGACACCGCCCTCGCGGCGCCGCCCGTGCCGCCCGTCGAGGAGCCCGCAACGACGCCGGCGGCGCCCCCGGAAAACTGGCCGCTGCACGCCGAGGTCACCGGCTTCAATCAGCTCACCCTGGACGCCGAACCGGGCACCACCCTCGCCGTCGTCGGCCCCAACGGCGCCGGAAAGACCACCCTGTTGCGCGCCCTGCTCGGACTCACCCCGCGTGCCCGCGCCACGCTGCGCCTCGGCGGCACCGATGTCACCACGCTGCCCCCGCACCGCCGCGGCGTCGCCTGGGTCCCGCAGGACGGTGCGCTCTTCCCGCACCTGACGGCCCTGAGCAACACCGCCTACGGGCTGCGCGCCCATGGCATCCCGCGCGCCGAGGCCCGCCGTACGGCACAGCTCTGGCTCGACCGGCTCGGCGTCGGGCCGCTCGCGCACCGCAAGCCCGCCCAGCTCTCCGGCGGGCAGGCGCAACGCGTCGCCCTCGCCAGGGCGTTGGCCGCCCGGCCCCGTCTGCTGCTGCTCGACGAACCGCTCGCCGCGCTCGACCAGACCACCCGCGCCCACGTCCGGCACACCCTGCGCCGTCATCTCGCGGGCTTCGGCGGCGTCTGCCTGATCGTCACCCATGACCCCGTCGAGGCGGTCTCGCTCGCCGACCGTGTCCTCGTCCTGGAGGACGGCCGCGCTCTCCAGGACGCCCCGCCCGCCGAGGTCACCCGGCACCCGCGCTCGCCCTGGGTCGCCCGGATGCTCGGCCGCAACGCCTGGCCGGGCACCGCCACCGAGGACGGCCTTGCGCTCACCGACGGCGGCCGCCTCGTCGCCGCCGACCGGCTCCCCGACGGCTCCCGGGCACTGGCGATCATCGCCCCCGAAGCCGTGTCCCTACACCTCGACAAGCCCACGGGCAGCCCCCGCAACGTCTGGCCGGGCACCGTCCGGGAGATCACCTCGGCGGGCAGCCGCCTGCGGATCCTCGTCACCTCGCACGAGGCCCCCGACCTGGTGGCCGAAATCACCCCGTCGGCCGCCCTCGAACTCGGCCTCGCGGACGGCGTGTCCGTGTGGACCAGCGTCAAGGCCACCGAGGTCTCCCTCGTGACGCTCTGAGCGTCACGAGGGACCCGGTCTCAGTGCGCCGTGGCCGCCGGCTCCAGGACGAACACCGGGATCTGCCGGTCCGTCTTCTTCTGGTAGTCGGCGTAATCGGGGTACGCCTCGACCGCGCGGCCCCACCACAGGGCCTTCTCCTCGCCGGTGACCTCACGGGCCGTCATGTCCCGGCGCTCCGGGCCGTCCTGCAGCTCCACCCGCGGGTCCGCCACGACGTTGTGGTACCAGACCGGGTGCCGCGGTGCGCCGCCCAGGGAGGCCACCACCGCATACGCCCCGTCGTGCTCCACCCGCATCAGCGGGCTCTTGCGGATCTTTCCGCTCTTCGCGCCCCGGGTGGTCAGCACCACGACGGGCAGCCCCCGGATCGTGGTGCCTTTCGTACCGCCGGAGCCTTCGTACTCCTCGACCTGATCGCGTACCCACTGCTCCGGGCTCGGCTCGTACTCACCCTGAAGAGGCATACCGTCCGTCCCCTCGACGACGACAAGCGTGGTGCCGGCCGCCGTGGTCCACCGCGACCGGCCTGACCTTCGGTCAACAACCGTAACGAGGGGAATCTTCCCGGCCTCGCCGCCCGGCCGTACGGAGAGGTGACCGTACCGCCGGGCGGCGGGTCGTCAGGACACCAGCTCCACGGCCCGCCGGGTACGACGGTGCTGCTCGGCCCAGTTCGTCAGCGCGGCACCACAGGCGTGGTCGAGATGGCGCAGCCCGCTCAGATCGAGTTCCACTCCCCGCTCGGCGGGCAGCGCGTCGAGCTGATCGAGGATCTTGGGCAGCCGCAGGAACGTGGCGTTGCCGACGGCGCGTACCCGCACCGGCTCGTCCTCGTCCTCGGGGGTGTCGACCTCGAGGTGCACATGGGAGGTCTCCCACGCCGTCTTCGCGATCGCCAGCAGCAGACCGATCAGGACGCCCTCGAACATGTTGACCGTCACGATCGCGAGGGCCGTGACCAGGAGAACCACCGCCTCGCCGCGGTGTTCGCGCCACAGCGGCCGTAGCTCGCGCAGCGGGATGAGCTTGCAGCCCGCATGGACCAGCACGCCCGCCAGCGCGGCCACCGGCACCACGCCCAGCGCGGCCGGGAACGCCGCGGCGAACACCAGCAGCCAGACGCCGTGCAGCACCCGCGAGGCCTTGGTCTTCGCGCCCGCCTGGACATTGGCCGCGCTGCGGACGATGACGGCGGTCATCGGCAGGGCACCGAGCAGACCGCAGACGGTGTTGCCCGCGCCCTGGGCCATCAGCTCCTTGTCGTAGTCCGTGCGCGGCCCGTCGTGCAGCCGGTCGACCGCGGCGGCGCTGAACAGGGACTCGGCGGACGCGATCAGCGCGAACGCGAGGACCGTGCCGAGCACCGCGATATCGGTGAGCCGGCCGAGGTCGGCGAGGCCGGGCGGCTGGATCGCGTCCAGCAGACCGCTGACCTCGACGCGTGCGACGGGCATATCCAGCGCCCATACGGCAGTGGTGGCGAGCGCCACCGCGGCCAGTGGTGCGGGCAGGATCCGCGCGGCGCGCCGCCAGCGCGGCCACAGCACCAGGACGGCGATGGTCCCGGCGCCGATGGCGAGCGCGGCCAGTGCCGTCCCCGACCCCACGGTGGCGGTGACCAGGCCCGGCATACCGCCGAGGTTGGCGAGTCCGCTGCCCGGCGCCTTGGCGTCCGCGAGGGCGTAGAGCTGTCCGGCGATCAGGACCAGGCCGATGCCGGCCAGCATGCCCTGGACCACGGCGACCGAGATCGCCCGGAACCAGCGCCCCAACTTCAGGGCGCCCATGGTCAGTTGCAGTACGCCGGCCGCCAGTACCAGCGCGCCGAGCGCCCCGATGCCGTACTCCTTGACGGCCTCGAAGACCAGCACCGTCAGACCGGCGGCGGGGCCGCTGACCTGGAGGCTGCTGCCCGGGAGCAGACCGGTGAGCAGTCCGCCGACCACACCGGTGACAAGCCCCAGTTCGGCCGGTACCCCGGAGGCGACGGCCACCCCGACACACAGCGGGACGGCCACGAGGAAGACGACGAGGGAGGCGGTGAAGTCCGCCCGGATGGAGGTGAATCGCTTCATGAGGTGCCCACCCGCCTTCACAGCGGGAGGAACAGGTCGGAGGCCGGGTGATGCGCGGCCACCAGGCCGGTGTGCACTTCGTAGAACCACCCGTGCAGCGTCACCTCGCCGGCGTCCAGCCGCTCCCGGACACAGGGGTAGCCACGCAGCCGGTCGAGCTGTTCGCGCACGTGGTGCTGGACCGCGGCGGCGACGGTCGGTTCCGCGTCGTCGGGCAGGTGGTCGGACAACTGCTCCGCCAACCAGTCCCGTACGGCGGGTGCGCCGGTCAGGTCCTCACCGCGGGCCTTGGCGCCGACCGCGCCGCAGTGCGAATGACCGCACACCACGATGTCGGCCACGCCCAGGACGCGCATCGCGTACTCGATGGTGGCCGCTTCCGCGCAGGCCGCCATGTCCTCGCGGTAGACGGGCACGGCGTTGCCGGCGGTCCGCAGTTCGAAGAGTTCGCCGGGCCGCGCCCCGGTGATCAGGGCGGGGACGACCCGCGAGTCGGAGCAGGTGATGAACAGGGCGAGGGGGGACTGTCCGGCCGCGAGCCGGCCGTAGGTCTCCTGTTCCTCCCGCCGGTCGGCGATACGGGCCGTCAGGCCCCGGGCATGCTGAATGAAGGTCTCCACGAGGAGGTCTCCTGCTGATGAGTGGTGCCACTGTGGGGTGGTGGCGGAAAGGTGCATGGTGCGGGGGTGGGGCAGGCCACCACGCCGCTCTCAGCAGCGGAAGACGCAGTGCAGGACGGTCAGCCCGGCCCGTCTGGACGCGGCCTTGGTGGAGCTGCCGGCCGCCGGGTCACCGGAGGCTGTCGTGGCGACGGGAGTGAGGGCGCCCGCGCTGAACGGCGGCAGCGGGCGGCCGGTGTGCTGGGGAACGCCGACGGAGGTCCGGGCGGTGCGCCGGGGCTGGCCGCGCTCGGCCTCGCGCTTCGCCTTTTCCTCTTCGCTCTCATAGCCGGGCTTGACGGCCGACGTGCTCGCGGACTTCGCGGCGGACGAGGCGGAGAATGCGGTCTTCGCCGCACCGGGCGCGGCCGCGCCACCACCCAGCAGGAAGGCCGCGACCACCAGCAGTGCGGTCAGCGACATACGGCACAGGCGCAGCACGGGTATGCCCGCTACGCAGGCGTCCTTCCGCATCGTCGCCCCCCGTGGTTCGTCCGCACGGTTCCACTCTGCCTTCACAGTGCAGCATCCAGGTTTCGGGCGTGATAACGAGAAATGACGCCAAGTTTCCAGAATCCCCCGTAGAACAGCCGGGAACATCCGTACAGCGAAGAGATGTTCATGTCTGTTCCGTTTCCGTGAGGGGAGCCGCGGGCGCGGTGACGGGGTGCGGCGGCCGGCGGGCCGCCCAGGCGAGGACGGGAATGAGTGCCATCGCGAGGATGCCGCCGGCCAGTGCCAGCGTCGGGTAGCCGGCCAGCACGACGACCGGGCCCGAGAGCATCCCCCCGGTGGCGCCCGCGAGGGCGATGCCGACGTCCACCAGCCCCTGCGCCGACGCACGACGGGCGGGCGGCAGCGCGTCGGTGACCAGCGCGGTGCCGCTGACCAGCCCGAAGTTCCAGCCGAGGCCGAGCAGCACCAGTGCCGCGGCGAGCGCGGGCACGGAGTCCGGTGCCGCGGCGGCCACCACCCCGGCGGCGAGCAGGACCGGACCGGACGCACCGGCGATCCACCGCCGGCCGACCCGGTCGACCAGCAGGCCGGTGAGCGGCGAGGGCAGAAACATCGCTCCGACATGAAGGGCGATGACCCAGCCGGCCGCCTGGGTGCCATGACCGTGTGCCTGCATGTGTACCGGCGTCATCGTCATCACGGCGATCATCACCAGCTGGGTGAGGACCATGATCCCGGTGCCGGTGACCACCCCGCGCCGGTCCGGCCGGGCCTCCGGCCGCGCATCCGGTCCGCCGCCGCCCTCGTCCCCGGGTCCCTCGGCTGCCGTCCCGGCCTGCGCCGCGGCCAGCTTTTCGGCCAGCCGCAGCGGATCGGGCCGCAGCAGAACGGCCAGGACCACCGCGGCCGCCCCGAACGCGGCGACGGCCAGCAGGAACGGCCCGGCGAGCCGGGGGATGCCCCAGGAGTGTGCGACCCGGCCCGTCAGCGTCACCAGGTTGGGGCCGATCACCGCACCGAGCGTGGTGGCGAAGAGCACGGTGCTCACGGCCCGTCCGCGCCGTGCGGACGAGGCCAGATCCGCACCCGCGTACCGTGCCATCAGATTTGTCGCGGTGCCCGCTCCGTAGACGAACAGGGACGCGAACAACAGCAGCGCCTGACCGAGGGCGGCCGCCACCACGACTCCGAGGCTGCCCAGCGCCCCGACGGCGTAGCCGAGCGCAAGACCGGGGCGCCGGCCGCGGCGCCGGCAGACCTGGCCGATGCCGACGGCGCCGAGCGCGGCTCCGGCGGTGAACAGCGCACTGGGCACGCCCGCCAGGCCGGTCGAGCCGAGCATCTCTTCGGCGAGCAGCGCGCCGACGGTGATCCCCGCGGCGAGACCTGCGCCGCTGAGGATCTGGGAGAGGACCAGGACAGCCAGAATCCGCCGCTGTTCCGGTACTTCGCCCTCGGCAGGGTCAGCGTGGCGAGCCCTCATGATTCCTTTCGGTTCGCGCCGGACGGGGACTGGACGAGACGGGCTTCAAGGACCGGTGAAGACAGGCTTTACGCCGTCGCCGACTCCGCCGGTTCCAGCGCCGCGATGTCCGCGAGTGACACCCCCATCTGCTCATGGAGGAAGCGCACGATGGTCCAGTGCGGCAGTGCCCCCTCGTCGAACGGCCCGAATTCCCGGCAGTACAGCGGAATCCAGCGCAGCGCCTCTTCGAGTGCCTGCTCGCGGCCCGGCTCCTGCTGGTAGTCCTCGTAGGCGATGCTGCGGTGTTCGATGAAGAAGCGCCCCGGCAGCCGTTCCTCGCACAGCGCACGGTATTCGCGGGTCTGCAGGATGAGGTAGTGCCAGATCTCGTCGATGTCCTGCTCGACGGGCAGGAACAGACCGCCGAGCCGGTCGTGGTGCCGGGAGACGAGATAGAGATAGCGCAGGCACTCGGTGACCTGGCGCTCCACGAACTCTCGCGGCGCGGCGCTCTTGCCGTCGAAATGCGTCACCACTTCGGTGTGGAGCGCCTTGCCGAGCAAGTCCGTGAGAGCGTCGGGGGATATCCGCGGCGGGGTGGTCATGCTTCTCCTGTCCGGGTGAGGAAGTCGTCCGGGCGAGTCAGGCGCCGGTCGTGAGCCAGGCGTACTTTCCCGACTTCCCGATGGGGAGGTGCGGGCGGTGGTCGAGCCGGCAGCGCCGCCCGGTCAGTTCACCGAGGGCTTCCTCCAGCGCGGCGACCCCGTCGGGCTCGACGGGCGTGCCGTCGAACGTCGTGTACACCAGCCTCGCCGTCGCCTCGCCGGTCAGCTGCAACTGGTAGACGAAGACCTGCGGGGACGCCTCGCCGATACACCGGTCGAGGTCGCCCTGCGCGACGGGACCGTGCGAAGTGTCGAGCAATTCCTTTTCACGGCCGCAGAATTGGGTGATCTTTTCCGGGTCCGGCGTTCCGTCCACGGTGCGCACACAGTCGCCCGAGCGGTACCGCACCAGCGGCATGAACGGGTTGCGCACACTGGTGACGATGAGCTGGTGGATCGTGCTGCCGTCGGCGACCGGATGAAGTTCGACGCTCATCTTGTCGAGATGCGGCCGGTAGGTGCCGCGGCGGTCGCTGAAGTAGAGGTAGCCGAGCTCGGTGCTGCCGAACAGGTCGATGACCGGGCAGGTGAAGTGCTGGTGCAGAAAACGCCGGACGTTCACCGGGGTGTACTCGTAGGCGTGGATGATGCTGGCGGGCGGCGGGAAGTCGTCCCACAGCCCCCATTCGGCGACCTTCCGCAGCAGATGCGCCAGGTGGTATCCGGAGCAGTCCAGGTGGTACCAGCCGCGCGGGTGCGCCTGCGCGGCGGCCTTGATCTCCTGGAGCATCCGCACCACCTCGTCGCGCTCCCACAGCGCCGGATCGAGCCGCAGATTGAGGTAGCAGGTACGCGCATCGAGCTGCCGGTCGGCGAGGGCGGGCACCGGATCCGGCGGCGTACCGCGCCGTGCGGCATTGACCCGTGCCACGTGTTCCGTGGCCAGCACCGTGGTCAGGGAGACCCGTCGGCAGCCCGCTTCCCAGGTGCCGGCGATATCGGGGTGTTCGCTCCACAGCCGGTAGTAGGAGTGCAGTAGGAAATACGGGGGCCGGATGATCTGCATCCGGGCGTGGTGGGTGCCGGTGGAGAGAACGAACTCCGCCTCTCCGGACTCCAGGGCCGCGGAAAGCCGGGGGGTCATCCAGTTGTCGGGGAAGCCGCGCGCGATCTCCGGCTTGTCGAGCAGGGGGAAGTGGCCTTTCGCCAGCGACGCCCGGTAGATCGGTATGTCGCGGATCTGCTCGATGACCTCGGCGGTCGGCTGACCATCCATGGCTTCCTCGTCCTTGGTCGGGGTGCGGTGCCCACACGGGAATGCAGAGGGGTGGTGCCCGGAGCGGGCCGGTGGCCGGAGGGCGGGGGTGGTCCGCCCTCCGGTGATCGCCGGTCCGCTCCGGACGCCTGAGGCGCGAGGGTCAGGAGATGCAGCCGGCCTTGGGCGCGGCGCTGATGCAGCCCGCCTTCGGTGCCGCACTGATGCAGCCGTTCTTCGCCGCCTGCTGTGCGGAGTTGGCAGCCAGCCAGCTCTGCCAGACCTGGTCCTGGGCCATCTTCTTGATGAGCTGCTCCATGGGAACCTCCGGTGAGAGTACGGAAGACGAACCGGGCATACGGCGCTGACCTGCGCTGATGCCCCACACCGAAGGTAAAAGTATGACCAAGTGAATGTCAATTAATGGCAATGTCGCGGTCTGCGGAAGCATATGGAGTGCGCCAACTTTGGCGGGATTCCGTCCAGATGATCTTCGGACGGAACTAACTGACGTGCCGTCAGGCAACGATCGTCAGGCAACGTCCCCGGCGGACATTGGGCCGCCCGGCGGCCGTCGATCGGGTGACCCTGGCGCGGCTCCGTCGCCGGACAGCCGCCCGTGGGGAACGATCACGACAATCACCCGCTGACCGGTTCCAGCCCCAGGGGAGTCCGCTGTGCGCATTCTGCTCATCGCCGGCGCGTTCAACAGCCTGACGCAGCGCGTCTACGCGGAACTCGGCGAGCGGGGGCACCACGTGGGCGTGGAGCTGGTGACGCGTGAGACGCCGCTCCTCGAGGCCGTACGCCGGCACGCCCCCGACCTGATCGTGGCACCGATGCTCAAGACGGCCGTGCCCCGCGAGGTGTGGTCGGCGTACACCTGCCTGATCGTGCACCCCGGGCCCGTCGGCGACCGCGGCCCGTCGTCGGTGGACTGGGCGGTGCACCTGGGTGCCGACCGATGGGGCGTCACGGTCCTGCAGGCCAATGACGAGATGGACGCCGGCGACATCTGGGCCGCGGCCGGCTTCCCCGTACCCGCGGTGGGCAAGAGCGACCTGTACCGGGGCGAGATCGCCGACGGCGCGGTCGAGGCGGTCCTGACGGCCGTGGCCCGCGTGGCCTCCGGCACCCACCGGCCGCAGCCGCAGGCCGCCCTGCCCGAGGCCGCGCGCCCCGGCCGCCTTTGTCCGCCCTTCCGCCAGGAGCTGCGCCGGATCGACTGGCGGTCCGACCCCACCGACACCGTCGTACGCACGTTGCGTGCCGCCGATTCACAGCCCGGGGTACGCGATGAACTCCTCGGGGAGACATGGCATTTGCATGGCGGCCACCCCGAGGACACCCTGACGGGCCGGCCCGGGGAACTGCTCGCCACCCGAGGCGGCGCGATCTGCCGGGCGACGGCCGACGGCGCGGTATGGATCCCGGAACTGCGGGCGCCCCGCGCGCCGGGGGAGCCCGGCACCCCCAAGCTGCCCGCCACACTGGCGCTGGGTGACCGCCTCCCGCGGCTCCCGGAGATCCCGGCCCCGCTCGACCCCGGCGACGGCCCCCGTACCTGGAGCGACATCCGCTACCGCGAGGACGGGCCGGCCGGCTTCCTGGAATTCTCCTTCCCCGGCGGTGCGATGAGCACCGACCACTGCCGGCGCCTGCTCGCCGCCTACCGCCACGCCTGCGCCCGGCCGACCTCCGTCCTGGTCCTCGGCGGCCGCCGGGACTTCTTCTCCAACGGCATCCATCTCCATGTCATCGAGGCCGCCGCCGACCCCGCCGAGGAGTCCTGGGCCAATATCAATGCCATGGACGACCTGGTGCATGCCGTCCTGACCACCACCGACCGGCTGGTGGTCGCCGCGCTCGGCGGCAATGCCGCGGCGGGTGGGGCGATGCTGGCCCTTGCCGCCGACGAGGTGTGGTGCCGCTCGGCCGTGGTGCTCAACCCGCACTACCGGCTGATGGGGCTCTACGGTTCGGAGTACTGGACCTATACGCTGCCCGGCCGGGCGGGCCCCGAGGTGGCCGGGCAGCTGATGGCCCGCGCCCTGCCGATGACCGCGGCGGCCGGTGCGCGGCTCGGCCTGGTCGACCGGATCATCGACTGCACCGCGCAGGACTTCGCCGCACAGACCGCCCGCCTCGCCGTCCGGCTGGCATCGGCGCCCGCGACCCAGGCCCGGATCGCCACGAAGAAGGCGTCCCGGGAACGCGACGAGGCCGAGCGGCCCCTCACCGCCTACCGGGAGGACGAACTGGCCCGTATGCACCGCACCTTCTTCGACCCGGACGCGCCGTATCACGCCCTGCGCCGGGCCTTCGTACGCAAGGAACCCGCGGCCGGAGCCCTGGCACACCTGAACACCTCACCTGACGGGGCCTGAGGCGACCGGCCCCGGCCCGTGCCGTGAGCGCCGCGTGAGTGCCAAGGGAACGGCGGGCAGGCGGGGCCTCCGGCTGGGCTCGCCCACTCCGGGCCTCCCAGCCGGGCCGATGGCCGGTATTCATCGGTCACCGGCCCGCTGCCTGCCTCCACGGAGGACCGGTGGCGGGTGCGGCCGTTGCGGCGGCGCGCGTCAGCCGCAGTCGTCGGCCTGGGCGGCCGGCAGGTACTTGTAGCCGATGCCGAAGACCGTGCTGATGGCGTCGCGCAGGCCGGGCCCCAGGCGCCGGCGCAGACGGGCGATGTGGACGTCGACGGTGCGGGTGCTGGAGTGGCAGTTGGGCCAGACGGCGTCCATCAGCTGTTCCCGGGTGAAGGCCCGCCGGGGGTGCAGCACAAGATGGGCGAGCAGATCGAACTCCAGTCGTGGCAGGTCGAGTTGGCGCCCTCTGATGAAGACCGTCCGGGCCGCGGTGTCGATGTGGACCGGGTCGGGCCGGGTCCGGCCGGCCGGCGGCTCCCCGGGGTGGGACGGTTCCTCGCCCGGCGGCGCAAGAATGATGTGGACCTCGTCGGACGGCAGCCGGTGCACCGATACGGGTTCCAGGTCGTGCAGGGTCAATTGCCACTTTCCGTCGGGTAGCCGGTCGACCGCCAGGGGTGGCTCTTCGCCGGGCCCGGCTGTGAGCGGCCGGACGACGTCGGCGTCCGGACGCAACGCAAGCGGGGTCGTCGAGGAGTTCATAAACATGATCTGGGCCCATTCCTCTTGCAAAGCAGGCGTGTACGGACAGACATGGCGGTGCTCGACGTTCAGGGATGCTGAGGTGCTACGCAGCGATCGCGAGGCGGTCCGGTGGTCGTGCGGGGCGGCGGCCAGACACTTGTGGTGCAGGTGCGCCCATCGGGGACGATCGTTCCGCTCGTACCGGAGGAACGCTCGCGCCCATGCCCGTACCCAGCCGTGACGTGGTGTGAAGTCACGGCCTCCGGTCCAGTCGAACGCTACATGTAATCGCGTGCTTCCGGAAAGTAGCGTCCGCTAATTCGGTTGCTCTTGAGCCGACTTCGTGTTGGGGCGGTGTCCACCCGGGCGGCGCGCCGGCCCATGGCTTCCGGGTGCCCACGGTTCCGCCGCGCAAGCGCGTCAGGAATTCATTGAATGGTGATGATTCGGGGCGCTCGTGGCGTTGTACGGGCCCGGTGGCGGTCTTCGCGCCGACGGTGCGGGTGGTGCGGAGGGGGTCTCGCGCCCAGGGGTGAGGGGTGCGCTCGCCGGGGCGGGCGCACGTCCGTCGGTCCCGGCCCCCGCGCCACCCCGACCGGCATGGCCGGAAATCCTCCTTGAGCCGGCCGGGAGCCGGGGGCGCGCTCGACATCCGGGGAAGTGGCGGATACGGAGGGGTAGTCGGCGGCGATGTCCGGTTGTGAAGGTGCTGTGGGCATGTGAATATGCCAAATAAGTGCACGGTGATGAACAGGGGTGCAAAGCAAGGGGGTTCGGAAGGTTGGCCGAGAAGTTGTTTCCTTTTCAATTTCATCGAGACGAAAAGGTGCGGAACCAGATATTCCAGACGACTTGTTTTCGCTGGGAGTTGGGGGTGAGTAGGGTGTGGCTCGCTGTCACTTGACCGGTGGCAGGGTCCGGCTGAATTCGGCGCAGCCGGAATGCGGTGTGGGGGATGACGCCTTCGTGACCGGGAGGGGACCATGGCGGCCGGCTCTTTCGAGGGACAGTACGTGTGGAGTCCGGCTGCCAATGACCGGGCGCTGGCGCGCGCGTGTATGGACGTGCGGACCGGACGGTACTTGAGCGCACACGAAGTTCTGCGGGAAGCCCGGGAGGATTTCGAGGTACGTGCCCACCGGTCCCTGGTGCTGGCGTCCGTGGCGGCCGACTCGGATCTGGCCGAGCGCTGGCTCGCCGAGGAACCGGGACCGGAGGCGGCGCTGCTCTGGGCCCGGGTGGCCATGCTCCGTGCGCTGCGGATGGCCGACGCCGGTGACCGGCGGCAGGGCGCCCTGGCCCGGATAGCGCGGTCGGCGTGCGAGCGGGCCGCGAAGCTGCTTCCCGAGGATCCCACGCCCTGGGTGGCGCAACTGGCGCTGACGCGCCTCGACCGTCCGCAGGACCCGGCACCGCAGGGCCTGCTGACCGCTCCGGCGGGGCCCTGGTACCTCTTCGCCCACATCCTCCGGCTCGACCCCTGGCACCGCGAGGCGCACCACCGCTTCCTGTCGTTCTTCTTCACCCGCTACGGCGGTTCGTCCAGCGCGAGCTGGGACGTTGCCGCGTTCCTGAGCCAGCGCGCCCCCGCCGCCTCGCCGCTGCGGCTGCTGCCGCTGGTGGCGCTGGTCGAGGACTACAACCCCTCCGAACTGCTCGCGGACCACACCTGGGAGCAGCCCCAGTGGATCTCGGCGGCCATGGGTGTCTACCGGAACTGGTTCCCGCAAATGGCCGGTTACCGCTTCACGCCGGTGCTGGATCTGGCGTATCTGGCCCACGCGCTGTTCATGGCGAAACGCGAATTCGAGGCACGGGAAGTCTTTACGGCCATGGGGCCGTATGCCTCGCGCATGCCCTGGAGCGTATTCGGTGATCCCGAAGAGCAATTGACCAGGGCAAGGCGCTCCTGCGGACTCCCCGTACCCCATGGCGGCTGATTCTTGAGAAGGCGCGGGCCGCACCGGAAACGGCACCGAGAAAGGCCCGCCCCTTCCGCTCCAACTGTTCGATCAGTTCGACCCGTTCCATTCTTCTCCGATTCCCCCCCGAAAGGTTGCGGTTGTGTCCGAGCGTACGTCCCCAGCTCGCTCGAAAACCCCCCACCCGGCAGACCCTGCCACCCTCGACGATGACGCCACGCTCCATGCCATGGGCTACCCGCGGAAACTCACTCGCCGATTCCGCGCATTCGACAATTTCGCCATTTCCTTCACCATCATCAACATCATCTCCGGGATCTTCTCCTCCTTCGGCTTCGGCATGAACGCCGGCGGCCCGCGGGTGCTGATCTTCGGCTGGGTCGCCGTCTCGGTCATGGTGCTGTTCGTCGGCGCCGCGATGGGGGAGATCGCCTCCGCCTACCCGACCAGCGGCGCGCTCTACTTCTCGGCCGGCAAGCTGGCCAAGCGGCACCAGGGCGCCTGGTCCTGGTACACGGGCTGGCTGAACTTCGTGGGCCAGGTCGGCGGCACCGCCGCCACCAACTTCGCCGCCGCCACCTTCATCCAGGCGTTCGTCTCCATGCAGTGGCCGTCCTATGAGCCGACACCCCAGCAGACCGTCGGTATCACCGCGGCCATCCTTCTCGTCCAGGCACTGGCCAACACCTATACGGTGCGGCTGGTTGCCGTGGTGAACCGTATTTCCGTGTGGTGGCTGCTGATCGGCATGGTGGTGATCGTCGGTGCGCTGGCGCTGATCCCCGACCATCACCAACCGCCGTCGTTCGCACTGCACTTCGTCAACAACACCGGCTTCACCCATGCGTTGTACGGCGGAATGCTGGGTCTGCTCGTCACCAGTTGGACCTTCACCGGGTTCGACGGCAGTTTCCACATGTCTGAAGAAACGGTGAAGGCCACCGTCAATGCCCCCCGGGGCATCATGCGATCGATCAGTTGCTCCGCGATCACCGGACTGATCCTCATGCTCGCCCTGGTGTACGCGATCCGTGACTACGGGCATGCCGCGAGTGCCGAGGCGCCGCCGGTACAGATTCTCGTGGACGCACTCGGCCAAAGCGCCGCCCAGTTCCTGCTGCTGATCGTTATCGGCGCCATGCTCTTCTGCGGTCTCGCCAACATGACCAGCAATACCCGGCAGATCTTTGCCTTCTCCCGGGACGGGGCGATGCCCGGCTCCCGTTGGTGGCATTCGGTGTCCGCGCGCACCCGTACGCCCGTCAAGGCCGTCTGGCTCGCCGCGGCCTGTCCGCTGGTGCTGGTGCTGCCCGGCTGGTGGTCGCACACCGCCTTCACCGCCGTGGTGAGCGTCAACGTCGTCGGCCTGTTCCTCGCCTATGCCGTCCCCATCTTCCTGCGGCTGCGGCTCGACGACTTCCAGGCCGGACCGTGGAACCTCGGCCGCTACGGCAAGCCCGTCGCGGCGGTCGCGGTGGCCTGGATCCTGATCAGCAATGTGCTGTTCATGCTGCCCCAGGCGTCCCCGATCACCCCCGCCTCGTTCAACTACGCGCCCCTCGCGCTGGCAGTGGTACTGGTCATCGCCACCGTCTGGTGGTTCGCCACCGCCCGACGGCGCTTCCAGGGGCCCGTCAGCTACGGCCGTCCCGACGAGGTTGCCGCGATGGACCTGATCTAGGGACGGCGACCAGAGCCCTGAACCATGGCCTGCCCGTCGCGGCCCGGCCGGCCGTCCGTGCTCTCGCCGGGCCGGCCGGCCCGCCCGGGCGCCGCTGCCGGGCACCGGTGGCGGCGGGCTCCCTCACGGGCCGACCGTGCCGTCGATGGCCTCGCGGAGGAAGTCCGCATGGCCGTTGTGGCGGGCGTATTCATGGATCAGGTGCAGCATCACCAGGCGCAGGGAGACGTGTTCACCCCAACGGGGCTGGTAGCCCGTGACATCGAGCGATGCCGCCTCCCGCTCGATGCGGCGGGCGTGTGCCACCTCGGTCTGCCAGGCGTCGAAGGCCTCCTCGCGGGTGGCCGTGGCCGCGTCGTACGCCACCTGGAAGTCGCCCTCGGCCGACCAGACGAGCGGAATGTCCTCGCCGGCGATCACCCGGCGGAACCAGGTGCGCTCCACTTCTGCCATGTGCCGCACCAGGCCGAGCAGGGAGAGCGTGGACGGCGGGCTCGACCGGCGCCTGAGGTCCTCGTCGGAGAGGCCGTCGGTCTTCATGGCGAGCGTGGCGCGGTGGAAGTCGAGGAAGGACCGCAGGGTCTCCCGCTCGTTGGCGCGTACGGGCGGCGAGACACGTTCGGTGGTCACGGTGGATTCCTTTCCGCGGCGAGCCGCGAGGACTCGGCGGGTGAGCGGGCCGGCAGGGGCGGAGCGGTGTCACAGCGATGCGGCCGGCTGCCGGGCCCAAGGGCCGGAACGAGCCGGGCGCAAGGGCCGCAAGGCGTCTGTGCGCGATACGTCCCGGGAGCGGAGAGGCGCGGAGAGGAAGCCTCCTGAGCACTCCAACGGAGCATGCCGACGAAGCGAGGCGAGGCGGCCGCGGTCGAAAGGATTCCCGAGCACCGGGGGCCGCCGCAAGCGATTTACCGGAACGTGCGGAGTGGTGGCAGAAGGCGGCGGGCGGGCCATGGCACCGCTCGTATCGACGCGCAACCTCCCACGGCGGTGGGCTCGTTACGGCGACAGCGGCAGGCGGTGGTGGCTCATGCGCATGACGGACGGGCCGCCGTCCCCGGCCGTGCGACGGTGCACACGGTGCCGCGGGACAGGCCCGCCTCCCTGCCCGGCCCGCTCGGTCAGCCGTCAGCCAAGAGCCGCCAGCCAAGAGCCGCCGGCCGTCAGCCCTCAGCCGTCACGGCAGATACCGCTCGATGGCGCCGGGTCCCTCCTCGGCCATCAGGCGCCTGGCCCATTCCAGGCTCGACGGGGTGGGTTCGCGCCCGGACGCCTTCACCAGGTCCTCCGGGTCGTAGGGCCGCTCGCTACCGGTGTACAGCTCGAACGGCTGACGCTCGGCCGACTTGTCGCTGCCATTGGTCGTCACAGGTCCTCCTCTGTCCGCGCCCGCCGAGTCGCCGGGACCTCGCTTGATTCCATGATGGGACCGCCTCGGAACAGCCGCACGCCATGGGGCGGGCCGATTCGTGCCGGACCTCCTCAGTCCGGCCGGCCGGCCGGGCGCGGGGCCCCGGGGTAGTGCGGCGGAAACGCCTGTTCCGTCCAGATCGTCTTGCCGTACGGCGTGTAGCGCGTGCCCCAGCGCTGCACCAGCTGCGCGACGATGAAAAGCCCCCGCCCGCCCTCGTCGTCGCTGGCGCTGTGCCGCAGGTGGGGTGAGGTGTGGCCGGTGTCCGACACCTCGGTCAGCAGGGTCCGGTCGCGCAGCAGCCGCAGGTGCAGGGGCCCCGACGCATGCCGTACGGCGTTGGTGACCAGCTCGCTGACCACAAGTTCCGTCGTGTAGGACAGTTCCTCCAGGCCCCACTCCCGCAGCTGTCCGGTGGCCCGCTCACGGGCCTTGCCCACCGCGGCCGGCTCGGCGGGCAGCTCCCAGGCCGCCACCTGCCGGGCGTCCAGCTCACGGGTGCGCACCAGCAGCAGGGCCGAGTCATCGACGGCAGGACCGTCCGGCAGCAGCTCCGCCAGCGTGTGGATACACAGCTCGTCCAGCGGCCTGCGGTGATCGCTCAGCACCCGGCCCAGGATGGCCAGCCCCTCGTCGATGTCCCGGTCACGGCCCTCGACCAGCCCGTTGGTGAACAGCGCGAGCAGACTGCCGACCGGCAGCTCGATGTCCAGGGATTCGAACGGCAGGCCCCCGAGGCCCAGTGGCGGGCCGGCCGGCAGATCCGGGAAGTACAGGCCGCCCTCCGCATCGACGACGGCCGGCGGCAGATGCCCGGCCCGCGCCATGGTGCACCGCCGTGACACCGGGTCGTAGACGGCGTAGAGGCAGGTCACTCCGGTGGCCACATCGTCCGGGCCGGCGTCCGTGCCGGCTATTGCGGGCTGCTCCTCCGCGGTCTGTCCCACCAGGTCGTCCAGCCGGCTCAGCAACTCGTCGGGGGAGAGGTCCAGCCGGGCGAGGGCCCGTACGGTCGTCCGCAGCCGTCCCATGGTCGCCGCCGCCTGGAGGCCGTGGCCGACCACGTCCCCGACGACCAGGCCGACCCGGGTGCCCGACAGACCGATGACATCGAACCAGTCGCCGCCGACACCGGCCCGCTCGTCGCTCGGCAGGTAGCGGTAGGCCAGATCGACGGCGGACTGGGCCGGCAGATGCTGCGGCAGCAGATTGCGCTGCAGGGTCAGCGCGGCGGTGTGCTCGCGGGTGAACCGGCGGGCGTTGTCCAGGCAGACCGCCGTCCGGATGACCAGCTCGTCGGCGAGCTCGGTCTCCTCCTTGTCGAAGACCGCCGGGGCGGCGCGGAGGAAGGTGACCAGCCCCATCAGGGCGCCGCCGGTCCGCAGGGGCACGACCATGGTGCCCTCCTCGCGCACCGTGCCGCCGGAGGACAGGCTGCGGTACTGGAGCGAGCCGGGCGGGTACTCGACGCGGTGCGGGCCCTGCACCGGACCGTCCGGGGTGTGGTCGGCGCTGCGGGTGGCCACCCGCACCAGGGCCGGCAGGGTGCCGTCGACGGTTTCCGGCTCCCCGCCGTGCAGCACGGACCGCATCAGGTCGACGATCACCATGGAGGCGAAAGCCGGCACCGCCACCTTGGTGATCTCCCGCGCGGTGACGGTCATGTCGAGCGTGGTGCCGATCCGGGCGCCGGCCTCCACCAGCAGGTTCAGCCGGCGCTGCGCTTGGTAGCGGCCGCTGATGTCGAAGGCGTCCTCGCACACCCCGAGCACCCGGCCCTGGGCGTCCTGCAGCCGGTAGTAGGAGCAGGACCAGACGTGATCGGAACCCGGGTCGGAGGGCTGCTGGCCGACGAAGTGCAGATCGAGGACCGGTTCGTCGGTGGCGAGGACCTGACGCATCACCGCTTCGAGGGTGCGCGGGTACCCCTCGGTCACGAACTGGCCGTCCGGGTACAGCTCATCGGCCCGGGCACCCAGAAACTCCTCGACCGGCAGTCCGATCTCCCGGGTGTACGCGCCGTTCGCCCAGATCAGCCGCAGTTCGGTGTCGTAGATGCCCAGGCCCACCGGGGACTGGGTGGCCAGACCGTGCAGCATGGCCTGGCGGGACTCCCACATCCGGTGCTCGTCCAGCTCGGCCGCCACCAGGACACGGGCCGGCCGCGCACCGGCGGTCTCGGGCAGCTCGGACACCTCGGCGACCTCGCGTACGTCGGCGAGCGGGCAGCTCGTGACGGCCATCCGCAGCATCCGGCCGTCACGGTGCCGCAGCGTGTGCGCCTGGCTGCCGCTCGGTGAGGACTCGGACGCGGGGGAGGCCGGTGCCGAACCGGCCGGCAGCAGGGTCTCCACGGGGCGCCCGATGATCTCCTCCGGTGCGTACCCGAGGAGCCGCTGGGCCGCCGGGCTCCACCCGATGATGCGGTCCTGGGCGTCCAGAACCGCTGTGGCCGCCCTGGTGACGTCGAGGGGACCACGGAAATCGGCGCTCTCCGCCGCGTTCCATGCGTTCATGGCATCAACCCAGCCCGGTTCAGTAACTACAGCATCGAGCCTGATCAAGGGCGGCACAACTGCGCTGCCGCCGGGGGACGCGCCCTTGGTGCGGCCCTGCCCCGTCGCTGGCAGAGTGGGAAGGGGCGCTGAGCAACAGGAGGCAGATGTCATGTCGGCCCATGGCCCGGCCACTCCGGTATGTGGCGCTCCGTGCTGGGTCAGTCTGATGGCGCGCGATCTGGAATCCGCCCAGGATTTCTACTCCGCCGTCCTGGGCTGGCGGTTCCGCCCGGCCAGCCTCGGCGAGGAGTTCTCCGTCGCGGTTTCCCACGGACAGCCGGTCGCCGGCATCGGTGCCCTCGCCCAGAGCTTTCAGGTCGCTGTGGCCTGGACCTCCTACTTCGCGGTGGAGAACGCCGACGAGGCCGCGGACCGGATCCGCGAGCGCGGGGGGACCGTCGCCGTCGGTCCGCTCAAGCTCGGCCCCGGCCGCGCCGCCCTCGCCGCCGACCCCGACGGCGCCACCTTCGGCTTCTGGGAGGGCCAGACCCTGGCGTGGTCGGTCGGACGGGGCGCCGCACCCGCCTTGCTCGAACTGCGCACCCGGGACGGTTTCGCGGCCGCCATCTTCTATGCGGAGGTCTTCGGCTGGGCCTCCGGCGAGCCGGGCGGCTGCGATGTGACCTACGAACACGACCAGGTCCTCGTACGGGACGGCCGGCACACCGTCGCCACCCTGCGGGGCGGTGCTGTGGAGTCCGCCCCGGACCCGCGGGTGCGCCCCCGCTGGCACGTCCATTTCCCGGTCCGCGAGATCGAGAAGGTGACGGCCGCCGCGGTGGCCGCCGGCGGAACCGTCACCCCGGTGACGCCGACCGAGGACGGCAAGGGCCAACAGGCCGTCATCCGTGACCCCGACGGCGGCCTCTTCACCGTCGTCTCCTACTACTGAGGCCTGTTCCGGTACTACTGAGGCTTGTTCCGGCTCGAGGCTTGTTCCGGTACGAGGTCTGTTCCGGTCCGGGGCTTCCGTACGCAACGGCCCCGCCCTCCTGCGCAGTTGCAGGGGAGGACGGGGCCGAGGGCACAGAGGGATCCCGGGGATCAGGGGATCAAGGGGGCAAAGGGCGGGGGTCAGTTCAGCCCGTCACCGCTGCCGCCGGCTCCCGGGTCCTGGGCACCCGTACCGGGGTCCTGGGCACCGGCACCGGCGTCTCCCGCGCCCGCGCTTCCGGCGTCCCCGGCTCCGGCGCTTCCGGCACCGGCGTCGCCCGCTCCGGCGCCGCCAGCTGCCGCGTCACTGCCGCCTGCTGCGGCGCCGCCACCCGCTGCGTCACCGCCGCCCGCGGCCGCGTCGCCGCCACCCGCTGCGGCTCCACCGCCGCCTGCTGCCGCGTCACCGCCGCCTGCTGCGGCTCCACCGCCGCCCGCACCGCCGCCCCCGGCGCCGATCTCCGCGCCCGTGGCCTTGAGCGCGTCGGTGACCGGCTGGAAGAAGGTCTCACCGCCCGCGGTGCAGTCGCCGCTGCCGCCGGAGGTCAGGCCGACCGCCGAGTCGCCGGAGAACATCGAGCCGCCGCTGTCGCCGGGCTCCGCGCAGACATCCGTCTGTATGAGGCCGTTGACGATGTCGCCGTTGCCGTAGTTCACCGTGGCATCGAGGCCGGTGACGGTGCCGTCGTGCAGGCCGGTGGTGCTGCCAGAGCGCTGCACCTTCATCCCGACGGCGGCCTCCGCGGCCTTGGTGATCTTCTGGGTGGTGCCGTCCCCCTTGTCGACCGAGCTCTCCGGCTGGGCGCCCTTGTCGTCGTAGGTGACCAGCGCGAAGTCCGTCTTGGGGAACTTGGAGTCGGCCACCGTGCCCAGCGGCTGGCTGCCGCCCTGGTCGGCCGTCCAGGTCTTGGAGTCGTTGCCGCAGTGACCGGCCGTCAGGAACGCCGGTGCGCCCTTGACCGTGACATTGAAACCCAGCGAGCAGCGTGCGTTGCCGCCGAAGATCGCGCTGCCACCGACCGGCCCCGCGGCCTGCCCGCCACCGGCTCCACCGGCTCCACCGGCTCCACCGGCATCGCCGGCACCGCCCGCGGCCTGCCCGCCGTCGCCGCCGCCTGCCGCGCCGGCACCGCCGCCGGCGGCTCCCGCATCGCCGCCGCCCGCCGCGCCGGCGTCACCGCCGCCTGCCGCGCCGGCATCGCCGGCACCGCCCGCCGCCTGTCCGCCGCCGCCGGCCGCGCCGCCCGCCGCACTCCCCGCGTCCCCGCCGTCGTACCGCTTGAACTCGCCCTGAGACCGCTTGACGGTGACCATGCCTGCGCCCATGCCACTCGTGGCCTTGTTGAGCGTGGCCATCTTTGCGCCGGTAACGGTTCTGTCGGCGAGCACCACGATCTTGTTGGTCTTCGGGTCGATCGACCACGCCGTACCGGGCACCGAGGCGGAGTTGCGCAGGGTCGCCGCACCGGCCTTCAGCGCGGTCATGCTGTTGTGCACGACCTTGGCGACGGCGCCCTTGGCCGTGACGCTCTTGGCGTCGTCCTCCGACAGCACGTTCATGACCAGGTGGCCGTTCGCGCTGTCCAGGTACCAGCCGGCGCCCTTGTCCCCCAGGTCCGCCTTCAGGGACGCCGCCAGCTGCGTGGCCGAGTGGGCGCTGAGCGTCTTCGGGGCCGCCGGCTGGTCCGTGCTCGCGTTGGCGTTGGGGAGCAGGATCGCTGCGGCCGCGATGGCGGCCGCCGCGGCGCCGACGACGACGCCGGTCCGCTTGTTCACATGTCGGTGGCTCAATTCACTGACCTCCAGGGACGCACAGGAACGGGGCACACGGGCGACTGCGGTGCGTCGCGTCAGCACCCGTGTGTTGCTGCCACTCAGTCCTACGTAGCCCCGTCCATCCGGGTCTCACGGCCACTCAAGCTGTGATGAATTCCGACGCTTGCGGTGGCGAACGTTTACACTCCCGCACCGACCGCGCGGCCCCTTGCACCCTCCCGGGCGGCCTGCCCAGCCACCTCACCCGGACCACCGGCACCGTCCCCGAGCTGCGGGTTCGTCGGCGCGGCCGGCCTGGCGCAGGCGCGTGACCGCCCTCACGTCCGGGGCCGTGCACCCCGGTGCCCATGGGGCGTAAAGGGCAACTGTGACCGTGTTTAAGAAATCCTCGATGGACCGGGCGGCCGTCGTAGGGAAGATTCCCTGAGGAAGATCGGGTTGCCGAGGACGGGCACCCGGCAGGGTCACACTCACGTACGGGAGCCGTTGCGGTGAAGGCACTGGTCAAGCAGAAAGCAGAGCCGGGTCTCTGGCTCATGGACGTGCCGGAGCCGGCCGTCGGCCCGGGCGATGTCCTGATCAAGGTGCTGCGCACCGGCATCTGCGGCACCGATCTGCACATCCGCGCATGGGACGGCTGGGCCCAGCAGTCCATCGGCACCCCGCTGACGATCGGTCATGAATTCGTCGGTGAGGTGGTGGCGACCGGCCGTGATGTGGCCGAGGTCAAGACCGGCGACCTGGTGAGCGGCGAGGGCCATCTCGTCTGCGGCAAGTGCCGCAACTGTCTGGCCGGCCGGCGCCATCTGTGCCGCGCCACCGTCGGCCTCGGCGTCGGCCGGGACGGCGCGTTCGCCGAGTACGTGGCGCTGCCCGCCACCAATGTGTGGGTGCACCGCGTCCCCGTCGACCTCGATATCGCCGCCGTCTTCGACCCCTTCGGCAATGCCGTGCACACCGCGCTGTCGTTCCCGCTGGTCGGCGAGGACGTACTGATCACCGGCGCCGGGCCGATCGGCATCATGGCCGCGGCCGTCGCCCGGCACGCCGGGGCCCGCAATGTCGTGATCACGGACGTCAGCGAGGCGCGCCTCGCCCTGGCCCGCAAGGTCGGCGTCAGCCTCGCCCTCAACGTCGCCGAGGCGACCATCGCCGACGGCCAGCGCGAACTGGGCCTGCGCGAGGGCTTCGACATCGGACTGGAGATGTCCGGCCGGCCCGAGGCGATGCAGGACATGATCGCCAACATGACGCACGGCGGCCGGATCGCCGTCCTCGGCCTGCCCGCCGAACAGTTCCCCGTGGACTGGTCCCGGATCGTCACCTCCATGATCACGATCAAGGGCATCTACGGCCGGGAGATGTTCGAGACCTGGTACGCGATGTCCGTCCTGCTCGAAGGCGGTCTCGACCTCGCGCCGGTGATCACCGGCCGCTATGCGTACCAGGACTTCGGCGCCGCCTTCGACGACGCCGCCAGCGGCCAAAGCGGCAAGATCATCCTCGACTGGACCGCCTGAATCCCCGCTCCGGCTTTCCTCCGGCGCACCCCCTTCGGCCCACGCGCCCGCTTCCCCCGACTCTTGGAGACATCCCCGATGTTCGACTCCGTACGCGATGAACTGCGCGGCACCCTCGATGAGATCCGCGCCGCCGGCCTGCACAAGCCCGAGCGGGTCATCGGCACCCCGCAGTCCGCCACCGTGGCGGTGACCGCGGGAGGAAACCCCGGTGAAGTGCTCAACTTCTGTGCCAACAACTACCTCGGCCTCGCCGACCACCCCGAGGTCGTCGCGGCCGCCCATGAAGCGCTCGACCGCTGGGGCTACGGCCTCGCCTCGGTCCGCTTCATCTGCGGCACCCAGGAGGTCCACAAGGAGCTGGAACAGCGGATCTCCGGCTTCCTCGGCCAGGAGGACACGATCCTCTACTCCTCCTGCTTCGACGCCAACGGCGGTGTCTTCGAGACCCTGCTCGGCCCGGACGACGCGGTCATCTCCGACGCCCTCAACCACGCCTCCATCATCGACGGCATCCGCCTGTGCAAGGCCCGCCGCTTCCGCTACGCCAACCGCGACATGGCCGATCTGGAACGCCAGCTCAAGGAGGCGACCGCGGGCGGCAGCGGCCGTACGCTGGTCGTCACCGACGGCGTGTTCTCCATGGACGGCTATGTGGCGCCGCTGGACGAGATCTGCGACCTGGCCGACCGCTACGGCGCCATGGTGATGGTCGACGACTCGCACGCGGTCGGCTTCGTCGGCCCCGGCGGCCGCGGTACCCCCGAGCTCCACGGCGTCATGGACCGCGTCGACATCATCACCGGCACCCTCGGCAAGGCCCTCGGCGGCGCCTCCGGCGGCTATGTCGCGGCCCGCGCCGAGATCGTCGCGCTGCTGCGCCAGCGCTCGCGCCCGTACCTCTTCTCCAACTCGCTCGCCCCGGTGATCGCCGCCGCCTCGCTGAAGGTGCTCGACCTGCTGGAGTCGGCCGGTGACCTGCGCGAGCAGCTGCACGCCAACACCGCCCTGTTCCGGTCGCGGATGACCGAGGAGGGCTTCGACGTCCTGCCGGGCGACCACGCCATCGCCCCCGTCATGATCGGCGACGCGGCCGAGGCGGCCCGGATGGCGGAGCTGCTGCTGGAGCGCGGCGTCTACGTCATCGGCTTCTCCTACCCGGTGGTCCCGCAGGGCCAGGCGCGGATCCGCGTACAGCTGTCCGCCGCCCACTCCACCGCGGACGTCCACCGCGCGGTCGACGCCTTCGTCGACGCGCGGTCCGCGCTGGGCGCCTGACGCCCCTCGCCTGCGGGGCCTGCGAAACTGGGAGCATGATCGAAGCACGACGGCTGCACATCCTCCGCGCGGTGGCCGACCACCGTACGGTCACCGCCGCGGCCGCCGCGCTCTATCTCACGCCCTCGGCGGTCTCCCAGCAGCTCGCCGCCCTGGAACAGGAGACCGGCCACCGCCTGGTGGAGCGCAGCGCCCGCGGCGTCCGGCTGACCGCTGCGGGCGACATCCTGCTGGCCCACGCCAATGCCGTCCTCGCCCAGTTGGAGCGCGCCGAGTCCGAGCTCGCCGCCTACGGCTCGGGCGAGGCCGGCACGGTCACCGTCGCGGCCTTCGCCACCGGTATCGGCCTGGTCGTCGCGCCCGCGCTCACCGCGCTCACCCGCACCGCACCCGGCATCCGGGTCCGCGTCCAGGACGCCGAGGGCGACGCCAGCCTGCTCATGGTCCTGGACCGGCAGGTGGATGTCGCGGTCGCCGTCGAATACCGGGGCGCGCCCCGCGCCGACGACCCGCGGCTGACCCGGGTCCCGCTCTACGCCGAGCCGTTCGACGTCGTGCTGCCGCCCGGTCACCGCCTGGCCGGCCTGGCGCAGGTGGCGTTGGCCGATCTCGCCGACGACCCCTGGATCGGCCCCTACCCCGGCAACCCCTGCCATGACGTGGTCGTCCTGGCCTGCGAATACGCCGGTTTCGAGCCCCGGCTGGAGCACTCCTCCGACGACTTCCGGGCCGTCGTCGCCCTCGCCTCGGCGGCCGCGGGGGTGGCCCTCGTCCCCCGCTCGGCCCTGCGCGACATGGACCTCACGGGGGTGGTGGTCCGCCCCGTCGACGATGTCGCCCCCACCCGCCGGGTCTTCGCCGCCGTACGCCGCGGCGCCGAGGAACACCCCTTGCTCCGCCCGGTGCTGGCCGCCCTCAGGGAGACGGCGGCGCCACAGGGGTGAGGGCCGTGGCCGTCATGCCGCACCCGGCGCCTGGTCCATGGCGATGCCCCGGGCCGTGGCGGCGGCAGCGGCGCACGCCCCGCCATCGCCTCCCGGAACGCCCCGGCCCCTTCGCTCATCGGACTGCTCAGTCGGCCGTCCACCGGGCTCGTGCGGCGTACTCCGTACCCCGCACGGCCCGCGTACGGGCCCGGTTCACCCGAATGGCCATGCCCCCGAGCACGCGCCCCGGCAGCCCGGCGGGGTCGGTCATGGCAGGCTCGGCACGGCGTCGGCGAGGGAGGCGAGGCGATGTCGGTCGGCTCCACCGGACCGGTGGGCGGGGCGCCCGCCACCGTGCCCCAGGATCCGTACGCGCTGGTGCGCACCCGCGGCTATCTGAAGCTCCTCCTGGTGGCGGCAGCGGTCGGCTTCCCGGTCTGTGCCGTCTCGTTCGGCTTCCTCGCGCTGGTCCACGAGCTGGAACCGCTGCTCTACACAGATCTGCCGCGGGCGCTCGGCTTCACCGGGACGCCCCTGTGGTGGCCGGTCCCGATGCTCGTGGTCGCCGGCCTCCTGGTCGGCCTGACCATCCGTCGGCTGCCGGGCAACGGCGGCCATGAGCCGGCCGACGGGCTGGCGCTCAGCGGTGCGCCCCCGCTCTCCGCGCTCCCCGGCATCGTGCTCGCGGCGCTGGCCTCGCTCAGCTTCGGTGCGGTGGTCGGACCCGAGGCGCCGCTGATCGCCCTCGGCGGCGGACTGGCCGCGGGCGCCGCACGGCTGCTGGGCCGGGGCGTGAGCGCCCGGAGCGTGGCGGCGGTGGGCGCCGCCGGCAGTTTCGCGGCGGTCAGCGCACTGCTGGGCTCCCCGCTTCTGGGGGCGTTCCTCCTGATGGAGGTGTCGGGGCTGGGCGGCCCGATGCTCGGGATGATGCTGGTGCCCGGTCTGCTCGCGGCGGGGATCGGTGCGCTGGTCTTCACCGGCCTGGGGGACTGGACGGGACTCGGTACGTACTCCCTCGCGCTGCACGACGTCCCCAAGGCCGCCGGGCCGACGATTCCGGAGTTCGGCTGGGCCCTGGTCATCGGCGTGGCCGCCGCGTTCGTCGCGGCCGGCGTACGGCGGCTCTCGCTGTTCCTCAAGGGGCGCGTGGTCCGCCACCGGGTGGTGGCCACGATGGTGATGGGCCTGGTGGTGGGCGCGCTGGCGGTGGCGTTCGCCGGGATCACCGGCAAGCCCGCCACCGAAATGCTCTATTCGGGCCAGTCGGCGCTGGGGTCGCTGTTCCGGGACAGCGCCGGTTACTCGGTGGCGGCGCTGCTGCTGCTCATCGTGTGCAAGGGCCTGGCGTACTGCGTCTCGCTGAGCGCCTTCCGCGGCGGGCCCATCTTTCCCGCGCTGTTCCTCGGCGCGGCGGGCGGCGTCGTGCTGTCCCACCTGCCCGGCCTGTCGCTCACCCCGGCGTTTGCGATGGGCGTCGGCGCCATGAGCGTGGCGATGCTCCGGCTGCCGATGACCTCGGTGCTGCTGGCCACCCTGCTGCTGGGGAAGAGCGGGCTGACGGTGATGCCGCTGGTGATCGTCGCGGTGGTCGTGGCGTATGTCGTGGCGCTGCGGCTCACTCCGGCCACGACCGCGCCCGCGCCCGCCTCGCCGCCCCCCGCGCCTGCCTCGCATGCCGCCTGACGGCCCGCACACCGCTTGACGGCCTGCACCGCTCGACGGCACGTACACCGCTCGACGGCCCGCTCAGCGTCGCGGCGTCCGGCCCGTCGTGGTCCAGGTGGCCAACTGCCGCTGCGTCCAGGTGTTGATGACCCGCTCGGCGGGCACTCCGCACTCCTCGGCGCGGGCACAGCCGTAGATCTGCCAGTCCAGCTGGCCCGGCGCATGGGCGTCGCTGTCGATGGCGAAGAGCGTCCCCGCCGCGAGCGCCTGGCGGAGCAGCCGGCGCGGCGGGTCGAAGCGGTCGGGACGGCAGTTGATCTCGACGGCCGTACGGTGCTCGGCGCAGGCCGCGAACACCTCGGCGGCGTCGAACTGCGACTCCGGGCGCAGCTTGCCGGTGATCTGCCGTCCGGTGCAGTGCCCCAGCACGTCGACCAGCGGGTTGCGGACCGCGGCCAGCAGCCGTCGGGTCATCGGTGCCTTGTCCATCCGCAGCTTGGAGTGCACCGAGGCGACCACCACGTCCAACTGCTCCAGCAGCTCCGGCTCCTGGTCGAGGGTGCCGTCGTCGAGGATGTCGCACTCGATCCCGGTCAGCAGCCGGAACGGCGCCAGCCGCCGGTTGACCTCCGCCACCAGCGACAGCTGCCGGCGCAGCCGCTCGGCGGTCAGCCCGCGGGCCACGGTGAGCCTGGGGGAGTGGTCGGTC
The DNA here is from genome assembly GCF_040253635.1 of Streptomyces sp. Edi2. NCBI lineage: Bacteria > Bacillati > Actinomycetota > Actinomycetes > Kitasatosporales > Streptomycetaceae > Streptomyces > Streptomyces sp. Edi2. Next base: position 893,685 of record NZ_JBEJGX010000003.1, on the reverse strand, counting down.
AGCACACACCAGGCGTGCCCGAGGTCGCGGGCGGTCCGGGCCATGGCCTCGACCGGGCTGCCGCCGTCCGACCAGTCCGAGTGCAGATGGCAGTCACCGCGCAGCGCCCGCCGGAGCCGCTGCCCCTGCTCCCCCTCGACCAGCGGCCCGCCCGCCGCCTCCTCCAGGTGCGACAGATAGGCCGGCCGCACCCCCGCGAGCGCTTCCTCGACCACCCGGGTGGTGGTGGGGCCCAGCCCCTTGACCCGCCCCAGCGAACCGTCCAGGGCGCGCCGCTGCACCTCGTCGGGGGAGAGCGCGCCGACCACCGTCGCGGCCGTACGGAACGCCTGGACGCGGTAGCTCACCGCGCCCTGCCGCTCCAGCAGGAACGCGATCCGCTCCAGCGCCTCGACGGGGTCCACGGACGGCTCCTTCCCGGGGCGCCGGCCCCGCGGTGTCCTTTCACGGTGCCGTACGCGGTGGGCGGCTGCCACCGGGCTGTCGGCGGCGCCCTCCAAAATCGCCCATTACCGACGGTTCCGAAGGCGTGGCGTTATGCGGTTATGTCCGTTCTCCGGCCCACTCGATCCGTTTCCAGGGAATGGGGCACGTATAGTTCCGATGATTCCGTTCCGGGCGTGCAACTCGCCCGATGCCGCCCATGAACTCCGGGCGAATCGGGCACATTTCATGCCTCTGCAACATTCCGAGCGGCCCGCCCGGGGCGGGCTGTGGAGTTTCGTGACCGTGCTGTGCTCAGGTGCCGTAAAAATTGGCGGTCTTCAAGGGATCTGCACAACGAAAGCGCAGTCGGCACACCGTCTCCCGTGGCTCATCCCCACGCTGACCTGCGCCTCAACGGTTTGGTGCAGGAATGTCCAGTTCGCCGAATGAGTGGTTACCAATGAGTTGAAAGTGAAACTGGAGAACCTGTGAAGAAGCTGCCACCAAGTCATGGATGCACGTGCACTTCCGGTAATTCAGTGGGGCGTTGGGGTCCGGATCAGCGGTTCTCCGATTAGCAGCGCAACCCGCCCGCGTGCTTTGATCCTTCGCACCGCGGGAGTCACACCATCGGTTCCCGATTTCGGGTACCCGACTGCCGCAGCCGCGGCCGGACCACCCCACCGGACGGTTCGGGCGCAGCTTTTTTCGAGATATTCATTCCGAAGGGAAACACCATGAACTCCAACGCCCAGGTTCAGACCCAGGAAATCTCCGACGCCGACCTGGACAACGTGTCCGGTGGCCTCCTCAACGGCGTGGTCGGCACCGCCACCAACACCGTTGACTCCATCGCCCCGGTCTCGGGCGCCGTGGGCACCGCCACCGGCCTGGTCGACGGCGCCACCGGCGTCAACGCCTCGGGCATCGCCGGCACCGCCACGGGCCTGGTCTCCGGTCTCTGAGTCGCTTCTGTGCCGCTGAGCGGTACAGCCGGCTTTGAACGGTGACAACGGCAGGTCGGCGCCCCCTCCTTGCCGACGTGCCGGGCCGCGTGCCCCGGATCCCTGGCTTCGCCCGGGACCGGGGCGCACGGCCGCCACCCGTCAGTCAGATCATTGCAGTTGAGGGAAGAGTGTCGTGCAGTTCCGCCAACAGGCCCTTTCCAAGCTGCAGTCGCCCGAGGAAATCGATCTTCCGGTGCGCTTCGCCCGCCCCCAGGGCTGGCTCGTGCTCACCGTCACGGTCCTCTTTGTGATCGCCGCGTCCGTATGGGCGGTGACCGGCACCGTGTCGTCCACCCTCGGTGCACCCGGCATCCTCACCCACGGCCAGGGCAGCTACATCCTGCAGAGCCCCGTCGCGGGCCAGGTCACCGGCGTGCTCGCCCAAGAAGGCAAGCGGGTGGCCGCCAACACCCCCGTCCTGAAGGTCCGCACCGCCCGGGGCACCACCGTCGTCCGCACGCTTGCCGCCGGCCGGCTGACCACGATGGTCGCCACGATCGGCTCCGTCGTCACCACCGGCGCCGATGTCGCCTCCGTGGAGCGCGTCGCCCATGCCCGCGACCCCCTGATGGCCACGCTGTACGTCCCGGCCCAGAGCGGCGCCACCGTCCCCGTCGGCGCCTCGGTCGACCTCACCGTCCAGTCCGTGCCGAGCCAGCAGTACGGCGTCCTGCGCGGGCGGGTCAAGGCCGTCGGCAGGACCGCCCAGACCCGCCAGCGGATCGGCGCCTACCTGGGCAACAGCCAGCTCGGCGAGCAGTTCTCGCAGCACGGCCAGCCCCTCGCGGTCCTGGTACAGCTCGAGGCCGCCCCGCACAACGCGTCCGGCTACGCCTGGTCGGCCTCCGGCGGCCCGCCGTACGCCCTCGACTCGATGACGCCGGCCACCGGCGCCGTCCATCTGGCCGCGCAGCACCCGATCGATTGGCTGCTGCCATGACCGCCACCGACGACTCCGCGGCCCCGCAACAGCAGCTGCCCCCTCCCGGCCGCGGCCGGCACCGTCCCGAGCCCGCGCCCGGCGCCCGCCGCACCCGCCGGGCCGCGCCCGCCCCGAAGCCCAAGAAGACGAAGACCGTACGCACCCCCACCGTCCTCCAGATGGAGGCCGTGGAGTGCGGCGCCGCCTCGCTGGCCATGGTGCTCGCCCACTTCGGGCGGCACGTACCGCTGGAGGAGCTGCGGATCGCCTGCGGCGTCTCCCGCGACGGCTCGCGCGCCAGCAACCTGCTCAAGGCCGCCCGCAGCTACGGCCTGCAGGCTAAGGGCATGCAGATGGAACCGTCCGCACTCGCCGAGGTGCAGGCGCCGGCCATCCTCTTCTGGGAGTTCAACCACTACGTCGTCTACGACGGCACCAGCCGACGCTTCGGCCGCCGCGGCGTGCGCATCAACGACCCCGACAAGGGCCGCCGCTTCGTGCCCACCGAGGACTTCGACACCAGCTTCACCGGTGTCGCCCTGGTCTTCGAACCCGGCGAGGACTTCCGCAAGGGCGGCCGCAAGCCCGGCGTGCTCGGCGCCGTACCCGCCCGGATGCGCGGCACCACCGGCACCCTGCTGGCCGCGCTGCTCGCCAGCCTGCTGCTGGTCGCGGTCGGTGCGGCGGTGCCCGCGCTGAGCCGTACGTACATCGACATGTTCCTGATCGGCAACCAGACCTCGCTGCTGGGGCCGCTCTTCGCGTCGATGGCCGCGATGGTCGCGCTGACCGCCGTCCTGACCGGACTGCAACAGGCGAACCTGCTGCGCGGCCGCATCATCTCCTCCACCCTGACCAGCGCCCGCTTCCTGCGCCACCTGCTCAGACTCCCGGTCACCTTCTTCGCCCAGCGCAGTCCGGCCGACCTGGTCCAGCGGCTGCAGTCCAACGACGCGGTCGCCGAAACCCTGGCGCGTGACCTCGCCGCCGCGGGCGTGGACGGGATCGTGGTCATCCTCTACGCCTTCCTGCTGTGGAGCTACGACCCCCAGCTGACGGTCATCGGTGTGGGGATCGCGCTGCTCAACGTCGTCGCCATGCGGATCGTGATCCGGCTGCGGGCCACCCACACCCAGAAGCTGCGCGCCGACACCGCCCGGCTGACCAATACCTCCTACACCGGTCTGCAGCTCATCGAGACGATGAAGGCCACCGGCGGCGAGAACGGCTACTTCCGCCGCTGGGCCGGCCAGCACGCCACCACGCTGGAGGTGCAGCAGCGCCTCGGGGTGCCGAGCGCCGGGCTGGCCGTCGTCGCCCCCACCCTGGCCACGCTCAACAGCGCACTGATCCTGTGGATCGGCGGTCTGCGGGCCGTCGAGGGCCATATCTCCATCGGTCTGCTGGTCGCCTTCCAGGCGCTGGTGACCCGCTTCACCGCACCCATCACCCGGCTCAACGGCGTGGCCGGCCGCATCCAGGACTTCGCCGCCGACGTGGCCCGCCTCAAGGACGTCGAGAGCTTCCCCGTCGACACTCTCTACTCGCGCCCCGAGCCGGACGCCGACACCCGCCGTCTCAAGGGCCATGTGACGCTTGAGGACATCACCTTCGGCTACAGCCCGCTGGACAAACCGCTGCTCACCGGCTTCTCCCTGGCCGTTGGCCCCGGCCGGCAGGTCGCCCTCGTCGGCGGCTCCGGCAGCGGGAAGTCCACCGTCTCCCGGCTGATCTCGGGCCTCTACAGCCCCTGGGAAGGCACCATCCGCATCGACGGACAGCGCCTGGAGGACCTTTCGCGCAGCGCGCTGGCCGCCTCCGTGTCCTTCGTCGACCAGGACATCTTCCTCTTCGAGGGCACGGTCAGGGACAACGTGGCGCTGTGGGACCCGTCGATCCCGGACGACGCGGTCATCACCGCCCTCCAGGACGCCGCGCTCTACGACGATGTGATCGCCCGCCGCCCCGACGGCATCCACAGCCGCGTCGAACAGGACGGCCGCAACTTCTCCGGCGGCCAGCGCCAGCGCCTGGAGATCGCCCGCGCACTCGTCCGGCGCCCCAGCATCCTGGTCCTCGACGAGGTCACCAGCGCCCTGGACGCGCAGACCGAGCAGACCATCATGGACAACCTGCGGCGGCGCGGCTGCGCCTGCGTCGTCATCGCCCACCGGCTGAGCACCGTCCGCGACAGCGACGAGATCGTGGTCCTCGACCACGGCGTGGTCGTCGAACGCGGCCGGCACGAGGACCTGGTCGCCGCCGAGGGCCCGTACGCCGAGCTGGTCAAGGAGCACTGACGTGTCATCCATGCCCCCGCCCGCGGTCGTGGGACCGGGCGACACCGACGCGGTGACCCAGGCCCTGGGCGGCCTCGGCACGCCCGTCGACTGCACCGGCCTGCGCAGCGTGCCCCTGGAGGGCCCGCATGTGCTGTGGCTCGTCACCGGCGGATCGCTGGACCTCTTCGCGGTCGACGCCGCCGAGGAAGGGCACTGGCACTTCCTCGGCCGTCTCGAAGCGGGCACCCTCCTGCTCGGACCGGTCGCGGGCCCGCACCACACCCTGCTCGGCCGGCCGTCCCAGGACTGCCTGCTGCGCCGGATCCCGCTGCGCGAACTGCCCCGGTACGAGTACGGCGACACCGGCTCGTTCCCGCAGTACGGCACGCAGGACGGCTACGGCTACGACACCGCCCACGGCGGCCAGGGCGAGGCGCTCTCCGCGCTGGAACACGCCTTCGCGCTGGGTACGGCCCGCAGCCTGGGCGTGCTGTTCGAGGCACCGCTCGACGGCCGGCCCGCCGACGAAGCGGTGGCCGACGACGACATCCTGTGGATGCCGGTCCCGCCCGGCAGCGTGCAGTACGGCGCCTCCTACAGCGCGGAGGCGGCCGGCGACCTGCTGGTGGACCCCGAACTGTGGCAGCAGATGGTCAATCAGCAGTACCGGCTGCTGTCCGCCGTCGACCGCTGGATCGAGCAGCTGGAGCGCGCCCACGAGGACCGCACGGCAGCCGGCATCAAGGCGGGCGAGGCCGTCCGCGAGCGGGCCGACCAGGCGCTGATCGCGTCCATGGGCCGCCAGGACCGGTCCGGACGGGGCAGTGCCGAGACGGACCGGGCCGGCGACGACGCCACCTTCGCGGTCTGCCGCACGGTCGCCCGGGCGGCCGGGATCACCCTCACCGAGCCGCCGAAGGGCGCCGCCGCCAACGACCGCGTCACGCCCGTCGAACGCATCGCGGTCAGCTCGCGGATCCGCACCCGCGCCGTCCGCCTCCAGGGCCGCTGGTGGCGGACCGACACCGGCCCCCTGGTGGGCCACCGCGCCAAGTCCGGCGCCCCCGTGGCGCTGCTGTGGCGCCGGGGCCGCTACGAGGCCGTCAACCCGGCCTCCGGGCTGCGGATGCGCATCGACAAGGACAACGCCGACGCCTTCGAGCCGCGCGCCGTGATGTTCTACCGCCCGCTGCCGGAGCGGCCCATGAGCCTGCTGCGGCTGATGCTCTTCAGCCTGCGCGGCTCGCGGTTGGACCTGCGGAACCTGGCCCTCGCCGGGCTGGTGACGGTGGGACTCGGTGCCCTCGTCCCCCTCGCGACCGGCAAGGTGCTCGGGGAGTACGTCCCCAGCGCCGACAAGAGCCTGATCGTCCAGGTCTCGCTGGCCGTCATCATCACCAGCGTCGTCTCCGCCGCCTTCATGCTGCTGCAGAACCTCACCGTGCTGCGGATGGAGGGCCGGATCGAGAGCGCGCTGCAGCCGGCCGTGTGGGACCGGCTGCTGCGGCTGCCGACGAAGTTCTTCACCGAACGCTCCACCGGCGAGCTGGCCAGCGCCGCGATGGGCATCAGCGCCATCCGGCGGGTGCTGTCCGGACTCGGCCCGGTGGCCGTGCAGGCCACGACGGTCGGCGCGATGAACCTGGTGATGCTGCTCCTGTACAGCGTGCCGCTGGCGCTGGCGGCGATCGCCATGCTGCTCGTCATCGGCGCCGTGTTCCTCGCCATGGGCCTGTGGGAGCTGCGCTGGCAGCGCCGGCTGGTCAAACTCGGCAACAAGCTCAACAACCAGGCGTTCCAGACCCTGCGCGGCCTGCCCAAGCTTCGGGTCGCCGCGGCCGAGAGCTTTGCGTACGCGGCCTGGGCCCGCGAGTTCGCCCGCTCCCGCGAACTCCAGCAGAAGGCCGGCCGGATCAAGAACCTGACCACCGTCCTCAACGCCGTCTACCTGCCGCTCTGTTCGCTCATCATGTTCATGCTGCTGGCCGGGCCGGCCCGCGGCAGCATGTCGGCCGGCTCGTTCCTCACCTTCAACACCTCGGTCACCATGCTGCTGACCTCGGTCACCCAGATCACCGGCGCCTTCATCTCGGCCGCCGCCGCGATGCCGATGTTCGAGCAGATCAAGCCGGTCCTGGACGAGAAGCCCGAAGTACGCGGCGCCAGCGCCCAGCCCGGCACCCTGGCCGGCGGCATCGAGACCAAGAAGCTGTCCTTCCGCTACACCGAGGACGGCCCGCTCGTCCTCGACGACGTCTCGTTCCAGGTCCGGCCCGGCGAGTTCGTGGCCGTCGTCGGCCCCAGCGGCTGCGGCAAGTCGACCCTGCTCCGGCTGCTCATCGGCTTCGACAAGCCGACCTCGGGCCATGTGCTCTACGACGGCCAGGACCTGACAGCCCTGGACCAGGCGGCGGTGCGCCGCCAGTGCGGCGTCGTCCTGCAGAATGCCCAGCCCCTCACCGGCTCGATCCTGGACTGCATCTGCGGCGCCGAGTCCTTCACCCAGGAAGAGGCCTGGGCGGCCGCCGAGATGGCGGGTCTGGCCGAGGACATCAAACGGATGCCGATGGGCCTGCACACCATGATCTCCGGCGGCGGCGCCATCTCCGGCGGCCAGCGGCAGCGGCTGATGATCGCCCAGGCGCTGGTCCGCCGCCCGCGGATCCTGTTCTTCGACGAGGCCACCAGCGCCCTGGACAACGAGACCCAGCGCATCGTCATCGACAGCACCCGCAAGCTCAGCGCCAGCCGCCTGGTGATCGCCCACCGGCTCTCCACGGTCATGGACGCCGACCGCGTGATCGTCATGGCGGACGGCCGGATCGTCGAGCAGGGCGCCCCGTCCGAACTGCTCGCCGACACCGGCGGGGCGCTGCATGATCTGGTGCGGCGTCAGTTGACCTGATCTGGGCTGATCTGACCTGGCCTGGGCTGTGCTGGCGTGACCTGGGCTGGCCTGGGCTGGGGTGACCTGGGCTGGGCTGTCCTCGGGGCTGGCCTTGCCTGACCCGCCCCGGTCTGAACCGTCCCGGCCTGACCTGCCCTGAGCTGGGCCGGCCTGCCCCCGGCCTGATCCGTCCCGGCCCGACCCGTCCCGGTCTGACTCGTCCCGCCGCCGCTCCGCCCGCCGAGCCATTCCCCGTATCCCCGCAGACCACCGCTTATCTTGCAAAGCAGTCAGCGGACGGAGAATGAGATGACCACGGCGAAAGACCTGTTCGACGCCATGCCACCCGACCGGCGCCGGCGGCTGCGGGACATCGCCCGCCCGGTGTCGCTGCCGCGCGCCACCCGCCTCTTCGAGGAGGGCCGGCGGGCGGACCACTTCTGGATCATCCGCAGCGGAAAGGTGGTGCTCGACCAGCGGGTCCCCGGGCGCCGCGCCGCGGTCGTCGAAACCCTCGGCCGGGACGAACTGCTCGGCTGGTCCTGGCTGTTCCCGCCCTATCTGTGGCACTTCGGAGCGGAAACCGTGGGCCCGGTAGACGCCGTGGAATTCGACGCCAAGGTGGTCCGCGCCCTGTGCGAATCCGACCCCGTCCTCGGCCGCGCGATGTACCACTACGTCGCCGCAACAGTGGCCGACCGGCTGCACGGCACCCGGGTCCGGCTGCTGGATCTGTACGGGCCCCAGGGGAGTGGCGTCGATCCGTGAGCGCGGGCCTCCTCAAGGGGGCCGGAGGTGAATCCTGCTGGGGGCACCATGAGCCGCGTACGCGGCGGGTACGACGTAGACCCAGGTAGACCGGTGAAGAACCCGGATTCCTGGGCTTCAATCGCTTTCAGTTCGGGGTCACACCACTGAAGCTGCCGTACCAGATCCATACGAGATCAGTTGATCTTGCCTTCCTCGGATGCCGGCCCGTCCTTCTTCGGGCGCTTCGCGTTGCGCGACTTCTGCATCAGCCGGTCGACATGAGCCGACCAAGCGCTTTTGGTGACGACGATGAACGTGGTGATCGCGAGCACGGCCAGGCCGGCCGGCCTGATGCCTCGGTGGCAGGGAAGGCAGTCATGCCGCACGTGAGGGAAGTGTGCGGAGGAATGCGCGGACATGCTGCAGCCATGCCGCCCGGTCGGCTTCGTTCAGGACATGGGCGGCGCCGGGCAGTTCGACGAGCTTGGCGCCCGCGATGCCTGCCGCCAGGCGGTAGGAGCTGACGGGAAGGACGAGTCTGTCCCCGGTCGGTGCCATTACCAGTACGGGGACACACAAGTGTGCGAGGTCTGCCCGGACGTCCACCCGGGACACCAGGTCGAAGTGGTCCACCGTCCCCGGCGGCATGGCGGCCAGTGTCTGGGATGCGAGGGTGTCGAGGTCGGCGGGCTCGATGTCTGCGAGCTCCGTCGCGGACATGCAGGACAGGCAGGCGAGCCGAGCCACCTCCTCCCACTGACCGGCGGCTGCAAGGGCCTTGATGAGCTGGGCTGCCAGTGCCAGGACCGGGTCCGCGACGGGGAATCCGGCGGTGAGGACGAGTGCCCTGACCCGCTCGGGGTGGCGGGTGGCAACCCGGATCGCCACAGCGCTGCCCAGCGACTCGCCGAGCAGGATGAATGACTCGTGTCCTGTAGCGACGGCGGACGCGGTCAATTGGTCGGCGAGTTCGTCCAGTTCCAAAGGCTTGTCGGCGACAGGAGTGCGGCCGGCGCCCGGGTAGTGCGGGCCGATGAGAGTGTGATCACGGGCGAGGTCGTCGAGAACGAGACCGAAGTTGCCGTGGATCCCGCCTCCTGCGCCGTGGGCGAGTAGCAGCGCAGGGCCGCTGCCCTTCACGAATACGTCCAGGCGGGGATCGGAGAGTGCTTGTCCGGTGGTCATGCCGACGACGCTAAACTCTGACATCAGTGTCAGAGTCAAGTCGCACAATCCGGAGGCGAACCACGTGCGCATGAAGGAGATGGTCCGGCGCACCGGAGTCCATGAGAGGCTGCTGCGCTATTACGAACAGCAGGGATTGCTGGCACCGGACCGGCTGTCGAGCGGCTACCGGGTCTACAGCGAGACGGATGTGGAAACGGTGCGCCGTATCCGGTGCTTGCTGGCGGCGGGACTCCCGACGGCCCTGATCGCCCAGGTCCTGCCCTGCATCAAGGTCGACGACGATCGCATCATGCCCACGTGCCCGGACTTGGTCGCCCAGTTGCAGCAGGAACACGAGAGGATCAGCCGCACCATCGAGGAGCTGCAGGCATCCCGCGCGATGCTCGGCACTGTCATCGCCGACGCACCACTCCAGAATGGTGAGAAGGCACCGCGCAAGCCCCGGGCCGGGCTGCGCTGATCCGCCGACAGCCGCGGCCTGTATCGCGCGGCCTACCGGCGAATCATCGACGCCGGCCACTCCATCGTCGCCGAGCAACTGCGCGCCAACCTGGACCAGGTCCACGAGCCCACGCACCCCCTTGCGGCTGGACCCCACCAGGTTGTGACCAATGACAGTCCGCTCTGTGTCACAGCACCATGAACCCAGGCCCGTGGCCGCACCACAATCGCGTCCATGAGCCATCTCGCCTGGGACGATGAACACGACTTCGCCGACGCCGACCGCGGGTTTCTCGCCCGTCTGGATCCCTGTGTGATCCGGGACGCCGACGGCCGCGTCGTCTGGGACAACGACGCCTATGACTTTCTGGATGACGACTGCCCGCCCACCGCCAACCCGTCGCTGTGGCGGCAGAGCCGGCTCGTCGCGCGGCAGGGGCTCTACGAGGTCGTTCCCGGGATCTACCAGGTGCGCGGTCTGGACATCTCGCACATCACCTTCGTCGAGGGCGAGCGCGGGGTTCTCGTCATCGACCCGCTGATCAGTGCCGAAGTGGCGGCCGCTGCCCTGGAGCTGTACCGCAGGCACCGCGGACCGCGGCCGGTCACCGCCGTGCTCTACAGCCATTCGCACCTCGACCACTTCGGCGGGGTGCGCGGCGTGGTGGACGACGCGGAGGTGGCCGCCGGACGGATACCGGTGGTCGCCCCGGCCGGGTTTCTCGCACATGCGGTGAGCGAGAACGTCTTCACCGGGCCCGCGATGGTCCGCCGGTCCGGCTACATGTACGGCGTGACGCTGCCCAAGGGGCCGGCCGGTCAGATCGGCTGCGGCCTGGGGCAGACGACCTCGACCGGGTCCGTCGGCCTGATCGCCCCCACCCTGGACATCACCGCCACCGGCCAGGAAGAGGTGATCGACGGCGTCCGGATGGTTTTCCAGCTGACGCCCGGCACCGAGGCGCCCGCCGAGATGAACTTCCACTTCCCCGACCTGCGGGCGTTGTGCGTGGCCGAGAACGCCTGCCACACCCTGCACAACGTCCTCACCCTGCGCGGTGCGCTGGTCCGTGACCCCAGCGCCTGGGCCCGCTATCTCACCGAGACGCTGCGGCTGTTCGCCGGCACCAGCGACGTCGTCTTCGCCTCCCACCACTGGCCCACCTGGGGAGCGGACCGCGCAGTCCGCTTCCTGGAGGAGCAGCGCGACGCCTACGCCTACCTGCACGACCAGTCCGTACGGCTGATCAACGCCGGGCTCACCGGCGCCGAGATAGCCGAGGAGCTGCGCTTCCCGCCCGCCCTGGAACGCGCCTGGCACGCCCGCGGCTACTACGGCACCCTCAGCCACAACGCCAAGGCCGTGTACCAGCGGTACATGGGCTGGTTCGACGGCAACCCGGCCCATCTGTGGCAGCATCCGCCGGTGGCCGCGGCCCGGCGCTACGTGGAGTTCATGGGCGGCGCGGACGCCGTGGTCGCCAAGGCCCGTCAGGCGTACGAGGACGGGGATCTGCGCTGGGTGGCCGAAGTGGTCCACCATGTCATCTTCGCCGAACCGGGCCATGCCGGGGCCCGTGCGCTCCAGGCTGACGCCTTCGAACGGCTCGGCCAGGCCGCCGAGTCCGGGCCCTGGCGCAACTTCTACCTCATGGGCGCCGCGGAGCTGCGCGGCACCGTTGCCGGCACCCCCGCGCACCCCGCGCCCGACGTGCTTGCCGCCCTCACCGCCGAGCAGATCTTCCAGTCCATGGCCGTTCGCCTCAACGGGCCCCGGGCCGGCGACCGGCGCCTCCTCCTGCGCTGGGAAATCGGGTCCGCGCCCGACGGCGGCGTCCCGGCCCCCGCCCCGGAGATCTGGACGCTGCTGCTGTCCAACGGCGCGCTCACCCCCATGCCCGGCGACGCGCCCCGCGGTGAACTCCCGCACGCCACCCTGCATCTGGCACGCACCACCCTGAACGCGGTCCTCAGCGGGACCACCACCTTCCTCGACGAGATCACCGCCGGCACCGTCAGGCTCGACGGCGACCCCGAGGCCCTGCTCACCTTCGGCAGCCTGCTGGACAAGCCCGACTGGAACTTTCCGATCGTCACGCCGTGAATGCGGAGGAGGGGAAAGCGGCGGTTCAGGTTCAGCCCGCTTCTCCGGCGTCGCGCAGCAGCAGCGCCGCCAGCGCCAGGGCCGCGCCCCGGGGCGTCGCGAGATCGAGCCCGGTCAGGGCGGAGATCCGGGCCAGGCGGTTGTCGACGGTGTTGGGGTGGAGGGTGAGCAGCCGGGCCGTGGCCCGGCGGTCCTGGGCCTGTTCCAGATGGGTGCGGAGGGTTTCGAGGAGTTCGGGCCGGCCGGCGACCGGGTCGAGCAGGGCGGCGATCCGGTCGCTCCCGGCGCTGGGACGGGACAGCTGGTATTCGAGCAGGACGTCATCGAGCCGGTGCAGCCCGGCCGGGTGTCCGCAGGCACGGGCCACCCGGACGATCCGTGCGGCGGTGCGCGCCGCATCGGGGATCTGCACGCCCTGCTCCGCGGGTACGGCAGCGAGCCGTACGCCCGGACCGCCGGCCTCGGCAAGCCGCTCGGCGAGGCCGGCCGGCGGCTCTGCCGGGCCGGGGACGATCGCCCGGCCCCCGGTCCCGTCGAACAGGGTGAGCACCTCCCTGCCGAAGGCCCCGTCCAGCGCCGTCTGCAGCCGCCGTACCACCCGCCGTACGGCGACCGGCGCCCGCGGGCCGTCCGGCAGCTCCACCGCCAGGACCAGCGACGGCCCCGCGAGACCGCTGCCGGCCGAGGGGACCGCGGTGCCCTCCAGCAGCCCGCGGACCAGGGAGCGGCGTTCCTCGTGCCGTTCGGCGGCGAGGGCCGCCTGCTCGTCGAGGTAGGTCTCGGTGACCGCGCTCACGACCCGCTGTTCGGCATCGAGCAGATAGCCGGCCAGCTCGACCAGTGCGGCCTCCTCGCCGGGCCGGGCGGCCTCCCGCAGCGCCTGCCACAGCACCCGCGCCCCCGCACAGTGGGTGGTCAGCAGCAACGGCAGCGGCATGCCCTCCCCGGCCCGCTGGGCGGCGCGCTCGCGGAAGAAGCCGGTGTCGTCCGGGCCGGTCCGCGGATCGTGCACCACTCGTTCCAGGAACAGCCGCAGGCCGTGCCGCGCGGTCGCCGCGATCTCCACATCCTTGACCTCGGCGGGGAGTTCGGCGTAGCCGTGCAGCTGCTCGAAGGCGTCCCGGGACATCAGCCGGGCGAGCTCGTTCACCCGGGGCAGACAGCGCGCGGCGAGCGACCGCACCGCGTCGGGAACCTCGGGGACCGGCACCGGCGGGTCCGTCGTGGCGGAGCCCTGTGCCGCACCCGCCGTATCCGCTGTCATCGGTCGCCTCCCGGTGCCCGTGGTGAGGCGTCACCTTAGTCCGCCCCCGTACGGGTCGCGACCACGGCTCCCGGCGTCCTCGGCCCGGTCCGCCGGCTGTCGGATTCACCCGGACGGAAAGAGGGAGCCGCCGCCCCGGAACCGCTCCCGCCGCCCGGCCGACTACCTGTGCCGGGTCGCGCCTGCGACCTGAACGGCCGCTGCTGCGGCGGCGGGTGAGACGGCCGGTGCGCCGGCTGGTGAGGCGTAGGGAGAAGCGTCATGCGTCCTGGGAAGTTGTGCGGTGTCGCGGTAGTGGTCGCGCTGGCCGCCACCGCGTGCGGCGGCAGCGGAGGAAGCGGTGGTACGGGTACCGGCAAGGGGGCCGGCGGGCCGGGCTTTCCCGTGCGGACCACCGACTGCAAGGGCGCCATCACCACCTTCCCGTCCGCGCCGCGCAAGATCGTCACCAGTAATGCCGCCGCCCTGGAGATCCTGCTGCGGCTGGGCGCGGGCGACCGGGTGATCGGGACCGGATTCCCGCCCCGCAAGGGCGCCTTGCCCGGCGCTCTGGAGGCGCAGGCCGGGAAGGTGCCGGTGCTGGGGAAGTCCGTGATTCCCAAGGAGAAGCTGCTCGGTTCGGGCGCAGATCTCTATATCGACACCTTCGCATCGATGAACACCATGGGCCGGGCCGGCGACGCGCCGACCGAGGAAGAGTTCAGGGCCGCGGGCATCAAGCACCTCTACCTGGCCTCCACCGCCTGCGCGCCGATGGCCGGGAAGCCGCAGCGCGACCTGTCCGGTGTGGAGGGCGACATCAAGCGGCTGGGCGCGGTGACCGGCACGTCGCAGCGGGCGGACGCACTGGTGGCGGGGATGCGGGCGAAGCTCGGCACGGTGCACAAAGCGGTGGGAGACATCGCCCCCGGCAAGCGGCCGTCGTACTTCTTCTTCGACTATGACGCGGGCACCAAGCAGCCGGTCGCGGTCTGCCGCAAGCAGGTCGCCAACGCCGTGATCGGCCAGGCCGGGGCGCGCAATGTCTTCGATGGCTGCGACGGCGACTTCAAGCCGGTCTCCTGGGAGGACGTGGTCGCCAAGAACCCGGACTGGATCCAGCTCGGGGTACGCAACCGGGGCGATGTGGCAGCCAATGCCAAGGCCTTCGACGAGGCCGCGTCGTTCCTGAAGAACTTCCCCGCCACCAAGGGGCTGGCTGCCGTGCGCAACGGGAAATTCCTGCGGATCGGCTCGGAGCGTACGACGATCGCCGGTGTCGGCAACGCGGACACCGTCGAGGAGATCGCCCGCACCGTCCACCCTGATCGGTTCAAGGCGGCGCGGTGATGGCGTCGGTTGTCTCCGGGGCGGGTGGTCGTGGCCCGGATGGTCGTGAGCCGATCGGTCGTGAGCCGGACGGTCGCGAGGAGCCGGACGGTCGCGAGGAGCAGGGCGGGCAGGCCGAGCAGGCCGAAGACAGCGGGCAGGTCGAGCGGACCGAGCAGGCCGAGGACGGCGGGCAGGGCGAAGAGGCCGAGCGGGACGGGCAGGCCCGGCGCCGCACGCCGCCCGCAGGCCTGCTCGCCGCGGGGCTCGGTATCGCCGTGGTGGTGGCCCTGACCGCCGCGGCCTGTCTGGGCTCCACCGATATCGCCCCCGCACACGTCTGGTCGGTCGTGCTGCGGCGGCTCGGCGGTGCGCCGCCCCGGCCGGGCACCGACGACCTGATCGTGTGGCAACTGCGTGTCCCCCGTGCCCTGTTGGCGGCGCTGGTGGGTGCGGGGCTGGGTCTGGTCGGAACGGCGACCCAGGCGCTGGTGCGCAATCCGCTGGCGGACCCCTATCTGCTGGGCATCTCGCACGGTGCCTCGCTCGGCGCGGTCGCCGCCATCGTGCTGGGCGCCGGCACGGGGGGCGCCCTGGGGCTGGGGCTGTCCGCGGCGGCGTTCGCGGGAGCGCTCGCCGCCTTCGCGCTGGTGTGGTGCATGGCCCGGCGCGGCGGGGGCTTCTCCCCGCTGCGCCTGGTGCTGGCCGGCGTCGGCATCGGGCAGTTCCTGTCCGGCTTCACCAGTTACCTCGTGCTCCAGGCCGGCGACGAACAGCAGACCCGCAGTGTGCTGTTCTGGCTGATGGGCAGCCTGGGCGGGGCCACCTGGAGTGTCCTGTGGCTGCCCGTCCTCGCGGTCACCGCCGGGCTGTTGGCCCTCCAGGCGCGGGCCCGCGCCATGAACGCGCTCATCATGGGCGATGAGACCGCTGCCGGGGTGGGCGTGGACGTCATCCGGCTGCGCCGGGAGCTCTTCGTGGTGTCCGGCCTGCTGACCGGCGTACTGGTCGCGGTCTCCGGAGCCATCGGCTTCGTGGGCCTGATGGTGCCGCATCTGTGCCGGCTGGTGATCGGCGGCGACCACCGCAGGCTGCTGCCGCTGTCCGCGCTGACCGGGGCGCTGCTGCTGGTCGTGGTGGATCTCGTGTGCCGTACGGCGATGGACTCCCAGGAACTGCCGGTGGGGGTCGTCACCGCGATGATCGGGGCGCCCGCCCTGCTGTTCATCCTGGACCGGCGGATGGAGGCGGACCGGTGAACGTCGAGATCGAGGATCTGCACGTCGGCTACGCAGGCCGGAACGTCGTGGCCGGAGTGCATCTGATGGCGGCGGACGGCGAGATCGCCGGGCTGGTCGGCCCCAACGGCAGCGGCAAGTCCACCGTGCTGCGGACCGTCTACCGGCACCTGCGGCCCACCGCCGGACGGGTGCTGCTGGCCGGGGCCGATCTCCGCACGCTCACACCGGGGCAGACCGCACGCCGGGTCGCCGCGCTGCCGCAGGAGCGCGGCAGCGACTTCGAGCTGACCGTGCGCGAGGTGGTGACGATGGGCCGTACGCCCTACAAGCGGGCCTTCGCGGGCGACGACCGCACCGACCGGGAGAGCGTGGCCCGCGCCCTGGCCGCCGTCGGCCTGGCCGGGCAGGGCGCCCGCCGGTTCGCCGCCCTGTCCGGAGGCGAACGTCAACGGGCCCTGCTGGCACGGGCCTTCGCCCAGGACCCGGACGTCCTGGTCCTGGACGAACCCACCAACCACCTCGATGTACGGCACCAGGTGGAACTGCTCGCACTGCTACGGGCGCAGCGCCGTACGACGCTGATCTCCCTGCACGATCTGAACGCCGCGGCGTCGCTGTGCGACCGGCTGCATGTGCTGCATGCCGGACGGGTGGTGGCGTCCGGCACGCCCCGTACGGTGCTGACGCCCCAGCTGCTGGCCGAGGTCTTCGGGGTGCGCGCCGTGGTGACCGACCATCCGCTCACCGGTGACCCGTTGATCGCCTTCGACCACCGGGAGGCGGCGCCGGCCGGGGACGGGTGACCGGCCGCCCGCCCTGGTTCCCACCGTCCCTCACCCGGCCACGAAGTGGCTCGGCCGGCCCTGGCGGAACACCAGCCGGCCGATCCGCTCGGCATCCGCCCGGTGCATCAACTCCCGCCGTCCGTCGCGGTGTTCGAGCACACAGGAGTGCCAGGGCGTCAGCCACACATCGGGCGCATCGAGCAGCCGTATCCCGAACTTGGCCGAGCCACGCGGCTGCGGATGAATGGAGAGCCGGAAGGCACCCGGGTGGTGTTCGCCGATCAGCTCGCCCCAGGCGCGGCTGCGCTGCATCACCCCGTAGGCGCGGCGGCGGCAGTCGCGCTGCCACGCCGAACGGGTACCCGTGAACGAGACGGAATCCTCGGCGAGGAACCGGGTGATGCCTTGGTACAGGCGGCGCGTCGGTTCGTCGCTGCGCGTCAGGGACCGCAGGTCCTCCAGAGCCGGTGCGTAGCGGTCGTGTACCAGGGCCCGTTTGGCGTCGTGCGACAGCCGCTGCCCGTAGACCTGGCGCAGGTCGAAGACGTCCAGCCGGGTCAGGCCCTCGTCGTGGATCAGCGCGCGCAGGGCGTCGGCGTAGGCATCGATGTCCCGGTCCGCCACGTGGATGAGATCGCTGAAGACATGCCCGTCCGAGCAGATGACCACCCGCGCCCCGGGCGGGTGAACGGCCTCGATCCGGCCACACAGGGCGTCCAGGAAGCGCAGCGCCAGCCGTTCGCCCTCGTCGGGGAGGTGACCGAGCACCTTCGCCGGATGGGGCGACTTGCACGGGAAGCCCGGAAGGGTGAAGACGAGGGGCGCGCCCGCAGCCACCGGCGCGGCGAGCTGCCGCAGTTGGGCGGGGTAGGCCTCGGGGGTGCCCATGTCCATGTCCACGTCCATGTCCACGTCTACGTCTACGTCTACGTCTACGTCTACGGTCATGGTCATGTCCGTTTCCCTGTGGCCGGAGTCCAGGGTGCGGCGGTAGGGCAGCAGTTCGGCGAGCACGGCTGTGCAGTCGGCCGGGTGGCCAGTCGGGTGGCCGGCGGGCACACCGGGGCGCGGTCGGGTCGGGCTGGTCAGCACGCGGCATCCGGTCGGTTCGTGACCGGGGAGGTGGCATCCGGTCGGTGTGTGACCGGACAGGTGGCCCCTGCCCCGTCGGCGACCGGTCGCGGGGCAACGGGCTCGCCCGTGACCGGGCAGGCGGCCGGCGCGCCGTAAGTCACCGGCAGCCGGTCGACCCCGCGCGCCAGTACTGCCGGTATCCAGCCCAGCTCGCCGTCCGGGATGGCGAGCCGCAGATCCGGCAGCCGTCTCAGCAGGGTGCCCAGGGCGATCTGGAGTTCGATGCGGGCGAGTGTGGCGCCGGGGCAGAAGTGGATGCCGTGGCCGAAGGCGAGATGCGGGTTGGGGGTGCGGTCGAAGTGCAGGGCGTCCGCGTCGGGAAACTGGCGCGCATCGCGGTTCGCCGCACACAGCGACACGATGACGGAGTCGCCCGCCGGAATCCGGGTCCCGTGCAGATCGGCGTCCTCCGCGAAGAACCGCCAGGTGGTCAGCTCGAAGGCGCTCTCGTAACGGAGGAGTTCTTCGACGGCGCGAGGCAGCAGCTCCGGGCGTCCGGCCAGCTCCGCCAGGTGGGCGGGGTGGCGCAGCAGCGTCACCAGGGCGGTGGTGATCTGGTTCGTCACCGGTTCCTGCCCGGCGACCAGCAGCTGGAAAATCATCGAATCCAGCTCCTCCTGTCCGAGCCGGCCGTCGTCGCGGGCGGCCACCAGCCGGGAGAGCAGATCCTCGCCCTGCTCGGCGCGCTTGTGGACGACGAGATCGGCGATGTACTGCTGCAGCGCGCGCAGCCGTGCCTCGTACGCCGGACGGCCCGGATCCGACGGGCCGACGGGCTGGACCACCTTGCCCCAGTCCCGGTCGAACCGCTCCTCGAACTCCCGCGGCAATCCGATGACTTCGGCAAGCACCCGGAACGGGAAGCGCCCGGCGAACACCTCGACCAGATCGACCTCACCGGCCTCCGGGAGGCCGTCGAGCAGGGCATCGGCCATCTCCTGGAACCGCGGGCGAAGCCCTTCGACGCGCTGTGGCGCAAAGGCGTCGGTGATCAGCCGGCGCAGCGCGGTGTGCCGCGGCGGGTCCTGGTGGAGCAGATGCACCTGGAGCCGGGAGTGCTGGGGCTCGGGCATGATCGAGGCGCGGGCCCGCCAGGCCGCGTTGCCGCGTGAATGGTGCTTGCCGAGCCGGACGTCGGTCAGCGCCTGGTGGGCGGCTTCGTAGCCGGTGACGAGCCAGGCGCACACGCCGCTGGGGAAGCGCACCCGGTGGACGGGGCCGCGTGCCCGCAGCTCGGCGTACAGGGGATAGGGGTCACGGGTGTACTCCGGCCCGTACAGCTCCACGGGATCGATGGGAGCGGTGGCGTCGACTGCAGCAACGGGATCGATGGGAGCGGTGGCGTCGGCTGCAGCAACGGGATCGGGCGGTGTGGGCATGGGCGTTCTCCTCAACGGGCGTCGGATGATGACGAACCACGCCCGGACGGCGCGGCGTTGGAGAGGTCGTGCACAGGGCGTGCCGAGTTCCCGCCGGGGGCCGCGGATTTCGGCCGGGCGGCGAGCGGGGGACGGAGACCGAGGGCCGGCCCGGCGGCCGGGACGGGGCCGAAGAGCGCACCACCCAAACCCAGTTAGTCGG
Organism: Streptomyces sp. Edi2; assembly: GCF_040253635.1. Lineage (NCBI taxonomy): Bacteria > Bacillati > Actinomycetota > Actinomycetes > Kitasatosporales > Streptomycetaceae > Streptomyces > Streptomyces sp. Edi2. Next base: position 874,365 of record NZ_JBEJGX010000003.1, on the reverse strand, counting down.
GTCCGAACGCAGGTGAGTTCCGCTGCGGGAACGGGATGAACCTCACCCTCCGACGAGCCCCCGATCCGCCGTTCGGCACCGCTTCCACCTGCCACCATGACGCGATGCCCCGCTCTTCGGCCGACCGCAGTCGGCCCCCTCTTCGCCAGGCCGTGGCACGGTTGCTGCCCGCCCGGCCGGTCCTCGGTTTCCTCCTGCTGCTGGCGCTGCTCGGCACCTTGTCGTACGCGGTCGGTGCCGTCGCCGGTCCGGTGGCCCCGGATCTGCGTCCGGCCGGCGGGACCCGTACGGGAGGCGGCACGCCCGCCGATGACGGTGACATGGGTGGGATGCACGGCATGGGCGGCGCGGCCCCTCGTCCCGTGCCGGGGGGAGCACCGCGATGACGCCGCAGCCCCGGCCCGGCCCGCCGTCGCCCGCCGACGCGGCATCCGCCCCGCCCCACACCACCACCCTCACCATCGGCGGGATGACCTGCGCCGCCTGTGTGGGCCGGGTCGAGAAGAAGCTCGGCCGGCTCGACGGCGTCGCCGCCTCGGTGAACCTCGCCACCGGCCGGGCAACGGTCAGCCACCCGGCGGCGGTGTCCGTCACCGACCTCGTCACCACCGTCGAGGCGGCCGGGTTCACCGCCCGGCTCCACGAGCCCGCCCCGGCACCGGGCAAGGACGACCCGACGTCGTCCGACGCCCGCCCGGACGGCCCGCCGCCGTCCGACGTCCACCCGGACGGCGGGGACGACGGCGGCCGCGCCGAGCGGCACCGGCTGCTGCTGACCGCGGTGCTCTCGCTCCCCGTCCTGGTGCTGTCGATGGTGCCCGGCTGGCAGTTCCGTAACTGGCAGTGGCTGTGCTTCGTGCTCGCCGCGCCCGTCGCCGTGTGGGGCGCCGCCCCCTTCCACGCCCGTGCGCTGCGCGGTCTGCGGCACGGCGCCGCCACCATGGACACCCTGGTCTCGCTCGGCGTCGCCGCCTCCTTCAGCTGGTCCGCGTATGCGCTGTTCCTCGGCGGGGCCGGTGCGCCCGGTATGACGATGCCGTTCAGCCTCCTGCCCGAGTCCGGCGACGGGGCCGCGCACCTCTACCTGGAAGCCGCCGTCGGCGTACCGCTGTTCGTGCTGGCCGGCCGGCGGATGGAGGCCAGGGCCCGGCGCGGCACCGGAGCCGCGCTGCGCGCGCTGGCCGAACTCGCCGCCAAGGACGTCGAGGTACGCATGACCGACGACGGTGAGCTTCCTCCGGGGCAGGGCCGGGAGTGGGGGAGGCGCATCCCCGTGGACCGCCTGCGGGCCGGTGACCATTTCCTGGTGCGGCCCGGGGAACGGGTCGCCACCGACGGCACCGTCGTCGACGGCAACTCCGCCCTGGACCTGTCCCTGATCAGCGGGGAGAGCCGCCCCGTCGAGGTCGGTCCGGGTGCGGCGGTCGTCGGCGGCGCGGTCAACTCCGGAGGTCTGCTGGAGGTACGGGCCGACGCGGTGGGCGCCGATACCCAACTCGCCCGGATCACCCGCCTCGTCGAGGACGCCCAGACCGGCAAGACCAAGGTCCAGCGGCTCGCCGACGCGGTGGCGGCCGTTTTCGTCCCCGCCGTCCTGTCCGTCTCGGTCACCGTCCTGGGCTTCTGGCTCGGCGCCGGAGCCGACCCGCAGTCCGCGATCACCGCGGCGGTGGCCGTCCTCGTCGTCGCCTGCCCCTGTGCGCTGGGGCTGGCCACCCCGACCGCGCTGCTGGCCGCCACCGGCCGCGGTGCCCAGCTCGGGATCCTGGTCCGCGGCCCGGAGGCGCTGGAGCGACTGCGCCGCATCGACACCGTCGTCCTCGACAAGACCGGCACCCTCACCACGGGCCGGATGAGCGTCACCGCACTCACCGCGCGCACCGGCGGCCTGGACGCCCTGGAGGCGCTACGGCTGGCCGCCATCGTCGAGCAGGGCTCCGAACATCCGCTGGCCCGCGCGATCGGTGCCGCCGCCGGCGCCCGGCTGCCAGGACAATCGTTGTCGGCTGGGCAACAAATGCCGTCGGAGCAACTGTTGCCGTCGGGACAGACCCGGTCGTCGGGAGAATCGTCCGGGGAACTTCCGTCGTCCGGGGAACTTCCGTCGTCCGGGCAACTTCTGCCTTCGGGGAAACTTCTGCCGCCGGTAAAGGACTTCGGTGCCACCCCTGGCTACGGCGTCCACGGCACGGCCGACCGGCACCGGGTGGAGGTCACCCGGCCCGGCGACCTAACAGGCCTGCCCGTTCCGCTGCCGGAAGCGGTGCACACCGCGGAGGCGGCCGGCCACACCGCCGTCCTGGTCACCGTCGACGGCACCCCGGAGGCCGTCATCGCGGTCGGCGACGCCCTCCGCCCCGACAGCTACCGCGCCGTCGAGCATCTGCGCCGCCTGGGGCTGCGGCCGGTCCTGGCCACCGGCGACCGCGCCGCCACCGCCCGAGCCGTGGCCGGCCATCTCGCCATCACCGAAATCCACGCCGGAGCCCGCCCCGAGGACAAGGCAGCCCTCGTCACCACCCTCAAGGAGCAGGGCGGCCGGGTCGCCGTTGTCGGCGACGGCGTCAATGACGCGGCGGCCCTTGCCCTCGCCGACCTCGGGATCGCGATGGGCAGCGGGACCGATGCCGCGATCGGCGCCGCCGATGTCACCCTCGTACGCGAGGACCTGCAAGCCATTCCCGACGCGGTACGCCTGGCCCGGCGCACCCTGGGCACCATCCGCAGCAATCTCGTCTGGGCCTTCGGCTACAACCTCGTCACCGTGCCGCTCGCCGCCGTCGGTCTGCTCAGCCCGATGCCGGCCGCCGCCGCCATGTCCGCCAGTTCACTGCTCGTCGTGGGCAACAGCCTCCGGCTGCGCGCCTGGCGGCCGGGCGGGCCCGGCAGGCCGGCCCGCCGCCCCCACGGCAGGCGGCCCCAACCCCGTGGGGAGACCTCATGAAACGGCCGTCCCGCCCATCCCTCCAGTCCCGCCTGTCGCTCCCGTCACTCCGGTCCGTCTCGTCCGCCGCCGTGCCGCTGCTGACCTGTCTGGTGACCCTCGGCGCGCTCACCGCGTGGACCACCGCCGGCAACGCGGGCAGACCCGCGGAGCTGAGGATCACCGGGGGCCGGGTGCTGATCCCCTCGGGGGCCGAGGCCACCGCCGCGTTCTTCACCGTCCGCAACACTGGCGGTGCCGATGACGTCCTGACCGGCGTCACCAGCCCCGCCGGCCATCGCGCGATGCTCAGCCGCACCATCGACATCGGGCACAACGCCCGGAGCATGGAGATGGTTCGCAGCGCCACCGTCCCGGCGGGCGGCGCGCTGACCATGACGCCAACCACGCTGGACGTCATGGTCAGCCCGCCGCCACGGCTCGCGCCCGGCGACCGGCTCACCTTCACGCTGCACTTCCGCCACAGCCCACCACAGACCGTACGGGCCCGGGCGGTGCGCCCCGGCAGCTGAACGGAACCGCGGGACCCACGCCACGGGCCCTACGCCCCGGGGCCCGCGCCACGGGCTCCATGCTGCGGGCTTCATGCCACGGGCCCCACACCATGGGCTCCATGCCACGGGGCTCATGGACCGGCCCTTCGCCCGTCCATGAGCCCCGTCGCCCTGCCGGGTGTTCTGCGCCCGGTGCGCGGCCGTCAGGCCACGGCGTCCGCGTAGACCCGCGGCCCGTCGGCCCTCTCCGTGCGCTTACCGTCCGTGCGCTTGCCGTTCGTGCGCTTCCGGTCCGTGTGCGTCCGGTCCGGGCGCTCCCCTCCCGGGCGCTCCCCTTGCCGGCGCTCCCCGTCCGGACACTCCGCTTCCGGGCGCTCCGCATCCGTCAGCAACCCGACCAGCGTCTCCCGGGCGCGCGCCACCCGGGACCGCACGGTTCCCACGGGACAGCCCATCACGCCGGCCGCCGCCGCGTACGGCAGCCCCAGCAACTGTGTGAGCACAAACGCCTCCCGTCGCTGCGGCGCCAGCGCCCCCAGCAGCTCGGCCAGCGCGACGCCCTCGTCGAATCCCGGCACACCCCGTGGCTGCACCCGCTCCGCGGCCGTCTGCCAGTCGTCCGTCGCGGCCAGCCGGGGCCGCACCGCCACGGACCGGATGCGGTCCGCCACGACCCGCCGGGCAATGGTCAGCAGCCAGGTCCGCGCCGACGACCGGCCCTCGAACCGCGGCAGACTGCGCAGCGCCCGGACATAGGTGTCCTGCATCAGATCGTCGGTCGCCTGCGGGTCACCGCTGAGATGCGTCACATAGCGCCGGACATCGAGCTGCGTGGCCCGCACGAACTGCTCGACGGCCCGCTCGTCCCCGGTACGGGCGGCCAGCGCCCAGCCCGTCACCGCCTCGTCATCCCGCATGCCGCGACCGCCCCTCGCCGCGCCGCCGTGCTTCGGGGAGGATGGACGCATGCTCTGCTCGCGCATCCGTACGGCACTCTCCGCCCGCCTCGACGGCGAGGAACTGCCTCCCGGGCTCACCCCCGGCCGGCTCGACGACCACCTGGCCGGCTGCCGGGACTGCCGACGGTGGGACGCACAGGTACGGGCCCTGACGACCGGCCTCGACCACGCCACCGCGCACCCCGCAGACGACCCGGCGGCTACCGGAGCGCTGCTCACCCGACTGCGTGCGGTCTCCGCAGGACCGGCGGTTCCCGGCATGGCGGATACCGACGGGGCGGCTACCGACATGGCAGATTCCGACACGGCGGGATCCGGCACGGCGGGATCCGGCACGGCGGGATCCGGCACGGCGAATTCCGGCGGTACGCCCGCCGGTTGACGCGGCTGAGGCGATGGCCGACGGGCGCCCACCTCCGTCGGCCGGCGCGCCGGGAAGGGATGCGGGCGGCAGTGCCACCGGCATCCGGACAGGAATGATCATCTGGAGTCCTTCGCATGATCCGGTCGCCGCGCGCGGCGGGGACCGGTGAAGTCGGAGCCGGGACGTCGCCGGGTGCGCTCGGCACCCGGCCGTCCGCCGGCTCGGGAGTTCGACCGTGCTGTCAGCCGACAGCCGGCTCCTGCGGTGGACCCCGCAACGACCTCGTATACGCCAGCAGCAACTGCCGCACCGCGCGCCGCGGTTCCTGACGTGCGGCGCGGACGGCGGGCCGCGGATCGGGCAGCAGGATCCGCAGAACGAGCACCAACGGCGCGAACAACCGGGCCGACAGGCTCCGTACGAGCTGGAACGCCGCCCGCTCGCCACCCCACAGCCACCCCGCGCTGAGCAGGGCGACCAGCAGGTGGGCCGCCAGCATGCCGGTGGCACTGCCGTGCATCCCCGGCATCTGACCCGCGTGGGCCATGCCACTCATGCCGCCCATGCCGCCCATGGCATCCATGCCGCTCATGGAGCCCGTGTGTCCCATGTGCCCCATGCCGGCCATGTCCCGCATGTGGCTCGCGCCGTGCGTCGAGGGCAGGGCCGCCATCTGCTGATGCATCAGCTGGATCAACCGGGGGCTGCCATGCCCGGAGAGCTGAGCCCCCTCGGCCCCGCACAGCCAGGTCTCCGCCCACCGGCGCGCGAGCGAGCTCTCGTCACCACCGGAACCGGCGACCGCCTGGCCCAATGAGAAGGCACTGTGCAAGGCCGCCTGGGTGCCGACGGTCAGCACCCCCACGAGCAGCGGCCCGCGTTCCCGGCCCGCGCAGCACCAGGCACCGGCCGCGGCCCCCACCCCGGCGACGAGCAGCATCCACGCGGGTACCACGGCATCTGACATCACCATGTGCCCCAGCGCGGCGAGCAGCACACACACCACCGCGAACACCGCGGCGCGTAGCCCCCTGAGAACCTGCCCCGCATCCATGACAGGCCCATCGTCGCACCCCTGCCCCGCGGCAGAGCGAGAGGGGCCCCGCCGTGCACCTACCTGCCGACCGAGGAATGCATACCGGCCCCGGCCGACGGGGCCCAGGGCACGAGTCCCCATGCGGTTCGTCAAGGTGGTGGGTTAGCTTGCCGGTGGTGCCGGAAGACTGGAGGAGGATGCGGTGGGGGCGTCAGGTGGAAGGCCGAAGGTGGGGCCCGTCGAAGAGTGGCAGGACGTCTATGACCTGCTGGAGGCTGTTCGGCAGCGGCCGAATTCATGGGTGCGTAACGGCTCGTTGGAGGAACTGGCGGTACTGCTGTCCGGTATCACCTCGCCCTTCAGGTCCATGATGTCGATGAGGCGTTCGCGTTTCACCCTGGGAATGGAGGGTTTGCCTCTTGGCTCAGCAGGACCCGCGGGTGGTCGATGGCGGCAGGGTGGAACGCCGCGATGGTGGAAAATCTGCCGGGCGAACCTCCGCTGGATGCCTTCTTCCGGCTCGTGGATGAGTACCTGAATTCTCAGGTAAGTCGGATGGTGAGCCCTTCCACCGTGGTGTCTGTTCAAGCTGATCGTACGGGGCGGCTCCACGGGATCAGCGCCGGGACGCGGGCGCGGTAAGCCTCGTAGGAGGTGCCGAACTGACCGGCCATCATGCCGTCCTCGATCCGGACCCGGCGCAGCAGCCAGGGGACGGCGGCTGCCAGGTAGACGATCCAGATGCCGAAGCCGCAGGCCAGCATGCCGCCGGTGATCAGGCCGAGGAGGCCGGTGTAGATGGGGTGGCGGACCAGCCGGTAGGGGCCGTGGGTGCGCAGCTCGTGGTGTTCCTGGAGCATCGGGATGCCGGCCCACATGGTGCCCAGGACCCAGCGGGCCCACAGCAGCAGCGCGGTGGAGGCGAGCACGAGCAGGGCGCCCAGGAGGGCGAGTTCCGGCTGCCAGTACTGGACGTGGCGCCAGAGGGAGTGCGGAGCGCGCCCGATCAGCACGCAGAACGCGCCGGCGCCCGCGGCCAGCAGGACCCGCCGGGGCAGGGTGGCGCGCAGGCCGCGCAGCCAGCCGCGCGGACCGGCCTTGCTCCGCAGCCCGAAGTAGACGGCGCCCGCGATCCAGGCCACGAGGAAGACCATGACGCAGCAGCCGGTGAGAGCGACGAGGAAGGAATGCAATGAGCCCATGCCCCCAGGCTGCTCCGCGCGCTGAGTGGATCACCACCGCCCACGGGTTGAAGCGGCGGCCCACCCACGGGTGGAGGTCCTTCCCTGCGGCCGGGCGCCATGCCGGCACCACACCGGCCGGGCGCCATGCCGGCACCACACCGGCAGGGCCCGCCATGCCGGCAGCACGCCGCCGGCGCGGGCCGCTCCGGGATGCAGCGCACCCGCATCCCGGAGGAGCCCGGTCGCCGGCTTCAGGAGGTTGACGGGACCTCCCTCTCCCTACGGCCGGGGCCCGACGACCCTGTCCCCGTCCCGTACGGTGATCGCGACGGCCGGACAGACATCGGCGGCGTCCAGCGCACGTTCGTCCTCGTCGATCTGCTCCTTGATCGGACGGGAATGCGTGCCGTCCAGGACGAAGAGGTCCGGCGCGATGGCGGCGCAGGATCCGGAGGCCATGCACTGCCCGGGGTCGATCTCCAGCTTCCAGGTCATCCGTTCACCACCCCACCGGCATGACCCGTGGGCCGCGCACCAGCATCTCGCTCTTCCACACCACATCGCCCGCCAGCCGCAGATCCGGGAACCGCGTGATCAGGGCGATCAGCGCCTCCTGGAGCTCCAGGCGGGCCAGCGGCGCGCCCAGACAGTGATGGACCCCGTGACCGAACCCGAGGTGCTGGGTCCCGGCCCGCGAGATGTCCAGCGTCCCCGGTGCGTCGAAACGCAGGGCATCCCGGTTGGCCGCGCCCACCGCCACCAGGACCGGCGTGCCGGCCCGCACCAGCGTCCCGCCGACCTCGACGTCCTCCGTCGCGTAACGGGGCTGGCTCGCGCCGCTGCCGAGCGGTACGAAGCGCAGCAGCTCCTCCACGGCCCCGCCGATCAGCTCCGGCTTTTCGCGCAGCAGGGTGAGCTGGCCCGGGTGGTCCAGCAGCGCCAGCACGAAGTTGGGAATCTGGGTGGCCGTGGTCTCGTGCCCGGCGACCAGGATGCCCACGCACAGGTCGACGAGTTCGAGTTCGGACAGCCGGTCGTTGACGTCCCGGGCATCAATGAGCGCCGTCATCAGATCGTCCTGCGGCGCGCGCCGGTGCTCCTCGATCAACTGCCCCATATAGGCGCGGAGTTCTTCCTGATTGGCGTCGAACTCCGCCGCGGTGAGGGAACTTGTCGACAGCGCGGCGTCACTCCAGACCCGGAACCGCGGCCGGTCCTCGGCCGGGACACCGAGCAGACGGCAGATCACCGCGACGGGGATGGGCAGCGCATAGCGGTCCACCAGGTCGGCGGGCGGCCCGGCCGCCGCGAGTTCGTCGAGCAGTTCGTGCGCCAGTTGCTTGACCTGCGGCCTGAGCTTTTCGACCTGCCGGACGGTGAAGGCCTTGGCCACCAGCGTGCGCAGCCGGGTGTGGTCGGGCGGGTCCATGCCCAGGATGCCGCTGTCGCGGCGCCCTTCGGACTGCCGGGGCTCGTCGTGCCGGACGCCCTCGGCGCGGCTGAAGCGCTGATCGCCGAGGACGAACCGCGCCTCGGCGTACCGGGTCACGAGCCAGGCCGGCTCGCCGTACGTCATCCGGACTTTCAGCAGCCCCGGACGGTTGCGGGCGTGCTCGTACTCCTCGGAAAGCTCAAGGCTCTCGGGGACATTGAAGGGGTAGGAGAGGGGTGCTGTGTCGGCTGTGGTCAAGGTGACCTCCCTTGTGTAAGCACCTGCTTACATAAGGTAGGACGCCCCCCTCGGGCCGGTCAACGATGGATTGTGGCCGTCATCCTGACGGGCCAACGGAGAGGAGCGTGGCGATGGCGGAGTCCCCGCAGCACGGTGCGGAGAGCGCACGCCGCCGCAGTGCGGAGGGCACCCGGCTGCGGTTGCTCGATGCCGCGTCGGAGCTGTTCGCCGAGCGCGGCTACGAACGGGCGACGGTGCGCGATATCGCGTCCCGCGCCGGGGCCAATCAGGCCCTGTTGTTCCGCTACTTCGGCTCGAAGCGGGCCCTGTTCGGGGAAGTCATGGCACGTGGCGGCCATGAGCAGCTGCGCACCACTCCCGCCGAGCGGCTGTTCGAGGTCGCGCTGCGCGGCATGCTGGCAGGCGGCCGGGAGGAGGGTGCCGACCGCGCGCTGGAGGTGTGTCTGCGCTCCATCGGCGGCAGCGACGAGATCGCGGAGGCGCTGCGGGGGCTGGGGGAGGAGTACGCGGCGGTGCTCGCCACGCTCTCCGAGTCCGATACCGGGACCTTGCGGGGCGATTTGGCCCTGTCCTGGCTGCTGGGAATTGGCCTGATGCGTGTGGTGGTCGGCAAGGAGCCGCTGGCGAGTGCCGACCCCGACACGGTGTGCAGGCTCGTGGTGGGTGCCCTGGGGAGTCTGCTGGAGAGCCTGCCGCAGGCCGATGGGGCGGTGACCGGGGACGGAAGCCGGATTCCGGAGTGAACAGGAGGGGCGCGGTGTGGGCTGTTGGAGTGCGTGCTGCGTTCCAGTGACTCTGCGGCGGGTCGTGGGCCGGTGGGCAGAACTACCCTTATTGTCACTTTTGCAGAGAATATTCTTTTTCTGCAGAGTCGAGTGAAGGTGGAAACATGCTCCCTTCGATCCCTCGCGGCCTTGCCGTGGCCGGTCTGGCCGCGGCTGCCCTGGTGGTGCCGACGGCAGGCGCTGCCACCGCCGCAACCCCGGTCCCCAGCAGCTCCCAGAGCGCCAAGTGCTTCTCGCGCCACTGCGATAGGGACCACCACTACGGTGACCGGCACCACTACCGCCACCACCACCACCGCCACCACGGCCACGGTCGCGGTCACGGCCGCTTCGGTCACGGTGGCCACGACGGCTACGACGGCAACGGCCAGGTCGGCGCCCGTGACGACGGCTTCGGCCGTGACAGCGGCTATGACCGCGACGGCGTGGGGCGTGACGGCAACGGGCGTGACGGACTCGGCATGGGCAAGGACGGCATGGGCAGGGACGGTCTGGGCAGGGACGGCCTGCTCGGCCTCGGCCTGCTCGGCCTCCTGTAGGAACTGCCGGCCGGTCATGCTGTGGGCCCGGGATCGTGATCCCGGGCCCTCTGCATGCCGTGTCACGTCCCGTCTCACATACCGCGTCACATGTCGTTTTCCGCCGGTCTCCGGGGAGTGAGGAGGGGTGAGGTGTCGACGGGTATGCGACCCGGCGGGAGTGCCCGGTCAATGGGAAGAATGCATTCCGCCCGGCCGCCCCGCCGCATTTCACCGTTCAACGGTTTCGGATTCCGGTGAATCGTTGTCACAAGCCTTGCCAAGTGGCAGGATTGCGCTGTCACATCGCGAATGGGGGATTTGCGACCAGGGGGGCGGGGGAGCGGTCCCTTCTGCGCAGAGCGCACCTGACGCATGCGCCGGCCAACAATCCCATGGGTAACTCGCCTCTGCGAGTGCACTTGTGCTTTGTGCTGCCCATTTTCAAGGTGTGGGTTCTGGTCCATACGACGCATGGGTGGCCGAACGCCGGCCCGGAAGGTCCTGGCGGAAGGTGTCTCAGGAACTGCCTGAGAAGGGGGGAAGTCTGTCTTGTGCTCAACTTCGGGACGGTTACCGGGGGAACGGCCCGTCAGGCGTCTCCGGCGGCAAACGGGGAGACGTTCTCGGAATGGTGCGCAGCGCCCGCCGGGAAAAGGGAATCAGGGAATCCAAATACTTCATCAGTCCGGACGGCTACCTCCCCCACGTCCCGTAAAAGCCGGACTCCCGGATCATTCCAACACCCGCATTCCGGCCGGCGTCGCCGACCTCGAACAGGCCCTCGAAACGGCCGCTAAGGACAACCGTTGAGCTCCAGGACCCCCACCCCCCACCCCGAGGCCGCCCCGCCGGACTCCTCCTCGCAGACCGGCGCCACGGCCACGGAAGGTACCGGCGCACCCCTGCCCGCCGACCCGGGCAGCCGCCCCGGCCTCTGGCGTGACGCCTCACTGTCCGCCGTACTGGCAGGTTTCGTCGCCGTCGTCGTGTCCTACTCGGGCCCGCTCGTCATCGTGCTCGCGGCGGCGTCCGCCGGGCATCTCGACACCGCCCAGACCAGCTCCTGGGTATGGGCCATCTCCATCGGCAGCGGCCTGACCTGCATCGCGCTCAGTCTGCGCACCAAGATGCCGGTGATCACCGCATGGTCGACACCGGGCGCCGCCCTGCTGGTCACCAGCCTGGGGGCGTACTCCTACGCGGAGGCCATCGGGGCGTTCCTCATCACCGGACTGGTGATCACCCTGGTCGGTCTGACCGGGGTGTTCGGGTGGCTGATGCGACAGGTGCCCACCGCCGTGGTCTCCGCCATGCTCGCCGGCATCCTCTTCTCGTTCGGCACCGGCGTCTTCACCTCCCTCAAAACCGCACCCCTCATAGCCGGTTCCGTCCTGCTCGCCTATCTCCTGGCGAAGCGGTGGCTGCCCCGGTACGCCGTCCTCGTCGCCCTGGCGGCGGGCGTCCTCGCCAGCGCGTTCAGCTCCCGGCTGGACATCCATCTGGACCGGATCGAGCTGGCCAAGCCGGTCCTGACGACCCCGGACTTCTCGCTCGCCTCGCTCATCGGCATTGCGGTGCCCATGATCCTGGCGACGCTCGCCTCGCAGAACGCACCGGGCATGGCGGTGCTCGCCGCGTCCGGCTACCGGCCCAAGGACCGCCTCCTGATCGGCTCGACGGGCCTGGTCTCCACGCTGCTGGCCCCGTTCGGCTCGCATGCCATCAACCTCGCGGCGATCACGGCCGCGATCTGCACCGGCCCCGAGTCCCACCGCGACCCGCGGCGCCGCTACGTGGCCGGCGTCTCCTGCGGAGCGTTCTACCTCCTCATCGGGGCGTTCGGCTCGACGCTGGTGGCGCTCTTCGCGGGGCTGCCGAAGGAACTCGTGGCGGCGGTCGCCGGAGTCGCGTTGCTCGGCGCCCTGGCCGGCGGCCTGACCGGCGCGGTGAAGGAGGAGAAGGACCGCGAGGCGGCCCTGATCACCTTCCTCGCCACCGCCTCCGGCGTCACCCTCTTCGGCATCGGCTCCGCCTTCTGGGGACTGCTCTTCGGGGTCATCGCCCATCTCGTCCTGACCCGGTGGCGCGGTACGTCCGGGAAAGCCGCGGCCTGAGCCGAGCCGCCGTTCACCGGCTGCCGGTGCCGCGCCGGCCGGGCGCTAACAAGGCCGCCCGGGTCGCCGGGTCACCGGGCGGTCGGGCTGCCGGACACCCTCCGTGTCCGGCAGTCCGAGCCGCCCGGCAGACGCGGTTCCACCCGCCGTACCGCAGACGGGATGACGCCAATGATCAGCCGGAGCCGGAGCCGGAGCCGGAGCCGGAGCCGGAGCCGGAGCCGGAGCCCGGGCCGGGTCCGGCGCCGTCCCGCTTCAGATTCGTCACCTTCTGCGGCAGCCGCCCCGCCCCGTCGGCCAGCGGGGGAGACGAGCCGGGTGCGGTGGTCCCGTTCTTCAGGCTGTCGAGAATGGCCAGACCCTCGCCGACGATGCCGGAGGCGATCTCATTGATCCCGTCGGTGCCGTTGAGCACGGTGAGCCGGGAACCGGACAGGCCCTCGGCCGCCGCCTTGGCGAGGGCGGGAAGGTTCTCGATGGTGCGATTGGCGGCGATCAGCTCCTGGTTGCCGTCCCGCAGCGAGCCCGCGAGGGCCGTGTTCGCGTCGGCCCGGGCCTGGGCTACCGCCCGCTCGCTGTAGGCACGGGCATCCGCCTCGAAGCGGACCTGGTCACGCTGTGCCTCCGCCAGGGTGCGCAGCCGGTAGGCCTCGGCGTCCGCCGGGCGGCGCACCTCGGCCTCCAGCCGCTGGGCGGCGAGCGAGGCCTGCCGCTGGGCCAGCGCGGTCTGCTCCTCGATGACCTCCTGCGAGGCCCTGGCCTGCGACAGCGGGCCCGCCTGTGCGGCGCGGGCGTTGGACTGCTCGGTCTCGGCGAGGAAGCCGGCCCGCTTGATCGCGGTGTCCCGCTCGTACTCCGCCTTGAGGGCCGCCGCCTGCTGCTCCCGCTCGGTGGCTTCCTGGTCTGCCTTGGCCTGCGCGATCCGGGCCGCGCTGGCGACCGCCGCGGCGTGCGGGGCGGCGAGATTGGTGATGTAGCCGGAGGTGTCGGCGATCTCCTGGATCTGCAGGGCGTCGACGACGATCCCGAGCTTCTCCATCTCGGAGTGGCTGCCGTCCTTGACCTCCTGGGCGACCCGGTCCCGTTCCCGGATGATCTGTTCGACGGTCAGCCCGCCGACGATCGAGCGCAGGTGACCGGCGAAGATCCGGCCCACCAGCTCCTCCATGGTGGCCTGCTCGTCCAGGAAGCGGCGCGCGGCGTTGGCGATCGACGTCTGGTCGTCGCCGACCTTGAAGACGGCGACCGCCCGGACTCCGATCCGGATGCCCTGCTGGGTGACGCAGTCCTCGGAGATCTCCGCCTCCCGCAGCGACAGCGCCAGCACGCTCGCCTTCTGCTTGACGGGCATGACCCAGCAGCCATGGCCCGTGACGATACGGAATTGGGCGTCCCCGGTCCGGCGCTTCGAGCCGGAGATCAACAGCGCCTCGTTCGGCGCAGGAACATGCCAGAACAACATCGAAAGGCTCCTGGTCCGTTGCGGCCGGCCCCGGTCGGTGTGCGGGGACGGCCACGGGGAGGGAGTGCTCAGGCGGCCGGCCGCGGACTTCGGGACGGGCCGGTCACGCGGGCAGCGGCGCGACGATCACCGACCGCGCCGAGGTGTGGTCCACCACGATGACCTGGGTATGACGGGCGATGGGCTCGCGGGACCAGGCGGCGAAGGCCTCGGTCCCGCCGCGTACGGGCAGCAGCACCTCGCCGGGGCCGTCGGCCGGGATGGAGACGGTCACCCGCCCGATCACCCCGATCGGGCTGAAGTCCGTGTCATCCGTTGCGCTCACCCGGGCTCCGTCGCTGGTCAAAGCCGCTGCCGGGGCAAGACCTGGCAGCGGGAATTCCTCGACAACTCAACGGTACTCCGGCCGGGGCGGCGCTTCAGGCCGCGCTGCCGGGGCCGACGGCCCCGGCACCGGGTTCAGGCGCCCGGGCCCGGCGGAGCGGGCTGCGGGGACTTGTTTCCTCGGCGGCGGCAGCACATCGGGCGCGCGATGGGGCCGCAGGGCCGTGAGGGCGGTCTCGGTCTCCTCCATCAGCGCGCGGTAGGAGACCAGCCGCTGCCACTCCGGGTCGGCAACCCCGGGCACGGTGGCGGCGCGCTCCGTCCACTGCTTCACCAGCCCGGCGAACACCGGTGTCTGCCGGAGGATGTCCGCGGTGATCCACCGCGGCATCTGCCCGGTGCGGGGGAGGGGGGTTCGTCCGTGGCCTGCGACGGTGCCGGAAGAGGGGTCGCTCATGGCCGTAGAAACGATTCTTCCGCCCTGGGGTCACTGCGTATTTTTACCGCGGCCCGTACGTCTGCCGTGGAGGCAAGGGCGTATGTCTCTCGAATATCACCTTATGCAGTGATCTATAGCCGGGAAGCAGTCCAATCCGGGCGAGGAAACGTTGTCGCAGTCATGGAACCGAGGGAGTTGTGGGAGCGCCATGCCGTACTCGCACAGGCGTTTTGCACCAGCGATGACGAGGTACGCCGTACGCAGGGACTCCTCGACGAGGCCGAGGCCCGCCGCTCGCGGACCCTGGCCGCCTTCGCCGTGACCGTGGGCAGCGACGCGGTGGTGGCGGAGCTGCTCGGACTGGACGAGCGCGAAGTACGCCTGGCCCGCCGCACGGTGGGCAAGGAGGACGCCCGCGCGGTCGCCCAGAGCCTGCTCGCCCAGACCACGCGCGAGCAGCCCCCCGGCCAGCAGACTGCCACGCCCCCCGCGACACCCTCCACGACACAGTCCACGACGCCCCCTGCGGCGCAGCCCGTGGGCCCGGCAGCGGCGCCGGCCGCGGCTGCCCCCCACGCTCCCCATGCCCCCCAGCCACACGAGCCGGCCTGGGCGCCGGCGCTGGACGCGGTCCTGATGAGCAGCTGGCACAGCGGAGTTGACCTCACCGCGCTTGCCACCGAACTCGGGCTCGATGTCCGGCTCCTTGTGGCACGCGCACAACAACTCGCCGCCGAAAGCCGTCCGGTGCAGTCGCCGCCATCGGACCGCATGGGCCGGCACCGGCGGCTGGCCCATCTCCCGCCCGCCCCGCAGCACGAGAGCGCCCCTTCGGCCTGGCGTGAGCGACCGCCGCAGCCCCCGCGCGAGCCCTACGAGCAGGAGCCTTGGAAGCAACAGCCCTACCAGAACTACCGGGAGCAGCAGGAGCACCAGAACTCTCAGAACTACCAGGACTACCAGGAGTACCGGGTGTACGAGGAGCATCCGCAACAGCACCCGCAATACGTACAGCAGCACGTAGCGCAGCACCCCCAACACATGCAGCAGCTACATCAGCACCAGAACCAGCCACCTCATCAACCTCAGCAGCAGCAACAATCCCCGCACCAGCAGTATCAACAGGCCTCCCATGCCACCTGGGACGCCAACGCCATCACCGCTGCCCAGCACGACTGGGACGGCATCCTCAGCCAGTGGGAAGCCACCACCTCCTCCACACCGCCGCTCTCCGCCCCTGGCCAAGGAGGGGTGTGACGGCGGGCCCGGTCTCCCGGGCGTCCATTAGAGTGGGCGCCGGGCCGTGACTGGCGCTTGGGTGGAGTACCACCGGGGAGCGGCTCGGCCACTCCTGGCCGGTGCCGCGCGCCTGGGCGATCCGACACGACGCTCAGGAGCACCGATGACCCCGACCGCCCGCCTCATGGACGGCAGCGCACTCGCCCGCCGTATCGTCGAACAGGCCGCGGAACGCGCGGCGGACCTCACCCGGCAGACCGGAACGTCCCCGTGTCTGGCCACCGTTCTGGTGGGCGATGACCCCGCCTCGGTGACGTACGTCCGCATGAAGCGCGCGCGGTGCGAGAAGGCCGGGATCCGCTCCCGGCATGTCGCGCTCCCTGCCGCCACCACGACCGCCGAACTTGTCGACACGATCACCGCACTGTCGGACGACCCCGACGTCCACGGCATCCTGCTCCAGCACCCGGCCGGGCCGCACATCGACGAGCGCGCCGCGTTCGAGGCCATTGCCCCCGAAAAGGACGTCGACGGGGTCACCTGCCACTCCTTCGCCGCGATGAGCTTCGGCCTGGACGGCTTCGCCTCCTGCACGCCCGGCGGCATCCTCCGCCTCCTGGATCACTACGACGTCGACCTGGCCGGCAAGCGTGCCGTCGTGGTCGGGCGCAGCGCGATCCTCGGCAAGCCCGTCGGGATGCTGCTGCTCGCCCGCAATGCCACCGTCACCTACTGCCACTCCCGCACCACCGACCTCGCGTCGATCACCAAGGACGCCGATGTCCTGGTCGCCGCCGTGGGACGGCCCCGGTTCCTGCACGGCGAACACCTCAAGCCCGGGGCCGTCGTGATCGACGCCGGCTCCAACCCCGGCAACGTCGGTGATGTGGACTTCGACTCGGCGTGCACCCGCGCCTCCCTGATCACCCCGGTCCCCGGCGGCGTCGGCCCGATGACCATCGCCACCCTGCTCACCCAGACCGTGGATGCGGCGGCCGTCCAGATGACGGCGGGTTGACCGTTCGCTGCGCTTTGCCGGTTCGCTGCGCTTTGCCGCCGCCCCGGGTTTCGGCTTTCTCGCCGTTTGCGCCTGCGGCGGGCGGGTCCGCTGCGCTTTGCCTCGCCTCTGTTTTGGCTTTCCCTTCGTTGCGCCTGCGGCGGGCGGGGTCCGCTGCGCGGGGCTGTCGGGGTGCGGTGACGGGCCTGCGCGGGTGGGTGTCCGGACTGCTTCGCTTTACGTCCGGACACCCACCCGCTCCGGCCCGTCCCCTCCCGTGGGGTGGGTGGGAAGAAGGTCGGTGGGGGGTGGCTGTGGCTGGTCCGGCGCGCGTCGCAGACGTGGGGAAATGGCCGTGGGCACAGGGGAGTCACATGGCACAGGGAAATGGCCCTGCACGGGGAAATGGCCCTTGCACGGGGAATGGGCTGCGGCAAGGGAAATGTCTGTGATCGACGCCCGCCCCCACCCACCGTCACTTACTCACCCACGGGAGGGGACGGGCCGGAGGGGCCGGTGTGTGGGACGTAAAGCGAAGCAGTCCCACACACCGGCCCCGGAGGTCCGTCACCGCACCCACAGCCCCGCGCAGCGGACCCCGCCCGCCGCAGGCGCAACGGAGAGCAACCCCCACGGCGGGACTGCCGAAAACATGGCGAGGCAAAGCGCAGCGGAACGGCGGGACAGCCAAAAACATGGGCGAAGTTCAGGCGCTAAGCGCCTGGTTGACCAATTCGCGGCGCAAACGCATAAACGGGCGCGGGCGGTTGAGGGCGAGCACTGCGGTGGTGCGCCCGTCCCGTTCGTAGCAGGCGAGGAAGCTGCGGTCGTCGGGGGAGCCCTCGACGATGCGCGGGGTGTCGGTGGGCAGCCGGCGGCCGGCGAACTGGAGGCGTATGCCGTACTGGTCGGACCAGAAATACGGCAGGCTGCGGTGGGTGGCGACGGTGCTGCCGGCCAGCAGGTTCTGTGCGGCGACGGCGGCCTGTTCGGTGGCGCTGGTCCAGTGCTCGGCGCGGACGCCGTTCACCCGGGCGACGTCGCCGACGGCCACGACGGCGGGCAGCGGGGTGACACAGCCCGCGTCGCACAGCACTCCGTCGTCGAGCGGCAGTCCGGAGTCCGTCAGCCAGTCGGTGCGGGGGCGCACTCCGATGCCGATGACGACCACCTCGGCGGGGAGCAGCCGGCCGTCGCTCAGCTCGACCGCGGTGACGCGGGTTTCGATGCCGCCGCTGTGCAGCCGGGCGACACCGGTTCCGGTGAGCAGGGTGACGCCGTGGTCCGCATGGAGGGCCGCGCAGATCTCGGCCATGGCAGGGCCGAGTTGGGGGACGAGGGGGAGCGGGGCGGCCTCGACCACGGTGACGTCATGGCCGAGGGCGGCGCAGGACGAGGCGACCTCGGCACCGATGAAGCCGCCGCCGATCACCACGACCCGGACCGGCGATGAGGACAGGTTCGCGCGGAGCGCCTGGGCGTCGTCGAGGGTGCGCAGGGTGTGGGCCCCGGCGGGCACCGGGCCGGGCAGGAGGCGCGGGGTGGCGCCGGTGGCGAGCACCACGCCGTCGGTGGTCAGGGAGCGGCCGCCGTCGAGCAGCACCGTGCGCCCGCCGGTGTCGAGCCCGGTGGCCCGGGTGCCCAGCAGCCATTGGGCGTCCAGCTCGGCGATCTCCTCGGCGTCGGCCAGGGCCAGTTGACCCTGGTCGGTGGTGGTGCCGGTGAGGAAGCCCTTGGACAGCGGCGGCCGGTCGTAGGGGCCGTGGCACTCGTCCCCGACGATCACCAGGCGGCCGTCGAACCCCTGGGAACGCAGGGCCCGGGCGGCGTACAGACCCGCCAGCGAGGCCCCGATGACAGCGACCGACTTCATGCGGCGGTGCCCTCCTCGGCGGCGTGGTGGACGTAGATCATGCCGTCCTGGACGGTCACGGGGTGGGTGCGTACGGCCCGGCGGGCGGGCAGGCAGGTCGCCGCTCCGGTGCGCAGGTCGAAGGAGGCGGCGTGCAGCGGGCATTCGACCAGACACCCTTCCAGCCAGCCGTCGGACAGCGAGGCGTCCTGGTGGGTGCAGGTGTCGTCGATGGCGTAGAGCTGCCCGTCGGTGTGGAAGACGGCGATCGGCGGTGCGGTGTCGATGCGTACGGACTCGCCGGTCGGCAGGTCGGCGAGAGGGCAGACAGGAATCACAGGACCCCCCTGTTGCTGATCGGATCATCGAGTTTCGCGTTGCGCACGATGAAGCGCTATGCGCAACAGAATCCCGATGGCGGGCGGATGCGTCAAGCGCTTCCCGGAATTGCCGGAACGAGGGCCGGAACGCCGGAGCCGCGGCGTCGTAAGTCCTTTACCAAGAGCCCGGGTGTACCTCTTGACGCTGCCGATCCGGGGTTCCCACTATGTCTCTCATCGCGCAACCAGTCGTGCACTGCGCAACACGAAGGGGTAGGGCATGCCACACGAAGTCCATGCCGTCGTCGCGGCGAAACAAGGCGCACCCGTCGAGCTGCGGACGATTCTGGTGCCGGATCCCGGCCCCGGAGAAGTGCTCGTCGCCGTGCAGGCCTGCGGGGTCTGCCACACCGATCTGCACTACCGGGACGGTGCGATCAGCGACGAGTTCCCCTTCCTGCTGGGCCATGAGGCGGCCGGTGTCATCGAGGCGGTCGGCCCCGGCGTGACCGCTCTCGCCCCCGGCGACTACGTCGTCCTCGCCTGGCGGGCGCCCTGCGGCACCTGCCGGTCCTGCCGCCGCGGACGGCCCTGGTACTGCTTCGACTCCGGCAACGCCACGCAGCCCATGACCCTGCGGGAAGGCACCCCGCTCGCCCCCGCGCTCGGCATCGGCGCGTTCGCCGAGAAGACCCTGGTCGCCGCCGGACAGGCGGTCAAGGTCGACCCCCACGCCCGCCCCGAAGCCGCCGGTCTCATCGGCTGCGGAGTGATGGCCGGGTACGGCGCGGCCGTGCACACCGGCGCGGTGGGCAGCGGGGACACCGTCGCCGTCATCGGCTGCGGCGGCGTGGGCAACGCGGCGATCGCCGGGGCGTCGATCGCCGGGGCGCGCCGGGTCATCGCGGTCGACATCGACGACCGGAAGCTGGACGGCGCGACCCGCTTCGGGGCCACCGACACCGTCAACTCCCGTGGTACGGACCCCGTCGAGGCGGTACGCGGACTGACCGGCGGCCATGGCGCGGATGTGGTGATCGACGCGGTCGGCCGCCCCGAGACCTACCGGCAGGGGTTCTACATGCGCGACCTCGCCGGGACCCTGGTCCAGGTCGGCGTCCCCGACCCGGACATGCGTATCGACCTGCCGCTGATCGATCTCTTCTCGCGCGGCGGCGCCCTGAAGTCCTCCTGGTACGGCGACTGCCTGCCCAGCCGCGACTTCCCCGTGCTCATCGACCGCTACCTCAGCGGACGGCTCGACCTCGACGGGTTCGTCACCGAGACGATCGCCCTGGACGAGGTGGAGTCCGCCTTCGACAAGATGCGCGACGGCCGGGTACTGCGCTCCGTCGTGGTCATCTGACGGCGTCCCATCCACCGCAGACCACCCCGACCAGCAGGAGGAGGGTCATGTCCCGCACGCCCGCACACTGTTCCCGAGTGGTTGTCATCGGTGCCGGCATCGTCGGCTGCTCGCTCGCCGACGAGCTGACCGCCCGTGGCTGGACCGAGGTCACCGTCCTCGAACAGGGCCCGTTGCCGGCCCCCGGCGGCTCCACCTCGCACGCCCCCGGCCTGGTCTTCCGGACCGGCCCGTCCAAGACGATGACCGAGTTCGCCGCCTACACCGTCGAGAAGTTCGGCGCCCTGGAGGTGGACGGGCTGCCCTGCTTCCACCAGGTCGGCGGCCTGGAGATCGCCACCACCGAGGCCCGCTGGGCCGACCTGCACCGCAAGGCCGGACTCGCCGCCTCCTGGGGCGTACGCGGTGAACTGCTCTCCCCGCAGCAGTGCAAGCACCTGTGGCCCCTGCTGGACGAGACCAGGCTCTACGGCGGCTTCCACACCCCCGACGACGGACTGGCCCGCGCGGTGCTCGCCTGCCGCGCCCAGATCGCCCGGGCCGAAAGCCGCGGCGCACGCTTCCTGGAACGGCACACCGTCACCGGCATCGAGCGGGAGGACGGGCGGGTCACCGGCGTCGTCACCGACCGCGGTACCTTCCCCGCCGACCACGTCGTCTCGGCCGCCGGCTTCTGGGGCCCGGTGATCGGTGCGATGGCCGGGGTGGACGTACCGCTGCTGCCGCTGGCCCACCAGTACGCCACCACCGAGCCGCTGCCCGAGCTCGACGGCGTCAACGACTCCACTACTGAGGCGAGCAAGCCGATCCTGCGCTTCCAGGACCGTGACCTCTACTTCCGTGAGCACCACGACCGGCTCGGCATCGGCTCCTACGCCCACCGCCCGATGCCCGTCGACCCCTTCACCGTCCCCGCCTTCGATGAGACACCCGTCATGCCCTCCTCGCTGCCCTTCACCGAGGACGACTTCGCCCCGAGCTGGCAGGACAGCGTCGGACTGCTGCCCGCGCTGGGCGCCTCGCGGGTGGCCGAGGGCTTCAACGGCGTGTTCTCCTTCACCCCCGACGGCATGCCGGTCCTCGGTGAATCCCGGGAACTGCGCGGATTCTGGCTCGCCGAGGCGGTCTGGGTCACCCACTCCGCGGGCGTCGCCAAGGCCGTCGCCGAGTGGATGACGGACGGCCGGCCGGGAATCGACATCCATGAGTGCGACCTCTACCGCTTCGAGGACGCCCAGCGCTCGCCGGCCTATATCGCCGACCGCGGTGCCCAGAGCTTCATCGAGGTCTATGACGTCATCCACCCGCTGCAGCCCATGGAGCAGCCGCGGCCGCTGCGCACCAGCCCCTTCTACCCACGGCAGCAGGAACTCGGCGCGTACTTCCTGGAGGCCGGCGGCTGGGAGCGCCCGCACTGGTACGAGGCCAACGCCCCGCTCGCCGAGGGGCTGACCCTCCCCGAGCGCGACGCCTGGTCCGCCCGCTACTGGTCGCCGATCGCCGCTGCCGAGGCGAAGGCGACACGCGAGAAGGTCGCCCTCTACGACATGACCCCGCTGCGCCGCCTGGAGGTCACCGGGCCCGGCGCCCTCGCCTTCCTCCAGCGGATGACCAGCAACAACCTCGCGAAGAAGCCGGGCGCGGTCACCTACACCCTGCTCCTGGACGAGACCGGCGGCATCCGCTCCGACCTCACCGTCGCCCGGCTGGCCCCCGACCGCTTCCAGGTCGGCGCCAACAGCGCATCCGACCTCGACTGGCTGCTGCGGCACGCCCCCGACGAGGGGGTCCAGGTCCGCGACATCACCTCCGGCACCTGCTGCATCGGCGTCTGGGGCCCGCTCGCCCGCGACCTGGTCCAGCCGCTCACCCGCGACGACTTCTCCCACGGGGCCTTCGGCTACTTCAAGGCCAAGCAGACCCACCTCGGCCATGTCCCGGTCACCGCGATGCGGCTCAGCTACGTCGGCGAGCTCGGCTGGGAGCTGTACACCACCGCAGACCTGGGGCTGCGCCTGTGGGACACGCTCTGGGAGGCCGGCCGGGAGCACGGGGTGATCGCCGCCGGACGCAGCGCCTTCAACAGCCTCCGGCTGGAGAAGGGCTACCGCTCCTGGGGCCATGACATGACCACCGAGCACGACCCGTACGAGGCCGGTGTCGGCTTCGCCGTCCGCCCCGCCAAGGGCGACTTCCTCGGACGGGACGCGCTGGAGGGGCGCAGCGAGGAGACCGCGGCGCGCAAGCTCACGTGCCTCACCCTCGACGACCCGGACGCCATCGTCCTCGGCAAGGAACCGGTCCATGTCGACGGCGTCCCGGCCGGCTATGTCACCTCCGCCGCCTACGGTTACACCCTCGGCCGGGGCATCGCCTACGCCTGGCTGCCGGCCGCCGCCTCCGTTCCCGGAACCCCCGTCCACATCGAGTACTTCGGCCGGAAGGTCCCCGCGACCGTCGCCCAAGAACCGCTCTTCGACCCGCAGATGGAACGCATCCGCAGGTAGCCGCCCTCCGCTGGTCCACCGGTGATCCGCTCGTCCCCCGTACGCAGAAGGAGCAACCGCATGGCTCCCACCTACGACGTCATCGTCCTCGGCCTCGGCGGCATGGGCAGCGCCGCCGCCCACCACCTCGCCGCCCGCGGCGCCCGGGTCCTTGGCCTGGAGAAGTTCGGCCCGGTGCACCACCGCGGCTCCAGCCACGGTGGCTCCCGTATCACCCGGCAGTCCTACTTCGAGGACCCCGCCTACGTCCCGCTGCTGCTGCGCTCCTACGAGCTGTACGAGAAGCTGGAGCGGGACACCGGCCGCGAAATCGCCACCCTCTGCGGCGGGGTGATGATCGGCCGCCCCGACAGCCGCACCGTGGCCGGCAGTCTGGAATCCGCCCGCCGGTGGGACCTCCCGCACGAGATGCTGGGCCCCGAGGAGATCCGCCGCCGCTTCCCGACCCTCACCCCCGCCGAGGACGAGGTCGCGCTGTACGAGGCACGGGCGGGCCTGGTCCGGCCGGAGTACACCGTCGCCGCGCAGATCCAGCTGGCCGGCCGGGACGGCGCCGAGCTGCACTTCGAGGAGCCCGTCACCCGCTGGGAGGAGCTGCCCGGCGGCTCCGGGGTCCGCGTCCACACCCCCGAAGACACCTACACCGCGGGCCAGTTGGTGATCTGCCCGGGCGCCTGGGCACCGCAGCTGCTCACCGACCTGGGTGTGCCGTTCACCATCGAACGCCAGGTCATGTACTGGTTCGCCCCCGACGGCGGCACCGCGCCCTTCGTCCCCGAGCGGCACCCGATCTACATCTGGGAGGACGACCGGGGTGTCCAGGTCTACGGCTTTCCGTCGATCGACGGCCCCGGCGGCGGCGCCAAGGTCGCGTTCTTCCGCAAGGGCACCGTCTGCACCCCGGAGACCATCGAACGCACGGTGCACGACCACGAGGTACGGGCCATGGCCGACCAGATGCGCCCCCGTATCCCCGCCCTCCCCGGCCGCTTCCTCAAGGCCGCCACCTGCATGTACTCCAACACTCCCGACGAGCACTTCGTGATCACCCGGCACCCCGCCCACCCGGAGACCGTGACCGTCGCCTGCGGATTCTCCGGGCACGGCTTCAAGTTCGTCCCCGTGGTCGGCGAGATCGTCGCCGACCTCGCGCTGACCGGGGCCACCGCGCACCCCATCGAGCTGTTCGACCCCCGCAGGCCCGCCGCCGCGGCCGCTTGAGGAGACCGCCATGACGACCACCCACACCGAGACCGCCCCGGCCACCCCGACCGCGGCCGGTGCCTCCCCGAGCCTGATCGCCACCCTCGCCGGCCACTACTACACCGACCCCGGCATCTTCCGCCAGGAGCAGGAGAAGATCTTCGAGCGGCTGTGGTTCTGCGCGGTCCGCAGCGCCGACCTGGGGAAGCCAGGCGCCTTCCGCACGGTCCGGATCGGCCGGGAGAGCGTGCTGATCACCCGTAACCGCGCCGGAGAGCTGCGCGCCTTCCTCAACATCTGCCGGCACCGCGGCGCGCAGCTGTGCACCGAGGAGTCCGGCGAGGTCCGCCGCAACCTCCAGTGCCCCTACCACGCCTGGACCTACGACCTCGACGGCCGTCTGGTGGCCGCCCCCAACCTGCAGAGGATGCCGGACATCGACCGCAGCGAACGCGGTCTGGTCACCGTCCCGCTCCGCGAATGGCTCGGCTACGCCTGGGTGTGCCTGGCCGACGAGCCGCCGTCCTTCGAGGACACCGTGATCGGCGCGGCCGTCGAGCGGCTGGGCGACGCCGCCTGTCTCGACCGCTACCGCACCGAAGGGCTCGCCCTCGGCAAGCGCCTGACCTATGACGTGCGCGCCAACTGGAAGCTCATCATCGAGAACTTCATGGAGTGCTACCACTGCGGCACCATCCACCCCGAACTCACCGAAGTCCTCCCGGAGTTCGCCGACGGATTCGCCGCCCAGTACTACGTCGGCCACGGCGCGGCCTTCTCCGAGGAGGCCACCGGATTCACCGTGGACGGCACCGACGGCTTCGGCCGGCTCCCCGGTATCGAGGACACCCAGGACCGCCGCTACTACGCGATCACCGTCCGGCCGCAGGTGTTCGTCAACCTCGTCCCTGACCATGTCATCGTCCACCGGATGTTCCCGATGGCCCCCGACCGCACCGTCGTCGAATGCGACTGGCTGTATCTGCCCGAGGTCGTCGACTCCGGTGCCGACCTCTCCAAGTCCGTCGAGCTCTTCCACCGGGTCAACTCCCAGGACTTCGACGCCTGCGAGCGCACCCAGCCCGCGATGAGCTCGCGCGCCTACCGTTCCGGCGGGGTGCTGGTGCCCAGCGAGCACCACATCGGCGCCTTCCACCACTGGGTCACCGACTGCCTGGAGGGGACGGACGCCTGAGCTGTTCAGCTGAGCAGCCGGGGGTGTCGCCTCTGGATGACGACGAGCCGAGTCCGCACCTCCGGCTTGTCGCCGCAATGAGTCGGCCCTGTTCTCGTATAGCTACGGCGAACGGACATGTAGCGCAGGGTGAGGCTCGGGGCTGGAGCGGGCGCGAGGGTCGACGGCACAGCGATCGGCAGTGGCAGAGATTCAGCTTCGAGGTTCACTTATCGGACTTCCGGCGCGCCTAGTGACTCGCCAGGATGGTGCCGCAGTAAATACCGGATTTACTGCGGCAGAGCACCTACCGTGATCATCGCGACCTGCGACGGACGATTCCGGCCACCGGGGCGAGGTGTACGCATTTACTGCGGCAGCACTGGAAGGGCGGGACGGACGTGACGATCGAACCAGTGACCGAACTCGGGAGCGGGGGCGCGCTCCGACCGCCGCGCGCCCGGGTGATCCCTCTGTCCGCCCCGTCCTCGTCGTACACCGCAGCGGTCGAGCGGTACCTCACCGGCGCGGGCATCGCGAAGTCCTCCGCGCGGATCTACCGGATCTCGCTGACGACATGGGGATGGATGCGGGGGTTGAGGAACATCCATGTCACATCGTGCGCTAAGCCGACGTCGGCCCTGGCGGGCAGCTGACGGGGCGTCGGCGGCCGGACCCGCCTGAAGTCTTCCCACGGATAACACCCCAATATCTGCGGTAGCTTGATCCGTCACCCGCGGTGACGCTCTCCGGCCGCCACGTGAAGCGGCCTTGTTATCTGCGGCAAGGGGGAAGCGGTGCCCACCATCGTGCAGTTGCCGACTGGAAAGGCGTTGACCGTCCGCGCGGCGGCGGACGTGTTCCTCGACTCGCTCGGCAACCCGAATACGGTCCGGAACTACGGGATCGGGGTGGGCAAGACCGCCGAGCGGATCGGCGAGGGTCGGCCGCTGGCCTCGGTCGCGGACGATGAAATCGGCGAAGCCCTCGAACTGCTCTGGGGCACCGCGGCGGTCAACACCTGGAACTCCCGCCGGGCGGGGGTGCTGTCCTGGCTCGGCTGGTGCCGGGATCGCGGCTACGAAGGACCGATGGTCCCGGCCTGGGCGAAGCGGCTGACGGTGCCGGACTCCGAGACCCTCGCCCGCTCAAAGATGGCCATTGACCGGCTGATCGCGCGGCGCGAGGTACATCTGCGGGAGAAGACGCTGTGGCGGATGCTGTACGAGACCGCCGGACGGGCGGAGGAGATCCTCGGCGTGAACATCGAGGATTTGGACCTCGCCGGGCGCCGCTGCCTGGTCAAGGCGAAGGGCGCCCGGACCAAGGCCCGCCGCCGGGGCCAGGCGCGCGAGGACTACGTGCTGGAGACCGTGTACTGGGACGCTGGCACCGCCCGGCTGCTGCCCCGGCTCCTCAAAGGCCGCACCCGTGGGCCGGTGTTCGTCACCCACCGCCGTCCAGGTCCGGGCAAGGTCGTCAGCCCCCGCGATGTCTGCCCGGATACCGGCCTGGCGCGCCTGTCGTACGGGCAGGCCCGCGCGCTGCTGGATGAGCACGCCGCCCCGCGCGGCTTAGGAACGGGCTGGGACCTGCACGAGTACCGCCACTCTGCCCTGACCCACCTCGGCGAGCAGGGCGCCTCGCTGCTGATGCTGATGGCCAAGTCCCGGCACAAGAAGCCGGAGAACGTCCGCAGCTACTTCAAGCCCTCCCCGGAGGCGATCGCCGAACTCACCAGCCTGCTCGCCCCCGGAGACGCCCGCCGCTGAAACTGTCGCCGCCCGGCAGGGTGGGCCGCGCGGGCGGGGCCGTTCGGGTGGCGGGGTTCGGGCGATGAGCGATGAGGCCGCCGATCGGGAGGGGAAGGGTGTCAGCCTTGGCGGCTGGGGAGCATGGCCAGGGCCTGGGATCGCTGTGCGACGAGGTCGTCGTAGGTGCCGTCGCGCTCGGCCCAGCGGTGCACGAGGACGCCCTTCACGAGGATCTCGTGGGGGGTGGGGTCCTGCGAGAGCAGGTGCATGACCTCGGTGGCGAAGTCGTCGAGCGGCAGCGCGTGCGGGTTCACCTTTTCCTGTCCTGCCGTGGCGACGGCCGGGGGGACGAGCTCGACGACGCCGACACCGGTGCCGTCGAGTTGCGCGCGCAGTGCCTCGGAATAGGCGTGCACCGCGGCCTTCGAGGCGGCGTAGCTGGGCATGGGCGGGAACGGCAGGAAGGCGATGCCGGAGGTGACGGTGATGAAGGTGCCGGTACCCCGCCGGACCAGGTGCGGGGTGAAGGCGTCGACGACTCGGATCGTGCCGAGCAGGTTGGTGTCGATCGTCGTCGCTGCCGCCTCGAAGTGCGCGGGGTCGCGCACGTCCTCCAGGAGCATGACCCCCGACATCGTCACCACGGTGTCCAGCTCGGGGTACCGGGCGAGCGCGGCGTCACGGGCAGATGCGACGGAAGCACTGTCGGTGACGTCGATGCTGATCGTGTCGAAGCCTTCTTCGGCGAGTTCCGAGAGTGCCTCCGGGCTGCGGCCGCCAACGGCCACGGTGCTGCCCGCCGCATCGAACCGCCGGGCCAGCTCTCGCCCGATACCCGAGGTTCCGCCGACGATGAGAACGGTGCGGTTGGAGAGATCCACGTGGTCTTCCCTTCAGTCCAAGGCGCCGCCGGCGTTCAGGCCCGCGGCGCAGACAGTGCTGCTCTCTGTCTCTTTCAAAACAGTGCTATCGCAGTCTTGACGGCATCCGCCGGGTGTGGCAGGGCCCCCGTCTTCCCTGGTCCTGCCAGGGCCCCCTCTGGGACACGCGCACCGCATTACGGTGTCGGTATGAAGGATGAGGAATCCGGCAACCGGCTCGGCAGCTACCTTCGTGCCCGGCGTGAGCTGGTCTCCCCGGAGCAGGCAGGACTCCCGCCCGGGGGCAACCGCCGCGTGCCCGGCCTGCGCCGTGAGGAAGTCGCCCTGCTCGCCGGAATCAGTCCCGACTACTACCTGCGCCTGGAACGGGGCCGTGACAAGAACCCCTCACCGCAGGTCCTCGAATCACTCGCGCGGGTCCTGCAGCTCGACGACATCGAGCGGACGTATCTGCTCGGCCTCGCGGCGGCACGCCCCAGGGCGCCGCGGCGCAAGCGGCCCGAGCACGTACCGGCGCGCGTGCACGAGCTGCTCGCCCACCTTCAGATCCCCGCGTTCGTCGAAGGGCGCGCGTTCGATGTCCTAGCCTCCAACCCCATGGCGGTCGCGCTCTCCCCCCGCCTGCAGCCCGGCAAGAACCGGCTGCTCTCCCTCCTCCTCGACCCCGAGGAACAGGCATTCCAACAGGACTGGACGAAGGCCACCGCGGATTCTGTCGCCGCCCTTCGCACCACCATCGGGGACGACACCGACAACCCCCGGTTCGTCGAACTCGTCGGAGAACTCGCACTGTCCAGTCAGCGGTTCCGCACCCTGTGGGCCCGCCATGACGTCCGCAGTCTCGACGGAGGCACGACCACCGTCCACCACCCCGTTGCCGGTGAACTACGCCTCCACCGCGACAAACTCGCCATCGGCGACGTCATCCTCGTCGTCTACTACCCCGACAAGGACAGCGACAGCGACGAGAAACTGCGGCTCCTCGCCGCACTCTCACACACCGAGTCCGCCGGTACAGCACACGACAGACCGGCGGACGCCCCGCGCCCAAAGACACCCTGACGAGCACGCGCCGCCCCGGCGTCGCAACCAGAACGCCCGCACCATGCCGCACTGGCCGCACCGCCGGACGTACCTCCATGGTCCTCCCGTCCGGCGGTGCGGGCCAGGACCCGGTCATTCCTCGTCGGTGGCGTCCGGGTCGCGCAGCGGGCGCAGGCCACCGGGCAGGTCGGGAAGCTGGAAGGAGTACCGGCCGAGCATGTTGATGTGATGCCTGACGAACGGCGAGAGGCGGGCCATGTCCTCGTCACGGACGTCGAAGCCATCCGCGCGCAGCTGATTCACCGCGGCGTCCATGTACCGCGTGTTGAAGAGCACAAGGGTGTTGAGGACCAGGCCCAGGGCGCCGATCTGGTCCTCCATGCCGTCCTGGTAGCGCTGGTACAGCTGCCCCTGCTTCCCATGGAAGATCTTCCGGGCGAGGGCGTGGCGGCCCTCCTGGAGGTTGGCCTGCATCGTGATCTGGCGGCGGTAGCCGGGCTCGTCGGCCAGGCGCAGGATGTGCAGGGTCTTGGCGATCCGCCCGTAGTGGGCGATCGCGTCGCCGAGCGGCGTGGGGCGGCCGTCGCGGGACAGCATCCGGATCACGTCGTACGCGCGCACGGCCCCGGTGTGGATGGAGCCGATGATCCGAAGGATGTCCTCCCAGTGCCGTTCGATCCGGGCGAGGTCGATCCGGCCGCGGGCGGCGTCCTGGAAGGCGCTGTAGTCGGCGGTGCGGTCGATGCGCCACATCTTCTGGTCCGGCAGGCCCGCGAGCTGCGGCGCGTACGCGAACCCCGCCAGGGTGAGCAGCCCGAAGACAATGTCGCTGTAAGAGGCGGTGTCGGTGACGATCATCTCGGGGCGCTTGCCGCCGTCGCGGTCGTAGAGGACGTCCAGTACGTACAGCGAGTCGCGCGGGGTGCCGGCCACGACCTTCCCGCCCAGCCCCGCCGCTTGGTCGTTGATCATGTTGAGCCAGGTGGCGCCGCCCCGGCGCCCGAAGTACTTCGGGTTCGGCCGGGCGTACACCGACGGCACGGGCACGACGAACCGCATGCCGTCCACTGAGGCGACCAGGCCGCCGCCCCACGCCTGCGCGAGCGGGATCGACGCCTGGCAGTCGATCAGCGTGGCGTTCGGCGCCCGGTACGTCGCCAGCCGCAGATACGTCTGGTCGACATGGGACAGGCGGCCGTACTTCAGGGCGTCCGCGGCCCCGATGACCGGGGTGTAGCCAACGTTGCAGCTGTGCGCGACCAGCAGCGCGACGACCGTCACGTGCAGGTCCTTCAGCCTCGCCTCGCCTCCGGTGACCGAGGTGAACGCCTGGTCGGCGCCGGTCCACGAGAACACCTCCAGCAGCGCCTCCGGCAGGTCGACCCGGGGCAGCATCGCCTCCACCGCCTCCCGCAGCTGGCGCAGGGAGGCGGGTTCGGGCTCCGGCTCCAGGGCGGCGAAGTGCAGACGGCCGTCGTCGTCGAACACGATCTGCGAGTTCGCTGGCACCCGCCCGGCCACCTCACGGTAGGTGCCGTCCAGCAGCGCGGCCCGCGCCGCCAGGTGCTCACCCGCCCCGGCGGGCAGACCGAGCGACGCCAGCACGGTGGGCTTGGCCTGCTCCCACGCGTCCCCATTCAGCAGCTTCGCGCGGGGATCGCCCCACTTGGAGGAGTTCTTCGCGAACACCTCCCTCCGGCGCAGCATCCGGTGCAACTGTTCCAGCACGCAGAACGCGTACGCCTTCCAGTCCACGGTGCCCGGCTCCACGTGCGGCGCGGACAGCACCAGACGCCGCCAGGAGCCGGTGAGCAGGCCGGTGTCGATCTCAGCCGGGCCGACCTTCTTGCGCCCCATCAAGTCCGGCAGCGACTTCAACGCCTCCAGCACCGGCAGGCCCTCCGGGGTGGCGCCGAAGTCGACCACCGTCACCAGCAGCTTCAGGAACGGCCGCACGGTGCCGAACCGGGTGACCAGTTGGGTCCGCCATGCCTCGTCCGCGTCCGAGTCGAGCGGCGGAGTCAGCTCGAACAGTGCTGCGATCGCCGCTGCCAGCTCGTGCCGGGGCACCACCTGCTCGATCCGCTCCCACATCGCCTCCAGCGTCTCCACCTCGGGCGGGGTGATCTCCCCGGTGTCCGTGTCGACCTGCTCGCCGGTGCTGTCGAACACGATCTGGAACGCGGCGGCCAGCTTCGCCGACGCCCTCTCCACGCGCGGCAGGGTCTTCAGCTTCGCCTTCGCCGTCTCCCGCTCCGCCCTGGCCAGCAGCTTCGTCGCGATCAGCACCTCCAGGAGGTCCAGGGCGTCATCGACCGCCCGGGACGTCAGGTAGACCGAAGTGGCCAGCAGCGTGGCCAGGCGCCGGGAGTCACCGTGCCGCTTGAGCAGCGACGCCTTGCCGTCGATCCCGTACCGCGACAGCTCTGCCAGCCGCCGCGGCGGTATCGCGGACACGTCCACCTCGCCCATCCCGAAGGCCGCGATCTCCTCGGCCCGTTCCAGCGCCCACTTCATCTGGGGGCCGGAGATCCGCACCGGACCGCGCCGTAGCCGGTCCAGCTCCGACACTCGGGCCCCTGGTGGCACGGAGAGCAGCGAGTCCGGCACCGCGCGCTGACCGGTGCTGAGCAGCCCGTAGAGGGTGTCCCACAGCCGGTTGTTCGCCGCCTCCCGGATCGTGCCCACCAGCCGGGCCAGGCGGCTGGCCCCGGGCAGCAGCACCCGCCGCTCGCGCAGCCACCCAGCCGCCGCGTCGAACAGCGACTTCGGCCCGTCGCCGGTCGTCCAGGCCCGCGCGTCGAGCCACTGGCTCAGCTCGTCCCGCACCTCGGCGAAGTCACGCCAACCCCCGGCTTCCTGGATCTCCCCGGCATGCGTACGGGCCGTCCCGTCCCGCTCGCCGTACTCCTTCAGGCACGACGAATCGGCGATGCCCAACTGCTCGGCCAGGTACTCAGCCACCTCCGCCGGCACCTGCCGCGGGTCCGGCATGAACCGACCCAAGTAGCGCACGCTCGTCAGCTGGACCGCGAACCCAAGCCGATTGTGCGCACGCCGCTTGGCCTGCACCTTCTCCAGATCCGAGTCATCCAGGAAGAAGTACCGCTCCAGCTCCGCACGAGACGGCACTCCGTTGAACGCCACGTACTGGGCTGCCTGTTGATCCGATAGAAACTCGATCGCCACCAGGTCCTCCGAAGGTCGACAACATCGACCCGCGAAGGCTGAGCTGCACGATCAGCCCAGGTCAAAGCGCCAATCAAGGCCATGAAGGCTTAGCGCACGTTCTGACACGGATGTTCCTCAACCCCCGATGCTTGCCGGCAAACCGGCGCCGACCGGACCCGCCCGCCGAGGCGCGAAGCCGCCCGTCTTCCCCCTCACCGCGATCGACGACCCAGCCCTGCCCGAGGTGCTGGCCGAGCTGGCGGCGGCGCGGGCGGACGAGATGGACGCCGACACCGTCAACCGGGAGTTGTCCATCGCGCGCAAGGCAATCGGCTGGTGGCAGCTCCAGGGATGGATCGAATCCGACCCCACGATCGGCATCGAGCGACGGCCGGCACCGCCCGACCGCACCAAGGCCCTTGCTGAGGAACAGATCGCCGCCCTGTGGCGGCTGGACGTCTCGCTGCGGGAGAAGACGTTCTGGAAGATGCTCTACGAGTCGGCGGCCCGCGCCGATGAGGTGCTGTGCCTGAACGTGGAGGACCTATATCCGCAGGACAAGCGCGGCAGGATCACCGCCAAGGGCGGGGCGATCGAGTGGATTCACTGGCAGTCCGGCACCGCCCAGCTTCTGCCCCGACTGATCGCCCGTCGCACCCGCGGCCCGCTGTTCCTCACCGACCGCAAGGCCCCGGCCGGAACACCCACGCTGGACGTGTGCTCCGAGACCGGCCGGGCCCGGCTCTCCTATCGCCGGGCCGAGGAAATCTTCGAGGAGAACACCCGGCTACTGGCCAACCCTCTCGCCTCGCCCGAGGACATCGAGGACCTGAACGGCTGGACGCTCCATCGGCTACGCCACAGTGCCCTGACACACGACGCTGAGGGCGGCACCTCCACCCCGATGCTGCTGGCCCGCTCCCGCCACGCATCCGTCCGCTCCCTGGAACGCTACGCCCGCCCCAGCGTCGACGCAGTCGCCCGACACGTCGCCGAACGCGACGCCGCCGCCCGCCGGAAGCGCTGACGCCTCCAAGATCAACTACTGACGGCTCTGGGTCCACCTCGGTGATCCCCCTTGAGCGGCGACGGCAGGAACACCTGACGAGCCGTTCGGGCGCTGTCGCGAGGCGGGGAACGAGCCGAACGTAGGCAACCATCCCGACGGTCCTAACCAAGGTCTGGGGCGCCACGACCGCCGCGGCCGCAGCCATGCCGTCCGGCATAGGCCGACGCCTCGCCGAACCGCTGGCGTATCGCTTAGCGGGGCCTGAGTCCGTCGACGACGACGTCCAGCATGCGGTTCAGTTGGGGGCGCTGCTCGGGTGCGCCGGCCACGGAGAGCAAACCGGCGAGGATGCCGCCTACCTCGACCGGGTCGATGTCGCTGCGCAGTTCTCCTGCTGTGGCGCCGGCCTCGAGCACCATCGCCAGGACTTGCTGGACCTCGTCGCAGACCGGTCCGGTGCCGAAGCGGCCGGAAGCGCTCATGGCGACCAGGGCCTCGCAGATGCCGCGTCGTTCGCCGGCCCAGTCGGCGAATCGGAGCATCCACGCGCGGAGGGCCTGTGCGGGCGGCTTGGTAGCCAGCAGGGTGCGCGCGCCTTCGCGCAAGGGGCGGATCTGGTCCCGGTAGACCTCTTCGACCAGATCCTCTCGGGTGGGGAAGTGCCGGTACAGGGTGGCGTTCCCCACTCCCGCGCGTTTGGCGATCGCGTCCAGCGAGATCGGGCGTCCGGAGGCGAAGGCTTCGGCGGCCGTGGCGATCAGCTGCTCGCGGTTGCGCTGCGCGTCGGCGCGCAGGGTGCTGCGTGGAGGTGTCATGACCTTCGCGATCGTGAGTGTCGGATGAGGCTCGGGAACGATTCGGGGATGTCCCCGGTTCAGTGTACGGTGAGACAACCGGGGAGTTCCCCGATTACGGGTGGTCTCACCCATCGCTTCAGCGACGAGAGGTTTGCCATGCCTACAGCGGTCATCACCGGGGGGACGACCGGGATCGGCAGAGCGACGGCCGAGCTGCTGCACGCCCGCGGCTACCAGGTCGCGGTCACCGGACAGAATCCCGAATCCGTCGCGCGGGCGCAGTCCGAGTTCCCCGGTGACGTGCTCGTCGTCCGATCCGACGGGCGCGTGCTCTCCGACACCGACGCCCTGATATCGGCGGTGTCGGCGCGGTTCGGATCGTTGGACCTGCTCTTCCTCAACGCCGGGATCTTCCGTCCGGCACCGGTTGCCGAGGTGACGGAGGAATCGTTCGACGAGCACGCCGACCTCAACTTCAAGGGCCAGTACTTCACCCTCCAAAAGGCCCTTCCCCTCATGAACGACGGCGGCTCGATCGTGCTGACCGTCGGCATCGGATCCCGTCGCGGCACCCCTGGCGCCACGGTGGGGGCGGCGACACGCGGCGCGCTGCTGGCCATGCTGCCCTCCCTCGCGCTCGAACTGGCCCCGCGCAGGATTCGCGTCAACGCCGTGAGCCCCGGGGCCACCGACACCCCGCTGCTCAACAAGCTGGGGGTGCCCGAGAGCGGCCGGGGCGCCATGCGCTCGAAGATCCCCTTCAAGCGCTTCGGAACCAGCCAGGAGGTCGCGGAGGCAGTCGCCTTCCTCGCCTCGGACGCCGCCGGCTACATCACCGGCCAGGACATCACCGTGGCCGGCGGCTACGGGCTCGGCGCCTGAAACCCGGGCGAGTCGACCACCAATCCGCACCTCTCGAACGCCACGAACCGCACCTCACAGGAGAACACGATGGCACTCACTCTCGACACCTATCGGCTGCTGGGCCGTTCCGGACTCCGGGTCTCACCGCTGGCGCTGGGCACGGCGACCTTCGGCACCGAGTGGGGCTGGGGCGCCGAGCGCGACGAGGCGCGCAAGCTCTTCGACCGCTACACCGAGCTCGGCGGCAACTTCTTCGACACCGCCAGCACCTACACCAACGGCAGCTCCGAGCGACTGCTCGGCGAATTCGCCCGCACCAACCGCGACAAGATGGTGCTGGCGACCAAGTACTCGACGCTGCGTCAGCCCGGTGACCCGAATTCCGGGGGTACCCACCGCAAGAGCATGCTGGCGTCGGTGGAAGCCAGTCTGCGGCAGCTGAACACCGACTACATCGATCTGCTCTACGTGAACGTATGGGACTTCAGGACGCCGGTGGAGGAGATCCTGCGGGGTCTGGACGACCTGGTGAGGCAGAGCAAGGTGCTGTACGTGGCGATCTCCAGCGCCCCGGCCTGGCAGGTGTCGCGCATGCAGGCGATCGCCGACCTGCGCGGCTGGTCACCACTGGTCGCACTGGAGACCGAGTACAGCCTGATCGAGCGCACCGCGGAGCGTGACCTGATCCCGATGGCACGCGAGATGGGACTCGGCGTGGTCCCCTTCTCCCCATTGGGCGGCGGGGTGCTCACCGGCAAGTACAGCCGGGAGGACCAGAACCAGGCGGGCTCCGTTGTCGGCGAAACCGCCAGCAACCGCAAGAGCCTCAACGTCGCCCTGGGATGGGTCACCGACCGCAACCTTGCCATTGCCGATGTGGTGAAGGAGGTGGCCTCGGAGCTAGGCCGCACACCCGCCCAGGTCGCACTGGCCTGGACCCTGAACGCCCCGGGCGTGACGGCACCCATCATCGGCGCCCGCACCATCGCGCAGCTGGAGGACAACCTGGGTGCTCTGCAGATCGACCTCACTCCTTCCCAGCTGGCCCGCCTCGACGAGGTCAGCTCCATCGACCTCGGCAATCCGCACGACCTGCTCGCCAGCGATCACATCCGCACGGTCACCACAGGCGACATGAAGATCGAAACCCTCGGCTGATTCGCTTCATGAATGGCGATATCCAGATATATCGACATGTTTTTGATGATGGAACGGAGCAACCTCGGTATGGGTAAGAACAGCGACAAGAATGTGGTGATCACGGGTGGCAGCAGCGGCATGGGGCTCGTGCTGGCGGAGCTGCTGGTGCAAGGCGGAGCCCGCGTGGTGATCACCGGCCGCTCTCAGGCCAAGCTCGACGCGGCACGCGAGCGGCTCGGCGAGAATGCCGTGGCTGTCCGGGCGGATGTGGCCTCACTGTCCGACCTGGATATGCTCGTCGGCCGTGTAAAGAGCGAGCTCGGCTCGATCGAGGCTTTGTTCGTCAACGCCGGCATCTCACCCCTCACGCCCCTCGAGTCGACGACCGAGGACGTGTACGACGAGCTGTTCGCGATCAACGTCAAGGGCGCCTTCTTCACTGTGCAGAAGCTCGCTCCGCTGCTGAGCGCGAACGCCGGCATCGTCCTCACCACCTCGATCGCGAACGTCATCGGCATGGTGGACACCAGCGTCTATGCGGCCGGCAAGGCGGCGCTGCGCTCGATGGCCCGCACCTTCTCCCGGGAGCTGCTTCCGCGGGGAATCCGTGTCAATGCGATCAGCCCGGGTCCCATCGACTCGGGGGTTCTGGAAACGATGAACTTGTCCAAAGAGGCCGCTGACCAGTTCAGGGCGGAGCGGACCGCGAGCAACCCTATGAAGCGCTACGGCACCGTCGAAGAGTTCGCCAAGGCGGCCGCATTCCTCGCCTTCGATGCCACGTACACCACCGGCATCGAGCTGGCCGTGGATGGCGGCGAAACCCAGCTCTGAGCTCGTCTGCCGTCCCGCCACGGGCGTAAGGCCCACTACCACGGCGGTTTCAGCGGGGAGCTGCAACACGTGGTCGTGTGGATCAGGCCGCGAGCAGTTTATGCAGGCGCTCGGCTGGGGTTTCCCAGCCGAGCGTTTTGCGTGGGCGGCCATCGAGTTCGGCGGCGACGGCGTCAAGATGCTCGCACCAGGAGGTTGTCGCGGCCCACGAAGACACGCCGACTGAACCTTCCCCCGTAAAGTGGACACCTGTTTGTGTCGTTATGCGGCGAGGGTGCTGGTGACCAGATGCTGTTCGTAGGCGATCGGAGCCCCAGCTCCTCACCCCAGGGCCGCCGCCGGTCTACCCCCGGGGGCGCGCGGCCTGGGCACGGCGTCCCGGGCGGTCAGGTCCAGGTCGAGGCGTCTGTTCATGTCCAGCTCGAACCGGCCGTAGGGATTCACATGGGTCCAGAACAGCGGGGAGAGCGCCCGCCGGTCCGCGTCGGTGAGGGTGTCAGCCCACTTCGGATCGGCGAGGACCTGCTGCATCAGCAGCGTGTTGACATGGACCAAGGCGGACTGGAGCAGATGCAGCGCGAGCATCGATACCTCCTGGGACTCCTTGTCCTGTCCGACCAGGTCGCCGTCCTTGCCGTAGAAGAGGTCCTTGTTCGCGGAGTTCCAGTTCTCCACGACCTGCAGGCCCTCGTGGATCTCCTGGCGCAGTTCGACGTCGGCGAGGTAGTCGCAAACGAACGCCGTACGCACCGCCCGGCCCAGCTCCTCGATCGCCTGGTAGGTGGGGTGCTTAGGGCCACCGCGGGTGAAGCGGCGTAGGACCTGCTCGGCTTCGGCGGTGCCCAGGCGCAGGGCGGTGGTGTACTTCACGATCTGGTCGTACTGCTGGCGGATCAGATCCCAGTTGATCGTCTTGGTGGACAGCACCGGCGCCAGGTGGGGCCAGCTGTCGTCTTCCCCGGCCGCCGGGCGGTACAGCTTCGCGGAGCCGATGTTCTTCAGCCTCGGCATCAGCTTGAAGTCGAGCATGTGGGCGAAGGCGAAGCCGACAATGGAAGCGCCGTGGGTGTCGGTGTACTGCCGGTCCACCTCCATGTCGGTGCAGTGCCGCAGGACGCCCTCGATCATCGAGGCGACTTCGGAGGCCGAACAGGACTTGAGCTGGGAGTAGATGCACACCGACTTCCGCTCGACGTGCCAGTAGATCATCACACCGGGGCCCCGGTAGCGCTGGTGCCACTCGGTCATCAGGTTCGAGGACCAGGAGCCGAACTTGCGGCTGTCGGAGGCGCACGCCGTGCCGCTGCCCCACCACATCTCGTCGCGGGCGGCGAAGGTGGCGTTCACCAGCTTCACCAGCGCGGCGCGCATGTTGGCCCGGTTGACGAACAGGTGTCGCACCCGGCGCAGCGTCGCCTCGCTCTCGCCGTGCTTGCCGGTCACCGCGACCCGCTTGATGCCCATGTTGGTGCCCAGGCCGAACAGGACGAGCGGCAGCCGGCGCCGCAGTACCTCTTTGGACAGGTTCTCTCTGGTGGCGACCGAGGTGAACTCGGCGATGAAGTCGGTGTCGAACTCGGCGTACTTCAGGATGTCCAGCAGGTCGATGGTGCCCCAGCGCCGTTCGATCTCGGCCTTTATCGCGACCAGGGACTGCGGCTCATCCTGCTTGCCGCGCGGGGAGACCCTGATCCACGGCTCGCCGTGCTTCTTGACGATCGCGACCCCGTCCGTGGTGCCCTCGGCCAGGGCTTGCTCGAAGCGGTCCAGCGAGGTGCGGAGCTTGCTCTGGAGGGCGGTGATGAACTCGCCGGCGTCCTGCGGCTGGCCCAGGGCAGCGTAGTGCACGTCCCGGTTGTCCTCGAAGTCGGCGGGCAGGTCGTCCTCCGGGTTGCGCCACCGGTTCGCGCCCACCACCCAGATCTCCCGGCGGCGCAGCGCGTCCCGCAGCGACACCAGCACGCACAGCTCGTAGGGGATGCGCTCCACGCGGCCCTTGTCGTCCACCACCGCCGCCCGCCACTGCTCGGGCACCACACCCTCCAGCGGCACCGTCTCCGCCGGGTCGAAGAACGCGCCCTCCTTCAGCGGCTGCTCCAAGTACCGCTTGAGCAGGTCGATCGCGTCCATCACCGGCCGGTAGGCGGTGTTGTTGCACTTCAGCTCCAGCGCCCGCAGCAGCGGCGACAACATCCGCCGCCAGTGCGCCGAGTACGACGACCGCAGCACCGTACGTACCCGAGCTTTGTAGCGGGCCTCGTTCGCCGCGGCCTCCGCCGCCAGCGCCTTGAGCGTCTTCTCCCCGCCCACTACTGGGAAGATCACCCGCCGCACTGTGCCCGACGGCTCCGACAGCGCCGCCTCCGCGACCCGCAGCAGCATCGCCTCCTTGCCGCGGACCTTCTTCAGCTCCGCCCCCAGCTCCTTCTCGACCTTCCGCTCCGCACGCGTGTTGATCTTCAGTACGAGCTGGATGACTAGGTCCACCAGCGAGTCGGTGATCTCCGCCTGCCGCACATGGCACAGCGTCGCCAGCAGCGTCAGGCGCCGCGGCGGCTTCATCCGCTCCAGGTTCGCCGGATACTCCTTCGACGCCCGCGCCCGCCACGCGTCCACCAGCTTCTCCGACACATCTGCGAACAGGTCTGCGGGCAGCTCCAGGCGCCGCACCCGCTCCAGCTTGTTCACCTCGGCCAACAGGCTCTCCAGACCCGGAGTGCCAGGGTCGGTCTTCAGCTCGGTGAAGTGCGATCGCCCGCCCCCAGCCACTGTGCCGTCGCCGTCCGCGCCGTGCTCGGTGCCGTCACCCGCGATCAGATCTTCCAGCCGCGATCGGGTCGTGTGACTGAGCCGGTCCAGCGTGCCGCGACAGAACCGCTTCTCGAAGTCCTTGATCGCCTTGCCCACCAGCCGCCGCACCTGCCCCGGCGCCAGCGGCTCGATGTGGTCGTTGCGGCACCGGGCCACCACGGCCGCCGCGAGCCGGTCACGGGACAGCTCCACCGGGCACAGCTCGGTGGCCAGCCACGCGGCCAGCCGGTCCTGGTCCTCCTCGGTGTTCGCCCGGAACCCGTACGCCGCCCGGATCTCGCCCCGGTGCCTCTGGATCGCCTTGCTCTGCCAGTCGTAGTCCGCCCACGCCTCCGCAGGCACCTTGACCTGCTGGGCCACGTACTCCACCGCGGCGGTCGGCACCTCCTGGGCCGACTCGGGGAACCGGGCCTCCACCTCGAAAAACTTGAGCAGCAGCGCGAACCCGAGCCGAGTCGCCCCGGACTTGTTCCGCACCCGCTTCATGTCGTCTTCCAGCAGCGTCCAGACCTCGATCAGGTCCTCCGGCTCCCAGTCCTGCCGCACCCGTACTCCTCGCCCCACGCCCGAGATCACTCGTTCAGCCCAACGAGGCGCCAGGCGAGGGGAAACGACGACCACAGCAGGCATACAGCGCTACATGTCCGTTCGCCGTAGCTATACGAGAACAGGGCCGAGTCCACCCGGCCCCCGTTGCGGCGGGCCGGGTGGAGAGGGTGGCCAGACGTCAGACCGGGACCGCTTCCTTGTCCTCCCGGCCGGCGGGCATGGCGTCAGCGCTCCCGTCGGCGGACCCGGAGGCGGGCGCCGGGACGACGGGTGCGGATGCCGGGACCGTGGCGCGGCGAGACGGGGCCGCGGCTTCGGCCTCGCGCCATCCCGGCGGGCCGAAGAGGTAACCGGCCCGGCCGCGCCAGGTGCGGGCCCGGCGGATCATGCCGTCAGGGAGGCGTCTGTCGGTGAAGCCGGCCGAGGCCAGCTTCTGCTCGATCCGACGCCGGTAACCGAGCCAGGAACGCAGGAGCTGCGGGCCGAGCGCCGGCGTCCCGCTTCCGTCGGAGAAATGCGCACCCATGGGTGACAACATGCTTACGCACCCATGGGTGACAATTTTCGGGTGGCCCCGACCGTCGTCGTCTGCCGTGGCCGGTCGTGCGCACGACGTCGGCCCAGCCGTGCCGGGCGGGGTGAACGAGGTGCCCTGCTCGCGGCCGTATGGTCCGACCACACGCTCTGTGTGACATAGTTCTGACAAGGGAGCACGGGGCCGAGCCGGGGAGTGGTGGATGTCTGCCGAATGGCGACCTGTACGGCAGTCGCGCACACATGAACTCGTCCTCGAGAGCATCGAGGAGCGGGTGCTCGCGGGCGAGCTCAAGGCCGGGGACCGGTTGCCGCCCGAGCGTGAGCTGGCGCCGGTGCTCGGTGTCAGCCGGTCCGCGCTGCGCGAGGCGCTGCGGGTGCTGGAGACGATCGGGGTGCTGGTCGCGCAGGCGGGCCGCGGGCCGGACGCGGGAGCCCGGATCGTACGGAACCCGGAC
The DNA here is from genome assembly GCF_040253635.1 of Streptomyces sp. Edi2. Taxonomy (NCBI): domain Bacteria; kingdom Bacillati; phylum Actinomycetota; class Actinomycetes; order Kitasatosporales; family Streptomycetaceae; genus Streptomyces; species Streptomyces sp. Edi2. The sequence goes on along the minus strand of NZ_JBEJGX010000003.1, from coordinate 833,542 downwards.
GATGCGCTGGGCCGGCTGCTGCGCCTGCACTTCGCCCTGGGGAGCTACCGCCTGCACGACGTGCTGGAGGCCCGGGTGGTGCTGGAGCGTTCCAGCTTCGAGGCCGCCGCGGAGCACGCTTCGGCACAGGACCTCGACGAGGTCGAAGCGCTCCTCGCGCGTATGCAGGAGCCCGAGGTGGGGGTCGACGATTTCAACGACCTGGACACCCGGTTCCATGTCGCCATCGCCCGTAGCTCCGGCAATCAGCTCACCTCCACCCTCACCTCGGCCGTACGGGAGTCGGTGCGTCCGCTGATCCTGCGGGCGCTGGAGACGGCGGAGGACTGGCCGGCCACGGCGGGGGAACTGAACGCCGAGCACGCCGAGTTGCTGCGCCTGGTGCGAGCGGGCAAGGGCGCCGAGGCCGCCGACCTCGTCGAGGCGCATATCCGTGGTTTCCACGGGACGTTGGTCGACGAGAAGCCCGAGGCCGACCGGGCGGACGAGGCGGACCGGGCGGAGGAGGCCGACGACGCGGACCGCGCGGGCGGCGCGGCCGAGGCGGCCCGGGAAGGCTGAGTCGCAAGACCAGCAGACGGCTTCCGCGCCCGATCGCGGGAGGGGGCGGGCCTGCCCCGCCCCGCTCCGGCCGGTCCCCCTACGGCAACATCCACGACAGCACCGGCAGTGACTGCAGAGCGACCAGGACGCACAGCACCGCCAGCATCGCGACGCTGTATCCCGCGACCTTGCGCAGCAGGATCCGCTCGGTGCCGGGCTGTTCCACCGCGGTCGCCGCGATGGTCAGGTTCTGCGGGCTGATGAGTTTGCCGACGACTCCGCCGGTGGTATTGGCGGCCACCAGCAGGGTCGGGTCGATGCCCACGGCCTTTCCCGCGGTCTGCTGGAGCGTGGCGAACAACGCGTTCGACGAGGTGTCCGAGCCGGTGACGGCGGTGCCGAGCCAGCCGAGGACCGGGGAGAGCACGGCGAAGAAGCCGCCGGTGGCGGCGAGCCAGGTGCCGATGGCGAGGGTCTGGCCCGACTGGTTCATCACGTAACTCAGGGCCAGGACGGTGGCGACCGTGGCGATGGCGGTCCGCATGTTCCGCACGGTGCGCCCGGCGCAGACCAGGCCCGTGCGCGCGGTCATCGGGAAGCGGTCGGAGTCCTTGGCGCGGCTGTAGACCAGCATCACGAGGAGGCCGGAGAAGATGAGCAGGGAGCCGGGGTTGGCCAGGACCTCCAGCTTGTAGACCGCGCTGCCCGCGGGGGAACCGTCGGCGGCCAGGAGATTCCCGTACAGGCCGGGCCAGTTGAGCTGGAGGGTGGCGGCGCCGAGCAGCCGGGGTATGTCGAGCCCGCCGATGCGGAGCTTGGCGAGAGCGAAGACCGCGATCACCAGAAGGTACGGCAGGACGGCGAGGCAGACGCGGCGGCCGGTCAGCGGTTCGGCCTCGACCCGGGAGCGCTGGTCGTCCGGCGTGGTGGGGGACCAGAAGCGCAGCATGACCACGGCGGCGCCGAAACCGGCGAGTGCGGCGACGACATCGGTGAGCTCGTACGCGAAGTGGGCCGAGCACCAGAACTGGGCGAGGGCGAACACCGACCCGGTGACCAGGGCGATGGGCCACAGCTGCCGTAGCCCGCGCCGCCCGTCGACGAGGAAGAGCAGCAGCAACGGGACGAAGAGGGCGAGCAGCGGGCTCTGACGTCCGATCACGCCGGCGAGGTCCCCGGCCGGTATGCCGGTGAGGGTGCCCGCGGTGGTGATGGGGATGGCCATGGCGCCGAAGGCGACGGGTGCGGTATTGGCGACCAGGACGGTCACGGCCGAGGTGAGCCGCGGCAGCCCGAGCGCCATCAGCATGGCGGCGGTGATCGCGACAGGGGCGCCGAACCCGGCGAGGGCTTCGAGGAGTCCGCCGAAGCAGAACGCGATGAGCATGGCCTGGATGCGCAGATCGCCGCGGCCGACGGAGTTGAAGGAGCGGCGCAGGTCCTCGAAGCGGTTGCTGACCACGGTGAGTTCGTAGAACCAGATGGCCGAGACCACGATCAGCATCACCGGGAAGAGGCCGAAGGTCAGGCCCTGGGTGGCGGACAGGACGCCGAGCTGCAGGGGCATCCCGTAGCCGAGGACCGCGACCAGCAGCGCGGCCAGCAGGGCGCCGAGGGCGGAGTGCAGCGCCGGGCGCCGGGCCGCCATCAGCAGCACGAAGAAGGCCGCCAGGGGCACCAGACCCAGGAGGGCGGTGGCGGTGAGACTGTCCCCGACGGCGGCCACGTCGGGGGTGTAGGCCGCCAGGACGGCGGGTGGTGTGGTGGCCACGGAGTGCTCCTCATCGAGTCATCGAGATCTGCGCGCCGTCCGGCAGGTCGGAACCTCCCGTGCCCGGCGGGAGCGGCGCGCCCGGTGGCTGAGAATCGGCCCTCAGTAGCCCATTGAAGATGTCGCATGTCAATAAGGTCGGACCAAACTTCGCCCTTACTTTTCTCTTCGGTCCGGAGCACGTATGGTCGGACCATAAGTGAGGGAGGCTTCATGCGCATCGCGCTCTTCGCCACCTGCCTGGGAGACACGCTCTTCCCTGAGGCGGTGAAATCCACCGCGGTCCTGCTGGCCCGTCTGGGGCACGAGGTGGTGTTCCCGCCGCAGCAGACCTGCTGTGGCCAGATGCATGTCAACACCGGCTATCAGCGGGAGCCGGTGCCGCTGGTGCGGAACTTCGCCGAGCAGTTCGGCGACCCGTCGATCGAGGCGGTGGTGATGCCGTCCGGCTCGTGTGCGGGCTCGGTCCGCCATCAGCACGAGACCGTCGCCGCACGGTACGGGGACGCCGCGCTGCGCGCCGGGGTCGCCACCGTGAAGACCAAGACGTACGAGCTGTCCGAATTCCTCGTCGACGTACTCGACGCGACCGACGTCGGCGCTTACTTCCCCCACCGCGTGACCTACCACCCCACCTGCCACTCCCTGCGGATGCTGCGGGTGGGCGAGAAACCGCTGCGGCTGCTGCGCGCCGTCGAGGGCATCGACCTGGTGGAACTTCCCGAGGCCGACGCATGCTGCGGCTTCGGCGGCACCTTCGCGGTCAAGAACGCCGGCACGTCCACCGCGATGCTGCGGGACAAGATGGACCACATCGCCGGCACCGGCGCCGAGGTGTGCACAGCGGGCGACTCGTCCTGTCTGATGCACATCGGCGGCGGCCTCTCCCGCATCAAGGCCGGTACGCAAACACTGCACTTGGCGCAGATCCTCGCTGCCACCCGCACTGCGCCCCACGCCCTGACGGAGGCCGCCCGATGAGCACTCCGACCGGCCCCTCGACGCGCGGCACCTTCCTCGGCATGCCCGCCGTCCCCCCGCGCTCCCCGTACGGCACGGGCCATCTGCGGGGCGAGCGCACCTTCCCCCGGGCCGCCCAGGACGAGCTGGGCAACGAGCAGTTGCGCCGCAATCTGGGCAAGGCCACCCACTCCATCCGCGCCAAGCGCCTGGACGTCACCGGTGAACTGCCCGACTGGGAGGCACTGCGCGACGCCGGCTCGGCGATCAAGACCGACACCATGAACCGGCTGCCCGAGCTGCTGGAGCAGTTGGAGCGGAAGGTCACCGAGCACGGCGGCACCGTCCACTGGGCGCGCGACGGCATCGAGGCCAACGAGATCGTCACCCGGCTGGTCCGGCGGACCGGCAGCGACGAGGTCCTGAAGGTCAAGTCCATGGCCACCCAGGAGATCGGCCTCAACGAGCATCTGGAGAGCCAGGGCATCACCGCCCTGGAAACCGACCTGGCCGAGCTGATCGTGCAGCTCGCCGACGACCGTCCCTCGCACATCCTGGTCCCCGCGATCCACCGCAACCGCGACGAGATCCGGGAGATCTTCCTCCGCCGGATCCCCGGCGTCGACCCCGCGCTGGAGGCCACCCCCGCCGAACTGGCCGCCGCGGCACGGGCGTATCTGCGCGAGAAGTTCATGACCGCCAAGGTGGCCGTCTCCGGCGCCAACTTCGGGATCGCCGAGACCGGCACCCTGTCGGTGGTCGAGTCCGAGGGCAACGGCCGGATGTGCCTGACCCTGCCCGAGACGCTGATCACCGTCATGGGCATCGAGAAGGTCCTGCCGCGCTTCCAGGACCTGGAGGTCTTCCTCCAGCTGCTGCCGCGCTCCTCGACCGGCGAGCGGATGAACCCGTACACCTCGCTGTGGACGGGCGTGACGCCGGGCGACGGCCCGCAGGAGTTCCACCTGGTGCTGCTCGACAACGGGCGGACGGCGGCGCTCGCCGACACGATCGGGCGCGAGGCGCTGAACTGCATCCGCTGCTCGGCCTGCCTCAACGTCTGCCCCGTGTACGAGCGGACCGGCGGCCATGCCTACGGATCGACCTACCCCGGCCCGATCGGCGCGGTGCTCACCCCGCAGCTCGCCGGTATGCATGCCGCCAAGGACGACCCCAACAGCTCGCTCCCGTACGCCTCCAGCCTGTGCGGGGCCTGCTTCGACGCCTGTCCGGTGAAGATCGACATACCGTCGCTGCTGGTCGAGCTGCGGCACCAGCACACCGAACAGTCCGGAACGACCGCCGAGAAGCTGGCGATGAAGGCCGCGGCCTCGGTCATGAAGCTGCCGAAGCTGTTCACGGCCGCACAGAAAGCGGCGGGGCTCGGGCGCGTGGTGGCCGGGCGGAACGGCACGTTCTCCCGTCTGCCACCGCCGTTCCGGGGCTGGAGCGACAGCCGCGACACCCCGGCCCCGCCGAAGCAGTCCTTCCGCTCCTGGTTCGCTTCCGCCGACGGCGCGGCCGCGATGCGGGCGGCGGCGGAGGACGGCGCACGGCAGACCGACGACGATCCAGACAACCCACAGGAGGCACAGTGACCGCGACCGCACGGGAGACGGTGCTGCGACGCGTCCAGGACGCGCTGGCCCGCTCCGACCGGCCCGAGGTGACCGTCCCCCGCGCCTACCGCACCGGACGCGCCCTCCCCGACGGGGAACGGCTCGCCCTCTTCACCGACCGGCTCGTCGACTACAAGGCGCAGGTGCGCACCTGCACGGCCGGCACCACCGCGGCGGTGATCGCCGAGGTGCTACGGGCACACGGCGCACGGCGGATCGGGGTCCCTCCGGGGCTCGATCCGGCCTGGCTGGCCGGGTGGGAGGGGGAGGTCCGCACCGACTCCCCGGACGTTCCGGCGCCCCGGCTCGACGCGCTGGACGGGGTGGTCACGGCCTCCGCCGTCAGCTGCGCCGAGACCGGCACGATCTTCCTGGACGGCGCCGCGGCGGACCAGGGACGGCGCGCGCTCACCCTCGTCCCCGATCTGCATGTGTGTGTCGTCGACCTGTCGTCGGTGCGGACCGGCGTGCCGGAGGCGGTGGCGGACCTCCGGCCGGAGCATCCGACCACACTGATCAGCGGCCCCTCGGCCACCTCCGACATCGAGCTGGAGCGGGTGGAGGGCGTGCACGGCCCGCGCACCCTGGAGGTGGTGATCCGCACCGACGTCTGACGGTGATCCGTACCGACGTATGAAGGGGACGCATGACATTCCGCCAGGAACGGTGAGCACGGCGCGTTGTCGCGGGCGTGCACCATGTAACCTGCGCATACGTGTTGTATGCAATTTCCAGAGGGCAGGGGAGAGCGGGCGGATGCAGTCGGGGCGCGAGAAGGCCTACGCGTATCTCAAGGACAGCGTGCTGACCGACCCGGAGATGCAGGACCGGTTCCTGTCCGAGCAGGAGATCGCGGACCGGATCGGTGTCTCCCGCACTCCGATCCGCGAGGCCCTGCTGCTGCTCGCCGCCGAGGACCTGGTGCGGCTGGTGCCCAAGCGCGGCGCGCACATCGCCCCGCTGTCCGGCCGTGAGATCAGGGAGCTGATGGAGATGCGCGGCCTGATCGAGCGCTTCGCCGCGCAGCGCACGACGGGCCACGGGACCGCACCCGTCGACGAGATGGCGGACATCCTGGCCCACCAGGACACCCTGCGGGGGGAGGCGACCACCAAGGAGTTCATCGACGCCGACCACCGCTTTCACGCCACTCTCGTCGCCGCCGTCGGCAACACGTTGATGAGCCGCCAGTACGACGCCCTGCGCAGCCGCCAGATCCGGGCCGGCGTCCTGGCCCTCTACCGCTCCGGCAACCGCCAGGACGAGGTACTCGCCGAGCACCGGCAGATCCTCGATGGCTTGGTGGCCGGGGACGCCGCGGCCGCCTGTGCGGCCATCGACAGCCACATCGAGGCGACCCAGCGCATCCTCCTGGCCGCCTGACCCGCGGCGGCCCGGGCCTACAGCTTCCGGTTGTCCAGCACCGCCACGGCCCGCCGCACCCGGGTGGCCTCCTCGGGGTCCACGTCCGCGACCAGCAGGTCGGCCGTGCCGCCCAGCTGAGCGCGGACGGTTCCGTCGGGTCCGATCAGCGCGGTGTGCCCGACGCCGTTCGGCGCCTCGGCGGGGGCCTCCGGGTCGGCCTGGGGATCCGGGGCGGCCTGGTCGACGGCCGCGAGCCAGAGCGTCGCGTCCAGGGCGCGCGCCCGCACCAGCAGGTCCCACTGCGCGCGCTTGCCCGGCCCCGCGGCCCAGGAAGCAGGCAGCAGCGACAGCGTCGCCCCCGCGTCCGCATGCGCCCGGAACAGCTCCGGGAACCGCAGGTCGTAGCACGTCGCCAGGCCCACCCGGACGCCGTCTACATCGATCGTCACCACCCGGTGGCCAGGGGCGACCGTGTCGGACTCCCGGAAGCCGAACGCGTCATACAGGTGGATCTTGTCGTAGGACTCCTCGACCTCGGGTCCGGTGGCCAGCAGGGTGTTGGCCACCCGCCCGTCGGGCGCGGGGGTGAACATGCCCGCCACCACCGTCACCCCCGTCTCCCGGGCAACCGCCCTGACCCCTTCGGCCCACGGCCCGTCCAGCGGCTCGGCCACCGCCGCGAGCGGCGTCCCGAACCGCACCATGGCGGCCTCGGGCAGGACCACCAGCCGGGCCTCCTCGCGCGCCGCGCGACGGACCCACTCCTGGACGTCCACGAGGTTTTCCTTCGGATCGGTCGATGCCGTCATCTGGCACAGCGCGATGCGCATACGGATCTCTCTTCTCTCGTGCCGGTCGGTGTCGTCGGAACTCTGCGGAACCTGGTGCCGGGCGGACCGCCTCAGCGGCCGGGTGCCTCCCGGACCATCCTCCCCGGCGACTGCCCGGCACCCTTCGCCGGGCGGATGAACTCCTCGTCCTCATCGTGCGCCGGATCCCGCCCCAGCAGCACGCCCACGATGGTGACCACGGCGGTTCCGGCCAGATACAGCGCCAGCGGCAGCCAACTGCCGAACGAGCCCAGCAGCGCGGTGAACAGCAGCGGGGCGACGGCCCCGCCGATCACCCCGGCCAGCGTGTACGCCAGCGACGACCCGGTGTAGCGCAGTCGCGGGGTGAACTGCTCGGCGACGAACGCGGCCTGCGGCCCGTACAGCAGGGAGTGGATCGCCAGCGCCACCACCACGCCCAGCACCAGCAGTCCCCAGGAACCGCTGTCCGCCATCGGGAAGAAGACAAACGGCCACACCGCCGCGGCGGCCGCGCCGGCGAGGTACATCCGGCGCCGGTTCCAGCGGTCCGACAGCGCCCCGGCCAGTGGGATCAGCACGATCTGCAGCGCCGAGCCGATCAGTACGGCGGCCAGCGCCTTTCCGCGGGGCAGGCCCAGGTGCTCGGTGGCGTAGGTGAGGACGAAGACGGTGAACATCGCATAGAGCACGTCCGGTGCGACCCGGCTGAGGATCGCGGCCACCAGGGCCCGCGGCTGGGTCGTGAACACCTCGCGGATCGGCGCCTGGGACCGGTTGCCGCTCGCCTCCATGGCCCGGAACACCGGGGTCTCCTCCAGGCGCACCCGGATCCACAGCCCGAAGACCACCAGGACGCCGGAGAGCAGGAAGGCGATCCGCCAGCCCCAGGCCAGGAACTGCTGCTCGGTCAGGAGCGAGCCCAGGGCCGCCAGCACGCCGTTGGCCATCAGATTGCCGACGGGCGGGCCGATCTGCGCCGCCGAGGCCCAGAAGCCGCGCTTGCGGGAATCCCCGTACTCGCTGCTCAGCAGTACGGCGCCACCCCATTCGCCGCCGACGCCGACGCCCTGGGCGAAGCGCAGCAGGACCAGCGCGGCCGGCGCGGCCGGGCCGATGGCGGCCTGGGTGGGCAGCAGGCCGATCAGCACCGTCGCGGTTCCGATCAGCACCAGCGTCGCCACCAGCACCTTCTTGCGGCCGATGACATCCCCGAGCCGCCCGAAGAGGAACCCGCCGAGCGGCCGCGAAACGTAGCCGACGGCATAGGTGGAGAACGCCAGCAGGGTGCCGGTCAGCGCGTCGGCCGACGGGAAGAAGAGCTTGCCGAAGACCAGCGCCGAGGCGGCCGAGTAGACCGCGAAGTCGTACCACTCCAGCGAGGTGCCGGTCAGGCTGGCGACGAAGGCGCGCACCAGCGCGCCACGGTCGGGGCGGGGCGCCTTGCGGAGCTGCGCCCCGGGGTGTTCTTCGTTGTCCATGGGTCAGGGCCACCTCGGAGTCGGTTGCTGCACTGCAGGGCATACTTGCTGTATACAAGGCGTATGCGCAACCCTTCCGGGGAGCGAATTTACTTCCGCGCAACCCACTGTGACCTGGAGGAACCCATGGCCGCTCTGACCTTCGAGCTCCCTGACGGAACACAGCGCAGGGTCGAGGTGTCGAGGCTGCTCAACGCCGGATACGCCGGCCGCAGCCAAGCCGATGTGGCCGCTCATGTCGCGGAACTGGCCGCGCTCGGCGTGCCCGCGCCGTCCACCGTCCCCGCCCTCTACCCGGTCGCGCCCTACCTGGGCCAGCAGACCGCCGAGGTCCCGGTGCAGCACGCCCGCACCTCGGGCGAGGCGGAGTGGGCGCTCGTCGTGGACGAGACCGGGGATCTGCTCCTCACCGCGGCCTGCGACCACACCGACCGCGCACTGGAGACGCACGGCGTGGCCTGGAGCAAGAACGCCGGCCCCGATGTGCTCGCCCGTACGGCATGGCGCCTGGCCGATGTCGCCGACCGCCTCGACACCCTGACCCTGCGTGCCTGGGTGACCCCCGTCGGCGGCGGGGAGGAAGTCCTCCTCCAGGACGGGACGGCGGGTGAACTGCTGACTCCCGGCTACTGGGCCGAGGTCCTGCGCGAGCGCGGTGACCTGCGGCCCGGCACGGTCCTGATATCGGGCACCATCCCGATGCGCGAGGGCGTCGACCAGTTCGCGGCCCGCTGGCGCGTCGAGCTCGCGGACCCGGCCACCGGGAACGTCATCGCGCTCGCCTATGACGTCGTCTCGATGCCGGAGCCGATCGGCTGATCCGCGAGTGCGACACTCCGGTCCGTACGGGACCGGAGTGTCGCGGCTGCCGCTGCCGCTGCTGCCGCGGTCCGGCGAGGGCTCAGACCCCGGCCGTCTCCCTGCCCGTGCCGGCGATCTCCTCCGGGCGCAGCAGGGCGGCGAGCCGGTCGGCCGGGAGCAGCCCCTGCTCCAGGACCAGTTCGGCGACGCCGCGCCCGGTGGCGAGCGCTTCCTTCGCGATCGCGGTGGCCGCGGTGTAGCCGATGTGCGGGTTGAGCGCGGTGACCAGCCCGATGGAGTTCTCCACGCTTGCGCGCAGCGTCTCGGTGTTGGCGGTGATGCCCGCGACGCAGCGCTCGGCGAGGGTGCGGCAGGCGGCCCCCAGGTGGGTGATGCTCTCCGAGAGGGAGTGCAGGATCACCGGCTCGAAGGCGTTGAGCTGGAGCTGGCCCGCCTCGGCGGCCATGGTGATGGTGACGTCGTTGCCGATGACCTCGAAGGCGACCTGGTTGACGACCTCGGGGATCACCGGGTTGACCTTGCCGGGCATGATGCTCGAACCGGCCTGCACCGGCGGCAGGTTGATCTCCGCGAGGCCCGCTCGCGGCCCCGAGGAGAGCAGCCGCAGATCGTTGCAGCTCTTGGAGAGCTTGACGGCGACGCGCTTGAGGACACCCGACAGATGGACGAACGCCCCGCAGTCCTGGGTGGCCTCGACGAGGTTGGCGGCGGTGACCAGGGGCAGGCCGGTGAGCGCGGCCAGGTGCTCGCGGGCCGCTTCGGCGTAGCCCCGGGGGGCGTTGAGGCCGGTGCCGATGGCCGTGGCGCCGAGGTTGATCTCGTGGATGAGCAGGACCGCCTCCGCCAGCCGGCTCTGGTCCTCCTCCAGCATCACCGCGTACGCCGAGAACTCCTGGCCCAGGGTCATCGGCACGGCGTCCTGGAGCTGGGTGCGCCCCATCTTGAGGACGTCACGGAACTCCTCGGCCTTGGCGGCGAAGGCCTCGCGCAGCACGGTCATCGCCTCGAGCAGTTCCCGTACGGCGATGATCGTGGCGACATTGACGGCCGTCGGGTAGACGTCGTTCGTCGACTGGCTGAGGTTGACATGCTCGTTGGGGTGCAGCCGGCCGTAGTCGCCCTTGTCGTGGCCCAGGATCTCCAACGCCCGGTTGGCGATCACCTCGTTGGCGTTCATGTTCGTCGACGTACCGGCACCGCCCTGGATGACATCGACGATGAACTGGTCGTGCAGCCGCCCGCCGTCCCGGATCTCCCGGCAGGCGGCGGCGATCGCGTCGGCCCGCTCGGAATCGAGCAGTCCGAGATCCTGGTTGGCGCGGGCCGCGGCCTCCTTGACGGCGGCGAGCGCATCGATCAGGTGCGGGTAGGTGGCGATCGGCGTACCGGTGATGGGGAAGTTCTCCACGGCGCGCAGGGTGTGCACGCCCCAGTACGCGTCGGCGGGTATCTCGCGGTCGCCGAGCAGATCGTGTTCGCGGCGGTGGCCGGCGGCAGTCATGGTGCAGGTGGTCCTTTGTGAGGTGGGGGAGGGGGGAGGCCCAGAGGGGAAGGGCGCAGCGTCAGACGTCGCGTGAGGCCAGCGCTTCCGTCGCCCGCAGCGTGCCGACCGGCGCGCCACCGCCGATGACGGGTGTGGCGGCGAAGGGGGCGAGGACGGCCGGGTCGACTCCGCAGTGCGCCAGGGCGGCCGCCGTCACGGGCATCCGGGCGCGGTCGGCGCCGTCGGCTATCTTCACGCCGACCGCCCGCCCGTCCGGCAGCGCCGCGATCTGCACCCCCTCGAAGCCGTCCTTGGCCAGCAGGCCCGGCACCGCCCGCACCAGGCGGGCCACGTCCCGGCCGCTGCCGGAGACCATCGCCGGGTGCTCGCGCATGGCGTGGGCGACGCTGCCCTCGTCGGTGCCGGGGGCGGCCGTCGCCAGGCGGGCCGCGGCCCGGGTCAGACCGTGCAGGGACACGGCGAACAGCGGGGCGCCGCAGCCGTCGACGGTGACATGGGCGATGCCCTGGCCGGTGAGGTCCGCCACGGTCGCGGCGAGCTCCTGCTGCAACGGATGCGCCGGGTCGAGGTAGTCGTCCAGCCGCATGCCCCGGGTGCGGGCGGTCAGCAGCATGGCCGCGTGCTTGCCCGAGCAGTTCTGCGCGAGCCGGGTGGGCCCGAGGCCGCGGCGGATCCACTCGTCCCGTACGGTCGGGTCGTACGGCAGATCCGGGACATTGCGCAGGTCGTCCTCGGTGAGTTGGCCGAGGGCCAGGATGTCCCGTGCGGCGGCCAGGTGCGGTTCCTCGCCGGAGTGGCTGGCCGCGACGAGGGCCAGCAACGGGTCGTCCAGCGGCGGCAGCCCCGCGCGCAGCAGGCCGACCGCCTGTAGCGGCTTGAGCGCCGAGCGCGGGTAGAACGCGGCCTCGATGTCGCCCGCCTGGAATTCCACGCTCCCGTCGGCCGCCAGCACCACGACCGAGCCGTGGTGGACGCCCTCGACGAGTCCGCCGCGCACCACATGGGCGACGGGCACATGGGCCGGTTCGCGGACCACGGGCGGTTCGCCCGCGGCGCGGTGCGGCGGCAGGGTGGTGGTGCTCTGACTCATGATCAGTTCTCGGTGCTTTCCGTGCTGTTGGGGCTGTTGGAGCTGTTGGTGCTGCTCGTGCTGTCAGTGGTGCTGGTGCTCGTGCTGTCAGTGGTGCTGCTGCTGGTGCTGGTGTTGCCGGTGTGGGTGCCGGTGCCGGGGTCGACCTCGCTGTGCGGGGCGGGTGCCGTGTTGCCGGGGCCGGCCGTGACGGCGGTGCCGTCGGTGGCCCCGGGCCCGCCGCTCCCGCCCGCCGCCGCGTCCCGGAGGGCGCCGACCCGGCCCCGTACCAGGAACCAGCCGCCGACCAGCAAGGCCACGATCGCGGGCAGGGCCAGTACGGTGGTGCGGCCGGCTCCGCCGTCGGCCCACATCAGCACCAGGACGAAGGCCAGGAAGGCCAGCGTCACGCTCTCGGTCCAGGGCGAGCCGGGGAGCCGGTAGCCGGGGCGGACGAGCAGCCCGGCCCGGGCCTTCCGCCAGAAGAGCAGATGACAGACCATGATCACGGCCCAGGTGCTGAGGATGCCGATCGCCGCGAAGTTCAGCACGATCTCGAACGCCTCGCTCGGCACGACGTAGTTGAGGCCCACGCCCAGGACGCAGATCCCCGAGGTGAGCAGGATGCCGCCGTAGGGGACCTGGCTGCGGCTCATCACCCCGGTGAACCGCGGTGCGGAACCGGACATCGCCATCGAGCGCAGAATGCGCCCGGTGGAGTAGAGGCCGGAGTTGAGGCTGGACATCGCGGCGGTGAGCACGACGAGGTTCATCACGCCGCCCGCGGCCGGTATCCCGACACGGGACAGCACGGTGACGAAGGGGCTCTCGTCGGCCGAGTACGAGGTCCAGGGCAGCAGCATCGCCAGCAGCACCACCGAGCCGACGTAGAACAGCGCCACCCGCCACATGATGGAGTTGATCGCCTTCGGCATGACCTTCGCCGGATCCGCGGTCTCGCCCGCCGTGACACCGACCAGTTCGACCGACGCGTAGGCGAACACCACACCCTGGATGACCAGCAGCATCGCCAGAGCCCCGGTCGGGAAGAGGCCGCCGTGGTCGGCGATCAGCGAGGGGCCGGGGGTGGTGCCGCCGACCGGGTGCCGGGTGACGAGCAGGAAGATGCCGATCAGCATGAAGACGACCAGCGCGCCGACCTTGACGATCGAGAACCAGAACTCCAGCTCGCCGAAGATCTTCACGGAGATGAGGTTCACGGTCAGCACCACCGCGAGCGCGATCAGCGCGATCACCCACTGCGGGACGTCGGAGAACATGCCCCAGTAGTGCGTATACGTCGCCACCGCCGTGATGTCGGCGATTCCGGTGGTCGCCCAGTTCAGGAAGTACATCCAGCCCGCGACGAACGCCCCCTTCTCACCGAGGAATTCGCGGGCGTACGACACGAACGCACCCGAGGACGGCCGGTGCAGCACCAGCTCACCCAGCGCGCGCACCACCAGGAACGCGAACAGACCGCAGACCGCGTATGCCACCGCCAGCGACGGCCCGGCCCCGGCGAGCCGGCCGCCGGCGCCGAGGAAGAGCCCGGTGCCGATGGCCCCGCCGATCGCGATCATGTTGATGTGCCGGGACGTGAGGGACTTCTGATACCCGGCGTCACCGGCGTCCACATGCTCGCCGGACGGCCGCTGTGTGCCGTCCTGCCCCGCGCCCTGTCGTTGCTGCCGTTCCGGCTTCCGGAGGGATTGCTCGCTCACGCGTGATCCTCGTCTTCCGTGGAAGGGCTCGCACGGTGTGGTGGCCGCACGATGGTGGTCAGCGTCGTCTCGACGCGTGCGAGGTGGTGCGCCATGGCTTCCACCGCGTCGTGCTCACTGCTGTCGACAAGCGCCTCGACGATCGCCCGGTGTTCGCGGTTCGACTGCTCGCGCCGCCCGCCGAGCTCATTGAGGAAGGCCGACTGGCGGGCCAGCGCATCGCGGATCTCCTCGATGACCCGGCGGAAGACCGGATTGCGGGCCGCCTGGGCGACGGCGAGGTGGAAGAGGGAGTCCATCGCCACCCATGCGGTGGTGTCGGTCTCCTGCTCCATCCGCTCCAGCAGACGGTTCAGCTGATCAAGGTCCTCGGGCGTACGGCGCACTGCCGCGTAACCGGCCACCGGGATCTCGACGTGCCGGCGCACTTCCAGGAGGTCGCTCGCCGCGTAGTCGCCGAAGGTGGGGTCCGCCACTGCGCCGTCGGAGACGACGAAGGTGCCCTTGCCGGTACGCGAGACGGTCAGCCCCATGGTCTGGAGTGCGCGCAGCGCCTCCCGGAGCACGGGTCTGCTCACTTCCAGCCGACGGCAGAGCTCCGCCTCCGAGGGGAGCTTGTCCCCGACGGCGTAATCACCCCGCTCGATCGCGTCGCGCAGATGGTGCAGGACCGCTTCCATTGCGCTGATCCGACGGGGCGCCTCGCCAGCTGTCTGGCTGTCTGACAGGTTCACCCCGGGATCGTCAGGCCCGGCCGGGGGAGCTGTCAAGAGAGGGAGCGCAGGGGATTCTCCCGGGAGTGACCCCTGTGCCTCTCCGTGGCGACGCCGCCACTGCTGGTGCTACTCCCGCTGTCCCTGCTGCCCCGGCTGCCCGTTGCCACGGAAGTCGACCATGTAGAAGACCTTGTCGTAGCGGCGCCCGCCCATGGCGACGAACTCGGGAAGACGGCCGTATTCGCGAAAGCCGAGCGACCGGTAGAGACGCAGCGCCCTGGTGTTGTCCGCCCGCGCGTCCAGGGTCAGGACCTCGATCCCGGCCTCCCGGGCGTCCCCGACCAGCGCGGCGGTCAGCGACCGCCCCACACCCCGGCCGTGCGCCTCGGGCGCCACCGCAAGCTTCTCCAGGTCAGCGTGCTGCCGATGGGTCGGACGGGCATAGCGCAGCCAGTACCCCAGTCCGACCAGCCGGCGCCCGTCGTACGCCGCCCGCAGCGCCCCGTCCCCGGCCCGCGCGGCGCACAGCACCCGCTCGACGAGCTCCGCCACCTCCTCCGCCGGAGGCGGGTCGGTCCACCCGAGCGGGGCGCCGCCCCGCACCAGCTCCGCCAGGATCCGGTGCGCCGCCGCGGCGAACCCCGCCGCCAGCTCCGGATCGGCGCACAGCCGAATCGCATCGACGATGTCGGGCTCGGGGTGAGTCCTACCGGGGGGCGCGGCATTCATGACGGGCAGCCTAAGGGCTTGCCCGTAAGTGATCTCCGTTGGCCGGTCTGGCCAGTTGGGCCATGACGCGGGCGGGCGGTGACGAGATGCCTCTGAGAGGGCGGTTCGTGACTCTTCAGGTGGTTCTGTGGTCGCCTGATGGTGTGGGTGTGAGCGGAAATCGCTGGTCTGCGGTCTGCGGTCTGCGGCCTGTTGGGGTGGTGGGGTAAGTGAACGCACGCCGTATCCAGAAGGGCGGTCGTGCGGGTGGTGGGGATCAGCGGGCCTTGTCAGCCGGCCAGTGGGGTGAGGCTGGTGCGGTCGAACGGGCCACCGTGCGCGGCGGCATACGCGATGGCGTCGTTGACGGCATCGAGGCCGAACGACCGTACTCGTTCGGGGGCGAGATCCAGAGTGCCCGAGGCGAGGAGCCGGATGATGCCGACGTTGGCTGTGCGCGGGTACATCCACTGCCCGCGCACGGTGATCGAGTTGCGCATGATCCATGGGTACGGGAGTGCGAGGTCGTCGCCACCGAGCATGCCGACGCCGCCCATGAGGACGACGCGGCCGTACTCGCGAACGGTCATGGCCGCCGCGCGCGACGCTGAGCTGGGTGCGCTCGGCGGGAGCAAGTCGATCACCATGTCGATCGGGCCGTCGGCCGCCGCGGACATCGCCGCGCGGTCGGTGGCCTCATCTCCGGTCAGCGGGACCGGGCGCAGCCGCGGACCGAACCGGTCGGCGAGGAGGTCGAGCGCGGCCTGGTTGCGGCCCGGGGCGACCACGCGGCCCGCTCCCATCGCGAGCGCGACCGCGACCGCGCTGCTGCCGAGGTTGCCGGTGGCCCCGCTGACGAGCAGCGTCTCGCCGGCTGCGAGCCCGCCTGCCAGCAGCCCGCCGTAGGAGATGGCGTGCACGGTGAGTGCGGCCCAGCGGGCCGGATCGTCGCCTGCCGCGGTGGGCAGCGGGAAGACGTTCTCCGTCGGGACCCGCATGAGCTCGGCGAACGGACCGTCGTGCAGGTACCGGGCGAGCCGCGCGCCGCCCTCGCCGCGCGAACTCCAGCCCTGGAGCGTGATGTCGGGCGTCAGGGCGTCGTCCCGCGAGCGCACCGTCGAGTCGCACCACACCAGGTCGCCGACGCGCAGCCGGGTGGCGTCCGGGCCGATGTGGATGATCCGCCCCACGCCGCCGACACCGGGCACGACAGGAGGGACAAGGGGGTAGTTCCGCTTGCCGCCGAAGACTTCGGCCGCGTAGGGCGCCACGCCGGCGGCGAGGACCTCGACCACCACCTCACCGCCCCCGGCCTCGGGGTCGGGCACCTCCCGCACCGTGAGCGGGGCGCCGAACTCCGTCAGAACTGCTGCTCGCACGTGATGACCTCCGTGTTCGTCCGTGCTCGGGGGATCGACACTAGGAGCTGGGTGAGCATGCGGGAAGCGATGATCTGGCATCCGTGGTATGCGTATGCCGCATGGACATCTCCAGCGCGGGATTGCGGGTCCTGCGGCAGATCGCTGAGTCCGGCAGCTTCACCGCGGCAGCTGCCCGACTGGGCTACACGCAGTCGGCCGTCTCACGCCAGGCCGCAGCCCTCGAACGCAGCGCCGACACCACCCTGTTCGAACGCCGCCCGGACGGGGTACGGCTCACTCCCTCCGGCTTGACCCTGCTGCGGCACGCCCACACAGTCCTGGCCGCGCTCGCAGCGGCCGAGCGTGAGCTCACCGGCAGCGTCCCGCGGACCGAACTGGTGCGGCTCGGAGTAGTCGCGAGCGCGGGCGCGGCGATCCTGCCCGCCGCACTCGCACACCTCGCGGCGGCCGACCCGCAGATCACGGTCACCACCACAGAGGGCACCACGCCCACCCTGATCCGGGCGCTGCGCGCGGGCTCGCTCGACCTCGCCGTGCTGACGTCCCGCCCACCCCACCGGCCCTTCGACGGCGACTCGCCGCGCCTGCACATCGAGACCGTCGCGGACACCGAACTGGCCGTGGCAGTGCCCTCGACCGGAGAGTTCGCCGGACGCGCCACAGTGCACGTCGACGAGCTGGTCGACGCCGCGTGGATCGCCACCCCGTCATCAAGTTCTGAGCCGCTGCTCGGCGTCTGGCCCGGCCTGCCCGGACGGCCTCGCGTCATCCACTCCGCGCGCGACTGGCTGACGAAGCTCCAGCTGGTCGCCGGCGGCTTCGGCGTGACGACGGTGCCGTCCGGGCTCTCACCGGTGCTGCCGCCCGGCGTGAGCCTGCTGCGCGTCGACGGCGCACCCCCCGAGATCCGCAGGGTGCTCGTGGCACGCCTCCCCGGCCACCCCGCCCCGGCGATCACGACCGTCATCCGAGCGATCACTTCGACCGCCTGAACCGCCGCCAGGGCCGCGCACGATCGCGTGTACCTTTCCCCCTCACGGATGGGCACCGCGGTCACCGTCGGCCTGTTCTTCGCGGTACTGGCGATCGGCCTCGCCGTCGTCACGGCCCTGCACGAACTCCTCGCGCCCCGGGGCCGCACCGGCACTTCAGCGGGCCTCGTGGGCCGGGAGTCAAGCGCGCAGCCCGAGGTGCCGGTCGAGGCAGCCGCGCAGGCGGGCCGAAGCTCCCCGCAGGGAGCCGAGTTGGCACACCTCGTCCGTCGTCAGTTCCGTCCGCCCTGCCAGCGCGAGCACGGCGGCGTAGGGGCGTTCGCCCTCGGCGAGCCTGGCCGCCGTGGCGGCGAGGACGGCTTGCAACACCGTGCGGTCCGCACGGGGATGTTCCGCCAGCAGCAGGAGGAGTCTGTTGTCGTTCCAGGTACTGTCCCGTGCCGTGCTCAGTTCCAGCAAAGTGTCGGGCGCCGTATGGGGATTGACGGCCAGCGCCTGCCAGACGAAGGGGTACGGGCTTCGTGCGAGGCGATGCAGGACGGAGCTGTCGTTCTCGGTGTCCGCCAGTTCGCGGTAGTCGGCAGGCGTAGGCACGGACATGCTCCTTGGGATCGTCGAGCGGGCCATGTTGTCATCAGGGCTCGCCCACCCGTGTGCAGGGGGTTTTGACCGCAACCGGTTCGGCCATCACTTACGGGGCAGGCCGCAGGGCCCCGCAGGGCGTGTCCGCACGGCCCGTTCGGCCTGCGGAAGAACCCGGCCTTCGGGTCTCCGCGCAGGCCGACTACCGCTCATCGCTCGGGCACCTACGAATCGGCGAACCCCCTGACCAGTGGCAGAGCTGTCGGAGGGCCGCCTCTCCGGCCTGATGCTGCGCCAGAGACGTGCTCAGGCGGCTGTCTCGGTCACCGCGGCGTGATCGTGAACACCGTCGTCGAAGATGACGGTCAGCGGTTGGGTGCCGTGGCGGCTGGTGGTCGTCAAGTCCTCGGCGAGCCGCCGGTAGAAGGCACTGGCCATGGCCCAGGTCCCATCCATGGAGGCAGCGGAACGAGTGTCGCGCAGCGCGATGAGGAGGCCGATGACAGAGCGACCGGACAGCACCGCCCGGATCCGTCCATCGCCCTCGTCGCAGACCTCGGTGGTCTTGCAGAAGTGCTCGTTCTCGGACGCGCATGCGGCAAGGAAGTCCCACGCCTCGCGGTGACAGATCAGTGCCACCCTCCCGGTCACCGCTGCGGTCAACAGCAAGGCCCCGTGGTCGATCTTCTCTCGGGTCTCGCGCTGGATCCGGTCCATCCGCTCCGCGTCGGCATTGCCGTCGGCCGACTCCGTGCCATCATCCGCAGCGGGTGCTGTTTCGCCTTCCCCAATTGCAGGCTGGTGTGTCGGATTGTCAGCGTCATCGCTGATGTGCTGTGTGTGCGTCTCCTCGTGGGGCTCCGGGCTCTCGGTTGGTGCGCCGACCTTGGGTGCCAGCGGGGTGTGCCCTTCGCCGGTGGCGACGGCCGGGGAGCAGGAAGACTCGGACTGCACGATCAGGTCAAGGTCGTTGGCAGGCGCAGGTGTCGGCTCAGGGGCCTGGAAGACGGGGTGCCCGGCCAGATCATCGAGCGACCTCTGAAGCGCGGCAAGGGCGTTGGTGATTTCGCTGACCTCCTGGTGAAGGGCAGCGACGGCCTTGTTCGTCTCTCCGACAGCGGTGGCGGCGTGGTTGGCCCGGTTGCGGGTCTCGCGGGCCTCGTTCCGCAGATTGCCGACTTCTGTGGTGACGGCCTCCAGGACCTCGCGGCGCGAGTCGTCCAGGCGCTGCCCCACCGAGGAGATCTCCTCGCTCAACGCTCTGCGCGAGTCGAGCAAAGCCGTCATGAAGTCACCGTTGCGCGCCACATGCACCCCCATACGGAAGGTAATCGAATGATTCCGCTACGGAGTGTGCCTGTGTGGCTGATCCGGTGGTGCACAAACCGCATATCCAGCCCCCGTCAGGCCGAAAACCACCCAGCCACCTACGCTGCACCCGCTGTCGCGGCACAGAAAAGTGCCGGAAGGCCCGACCTTCCGTCCTGGTCGATAGCGTCGTCGACGTGAGCACACGCTGATCCTCGGCGTCCGAGCCCTCACCGCGCTCACCGCCTATGACCGCATGATCAGGCTCGGCCTGGAGCAGCTCAGCGCCGACGACTGCCAGACCAAGGCCCCCTCGGGCGGCGAGTGCGCGGGCAAGAGCCCGTCGACCGGTACAAACAAGGCGTCAAACGCTCACAGCTCATCGAGGCGTACGGCATCCCGCTGGTCACCGAGCCCGCACCGGCCAACATCCGCGATCACACCCTGCTGCCCGCCACTCTCGACCGCTACGACGACCTTGCCAAGACGCTCGGCCCGCTGCCCGCACGCTCGGCGCTGAGCCGGGATGCGGGCTACGACTACCGGCCGGTCTACACCGACCTCGACGCACGAGGCATCACCGCGAAGATTGCCAAACGGGGCGAACAGACCCCGATCCAAGCCGACGGGCGGTGGGTCGTGGAGCGCACGAACTCATGGACGAACAACTTCGGCAAAATCCGCCGATGCTCCGAACGTCGCCGTGCCTGCGTCGAGTTCTTCATCGCTCCAGCCGCCGCGATGATCACCGTCCGTAGCCTCATCCGCGGGCGTGGACCCTCTGTCGCTGGCCCGAGCGCCCCCGCCCCCCCGCATCCGACGACCTACGGCGGACGCCCTCATAGGGCGTTACCAGCAGAACTGACGGGTACCCCAGAACCGGCGGATGCCGAGTTCGCCGATCGGCGCTGCCGGTAGGCCCGTTGCTGGCAGGCGCGGGAGCAGTAGTCCCGTGGACGCCCCCGACGCGCCCCGTCCAACTCGGAGCCGCAGACCAAGCACTGTCCTGCGTGGGACTGCAACGCATTTACGTCACACTTTTCATCACGTCGGCGCCGGATGAGCAGTTCGACGCCGTCGAGGGTGCGGGCCAGACCGAAGTCGAAGGGGTCCTCGGGCTCGTCGAAGCCACCGGCCTGCCACAGGCGGCCGAGCGCGGGGTACGGGCGCATGCGCTCGAACAATTCCTCCCGGCTGTGCCACCACTGCGAGTTTGAGACGCCGGACTCCCGTTCCTCGCGCAGGACTTCGTGGACCTGCAGGGCGGCGGTCTTCACGAAGCCGCCGACCAGCTGCACCACCGCGACCACCTCGGACGCCTGGAGGCCCATCCCCTCGACGATCCGCAGTGCGCGGTCGTAGTCGGCCATGATGTTCGGGCCAGGCAGCCGGCGACTGCCCGCGGTGTGCACAAGCCACGGATGCCGCAGGTGCAGGGCCCAGTGCGCGCGAGCCCACGCCTCCATGCCGCTGCGCCAGTCGCCGTCCTCGGCCCCAGGGTGGTCGGGGGCGGCCACGTCGAGTTCGCCGACCACGGTGTCCCGCATCAGCTCGATCAACTCCGCCTTGCCGGGCACATGCCGGTAGAGCGACATCGTCGTGAATCCCAGCCGCTCGGCCACCCGCCGCATGGACAGCGTGGGCAGCCCTTCGGCATCGGCGACCTCGATCGCCGCCGCGACGATCCTGGTCAGGTTCAACCCCGTTCTGCCGTGGCTCCCCTTGGCGCCCCAGAGCAGTTCGACGATGTGACGCTGCGAGGCCTGACCTTCTCCCACGCCGGCTGGACCGAACCGGACGGTCCCCACGGGTTCCTGCACTTCTTCGCCAACACCTATTACAGCGGCGGTGAGCTGCAAAAGGTCGAACTTGCCGAAGGAAACGCCCATGTGACGATCCCGGCAGCACCCCGGTTCGTGCCGGCCAACGTCGAGTTCACCGCCGCGGTGAGGGTCGCACTCCACGACAACACGTTCACCCGGCTCGGTGGCGGGGCGATCGGCTTCGCGGGCCGGGGCCGCGACAACGCGGTGGTCGGCAACCAGATCGAGGACGTCTCAGGCAGCGCCGTGACCGTCGCCTCCGGCACCGGTACCCGGATCCAGCAGAACTTGATCCACCACATCGGTCGCGAATACCACGGCTCACCCGCCGTCTGGGTCATGGACGCACGCGAGGTGACGGTGGTTCACAACGAGATCCACGACGTGCCCTACAGCGGGATCGTCGTCACCGGCGGCAGCCAGGCCGCCCGGGTCCAGGTCATCGAGAACCTCATCCACCACACCATGACAGCGCTGGCCGACGGCGGCGGCATCTACCTCAACGGCAGACAGGGGACCTCCTACGCCGACGGCACTCTGGTACGAGGCAACGTTATCCGCGACACCATCACCCCCTACAACTTCGGCCTCTACACCGACTACGGTGCCGCCTGGGTGACCGTGCAAGGCAACGTCGTCCACCGCAGCGACACCCCGATCGTGCTACGGGTGACGCCCCCGCTGGAGAATGTCGCCTTCCTGGACAACTTCTGGGACGACCGCCCCACCGAGGCCGACACCCCGCCGAGCGGAGTTACCCTCGCCAGGAACAAGGTGCTGCCCAAGGACGGCTTCGAGGAGGCTCTGGCTGCCGATCCCGCCGGCTCCGCCATACTGGCTTCCGCAGGCCGGGGTGCTCCGCCCGTCGGCCCGAGTCCCGGCCAGGCCGTGTGACCCTCCCCAGCTCGGAGACTCCGCCGGCAGAACTCGGGCACCACACACCCCCTGACCACTGCATGACGGGCCTACGCTCTGGGCGGCGGTCAGGCCGGAGGCTGCCAGGTGGGCGTCCACGATTCGCAGTCCCGCCGCATAGCCGGCGAAGTCCGGCAGGCCCACGGGCGGCTGCCCCATGAGCGGCGCGGTGGCGTCACCGAAGACGTACGCGGGCGGGCTCACCTCGCCGATCTTGCGGATCGTGGTGGCGGGCGGCCCTGCGGGCGCCGACGGCTCGGACAGCCGTATGAAGGGTCGAACGGAGGGCCCGTCAGTGGGTGCTCGCCCAGTGGTAGCGGTGTTCGGGGCGGCCGGTGTCGCCGTATTTGAGGGTGAGGGTGATGTGGCCGCTGCGTTCGAGGTGTTTGAGGTAGCGCTGGGCCGTGGAGCGGCTGACGCCGGCGCGTGCGGCGACTTCGTGGGCGGAGAGCGGGTGTCCGGCCGCGTCCAGGACCCGGCGGATCAGGTCGACGGTCGCTGCCGAGTGGCCTTTGGGGAGTTCGGTGTGCGGGGAGTCGGCGGTCCGGAAGGCGCCGAAGATCCGGTCCACCTGTTCCTGGCCCGCCTCGCCGCGTCCGCCCACCCCCGCTACGGTGCGCCGCAGCGCCGCATAGCCCTCCAGCTTGGCGCGCAGCCCGGAGAAGCCGAACGGTTTGACGAGGTATTGCAGTGCGCCACAGCGCATCGCGTCCTGGACCGTGGCGACATCACGGGCCGCCGTCACCATGATCACGTCGGTGCGGTGGCCGAGTTGGCGCAGTCGTGGCACCAGTGCCAGGCCCGTTTCGTCGGGGAGATAGTGGTCGAGCAGTACCAGATCCGCGGGGGCGCGCTCCAGGGTCGCCAGCGCCTGGGCGGCGGTGTGGGCACGGCCGGTGACCCGGAAGCCGGATACCTGGGACACATACGCGGCATTGATCTCGGCGACGTGGAAGTCATCGTCCACGACCAGGACATCGATCATCGTGAGGCTCCGCTCGGCAGGGGTCTTCGCTCGGGCGGACCCGTTTTCTCGCGGCGCTGCGTTGCTTCGCCGCTTCCCGTTCCCTCGCGGTGCCCTGTTCGTTGGCGGTGCCCCGTTTCCTCGACGCTTCCCGTTCCCTCGCGGTGCCCCGTTCCCTCGCGGTGCCCCGTTTCCTCGCGGGGCTCCGGCCGTTGTGGCGTTCCGGTCATCCTGGTTCTCCGTTGTCGTGGTTCTTCGGGTTCACCTGTCGTGGCGCTTCGGTTTCACCGGGGCTCTCCCGCGGGGGCGAGATGGCGTCCGGGGGCGTCGTCGTGCCGCGCGAGTGCTTCGGGGAGGACGACGGTGAAGACCGCGCCGCCGCCCGCGCGGGCGGTCACCCGGGCCATCCCGCCGTAGCGCTCGGCGAGCCGGCGTACCAGCGCCAGGCCGATGCCCCGGCCGCGGTCGAAGGACACCGGGTGCGCGGACGACCGGGCTCCGGGGGCGGGTGGGGCGGCCTTGGTGGACCAGCCCTCGGCGAAGATCTGTTCCCGTAGCTCCGGCGGCACCCCCGGCCCCGTGTCCGAGACCCGCAGCACGGCGGTGGTGTGCTCGGCCCGCAGCTCCACCTCGACGAAGGGCTCGTCGCGGCGGCGCTCCCCGGTGGCGTCCAGCGCATTGTCGATGAGGTTGCCCAGCACGGTCACCAGGTCGCGCGGGTCGACCACCGCATCGGGCAGCAGCGTCGCGGGGGATACCCGCAGCGACACCCCGCGTTCGGCAGCGACGGCGGCCTTGCCCACGAGCAGCGCGGACAGCAGTGGATCGTGCACCCGCTCCGCGATCTGTTCCGCGGAGGCCCGCTGGGCGCTGGCCACTTCGCTGACGAACTCCACCGCCTTTTCGTACCGGCCCAGTTCCAGCAGCCCGCGCAGGGTGTGCAGTTGATTGGCGTGCTCGTGGTCCTGGGCCCGGAGTGCGTCCAGCAGCCCCTGGGTGCCGTCCAGTTCGCGGCCCAGCAGCTCCAGCTCGGTGCGGTCCCGCAGAGTCACCACCGCCCCGCCGTCCTGGGTCGGCATCCGGTTGGCGACCAGTACCCGTCCGCCGCTGACGGCCAGCAGATCCGCGCCGTCCACCCGCCCGGCCAGCACATCCGTCGTCCGTCCCGGCGGCAGCACCTCGTCCAGCGCCCGGCCGGCGGCCCGCGCGTCCAGGCCCAGCAGTCGCGCGGCCTCGTCGTTGACCAGCCGGATGCGGCCGCGCCGGTCGAAGGCGACGACGCCCTCACGGATGCCGTGCAGCATCGCCTCGCGCTCGTCGAGCAGGGCGGAGATATCGGCGAACGCCACCCCGTGCGTACGGCGCCGCAGCCTCCGGGAGAGCGCGACCGCGGCCAGCACCCCTACGGCCAGCGCCGCGCCCGCATACCGCAGCAGCGTGGGGATGGTGCCGAACAGCCGCCCCCGGACACTGTCGTAGGCGATACCGACCGACACCGCACCGACGATCCGGCCCCGGCCGTCGCGCAGCGGCACCTTGGCGCGGGCCGACCGCCCCAGCGTCCCGGTGTCGATCTGCCGTACCTGCCGCCCGGCGAGGGTCCGGCTCGGGTCGGTGGAGACATGCCGGCCGATCTCATCGGTGTGGGTGTGCGACCAGCGCACTCCGCGGGTGTCCATCACGACGACGTACAGCGCCCCCGTCGCGGTACGGATCCGCTCCGCCTCCGCCTGCACCGGCCCGTGCGCCGCCGGTTCGGTGGTGACCAGCTCCCGGGCGAGGTCGGGGCCGGCGGCGGTGGTCTGGGCGATGGACAGTGCCCGGCGCATCGCCTGGTCGTCCAGCTCGGAGCTGAGCGGGGCGAGGAACAGGCCGGTGGCGAGCACCATGACGCCGGTGGTCAGGGCGACTTGCGCGGTGAGCACCTGTGCAAAGACCCGTCGGGGCCAGCGGATCCGCATCGGGTCTCCCTTGTGTCCGGCCCGCCGCACCTTTGCGGAACCGAATCTTCCATTTTTACTTCGCGATGACCGCACCGTAAGCCGTGCGTGAGTGCCCGCACACCCCCTGGTGATGACTTAGCCGTTCTAGCGTGAGCAAAATGAGCACAACAGGGTTTGCGCGCAGAAAGGTCGCTTGCGCCCACAAGGCTGCCGCTGTGGCCCGGATCACTCCTAGCCTCCCGACCCATGAACAGCCACACGAGCCCCGCTATCGAACTGCGGGGTACGAGCAAGGCCTTCCGGACTCCCTCGGGGGCGCTGCACACGGCCGTCCGGGATCTGGATCTGGTCGTCGAACGCGGTGAGTTCGTCGCGGTCGTCGGCCCCACCGGGTGCGGTAAGTCCACCACGCTGACCCTGGTCAGCGGCCTGGAAGAGCCCACGGAAGGTGACGTACTGGTCGCCGGTGAGCCGGTCAGCGGCATCGGGGACAAGATCGGGTACGTCTTCCAGCAGGACGCGGTCTTCCCCTGGCGCACCGTGCTGTCGAACGTGATGGCCGGCCCTCGGTTCCGCGGCGTACCGAAGCCCGAGGCCAGAGCGCGGGCACGGGAATGGCTCGCCCGGGTCGGCCTTGCGGCCTTCGAGGACCGCTATCCGCACCAGCTCTCCGGCGGGCAGCGCAAACGCGTCGCTCTCGCCGCGACCTTCGTCAACGACCCCGAAATCCTGCTCATGGACGAGCCGTTCTCGGCTCTCGACGTGCAGACCCGGGCGCTGATGTCGGACGAACTGCTGGAGCTGTGGTCGGGGACCGGCGCCTCCGTCGTCTTCGTCACCCACGACCTGGAGGAGTCCATCGCCCTCGCCGACAAGGTGGTGGTCATGACCGCGGGTCCGGCCACCGTCAAGGAGGTCTTCGAGATCGATCTGCCGCGCCCTCGCAAGGTCGAATCGGTCCGGCTGGAGCCGCGGTTCATCGAGATCTACCGGGAGATCTGGTCCTCGCTCGGCGAAGAGGTCCGGATCACCCGCGAGAGGGGTGCCGCGGATGTCGCCTGAGACCGCGCCTCCGGTCACGTCCCCGGCCGCAGCGGGCCGCACGGACCGCTCACAGGCCAGGGCCCGGGCCGCTCGCCACCACAAGCTCCTGGTCCACGGCACCCGGGTGCTGCTGCTCGTCGCACTGATCGGGCTGTGGGAGTGGCTGGCCCGGGCCGCCGTCATCGACCCGTTCAACTTCTCCATGCCCTCCAGGATCTGGAACCAGATGAGCCAGTGGGCGCTGCACGGCACCCCGCAGGGCTCGCTGTGGGAGCAGATCTGGTACACGCTCTACGAAGCGCTCCTCGGCTGGGTGATCGGCGTCATCGGGGGTGTGGTGCTGGGGATCGCGCTCGGCCGGGTCCGCTTTCTGGCCGATGTGCTCGGCCCGTACATCAAGGTGCTCAATGCACTGCCGCGCATCGTCCTGGCCCCCATCTTCCTCATCTGGTTCGGCCTCGGGCCGGCCTCCAAGGTCGCCTCCGCCGTCGTCCTCGTCTTCTTCCCGGTCTTCTTCAACGCCTTCCAGGGCGCCCGGGAGGTCGACCGCAACCTGGTCGCCAACTCCCGGATCCTGGGCGCGAGCAACCGCCAGGTCACCCTGCAGGTGGTGATCCCCTCCGCCACCTCATGGATCTTCACCAGCCTGCATGTCAGCTTCGGCTTCGCGCTGATCGGCGCGATCGTCGGCGAGTACATCGGGGCGACCAAGGGCCTGGGCCTGCTGGTCTCGGCGTCCCAGGGGACCTTCAACGCGGCCGGTGTGTACGCCGCGATGGTGATCCTCGCCGTCGTCGCCCTGCTCGCCGAGGGGCTGCTGGCCTTCCTCGAGAGGCGGCTGTTCCGCTGGAAGCCGGCCGATGCCGGCGAGGGCCGATGACGACACAGGCGACGGCCGCTGAGCCTCGTGCCCCCGCAGGCCCCTTCGCCTTCCTCTTTCGCTTCCCCGCTTCCCCTTTCCACCTCACAAGGACGTGACCATGCCTACCGCACGGAAGATCTCGGCCGCCGTGGCCGCCACCGCCCTCGCCCTGACCACCCTCACCGCCTGCGGCGGCTCATCGGTGGCCGGCTCCGGCCAAGAGAACGGCAAGATCAAGATCATGGTGGGCGGCCTCGACAAGGTCATCTATCTGCCCGCGAGACTCACCCAGCAGCTCGGCTACTTCGAGGACGAAGGCGTCCACGTCACGCTGCTGACCGAACCGGCCGGTGTGCAGGCCACCACCTCACTGGTCTCCGGCGACGTACAGGGCGTCGTCGGCTTCTACGACCACACTCTCGATCTGCAGGTCAAGGGCAAGCAGGTGGAATCGGTGGTCCAGCTGGCGCACGCCCCCGGCGAGGTCGAGGTCGTCTCCGACAAGGCGGCCGGCGACCTCACCTCGGCCAAGGACTTCAAGGGCAAGAAGCTCGGTGTCACCGGCCTCGGCTCCTCCACCGACTTCCTGACCAAATACCTCGCGGTGAAGAACGGAGTGCAGACCAACGAGTTCACCCCGGTGGCGGTCGGGGCCGGCCAGACCTTCCTCTCGGCCCTCCAACAGGGCTCGATCCAGGGCGGGATGACCACGGACCCCACGGTCGCGCAGATCCTGGACAAGAAGCTCGGCAAGGTGCTCATCGACATGCGCACCCCCGAGGGCTCGAAGAAGGCGCTCGGCGGCCCGTACCCCTCGTCCAGCCTCTACATGAGCACCGACTGGGTGAACAGCCACAAGGAGACCGTGCGGAAGCTGGCCCGCGCCTTGGTGAAGACCCTCAAGTGGATGTCCACGCACACCGCCGAACAGATCGCCGCGAAGATGCCGTCCGACTACGCCCAGGGCGGCAAGGAGCTCTACGCCCGGTCGATCAAGGACACCCTGCCGATGTTCACCAAGGACGGGGTGATGCCGGCCGACGGCCCCGCCACCGTCGAACGCGTCCTGAAGGCCTTCAACCCCAACCTCAAGAACGCCACGGTTGACTTGAAGAAGACCTACACCACCGAATTCGTCAAATAGTCACCGCGTTCGTCATGGAGTCAGGGCCGGAAAGTGGGAAAACGCCCCTGTCCCCTCAGCGGCGCCGCAGCACGATGTCCTCGTGCGAGGCGAGCCGTTTCCACCGTTCCTCCGGGGCGCGTACGACGGGCATCAGATCGGCGGCAGGGA
The DNA here is from genome assembly GCF_040253635.1 of Streptomyces sp. Edi2. Classification (NCBI taxonomy): domain Bacteria; kingdom Bacillati; phylum Actinomycetota; class Actinomycetes; order Kitasatosporales; family Streptomycetaceae; genus Streptomyces; species Streptomyces sp. Edi2. The sequence goes on along the minus strand of NZ_JBEJGX010000003.1, from coordinate 805,342 downwards.
GGGGGCCCAGGTTCAGCGAGGTGAGCTCGGCGACATCCGTCACCGGCACCTGGAACGTCCGGAAGGCGCCCAGGGGCGGCGGTGCCCCCGGCGTCGCCCCGGCCAGGGCCCGCTCGGCGTCCCAGACCAGATCCGGGCTCTGGTCGAGTACGTACGCCGTCGCCGCCAGCGAGCCGTCCCGGAGGAACGCCGCCACTTTCCAGAAGCGCAGCGGTACCTGGATGCCCCGGTAGGGCGGGTCCGAGTCGTGCAGTACGGGCCCGGTGAGGACGGCCAGTTTGCGTCCCGGCCGGGCGGCGTGGCCGAGCAGATAGCTCTCCAGCCCCTGCCAGACCTGCCTGCTCGGATTGCACACATCCGCCTGCGGGGCGGCATTCGTGTAGTGAAAGGTGTCCGCATCCGCCTCGTACGCCTCCTCGGCCTCGCCCCACACGGGCGCGGGTCGGGGCACCAGATGCCCCTTGTCCAGCGAGTTGTTCCGGTAGACCTCCTCACCGGTCTGCCGGTCCCCGTCCAGCCGTGGATCGAGCTGCCAGTCGCGCTCCTGCGGCACCTGCTCCAGCAGCCGCCCACCGTCGATGCAGACCGCGGTGGCCGCCGCCATCCGCCGGTCCGGTCGCAGCACCACGGTGAAGTGGGTGTAGGGCAGCACCACCGTCTCCACGGCGGGGCCGGCGGGCACCGGCAGCGGGACCGGCACCCCGAGGAAGTGCTCGTCGTAGCCCGCACGGCCGGCCATGGACTGCCCGGACACCGTTCGGGCCACGGCCCCGGCGGTCCGCGGGGGCTCGGAGGGAATCATGCGGTCACCGCTTCCCGGCGGCACGGACCGCCGACCGGTGCCGGCCGCGAAGCCACTCGAACAGCCGGGCGCCGCGGCGCCACCCCGCCCGTACGACACCGTGGCCTTGCGCACGACAGCACGGCCTTGCGCAGGAAAGAACGGCCTTGTGCGGGACAGCGCGGCGCCTTACGCAGGACGGCTCGGCCTTACTCGGCGGGGTAGATGTCTCCGCTGGCCATACCGCTCTCCTGTTCACTCTGGGACAGGAGCCTGCGCGCCTTCTCCTTGAGCCGCTTCTGCTCTTCCGGGTCGCCGGTGCGTTCCGCGGCCGCCTGCAATTCCTGGGCCTTGTCGCGCATCTGCTGGATGCGTCCGTGGGATTCTCCTGTTGCGCTCATGATCTGTCCTTCACCCGTGTGGTGTATCGAGAGCTGCACTTACCAGCGAATCAGGCTCGGCGGGCCTTGGCACCTCGAAAGGCGGAGGCGGAAGGGCGGCCGGCTGACGACCAAGGTGAGATTCTCGAGGCCGCTTCGGACCGGGTGCTCTCCGCGCAGACGGAACGATCAGCACCACAGCGCCGGGGCACACTGTCACTTTGTGTTAGCCTCAAATGTTTGGATGGCTGTGACGGTCGGCAAGCCTGCCCGTCCGGTTCTCTTTGTTCGTTGGCTGCTCATTTCCTGCCGGGCCTTCCTCGGTACGTTCCGCATACGGAAGGCCCTTCATGAACCACCCGGACCGCCCCGGCACCTCGCACGGCGACCTCGCCCAGCCAGTGACCCTCACCCCGACGGTGCCCCCGGTCGTCTCCTTCGCTGACCTGGAACTGCCGGCCGAGCTGCTGCGAACACTCACCAAGCTCGGCATGCACGAGCCCTTCCCGATCCAGGCAGCCACGTTGCCCAACGCCCTCGCGGGACGCGACGTCCTGGGGCGCGGGCGCACCGGATCGGGCAAAACCCTCGCCTTCGGCCTGCCACTGCTCGCACGGACAGCCGGGCGCCGCGCGGAGCCCAAGCATCCCCTCGCCCTGATCCTGGTGCCTACCCGGGAGCTGGCCCAACAGGTCACCGAAGCACTCGCGCCGCATGCCGCCGCGCTCCGGCTGCGGATGGCCGCGATCGTCGGCGGCACGTCGATCGGCCGACAGGCCGCTGCGTTGCGCGACGGGGCCGAGGTCATCGTCGCCACACCTGGCCGCCTGCACGACCTCATCGAGCGCAGGGCCTGTGACCTGGGGCGGGTGTGGATCACCGTCCTCGACGAGGCTGACCAAATGTGCGACATGGGCTTCTTGCCGCAAGTCACCGAGGTGCTCGACCAGGTGCACCGCGATGGCCAGCGGATGCTGTTCTCCGCCACCCTGGACCACGACGTCGATCACCTGGTCCGGCGCTACCTCCATGACCCCGTCACCCACTCCGTCGAGACGTCCGCGGGCGCGGTCACGACCATGGACCACCATGTGCTGGTCGTTCATGGCCCCGACCGGTATGCCGTCGCCACGGAGATCGCCGCCCGCGACGGCCGCGTACTGCTGTTCCTGGATACCAAGCACGCGGTCGACCAGCTCACCCGGCACCTGCGGGCCAGCGGGGTGGATGCCGCGGCCCTGCACAGCGGCAAGTCCCAGCCGCAGCGCACCCGGACCCTCGCGCAGTTCAAGAACGGCGAGATCACCGTCCTGGTGGCGACCAATGTCGCGGCCCGTGGCCTGCACGTCGACGACCTCGATCTCGTGGTCAACGTCGACCCGCCCACCGACCCCAAGGACTATGTGCACCGCGCGGGCCGCACCGCCCGGGCCGGTGAGTCCGGCCGCGTCGTCACGCTGGTCCTCTCGGGCCAGCGCAGGGAGATGAGCCGCCTGATGGCAGAGGCCGGCATCGAGCCGACGACCACCAAGGTGCGCTCGGGTGAGGCGGAGCTGAGCCGGATCACCGGGGCCAAGCCCCCCTCCGGCACCGCGTTCGACGGTAAGCCCGCCACACGCCGGGCCAAGAACACCCATACCCCCTTCCGCGGCCTGGGCACCAGCAAGGACACCTCCCGCACCACCGGCGGCAAGTCCCGCAAGGCCACCGAGGCCCGGAAGCTCGCCGAGGCCCGCAAAGCAGCCCGGGTGCGCCGCGGCGGCTGATAGCCGGCCCTGATAGCCGGATATTCCTGATCACATGGTCGACAGCCACTCCGGCGCCGCGCCGCCTGCCTGCCTGCCTGCGGAGAGTGCACGGCCGTGTCATCCGGATCGGCCGCGGGTCCGCAACAGCAGTCGTGCTGTGCGCAGGCTCCTGGGCCGTCCCTGAAGGAAGGCCTGCGGTCGCCGCACTCGTGGTGGGGCGTATACGGCCGCCGTCACCGGAGGGACGCCGACGGTGCCGCACCCCCTGCCGGCTGCTCCGCGAAGCGGTACGCCCACCGGCAGACGAACGCCGGGCGGCGGCGCGCCCGGGCGTACCGGCGTGTCTCCACCGGATGGCCTTCCTGAATGGCGGGGGCACACCGATGGGACGTTGGCTGAGGCACAGCACTCTCAACGTCCGCCGAGTGTCAGCGCTTCTGGTGTTTGACGCTCCCCTCGTTCAGTGGAGTCCCTCCATGACATCCGAACCAGCACTCTGTGGGGGCGACGCCGAACTGTCATCGACAGGACCCGGCGAGCACTTTCCGCCCATGCCCCCTGAGCACAACTCGTCCCACACCCTTCTGTGGGAGGCAGTCACCCATCGGCCCCTGGAGGAAGTCGCCGCCCTGGTGGAACTGCTCAAGCGCAGCGGCGACGTTCCCAACCCCGGCGATGAAGCCCTGCGTATGGCGGTGGTTTCCCGGCCGGTGAGCGAGGTCGCCGCGCTCTTCGACATGCTGCGGGCCACCCCGCACACTGCGGAGTCGAGCCAGGAAGCGCTGCGCGCGGTGGCCGTCGACCGGTCCGTCGAGGAGGTGGCGCAGCTGATCGAGTTGTTCGACCGTACGAAGGGCGGGCATGCCGGTCTCCCTGACATGGTCGATCCCTTCCCGCCCGGCCCCGGTGGCCTCGGCGACCCCGGTGGCCTCGGCGGACCTGGCAGCCACGGCGGCCACGGCAGCCACGGCAGCCACGGCAGCCACGGCAGCCACGGCAGCTATGGCAGCCACGGCGAACCCGAACCGACCGCGTCCATGCACGTGCTCGACCCCGATGTCCGCCCCCTGGACCGCAACGGGCAGCCGCTGTCCACCGCACAGCGTGAGTCCATGATGGGCCGGCCGCCCCAGCACACCCCCTGGTCCCGGCAGCCCGCCGACCCCATGCGGCAGGGCGGCCCGGCGTGGGCCTCGCCGGCCGAGGCGGCTCCGCAGCCGGGCTACGCGGTCCCCGGCGTGCTGCGCTCCGTACTGCGCTGGCCCGCGGCCGCGACCCTGGCGCTGTGCGGTCTGAGCCATCTGCCGGTGCACGCGTCGCACCTGCAGGGCGCCCAGGCGGCAGCCGGGCTCTCGATGGCCATCGCCGTCGTGTACCTGCTGCTGGCCGGCTGGCTGGCGATGCGTGACACCGCCCTGGTCTGGACGGTGAGCGCCGCCGCGGCCATGATCATCATCGCCCTGCATGCGCTGTCCCGGGCCGGCGTCCTGTCTCCCCTGGGCAGCGGCCTGGGCGAGGCGGGCATGTGGCCCGAGCTGCTGGCAGTAGGGCTGGCAGTCGTCAGCGCCGCACTTGCGGGCGGGGCACTGCTCTACCGCCCGCGCCGGGTGGGTCCGGCCGCCGCGCGCGCCTGACGGGCGACGGCGCAACGGCCGCCAAGGGCGCGGGCCGAGACCCAGATCAGGGTCTCGGCCCGCGCCCTTGGCGGCCGTTGGTGTGTGCGGCCCCTTCCCCCCTCCGGCACCGGCCGGCCGACGGGTGTGTGCCCGGTCCGGTCACCGGTCCCGTACGGGTTCATTCCTTGGCCGAATAGTGGCGCAGGATCCAGGCGGGCAGCACGAACCAGCAGACCACGAACCAGGCGACCAGCCCGGTGACGACCCAGGGGACGGCGGAGTTGTGCAGCGCGATGCGCAGGATCAGCAGCAGCGCGGAGGCGACCGTCCCCAGTAGGAGGACGGTCCCCAGCACGGCCAGGCGGGAGGCCCACAGGACCGTCTCCGGCTTCAGCCGGTGCCCGGTGACCAAGCGGTGAAAGGTCACCGTACCGATCAGCGCGCCGGTCGTGGCCGCCCCCAGCAGGACCGTCACCACGTAGATGACCTTGTCCGTCGGCTCCAGCGTGGCGAAGCGCGGGGTGAAGACGACGGTGAGCAGGAACGCGAAGAGAATCTGCACACCGGTCTGGATGACCCGGACCTCCTGCAGAAGTTCGTTCCACCGCCGGTCGGCCCGCTCTTCCGGCGACTCATGGCGCCCCTGGGAGGTGTCACGCGGGCCCAGTGGCGCCACCCGGACCCCCCTGCTGCTTCTCGTCGGTATGGAACACCAGCTCGCTGTCCTTCACCTCCACACGCACGGCGCCGCCCTCCGACAGCGCGCCGTCCAGCAACAGCCGCGAGAGCGCGTTGTCGACCTCGCGCTGGATGGTGCGCCGCAGCGGCCTGGCGCCGTATTCGGGCTGGTGGCCGCGGTGGGTGAGCCAGTCCACGGCGCCGGGGGTGAACTCGATCGAGATGTCCTGGGCGCGCAGCCTGCGGGTGGTCCCGTCGAGCAGCAGGCCGGTGATCTGGCGCAGTTGGTCGTCGGTGAGCCGGCGGAAGACGATGATCTCGTCGAGCCGGTTGAGGAATTCCGGGCGGAAGTGCTCGCGCAGCGATCCCAGCGCCCGTTCCCGTGCGCCGTCGCCCGCCTCAGCGCCCGTGGCGTCCGAGCCGAAGCCGAGCACCCCGCGACCGCCGCTCAGCGCCTCGGAGCCGAGGTTGCTCGTCATCACGATGACGGTGTTCTTGAAGTCGACCCGGCGGCCCTGGGAGTCGGTCAGATGCCCGTCGTCGAGGACCTGCAGCAGGATGTTGAAGACATCGGGGTGCGCCTTTTCGACCTCGTCGAGCAGCAGCAGCGCATACGGGTGGTGGCGCACCGCCTCGGTCAGCTGTCCCGCGTCCTCGTGGCCGACGTATCCCGGGGGAGCACCGACCAGCCGGCTGACCGTGTGCCGCTCCTGATACTCGCTCATGTCCAGGCGCACCATCCGCTCCTCGCTGCCGAACAGCGCCTCGGCGAGCGCGCGGGCCAGTTCGGTCTTGCCCACACCCGTCGGGCCCAGGAAGAGGAAGCTGCCGATCGGGCGGTCGGGGTCGGAGAGCCCGGCCCGGGACCGCAGGATCGCCTCGGAGACGGCCGTGACCGCGTCGTCCTGGCCGATCACCCGGGTGTGCAGCCGTTCCTCCAGGCCGAGCAGCAGCTCCTTCTCCTCCTGGGTCAGACTGCTCACCGGCACACCGGTCTGCCGCGACACGATCTCGGCGATGTCCTCGGCAGTGACCTGCACGATCCGGCGGTCGGTCGGCGGCTCGCCCCGGCCGGCCTCGATCCGCGCGGTGAGGGCGGCGACCCGGTCACGCAGCTCGGTGGCTCGCTCGTACTGCTCCGCGGCGACTGCCTGGTCCTTGTCCCGCACCAGCTGATCCCGCTCGCGTTCCAGATCGCGGACGTCGGTGGCCTTGGCTCCCGAGCGGAGCCGGACCCGTGCGCCCGCCTGGTCGAGCAGGTCGATCGCCTTGTCGGGCAGGAAGCGGTGGGCGATATAGCGGTCCGAGAGCTCGACCGCCGCGAGCAGCGCCTCGTTCGTGTAGCGGACCTGGTGATGCGCCTCGTAGCGGTCCTGCAGCCCGCGCAGGATCTCCACCGTGTCGGCGACATCCGGCTCGGGCACCAGGATGGGCTGGAAGCGGCGGGCGAGCGCGGCGTCCTTCTCGATGTTGCGCCGGTACTCCTCCAGCGTGGTGGCGCCGATGACATGCATCTCGCCACGGGCCAGGGCCGGCTTGAGCATGTTGCTCGCCTCCAGGGAACCGCCGTCCCCGCTGCCCCCGCCGGCGCCGACGACCGTGTGGAGTTCGTCGATGAACACGATCAGCGAGTCGGGGTGCGTGCGAACCTCCTCGATGATGGCGTTCATCCGCTCCTCGAAGTCACCGCGGTAGCGGGTGCCGGCGAGCACGGACGTCAGGTCCAGTGCGACGACCCGCCGGCCCGACAGGTTCTCGGGGACGTCGCCGTCGGCGAGGCGCTGGGCCAGGCCCTCGACGATCGCCGTCTTGCCCACCCCCGCATCGCCGACCAGCACCGGGTTGTTCTTCCCCCGGCGGGACAGCACCTCGATGGTCTGCTCGATCTGCTCCTCGCGGCCGATGACCGGGTCGATCCGGCCCGCCCTGGCCAGGTCGGTCAGATCGCGGCTGTACTTGTCCAGGGTCGGTGTGTCGTGCTTCGGCGGGGCGCCGTGCTCGGGGGCCACGTGCGGGGCCCCGTGGCCGCTCTGCGGGGCGGCCTGCGGATCGAAGTGGGCGAGGTTCAGAATGCGCCCCGCTGCCGAGTCCATATTGGCCGCCAGCGCGTCCAGGACGTGCTCCGGGCCGATGTACGAGGCGCCGTTGTCCCGCGCCAGGTCGTGCGCGCCCAGCAGGGCCCGCTTGACCGCGGGGGTCACGGCGACGCTGGACTGCTTCGGCCCCGAACCGGCGCTGCTGTCGATCTCGGCCGCCAGCGCGTCGGGGTCCGTCCCCGCCTGCCGCAGCAGGGTGCGGGTCGGCTCGGCGGCGAGGGCGGCCCGCAGCAGGTGCTCGGTGCCGAGTTCCGGACTGCCGTGCTCGGCGGCGTAAGCGGCGGCGGAGGTCACCAGGTCCCGGGCGGGGCCGCTCATCATGCGCGCGATGTCCGCCTGCCGGGGCGCGGGCTGCCCCGGCTCACCGCTCGCGGACTGCGCGGAGCCGAAGAAGCGTGCGAGGAAGTCACCGAACGAGTCCGGGCCGTAGCCCTCCGGACCCATGAATCCATTGCCCATGTGTGTCCGTTCCGCTGCCACGGCGGTACCGCGACATGCTGCCTTGTCGGGTTCCCTGTGCGGTTGCTGCGTGCTCTTGCCCGGCGGGTGCCCGCAAGCGGCGACGCCATACCCCGCAGATGGCTCCACTGCTTCAGGATCAGGGTCCGCCACCCCATCCGCACCCGGGCGGACCGGAGCCGGGCACCCGCGTCCGGCGGCGCTTGTCGCGCGAGCGCGGCCGTTGGGCCGTATGGCGCTTCCGGATGGCACGGGCGCCCGGAACCCACTTGGCTCGCAGTGCTCATGACGATGCACGGTGTTCGGAGGGACGCGCGGATGGCCGTGGAGAGTGTTCCGGCCGGTGACGGCGAGCATCTGCTGCAGGAGTTCCTGACCGCCGTCCACAGCGCGCCCCCCTCACGCTTCCTCGCCCTGGTCGACCGCTACGCCGCCCGGATCGGTCTGCGCCGGGTGGCCGTCTACCTCGTGGACCTGCAGCAGCGGCAGTTGACGCCCCTCGCCGGCGGGGAACCTCTCCTGGTGGACGAGTCGCCGGCCGGCGGGGCCTACCGCACGCTGTCGCTCCGCGTCGAGGAGAGCCCGGCCGGCCCCCTCATCGCCTGGCTGCCGCTGGTCAACGGTGCGGACCGGCTGGGCGTGGTGGGCGTGCACGTCGACGCGCTGGACGGCGCCGTGCTGCGCCGCTGCCGCACCCTGGTGGCGGTCCTGTCCATGGCGATCACCTCCCAGCGCGGCGTCAGCGACCACGTGGTGCGCAAGACCCGCACGGACACCATGAGCCTGCCGGCCGAGCTGGTGCGCTCCCTGCTGCCCCCGCGGACCGTCGGCAGCGCACGGGCGGTGTCCACCGGCGTCCTGGAACCGGCCTACGGGCTGGGCGGCGACGCCTTCGACCATGCGCTGACCGAGTCGACGCTGCATGCGGTGATCCTCGACGCGATGGGGCACAACCTCGCCTCGGGGCTGACCACGTCGATCGCCATGGCCGGCTGCCGCAGCGCGCGCCGGATGGGCGCCGCCCTGCCGGAACTCGTCAAGACCGTGGACGCGGTGCTCGCCGAGTGGCTGCCCGAGCAGTACTGCACCGGCATCGCCGCCCGGCTGGATCTCACCAGCGGGGTGCTGACCTGGTGCAACTGCGGCCATCCGCCGCCGCTGCTGATCCGCGACCACCAGGTGCACAAGGCGCTGGAGCGCCCGAGCGAACCTCCGATGGGCATGCCCGCCACGCTCGCCGACGCCCCGCGTACGGTCCACCGGGAGGCCCTGGAGCCGGGGGACCGGGTGCTGCTGTACACCGACGGGGTGACCGAGGCCCGCACGGCCGGTGGCGGCCGCTTCGGCCTGTCGGGGTTCACCGACTCCATCATCCGGGCCACGGCGGTCGGCGAGCTCGCCTCGGAAGCGCTCCGCCAGCTGATCCACGTCATCCTGGAGAGCCGGCACGGCGGGCTGAGCGACGACGCCACGATCCTGCTCCTGGAGTGGCAGCCGTCCGGTACGCGGTGAGCCGGTGTCCGCCGGTCCTACGACGCGGGGTCCCCTCTCCCGCGACGTTGCAGCGTCCCGTCTCCTGTGACGGTGCGGCGTCCCGTCTTCCGTGCCGGCGCGGCGTCACATCTCCCGGTGGATCCGGTCCAGATCGGCGGTGAGGGCATCGAGCCAGATCACCGAGTCGAGGAGCAGCGCGGCCGAGAGCGCGCGGGTCTCCCGGTCCGGGCTGTGGTGCGGGACGGCCGGGGCCACCGCCAGCAGCGCGCGGATGTCGAGCGGCCGGGCGTCCGACCGGGGCACCTCACCGTCCGAGTGCAGATGCCGGGCGAGGGACCGGTAGTCGCCTGCCGTCCGGTCGGCCTCGCGGCGCAGCCAGGCGCTGACCTCCTGCGGGGCGATCCGCCCCGGCCGGCCCGGCAGCAGCCGTTCGCCGCGCCGTGCCTCCGCCCCGGCAACCAGCACCGAGGGCCAGTCCGGCTGCCCGGCACTCTCGTCCCGCAGCTCGCAGTGGTACTGGGCCAGGCTCTCCTGCGCGAGGACGAGGGCCCGGTTGATGTCGAGGCAGTCCGTGCTGCCGGAGTGGTCGACGACCCGTGCGGTGGTGTACCCGATGGAGTCGGCGATGGCCGCGCACAGTCCTGCCATGCTGCGGCGCACCTCGCGGCCCGCGCCCCGCGGCCAGGCCACCAGCCCGCAGGCCAGCCCGATCAGGCTGCCGACCAGCACGTCCACCAGCCGCACCGGGGCCAGCTGCCAGGTGACGGGGGCGACCTGTGCGAACAGCGTGGCCACGACCAGCGTGAACCCGCCCTGCGCCCAGGCCAGCCCGCGCAGCGGCCCCGCGATGAACGCCACCAGCATCACCACCGGCAGCGCCACGGCGTACACCGTGTCCCGGTCGTGGACCAGCGCCAGCAGCCCGCCGGCCAGCACCGCGCCGACCAGGGTGCCGGCCAGCGCCTGGCGGACCGCGGACCAGGTCTCCAGGCTGGTGGTACGGGTGAGCGTGAGCGTGGCCAGCAGCACCCAGAAGCCATGCTGCAGATCGAGGAGCCCGGCGACGGCCCGCGCGGCCGCCAGGCCGAGCGCGAACCGGCAGGCGTTCTGGAAGATCACCGAGCGGGGGGTGAGATGCGTGGTCAGGCGTTGCCACCACAGCTCGTGGAGGCGCGCCTGCGCGTAGGAGAAGGTGTGCCCGGCGGGGCTCCGTTCGACGGACCGGTCGCCCAGCAGCAGCCGGGTGGCCAGGGCGAGGACGACAGCGGAGTCGGCGGCCTGCACCACCAGGGACCGGCGGCGCAGATAGGCCAGCCGGTCGTCGGCGCTCAGCCGCTGCAGTACGTCCACGGCCCGGTGGGCCCGCACCGGGGCCAGCTCGCTCTGCAGGGCGGCGGCGGAAGGACCCTCACCGGGCCGCAGCCGCTTGCCCCGCCGCAGCGCCTGTGCCGCCGCGCGGGCGGCGTCGCTGATGTCCTGGAGCAGCACCACGGTCTCCGCGTGGTAGACGTACTGCGGCCCGACCGAGGCGTGCAGGGCCTCCAGCCGGGCCAGCAGCGTACGGACCGCCTCGGTCGCGTGCGCCATGGCCTTGTGGGCGAGGGTGGGGGAGGCGGGCAGATCGGCCGGCGGCACCCGGGACGGGCGCAGCGCGTCCCCGGTCTCGTGCGCCCGGGCGAGCGCCTGTACGGGCAGCGGACCGCCGTGATGGTCCGCCAGGCGCGCCGCGGCATCGGCGGCGTCGGCCAGCAGCCGGCAGAACGGCGGGGTGTCCGGTTCGGGCACCAGAAAGAGCTGGGCCAGCGCGAGCAGGGCCGCGCCCAGCAGGAAGCCGGACAGCCGCTGGCCGAGGGCGTCCGGGGCGTAGGGCGGGAAACACGGCAGGATGTAGAGCAGTTGCATCCCGGGGGCGGCTCCGGCGATCCGTGGTCCGGTGGTGCCTGCGTACGCCACCAGGAATCCGATGACGAGCATGCCGAGGACGGCGGCCCACGTCTGTACGGCGAGCAGGGTGCCCAGGGTGATGAGTGCCAGCCCGGCGGGGAGCGCCATGAGCACGGTCGTGGCGCGCTGGCGCCCGGACCCCGGGATCCGGGCGAGCACGCCGAGCGACACCACGGTGAACGTGGCGTAGACGGACATCACGGTCAGACCGAGCGCGTAGCGGCAGAGGTAGAAGGCCACGCACGAGGCCACCGTCACCCGGAGCGCGTTGCCGACCACGGAGCGGTGTTCACGGAGGCCGTGCCGCCCGTGTTCCAGCAGGTAGCGCAGTCTGCGCCGCACCATCCCGACGGGCCCGCCGACCGACGGCCGCGGCCCGGACCGCGGGGAGGTTCCCTGTAGCCGGCTCACCTTTCCACTATTGGCCGACGGCTCGCGGTCCGCACCGCGCAGCCGGCCGCACCGGGCGCACGGTCCGCGGTCGGCCGCGCGCCGAGGCGGCCCGGGCAGTGCGAGGAAGCCGCGCGGTACTCGTCGGACCGCGCGGCGGGCACCGGGTATACCGGGTGCCCCGGAGGAAGCCCCCCCGCGCGAAGCACACGGGTGCCGGGAATGCAGGTGCGGGGGAGGGGAGTTGGCGATGTCTTTGGTCGGGCAGGCGCGGGCGCGGACCGTACACTGCGGGACGTGACGGAGACGAAGTCGGGCGCCGTGAGCGCCGGCGATGCGGAGCGACCTGCACTGCCGGCCACCGGTTGGGCGGTGCTGGGCCTGCTCTCCTTCGGTGAGGAGCTGTCCGGCTACGACCTGAAGAAACGGTCGGACCGGTCGCTGCACTTCTTCTACTGGAGCCCGTCCTTCAGCCAGATCTACGGCGAGCTGAAGCGCCTGGAGAAGGCCGGTTACGCCAGCTCCCGGATGGTCGCCCAGGAGACCGGCAACCGCGACAAGCGGGTCTATGTGATCACCGACGAGGGGATGGCGGCGGTCCGCCACTGGGTGCGTGAGGCGCCGGTGGAACCTCCGGTCCTCAAGCACGGGGTGATGCTGCGGCTGTGGCTCGGTCATCTGCTGGAGGGCGACCGGATGCGTGAAGTGCTGGCCCGTCACCGGGAGTACGCGGAGACGATGCGCCGGCGCGCCGAGGCGGACGGGGAGGACGGGACGGATACCCGCCCCGAAGAGGCTTGGGCCTACCCCTCACTCGTCCTGAAGTGGTCGGAGCGGTACTACACCGCCGAGCGGGATCTGGCCGACGCCATGCTGGCCGACCTGGAGGAGCGGGACCGCAGGCTCCCGTAGGGGCGAACCCGTAGGACGCCCGGTCAGCCGGCGAGGACACCCACCCCTTCACGCGGTCAGGAGGCCGCCAGGACGCGCGCGCGGCACTCGGCCGGGGTTCCCCAGGCATCCCGCAGCGGGCGGGCCTTGCGGATCCACAGCGAGAGGTCCAGTTCCGCGGTGTAACCGACGGCGCCGTGCACCTGGAGTGCCGTACGGGCCGCGGCATGGGCGGCCTCCCCCGCCGCGACCTTCGCCGCCGCCACCTCCCGGCCTGCCGACGGGGCACCCGCCGCCACCGCCAGGGCCGCCGCGTACACCAGCGGCTGTGCGAACTCCAGCCCGATCAGGGTGTCCGCCAGCCGGTGTTTGACCGCCTGGAACGAGCCGATGGGCCGGTGGAACTGGGTGCGCTGCCCGGCGTAGGACACCGTCGCGGCCAGCAGGGCCCGGCCGAGGCCGAGGGACTGCGCGGCGGTGACGAGCCGCGCGACATCGACGGCGTGTGCGGCGGCCGCGGCCACCGCGGGGCCCTTCGCCAGGACGCTGCCGCCGAGCGGGCGGGCCAGTCGCCGGGCGGGATCGAGGGAGGCCTGTACGGGTCCGTGGGCGACCGTACGGCGCACCGTGTCACCCTCGACGACGAGGACGGCATCGGCGGCATCCGCGTCCACGGTGTACGGGCCCTGGGCGCACAGGCTCACCAGGGCATCGCCCGCGGCGATCCGCGGCAGCAGGTCCTCCGCCAAGTCCTCCGCCGCGGCACTCCCGCCGAGACGTTCCAGGAACGCGGCCGCGGCCACCGTCTCCGCCAGCGGCCCCGGCACGGCATGCCGGCCCAACTCCACGAAAGACAGCGCCAGTTCGACCGGGAGCGGCCCCGCCCCGCCGTGCCGCTCCGTCACGGCGAGCGTGAACACGCCCGCCGCCGCGATCCGCGCCCACAGCTCACGGCCCGGCTTGTGCTCCCCGGCCGCCCAGGCCCGTGCCACGGCCGGGGTGCCGCACGTCCCCAGCAGGGCGTCCAGCGTACGGGCGAACTCCCGCTGCTCAGCGGTCGCAAGGAAGCGCATCAGCGGCGTCCCTTCGGCAGACCGAGCAGCCGCTCGGCGATGATGTCGCGCTGGATCTCATTGGTGCCGGCATAGATCGGACCGGCCAGGGAGAACGTGTACCCCTCGGCCCAACTCCCGTGTGCGGGCGCCTCGTCGGCGTCATCAGCGAGCATGCCGTACGGGCCGAGCAGGTCCAGGGCGGTCTCGTGCAGGGCGATGTCCAGCTCGGACCAGAAGACCTTGTTCAGGCTCGACTCGGCGCCGATCGACCCGCCGTCGGCGAGCCGGGAGGCGTGGGCGTAGGTGAACAGCTGATACGCCCTGGCGCCGATCAGCGCGTCGGCCACCCGCTCGCCGAGCGCCGGGCCGGCGGTGCCGCCGGTCTCGCGCCAGAGCGCGGCCAGCCGTCCGGCGGCCGCGGTGAAACGGCCCGGGCTGCGGAGCGTGAGGCCGCGTTCGTTGCCGGCGGTGCTCATGGCGACCTGCCACCCCCGGCCCGGCTCGCCGATGACGTCCGCATCCGGCACGAAGACCTGATCGAGGAAGAGTTCGGCGAAGGCCGGCTTGCCGTCCAGGCGGCCGAGGGGGCGCACCGTCACGCCCGGCGCGTCCAGCGGGAACATCAGATAGCTGAGCCCTTGGTGCGGGCGGGCGGCATCCGGGTCGCTGCGGAACAGTCCGAAGGCGCGGTCGGCGAAGGCGGCCCGGGACGACCAGGTCTTCTGCCCGTTCAGCAGCCAGCCGCCGTCGGTCCGTACGGCGGTCGAGCGCAGCGACGTCAGATCCGACCCCGACTCCGGCTCCGACCAGGCCTGCGCCCAGATGGCCTCGCCGCGCGCCATGGGGCGAAGGATACGGGCGCGTTGCTCGTCGGTGCCGTGCTCGAAGAGGGTGGGCGCGAGGAGGCTGATGCCGTTCTGGCCGACCCGGCCGGGGGCGCCGGCGGCGTAGTACTCCTCCTCGAAGAGCAGCCACTGCAGAAGCGAAGCGCCCCGGCCGCCGTACTCCTCGGGCCAGGAGACCACCGACCAGCGGTCCGCGGCGAGCCGGCGTTCCCACTCCCGGTGGGCGGCGAACCCCTCCGCGGTCTCCAGTGACGGCAGCGGAACGGCGGGCACCTGCGCGGCGAGCCAGGCGCGGGCCTCGTCCCGGAACGCCTCGTCCGCGGCGGTGATGTCGAGGTCCATCAGGCCCCCGCCTCCCGGGTGACGGCCGCGCGCGGCCCCCGCGGAGTGCCGCTCGGGAGTGCGTCGTGGTGGGCAGCGGGCATCCGCCCTCCTTCCCTGACAAGCGCTTCCCTAACAAGTGTTTGGTAGATTAACGTACCGGCAGAGCGGCGTCGAGGTCCCGTCACCGTCGGGAGCCTTGGCCCCGGAATCCGCACCAGGCTGCGGGAAGAGGAGGCTCACGGATGACACCGCCGCCCTATGTGCCGGGCCACCATCTGCTCGACGGCCGGACCGCCGTGATCACCGCGGCCGCCGGAGCCGGCATCGGCGGGGCCACCGCCCGCAGGTTCCTGGAGGAAGGCGCCCGGGTGGTCCTCGGCGACGCCCACGCACGCCGGCTGCAGGCCACCGCCCAGGCGCTCGCCGAGGAGTTCGGCGCCGGCCAGGTGGCGTCACTGCCCTGCGATGTCACCGACGAGGACCAGGTCAACGCCCTGCTGGACGCGGCCGAGGAACGCCATGGCCGCCTCGACATCGTGGTCAACAACGCCGGGCTCGGCGGAACCGCCGACCTGGTCGAGATGACCGACACCCAGTGGGACACGGTCCTCGACGTGACCCTGAACGGCACCTTCCGATGCACCCGGGCCGCCCTGCGCCGGATGAAGGCGGCCGGCCGCGGCGGCGTGATCGTCAACAACGCCTCGGTCGTCGGCTGGCGCGCCCAGCGCGGCCAGGCCCACTACGCCGCGGCCAAGGCCGGGGTGATGGCGCTGACCCGGTGCGCCGCCATGGAGGCGGCCGAGTACGGCGTACGCGTCAACGCGGTCTCGCCCAGCCTCGCGATGCACCCGCACCTGGCGAAGGTGACCACGCCCGAGCTGCTGGCGGAGCTCACCGAACGGGAGGCGTTCGGCCGCTGGGCCGAACCCTGGGAGGTCGCCAATGTCATCGTCTTCCTGGCCGGCGACTACGCCTCGTACATGACCGGGGAAACGGTGTCCGTCAGCTCGCAGCATGCGTGAGGCGCGGTGGGCCGGGCGCGCTGCGCGGTGCGCCGTGCGGCCCCCGGGCGGACCGCCCACCGGCACCCGTCCGCGGCGGCCGGCACCGCCTTGCGGATCCGGCCGGCACCGTCGCAGAATCCGAACCGAGGAGACCCCATGCCCGAGGCCTATATCGTCGACGCGGTCCGTACCCCGGTGGGCAAGAAGGGCGGCGGCCTGTCGGCCGTCCACCCCGCCGACCTGGGCGCCCATGTGCTGACGGCGCTGATGGCGCGCAGCGGCGCCGATCCGGCCGCCGTCGAGGACGTCGTCTTCGGCTGCCTGGACACCGTGGGCCCGCAGGCCGGGGACATCGCCCGGACGTGCTGGCTGGCCGCCGGACTGCCCGAGGAGGTGCCCGGCGTCACCGTGGACCGCCAGTGCGGCTCCTCGCAGCAGGCCGTGCACTTCGCGGCGCAGGGCGTGCTCTCCGGCACCCAGGACCTGGTGGTCGCGGGCGGTGTGCAGAACATGTCGCAGATCCCGATCGCCTTCGCCAGCCGGCAGGCCGCCGCCCCGCTGGGCCTGACCGACGGCCCGTTCGCCGGCTCCGAGGGCTGGCGCGCCCGCTACGGCGAGGCACCCGTCAACCAGTTCCACGGCGCCGAACTCATCGCCGACGCGTGGCAGATCTCCCGTGCCGACATGGAGGAGTTCGCGCTCCGGTCGCACCAGCGGGCCGTCCGCGCCATCGACGAGGGCCGCTTCGACCGGGAGATCGTCCCCTTCGGCAGCATCACCGCCGACGAAGGCCCACGCCGTCATACCTCGCCGGAGAAGATGGCCGCGCTGGCGCCGGTCGTCGAGGGCGGCCGGCTGACCGCGGCGGTCTCCTCGCAGGTCTCCGACGGCGCGGCTGCCCTGCTCCTCGCCTCCGAGCGGGCGGTGGCCGAACACGGCCTCACCCCGCGCGCCCGTATCCACCATCTGTCGGTGCGTGGCGCGGACCCCATCCGGATGCTGTCCGCACCGATCCCGGCGACGGCGTATGCGCTGAGGAAGACGGGGATGTCCCTCGGCGACATCGACCTGGTCGAGATCAACGAGGCGTTCGCGCCCGTGGTGCTGGCCTGGATCGAGGAGACCGGCGCGGACCCGGAGCGGGTCAACGTCAATGGCGGCGCCATCGCTCTGGGCCATCCGCTCGGCGCGACCGGCGTCCGGCTGATGACGACCTTGCTGCACGAACTGGAGCGCACCGGCGGCAGGTTCGGCCTGCAGACCATGTGCGAGGGCGGCGGGCAAGCCAACGTCACGATCATCGAACGCCTCTGACGGCCGGTCCGGCGCGCCACGGGACGTACAACGGGCTCGCTGCTGCTGGGACGGGCCCGCCGTACACGTGACGCGCCGCATCCGTGACGGGCCCGCCGTATCCGTGACGGGCCCGCCGTATCCGTGACGGGCCCGCCGGGCACCGCCGTGGACCGCCCCGGGACCCCCGGCCGGGCACCGCATTCCGCTCAGCGCGGCAGCGCGCCCAGCGCCGTCCGCGCCTCCGCCATGATCCGGTCGACGAGCTCCGCGCAGGACGGCAGATCCTCGATCACGCCGGCGACCTGCCCGGACGCCATCACCCCGAGATCGGTACGGCCCTCGACCATCGAGGCCTTCAGCAGCATCGGGGTGTTCGCGGCCAGCAGGACCTGGCTCCAGGAGAGGTCCCGGCCGTGCTTCATCGCCAGGCCGTCACGGACCATCCGCGCCCAGCTCAGGCCGGACAGTTTTCTGAACGACGCGGCCCGCCGCACGGCTCCGAGCAGCGCGGTGGCGCGCCCGGACCGCTCCAGCGCCTCGACCAGCTCACTGCGCAGCATCCGGTGCGGCAGACCGTCCACCTTCGTGGTGACGGTGACGTCCTGGACGCCCGCCGCCAGATAGCGGTCCTGCACGGCCCGCGGCACGGTGCTGTCCGACGTCAGCAGAAAGCGGGTGCCCATGGCGATACCGGCCGCGCCGTAGGCGAGCGCCGCGACCAGCCCCCGGCCGTCGAAGAAGCCGCCCGCGGCGATCACCGGGATACCGACCGCGTCCACGACCTGCGGCAGCAGCACGCTCGTGGCGACCTTCCCGGTGTGGCCGCCGCCCTCCCCGCCCTGCACGATGACCGCGTCCGCGCCCCAGGCGGCGACCTTCTCGGCATGGCGGCGGGCACCTACGGACGGGATGACGACGACCCCCGCGTCCTTCAGCCGGGCGATCAGCTCACGGGAGGGCGCCAGCGCGAACGAGGCGACCTTGACGCCCTCCGCCACGATCAGGCGCACCCGCTCGCCCGCGTCCGCCGCGTCCGCACGGAGGTTGACCCCGAAGGGTGCGTCCGTACGGGACGCCACCTCGCGGATCGCCGCACGCAGCTGCGCGACGGTCATGGTGGCCGAGGCCAGAATCCCGAGGGCGCCCGCATCGGCCGCGGCCGAGACCAGCCGGGGTCCCGCCACCCACCCCATGCCCGTCTGCACGAGGGGGTGGCGCACCCCGACGAGCCTGGTCAGCGGCGTCTCGATCCGGGCGTCCGTCATGCCGCCGGCACCTCGCGCTCGCGTCGTCCCTCCGGGTCGAGGACCGTGCGGATCAGCCGGAGTTCGGTGGGGGTGGGCTCCCGGGTGCAGGGCACCTCGTCGGGCAGCGCGAGCGGGAACCCGGTGGCCTCCCTGACCTCCGCGACCGTCACGCCGGGATGCACACTGGCCAGCCGCATCGCGCGGTCCGCGGTCTCGAAGTCGAAGACCCCCAGGTCGGAGACGACGCGCGGAATGCGGTGGTAGCGGGTCGCGGACGGCCCGGCGGCGGCCGCGCTGTCGTATCCGACCCCGCAGATCATGTCGACCTTCTCGACGAAGACCCGCTTCGAGTGTTTCGGCACCCAGTAACTGACCGGATTGTTGAGGGTGTTGACCGGAGCGCCGCGGACCCCGAGGAGCTGGCGGGCGGGCTGCTGCCACGCGCCGATGCAGGAGATGTTCTGGTTCCCGAAGCGGTCGAGCTGGCTCGCGCCCATCATCACATGGCGCCGGCCGCCGGTGACCATGGTGAGGTGCCGGCGGTAGGGCAGCCAGCCCTCGGCCGAGTCGTCCGGGCCGACGATCATGGCCTCGCCGTCGGTGAGGAGCAGATCGGGGGAGAAGGTGCGCCGGGCGAGCCGGGCGCCGATCGACGGGATCACGCCCATCGGGCTGGCCAGCACCTCGCCGTTGCCGCGCCAGGCGTCGGCGCAGGCGATGACGCAGTACTCGGCTCGGGTCGTCGTCATGGGGGTAGCGCTCACTGCTGCTCCTCGTGCCAGGCTTCGACCGCGGACCAATACGCCTTCTCGTCCCCGGACAGGAACCGCTCGGCGAACTTGGCCCAGGGCGTGGTGGCGTACAGCTTCTGGAAGGGCTCGTCCCGCCCGTAGTCGGGGACGCAGGAGGTGAAATGCGCGCCGTTCGGGGCCTCCACGACTCCGGTGACCGCATGGCGTGCGACCAGGAGGGTCTGCGGGGCGGCCGTGGCGAAGTCGTCCACGAGCCGTTCGCACGAGACATACGCACTGTCCGCGGCCTCGCAGAACAGATCGTCGAAGTACGGGTCGGGGCCCAGGTACTGGCCGTTTCCGAGCCGGTCGGCACGGTTGAGGTGGACCAGCGCCGCGTCCATGCGCAGGGCCGGCACCGCGACGAAGGTCTCACCGTCCTCGTAGGGCGAGGTGACGGTCTTCAGGCCCGGGTTGACGCGCATGACGTCCGAGCCGAGGCCGGAGCGTACGGGCAGGAACGGCAGCCGGTTGGCGGCGGCGTGCAGACCCCACATGAACATCGCCTCGTCGATCTCCCTCAGCTCGAACGCACCGCGCTGGCGGGCCGCGCGGAAGTGCGGTTCGAGAGGGATCGAATCGAGGGTCGCGAACGCGGCGACCAGGGTGCGGATCCGGCCCGCGGCGGCGAGCAGGCCGACATCGGGACCGCCGTAGGAGATCACGGTCAGATCGGTGATGTCGGAACGGAGCAGCGCCCGCACCAGCGCCATCGGCTTGCGGCGCGAACCCCAGCCGCCGATGCCGAGGGTCATCCCGCTGCGCAGCCGGGAGACGACGTCCTCGGGCGTCATGGTCTTGTCGGTCACGGTCAGCCTTCCTTGGTCGGGGTGGTGCCCGGCGCACCGAAGGTGTCGCGGACGCGGTCGGCGACTCCGCTGAGGTTCGCCTCGAAGGTGAAGCCCTGCTCGAAGCGGTAGCTGCGCCCCACGTCGACGGGGTCGATGCCGTTGAGGGCGGCCTTGGCCAGGCGGAGGAGAAAGCCGTCCTTCCGGGCGATCTCCCGGGCCAGGTCCCGTGCGGCGCCCGGCAGTTGCGCGCGCGGGACGACCTGCCAGACCGAGCCGTGCGCCTGCAGTTCGGCGGCGGTGGCGGTGCGGGAGGTGTAGTAGAGCGCGCGCATCAGGTGCTGCGGGACCAGCCGGGCCAGGTGGGTGGCCGCGCCGAGCGCGCCGCGGTCCAGCTCCGGGAGTCCGAAGGTGGCGTCGTCGCTGGCCACGATCGCGTCCGCGTTCCCGACGAGGCCGATGCCGCCGCCCAGGCAGAAGCCGTGCACCGCCGCGATGACGGGTACCTCGCAGGCGTAGACCGCCGAGAACGCCTCGGCGCAGCCGCGGTTGGCGCCGAGCAGGGCCCCGTGCCCGCCGGACGCGGTGTCCCGCTGCATCTCCTTGATGTCGACCCCCGCATTGAAACCGCGGCCGTTCGCGGTGAGGACGACGCAGCGGACACCGGGGTCGCGGCCGGCCGCGCGCACGGCCTCGGCCAGGTCGTACCAGCCCTGCACGGGAAGGGCGTTGACCGGCGGGAAGTCCACGGTGACGACGGCGACGCCCTGGTCAGGCTGGGAGGTGGAGACACCCATGAGCAGATCAGCTACCTTTCCACCAAGCGTTTGTTAGGTAGCGAAGTTAGCAGCGGATGGTGCGCTGCGGGAGGGGTGCTCCGTGAGCCTGGCTCTCGATCTGTCCGGGCGGCTGGCCGTCGTCACCGGCGGCACCCGCGGCGTCGGCGCGGGGATCGCCCGCGCCTTCCTGCGGGCCGGTGCGGAGGTCGTCATCTGCGCGCGCCGGCCACCCGACGCCCCCGTCACGGCGGCCGGCCGCAGCGCGCACTTCCGCCCCCTGGACCTGCGCGACCAGGCCGCCGTCCACGCCTTCTTCGCCCGGCTCGCGGACGAGTACGGCCGGCTGGACTGCCTGGTCAACAACGCCGGAGGCACGCCGTACCGGCTGCTGGGGGAGGGTGAGCCCGAGCGGCACGCCCGGGTCGTCGCACTCAACCTCCTCGCGCCGCTGACCGCCTCGCTCGCCGCCTACGAGGTGATGCGGGGCGGGCCGGCCGGCGGTTCGGTCCTCATGATCGGCAGCGTCAGCGGCACCCGCCCCTCGCCCGGCACCGCCGCCTACGGCGCGGCCAAGGCGGGCCTGGACCACCTCGCCCGCTCCATGGCCGTCGAATGGGCCCCCGACGTACGGGTCAACACCCTGGTCCTCGGCATGGTGCGCACCGAACTCGCCGCCCTGCACTACGGCGACGAGGCGGGTATCGCGGCGGTCGGCGCCACCGTCCCGCTCGGCCGGCTCGCCGAACCCGCCGAGATCGGCGACGCCTGCGTGTTCCTCGCCTCCGACCGGGCCGCCTATCTGACCGGGGCGAGCCTGCTCGTCCACGGCGGCGGGGAGCGCCCCGCCTTCCTCGACGCGGCCACCGTCAACCGTCCGACGGCGGCCGGCGCTGCCACTGCCAACTGCCCCACGGCGCCTGGTGCCGCCACCGTCGATCACCCCACGGCGCCCGACGCCGCTACCGCCAACCGCCGCACCCCGCCCGGCACCGCCACCGCCAACCGCCCCACCCCGCCCGACACGACGAAGGACAACTGACCCGAACGGCAAAGGAGTTACGGACATGACCGGCACCGGAATCTGCACGGGACGCGTGGCCGCCGTCACCGGGGCGGGCCGTGGACTCGGCCGAGCCCACGCCCTGGCCCTCGCCGCCGAAGGCGCCCAGGTCGTGGTGAACGACCTCGGGGTGGCCCCCGACGGGGCCGGCGCCTCGGCCGGACCGGCCCAGCAGGTCGCCGACGAGATCCGCGCCCGCGGTGGCCGGGCCGTCGCCCACACCGGCGACATCACCACCACCGACGGCGCCGCCTCGCTCGTCACCACCGCCCTGGAGGCCTTCGGCCGCCTCGACACCCTCGTCAACAACGCCGGGTTCCTCCGCGACCGGATGCTCGTCAACCTCGACGACGACGACTGGGACGCCGTCATCCGCGTCCACCTCAAGGGCCACTTCCTCCCCCTGCGGCACGCCGCCGCGCACTGGCGGGCCGAGGCCAAGGCCGGCCGCACCCCCGACGCCCGGATCGTCAACACCAGTTCCGGTGCCGGGCTGCTCGGCAGCGTCGGCCAGGGCAACTACTCCGCTGCCAAGGCAGGCATCATCGGCCTCACCCTCGTCGCCGCCGCCGAACTCGCCTCCTACGGCGTGCAGATCAACGCCCTCGCACCGGCCGCCCGCACCCGTATGACCGAGCAGACCTTCGCCGCGACGATGGCGGCGCCCGCCGAGGGGGAGTTCGACGCGATGGCCCCGGAGAATGTCTCCCCCCTGGTGGTCTGGCTGTCCTCCGCCGCCAGCGCCGGGGTCACCGGCCGGGTCTTCGAGGCCGAGGCGGGCAGGATCACCGTGATGGAGGGCTGGCGCCCGGGCCCCACGGCGGACAGAAAGAGCCGCTGGACACCCGCCGAGGCGGGCGTGGCCGCGCGCGAGCTGCTGGCAGCCGCCGAGGAGCCACGGCCGGTGTACGGCGCGCGGTGACGTATGACGCCACGGGGGTACGGGGCAGATCCGCGGCCCACGGCCCGCGGACGTCTCTCCCGCCTCGTTCGTCCGTCTCGTTCATCCGTTTCGATCGTCGGTCTCGCCCGTCAGCCTGCCGGACGCTCCCGTCAGGCGAGTCCGGTGAGTCCCGCGAGTCCGGCGGCGCGGGCGAGCAGATCGACGAGCATGTCGAAGGTGAGGCGGCCGGTGAACGTATTGCGCTGGCTGGGGTGGTAGCTGCCGAGCACCTGGAGTTCCCGCCGCCGTCCGCCGGCGGGCAGGGTCAGCTGTACGCCGTGACCGAACGCGGGGCGGGGCCGGGGGAGCGGCCACCCCGCGTCGCCCAGTACGGGCAGCAGCGCCTGCCAGCCGAAGGCACCGAGCACCACGACCGCACGCAGCCCGGGGCTGAGGAGTTCGAGCTCCGCCGACAGCCACGGCCGGCAGGTACGCCGCTCGGCGGGCGTGGGCCGGTTGTCCGGCGGAGCACAGTGGACCGGCGCGGTGACCCGCACTCCGTACAGCTCCAGCCCGTCGCCCCGGTGCGTCGCGGTGGGCCGGGAAGCGAGACCCACCGCATGGAGGGCGGCGAACAGGAAGTCACCGGAGGCGTCCCCGGTGAACATGCGGCCGGTGCGATTGCCACCGTGCGCCGCAGGAGCGAGCCCTACGATGGCCAGCGCCGCATCGGACGGCCCGAATCCCGGGACGGGCCGCGCCCAGTACTCCTGGTCCCGGAACGCCGCCCGCGGATGCGCCGCGACCTCCTCGCGCCACTCCACCAGCCGGGGGCAGGCGCGGCAGCGGACCAGCTGGGCGTCGAGCTCCGCGAGCTCACCGCAGCACCCGGCCTGATGGACGGGGAAGGCCGCCTCGTCCCTGCCCGGCGGTGTCCCCGCCGCCCCGGTTCCGTTCATCCCTCCACGCTAGTGCCGCACCGGGCTACGTACGCGCTGCCGTGCGCCGCATCGCCCGGTTGCTTGCGAGGTGGCAGCTCTTCCCTTCTTCCCTGCCCGGACAGCTACCGACGGCTGCCCGGAACGTCCCGGACGCCAGGTCCTCTGCCCGCTCTGCGTGGACAGCGGCCCCTGGGGTTTGCCCCTACCTCCTCATGGGGGATGGGGGTTGCCCCCACCCCCACCTGGGGGCCCGCCGGATGGGCAACGGCCTCTGCTGCGGCCATCGTGAAGGTCAACTGAAGTGCAACTGGCAGCCAGTTGAGGGATCGAGGGGGACCAGTGGATCGACCCATGGAGCGCGCTCTTGCGCGCCGTGCGCTACTGGCCGGCGCGGCGGCAGCCGGTGCGGGAGTTATGTGGGGAGCTTCGGGGAGGGCTGTCGCCGCTGGCCGGAGACAGCCGATCGCGCAAAGGGCGGTGGACGACGAGGCGGCGCGCCTGGAGCAGAGGCTGATCGCGCTGCGGCGGGACATCCACCGGCACCCCGAGGCGCCGGGGCAGGAGCGGCGCACCGCCGGTGTGGTGGCCCGGGAACTGCGGGACGCCGGGCTGGCCGTCACCACCGGGGTGGGCGGCCACGGCGTCGTCGGTGTCCTGCGGGGGACGCGTCCGGGCCGGGCCGTCGCGTACCGGGCGGACATGGACGCGGTGCCGCCCAAGGACATCGTCGGCGGCGGCCGGGCGGTGGCCCACCTCTGCGGGCACGACGTCCACACCGCCGTGGCGCTCGGTGTCGCACAGGTCCTGGCGCGGCTGCGGCGGCAACTGGACGGAACGGTGGTGTTCCTCTTCCAGCCTGCCGAGGAAACCCTGTCGGGGGCCCGTGCGCTGATCGACACGGGTGTGCTGGAGCGCACCCGTGTGGAGGAGATCCATGCGCTGCATTGCGGGCCGTTCCCCGTCGGCAGGTTCGCCGTGACCCCGGGTTTCGGAATGCCGGGCCAGGACAAGGCGGAGGTGACTGTCTCCGGGCCGGACGCGCCCGATGCCGCGCGACGACTGGCCGACGAGATCGGCGCGCTCGCAACGGTGGCACTGCCACAGACCCCCGCGGACCTCGAGCGAATCGTCGCCGACGCCCAGAAGCCCAACGGGCCGCTGGACCGATTCGTGGCCCTCCGGGCCCGGACGGAGGAGGCCGAGGTGAGCGTGTCCTACCGCTGCTGGCCTCAGGAGCGGTACCGGGAGGTACGCAAGGACATCCGTCGCCTGGCCACGTCGTACGCGGGGGCCGGGGTGAGCTTCCCCGCCGAGCCGTTCCCGGCCATGGTCTGCCCGGAACATGACGCCCGCGTACTCGCCCGCCACCTCCGGCACACCCTCGGCCGAGACGCGGTGACCGAGCTCCATGCCGCCTTTCCGCCCTTCAGCGGCGAGGACTTCGCGCTCTATTTGGACCGCCTCCCCGGCACGTTCACCTTCCTCGGCGTCCGTACCCCCGGCGCACCCCTCACCACCAGCTACCCGCACTACCCCGACTTCGTCCCGGACGAGCGCGCCATCGGCATCGGCGTACGGGCCATGGCGGGCTGGATCGCGGAACGGACCCACCGGGCGCAGGGCCTGCCCGGCGGCTCCGGTGATTAGGGGTGTCTTTCCGGCCGCTGTCTGTCAGCCTGCGGTGTCAGGTGCCGTGCCTCGCGAGGCGGAGGCTCGCCCCCCGGCACTGGGCGTACCGGGGCGTGTCCGCAACTGCGCCTGGCCTCGTTCGCTTTCAGCGACGGCGTTCGTCCAGGGCCTCGTGACTCGGACGAGGGTGCGATGATGCGTTCGTGGTGACAGCTGCCGAGTGGGCTCGGATTCGCGGGGGTCTGCGCTTTGGGCAGGTCTTCGAGGGCACTGTCGTGAACGTTCCTCGGCCCGGTGCGATCGGGATCTTCGTGGACATCGGCCTGAGTGTCGGAGGCTTCGTCGATGCTGCGTTGCTTCCGGATCAGAGTGAGGACTGGCCGAAGGAAGGCACGGTTGGCGAGTTCGAGATCTGGTGGGCCGACAGCCGCCAACAGGTCCGGCTGAAGCCGTCCGATTCCCGGTATCTGCGTCACGACTTCGCGGACTTCGTTGAACGCTTCCGTCCCGGTTGGCCGTCCGACGTCGGCCGTGCCGTTCGTGCCCCTGGGCCGCTGTCCCTCGATGAGTTGCAGGCCGCGCCTCGACCTCACGAGCCGCCGGCCAATTCCCCATGAGATCTGGTGCGGTGGACCGTCACGCTGCGTGCGCAACCACAAGAAGTGGGCCAGGAGCACCACTGGTGAAGAGAACCAGTGCGCGCGTCATTCGAGAAGGTAGGTGCTGTCGCTGAGGAGCTGGGGCCACATCGTGGTGGGCCGGCCCGGCTCCGGCCCGCCCACACAGGTGGGGTCGATACGGCCGAGCAGGCGCAGCATGTGCGCCCGGAACTCGCCCTCTTCCTCTGCATCGCGGGCGGTCGAGGTGATGATGGCCGTCAGCGCGACCGTCCAGCAGCGCAGAAAGGCATCCAGCGAGCTGTTGACGTGGCGGACGAACGTTCCGCCGTCGGCCACCATGATGTGCCCGCTGCCGTGAGCGATGCAGAGCTGCATGGTGTCGTCGCCCACATACCCGATGACCGAGGCCTGCGGTTGGCCCCCTTCCGCATGGTCGTTTCCGTCCCCGGCGGTGAGGCGCGGGAGCGTCGGTACGAAGCGGTCGAGGCCTTCGAACCAGAACCCGGAGGCCGGCAGGCCGACCTCGGTGAGCAGCCGCGCGGCGCCGGGGAGCGAGGCCAGCGGTCCCAGTCGCTCCGGGTCGGCGCGGACGGGCCGACCGGCCAGGGCGAACAGCGGCGCCAGCAGCTCAGCACCCAGGGCGCGGTCACCGTAGAGGGCATCATCCGTGATCCACCACGACGTCAGTCGACGGGGACGCGCCGGCAGGGCCCGCTCTCCCGGCCGGCCCGGTGCGACGTCGATGAGCATCATTCCGCTGCGTCCGAGCAGCAATGCGCGCTCCGCCGAGAGCGGATGGACTGCACTCACATGCCCCTCGGGGCACACCAGAACCGTGGCGTCGGGAGCTGCCCCGCCGGCCGTTCGCACTCCGATCCATGGGTCGTGCTCACCCAGTACCACGTCCCTGGGGCCGGTCGGCGCGGCGATGTTGCCGGAGGGCCCGGACAGGGCTGGTGGCGGCTCCGTGGAGGGGGCGCCGACCGGGGTGCCGTCCGCGAGGACCCACCACTGGTAGCGCCCGCTCAGCTCGCCGCGGGTGCAGAACTGTTCGATGCCCCTGACGCTGCGCCAGCCGTGCAGGGCGACCGGGCCGGGCCATTCACCGTCGAATTCCGCGGGTTCGAAAACACCCAGCGGGCGCCAGTGCGACCAGTGGGTGCGCCAGATCCGCGGGACGCCCGACCGCAGCAGCCAGTCGGCCAGCTCGGTGTCGTCACAGACCGACGCCGTGAGCCCCAGGCGCGAGGCGTGTTCCGACAGCTGACCGCTCCTCGGCCCGCCGTAGAGCCGCTGAGCCTGCCCGAGGGAGCGCCGGCGGGCCCGCCCGTCCGGCCGGGAAGCGGGGGCAGCGTGGCCGTCCGCGTCCTCGAAGGACGGCAGATTCACCAGGAACGCCAGGGCGGGGGCGGCGATCCACTCGTCCAGGAGGCCACCCGCGGCCGCATGGGCCAGCCCCGGCCCGAGCACATAGGCGGCCTCCGGTGAGAGCGGTTCCGCACCGGGGGCCGCGAGTTCGGCATCGGTGAGCACCGTGCGGGGGGCGAGTGCTGTGGCGATCCTGCGCTGCAGCGCGGGGAGCGCGGAACCGTAGGACCGCCGGGCCGCGGCGGCGAGCGCGGGGTCGCGCAGCCGGAGGTGACGGACTCGGCCGGCGCTTGCGGGGAACGGGGAGTCCGGGGATCCGGTGGCGGACGGTCCGGCGGCCGATGGTCCCGAGGCCGATGGTCCCGAGGCCGAAGGTCCGGTGTCCGACGGTTCGGTGTCCGGTGGATCGGCGTCCGTCCGTCCGGTGTCCGATGGTTCGGCGTCTGTCCGTCCGGCGTCTGTCCGTCCGGCATCTGACCGTCCGGTGTCCGTCCGTCCGGGGCCCGACGGCCTGTCAGCCGCGGGGGCGGTCTCCGCGCCTCCGGCGTCCGCGGGCCGTTCGGCGGCCGTGCTTGCCCTACCGGGCCCTTCGCCGGGCCCGTAGCCGGGTTCCGTTGCCACGGTCTCCTCCGTGACGAGGGCGGCTGCCGCAGAGACCAGGCGGGTGAGCGCGTCTTCGGCGATCGGCTGCCCACCCAGGGCGGAGACCGCGCGCGCGGCGAGTGAGGCGGGCATGCCCGACGCCCCCTCGGCCAGCGCCACCGCAGTGAGCGCCCTGCCCACCTCGTCGGCGGGCTCCCCGAAGGAGGACAGGAGGAACTGCCAGGCGTCGTCCACCGACGTCGGCAGCGGCGTCGACCCGTCCGGGACCCAGCGCGCTCCCCTGGCGCGTACCCCTGCGGCAAGCGTCTCCGCGAGCAGGAGGTTGGGCCAGGAACGGGCGGTAATGGCGTCGGCGGCGGCCCCGGCCGCGGAGCCGGCCCGGTCGAAGACGGAGTCTGCCGTACACAACAGGTCGTGGACCCAGCTCCGGAATGCGGTGCGGTCCGGTGCGTATGCGGCACTGTCCAGATCGATCAGCGCCCGCGCCGGCAACGTGCCGCGTCGCATGAGGCACTTGGCCTGCCCCCTCGGCAGATCCAGAAGGACACGGACCGGCTCGGCGCCATGTGCCGACCGTTTCCGGGTCACCCCTCCGGGCCGTACCAGAGGGAGCAGTACCTCCTCGGTGAGCCGGTCGGGCACGCGACTCAGTGAGGTCCGGCCGGCCAGCGCCGTGCCCAGCAGCGCAAGGGTGAAAGGGGTGCCGCGGCGCCTGGCTTCCCGGTACAGCGCGGGCAAGGGGAGCCACCTGCCGTCGGGCAAGGGGCCGTCGGGCGTGCTGCCGGGGAGCAGCGCCCGTTCGATCTCCGCCTGGATCTCGCACTGTGTACGACCTCGCGATTCCAGTACGAGGTCGAAAGCCCGGGGAGGCGGGGGTGGCGGGAGCGGCGCGGTGGGAGGGGTGGAAGGGGCGGAAGGAGCGGTAGGGGCGGGGCATGCCCGGGTGTCCGTGCCGACCGCCGTTGCCAGCCAGGCCGTGAGCCAGGTCCCACCGCTGCCGGCATCGTCCGTGACGATCCGCACATGGTCGTCAGGTGCCTCGGAGGTGAGCCAGGAGACCAGCGAACGCGCGGCAGACGAGCGGCTTGTGAGACGGAAATCCATTTGTGCGCGACCTTATCCGTCGTCCGGCGCCCCGGAGCCGTCAGGGGCGTGTGCGGAAGCCGTGGTCCGCCAAGTCCCCTTTCCCGCTCCTGTGTTGTGTGACATATTACTGACGTGCCCACGAGACACCGACAATCTTTGGATGCTCCGGATGTGGTCATCGTCGGGGCCGGAGTGGTCGGCGCCGCCTGTGCCTACTACGCCGGGCGGTCCGGCCTCGCCGTCGCCGTCGTCGACCGCGGACCCGTCGCGGGCGGCACGACCGGAGCCGGCGAGGGGAATCTGCTCGTCTCCGACAAGGAACCGGGCCCCGAACTCGAACTCGCGCTGCTCTCCCTCCGGTTGTGGCGCGAACTCGCCGCCGAGCTCCCGCCGGAGATCGAGTACGAGACGAAGGGCGGGCTGGTCGTCGCCTCCGACGAACCCGGCATGGCGGCGCTGCGCGCCTTCCGCGCGGCGCAGGGCAGGGCGGGCGTGCTGAGCGACTGCCTGTCCGCCGACCGGCTGCGGGACGCCGAACCGCATCTGGCGCCCGGCCTCGCCGGCGGTGTCCTCTACCCGCAGGACGCCCAGGTCCAGCCCGCCCTGGCCGCCGCCCATCTGCTGCGTGCCTCCGGAGCGCGGCTGCACCTGGGCGCGGAGGTCACGGCCGTCCTGCGGGGGCCCGGCGGGACGGTACGGGGCGTCCGTACGCCGCGGGGCGACATCCTGGCCCCCGCGGTGGTGAACGCCGCCGGCACCTGGGCCGGCCGCCTGGCCTCGCTCGCGGGGGTGCGGGTCCCCGTCCTGCCCCGCCGGGGATGTGTGCTGGTCACCGAGCCGCTGCCGCGCGTCGTACGCCGCAAGGTCTATGCCGCGGACTATGTCGCCGATGTGGCCAGCGGATCCGCGGCGCTGCAGACCTCCGCCGTCGTCGAGGGCACCCCGGCCGGACCGGTCCTGATCGGTGCCAGCCGGGAACGGATCGGCTTCGACCGCACTCTCTCGGTCGGAGTGCTGCGCCGGCTCGCCGCCCAAGCGGCTGCTCTGTTCCCCGTCTTGGCGGGTGTCCGGGTGATGCGCACCTATCAGGGCTTCCGCCCCTACCTCCCGGACCACCTCCCGGCGATCGGCCCCGACCCGCGCCTGCCGGGCCTGCTGCACGCCTGCGGCCACGAGGGCGCCGGCATCGGACTCGCCCCGGCCACCGGCCGGCTGATCGCCGCCGCGCTGACGGGGGCCCCTGGCCCGCTGGACGCACGGCCGTTCCGCCCGGAGCGCTTCGCCGAAGGGGCGGGGGAGGAAGAGGTGGGGGAGGAAGAGGTGGGGGAGGGGTGACCGGCTCCGAGGGAACCCAACGGTGGGCCGGCCAACTTCCGCTGCTGTCCGCCCTGTCGGCCCTGTCCGCCCTGTCGGCCCGGTCCGCCCGGTCCGTGCCTGCGCCCGCCCCGCTCACCCGCACACCACCACCGAGAGGAGTCCGGGGATGACCCGCCGCCGTACCCCCGTCGACGTCGTACGGGCCGCGCCGGGACCGGCGTTCGAGATTCGTCTCGACGGTCGGCCGCTGGTCGCACTGCCCGGTCAGAGCATCGCCGCCGCACTCTGGGCGGCCGGTGTGCTCTCCTGGCGGACCACGCGACGCGACGGGCGGCCGCGCGGGGCCTTCTGCGGAATCGGCTCCTGCTTCGACTGCCTGGCCACCGTCAACGGCCGGCCCAATCAACGGGCCTGCCTGGTGCCCGCCCGGCCCGGGGACACGATCACCACCCAGGAGGGACACGGGCATGCCGATCTCACCGTCTGACACCCACGACCTCGTGGTCATCGGCGCGGGGCCGGCCGGGCTCGCCGCCGCGGTCACTGCCGCCGGCTTCGGGCTGCGGGTGGCACTCGTCGACGCGGCCGCCCGTCCCGGCGGACAGTTCTACCGGCAGCCGGCGCCCGGGCTGGGTGCCGCCCGCCCCGAGGCCCTGCACCACTCCTGGCGCGCCTTCGCGAGACGTACCGCGCGGCTGGACGCGCAGCTCGCCGCAGGCCGGGTGCGGCACTTCGCGGCACACCATGTCTGGGCCGTCACCCGGGACCCGGCGCACTGGACCGTGCACGCGGTCACCGGGCCAGACGGGGCCCAGGGCCGGGCCGAGGTGCGCGCGCCTCATGTGCTCCTCGCCACCGGCGCGCACGAGCGCCAACTCCCCTTCCCCGGCTGGACGGTGCCCGGTGTCGTGGGGGCGGGAGGCGCGCAGGCCATGCTCAAGGCGGGGCTGGTGCTGCCGGGGCGGCGGATCGTGGTCGCCGGCAGCGGGCCGCTGCTGCTCGCCGTCGCCGGGACGCTCGCCGCGGCCGGCGCCACCGTGCCGGTGGTCGCCGAGGCGAGCGGCTACGCCGGCTACGCCCGTGCCCCACGCACGCTGGCCGCCAACCCCCGCAAGCTCGTCGAAGGGGCGGGTCACGCGGTGACCTTGCTCCGCCACGGCGTACGCCTCCGCTCCCGCAGCGCGGTCACCGCCGTGCACGGCACCGACCGGGTCGAGGCCGTCACCGTGACCCGGCTCGACCGGGACTGGCGTCCGGTGCCCGGGACCGGACAGCGTATCCCCTGTGATGCGCTCGCCGTCGGGCACGGACTCGTACCGCAACTGGAGCTGGCCACCGCACTGGGCTGCGCCACCCGCGCTGCTCCGGACGGCACCTGGGCGCTGGTGCTCGACGACCAGCAGCGGACCACGGTCGACGGCATCTGGGCGGCCGGTGAGACCGGGGGCGTGGGAGGCTCGGAACTCGCTTTCGTGGAGGGCGAGTTGGCGGCGTACGGCATTGCGCACCGGGCTGTCCGCGACTCGCTGCGGCGCCGGAGGGACCGGCTGCGGCGGTTCGCCCGGACCATGGCCGCCGCCCATGCGCCGCGCCCCGGCTGGACCGGCTGGCTCCGCGAGGACACCGAGGTCTGCCGCTGCGAGGAGGTCACGGCCGGCCGGATCCGGGAAGCCGTATCCGGCCTCGGTGCCCGCGACACCCGCACCGTCAAACTGCTCACCCGGGCCGGAATGGGCTGGTGCCAGGGGCGGATGTGCGGCCCCGCGGTGGCCCGGCTCGCCGGTCAGTCCGGGCCCGCGGCCGACCGCAGACCTCTCGCCTGTCCCGTCGTCCTGGGGGAACTCGCGGGCGAACAGGGCTAGATAGGGCTAATTCGACTTCCCGGGCGACCTTGGCAAGCGCCTGGGGCGCTCAGTAAAATGTCACACCTCATAGAAGGAGACTTCGTATGGTCACCCGCACCCCCACCCGCCTCCGCCCCTGGCACGGCATCATGGTTGCCACCACCCTCCCCTTCCGTGACGACCTCTCCGTCGACCACGACGCCTACGCCGACCAGGTGGCCCGGCTGCTCGCCGCCGGCTGCGACGGTGTCGTCCCCAACGGCTCCCTCGGCGAGTACCAGACGCTCACCGACGACGAGCGTGCCCGTGTCGTCCGTACCGCCGTGGAGGCCGCCGGTGACGGGGACCGGGTGATGCCCGGAGTCTCCGCCTACGGCAGTGCCGCATCGCGCCGGTGGGCCGAGCAGGCCGCCGAGGCGGGCGCCGGTTCCGTCCTGCTGCTGCCGCCCAACGGCTACCGTGCCGAACCGGCCGCGGTCCGTGCCCACTTCGCCGAGGTCGCCGCGGCCGGCCTGCCCGTCGTCGCCTACAACAACCCCTTCGACACCAAGGTCGACCTCACCCCCGGCCTCCTCGCCGAGCTGTACGCCGACGGCAGCATCGTCGCCGTCAAGGAATTCAGCGGCGATGTCCGCAGGGCCTACGAGATCGCCGAAGTCGCGCCGGAACTCGACCTGTTGATCGGCGCCGACGACGTCCTGCTCGAACTCGCCCTCGCCGGTGCCGTCGGCTGGATCGCGGGCTTCCCCAACGCGCTGCCCGAGGCGTGCGGCACCCTCTACCGCGCCGCCCTCGCCGGCGACCTCGACACCGCACGGCCGCTCTACCGCGCCCTGCACCCGCTGCTGCGCTGGGACTCCCGGCCCGAGTTCGTGCAGGCGATCAAGCTCGCCATGGACCTCGCCGGACACCGCGGCGGCCCGACCCGCCCGCCGCGCTCCCCGCTCACCGCCGAGCACTCGGCCGCGCTCCGCGCCGCCACCGGAAAGCTCCTCGCCGACGGCCACCACTGAGAGGGGACTCGCCATGCGCACCCGCCATGTCTTCCACGCCGTCGACTCCCACACCGAGGGCATGCCCACCCGCGTGATCACCGGCGGCGTCGGCACCGTCCCCGGCGCCACCATGGCCGAGCGCCGGCTGCACTTCGCCGAGCACCGCGACGCCCTCCGTACGCTCCTGATGAACGAGCCGCGCGGCCATGCCGCCATGAGCGGCGCGATCCTCCAGCCGCCGACCCGGCCCGATGCCGACTACGGCGTCCTGTTCATCGAGGTGTCCGGCTACCTCCCGATGTGCGGGCACGGCACGATCGGCGTGGCCACCGTTCTCGTCGAGACCGGCATGGTGGAGGTCGTAGAGCCCGTGACCAGGGTGCGGCTCGACACCCCCGCCGGACTGGTCACCGCGGAGGTGCAGGTGAGGGACGGGGCGGCCACGGCCGTCACGCTCACCAATGTGCCCGCCTTCTGCGCCGCACTGGACCGCAAGGTGACCGTCCCGGGCTACGGCACGATCAGCTATGACCTCGCCTACGGCGGCAACTTCTACGCGATCCTGCCGCTGGACAGCGTCGGCCTGCCCTTCGACCGGGCCCGTAAGGACGACATCCTCGCCGCCGGACTCGCCCTCATGGAGGCCGTGAACGCCACCGACCGGCCGGTCCATCCCGAGGACGAGCGGATCGGCGGCCTCAAGCACGTCTACTTCGCCGCGCCGGGGTCGGACGCCTCCCGCTCCCGGCATGCGATGGCCATCCACCCCGGATGGTTCGACCGCTCGCCGTGCGGTACCGGCACCTCCGCACGGATGGCGCAGCTGCACGCACGCGGCGAACTCCCCCTCCACCAGGACTTCGTCAACGAGTCGTTCATCGGAACGGAGTTCACCGGCCGCCTCGTCGCCACCACCACGGCCGGCCCGCTCCCGGCCGTCGTCCCCACCGTCACCGGCCGGGCCTGGGTGACCGGCACCGCGCAGTACTTCCTCGACCCGTCGGACCCGTTCCCCGCGGGGTTCGTGCTGTGACACACGGCCCATGAGGCCGAGGGCCGTCCGCCACCAGGGAGTTCGCGCAACGTGACATTGTACGCTGGCACTCCGCGCCAATTCGGAGGACCACGATGGGTGAACTCAAGCACCGCAGCCTGATCACCGCGCAGGAGCGGCTTCGCGATCAGGTCGCCCATCAACTGCGCGCGGCCCTGATCGCGGGGGAGCTCCGCCCGGGGTCGGTCTACTCGGCCCCGGGCCTCGCCGCGGACTTCGGCGTCTCCGCCACCCCGGTGCGCGAGGCGATGCTCGACCTCGCCCGTGAGGGGCTGGTCGAGCCGGTGCGCAACAAGGGCTTCCGGATCACGGAGGTGAGCGAGCACGACCTCGACCAGTACACCGAGATCCGTGCCCTGATCGAGGTCCCGGTCGTCGGCCAGGTCACCCGCACCGCCGACCCTGCACAGCTGGAGGCCCTTCGCCCTGCCGCCCTGGAGATCGTCGCCGCCGCCCGCGCGCACGACCTCATTGGCTACCTGGAGGCCGACCGCCGCTTCCACCTCGAACTGCTCGGCCTCAGCGGCAATGACCGCCTGGTCGAGACGGTGGGGGAGCTGCGCAAGCGCTCCCGTCTCTACGGCCTCACCCGCCTCGACGAGCGCAATCAACTGCTGCCCTCCGCCGAGGAGCACGTCGAACTGCTCGATCTGATGCTGACGGGCGATGCCGAGGCGGCCGAGGCCTGTATGGCCCGCCACCTCGGCCATGTCCGTTCGCTGTGGGCCCAGGGTCGCGACGAGCCGCTGGTACCGCGGCCGCAGCGGCCGCAGACCGCCCGCCGGGGCTGACCCGGCGGCCGGCTCGGTCAGCCCGGTCAGCCCGGTCAGCCCGGTCGGATGGTCAGCCGTCCGTCCGGCCGGCGAGGAGCCCGTCCATCCACTCCTCCACCCCGTCCGCGGTGCGCGGCAGCCCCGACGACATCAGCCGGGCACCGTCCGCGGTGATCACCAGATCGTCTTCGATCCGGACCCCGATACCGCGCAGCTCCCGTGGCAGGGTCTCGTCGTCGGGCTGGAGATAGAGCCCCGGCTCGACGGTCAGGACCTGCCCCTCCGTCAGGACGCCGTCCAGGTACTGCTCCGCGCGGGCCCGGGCGCAGTCGTGCACATCGAGCCCGAGCATATGGCCCGAACTGCACAGCGTGTAGCGCCGGTACAGGCCGCTGTCGGCGGCAAGCGCCTCCCGTGCCGGGATGCGCAGGACGCCCCAGTCGGCCAGCCCCTCGGCCAGGACGCCCGTACAGGCACGGTGGAAGTCCCGGAAGCTGGCCCCCGGCTTGAGGGCGGCGATGCCCGCCTCCTGTGCGGCGAGTACCAGCTCGTACACCCGGCGCTGGACGGGGGAGAAGCGCCCGGACAGCGGCAGGGTGCGGGTGAGGTCGGCGGTGTACAGCGTGTCGGTCTCCACGCCCGCGTCCAGCAGCAGCAACTGGCCGGGGTCGAGCGGCCCGTCGTTGCGGGTCCAGTGGAGCACGCAGGCATGGGCGCCGGCGGCGGCGATGGTCTCGTACCCCGTGCCGTTGCCCTCGGCGCGGGCCCGCAGCTGGAAGACCCCTTCGAGCCAGCGTTCACCGCGCGGGTGGCGCAGCGCGGTGGGGAGGGACCGTACGACGTCCTCGAATCCGGTGGTGGTGTGCGCGACGGCCTCCTGGATCCTGGCCACCTCCCAGTCGTCCTTCACCAGCCGCAACTCGCTGAGTACGGAGGCGAGTTCGGTGTCATGGGCGGCGTCCCGTCCGGGCCGGTGAGGTTCGAGGTCGTCCAGGTGCGCACAGCGGAGGCCGGTGAGGCGTTCGGCCTCGGCGAGATCGGGGCGGCGCCCCACCCAGAACTCGCCGTAGCGGCGGTCCCGGTAGAACGCGCCACCGCCGTCCCGCGGCGCCCGCGGCCGCAGGTACAGCACCGCCTCGCCATCCGGTTCCAGTACCAGGACATGCCCCGGCTGGTCCTCGCCCGTCAGTCCGGTCAGCCAGGCGTAGGCGCTGTGCGGGCGGAAACGGTGGTCGCAGTCGTGCGAGCGGACCTTCAACTCTCCTGAGGGGACGGTCAGCCGCTCGCCGGGGAAGCGTGCGGCGAGCCGGGCCCGGCGGCGGGCGAACCGTGCGAAGCCCGGGACGCGGGGCCCGTCGGGGGGTGGGGTGGCGGCCCACTGGCCGGTCATGAAGACGGCGAGGGCGTCCGACACCGGCAAGTCATGGCTGCCGGTGTGGAGTTGGGGGGCACGCGAGGTCAAAGGACACCTCCGGTAAAGAAAGCTACCTGAAGCCTTGTCAGTGCAATTTCACATTACTATGTTATGGGTCACACCTCGCGGAGTGAAGGCCGCTGCCTGTGAAAGGCCCCTGCCTCCATCCCCACCCAACCCCCCACACCCTTACGGAGGTTCAGGTGTCCCCTTCGCGTCTGCCGCGCAGCATCCTGCTGGCCGCGGCCCTCGCCGCCACCCTCGCCCTGCCGGCCGTCCAGGCCGCCCAGGCGGCACCCCACCCGTCGGCCCCCTCCTCGCAGACCCGGGCGCCGCAGCCCGGACACCGGCCCGCCGCCCCCGCACCCAACCCCTTCGACCACGCTCAACGCCTCGCCACGGCCCCGAAGTCCGGCGCCGCCCCGGCGCCGGCGCCCCGCGCCCTCGTCGAGAGAGGCCGCATACCGGGCCCTCAGACCAAGCCCGCAGGCCCGCCGCAGGGCCCCAGACCCGAGGCCGCCCCCTGCACCCTCGACGGCATCACCGGCCTGAACCCCGAACAGTTCGCGGACTTCCTCGCCGATCCCGCCGTCACGGCCGACGACTGCCTGCGCACCCTCGTGTGGACCTGGGACCCCCGGCTCATCCCCGTCATGTCCGACGCCCACGTCCAGGCGGTGGCCCGTCGCATCACCGGCCTGGCCGCCTCCCATGACGGCAAGAACACCAGCCATCTGTACGAGATGTTCACGTACCTGCACGCGGTGGCCTACCAGGACTTCTCGCACGACGAGATCGACACCACCGACGCCCCCACCGTCGACGCGGTACGCCGCGCCGTCGAGGCCTTCGGCACCGCGGCCCGCACCTTCGACGTCACCCGGGCCAACGCCGACACCCTCCGCGAAGCCCTGTACGCCGCCAGCGCCCCGGGCCTGCGCCAGCACCAACTCGACCTGATCCAGCGGGTCCTGGCCACCCTGGACGCCGCCCACCCCGCCACGTACAAGGACCCGGCCTGGGGCAATGCCGCCCTCGCCGGGCTCTCCGTCAACTACCTGGGCGTCTACCCCGGCAACAAGGACACCGCCTTCCAGTACGCGGCCGCCTCCGACCCCGCCTACCGCGCCGCCTTCAAGGCGTTCGCCGGATACACCCACCTCAAGGGGACACCCAACGCCTGGGCCGTACGCGATGCGCTCGGGGAGTACGGCCGCTTCGGCCAGATCGGCTCCCTCAAGCCGGCCATCGTCACCGACCTCGGCGCCCTCCTCCCCACCACCGTGCGCAACTTCGGTGACGGCAGCGAACCCTGGGCCAAGGTCGCCGGCTGGCTCATCTTCTTCGACGCCTGCAAGCCGTACGCGGTGTGCAAGGACGACATCGAAAAGCGGATCTTCCCGCGCACCTACTCCTACGACAACGGCGCCATCACGGTCCGCACCGCCCTCGACCGCGCCGTCGTCGACCAGCTCTACTACGCGTCCAAGCAGGTCAGGGCCCAGTTCCACCGGGTGCTCGGCACCACTGAACCGCTGGCGGGCGACCCCAACACCACCCTCACCATCGTGCTGTACGCCTCCCGCGCCGACTACGAGGTCTACCACCCGCTGCTCACCGGCATGGAAACCAACAACGGCGGCGTCTACATCGAGCAGGGCGCGACCTTCTACACCTACCAGCGGCGCGTCCCCCAGGACTCCAGCCTCACCCTCGAAGAGCTCTTCCGGCACGAGTACGTCCACTACCTCAACGGCCGCTTCGCCGTCCCCGGCTTCTTCGGCGAGGGCCCCTGGTACGAGGGCGACCGCACCACCGCCATGGACGAGGGCAGCGCCGAGTTCTTCGACGGCTCGACCCGTGACAACGGCATCGCCGTGCGCCGGTCACTGGTCCGCGACATCATCGCGGACACCGCAGGTGGCAAAGCCCGGATGAGCATCAACCAGTTCCTGCACGCGACGTACGACCACGACGGCTTCCGGTTCTACTCCTACGCCGGGACGTTCTTCGAGTTCCTGTGGCGCGACCACCCCGCGATGCTCCAGGAGATGTACCGCTATCTGCGGGCGGACGACCCGGCCGCCTTTGACTCCTGGCGCAACCGCATGGGATCCGACCCCGGGCTGCAGCAGCAGTACGACGCCTTCCTCGACGCGCAGATCGCCCTCGTCGACGACCTCTTCGTACCCGACACGACGTTCACGCCCAACGGATCCCTGAGGTTCGCCACCCCCGCCGAAGTGCAGAGCGCCTTCGCCGCCGCCACCGCCAACACGCCCGTCTGCAAGGACGACGGCGACCGGGGCATCGGCCGCTTCACCTGCACCGGACGGATCACCGCCAATCTCGCCAACTCCGGTGACCCCGGCCAGGTCTTCAAGGACATGTCCGAAACCGTCGACTACTTCATCCTCGACCGCACCAAGCCCGCCGCGAACAACTTCACCGATATGAACTGCTCCTTCGGCCCCACCGAGATCTGGTCCTCGGGCCGGGCCGGCAGCGCGGACTTCCGCTGCGAGGGCCCGCTGCGGCGGTAAGAACGCCGCCGTCCCCGGCGGTGGCACGGCCCGTCGTGCGACGGGCGGGCCGTGTCCGGTCGGAGGGCCGTAACCGGTCGGCGGGCCGTGCCCGGCACGGCCCATCGTCCCCGTCAGTCGCCGGGCAGATCGAGCCGGCGGGACGTACCGGGCGCGAGCGAGAACGAGCGGTCGCGCAGCCTGACCCGCACCGCGGCGTTCTCGGAGGCCGGTACCTCGATCCGTACCTGCTCGGCGCGGATGCGCAGATCGATGTCCCAGTGGCGCCGGAAGCGGATGCGGACCCCGAACTTCGAGAGTTCCGGCAGCGGCGCCGGATCGAGCCACAGTGCCTGGTCGCGGGTCTCCAGGCCGGTCATCCCGCGCTGGACGAAATCCAGGGTGCCGGCCATCGCCCCCAGGTGGATGCCCTCCGCCGTGGTGCCGCCCTGGACGTCCGCCACATCCCCGGCCAGCGCCTCCTCGCAGAACGTCCAGGCGTCGGGACGCTGGACGCGGGCCAGGACCCAGGCGTGGACCAGGGCGCTGAGGGTGGAGCCGTGGCTGGTGCGGTGCAGGTAGTAGTCGACGGTGGCGTGCCAGATGTCGTCGTCCAGGGGATGGCCGAGCCGGCGGAACACCGAAGCGAGCTCCGACGGCGAGAAGAGGTAGCCCAGCATCAGCACATCGGCCTGTTTGGAGGCCTGGTAGCGGTTGACCGTGTCGCCCTCCGCCTCCAGGATCCGGTCCAGCCGGCGGATGTCTCCGTAGCGCTGCCGGTATCCGTGCCAGTCCAGCTCGGCGAGGTCCCCGTATCCGGCGAACTGGCTGATCACCCCGCGGTGGTAGGGCACATGGAGCCGGTGTGCGATGTCCTCCCAGCGCTCGGGCTCCTCCGGGTCGAGCTGGAGACGTTCGCACAGCTGCCGCTGATGGGCCTCGGGGAGCGTGCGGCAGAGATCGAGGGCACGCATCAGCACCCAGGCCGCCGTGACATTGGTGTAGGCGTTGTCGTCCACCCCCGGTGCGGCGGCGTCCGGATAGCCGTCGTGGTACTCGTCGGGACCGACGACCCCACGGATGCGGTACCGGCCCAGGGCGTCGTCCCAGACCACGGAGGCGGCCCAGAAGCGGGCGATCTGCAGCAGCATCTCCGCGCCCCTGGTGTGCAGGAACTCCGTGTCGCCGCTGGCCTGTCCGTACTGCCACACGTTGTAGGCGATCGCCGACCCGACGTGGTGCTGGAGCCGGGAGTAGTCGGGCAGCCAGCGCCCCGAGCGCGGGTTGAGGTGGAGCTGCTGGGTCTCCTCACGGCCGTCGCCGGCGCTCTGCCACGGGTACATCGCGCCGGTGCGGCCCGCTTCCCGCGCCGCATGGCAGGCGGCGGGCAGCCGCCGGTAGCGGTAGTCGAGCAGCGCGCGGGAGACCTGCGGCAGGTGCAGGTTCAAGAACGGCAGCACGAACAGCTCGTCCCAGAAGACATGTCCGCGGTACGCCTCGCCGTGCAGGCCCCTCGCCGGCACCCCGGCATCCAGCTCGGCGGTGTGCGGCGAGAGGGTCTGCAGGACGTGGAAGAGGTGCAGCCGCAGGATCCCGCCCGCCTCTCCGGGGACCTCCAGCTTGGCCTGCCGCCACAGGTTCTCCCAGGCGCGGCGGTGCGACGCCCGCAACTGCCGGAAGTGCGGGGCCAGGGCCACACAGTCCACGGCCGCATGCCGCGGGCTCTCGATCGCCGGGTCGCGGGAGGTGAACAGTGCCACGGTCTTCTCGACGACCGCGGGGGAGTCCAGGGGGAGGGGCAGGACCAGGGTGTGGAACGCTCCGAGCGCGGTGAGCTGTGGCATGGGCGCCCCGCCCCGGCCGGAGGAGGCGCGGGTCCGGGCGGCCAGCGCGATCCGGATGTCCGAGTCGAGGGTGCGGCAGCTCAGCCACACCGTGTCCGGCAGCTCGCTCCCGGTCTCCCACCCCGTCAGATGCTGGTCCGCCAGCTCCCGGTAGCGCGCGACGCCGGCATTGCGCACCGCACCGTCGATCCCGGACTCCACCTCCACCGTGCCCGTCCACCCATGGGACCGGAAGCAGGTGCGCAGCCCGGCCAGATGGGGTTCTCCCATGTGCACCAGGCGGCACTGCTCCACGGTCAGCCGCCGGCCGGCCTCGTCCTCGTAGACCGACCAGCGGGTCAGCGTGCCGTGCCGCAGGTCCAGGGTCTGCCGGTGCTCCGTCAGCTGCGGGTGGTCGGGGGAGAGCCAGGGGCCGGGAGCCGCGTCGGCGGGGCAGATCCGGTAGCGCAGCGGGAGCCAGTTGGGCAGGTTGACCATGTCCTCGTTCTCGACCGGGCGCCCCGCCACCAGCGAGGTGAGCCGGTTGTAGCAGCCGGCGGCGTAGGTGCCGGGGTAGTGCGCGGGTCCGGCCGGCACCTCGGATGCCGCGCCGCGGGTGGCGAAGTAGCCGTTGCCGAGGGCGCAGAGTGTTTCGCGCAGCCGTTCCGTCTCCGGGTCGTACCCCTCGTACGACCAGGTCCAGGGGCGTGGCATCCGCCCGCCCCGGCTGCCGTACGACCAGGTCCAGGTGCTTGTCATCCCCCCTCCCCGGCCGTCAGCAGCTCGCCGGGGTCGGCCACGACCACATCGGCGCCACGGCGGCGCAGGGCGGTGGCACTGTACGGTCCTGCCGTCCGGTCCACGCCCACCACCAGGCCGAATCCGCCGCGGCGGCCGGCCTCGACACCGGCGAGGGCGTCCTCCACCACGGCGGTGTCCGCGGCCGGGACACCGAGCCGCCGGGCCGCTTCCACGAAGAGCGCGGGGTCCGGTTTGCCGGGCAGGTTCAGCCGGCGTGCCTCGTTGCCGTCCACCACGGCCCGGAAGAGCCCGAGCACCTCGGCCGAGGCCAGCAGTTCGGTGGCGTGGCGGGACGCCGAGACGGCGGCGCACGGTACCCCTAGGTCCCACAGCACCCGCAGCAGGCGCACGGTGCCGGGCCAGGTGGTGACGGCCTCGGTCCGCAGGCGCGCGGTGAACAGCTCGTCCTTGCGGGCCGCGACGGCGCCGACGGTGTCCGTGCCCGGCGCGTCCTCCGGTGTGCCGGACGGCAGATCGAGGCCCCGGGCGCGCAGGAAGGCGGCCGCCCCGTCCTGACGGGACCGGCCGTCGACATAGCGCAGATAGTCGTCCACCGGGTCGAAGGGGCGTTGCCCGCCCGCGGCCGTCAGACATGCGTCGAAGGCGCTCTTCCAGGCCGCGGCATGCATCCGCGCGGAGTCGGTGATGACCCCGTCGGTGTCGAAGACCACGGCCCGCAGCGAGTGCAGACAAGCGGCCAGGGCAGCGCCGCTCATGGTGACGGTTCCGTTCGCATGGTGACGGTTCCGTTCGTCGGTGTCCCTTCCATGGCACCACGACTGCGGGCCATGGGCGCGCCGCGCTCCGTCACCGGAGCCCGGTGGGCCCGCTGCGATCCCGGCCGGACGGCCTCGAGACGACTGGCCGCCCCCCTGCGCGCACCGGACCACGGTGCGACGGTGGCAGTAGGCCCCGTCGCCGGGGTGAGCGAAAGGAAGTGGAGCGATGGAGCATCCGCTGACCGTCGGGACCGATGGATCGGATGCCGCGTTCCGGTCGC
Organism: Streptomyces sp. Edi2; assembly: GCF_040253635.1. Classification (NCBI taxonomy): domain Bacteria; kingdom Bacillati; phylum Actinomycetota; class Actinomycetes; order Kitasatosporales; family Streptomycetaceae; genus Streptomyces; species Streptomyces sp. Edi2. The sequence goes on along the minus strand of NZ_JBEJGX010000003.1, from coordinate 763,000 downwards.
TGGACTGGGCGGTGGACGAGGCGGCACGCCACACCCTCCCGCTGCGGATCGTCCACGCCTCCCGGTGGGAGCACTATGAGGGCACCTCGTCGGCGCCGGCCCCGGAACGCCCCGTCGAGCAGGTGCTCGCGGAGGACATCGTGGCGGCCGCCGCCGACCACGCCCGCCGCCGTCGTGCGGACGTCAGGGTCTCGGCGGAGGTGCTGGCCGACGACGCGGTCACCGTCCTGCTGAACGAGGGCCTGCATGCCTCGGCGCTGGTCCTGGGGTCGCGGGGACACGGGGAGATCAGCGGTCTGCTGCTCGGGTCGGTCAGCCTGGCGGTTGCCGCCCGCGCCCGGTGCCCGGTGATCGTGGTGCGCGGTGACCCGGCCGGACTCGCGGGCACACACGAGCGCATCCTCCTCGGCGTCGCCGACCCGGCCGGTGACATGGCGGCCGTCCGCTTCGCCTTCCGCGAGGCCGAGGCCCGCGGTTGCACACTGGAGGCGGTTTGCGCCTGGCACCGCCCGGCACCCGGGTCGGCCGACGCCCCGCAGCCCACCGCAACGGCCCACCGCTCCCACGAACAGCAGGCCACGGCGCTGCTGGACGATGCCCTGGACAAGGCGGCCGGCGCGCATCCGGCGGTGCGGGTGGAGCGCGCCGTGGCGGAGGGACCGGCGCACAAGGTCCTGGTGCACCGCGCCGCCGCGGCCGATCTGCTGGTGGTCGGAGCGCAGCGCCGCCAGGGACACTTCGGACTGCAGCCCGGCCGGGTGGCGCACACCGCGCTCCGCCACGCCGCCTGCCCCGTTGCGGTCGTGCCCAAGGCCGCCTGAGCCGGCACCGCGGTCCGGCGCTACGTCTCCAGCCCGGCCGCATGATCGGGGACGTAGGTCTGCAGATCCCGGGGCGGCCGCTGGTAGCCGGTGGCCGGCGGCCGCGGCGGCAGGGCCAGCTCGGGCGGGGTGACGGCGTGATAGGGCACCGTCGACAGCAGGTGGGCGATCATGTTCAGCCGCGCCCGGCGTTTGTCGTCGCTCTCGACGACGTACCACGGTGACTCCGCGATGTCCGTGTGCACGAACATCTCGTCCTTGGCCCGCGAATACTCCTCCCAGCGGGTCAGCGACTCCAGGTCCATGGGCGAGAGCTTCCAGCGCCGGGTGGGGTCCTGCAGCCGCCGCCGGAACCGCTGCTCCTGCACCTCGTCGCTCACCGAGAACCAGTACTTGCGCAGCAGGATCCCGTCCTCCACCAGCATCCGTTCGAAGACCGGGCACTGCCGCAGGAACCGCTGGTGTTCGGCCGGTGTGCAAAAGCCCATGACCCGTTCGACACCGGCCCGGTTGTACCAACTACGGTCGAACAGCACCATCTCGCCCGCCGCCGGAAGGTGCTCCGCATAGCGCTGGAAGTACCACTGGGTGCGCTCGCGCTCGGTGGGCCGGGGCAGCGCCACGATCCGTGCCACCCGGGGGTTGAGGTACTGGGCGACCCGTTTGATGGTGCTTCCCTTGCCGGCCGCGTCCCGTCCCTCGAAGACCACGACGAGCCGGGCGCCCTCGGTGCGCACCCACTCCTGGAGCTTCACCAGCTCCGTCTGCAGCCGGTACAGCTCCGGTTCGTACCGCGACCGTGACAGCTTCCCGGCGCCGCTGCCGCCCTGCTTGTCCGCCATACGACGACGGTACGGAGAAAAGCCCCCGGCGGCTCAGGCGTGCGAGCCGAACGGGGCCAGGGCCTCACGCTCGGTCCGCCGCCGCACCTGCTCGGTCAGGACGGCGAGCCGCTTCGAGACCTTCGCCCGGACGGCCTGCGGCGACCGGATGTACCGCGCGGCCGCGGGCAGCTCCGCGGTATCGGCGGCGACCCGCCGCCGGGCGTCCTCGAGGCGGCCGCGCGGCGTACCGCGCACGCCCCCGCGCATCAGCGTTTCCAGCAGCGGCGTACTGCCCGGAGGGACCGGCTCCTCGGCCAGACCGATCACATCGTGGCACCCGGGCCGGCGGAAGACCTGCTTGCGGCCCGGTGCGGTCGCCTTCGCCGCCGACAGCTTCATCAGGGGGCGGCCGTCGTAGGCGACGAGCTTGTACGCCGAATCCAGTGCGGGGGCGTCGGCGCTCACCCCGATCCGGGTGCCCACGGCAAAGACGTCGATCGGGGCTCCCGCCCGTGTCAGATCGTGCACGGCGAATTCGTCCAGCCCGCCGCTGGCGACGATACGGACCTGCGGAAGCCCCGCGTTGTCCAGGATCGAGCGGGCGCGGAAGGCCAGTTCCGCCAGGTCGCCGCTGTCCAGCCGGATGGCGGAACCGTCACCGCGCCCCAGCGCGTTCAGCACCCTGGCCGCTGCCGCGACGCCGGATTCGGTGGCGTAGGTGTCCACCAGAAAGGTCACCGGTCCGGGATGGCGGAGCGCGAACGCGGTGAACGCCGCCTCCTCGTCCCCGAACGCCTCGATGTAGGAGTGCGCCATCGTGCCCACCGCCGTCAGATCCTCGGCGTGCGCCGCCGCCACATTGCTGGTGCCGGTGAACCCGGTCATGGCACCCAGCCGGGCCACCTGGCAGGCGGCGGCGGTTCCGTGGGTGCGCCGCAGCGAGAAGTCCACGACGGAGCGCCCCCGTGCGGCGAGCACGCATCTGACGCACTTGGACGCGATGGTCGTCTGGTGGGTGAGGTGGTTGAGCACATACGACTCCACGAACTGCGCCTGCGGCAGCGGAGCGGTGATCTCCAGCAGCGGTTCCCCCGCCAGGACGACCCGGCCCTCCGGCACGGCCCGGACCTCGCCGGTGAAGGGCATCCCCACCAGCGGGGCGAGTTCCCGCGCCGGCCGTTGCAGCGCCTCGGCGAACACCTCGACATCGTCGCGTTCGACGGTGAAGTCGGCGAGAAAGTCGAGGACCGTCTCGGCTCCGGCGGCGATCAGGAATCCCCGGTCCGGCGGCAGGGCGCGGACAAAGCAGCTGAAGGTCGCCGGCTCCGTCATGCCCTCGTGGAGGTATGAGAGGGCCATGGTCACTTCGTACAGGTCGGTGAGCGTCGCATCCGACATGGCCGGCTCCTTCCCGGGAGCGCCGTGGCACCGGCCGGCCGGTCCCGGCGCCCGCACCGGACTCACGCCATCGCGTCGGCCCAGCCGTACGCGGCGCGGTGGTCGTGCCGGGGCGGCGCGGCACCGACCCCTTCGAGGTCAAGATCCGCCACCCGCTGCAGCTGCCCCGCGAGGTCCCTCATCGCACGCCCGGCCGCGATCTCGTCGCCGATCTCCGGTACGTCCCTGTCCTCGGGGCTGCAGTGGGCCGTGCCGTGCCCGGTGAGGGTGGTGGTTCCGGTCCGGAGCACCACGCGTGCCTTGGTCGTGCCGTCCTCCTCGAAGAGGTAGAGACGGACGGGCCACTCGACTGTCTTCGCCATGGCGTACCTCTGCCTTCCACCGGGGCTGCCACCTGCCACCGGGGGCTGCCGGCCGGGGCCGCGGGCGGAGCCGTCATGCCCTCGGCGGCCGGTCCCGCCGGTATGACCTCTCACCGTCATCATCCGCCTTCTGCCGCGGGCCGTCATGGCGCCGGCCACCGCCGTCTCAGACCGTGGACGTCCGCCGTCGCCCGGTCACTCGTGCGGCACCACTGCCACCGGACACGGAGCGTGGTGGACGGCAGCCTGGACGACATGGCCGATACGCGGTGCCGGCAAGCGGCGCCGGTGCCGCCGGCCGACGATGAGCAGCCGGGTGTCCGCGGCGCTGTGCAGCAGGGCCGGCGCCGGACTCTCCATCACCACCCGCTCGTTCACCCGCAGGTCCGGGTACTTCTCCCGCCACGGATGCAGCGCCGCGGCCAGCTCCTGCCGTGCGTCGCGCGCCGCCTCCTCGGCGAGAACCGGCTCCACGCCGCCGCCCCGGTTGTACGCGTACGAGGGCAGGTGCCTGCCGTGCACGGCGCGCAGCGCGGCACCCCGGCGGGCGGCGCTGTCGAAGGCGAAGGCGAGCAGTGCCTCGCACGGCCCGTGCAGGCCCAGCCCCACCACGACCTCTCCGTCCTGCCCCGCTGCCGCGATGCCCGGCCGGGCCCGTACCAGCACCGTCGGGCACTCGGTGTGCGCCACCAGCTTCAGCCCGAGCTCGCCGAGGGCGAAGCGGGACACCGGGCCCAGGTCCCGTGAGCCGAGGACCAGCAGGTCCGACGCTCCCGCGGCTTTCTGCAGGGCCTCCAGGGGGTCCGCGGGCACCAGGACCGGCTCCACCGGAAGGTCGGGGAAACGGGTGCGCACCGCGGTGACGGCTTCCTCCATCATCCGGTGCGGCCAGTAGTTCTGGTCCCCTTCCTCCAGCTCCTCCAGGGAGTGGGGCACCGGCTCGGGCGCGAGCAGCACCCAGGCATGCAGCAGCCGCAGGCGCGCATGGCGCAGCCGTGCCTCGTGCGCCGCCCACAGGATCGCGGACAGGGACTCGGGCGTACCGTCCACACCGGCGGTGATGACATCGTTCATGGCCTCGCTCCGTTCCTGGCGCGCTCGGCGCGTTCGCGCCCACACCTCCAGGGTGCTCGCCCTCGCCCGCTCCGGCACGGGCCAATCGGCCCCAGTGGGCTCCCACTCGCCTCCCGCCACCGGTCAGCGCGGACCGTCTCCGGTGCCGCCGTGGCCGGTGCCGCCGTCTCCGGTGCCGTCATGCCCCGTGCTGCCGTGCCCGCTGCCGCCGTGCGCGGGGTGCGCCCGGGGACCGTCCGGCGGCGTGCCGCCCATCACGCGCAGCATGGCCCGGCCCCCGGTGCGCAGGAAGCGGTGGACCAGTGCGGCGGCGAGGAGGAGGAAGGCGATGTTGAGCCAGGTGGTGTAGTTCCAGGAAACCCCGGACATGGGGATCGTCGCGTCGGCCTGGCGGGGGATCAGCCCCAGTCCGCCGAAGATGCCTTCGACCGCATAGCCCGCGACGACGACGGACGCATAGAACGTGACCAGCAGGAACAGGGCCATCCTGGTCCCGTAGTACTTCCGGTAGATGTGCAGGATCGGCAGGATCAGCAGGTCGGCGAAGAGGAACGCGACCACCCCGCCGAAGCTGATCCCGCCCTTCCACAGGACCACCGCCAGCGGCACATTGCCGATGGAGCAGACGAACGAGGCGATGGCCACCAGCGGTCCGATCAGCGGGCCCCACACCTTCGCGGCCAGCGGGTGCCCGTCGAAGAAGAACGCGCGCCAGAGGCTGTCGGGGACCCAGGCGGCGATGGCCCCGGCGATCAGCAGGCCGAGCACCAGATCCTTGATGATCGCGGCCCACTCCATGACGAAGACGTGCGAGGTCGAGGTGTAGCCCTCGGTGGAGAACAGCCGCCGTGCGAAGGACCCCTCGCGGTGTACGGACATGTCCATCGCGGCATGCCCCTCCATGGAGCCGGCCAGCCCCCGCTCGGCCTGCTCGCGGGCGCGCCGCAGCAGCCTGTCGCGCAGGAAGAGGCGGAACAGCACGGCCAGCACGACGATCATGACCGGTCCGCCGACGAACTCGGCGACCGTGAACTGCCAGCCCATCAACAGCGCCAGAATGACGCCGAGTTCGACCACCAGGTTCGTGGAGGCGATCTCGAACGCCATCGCGGCCGTGAAGTGCGCGCCTTTGCGGAACAGCGACCGGGCCAGCGCGACCGCGGCGTACGAGCAGGAGGAGGACGCCGCACCCAGCGCGGCGGCCAGCGTCAGGGTGCGGGGACGGTCGTCGCCGAGCAGACCGACCACGGTGGAGGTGCGCACCACCGCCTGGACGACCGCGGACAGCGCAAAGCCCAGGATCAGCGCCCAGGTGATCTCCCAGGTCATGGATCCGGCGATGGACAGGGCGTGCAGGATCGGGTGCATCGGCTGAGGTGTTCCGTGGCCTGCCGCGGCGCAAACGCCCGCTCGCCCGGTGGCGTTCCCGGGCTCCCGGCCCGGGACTGCGGGCGTGTCAGACCCGCCCGTGCGCCTTCTGCGCCCGCCGCGACAGCGAGTCGATGACCACGGCGATCAGCAGCACCCCGCCCGTGATCATGAACTGCACGGCGGTCCGGATGCCCATGAGGGCCACACCGGAGGCGATCGACTGGATGACCAGGACACCGAGCAGCGCGGACCAGGTCCGGCCCCGTCCGCCGAACAGGCTGGTGCCGCCGATGACCGCGGCGGCGATGGCGTCCATCAGCAGCAGGCCCGCCCCCGACGTCTGACTGGCCGAGGTGACGCGCGAGGCCAGGAACAGACCGCCGATCGCGGCCATCGTGCCGGACACCATGAAGACCGAGATACGGACCAGGTCTACATTGAGGCCGGTGCGGCGGGCGGCCTCGACGCTGCCGCCGAGGGCGAAGATCATGCGTCCGTAGCGCGTGCGGCGGAGCACGCAGTCGAGGCCGACGAGCACGACGAGGAAGATCAGCAGCGCCAGCGGAAGCCCCAGGAACTGGTTGAGGACCACGGCCGCGGCCAGCGAGATCACCGCCAGCACTCCGGTGCGCAGCAGGATCTCGCTCAGCGGCCGGGCGGGCACCCCGGCGGCCCTGCGCCGCCGCACGTCACGGTAGGACACCAGGAAGTAGGCGGCGGTGCCGAGCACTGCCAGGCCGTACGCCGCGGCCACATTGTTGAAGTAATAGCTGGTCAGCATCGCGAGCAGGCCCTTGTCGTCGATGTTGATCGTGCCGTTGGAGCCCAGGACGTAGAGCATCAGGCCGTTCCAGCCCAGCAGGCCCGCAAGGGTGACCACGAACGCCGGCACCCCGACCTTGGCGAAGAAGAACCCCTGAACGGCTCCGATCACCGTGCCCCCGAGCACCGCGACCAGCAACGCAAGCCCCTCCGGTACGCCATGGTTCACGGTCAGCACCGCGAAGGCGGCCGCCGCGAGGCCGCTCACCGACCCCACCGAGAGGTCGATCTCGCCGAGCAGCAGAACGAAGACCACACCGACGGCGATCATGCCGGTGCCGACGATGTCCACGGTCAGATTGGACAGGTTGCGCGGCGAGAGGAAGTTCTCGTTCAGGCTCTCGAAGATGATCCACACCACGATCAGGCCGAGGGCCACCGGCACCGAGCCGAGCTCGCCGCTGTGGAACCTCCGCCGGAGCACGTCGAGGGGGTTCTGTGCCCCGAAATCGGGCGCGAGGCGGCGCCGGTCGGCAGGGGTCACCGCCCCGCCGGCGGCGCCCTGCCCGCCGGACGGCCGCTGCTTGCGCAGGGCCCAGGTCCTGCTCACGGCTGCACCTCCCACCCGGGTGTCCTGCGGCGGGTCACGGCGTTGTCCGTGGCCCCGGTGATCGAGGAGATGATCTGTTCGTGGGACGTGGTCGTCACATCGAAGAACCCGTTGTTCCGGCCGAGCCGCAGCACGGCGACCCAGTCCGCGACCGCCTTGATGTCCCCCATGTTGTGGCTGATCAGGAGCACCCCCAGCCCGCGTTCGCGGAGCTGGTCGACGAGGTCGAGGAGCTGGGCGGTCTGTTCGATGCCCAGGGCCGCGGTGGGTTCGTCGAGGAGCACGAGCCGGGGCTCGCCGAGCAGCGAGCGGGAGATCGCGACGGTCTGGCGTTGGCCGCCGGAGAGCGAGGCGACCGGGAGGCGTACGTCGGGCATCCGGATGGCCAGCATGTCGAGCAGGTCCAGGGTGAGGCGCTCCATCTCCACCTCGTCCAGCACACCGGCCCGGTGGATCTCGCGGCCCAGGAAGAGATTGCCGACCACGTCGAGGTTGTCGCACAGCGCGAGGTCCTGGTAGACGGTGGCGATGCCCAGGTCCTGGGCCTCGTGGGGGCGGGTGATCTGGACGGGCCGGCCGTCCCACTCGATCACGCCCTCATCGGCGGGATCGACCCCGGCGACCACCCTGATCAGCGTGGACTTGCCGGCGCCGTTGTCGCCCACGAGCGCGACGACCTGGCCGGCGCGGACCTCCAGTTCGACATCCGTCAGGGCCTGCACGGCGCCGTACCGCTTGGAGATGCCGCGCAGCGCCAGCAGGGGCGGCGCCGGTACCGGTCGTCGGAGGGCTGGGCCGGGCTCCATGGAGATACCTGCCTTACCTGGTGAGTCCCGCCTGCCGGCAGGCGGACGCGAACTTGGGGGTGCAGATCTGCTCGATCGTGTACATGCCGTCCTTGACCACGGTGTCCTTGATGCGGTGCACGGTCACGGAGACCGGGGTGAGCAGCACCGCCGGGATGCCATGGGTGGTGGGGCTGTTGACCGTGTGCGTCGTGATGCCGTCGAGCTTCTTGCCGCGGCCCAGCGCGACGGCCATGGCGGCGGCGGTGCCGGCCTCGGGCCCGAAGGGCTTGTAGACGGTCATGTACTGATCGCCGGTGACGATGCGCTGGATGGCGGCGAGTTCGGCGTCCTGGCCGGTGACGGGCGGCAACGGCGAGATCTTCGCGGCCTGCAGGGCGGAGATGACGCCGGCCGCCAGCCCGTCATTGGCGGAGTAGACACCGTCGATGTTCCCGGCGCCGAGCGCCGAAATGGCGGCGGACATATTGCTGTTGGCGTTCTCCGGGCGCCACCCGGCGGTCTCGTAGGCCTTCTCGATCTTCACCTTGCCCCGGAGCACGTCGAGCGCGCCCTGCCGGAACCAGGCGGAGTTGGGGTCCGTCGAATCGCCGTTCATCATGACGATCCGGTCGCCGCGTGCCTTCTCGCCGAGTGCCTGGAGAAGCGCCTCGCCCTGCAGCTCGCCGACCCTCTTGCCGTTGAAGGAGACATACGCCGAGACCGGTCCCTCCACGAGGCGGTCGTAGGAGACGACCGGGATTCCCGCCGCCCGCGCGCTCTCGACCGGCGCGCGCAGCGACTTGGAGTCGACGGCGTCCAGGATCAGCACCCGGACCCGCTTGGTGATCATCGCGTCCATCTGCTGCTGCTGGGTGGCCACGTCATGCTCGGCGCTGACGACCTCCACCGTGCATGCGGGGCAGAGCTGATGGATCTTCTTCTCGATCAGCGGCTTGTCGAAGTGGTAGAGGCGTGAGGTGTTGTCCGGGAGCAGCACACCGATCTTCAGGGCGCCACCGGAGGCGGGCCCGCCCGGCTCGTGCACCCCGCCGGCCTTGCCGCAGGCGGCCGGCCCGGCCAGCAGACACAGCCCGGCCAGGACGGCGGCAGCTCCCCGCAGACGAGCACGCACCTCAGGGAACCTCCTTCCCCTCCCGCCGGCCGTCCGCGCCGGCCGGCGCCCCCTCGGCGCCGAGCTGTTCGCCCGGCTGCAGGGTGATCTCGCTCCACACCTGCTTGCCGCCGCTCAGCGGCACCGACCCCCAGGACGCCGACATCGCCTCGACGAGCAGCAGCCCGCGGCCGCCGGTCGACTCCCAGTCCACGGTCGCCGGCTTGACGGGCGCCCGGGGCGAAGCGTCGTTCACCGCGATCCGCAGCCGGTCCCCGGCCAGGGTCAGATCCAGCCGCACCTCGCCCTGCGTATGGGCGATGGCGTTGGTGACCAGTTCCGACACCACCAGCTGGGCCACGTCCAGCTCCTCGCTCACCTGCCAGGAACGCAGGGTGCGGGCGGTGAAGCGGCGGGCGTGCATGACCGCGTCGGGGAGCCGCCACACCGTCCAGTGCGCCCGGGTCGGCCGGACGCGCATGCCGTCGTAGCGCAGCACCAGCACCGCCACATCGTCGTCGCGCCGCTTCGTCTCGCCGAGCAGCTGGTCGGCGAGCTGCCCGGCGTCGGCCGGGTCGGCCGTGGCAAGCAGCTCGCGCACCCGGCGGATGCCGTCGTCCAGGGGCAGCGTGGCCGATTCGGCCAGGCCGTCCGTGAGCAGGACGAGCACGGTGCCGGGGGCCAGGCCCACCTCGGTCAGCGGGAACTCCCCCTCGGCGGCCACTCCCAGCGGTGGACCGCCCTCGACCGACAGCTCCTCGGTGCTGCCGTCGGGGTACCGCAGCAACGGCGGCAGATGCCCGGCCCGGACGAACCAGGCGATGCCCTCCTCCATGTCCAGGTCCACGTAACAGCAGGTCGCGAAGAGATCGGTCTCCATACCGAGGAGCAGCCGGTTGGCATGGGAGACCACCACATCGGGCGGGTGCCCCTCGACCGCGTAGGCCCGGATCGCGGTGCGCATCTGGCCCATGATCGTGGCGGCGCCGGCGCTGTGGCCCTCCACATCACCGATGACGAGCGCGATCCGGCCGTCGGACAGCGGGATGACGTCGTACCAGTCGCCGCCCACCTCCAGGCCCATGGTGGCGGGCAGATAGCGGGCGACGGCCACCCCGCCGGGCAGCGACGGCAGCTTGCGGGGCAGCAGACTGCGCTGGAGCATCGTGGCGAGCTCATGCCCGGCGTCCAGCGCATGGGCGCGGACGAGGGCCTGGCCCACCAGACCCGCGGTCGCCGTCAGCAGGGACCGTTCCTCCGGCCCGAACGGGTGCTCCTCCTCCCAGCCGACCAGGCACACTCCGACGATCCGGCCGCCGGCCGGCAGCGGCAGGACGGCGAGACCGCCGGGCCCGATGCCCGCCAGGTCGGGTTCGAGAGCGGCCCCCGGAGGCCACAGGGCCACATGGCCGCTCCGTATCACGCTCTCCAGCGTGGGCATCGCATGGCACGACGCATCGGGCCACTCGGATCTCCACTCGGACCGCCACACCGCGGGCCAGGCGCCGGGTTCCGGCGGGTCGAGGACGGACACCACGAACCGGTCGGCCTCCAGCTCGGCCACCGCCACCCGGTCGGCGCCCAGCGGCGTCCGCAGGGCGGCGACCACCACCCGGCTGACGTCACGGATGGTCGTGGCGCCGGCCAGCGCGGCGGACAGCCGCTGCACGATGGAGACCTCGTCCGCACTGGGGCGCAGATAGGAGGCGTCGGCGACCACGCCCAGCATGCGCTCCGGGGCGCCGGCGGCGTCGACCAGCACCCGGCAGCGCAGACTCAGCCAGCGGAGTTCGCCGTTGGGCCGGCGGATGCGGATCGACAGCTGCTGGGCGGGGGAGGGCAGCCGACCCGGCTCCACCATCGACATCAGCGCGGGAACGTCGTCCGGCGCGGTGCACTCCAACAGCGTCTCCACCCGCCGGTCGAACTGCTCCGGAGCGATCCCGAACAGCTCCAGTACCTGGCCGTCCGCGTCGATCCGCCCGGTGCTCAGCATCAGCGTGAAGGCGCCGCCCCGGAGGGTGTCCAGCCCCGGTCCCAGCAGCGACCGCCGCTCCGTGCGGGCCATCACCCGGGCCGCGACGGCCTCCAGCCCCGCGGACACCTGGTCGGCATGGAGTTCCAGCAGATGGCGGCGGTCGGCGTCGAAGGCGTCCGGTGCCTTGTCCATGACGACCAGGCACCCCAGCCGTTTGGCGTCCCCGCCCAGCGGCAGCACGCCCAGGGAGACATCGGACGGCAGTGCCCCGGCGCCGTCCCAGGGCTCCGCACCCGGGCTGCCCGGGGGAGTGGTGACGCCGTACTGCGCGAGCTCCGCCGGGCTCAGCCACAGGGGAAGGCCGGTGCGGAAGGCTGCCGCGACCGGGGAATTGCCGGACAGCGGGAAGCTCGCCGGCAGTCCGTAGGGGGCGCCGGTGCCGCCGACCATCTCGGCCAGCTGAAGAGCGCCGCTCCCCTCGGCGGGCACATAGACCGCGGTCAGCTCAGCCCCGGTAGCCCCGAGGACCCGTGCGGTCACTTCCTGTACCGCCTCCGTATGCCGGAAGCCGTTGTCGTACGCCACGGTCGCCGTATCCGCCCTCCGGAGCCGGAGCGTTCACCCCGCCACCGTTTCACCGGATATGTCGTCATTCACGGCCTCCTCTCCATGGTGCGGCACACCGGGAGGGGGCAGCTAGTCGGAGCGGTGGTCACGGTGTGTGGCGGGCAGGTTGCGCCACGGCAGCGGGGCGGGCGACGCTCCGCCGGGGGGGGGGCCGCCGCCCGGCGGATCAACCCGTGAACGGCCCGCCGGACCGGGCGGGTAGGAGAACATTCCGGAGAACGGTGCCGGGGCGTCAGGGAATTCGGGCGTCGGGGAAGTCAAAGCGTCAGGGAAGTCAAGGCGTCGGGGAAGTCAAGGCGTCAACACCGCGGCCCCCTGCACCCGGTCGGCGGCCAGGTCCGTGAGTGCCTGTGGGGCACGGCTCAGTGGGTAGGTGCTGACGGTGACCCGGATGCCGATCCTCGCCGCGGTCGCCAGGAACTCGCGGCCGTCCTGCCGGGTGTTGGCGGTCACGCTGCGCAGATTCCGCTCGTTGAAGAGGTGCTGCTGATAGTGGAGCGGAGGGATGTCGGTGAGATGGATGCCGGCCACGGCGAGGGTGCCCGCCCGGTCGAGTGCCGCCAGCGCCACCGGCACCAGATCGCCCACCGGTGCGAAGAGGATCGCCGAATCCAGCGGCTCGGGAGGGTGGTCGTAGGCGTCGCCGGCTGAGGATGCGCCCAGATCGAGGGCGAGTTCACGGGCCTGTGCGGACCGGGTCAGTACGTGGACGGTCGCGCCTTCGGCCAGGGCTACCTGCGCCGCCAGATGTGCCGAGGCGCCGAAGCCGTAGATGCCGAGCCGGCCGCCGGAGGGCAGTGCGCTGCGGCGGAGCGCGCGATACCCGATGATCCCGGCGCACAACAGCGGTGCCAGGTGCGCGGCGTCCTCGCCGTCCGGGAGCGGATAGGCGAAATCCGCGGGGACGAGAGCGGTATCGGCGAAACCGCCGTCCGCGTCCCAGCCGGTGTACCGGGAGGCCGGGCAGAGGTTCTCGTGGCCCGCGCGGCAGTACCGGCAGACACCGCAGGTGCCGCGCAGCCAGGCACCGCCCGCCCGGTCACCGGCGCGGAACGCCGTCACCGCCTCGCCGGTGGCGACCACCCGGCCGACGATCTCATGGCCGGGGATGGTCGACGGGCGGTGCGGGGACAGATCGCCCTCCGCCAGATGCAGATCCGTACGGCACACCCCGCAGGCCTCCACGCCGAGCAGCAGGTCCCCGGGGCCCGGCTCGGGAGCCGGACGGCGGACGGGGGTCAGTGGCCCGGAGGCCATCGGGCCGGGACGCCGGACGGCCCAGCCGGACACCGTGTCCGGGCCTGCAACGGGGGCCATGTCCCCAGAATGGCGCCCACCGCAGAGGCGGACAAACGGTGCGTCGCCGGGGCCCGCGGCCCAACAGGGCAGGGGCACGGCCGGGCTCCGCGGCACGGCGGGGGCAGGGACGCCGCCGGGGCCCGCGGCACGGCGGTGTCCCGGGGTCCGTGCCGTGCGGCGTCACCGGGGTGGGTCCGGAACCGTCCGGAGCGGGCCGCTCGCCAGAGGGCCTGGTGTGCGAAGTCCGCGTGTGCGATGACATAGCCGGATCGAGTGGTTTTGTGGTCTCTTGCGGCGTATCGCGAGTGTCCCTCCCGCTTCCCGGGGATCCCCTCCTCGAAGAAGGGTGGGAGAGGCGCATGCGCGACACCGTCGGCACCGGCCGCTGTGCGGCAACCGGTGGCTGGCGCGTGCTGCTGTTCGTCGCGCTGCTGGCGTTACTGCACGCCGCACTCACCACCGGCTGCTCCCATGGACCGGCCTCGGACGCTCACGGCTGCCCTTTGCACGCCGGCGCCCCCGCCGTGCCGGCGCCTGCGGTGCCGGGCCCGGCCGTCCGGACCTGCGTCACGGCGGGGCCGCTGCCGGCGTCCACCGGCGGCGGAAAACATCCGGGCAGCGGTGTCCGCCGCCTGTGCGACGCCTCGGCCTGTCATCTGCGCCATCAGGTCCCCACCGGGGCCGGTGGCAAGGCGCTCGGGGACTCTCCCGTCGCACAGAACCTCACCGCGTCGAAGGACGCCGCTTCCGGGGCCGCCGTCACGGCCGCTGTCACCGCCTCGCCACCTCGCGTGTCCGTCCTGCGCTGCTGAGCCGGCCCGGCCGCATCACCCACCCCACCCCGTCACGGGGCCATGGGGCGATCGCGGTCTGCCGTCCTCCGTACCCGGCACTTCCACCGCAGGAGACTTGGCATGCCTTTCGATGTCTATGCCGCTCTCGGCGCGCTCGTCCGCGCCGAGGCCCGACGCACCAAGCCCGTACCCGCGCCCACCCCCGCCGACCATGCCGCGACGCAGCAGCCGGCCACCGCGGTGCCTCAGCCGGCTGAACCGCCCGCCGGGCTGCCTGCCGGGCTGCCTGCCGAGCCATCGGCCGAGCCGCCCACCGAGCCGTCGGGCGCCGAGCCGCGGTCCGCCGAACCTCCGTCCGCCGTCACCGCGGCCCTGTCCTCGTCCCCGGCCCGGAAGGGCCTGCTCCGCCGGATGATGCACCGGCTGGCGGCGCTCCTCGGCCGGGGCAGGCCTGCTGGATCAGGGGTGGAAGGGCGACGCCCGGCGCGCGCTCGGGGCGCCGGTGGTCCGGAGCGTCACCGACGCCAGGACGGGGCGCGCCCCGCGGAACCGCCGTCGGGGTCACCGCTCGCGTAGCGGCCGTGGAAGTGCGCATACCGCTCCAGCGCGTCACCGTCCATGCTCCACGGCCAGACGGTCGCCACCCCTCCGGTGGCGCGCAGCGCGGTCCCGGCCTCGGCCGTCCGGCCGGCTTTGATCAGGGCGTAGGCCAGCAGGTTGAGGTCGGCCAGGGCCGTCGCGTGCCGGAGGAACCCCGGGCCCGGCCAGTAGTGCGCGGCCTGGTCGAGGGCCCGGGCGGCATCGGGGCGCCGCCAGATCTCTCCGGCGCCCAGAGCCGTCATGCCGCCCTCGGCGACCGCTCGCTGGTGGCTGATGACCAGCGAGGTGAGTTCCAGACCGGTGGCGGGGGCATCGGTCGGCATCAGGGAGCGGACACCGTCGAGCAGGTCCAGCACCAGGGCGCTGGAGCCGCACTCGTCCGGCGAGAGGTAGCCCAGGGCCTGCAGATGCGCCTCGCGGTTCCAGGGATCGCGGGCCTTGATCTCGCGCCAGATCGCTGCCAGCTCCGTGGAGGGGCGCCGCTCCACGCGGAGCGTGGCCAGCTGAAGTGTCCACGGGGTCGGATCGGCGGGCAGCAGCTCGGCGGCGAGCCGGCAGGTCTCGCGGGTGGCGTCCAGATCGACGGAGGAGTCCTGCTGCCGGGCGTGGAGCAGGTCCGACCAGGCGTGGAGCAGCAGCGCGCCATGGTCCTTCGGGCTGTGCTGGCGCCAGATGCCGGGCAGTGACCGCCCGGCTGACCCGGCGAGCACCCCCAGGCGGTGGGCCTTGCGGTCCCAGTCCTCGCCGGCGTCGTTGATCGCATCCGCCATCAGCGCCATGACGGCGGTGTCCAGAGAACCGCGGGACCAGCAGGTTTCGACGCGTCGCCGGACCTTCCCCAGGGTCACATCGTCGAGCTCGGGGACGAGGCGGGGAAGGCTGCCTTTGCGGCGTCTGAACGCGGGCATGGTTTTTCGGCGGCCTTCCGGTCGTGGGCTCGTAGGCGGAGAGGAAAGGTGCGTGGCCAGAAGGGTAGTGGCACTGCTGCGCCGTACGGTCGGCGGGTGCGGGGCACCCGCCGACCGTACGGCACGGGATTCGGTGGCCGTCCGGCCACCTTGTGGCTAGCGGGAGGTGACGGCTGCCTTCTCGGCGGCCCGGCCGCCGAGCCGGTCGCGGACCAGGGAAACCCCGACCACCAGCACGGCGAGGAGCACCGACAGCAGCACCTGGATGCGGCCGCCGCCCTCGCTGTCGTCGGTGAGCATGTAGACCAGCACGAACGAGATCATCGCGATCGTCGCCCAGGTCAGGTACGGGAACAGCCACATCCGGACGACCAGCTTCTCGGGGTTCTCGCGCAGGATGATCCCGCGCATCCGCAGCTGCGAGAAGCAGATGACCAGCCAGACGAAGAGCGCGACCGCGCCCGAGGAGTTCAGCAGGAACTGGAAGACGGTGTCCGGCCACAGGTAGTTGAAGCCGACCGCGATGAAGCCGAAGAGGACGGAGGCGAGGATCGCGGCCTGCGGCACGCCCCGCGAGTTCGTCCGGGCGAAGGCCTTCGGGGCGTCGCCGCGCTGGCCGAGCGAGAAGGCCATCCGGGAGGCGGTGTAGAGGCCGGAGTTGAGGCAGGAGAGCACGGCCGTCAGCACGATGACGTTCATGATCTGGCCGGCGTGCGGGATGCCGATCGAGTCGAGGGCCGCGACGTAGGAGCCCTTCTTGGCGATCGAGGGGTCGTTCCACGGCAGCAGGGAGACGACCACGAGGATCGAGCCGAGGTAGAAGATGCCGACCCGCCAGATCACGCTCTTGGTGGCCTTGGTGACCGCGCGCTCCGGGTGCTCGGACTCACCGGCGGCCAGGGTGACGATCTCGCTGCCCATGAAGGAGAAGACGACCATCAGGATGCCGGTGAGGATCGCGCTGGGCCCGTGCGGAAGGAATCCGCCGTGCGAGGTGAGGTTGCTGAAGCCGGTCGCCGCGTTGTCGGAGCCGGGAAGTACGCCGAATATCGCCAGGCCGCCGAGGACGATGAAGGCCGCGATGGCGACGACCTTGATGCCGGCGAACCAGAACTCGAACTCACCGAAGGAGGCGACCGAGGCGAGGTTGGTGGCGGTGAGGACGAACATCACGATCAGCGCCCAGGCCCACTGCGGGACGGCGGGCATCCAGCCGGTGAGGATGGCCGCGCCGGCGGTCGCCTCCACGGCGAGCACCACGACCCAGAAGAACCAGTACAGCCAGCCGATGGAGAAGCCGGCCCAGCGGCCGAGTGACCGGTCCGCGTAGGCGGAGAAGGAACCGGAGGTCGGGTTGGCGGCCGCCATCTCGCCGAGCATCCGCATCACGAACACGACCATCGCGCCGACCAGGGCGTACGACAGCAGGATGCCGGGTCCGGCGGCCGCGATGCCGGAGGCGGAGCCCACGAAGAGACCGGCGCCGATGACCCCACCCACGGCGATCATGGACAGATGGCGGTTCTTGAGGCCCGACTGCAGGCCTGACTGCTGCGGGTCCTGCCCGTGCCCCGGGGGAGCGGGCGGAGCGGCCACGGGGTTGGGGGGAGATGTAGTCATCTTCGACATCCATTGAGGGTTGGAGGGGTCATGCACGTGGTGACTGCTGGGATCGCCTCGGTGGCCGGACGTACGACAAGGCCGGGGTGCCCTCAGGCGGCGATCATGGCCCTGACGTAGAGCGAAGGCGCGACGAGCGGGCCGTTGCCTTCGGATGCCCTGCACGGGTGGGGGAGCGCTGATCGCCCCTCCGCGCCGCGGCCCCTCCTTGTGGGAGGTGAGCCGCATCACGTCCGGATTGGGATTTGCGTAAGCGTATGTGGCGGTGCGCGGCGGCGTATTTGTGAGAGGGGACAAATTCCCCTGCGAGAGCTGTACGTCAGGCCAATGAAGATTGGCGGAAAAGGGGCGCGCGCTCCGGGGCTATGGGTGGTGAGTGGCCTTCACCGGCCGCTCTCCCCGGCCCTGGCGCGGGCCGCCGGGGCGACCGCTGGTGCCGCCGGACAACGTCCCCCGTGAACCCTTGGTCAGCAGGACAGATGCCTCGGGACGCGGGCGCCCTAGCGTGAGTTCGGCCACCTTCCGACGGCCGACGAGCAAGGGGACTCCATGGCCACCCTTCCCTCCGCCCGACAGACCCGTACCGCCCCGCCGCACGCTGTGCCCGCCACTCCATCAGTGGGGGACGACGGCAGCGGGTCCGGGGACGTAACGCCAGGTGAACCCCGCGGTGACGCTCCCGCGGGGGAGCCGCCGGAGCACGGGGCGGCACCGGAACGTCCGGGGCGCGGGGCCGAAGACGAGGCCGAAGCGCCCGGGATGAATCCGGCCACCGGCCCGGCGGGCCGGGCCCCCGGGACCGTGGTGATCGGGGCCACGACGCTGGCGCGCCGGGTCTGCGCCTCCCTGGAGGAGAGCGGACACCCGGTCGACCACCTCGCCGCACCGGACGACCAGGACTTGCGCCGGGCGCTCGCCGCACGGCCGGCCGGGGTGGCCGTCCTCGTGGGCGACGACCTGTCCGCACTGCGCTACGCGCTCGCGGTACGCCACGTCTGCGACACCGTCCGGATCGTCGTCACCGTTTTCGACCGCACCGTGGCACAGCAGCTCAGGTTGCTGCTGCGCGACTGTGTGCCGGTCTCGCCCGCCGACCTCCTGGCGCCGACGCTGGCCGGACTGTGTGTGGACCCCGACGCCCTGGCCGTATGGGACGACGGGCACGGTGCGGTGGCGGTCCGGCGTGCGGTGGAGGTCAGGCGGCCCGGGGAACAGCTGGTGGAGACGGCGTGGCGGGCGAGCACGGGCGCCCGGCGGCGCGCGCTGCTCGGGCGGCTGAGGGGGCAGTTGCAGCCCCATGACGCGGACGCCCGCCTGCTGCTCATCGGGCTGCTGGGGATCGTCGCCGTACTGGCCGCGGACTGGATGTGGCTGGTCGGCGTGTTCCACCAGCCGGCCAGCACCGCCTTCCTGGAGGCCGCCCGGGTCGTCGCCGGGGTGGGGCCTGCGGCGCCGCATCCCGGCCATCCCGTGTACGAGGTGATCTCCGCCGTGGCGATGCTGGTGACGGTGGGGTTCACCGCGCTGCTGACCGCGGGCATCGTCGACCGGCTGTTCGGGCCCCGGCTGGTCGGCGTCCTGGGGCCGCGGGTGCTGCCCCGTGCCGGTCACGTCATCGTGGTGGGGCTTGGGCAGGTGGGGCTGCGGCTGTGCCAGACACTGCGGCAGCTGGGGGTGCCCGTCATCGGTGTCGAGCGCGAGCCCACCGCCCCGAACCTGCGTCTCGCCCGGTCGATGGGGATACCCGTGGTGCTGGCGCACGGCGAGGACCGTGCGGTGCTGGCGCGGCTCGGACTGGCGCGGGCACGGGCGCTTGCCGCCGTCGGCTCCCATGAGCTCGACAACATCGCCGTCGCGGTCGCCGCCCACGGTGTGGCACCGGAGGTCCGGGTGGTGCTGCGGGCCGGGGAGGACGAGGCGATCGCGGAGACCCGCTCGCTGCTGCCCCTCGGGCTGACCCGCGATATCACCAGGACCAGCGCGGCTTTCGTGTCCGCCCATCTCACGGCCTGCCCGTCCGGCGCCGCGCCCCGACGCGTCGTGGCCGATGCCGACTGCGACTACGTCGACCTGCCGGGGCGCGGTCTCGTCGGCCGGCCCGTCGCGGCCGGGGACGACTGCGGACATGTCTCCGGCGAGGGCGAACGAGTCCCGGCCCGCAGCGTGCCGGGCCCGGGGTGAGGCGCGGCACCCCGGCCGCGCTCCGTCCGGTCGTGTCCTGAGGCTCCGGACCCCGTCGCGCTCCTGAACGCCCGGCCCGTTCGCGTACCTGAGGCGCCCGCCCGGCCCGCCACTGAGCCCGGCCCGGCTCGCCACTGACGCTGAGCCCGGCCCGGTCCTCCGGTGACCCGGTGATCCGGTGATCCGGGCTCAGTCTTCCCCGGCGGGGGATCCGGCCTCGGACGGCATGCTCTGCTCGGTCCAGATGATCTTGCCGGTGGGGGTGTAGCGGGTGCCCCAGCGCCGGGTGACCTGCGCGACGATGAACAGCCCGCGCCCGCCCTCGTCGGTGGTCCGGGCATGGCGCAGCCGCGGCGAGGTGCTGCTGGCGTCGGAGACCTCGCAGATCAGGGCGTCCTGCCGGATCAGGCGCAGCGTGATCGGTCCGGTGCCGTGGCGGATGGCGTTGGTGACCAGTTCGCTGACGATCAGCTCCGTGGTGAACTGCAACTCGTCCATGCCCCACTCGGACAGCTGCCGCCCGGCGAGCACACGGGCGGTGCCGACCACGGCCGGGTCGGTGGGCAGGTCCCAGGAGGCGACCTGGTGCGCGTCGAGGGCGTGGGTCCGGGCGAGCAGCAGCGCGGCGTCATCGGACGGCGGTCCGGTCATCAGCGCCTTGATGACATGTCCGCCGATGTCCTTCAGCGTCCGCCCGGGCACCGCGAGGGCGTTGCTCAGCCGGGACAGCCCGACGCCGATGTCCCGGTCGCAGGTCTCGATCAGTCCGTTGGTGTAGAGCGCGATCAGACTGCCCTCGGCCAGCTCCAGGTCGACGGACTCGAAGGGCAGCGTCCCGAGGCCGAGCGGCGGTCCCGCGGGCAGTTCGGGGCAGTCCACAGCGCCGTCAGGGCCGACGAACAACGGCGGTAGATGGCTGGCGCGCGCCATGCTGCACCGCCTGCTGACCGGGTCGTACACGGCGTACAGACAGGTGGCCCCCATGAACGTCGAGGCCACGCTCGGGTTCCCGGCGTCCGCCGCCGGGTCGGTGCCCTGCGTCTTCACCAGGCCGATGACCAGGTCGTCCAGCCGGGCCAGCAGTTCATCGGGCGGCAGGTCCAGGTTGGCCAGGGTGCGTACGGCGGTACGCAGCCGCCCCATCGTGGCCGCGGCGTTGATGCCGTGCCCGACCACATCCCCGACCACCAGGGCGACCCGCGCCCCGGACAGCGGAATCACATCGAACCAGTCGCCCCCCACTCCGCTCGGCGCGTCCGCGGGGAAGTACCACGACGCCACCTCCAGGGCGGATCCGCCGGTCAGTTCGTGCGGCAGCAGATTCTGCTGCATCACCCGGGCCGCGGCGCGCTCGCGGGTGAAGCGGCGGGCATTGTCGACACACACCGCAGCCCGGGCCACCAACTCTTCGGCGAGCCGGACGTCGTCCGCCACGAAGGGACCCAGACGGCGGGAGCGGAAGAACGTCGCCGCGCCCAGGGTGATGCCCCGGGCCTGGACCGGCGCCACCATCACCGAGCGGAATCCGAAGGCGCGGATCACCGCGGCCCGTACCGGGTCCTCGGTGACCCAGGAGCTGGTGGCGAAGTCCAGTACCGGCTCCACGAGGGATTCGCCCTTGAGCAGACAGCGGGCGATGGGCGACGTGGGGGAACGCTGGACGGCTTCCCCCACGGCCAGCCCGGCCTCCGGGCAGCCCTCGTGCACCGACTGCTGGCCGGAGCGGCGCATGGTGGGGGTGTTGTCGACCGGCCCGGGAACCGGCTCGGCACCCCGCAGGACCGAATCCAGCAGGTCGACGGCGACGAAATCGGCGAGCGCCGGCACGGCGACATCGGCCAGTTCCTGTGCGGTCCGGGTGACATCCAGCGTGCTGCCGATCCGCACACTGGCGTCGTTCAGCAGCGCCAGGCGTTCCTGCGCCCGCCAGCGTTCGGTGACGTCGATGACCATGTACCACAGGCCGATGCGCCGGCCCTGGGGATCCTCCAGCCCGAAGAACGACGCCGAGTAGGCGCGCTCCTGGTGGGGGTCCGCGTACGTGGGGCTGCGGAATTCATAGTCCATCACCGGCGCCCCGGTCTTCAGGACCCGTCGCATCCGCTCCTCGAACGCCTCGGCCTCCAGCTTCGGCAGCACCTCCGCCACCCGTTTTCCCAGCCGCCGGTCGAGCGGGATCAGGCGCTCCAGCACCTCGTTGACCCAGACGTACCGCAGACCGGTGTCCAGCACCGCCATGCCGACCGGCGCATGCGCCAGGAACGGTTCGAGCATCAACTGGTTCACACCGCCGCCCGGCACCCGCCACTCCTCCAGTGCGAGAACGGACCACCGTTCCTGGCCGGTGCGGTCGAGAAGCGGTGTGACCTGCACTGCCAGCTGCAGATCCCGGCCGTCCCGGTGACGGGCCGCGACCGACCCGCCCCAGCCGTCCCCCGAACGGCACCACCGGGCCACGGCGGCCACCCGCGCCTCGTCGCCGGGTATCGCCAGCAGCTCCGCCGCGGGACGGTGCAGGATCTCCTCGGAGGGATAGCCGAGCAGCCGCTCCGCCGCCCGGGTCCACGCGATGACCCGCCCCTGTCGGTCCAGTTCGGCCGTGGCCGCCTTCGCCATGTCCCACGCGCGGCCCGACCCGCCCGGCACGGCATTCTCCGAGGTCATCATCGCCAGCCTGTCAGCTCAATGGAGCAATATCGCCCAGTTTAGGAGAATTGTGGACTAAGGGCGGTCTGTGCGATCTGGGGGCGGGCGGGGCGCTTACCTCGCAGGCGGTGAGGGTGGCGAGCGGGCACAGCGGGCCCCGGCGGGGAGAGGGGCGGGCCGACCGCGACTCTGCCGTCCTGCTCGCGCTCAGGGAGCGGGCGGCAGTCGCAGCTGGAGCATCGCCAGCAGTCGCTGATCCGGACGGCTGAGGTCGAGGCCGGTCAACTCCTCGGCGCGGCGGATCCGGTAGCGCAACGTGTTGGGGTGCACATGCAGCTCGGTGGCGGCGGCCCGTACGTCACCGAAGGCGTTCAGAAAAGCGAGGACCGACTCGGCCAACTGCCCCTGGCTCCGGCTGTCGTGAGTGACCAGGGCGGTCAGCCGGGGGTCGCGCATCTCCGGGTGCACGGAGAGCAGCGTCAGCACCTCGCTGACCAGCACCTCGGCCTGGATGTCCGGCAGCGCGGCGACCGTGGTGGCGACGCCGGCGCTCACCATGGCGTCGAGGATCCGGTCCGCCTCCCGCCGTGATTCGGGAACCTCGCCGAGCCCCGGCACGATGCAGCCGATGGAACCGCGCAGCGGTATGCCCAGATGCCGGCCTGCGGCCTCGGTGATCGCCTGCCCCCAGCCGCGCAGCGTGCCGGTGTCGATGCTGCGCGGCAGCTGCGGCAGCAGCACATAAATCCGCCCATCGACCTGGGTGACCAGGGCGCTGCGGTGCCGGGCCGCGGTGTGTACCGAGATCAGGTTGCTGACCTCGGAGCGGGTCAGCTCCGGCGGGGCGGCCTCGGCGGTCCCGTACGAGAAGCCCAGGACGGCGGCCGGGCGGGCCGCGTCCAGGGCCAGGTGGCTCGCCAGCGGCTGGGGCCCGGTGCTGCCCTCCAGCAGCCCGGCCGCCAGTGTCCGGGTCAGCGTCAGGTCCGCGGAGAGCTCCCGGCGGCGGCGTACGAGGTGGAGCGCGGCGACCCGGGCCGCACCCAGCAGCGCCTGGTCCGAGTGCTCGGTCAGCGGCACCGAGCCCTCCTGCACCCAGATGGTGCCCAGCTGCCGCTCCCCGGACCGGATGGCCACCGCGAGTCGCCGGCGAATCCCCAGCTCGGGGTGGCTGTCGATGCAGATCACCTCGTCGGAGGCGCGCAGCCGCTGGAAGACGCCCCACTTCCGCAGCCGCGCCAGATACGCCTCCGGACCCTGCCAGCCCAGGATGGACAGCCGCCGCAGGTCGTCGACCTCGTCGGAGTCGGTGGAGCGGGAGTAGGCCAGCACGCGGTTGGCGGTGTCCTCGATGCTGACGATGCCGCCGGTCAGGACGGCGGTGGTCTGGGCGAGCGAGAAGAGGTCGCCTTCCTCGGGGCCCTCGCCGGGGCGTCCCTGCGGCACACTCTCCAATGCCGCGCGGGCCAGCGCGTCCACCTGCTCCCAGCGCGCCTCACTCCGGACGGACAGCAGCGCGATGCCCGCCTCGACGGCGGTCGCGCTGAGCGCCGCGGCCTGTCCGGGAGTGTCCAGCTTGACCGCGACGGCAGCGGCGCCGTCACGCCCGCCGGCCCGCAGCGCGGGGAAGGCGGCGCGGCCGCGGGCGCCTATGGCGAGCACCAGCTCGCCGGGGTGGGTGATCGGCGGATCCTCGGGGTCCAGCAGCGCGACGCTGCGGATTTCGACGTCCAGCCCGGCGGGCGCGGCCTGCAGCTCCACCAGGGGCTCACCCAGCGACATCAGCAGCTGGCGCAGGCTGATCCCGGTCGGGGGTGGCGATGCCGCCGCGGCTGGTTCCATGGCCGGCGCCTCTGCTGGATCCGGGTGGCCTGGGCTCATGGGGCTGCTGGCCATCTGGCAGGCACTTCCGATCACGTCACATCAGCATTCGGTCGGCCCGAGGTGAGCCACCACCGCACGTATGAGCTACGCCAACAGTACTGATGCTATCCGCCGGGGCCATGGGGGCCATCGGGGCCACGGGGGCGGTCGGGGGCCGTGGGGGGCACTGGAGCCCCGGCCACTTCTGCCGCCCCCGGCCCACGCCCCCGGCCACCGCCACTACGGGTGCGCCGGGGGCCTGAGGTGAACCGGCAGGAGGCGTCCACCGCTCGTAAGCCCAGCTGAGCGCCGCCCCGCCCCTCATCCCCCGTCAGGTTGTACGGCCCCCGTCAGGTCGTACGGCCCTGCCGGGCGCCGAGCGGGGGCTCCTTCCTGAAGGCCCACGTCATCTTCGGCTCCATGACGAAGCGCAGGGCGCGCTGGACCGGCGGGGTGCACAGCAGCGTCACGATCACCCCGGCGAGGAGTGTGATGGTGATGGCGCCCCACGGGGTGTGGACCCAGTCGGCGTCGTACCAGTCCCACCAGCGGGAGGCCTTGGCCAGGAAGCCGTGCAGCAGGTAGCCGTAGAGCGTGCCGGCGCCCAGTACGGTGCACCACATCCGGCGGCCGGGCACCCAGGCCAGGAAGCAGGCCGTGAGGACCATTGAGCAGCCGAACATGGCCAGTTGCATCAGGACCCCGCACCACCACGGCACGCCCAGATGCTGTGCGCTGTCGGTGTGGTAGAACCATGCGTCGTTCATGCGCGGCACGGCCCAGTAGGCGAAGGCCAGTGCGGCCACGAGAACGGGCACGGCGGCCCTCCGCGCCGCCCGGCGGCGCACGAGCTGGAAGTGTTCCGGCTTCAGGCACATGCCCAGGACGAAGAACGGCAGGAACTGCAGGACCCGCTGCAGGTCCAGGCCGCTGCCGAGATCCGGGGAAACCGAGGCTGCCAGGGCGATCGCCAGGGCCAGGGGCACCGGCCACCGGACGATCCGCCACAGCGGGGCGGTGAGCCGCCAGAGGAACAGGGCGACCAGGAACCAGGTGAGGAACCAGGGGTCCGTCAGGTCGACCGAGAAGCTCGGCACGTCGCCGGCCCAGTACCGGAACGCCGAGTAGGCCGTCTGGAAAACGATGTACGGGACGGCGACGCCGGTGACCAGCCGCTGCAGCTGGTTCCGCCGCATCTCGAAACTGCGGGAGAAGTACCCGGATATGACAGTGAAGGCGGGCATGTGGAACGCGTAGACGAAGATATAGAGCGCGGCCGCGCTCCGGCTGCCCGCATACAGCGGTTCCCAGGCGTGGCCCAGTGCCACCAGCACGATCGCCAGGTATTTGGCGTTGTCGAAGAACGCGTCGCGGTGCTTGGCCGGGGGTGGTGGCGCCGACTCGTCCGGGGTGATGCCCGGGGCGCCGGCACGGGGGCGGGCGGGAGAGCGGGTGGGGACGGCGGTCCGCTCGGCGGAGGCCGGCTGATCGTCGTCCTGCAGGGTGGAGGCGGAGGCGGCGGAGGAGTGGGAGGGAGGGGTCACGACACGGCCTCCCAGCGGTCGGTCGGCCGTCGGGCCCTTCTCGCCGTGGTGGTGGGGGCGATCACTGTGACGATCGTGGTAAGCGGCATCCTGGCTCCTCATGTGTGCTGGCGCGGGACGGGTGGAGGACCCTACCGGTGCCGGGTGGCGCTCCTGGTGTGAGCCGGCGGGGGCCGGTGGCCCACAATGCTGTGGGAACCTTCGCCTCCCGGTGCGCCCACGGGCCGGGAAGCGTGCCCGCAGGGCGACGGTGTGCCTGCGCCTGTGCCTGCGCCTGCGCATCGGCCATGGGGCGGTTCCCCCCTCCTGGTCGTCTACAGTGTTGTAGACCATCTGGCACTCTAGACACCGGGGCGCGGGGGACGCATCCCGACCCATCACGGGAGGGGCTGACGACATGGCACGGTGTCCGGGTGCCCGCCCTTCTGTACGTCGCCGGTCAGGGGCACCGTTCATCCGTACCGAATCCCGGCGGCCATCCGCCACCCGGGCCCGTCACCACGGCGGTTGCTCTCCTGCTCCCGTTCCCACCGGCCCGCCCGCACCAGCCTTCTCTGCGCCGGTCCCGTTCGCACCGGCCCTCTTCGAGCCGGCCCGGCCCGCACCGGCCCCGTTCGCCGGCCGCCCGCACCGCCCCGCCCGCCTGCCGGGCCGCTCCCGAGCCGGCCCGCCGCGCCCTTCGCTTCGGCCCGAGGGCACGACCCCCAGTACAGTCGCCTCACCGACCGGTGCGCCGCGGCATACGTGTGTCGCGGTGACACCGGAGGTATCCGCGGGACCCGCCCGGGCCGAACCGAGCGCACCGGCGAGGGTGCCGATGCCCCCTCGTCCCCGCCGCGCGCCCGGCCGCACGACCCCACGCCCACCGCACCACGGCGCACCCGCGCCGCATGCCCGCCCCGTCCCCCCTCTCCAGAATTGGATCCCATGAGCGCGATCAGCATCGGCCAAGCCGTCGTCCTCGGAGCCGTCGAGGGGGTGACGGAATTCCTTCCGGTCTCCTCCACCGGCCACCTCAAGATCACCGAAGGTCTGATGGGCATCCCCGTCAACGACAAGGCCGTCGTCGCCTTCTCCGCGGTCATCCAGGTCGGCGCGATCGCCGCGGCGCTCGTCTACTTCTTCAAGGACATCGTGCGTATCGTGGGTGCGTGGTTCCGCGGGCTGCGCAATAAGGAGGAGCGCTACCACCACGACTACAAGTTCGCCTGGTGGGTGATCTACGCCACCATCCCCATCGTCGTCGTCGGCCTGGCCGCCAAGCCCCTGATCGAAGGCCCGCTCGCCTCCCTGTGGGTGGTGGCCGGGTCGCTGATCCTCGGCAGCGGGGTGATGTGGGCGGCGGACCAGATGGGCCGCCACAAGCGCGGTGAGGACGACACCTCGCTCAAGGACGCCATGTGGGTCGGCTGCTCCCAGATCCTCGCCCTCCTCTTCCCGGGCTTCTCCCGCTCCGGCGCGACGATGTCCACCGCCCTCATCCTCGACCTGGAGCGGGTGGCGGCCACCCGTCTCTCCTTCTTCCTCGGCATCCCGGCCCTCACCGGAGCCGGCATCTACGAGCTGAAGGACGCCATCGGCACCGGCGCCGCCGTCGCGCCGCTGGCCATCGGCACCGTCGTCTCCTTCGCCGTGGCCTATGCCTCCATCTCCTGGCTGCTGAAGTTCGTGGCCAAGCACTCCTTCAACTCCTTCGTGATCTACCGGATCCTCGTCGGCGCGCTCCTCTTCGGCCTGCTGGGCATGGGCGTCCTTTCCTGACGACTGGCGCGGTCCGACGACTGGCGTGGTCCGACGACCGCCGTGTCCGACGACCGCCGTGTCCGACGACCGCCGTGGTCCGACGACCGCCGCGGTGCCGCCGTGGCTCCCGGTGCCCGGCGAGCCGCGGGGAGCCTCGGCCGCACGGAGGACCGGCACCGTGGCCGCGGCGGGCCGTGCGGCCGCCCCGGGCCGGCCCGGCAGATCATGGCCGGGGCGCGCAGCGGGCGGGCCGCGGCGCTCTGGAGGTGCCTTGTCGAACGAGGATGGCCCGGACCGGAACCGGGACGCCGGCCCCGCGCACCTGACCGCCCGTCTGCGCACGGTGGAAGAAGCCGCCGAACGCATCGGCACCACCCTGGACGAGCAGACCACCTGCGCCGAGCTGTCCCGGATCCTGTGCCGGCACCTGTGCGACGCCGCCGCGGTGGACCTGCTCGACGAGGAGGGCACCGGGGCGCGCTCCCGCTCCCCGGCAGCGCTGCGCCGCGTGGCGACGGCAGGCCTGGTCAAGGTGCTGGAAGCACGGTTCCCCGACGAGGACCCGGAGCGGCCTGACAGTGGGTCACTCCCGGTCCGGGCGCTGACCGAGGGACATCCCGTCACCGCGACGGCCACCCTGCCCGGCGGCCGCTCGGCCGGGGCGCTGTCGGTGCCGCTCCGCGCGGACGGCCGCCGCTACGGCGCACTGCTGGCCCTGCGCGCAGGCGGCAGTTTCACCGCGGACGAGACCGACACGGTGCACTTCCTGGCACGTCTCACGGCCGGCCGGCTCGCGCACGCCCGCCGGTATGCCGCGGTGCAGCGCACGGCGATGGACCTGCAGCGGGCGCTCCTCGCGGAGCCCGGCAGGCCGCACCCCAACCTCGAACTCGCCACCCGCTATCTGCCCTCCGGCAGCAGCGCCCTGGTCGGCGGCGACTGGTTCGAGACGGTACGGCTCCACTACGGACGCACCCTGCTCGTCATGGGCGACGTCATGGGACACGGACTCGATGCGGCGGTCGACATGAACGCCTACCGCTCCCACCTGCGCTACGTCGCCTCGACCGATCTGCCGCCCCATCGCGTCCTGCGTCAGCTCGACACCGCCGTGGCCGGGGACGAGGCGCGCCGTCCGGCGACCTGTCTGCTGGCCCGGGTCGATCCGGCGCGCGGTATCGCCGCGTTCGCCAGCGCGGGCCATCTGCCTCCGGTGGTGTTCAGCCGCGAGGGCGTGGCCTGCCTCGTCGAGGTGCCCGTCGGCCCGCCCCTGGGCACCGGTGCCGGGGGCTACGAACTCGTCACCCGCACCCTTACGTCCGAGGAGACGCTGCTGATGTTCACCGACGGTCTCGTCGAGCGGCGCGGGGAGGACATCGACGTCTCGCTGTCCCGGCTGGCCCGGATACGGCTGCCCGCCGGAGCGGGGGTGACGCAGGTGCTCGACGAGGTGCTGCTCCACCTCGACGGCCTGCATGCCGAGGACGATGTCGCCGTCCTCGCCGCCCGGCTGCGCCACCACCCCGGGGCGGGGGCCGCCGCGCCGCCGGCGCTCTGACGCCGCACACCCGAAGCCGCACACCCGAAGCCGCACATCCGGCGCCACCACACCTGCCACCACCACACCTCGCGCCGGCTCCCTGACACCGGCACCCCGGTCCGTCCCGACGCATCCCCAAACCGGTTGAACGCTCCCGGGACGCAGTCCGTACATAGGGGTGTGCCGCGGGATTTTCCCCGATTCCCGGCCCGGCCCGGCCTTCCTGTGGACCCGGGCCCCGCGGCCGCTCCGCCGGTGTTTCCCCTGGCACCGCGGAGCGGCCGCCTTTCACCGCCGCGCGGGCGGCGGCGGGCCGGTTCGACGTCCGTGCCGCCCCAGCACCGACATGACGAACCATCAGATTTCATCCGGACTCCACGGCCTCCCCATGGGGTGTGTGTCCAGGTCAACGGCACACTCGGTACGATTCCTGCCGCTGCCGGCCCGCGTCGACCGAGGCCGGTCCATGCCGACGTCTTACGGGGGTTTCTTCCACATGTTCGGAATCGTCAGGCCCTGCACCCATCGCCTGTCACAAGGACTCAAGGCGGAGTGGATGGCCCATCTGTGCGGCCTCTGTCTCGCGCTGCGCGGCGACCACGGGCAGTTCGCCCGGGTCGTCACGAACTACGACGGACTGATCATCTCCGTGCTGACGGACGCTCAGTCCGGCCCTGCGCAGACCCGCCGCCGCACGGCGGGACCCTGCCCGCTGCGGGGTATGCGTACCGCATCGGTGGCGCAGGGGGAGGGCGCGCGCCTCGCGGCGTCGGTGTCCCTCGTGCTCGCCTCGGCGAAGATACGCGACCATGTCGCCGACGGGAACGGCGCGTTGCGCCGCCGGCCGGTGGCCGCCGCCGCGCGCAAGGTCGCCGCGGGATGGGACCGGGCCGGGGCGCGCACCGGCGCCACCCTCGGCTTTGACACCGCCGTACTCGTCGACGCCGTCGACCGGCAGCTGGGCATCGAGGAGCTGGCAGGGCCCGGCACTCCGCTGACGTTCATCACCGAACCGACCGAGACGGCGACCGCCGCGGCCTTCGCCCACACCGCGGTGCTCGCGGGCCGGCCGGGCAACGCCGCGCCGCTGGCCGAGGCCGGCCGGTTCTTCGGGCGGCTGGCCCACCTCCTCGATGCCGTGGAGGACCGTGCGGCGGACGCCGCCGAGGGCGCCTGGAACCCGCTCGCCGCCACGGGCGCCACCCTCGCCCAGGCCCGCCGGCTGTGTGACGACGCGCTGCACGGCATCCGTCTCGCACTGCGCGACGTCGAGTTCGCCGACTCCGCCCTGGTGCATGTGCTGCTGGTCCACGAACTGCGCCGCTCGGTGGACCGGGCCTTCGGCACGTCCACCTGCTCCCACCAGGGGCACGGAGCGCCGGGGCCGTACGACGGCCAGGGCGGGAACCCGTACCGAAACGGCGGACCCTCCCCGTACGGACAGCCTCCCCAGTACGGCCAGGCACCGGCCGTAGGCGGCCCGTACGCCCACGGGCAGCAGCCGCTGAACGGACCTCAGAACCCCTACGGCGGCGGCCCGGTGGGCCCCGGCGGTCCGGGCGGCGGCCACGGCGGCTACGGCGGGGGCTCCGGCGGGGGCGAGGGCGGCGGGATGCCGCACGTCCCGCAGCAGCCGAAGAAGCCCCGCGGTTTCTTCGCCGGCTGTGCGGTCGCCATCGGACTGTGCTGCACCTGCAAGCTCTGCTGCGCGGAGGAGTACGAGGGACCGTGGTCGCGCAAGAAGCGCGAGGGGTGCTGCCAGAACTGCGATTGCTGTGACGGCTGCAGCTGCTGTGAGTGCTTTGAGTGCTGCGAATGCTGTGAATGTCTCAGCTGCGGCAGCTGCTGAAACCTGACGGTTCCGGACACCCGCCGGGGGCGGCCACGGCCCGTGCCATGACCGCCCCCGGGCCGGTCAGGCGCCCGGTGGCATCCGCGACGGGCGTCCTGAGCCCCCGGTGAAGCGGTAGCCGGCGATACCACCCAGGGCGGCGAGCAGTCCGCCCGCCGCGGTCCAGATCCAGCGGTCGGACCACCCGCCGGACGACCAGCCGCCGTCCGGCTCGCCCAGGGCGGCGGGCTTCCCCGGCGCGGTGCTCTCCTGGGCCTCGGGGGAGGCGGTGGAGGCGCCGGGCACCAGGGGAGCGGCGAGTGCGCCGTCCACGTCGTGGGCGCCGCCCTGGTCGGCGAGGGCGGCGTCGACCTCCGCGTGCACCGGCAGACCGAGGTCGTCCTTGGGCAGGTCGACCACAGTCAGGCGAAGGTAATAGCTGCCCGGCAGCGGATCGTTCGCCCACGGTTCGGCCCAGGCGCGGACCGTGCGCAGCGTGCAGGACAGCTCGACGGAACCCGCATCCCGGGCCACCGCCCTGGTCTGGGCGCCGTACTGGCACGCCTGGCGGCGGCGCAGCCCGTCATAGACATCGAGCTGCCAGGTGGCCGAGCCGTGCCGGGCGCTCTGCGGGAGGGTCACCTTGGCCTTGACGGTGGCGCGCTGCCCCGCGTCCACGGGCAGCACCCAGTAGAGGTAGTCACCCGTGGAGGCATCGGCCGTGGCCCGCTGGTCCGGTGTGATGGCCGTCGCCGTACGGAACGAGGTACCGGCCTCGGTCGGGGCCGGCGCCTCCCCGTCCGTGCCGGCGCTCGTGCTGGGGGAGGGGCTGTCGGCGAAGGCCGTTCCCGCCGTGCCGAAGAGGGCGGCGCCCGCCAGCGCAGCGGTCGTCAGCACAGCGGCCGTCAGGGTGCGTAGGGTGCGCATCAGTTGGTCCTCCAGACGGTCACGCGCCAACGGGAGATCCAGCCCCACACCAGGCCGGCGATCAGCCCGGTGAGAGCCAGCGAGATCAGCAGCCACCAGCCGTGTCCGAGGCCGAAGAAGGCCGCGTCGGAGGCGCCATCGGGCCCGTCCACCAGGTCCACGGTCAGCTCGACGGGCAGGCCCGGGTCGGTCTTGACCGAGGCGGGCGCCGAGAAGGAGTTGCTGACCTGCAGACAGACGGTCTCCGTCGCGGATGCGTCGTCATCCGAGGAGGCGGGTGCCTTCGGGTAGCGCAGCCCGGAGGAGATCACATCGGTACGGCCGTCGCCGGCCTCCGCGCCGCGGACGATCTCCCTGCCGTGCACGGTCGAGGCCCGCAGCAGGACCCCGTAATCGTTGTTGACCGCACGGTCGGCGGCGAGGCTCACCGAGGCCCGCAGCTCCTGGCCGGGCCGCACGTCCACCCGGTACCAGCGGTGCTCGGCGAACTTCTCGCGGTCGGTGTAGAGACCGGGCTTGAGCTGCGGGGCGCCGGTGCACTGCCGGCCCCCCTCGGTCGCCACCGGAGTGACCACCGGACGGGCGGCACGGTCCACCAACTGGTGCACCCGGTCCCGGAGTTCCTTGGTGTGCTGTACCGAGGTGTAGGTGCCGCCGGTCGCCTCGGCGATACAGCTCAGCTGGTTGCGCGTCTTGGCGTCCGGCAGCAGACCGAGGGTGTCGACGGTGAGATGGATGCCCTTGGCGGCGATGTCCCGCGCCACCTGGCAGGGGTCGAGCGGGGCGCAGGTGTCCTCGCCGTCGGTGATCAGGACGATCCGGCGGGAGCCGTCGCCGCCCTTGAGGTCGTCGGCCGCGCCCAGCAGAGCCGGCCCGATGGGTGTCCAGCCGGTGGGGCTGAGCGTGGCCACCGCGGTCTTCGCCTCGGTCCGGTTCAGCGGTCCGACCGGGTAGAGCTGCCGGGTGTCCTTGCAGCCGACTTTCCGGTCCTCGCCGTGGTAGTTGGCGCCGAGGGTGCGTATGCCGAGCTGGACCTCGTCCGGCACGGCGTCCAGCACCTCGTTGAACGCCTGCTTCGCCGCGGCCATCCGGCTCTGGCCGTCGATGTCACGTGCCCGCATCGAGCCGCTGACATCGAGCGTCAACTCGACTTTGGGGGAAGGCTTGGCGTCCGGTTCATCGGCGCCGGCAGGTGTGGGGGCGAGCGCGAGGGTCATCGCGGCCAGCAGGCCGCACACCCCGGCCGCCAGCCGTTTTCTTGTGATCATCGCCGGATCGTATGGAGAAAGTCTCCGCATTCCAAAAACGACCCCTCAAATGCGGTGCGCAGAAGGGGTGGTGGCGCGGTGGCCGCCGCGCGGACCGGCGTCCGTTCCCCGTACGGCGGCGGCGAGGGGGGGTACGGAGCGCCGCCCGCTGCCGTGCTCAGGCCAGCGCGGCCGCCATCCGCCGTACGGCCTCCGTCAGCAGCTCCGGCGAGGTCGCCAGGTTGAGCCGGACGTGACCGGCGCCGCCGGTGCCGAAGCCGGCACCGGGGCTGAGCGCGACCCTGCCGCGGGCGAGGAAGACCGCGGCGGGATCGTCACCGAGACCGAGCGGGCGGCAGTCGAGCCAGGCGAGGTAGGTCCCGGCGGCGGGGCGGTAGCGGACCGCGGGGAGCTGTTCGGTCAGCAGGCCGTCGAGCAGCCGGCGGTTGTCGTCGAGGCCGCGGAGCACCGCGTCGAGCCAGTCGCCGCCGTCCCGCAGGGCGGCCGTGTGGGCGATGATGCCGAGGTGGCTGGGACCGTGACTGACCTCTTCCGGCATACGGGCCAGATCGTCGGCAGCGGCGGGCCCGGCGAGGGCGAGCGCGGCCTTGAGGCCGGCCAGGTTCCAGGCCTTGGACGCCGACATCAGCGACAGACCGCTCTCCGCCCCTGGCACGCTCAGGTAGGGCACGAACCCGGCGTCCGGGGCCACCACCGGGGCGTGGATCTCGTCGGCGACGACCCTTACGCCGTACCTGTCGGCGAGCGCGGCGACGGCGGACAGTTCCTCGGCGGCGTGCACGGTGCCGGTGGGATTGTGCGGGCTGCACAACAGGTAGGCGGCGCGGCCCCCGTCCGCGACGGCGTGCCGGAACGCCCCCTCCAGCGCGGCGAAATCGATCCGCAGGTCCGCACCCAGCGGCGCTTCCACCACGCGCCGGTCCATATGCGTCACGAACTGGTAGAACGGCGGATAGACGGGGCAGTTGACGACCACCGGGTCTCCCGGCCCGGTGAGCAGCTTCAGCACTTCGACGATGCCCAGCATCACATCGGGCACGATCGCCGTACGTTCCACCTCGAGCCCGTCCCAGCCCCATCGCGTCCGCGCGAAGTCTGCCAGCGCCCGGGCGTACGCCGTGCCCGCCGGGTAGCCGGTGTCGCCGAGCGCGACCGCCTCCGTGATCGCCGCGGCGACCGGTTCCGCCAGCGGCACATCCATCTCCGCCACCCACAGCGGCAGCACATCGTCCGGATAGGTACGCCACTTCATGCTGGTACGCCGTCGCAGGGCGTCGAGGGAGAGCCGGCGCAGCGGGTTGGGGTCGTCGGGGGTGGCATGCGGCACGGGATTCATGGAGCCAAAATAGGCACGTTGCCCGGCGAAAAGGCAGAGGGCGAGCGGTCCTCGCTCTCGACCGGGGCCCTGGCACACCGAGCCCGGACCCGCACCGGCCGGCCGGCGTACAGGCCCGGCGTCAGGTGGCGGTGAGCACCAGAGCGGCCTGGTCATCGGGGGTGGACCGGCCCGCGAAGGCGGTCACCGCGGCATGGACGGCCTCGATGAGACCGGCGGCGCCGGACGTGGTGCCGGTGAGGGTGAGAAGGGCATCGGCCAGACGGTGTTCGTCGAAGAACTCGCCGGTGGCGGAGCGTGCCTCGGTGATGCCGTCGGTGACCAGCACCAGGCTGTCGCCCGGCGCGAGGTCGAGCCGGCAGGTGGCGCCATGGAATTCCGGGCTGATCCCCAGGAGCAGGCCCGGCTGGACGAGTTGTTCGACCGTGCCGTCGGTGCGGCGCACGAGCGGCGGCACATGACCGGCCCGGATCAGCTCCAGTGCGAGGTGCGATCCGGTGTGCCGCAGTTCGCCGTAGACGAGGGAGACGAAGTGGTCCTCGTCGAGCGGGCTCCCGGTCAGCGCGTCGTTGATGGCGGAAACCACGTCCGCCGGATCGTGCAGCAGACGCGCGGCGGCGCGGGCGGTGTGGCGGACCATGCCGGTGATGGTGGCGGCCAGTGCGCCGCGCCCGCAGACATCGCCGATCATGAACGCCCAGTGGTCGTCGGGCAGCGGGAAGACGTCGTAGAAGTCGCCGCCGACCTCGATCCCCTCCCCGGCGGGGGAGTAGGACGCCGCCAGATCGGCGCCCGGAACGCTGGGCAGCTCCGGAGGCAGCAGCCCGGCCTGCAGGTCGCGGGCCAGCTGGACGCGGTCGCTGAACTGGTGGGCGTTGTCGGCACTGGAAGCGGCCCGGCGCGCCAGCTCTTTGGCAAGGGAGATGACATGGCCGTCCAGGGGCCCGTCGGTGGCCAGCAGGGTCAGTACGCCGAAGGTGCGGCCGCGGACGCTCAGTGGGACGCAGAGGTAACCGGTGACGCCGGGCAGGACGGTGTGGCTGCCGAGGGCGTCGGCGTGGTCCGTCTCCGTGGTGCCCGAGGCCAGCACCCGGGCCACCGCCCGCTCGACCTGCTCGCGCAGGACGGGAGAGGCGAGGAGGTCTTCCTCGGCAGGGGTGGCGGCGGCCATGGCGATCTGCCGGGTCCGGC
Organism: Streptomyces sp. Edi2; assembly: GCF_040253635.1. Taxonomy (NCBI): domain Bacteria; kingdom Bacillati; phylum Actinomycetota; class Actinomycetes; order Kitasatosporales; family Streptomycetaceae; genus Streptomyces; species Streptomyces sp. Edi2. The sequence continues at coordinate 727,986 of NZ_JBEJGX010000003.1, read as the reverse complement.
CGTGCTCCCGCACATGGACGCTGCACAGCAGTGCCAAGGTCGGCACGACCAGCCGGGCCAGGCACTGCAGGCAGTCGGAGAAGTGCGGCTCGCGGGTGATGGCCGTGCTGGCCTCCAGGACGAAGGCCAGGTCCTCCCGGGCCTCCTGCTCCCGTTCCTGGGCAGCGCGGCTCGCCTCCATGGCCTGGTGGCGTTCGATGGCCAGCGCGGCGATACGGGCGAACGCGGCGCTGAGGGCCAGGTCCTTCTCCTCGGGGGCCTTGGGGGCCCGGTGGTACATGGCGAAGGTGCCCAGCAGCCGGTCGTCCGTCCCGATGATCGGGGTGGACCAGCACGCCGCGAGCCCGGCCCGGGCCGCCAGCTCCTGATAGCCCTCCCACCGGTGATCGGTGGCGATATCGGTGACGATCACCGGCACCCGCAGGTGCGCGGCCGTGCCGCACGAGCCCACGTTCGCGCCGATGGCGATCCCGTCGATCGCCTCGTTGTAGAAGGCCGGCAGGCCCGGCCCCGTGCCGTGCCGTAGATGCCGGCCGTCGGAATCGGCCAGCAGCACCGAGACGATCAGCTCCGGCGACAACTCCTCGATCGCCTTGGCCATGCCGGTCAGGATGTCGCCCAGCGGGGCGTCGCGCGCGATCTGCTCCAGCAGGATGCGCTGTTCGGCCGCGAGGAGCTGGGCGTGGTGGTGCCCGGTGGTTTCCACCGCGATCACCACCACCCCGTCGACCGCGCCCACCGCGTCCCGGCGCGGCTCGTAGGTGACGTCGAAGAATCCCTCCCGTTCCTTCCCCGGCACGCCGAGCAGCAGCCGCGCGCCGCGGGCGCGGAGGGGGGTGCCCGTGCGGTACACGGCATCGAGCCGGTCGAGGACGCCCTGCGGCGCCAGCTCCGGAATCAGGTCGCCGATCGGCAGGCCGGCATGCGTACGGTCGCCGCCGAACGCCGCGAAGAACGCCGGATTCGCCGCCTCCAGCAGGTGAGAGGCGCCGCCCAGCGCAACGAAGATCACCGGAGCCTGATCGAACAGGTCCTCGTACTCCTCGGTCCGCCAGGACGGGAACCGGGGAGGAGTGGTGACCGCGCCGAGGCGATCCGGCTGTAGGGACATGACAGGCCGCCTCTCTCCCACGTATCGACCGCGGCGCCCGTCCACCTCCACTCTGGCACACCGCTCCGCGGATTCCAGGCCGCGGCCGGGAGGGGTCACCGAGCGGATCCGCTCGGCGACTCGCTGAACTCTTCGCCCTTCCTCCGCTGCCGCGCGGCCGGGGGCCTGACGGGGCCATTCGGCGTACGCGTCCCCCTCCCCGGGAGCGATCGCACCCGGCATGCACCTTTCCTCCCCTATGGTCCTGATGGCCGGTATCGCCTCAGCCGCCCCGACCTCCGACCCCCGGCCGCCCGGCACCGCGCCGAGTGCGGCACCCATGTCTCGGCGCACGGCCGCACCGGCGCAGGCCGCGACCACCCGAGGAACCCCGTGATCGAACTCGCCCCGGACCAACTCCCCGCGCTCACCGGCTGGTTCACTGCCGGCTCCCCCGGAGCGGGCGCGCTGCCCGAACACGTACGGGCCTTCGGCACCGGCCGCTGGTGGGCCGACCGGGCCACCGCTCCGCGCGCCCTGGCGGTGGCCTGCGCGAACCACGTCCTGCTCCGCGGCGACCCGGACGCCCTGACCCCCGGCGACCTCGCCGTCTTCGGCGCGCACTATGCGCAGGCCCCCGCCCGCTTCCTGCCCGCTCTGGGCAGCGCCTTCGACCTGGTCGTGCCGTGGGAGCGGATGCTGTACCTGCACCAGGTGCCCGTACCGGTGCCGCGCACCCCGGACGGAGTGACGGTGCGCCGGCTGGCCCCCGGGGACGCCCCGGCGCTGGCCGCCCTCACCCCGGACGCTGCGTGGCTCCATGCCGGCTGGGGCGGCCCGGCCCCGCTCACCGTCTCCGGGCTCGGCTGGGCCGCCTTCCGGAAGGAGGACGTCCTCGCCGTTGCCTGTACGTACTTCCACGGCACCCGGTACGAGGACATCGCCTGTTTCACCGCTCCGGAGCACCGTCGTCAGCACCTGGCCCTGGCCTGTGTGACCGCCCTGTGCCGGGACATCGCCGCCCGCGGCCACACCCCGAGCTGGACCTGCTCCCGCGACCACCGTCCCAGTCGGCTCCTCGCCTGGACCGCGGGTTTCCGCCTGGCGCACGAGTACGTGCACCACCTCACCGGAAAGCCGGTCCGCGACGGAGCCGGACTTCCCGCCTGAACACCCGCCTGCCGCCCCCGGCCTCCGGGGACACGAACGCGCCACGCCGCCGAACACCACGGCGACGATGTCCCGCTTACATACGCTGACGTGGCCGTCCCGCCGATGGCCGGCCCCGTTCGCGGTACGACAGGAGCACACGATGGCCGCCTCCGCCGGTTCTCCCCGGGCCGCAGCACGGCATCGCCTGCGCGCATGGATGCTGGAGGGCCTGGCCGACATGGCCAAGCACCACCCCGGGCCGCACGCGGGGGCCCAGAGCGCCCACCGCGGACAGCGGTGGTGGCGGGTGATGTGCCTGACCGGAGTCGACTACTTCTCGACCCTCGGCTATCAGCCGGGCATCGCCGCCCTGGCGGCGGGCGTGCTGTCGCCGGTCGCCACCCTCGTCCTGGTCCTGGTGACGCTGGCCGGCGCGCTGCCGGTGTACCGGCGGGTGGCCAGGGAGAGCCCGCACGGCCAGGGCTCGATCGCGATGCTGGAGCGGCTGCTGTCCTTCTGGCAGGGCAAGCTGTTCGTGCTGACCCTGCTGGGGTTCGCCGCCACCGACTTCCTGATCACCATCACCCTCTCGGCGGCCGACGCCGCCACCCACCTGGTGGAGAACCCGCACCTCACCAGCGCCCTGCACAACGGCCAGCTGGTCATCACGCTGATCCTGGTCGCGCTGCTGGGCGCGGTGTTCCTCAAGGGCTTCCTGGAGGCCATCGGGGTGGCCATCGTCCTCGTGGGTCTCTACCTGGGGCTCAATGTGGTCGTGGTCGCCGCCGGAGTGTGGCATGTGGCCACCGCGGCGCATGTCGTCACCGACTGGTCCCATGCCCTGACCACCGAGCACGGCAGCGCCCTGGCCATGGTCGGCGTGGCCCTGCTGGTCTTCCCGAGGCTGGCACTGGGCCTGTCCGGGTTCGAGACCGGCGTGGCCGTCATGCCCCATATCGAGGGCGACCCCGACGACACCGAGGAGCGCCCCACGGGGCGCATCCGGGGCGCAAAGAAGCTGCTCACCACCGCCGCCGTGATCATGAGCGTCTTCCTCATCATCACCAGCTTCATCACGACCCTGCTCATCCCCGCGGACGCATTCCGGCCCGGCGGTCCGGCCAACGGACGCGCCCTGGCCTACCTGGCCCACGAGTATCTGGGCTCGGCCTTCGGCACCGTCTACGACGCCTCCACCATCGCGATCCTCTGGTTCGCCGGCGCCTCGGCGATGGCCGGCCTGCTGAACCTCATGCCGCAGTACCTGCCGCGCTACGGCATGGCGCCCCACTGGGCACGCGCGGTCCGCCCGATGGTGCTGGTCTTCACCCTGGTCGCCTTCCTGGTGACCTGGCTCTTCGACGCCGATGTGGACGCCCAGGGCGGCGCCTACGCCACCGGTGTCCTGGTCCTGATCAGCTCCGCCGCGATCGCGGTGACCATCACCGCACGGCGTGCCCGCGAGCGGGGCTGGACAATCGGCTTCGCCGTCATCTCACTGGTCTTCCTCTACACGACCATCGCGAACGTCATCGAGCGCCCCGACGGGGTGAAGATCGGCGCCTGCTTCATCGCCGGGATCATCCTGCTGTCGTTCCTCTCCCGTCTCGCCCGCGCCTTCGAGCTGCGGGTGACCAGCGTCGTGCTCGACGAGAAGGCCGAACGGTTCATCCGAGACGTCGCCCACCGCAAGATCCGTTTCATCGCCAACGAACCCGACCAGCGCGACCTGTCCGAATACCGCGACAAGCTCCAGCAGATCCGCACCGACAACGACCTGCCGGTCGACGACGACTTCATCTTCGTCGAGGTCACCGTCGGCGACCCGTCCGAGTTCGAGAGCGAACTACGGGTACGCGGCGAGGTCATGCACGGCCGCTTCCGGGTGCTCGCCCTCGAAAGCTCCACCATCTCCAACGCGCTGGCCGCGCTGCTGCTGCACGTACGCGACGCCACCGGAGCGCGGCCGCACATCTACTTCGAGTGGACCGAGGGCAACCCCTTCGCCCAGTTCCTCCGCTTCTTCCTCTTCGGCCAGGGGGAGGTCGCCCCCGTCACCCGTGAGGTCCTGCGCGAGGCCGAACCCGACCGCGACCGGCGCCCCCGCGTCCACGTCGGCTGAACGAGTCCGGCCGCAGCGTACGCAGGGGCGTGGCCCCGGGACTCAGACGCGGTCGGCCGCGATCAGCAGGTACTGGAAGCTGCCGTTGCGGTAGGCGTTCAGGAAGGTCTCCTCGATGCCCGTGACCAAGTGGTCGGCCTTCCGGCGCAGTTCCCAGTACGGCAGCGCGGCCGCGGTCAGGTCCTGGACGTGCACGGGGACGAGCCTGTTGCGGGCCATGGCGCTGAAGTACGCCGAACGGGGGTGGATGTCACAGATGTAGTGGGCGTTGATGAGGGACACCTCGCGCGAGGCGCGCCCATAGGCGTCGTTGTAGCAGCCGGTGATCGTGACATACCGGCCCCCGCGCCGCAGCAGCCGTGCGTGCTCCGCGAACAACAGGTCCAGCTCGACGTACATGGTCGACTCGTTGTTCCAGGACGCCGCGTACGCACCCGAGGTGAAGCCGGTGTCGAGCATGTTGCGGTGGTGGTAGCGCACCTTGTCGTCGATGCCGCGCTTGCGGGCCTGCGCGTTGGCGAAGTCGGCCTGCTTGGCGGAGATGGTGGCCCCGTCGGCGTGGCAGCCGTGGCGCAGATGCGCCACCACGCTGCCGCCGCCGCGTCCGCACCCGGCGTCGAAGACCCGGTCGGTGGGGGAGAGGTCGCCGAGGCGGGAGGCGAGGAGTTCGGCCTGGGCGTGCTCCAGCCGGTGCAGTTCGCCGGTGACCCGTTCGCGGCGGAGGTCCTGGTCCGGCTCGTCCAGCACCGACCAGTCGGCTTCCCCGATGCCGTAGTGGTGGTGGTACAGGTCGTCGATCTTACCGAGTTCGAGGTTGACCGGGTTTTCCTCGGCGTTCCAGTAGTCCGCGACGCGGGACTGGTACGTGGACTGGGTCGGCACCGGTGTACGGGCGGTGTCGGCATGAGCGATGGTCAACGGTGACTCCTTGCAAGGGTGCGCGGGATCGGTCGGTCTACCAGTAGTTGGGCAGCTGATAGCGGTCGGTGTTGGTGGCATGCCACTCGTGGTTGCCGGAGACCCAGGCGGCCAGGCCCCGGGCATACCTCTCCAGGAGGGGCGAGAGGGCGGCCAGCGGGGCCGACTCCGTCTCGAACGCCTCCATGATCTGGTTGTGGATCTCGACGCTCTTCAGGTAGGCGGCCTTCAGCCCGCGTTTGTCGTGGGCGGCCACCACCTGCGGCAGGTTCAGGTGGGTCGGGTCACTCGCCAGCTCCTTGGTGAAGGAGTACAGGTCGTTGACGATGGTCGTGGCGTTGCAGGCCAGCGCCGTGACCCGCTGGACCTCGGGACGGGCGTAGAGCGCTTCGGGCAGTTCATAGCCGTCCACGGCGTCGACGAGGGACAGGCAGGGGCGGAAGTTGTTGAACTGCCGCATCACCAGGTACTCCCAGACCTGCGGTACGTGCCGGGTCTCCGCCCAGGAGGCCTCGGCCAGATAGCCGAGGTGCAGCCGGGCGACGTCATGGACGAACCGGTCCGTCTGGCTGGGGGTGGCGAAGGCCGCGTAGTCGGTCAGGGCCCAGTGATAGGAGCGCAGGGGCCCGTCGGCCTGCACGCCGCAGCGCCACTCCTCCTCCAGTCCGGGGGTGCCGTGGAAGGGGTCGAGGGCCGACTGGGCGATGATCAGCCGGCCGCCCAGGCCGCGGCGCGCGGCTCCGCGGCCTTCGTCCTCCTCGCAGTAGCAGCTGTCGACGATGTTCTCCGCCAGCAGCAGCTCACCCGCGACGGTGAGGCGTTCGAGATCGGCCGCCCCGGGATGCTGCAGGACGACGGCGCGGCCGACCTGGAACTGTGCGAAGTCCCCGGTCCACCGGGCGGGAAAGAGATCCAGCCGGCGGGCCCAGGCCTCCAGCCTGCGGTCGATCTCCGCGGCCTTCTCCGGGTCGGCGGGGGCGGCGGGCCGGTACCTCAGTCCGGGGACGGCCCCGCCGCGTCGGGCCCGTACGGTGCGGGCGAGGTTCGGCGGGCCGGGCAACGAGAACCCGGCGGTGGTGTCGGGAGGCGTGCTCATGGTGCGTACTCCACCTGGTCAGTCGGTGCTCCGGCCGATCTGGACGTTCTCCAGGACTCCGGCCGCGTCGGGCACGAGGATGGCCATCGAGTAGTAGGCGGTGACCAGGTATTTGATGATCGCGGCGTCGTCGACGCCCATGAAGCGGACGTTCAGACCGGGCTGGAACTCCTCCGGGATACCGGTCTGGTGCAGGCCGACGACCCCCTGGTCCGCCTCGCCGGTACGCAGCGCAATGATGCTGCTGGTGTTCGCGTCGCTGATCGGGATCTTGCCGCACGGGAAGATCGGGACACCGCGCCAGGCGGGGACCTCATGCCCGTCGACGTTCGCCGTGCCCGGCACCAGACCGCGTTTGTTGCACTGCCGGAAGAAGGCGGCGATCGCCTTCGGGTGGGCCAGGAACAGCCGGGTCTTGCGGCGCATGGACAACAGCTCGTCCATGTCGTCGGGGGTGGGTGGGCCCGTGTAGGTGCTGATGCGCTGGCCGTAGTCGGCGTTGTGCAGCAGCCCGAACTCCCGGTTGTTGACCATCTCCCATTCCTGGCGCTCGCGGATCTCCTCGACGGTGAGCCGGAGTTGCTGCTGGGTCTGGTCCATGGGCTCGTTGTAGAGATCGGCGACCCGGCTGTGCACCCGGAGCACGGTCTGGGTCAGGGAGAGTTCGTACTCGCGCGGGGCGAGGTCGTAGTCGACGAAGCCACCGGACAGCGTCGGCTCGCCGACGTGCCCCGCAGCCACCGGCACCTCCGCCTCGCCCCTGCGGTTCGCGGGACGCTGCTGGCGCTCCGCGAACGCCGCCAGGTGTGCGGCCAGCGACGGCACCCGGTCGGTGAACTCCCGGATCACGTCCCAGGGCAGCACCATCAGCACGCCGGCCGTCTCGGCCCGCACCGAGCTCAACCACAGCGGGTCGGGCCGCCCGATCGCCTCGTCCCCCATCTGGTCGCCGTCCGTGACGACGCCGATGACCTCCTCCTCGCCGTACTTGCCGACCGTGTAGCGGGCGAACCGGCCGTGGACGACGAGATACGCCTCGGTGGCAGGCTGCCCTGCCTCGAAGAGCACCTGGCCGGCCCGGACTTCACGGACACGGAAGCGGCCCGCGAGCTCCTTCAGCACCTCGGCATCGTCGTAACCGCGCAGGGCGGGCAGCTCCGTGAGCGTCTGGGGGATCACCTTGATGTCGTCCGCGCCGTTCTGCTCGAACTGGACACGCCCCCGGCCGACACGGAGTTGCAGACGCCGGTTGACCCGGTAGGTGCCGCCCTTGACGTCCACCCACGGCAGCATCTTCAGCAGCCACCGTGAGGTGATGGCCTGCATCTGGGGCTCGGACTTGGTGGTGGTCGCCAGTTGGCGCGCGGCCCGGGTACTGAGGCTGGTGAGTGTGCTGTCTGCGGGTGGTTCGAGAGCGGGCTCCTCGGCAGCGGATCCGGTGACGCTGTCCGGTACGGACACATTCCCTCCCGGGACGTGAACAGAAGTGAGCAATGCGGCCAGTGGTGAACAAAGTGGCCGTGCGTCACCAAGCCAAACAGACCGGAGATCATCTCGGTACAGCGTGAAAGGGGGCGGCCTCGCATTCAGAAGCCACAATCCCCGGAACGACGCGAACCGCGCCCTCCCGCGCCTCCGCACGCCCTCCGACCGCTGCATGATCCAGGAATACGTGCGCCGGGACGGTTACCCGTGTCGCTCATGCGCAGTGGTCATGCGCAGAGGTTCTGTGCGGTGAGCGATCGCAACGGCCCACCCGGGCGGGTGCGTTCGGGCCACCGGGCGGACTGCATGGACCGGGTGAACGGCGTGGACTGCTCAAGCTGCCCTACCGTAGGGCGCCATGAAGGTCCTGATCATCGGCGGCAGCGGGTTCCTGGGGACGGAACTGGTGCGCCAGGCCACGGCTGCGGGCTGGGAGACAGCCGCAACGTACTGCTCCCGCCCCGGAACCATCCCCGGAGCCTCCTGGTACCCACTCGACCTCCGCGCCACCGGGCAGGTCGACGAGGTGCTGGCCGCGGTTGCCCCCGGTGCCGTCATCAACGCAACGAGCGGGGGGAGCGACTGGGCGGTCACCGCCGAGGGTTCGATCCGTGTGGCGATGGCCACGACGCCACGCGATTGCCGCCTGGTCCATGTCTCCAGCGACGCCGTGTTCTCCGGTGCGCGGATTCACTACGACGAGACCTGTTCACCTGACCCGATCACCCCGTATGGCGCGGCAAAGGCCACCGCCGAGACGGCTGTTCGCCTCTTCGCGCCGACCGCCGCAGTCGCACGCATTTCATTGATCCTCGGGCAGGGCACATCCGTACACGAGCGTATGGTCCATGCCCTGGCTGCCGAGGCACACGACGGTGTCCTGTTCACCGACGACATCCGTTGCCCAGAGCACGTCGAAGATCTGGCCTCCGCTCTGCGGCAACTCGCCTGCTCCGACCAGGCCGGGATATTCCACCTCGCCGGAGCGGACGCCCTCAGCCGCTATGTTCCCTGTCAAGTTCATCTGTTCAGATTCTGTGGGGTGCTCTGGGGGCCCGAGACGCAGAGGAGCCGCCCCGGTGGTGAAGGTGGCCGGGGCGGCTCTGTAGGTGGAGCAGTCAGCGGTTCGGCGGTCGAAATGGGACGACGTTGTCCGCGACGGGGACACCAACGAAAGGTGTCCGGGCCAAGTTTGCGCACGGTGGGAGACGACGCACTTGGGGCAGCACTGCTCAATGCTCCTTGCAGGAGGCGCGGTTCGCGGGCGGTTCGGGCAGCCAGTCGCGAGCCGGGTCGTACTCCAACCAACGGCGTTGCCCTGCTTCGGTGGCGCAGACGGCGGTGAGGTCGCTCAGTCCCGGGTGTCCGTTGCCGGCGCGCCACAGCAGCGACCAGGCATACAGCGGCGTGGGGTTGACCAGCGGGACGGAGCGCAGCCCCGGGATCTCCGGCAGTGGCGCGTCGGCGGGCAGCAGCGAGAAGCGTCGTGGGTCTTGCGCCACCTCGGCGAGGAAGTGGGCGAGGCCCAGGTTGACGCTCGTGGCTGTGTCTCGGATGTCGAATCGGTCGGCGAACCGGTGCAGGAAGTCGAGCCGGTCCAGTTCACCGGGTGCCCACAGCACGCTGTCGCTCAGCTGGTCAGGTCGCAGTGCTGGTTCGGCTGCGAGCGGATGGTCCGTACTCAGTACGGCGTCCACCGGCTCGAGGCGCACGAGGCGGTGTGCAAGGCCGGAGCGCAGCGGGGGGTGGACCCGGCCGAAGGCCGCGTCGATGTCGCCGTGCAGCAGTGCCGTCATCACCGACGGCAGGTCGCGCCCGTGCCCCAGCGCCAGGTCCCCGGCTTGTCCGGCGACCTGGGCCAGTGTCCGCATCGGTGCGTAGAGGTGCCCCCAGACATCGACGCGCAGTGGACGGTGCTTGCCGACCGCCGCCGCGACCGCGGCGTCGGCGGCGGCCAGGGTCTGCCGGGCCGGCGGGAGGAAACGCTGTCCGGCCTCGGTGAGGCGTACCCCGTTGCCGCCGCGCTGGAACAGCTCGGTGCCGAGCAGGGATTCCAGCCTCGCGATCCTCTTGGACAGCGCCTGCTGGGAGATGACGAGCGTCCCTGCTGCCCGACCGAAGTGCAGTTCCTCGGCGGCTCGCACGAAGGCGCGTACCTGTGGCACGTCGAGATCCATGGCTCCCACCATAGGTGACAACTAAGAGTTGTCGGCTGTGCGTGTGCGTTGTTGGATCACCGGGCTGCCGTGGAGGTTGCATTCTCGGCATGCAAAGACTGATCCCTACAGGGGAAGCGGCGCGTCCCGTCGCCTTCGCCGAGGTTCCCCAGCCCGTCCCGGAGCCCGGTGAGGCACTGGTCAAGGTCGAGGCGTTCGCACCGAACAGGGGCGAGACGTTCCTCCTCGAAAACCCCCGGCCGGGGATGCTGCCCGGCAAGGACATCGCGGGGCTCGTCGTGCAGGCGGCGGCCGACGGCTCGGGGCCCGGCATCGGCACCCGTGTGGTCGGACATCCGCCGCATGGCGGCTGGGCCGAGTACGCCGCCGTGCCTACGCACTCGCTCGCGGTGCTCCCGGACAGTATCGACAGCGTACGGGCGGCAGCCCTGCCCCTGGCCGGGATCACCGCCCTGCGCCTGCTGCGTACGGCCGGTTCCCTGGCAGGCAGGCGGGTGCTCCTGACCGGCGCCGCGGGCGGGGTTGGCCACTACGTCACCGAACTGGCCGTCGGTGCTGGGGCCGAGCTGACCGCGGTCACGGCCACGCCGGTTCGCGGCGAGCGGCTCGCGGAGCTGGGCGCGCAGGTGGTGCACGACGTCGCGGCGGCTCAAGGACCATTCGACGTCGTGCTGGAGTCTGCGGGCGGGCCGGATCTGCCGGTCGCCCTGGCCAAGGTGCGCCCCGGCGGGCTGCTCGTCTGGTTCGGCCAGGCAAGCCGCACGCCGGTGACCCTCGACTTCTTCCAACTGCTGAGCGGGCCCGAGCGCGTCACGATCCAGCACTTCCACTACGCCGGTGCCCCCTACGGCTCCGACCTCGCAGCCCTGGTACGTCTCGTGGAGCAGGAGCGGCTGCACCCGGAGATCGGCCGGATCGCCGCCTGGGCGGAGACCGCCGACACGCTGGTCGACTTGCGGGAGCGCCGGATACGCGGCAGGGCCGTACTGACAACAGGAGCAACACGATGAGCATCGCCGAGTTCGCCGCCGCCCAGTGGACACGCGCCACCGGCGCGGGCGTCGACCCCCACGAGTACCGGCGCGTGACCGACGGCCTCACCTCCGTCGCCGACTGGGAGGCGTCCTTCTTGCGCACCGGACACGCCTATCTGGAGCGCGCGGAGAAGGCGGGATCGTCCGTCTCCGCGGGGGAACATCTGCTGATGGCGGCCCGGTGGTTCCACCTCGCCACGCTCACGCCGTACGCGCAGGCAAGCCGTGCCGCCGTCGAGGCCGACCACGCCTTGAGCAGAGCACTCACTGCGCTGGAGCCCGGCGCCCGACGTGTGAGCGGTGAAGGATTCACCGGCTGGCTGCGCGGCCCCGCCGACGCTCCCGGCACCGTGGTCGTCGTCCCCGGCCTGGACTCGGCCAAGGAAGAGTTCCTCGATCTGGCCTCCGCACTGCTGGCCAGAGGGCTTGCGGTGTTCGCGATGGACGGGCCCGGGCAGGGCGTGCTCGCGGCCACGACAACCTTCAGTCCGGACTACGAGCAGGTCGTGGGCCGGGTCATCGATGCCCTCGGCGTCGCACGCATCGGGCTCGTCGGCCTGAGTCTGGGCGGCTATTTCGCGGCCCGGACCGCGGCGCTTGAGCCGCGCGTGGCCGCGGCCGCAACCGTCAGCGGCCCCTTCCGCCTCGACTGGGAGGAACTGCCCCCGCCGGTACGGGACATCATGGCCCGACGCACCGGCGGCCCCGACGCTGCACACGCGTTCGTCCGCCAGGTGGACCTCTCTGCCCTGGCACCCCGTATCGCGGCCCCGCTGCTGGTCGTGGACGGGGGTCAGGACGTCATACCCGGCGTGACGAACGGCGAGCCGCTGGCCCGTCTGGCACCGCACGGCACCTATCTGTCCGTACCGCACGGCGACCACCTCCTCGGCGACGCACGGGCCGACTGGCTGCCCCACCTCACCGACCACATCACGCGCACCCTGACGGGAGCATCGGCATGAACCGCTTCACCGGGAAGACCGTCCTCATCACCGGCGGCACTAGGTGTGTTGTCCCGGGACGTTGGTGACAGGCGACATGCCTCTCAGGGTGCTTGAAAGAGGGAGGGCCTTCTGGTTTCGGTGTGGATTGCGAAGTCTGCACCGATGCCAGGAGGCCCTCGTGATCCACCGTAACGCCCCGCTGACGCCGACCGGCAGGCTGCGTCTGGCCCGGTGCGTCGTCGATGACGGCTGGCCGTTGCGCCGGGCCGCGGAACGGTTCCAGGTCAGCCACACGACAGCGGCACGCTGGGCCGGCCGCTACCAACGTCATGGTCATGCGGGGATGAAGGACCGCTCCAGCAGGCCCCACCACCAGCCTCACCGCACGTCCGCAGCGGTGGAGGACGAGGTCGTCCGCATGCGACGCGAGCACCGGATCGGCCCGCTGCGGCTGGCCGTCCGTGCCGGTGTCGCAGCTTCCACCGCCCACCGCATCCTCAGGCGCCACGGCCTGCCGCCGCTGGCCGCCACCGACCGGGCCACCGGTGAACCCGTCCGCCGCTACGAACGCGCCCGCCCCGGCGAACTGGTCCACATCGACGTCAAGAAACTCGGCCGCATCCCCGACGGCGGCGGCCACAAAGCCCTCGGCCGGGCCGCCGGCCGCAAGAACCGCACCGGCGCCGGACTCGCCTACCTCCATACCGCTCTGGACGACCACACCCGACTCGCCTACACCGAAGACCTCCCCGACGAGAAGGCGGCCACCTGCGCGAGCTTCCTCACGCGGGCCATGGCCTGGTTCGCCGCCCGGGGGATCACCGTCGAGCGTGTGCTGACCGACAACGCCTGGGCCTACAGCAAGAACACCTGGCGCCAGACCTGCCGCGACCTGGGCATACAACCGCGCTGGACACGACCCTGGCGCCCACAGACCAACGGCAAGGTCGAACGCTTCCACCGCACCCTGCTCGACGAATGGGCCTACCACCAGCCCTACACCTCAGACGCCGAACGCCAAGCCGCATTTCCCGACTGGCTCGACTGGTACAACTACCACCGACCCCACACCGGAATCAGCGGCCACACCCCAGCCAGCCGCGTCACCAACCTCTCCGGACAACACACCTAGGCGGCCTACGCGGTTGTGGCGATGCCGCCGTCGACGGGGATCACGGCGCCCGTTAGGTATGCGCCTGCCCGGCTGGCGAGGAACACGGCGACACCCGCCATGTCGTCGTCACGGCCGATCCGGCGTAGCGGGGCCGACGCCGCGATCGCCTCGCCGAACTCATCGAGGGTTGCAGCCATCATCGCCGACGGGAACGCCCCCGGCGCCACGGCGTTCACGGTGACGTGCTGCGGTCCTAGTTCCCTGGCGAGCACTCTGGTGAGTTGATGCAGTGCGGCCTTGCTGCTGGAGTACGAGTAGTTGGGCCGCTGGGGGACGTGGATGGCGGCGATGCTACCGATGTTGATGATCCGCGCGGGATCGTCGGCGGTACCCGCCCTGCGAAGTGCGGGCAGCAGCGCCTGGACCAGCCAGAACGGCGACTTCAGGTTGAGGTCGACGACCGTGTCCCAGGCCGCGTCTGGGAACGTCGCCAGCGGCTCGTCCCACATGGCGCCCGCGTTGTTGACGAGGATATCGAGACGCTCCGAGTCGGCGGTGACGAGGTCGGACAGTCGCCGACACTCGTCGTGGCGGGACAGGTCGGCGGGGATGGCCCACACCTCACCAAATGTGGAAAGCTGTTCCTGCGCCTGAGCGCACGCTTCTGCGTTGCGTGAGCTGATGACCACGCGGACGCCCGCCTGGAGAAGGCCACGCGCGATCATCATTCCGATGCCTCGGGTGCCACCGGTGACGAGCGCGCGCTTTCCACGCAGATCGAAAAGTTCTGCATGCGTTGTGAATTGGTTGTCTACCACTTGCCGTCTTTTCAGTTGATCGTGCGGGATGATGCGTCGACGCGTGGGGTTTCGGTTCCGATGTCTCAACGCTATGGCCGTGGAGTGCACTCCAAGCAAGCGGATCAAGGTCCCGACGAACCGCGTCCGCAACCGCCTCAAGCGCGGATGGCGAGGTGGACGGCCGCCCAAGTTCGACCAGGACGACTACAAGCAGCGGCACGCGGTCGAGTGCGGGATCAACCGCCTCAAGCGCCTCCGGGCTCCAGCCACGAGGTACGACAAGCTCGCAGTCCTCTACAGGGCGACCGTGCTGCTCGCAATCCTCAACGAGTGGATGTAACCAGCACTTTCGCAACAGACCCTAGCGGCATGGGCCTGGCGACCGCACACCGCCTCATCACCGAAGGCGCTCACGTCATCGTCACCGGCCGCACCCGCGCACGAGTGGACACCGTCGTCCAGCAGCTCGGCCCCAACGCCTCGGGAGTCGTGGCCGACGCCGCCGACCTCGCCGCGGTGGACGCGCTGATGGAGACGGTCCGCGACCGTCACGGCCGTCTCGACAGCCTCTTCGCGAACGCGGGCACCGGCACGTTCCTGCCGTTCGACAAGATCGCCGAGCCTGACTTCGACCACGGCGTATCAACTTCAAGGGGGTGTTCTTCACCGCCCCAAAGGCACTGCCACTGCTGGCGGACGGAGGCTCGATCGTCATCAACGCATCGTGGACCATCCACCGGGGCAACAGCGTCCTCACCCTGTACTCGGCGACCAAAGCCGCCGTGCACAACCTGGCCCGGACCCTCGCCGCCGCACTCGCCCCGCGCGGCATGCGCGTCAACTCCATCAGCCCCGGGTACATCGACACCCCCATGTACCCGTCCGCCGCACTGAGCGCGGCGGAGACGAAGGCGCTGACCGACCGGATCGCCGCAGGCCGCTTCGGACAGCCGGAGGAGATCGCAGCAGCGGTGGCATTCCTCGCCTCGTCCGACGCCTCCTACGTCAACGGCCAGGACCTCGTCATCGACGGCGGCCTGGTCGGTGCCGTATCCGCCTGACGAACGGGAGCGCACACCCGAAGCCAGCCGGCTTCTCCCAGGCCCGCGCTGTCGACCGCCATCCAACCTGTTCCCCTCGGCTGCGGGAGAATGGCCGGGCACCGCGGGAAACGATCTCTCTGAAGTCCTGCGCAGCCCAAGGTCAGCGACTTTCGTCGGTGCCTCTCTTCTTCCGCTTGTTCGCCTCGTCCTCAGCTCGTGCGGCGAGGTACTCGGCCCAGTCGCGTCGGGCGTAGGCGACCCAGCGGAGTGCGGTGTGGCGGTGCATCCCGGTCACGTCGGCGAGGATCGGGCTGGGGAGATCAGCAGCGAGAGCAGCCAGCGCCGCGTTACGCGCGGTGCGAACCGGGATGCCATGGCGGCCCAGCTTCTGGGTCATGCCGTGCGTCGAGATCGGCTTGCCCGGGACCATGCCCGGGAAGAGCCACCGAGGCCCTGGGTGAACTCGCGAGAGCAGCGGCCGCAGCTGAGGCTGTTCGGCAAGTTGACGGAGGAGTTCGGCGAGCCTTGGCGGCAGCAGGACGGGGTGGCGGCCCAGGACCAGGTGGGCGTGCTTGTTGTCGAACTTGAGGTGCTCGGGCGTCGGATGGCAGAGACGTTCGGGCTATGGGGATTGCCCGCCCATTCAGCACGATCAGCAAATAGAGCGCCGCCGAGTGCCGAGCAGAATGCGGCGTCGCCTACGGAGACTTCCCCAGCACCTCCGCAAGCCGGAAGTCCCGGGTGATCTTCCGCTCCTCCTCGGTGAGCAACGTTTCCTCGCAGCGCAGGTTCGCGGTCATGAACACCCCGTTCCACCGCTCAGGTGCCATCGGCAGACCCTGCTCCGTCAGCCACAGATAAGCAGGCTCCGGCCCCTCTGCCCCCTCCAGAAACAGTGACTGCCGGTCCATCCAGCCCAGACGGCTCAGCTCCCGAGCACCGGCGACACCGTTCCGGTCCACCCACTCCACCGTCGGGTGCCGCCCATTCGTCACCCGAGTGATAAGCCGCATCACCGGCAGCCGCTCGTAACGGCCCGCTGCCTGTGCTCGCTGGATTGCCCAAGCCCGCTCGGACTGGATGTAGACCTCGACCTGCCCGACCGCGTCCACCGTGGCGTAGAACACGCGGCTGTTCTTCGACCGCCTCACGGCACCGGCTGTTCGGCCATGGCAATATCGCCCGTGCCGAAGACGTTGGGTCGGCAGCTCGAACGTCAGCAACGACCCGCCCTCCTGCCGCCTCAGGGCCGAGGACAGCAGCAGCTGAACAAAGCTCGTGTTCCGCATCTCCGTCCGGGAATCCCCCCTGGCGCTGGCAAACCAGCACGGGTGTGGCCGCGCAGACCGACGTCGGACCACAGGCCCCGGGTTCGCGGCGTCAGCCACGACACCCGCGAACTGACCGAGTCCGCCGCCCGGTCCTCCTGCCGCGACACGTCCACCGGCAGCGGGCGTACATCGCCCCACCGGAACAGCTTCGTGAACGCCGCCGCCTCCCGGTCCTCCGGCCGAACGAACACCGGATCACCCGGTTTGAGACCGATCCGGGTAACCGCCTCGGGCAGATCCCGCACCCCCATAACCCCCTCAGCGGGGAGCGTCCCCCACCGGCCCGGATCCGGTACCCGCACCACTTGCCACGTACTCAACTGCTACCTCCACTGACGCTTGAACACGCTCAAGCATCAGGGAAGCTATGAACTCGGCGTTCTCATCGCTCGGCGCGACGGACTCGACGCAACCCGGCTGCCTGCCGGGCGTCGAGCCGACAGCCCGGTGCCCGGGGCGCTCGACGTCCGCCTCGACAGCAGTGCCACACAGAGGCGCGTACACACACGGTTGCGTGGGGCACGGGAGTTCCTTCAACCGCGGTAACGCGAGAGTGGGGTGGGGTGGTGCTCGGCGACCGCGGCTACGGCCACGACAGTGGAGCAGTAGCGCCGTTCACCCGCACATCAGGTCAGCTCAGGGCGCCGGTCTCGCACGGGGCTGACCGACTCCAGTGCGGCACCGAGGCGCAGGAGGGTGGCTTCGTCGTACCAGCGGGAGACGAGCTGGACGCCGATCGGCAGTTTCTCGCATGTGGCCCCGAAGGGCAGCGAGAGCGCGGGCAGACCGGTGAGGTTGAAGGGAACGGTCGCGCGCATGATGCCGCGTGCCGGGACGGTGACGTCTCCGACGGTGAACTTCGACCGGGCATGCGGTGGCGCGGGGATGGGGCACACGGGGCACAGCAGCACGTCGTAACGCTCGAAGTATCCGGCGAACAGGGAGCCGAGCACCTCGACCTGCTGCTGCGCTGCGACATAGTCGGCCGCCGGCACGTCCGGGGCGGTGAGCGCCCGCTGGATGACGCCGTGCAGCTCGGACTCGCGGCCGTCGACGGCCTGCCGGAAGTACGGCACGACCTCGGCGGTGAACAACGCTGCGCTCAGCGCGGTCGCGTCCAGGGTCTCCAACTCTTCCAGCGGGGCCGGCTCGACGGTGCAGCCCAGCGTCCGCAACGCGTCGGCCGCGGCCATGACGGTGTCCGTCACCTCGCGGTCCACCGGGCCGAAGGTGGGCTCGGCCGCCCAGCCCACCCGCAGCCCCGCCACGTGGCCCGGCCGGTCGGTGATCCGCGGCGCGTGCCGTACGTAGCCGTCGGCCCCGTCGGGGCCCGAGAGGATCTTCAAGGCGGTCATGATGTCCCGCACACTGCGGGCCATCGGACCGACGTGCCAAAAACGGCGGGGCACCTCGGGCCAGTGTCCGGTGATCGGTATCCGTCCGCGGGTCGCCTTCAGCGCGACGATGCCGGTGTCGTGGGCCGGCCCCCGCACCGAGATGGCGACGTCGCTGCCGAGCCCGAGCGGCGACATTCCGGCGGCGATCGCGGCCGACTCCCCGCCGCTCGAACCGCCTGGAGTGCGCGCGCCGTCCCAGGGATTGAGGGACCTGCCGGTGATCAAGTTGTCGGTTTCGGTCCAGTAGGAGAACTCCGGCAAGTTCGTCTTGGCCAGGGGAATCCCACCGGCTGCCCGGAACCGGGCCACCGCGGTCGCGTCCCTCTCGGGAACCCGGTCCCGGAACAGTGACGAGCCGCGTGTGGTCACAGTCCCCGCCACATCCAACGAGTCCTTGACGGTGAACGGGACACCGTGCAGCGGACCCACGGCGGTGCCTGTCCCGACCGCTCGATCGGCGGCGCGCGCCGCGGCGAGGGCCTGTTCGGCGACCACCGTCACGACGGCGTTGACCTTCGGGTTGACCGCCTCGATGCGGTCCACGTGGGCCTGCATCACCTCGGTCGCGGAGACCTGCCGCCGGCTGATGAGTTCTGCCAGGTCGGTCGCGTCCCGGTAACAGATCTCGTGCTCGCCCATCGACCGCCGCCTTTCCGTCGTACAGCACGATCATGATAGGCACAGAACCCCGGAAAACCAGGCGCATTTGGGCATACGGCTGCATGCCCCCGGAGGCCACCCCGCCCCCGGACCAGCAGTGGGGGTTCGATCCGGTTCCTGTCTCAGGCTTCCGGCAGGCGGTCAGGAAAGAGACCAGCGACAGAGACCATTCGGTAAGAGATGCGCAGGGGTCCGCAGGGGTTCGCCTGGGGTCTCAGGGACTCTCAGGCTCTCTCAGGGGCGCGCAAGGACGCAATCGCCGCAGATCGCTCCCGAGGCACCCGGAGCGGCCCGGTAGATCAGACAGCAACTCCTCCGCCGGAAGCGCCCGTTGCCCGCGTCCAGGGTGTGGGTGTCCTGAAGCAGCGGCCGGCTCAGGAACAGCAGGGCCGCTGTGCGCGCCGGGCGTGCGAGGTCCGGTGCCGCGGACACCATGCCCGCCGCCGCGCCGTTGACGGCCGATGCCACATTGCCCCACAGAATGCGCGGGGAGACGGAGAAGGATGCTGCGGCGTCGCCCAGTTCGCGGATCGGCCCGTCGAGCAACTTCTCTACGGCGTCGGCATCAGCATCGGCGTTGTTGTCGGCGTTACCGGCGGCGACCGAGGCCGCTACCGTCTCCCACGGCAGCGACAGGGCGAACGCGCCGCCGAGGCCGGAGTGCCACCTCAGATCGTCCAGGGTGGGTGGTGGTGACGGCAGGCCGCGCACAGCGGCCAGGCCGAGCAACGGCGAGATGACCCGTGCCACCAGACCCAGATGTGCCACGGAAGCGGCCACACGCTGTTCGACGGCCTCGGCCGGTCTGCCGCCGCGGGCGGCAAGCGAGGCACGCACCGCGGTGACGCGCTCCCGCAGGACGCCGCTCTCCTCCCGCGCCACCTCGCTCAACCTGCGCCAGGGGGAGGCGATCTCCGACGCCGCGGGGTGCGTCTCGAAGGCGAAGAAGGGTCCGAGGGCCGCGACCTGTTCCTGCCAGGCGGCAGTGGGTTCCGTCATGGCTACCTTGTCTGGGTTCGAGGTGGCGGGGAGGGCAGGGAGGCGCCGGTTGCGCAGCATGGGGCCGTTGCCGGGGCGGAGCGCTGCCAGGGCGGCAGCGCACAGCCCTTCACTTCCCCCGGTGGTAGAGGTCGGTCAGCAGCGCGACGGCGGCATGGGTCGCCGGATGCGGGTCGTGGCGGCGCCAGATGAGGTGGACCGCGATGGGCGTGGCATCGCGCAGCCGCCGGAAGACGATCCCGTCGCGCCGGTACTGGTTGACGGTGCTCTCGGGGGTGATGCCGACGCTGCGGCCGGTGGCGATCAGGGCGAGCCAGTCATCGATGTCCTGGGTGTATTCCACGACGGGACGCGCTGACTCCGGCCACAGGTCGGCCGTGGTGGTGCCGGTGCGCCGGTCGATGAGGAGGGTGCGTTCGCGGATGTCGGCCAGGGCGATGGAGCGGCGGGTGACCCAGGGGTCGTCGTCGGCCATGGCGCAGTAGCGGCGTTCCCGGCCGACGACGGCGCTGGCGAAGCGCGCGTCGTCGAAGGCGGTACGCACCACGGCCAGGTCGCACAGGCCCTCTGCCAGGCCGCCGGTGGACGAGTTGGTACGGATAAGATGCAGTTCGACGTCGGGGTAGCGGGCCGCCCAACGACGCTGGTACTCGGCGGTGTGCCGGCCCATGGCCGACCAGGCATGGCCGATGCGCAGGCGGGTGTGGCCGGTGGTGGCTTCGCGGATGAGGTTGTCGGCCTCGGCCAGCACCTTGCGGGCGCGCGCCAGCACCTGGACGCCGGCGGTGGTGGGGATGACGTTCCTGCTGGTGCGGTGCAACAGCCTTACTCCCAGCGCGTCTTCGAGCGAACTGAGCGTGCGGGACACCGCCGCCTGGGAGATGCCCAGATCGATGGCGGCATCGGTGAAGCCGCCGGCGTCGACGATCGCCACCAGACAGCGCAGGTGTCGCAGTTCCATTGTCCAGTGTCCAGATCCATAACCAGGGCGCATTGATGCGTACGTGCATGCATTTTACGTATGGGTGTCTCCGGCCGGATGCTCGGTGCATGGGAAAGAGCACTCAAGGCCGGTGGCAACCCGAGGCAGATCGTGGGGGACCGGCGGCGCACCCGGGCCGTGCGGCGGGGGTCGCGATGATGTTCGGCAGCGGGCTGTCCAACCAGATCGGTGCCGCGACCGGAGCACTGGCGTTTCCGGTGATCGGGCCGGCGGGCGTGGTGGCCGTGCGGCAGTGGGTGGCGGGCCTCGTCCTGCTGGCGGTGGGGCGGCCGCGGCTGCGGACGTTCACCTGGCGGCAGTGGTGGCCGGTGCTGTGCCTGGCGGCGGTGTTCGCCACCATGAACCTGTCCCTCTACACGGCGATCGACCGCATCGGTCTGGGCCTCGCGGTGACCCTGGAATTCCTCGGGCCGCTGGCCGTGGCACTCGCCGCCTCCCGCCGGCTGGCGGATCTGCTGTGTGCCCTCGTCGCCGGGGCCGCGGTCGTCCTGCTGACCCGCCCGCAGCCGGCCACCGACTACGTGGGCCTCGCGCTGGGCCTGCTCGCTGCCGTGTGCTGGGCGTCCTACATCCTGCTCAACCGGCTCGTCGGCGCCCGGCTGCCGGGCGCCGAGGGCTCGGCCGCGGCTGCCGGTGTCTCGGCCCTGCTGTACCTCCCCATCGGAATCGCCGTGCTCGCCCACCACCACCCCAGCGCGAGCGCCATCGGGTACGCGGCTGCCGCAGGCCTCCTCTCCTCGGCCGTCCCGTTCCTCGCCGACCTGCGCGCACTGCGCCGGGTCCCCGCCCGCTTCTTCGGGGTTTTCATGAGCGTCAACCCCGTCCTCGCGGCTCTGGTCGGCCTCGTCGTCCTGGACCAGACCCTGCAAGGAATCGACTGGCTGGCCATCGCGGCCATCGTGGCGGCCAACACCGTCAGCATCCTGGGCGGCGGCTCCCGCGCTGCGGTTCCGTCCGGCGGCCGCCGTACCGTCTCCTCGGCCGTGGCACTCGACCCCACGACGCCGGTTGACCCCACCCCGACGGATGCCCGCACAGCCGAGTCCGCCCTCACCACGGCGCACGGCCGCCAGACCGGATCGACGCACGGCCACCAGACCGGATCGATCCCGTGCCGTGAACTCTGCTGAGCGGCGCGCTCGTACCCCTTCCACGTCTTCCCGTCCACACGGTCGATTCAGCGGCCACACGGTCAATGCAGCCACACGGCCAGACAGCCACGCATCTGCGCAGCTCAGAGACGCGGACCGCAGTCCGCCGCCCGGTAGGGGCGGAGTTTCCCAGTCCGGAGCACGGGTTCGATTCCCGTCCTGCTTGAGAGGGTCGAGGCCGAGGTCGCGGACCTGAGCCCGGTCATCCGCTGGACCTTGGAACGGACGAAGCTTCCACGTCAGCCCTCGTCGTCGCCCTCTGCATCCGCGTCAGCGGTCGCAGCCTCGCCGTGGACGTTGCGCCGTAGGTTTTCCAGGTCGGTCTGTAGCTCGAGCAGCGACTGACGCAGGTCACCGAACTCGGCGAGCTCGACGACGGGTGGCCAGCTCCCGGCCGTGCCATCAATCGCCGTCAGACCATCCAGGGCGATCCTGGCACTCGACAAGCTTCCCCGCAGAGTGCGTCGGTAGTCGGCGGCCCGCCTGCCGCTCGGGGCAGCGTCGCCGGGATCGCTGGAAGAGGGGCCCCACGGCTTAGGTACGGTCAAGGTGCCCTCGCCGTCGAGAGACTCCCCGCCCACACCGCCCGCCGAGTCCTCCTTGGAAGCCGGGGTCGGGGGCGGGGCAGGGGCGGGCGACTGGCGGGCCAAGTGCTCCGCGTAGGCCACGCGGGCGCGCTCCTGGTCGGCGGCCCACACCACGTCCCATTCACACAACGGCAGGGGGACGCCGTTCTCATCCCGGGCAACTTTGTCCGGCTGTTCCAGGTCCACCTTGGTGTGCACGTAGGCCGGGCCTTCGTCGTCCTTCCGGTCCCGGCGGACGAACTGCCGTACGGACTGCACGTTCTCCGGCAGCGCGCCGGCGCGGAACCGGTTGGCGGTCAGTGCCAGGGTCCACAGGCCCAGCTCATTGTCCTGGGCCGACAGATCCTCGACGACCAGGTGGACGTCGGACCGGAAGGGTACGCCGCCCTTCTCCTTGGGGGCCATCAGGGACGAGCCGACGTTCCGGGTGAGGAGTTTGTCGGCGATCAGCGCGATGCCGCCGGCCACCGCCAGCGTGCACCGGGCACCGGCGTCGCCCGCCAAGGCTGGTTGCACCAGGCTGGTGAAGTCGTCAGTGAAAACCGGCTCCCACTCCTTGAGCACCTCTCGGGTGAGGACACCGCCGTTGCTCCATGCGTTGCGGGCCTGCTTGGAAACGGCCTTCTTGGCGCTGCGCCACGGCAGATCGATGATCGGGCCCAGAAGCTCGGCGAAGCCTTTGGCGCTCATCCGCGAGCCGCCCTTGATGGTTTTGGCCTGCTCCTTGAGCCGCTCGTACAGCTCGGGCCGGGTCAGGGCGTGGATCAGCTGGATACCGCGCCACAGGGCGGTGCCCGGGAGGCGGTCGTCGCCGTACTCCCGGGGCAGATCCTCCGGTGCGGTCCGGCCCACGGCCAAGCCGTAGACGACCTGGAGGCTCTCCTTGGCCACCGGCACGTCACCGAGCTGGATGATGCGCTTGAGGGCCCGGGTGGCCACCTCCACGTTCTGGGCCGCGGAGTCCCACGCCTTGAACTCGACGTGCACGCTGGCCAGGATCGAGCGCATGGCGTCGTCGAAGACGTCCTCGGGCGCCAGCAGGTGGCCCGGGTGCCCCTCGGCGCCGACTGCTACCTGGGCGGGGACCATGTAGGTCTGCGCGATGTGGACTCCGCGGTCGCCCGGCTGTTCTCCTGCCATGGCCCCGTGGAACTCGTGGGCGAGGGCCCTCCGCCAGTTCTCACGGGTCGCTGCCAGCCGCTCGACGAAGGGCCGGCCGTCTGCAGCGGGAGCGCCCGAAGTCTTCCCGAAAAGCGACTCCACCATGAGATCGGCTGCGTCCTCGGCCTCGGCGTCCGGACCGGCGAGTAGGCTCCAAGCGCTGGCCAAACGTGTGATGCCGTCCCGCACGACAAGAGCGTGGAAGGACTCTGTGCCGTCCTCGAAGGTGAACTCCACCGGATGTGTGATCAGGGGGCGGGTGACCTTCCGGCCCAGGATGGAGACCGCGTAGCTGTTGAGAGCCAGGGTGCCGTGTACGGTCTGCCGGATGTGATCCTTCAGGTGCTGTAGGTCTTTGTACCGATAGCGCACGACGGCGCACGGCTCGCCGCCTTGGGTCGTGCCCACCACCTGCGGGTCGGGGACGTCCATCACCTCCATCCCCGTGCGGGGCTGAATACCGGGCAGCAGTTCGCTGAGCCAGACACGGGTGTTGAAGGTCCGGAGAGTGGCGCCTTCGACGTTCTCCTCCAGCAGGAGGCCGCCGGGCTCCTGTGCGGTGGGCTGCAGCATGACTGCTACACCTTCGGGAACGGCCGATGCCCGGGCCACGGCTTGCCAGGCACCGAGAGGAAGCGAGGCGAGTGGGTTGGCAACGCCGGCGGTAGCAACCTTGGCCCGGACAGACTCATCGGGCTGTGAGGGCAGGGCGCGTTCAACACTGGAAACCGCGACACTCTCGCCTTTCCAGACGAGCATTACGGACTGGGAAGCGGGACGGGACATGCATCCTCCGGGCATGAGCTGTGGATTGTGTGGAAGAATTGACTTGCGGTCCTGGCCCGGGTTCCCGGAGCACCAGGTCCGACCCGGGCCCCGGCTTCACCGCAGGGGCCCGGATCTTTTCAGTGAAGCCGCCCGAGATTCATCAGCGCACCGGCCTCGGGGAAGAAGCGCGGGTACCAGTCCCACATGAATGCCCGACGGGGATGCCGGACCAGGGACTGGTAGGCAGCGTGCGCGACGAAATCGGCCGCCTGTAGCAGCGGGATCCGGTCGGCCGGGACGAGCAAAGGATCGCCAAGAACATGCCGTCGGTCGGCGGGAAGCTGACGATGAGCGGCCCGCAGCGCCCGTTCCGTGCCGTTTCCGTCCACGATGAATTGGCACCAACTGCCTGCTTCCGCATGGCGGCTATTGACCATCTCCACCAGGTCCGCGTACAAGTCCTCGCGGCTCGCCCCGCGACGGTAGACAGACCCGACGGCGAGCCTGGGTACCTGGCTCAGCACCTTCAGCCCCTGGAGCACGATGCTCGCAGCCGCGCTCTTCTGCAGCACGGTGGGAGCAGTTCCGGCCTCCGGGTGTAGCAGCCTTCCCCTCCCGGCGACCAGGTCAACGGCATGAAGCGGATAGCCGTGCGTGTAGCTGAAATGCGGGCTGACCTGCAGATTTTTCAGGAAGGTGGCCCATGCGGCGTCAGCCTCGCGCCATCCTTCGATCCACGGCACCCGAATAAATCCGAACAGTGAAACGTCGGAGTTTCCCGAATCATCCAGAAAATAGATGCTGTCCGGCAAGGTCCGGCGGGTCAGCGAAGGTGAGCTGTGAGAGGCGTTCTCCTGGAGGCTCGGGGTGACGATCCGGACAGAGCGGGGCGTGAAGCATTGTTCATCGTGGACCATGTGCGGAACTCCGTTGCGCCAGGGACTCTTAGATGGAGAGGAGCCCCTGGTGAAACGTCGGGACCAGCGCATCGCCGGTGAACCGCGTTGCACTCTTGGACCGTAGAGCTTTTTGACTCGCCGATGCGACAAGTATGCCTGGAAAGAGGAGTTTTGATGAGATTCGATCGAAAACGTTCAGACGTCTTATGTCAATTGGCGCCTCGCTTCCGGGAACCTTTCGAAAAGGCTGGGTAGTACAGGAGTCCCCATTTTTTCCATCATCGCAACCGAGGATGCGATGGCCACGGCCTCGCCAAGCGCGCTGCCCTTCTGGATAACGAAGATGTACTCGTTCTCAGACGTAGGAAGCCGTCGCGGCAGGGTCATCAGCCCGAGCTCATCCAGGGCCCGTGCGATCTGTTCGCAGAGTTCGGCGCTGAGTCGCACCCGGTCCGGCGCCGCGTAGCGCTTGATGAACCGCATCGAAAGACGCTTGATGCCGTGATCCACCTCTACGGCGTGGGCCACAATAGTGAAGTCCATAACTAAGTAGTTAACTGAGTTATGCCGTCACGGTCAACATCCCTATCAGAAGCCGGTGTTCGCTCCTCCAGCCTCAGATCGTCCGATCACGTTGCGGAAGAGGCGCGGCGGACAGGGCACCGGCCGAACCCACTCCGGCGACAGCGTCCTCCGTCGGAGGCGGCCGGTGCGGTCATCCGTGTTCGTTGCCTGACGAGGAAGATTTCACCGACGGTTGGATGTGGGCTGCCCAGGGACGGCGGACGCTTGTGTACGGCACTATGACCAAGCGATCTGTCGGCCATCTCGGTGGGGGTTTCAGTTGGCGAGGCGGGGTCCTTCACGGCAGGAGCTGATCCGGCGACGGCGTCGTAGCGGATTGGTCGGACGCCAGGGAGAGCAAGCTGCATTCAAGGATGCTCTGCAACAGCCGCCGGAAGAGGCCACCCAGTTTCTCTTCCATATCCGTGGCCCAGCCGGTGTGGGCAAGTCAACCCTGTTACGGCAGATGGAGTCCGTTGCCCGCGAGGCGCAAGCCCTCACTGCCTACATGGACGAGTCCGCAGCGGACCTGGTGGAGACGATGGAGGCGGTCAGTTCGCAGCTCGCTCAACAGGGTGTCGATCTCAAGGGCTTCAACAAGCTGCTGACCACCTACAGGCAGCGTCGGCACGAGGCAGATGCGAGCGGAGCCACCGCCGGTGCATCCAGCGAGGCGGCAGGGACAGGCCAAGGGCGGGAGCAGCAGGGTCCGTCACCCTCCAGCGTGATCGTGTCGCAACTCGGCCTCGCGGGGTTGGGCATGATCCCCGGCATCGGAGCGTTCACCAGCACAGTCGACCACGGCCAGGTCGCGGCCGGAGCCGACCGGGCCAAGGCGCTGCTCAGTGCCCGGTTGCGGAACCATGACGACGTCCAGCTCGTCCTGTCCCCTCTGCAGACCCTCACTCCGGTGTTTCTCCAGGGCCTGACAGAGGCTGCGGCGTGCCGGCCTTGGGTGGTGTTGTTCTTCGACACCTATGAGCGCACCGGGCCGCTCTTGAACGTGTGGCTGCGGGACATGTTGGTCACCGAACGATACGGACACCTGCCGGCCAACGTATTAGTGGTCCTGGCAGGACAGCCTCGGCTCGATGCCCGATGCTGGGGGGATTGGCTCGACCTGGTCACCGATCTGCCGCTGGAGGTGTTCACCGATGCGGAGGCGCGCCAACTCCTGGCAGCCAAAGGGATCACCGATGAAAAGATCACCGAAGTGATCCTGGAGCTATCGGGTCGGCTCCCGGTGTTGGTTTCGACTCTCGCCGAAGCCCGTCCCGCCAGTGTTGCGGATGTAGGAGACCCCAGCGGCACTGCCGTCGAGCGGTTCCTCAAGTGGGAAACCAGCCCTGCCCGCCGGGCTGCTGCCCTGGCCTGTGCTCTCCCGCAGGAGCTCGACGAGGACATTTACCGCGCCGTCGTGGATGACGAGGAGGCCAGCGAACAGTTCAGCTGGCTCCGGTCCATGCCCTTCGTCATCGACCGTGCCGGCCGGAGCCATTACCCAGTCGGGGATTCGCCTATCGCCTTGCGGGCCGTTACGAGGAGGCGCTGGCCGACTTCAACCGCGCCATCGAACTTGATGCCGACTCCGGCTGGGCTCACTATGAGAAGGCAGTTGCGCTGTATGCCGCACAAGACCCTGCATGTGAAGTGCAGTTTGCGCACACCGTCGAGGTGTGTACCCCTGCGTCCAGTGAATCGACGGCAGAAGCGGCCACAGACGTGGCCATCCTTTTTCTCGTGCACTGCTTCGTGCCGGATTGGGGGAAAGCAGAAGGATACCTGGCTGACTTTCTGAGTCGCAGTCCGGCACCCGGACAGATTTCCGAACTACTGGTGGATATTGAGAATTTGCGGATCTTGGTTCCTTCGGTCGGAGAACATCTACCGCTGTTTCGTGATCGGCTGCAATCGGCACTCAGGGAACCTCGGTGATCGGATGCACAGCGGGGTGCCGCCCCATCGCCATACCCTGCACCTGCAGCGCGTAGGCGGTCGCATTGACGGCCGCATCCTCCTCTGGCCGCATACCTTCACCAGGACAAATGTCCCAAAGAAAGCGGGGCCGGTGCCTCTGCCGCCGCGATGCGCCGGGAACCTAGCGTGCAGGTATGTCACAGACGATCACAGATCACGCGGCGGAGTTCTCCGACGTATCCAAGAGTTTCCTCCAGGTGAAAGCAGTCGACAGGCTGGAGCTGTCGATCGGCCGGGGCAGGGTCACCGCGCTGCTCGGCCCCAACGGGTCGGGCAAGTCCACGTTGATCGACATGCTTCTGGGCCTGCTGCGTCCGGACCGCGGGCGGGTCGAGGTGTTCGGCGGGACACCCGACGCGGCCGTACGGGCCGGGCTGGTCGGAGCGATGCGGCAGGACGGTGCCTTCCCCGCCAGTGCCAAGGTCCGTGAGGTTCTGGAGCTGGCTCGACGGCTCTATCCGCAGCCCGCGTTACTGAGCGAGCTCGCCGAAGTAGCCGACATCGGCGGCCTGCTGAGCCGCCGCGTCGACAGGCTGTCGGGTGGTGAGCTGCAGCGAGTGCGCTTCGCCTGCGCGGCCGCGGGCGCGCCCGGCCTGCTCGTGCTCGACGAGCCGACGGTTGCGATGGACGTCGAGGCCCGGGCCAGGTTCTGGGAAAGCATCAGCGGCTATGCCGAGCGCGGCCGTAGCGTGCTGTTCTCCACCCACTACCTGGAGGAGGCCGATACCGCGGCCGACCGGATCGTCGTGATGAACCGAGGAAGGGTCCTGACGGAAGGAACCAGCGAGGAGATCAAGCGGACGGTAGGCAGACGCACGGTCACCTTCCGCACGGACGGTCCCGCGCCGGCCGGACTGGAGCTACTGCCCGGTGTCTGCGGCGTGCAGCGGCAGCACGACAGGGTGCGGCTGCACACCACCGACTCCGACGCCACCCTCCACGCCGTGCTGTCCGGCGGCTTCGCGGCCCGGGAACTCGAACTGTCCGGGAGCAGCCTCGAAGAGGCCTTCCGCGCGCTCACCACCGGGCCCGCTCACCAGGCCGCACCGGAGGTGAAGCACTGATGCTGACGCGCCATTACCTCCGTTTCGAGCTCCGGCGGTTGCGCCGCGATCCGAAGTTCGTGGTTCTCACCGTGGCCATGCCCGCGCTGCTGTACCTGATGTTCTCCACGATCGGCGGGGGCCCGGGCGCTCCGGGGGCCGGGTACGCACCGGACGCCGTCGTCATGACCGGTATGGCCTGCCACGGAGTGCTGATGGTGACCATCACCAACGGGGTCAACGTCGCACTCGACCGGAACATCGGCTGGCTCGCCCAGCTTCGTACCACTCCGCTGCGCGCGACGCAGATCGTCATCGGCAAGGGGGCCAGCGGCTTGCTGCTCTCTCTGCTCTCGCTGTTTGCCGTCTTCCTGATCGGCGGCCAGGTACACGGCATCCAACTCAGCGGCACCCAGTGGCTGGAGATCGGCGCGATCACCTGGCTGGGCAGTCTGCCGTTCGCCCTGCTGGGCATGGCCCTGGGCTTCCTTGTCTCGCCCACCACCAGCGGTCCCGCCGTCATGGCCTGCGTCATCGGCATGTCCGCGCTGGGCGGGCTGTGGATTCCGGTACGACTGTTCCCCGACTCCCTCCAGCAGGTGTCCAAGGCGCTGCCCACCAACCACTGGGTCCACCTCAGCCAGGCTCTCCTGGAGGGCGGGGCATCCCCCCTGTCGGACCTTGCCGTGCTGGGCGGCTGGACGGCCGGCTTCGCGCTGTTGGCCGGCTTCGCCTTCCGGCGGGAGGTGGCGCGTTGAGCGGCGGCGGGGGCAGGGACGGCGTGAGAGGCAGGAGCACCGGCACGGGCACCGGGCCGGCGCTCGCCGTGGGCAGTGCGGCCACGGCAGGCCGGAGCATGGGACCTGCTCCACAGCCCGCTGCCCGCCGCCGTAGGCAGCCCGGCCCTGACGGGCCGGAGAATAGACTGAAAGTGCTGCATGACGCCGTCCGAGCGCGGCACAGCGGGAGGGGACGTTCATGAGCCGGCGCTTCGGCCCGGGGGCGAAGGCCGCAGGCGGTTCGGGGGAGCCCGCCTCCTCCCGGGGCGCCGTGGTCGGCTCCACGGTCGGACTCATTCCCCTGTTCGGCCTGGTCCCCTCGCTCTCCGCATCGGACAGTCCGCTCAGCACCGTACTGGCGGCCGTCTGTGCCCTGGGCCTCTTCGCGGCCTCCCAGGTGATCCTTGCCTGGTCCTACCACTCCGGCCGGCTCGACCAGCGATTACGGTTCGCCTTGCTGGTTCCGCTCACGGCGCTCTCCGTGGCACTCCCACTGTGGCTCGGCAAAGACTGGACCATCCTGCTGCCGTACCTGTCAGCGACCGGCGCGGTCGCGGTGCCCGCCAGGCTGACCCTCCCTGCGCTCGCGGCCTCGGTATCGCTGGCCTTCTTCGTGGCGGGCCGGACCGGATCGGACGCCACCTCGCTGGTGGTGATGACCACCGCCGTCGGCCTGGCCATGACGACCTACCGCCGTATCCTCGACCTCAACGCCGAACTCCGCAGTACCCGGCGGGCCTTGGCGCGGGCCGCGGTGACCGAGGAGCGGCTGCGCTTCTCCCGGGACATGCACGACACACTGGGCCACAGCCTCCTCCAGCTCACCCTGCGCGCGGAAGTCACACGGCGGCTCTACCGGGCGGGCGAGACGGACGTGGCGGCAGAGCTCCAGCAGATCGAGGACATGGGCCGGCAGTGCCTCGAGCAGGTGCGGGAGGCCGTCACCGGCTACCGGACGCTCAGCCTGCCCGTGGTCATCGAGGAGGCCCGGCCGACACTGGCCGACGCCGGCGTCTCGGTCACGGTGGAGGCCACTGCCGGCCGGCTGCCCGAGGTGGTGGAGACGGCGCTGAGCTGGGTCGCCCGCGAGGCCCTCACCAACGTTGCCCGGCACTCCCGGGCCGCCAACTGCCGCGTCGTACTCCGTAGCGAGGACGGCCGCGCCCTCCTTCAGGTGCTCGACGACGGCATTGGGCCCGCCCGGTCCGTCCGGCACTCTCGCCCGGGCCCGGGCGGCAACGGGCTGGCCGGGCTCGCCGAGCGGGTCACCGCCCTGGACGGCCGCCTGCGCATCGGCTCCGCTCCGGGTGGCGGCTTCCGCCTGCAGGCCACCATCCCCCTCGCGGCGGCCGGCCGCGTCCGGGAGACGACATGATCCGGGTGCTCCTCGCCGAGGACCAGGCCATGGTGCGCGGCGCCATCGCGACCCTGCTCGGCCTGGAGCCTGACATCACGGTGGTCGGCCAGGTGGATGACGGGCCGGCTGCCGTGTCCGCCGCCCGGCGGCTGCGCCCGGACCTGTGCCTGCTCGACATCGAGATGCCCGGGGGCAGCGGACTGGACGCCGCTGTGGCCCTGCACGCCGAGCTGCCCGAAACGAAGATCCTCATCTTCACGGTCTTCGACCGGCCGGGCCATCTGCAGCGCGCACTCGCGGCCGGTGCCAGCGGTTTCATCGGGAAGAACAGGCCGGTGGACGAGCTTGCGGTGGCGATCCGTCAGGTGATGGCCGGGGAGACGGTGATGGACCCCGCCCTGGCCGCCGCGGCGCTGCGGGCCGGACCCAACCCGCTCACCCGCCGCGAACAGGAGGTGCTGGCAACGGCGATCGACGGGGCGTCGATCCCCGCCATCGCGGCGCGGGTGCATCTCTCCGAGAAGACGGTGCGCAATTACCTCTCCTCGGCGATCCAGAAGACGGACACCGCCAACCGTTTCGAAGCGGCCCACACGGCACGCGAGCGCGGCTGGCTATAGGCGCGGACCCCGGCGGAGCGGGAGCCCGGCCCCCACCGTGCCACAGGCCGCCGCCGGCGCCAGGTCCCCGCCGGACCTCGGGGGTGCGTCCCTCGCCCGTGGCCGTCCGCGGACAATTGGGAGTACGGCATACGGCGATACCGCCCGAATGCAGTGCTACCACGGGGAGTTGACATGCAGAGTACGAACGGCGGAGCCGCCGCCCTTGCCACAGCCTTGCCGGTCGTCGGGCTGGTGGTGTTACAGCAGCTGCGCACCCGCCGGGTACGGCCGATCGGCTCGCTGCTGACCCCGGCGGTCTTCGCCGCCCTGGGCATCGCGGGGATCGCCTTCGGCGTCGCCTCAGTCGTGGAGCACCATCCGCTGACCGCGCTGCCTGTCGTCCTCCTGGTGGTGAGCCTGGCCGTCGCGGCGGGATTCGGCGCGGCCAGAGCACGGACCGTACGAGTCTGGCGCGGCCTCCGGGGCGAGGTGCTGCGCAAGGGGACGGCGGTCACTACCGGGCTGTGGCTGACCTCAGCGGGCGTGCATTTCGGGCTGGGCCTGTGGATCGACCACACGGCCGGGGCCGGGGTACTCGGGGCTGTGTCGCTGTACGCCTACCTGGCGATCGGCCTGGGCACGCAGAACCTCCTGGTGCGCGGCCGGGCCGCCGCCCTGCGCCGGCCTGGCGGGGCCGAGCAGCCCGACTCCCGCCCGTACGTCCGGCAGCGGGATGTCTCACCTCATGCGGAAAGTAGCTCCTGATCCCGGGTGACTCCATATCCTGGGGTGGTTGACGTCTTCGCTGCCCTACGAGCCCACGGCCGGGCACGGCCGGGCACGGCCGGGCACGGGCGGTGTTCACCGGCGCCAGTTCCCGGGCAGCCAGGATGCTGCTGAAGTCCGCGGGCCTGCCTGCCGGGGTGCAGATCGGCGGCGACCGGGTGTCGCGCCCCAAGCCGGCGCCGGACGGAATCCTCCTGGCTGCCGGGGAACTTGGCATCGATCCCGTGGACGTGGCCTATGTCGGCGATTCGCCACTCGATCTGCGTGCCGCCATGGCTGCCGGAAGCCGCGGTGCCGCGGCGGCCTGGGGCCACATGTACGACCCGGCGGAACGGGCGGATGTGGTGTTGTACGTGCCCCTGCAAGCCCTTGGCCTCCTGTCCGTGTGAAGCATCGGCGCCACACCGTCGGAGGGGCATCAAGAGGACGCCGAGAGGGGCGCCTCACCCGTGCGGCGGAGGCGGTGGCGACCTTCGAAGGACGCCCGTACGCAGGGGAGTTGGCGACGATCGACGTGTCAGTCATCCTGAAGCCCGGATCGGAGCCTCACCGTGCTGAAGCAGATCGTGCGCGCCACCACCGTCCTCGCCCTGGTTGCTGCAGTCGCCGCACCCGCCGCCGTCGCTGCACCCCCGACGGCACCCCCGCCCTCACCCGCATCCGCAGTTGCACCCGCCCCCGGCACTCCTGCTGCCAGCCGAGTCTCCGCCCTCAAAGGGAAGGCCCGACTGGGGTACCCCGTCGCCGAGGAGAAAGTGCGGGTCACCGTCGACGCCCATGCCACCTATGCGGCGAGCGGCATTCCCACCCGCTCCTGGGGAACCGTCCGCATCTCCCATGTCATCGGCGGCCGTGACTACTGGGGTGACTTCGAGGTCGACTGCCTCACCACCGGCGGCCCCACCGCCACCGTGACCGGCCGACTCGTCCGTACCAGCCCTGGCCACCCGTGGCAGACGCACCTGGACCCGCACACCCGCATGGGCGTGAGCTTCTACGTCCCCAAGGACGGGAAGGGCCGCGCCGGGCTGTCCGGGGCAACGGCCAAGGGTGCGCCCTTGCTGACCATGTGCATGGCGCCTGCCGCCGACATGGCGGTCGTCGATGGTGGTTACACCCTGCGGGACAGGGACAGGGACAGGGACAGGGACAGGGGTCTGGACGCGGAGAAGCCGGGTGGGGGGAGGTCGGCTGGGCGAGGCCTCAGGTAGGTGGCAGTGGCTGCCCCCGTGGGCGCATCAGGCAGGCCGGAGCCTCGGAAGGGAGTGTTTGAAGGGGCGGATCCCGCTGGGCACGGGTTTCGCCGGGCGTGGTCCCCACTGCGTGCGGTTCCCGCCGTGCGGAGCGCTCAGGCTCACCTTGATCGCCTCGCCTCGCCTCGCCTCGCCTCGACGCCGGCCGGAGCTGGCAGCCGGCCGCCCCCCATCCACCATCTCCCAGCCACACCCCCACCCGTGGCATCTTTGCTGGTCAGGAGGGCGCCAGGCGCCGTAAGAGCCCTGATTCGCCCGCCCCCGGGGGCGCGGCGCAGAGCGTCGGCCGCTGCGATGGGAAACCCTTGTCGACTGGTTCTAACCTGGGGGAATGAGCGGTGACTTGCTCACACTGTTTTTCTGCGGCGATGTCATGCTCGGCCGTGGCGTCGACCAGATCCTTCCGCACCCAGGGGACCCGGTGCTGCGGGAGGGCTACGTGCGGGACGCCCGCGACTATGTCGAGCTGGCGGAGGCGGCGAACGGCCCCATTGAGCGTCCGGTCGGGTTCTCCTGGCCATGGGGGGAGGCTCTGAGGGCGCTCGATGACGCCGCGCCCGCCGCCAGGGTGCTCAACTTGGAAACCAGCATCACCCAGAGCGCCGACTTCGCCCGCGGCAAGGAAATCCACTACCGGATGAGCCCAGCGAACCTTCCGTGCCTCACCGCCGCCCGCCCCGATGTCTGTGTACTGGCCAACAATCACGTCCTGGACTTCGGTCACCAAGGACTCTCGGACACCCTCGACGCTCTGACGGGGGCGGGGCTGCGGACGGCGGGGGCGGGAGCGGACGCCGACGCGGCGGACCGGCCGGCGAGCGTCCCTCTCGAAGGCGGCCGCCGGCTCCTGGTCTTCTCCTTCGGGATGCCGTCCAGCGGCATCCCCTGGGCATGGGCCGCGGCCCGGGACCACGCCGGGGTCGCCTTCGTGGCCAGGCCCTCGTCCGCCGCCGCGAACGCGGTCACCGAGCGGGTACGACAGAGGAAGCGGCCGGGCGACATCGCCGTGGTTTCCGTCCACTGGGGTGCCAACTGGGGCTACCACGTGCCCCGCGACGAGGTCGCGTTCGCGCGCACCCTGATCGACGGCGGCGTGGATCTCGTCCACGGGCACTCCTCGCACCACCCCCGCGCCCTGGAGGTGTACCGGGGAAAGCTGGTGATCCACGGGTGTGGCGACTTCATCGACGACTACGAGGGCATCACCGGCTACGAGCAGTACCGGGACGACCTGCGGCTGCTCTACCTCGTCTCGGTGGACCCGGACACCGGTGGACTCCACGACGTGCGGATCACCCCGCTGCAGGCCTGGCGTATGCGGCTGCAGCACGCCTCGCAGCAGGACTCCCGGTGGCTGCGTCAGGTGCTCGACCGGATCAGTTCCGGCTTCCACCCCTGCGTCGCCTCCGCCCCGGAAGGAACGCTAACGCTCCGTCCCGCACAGGGGAGCGGCGGCCGCGGCTCCGCCGACCGTCCACAGACATAGGCCCAGAGGCCCGGAGGACCAGAAGAGGCCCATGGGCCCGGAGGCCCGTAGAGCCGTGACGGTAAGCGGAGCCGGACCACGGGCGCGAGGTGGCGTGGCGCGCCCAAGGAAGAGGGGTGCCACCCAGGGGAGAGGGACGCCGCTCAGGGCAGCAGCGTGTCGAGGAAGGCGTTCGAGAACACCCGTGCCGGATCGTAGGAGTTCAGGATGTCCCGGGCGGTGCGCCAGTCCTCGAATGCGGCCGGGACGGTGCCGCCCACTGCGGCCGGGTCCGTCCACGGCCCGCTGTCCGTATAGGCCCAACCCTTGGACCACTCGGGACGTACGGACGCGTACGAACCGGTGTAGGTCTGCCAGATCCACTGCTCCAGCTCGCGGAAGAAGGGCCCCGCGCCGGGCGTGCCGGGATAGGTGGCGAAGTCGAGCCACACCACGGTGTCCCACTCGGGGTGGTCCGCACGCGCTCGCGCCGGGGACAGAAGGGGGCCGTCCAGGGGGTCCGTGCCGGTGATACGCAGCTCGATCGGACCGTTGACCGGGTAGGAGCCACGGTTTTGATGTGCCGTCAGCACGCTTTGGTAGCGGGCGTAGAAGTCCCCTACCACCCGCTGCACATTCGCCCGGGAGGTCAGCACCGCCCACCCCGCTTCGACGATCCGCAGCGTCGTCGGTTCGACGTACAGCAGGCTGTTCTTCGACCAGCCCCAGACGTCCCATGTACCGGTGACGATCAGCCCGGATCCGACGATGGACATGGCGAGCTTGGTGAAGGCAGGCGTCTTGTCGCCCCCGCCCGCGGCGATCTCCCCGAGCAGCCCCGACATCTCCTCGGTGACCCGGTTGGCGAAGGTGTACGCGTACGGGGCGTCGATCTGCTTGGCGAGCAGCGGCTTGCTGGGCGCCAGGCTCCACACCTTCAGCCACGGCACATCGGTGAACGGGAACCAGATCGCCTCGATGCGTCCGGTGCGGTCCAGGTAGGAGCCGAGGGTGCGGCCGCCCGTGCCGGGCGGGCCGAAGACGGTGCCCACGTTCACATCGAACCAGTTCTGGCAGCGCAGCCGCGTGTTGGCGGCCGCGGTCATCGTCACCTCGGTAAGGAAGGCGCGGCCCAGGTGGACGAGGAAGGCGCGGATGTCCGGGTCGGAACGGGTGAAGGTCTTGAGCACATAGCGGCTCTCGGCCGCGCTCCACACCACGGCGGTGAGGGAGGTGACCAGGGAGCTCAGCGTGCCGAAGCCGGAGCCCGCGGGCGGGCGTTCGGTAGCGGTGGGCAGACCCGTGCCGTGGCCGCCGATGGCGAGCACCCCGCCGATGGTGAGGTCGCCGGGCGCGGTAGTGGTGGCGAGTCCGAGCCCTGCTTCCTCCAGGCGGGCGAGGATGGTGTCGAGTGTCGCCCCCGTCTGCGTGGTGACACTCCCCGGGCCGCCGCCGCGCACACTGACCGCGGTGAGGTGGGAGGTGGTGTCGACGATGACCGTCCGGTTGGTGTCGGCCCCGGATGGCACCACCAGCGGCGACCAGGTGTGGCCCTTGCCCCGGGCCCGTAGCCGGTAGCCGTGTTGATGAGCCCAGTTGGCGAGGGTGACCACATCGTCGGGGGTACGGGCCGAGGCCGTCCATACGCCCTCGACGACGATCTCCAACGACCAGTTCCGGAAGGCCTGCTGGGAGAGCGGGATGTCCGCAGGGAAGTCGGGTGGAGGGTCGAGGGTGGCCGCGGCGCTGCCCACGGGGATGCGATGCGCGGGCTGCAGCCCGGTTGCTGCGGTGAGTCCCGCGGCGGCGGCCCCGGTCAGCAGCGTGCGGCGGGTGAAGGAAGCTCTTCGAGCGCTGTCGTCGGACATGGCTGTCCCTCCGGCGCGCGGCGCGCCGGCCCCGCTGCACCGCGCACGGATCGTAGGGGTGAGACCGTACGAGCGCCCCGGTGCGGTGGGGATGTGCCGGAAGAGTAAGGTGACGGGCCATCAGTTGCAATGCCCGTCAGGAAATACCGTTCCCCGGCGGGCCGAAGGGGATCGGCCCGCCGGGGACGTTGAGGGAGCGGGGCCCGGGTCTACCAGTGGTACCCGTTCTGCCCGGCGGTACCAGCTCTACTCGGCCTGTACCAGCCCTGCCAGGCGGTGCCGGCTCTACCAGCGGTACCAGCGGCCGCGTTGGCCGCCGGCGCCGGCCGACCGCATCAGGAAGCCGAGCAGCCAGAACGCCAGCACCACCACGGCGACGATCCACAGTGCCTTCAACGCGAATCCCGCGCCGAAGAGCAGCAACGCGAGCAGCAGAACCAGAAGCAGCGGAACCATTTCCCTGCACCTCCGAATCGGTACGAAGCGAGAGCGCGTATGGAGAAACCATGGGAACGAGAGGAAAACTGGTGCGCTCTGCGGCCCTTTTATGCCGTCTTGCCGCTCAAAGCGTGTCGAAACATGGCGTGATACCTGTGAGAGATGAAGAGGCTCGGGATGTCGGTGGTGCTCACGGAATTGTTGATGTGACGGCAGGCGATGTCGGGCGAAGTCAGGGACGCCAGGGGACTTCAGGCGGCGTCGTGAGGAGGCAGCAGGGAACCCAGGGGGCCGAGGTCGAGATTGAGGTCGGCCATCGTGAGGCCGTAGCGCTCGCAGAGTTCCGTCATACGGTCCTGGAGAATCATGAGCGTCATCCCGACTTTCTCTTCCTGCTCCTCGCTCAGATCGCCTTGGTCGACACGGTGCAGTGCGGTGCGCTCCATGAGCTGCCGCAAGAGCTCCACGATGGTCAGCACCAATTTGATGAGATCGCGTTCGACCGTTTCCGGGTCGGTCTTCAGCCGTTGGGCGATGCTGCTGTCCTGCCCCTGGCGGTGTTCCCCGGGCCCGGCCGGCACCAGGTCGAACGCCCGTGCCGCCGCCTGCGCCACCTCCGCGAAGGCGGGCTTCACGGGCGCGGCCGGATCCACCGGTTCATCGGTCATGGCGTACGTATCCCTCGTCACGTGGGAATTCTCCTCGGGGCGGTGCGGGAAGGAAGCGAGCTGAGTGGCCGGGCAGCGGGTTCACGGGGTCTTCGGCAACGCGGATCTTCGCAACGCAATGCAGATCTTCACCACGGTGCCGGACTGTCGGGCGTGATCGAGCGAATCACCGCTCGCAGGTTGATATGGACCAGATCCACGTCGGCAATGGACAGCACCACATCTCCGGTAAGGACCGCGCCGCCGTTCAGGAGACGGTCCAGGAGATCGATCAGAGCAATCTGCCGCCCGGCCAGAGATTCTTCGTCGGAGCGGTCCGTCACAAGAGAGTCAGCCGAGTGCGAGACATCCGTATGTGAGTCAGCCGCGTGCCAGGCATCCGTGTGCGAGACATCCGCGTGCGAGGAATCCGTGAATGCGGCCCCCTGAAGGTCGTTTCCCTTCACGGATTTGTGCTTTCCGTGGGCGGTGTCGCGAAGGAGTACGGGGCCCACGGACCGGTGATCTCGACGCGTACGCCGGGGACGCCATCGGCCAGACCCTTGAGGGCCCGATGGAATTCCCCGACGCGGTCCGTGGGGACCAGGTAGGCCTCGTTGGCGATGTTCTCGCCTGCACCGGAGGCCAGTTCACCCTGCTGCGGCCGGTGCGCAACCATGTCCTGAGCCATGTCGGCCACCCGGACCCGCACGTCGGTGGCGACGACTCCCGCCGCGCGGTAGGCATCACGATGCGTACGGCGCTGGGCCCGCCGCTGCTGCAAGTAAGCCCGGCCGGGGCTCACTTCGGACGCAGCGGCGTCCGGCCTGTGGGCCGGCGCGGGAGATCCGGCCGCGGCCGCTGCGCGTGCGTCCGCGTACACCTTCACCCCCAGTTCGGCATGGCCTTCGAGCCGGGAGAGCAGCGCATCGAGCTCGGTGCCGCGCTCGTCCAGCATCGCCCGCACCCGGGCATCGTCCAGATACACCGTGGCCAGGCGCATGGGCAGCACCATGGTGCCGGCCCAGGCGGCCTCGACGACGGCGTGGTGTGTCCGCGCGATCGTCTCCAGCTCCGTCAGGTCTTCCAGCTGCGCCTTCATACCTTCCGCGCTGAAGGCGTCGGCCGGGACGGAGGAGACGAGGGCGGTCAGGCTGCCGGCGGTGACCGTGCGCACGGGGCCGTCCCGCAGCCCGGTCAGCTGAGGAGCCGACGCTTCGAGGGCGGTGCCGGCCCGTCCGATGGCGTAGACGTACGAGATCCGGGAGCGGTCGGATTCTTGCTGATCAGCAGGCCGATCAAAGGGACGCCCAGTGGGCCGTTCCGCGGATCGTTCCGCGGATCGTTCCGCTGATCGTTCCGTGGATCGACCAGAGGGCCGATCAGCGGGCCGATCGAGGGGGAGTGGCGAGGCAGCGGTCTCCTCGGCTTGTTGCGTGGGGCGGTTCACTGCTCCTCCTTACGATCTGCCTGCTGCGCGCCGGAGCCCTGGGGGGAGCCGATGGCCGCGCGCAGTTCGGCCAGTTCGGCGCGCAGCTGCTGGTTCTCCTCGGCCAGTGAGTCACCGGCGACGGCCGGCCGTCGCCCGTCCGGGATCTGCTGCGGTGCGCGGGCGCGGGACGAAAGGGAGGGGTCGTGTTCCCACCAGTCGATGCCCATCTCCTTGGCCTTGTCGACGGAGGCGACGAGCAGCCGGAGCTTGATGGTCAGCAGCTCGATGTCGAGCAGGTTGATCTGGATGTCACCCGCGATGACGACGCCCTTGTCGAGGACGCGCTCCAGGATGTCGGCCAGGTTGGCGGAAGCCCCCTGCCGGCCGTACGGGGACGGACCGGAGGAAGGCCCCATACGGCCGGCCAGTGAATCGGACATGATCAGCCTCGTCTGTGCGGTCGCGGTCGCGGTCGCGGATGCGGTCGGGACGGGTCAGCGGGCAACGGCGGCACGGCGGCCGCCCCGGCGGGGTGCCCGCGGCTCGTCCTCGTCGTACGGGTCCCGTTCGTCCGCCGGGTCGTCGTCCTCGTCGAGCGGTTCCGCGTGGTCGTCGTCCTCGTCGAGCGGTTCTCCGCGGTCGTCGTGCTCATCGACGGGCTCTTCGAGATCGCCATCGTCGCCATCGTCGCCATCGTCGTCATGGTCGTCTTCGTCTTCGGCGCCCGCTGCGAGATCGTCGTGGTCGTCCACGTCGTCGTCTGCTACGTCGTGGTACTCATCGCCGTCCTCGCCGTCATAGGCGTCATCGGCGTCTTCCCGGTCCTCGGCGTCCTCGGCATCCTCGTCCTCAGCGTCGGCATCCCCGTCGGCCTCATCGTCTCCGGGGCGCAGATCGCCGGAGCCGTGTTCGGCGTCCTCTCCGTCCTCCTCCCGTTCCCTCTCCCGGTCCTCCTCCTCCGCCGCGACGGCGTCATCGTGCTCGACCACGACCTCGCCGTCCTGGATCTCACCGCGCCAGCCATCCGTGGCCTCGCCGCGCAGCATGATGAATTTGCGGTAGAGCTTGAGGTCCAGCCGGGCCCGGCGGCCCTGGGCGCGCCAGATGTTGCCGGTCTTCTCGAACAGCCCCTTGGGAAAGTACTCGAGAACCAGCAGCACCCGCGTCAGGTTGTCGGTGAGGCGGTGGAAGGTCACCACACCCTTGACCGTGCCCTTCGCGCCTTCCGTCGTCCAGCTGATCCGCTCGTCGGGCACCTGCTCGGTGACATTGGCCCGCCAACTGCGGGTGGACTTGGCGACCTTCACCTTCCAGTTGCTGCTGGTGTCGTCGGATTTCTCGACACTGACGACGCCCTTGGCGAAGGTGCTGAACTCCTGGAACTGCGTCCACTGGTCGTATGCCTCGCGTACGGGAACACCCACATCGATGTCCTCGACGATCGTCACACTCTTGGACTTGCCGCCACCGCCCTTGCGGCCCTTGCCGAACAGGCTCTTCACCTTGTCCTTGACGGTGTCCTTGAGGTGGGAGGCGCCCGCGGTCAGCGCCGCCTGCTGCGGCGACTTGCCCTCACCGAGTGCCTTGCCGCCCTTCGCCAGACTGCTCACCAGGCCACTGGCGCCCTGGCCGGGTTCGGCGAGTTTGCCGACGCTCTCGCCCAGCTTGTGGCCGAGACTGGTGACCGCGTGTTCCGCCCGTGCCTGGAGGTAGTGCTGCAGCTCCTCCTTGAGCTGGTCGGCCGCCGGGCTCTTGGTCACCTCGTCCTTGATCTTGCTGAAGGTTGACTCAGCCATTGCTGCCCCCACGGTCGGCACCCGTGCGCGCCGCGCCGGAAGCCTTGTTCGAGGCCTTGTTACGGGCACCGGAGGCGGCCTTCCGCCCGGGGGCGGTGGAGGTGCGTCCGCGGGAGGACGCGGCCTTTCCCGAAGTCTTGGCCGCGCTCGACGCCGAGCGCCGCGCCGTGGAGGACCGGTCGGCGGCGGCCGACCTCTTGGCCGATGCCGATTTCGCAGCCGTCTTCGTAGCCGTTTTCGCGGACGCCTTCGTAGACGTCCTCGTGACTGACTTCGTGGACGAGTTCGCGGCCGAGTCAGCGGACGACCTGGCGGAGGTCTTACGGCGCGGGGCGGACTTCTCGCTCTCCGCGTCGGCGGCGTCCCCGGCGTCCGCCACGTCGTCGACATCCCCGGCCTCGCCC
This sequence comes from Streptomyces sp. Edi2, assembly GCF_040253635.1. Classification (NCBI taxonomy): domain Bacteria; kingdom Bacillati; phylum Actinomycetota; class Actinomycetes; order Kitasatosporales; family Streptomycetaceae; genus Streptomyces; species Streptomyces sp. Edi2. The sequence continues at coordinate 686,641 of NZ_JBEJGX010000003.1, read as the reverse complement.
CGTGGCTCGTCCTCCGGCTCCCGCTCCGGCTCCGCGCCGTCCTCCGCGCGCCCGGCACCGTCCGTGCCGCCCTCCTCGAGGGCCAGGGTGCGCTCGTGCAGCGAATCGGCGAGGCCGTTCATCCGCTGGTTGAGCGCGGCGCCGGCGGCCGACTTCGTGGCGTCCACCAGCTCCTTGCGCACCTGGTCGTTGAGGGGGCCGAGGACCGGTGAGTTGGCCACCAGGGCGCCCAGCTGCCGCGGGTCCAGATTCAGTTTCTTGCCGGCCAGGAACATGCCCAGGCCGATGGCCATCTTGGCTTTCTTCGTGCGCCCCAGGAGATAGCCCCCTACGAGGGCCACACCTATCTTGGCGGTGCTCATCATCTCTCGTACACCTCGTTCTCCCCGTGATCAGGAGTCGGTACGTAGTCGTTGCTGGTTGGCCTCCAGCCACTCCAGCCGGTCCAAGAGCTCGTCCTCGCGGGAGTCGAACTCATCGGTCGTGATGCTTCCGTCGAGCAACTGCTGCTCCAGCGCGGCAAGTTCCTCCCGCACCGGCTCCGGGTCGTAGTACTCGCGCTCCGCGGTGAGCAGCACCTGGTCCAGGACCCAGACCGTGCCCCGCACCGGGGCGACCGGCAGCGTCAGGATCTGCGTGATGAGGCCCATGACGGATCTCCGCCCGGCCGTCAGACGAAGCTGTACGGCGGCAACGGGCCGTGCAGACTGAAGGCGTAGGCGTCTCCGCGCTGCCCGGCTTCCGCGTGGACCGCCTCGGAGAACGCCGCTGCCTGCTCCTGTCGGACGAGGAACGACACATTGAGGAAGTGGCGCTTCGTCGGCTCGACGTTCGCGGTGCGCACCGCAGCCGGAGCGAGCCGGGCCACGATGTCCGTACGGGCGCGGTCGTGGCGGGCCTCGACCTCCTGTGAAATCAGCTCGCCCAGGGCCACCTTGGCGTCGTAGGCGTCCGGGTTCTGCCGCGTACGGTCGTTGAGCTGCTGTACCTCGGCGGACTCCCGCACGATCTCCCGCAGCAGATCGTCCTCGTCGCGTGCGACCTTGAGGTGGTACTCGCGGCAGCCGTCGATCTCCTTGAGGCGCTGTGTGTAGGTGTCGCGGTGTTCCTCCAGGGCGGAGACCACCTGCGCGTCGTCGGGGCCGACCAGCCCGAAGCGCATCGGGAGGGCGGCACCGTCGGCCAGCAGACGGTCCTGGACGCTCTGGTGGGCCGCCACATCGCGGCGCTTGGCCCGCAGCCCGTCCGGCGCGTCGCTGACCACCGCGCACAGGTGCTTCGTCCTGACGGTGCGCAGCCGTGCCGCGGGCTCACCGACACCGTTGACGTCGGACAGCTGCAGGGGGTGCTCCGCGCCGGTGATGGCGTAGAGGTAGGTCGCCATGGTCAGTCCTCCCGACGGCGGGCCGTGCGACGGCTGGTGGAGCTGGAGGATTTACGCGCCGGGCGCTCTTCCGCCTCTTCCTCGGCCCCCTCCTGGCCCTTGTGCAGGGAGTCGGTGAATGCCTCGACAGCGCCGGTCAGTGCGCCCTTCGACTTCCCTTTGGCGCCGCTCTCGGTGGCCTCACCGACCAGATCGGTGAGCTGGCTCGGCGCCTTACGCCCCGATTCCAGGTCCAGACGGTTGCACGCCTCGGCAAAGCGCAGATAGGTGTCCACGCTTGCGACGACGACGCGTACGTCGATCTTGAGAATTTCGATGCCGACGAGGGAAACCCGCACAAAGGCGTCAATGACAAGCCCTCGGTCGAGAATCAGTTCAAGGACATCGTAGAGATTTCCTGAACCTCCCCCGCTGCTGGTCGATGCGTTGGATTGCTGAATGGCTGTCACGGTCGAGCTCCCTTCCAGTTGACTGGAGCGGGTCATGGGGCCGTCACGTCATGGCAGAGCCGAGCAGTGGCCGCTATCGCCGAATCATCGGTCGATCTGGCCGCGCCCATATCGGCGAGTGCGCTCGTATCCCAGGAGTTGGCCCTGCGCGTCGAGGTGAACGCGGTAGGAAGCCATGACGCTTGCGGTGTCCGGGACCCTTTCGATCTCCACCACTTCCACATCCGCCGACCAGCCGTCATCGGTGGCCTTGAGAGCCGTCACCGAGCCGGGCTCGCATTGCAGCATCTGGGCAAGTTGCCCCGAAGCGCGGCGCATTGCTGTGGGGGCGGCGATCCGCTCTGGTCCGCCGTTGTGTGCTTCTTCCTTCTCGCGGTCCGTTTGCTTGCGGTCCGTTTTTTCCTCGGTCGCCATGATCCCGCCTGTCGTGCGTCGTAGGGTTTTTGGTCGAAGAACGGTGGCTGTCTGTGGCGATGGAGGACCGGGTGCCCCCGGCACTCGAACATATGCGTAGCCGCCGACAGAGGGCGGAATTCCGTCATGGGGAAGGCGAGCTCCGCCGATCAACTCGTCGCTCGCTCCACGGAACCCGATGCGACCGGACCGGAATCCGCTGATGTCTGATCCGGTTCCGGGTTCCGCTTCTGGTTCCCGTTCCTGTCGCCCGCTCTGGCCTGCGGAGGAGAGGGGAGCCGGGGGTGGACCGCCGCGCGAGTTCCCCTGGTGCGGAACTGATGCGGAACGGAAATTCAGGGGCGCGGGTGCCCGTCACGGGCCGTGCGGCGGGCCGAGGTGCGCCATAGACAGATGCGCGAGGACACCATGACGCAAGAACCGGCCTTTCCGCCGTGGTGCCACGGCGGAAAGGCCGGTGAGTTGGTCCGGTTTCTTTCCGTGGTCCGGCCTGGTGGCCCGGCCCGGGCCTGGTGGCCCGGCCCGGGCCTGGTGGCCCGGTCCAAGGGCGCGGCCCGGCCTCGCCCGGCCTGACCCGGCCCGGTCTAGGGGAGCGCTACGCCCCCGCGGCCGGTTTGCCGGCCACCGTCACCTGCGCGGGACGCAGCAGGCGGTCGCCCACCCGGTAGCCCTGGCGGAGGACCGCGGTGCAGACGGGCTCTTCCAGCTGGTCGTCGGGGGTGTACGTGACAGCCTCGTGGATCGTCGGGTCGAAGGGGGCGCCCACCGTACCGAAGGGCTGGAGGCCCAGCGCCCCCAGTTCGGTGTGCAGCGCCTCGGCGACGCGCTGGAAACCACCGGTCACCTCGCCCTGCTCCCCGGCCTCGGCAAGGGCGTCGAGTACGGACAGCAGCCGGCTGAGCACATTGGCCACGGCGATCTCGCCGACCGCCAGGCGGTCGCGGTGGACCCGCTTGCGGTAGTTGTCGTACTCAGCCTTCAGCCGCTGCAGATCGGCCGTACGCTCCTGGAGCTCGGCGCGCAGCGCGGCGTCCTGCGACGCCGGCTGTGCGACGGCCTCGTCCTGGCGGGATGGGCGGCCGGGGTCCCGGCCTTCCCCGGACGGCTTCGCCGTGTCGTCCTGCGCGGTCCGCTCCCCGGCCTGGGAGGTGGGGGGCGGGACCGGTCCGGGGGTTTCCCCCTGCCTGTGCCCCACGAGGGCCAGCGGCGGGTGAGGGAGGTCACGGACGTGGGTCGGACGGTTCATCGTGTGCTCCCCTCCTGCTTGTCGTCATCGACGATCTCCGCGTCGACGACATCGTCCTGGTCGCCGGAGGCTGCGCCCGACCCGCTCTCGTCGGAGCCGCCTGCTCCCTCGGATCCCTGGGCGGATCCCTGAGCCTGGGCCTGCGACTCGGCGTACATGGCCTGCCCCAGCTTCTGGGAGACGGTCGCCAGCTTCTCGGAGGCGGTACGCAGCTCCGCGGTGTTGTCGCCGTCGGGGGACTCGGCGGCCTTCAGCTTCTCCTTGACCTCACCGATCGCGGTCTCGACCTCGGTCTTGACCTCGCCGGGGACCTTCTCCTCGTTGTCCTTGAGGAACTTCTCGGTCTGGTAGACCAGTTGCTCGGCCTGGTTGCGCGTCTCCGCGGTCTCCCGGCGGCGGCGGTCCTCCTCGGCGTGGTGCTCGGCGTCGCGGACCATCCGGTCGATGTCGTCCTTCGGCAGCGAGGAGCCGCCGGTGACGGTCATCTTCTGCTCCTTGCCGGTGCCCAGGTCCTTGGCCGTGACGTGCATGATGCCGTTGGCGTCGATGTCGAAGGAGACCTCGATCTGCGGGACCCCGCGGGGGGCCGGCGGCAGACCGGTCAGCTGGAACATCCCGAGCTTCTTGTTGTACGCCGCGATCTCGCGCTCGCCCTGGTAGACCTGGATCTGCACGGACGGCTGGTTGTCCTCGGCCGTCGTGAAGATCTCGGACCGCTTGGTCGGGATCGTGGTGTTGCGTTCGAGCAGCTTGGTCATGATGCCGCCCTTGGTCTCGATACCGAGGGACAGCGGGGTGACGTCCAGGAGGAGGACGTCCTTGACCTCGCCCTTGAGCACGCCGGCCTGAAGGGCCGCGCCGATGGCGACGACCTCGTCAGGGTTGACGCCCTTGTGCGGATCCTTGCCGGTCAGCTCCTTGACCAGCTCGGTCACCGCGGGCATACGGGTCGAGCCGCCGACCAGGATCACATGATTGATGTCGGAGACCTTGATCCCGGCGTCCTTCACCGCATTGTGGAACGGGGTCTTGCACCGCTCCAGAAGATCGGCGGTGAGCTGCTCGAACTGTGAGCGGGTGAGCTTCTCGTCCAGGTGTAGGGGCCCGTCGGCCGATGCGCTCAGGTACGGGAGATTGATCGTGGTCTCGGTCGCCGCGGACAGCTCGATCTTGGCCTTCTCGGCGGCCTCCCGCAGCCGCTGGGTGGCCATCTTGTCCTTGGACAGGTCGATGCCGTAGGCGTTCTTGAACTGCTTGGTCAGGTAATCGACGATCCGCTGGTCCCAGTCGTCGCCGCCCAGGTGGGTGTCGCCGTTGGTGGCCTTCACCTCGACGACGCCGTCGCCGATGTCCAGCAGCGAGACGTCGAAGGTGCCGCCACCGAGGTCGAAGACCAGAATGGTCTGGTCGTTCTCCTTGTCGAGGCCGTAGGCCAGCGCCGCGGCGGTCGGCTCATTGACGATCCGCAGCACCTTCAGGCCCGCGATCTCACCGGCCTCCTTGGTAGCGGTGCGCTGGGCGTCATTGAAATACGCCGGAACGGTGACCACCGCGTCCGTCACGTCCTCGCCCAGGTACTCCTCGGCATCGCGCTTGAGCTTCTGCAGCACCCGCGCGGAGATCTCCTGCGCGGTGTACCGCTTGCCGTCGATGTCGCCGCTGTCCGGGAAACGCCACTCGGACTCGCCCATGTGGCGCTTGACCGACCGCGCGGTGCGGTCGACGTTGGTCACGGCCTGCCGCTTGGCGACCTCACCCACCAGCACATCGCCGCCTTTGGCGAACCCGACCACCGACGGGGTGGTCCGGGCCCCCTCGGCGTTGGTGATCACGACGGGCTCACCGGCCTCCAGCACGCTGACCACCGAGTTCGTCGTACCAAGGTCAATACCCACTGCACGTGCCATGATCTTCTCCTCGTCTTGCGGCCGACTCCCGGAGCCCGCGCCACCCGGCACCGGGGCCTGACGCCCGCAGGCCCCTGGCGGCAGCCGGACCGGAACGTCCAGGTCGCCCCGAGGCTCCCCGGCAGCGCCTCTCACCTGCTGATATGGAGGGCGAGCCAGTACCTCGTCGTCCGTATGAAACGTGCATAAAACGTGTTGCCGTATCTGTCAAGATATTCCCATTCAAGCCATATACACGGTATGCGCGAATTGCTCCCGCGCTCCCGCCGGCTGCCGCAGTCGGGTGGTGCTCGAGCCGGTGACGGGGGTCGGCCGGGACATGCCGGGCCATGCCGGGGGGCTGAGCCCGATGCAGGCTCCGCTCGGCACCTGCTCCGCCCGGTGCGCCCGGCAGCAGGTCAGCTGCCGGGCGCACCGGGCGGTCGGGTCATGCCGCCGGAGCAGGGGCGGAGGACCAGGTGCCCAGGGCCATCTCCGCGGTGATGCCGGGGCCGAAGCCGGCCAGCAGACCGCGCTGGCCGTCGAGGGCCGACGCTTCGTCGAACATGCGCGCCAGGGCGTCGAGTACCACCGCGCTGGCGATGTTGCCGTACTCGGTCAGCGTGGCGCGGCTGAAGCGGAACGCCTCCGGAGGAACCTCGAGGAAGCGGCACAGGTCGTCCAGGATGCGCGGACCGCCCGCGTGGACGATATAGAAGTCCAGCTCGCCCGCGTCCCAATGGTGCTGCTCCGCGACGGCGCGCAGGGCGGGGGCGAGCGGTTCCATGGTCCCGGGTACGCGCTTGTCCAGCTGGAAGTGGAAACCGGTGGACCGGATCGCGTAGGAGATCCAGTCCTCGGTGTTCGGGATCAGGTACGAGCTGTTGCGCTCCAGCCGGACCCCGGTGCCACCGCGCCCGCGGACCACGGCGGAGGCGACCGCGTCACCGAAGAGGCCGTTCGACAGCAGCGACCCCACACCCAGGTCCGTGGGCTGGTAGCACAGCGAGCAGAACTCGCACGCGACGATGAGCACGTTGGCGTCGGGGTATGCCGTGCAGAAGTCGTGTGCCCGGTTGACCGCCGCGCCCCCTGCCGCGCAGCCGAGTTGGGCTATCGGCATCTGCCGTGTCTCCGACCGGAAGCCCAGGGTGTTGATGAGCCAGGCGGTCAGGGCCGGCATCATGAAGCCGGTGCAGGAGACGTAGACGATGAGGTCGATCTCCTGCGGGTCCAGCTCGGCCTGGTCGAGTGCCTTGCGGACCACGGCGGGGACGCGGGCCTTGGACTCCTCTTCGTAGACCGCGCTACGGGCGTCGAGCCCCGGGTGCTTGAGTACCTTGTCGATCGGCTGGATCAGATGCCGCTTGAGGACGCCGGTGTTCTCGATCAGCCGCAGGATCAGTCTCAGCTGCGTGTGGTCCTTGTGCAGCCGTTGCGCGAGTTCGAGGGTGTCGTCTTGGGTGATGACGTATTCAGGGACCGCGATTGCTGGTTTGCACAGAACCGCCATGAGATGCACTCCTTGCAGACTGTGGCCCCTCAGGGTTTCCCTGCGCTGAATTCGAGTCGTTTTCCTTTTCGGTCGGAGGTATCCGTCGCGGTAACTCGCCCATTCAGAGCGGGCAAAGAAACCATGTGCGGATCCGGCGGTTCGAAATGGGCGACCCCGGAAGGGAAACGAACGGGCCAGCCGTCGAAGAATGAACTCTCCCCGTGCTGGTGGATTGATCTTTCCGAGTAGTAACCGTACGCCAGGCGGGTGGAATCTGCATTTTGCGGCCGTGGCCCACCGTTACCAAGTGACCGGCAGCTCCAGCGGATAGCGCCAGATCGAGGTGGTGTTCCAGCGGACTTCCTCGGCCGGCTGTGCCAGCCGGAGTTCCGGGAAGCGGTCGAGGAGGGCTTTGAGGGCGACTTCCAGCTCCGTGACCGCGAGCGGGGCACCCAGGCAGTGGTGTCCGCCCCAGCCGAACGTCATGTGGGCGGTCCGGCCCTCGCGTTCCAGGTCCAGTTCGTCGGGCCGGTCGAACTTCCGGCTGTCCCGGTTGGCCGTCAGATAGGAGACGTGCACGATGTCCCCGGCCCGGATCGTCACCCCGCTCAGCTCCACGTCCTCGGTGGCGACGCGGGGGATGCCGACGCCCTTGCGGAAGGGGATGAACCGCAGCATTTCGTCGATCGCCTGCGGAAGCATCTCGGGCCGGGAGCGCAGCATCGCCAGCTCCTCGGGCCGGGTGAGCAGCGTGTAGGCGAGGTTGCCGATCTCGTAGGTGGTGGTGTCCTGGCCGGTGATGAGCAGGACCATGGCCATCACGGTGAGTTCCTGGTCGTTGAGGATCTCGTCCCCGTCACGAGCGGTGGCCAGGGCGCTGATCAGGTCTTCTCCCGGGTGCTGACGCCGCTTCGCGGTCAGCGTCTCGAAGTAGGCCCGCATATCGGCCTTGGCCCGGACGGCGCGGTCCCGGTTTTCGACGGTGACGTTCATCATCGTCCGGGCGTGCGCGCGCAGCTGGTCCTGGTCGCGCTCGGGGATGTCGAGGACCTCGCAGATCGTCGTCAGCGGCAGCGGGTTCGCCAGGCTCTCCATTAGGTCGCCGGGCGGACCCTGCGCGGTCATCCGGTCCAGCAGTTCGTCCACGACATGCTGCGTGCGGGCCCGCATGCGCTCCACGTGACGCGGGGCGAACGCCTTGGAGACCAGGCTCCGCAAGCGGCTGCTGGCGGGCGGGTCCATCACGTTGATCGCCTCGTCCTGGACGATCGGCTCGGGCGTCATACGGGGAAAGTCCCGGCCGATGACGGCGCTCCGGCTGAAACGCCGGTCGGTGGTCACCGTGCGTACGTCGTCGTACTTGGTGACGAGCCAGGCCTCGCCCTCCCCGTGGGGCAGCCGGATACGGGCGACCGGTTCCTCGGTCAGCAGGCGCTTGAGCGTCGGATCGAATTCCAGGCCCTCCGCATAGTCGAACGGGCAGTTCCAGACGTGAGGTCCGGGTTCCATGGTGAGCTCCCGACGTGAGAGGGGATGAGTGAATTCACCGCCTGCGAAGAAAGACCGGGCGCACGCATGCGGTGTATCGGGCCGCCGGCCAGAAAGACGCCAATTCATCCCGGTGAGCGAAAAGCGGAGATGCGGGGGGCGGCTACTGCTTCCTGTGCAGGCAAGGGCCTGACGGATGCCTTTGTCCTGCCGTTCCACAGTGACTTACGGACAGTGGTGGGTGGTCGGTGTGGTGCGCCAATCGGGTGATCTCTCCGGCTCCTCGCCGGTGCAGTCCGGTGTGTACGGGGGCGCAAAGCCGGTCGAGGCCGGGGCGCAAAGCCGGTCGAGGCCGGCGCGGAAAACCGGTCGAGGCAGGGGCGGAAAGCCGGACGAGGTCAGTGCGGGAAGGCCGCCCCGGGAAGGCGGACGAGGCCGGTGCGGAACGCCGGTCGAGGCCGGGCCGGAGCCGGAGAGACGCCCCTCTCGCCGACTTGACAAAAGTTGTTGCCGGGATAGCAAATGGAGGCATGGCGGACGATGACATTCCCGGCGTGCTCAACGCGGTCGGCCCCCGGCTACGGGCGCTGCGGCGCGAGCGCGGAGCCACCCTGGCGCAGCTGAGCGAGGTCACCGGCATCTCGCTCAGCACCCTTTCGCGGCTGGAATCCGGGCAGCGCAAACCGACCCTCGAACTCCTGCTTCCGCTCGCCAAGGCCCACGGAGTGCAGCTGGACGAGCTGGTCGGGGCGCCGGCCACCGGCGACCCCCGGGTCCATCCGCGCCCTTTCACCCGCAACGGACAGACCTTTGTGCCGCTGACCCGTCACCTCGGTGGTCTGCACGCCTTCAAACACATCCTCCCCGCCAGGAAAGCGACCGGCGCACGGCCTGAGCTGCGCACACACGAGGGCTACGAGTGGCTTTACGTCCTGTCCGGCCGGCTGTGGCTGGCTCTCGGTGACCACGACCTCGTCCTCACCTCCGGCGAGGCCGCCGAATTCGACACCCACACCCCGCACGGCTTCGCCAACGCCGGCCCGCATCCCGTGGAATTCCTCAGCCTCTTCGGCGCACAGGGCGAACGCATGCACGTCCGCGCCGGCCCACCCGCCCCGCCCACGCCGCACCCCGGCTCCGCCTGACCGACCGGCCCGGCGCCTTCCCCGCTGCCGGGTCTCGATCCTTGGGGCATCAGTGATGAGGAGGGGGCGAGGCCGGGGCGGGAGCAGGACCGCGCGACGCTCAACGGGATGAGCGCGATGGCTGCACCCCAACTCCTGCTCGCAGGGCCTGATTTGACGGCTGAGAACCGGCTGGGCGATGTAGAGCCCTTCCACCGCCCGGCCGAAGTGCAGGTGCTCGGCCACCGTGACGAAGTGGCGGAGCTTGTGCAGGCGGAGCTCGCATGCATCGAGATCAATACCCTGAAGGCATCAATCGTCGGGAAGGGTATTGGACGCCGCGGATGGCCCGCCCCGAGACTCGACGCATGATCGTTCTTACCGCTCCCACCGGCCAGATCGGCAGCCGGCTCCTGCAGATCCTCCTCGACGAGACCCGCGCGCGCGGCGAAGAGCTGCGCGTCATCGTGCGTGACCCCGAGAAACTCCCCGACGCGGTCCGCGCCCGCGTCGACGTCGTCACCGGCTCGCACGGCGACGCCCAGGTCGTTGACCGGGCCTTCGCCGACGCGGACGCGGTCTTCTGGCTGGTCCCCTCGAACCCACACACGCCGAGCCTGGACGCCATGTACTCCGGGTTCACCCGCACTGCCGCGAAGGCGTTTACGACCCATGGAGTCGGACACGTCGTCGGTGTCTCGGCGCTCGGCCGGGGCACCCCCGTCGCCGACCGCGCCGGGCACGTGACGGCGTCGCTGGCCATGGACGACCTCATCGCGAGTACGGGCGTGGCCTACCGGGCGCTCGCCAATCCGACGTTCATGGACAACCTGCTGCGGCAGGTGGCTTCGATCCGGGACAACGGCGTCTTCACCGACACCGTCGCCGCGGACCGCAAGGCGCCGACGGCCGCCACCCGGGATATCGCCGCGGCTGCCGCCGGCCTACTGCTCGACCGCTCGTGGACGGGGACGGGTGAGGTCCCCGTGCTGGGCCCCGAGGACCTGTCACCGAACGACCTGGCGCGCATCATGTCCGACGTGCTCGGCCACCCGATCCGCTACGAACGGCAGACGCTCGAGGAATTCCGCACCGGACTCGGCGGACACGGCATGGGGGACGCGCTCGTGCAGGGCTACCTCGACATGATGCGCGCCAAGGAGGACGGCCTCGACGACGGGGTGCCGCGCACCCCGCAGACCACGAGCCCGACGACCTTCCGCGAGTGGTGCGAGCAGGTCCTCAAGCCGGCGGTCCAGGCATGAACGCAGGGACCGCCCTCATCGTCGGGGCCTCCCGGGCTCTCGAACTCGGTGGGCGGTCCGTGAGCTCGTGAACGGCAACGGTCCGATGAACCACCAGGAAATTCTTGGCATCTCTTCCGGGGAAAGCGTGTTCGGGCGTGCCGCGCTGTTTAGCATGTGCAGCGTTGTCGTCGGCCCTGGTGGAACGCTGCGGGCCGTGGCTCTTTCCTCTTCTCATCCTGCGCCACGTACGTCATCGCGTGGTGTGAACGTCCCCCGGGAGGCTCGGAGTGCCGCGAACCGGTCTCGGGAAGCTGCGGTCCCCCGGTGTCCGGTGGGGCGGGGGTGTGATCCTGGCCGGCGGGCTGCTGGCGGCGCTGGTGCTGCCCGGTGGCACTGAGGACGCCGCGGGGCAGGGGCAGACAGTCGCGTCGGACGGGCTGCGGCACACCACCGTCGAGGTGTCACCGGGCGGTTGCGGCCGGGGATGGGGCAACCCCCGCCCCGGCACCCAGGTCTTCGATCTGCACAACACCTCCGCCGCGGCGGCCGAGGTCTATCTCAAGTCCCCGCGCAGCGGCGCGGTGTACGGCGAGGTGGAGGGCATCGGCCCCGGGACCACGCGGCACCTGCGGGTCCGGCTGGGCCGGGGCTCGTACGCCTTCATGTGCCTGCCGGACGACGCCGACGCGGTCACGGGCCCCACCGTCCGGATCGACGGTGGCGGTCGGGCCGGCCCCGCGGCCGCCCCGGTCACCGAGCACGATCTGATCCCCCCGGCGCTGGACTACCAGAAGTGGGTCGCGGGCGGCCTGGACGATCTCGTCGGGCGGACCGGGACCCTGCGGGCCGCCCTGGCGCGCGGGGACCTGGCGGCGGCCCGGGACGCCTGGCTGCCCGCGCACCTCGCCTACGAGCGGCTGGGCGCGGCATACGGGGCCTTCGGCGACGCGGACCAGCAGATCAACGGCACGACCGCCGGCCTGCCGGGCGGCGAACGCGACCCGGATTTCACCGGGTTCCACCGCATCGAATACGGGCTGTGGCACGGGCAGTCCGCCGGCTCCCTGCGCCCACCGGCCGCCGCTCTCGACGACGCCGTGCGCAAGCTGCGGGACGACTGGGCGCAGACCCGGATGGAGCCGGCGGACCTCGGCCTGCGGGCCCACGAGATCCTGGAGAACACGCTGCAGTCCGAGCTGACCGGACGGACCGACTACGGCAGCGGCAGCACCCTCGCCACCGCCCGCGCCCACCTCGACGGCACCCGGGCCGTCCTCACCCGGCTGCGCCCCCTGCTGGTGCCCCGGTACCCCGGCCTGCCGCAGGTGGAAAGCGAATTGAGGCGGACGCAGCGGCTGCTCGACGGCTTCCGGAAGGACGGACGGTGGCCGGCACTGAGCGATCTGGACCGCAATCGGCGGGAGCGGATCGACGCGGTGTTCGGAGACCTGGTGGAACGGCTGGCGTCGGTGGCGACGCTGTGTGATGCGCGGAGAACGGTGTGAGGGACATGAGCGGTGTCGGCCGACGGGGATTCCTCCGGGGAGCGGCGCTCGCCGGGGCCGGACTCGCGGCCGGTGGCGCCGCGTCCGCCGACGACGGGCCGCACCAGGCCGGTGCACCGGCCCTGACCACCGGCCCCGGCCCGGTCGCCGGGGCCACCCCACGGGTGCCCTTCCACGGCCCGCGCCAGGCCTCGGTGCTCGCGCCGCCCCGCCGGGTCACGGCGTACACCGCGTTCGATGTGACCGCACAGAACCGCCGGGAACTGGCCGAGCTGATGCGTACCGTCACCGCCCGCGCCCGGTTCCTGACCGGTGGCGGGACACCGGCGTCGGTCGGCATCACCGGTCCGCCCACCGACTCGGGCCTCCTGGGGGCCCAGGTCCCCGCGGGCGGGCTGTCGGTGACCCTCGCCGTGGGCGCCTCGCTGTTCGACGACCGGTTCGGGCTGCACGGACGCGCGCCGCGCCGCCTGACCACCATGCCCTCCTTCCCCGACGACGACCTGCAGTCCGACTGGTGCCACGGCGACCTGAGCCTCCAGCTGTGCGCGGACGACACGGACACCGTGCTGCACGCCTTGCGTGACATCGCCCGGCACACCCGGGGCGGTATGCAGGTGCGCTGGCGGCTGGACGGTTTCACCAGCCCGCCCCGGCCGTCAGGGACGCCGCGCAACCTCATGGGCTTCAAGGACGGCACGGCCAACCCCGATGCCCGCGCGGCCCGGGAAATGGACCGGCTGGTGTGGGTCGGGGCAGGAGACGGTGAGCCGGACTGGGCGGTTGGCGGCAGCTACCAGGTGGTGCGGTTGATCCGCATGCTGGTGGAGTTCTGGGACCGGGTGTCACTGACCGAACAGGAGCGCATGTTCGGCCGCTCCCGGGAGACCGGGGCGCCGCTGGACGGCGACCGGGAACACGACGCCCCCGACTATCCCGGCGACCCCAAGGGTGAGGTGATCCCCCTGGACAGCCATATCCGGCTGGCCAATCCGCGCACCCCGTCCAGCGCCGGTCAACGGATCCTGCGCCGGGCCTACAACTACGACAGGGGCGTGGACAGCAACGGCAACCTCGATATGGGCCTGCTGTTCTGCTGCTACCAGCGGGACCTCGCCCGCCAGTTCGAGACCGTGCAGCGAAGGCTGGCCGGCGAGCCGTTGACGGACTACATCTCGCCCTTCGGGGGCGGCTACTTCTTCGCGCTGCCGGGCGTGCGCGAGGAAACGGACTGGTACGGCCGGGCCCTGCTGGCCTGACCGGCGCACGCCGTGGGTCCTCGAAGGGTCAATACCCGGTCAAGGTTTGTCCTGGCATACCTGACTCACTGTTCACTCCAGCGTCATGATGGCTCTGCCGCACTGCCGTCCGCCCGGCAGAGCATCCCGCCGTACAGCACCAACACGTCCCGGCCCGGAGGGTGAACAGCATGGCCAGTAGGGGAAGACGAACAGCGATACGGCGCCTGGGGGCCCTCACGGGGGCCGCGGCCCTCACGGTCCTGGGCGCGGGTGCGCCCTCATGGGCCGCCGGGCCGCACCACCCCGATTCCTCCCGTACGGCCACCCCCGTCAAGCACGTGGTCGTGCTCTTCGACGAGAACATCTCGTTCGACCACTACTTCGCGACCTATCCCCGGGCCGCCAACACCGACGGCACCAAGTTCACCGCCTCCCCGCACACCCCCCGGGACATCGACAACCTGCGCACCGCCGGGCTGTTGAAGCACAACCCCAACCAGTACGCGCCCAAGCGGCTCACGCCACAGCAGGCCATGACCTGCGACCAGACCCATGACTACGGGCCCGAGCAGTACGCGTACAACGGCGGCAAGGCCGACCGGTTCGTCCAGAACACCGACTCCGGAAAGTGCTCCGGCGGTCTCTTCGGCGAGCCCGGCCTGGTGATGGACTACTACGACGGCAACACCGTCACCGGCCTGTGGAACTACGCCCAGCACTACGCCCTCAACGACCGCTCCTTCAGCTCGGTCTACGGCCCCTCCACACCGGGCGCCATCAACCTGGCCTCCGGACAGACCCACGGCGTCGTCTCCATGGACCCCGCCTCCGGCACCGAGAACCCGCGGCAGACCGCCACCCCCGACGCGTACGCCGTGCAGTCACCCGACGCACGGGGCGTCGGCACGATGATCAACGACCCGGACCCGGCGTACGACGACTGCTCCAACAAGGACCACACCGGCAAGAACGCGGTCGCCGCCATGAAGGGGCGCAACATCGGCGACGTCCTCAACTCCCGCCATGTCAGCTGGGGCTGGTTCCAGGGCGGCTTCCGGCCCAGCACCGGATGGGACGGCAAGCCGGACCACTACGCCAAGTGCGGCGGGACCACGCACACCAACGTCGGGGGAGCGGCGGTCGTCGACTACAGCCCGCACCACGCGCCGTTCGAGTACTACAAGTCGACGTCCAACCCGCACCACCTGCCGCCGAAGAGCGTCGACGAGGTCGGCCACGCCGGACGGGCCAACCACAACTACGACCTGAGCGACTTCGACGCCGTCCTCAAGGCAGGAAAGCTGCCCGCCGTCAGCTTCCTCAAGGCCCCCGAGTACCAGGACGCCCACGCGTCCTACTCCGACCCGCTCGACGAACAGCACTTCCTCGTCGACCGGATCAACCGCATCCAGCAGTCGCCGCAGTGGAAGGACACCGCCATCGTCGTCGCCTATGACGACTCCGACGGCTGGTACGACCACACCTTCGTCAAGCCGCGCAACGGCTCCAAGGACTCCTCGAAGGGCTCCAACGGCAAGGCCACGGACAGCCCGGCCTGCCAGGCCGGTCCCGCGGCCGCCGGCGGCTATGCGGACCGCTGCGGCCCCGGCACCCGGCAGCCGCTGCTGGTCATCTCCCCGTACAGCAGGGTCAACAAGATCGACCACACTCGGACCGAGCAGACCTCGGTCATCAAGTTCATCGAGAACAACTGGCACACCGGCCGGATCGGCGATGCCTCCTTCGACAGCCGGGCCGGCTCGCTGAACGGCATGTTCGACTTCCGGCACCCCAACAACAAGCAGGTGCTCCTCAACGCGGACGGCTCGGTCAAGTCGGTCGGCCCGATCCGGCATGTCGCACCGGTCGCCACGACCATCGACCCGGGCCCCGCACTGCAGAACCTGGCCTCGGCCGACGATGCGTCCGGCTTCCCCGTGCTCCCGGTGGGCGTCGGCGCGGCCGTGGTCGCGGCAGGCGTCACCGGCACCTTCCTGGTGCTGCGCCGCCGCAAGGAGCACCACCGGACCGCCTGATCCGTGCGGACGAGGCCCGGCGACGAGGCCATCGTCCCTACGGGGTCACCGTCCCTACGGGAGCCTGCCCGCCCGAGATATCGGCCGGCGGCACCCGTAGGGACGGAGGGTCACCCCGAGGCTACGCACCGCACCACCCCTGGCTGAGATGCGGATGATCCGGTCGGCCCGCAGGCTGGACGTGGGGGAGCCTTCGGCACGTGGGTCCCAGCGGCATGGGCACGACACCGCACGGCACATGAGCCGGAGGACTGCAGGATGCGAGGGCTTGCCGCCCCTGCGCAGGCCTTTCGGCCATCGCGTGGGGCGCGGGGCCGGC
Organism: Streptomyces sp. Edi2; assembly: GCF_040253635.1. NCBI lineage: Bacteria > Bacillati > Actinomycetota > Actinomycetes > Kitasatosporales > Streptomycetaceae > Streptomyces > Streptomyces sp. Edi2. The sequence continues at coordinate 670,807 of NZ_JBEJGX010000003.1, read as the reverse complement.
GCCGCCCGCCGGCGACGCCAACCAAGGGAGCAGACATGACCAAGGACCGGAAGTCGCACCCGAGGACGGGTGAGGGCCCCAGCACGCACAAGGGCACCGAGCAGCACGGCTGGTCGCCCGACGTCGACCAGACCGAGCAGCAGAAGAACGAGAGTGCGCACAGGTCGTTCCACCCCGAGCGCTATGCGCCCGAGAAGGACCGCAGCAAGGAAACGTCCGGGCAGGAGAAGGTGCCGCCGGCGAGCGAGGTGAAGAGCGAGACGCGCAGCGGCGAGAAGCACGCTGCCGAGACTGATGAGAAGGGCATGCGGGACATGGGGCCGAAGGGCCCGTCGCGCCGGCCCAGCGGCGGGAAGGACGCCGAAGCGCATACGGGGGTCGACCCGCAGAACCCTTGAGGGCCACGGCACCGTCCCCGACGTGTTCTGCGCGAACCCTTCCGTGCCTACCGAGCGGGCCGGGACCCTGGGCAAGGGTCCCGGCCCGCGTCCCGTTGGCGGCGCGCTTCAGTTCGCCTGCCCCAGGGCGTGCCCTTCGCTCGCGGCGAGAACGAAGGGGTGGCCCGCGGGGTCCGAGTAGCGGCGGGCGTCGTAGGGCCCGCCGTTCTCCCGGGTCTGCAAGGGCCGCGCCCCCAGGCTGACCGCCTCGCGCTCCGCCTCGTCCATGTTGTCCTGCGGGACGAGAAAGTGCAGATGGGCCTGTTGCGAGTCATCGGGCCGGGGCCAACTCGGCGGCGCCGCACCGCGGTCCCGCCGTATCGCGAGATGGACGGTGCCGCCTTCGACGACTTCGATGAAGTCCGGGCTGGTGCCGATCCGTACTTCTCCACCGAGGAATTGTGCGTAGAAATCCGCCAGCGCCGCGGGCTCCGCACAATCCAGTACCAGGACGCTGGTCTTGGCTATGGCCATCCGCCGCTTCCCTTCCTGTCGACGGGCACCTCGCCCGCCCCTTCGAACCGTTACCCCGTGAAGGCTCCGGCACTCCGGGGAAAGGAGGGCGGCTCTCGCGGCCACAGGGGCCGACGGCTGCAGCCGGCAGGTCCGGGCGGCGGCACGGGGCCCGTACGGCGGCGGCCCGGGAGTCGGCCCGGGAATCACCCGGGGAATCGGCCCTGGAGTCGTACGAGAGCCCGTACGAGCGCCGCACGGGAGCCGTACGGCCGCCTTCGGAGAGCCGTACGAGTGTCAGGAGGGCAGCGCGGGCCCACTCCCTGCCGCCGCGTGTGCTGCCAAGGGCCGGTCACGGCAGTAAAGTCTGCTGCCATGTCGAAGCCCGACGAACTGCTCGTCGACATCGCCGCCATGGTGGAGTCGGAGCAGAGCAATCAGATGTCTCTCACCGTTGCGGTCCAAGGCGCCGTCCTCACCGGGCGGTTGGCCCCCGAGACCGTGTGGCGGCAGCGTGTGGCCGAGGTCCTCGAGGAATCGGAACAGCTGGGGCCGTTCTCCTCGCTCTTCTCCTCAGCCGGTACGCACTCCCGCCCGGCCAACCGGAGCGGTCCGCCCACGCATCTGCACTTCCATGTGGCGAGGATCCTGCAGGGAAGCTTCGGCCTGCCCGAGACCGGCGGGATGTACCGCGTCGCGATCAAGGACGTGGGCGCCTGGACGGTCGGCGACTTCCGCTACTCCGACCGCTGATCGCTGACGAATCGCCATACGCCATGCGTCATGACGCCTTACGCCATGACGCCATGAGGCATGACGGTGACGCCATGCCCCTGCGACGTCATGACGTCATGCCACCGCGACGCCATGACGCCATGCCGCGGCGACCGTCAGGGCGTCAGCTTTCCGGATGCAGGTCAGGGGACGCCGGTGCCTGGAGCAGGTCCGACGCCTCCTCGAGCGGGGTGCGGGCCGCCGGGGCCGCGGAGCGGCAGGTGAACCCGAGGCGGGTCAGCGCCCGGGTCACCTCGCCGGCGCTGAAGTCACGACGGTCCTGCCGGGTGATGACCTCCCCGACCTGCTTGACGGGGTAGTGCCGGTTGCCGATCAGCACGGACTCACCCGTGACGGGCTCGGGCTTGATGCCCTTCATCGCATCCTGCACCTCAGTCTTGATCAAGTCGAAGGGGAAGCGGGCGATGACGACGCGCATAGTGCCTCTACAGGGTCGAGGAGAAGCCGGAAACGGGCGGGTGGAGCTGGGTGGTCACGAGGCCTTGCCGCCGGACCGCTGCCGCGGGGACGCACCGGTCGCGGTGCGAGGCGATCCGGTGGAGCGACGGGCCTGGGCGGAGCGGCTGCGGCGGCCGCGGGTGGAGGAGCCGCTGCGCTTGGGGCGCTCGACGACCGGTGCAGCGATGGTGACGGGGACCCCGGAGGGTGCCTGGGCGCCGGTGATGCGGCTCAGCTCGGCCTCCCCGGAGCGGACCTGGGTGGACTGCGGGGTGATACCCGCGTCGACCATCAGGCGGTCCATTTCGCGGCGCTGGTTGGGCAGGACGAGGGTGACGACGCTGCCGGACTCGCCGGCCCGGGCGGTACGGCCGCCGCGGTGCAGGTAGTCCTTGTGGTCCGTGGGCGGGTCGACGTTGACGACGAGGTCGAGGTTGTCGACGTGGATGCCGCGGGCCGCGACGTTGGTGGCCACCAGGACGGTGACATGGCCGGTCTTGAACTGGGCCAGGGTGCGGGTGCGCTGGGGCTGGGACTTGCCGCCGTGCAATGCCGCGGCGCGCACGCCGCTGTTCAGCAGGTGCTTGGTGAGCTTGTCGACGGCGCGCTTGGTGTCCAGGAACATGATCGACCGGCCTTCACGGGCGGCGATCTCCGTCGTGGTGGCGTGCTTGTCGGCGTCGCGGACATGCAGCAGGTGGTGCTCCATCGTGGTGACGGCGCCTGCCGAGGGGTCGACGGAGTGGACCACGGGGTCGGTCAGATAGCGCCGGACCAGCAGGTCGACATTGCGGTCCAGGGTGGCCGAGAAGAGCATCCGCTGCCCCTCGGGACGGACCTGGTCGAGCAGCGCGGTGACCTGGGGCATAAAGCCCATGTCGGCCATCTGGTCGGCCTCGTCCAGCACGGTGATGGCGACCTGGTTCAGGCGGCAGTCACCACGGCCGATGAGGTCCTTGAGCCGTCCGGGCGTCGCGACGACCACTTCGGCCCCGGCGCGCAGTGCGCTGGACTGGCGGCCGATCGACATCCCGCCGACGACGGTGGTCATCCGCAGGGACAGCGACCGGGCGTAGGGGGTGAGTGCGTCGGTGACCTGCTGGGCCAGTTCGCGGGTGGGGACCAGCACCAGGGCGAGCGGCCGTCCGGGCTCGGCGCGCTGGCCGGCGGTACGGGCCAGCAGGGCCAGCCCGAAGGCGAGCGTCTTGCCCGAACCGGTGCGCCCACGGCCCAGGACGTCGCGCCCGGCCAGCGAGTTCGGCAGCGTGGCGGCCTGGATCGGGAACGGGGCGGTCACCCCTTCGGCGGTCAGAGATGCCAGCAGCGCGGGCGGCATGTCCAGTGCGGCGAAGTTCTCGGCCGGGGGAAGTGCGGGGGTGTGCGTGACGGGCAGCGCGAACTCTTCCGGCCGTGCGGCGGGGCGGCGGCGCTTGGCGCCGGACCGGTTCGACGCCTGCGGGCGGTAGCCGCCGCGGCCGGAGCCGGCGGAGCCGTTGGAACGGTTCCGGGTGGAGCGGTCGTTCGGGCGAGCTGTGCGGTTCATGAAGAACCTTCCTCGATGCGGTACGTCGAAGAATTCCCGGCAGCTGTCAGCCACACACAAAAGAATCGCAGCACGGACCGTAGAAAACAGATGGAACGAGGCGGGGCGGAATCGACCGCCGGCGCGTGAAAAAGTGCCGCCGCAAAAGGAGGCGGACACGGTGCCGGAGCACGGAACTGGACGGGCTGCCGTACTGCCGCAGCAGGCTGCGGTTCCGGCGCCGAACAGGCTGCCCCTTGTCGCTCGTGCGGCCGCGACGGCACGCACAGCGCATTCCGCAAAGGGCAACGAGCTGGGGCCCGCACCCAAGGTGCGGGCCCCAGCTGCGGTGTGACGCGTCAGTGTCAGGCGGGGAGGATGTTCTCGGCCTGCGGGCCCTTCTGGCCCTGCGTGACGTCGAAGGTCACCTTCTGGCCCTCCTGCAGCTCACGGAAGCCCTGGGTGGCGATGTTCGAGTAGTGGGCGAAGACGTCAGCGCCGCCGCCGTCCTGCTCGATGAAGCCGAAACCCTTTTCCGAGTTGAACCACTTCACGGTGCCAGTAGCCATGTCATATCTCCTTCGGGGCAGTGCCCGGGGTCCGCACTGTGCGAACCCCGCGTCGCCGCGATGATTGCCCCTCCGGAAAACCGGAAATACAAAAGCATTCCCCGCCGGCCTGGGAAGCGGGCGAGGTAGCGTGAAGTCTTTGGGAACCACAACTGCAACTGAGATCGACACTAGCACGGCACCAGCGGACCTGCGCGGCTGTTGCTCCCGTCCCTTTCCGGCCGGAAAAATCCCCACCGGCCCGGCAGGTATTTCTGTCGTTGCGGCACCAGATATTCACCATCGGCGCGCCGGTCCTCCGGGCGGGAAGCGCGGCCCGCCCACGCTCCTGCCCGGCGCGGCTCCCGCGCGCAGCCGGTCCGTCCGCTGTGCGCCCACGACCGGCCCCGCGCCGACCGTGACGGCGTCCGCCCGGCGCTTCGCCGGGTCGTTGCACGGGGAGCGGCCCGTCCGGATCTCCTCCCTGCCTCCCTACTCCTCGGCCTCGCCGCTCCGGACCACTGCGGACGGTCGTGGCTACGCCGGAAATCTATGCCATTTGCGATAGATATTCGAAATCGCAGTGGCGAATATTTCTCGCGTAGTCAACGAAATTGCCTGCCGGCGCGGTATGCCCTGCGGGGGTATCCGGACTCCGGAGCGGAAACGGTCCCTGCCGGGCGGTCCGGCCGGTGTGCGGTGCCGGTAGATGGTGTTGACGACGACCTCGGGGCCCGGTGCCGTACGCGCCAGGGCCCTTCGACGCGTTCAGCAGAGAGGTGCAAGTGACACCAGAGCCCGCCCGCATGTCACCGACACATTCGATGACGATGACTTCCCCGCGTACACCATGGGGCGTGCCGCGGAGATGATCGGCACGGCGCCCGCCTTCCTGCGGGCGGTGGGCGAGGCGCGGCTCATCGTTCCGCTCCGCTCCGAGGGCGGCCACCGCCGTTACTCCCGCCACCAGTTGCGCATTGCCGCGCGCGCCCGCGAGCTCGTCGACCAGGGGACTCCGATCGACGCCGCCTGCCGCATCGTCACCCTCGAAGACCAACTCGACGAAGCCCGGAGGCTCAACGAAGAACTCCGCAAGCACCCGGCCGCCCCGGGCCCGACCTCCGCCCCGGGCCCGTCCCACGGCCCGGGTCCGTCCGCCGGCCTCAGCCCGTCCAACGGCTCCTGACGGCAGCCGGCGCCCACGGCCCTCGGACGGTCCGCAGCGGCAGGCGAGCCCTGGTCTCACCGCGCCGCGGCCGCGGGACCCGTACGGCCTGGCAGGCTCCGGCGATCGGGGCCACGATGGGGGAGTAGGGCGGAGACGTCGTACCCGGTCGGAGGCGGCCATGGAGCCGGAAGTCATCACCGTGGGACTCGACGGCTCGCCGGAGAGCCTGGCGGCCGCGCACTGGGCCGCCGACGAAGCGGACCGGCGGCAGTCGGCGCTTCGGCTTCTTCATGCGTGCATACTGCTGGCCGCCGAGACGCCGCACCCGCCCGCGGACCGGGACCGGAACGCCGGCGCCCGGGAGATCGTGCGCCGGGCCCGGGACGAGGTGTGCGAGCGTCATCCGGATCTGCGGATCATCGAGGACCTGGTGGGGGCGGAGGCCGAACCGGCGCTGCTGGGAGCGGCCGGCGAGTCGCGGATGATCGTGCTCGGCTCGCGGGCGCTCGGGCCGTGGGAGAGCTATGTACTCGGCGATGTGAGCCTGAACGTGGTGGGCCGGGCCAAGGGGCCGGTCGTTCTCGTCCGGGAGGAGGGCGGGCGCGCGAAAGCACCGCGTCACGAACCCCCGCGTCACGAACCCCCGCGTCACGAACCGCCGCGTCACGGACCCTCGCGTCACGAACGGCCGGATGGCCCGCCGCCCGCCCCCGAGGCACGGGTCGTCACCGGCCTCAGCCTCAACGGCCCGTGCGAACGGATGCTCGACTTTGCCTTCGACGCCGCGGCGAGCCGGGGGCTTTCGCTGCAGGCCGTGCACGGGCGTCCGCTCCCCATGGAGGCTTACACCCCGTGGGGCCTGGACCCCGATGCCGCGACGGAACTCACCAAAGAAGCGGATGTCGAGCTGCAGGACGCTCTGCGTCCGTGGTGTGAGCGATTCCCCGAGGTGCCGGTACAGCGGACCGTTCTGGCGGAGAGCCCGACCCGGGCCCTGGTCCAGTCGGTCTTCGGGGCCGCACTGCTGGTGGTCGGCCGCAAACTGCACCGTCCCCCGCTCGCGCCACGCGTCGGTCCGGTGGCGCATGCCGCCATGCACCATGTGACCTGCCCGATCGCGGTGGTTCCGCACGAATAGTGGGCCGCCCCTGCGAGCGCGCGTGGCCGAGGACGCGCCGGACCCGTCGGGCCCCGCACACCGCACCGGGGCGAGGCAGTCTTGTCCGTACCGGATTCCCCGCCCGTGAGGCCGGTGAGATCCGGCCCGTGCACCACCCGGAGGGACTGGCCGAACATGAGGCACCGCAGCGTTGCCGACCTGATGACACCCCACGCCGTCGTCGTCCAACGGGGCACTCCGTTCAAGGAGATCGCCCACCTGCTCGACGAGTACGACATCACCGCCGTCCCGGTCCTCGACGAGGACGAGCGGCCGGTGGGCGTGGTGTCCGAGGCCGATCTGCTGCGCAGGCAGCTCGCCAAGCTCGGGTCGACCACCGCCGAAGCGATCATGACGAGCCCTGCCGTGGTGGCCCGGCCCGAGTGGAGTGTCGTCGAAGCGGCCAGGACGATGGAGAAGAAGAAGGTCAAGCGGCTGCCCGTGGTCGACGACACCGGGCGGCTCATCGGGGTGATCAGCCGCAGTGACCTGGTGCGGCTGTTTCTGCGCCGGGACCGCGCCATCCAGGAGGAGGTACTGGAGGAGGTGCTGACGCGGACGCTCGGGGTGTCCCCGTCCGCGGTCACGGTCGACGTCGCGGAGGGCACCGTGACGCTCACCGGCACGGTGGATCACAAGAGCCTGGTCCCTATTGCCGTGCGGTTGTGCGAAAGCGTCGACGGGGTGGTCGAGGTGGTCGACCGGCTCGCCTACCTGCGGGACGACACCTCCGGGGAGGTGCAGGGGGCTTCGGAGTAGAGCGTGTGGCCGGGAAGTCACCTCTCGGCAGCCGCCCCTCGGCAGGCGGCCCTGGCGGGCGGTTCCACTCGCCCGGAGGTGTCCTCCCGGCCGTCCGCGCCCCACAATCCGCCGAATGGGCCTGGTTAGCACGATATGTGCCCCTCGCTGCATATCTTTTCCCTGGGCGGCCGGCCGAGCCGGCCAGGAAACGGCGGAGGGATGCCATGGAGCCGAGCGACCACGACGACGGACCGCACCGCCGCGCCTCCGGCCTCCTCCACCTGCCAAGCGGTCCGCCACCGGGTCCGGCACGTCCCGCGTTCTGGCGCAGCCCCCTGCGGGGGCCGTGGCTGACCTCGGTGTTCGGGCTGGTCCTGCTCGTCGGCATCCCCGTGCTCTTCGTCACCGGACTGCTGTCCTACGCCGCCTACAACCCCGAGCTGGCTCCGGGCAACGACCAGACTCCGGGCAAGGGCTGGCTGGGCTTCTACCTCTTCTCCTGGCCGACCAGCCCGTATTGGCTCTACCGCCTCACCCAGGGCATCCATGTCACGCTCGGTGTGGTGCTGATCCCCGTGCTGCTGGCGAAGCTGTGGTCGGTCATCCCGAAGCTGTTCTCCTGGCCGCCGCTGCGCTCACCGAGCCATGCGCTGGAACGGCTTTCGCTGCTGCTTCTCGTGGGCGGGGCACTGTTCGAGTTCGTCACCGGCGTGCTGAACATCCAGCTGCACTACATCTTCCCGGGCTCCTTCTACACCCTGCACTTCTACGGCGCCTGGGTGTTCATCGGCGCCTTCCTCGTCCATATCGCCTTCCGTGTCCCCGTAATGGCCAGTGCGCTGCGCAGCCGCCGCCTGCGCACCGAGCTGCGGACCCCGGCCGCCCGGACGGAGAGTGAACCGGCCGACGACACCGGCCTGGTGACCCCGCACCCCGCGGCTCCCACCATGTCGCGGCGCGGTGCTCTCGGCCTGGTGGGTGCGGGGTCCCTGGGCCTGCTCCTCGTCACGGCCGGGCAGAGCATCGGTGGCATCCTCCGCGGCACCGCGCTGCTGGCTCCGCGCGGGCAGGAGCCGGGGCGGGGGCCCAACGGCTTCCAGATCAACAAGACCGCGGCGAGCGTCGGGATCCGGGCCCGCGACATCGGCCCCGAATGGCGGCTGGTCGTACGGGGCAATGGCCGGGAGCAGAGCTGCACCCGCGCACAACTCCTCGCCCTGCCCCAGCACACGGCCGCCCTGCCCATCGCCTGCGTCGAGGGCTGGTCCACCGACGACCAGCACTGGAGCGGTGTCCGGCTGACGGACCTCGCCGCCCTCGTCGGACTGCGCCACGGCCCACCGGGCGTTTTCGTCGAGTCCGTGCAGCGTGCCGGAGCCTTCCGCTCGACGCATCTGCGCGACAACCAGGTACGCGATGCCAGGTCGCTGCTGGCCCTCCGGGTCAACGGCGCCGACCTCTCCCCGGACCACGGATACCCGGCGCGCATCATCGTCCCCGCCAACCCTGGTGTGCACAACACGAAATGGGTCACCCGTCTGACCTTCGGGGACGCACGGTGAAGGGCTTCCGCCCCCGCTACGGGGCGTCTCCGCTCCACTTCCTCCTCGTCCTGTGCTCCTTCTTCCTGGCCGGGTACGCGGGCGTGCGACTGCTCACCGGAGACACCCTCGGTGTCCTCCTCTGGTTCGTCGGCGCGGCCCTCCTGCACGACCTGGTGTTCCTGCCCCTCTACACCGTCACCGACCGTGTGGCACAACGCCTCATCCGGCGCCCGCACCGTCGGCGGCGCGACGCGGAACCTCCGGCGTCCGGGGTCGCTCCGGCGCCCGTGGTGGCAGGCGGGATCAACTACCTCCGGGTGCCCGCCTTTGTCGCCCTCCTGCTGCTGTTGGTGTGGTACCCGCTCATCCTGCGCAGGGTCCCGGGGTTCTCGCTGTACACCGCCCTGCCGTCCGAGGTGTTCTGGGGCCGCTGGCTGCTGATCTCCGCGGCGCTCTTTGCGGCCTCCGCGGTGTGTCTGCTGATCGCCTTGTGGCGTACGTATGCCTCCGGTGCACGATCCGAGGGTCCGCTGTCTCCGGCACCACCTCCGGCAGCACCCCCGTCGCCGCCGGCTTCTCCGCCGACTCCTCCACCGTCGCCGACTCCTCCGCCTCCGTCGCCGACTCCTCCGCCGCCGACTCCTCCGCCTCCGCCGCCGAGTCCGCCGCAGTCTCCCCCCTCGGCTCCTCCCTCGTCTCCTCCTCCGCCGGCGCCCCCGGAGCAGAAGGAGTAGACGCGCGGGCCGGCCGCCGGTCGTCAGCGGTGGCCGCAGCCGGCCACCGTCACCAGCCGGTCAGCAACAGATGGTTCACCAGCAGCGCGAGAAGCCCCTGCGCCGCCAGCCACCAGGAATGGAAGCGGCGCGGCAGCAGCGCGCATGCGGGCAGCGTCCACACCGCGAAGGGCAGCCAGATCCGTTCGGTCTCCGCCTTGCTCATCCCGGACACATCAGCGAGCAGCAGCATGCACAGCCCTGCCGCGACCAGCACGGCGAGGGCGCCCTGCCCGCTCGGCGGTACGCGCCGGATGCCGCGTACCGCCGTCCACAGCGGCCCGGCGGCGCGGCGCAGCCCGGCGACGGTGGCCAGGCCCACGCTCAGTACCTGGGCCGCCAGGTTGGCCCAGAGGAAGTAGCTGTACGGGCGTACCTTCGCGGCGCCTTGGTAGTAGCGCTCGACGAGGGTCGTATAGCCCTCCAGCCACCAGAAGCCGGCCGAGGTGAACGCCACCACCCACACCAGCACCCCCAGAATCACCCAGGGCAACGGACGGGCCGAGCGCGCGATCAGCAGCACCGCCGCCCCGGGGATGACGAGCAAGGTCAGGCCGTAGGACAGATACCAGGCCCAGCCGAGCAGCAGCCCCGCGCCCAGCGCGGCAAGACGCGGTACCCGCGTGCTCCGTGTGGCCGCCATGGCCAGCAGGGCGAGGGCCCAGGCGGCCACACCCGCGAAGTAGCCGTCGGCGCTGACCCCGATCCATACCGCCGCGGGGGCCAGCACGAGGAACGGGGCGGCCCGGCGCGCCAGTTCCTCACCACCACACACACGCACGGTCACCAGGATCGCCGCGGTGAGGGAGGTCCCGACGGTGAGGCACCAGGCCGCGGCCCAGGCGCCGCCGCCCAGCCCGATCCGGTCCAGGCCGACGAACGTCAGCAGCGCCCCGGGCGGATGACCGGCCACATGCGCCGGCCAGATGGCGGGCGAGCCGACCAGGATGTGGTGGGTGAAGTCGCGCAGAAACGCGCCGAGATCGTGCACGTCGTCGACGGACTGCAGGTACTCCAGGTTCGTGGTCAGCCGTTCGGCGATGCCACGCCCCCACCCGTCCACGAGCGCGAGCGACCACGTCCAGGCCATCGCCGCGGCCCACACGGCCGGTACCAGCGCCCGCCACCGCAGACGCCGTGCGGTCGGCGGACCGTAGACCACCACCAGTGCGGCGACGGCCACCGCCGCCGGAGTGCCGGGGCCGGTGTGCGGGAGCCACCATGCGTACAACGGGGGCCAGCCGAGCCGCAGAATGCCCTCGGCACCGTAAATGGTCCGGTTGATGACGCGCCCCACGACCGCCGCCAGTACGCACAGCGCCACCGCACCCGCAACCGCCCACAGGTCACGGCGGCATGCGCGTTTGCCTGCACTTGCTGTCACCCGGCCACGGTAAGTCAGCTCGGGCCGCGCACCCCGGGCGACACCGGGCAGGCGGGAACCCAGCTCAAAGAGACATGCGGGGCGCGGGGGAGGGCCGGGGCTCCGACAGCGGGTGAGGGCCGAGGCGCTTGTACGGTCACTCGGGGTGGATGTCGGCGGCCACGATCACGCCGTCCGCAACGGTGTAGGTGCCGGCGTAATGACGATGGGTTCTATCGGTCTGTGCGGCGTCAAGCTTGACCGCGACCTTGTTGCCGTCCACTGATTCGATCGTGACGTCGAACTTCGAGACGGTGTTGAAGGACGCCACAAAGGCGTCGTACGTCCGGCCCGCGATGTGCTGCCGTCCGCCGATCGCCCAAGCAGCCACGAAATCACGGTCGTTGAGCACCCTGAAATACGTCTGGACCACATCTGAGGGCTCCGGCGCGGGCTGACTCGGGGCGACCGCACGGTGGGCGGCCGAGGCCGGGGTGAAGGCCCCAGCTGAAGCCGTAGTGGTCCGGGAACGGGGGCTGTCCGCCCGGGCAGTGCCGGTGAACGCCCCCACACCGGTAAGGACCACGACAAGGGCCAGGATCACGGTGGGGAGCACGGCAGTGAGCACGGCGCGGAAGACCCGCGTGGTGCTCACCGCGGACATGTGGTGGGGGCAGCCGGGCGGGCCGGTTCCGGTAGGCCGCCGTGCCGAGCAGCCCTGCGGCGCACGACGGTGGTTCGCACGAGGAAGTCCTGGATGCTCTGTCATCGGTCATCCCGAGTGGTTCGAGGATCTGGATCTTCTTCATCCCATCGTGCGTGACGCACCTCGTAGCTGCATCTGCTGGTCGGGTTGCGGGGCGAGGAGAGCTGCCCATGTGCGCGGGGGAGTCGACCACCATGACAGGGAGTACACGTCGAATGACTCTCGTCGTAGTCCGTAGTCCGTAGTCCGTAGTCCGTAGTCCGTAGTCGGCAGTCGGCAGTCCGTTGGGTCACTCCCGCAGAAACCGAAGAATCCCGCCGAACTCGTACGTGTCCTCACTCTCCGCGCGGTTACAGGCGGACGATGACGAGGGCGATGTCGTCGTGGGCACCGGCGCTGACGCCGAGGCGGGTCAGCAGCGCGTCGGCGAGGCGTTCCGGGCTGAACCGGCTGTAGCGGGAGAGGGCGTCGGTGAGCCGGGCCAGGCTGGCGTCGATGTCCTCGTCGCGGCGTTCGACGAGCCCGTCGCTGTAGAGGACGAGGGTGTCGCCGGAGGCGTACGGAAGGCGGGCCTGCGGGCGGGGTTCGTCTTCGGAGTGGGCGCCCAGGGGCGGGTCGGTGGCCTGGTCCAGGAGCGCGTGGGTGCCGTCGGCGCGCAGCAGGACGGGGGGTGGGTGACCGGCGCTGCTGTAGGTGGCCTCGCGACGGCCGGTGTCGATCAGTACCTGGACGGCGGTGGTGGCCAGGGCCTTGTCGACGGACCGGGCGTACAGGCCCAGCACCTTCAGCGCCTGGGCGGGCCCCTCGACGGAACGGGCGGCGGCGCTGAGGGCACTGCGGAGCATCCCCATGACGGCGGCGGCCTCCAGGCCGTGGCCGACGACATCGCCGACCGCGACGGCAAAGGCCTCCCCGGGGAGGTCGACGATGTCGTACCAGTCGCCGCAGACGTTCAGTGAGCCGATGGCGGGGAGGTAGCGCACCGCGATGTTGTGGTGCCGGGCGAGGTCGGGGGAGTGGAGCATGGCCTCCTGGAGGGTGAGCGCGACCTGGCGTTCGCGGGCGTGGGCCCGGCGCAGCTCCTCGTTCAGGTGCTGCAGCGCCCGCGCACGGACGTACAGCTCGGCCTCCATCGCCTCCTCGCGCTCGCTCAGCTGCCCGCCGGGCATCTGACGGGACCGGCGGGAGTGTACGAACGCCGTGACGTCCTCCACCCGGTGGATGATCCAGCCCACGGTGCCGTCCGACCCGATGACGGGGGTGTTGATGGTGGACCACCAGCGCTCCTCGAACAGACCCGGCTGGTCGGCCACGGGGATGTCGTACCGCTGGACCGCCATGGTGTCCGGCTCTCCGGAAGCCAGCACCCGGTTCAGCGAGGGGTGCAGGTTCTGCACCCCTTCGGCGTCGGGGTCGGCGGGGTTGTCGGGGAAGGCATCGAAGACGTACTGCCCGAGCAGATTGTCCCGGGTGCGTCCGGTGGCCTGGAGGTATGCCTGGTTGACGTCGACGATCACCAGGTCCGGGTCCAGGACCAGGCAAGCGCTCGGTGTCGCGGCGAACAGCGCCGCATGATCGAGCTCCGGTCTCCTCACGGGTTGCCTGCCCATCCTCCTGCCGTGCACGGCCCCATGGGGCCAATCTAGGAGGGACCCGGAGCCGGCGCCCGCCGGGACACCGGCGGCCCGCGCCAGGTCGGGGGCGGCCCGCGCCAGGTCCGGGGCGGTGCCCTCCGCTCGGCCGGACCCCAGGGCGTACGCCGCACGGCACCGGCCCGGGTACGGCCCGTCCCCGCGGCTCACTCGAACGGGCCGGTCAGGCTGCTCAGGCCCGTCAAGCCGTTCAGGCCCGTCGAACCGGACACGCTGCGCAGGTCCGTCAGGCCGGGGCAGGGATGTCGCGGATCAGGTCCGCCGCCTTCTCCGCGATCATGATCGTGGGGGCATTGGTATTGCCCCGGACCACCGTGGGCATCACCGACGCGTCCACCACCCGCAGGCCGCTCACCCCGTGCACCCTGAGCCGGGAGTCGACCACGGGGCCGATCGGGCAGCTGCCCGCCGGGTGGTACAAGGTGTGCAGCTCACGACGGGCGAACTCCAGCAGCCCGGCGTCGTCCGTGGAGCGGGGAACGCGGAAGTCGGCACGGCGGTGCTTGCGCAGACTGGGGCGGTCGGCGATGTCCAGCAGCATCCTCAGCGCCCGCAGCATCGTGGCGCGGTCGTCCTCGGTGGCCAGGTAGTTGTGCAGGATGTGCGGAGCGGCGCTGGGGATCGCCGACCGCAGCGAGACCTTGCCCCGGCTGGTGGGGGCGAGCAGGACCGCGCCGAACATGAAGGCGTGGTCGGTGACGGGGCTGATGCCCTCCTCGTGGAACATCACCGGGGTGGCGTGCACCTGGATGTCCGGGGCGTCCAGTTCCTCGCGGGTGCGGTGGAAGCCGCCGGCCTCACCGACATTGGAGGTGAGCGGGCCCCGCCCCTCGGTCTCCAGCATGCGCACGGTGTCCGGCGTCTCGGCGGTCAACAGGGTTGCGGTGTCGGTCAGATAGGAGAGGCCGACATGCGGGTGGTCCTGCAGATTTTCCCCCACCGGGAGGTCCACCCGGGGCGTGATGCCGAGCGCCGCGAGTTCACCCGCCACGCCGATCCCGGAAAGCATCAGCAGTTGCGGGGAGTTGTACGCACCGGCCGACAGCACCACCTCCCGCTCGGCGTGCCATTGCCGCAGTTCGCCGCCCCGCTCCAGCTCGACGCCGCTCGCGCGCTCGCCGTCGAACAGGATGCGGGTGCACTGGGCGCCGGTGAGCACCTCCAGATTCGGCCGGTCCAGAGCCGGCCGCAGATACGCAACGGCCGTGCTGCAGCGCATGCCGTTGCGCTGGGTGAGGTGGTAGTAGCCGACACCGTCCTGTTCCGGGCCGTTGAAGTCGGCGGTGAAGGGGTGGCCGGCCTCCAAGGCGGCCGCGACATAAGCAGCCATCAGCGGATGCCGGGAGCGGCCTTCGCTGACGGTCAGCGGACCGCCGGTGCCGTGCCACGGTGATTTCTTGCCCTGGAAGTCCTCGGCGCGCAGGAAGTAGGGCAGGACGTCGTCCCAGCTCCACTGCTCGGCGCCGGCGACGGCCCAGGCGTCGTAGTCGCGCCGGTTGCCGCGGATGTAGATCATCGCGTTCATGGACGACGAACCACCGAGCATCCGGCCCCGGGGCAGGAACCGGCGGCGGCCGTCCAGACCCGGTTCGCATGCGCTGAGGTAACTCCAGTCGTACTTGGTCTGGAACAACTTGCTGAAGGCGGCCGGAACGTGGATCTCCTGGGCATCGTCCGCCGGCCCGGCCTCGACGAGCAGGACGCGGGTGTTCTCGTCCTCGCTGAGCCGGGCTGCCAGCACGCACCCCGCCGACCCGGCCCCCACGATGATGTAGTCGTACACGCGCACCTCTCCGCCCATCTCCCCTCCCCGTCCGGACCCTCTTCACCCAACCTGCCCTGGCGGGTCCGGCCACACCGGGAAACCAGCCATTGTCGACAGGGGAGCGGACGACGGGAGCGGACGACGGGGGCGGACCGTAACGCGGGACGAGCGACCGGCAAGGGCTCGTGGCGGGGGCTTCGCCGGCCGGGCCACGGCATCGTCGTCCGGGGTCCCGCATGCGGTCGCGCCGAACCGTCGGCGCCTCATTTGGTCCCGTTGAAGATGCGCAGGCCAGGGTGGCGATGAGACTTGGTGTATGGCAGAACAATCCCGAACGAGGGTCCGGTCGTCCACGGCTGCCCGAAAGCAGAAGAAAACGCCGGGGAACGGTCCCGGGACAGTGGCTCGCCGGGCCGCCGAATTGCTGCAGAGCCTGATCAGCCAGCGGGTGGAAGGTGTTTCCGCGGTACGCCGGACCGACGACGGCTGGTGTGTCGAGGTGGATGTGCTGGAGCTGGCGCGGATTCCGGATACCACGAGCCTTCTGGCGACATACGACGTGAAGCTCGACGACGAGGGCGAACTACTCGAGTACTACCGGACCCACCGCTATCGACGAGGTGCGGCCGACCAGTGAACGCGGAGCGCTGACCAGCTGAAAGGGCACCTCACATGGCCACGACGACATATTCGGGACTGTCCGGCGAAGTCATTCCCTGCCCGCCCAGGGCAGGAACGCTGTACGACGTGATGGAACTCATCCTGGACCGGGGGATGGTCATCGATGTGTTCATACGCGTGTCCCTGGTCGGGATCGAAATCCTCAAGATAGACGCCCGCATCGTGGTGGCCAGCGTCGATACGTATCTGCGCTTTGCGGAGGCGTGCAACCGGCTGGATCTGGAGCACGATTCGGGCAGCGTGACCGTTCCGGAGCTCTTCGGCGGCCAGGCAGCCAAAAGCGTCGGAAAGCACAAGGCCAAGAAAGCCGTCAGCTCCATTGGTGACACCGTCCGCTCGGTGGTGGGCGGCGACGACGAGGATGACGAATCCGAGGAGGAAGCGCAGCCGCAGCGCCGGCGGCGCAGCAGTTCCACCCGGTCCAAAACCGCCTCCCGCCGACGGCGCTCAGAAGAGGAGTGAGTGACCTGTGACGGACGACGGCAGCTACGTCTGCGGCATTTACGTCTACGGCATCGTCCGGGCCGACCACCCGTTGCCCTCGCACCTGCGCGGAGTGGGAGAACCGCCGGGGGCGGTGGAGCGCATCGGTGAAGGGCACGTTGCCGCGGTCGTGAGCCCGGCGCCGCCGAACCTGCGCGCCCGTCGTCGCGACCTCATGGCGCACCAGGAGCTGCTGCTGGCCCTGGCCGCGTCCGGGCCCGTCCTGCCCATGCGGTTCGGCATGGTCGCACCGGACGAGGCGGTGGTCCGCCGGCAGCTCTCGGACGCCGAGGAGCAGCATCTGGCCGCCTTGGACGACCTCGCGGGAAGGGTCGAGATCAACGTCAAGGCGATGCCTGCCGACGACTCGCTCGCCGCGCTCGTCAAAGGGGACGCCACCATCCGCGGCCTGCGCGAGGCGGTGCGCCGACGGCCTGGCTACGAGGCGAACATGCGCCTCGGCGAGGCGGTGGCCGGCGCGCTGTCGCGCCGCGCCGCCGAAGCGGGTCATGAGATCGTGCGGGCGCTGAGGCCCCGGGCGCATGCGGTCGCCGCCGGGCCGGAGGTTTCCGGGTGCCAGGTCAATATGTCGTTCCTGGTGGACCGGAACGACAGCGCCGGCTTCCTCGCGGAGGCAGAGCGTCTGGCCCGGCACCACCGCGATCGCGTCGAACTCCGGGTGGCGGGCCCGCTGCCCTGCTACAGCTTCCTCGAACCGCGGCCGCTCGCCGCGAGGGCGAGGGCGGGAGGCTGAGGTGGGGCTGATCAGCGGTGTGCTCACCCTGCCGCTCGCGCCGGTCCGGGGTGTGGTCTGGGTGGCCGATCAACTCGCTCAGGCGGCCGACCGCGAGCTGCACGACCCCTCCGTGATCCGCGCCCGGCTCGTCGCGCTGAACCATGAATTCGAATCCGGTCACCTCGGCAAAGAGGCGTTCGAACGGGAAGAGGAGCAACTGCTCGACCTGCTCTACGAGAGCTGACGTGGCCGGCGAAGCGAAGGAAGAGACCGCAGGAAAGGAGCGACCGCGTGACCGACGTCGATGAGAGATGGGCCGCTCCTCCTGCCGCCAACGGCCCGTCCACCTCGAACCTCGCCGACATCCTCGAACGCGTCCTGGACAAGGGGATCGTCATCGCCGGTGACATCAAGATCGACCTCCTCGACATCGAACTCCTCACCATCAGACTCCGGCTGTTCGTCGCGTCAGTGGAGACGGCCAGGAAAGCCGGCATCGACTGGTGGGAGACCGACCCCGCACTCAGTTCCAAGGCAGCACGGAACGAGTTGCGGGAGGAGAACCACCGGTTGCGTGAGCGCGTGGAAGCACTGGAGTCCGCCGAGGAGGGTGACTCACCCTCCTCCCGGTCACAGGACACGGCGGGCGCCGGCGCAGGGGCAGGGACATGACGGGCAGCAGCCACGCAACATGCAGCCACGCAACGTGCAGCGACGCAACGGGCCGCGATGCAACGTGCAGCGACGCAACGGAGGAGCAGCCCGGCACCGCGTACGGAGCCACCGCGACCTACGTCTATGCGGTATGCCGACAGCTCGGCCCGGCCGCCCTCACGGGCCTCGCCGGCCTCGCCGAAGGCTTTCCCGTACGCGGTCTGCGGTTCGGCGCCCTCACGGCGGTCGTCCAGGACGTGCCCGCTGCCGAGTTCAGCGAGGACGCATGGCAGCAGCGGCTGTCGGACCGTACGGAGCTGGAACGCTGCGCACGAGCTCACCACGAAGTCGTGACCGCGGCCGCCGCCTGTGGCCCCACGGCACCGCTGGCGCTGGCCACTCTCTACCGGGGGGACGAGCGAGCGCGCCAGGCCCTGGAAGCGGACACGGACCGCTTCACCGCGGTGCTGGCACGCATCGAAGACCACGCCGAATGGGGGGTCAAGGTCTACCTTCCCGCGTCGGCCCTCGCGCCCTCCACGGCTGCGCCCGCCCCGCCTCTTCCGCACGGCGGCGACCGGGCGCCACGCGGAGCGGGCCGCGCTTACCTGGAGCGGAAGCGAGGGCTGCACCAGGCGCGGGAACACCGGCACGACCGCGCGCTGCAGAGCGCCGAAGACATCGATGCCGCCCTGAGCCGCCTGGCCACTGCGGCCCGCCGGCTGCGCCCGCACAGCCCGGAGATGACGGGGGAGAAGCACCGCATGCAGATCCTGAACGCCACCTACCTGGTGACCTCGGTGTGCGAAAAGCGACTGCGGGACGCGGTGGCGAGCCTGCGGCTTCGCACGGGAGCAGAGGTCGAACTATCGGGCCCCTGGGTCCCGTACTCCTTCGTCGGGGAGGTGTGAGCCGTTGTCCGCCCAGCACCCCGTCCCCTGGGAAACACCGGGCCCGCTCGCCGGCCCCATCGGCGTCCCGCTGGTCGACCTTCTGGACCGCATCCTGGCCACCGGGGTCGTCATCAGCGGGGACCTGGTCATCGCCATCGCGGACGTGCCCCTGGTGCGGCTCTCCCTCCACGCGTTGCTGTCATCGGTCAGCGAACGCGTGCCCGCGCCGTGGTCGGACTCGGGCCCGCTATGAGCGAACGCACCGGCCCGCGCGAGAGCAGATTCGACCTCGACCGTGACCAGATGGGCCGCGACCTCGTCTCGCTGGTACTCACCGTGGTGGAGCTCCTGCGGCAGTTGATGGAACGGCAGGCGATCCGCCGGGTGGAACAGGGAGACCTGAGCGACGCACAGGTGGACCAGATCGGGGAGACACTGATGCACCTCGAAGAGCGGATGACCGAGCTGTGCGATCAGCACGGCCTGCGCCTCGAAGACCTCAACCTCGATCTCGGGCCTCTGGGGTCCCTCCTGCCGCGCCATTAAGGGCCTCGCGGCTCGCCCTCCGTGCGGCACGGGTGCGGAGTCGCGGAGAATCGCCGACCGTACCCGTACCCGTACCCGTACCCGGCCCCGGGCTTGGGCTCGGGCTCCTGGGGGTCTGCTTGCCCTTGGCCCAGGCGACCAGGACGAAGGTCACGCTGATCAGGAGCGCCCAGGCACCGATCTTCTCCACGGCGACGGGCTGCCAGCCGTGCAGCTGGTCGGGGTAGCGCCAGGCGCCGAGGTAGGTGGCGATGTTCTCCGCGAGCCACAGGAAGAAGCCGATCAGGGCGAAGCCGAGCGCCAGGGGCATCCTGTGGCGGGTGTGCCCGACGGTAATCCTCACCTGTGTCCCGGCCGTGGCCGCGAGCAGCGCGGCGGCGAGGGGCCAGCGCAGGTCAGGGAGCCAGTGGTGACTGAAGAAGTTCACATAGATCGCCACGGCCACCACCGAGGTCGCTCCGGCGCGGTAGCGGCTCAGCTCCAGATCCATCACATGCCAGGCCCGGCACACGTAGCTGCCCACGGCGGCGTAGAGGAAGCCGCCGTAGAGGGGCACGCCGGCGAACTTCAGTACAGCCGGCTCGGGATAGCTCCAGGACCCCAGGGCGACCTTCACCACTTCGAAGGCCAGACCGATCACATGGCACACCGCGATGACCGCGAGGTCGCGCCCGCTCTCCCAGCGGCAGGCCAGGAACAGCGCGGTCAGCAGCACCCCATAGGCGACCAGCAGGTCGTATCGGGCAATGGGCAGCTGGGGCAGCGCCCGGGAGACGGCCACGCCCGACAGCAGGGCGATGGCGAAGGCACAGCAGCGCGTCTCCAGCCAGGCGAAGAGCAGTGCCTTCCGGAGAAAGATGTTCACGGTCGACATACCTTTGTCGACGCACGGGCCCGTGCACTGGTTGCCACCGCCCCGCCCCGTGGGCTAGGGGACCACCCCCGTGGAGGGGGCATCCCTTGTCCGCCGTTCCGGGACCGCACTACCGTGCCGATGTGGATCTCTTCTCACGCTCATGGGCAGCGTTGCGTACGGCGGTCGCCGAACTCCCTGACCAGGACTTCGGGCAGCCGTCCGGCTGCACCGGCTGGCTCGTGCGGGACCTCGTGTGCCACCTGATCATCGACGCGCAGGACGTCCTGATCACCCTCGCCACCCCCGCCGGAACCCGGCCGACCGTGAACGCGGTGACCTACTGGAAGGTCCAGGACCAACCGCCGACCGGCGAGGACCCGCTCGATGCGCTGACCGTCCGGCTGGCCGCCGCGTACCAGGAACCACGCCTGCTCACCTTCCACCTCGACGACGTCGGCTCCGCCGCCGGACGCGCCGCAGAACTCGCCGACCCCGGCACCCGGGTGAGCACCCGCGACGAGGTCCTGACCGTAAGCGACTACCTGGCCGCGTACGTCCTGGAATGGACGCTGCACCACCTCGATCTGATCGCGTACCTCCCGGACGCGAAGGAACCGCCCCCGGAGGGCCTGGCCCGGTCCCGCGCGATGCTGGAACAGATCGCCGGCGCCGCATTCCCCGCGTCGTTCACCGACAAGGACGCACTGCTGATCGGCACCGGGCGCCGGGCACCGGCCGAGGGGGAGTGCGCCGACCTCGGCGGACTGGCCGCGAAGCTGCCGCTCGTCCTGGGCTGATACGTCGATCCCTGAGCTGATACGTCCACTGCGGACGGGTCGGCCGTCCTACGGGACGACCAGTACGCGGCCCAGCTGTGCACGGCTCTCCAGCAGCCGGTGCACCTCGCCGGCCGCGGTCAGCGGCAGCCGGGCGTGGACCGCTGTGCGCAACAGCCCCTGCGCCGCGTACTCGGTGAGTTCAGCCAGATCCTTCAGAGCCTGCTCGGGGTCAGCCGCACGCGCGGCAAGCAGGGAAAACCCGATGACGGATCTCAGTGCGAACAGGTCGGTGACGGGGACGCTGCCGAGCTCGCCGCTCGCCGCGCCGTACGCCACCAGCCGTCCGTACGGTGCCAGTACGTCCAGGCTGCGGCGCAGAATCTCGCCACCGGCCGCATCGAGGACGACATTCACTCCGCCGGGCACGGCCGTGCGGACCTGCTGCGGCCAGTCCTCGTCGCTGTAGTTGACGCCGATGTCGGCGCCGTGGGCGCGGGCGAAGTCCAGCTTGGCAGCCGTACTGGCCGTGGCGACGACCGTCCCCGCGCCGGCCGCCTTCACGAGCTGCACGGCGAGGTGGCCAATGGTGCCCGCAGCGGAGTGGACCAGTACGATCTCGCCGTGCGCAAGCCGTCCGGCGCGCAGTGCACCCAGGGCCACTGGTGCCGCCATCGGGAGTGCACTGGCCGTGTCCGCGTCGAGCCCGTCGGGTACCGGGACGAGCCAGCGTGCATCCGCGACAGCCAGGTCGCAGAACGCGTCCTCGGACGCCGCGGCGACCCGCCGCCCGAACAGGGCCGGGTCCGTGTCCGGCCCGACCGCCTCGACCGTGCCCACTACGTCGCCTGTGAGGGACCTGGGTAAGGGCCTCGGGTAGAGCTCGGCCTGGGCCATGCCGCGCCGAAGCTGGGTGTCCACGAAATTGGCGCCGATCGCCTCGGCCCGGATGAGCACCTGCCCCGCCTTCGGGACCGGAACGGGGGCTTCTTCCAGGGTGAGGACCTCGGGGCCGCCGTAGGAGTGGTAGCGGATTCGTCGCACGGCAACTCTCCTTGAACAGGGTGGTGTTCTACACTGGAGTGAACTGGACCGCAGGTCCAGTTCAGAACGTACTGGACCGCAGGTCCAGTTGTCCACGGGATCACGGGTCTTGGGCGAGGAGAAAACTGATGGCGGAAGGCCGCTGCGAACGCGCCGACGCGGTACGCAACCGGCGCGCAATCCTGGAGGCGACCGAAAGGCTCCTCACCGAAAACCCACCGGAGCAGGTGTCGATGGAGCGCATCGCTGCCGCGGCCGGTGTCGGCAAGGGCACGGTGTTCCACCGCTTCGGCAGCCGCGCGGGCCTCATGCGGGAGCTCATGCTGGAACGTGCCCTCTCCTTGCACGAGTCGGTCGCACACGGCCCCCCGCCGCTGGGCCCGGGCGCCCCTCCCGGAGAGCGGCTGCTGGCCTTCCTCGACGCGGTCGTGGACGTGGTCGGCCGCAACAAGGGTCTGTTGGCTGCCCTCGGTCAGGCGGCGACAGCCCCCCGCGACCCCCAGGAGGACGCGCGCGAACAGCACTCGGTCTACGGGTTCTGGCACGGCCACATCAGCGGGCTGCTCGCCGAAGAACGCCCCGGGCTGGACGCCGAGTTGCTGGCCCATGTCCTGCTCGGCGCACTGCAGAACGGGCCGATCGTGCGCCTGCTGGGGCAGGGCGAGACTCGACGGCTCGCGATGTCGCTGAAGCTGCTGGTCACCGGCGTGCTGGAGTGAGTGAAGTCCGGGCCAGGCCCATTACACGGTGCGCGGATGGGCCACGACGGGCATCCCGTGGTGCGGCACGGGCCGTACCCAGGCGGCGTCCGTGGTGAACGGATCGTGCCACCAGCTTGCCCGCCAACCGGGCGGCGTGTGGGCGAAGTTGACCCGCCCGGAGGGCTCAGCGTGCGAGCAGTCGCTCCCAGTTGCCGTGGGCGATGAGTTCCCGCTCCTCGGGCGCCAGCTCGGCACGTTCCAGGAACTCACGAGCCCTGCCTCCGCCGGTTTCCTGGAAGGGGTAGTCGGCCGAGAACATCACGCGTTCCACACCGGCGATCTCGAGGGTGCGCTGAAGGCAGGCCTGGCTGAGAATGCCGCTCGGCGTGTAGAAGACGTTCTGCCGGAAGTAGTCGCGCAAGGGCCGGTCGAGCTTGAGCGCCGGGTTCAGCGACTCCATCCGCTCCAGGTAGAAGAGCACGACTTCGCCCCAATGACCGAGGATGATCTGCAGATCCGGATGCCGGTCCAAGGTGCCCGCGAGGATGAGGCGCATCAGCTGGACGCCCGTCTCGTAGTGCCAGCCGACGCCCGGACCGGCGAAGGCGAGCTCGCTCTCTTCCCGAAACCCGCGTAGTAGGCATCCCGGACCGTGCGGCGGGGGAGCTGCGGGTGGATGTACAGGGGGACCCGCAGCTCCGCCGCGCCTCGTAGAGCGGACGAAAGCCGGGGTCGTCCCTACTGCGCTCACCGGTGCGGCCGAACACCATGGCGCCCTTGAGGCCGAGCGTGTCCACGGCCCGGCGCAGTTCGGCCGCCGACGCGTCCGGGTCCGGCGTCGGCAGGGTGGCGAAACCCTCGAAGCGTTCGGGCCGGTCGGCGACCGTGTCGGCGATCAGCGGCACCACCGGGCCTCCGAGCGCCTTCGACGGCATGCGTTACCAGCTCCGGGGCCCTCGTCCGCGAGGGCGGTTTCCGGCCACTCGGCCGGCCTCCCGTGGGTGCCGTCAGGCTCGCCGGTCGGCATCGGAGAGCGCTGCGATATGGGCGCGGTAGGCGGCGATCTCGTCGTCGGTGAGCGCCAGGCGTCCCGGGCCGGGCTGGTCGGCCGGAAGCCTGGTGGCCTGGACAGCGGCCTCATAGAGGGGGCCGGGCAGATTCAGCAGCAACTGGCCCTGCTCGGCGGTTTCGATCACCACCCAGGAGTCCGCGTTCTCGTCGTGAACATCGGCGGCTCCGATGGTGCTGATGGCGGTAACGGTCAGAACCGGAGGAATTTCGCTCATGCCACCTCCCTATCAGCCATGGCTTGGTACGGCGAATCGCCGGCGGCCTCGGCCATGGCGCCGTCTTGCTTCCGCGAGGGGAATCCGTCCCGGCTCGCGGAGTAACGCATGTCGTGGGTGGGTGGGACCACAGGCATATGTGTCCCACCCACCCATGACGGATTCCTGGCGTCAGTCCTTGAGTGCGTCCTTGCCGCTTTCCTTTGCGTCGCGCAGGTTTCCCTTGGATTCCCGCACCACGCCATCTGCTTCGAGACGTTCATTGCCGACCGTGCGGCCGACTTCCTTTTCCGCCTTCCCGGTCGTCTGCTCCGCCTTGGCCTTCGCCTTCTCCACGGCGCTCATGATGAGGTCCTTTCGTCGGCGTCATCATTCCGCTGCCCGCAGAACTCCGCGGGAAACAGGGGAGTTTCCCGCGGAGGGGCCTGGAGGGCAAGAGCCGAGTGGAGGGTATTCCCGTAGCCGCATGCGCGGCGGGCGGTCGGTGACCCGGTGGTCCGCTTGGCAACCATGCTTTTCGTAAAGGTTTCTGAGCAGCAGTCACCGTGTCTGATCCCCGTGCGCAAACCCGGCCCCTGAGGGCGGCCCTTAGCGGTCGACTAGCGGTCGACGTCCATCAGGGCGCCGCCGCCGGTGTGCATACCGCCGACGGGCCGGTGGTGGTGCCGGTGGTGGTGGTGCTTGCACATGTGGTGGTGGCGGTCGTGCCAGCGGTGGCCGGACCTGCCGTGGTCGTGATCCCGGTTCCGGTCACGGTCACGGTCCCGGTATCGGTCCCGGTCACGGTCCCGGTCGTGGTCGCCTCTCCGGTGACGGCCGTGATCGTCATGGTGTGCGGTGGTGGCGCTGACCGTGGTGCTGTCCTGGGCCGCGGACGAGGCCGTCGCGGTGGGCGCGCCCACCGCGAATACCGCGGTAATGACCGCTGAGGCGAACAGGGTGCGGGCAGTGCGCATGGGCATGTTCCTTTCGGCCTACTGCGAAGGGCGACACCGCGTCGGCCTTCTGATCGCAGTAGCGATATATGACCCGTTGTCAGCTGCCTTGTCACGGCGCACCACTTGAGAGCGCCGCAAAAATGCGCTTTATGGGTGGACCGATCGAGGAATTGACGCGTCAGGACGCACGGCTGACGTCGAACGGGTCACGTCGAACGGCTGACGTCGAACGGATGGCGTCGAACGGATGGCGTCGAACAGGTCACATCGGGCGGCTCGGTCCGCACCCGTGCTTGCACGGGGGGAGGGGCGGCGTGAGGGGACGTACGGCCCCATAGGCCTGCTGTGCCGCGGCGTGATGTCCGGTGATTTCCCGCGTCGACCCGGTCGGCCCCGCCGGCCCCTCGGCCCGTCAAGGGAAGCCGTTGAAGATCCCGAGGGCCTTGATGCGTGGCATTACCTCATATGAAGCTCCCCTTGCCCCTCGAAGCCTCAATTTTTCCTCAAATTTATGAGACGCCCGGAGAATCGGATGAGTAATTGCCTGGTCGCTTCCTGCTACCGATCTCGCCCCCTGGGCCACTCATTCGGGAATCCCGTGAAATGTCCACAGGGGCGAGTTGAGAATTCGGTATGGATTCCTTCAAGGAATCCCACTATTCAGGCAACGGGTCTTTGCAGGGCCCTGAATGCTCCCTACTCTGAGGCAAATTTTCAGCCAGTCCTGTCTTGAAAGGCCTCCTATGGCAAGCGTTGACGAGATCGCTCCTGAGAGGGCACGGGCCTCCGGCTCCCTCCGGAGGGACGTGGGACTGATCGGCCTGATGTGGGCGTCGGTCGGCTCCATCATCGGCTCGGGGTGGCTCTACGGGGCGCAGAAGGCCGTGGTGGTGGCGGGGCCGGCCGCACTGATCTCCTGGATCATCGGCGCGGTCGCGGTGGTGCTGCTGGCACTGGTGCACGCCGAGCTCGGTGGCCTGTTCCCGGTGGCCGGTGGTACGGCGCGGTATCCGCACTACGCCTTTGGTGGCCTGGCCGGAATGTCCTTCGGCTGGTTCTCCTGGCTCCAGGCGGCGACCGTGGCCCCGATCGAGGTCGAGGCCATGATCGGTTACGCCGGTCACTGGTCGTGGGCCCAGGGGTTCCAGCACGCCAACGGGACCCTCACGACCAGCGGCTTCATCGTCGCGGTCGTCCTGATGGCGATCTTTGTCGCGGTGAACTTCCTCGGTGTGAAGGTGCTGGCGCACACGAACAGCGCGGCGACCTGGTGGAAGATCGCCGTACCCCTCGGGGCGATCTTCGTCATCGCGGCGACCAACTTCCACCCGCACAACTTCACCTCGCAGGGCTTCGCCCCCTTCGGTGCCAAGGGTGTGCTCAGCGCCATCAGCACCAGCGGCATCATCTTCGCGCTGCTCGGCTTCGAGCAGGCCATCCAGCTCGCCGGGGAGAGCCGCAACCCCAAGCGCGACCTGCCGCGCGCCACGATCGGCTCGGTATTGATCGGCGCCGTGATCTACGTCCTTCTCCAGGTGGTCTACATAGGCGCGCTGCCGCTGGCCTCCTTCGCACACGGGTGGGCCAAGCTGGACTACGCGGGCATCAGCGGTCCGTGGGCCGGCCTGGCGACCGTGGTGGGCCTGGGTTGGCTGGGCTGGGTCCTCTACGCGGACGCGATCATCTCCCCCGGTGGCACCGGCCTGATCTACACCACCTCGACCTCGCGCATCTCCTACGGCCTCAGCAAGAACGGCTATGCGCCCCGGCTGTTCGAGAAGACCGACGGCCGTGGTGTGCCGTGGTTCGGCCTGATCATCTCGTTCGTGACCGGCGTGATCTGCTTCCTGCCCTTCCCGAGCTGGCAGGAGCTGGTCTCCTTCATCACCTCGGCGAGCGTGCTGATGTACGCGGGCGCGCCGCTGGCGTTCGGGGTCTTCCGCAACCGGCTGCCGCACCATGAGCGCCCGTACCGCCTGCCCGGCGGCGGTGTGATCTCGCCGGTGTCCTTCGTCGTCGCGAGCCTGATCATTTACTGGGCCGGCTGGGACACCCTCCAGCGGCTGGGCTGGGCGATCATCATCGGGTATGTGCTGCTCGGCAGCTACGCCTGGTACGCGACGAAGAAGCACCTGCCGAACGCCCCGCGACTGGACTGGAAGGCCGCGCAGTGGCTTCCGGTGTACCTGGTCGGCATGGGCCTCATCGCGTGGCAGGGCGGCTTCGGCGGCCAGGGGCACCTTCCGCTCTGGTGGGACATCGTGGTCATCACGGCGTTCTCGCTGGGCATCTACTACTGGGCCCGCGCCACCGCCGTCTCGTCCGAGGCGATCGAACAGAACATCGAGGAGGTCGCGGTCGTGGACGAGGGCGGACACTGACCGCACCCTGAGCTGACACCCCGCAAGCCGAGGGTCCGGCCGGTCAACCCGGCCGGACCCTCGGCTTTTCGCTTCGTACGGCAGATGCGGCGGGTGCGGCAGGTACGGCCCGTACGCCGTAGGGGCCCGTACCGACGTGCGCAACCGCACCGCCGGCCTGCTCGGGGCCGCTGCCGTTGTGTTCCGCAACGGCCTCCGTGCCGCTGACCGCGAAGGCAGGTTCCAGGCGGAGTCACCCCTACAGCAGGTCGAGTGCCGCGCGTACCGCGATGTTCAGGTCGGCGCCCCGGAGGTCGAGGTGCAGCGCCGAATCCAGCACGTACCGTGGTTGCGCCTGCCAGCCACGGGTGTGCAGACGGGTGTGATGGCGGGTGGTCTGACGGTGCAGGGCACAGAGGAAGTGCAGGCCCGTCACGTCCATGAACGGCACGTTCTGCATGTCCAGCACCACACCGTCCAGTGTTGCGGGCAGCGAGGCGAGGGCGTCGTCACATGCGGGCTCGCAGGCGCGGTCGATCTCACCGCGGGCCATGAGGAGCACGGTGTCGTCCAGATACTGGGTGCTGATGGTGAAAGGAATAATGCCCTCGAAGAGTTGGGGTGGCAGTCTCCGGCAGCCGCAACACTGCGGGCACACGGCAGGCGCCGCGTGCGGTCCGGCGTTTGCGGGCCGCCACGGCAGGAGCTGCCGGGGATCACATCCCGCCTCTCGGAGCACCGGGTGAGCAAGACTCACAAGCCGAACCAGGCTGTTCCGTCACCTCACTGTCCCACATCGCGCCGCTCGTTCGGAACCTGTGGCACCACGGCCGGCGGGGCCGCACCGCCGCGCTGTCCGACGGCGGGTGGTTCAACTGGATTGCCCCGCAGGTGACTTGACCGCTCAGCGGCAATGTCGCGACAACGCGGCGGCGGAGTACGACAATTCCCGGCGCGCCGGGGCGTCACCGGTGGGGGCCCGCCCGGCCGGCGTGCGGGCCTTCGCCGTTTCAGGTGTGCGGGGGTGCCGCCTCCCGTGAGGGGGTTCCGCACCGTCCCGGGACGAGAGCGGCGTGTCCCCGACGGGGCATATTCGACGCTCCCTCACCAACTGCTTGCCCAGCGGCAACAAATACGCCATCTCTTTCCGGGCAGGTGCCCCCAAAGCAGTTACTGCCGCGTTCGCATCGGCCGCAAGGCATGCAATCCAGCCAATTAACCGGACGCCGAAAGCAAGCCACCGGGAGAGCGGCCGCGTTGGCCGGTCAACAACCCCGGAGGCCGGCCGCGATGGCCGATGGGCGCGGTGAAAGCGGGCCTGGCCTGCCCGGCTCCGCTGTGGTCGCTGCGGTGGCGAACGCCTTCGGGTGCATCGGTTGCGGCCCCTGTCCTGGCCCGGATCTGCTCTTGAGGCTTGCTCTCCCCGCAGTGGTTTGCCAAGGTCTGACACCTGCCGCAGAGCAGTGGTGGCATCATCCTGCGGCGGGGGAGCGTGGCCCCTTGGAGCGCCCTGCCGCACTCCGGGGAAACACTCAATACCCACTTCCCCGCCCGTGGATCGAACGGACGGTCGAAAATTGTTTGCCTCATGAGCAACAGGGGTCGCTTGCGGCCTACTGGCGAGCAGAGGTGAATGGGTATAGAAATCACTCTCAGTCAAACCGCAGGGGGTTGCTATTGTATGACTGGGAGTGAAGACTGTCGGTCAAGCTGGACTGGCGTGAAAGCGCCTGGGGGTGCAGAGCGTTGACAACATCAAACTGTACCTGCCGGTAGTGTTTTGCGTTTCTCTCGGTCTTTTTCGGGCGCCGTTGGCTCGTGTGCGGATCACCCACCTTTACGTGTGCGGGGATGCCTGACGCGTGTCATGTGTGGGGGTTTTCAGTGGGGGATGTGTGGTAACGAGAGGGTCAACGGTGGCTTCGCTGCCGTGTGTCCGGGCGACGATGAAGGGCCGGGCAGGGGTTTCGCGGTCTGATTTGTCGAGCCGCGAGGTGGACCCGGCGCCATGTTCTCGATTGCCTGCGTCTAGGGGTGGGAGGGAGCTCGGCATGTGGAATGGCGCGTCCAGCTCTGTCCGGGAGTTGCCGTCGGTCTGTACGCGGGGGCGTACCGGTCGGCCGCCGAGGCTGCTTTTCTGCTGCTGTCGCCGTTGAGCGCACCCGCAGTGGGAATCCAGGCGCCGCCGAAGCCGGTCACCCGGCGTGTGCGGGCCGGTGCTGCCGCAGCCGCACCGGACAAGTAATCCGGATTCAGGGGCAGTCTGCGCGAACAATGCGTCGCGGGTCCGATGGGGGACCGTATCGGCATGCCGTTAACCGGTGTTCATGTGCGCACATCTCTATGGGCGTTCATGTTGCCGGGAGATCCTGGATGCCCTTTTGGGGATGCCGTGACAGCGTGGTGGAAGCCGTGCGTCGATCCTGGCTTCGCCAATTCTTGCACAAGAAGAACAAAATTAATCCGAAGGCAATGCAAGGCCATGAAAGGGCTGTGATAATAAGCCTGTTGCGTCACACGGCGCTCCGTCTTTTCGAGGGGTATGGCCGCCGACCAGTCCAGCGCATAACCGCCGGGGAGGAACGAACCCTCCCG
This sequence comes from Streptomyces sp. Edi2, assembly GCF_040253635.1. NCBI lineage: Bacteria > Bacillati > Actinomycetota > Actinomycetes > Kitasatosporales > Streptomycetaceae > Streptomyces > Streptomyces sp. Edi2. The sequence continues at coordinate 641,194 of NZ_JBEJGX010000003.1, read as the reverse complement.
GACCCGCACTTCAGGGAGAACCGGTGACCAGCAACGAACTGAAAGAGGCACCTTTCGTCTTCGACGATCTGGTCGGCCGGTGGAGTAGCTTGGGCGAGGCCGGTCCCGTGCGCCATGACGAGAGGCAGAACGTCTGGCAGGTGCTGGACCACCGGAGCGTGGCCGCGGTGCTCGCGGACCCGGCGACGTACTCCTCGGACTTCTCCGGACTGACCCCCACCCAGCCGGACTTCGAGACCTTCCGCCAGGGCAACTTCGTCGGCATGGACCCGCCGGAGCACCGCAAGCTGCGCACCCTCGTCAGCCAGGCGTTCACCCCGCGCGTCGTCGCCGGACTCGAACCGAGGATCCACGCCATCGCGGCGGAACTGCTCGATGCCGTCGGGGACCGCGACCGGTTCGACGTGGTGGACGCGCTGGCCTACCCGCTGCCCATCCTCGTGATAGCCGAGCTGCTCGGTGTGCCGGCCGCTGACCGCGGGCTGTTCCAGGAGTGGGCGGCCACGCTCTTCGGCGGGGACGAGATCGGCGAATCGCTGGACATGAGCGATATCGAGCGCGCCCTGGACTCCATCGCGCCGACCGTGCGCGAGATGAACGGCTACATCCTCGAGCACATCCGCCACCACCGGAAATACCCCGGCGAGGGGCTGACCAGCAGGCTGCTGCAGGCCGAAGTGGACGGTGCACGCCTGGCGGACCAGGAGATCGTCGGCTTTGTGGCCCTGTTGCTGGTCGCCGGGCACATCACCACCACCGCCCTGCTGGGCAACGCCGTGCTCAGCTTCGACGAGTACCCCGAGGCCGCCGCGCAGGTGCGGGCCGAACCAGGCCGGCTGCCGGACGCCATCGAAGAGGTGCTGCGCTGGCTGCCGCCCTTCCCCGAACTGGGGCGCCGTACCACCCGTGAGGTAGAGCTCGGCGGCAGGACCCTCCCCGCCGACGCCATCCTGATGGCCAACCTGGCCACCGCCAACCGCGACCCGGCACGGTTCACCGATCCCGGCACCTTCCACGTGATGCGCAACCCCAACCCGCACCTGACCTTCGGCCACGGCATTCACTTCTGCTTCGGCGCACCCCTGGCCAGGCTGGAGGCACGCATCGCGCTGCGACAGCTGCTGGACCGCTTCTCCTGCCTCACCATCCCGAGCCGCCGTGAGGTCGAGTTCCAGAATCCGGCCGTCATCGTCAGTGCGCGTCGTCTGCCGGTGGAGGTGCGGAGGGCATAGCGCCGTTCGCGGAGAAGAGCGGGCCCGGCACCAACGGCCGGGCCCGCGCGAGGAGATCGGTTGCCGAGTTCCCTCGGCGATCAGGCCCAGGGGCTGGTCCGTCCGTGCCGTGAGCGGGTTGCCGTCACGGCAGGCAGGCGCGCCATTCCCCCGTGAGTTCGAGTTCCGGGAGTTCCTTTCTCATGCCGCATGCTTCGAGTGCTCAGGTCGCGAGCCGGCAGCCGACCCACATACGACGGCTCTTACAAGAGCGTCTGGACACACTCGCGCGTACCCACCAGGTGCCGGGGGCCCAACTCGCGGTGCAGGTCGACTCGGTCACGTACACCGTCCAGACGGGCGAGGCGGACGTCAGCACCGGCGAGATGTTCACCGCGGACACGGCGGTGCCGCTGGGCTCCGTCACCAAGCCCTACACGGCCGCGGTCGTCCAGCTCCTGGCCGACGACGGTGACCTCGCGCTGACCGACCCCGTCGGCACGCATGTGCCGGAGCTGCGGCGGGCGCCGCACCTCACCGTGCGGCAGCTGCTCAGCCACACCGGGGGACTCCCGACCGGGCCCGACTCGGACGACGCGGCGGCGCTGACCCCCGCCCGCTACCTCTCCGCGTACTGCTCCGGCCGGGACGCGGTGTGCGCGCCCGGCAGCGGCTTCTCCTACTCCAACGCCGGGTACGTCGCCGCCGGCCGGCTGATCGAAGCGGTGACGGGCATGCCCTGGCAGGAGGCCGTGCGGGCGCTGCTCCTGGAGCCCCTGGGCACCGTTCCCGCCTTCCTCGGTGACCGCGCGCCGACACGTCCGGTGGCCCGCGGCCACTCCGTGAACCCGGCCTCGGGCCGCGTGCTTCCGGTGCAGCAGAACCTGGCGCCGGTGGAGGCCCCGGCGGGTGCCCTGCTGGCGAGCGCGCTCAACCTGGTGGCACTGGGCCGGGCCCTGATCGGACACGGCCCCCGCACGGTGCTGACGCCCGACGCCGCCGAGGAGATGCGCCGTCCCGTACCGGGCGCCGCCCCGGGCGTCCTCGCGGACGCATGGGGCCTGGGCCTCGCGCTCTTCCAGCAGGGGGCGCAGCAGTGGTGCGGCCACGACGGCAACGCCCAGGGCACCTCCTGCCATCTGCGGGCCGAGCCGGACAGCGGCACGGTGGTCGCCTTCACCAGCAACGCCAACAACGGCACCGCTCTGTGGCACGAACTGGCCGAAGACCTCGACCGGATCACCGGAGTACAGGTCCCCTCGGCCGCGCGCCCGTCCGAGCGCGGCCGCGCCGTCGCACTTCCCCAGTGTGCCGGGACCTACCACAACGGCACCGTCGAGTACCGGGTGGCGGCGGACGCCGACGGCTCCCTGACGCTGACCGTGAACGGCGACACCCCGGCGCCCCTGGTCTGTTACCCGGATCTGACCTGTGACCTGGTGGATCCCGCGTCCGGCCGCCGCCATCCCGGCGGACGCTTCGTGCGTGATCCGGACAGCGGCGCCATCGACCGCGTCCAGATCTCCGGCCGCACGGCCTGCCGTACCGTCACCGCCTGAACCGGGCCTGCCGCGGACCCACCCGGTGCGACTCCCCGCTCTCTCGCACCCGGCTCGTCCGAACGCTCCGGCGCCCCGCCCGGGACCGCTCTTCCGGGCTGCCCGATGTCCTGCGCACTGCCCGTCCCCGCTGAGAAGGACCGACCTCCATGACGGACCAGCACGAAAGTTCAGCCCCGGAGTCCGCATCGCCGCAGGACCGGACCGTTCCCCCGGTCCCCGGGTCCGGCCCGGTCCGCCCGGGGCCCGGCGCCCCGCTCGGGGACCTGTTCGCTGCCTGGGTGGCCCGCACCCCGGACGCACCCGCGGTGACGGACGGCCGGCGGACCTGGTCCTACCGTGAGCTCGACCGGCTGGCCAATCGCCTCGCCCACGACCTCATCGGACGCGGGGTGGGGCCGGAGCGGACGGTGGCGGTGGTACTTCCGCGCTCGGTCGAACTTGTCATCGCGGAACTCGCCGTGGCCAAGGCCGGCGGTGCGTTCCTGCCGGTCGACCCGGTGTACCCCGCCGAACGCCGGGACCTGATGCTGTCCGACGCCCGGCCGGCCGTGGTCATCGACGACCCGGCGCAGACCCGGCCCCCCACCGGTCCTGACCGTGCGCCGCAGGACGGCGACCGGCTCGCGCCGCTGTGCGCCGAGCACCCCGCCTACGTCATCTACACCTCGGGATCCACCGGCACCCCCAAGGGCGTGACGGTGCCCCACGCGGGTCTGGGCCCCTTCGCCGCGGCGGCCGCCGCCCGGTACGACGTCACGCCGGGCGCCCGCGTCCTGCAGTTCTCCTCCCCGAGCTTCGACGCCTCCGTCCTGGAGCTGTGCATTTCCCTGCTGGCGGGCGCGACCCTCGTCGTTCCGCCCGACGGGCCGTGGCTGGGCGAAGAACTCGCGGACGTCCTGGCGGACCACCGCATCACCCACGCGCTCATACCGCCGGCCGCGCTCGCGACCGTGCCCGCCCCGGCGGATGGCCACGGCCTGCCCGACCTGCGGACCCTGATCGTGGGTGCCGAAGCCTGCCCGGCCGAGCTGGCCGACCGCTGGGCGGCGGGGCGCCGGCTGATCAACTCCTACGGCCCCACCGAGGCCACGGTGGTCGCGTCCTGGACCGGGCCGCTGGCCGTGGGCGGTGGCACGCCGTCCATCGGCAGACCGCTGCCGCACACCCGGGTCCAGGTGCTGGACGCGGCGATGCGGCCGGTGCCGGCGGGAGTCGGCGGAGAGCTGTACGTGGGCGGCGCCGGGGTGGCACGCGGTTACCTCGGCCGTCCGGGGCTGACCGCCGCGCGCTTCGTCGCCGACCCGTACGGACCGCCCGGCACCAGGCTCTACCGCACCGGGGACCTGGTGCGCCGGAGCGCCGACGGCGAACTGGAATTCCTCGGGCGGGCCGACCGGCAGGTCAAGGTGCGCGGCTTCCGCATCGAACCCGGGGAAATCGAGGCGGCGTTGGCCCGGCACCCCCGCGTCGGTGAAGCGGTGGTCATCGTGCGCGAGGACGAGCCGGGGCGGCAGCGGCTCGTCGCCTACGTCACCCCGGCCGACCCCGCCCGGGCCCCGCAGTCCGCGGAGTTGCGCGCCGTGGTCTCCCGCAGCCTGCCGGCCCATATGGTGCCCTCCGCCGTCGTCGTCCTGGACGCGTTCCCGCTGACCGCACACCACAAGGTCGACCGCCGGGCGCTGCCCGCACCCGAACCGGCCCGCGCCCCGGAAGCGGGCCACACCGCCCCCCGGACACCCACCGAGCGGACCCTGGCCGGCATCTGGTCAAAGGTGCTGTCGGTGCGCACCATCGGCACCGGGGACGACTTCTTCGCACTCGGCGGCGACTCCGTCCTCGCCGTGCGGGTGCTGTCCCGGATCCGCGACGAGTTCGGCGACCGGCTGTCCGTGCGTGACCTGTTCACCGCCCGGACCATCGCCGCACTGGTGCCGCTCCTCGGTGACCCGGCCACCACGGGCCGGGCGGCACCGATCACCCCGGTCCCGCGTGACCGTCCGCTGCCGCTGTCCGGCGCCCAGCAACGGCTGTGGTTCCTCGACGACCTGACGGCCGGCGACACCGAGTACAACACCGGCGTCGGGGTGCGCCTGGGCGGTCCGCTGGACGGCGCCGCGCTGCGCCGCGCCCTGGACCGGCTCGCCGCGCGCCACGACTCCCTGCGCACCACCTTCACCACGGTGGACGGGCGCGGTGTGCAACGCGTCGATGCCACCGCCTCCCTGCCGTTGCGCACCGCCGACCTCGGTGCCCTCCCCGCCGAGGGCCGGGACGCGGCGGCCGAGCGGCTGCTCGTCGAGGAGCTGGAGACCCCCTACGACCTGCGCGAGGGTCCCCTCACCCGGGCCCTGTTGGTCCGGCTCGCCGACGAGGAGCACCTGCTGCTCCTGGCGCAGCACCACATTGTCACCGACGGCTGGTCGGTCGGCGTGCTGGTCCGTGAACTGGCCGCGCTGTACGCCGCCGAGGCGGACGGCAGCCCGGACGGCCTTGCCGAACCGGTCCTCCAGTACCCCGACTTCGCCGTTTGGGAGCGCGCGCACCCCGCCCCGGACCGGGACGCCGCCGACCTCGCGTACTGGAAGCGGCACCTCACCGGTCTGCCGCAGCTGGACCTGCCCACGGACCGGCCCCGTCCGCCGGTGCGCACCACGGCCGGCGCGGCACACCGCCACGACCTGCCGGCCGACCTGGCCGAACGCCTCGGCGTACTCGCCCGGTCCAAGGGCACGACGCTCTTCACCCTGTTCGCCGGGGCGGCCTCGGTGCTGTTCTCCCGCTACACCGGCCAGCGCGACGTCGTGTTCGGCACCGTCACCAACGGGCGCACCCACCGGGAACTGGAGGAGGTCACCGGCTTCTTCGTCAACACCCTGGTGCTGCGCAGCGATGTCGACCCCGCCGCCACCGTCGACCACTTCCTGGACACCGTGCGGGCGATGCTGCTGGACGCCTTCAGCCACGACGGCGTCCCGTTCGACCGGGTCGTCGAGGAGCTGGCCCCGCAGCGCGACCCCAGCCGCACCCCGCTGGTGCAGGTCCTGGTCGTCCAGCAGACCGCCATGGTGCACCCGCAGGAAGCCGGCGGCGTACGGGTCGAGGAGCATCCGCTGCCGCGCCCGGCGGCGCGCTTCGACCTGGTGCTGGAGTTCCTGCCGCGCAGCGACGGGTCCTTCGGGCTGACCGTCGAGTACAACACCGACCTGTTCGATGCCCGCACCGTGGCCCGGATGAGCCGTCAGCTGCACCTCCTGCTGGAGGGGATGGCGGAAGGCCCGCAGCGGACCGTCGCCGAACTGCCGCTGCTGACCGACGACGAGCGGCGCACCATGCTCGACGCCTGGAACGTCCCGCTGCAGGACGGCCCGGACACCACCCTGCCCGAGCTCCTGGAGGCGCAGACCCTGCGCACTCCCGGCCGGACCGCCGTGGTCTGCGGGGACACCCAGCTCACCTACGACGAGGTGAACCGGCGCGCCAACCGCCTGGCCCGGCTGCTGGTCCGCCGCGGGGCGGGACCCGAGACCCTGGTGGCGCTGGCCCTGCCGCGCTCGGCCGACCTGGTCCCCGCCCTGTGGGCGGTGCTCAAGGCGGGCGCCGGCTATCTGCCGGTGGACCCCGGCTATCCGGCCGAGCGCATCCGCTTCATGCTCACCGACGCCGAGCCGGCCCTCGTGCTGACCACCCGGGACACGGCCGGCGCGCTGCCCGGGGGCGTGGAGCGGCTGGTACTGGACGACCCGGAGACCGTGGCCGAGTGGGCCGGGCATCCGGAGGAGGACCTGACCGACGCCGAACGGGTCCGGCCGCTCGACCCCGGCCACCCCGCGTACGTCATCTACACGTCCGGTTCGACCGGCCGTCCCAAAGGTGTCGTGGTCACGCATCGCAGCGTGGCGGACCTGGCGGCCTGGGCGGGAGCACAGTTCGGCCCGGAGCGGCTGACGCATGTGGTGGCCTCCACCTCGCTCAATTTCGACGTCTCCGTCTTCGAACTGCTCTGCCCCCTGCTCTCCGGTGGCAGCATCGAAGTGGTGGCCGACCTCCCGGCCCTCGCCGACCGGCCGGGAACCGCGCCGCGGCAGGCGGGCCTCCTCAGCGGGGTGCCGTCGGTGATCTCCCGGCTGCTCACCCGGGACACCGGCTCCGTCACGGCCGACACGGTGGTCCTGGCGGGCGAGGCGCTGCCCGCGCAGACCGTACGGGAGATCCGGGAGACGATGCCGTCCTCCCGGGTCGCCAACATCTACGGCCCGACCGAGGCCACGGTCTACGCCACGGCATGGTTCGCCGACGAGGACACGCCCGAGCAGGCCCCGCCCATCGGCCGGCCCGTCGCCCGGACCCGCTGCTACGTCCTGGACAGCATGCTGCGCCCGCAACCCCCGGGCGTGACAGGCGAGTTGTACCTCGGGGGAGGGGGCCTGGCCCGGGGATACCTCAGGCGTCCCGGCCTGACCGCCACCCGGTTCCTCGCCGACCCCTTCGCCGCCCCCGGCAGCCGGATGTACCGCACCGGCGACCTGGTGCGCTGGACCACCGACGGTGAGCTGGAGTACCTGGGCCGGGCCGACCAGCAGGTCAAGGTGCGGGGCTTCCGTATCGAGCTGGGTGAGGTCGAGGAGGCGCTGCTGCGCTGTGCGGGGGTGGCCCAGGCGGCCGCCGCCACCCGGGAGAGCGGCGGCCACAAGCGGCTGATCGGCTATGTCGTCCCGGCGCCCGGGGCCGAGCTCGCCCCGAACGCGATACGCCGGCTGCTCGGCCGCAGCGTGCCCGACTACATGGTGCCCGCCACCGTCGTCGTCCTGGACGCGATGCCGCTCAACCCCAACGGCAAGCTGGACCGCGGCCGGCTGCCCGACCCGGACTGGACGACTGCGGGTACGGCGGACTACGCCGCGCCGCGCACCGCCACCGAACGGGCGCTGGCCACGGTGTGGGCCGACGTCCTGCGGGTCGAGCGCGTCGGCGTCGACGACAACTTCTTCTCGCTGGGCGGCGATTCGATCCTCAGCATCCAGGTGGTCGCCCAGGCACGGCAGGCGGGCCTGGCCGTCACCTCGCGCGACGTGTACCGGCACCAGACGGTCGCCGCCCTCGCGCAGTGCGTGGACGCCGCCGGGCAGCCGGCCCCGGGCCCGGCACCCGAGGCGGAGGCCACCGGGCCGGCGCCGCTGACGCCCATTCAGCACTGGCTGTTCGAGAGCGACCCCGAGCGGTCCGGCCACTTCGCCCAGACGATGTCCGTCGAGCTGGCCGACGGCCTCGACGCCACGGCGTTGGAAGCCGCCCTGCACGACGTGGTCGCCCACCACGACGCCCTGCGCTCGCGCTTCGTGCGGGACGGCGACGGCCGGTGGCGCCAGCACATCGACCGCGACGCACCCGGGTTCGCGCTGCGCCGCCACACCGGCCCCGCCGACGACGTCCCGCACCACGGGCCGTTCGACCTGAGCCGCGGCCCCCTGCTGCGCGCCGTGCTCCACGACCGGGGCACCGGTCTGCCTCCCGTCCTGCACCTGGCCGTCCACCACCTGGTGGTCGACGGCGTCTCCTGGCGGCTGCTGCTGGAGGACCTGGACCGGGCCTACCGCGCACGGCGCGCGGGAGCGGACGCCGCGCTGCCGCCGAAGTCCTCCCCGCTGCGCCACTGGGCGAAGCGGCTGACCGGGCACGCCGAAACCGGCGGCTTCCAGGACGAGACGGACTACTGGACGGCGCTCGCCCGCACCTGTGACCCGGCGCTGCCGGCCGACCTCGCCGGCGCCAACACCTATGCGTCGGCCCGCTCGGTGACCGTGCGCCTCACCCCTGCGGACACCTCCGCCGTGCTGCACACCCTGCCCGGGGCCTTCCGCACCCAGGTCAACGATGTGCTGCTGAGCGCGCTGGGCCGGGTGCTCCACGAGTGGACCGGACGCGACCGGGTCCCGGTCGACCTGGAGGGCCACGGCCGGGAGGAGCTGTTCCCCGATGTGGACCTGAGCCGTACCGTCGGCTGGTTCACCACCCGCTACCCGGTCGCCCTCACCGTGGCACGGGACGCCGACCGGTGCACCGTGCTGAAGTCGGTCAAGGAGCAGTTGCGCGCCGTGCCCCGCCGCGGCCTCGGCTACGGCGTCCAGCGGCACCTGCTCCGGCCGGAGGGCCTGCCCGGCACCCCGACCGCGGACATCAGCTTCAACTACCTCGGCCAGTTCGGCACGCCGGGCGGTGACGGCAGCCTCTACCGCGGCCCGTACCGCGAACTGGCGCTGGACGCCGACCCCGCCGCGCCGCGCCCGCACGCCCTGGAGGTCGTCGGCCGGCTGGACGGCGACGCCCTGGAGTTCACCTGGTTCTACTCGGCGAACCTCCATCACGAGGAGACCGTCGCGGGGCTCGCCGGGGACTTCGCCCGGGCGCTGGGCGACATCGCCCGGGACGCCGCCCGGCCCGGAGCCGGCGGCCGCACCCCCTCCGACTTCCCGCTGGCCGCGCTCGACCAGCCCACCGTGGACCGGCTGGTGGGCGACGGCAGCACCGTCGAGGACATCCACCCGCTGACCCCCACCCAGGCCGGCATGCTCTTCCACCGGCTCTCCCAGGACGACCAGAGCGTCTACTTCCAGCAGCTCACCTTCGTCCTGGACGGCGTGCCCGACCCGCAGGCCCTCGCCGCGGCCTGGCAGCAGGTCACGGACCGCACCCCGGTGCTGCGCGGACGCGTCGTCTGGCAGGACGTGCCCGAGCCGCTGCTGGTGGTGGAGCGCGGCGTCACCGTGCCGGTCACCGAGCTGGACTGGCGGGCCCTGCCGGACGACGAGCGCCGGGCCGCACTGCAAGAACTGCTCGACCGCGACCGGCGGCGCGGGATCGGCCTCGACCGTGCCCCGCTGCTGCGCCTGGTCCTGGCCCGGCTCTCCGACACCGAGGTCCAGGTGGTGTGGTCCTTCCACCACCTGGTGCTCGACGGCTGGAGCCTGTTCCAGGTGCTCTCCGATGTCTTCCGGTGCCACGCCGCGCTGCGCGACCGGGCGGACCACGACGACGCCGCGCCCGCGGTGGCGGGCCTGCCCAGCCGCCGGCCGTTCCGCGACTACGTGGCCTGGCTGCAGGGCCGCGACTGGGCACAGGCCGAACGGCACTGGCAGGACCGGCTCGACGGCTGGAGCGAGCCCACCGTCCTGCCCTACGACCGCGAGCCCCGGGAGACCCACCGCGCGGAGTCCACCGAGGCGGTACGGATCGCGCTGCCCGCCGCCACCACCCGCCGCCTGGACCGCCTGGCCAAGGACGCGGGCCTGACCATGAACACGCTGGTCCAGGGCGCCTGGGCGCTGCTGCTGGCACGTCAGACGGGGCGCAGGGACGTCGTCTTCGGCACCACGGTGTCGGGACGGCCGCCGGAGCTGCCCGGCGTCGAGGCCATGAACGGCCTGTTCATCGCGACCGTGCCGACCCGGCTGACGGTCCCCGCCGACGGCACCCTGACGGACTGGCTGCGCCGGGTGCAGGAGATCCAGACCGAGGACCGGCGCTTCGACTTCGTCCCGCTCGCCCGGCTGAAGGCGTTCAGCGACCTGCCCGAGCGGGTCCCGCTCTTCGACAGCATCGTGGTGTTCGAGAACTATCCGGTCGGCGGCGACCTCGCCGCCGCGCACGGACTGCGGCTGAGCGGCCTCGACGGCATCGAGACCACCAACTACCCGCTGAGCCTGGTCGCCTACCCCGGCCAGGAGCTGGCCCTGCGGCTCGGCTACGACCCGGAGCTGTTCGACGCGGCCACCGTGGAGCGGATGGGGGAGTACCTCACCGTGCTGCTGGAGGGCCTGGCCGCGGACGCCGGGCGGCCGCCCGCCCGGCTGCCGGTGCTCGGCGCGGCACGCCGCCGCCAGGTGACCGAGGAGTGGAACGACACCGCCGCCCCGCTGCCCCGGGGCACGGTCGCCGAGCTGTTCGCCGCCCAGGCCCGGCGCACCCCCGACGCCATGGCGCTGGACGCCGGGGACACCCGGCTCACCTACCGCGAACTCGACGCCCGCACCGACGCGTTGGCCCGCCGACTGGCCGGGCTCGGCGTGCGTCCGGAGTCCCCGGTCGGGGTCCTCATGGACCGGTCGGCCGCCCTGGTCATCGCGCAGCTGGCCCTCGTCAAGGCGGGCGGGGTGTACGTCCCGCTGGACGGCCGCGCGCCACGGGAGCGGCTGCGGCAGGTGCTGGCGGAGACCACGGCGGAGCTGGTGCTCACCGACGCCGCCTGGGAGGAGGCCGCCCGCGAGGCGGCACCCGGCGGGCGCACCCTGCTGGTGACGGACGAGGCCGCACCGGCCGATGCCGATGCGCCGGAGGGCACGCCCCTGCCCGCCCTGCACCCCGACAACGCGCTCTACCTGATGTTCACCTCCGGCTCCACCGGCCGCCCCAAGGGGGTCGCGGTGCGCCACCGGGACGTCGTGGCGCTCGCCTTCGACCGCGCATTCGACGGTCACGACCGGGTCCTGGTGCACTCGCCGCAGGCCTTCGACGCGGCCACCTACGAACTGTGGGTGTCGCTGCTGCGCGGCGGCCGGGCCGTCCTCGCCCCGCCGGCCGACGTGGACGCCACCACGGTGCGCCGGGCGATCCGTGAACAGGGCGTCACCTGCCTGTGGCTGACCGCCGGGCTGTTCCGCCTGCTGTCCCAGGAGGACCCCGCGTGCCTGCGGGGCGCCCGGGAGGTGTGGACCGGCGGCGAGGCCGTGCCGGGCGCCGCGGTACGCCGCGTCCTGGACGCCTGCCCGGACCTGACCGTGGTCGACGGCTACGGCCCCACCGAGACCACCACCTTCGCGACCCGCCGGGCCTTTCGCTCCGGCGACCCGCTGCCCGCCGCCCTGCCCATCGGCCGCCCGCTGGACAACATGCGCGTCTACGTCCTGGATGACGCGCTGCAGCCGCAGCCGCCGGGTATCCCGGGAGAGCTGTACATCGCCGGCGCCGGGCTCGCCCGCGGCTACGCCGGCCGCCCCGGCGCGACCGCCGCACGCTACCTTGCCGACCCGTTCGGCCCGGCCGGGAGCCGGATGTACCGCACCGGCGACATCGTGCGCTGGAGCGCCGACGGCGAACTCCACTTCGTGGGGCGCGCCGACGACCAGATCAAGATCCGCGGCTTCCGCGTCGAACCGGCCGAGATCGAGGCCGTGCTCACCCGCCATGCCGGCGTCGCCGAAGCGGTGGTGACCGTCCCCGAGGACGGCGGCCGCAAGCGCCTGGTCGCCTACCTCGTCCCCGCCCCGGAGGCGACGGTGCCGCAGGCCGAGGAGCTGCGCGCCCACCTCGCCGCCGAGCTGCCCGACTACATGGTCCCCGCCGCCTTCGTGACCCTGGACGCGCTGCCCCTGACCGGCAACGGAAAAGTGGACCGGCGCCGGCTGCCCGCCCCCGACCTGTCGGCCGCCACCGCCGGTGAGCACCGCGCGCCGCGCACCGAGGCCGAGCGGATCCTCGCGGAGATCTGGTGCGCCCTGCTGGGCGTCGACCGGGTGGGCGTCGAGGACAACTTCTTCATGCTGGGCGGCGATTCGATCCTCAGCATCCAGGTCGTCTCGCGCGCCCGCCGGGCGGGCCTGGCCCTGACCCCCAGGGACCTGTTCCGCCACCCCACCATCGCCGCCCTGGCCGCCGCCACCGGCGCCGCCGCACCCCTGAGCGGCACCGGCCCGGTCACCGGGGACATCGCCCTCACCCCGATCCAGCACTGGTTCCTCGACGCCCGGCCGGAGCACCCCGGGTACTTCAACCAGTCCCTCGTCATCGAACTGGCCGAGGAGCCCGACCCGCGGGCGCTGCACGTGGCGCTGCACGCCCTGTGGGCCCACCACGACGCCCTGCGGGCCCGCTTCGCGCAGCGGGCGGACGGCACCTGGCACCAGCACTGCCCCGCCCCGGACGCCACCGCACCGCAGCTGCTGCAGGTGCACGACCTGACCGGACGGGACGAGGAGGAGTGCGCCGCCGTGGTCGAGGCCGCCACGGCCGAGGCGCACGCCGGCTTCCGGCTGGACACCGGACCCCTGCTCGCCGCCCGCCTGTTCACCGGCGCCCCGGGCCTGCCGTCGCGGCTGTTCCTGACCGTCCACCACCTGGTGGTCGACGGGGTCTCCTGGCGGGTGCTGCTGGAGGACCTGGAGAGCACCTACCGGCAGGCCCGCAACGGTGACCCGGTGGCCCCGCCCGCCCGGACCACCTCCGTACAGGAATGGGCCCGCCGGCTGCACGACCGCACCGGGTCCGGCGGCTTCGACGGAGAGCGGGCGCACTGGAGCGCGGTGGCCCAGCAGTGCGCCGCCCCCCTGCCCGTCGATGCCGACGGCACCAACACCATCGCCGACCTGCGCTCGGTCACCGTCCGCCTGGACCGCGGGCGGACCGGCGACCTGCTGCAGAAGGTGCCCGGCGTCTACCGCACACAGATCAACGACGTGCTGCTCACCGCGCTCGGCCGGGTGCTGGCCGACTGGACCGGCGAGCGCACCGTCGCCGTCGGCCTGGAGGGACACGGCCGCGAGGACCACCTCTTCGAGGGCGTCGACCTGTCCCGTACGGTCGGCTGGTTCACCTCCCTGTTCCCCGTCGCCCTGGACGTCGAGGACGGCGACTGGGCCGCGGCGCTCAAGTCCGTCAAGGAACAACTGCGGGCGGTACCCGGCCGGGGCCTCGGCCACGGAGCGCTGCGGCACCTGGCGGGCGCCCCCGAACTCACCGGCACGCCCCAGCCCCTCATCAGCTTCAACTACCTCGGCCAGTTCGACTGGTCCGGCGACGGCGGGCTGATCCGTGCCGTACGCGGCGGACTGGACGGCGCCGCCGCGCCCGGGACCGTCCGGCCGCACCTGCTGGACGTGGTGGGCCGGGTCGAGGACCGGCGCCTCGAACTCACCTGGTACTACAGCAGCGGAGTGCACCACGAGGAGACGGTCAGCGCGCTGGCCACCGGCATGCTCACGGCGCTGGAGGACATCGTCGCGCACTGCGCCGGCCCGGACGCCGGCGGCCGCACCCCCTCCGACTACCCGCTCGCCCGCCTCGACCAGGCGGCCGTGGACCGGGTCGCGGCGGACGGCCGCGCGGTGGAGGACATCTACCCGCTGACGCCGATGCAGGCGGGCATGCTGTTCCACAGCCTGATGGACCCCGACTCCCACACCTACTTCAACCAGGTCCAGCTGGTGCTCTCCGGCGTCACCGACCCGGCCGCGCTCGCCACGGCCTGGCAGCAGACGGCCGACGCCAACCCGATGCTGCGCACCCGCCTGGTGTGGGCCGAGACCGCCGAACCGCTCCAGATCGTCCAGACGCGGGCCACCGTGCCCGTCACCCACCACGACTGGTCCGGGTGGACCCCCGAGGCGTGCGAGCACGCGCTGACCACCCTGCTCGCCGAGGACCGGGCGGCCGGTCTCGACCTCGCCGCCGCCCCGCTGATGCGGCTGGCCCTGATCAAGCTGTCCGGTGACCGGGTCCGGCTGGTGTGGACGTTCCACCACATCCTGCTCGACGGCTGGAGCGCGGCCCAGGTCTTCGACGAGATCTGCGAACGGTACGCGGCGCTCACCGCGGGCCGCCGCCCCGAGGTCCCCTCCCGCCAGCCCTTCGGCAGCTACCTGCGCTGGCTGGCGGAGCAGGACAGCACCCAGGCCGAGCGGCACTGGCGCACCGCGCTGGCCGGATTCACCTCACCGACCGAACTCCCGCGGGACCACAAGCCTTTGGAGGCCCACCGCGCCTCGTCCTCGGGCTCGGTCCACGTCACCCTGGACGAGGCGGACTCCGCCCGCCTGCGGGAGACCGCGCAGCACGCCGGCCTCACCATGAACACCGTGCTGCAGGGCGCCTGGGGCCTGCTGCTCTCCCGCTACGGCAACAGCGACGACGTGGTCTTCGGCACCACCGTCTCCGGCCGGCCCGCCGCGCTGCCCGGGGTGGAGTCCATGGTCGGCCTGTTCATCAACACCCTCCCCACCCGGGTCCGGGTCGACGGGCACCGCGCGCTGCTGGACTGGCTGCGCGACCTGCAGACCGCCCAGTCGGAGTCGCGGCGCTACGACTTCGTCTCCCTGGCCGAGCTCCAGACCTGGAGCGAAGTCCCGCGCGGGACCGGCCTGTTCGACAGCATCGTGGTCTTCGAGAACTACCCCTTCGACGGCGACGCCCTCGCCCGGCACGGCCTGGGCATCCAGCAGGAACGCGATCTGGAGCCGACCAACTACCCGCTCAGCGTGATCGTCGCCCCCGGCGAACGCCTCACCGTGGCCCTGGACTACGACCCGGCGGCCTTCGACGCGGCGACGGTCGAGCGCCTGGGCACCTGCCTGCGGGTCCTGCTGACGGAGATGGCGGCCGACCCGGACCGCCGCCTGGGCGACCTGCCGCTGGTCACCGCGGACGAACGCGGACGCATCCTGCGGGAGTTCGGCGGAACGGCCGTCGCGCCGCCGCGGCGCGTCCTGCCCCAGGTGTTCGAGGAGCAGGCGGGCCGCACCCCGCACGCCACCGCCGTACTGGCCGGCGACGACCGGCTCACCTACCGGGAGCTGAACGAACGCGCCAACCGGCTGGCCCGGCTGCTGATCGCCTCGGGCGCGGGCCCCGAGCGGTTCGTCGCCCTCGCGCTGCCGCGCACGGCCGACCTGATCACGGCCCTGCTGGCCGTGCTCAAGAGCGGTGCCGGCTACCTTCCGGTCGACCCCAAGTACCCGGCCGAGCGGGTCTCCTTCCTCTTCGACGACATCGGGCCGGACATCGTGCTCACCACCGCCGCCCTGGCCGGGCGGCTGCCCGACGGGCCCGCCACCCGGATCGCGCTCGACGGCCCCGGGACCGCGGACCGGCTCGCCGGGCAGTCCGCCGCCGATATCGGCGACGGCGAGCGGACCGGTGCGCTGCTGCCCGCCCACCCCGCCTACGTCATCCACACCTCCGGTTCCACCGGCCTGCCCAAGGGCGTGGTGGCCACCCACGGGTCGGTCGTCGCACTGGCCGACTGGGCGGCCGGAGAGTTCGGCGGCCGGGGCCTGTCCCACGTCGTGGCGTCCACCTCGCTCAACTTCGATGTGTCGGTCTTCGAGATCTTCGGCCCGCTGCTGTCCGGCGGCTGCGTCGAGATCGTCAGCGACCTGCTGGCCCTCGCCGAGCGCTCGGCCCCCTGGACCGCGAGCCTGCTCAGCGCCGTCCCCTCCGCCCTCGGCCAGCTGCTCGCCGAGGACACCGTGCACGTCACGGCGGACACCGTGGTGCTGGCCGGCGAGGGCCTTGCGGCCCGTACCGTACGGGAGGTCCGCGCGGCCGTACCCGGCTGCCGGGTCGCGAACATCTACGGCCCCACCGAGGCCACCGTCTACGCCACCGCGTGGTACTGCGACCCGGCCGATCCGGACCGCACACCGCCGATCGGCAGTCCGGTCGCCGGCGCCCGGGCCTATGTCCTCGATCCGCACCTGCGGCCGGTCCCCGTCGGGGTACCCGGCGAGCTCTACCTCGCCGGGACCGGTGTGGCGCGCGGCTACTTCGCGCGGCCCGGGCTGACCGCCCGGCGCTTCCTGGCCGACCCGTTCGGCCCCGCGGGCGAGCGGATGTACCGCACCGGCGACCTCGTGCGCTGGGACGCCGACGGGCAGTTGGAGTACCTGGGCCGCAGCGACGACCAGGTCAAGGTGCGCGGCTTCCGCATCGAACTCGGCGAGGTCGAGGCCGCGCTGGCCCGGCACCCCGAGGTGGCCGAGGCCGCCGCGCGGGTCGTCGAGACCGACGGCCACAAACGCCTGGTGGGGTACGTGGTCACCCGGGGCGCGGCGGACGCCGACCCCGCCGCGGTGCGTGCCTTCCTGGCACAGAGCCTGCCCGACCACCTCGTCCCCGCGGTCGTCGTCCCCCTGGAGCGGCTGCCGCTGGGAGCCACCGGCAAGCTCGACCGGCGTGCCCTGCCGGCACCCGACTGGGCCGCCCCGGCCGCCGGTTACGTCCCGCCGCGCACGGACGCCGAGCAGACGCTCGCCGCCATCTGGGCCGAGGTGCTGGGCGTGGACCGGGTGGGCGCCGAGGACAACTACTTCGCGCTCGGCGGGGACTCGATCCTCAGCATCCAGATCGTCTCCGCGGCCCGCCGCGCCGGCCTCGCACTGACCCCGCGCCACCTGTTCGTCCACCAGACCGTCGCGGCCCTGGCCGCGGCCGCGGCGGAACTGCCGGCCACGGCGTCCACCGCCGAACAGGGCCCGGTGGTGGGCGAGGTGCCGCTCACCCCCGTCCAGCACTGGCTGTTCGACAGCGTCCCGGAGAACCCCGGGCACTTCACCCAGTCGCTCTCCTTCCAGCTGGCCGCCGAGGTCGACGAGGGTGCGCTGCGCGCCGCCCTGGCCGCGGTGCTGGAGCACCACGACGCCCTGCGCACGGTGTACGGGACCACCGGCGGCGGCCACCGGCGCCAGTACACCGCGGCGCCCGGTGCGGCCCCCGCCCTGGAGGTCCACGACCTCGCCCGCCTGGAGCCGCAGGACCGCGCCGCGGAGCTGCGTGCGCTGACGGCGGACCTGTGCGCGGGCTTCGACCTCGTCAGCGGGCCGCTGCTGAAGACCGCGCTGTGCCACCGGGGTGACCAGGATCGCCCGGTCCTGGTGCTGGCGGCCCACCACCTGGTCGTCGACGCGGTGTCCTGGCGCATCATCCTGGAAGACCTCGACTCCGCCTACCGTCGGGTGCGCGCCGGGGAACGGGCCGCGCTCGGCCCCAAGACCACTTCGTTCCGGGCCTGGGCGCAGCGGCTGCACGACCACACCGCGGCCGGCGGCTTCGACGGCGAACTCGCCCACTGGGGCGCGGCGGAGGGGCACACGGACCTGCCCACCGACCGCACGGGCCGCAATTCCGCGGACTCCGAGGACACCGTGACCGTCCGCCTGGAGGCCGAGGAGACCCGCCGCCTGCTCCAGGACGTCCCGGACGTCTACCGGACCCGGATCAACGACGTCCTGCTGTGCGCCCTGGGCCGGGTGCTGGCCCGCTGGACCGGGCACGACCGGGTACGGATCGGGCTGGAGGGCCACGGCCGCGAAGAGATCTTCGACGACATCGACCTCTCCCGCACCGTCGGCTGGTTTACCACCATGTTCCCGGTCGCGCTGGACCTTCCGCCGCACGCGGACCTCGCCACGGCGCTGAAGTCCGCCAAGGAGGGCCTGCGGGCGCTGCCCGGGCAGGGTCTGGGACACGGTGCGCTGCGCCATCTGCGCACCCCGGACGCCCCGGTGCTGCCGGCCGATCCGCAGATCGCCTTCAACTACCTCGGTCAGCAGGACTGGAGCGCGTCCGGCGGCGACGGGCTGCTGCACGCACCGTACGGCGCGCTGGAGGGCGATATGGACCGGGCGGCCGACCGGCCGCATCTGATCGACATCGTCGGCATGGTGGCGGACAAGCGGCTGGAGTTCACCTGGTCGTACTCGAAGAACCTGCACCTGCCGTCCACCGTGGCCGCGCTGGCCGAGGAGATGACCGCCGAGCTGCGGGAGATCGTGCGGCACTGCGCGGAGCCGGACGCCGGCGGGCGCACGCCCTCCGACTTCCCGCTGGTCCGCCTCGACCAGGAAACCGTCGACCGTCTCGTCGGCGACGGCCGGGACGTCACGGATGTCTACCCGCTGACCCCCACCCAGACCGGAATGGTCTTCCACGGGCTCGACGAACCCGACCAGGGCCTCTACGTCGAACAGGCCACCTTCGTCCTGGACGGCGTCACCGACCCCCGGCTGCTGGCCGCCGCCTGGCAGCAGGTCGTCGACCGCACCCCCGTGCTGCGCAGCGCGGTGGTCCTGCACGAGGTGCCGCTGCCCCTGCAGACCGTCCACCGCTCCGTCACCCTGCCCGTCACCGAACTCGACTGGAGCGCGCTGACGCAGGAGCGGCGCGACGCCGAACTGGCGCGGCTGCTCGCCGAGGACCGCGACCGCGGGCTCGCCCTCGACCGGGCGCCGCTGCTGCGGCTCACCCTCATCCGGCTCTCCCCGGCCGAGGTGCGGGTCGTGTGGACCTTCCACCATGTGCTGCTCGACGGCTGGAGCGTCTTCCAGGTCCTCTCGGACGTCTTCTCCTGCCACGCGGCGCTCGCCCGGGGCACCGCCCCGCAACTGCCCGACCGCAGGCCGTTCGCGGACTACGCCGCCTGGCTCGCCGCCCACGACACCGCCCCGGCCGAACAGCACTGGCGCGGTGCCCTGGCCGGCCTGACCGCGCCCACCCCGCTGCCCTACGACCGTCGCCCGGCGCCCGGCGCCGCCACCCGGGCCGGCACCTGGCTCTCCGAGCGGCTCGGCGAGCGGGAGAGCGCCGCGCTCCAGGACTTCGCCCGGCGCCACCACCTCACCCTCAACACCGTCGTCCAAGGAGTCTGGGGCCTGCTGCTGGCGCGCTGGAGCGGAGAGCGCGAGGTGTGCTTCGGCACGACGGTCTCCGGCCGGCCCGCCGACCTGCCCGGCGCCGACGCCATCACCGGCCTGTTCATCAACACCCTGCCGGTGCGGTGCCACGTGGACGGCGGTGCGGCCCCGGCGGACTGGCTGGGCGCTCTGCAGTCCGCACAGGCCGACGCCCGCGGCTTCGACCAGGTCCCGCTGTCCGACCTGCGCAACTGGAGCGAACTGCCCGCCGGGGAGCCGCTGTTCGAGAGCCTGGTGGTCTTCGAGAACTACCCGATCAACGACACCGCGGCCACCGCACACGGCCTGAGCGTCCGCGATCTGCACGCCCTGGAGGCCACCAACTACCCGCTCACCGTGGTGATCTCGCCCGACACCCGGCTGAGCGTCGAACTCGGCTACGACCCGCGGTACTTCGAGGAGTCCACCGCCCGGTCCCTGGCCGCCCAGCTGGTGCACACCCTGGGCGCCCTGGCAGAACCCGGCGGCGCGACGACCGTGGACGGGATCGACATCCTGCCGCCGGAGGAGCGCGAGCGGCTGACCGGGCGCGGTGCCCCGACGGCCGGTGACCCGGTCCCGGCCGCCACCCTGGCCGCGCTCGTCGAGGCGGCGGTCGACCGGTGGCCGGACGCCCCCGCCGTGAGCGCACCCGAACTCCAGCTCTCCTTCGGGCAGTTGGAGGCGCGGGCCAACCACCTCGCACACCACCTCCGTACCCGGGGGACCGGCCCCGGCGACCTCGTCGCCCTGGTCCTGCCGAGATCGGCCGACATGGTCGTCGCCCAGCTCGCCACCGCCAAGACGGGCGCCGCCTACCTGCCGGTGGACCCCGGGTACCCGGCCGAGCGGATCGCGCTGATGCTGGGCGACGCCGCCCCGGCCGTCACCCTGGAGGCCGCCGAGGTCCGCGACCTCCTGGCCGCCGGGGACGACGACGCACCCGCCCACCGGCCCACCGACCGGGACCGCGTCCGCCCGCTCGACCTCGACGACCCGGCCTACGTGATCTACACCTCGGGCTCCACCGGCACCCCCAAGGGCGTGGTCGTTACCCACCGCGGCCTGGCCGCCTTCGCCGCCGCCGAGGCCGAGCACTACCGGGTACGGCCGGGCGACCGGGTGCTGGCCTTCGCCACCCCCAGCTTCGACGCCTCCGTACTGGAGTTGTGCATGGCCCTGCCGGCCGGCGCCGCTCTCGTGGTGCCGCCGCCCGGACCGCTGCTCGGCGGGCAACTGGCCGAGGTGCTGCGCACGGAACGCATCACCCACACCCTGCTGCCGCCCGCCGCGCTCGCCACGGTGCCGCCCGCCACCGCGGGGACCCTGCCGGACCTGCGCACCCTCATCGTCGGCGCGGACGCCTGCGGCGCCGACCTGGTCGCCCGCTGGGCCCCGCACCACCGGATGATCAACTCCTACGGACCCACCGAGACCACCGTGGTCGCCACCTGGTCCGGTCCGCTGGAGCCCGACGGAGCCGCGCCCCCCATCGGGCGCCCCCGCGCGGGCAGCCGCAGCTATGTGCTCGACGAGCGGCTGCGGCCGGTCGCCGACGGCGTCCCCGGCGAACTGTGGATCAGCGGGCCCTCCCTGGCCCGCGGCTACCTCCACCGTCCCGGCCTGACCGCCACCCGGTTCCTCGCCGACCCGTACGGCGCACCGGGCGAGCGGATGTACCGCACCGGCGACCTGGTCCGCCGCGACGCCCGCGGCGAGCTGCACTACCTCGGCCGTACCGACCACCAGATGAAGCTGCGCGGGCACCGGATCGAGGCAGGAGAGGTCGAGGCCGCCCTGGCAGGCCATCCGGCCGTCCGGGACGCCGTGGTGGCCGTACGGGAGGACGAGCCCGGCACGCCGCGCCTGGTGGCCCACCTGCTCGCCGCACCGGACGCCGAGATCCCGGCGGGCGCGGAGCTGCGCGCCTTCGCCGCCCGGACGCTGCCCGGCCACATGGTCCCCTCGGCCTTCGTCGTCCTGGAGCGCTTCCCGCTCACCGAGAACGGCAAGACCGACCGCGCGGCCCTGCCCGCACCCGGGCCCGACCCGCACGAGCCCACCGCACAGGTCGCCCCGCGCACCCCCACCGAGCAATTCCTCGCGGACGTCTGGTCCGAGGCGCTGGAGACGGCCGTGGGCGCCGAGGACGACTTCTTCGCCCTCGGCGGCGACTCGCTGCGCAGCCTGCGCATCGCCTCCCGGGTCAACGAGACCTTCGGCGTGGAGCTCACCCCCCGGGACGTGCTGACCGCCCGCACGGTCGCCGCCCTGGCGGACCTGGTGGAGGAACACGTCCTGCGCGAACTCGAAGACGCCGCACGCGGCACCAGCGACCACAACGAACGGTGAGGAACGACGACATGACGTCTTCGCATTCGAAGAAGGACCGTGCCGCGGCCCTGCCCCAGGAGTTGCAGGAGGCGCTGCGCCGCCGCCTGGCGGGCCAGGCCCCGCCGGCCGCCACCAAGGCCCGGCAGCAGATTCCGCGCGCGGACCGGTCGCAGCCCCTGCCGCTCGCCTTCGCCCAGCAGCAGTTGTGGTTCCTGGACCAGCTCCGGCCCGGCGACGCCCGCTACAACAGCGCGGTCGCCCTGCGGCTGACCGGCCCGCTGGACCGTGCCGCGCTGTCCCGGGCGCTGGACGCCGTACCGGAGCGCCACGAGTCCCTGCGGACCACGTTCGACGACATCGACGGCCGCCCCGTGCAGACCGTGCACCCGGCCGCCCCCGTGCCGCTGCCGCTGCACGACCTGGGGAAGGGGAACGCCCCCGCAGCCGGCTCGGGGGACCGGTCCGCACCGGGCCCCGAAGCGCTGGACGACGTGCTGCTGGCGGAGTACTCGCGCCCGTTCGACCTGCGCACCGGGCCGCTGCTGCGGGCCCTGCTGATCCGCCTGGCCGACGACGCGCACGTCCTGCTGCTCACCGCGCACCACATCGTCACCGACGGCTGGTCCATGGGCGTGCTGCTGGACGAACTGTGCACGCTGTACGACGCCCTGGCCCACGGGGAGACCCCTGCGCTCGCTCCCGTCGCGACGCAGTACCCGGACTTCGCCGTATGGCAGCGCGAACGGCTGTCCGGCGCCCTGCTGGCGGAACAGCTCTCCTACTGGACCAAACAGCTCGACGGCACCGTGCCGCCGGCGCTGCCGCTCGACCGTCCCCGCAGCGGCGAGGAGGCGGGCGACGGCGCGGTCCACGCCTTCCGCGTACCGGCAGCCGCGACGGCCCGGCTGCGGGAGGTGGCGGCGCAGCAGCACACCACCCTGTTCGCGGCCCTGGTCGCGGCCTGCCAGGCGCTGTTCGCCCGCTGGTCGGGCCAGGACGACATCGCCGTCGGCTCGCTCACCCCCGGGCGCGGACGCACCGAACTGGAGCGCGCGGTCGGCCTCTTCGTCAACACGGTCGTGCTGCGCGCCCCCGTCGACACCGCGCGCTCCTACCGCGAGCTGCTGGACACCTCCGCCACCGCCGTCCTCGACGCCTTCGCCCACGGCGACACCCCCTTCGAGCGGGTGGTGGAGGCCGCGGGAGCGGTACGGGAAGCGGGCCGCAACCCGCTCTTCGACGCCATGGTCCTGCTCCACCCCGCCCCGCCCGCGGCTCCCGGCCTGCGGGACCTCACGGCCGAGGCCGTCACCGTGCCCCGCCGCGCGGCCACCTTCGACCTGAGCATCGAGTTCGTCCCCGACGGGGACGACCTGACCGGCCTGCTGGAGTACCGCACCGACCTCTTCGACGCCGCCACCGCCGCACGGATGGCCGAGCAGCTGGTCCTGCTGCTCACGGGAGTCGCGGCCGAACCGGACCGTCCGCTGGGCGAACTCTCCCTGCTGTCGGAGCGCGAACGGCACCGGCTGACCACCGAATGGAACGACACCACGCTGCCCGTCGCCCCCACCACCTACCCCGCCGCCTTCGAGGCGCAGACGGCCCGCACCCCGCACGCGACGGCACTGGTGGCCGGGGACATCACACTGGACTACGCCACCGTCAACGCCCGCGCCAACCGGCTCGCCCACCACCTCATCGACCGGGGCGCCGGCCCCGAGCAGCTCGTCGCGCTGCGGCTGCCGCGCACCGCCGACATGATCGTGGCGATCCTCGCCGTCCTCAAGACCGGTGCCGGATACCTGCCGGTCGACCCCGAACTGCCTCAAGAACGGCTGCAGTTCCTCCTGACGGACGCCCGGCCGATGCTGGTGCTCGACGAGGCGGCACTGCGCGACGTCCCGGCACCGTCCGCTACGGGCGACCCCACCGACACCGACCCCACCGACGCCGACCGCCGTGCCCCGCTGCACCCCGGCCACACCGCCTACGTCATCTACACCTCCGGGTCCACCGGCCGCCCCAAGGGCGTGTCCGTGGAGCACCGTGCGCTGATGAACCTGCTGGCCGGACACCGCAACGGCTTCGTCGCCGAGGCCGGCGGCGGCCCCCTGCGGGTTGCCCTGACCGCCTCGTTCTCCTTCGACACCTCCCTGGAGGGCGTGCTGCTGATGGCCGACGGCCACCGGCTGCACCTGGTCGACGAGACGACCCGGCTCGATCCGGCCGCTCTGGTCGAGTACGTCGTCGAGCACCGCATCGACTTCCTCGACCTCACCCCCTCCTACCTGCGCCAGCTCCTGCCCGCCGGGCTGCTCACCGACCCCCGCCACCACCCCCGGGTGCTGATGCTGGGCGGCGAGGCCGTCGGCCCCGCGCTGTGGCGGGAGCTCGCCGGGCTGGACGATGTCGCCGCCTACAACTTCTACGGCCCCACCGAGTGCACCGTCGACGCCCTGGCCTGCCGGATCGACGGCACCGCCCGGCCGGTGGTGGGCCGGCCGCTGGCCAACGTGCGCGCGCATGTCCTCGATGACCGTCTCCAGCCGGTGCCGCCCGGCGTCGGCGGCGAGCTCTACCTCGCGGGCGACCAGCTCGCCCGCGGCTATCTGAACCGGCCCGGCCTGACCGCCGCGCGGTTCGTGGCGGACCCGTTCGGGCCGCCCGGCAGCCGCCTGTACCGCACCGGCGACCTGGCCCGCTGGACCGCCGACGGACGACTCGACTACCTGGGCCGCGCCGATGACCAGGTCAAGATCCGCGGTCACCGCATCGAGCCCGGCGAGATCGAGTCGGCGCTGCTGGCGCTGCCCGCCGTCGCCGCAGCGGCCGTCGTCGCCGTCGCCGACGAGCGCGGCCACGCCCGCCTCGCCGCCTACCTGGTGCCCGCCGCAGGGAGCGGTCCGCTGCCCGTCTCCGAGCTGCGGACGGCCCTGGGGCGCACCCTGCCGGCCCACATGATGCCCGCCGCCTTTGTCGTCCTGGACGCCCTGCCGCTCACCACCAGCGGCAAGCTGGACCGCCGCGCGCTGCCCGCCCCCGACCTCGACGCGGCCCCGCGCGAGCGGGAGTTCGTGGCCCCGCGCACCCCGGCCGAGCGGGAGCTCGCCGGGATCTGGTCCGCCGTGCTCGGCCTCGCACAGGTGGGGGTCACCGACAACTTCTTCGAGCTCGGCGGCGACTCGATCCTCAGCATCCAGGCCGTCTCCCGGGCCCGCGCCGCCGGACTGAGCCTGACCTCCCGGGACGTCTTCCTGCACCAGACCATCGCCGAGCTGGCCGCCGCCGTGGTCCAGCGCACCGCCCCGGCACCCGCGGCGCGGCAGCCGGACGACGCCGGACCGGCCCCGCTCACCCCCATCCAGGAGTGGTTCTTCGCCACCCACGGACCGCTGCGGCACTTTTGCATGTCAATGCTGCTCGATCTGCCGTACGACCTCGACCCGGACGCCCTGGAGCGGGCTCTGTACCTCGTGGCCGCCCACCACCCGGCGCTGCGCACCCGGTTCGTCCGCACCGGTGACACCTGGCGCCAGCACCCCGTCGACGCCGTGGCGCCCGGCCTCCTGACCACCCACGACCTGTCGCGGGCCACCGGCGCCGCCCGCGAGGCCGCGCGCACCGCAGCGGCCGACGCCGCCCGCGCGGACCTCGACCCCGCCACCGGCACCCTGCTGCGCGCCGTCCTGCTCCGCGCGGAGCAGGGCAGCCGGCCGCAACTGTTCCTGACGGCCCACCACCTCGCCGTCGACAGCGTTTCCTGGCGCATCCTGCTCGCCGACCTGGAGAGCGCCTACCGCCGGACAGCCGCCGGCGAGGCGGCCCAACTGGAGCCCGCCACCACACCGTTCACCACCTGGGCGGGGCAGCTGGCCCGGCACGTACAAGACGGCGGACTCGACGGCGACCTGGCGTACTGGACGGCCGAGGCCGCGGTGGCGCGTACCCCGCTGCCGGTGGACCGCCCCGGCACCGCACGCGCCGGCTCGGTCCGCACCGTCCGCGCCCGCCTCGACCGCGACACCACCGAGGCGCTGCTGCGCCGGGTGCCCGGCGTCTACCGCACCCAGGTCAACGACGTCCTGCTGAGCGCGCTGGGCCGGGTGCTCGCCGACTGGGCGGGTGCGGAGCGGGTGACGGTGGCCCTGGAGGGGCACGGCCGGGAGGACATCGACGCGCACGACGACCAGGACGCGCCCGGCCTCGGTGGAGCCGACCTCTCCCGTACCGTCGGCTGGTTCACCACCCAGTACCCGGTCACCCTCACCCTGGACGGCCCGTCGCGGGAGCCGGACTGGGGCGCGACCCTCAAGGCCGTGAAGGAACAGCTGCGGGCCGTCCCCCGCCGCGGCCTCGGCTACGAGGCGCCGGCCCGTCTGGGCTCACCGGACCCGGCCGCCCGCGCCTTGCGTGAACTGCCCCTGCCACAGGTCTGCTTCAACTACCACGGCCAGTGGGAGAGCGCGCCAGGACAGGACTTCGCGCCCGCCGGCGAAGTCCCCGGCCGCGACCTGGCCGCCGACGAAGCACTCGACCACCTGCTGGACGTCTCGGCCGTCGTGGCCGACGGCGTGCTGGAGCTGACCTGGCACTACAGCGACCAGGTGCACGACGAGAGCACGGTACGGGAGCTGGCGGACGGCACGGCCAGGGCGCTGGCCGCGATCGCCGCCCACTGCGCACGGCCGGAAGCGGGCGGCCGCACCCCCTCCGACTTCCCCCTCGCCCGGCTGGACCAGGCCGGGGTGGACCGCCTGGCCGGGGACGGGCGCGCGGTCGAGGACATCCTCCCGCTCACCCCGCTCCAGGAAGGCATGCTCTTCCACCGCCTGATGGGCGGGGCCGACGACGTCTACCTCGACCAGGCAAGCCTGCTGCTGGACGGCGTCGCGGACCCGCGCGCCTTCGCCCGGGCCTGGCAGCGGGTCGTCGACCGGACGCCGGTGCTGCGCACCTCGGTCGTCTGGGAGGACGTGCCCGTCCCGCTCCAGATCGTGCACCGGCGGGTGACCGTGCCCACCGTCCACGTCGACCGGCGCGAGCTCGCCGACGACCGGCAGGCGGACGAACTCGCCCGGATCCAGGCCGAGGACCTGGCCCAGGGCCTGGACCTCGGCACACCGCCCCTGATGCGGCTCACCCTGATCCAGCTGCCCGGCGGCAGGCTGCGGCTGCTGTGGACCTCGCACCACCTGATCCTGGACGGCTGGAGCCTGGCGCAGGTCCTGACCGAGGTGTGCGAGGAGTACGCCGCCCTCGTCGCGGACCGCGCGCCGACGCCACCCGTGCGCCGCCCGTTCGGCGACTATGTCCGCTGGCTGTCCGGCCGGGACGGCCGCGAGGCCGAGGAGCACTGGCGCACAGTCCTCGCGGGCTTCGCCACCCCGACACCGCTGCCCTGCGACCGGCCGTCCCGCGAGGCGCACCGGGCCCGCTCCGCCGCGGTGCACACGGCGAGCCTGCCCGTCGAGCTCTCCCGCGCGCTGCTGCACACCGCCCGGCGCAGCGGACTCACCCTCAACACGGTCGTCCAGGGCGCCTGGGCGCTGCTGCTGGCGCGCTACAGCGGAGAGCAGGACGTGGTGTTCGGCACCACCGTCTCCGGCCGCCCGGACGCACTCCACGGCGTCGAGTCCATGGTGGGGATGTTCATCAACACCCTGCCCACCCGGGTGTGGGTCGACGAACGCCGCACCACGGCCGACTGGCTGCGGGACCTCCAGGACGCCCAGTCCGAATCCCGGCGCTTCGAGGCCGTCTCGCTGGCCCAGCTGACCTCGCTCAGCGACGTCCCGGCGGGCACCGCGCTGTTCGACAGCATGGTCGCCTTCGAGAACTACCCGTTCGACGACGCGCGGACGTCCGGCGCCGGCGTCCGCATCCTCGACGTCGCCTCGCGGGACGCGACCAACTTCCCGCTGGTCCTGCGCGCCCACCACAGCGACCGCCTCGGCTTCGACCTCGCCCACGACCCGGACCTCTTCGACTCCGCCACCGTCCGTGCGCTCGCCGACCGGCTGTGCCTGCTGCTCACGGAGATCGCCGCCGGTCCGGACCGGCCGCTGCGCGAGCTGGCGTGGACCACCGCCGGGGAACGCCGGCGGATGCTGGTGGACTGGAACGGCACGGAGCAGGGGCGGCCCGGGCAGACCCTGACCGACCTGTTCGAGGACCGGGCGGCCCGCACACCCGACGCCCCCGCCGTGACCTGCGCGGGCACCACCCTGTCCTACGCCGAACTCGACGCGCGGGCAGGCCAACTGGCCCACCGGCTGGCCGAGACGGGAGCGGGCCCCGAGCGCTTCGTGGCCCTCGCGCTGCCCCGCTCCCCGGAAATGATCGTGGCGATCGTCGCGGTGCTCAAGACCGGCGCCGCCTACCTGCCCGTCGACCCGGAGCTGCCCCAGGGCCGCATCGCCCACCTGCTCTCCGACGCCGCCCCGGC
Source organism: Streptomyces sp. Edi2 (assembly GCF_040253635.1). NCBI lineage: Bacteria > Bacillati > Actinomycetota > Actinomycetes > Kitasatosporales > Streptomycetaceae > Streptomyces > Streptomyces sp. Edi2. The sequence continues at coordinate 613,206 of NZ_JBEJGX010000003.1, read as the reverse complement.
CCTGCTGGTGACCACCGCTGCCGTCGCCGGACGGCTCGGGGACGCCGCCTGCCCCCGGCTGCTCCTGGACGACCCCGAGGTCCGCGCCGACCTCGAACGGCGCCCCGCCACCGGCCCGGCAACCGCCCGCCGCCCGCTGCCGGAGCACCCCGCCTACGTCATCTACACCTCGGGCTCCACCGGCCTGCCCAAGGGCGTGGTCGTCCCGCACGCCAACGTGGTGCGGCTGTTCTCCCGCACCCAGGAATGGTTCGCCTTCGACGAGCACGACGTATGGACGCTGTTCCACTCCTACGCCTTCGACTTCTCCGTCTGGGAGATCTGGGGCGCGCTGCTGCACGGCGGCCGGCTCGTCGTCGTCCCGCACGAGGTGACCCGTTCCCCCGAGGAGTTCCTGCGCCTGCTGGTGGACGAGCGGGTCACGGTGCTCAACCAGACGCCCTCGGCGTTCTACCCCCTGATGCGTGCCGACGCCGAACACCCCGAACTCGGGGCGCGGCTGGCCCTGCGGCGGGTGGTCTTCGGCGGGGAGGCGCTGGACCCGGTACGGCTCACCGACTGGTACGAACGGCACCCGGACACCGCGCCCGTCCTGGTCAACATGTACGGGATCACCGAGACCACCGTGCACGTCTCCTACGCGCCCCTGGACCGCGCCACGGTGACCGCGGCCACCGGCAGCACCATCGGCCGCGGCCTCCCCGACCTGCGGGTCCGGGTGCTCGACGGCCGCCTCGCCCCGGTGCCGCCCGGCGCCGTAGGGGAGATGTACGTGGCCGGCGAGGGCCTGGCCCGCGGCTATCTGAACCGGCCCGGCCTGACCGCGGCGCGGTTCGTGGCGGACCCGTTCGGGCCGCCCGGAACCCGGATGTACCGGACCGGCGACCGGGCCCGCTGGCGAGCCGACGGCACCCTGGAGTACTTGGGCCGGGCCGACCAGCAGGTCAAGATCCGCGGCTTCCGGATCGAACCCGGCGAGATCGAGGCCGCCCTGACCGCCCACCCGGACGTCGCCGAGGCCGTGGTCGGGGTGCGCGAGGACACCCCCGGGGTGCGGCGGCTGGTGGCCCATGTCGTGGGCACCGGCCAGGACGCCCCGCCCTCCGCCGCCGCACTGCGCGCCCACCTGGCAAAGACCCTGCCCGCGCACATGGTGCCCGCCGCCTATGTCCCCCTGGACGCACTGCCGCTGACCGTCAACGGCAAGCTCGACCACCGCGCCCTGCCCGCCCCCGGCCCGGACGGCTTCGCCGCGGGAGAGGAGCGCACCGTACCGCGCACCGAGGCGGAACGCCTGGTCGCCCGGGTGTGGGCGGAAGTCCTGGACACCGGGGACATGGGCGTGGAGGACAGCTTCTTCGCCCTGGGCGGCGACTCCATCCTCGCCATCCGCGTCACCTCCCGGCTCCGCGCCGCCCTCGGCGCCGAGGTCTCGCCCCGGCTGCTGTTCACCCACCCCACCGTCGCCGCCCTGGCCGCCGCCCTGCCCGATCCGGCCGCGGCCGGCCGGGCACCGGACGACCCGATCCCCGCGGCCGACCGCACCGCCGCGCTGCCCCTGTCGTTCCCCCAGCAACGCCTGTGGTTCCTGGACACCTTCGAGCCGGACAGCACCGCCTACGTCACCTTCTTCGTGCTGCGCCTGCGCGGCCCCCTCGACGAAGCCGCCCTGCGCACCGCCCTGGACGCCCTGGTGGCCCGGCACGAACCGCTGCGCACCACCTTCGCCGAACACGACGGCCACGCCCGCCAGCAGGTCCACGCCCCCCGGGCGGTCGACCTGCCGCTGGACGACCTGTCGGCCACCCCGGCCCACGACCGTGACGGCGCACTCGACGCGCTGCTGGCACGTGAGGGAGCCACCCCGTTCGACCTGGGCAACGGGCCGCTGCTGCGGACCCGGCTGATCCGGCTCACCGACGGCGAGCACGTCCTGACCCTGGCCATGCACCACATCGTCACCGACGGCTGGTCCACCGCCGTGCTCGGCCGGGACCTGGGCGAGCTCTACGCGGCGGCCCTCCAGGACCGCCGCCCCGACCTGCCCGCACTGCCGCTCCAGTACGCCGACTACGCGGCCTGGCAACGGGCCCGCGCCGCCGACGCCGACGACACCCAACTCGCCTACTGGCAGGAGAAGCTGTCCGACGTGGCGCCGCTGGAGCTGCCCACCGACCGGCCGCGTCCCGCCGTCCGCACCGAGAACGGCGCCCTGCTGCAGTTCACCCTGCCCGCCGCGCTGACCGACCGGCTGCGCGAGACCGGCCGCCGCGCCGACGCCACCCTCTACATGACCCTGCTCGCCGCCTGCAAGGTGCTGCTCGCCCGCTGGGCCGGCCAGGAGGACATCGCGGTCGGCACCGTGGCCTCCGGACGCGAACGCCCCGAACTGGAGCACCTGGTCGGGATGTTCGTGAACACCCTGGTGCTGCGCAGCCGGGTGCCCGACGACCTGCCGTTCACCGCGCTGCTGTCCGAGGTGCGCGCCACCGTGCTGGACGCGTTCGCCCACCAGGACGTGCCCTTCGAGCAGCTTGTCGATGTGCTCCAGCCGGAACGCGACACCAGCCGCACCCCCCTCTTCCAGGTCATGGTGGCCCTGCACAACCTCGGCGGCGAGGCACCGCACCTGCCGGGCCTCGACGTCGAGACCGTTCAGCCGCCCGGCCGGCACGCCGCCTTCGACCTCGGCTTCGACTTCGTGGAGCGCGACGGCGGCCTCACCGGCTACGTCGAGTACAACACCGACCTGTTCGACGCGGACACCGTCGAGCGGGCGACCGCCCGGCTGCGCCTGCTGCTGGAAGCGGTCGCGGACGACCCCGGCCGCACGGTCGGCGACCTGCCGTTGCTGTCCCCCGCGGAGCGGCGGCAGGTGCTGGCGGAGTGGCAGGGCGAGACCCTGCCCGTCCCGGACCGGACGTTCGTCGACCTCTTCGAGGCACAGGCGGCCCGCACCCCGCACGCCACGGCCCTGGTGGCACGGGACGCCACCCTGGACTTCACCGCCCTGAACGACCGCGCCAACCGGCTGGCCCACCACCTCATCTCGCTCGGCGTCGGCCCGGAGCGGGTGGTCGCCGTGCAACTGCCGCGCACCTCCGACATGCTGGTGGCCCTCCTCGCCGTCCTCAAGGCGGGCGGCACCCAGCTGTCCCTGGACCCCGAACTGCCCGCCGAACGCCGCGCGTTCCTGCTCTCGGACGCCGCACCGCAGACCGTGCTGACCGCCGACACGCTGCGCGACGCCCCCCTGGACCGGCAGCCCGGCCACAACCCCACCGACGCCGACCGGACAGCGCCCCTGTACGGCTCCCACACCGCCTACCTCAACTACACCTCCGGCTCCACCGGCCGGCCCAAGGGCGTCGCCGTCGAACACCGCCAGCTGGTCAACCTCTGCCACGACCACCTGGCCGGGCTCGTCACCCCGCACACCACCGACGGACGCCCCCTGCGCTTCGCGCTGAGCGCCGCCTTCTCCTTCGACACCTCATGGGAAGGCCCGCTGCTGCTGGCACTGGGCCAGGAGGTCCACCTCGTCGACGAGGACGTACGCCTGGACCCGGCCGCCTTCGTCCGCCAGGTCGCCGAAAGCCGCCTGGACTGCGTCAATGTGACACCGTCCTTCCTGCACGAGCTGCTGGCCGCCGGGCTGCTCACCGGCGCCCACCACCGCCCCCGGATCGTCATGGCCGGCGGCGAGGCCATCGGCACCCCGCTGTGGCGCGAGCTGCGGGAGACCGCGGGCGTCACCGCGTACAACGTCTACGGCCCCACCGAGTGCACCGTCGACGCCGTGTACGGCCCCTTCGCCGGCCGCGTCGGCGAGGCCGGTCACGCAGGCCGCGCCGAGCGTCCCCTGATCGGCCGCCCGGGCCGTAACCTGCGCGCCTATGTGCTCGACGGCGCCCTGCGGCCGGTGCCGGTCGGGGTGCCGGGGGAGCTGTACCTCGCCGGTGCCCAGGTCACCCGCGGCTATCTGGGACGTCCCGGGCTCACCGCAGGGCGCTTCCTCGCCGACCCGTTCGGCCCGCCCGGCACCCGGATGTACCGCACCGGCGACCGCGCGCGCTGGGACCGGCGGGGGCTGCTGGAGTACCTTGGCCGCACCGACGACCAGGTCAAGGTCCGGGGCTTCCGGATCGAACCCGGCGAGATCGAGGCCGCCCTGCTCGGTGACCCCGCGGTGGCCGACGCCGTGGTGGTGGCCGCCGAACACGCGGGCCGGGCACGGCTGGTGGCCTATGTGGTGCCTGCCGGGGACCGGACGCCCCCGGCCGAGGAGCTGCGGGTCCGGCTGCGCCGCACCCTGCCGGACTACATGGTCCCCGCGGTGTTCGTCCCCCTGGACCGGATCCCCCGGACCAGCAGCGGCAAGACAGACCGGCGCGCCCTGCCCGAGCCCCCCGCCCAGCCGGACACCGCCACGCCGTACACGGCCCCGCGCACCGGCACTGAGACCTGCCTCGCCGGCATCTGGGCTCAGGTGCTGGGCGTCCCCCGGGTCGGCGTCGAGGACAACTTCTTCGCCCTGGGCGGCGACTCGATCCTCAGCATCCAGATCGTCTCCCGGGCCCGGCGGGCCGGACTCAAACTCACCTCCAAGGACGTCTTCCGCCACCAGACCATCGCCGAACTCGCCCTGCGCACCGCCCCCGTGAACCCGCCGCCCGCCGACGCCACCGGGGCGCCGGCCGGCCCCGCGCCGCTCACCCCCATCCAGCACTGGTACCTCGACGGCCGGCGGCCCGGCGACGCGCTGCGCTTCACCATGACCAACCGGCTGGAGCTGGCACCGCACAGCGACGAGGCGGCGCTGCGGCACGCGGCCGCCGCCCTGGTGGCCCACCACGAGGCGCTGCGCACCCGCTTCCGCCACACCGACGGCACCTGGCACCAGGAGGTGCTGCCGGCCGCCCCCGGCGACGTCTTCTTCCGCCACGACCTGACCGGTCTCGACGCTCCCGGACAAGAGGAGGCCGTCCAGCGCACGACCGCCGCCGCACAGTCCTCCCTCGACATCACCGAGGGCCGGGTCGTACGGGTCCTGTACTTCGACTGCGGACCCGACCGCCCCGCCCAACTCGTCCTCACCGTCCACCACGTGGCGGTCGACGGGGTCTCCTGGCGCATCCTGCTCGCCGACCTGGAGGCCGCCTACCGCGACGCCGCCGCCGGACGGCAGCCCGCCCTCGCCCCGGCGAGCAGCGGCTACGGACACTGGGCCGCCCGCCTGGAGCGGCACGCCCGCTCCGGCGCCCTCGACGGCGACCTGCCGTACTGGACCCGGGCCTGCCACACCCCGGCCGACCTCCCCGTCGACCGGCCGGGCCCCAACACCCACGGCACCGCCGCCACCCTCACCGTCAGCCTGGGCCGGGCCGAGACCGACGCCCTGCTGCGCCAGGTCCCCGGCGTCTACCGCACCCAGGTCAACGACGTCCTGCTCAGCGCCCTCGGCCGCACCCTGACCCGCTGGAGCGGCCAGGACACCGTGCTGATCGGCGTGGAGGGCCACGGCCGCGAGGACCTGTTCGACGAACTGGACCTCTCCCGCACCGTCGGCTGGTTCACCGCCGAGTTCCCGCTCGCCCTGTCCGTCGCCCCGGACGCCGACTGGCGCGACACCGTCCGCTCCGTCAAGGAGCAGTTGCGCGCCGTGCCGCTGCGGGGCCTGAGCTACGGCGCGCTGCGCCACCTCCTGCCGCAGAGCCCGCTGCCCGGCGCACCGCGGCCGCGCATCGGCTTCAACTACCACGGCCAGTGGGACATCGCCTCCGCCGACCGCCCCGACGACGACGGGCTGTACCGCGCCGCCCTGCCGCCGGCCGGCCAGGACACCGACCCCGACGAGACCCGCACCTACCTGCTCGACGTGACCGGCGTGGTCCAGGACGGCCGGCTCGAACTCGGCTGGACCTACCCGCCCGCGGTGTACGACGAGTCCACCGTGCGCCGCCTCGCCGAGGACACCGTCGCGGCCCTGACCGAGATCGTCGCGCACTGCGCCCGGCCGGACACCGGCGGCCGCACCCCGTCCGACTTCCCGCTCGCCCGGCTCGACCAGCACCAGGTGGACCTGATCGCGGGCGACGGACGGGACGTGGCGGACATCCATCCGCTGACCCCGCTGCAGTCCGGCATGCTCTTCCACGGGCTGGTCGACTCGGCGGGCGCCTACTTCGACCAGATGGCCGTCCGGATCGCCGGGGTCGCCGACCCGCAGGCGTTCGCCGCCGCCTGGCAGCAAGTCGCCGACCACACTCCGGCGCTGCGCAGCAGCGTCCGCTGGCAAGGCCTGCCCGGGCCGGTGCAGGTCGTGCACCACCGCGCCGTCCTGCCCGTCACCCACCACGACTGGCGGACCCTGACCCCCGCCGAGCGCGACCGTGCGCTCGACCGGCTGCTCGCCGAGGACCGGGCGGCCGGGATGGACGTCACCACCGCGCCGCTGAGCCGCATCGCGGTGGCCGCACTGCCCGGCGACGAGATCCAGTTGGTGTGGTCCTCGCACCACCTGATGCTCGACGGCTGGAGCACCGGAGCGCTCTTCGCCGACGTGTGTGCGCAGTACGCGGCGACGGTCGGGGGACACACCGTCCGCCCGCCGGCCCGCCGCCCGTTCCGCGACTTCCTGCAGTGGCTGGCACAGCAGGACGAGGAGGAGGCCGAGCGGCACTGGACCGGCACCCTCACCGGGTTCACCGCCCGCACCCCGCTGCCCTACGACCGGCCGCCCGTCGAGGCGCACCGCGCCCGGTCGGACGCGCTGGTGCACATGGAACTCACCCCCGAGATCTCCGACCGGTTGCGCGAGACGGCCGGTCGGAACGGCCTGACCGTCAACACGGTGGTGCAGGGCGCCTGGGCGCTGCTGCTGGCGCGCTACAGCGGCCGCCAGGACGTGGTGTTCGGCACCACGGTCTCGGGCCGCCCGGCCGAACTGCCGGGCGTCGAGTCCATGGTCGGCATGTTCATCAACACCGTGCCGACCCGCGCCGGGACCGACGGCGACCAGCGGGTCCTGCCCTGGCTGCGCGACCTCCAGGACCGGCAGAGCGAAGCGCGGCGCTTCGACTTCGTCTCCCTCGCCCGCATCCAGGCCCTCAGCGAACTCCCGCCGGGCGAGGCGCTGTTCGACAGCATGATGGTCTTCGAGAACTACCCCTTCGACGAGACGGCCGCCGCCGGAGCGGGCATCCGCATCCAGGACGTACGCGCCGAGGACGCCACCAACTTCCCGCTGTGCCTGCGTGCCTACCTCGCCGACCGCCTAGGTTTCGACCTCGCCTACGACGGGGCGCTGTTCGACCGTACGACGGTGGAGCGGGCCGCGGCCCACCTGGAGACCCTGCTGACCGCGCTCGCCGACGGCACGGACCGACGCCTGGACGACCTCGGCCTGCTCACCGCCGCCGACCGCACGCTGCTGCACCGGTGGAACACCACCGCACGCCCTGCCGCGGGCAACTCGCCGGTGGACTTGTTCGCCGAGCAGGCGCGCCGCACCCCGGACGAGGTCGCGCTCGCGGAGGTGGACGGCGCGGAGGTGACGTATCGTCAGCTCGGCGACTGGTCGGACCGGGTGGCCGCCCGGCTCCTGGCGGACGGCCTGGCCCCCGAGGGCCGGGTGGCGCTGCTCATGGACCGCTCGGCCGCCCTCGTGGTGGCTCAGCTGGCAGTGCTCAAGGCGGGCGGCGCCTATGTGCCGGTCGACGGCCGCGCCCCCGAGGAGCGCCGGCGGATGCTGCTCGACCAGGCGGGAGCGACACTACGGCTGACCGCCGAGGACGTGGCCGCCGCACGCACCGCCGGACCGGCCGCGCCCGCCGTGCCGCCCGCGCCCGCCGACCCGGACCGGCTGGCCTACGTGATGTTCACCTCCGGGTCGACCGGCACCCCCAAGGCCGTCGGGGTGCGTCACCGCGACGTGGCGGCGCTCGCCACCGACAGCCGCTTCACCGGCCCCGGCTGCGCACGGGTCCTGCTGCACTCGCCGGTGGCCTTCGACGCCGCCACCTTCGAGGTCTGGGCGCCGCTGCTGAACGGCGGACGCGTCGTGGTGGCCCCGCAGGGCGCCGTGGACGCGGCCCTGCTGCGGCGGCTGGCCGCCGGGGGAGAGGTGACGGCCCTGTGGCTGACGGCAGGGCTCTTCCGGCTGCTGGCCCAGGACGCGCCCGACTGCTTCGACGGGCTGCGCCAGGTGTGGACCGGCGGCGACGTGGTCCCCGCCGCCGCCGCGCGCCGGGTACTGGCCGCCTGCCCGGGACTGACCGTGGTGGACGGCTACGGACCGACCGAGACCACGACCTTCGCGACCTCCTTCGCCATGACCGGTGCCGCGGCGGTCCCCGGCACCGTCCCCATCGGCCACCCGCTGGACGACATGCGCGTCCATGTCCTCGACGCACGGATGCGGCCCGTACCACCGGGCACCGCGGGTGAACTCTTCCTGGCGGGCGAGGGCGTGGCCCGCGGCTACCTCGGCCGTCCCGGTGCGACCGCGGACCGGTTCGTCGCGGACCCCTTCGGCCCGCCCGGCGGCCGGATGTACCGCACCGGGGACCTGGCCCGCCGGCGGCTCGACGGCACGGTGGAATTCCTCGGCCGCGCCGACGACCAGGTCAAGATCCGGGGCTTCCGTGTCGAACCCGGCGAGGTGGAGGGCGCCCTGGCGGCCCATCCCGGCGTCGCCGACGTGGCGGTGGTGGCCCGGGAGGAACGGCCGGGAACCAAGCGGCTGGTCGCCTACGTGGTGGGCCACGACGGCCACGACGGCCACGACGGCCGCGACGGCCTCGACACCGAGGCGCTGCGCGCCCACGCCCGGCAGACGCTGCCCGACTACCTGGTTCCCACGGCATTCGTGCCGCTGGCGGCCCTGCCGCTCAGCGCCAACGGCAAGGTGGACCGCGCGGCCCTGCCCGCACCCGCCGCCGGCCCGGACCGCCCGGAGCCGGTCGCCCCGCGCACCGAAGCCGAACGCCGCACGGCCGAGGTCTGGGCCGACGTGCTCGGCGTCGCGGACGTCGGTGTCGAGGACGACTTCTTCGCGCTCGGCGGCGACTCGATCCTGAGCATCCGGCTGGCCTCCCGGCTGGCGGAGGCGTTCCGGACCGAAGTGACCCCGCGCGCGGTGTTCACCCACCCGACCCCGGCCGCGCTCGCCGCGCTGCTGGCCCAAGGCGAGAGCGCCCCCACGGGCCACGGCGCCATCCTCCCGGCACCCCGGGACACCGCGCCGCCGCTGTCCTTCGCCCAGCAACGCCTGTGGTTCCTCGATGCGTTCGCGCCCGGCAGCACCGAGTACATCACCCCGCTGGCGCTGCGCCTGAGCGGCCGGCTCGACACCCCCGCACTCGGCTCCGCCCTGACCGCGCTGGTGGCCCGGCACGAGTCGCTGCGCACCACCTTCGAATCCGAGGACGGCCAGGGCATCCAGGTCATCCACCCGCCCCAGGACGTGCCGCTGCCGCTGCACGACCTGTCGGCGCTGCCCGCAGGCGATCGCACGGCGGAGCTCGAAAGGCTGCTGGCCGAGGACCGCACCCGCCCCTTCGACCTGCGCCAGGGCCCCCTGCTGCGGGCCCAGCTGATCCGGCTGGCGGACGACCACCACGTCCTGACGCTGACCCTGCACCACATCATCACCGACGGCTGGTCCACCGCGGTCCTCACCGGCGACCTGGCCCACCTCTACCGGGCCGCACTCGGCGCCACCACGGCCGAACTGCCGCCGCTGCCCGTGCAGTACGCCGATGTCGCGCACTGGCAGCGCACCGCGCACGGCACGGCCGCCGAGGAGCAACTGCGCTACTGGCAGGAACGCCTCGCCGGCGCCGAACCCCTGGACCTGCCCACCGACCGGCCCCGCCCGGCCGTGCAGACCAGGAACGGCGCGACGGCCCCGCTCGTCCTCCCGCCCGAAACGGCCCGCAAACTGGCGGAGTTCGGCCGGGCCCGGCAGACCACCCTGTTCACCACGCTGATCGCCGCCGCGCAGACCCTCTTCGCGCGGCTGTCAGGGCAGCACGACATCGCCGTCGGAACCGTCACCTCGGGCCGCGACCGCGCCGAGACCCAGCGCCTGATCGGCTTCTTCGTCAACACGCTGGTCCTGCGCTCGACCGTCGATCCCGACGAGGCCTACCCCGCCTTCCTGGCGCAGGTGCGGGAGACCGTACTCGACGCCTTCGCGCACCAGGACGTGCCGTTCGAGCAGGTGGTGGACCAGGTCCAGCCCGTACGCGACACCAGCCGTACCCCGCTCTTCCAGGCCATGGTCGTGCTCCAGAACGCGCCCGGCGCGGCACTGGACCTGCCGGGTCTCCAGGTGAGCGACATCGAGCCGGACACCCACCACGCCGGCTTCGACCTCACCCTGGAGTTCGCCGAAACCGACTCCGGCGCCCTGCACGGGCTGCTCACCTACAACACCGACCTGTTCGACGCCGCCACCGCCGAGCGGATGGCCGACCAGCTCACCACGCTGCTGACCGGCATCGCCGAGAACCCGCACCGCCCCCTCGGCGCCCTGCCCCTGGCCCCGGACGACGCACTGCGCCGCCTGCTGGCCCACGGGCACGGCACCGCCCGCCCGGTGCCCCCGGCCACCCTGCCCGAGCTGTTCCAGCGGCAGGCGGCTCGCACACCCGACGCGGTGGCGCTGGCCGACGGCGCACGCGAGCTGACGTACGCGGAGCTGGAGCGCGCGGCGAACCGGCTGGCACACCATCTGATCGGCCGCGGGGTCGGTCCCGAGGACGTGGTGGCGCTGGCGCTGCCCCGCTCGGCGGAGACCGTGGTGGCCCAACTGGCCGTGGCCAAGGCCGGCGGCGCCTTCCTGCCCGTGGACCCGGCGTACCCGGCCGAGCGGCGCGCGTTCATGGTGCGCGACGCGGCGGCAGCCGTGGTCCTCGACGACCCGGCCGCCGTCTGGCGGAACGACGGCCCCGGCACCGCGCCCACCGACGCGGACCGCCGCACCCCGCTGACCGAGGCGCACCCCGCCTACGTCATCTACACCTCCGGCTCGACCGGCACCCCCAAGGCCGTGGTGGTCACACACACCGGACTCGCCGCTTTCGCCGTGGCCGCCGCCGAACGGTACGAGGTCCGCCAGGGTGACCGGGTCCTCCAGTTCGCCTCACCCAGCTTCGACGCGTCCTTCCTGGAGCTGTGCCTCTCCCTGCTGGCCGGCGCCACGCTGGTCGCGGGGGAGGAGGGACCGCTGGTCGGCGACCGGCTGGCCCAGGTGCTCACCGAGCGGCGGATCACCCACGCCCTGATCCCGCCCGCCGCCCTGGTCACCGTGCCGCCCGAGTCCGCCGACAACCTGCCCGGCCTGCGCACCCTGATCGTCGGCGCCGAGGCCTGCCCCGCCGACCTGGTGGCGCGCTGGGCCCCCGGCCGCCGCATGATCAACTCCTATGGCCCGACCGAGGCGACGGTGGTGTCCGCCTGGACCGGCCCGCTGGCCCCGGAAGCGGGCACCCCGTCCATCGGCCGTCCCCTCGGCACCAGTCGGGCGTACGTCCTGGACGCCGCCCTGCGCCCCGTACCGGTCGGGGTGACCGGCGAGCTGTACGTCGCCGGGCCCGGACTCGCCCGCGGTTACCTGGCACGCCCGGGCCTGACCGCGGCCCGGTTCGTCGCCGACCCGTTCGGCGCCGCGGGCGAACGGATGTACCGCACCGGCGACCTGGCCCGCTGGGGCGCCGACGGCGACCTGCGCTACGCCGGACGCGCCGACGACCAGGTCAAGGTGCGCGGCTTCCGCATCGAGCCCGGCGAGATCGAGAGCGCCCTGCGCCGCAGCCCCCACGTACGGGACGCGGTGGTCGCCGTACGCGCCGCGGCCGGCCAACAGCCCACCGCCCCCGCACGTTTGGTCGCCTACGTCGTTCCGTCAGCTGTCCTGTCCGACGTTCCGTCCGACGTCGCGTCCCACGTCCTGTCCGAGGTCTCACCCGACGGCACCCCGGAGCCGCTGCTCGTCACGGAGCCGCTGCCCGTCACGGAGCTGCGCGAGCACCTGGCGCGCCTCCTGCCCCCGCACATGGTCCCGTCGGCCTTCGTCCCCCTGGCCCGGCTGCCGCTCACCCCGAACGGCAAGACCGACCGGCGCGCCCTGCCCGATCCCGACCCGGCCGCCGGCGCCACCGGCCCGCACATCGCGCCGCGCACCGACACCGAACGCCGGATCGCCCAGATCTGGGCCGATGTGCTCGGCCTCGACACCGTCGGCGCCGAGGACAACTTCTTCGACCTCGGCGGGGACTCGATCCTGAGCATGCAAGTGGTGTCGCGGCTGCGACGGGCCGGACTGCACCTGGCCACCAAGGACCTGTTCACCCACCAGACGGTCGCCGCCCTGGCCACCGTCGTCACCACCGGACCGGACCGGACCGACAGCGGCCCGGTGACCGGCGACCTGCCGCTCACCCCCATCCAGCAGTGGTTCTTCGCCACCCCCCGCGCCAACCACCACCACTTCAACCAGTCCGCGCTGCTCGAACTCGACGGCACTCCCGACCCGGCCGCCCTCCACGCAGCGCTGACCGCCCTGCTGGAACACCACGACGCGCTGCGTATGCGGTTCACCGAGGACGGCGGCCGCTGGCACCAGCACAACCCGCCGCCCGCGGAGCCGCACGGCCTCCTCACCCGGCACGACCTGACCGGCCTGCCGCCCGACGAGGCCGACACCGCCATGGAGAAGGCGGCCGACGACCTGCACACCGGCTTCGACATCGGCCGGGGCCCGCTGCTCCGGGCGGCGCTGTTCACCGGTGACCCGGACCGCCCCGCCTTCCTGCTCCTGGTGGCCCACCACCTGGTCGTCGACGCGGTGTCCTGGCGCATCCTGCTGGACGACCTGGAGACCGCCTACCACCAGGCCGCGGCGGGGCAGGCCATCACGCTCGACGAGCGCACCACCGCCTTCAGGGACTGGGCACGAGGTCTGGCCGCACATGTCGCCGAGGGCGGACTGGACCACGAACTCCCTTACTGGGAAGAGGCCGCGGCCCCCGCCCCGCTTCCGGTGGACCACGACGCCGACACCCCGGCCGGCGCGTCGCGCACGGTGACCGTGACGCTCGACGAGCCGGACACCACGGCGCTGCTCCGCGCGGCCCCCACCGCCTACCGCACCCGCATCAACGACGTCCTGCTGGCCGCCCTGTCCCTGGCACTCGCCCGCTGGACCGGTCAGGACCGGGTCTGCATCGACCTCGAAGGGCACGGCCGTGAGGACGTCCTGGACGGCGTCGACCTCTCCCGTACGGTCGGCTGGTTCACCACCGTCTACCCGGTCGGCCTCCAGGTTTCCGACCCCGCCGATCTCGGCCCGTCCCGGGACTGGCGGGCCCTGGTCAAATCGGTCCGCCGCCAACTGCGCGCCGTCCCCGGCAACGGACTCGGCTTCGGCGCCCTGCGCACCCACGGCCCCGCCGAGGTGCGCGAGCGGCTGGACCGCACCGGCCGCGGGCAGATCGTGTTCAACTACCTGGGCCAGTGGGACGCGCGGTCGGCCGACTCCTCCGGAGCTCTCGTCCGTGCCGAGCACGGTTCCTTCGGCCAGGACCACGACCCCCGTGACGGCGGCTCCCACCTGCTGGAGGCCGTCGGCGCGGTGCAGGAGGGCCGGCTCGCCTTCACCTGGCACTACCGCCCCGACGTACACGAGGAGACGACTGTACGGGCAGTGGCCGAGGACTTCGCCGAGGCTCTTCGCCGGATCGCCCAGCACGCCCGGGACAGCGCATGAGGGACCCACAGGCCGGCGGGCCGCCGACGCCACCCACCGCACCGCGTACGGCGAATTCCCGAAAGGCCCCCCGCACACCGGCCGTTGACGGCACCCTGAACAAGATCAACTGCCCGACCGGCCCACCCCAGCCCACCCCAGCCCAACCCAGTCCAACCGAATCCAACTCAGCCCAACCCAACCCAACCCAACCGATGATGGGAGAGCGTGACATGGACGAGAACGCCCGCTACCAGGTGCTGCGCAACGACGAGGACCAGTACTCGCTGTGGCTGGCCGACCTGGAGGTCCCCGACGGCTGGCACGCCGTGGGCAAGGAGGGCACCCAGGACGAGTGCTCCGCCTACGTCGACGAGGTCTGGACCGACATGCGCCCCCGTAGCCTGCGCGAACGCATGGACCGCGCCGCCTCCTGACGGTCCGCCCCGCAGGGCCGCGGCCGACCGCCGCGCCCTGCTCCCTCCCGCACCACCCCCGTGCGGGCCGCGACACGGCCACCGGCCGGCGCGGCCCGCACGGCCCGTTCACCGCTTCCTCTTGCGCTTCCTCTTGCGGCCGCACCGTTGCCGGGCGCTGAGCCGCCGTGCCTGCTTGTCTGCCGTCACCGCGAACTGCGCCCCGCCCCGCCGCGCCGCCCGCCGCGCACTGCGCCGCCCACGCGCCGCCTTCCAAGTGGCGGGGCCGCTTTCCGAGTTGCCGGGTCGCCCTGCGACCTTCCGCGTCGTCCGGCTGTCCCCGCAGAATCCTCGCTGCTCACCGCCGACGAAAACGATTTCCGGCTGCTGGTTCCCCTTTCCCCGGGTCGCGGCCCTGCGCCATGCATCTGCATCATCCCGTTGTCTACGGAAAATGGCAGGGTACCCCTTAATTACCTGGCATATCGGATTTGGCGTCAGGTAGTGACGATAGGGCGTTATTGCGCTATACCAGTGACATGCGCCGCACAGGCCGGACGCCTGAGAGCGGAGTTCAAGACTTTTACGGGGTGAGGGAACTGCGGATCGCGGGGGATTTTCTCAGGGGCCGGTCCGTGACCTGGACCTGTTCTTCCTGGCCGGAGCGGCGGGCACGACTCCGTCCCACCATCGGGCCGCGGCGGTCGACGGCATGACGGGGTAACTACCGCCGCACGGCCCGCAGTTCGCACGAGATCACGCACTTTCGCACATGCCCGGACACGGCCTGCGCCGAGCCCGCCTCACGACCGGGGCATTCCCCGGAAGCCGGCCCCTCCGTTCCGCGCCGGCATTGCCTTTCGCCACACCCACATCACTTGTGCTTTCCCATGAGAAGGGACCTTGGAATGACCCCGATCTTGCGTACCGACCGGCTGATTCTTGCGCCCTACCGGCCCGAGGACGAGGAAGTCTTCGTCGCGCTGCTCGGTGACGAAGAGGTCTGCCGCTGGATGGGCCAAGACCGCGTACCCGAAGAAGAGATCCGGGTCATATTCCAAGCGATTCTCCACGAGATCTACGCCAAGAACATGTTCGACGTATGGGCTGTGTGGTCCGAGGGCGCCTACGTGGGCCACGCGGAGATCAAGAAAACCGGCAACGTCGACGGCTACGAGATGATCGCCGCGCTGGTCAAGAAGAGCCGGGGGAGGGGGGTGGGCAACGAGTTGGTCCGCGGTCTGCTGCACTACGCCGCTGACACCCTGCAGCTCAGCGAGGTGTACGGAATGGTGGGCGCCGAAAATGCCGCCAGTCTGGCGCTGGGCAAAAAGCTGGGATTCACCCATGTCCGCGACGTCGTCGCGGACGACGGCACCGTGACGAAGATGCTGGTCCTGCCCACCGGCAACAGCCGGCACCCCGACCCCGGTGCAAGTCCGGCCGCCGTCCCGGTGGGCTGAGCGGGACGGCGGCCGTACGAAGCATCTGCACACGGACCGGACAACCGGACACGACGGCGGCCCACAAGACGGCAGCCGGCAGGTCGGCCTGCCGACAGAGCAGCAGGCCGGCAGCTGTCCGGCGCCGGCCCGCCCGCGGTGTCAGAGACGGCGCCCGAAGAGTTCCAGCATGTTGCGCCAGTGGCGTGCGTTCGCCTCGGCGTTGTACGCGGCGGTGTCGGCCTGCGTGTAGCCGTGGTCGGCACCTTCGTACAGCTCGCTGCGGTAGCGCACGCCCGCGGTGTCCAGCGTCTGCTCCAGGATCTTGATCTGGTCGGCGGGCATCGAATGATCGTGGTCGGCGTGGCCGAAGTACAGCTCCGCCGTGATGCGGTCGGCGAGCCGGTGCGGACTGTCCTCGGCGTCGGTGACCAGGCGGCCGGCGTGGAAGGCGGCCGCGGCGCCGATGCGTTCCGGACGGGCCGCGGCGGTGCGGATGGCGAGGACCCCGCCCATGCAGTAACCGGCGGTGCCCAACGGGCCGTCAGTGACCTCGGGGGAGGCGGCCAGCCAGTCGACGTAGGCTCCGGCGTCCCGCATCGCCAGGTCCGGGGTGAGGGTCTGGATCACCGGGAAAAGCTGCTCGAAGATCTCCGGCCGCTGAGAGGGATCGATGAAGTCGGGCAGCTCCACCACCGGGGCACGTCCGGCGCGGTAGAAGACATTGGGCACCAGCACCGTGTAGCCGTGCCCGGCCAGGCGCCTGGCCATCTCCTCCAGCGACGGCCGCAGTCCGAAGGCGTCCATGTACAGCAGGACGCCGGGGTGCGGCTGGCCGTCGTCGGGGTGGGCGAGATAGGCATCGGCGATGCCGTCCGGAGTGGGGATGTCCAGGGGGCCACCGTGCACGCTCGTCATGTCCGCACCTCTCATCGGGTTCCGGGCGACCCACGAGGCGCCGCCCGCCCGCCGACCGGCGCCGGCGAGCTCCCCACAGTAACCATCTGCGCAAAAAAGACATCCGCCGAGGCGACGACAAGTCACGCCTGACGAGACCGCAGGCCACGCTTGAGGAGCCTCATGTCACGCTCCTCAAGGAGGCAACAGGCCACGCTTCCGGCAGGAGCCTCCTTCGCCGGAAGCAACAACAACAGACTCGCTTGCGCCCCCGGCCCAGCCGAAGTCGATCTGTCAGGAGCCCACCACGGACGCCCCTCAAGTCTGTGCACGCCCGTACAAGTCCCTTGTGTTTCCTGTGTGTTGGAATCCAGACATGGCCACTCCCTCCCCCGTGCCCGTGCCGCTTTCCCGGAACGAGCCCTTGAGCCGACCACGAGCCGAGGTCGAACGGCTATGTGACGAGGCGACGCGACAGAAGGACCTGGCGCATCGCAGAGCTGAGTTCTGGGCCAAGGTCGATATCGCTCTGGGCTTCCCCGCAGCGCTCCTCGCCGCCGTCTCCGGAGCCGCGGGCCTGGCATCGGCGGACGCCCGCGTACCTGCGGCGTTGGTTGCCCTTGCCGCCGCGGGGTGCGCGGCAGGCGTCGGCTTCCTCCGGAGCGACAGCAGACGTCTGGCCAACAAACGCGCCCGGCAGGCATGGGCTCTCGTGGAGGCCAAGGCCTGTATGAAACTGGCACAGGACTGCGTGCTCCCCGACGACCTCGCCGAGGTCCTGGAGAGCCGCCAAGCAGCACTGGCGGCCTACGAAGGGGAAGAACCGCCCACCCCGGCACCGGCGAACTCACCGCCCTGGCAACGGTGAACTCGCCGCCCAGCCGGGGCGCGCGGTCATACTCGTAGCCGTAGCCGTAGCCGTAGCCGTAGCCGTAGCCGTAGCCGTAGCCGTGGGTGTGCAGGTCGCGCTCAGACCAGCGTGGAGATGCAGAACGGGTGGCCTGCGGGATCCAGCAGGACTCGCCATCGGTCGGGGTCCGGCTGGAAGGCGGGCTCGACGGCCCCCAGGGCGAGCAACCGGGCCTGGGCGGCGTCCAGGTCATCGACGCCCAGCTCGATGTGGGCCTGCTTTTCCTGGGAAGGGTCCGGCCAGGTGGGACGGCGGTAGTCGGAAAGCCGGTTGAACCCCAGTCCGGCCCCACCCTCCTGGCCGAGCAGGGCGAAGTGGTCAGTGGAGAAGACGAGGGGCAGGCCAAGAGCCTCGCCGTAGAAGCGGGCCAGCTCGGCGGGGTCCGGACAGTCGAAGGTGACGGCCGAATAGCGGAATGCGGGCGCGGAGGTATGTGCCGTACTCATGGAGCAAACGCTATGGCGGGACCAGGACACCTTCTGTCCTGGTCATGTGGAACACTCCAGAACGTGATCAGCACATCCGCCCGCCTGCTGCGATTGGTCTCCTTGTTGGCCTCCCGGCCGTCGTGGACCTGCGGCGAACTGGCCGGCCGGATGGCGGTGGCCGAACGCACGGTGCGGCGGGACATCGCCAAACTCAGGGAACTCGGCTACGCCGTCGAGTCCGACCCCGGCCCCTGGGGCGGCTATCGCCTCCGGGCCGGAGCGAGGGTTCCCCCGCTGATCCTCGATGACGAAGAGGCACTTGCCGTGGCCGTCGGGATGCGCGAGGCCGCGCTCAGTGGCACCCTCGGCGGCGACCAGGCCGCGCTGTCGGCCCTGCTGAAACTCCGTCAGGTTCTGCCACGGCGGATCGCGGACCGGCTGGGCGAGATGGACGCCACCTTCGTCCACACGCCCAGGCCCGACGAGCCGCAGATCTCGGCCGGCATGCTGCTGGAACTGGCGGCCGCATGCCGCCGGGGCGAGCGTGCCCGACTGTCGTACCGCGACTGGGCAGGGAAAGCCACGGTCCGGGACGTCGACCCCTACCGCCTCGTCCACACCGAACGCCGGTGGTACTTCGTCGCCCGGGACGTCACACGGGACCGGTGGCGGACCTTCCGGGCCGACAGAGTCGACCGACTACAGCCAACCGGGCGGCCGGTGGAGTTCATCGACCCACCGGACCCGGCGCTGCTCGTCTCCCGCTCCGTCGCGACCGGCCCTTACCCGCTCCAAGCGACGATCCGCCTCCCGATGCCCATGAACCAGGCTCTGAGGCTGATCCCGTCGTCCGTGGGTACCCACCGTCCCGAAGGCCCCGACGCCACGATCGTCGACATCGGCGGTCCAGACGCAGAAGGCCTCGCCGGATACCTCATCAGCCTGGCCACACCGCTGCACGTCCTGTCGCCGGACGCGGTACGGCAAGCCCTGCTCCGTCGTATCCAGGAACTCTTCGAGCACAACGCGAACGGCGGTCCCAACCTGGATAGCGAGGTGGCACGAGAACGAGCACCGAGCCAGGAGAACAGAACAACGCACCACTGAAAGCGCCCCGCTCGAAGAGGCGTTGCCTATCCCTCAGACACCGGCATCGCGTTCGGCCAGTTTCTTGAGCGTCAGCAGCTGTTTGCGCATCATCACGAGATCACCCCAGGCCAGAAGCCTGCGGCGCAGTCTGCGGGCGAGTGACCCCTCGGCCTCGGCAGCGACCTTCACCACCAGGCGGCAGCCCTCTCCGAGCGGGGTCAGGGTGTAGCTCACCGCCATCTGGCCGTGCCGTTCGGCGAGCCGGGCCGGCAGCACGCCGGTGATGTGGGTCCCGGTCTCGAAGCCCGCGATCTCGAACACGAGGAAGGGCTGGCCCAGGGCCAGTTCCGGCAGTCCCTGGACCAGCGTGCGCGGACTCTTCTGTCCGCGGAAGTCGATCCAGTCATAGCTGTACGGCGCGAGGGTCAACTGCCGCAGCCAACGGAAGACGAGGCCGGGCGGCGCCGCCACGTCCACGGCCCGGACCCACCCCTCGGCAGGCACCGCCACCAGAGAATCACAGGGATAGCGCGCTTCCAGCTCCGTAGTGGTGGCGCCCCAGACCTTCCCGGTCAAGTCCATGCCATGACCCTACGTGACGCTCCCGCCGTCACTCACCGGCGGTCCGGGCGCCGGTCGTCAGGGCCCCATGGGGTGGGCCCCGAGAGCAGGGGCCACAGGCACGGCCCGCGGGAGCCCGCCCGACCCAAGAGCAGGTGCCGGCAGGGAAGGCCCCGAACTGATCGCGCCGCAGCTCGGTGTCCGCTAGACAGGCGCGATGACTGATCCGATACCCGACCTGATATCTGACTCAATGTCCGACCCGGCGTCCGACTTAATGTCCGACCCGGCGTCCGGCCCGACGACCGATCCTTATACGCTCCGTGCGGTCACCGAGGACGAGTTCTCCGACTGGGCCAGAATGATCGCCGATACCTATGGCGTCGACCGGTCCGATGAGGAGATCGCCCACCAGCGTGCGGCAACCGCATTGCAGCGCACCATCGCCGTATTCGACGGGGACACCCCCGTGGGTGGCGCGTCTCTCTACAGTCGGCTGCTGACGGTTCCCGGGGCCGTCATGCCGGTGGCGGGGGTCGCCACGGTCGGTGTGACCCCCACTCACCGGCGCCGCGGGATCCTCACCTCGATGATGCGGCGGCAGCTGACCGATCTGCACGAGCACGGCGCAGAGCCCGTCGCCGTGCTGCGTCCCGCCGAGTCCGCGGTATACGGCCGCTTCGGCTACGGGCCCGCCACGCAGGGGAACCAGCTGCGGTGCGACAAGCGCGGCATGTCCTTCCGTCCCGGGACGGACTTCGGCCAGGGGATGGTTCGGTTGATGGACCGCGCTCAGGCTCGTCCTCTTGTGCAGGAGATCTACGATCGGGTCCGGAGCAGCTCGGTCGGCTGGCCCGACAGGGGTGCCCCTCACTGGGAGGTCCGTCTGTTCGACGAGCCGCACTCGCGCGGGGGCGCGACCGCGCTGCGCTTCGCCGTACATCAGGAGCCAGACGGCCAGTTCACCGGATACGCCCTGTACCGGCACAAGAGCTCGCGCGATGCCGTAGGCAACGACAGCAGCGCGGTGCAGGTCCTTGAGCTGGCGGCTGTGTCACGGCAGGCGTATGCCGCACTGTGGCGCTATCTGGTGGGGATCGACCTGGTGCCGTGGATCGAATACGAAGGTGCGGTGGACGAACCGCTCCAGCATGTGCTGACGGATCCGCGTGCGGCACGCTCGGCCGTGGTGGACCGGCTGTGGGTGCGGCTGGTCGATGTGGACCGGGCGCTGACGGGACGCCGGTATGCGGCATCACTGGACCTGGTCCTGGACCTCGACGACGCATTCTGCCCGTGGAACACCGGCCGCTACCGCCTGCAGACCGATGAGCATGGGGTGACCTGCGAGCGTACGAAGGCCTCCGCGGATCTGCGGATGGGCGTAACCGAGCTGGGTGCGGCCTTCCTCGGGGGTACGACGCTGGCATCGCTTGCGGCCGCGGGCCTGGTCCAGGAAGTGCGGCCGGGCGCGCTGGCCCTCGCCGACCTCGCCTTCCGCGGCAGTCGGCAGCCTTTCTACCCCGGGGGCTGGGCGTTCCCGCTCTACTGAGTGCCGGGGTGTCGAGTGCCGAGTGCTGTCCTCTCAGCCATACATCGAGGGCAGCGCAGGCCGCTCCCGGGTGCACCCGGCAACATCCGGAAGCACCTGGGAGCACCTGGGAGTACCCGGAAGCGACAGGCCGGCCGTGGCGCTCAGCGTTGGTGGCGCTGGGCCTGGGCGATCTGCTGGACGAGGGAGGCGGGCGAAGCCCCGCGCTGGGCGGCAGCGGCCAGGGTGGGGAAGAGTCCGCCGATGGCGCTGCCCAGGCGGAGTTCGAGGGGTGCCACATTGACCTCGGCACGGTTGCGTTCGATCGCCCTGAGGGCGCTGGCCGCGACCTGTTCGGGGCTGACGGTACGTATACCGGCGGGTGGCGTGGCCCCGGTGTCGGCGAACATCCCCGCATCACGGACGAAGCCGGGTTGTACGAGCGACACGCCCACCCCCGTACCGTGCAGATCCTGGCGCAAGGAGTGGGCAAAGCCGCGCAGACCGAACTTCGCGGCGCTGTAGAGCGAGGCGGAGGGGGAGGACGTCCGGCCCGAGATCGAGCCGATCATGACCAGGTGGCCGCGGCCGGCGGCCACCATGCGCGGTGCCAGGAGCCGGGACAGCAGGAGCGGCGCGCGCAGGTTCACATCCAGCGACCGGTCGATCTGGCGGGATGTGTAGTCGAGCAGCGGGCCGCTGGAGGGCAGGGCGGCGTTGGCAACCAAGATGTCGACGGGCCCGGCCCGTTCGGCGAGATCTTCGACCGCCTCACGGTCGCTCAGATCCGCGACCAGGGGCCGGGCACCCAAGGACGTTTCGAGTTGCTTGAGCGCATCGGCGCGCCGGCCGGTGACCACCAGGTGGGCACCTCTGGCCGCGAGCGCCCGGGCCAGCGCATTGCCGATTCCGCCGCTGGCGCCGGTCAGTAGAACGGTCGAGCCCTTGATGTTCAGCAAGTCGTCCTCCGTTACTGTTCGTTCGAACGAACAGTAACGGAGGGCGGAGGGATCCGCGAGGCCTGGCGGCAGGCGGCAGGCAGTGGGCAGTGGGTAGCGGAAGCTGGATGAACGCCAACCGGCTAGCGAAAACCGGCTAGCGGATATGCGCCTTCGCGGTAGCGGGGGAGCCGCGGCCGGGACTGGGCCGCGCCACCGGGCCGGTCATCCGACCCGCCGCCGACCGGTCCCCGCTGCCCACCTTCCCACCCCATCCGCCAACGAGACTGACCGGCACCAGCGGTGGATGGTGTCCTGACCGGTCATGGGACGATGGCGGCATGCCGAACACCTCCCAGGCCCGCGCACGCATCATTGCGGCCACGCTACGGATCATCGGCGACGACGGGATCGCTGCGGTCACCAACCGCCGCATCGCCAAGGAGGCCGGCGTCTCACTCGGCTCGATCACCTACCACTTCGCGACCCAGCACGACCTGCTGCGCGAGAGCTTGCGCTCCTTCGTCGACCAGGAGACCCGCCGCTTCACCGACCTGGCCACACGCTACTGCGCGGGCCCGACCACCCCGGAGCAGGCCGCCACCCTGATCGGCCAGGTCGCCGCCGACACCGCCTTCGACAGCGAACACATCGCACCCTTCGAGCTCTACATCCAGGCCGGCCGTGACCCCCAGCTCCGCGCTGCCGCGCAGGAGTGCTTCGCGGCCTACGACCGTTTGGCGGCCTCTCTTCTGGGCGCGATCGGCACCCCCGACGCCGAGCGCCTCGCCGGCCCCACCGTCGCCCTCATCGTCGGCCTGCAACTCCGCCGCCTGGCCACGGGCACCAGTACCGACGACCTTGTCGATGCACTGCTCCTGCTCGCGGGAGTTCCGGCACGGACGACATGAGCGGTTGCGGGGCGCAGATTCCGGCACCAATCCGCGTCCGGACCGCGGCAGGGCCAACGTAAGGACAGCGCAGGGCCGGCGCCGAACGCGATCGCCGAGCCGAGCGACCCGGTCGCCAACTCCCCCGCAGGCTGCGGCCATTGCCAACAAAGTGGGGCATCAACGGCGTCCGAGTGAGTGGGCGGCGCGCGAAGGGCGATAGAAAGGGGGGATGGCCGAGCGCGAAGTCCCTGCGAGGGACGTGGATGATGTGGAAGCGGTGACCCGTGCGGTCCTCACGGCGTCGAGACTGCTGGTCGCGGTGTCCGCGCGTTCGCTTGCGGCGGTCGAGGAGCGGGTGACGCTGCCGCAGTTCCGGATGCTGATGGTTCTCTCCACGCGCGGAGCCACCAAGCTGGTCGTCCTCGCCGAACTGCTCCAGGTTGCCCCGTCGACCGCGATGCGCATGGTGGACCGGCTCATCACGGCGGGCCTGGCAGACCGGCAGATCAACCCCGGCAACCGCCGCGAGACCCTGCTGACGCTCACGGAGGAAGGGCGTCGCACCGTTGAGGATGTCACCGGCCGACGCCGCGCCGAGATCAGCGAGATCGTCGAACGGCTGGCCCCAGGCGAGCGGACCGCTCTCATCAAGGCGTTGACCGCTCTCAACGAGGCGGGTGGTGAGCCGCCCGCGCATGATCTGGAGCTGCATCCCCTGGGCTGGACCGACGCCTCGGCGCAGCGTGGTGGCTGAGGCCGCTGAAGCCGGAGCCAGGGCCGGACGTGCCGATGCCGGGCTTCCCAGGCGCAGGGGAGGCACATGTCATCGCCATGGGCCGGCTCCTCCTGGCGTCATGCTCATTTGGGAATGGTCGAGGCGACGTCATCGAGGGTGGAGTCCTTGACCAGACCGGTGTCTTCCAAGACGTCCATGTGGTCCTGGACGGTGTTGTTGGTCTGGGTTGCCAGCCGCCGTATCAGAGTGTTCTTGGTGGCTGCCCGGACCTCGCCGATGGTGATGAAGATCTTGCCGTGGGAGGCCCGCAGCAGGTCCACGAAGAGCTGGTCGAAGGCGCGGCCTTTGGCGTTCTTCAGCTGATTGAGCCAGCCCTGCTGTTCGGGCGTGGCCTGGTCGGGGATCGGCACGTTCAGCGCATCGGAGTCCTCACGGGCCAGCTGATCGAGTTTGCTGTGCCCTTCGAGCAGATGCATCCCGGCGCGTTTGATGGCTTCGCTCGAGGCATGTGTCTGCGCGAGCCGTCCGGCCGGCATCTCCCACAGCCCGGCCTGCCGGACCTTGGTGAGGAACGTCTTGTCCAGCGCCGTCACCTCCCCTGTGTTACCCGGCTGAGAGTCTGCTGGGCCCGCCTCTGCCGCCGGGAGGTGGGCGGAGACCGATTCGCCGGCGGAGCTGTTTTGCTGGGCGAGCCACACGGATACGGTGGCGACGACCGCTATGAGAGCGACGGTAATGGTGATCACCCGGCCACGGCTGGATGGCTGCCGGGGATTTCGAGCATGAGACTTCATCATGCCTCCTGGAGTGCGCGACAATTCGCTTACGGGCGCTGTGGCGCAGCGGACCGCTGGGGCATGAGCCACGCTAATCTTTGCATGGGGCAAAGGAATCGATTCAGCGATGATGCGCAAAAGCGGTTGACGCTCGATACCCATCGGATAAGATCCCGCCCCCTTCTCGCCGTTCACCGTTCACCGTTCGCCGTTCGGCACTCACCGCTCGGCGCCCGTCGCTCGCCATCCGCATGCCGCCGGCAGGATGCCGAATCGGTGCGGCCCGCACTCACGACGTACGCCGGCCGGCCCGCAGTGCCATCGCCTGCCGCCTGCCGCCTGCCGATGCCAACGCCGACTTCCGACTACTACCGACGTCTCCCGCCATGCCGTGTGCTGCCCTGAGACCTTCCGGGCCCCGCCGGTACGCACCGCCACGCGAGGCCTGCCGCCGTCAGGTAGGCGAGTGCGCCGATGACCATGCTCAGGCGTGTTCCCGCGTCGTAGTCGGCGGCGGTGGCGAGCAAGGTGCCGCCGAGAGCCACGCCGGTGGCGCTGCCGACCTGGCGCGTGGTATTGAAGAACGCGGACGCGGTACCCGAGTACGCCTCAGGTGCGGCGCCCATCACGGTGGACGTCGAGCCGGTGAGGGCGAAGGAAGTGCCGAAGCCCGCGGCCATCATCGGGAGCACCAGCAGCGGGTAGGCCGGGGCGGCTCCGGCCGCGGCCCAGCCCGCCAGCCCCAGGGCCGCCAGGAGCATGCCGCAGGCCACCAGCGGGCGGTCGCCGGTGGTGCGGGTCAGCCGCCCGGACAGGACGGAGGCGAACATGGTCATCGCGACGGCCGGGAAGAGGGCCGCGCCGGTGCCGAGGGCGCTGAAGCCGCGCTGGTGCTGGAAGTCCAGGCTGGCGGTGAACACCATGCCGTAGAAGCCGAAGTTGAACAGCAGGCCGATCAGGGCTCCGCCGCTCATCGCACGGGACCGCAGCAGGCGCGGCGGCAGGGCGGGAGACCGGGCCAGCCGCTCGCGTGTCATCAGTGCCGCGACCGCCGCGACGGACAGGCCCAGCCCCGCGAGAACGGCCGGATCGGACCAGCCGCGACGCCCGGCCTCGTTGAGGGCGGCCGTCAGCAGTGCCACTGCCGCCACGACCAGGCACTGAGCGGGCCAGTCCAGGGCCCGGTCGGCGCGCCGGGGTGAGGCCGCCACCTGTCGCAGCGTCAGTACCAGGCAGGCCAGACCAACGGGCAGATTGATCAGGAACACCCATCGCCAGCCCGCAGTGGAGACCAGCAGTCCGCCCAGCAACGGCCCGGCGGAGGCCGCGATCCCCGCCATCGAACCCCATAGTCCGAAGGCCCGTGAGCGCGCGGCGGCTGCCGGGTAGGACTGCTGGAGCAGCGCCAGGGAACCGGGCACGATCAGCGCCGCGCCGAGCCCTTCCACCAGCCGGGCGGCGACCAGGAACGGGGCGTTCGGCGCGAGTGCGCACGCGGCCGAGGATGCGGTGAACACGACCACGCCCGTGCAGAAGACCCGACGGTTGCCCAGCCGGTCGCCCAGCGCCCCGCCGGTCAGCAGAAACCCGGCGAAGACCAGGGTGTACCCGTCGGTGATCCACTGGATGCCGGTGAGCGAGGCCGACAGCTCCCGGCCCACCACCGGCACGGCGACGTTGATGATCGTCACGTCCAGGATCACCATGAAATACCCGGCGCACACCGCCAGCAGCGGCGCCAAGGACCGCCGCCCGGACTCCGGGGCCCGCTCAGGAACAGGTACGGACCCGCCGCCGTCGGCTCCCGCCGCGCACATCATGTCGACCACTCCATCCCGTCTGCGGGGGATTGCCCGAGATGAACCGTAAGGCGCGCAGGGCGCATCGTGCGGGATGCGGGATGCGGGATACGAGCTGACGCGGACGGCTTCCGGCCGGGGCATGGGCGGCCGAGCGGGCCCGGTCGCCGGCTCGCCACCGGGGCCCGGCCGGAACATTCCTTCGTGCCGGGTGCCGGGTGCCGGGTGCCGGGTGCCGACTGCCAGGCGCCACGCGCGGCCTGCGGCCTGCGGCCTGCGGTGTGCCATGTGCCACGCCCGCGGGAATGACGACCGCGGCCACCACGGTCCACGGCACTGTCGCCAAGGGATACAACGGCGTGCGCGAGGAGTTCGCCGCATTCCTCGCAGGGGAGGAGAACGACCCGGGCGCCCAGCTCGCCGCGTACAAGGACGGGACGCTGGTCGTGGACCTATGGGCGGGGGACGTCAGTGGGGACAGCCTGACCGGTGTCTTCTCCACCACCAAGGGTGCCGCTCACCTGGTGGTCGCGCTGCTCGTTCAGGACGGGGTCCTGGAGCTGGACCGCAAGGTTGCCGACTACTGGCCGGAGTTCGCCGCCGAGGGCAAGGGCTCGCTGACGCTGCGCGAGCTGATGGCGCACCGTTCCGGCGTCATCGGCGCGGACGACGGCTTCACCCCGGAGGAGCTTGCCGACGACCGGATCATCGCCGAACGGCTCGCCGGACAACGGCCGTTCTGGCAGCCGGGGGTCGGCCACGGTTATCACGCCCTGGCGATCGGCGCGCTCACCGGTGAGGTGGTACGGCGGACCACCGGCCGTTCCCTTCAGGAGATCTACGAGGAGCGGGTCCGCGCGCCGTATGCTCTCGACTTCTTCCTGGGACTGCCCGAGTCCGAGCGGGCCCGCCACCGCGATGTGCTGCCGATGCTGCCGACCCCCGAGCAGCGTGCCGAGCTGACCGCCAACGCGAGTGGCCGCCAAGGCGAGTGGCCGCTGCAGCCGGCCGCCATCGCCTTCAACGCCAGTGCGGACCCGTCCTTCGACATGATTGGGTTCGTCAACTCCGATGCGTCGCTGGCGAAGAGCCCCGCCTCGGTGGGCGGAGTGGGCAATGCCCGAGGCATCGCCGGGATGTACGCCGCGACCATCGGCGGGTTCAACGGCCTGGGCGCGCTGCTCAAGCCGGAGACCGTTGCCGAGTTCTCCCGCATCCACTCGGCCGGCACCGACCTGGTCACCCACAATCCGAACACGTTCGCCCTGGACTTCGAGGCGGTCAGCGTGGTCTTCCCGGCGCTCGGCGCGCACGCCTTCGGGCACAGCGGCGCGGCCGGCTCGCTCGCATTCGGCGACGCGCGCCCGGGTCTCGCCTACGGCTACACCCGCCGCCGCTTCGCCTTCCCGGGCGGCGCGGCACCGGAGAACGCCCGCTTGACGAAGGCGCTTTACGAGGCTGCGACTGCCTGACGAAGGCGCTCTACGAGGCTGCGACTGCCTGACGAAGGCGCTTTACGAGGCCGCGACTGCCTGAGGAAGACGCTCTACGCGTCCGCGACCACCCGAGGAAGACGCTCCACGCGTCCGCGACCGCCTGACGCATGAGCCGGGAGGGGGCCCCGAGCGCCTGGCCGGCGGATCAGGCCAATACACCTGGACCGGGCGACCGGCGTACGGGGCAGCCCTTAGCATCCGTTGATGCCCTCAATTGTCCCGTCGCTGCCGCCCGGCTACCGCTCGCGTCCCGCGGGCGCCCACGACAGCCCGGCGATCCGGGCCCTGGTCACGGCCTGCGAACGGGAGGCCTACGGGCGCGTGCAGAGCGACGCCGGGGCCGTCGCCGCCGATCTTGCGCGGCCAGGTCTGGTGCCGGAGTCGGACACCGTGCTTGTCCACGACCGGGACGGGCGTCTGGCTGCCCGGGCCTGGGTGGACCGCCGCTCCGAGGTCGACGTGCATCCGGAGCACCGGGGCCGGGGCCTGGGTGCCGCGCTTCTCGACTGGGCGCAGGCACGGGCGCGGCAGGCCGGCGTGGACGGCATCGTGCAGACCGTGCCGGACGCGGACACCCGAGCCGTCGCGCTGTTGCGCTCGCGCGGTTACGAGCCACTGGTGACGGCCTGGCTGCTGGAGTTCGCCATGCCCGTCGAGCCCTCGGTGCCTGAACCACCGACGGGCGTGGCGGTGCGGCCCTTCCACGTCGGAGACGGCCCCGCCGCGCACGTGCTCGTCCAGGACGCGTTCGACGAGTGGCAGGAGCGGCGGCAGGCGTACGAGGAGTGGGCCACCCACACCATCGAGCGAGCCGCCTTCGCTCCGGCCCAGTCGACTCTGGCACTCGCTGACGGCCAACTGGTGGGCGCTGTTCTGGCGTTGGACGTATCCGGTACGGGCGAGGGCTACATCGAACAGGTCGCCGTCCGCCACGGCCACCGTGGCCGTGGCATCGCCCGGCTTCTGCTACGCCACACGTTCCGCGCCTTCCACCAGGCGGGCCGGCGCTCCTGCACCCTGTGGACACACTCGGACACCGGCGCGATCGACCTGTATCTACGAGTGGGCATGACGGTCCGGCACAGCTCCACGGTCTTCCGCAAAGACCTGCGTGCCTAGAGGAGGGCCCCAGCGGACCACGGCCGGAGCAAGAGAGGCGGATGGCGGGGACGGTGCCCGTGCTCGTACACGGTCTTCCACGGCAGGGCACGGCAGGGCGCGGCAGGGCACGGCACGGAACAGCACGGAACGGCCCGAAACGCAGGAGCAGATCCGGCCACGCGAGACCCATCCGCTTCCGGAAGAGCATCCCGTTGATCCCCCTGCGGTGGCCGTCCCAACGCCCGCCCTGCAGCCGGCCCTGCCTTGGGGGAAGACGGCTTCAACCGGGCGGAACTACTCGTCACTCGTCAGATGCGGCGCGGCGCTCCGCCGACACGGTCTCCCCGCCCCATGCCCGATCCAGCGACCCACCCCGAGCCCGTCACATGATCGGCCGCACAGGCCCTAGGCTGCCCCCGTCACCAGCCTCGACAGCCTCGGCCCAGGAGCACCCCTCATGTTCGACCACGCCCAGAAGCACCCGTATCCCGACGCGCTTCGACCGGACGAAGCACCTGCGCCACACGCCCTGCTCGCGCCGGTGCTCGGCCTCCTGGGTACCTGGGCCGGTCGGGGCCGCGGTGGGTACCCGACGCTCGACGAGGAGTTCACCTACGCGCAGGAGGTCACCTTCAGCCATGACGGGCGTCCCTTCCTCCACTACGAGGCACGCGCCTGGCTGCTCGACGCGGACGGCACCCCGCTGCGCCCGTCGGCCAGGGAGAGCGGCTGGTGGCGGCTGCAGCCGGAGGGGCGGGTGGAGGCATTGATCACCCAGCCCACCGGCATCGCGGAGATCTCGGTCGGCGCCGCAGCAGACGGCACGGTCGACCTCTCCACCCACGAGGTGGCTCTCGCCCCCACTGCCAAGGAGGTCACCGCCACCCGCCGCCGCTACACCCTCACCGACGCCGACACCCTCACCTTCGTCCACGACCTCGCGGCGGTCGGCCGCCCGCTGCAACACCACCTCTCCGCGCAGCTTCGGCGCCGGGGCGGACTCTGAGGGCAGAGTCCCGTCATCACGCCGTCGCCGCGGGCGCATGCAGGCTCTTGCGTGCCCCTGCATCGACTGCCGGTCGGTCAATCGGCGGTCGGCCAGTCCCACCCCAGCTGCAGGAAGAGACCGAGCCGGTCGGAGACACCACGGATCTCGCTGATCCGGCCGGCGGTGACGGTGAAGACGAAGATCGCCTCGTTCTCGAAGCTGCGGCCGGTCGGCACCGGCATCCGGGGATGCACCCCGGAGCTGACGCCGCTCTGGGTGATCCGGGCGACGACCTTGTCGCCCTCGGCGATCAGTTCGTCGACCCGTGCGTGGTAGGGCGCCAGCGCCGAGAGCTGGGTGGCGATGGCGGCGAAGGCTGCGCCGGGCTCATCCGGTTCACCGTGGATGACCTTGTTGTGGTCCACCACGTCCGCCGCCAGGTAGTCGCCCAGGTCGGTTGTGCGGGCTTGGTTGAGTGCGGTGAAGAAGTCCGTGACGAGCTGTTTGTTCTCGTTGGCGACGCACATGTTCCCACCCGTTTCTTACGGCGTAAGGTTTCGGCCGGGTGCTACTCTTGCCTTACGGTGTAAGAAAGTCAATCGGAGCTGCCGAGTACATGGGAACGACCGGTAAGCGGGTGGGGCTCACTCGCGACAAGGTGCTGCGCGCGGCTCTGGAAGCCGCCGACCGGGACGGCGTCGAGAAGCTGTCCATGCGCCGCCTGGGCGCCGAGCTCGGCGTCGAGGCAATGACCCTCTACCACTACCTGCCCAACAAGGCCGCCCTGCTTGACGGCCTGGTCGAGCTGGTGGTCTCCGCCGTGCGCCCCTCCTTCGACGGTCCGGCAGAGGAATGGGCGCTGCGCCTGAAGGAGTTTGCCGTCGCCTTCCGGGCTGAACTGCTCCGGCATACCGGAGTGATCGCGCTGGTCGCCACGCGCCCCGTCCGATCTCCCGTGGCTCTGCAGGCAGTTGAGGACACGGCGGCAGCGCTCGGGCGGGCCGGGATCGCCCCTGTCGAGGCCATGCGGATCGTCAACTCCGTCACCACGCTGGTGATCGGTCACTGCCTTGCCGAAGCGGCTGACACCCCCGGGCACCCCGAACAGCCCACCGACGATGCCCTCGACCTCACCGCGTTCCCCACCCTGTCCGAAGCAGTCGCAGGCGGGCTCGGCACGCCGTCCGACCACCAGGCCCGCTTCGACCTCGCACTGGACGCCCTACTGACCGGCCTCCGGGGCGCCATCGCCGGGACGACGCAGAAGTAGGCGGCATGTGGCCGGCGGACCCGGATACCGTCCCCGCGGCTTCGGAGCTTCCCTTCTCGGGGCTCTGCGGCAGTATGCGGCGGTTGGAGTCGGCAAGCTGTGGCTGGACGCGGGTAAGGGAGTTCGCCGACACCGCATGAACGGCGTGGTCCACCCGCGTCGCTGCCCATCGACCGTAACGCCGGTGTCCGAGCCGGGTAGCTGCCAGGCGAAAGGGTTAAGTTCCTTTGCTGCCGGCCCCCACTGGCCCGCCACGGACCCGGGGTCGGATCTGGAACCGGGGCCGCCACCGGGGCCGGACCTGAGCAAGCCGACACCCGCATCCACGGGAGTCCGCTCACGGAGTCCGCACCGAGTCTGCCCGGAGCCCGAGACCGGGCCCGCGCCTGGGCCCCTCGTCAACCGCACTGCTCACCCGGTCTGTCTCCCCGGTCTCACCGGCCCCCCTCGGACCGCGCACCCACGCCGGAACAAAATCCTCCGCATCGAATCGAGCACCCGGAGGGAGCCCTCCCTACCCGACCGTACGGCGTGCGTGCCGGCGCTAGCACCGGCCTGCAGTCTGACCACGACAGGCGCCTGACCTGCAGCGATGACCGCCGGGCGGCTCCTTCGCTGTCCCCTCTCTCCCTCTGCGTGCGCTCGCTGAGGGCACGGGATCCGACAAGCGGCGGGGCCCTTCGCCTCTCCGACTCGGCCCCTGCGCGGCGTCTTACACCGAATCCGAGTCGGACTCGCCGTTTCGAGTGATCCGGTGCTCCGTTTGACGTTCGTGCTTCTGCGAGGTGGTTCATTCGGTGCTGGGCTGGCGCCAGAAGCCGCCACCAGCCGTGCGCCGGTTGCCTTTGGCGTGCCCTTGTTCCCTTTCCACGTCCCTTTCCAAGTCCGCGTGTCAGGAGCCGGATTCGCCCTTACGCGAAGCCCCGTGATGCTCCGATGCACCCGGAGTTCCAGCGAAGGAGAAAAGTGACCACCATCGAGGAACGGTCATGAACGACACCCGCCATGGCCTCTCCCGTGAGCACACCGGAGCCGAGCGCGCCACCGAGAAGACCTATCAGCAGCTCGCCCGCGAACTTCTGCTCGTCGGCCCCGAGCCGGCCAATGAAGACCTCAAGCTGCGCTACCTCGACGTACTGATCGACAACGGGCTGGAGCCGGCCGTCGTCCCCAAGCGCATCCTGATCGTGGGAGCAGGCATCGCCGGGCTGGTCGCCGGTGATCTGCTGACCCGCGCCGGGCACGAGGTGACGATCCTGGAGGCCAATGCCAACCGGGTCGGTGGCCGGATCAAGACCTTCCACGCCAAGAAGGGCGAGCAGCCGCCCTTCACCGACCCCGCGCAGTACGCGGAGGCCGGCGCGATGCGCCTGCCCAGCTTCCATCCGCTGACCCTGGCGCTGATCGACAAACTCGGCCTGAAGCGGAGGCTGTTCTTCAACGTCGACATCGATCCGGCGACCGGCAACCAGAGCGCCCCGCTACCACCCGTGATCTACAAGTCGTTCAAGGACGACAAGGTCTGGACGAACGGCGCTCCGAGCCCCGAGTTCCGGGCCCCGGACAAGCGCAACAACACCTGGATCCGCACCAACCGCACGCAGGTACGGCGCGCCCAGTACGCCAAGGACCCGTCCGCGATCAACGAGGGCTTCCACCTCACCGGCTGCGAATCGCGGCTGTCCGTCGCCGAGATGGTCCACCAGGCACTGGAGCCGGTGCGCGACTACTACTCCGTGCTGCAGAGCGACGGAACCCGGGTCAACAAGCCCTTCCAGGAGTGGCTGGACGGCTGGGCCGCGGTCATTCGGGACTTCGACGGCTACTCGATGGGCCGTTTCCTGCGCGAGTACGCCGGGTTCAGCGACGAGGCCATCGAGGCGATCGGCACGGTCGAGAACATGACCTCGCGCCTGCACCTCGCGTTCTTCCACAGCTTCCTGGGCCGCAGCGACATCGACCCCGCCGCCACGTACTGGGAGATCGAGGGCGGCAGCCGGCAGCTTCCGGAAGCACTCGCCGAGAATCTGCGGGACCAGATCGCGATGGGCCGGCGGATGGTCAGGCTGGAGTACTACGATCCGGGCCGTGACGGCCATCAGGGCGGGCTCACCGGGCCGGGCGGCCCCGCCGTCGCCATCCAGACCGTGCCCGAGGGCGATCCGTACGGAGAGCCGCAGACCTGGACCGGCGACCTGGCGATCGTCACCATCCCCTTCTCCAGCCTGCGGTTCACCACCGTGACCCCGCCGTTCTCCTACAAGAAGCGCCGCGCCGTCATCGAGACGCACTACGACCAGGCCACCAAGGTGCTCCTGGAATTCTCCTGCCGCTGGTGGGAGTTCACCGAGGCGGACTGGAAGCGGGAGCTGGACGCCATCGCGCCCGGCCTGTACGAGTACTACCAGCAGTGGGGCGAGGACGAGGCCGAGGCCGCGGTGTCCGTGCCGCAGAGCGTGCGGAATCTGCCCACCGGCCTGCTCGGCGCCCATCCGAGTGTCGACGAGAAGCACATCAGCCAGGAGCAGGTGGAGTACTACCGCAACTCCACGCTGCGCGGCGGCGTGCGGCCCGCCACCCACGCCGTCGGTGGCGGTTCCACCACCGACAACCCCAACCGCTTCATGTATTACCCCTCGCACCCCGTCCCGGGCAGCAGGGGCGGCGTGGTACTCGCCGCCTACTCCTGGTCGGACGACGCGGCCCGCTGGGACTCCTTCGACGATGCCGAGCGCTACAGCTACGCCCTGCTCAACCTCCAGTCGGTGCACGGCCGCCGGATCGAGGTCTTCTACACCGGTGCCGGCCAGACCCAGAGCTGGCTGCGCGACCCGTACGCCTGTGGTGAGGCGGCCGTCTACACCCCGCATCAGATGACCAGCTTCCACCTCGACGCGGTCCGGGCCGAGGGGCCTGTGCACTTCGCCGGTGAGCATGTCTCGCTCAAACACGCCTGGATC
Organism: Streptomyces sp. Edi2; assembly: GCF_040253635.1. Lineage (NCBI taxonomy): Bacteria > Bacillati > Actinomycetota > Actinomycetes > Kitasatosporales > Streptomycetaceae > Streptomyces > Streptomyces sp. Edi2. Next base: position 579,222 of record NZ_JBEJGX010000003.1, on the reverse strand, counting down.
GAGGGCGCGGTGGAGACGGCCGTACGCGCCGCCCTCACGGTCCACGAGTCCCCCACGGCGTACGAGAGCGCCACTGCCGCGCCGACCGCGGCACCCCGAGAGCGCCGGGCAGGCGCCACTCAACCGGCCCCGTCGCGAGAGGACGTGGTGACGTCATGACCACCTCACCGACCTGCACCGTCGCCGAGTACCTGGCCATCAGGCTGGAACAGCTCGGCATCACTCATCTGTTCGGCGTTCCGGGCGACCATCTGGGCCCGTTCCTGTCGACCCTGCACGAGAAGACCACGGTGCGTTGGGTGGGCACCCCGACCGAGGGCGGCGCGGGCCAGGCCGCCGACGGGTATGCGCGGGTGAAGTCCGCCGACGCACAGATCGAACTCGGCGAGCAGGGCATCGGCGCGGTCGCGGTCACCTACAGCGTGGGCGCGTTCAACCTGCTCAATGCGATCGGCGGCGGCTTCGCCGAATACGTGCCGCTGATCGCCATCAACGCCGCGCCGTCCTACGAGCAGTGGCTCAACCAGCGGGCGATCGGCCTGCTCACCTCGCACATGTCCCAGCGCCCCGAGAGCAACCTGGAGGTCTACCGCCAGGTGACGGTGGACGCCCAGGCGATCTCCAACCCGGGCCTGGCCCCCACCCAGATCGACAGCGCGATCACCGCGTGCCTCTCCCACCGCCGGCCGGTCTATCTGGAGGTCATGGATGACGTCTGGGAGGCGCAGTGCCCCGCACCCCGGGGCCGGCTGACCCGGCGGGAACGGCCCGTCACCGCCAAGAACCAGCGCATGCTCGACGAGGCGGTCACGGCGTGCATGGATCTGGTGCGGCAGCACGGCAACCCGATTCTGTGGGCCGGTGAGGAGATCGACCGCTTCCGGCTCTCCGACGAGTTCGAGAAGCTGGTGCGCGATACCCGCATCCCGTTCTGCACCACCATCGGCGCCAAGTCCGTGGTCTCCGAGTACACCCCGGGCTTCTCCGGCGTCTACAACGGCAAAGCCAGCAGCCCGGAGGTGGCCGAGGTCTTCAACAGCGCGGGCTGCCGCATCGGACTGGGCACATGGGCGACCTCGAAGAACCTCGGCGGTGCACGGTCGATCGGCGACGACTGGACGGTCGCCGCCCACGACGGAGTGCACGTCGGCGCTTCGTACTTCCCCGATGTGCAGCTCGCCGGGTTCCTTCCCGCGCTACGGGAACGCCTGGTCGCCGAGTTCGGGAGCGGTGCCTTCGAGGCGGACTACTTCACCCGCGCGCATGACGAGGGCCTGGACGTCCCCGGCAGCACCGCCGCCTACCTGGACTCCCAGACCGGCGGCCCGTACCCGCAGAACGTGACGTACGACAGCCTCTTCCGGCACCTCAACGCCTTCCTCGAAGCGCAGACCAGCGAGTCCAGGGGCGAGCGCACCAACCCATTCACGGTGGTGTGCGACGCCGCGTTCGCGCTGATCGGCTCGATGAATCTGCGGATGGCGGAGCGTGCCTCGTACGTCGCGCAGAACAGCTGGCTGTCCATCGGCTACTCGGTCGGCGCGGCCACCGGTGTGGCGCTCGGCCGGCGCCCTGCGGACAAGCGCCCGCTGGTCTTCGTCGGCGACGGCTCCTTCCAGGAGACATGCCAGGAGATGTCCACCCACGTACGGCAGGGTCTGCGCCCGGTGGTGTTCGTCCTGGACAACGAAGGCTTCTACGGCATCGAGCAGATGCTCGTCGAGCCCTGCTACTACAAGGAAGGGACACCGCCCTCCGACGGCGCGCCCTCCGACGGCGCCGAGTTCTACAACGAACTGCACCCCTGGCGGTACGAGAAGCTTGCGGAGGTCTTCGGCTCCGCCAAGCACCCGATGAACGGCTTCACCGTCCGCACGCACGACGAACTCGCCGCCCTGCTCCAGCGCCTCGCCGAGCCCACCGACACGGTCAACCAGGGGCCGGTCGTCGTACGGGTGCAGCTCGGGCGGCACGACTACCCCAAGGCCCTCAAGTACAAGATCGCCGAGAACTGTCCGCCGCCCGGTGGCGTAGCGGGGGAAGGGGCCGCACGATGACCGGAGCCGCCGAACGGTGGACCGGAGCGAGCCGGAGCGGGCCGGGCCGGGGCAGAGGGGCGGCGCGACCGTCTGCTCCGCTAAGGCGCACCGGCACACCATGAGCGGGCTGTCCGGGCCTGACTGAGCGGTTCCGGGGCCGGTTCGCCGACACTTTCACGGACACCTTCGGCGAGCCGGCCCCATACCTGTACAGGGCCCTTGCCCTTACGGGCCCGCTCCGTTCACGACCCGCTCCGCTCCCTTCCTGTTCCGCTCACGCTCTTCGACCGCGGCGACATACTCCTGCGCCACTCGCCGCGCCTCGGAATGCAGGGCCTCGCCCGCGGCGAGGATCTCGGGCAGCAGGTCCCGCTCGAAGGTGACGGCCCGGAGGGCCATGGCGCACGTCACCCGGTGATCCGGTCGGTGCACGATCTCGATGGGATCGCCTGCGCGGATCTCGCCGGGAGCGATCACCCGCAGATAGGCCCCGGTGGCTGCGTGCCGGGTAAAGCGCCTGACCCAGCCTTGTTCGCCGAGCCGGCCCTGAAAGGTGAGGCAGGAAATCCGTCCCGTGGTGGCCTCCAGCACCAGATCGGGACCGATTCGCCAGCGCTCGCCGACCTTTGCGCCGTTGACGTCCAAGCCGGACGTGGTGAGGTTCTCCCCGAAGGCGCCATTGGAAAGCGGCCGTCCCAGCTCGCGCTCCCAGAAGTCCAAGTCCTCCCGGGCGAAGGCGTACACCGCCTGGTCGCTGCCGCCGTGACGACGCAGGTCACAGACCGCGTCACCGGCGAGACCGCTGCCGCTGGCTCCTTGGCCGGGGGTGCCGGGATCCGTCACCCGGACGGGAGCGTCGGTGGGCTCCTTGAAGATCCCGGTGGTGCCGTTCGGGGCGGTGGCATACTCCACGGCCCTGGGGCGGCCCAGGTTCACAGTCAGCAGCTGCATGATCCGGAGGCTAGCCATCCCGCCTCTGCCCCTCCACCGATTTCAACCCGGAAGCGGACCGGCGGCGGACCGGCTATCTGCCCGTAGCCTTCTCACCGTGTCACCGGTGGCCGCTTGTCACCCCGTTCACCGACCTGAGCGACTTGGTGCGATCTGGTGACCGCCCCCGCCCGGTTCACCGCAGCGGATTCCGGAGGCTCACCTTCCGCCGGATGACGGGGCGCCCAGCAGCCGGGCGGCACCGACCTGGTGCAGATGGACGAGGATGTCGTGCGACCGCGCGAGAGCGATCGGATACTCCACGCCGGGACCGGGATAGGCCGTGCCGATGCTCTTGGTGGGGCGGGCCGTGGCCAGCCAGGCGCGGGCCGCGGGAGGGGCGGTTCGCAGGTCCAGGATGTAGTCGCGGTGGCGTACCCGGTCGAGGGTGTATTCATTACTGCCGGGTTTCGCGGGACCCACGGTGTAGGTCCGCACCTTTCCGTCGTCTCCGGTGGCATGGAACGACCCCCGGTCGAAGGTCGTGCTGATGCTCACATAGCGGGTGCCCAACTTGTCCCGCAGAAAGCTGCCTTGCATCTTGGGGTAGTGCTCCGGGTCAGGGCTCTGCAGGGCCACATGCGCATCATGGGCCGACAGCATGACCTTGTCTCCGGTGTGCTGCTGCCACCAGGCCACGTTGTCCGCCATGACCGCATCGCGGTAGCGCATGGCCGCCGCGCTCTGTCGCGGGTCGTCGAAGTCAAAGGCGTACCCCCTGGCCGTCTGGTCGATGGCGGTGGCGTGCTGTACGGCCCAGGCCTGCGCCTCCCCGTCGGTTCCCGTGCCGGGCCGCTGCCGCTTGAGCAGGTCCAGCGCGCGCCCGGTTCGGTGGGCGATCTCCTTCCGGTCGGCCAGCGGCAGCTTCTGATAAGCGCTCAGGTGGGCTTCCACGCTGGTCGTGGGCCGCAAGCCGCGATAGAGCTCGGCAAAGCGCGGCAGCAGCGACGGGTTGGCCTTGGCCACATAGGCGGTCACCTTGTCGTAGAGCTCCCGACCGGCGTACCCGAAGTCATCGCCCATGAACTGCACCGGATCGTGCGGATGCAGACGGTTGTAACTCCGCATCCATTGCAGCAGGTTCAGGTACTCGGAGTTGTTCCACCAGGAGTAGTTGCTCTGGAATTCCTCGCGCATGATCCGCCGTGGATCACTCTTGCCGTGCAGCACATAGTCGTTGAGCCGTAGTCCGGTGCTCCAGCTTCCCTCCAGGGCGAAGCTGCGAAAGCCCTTCTCCTCGACGAGGTAACGGAAGACCCGGTGCTTCATGGCGAAGAATTCATGGGAACTATGGGTGGCTTCGCCCAGGCCCACCACCCGGGCGTCCTTCACCATGCGGCCGACCGGACGCAGATCGTCCAGGTTCCCCCGGGGGTCGGTGGTGCGCAGCGGGCGCGCCTCGCGCTCCAGGGCGGGCACCGGCGACTGCGCGGTGGACGGGGGAGCGGCAGCGACCACCGTACCGAGCGAAAGGAGCAAGGCGGCGAGAGCTGACCTGTGTGTGCGTTGTCTCATGCCCCAAGCCTTCCTGCAGGTACGGACGGTGACCATCCGCTCCACCCCCTGGTCGGTGGTGGGGTTAGCTCCACCGAGCCGGCACTCGCCGATCGGTACACCGTGTGCCAGTACGCCGCAGTCCGCCTGCAGAAGGCGGGCAACGAGGAGTTCCTGCGGCGGCTCAACCGGGTCCTTCCACAGCCTGACCTGATCCTCTTCCTGGACGTCGCCCCAGAGGTGGCACAGGAAAGAATCAGGTTGCGCGGTATCGATGAGGAGACCCTGGAATTCCTCGTCGATTTCCGGAAGGCCTACCGCTCCCTCCCGGAATTCGAGGACTTCGTCGTGGTCGACGGCAACGGTACGTTCCACGAGGTGCAGGAGTCGCTGCGCGCAGAGATTCGGCGTGCCCTGCCGGAGGCGGTGTCTTCGTCGGCTGGTGCGTAGATGGTGAGCGGTGTCTTCGCCGGCCGGTGCGTAGATGGTGCGGTGAGTGCTGGAGCCGGCTGTGAACCGGATGGATGAGGGCGAACCGAACGGTATGGCGGGGGCACCCCCTTCGTACCCGGCGTGAAAAGCGCCAGGGGCGTGTCAGGTAGTCCGGTCCTGGAGTGGAGCAGGCTGCTCACTGCGGAAGACAGCGCGCAGCGACGGGCCTCCTCGCAGGCACCACAGCGCGATGACCGGATCGCAGATCGCGCAGCCCAGCGACGAGTCGTGTGCGAAGGGGATGAGGGGGCTGCCCTTGAGGTGGTGAACGACGTCCCACGCGGTGTGCAGCAGCCAGCCGATGCCCATGAAGGTCCACGAGTCCAGGCCGCGGTAGGCGACGTAGGTGACCAGTGCGGTGAACGCGAACTCCCAGCCGCCCAGGCCCCCGCCGCTGAGATAGGCGGCGCCCGCTCCGGCAACCATGATGGCGTTGAAGCGGCGCCGATGCGGTTCGCGGATGAGGCTCATCGACAGCGCGTAGAGGACGCCGATGCCGATCAGCGCGAGGTACTGCACTGGGCTTTGTCCTCCTCTCCGCGGTAGCGCTGGCCACGCTCGCCCGACCGTGGCAGGGGCATGGCGAACCGGTTGGCCGGCGGCAGGTGGGCGCGTGAGGAGAGGGCGAGGGAATGGGGGGCGCACCGAAGACATGGGCACGGCGAGGGAATGGGCGTGACGAGGGAAGGGGGCGAGGCGGGGGCGCGGGCGTGACGCGGGAGTGAGTGTGACCGCGAAGGAAGCCGGCGACTACGGGGTGTACCTGCAGCCGTGCCCACCGTAATACCACTCGTACTGGCCCATCACCCAGGGATCAGCGGTGATCGTGAAGGTGCCGTGCGGGGCGGGGCAGTGGAAGGTCGTGGTGACGGTGTCATGACCCGGGGGAGGGGGCCCCGGCGACGCGGTGGCCGCGGAGGCGATCCCGGCGCCTCCGGCACCGAAAAGTGCAGTGACGAACGCTATCGCGATGATCTTCTTCATCATGTCTCCCAGTTCCATCGCGTGCGGGAACTGCCTCTGAGGACAATACACGCAACCACCCAATTCGGGACAAGAGGAAAAATCCCCTGATATGCGGGAGGGGTGCGCGAGCCAGCCGCTGTCGGGCCTGTGGGGTGGAGCGAGCCCCGGCTCGGAGATGACGGCAGGCGTGTGCTGCGACGATTCCGCCGAGGGCGTCGGCGCATGATCAGGAGCAGGGCGTCGGCGGGGCTCCGTCCCTTCTGAGGGGAGGTGTCGGCGTCTGCGCCTGTCCCAGGTCAGCCTGCGGTTGCCGGTTGCCGGTTGCGGTTGCCGGTTGCCGGTCGAGGTCGCTGCTTGTCAGTGGGCGAAGGGTGGCGCGAAGCAGCCGCTTTCCATGTAAGGCCCGTTGACCTGCACCTGGTAGTTGGTCTTCTGCACGAATGCGGTGACGCAGGCGTCCTTGTGGACGTAGAGGCCGACCTGGGCGCCTTCGGGGGTCACGTAGTGGTCGGTTTCGAAGCGGCGTTCCATCCCGCGCACCTCGACGTATGGGCCCAGTCGCTTGCCTGTGGGGCCGGTTCGTTGTTCTTTGTAGCCGAGCGCGAGCATCGCCGAACGAACGGTCTCGGGGTCCCACTTTCTCTGCGTCCACAGGCGTTTGAGGACGGGGTCGATGCGGTGGGCTTCCCGTTGGGCGTCCCGCTCACTGGCGGGAGACATGTCGCGGGGTTGGCGGCCGGCGTTGTTCTCGTTGTAGTGCGGGGCTCCGTCGTGCGCTCCGGGCTCCACGTAGGGGGTGGCGCCGGAGGGCGTGGCACCGGGTGGGCCGGCAGCGGATGGGGTGGCAGCGGGCGCGGAGGGGCCTGTACTGGAGGACGCATCGGTGGATGCATCAGTGGACGCCCGGGGCGATGCCCCGGGCGCGCCCGCCGCGATGCGCTGCTGGCCGCAGGCGGTGAGGGGTATCGCGGCGCTCAGGAGGAGCGCGGCGGCGAAGTGTCTTCGTCGTCGACGTAAGGAAAGGGGCATGCGGGTCACTCTGCCATGAGGGCACGCGTATGGGGGGCGTCGTGGCAACTCTTCGGCTGCCGGTGACTGACGAAATGAAGCAACGTCAAGTCGGGCCTGTGCGCGCGATATACCGTGTGGCCATGTCGGCGTTCATACAACAGCTCCCCGCCTTGATCGGCGTGGTGATCGGCGCCCTGGGGTCGTACTTGGCGAGCATGCGCGGCGATCAAGCCCGCTTCCGTCGCGAGCAGGCGGCCCGTTGGGAGGACCGCCGCCTGACGACCTACGCCGACTTCGCCAGGGCGCTGAAGAAGAGTGTCACCCTGACGTACCGGCTTGCGGCCCATCTCGGCAATGACCCTCATCCCCATCCGCTGTCACCCGAGGAGGCGGCGTCTCATCTGGCCGATGCCACTGATGCCCGGGATCCGGCCGGGGAAGCGCTGTTGATGCTTGGCACCCCGCACGTGGTGGAGAAAGCCCGCACATGGGTCGTCGTGGTGATGGAGATGGAAGGCTTCCTGCGAGACCGGACTCATAGCCCGGAAGCATGGTCGGACCTGCTCGCGCGCCAACGTGCCGCGCGTGAGGGGTACTACGCGGCCGTCCGACGCGACCTGGCGCTCCCCCCTGGCCATTCCGGGGAATGGCGGCTCGCGCCGCCCGGGAGTTCCTGAGTGCGTACTGCCATGACGGCCCGGCGTCATGGTTCATTGGGACCCGCGGCGGTGCCCTCGCGGCCCGTGGAAGCGGAGCGACGGGGGCGGGTACGGCTTCCCGGCGCTTGCCGCCCGCCGCCCGGCGGCCTCACCGCCGACTGGGCGGCCGCCGGCATTCCGCTCAATGCCATAGCCCCCGGCACGGTCGTCACGCCGATGACGGAGGGCATGCTCGCCGATGAGGGCATACGCCAAGTCGTCGACACGAGCGTTCCGATGCGGCTGCACGGCCACGCCCGGCCTGAACAGGCTTCCCCGCTGCTGGACTGGCTGACCTCCCCGGAGAATTCACACGTCACCGGCCAGGTCGTCTTCATCGACGGCGGTGCCGAAGCCGTCCTGCGCGGCGACGGCACCTGGTAATCGTCAGCAGCCGGCACGACAAGGGGGCTGGTGGATTGCGTGCGGCTGCGATGGTGAACGAAATGCTGCGCGCGCATGGCGGGAGAATCAGAACGTGCGACAAGGACTCTCACCGCATTGACGTCGCCGAATTTCGCTGCCAGCCTCCCAAGTGTGAGTCACCCGGAGAACTTCACCGCACGCCTGCACGTCGATCTGCGACGCCAGGCCAGCGCCATCTGTGCCGCCGGTAGCTAGAGCTGCCGACCTGTCGACCTGCCCGACCTGTCGCCCGGCGTCAGCCTCCTCAGTGCCGTCTGGGCGGCACTTGAACGGCCCCTGAGTCAGGGCCCGGTGCGCTCGCCTGCCTGGGAATTCCTCGTCGCCCGGTAGCTATCACCGCATACCCGCCTGGATTCTCCCGGGTTTCGGTGCACGAGCCGACTGGTTTCCCCCTGCCCTGCACGCGCCATTCCCTTTCTCTCTTCCCTCCCCCTCCCTTCTGTCCCTTCCCCTTTCGTTTTCGCGCCCGGGTCGTCTCTGCCTCCTCAGATCGCCGAAACCCCTGAAAGGAATACGCCCATGAGCACCAGCACAGGCTTCGACGTCCGCCGGATCGGTGGACGCATCGGCGCCGAGATCGTCGGCGTCGACCTCTCCGCCGACCTCGAACCGGCGATCGTCGCCGAGGTCAACGCGGCTCTGCTGGAACACAAGGCGTTGGTCTTCCGCGGCCAGCATCTGGACGACGCGGCCCAGCTGCGCTTCGCCTCCCTCTTCGGCGAACTCACCACGGCCCACCCCACCGTCCCGTCCGTGGACGGGCAGCCCAACATCCTGCCCGTCGACGGGGATGAGGGCATCCGCGCCAACCACTGGCACACCGACGTCACCTTCGTCCGGACACCCCCGAAGGCCTCGACCCTGCGCAGCATCGTCGTCCCGCCCTACGGCGGCAACACGCTGATCGCCAACTCGGCCGGGGCCTACCGGGATCTGCCCGAACCGCTGCGCGAGCTCGCGGACAAACTGTGGGCGGTCCACACCAACGCCTACGACTACGCCGCCCCCAAGACCGACAAGGCGGCCCAGCACCGCAAGCAGTTCGTCTCGCGCACGTACCGCACCGCACACCCCGTGGTCCGCGTGCATCCCGAGACGGGGGAGCGCGGCCTGTTCATCGGCGGCTTCGCGCAGACCATCGAAGGCCTGAACCCCTCCGAGTCCCGGGACCTGCTGTGCATCTTTCAGTCCTATGTGACGCGCCCGGAGAACATCGTCCGGGTCACCTGGGCACCGGGTGACCTGGTCCTCTTCGACAACCGCAGCACCCAGCACTACGCGCCCGACGACTACGGAGACCTTCCGCGCCTGCTGCACCGGGTGACCGTTGCCGGGGACGCCCCGGTGGGCATCGACGGCACCTCCAGCCGCGCCCTCGAAGGCGGTGACGCGGGCCACTACACACCCGCCGTCGCCTGACAGGCGGCGGACGACGCCGGACGCCGTAGGAGCGGTGGGAGCCGAGGACCCGGGGGCCGGGGGACTGGGGGCCCGGGGGACTGGGGCCGGGGGGCCCGGGGACAACATGGCAATCGCCGCCACGGCCAAGAGCACGCTGTGTGGGGCGCTGAATCCGCCGAGTGATCAGGCGTGGCGAGTGTCACCCGGTTCGATGGCGATGCGTGGCCCCCCGTCGACGCTGCGTATGCCGCACGCGCGATTGTGACGGGGCCGATAGCGCGGCCGTGACGCCTGTGCGCATCCTTCCCGGGACCAGCGAGAGAGCGAGAACGGCGATGCCCATCCCCCGCAAGTCCATGGCCTTGACGGCCGGTGCGCTGGCCGGCACCACCTTGGTGGTGACGGTCTGCGCCGTCGGTGGCGCCGCGGCGTCCCAGCCCGACAGTGCCAAGGGCAAGAACACATCCGTCCCGGCGCTGCCCGCGCGTTTCACACAGCAGAAGATCCAGTGGGCGGCCTGTGGTGCGGACGTCACCCCCAAGGCCGTGCCCGGCGCGGAGTGCGGCTGGGTGACAGTGCCTGTGGACTACGCCGCCCCGGACGGGAAGACCGTCAAGCTGCGGGTGTCGCGGGTGCGGGCAAAGGACCACAGCCATCGGCTGGGGTCACTGCTCTACAACCCCGGCGGGCCCGGCGCGGGCGGCGCGGCTGACGTGGCCGACGGAAACTGGCAGGCCGGCACCCAGGCCCGGGCCCGCTACGACCTGGTCGGCTTCGACCCTCGGGGCATAGCCGATTCCGGGCAGATCAAGTGCCCCGACGGCGTGCCGCAGCAGCCCGAGAACCCGCCGCGTACCGAGGCGCAGGCCGAGAAGGCGTTCGCCGACGCGGCCAAGCGCGGCCAGGCCTGCCAGAGGGCGAGCGGTGCCGTTTTCGCGCACATGGACAGTGTGAGCGTCGCGCGCGACCTGGATGTGCTGCGTACGGTCCTGGGCGATGCCAAGTTGAACTACACCGGCTTCTCCTACGGCACCTTCCTCGGCCAGCAGTACATGAAGCTGTTTCCCGGCAAGGTGGGCCGGATGGTGCTCGACAGTGTCGTCAACCCCGCGGCCGACATGCAGCAGGTTGCCCGACTCGACGTCAAGACCTCCGATGACGCGATGCGTCGCTACGCCCGCGACCTCGTCGCGCGCGGGGACGACCGCCTGGGAGCCACCTCCGGTCAGATCGTGCGACGGGTCACCGGGTTCGCCAAGAAGCTGGAGCGGAAGCCACTGCGAGGGGTAGACGGCGAGGAATTCACCGACGACACCCTCTCCATGTACCTGAACACGGCGGTGACGGACGAAGCGAGCTGGAAGCCGCTGACCAAGGCGCTGGTCGCCGCCCTGCACGGGGACGGGGCCGCCTTCGAGCGCTTCGACAAGGAGACGGCCGGCGAGAGCGGTGGCGAGAAGCCGACGCCGCAGGAGGAGCAGGCCGAGGAGGACGAGTCCGCGAGCATGCCGGCGGTGCTGTGCCTGGACTCCCCGTCCGCGCCGAAGTCCCCCAAGGCGATGCTCGACACCGCCGACGAGTTCGCCAAGCAGTCGCCGCTGTTCGGGCGTTCCTTCGCCTGGCAGATGATCGACTGCGCGACGTGGCCGGTCGCTCCCACCGGTGCGGCCGAGCCCGTCAAGGCATCCGGGGCGCCGCCGGTGCTGCTCGTGTCGTACACCGACGACAAGCAGACTCCGCTGTCCAACGCGCAGGCGGTGCAACGGCAGTTGGCCCACAGCTCGCTGCTGGTACGCAAGGGCCATGGGCACGCGGCCTACGCCCCCTCGGAGAATCCGTCCACGTGCACCGACCGGGCCGTCGACAGGTATCTGGTCGGGGGGAAGCTGCCGGACAAGGTCGCCAACTGTCCGCGCTGACCTGGTCGTGCCGTCCGCCGTGTCCTCCACCGAGGGCGGGGCGGACGCCTCACGGCATGGGGGCATGGGCGCGGGCGTGGGCGTGGGCGTCCGAGCCCGGACTGGGGCCGCCGGTGTCAGCGCACTCCGCCCTTCGTCGCCGCCGACGGCACCGGTTCTCCCGGCCGCCGAGCGCGCGGGCCGCGCCGGACCCAGCCCCACAGAGCCAGCAGAAGGCAGGCCGCCAGGCAGCCGGCTCCTGCCACGGCCAGCGGCCCGTTGCCGCCGGCTGTCGCGGTGCCGCCGGTGTCGACAGCCGGGCCTGTGGCGACCACGCCCAGCCCGGCCGCGACGGTGATGACAGTCTTGGTCAGCCCGGAGGCCTCACCGGCGCGCTCGGGCCGGATGACCCCCTGGGTGGCGGTCAGCGTCAGGGCGTTGCCGACACCCAGCGCCGCCCCGCCGCCGGTGACCGCCACGAGATACGGCGGCAGCCCGGAGATGAGCGCCGCGCCCAGCAGCACCACCGCGGCTGCCCCCAGACTCATCGCCATGACCGGTACGGCGCGCGCGCCGGTGACCCGGCCCGCGAACGGCCCCCCGGCCGCCATGGCCACCGCGGGGCCGAGGAAAGCCACTCCCGCCACCAACGGCGTGAGCCGCCAGCCCCCTTGGAGCGAGAGCGGCACGACGAAGAGGAACACCACGGTCGCGGCATTGGCCACCGCGCCCGCCGCCGTCAACGCCACGAAGGCGCCATTACGGAAGAGCGCGGGGGCGATCAGCGGCTCGGCCGTGCGGAGTTCGATCCGTACGAAGGCCGCCGGCGCCAGCGCCGCCAGGCACAGTGTGCCGACGCCGGCGGGGGACACCCAGCCCCACACCGGGCCGCGGTCGATGACGACGGCCAGGGCCGCGAGGGCGGCGGAACCGGTTGCCAGCCCCGGCCAGTCGATGTGCCCGGACGCCGTGGTGTCCCGCGATTCCTGGGCCCGGCGGGCACAGAGGGCAGCCACCACACCCAGCGGCACATTGAGCCAGAACACCGCCCGCCAGGACACCATGTCGGTCAGGGCACCGCCGACGAACGGGCCGCAGGCGGTGGCCAGTCCGCCGATGCCCAGAGCACGCCCCATGGCCCGGCCGCGCACGGCGGGCGGGAACACGTTCGTCAGCAGTGCCAGCCCGGCCGGCATGATCAACGCGCCGCCCGCGCCCTGCACCATGCGGGCCGTCACCAGCACCGGCAGCGAGGGTGCCAGCGCACACCACAACGACGCCAGACCGAACAGCGTCAGCCCCACGATCAGCAGACGGCGTCGGCCGAACAGGTCGCTCATGCGGCCCGCGCCCAGCATCAGCGTGCCGCACGACAGCAGGTAGGCGCTGACCACCCACTGTAACTGCCCGGTGGATACGTCGAGTTCCGCCTTGATGTGTGACAGGGCCAGGTTCAGGGCGAAGGAGTCGAGCTGGATACAGAAGACACCCAACGCGACCGAGACCAGCGCCCACCGGGCTCCACCGCGCCCCTCGACCTCCCGCACAGTCCCCTCGACCTCCCGCACAGTCCCCTCGGCCTTCCACGCAGGCTCCTCGACTCCCGACCCGGTCACAGCACTTCCCTCCCCGCTGTCCGGCCGACAGCGGCCGGACAGTCCAGTCCTCCTGAACGTCTCTGGTTGCAGGGCGTGAGGGAGAGGTGCGCCGGAAGGTTCGATCGATGCGCAGGAGGGTGGGCTCAAGCACTCATCAGGTGAGCTGGTCCCGTGTGATGCCGCTGAGCCGGTCGCTGGACTTCGACTCGGCGGCGCGAGTCATGCGCACATTCGGCAGTTTTCCTCGCCAGAGCTCTCGCTCGCCTGTGGTCCGGAATCCGTAGCGCTCGTAGAAGCGGACCGCTCGCTCATTGTATTCGGTGACCCACAGACGCATGGGTGCACCTCCCGCCCAGGCGAGGAACGCGGTCATCATTCGGCTTCCGACACCTTGCCCCTGGACTTCGTCGAGCAGATACATCGGCCCGAGGGTGCTCACCTCGTCCCGTCGGCCGCAGAGAAAGCCGACGATCCCCGTCCCGGAGCGGGCCGATACGGCAGAACAGCAGGTCCGGCCGTTGACTCGCGGCTTCGATGAACTCCCGCCACCGGAGGGCGCCTTCCGCAGTGGCGGAGGAGCCGCGCTGCTCATGGATCCAGGCCGCATCGATCCCCGACTCCTCGTGGGGACAGGTCTGCAGCCAGACCCTCACACAACGCGGCGTGCTTCAGCGTCGATGGGGCCGGGCCGGGCCAGGTGGGGAGCCGATGGTGATCAGACGGATCCCATGTCGGCCGACACCCAGTGCTCCGGCTGCATGCAGATGACGACGTGCTCACCGAGCTCGGTGCGGTCGTACTCCACGAAGTCGGCGACCTTGTCCTGTGGGAGGTACCGCGCGGCCATCTCCCAGGATCGCTCGCGGCTGTCTGATTCCGTCCTGGTGACCGGTCCCTCCACCGACACGTAGCGCACGGTCGGTTCGGTCCGCTGCACCATCAGACTGAAGCGCCCTGCGGACCGGATTGCCCGCGCTTTCCGGGAATCGGGCCCGGTACGCACCCACAGTTCGCCGCCCGGCGTGTAGTGGTACCAGATGGGTACCGTCAGCGGTGCGCGGTCCGGCCGCTCGACCACCGACAACGCACCGATGTGAGGTTCCGCCAGAAACTGCTCTCGTTCTCGCAACGACAGTGCCATGTGTCCGACCATAGTCCGACCGACAGCTCACCGACGTGAACATGACCCGATCCGGATGCGCGGCCGGCGCGGCGGCCGACAGCCCGCTCATCACACCGATGACGGCCGACCGGGCCGGTGTCTTGCTGCTCAGACCGGTGCCTGCTGACACCGAGGGCACCACACTGTGTGCCGGCCGGCCCAGCGTCCGCTGCAGAGCCGTTCGCGGCAGCGGGGGCAGACGGGATCGGCATCGTCACGGTGGCCGGTGAGCCACGTCCTGCGTGGTGGCACCCGGCCGGCCGCCACCGCCGAGCGCAGTGTCCGTCGCAAGGTCGTGTACATCCGGTCCAGCTCCTGGGTGGTCAGCGAGCCGACGACCCTGGCGGGGTGCAGCTTCGCACGCCACAGGATCTCGTCCGCCAGCAAATTGCCGAGGCCGGCCAGCACCGACTGGTTGAGGAGCGCCGACTTGATACCGCCACGCCGACCGGACAGGGCCTCGCCGAACCCGGGGCGGTCGACCGTCAGCGCATCGGGGCCCTGATCCTTCATCATGCGCGCCACGGCGGGGGCGGCGTCGGCCAGCCACAGACCCTTGAGTTTGCGCTGATCGCGGTAGCGCAGCTGCCGGTCGTCGGCGAGGGTGAAAGTGACACGGTCGTGCGGATGCAGCGGCTCGGCCGGCTGACAGCAGACGAGCTGCCCGGTCATGCCGAAGTGCAGCATCAGGGTCGGGCCTCCCTCGGTGGGGGCCAAGAGCCATTTTCCCTGCCGCTCGGGCTCGGTGATGCGCCGCCCCTCCAATGAGCGCCGCAGCCGCCGGGCGCTCACGCCGTGCAGTACACCCGCGTCGTACACATCGATCCGCCGCAGGCAGGCACCCCGCGCACAGGAGTCGAGAATCTTGCGGAAGGCCTCCACATCGGGCAGCTCAGGCATCCGGCCCTCCTTCGGTCGTGCGCGGAAGCCTTCGGACGACGCCGGGCGACGCGGGACGACGCCGGTCGACGTCGGGCGACGCGGGAAGGCATCGGCGGGCGTCAGGTGGCCGGGTGTGCCGGGTCCTTGAGCGTCCAGGCGCTGCCGGAGCACCCCTCGGGCGTGGGCGGGAAACGGTGACCTTTCACGTCGGTGCTCCAATGGTGGCCCTGGCCGCAGTTGCATTCGTAGATGCCGCTGGCGGGCACGATCTCACCCGGGTGGAAGGTCTCGTTGTCGTTCATGCCTCCTGTCTACGACGCGGCCCCCGTCCGCGCGACCCGAGGCGGCGCGTGCGCCGGGCACCCCGTGGACCCCTCCTCCGGGGTGGGCGCCGGCGGAGGCCAGGTACAGGCGACCAGTCGGCGTAGGCGAGAAGATTTGCCGCGACGAGTCCGATGGGCCCCGCGCCGATGACCACTGCGTCCGGCATCTTCCCTTCGCTTTCCCTTCACTTCGCCCAGGAACGTCAGCCGGACGTTCGGCTCGCCGGCCTCAGGTACGTTTCCTGGCGACTCGCTCCGGGGCCGCGGCGGTCTTGGCGAGGCGATCGAGCATGCTGCGGTTGCGCAGCTGCAGGACGGCGTCGAGCGCGCTGTTGTGCAGCAGCCCGCCGGGGCCACGCAGCGGGTGCTCATCGAAGATCACCAGAGTGTTCTCTCCCCAGGCGCGGATCTCGATGGCGATCCTTGCTGTGCCCAGCCACCCACTGTCGACCTCCAGCTCGAGCTGCCGTGGTGGTTCGTGACGACGCACGATGGTCTCGCCGGAGACCGACCACGGCCCCACTCGCAGGGTGTATTCCAGCGTGGAGCCGCACTGCGGCCAGTCACCGGACTTCTCGGTCGTTGCCGACGGGCCCACCACCCAGTCGCTGAAGAGCGACGCGTCGGACAGGACCGCCCACACGTCCTCGGGGGGCTTCCTGATCAGCCGGTGCCGCACGGCCATACGAGCCTCCTGGGTGCCGACGAGACATAGCCGCCGAGTGACAAGCCTAGAGCGGTACCGGCCGGTGGGCCTCTTGACGGGCGTCGGAGCAGGGGCGTCGGAGCATGGGCGTCGTAGGCCGTGGCGACGGGGGCCGTGGTTATGGGGCTGTGGCGACGGCGCGGTGGCGACGGGAGCCGTGGGGGTCACCGGCCACCAGAGGGATCGGACCGGTCCGCCCGTCGTGGAACGTCCGCCGGAGGCATGTCTGCCGCCTTCGAGGAAACACCCTGAGAAGACTTGATCCTGAGAGGACTTGATAAGGAGCCCGGAGCATGCTGATGCCCGACCCCAAGGACGTGCGGACCCTGCTGAGCCGGTATGCCGATGCGCGGTTGGCTCACGAGGAGAGGTCGACCCTCAAGTCCGCCACCCGGCTGGACGATGTGTCGTACACCCTGTGCGTGGCCACAGCGACCACACGGATCAACGACGCCCTCGCCGCCGCCGACCGCATTCTGGCGCAGTCCCCGCCGCCTGCCCCCAGCCGCTCGTGAGGGCGTGCATCAGGGTCCACGACAGCGCCGACGAAATTTTTCCACGACGGCCGGCGCCGCCCGGGTGGCGGTGCGTGCCCACCGGACGTGGACTGGTATTGCCCACGGCAGAGCCGCCGGGAAGGCGAACCGAGGAAAGGATGAGCAGTCGTGCCTGCAGGATCAAGCAAGAAGCGTGAACGGCAGTACGAGCACATCAAGGAACAGGCCGAGGAGCGTGGCACCTCGCAGAAGCGGGCCAAGGAGATCGCCGCCCGCACGGTGAACAAGGAACGCGCCCGCTCCGGCGAAGCCAGGACCGCCTCCAAGGCCTCCCTCCGCGACCCGAAATCCGCTCCGCAACGCGGCGGGGAACGCTCCCACCGCGGGCCCGGCGGCCCGACCAAGGACCAGCTCTACGAAGAGGCCAAGAAGAAGAACGTCGAGGGCCGCTCCACCATGAACAAGGACCAACTGCGCCGGGCCGTCGGCCGCTGACGCCTGACAGCAGCCCGGTCTTGCGGAGACAACTGCCCGGCCTGCGGAGAGTGCTGCCCGGCGCAGCCATGTGCGCCCCGATGGGAGCAGCGGGCTGCGCCCGGCAGCGGAACCCTGCCAATGCAGCACCTTTGCGGTCAGTGCAGCGCTCCTTCTTCCGCTGCCAATTGGGCCAGGCGGTCACCGAAGCCTCCCGCAGCCCGGGGGCGCAATCGGCTCGAGGTCTCCACCGGACAGTCCGGGGTGCGCAGCACGCGATGTCCGTTGCGTTCGAGTGTGCGGACGAGGGCGTGATCCTCGCCCACGGGGAGGGCGGGGAACCCTCCGGCCTCCTGATAGGCCTCGGCGGCCACTCCGAGGTTGGCACCGTGGACGTGTGGGTGGCGCCAGAGCGCACCGTGAGGGGGGCGAGAGGCGTAGTACACCTCGTGGTAACGGTCTGCGAGCCGGCGGACCGGCGGCCACTGGGTCACGGTGACCGTACCGACCACCGCGTCCCATCCGGCGCGTGCCTGGTCGAGCTGGAACGCGAGCCAGTCGGGCGGCACGGCACTGTCGGCGTCGGTGGAGGCAATCCATGTGGCGGAAGCGGGGGTTCCCAGCGCGGCAAGGGCGTGCTGCGCGGCGGCGGCACGGGCTTTGCCGGGATTGCGGGATCCCAGGTACAGCACGCCGGCACCCGCCGCGCCGGCCACCTTCGCCGTGTCGTCCCCGCAGGCATCGGCCGCCACCACGGTCATCACCTGCAGGCCGGCCAGCGCGGGGTGGCGTGCGGCAGCGTTCACCGCGGCGAGCGCGCGAGGCAGAAGAGACTCCTCGTTGTGCGCGGGGATGACTACCGCTATCGCCTCCGGGTTCATGTCAGCCCTTCTCTCCGCGCCGGCGACAGGGGCCGGCTCCGGCCCGGGCCGATACGGCCGAAGGTCTGAAGAACGAAGTCGTCCTCGCGGTGGTCGGCGGTCAGGGCCAGACCGGGAACCCTTGCGAGGACGGGAGCGAGCTCCGCTCCGGTGGCCAGGTGTGCGTCCGCCGGGTGGTTCCAGTGGACGGTGAGAAGGGTGCCACCGGGTTCGAGGGCGGTGACCGCGCGACGCAGCAGATCGTCCAGCGTCGCGGCGTCGAAGTAGTAGAGCAGCTCGGACAGGACAATGAGGTCGAAGGACCCGTCGGGCCACTGCTCGGGAAGAGTGCGCTGTTCAATCCTTACGTGAGGGTGGCCGGCGGTCCGGCGTGCCGCCGTGTCGGCGGCGGAGGCGACGCGGTCACACGCGAGCAGCGCATCACACCGTTCGGCGAGCCGCAGTGTCAATTCCCCCACGGAGCAGGCCGGTTCGAAAGCGCGGCGGTAGCGCGGCTGAGGGAGGGAAGCGAGGGTGAGGTCGTACTTGCGGTGCTCGTACCACCGCTCGGCCAGATGCCATGGGTCGGGCGAGTGCCGGTACATCGTCTCGAAATACGAGGCGGGGGTGCTCACCGGAAGACCACCTCCGCAGCCCGCAGATGATGGGCGATCTCCTCCGGTGGCAGGATCGCGGCATCGCCCGGCTCGGGCCCCAGCGGGCTGATCTGGCTGGTGAAGCGACTGATCGCCGAGGTCTTGCGGGCCAGCACGGTGGGCGGGAGGAGGATGCGGGCGGCCGTCTCCCAGGGCACACGGGGGTCATCGGGCCGCGCCCAGTGCCACATCCAGACGGGGTAGTGCAGGCAGGGCACCCCGGCCGCGCCCGAGGCGGCGAGCGCCGCACGGCCCGCGGCCTCGTGGTCGGCGTGGATGTCACCCGTCCAGGGCGCGGCGCAAAGAGCTGCCCCCGCCATCACCTCGGCCAGCCTGGTGCGGAGGCGGTCTTCATGGGCCGCGACGCCGGTGTCCGGCACGTGCAGCCGGATGATCTCCGCATCGGCGGCGCCCAACTCGGCCAGCGCGGCGCGGGCTTCCTTGGCACGTATGCGCGCCAGGGACTCAGGGGTCTCCACTCGGCTGTGCGGGTGAGAGCGTTCTCCATCGGTCACGCTGACGACCGTCAGGTCCATCCCGGCGGCTGCCAGCAGGCTGAGGGAGCCGCCGAACCCCAGCACCTCGTCATCCGGGTGCGCAGCGACCACGACGGCACGGCCCGTGGACGGCAGCGTGAACTCCGGCAGCGCGTCCCACCCGGCCCAGTTCCGCCACTCGCTCTCATCGGTTCCGCGGGCCTGGATCGGGTCGGCGGCCGGCTCCTCCTGGCCCGGTGTCGTCATCGGCCGACCTCCGGGCGGGTGATCAGGCGACCGAGCTCTGCGAGGTCGCGTTCGGCATGGTGCTGGAGGAGATAGACGCTCAGATCGGCGACGTTGCGCGCATGGCGCAGGTCGTGGCACAGGGGCCCGGCGCCCGTGGCCCGGCCCACGTGGGACAGCGTGGCGCTGCACGCCTGTTCGACGAAGGCGCGCACGCGGAGACTGCGCAGCCTGGCCGCTCCGCTGTTGTCGTGCGGATCCTGGTCGATCTCGGCTGCCGTCCGTTCCAGGAGCGCGCCCGCGGCGTGGAGGTGCATATCGACAGCGCCGAGGTGAGCGTCGGTGTGGGGATGCGGGTTGCGGTGCGCGGCGCTCCGCAGCGGTTCGGTGACCGCGAGGGCTCCGCCGTACCAGCAGGCTGCCACGCCTATACCGCCGTGCTGAAAGCCCGGGCGCCGTACGTAGTCCTCCACGCCTCCCACGGGTACGGCAGGCAGATCCGTGATCCGCACGTCGGGGGTGTCGCTGCCGGCCATACCGATGGCCTGCCAGGTTCCCGGCACGGGTTGGCAGCCGGGGCCGCCGGTGCGGACGGCGAACAGCCGGCGGCCGTCTTCGGCGGTGGCCGTGATCAAGGCATGGGTGCAGCTGTGTGCGCCCGAGCAGTACCGCTTGAGGCCCGCCAGGCGCCAGCCCGCTTCGGTGCGGGTCGCGGTGACACCTTCGCCGGGCGGTTCCGCCGCCCATACTCCCCACCGTTCCGCCGGCCCAGGAGTGGGACCGCGTAGTTCCGCGAGGATCGCGGTGGCGTCGACATGCCCCTCGACGAGTCGTGCCAGGCAGAGATCACGCTGCGCGACGGCCCGCAGGGCGGCGAGGCGTTGCACTGTGTGCCCGGAGCCGGGCAGCGGGAATTCCAGGGCCCCGGAGGCGATGTCCGCGACGGTGGACACGAACCGTTGCGCGGTTTCGCGCCGGGCCTGCCCGGGCCTGAGACCTGAATCCTCGTCCAGGTCGAGGTCCAGGTCCAGGTCCAGGTCAGCGGGGCTGGCGAGACCGGCGGCCGGCGGAGTGGTCAGCTCATTCATACGAGAACTCCTTGGCTGCAACGGAGAGCCCGAGCCGCGGCCGGCTCAGGCGCGGCCGACTTTCGTACTGTGACATGAGATCGCGAAGCCGGCCCGCTGTGGCAGGTGGAGACGGCGAGGGCAGCGAGCTCGCCGTGCCCGGGGCACCGGCTCCCTAAGGAAGCGGTGTACCGCCGGTGGCATTGAGGATCTCCGCCGTGATGTAGCTCGCCTGCGGTGAGGCGAGAAAGACGTAGGCCGGAGCCATCTCCGCGGGCTGAGCCGGCCGTCCCAGGGGTGATTGCTTGCCGAAGGTGGTGGTGTCCGGGAGCGTCGCCGGGATCAGAGGAGTCCACACCGGCCCGGGGGCGACCGCGTTGACGCGGATACCGTCGGAGGCCAGCATCTGGGCGAGCCCCTGGGTAAAGGTGACGATGGCGCCCTTGGTCATCGCATAGTCGAGCAGGTGCGGGCTGGGCTTGTAGGCCTGCACAGAGGCGGAGTTGATGATCGAACCGCCGTGCGGAATGTGCGGCAGGGCCTTCTTCGAAAGCCAGAACATGCCGTAGAGATTGGTGCGGACCACGCGGTCGAACTGTTCGGTGGTGATGGCGCTGATGCCGTCGGGCTGCGACATCTGGTAAGCGGCGTTGTTGACGAGGATGTCGATCCTGCCGAACTCCGTCACCGCGCGTTCGATCAACCGTTCGCACTGCTGTTCCTCGCGGACGTCGCAGGGCACCGCCACCGCGGTACGCCCGGCCTCCTCGACGTGGCGGGAGGTCTCACGAGCTTCCGTGCCTTCTTCCGGCAGATAGGTGAACAGGACGTCCGCGCCCTCGCGTGCGAAGGCCAGGCAGACGGCCCGCCCGATACCGGAGTCCCCGCCGGTCACCACGGCCTTGCGCCCTTCCAGAAGGCCGCTGCCCCGGTAGGAGTCCTCCCCGTGGTCGGGGGAGGGTCCATGGGCCCGGTCCAGCCCGGGTGGGCCTGGTCTTGCTGCTCGAACTCCGGCTGAGGATGCTTCGTGACCGGGTTCTGGTCGGCTCGGTTGTCGCCTGCCACTTCAGGGCTCCTTCATCGAATGAGAAAGGTGAGGCGCCCCGGTGCGGGACCAGGACGGGCCGGGATCGGGCGGAGAAAGAGGGACCTGCAAGAGCTCAGCCCATCGCCTTGCGGGGCTGGTAAGGCTGCCGCTCCGGCCGGCACCTGGCAGTTCAGGGCGTGAGAACGGTCTTGATCATGCCGTCTTCCTTGGCCTGGAAGGTCTTGTAGGCTTCCGGCCCTTCTTCGAGGGGCAGCGTGTGGGTGGCGAAGTCGTCGACACCGAGGACGTCGGCATCGGTGAGGAGCGGGAGGATGTCGGGCACCCATCGCTTGACGTTGGCCTGGCCCATGCGCAGCTGGATCTGCTTGTCGAACAGCGTCAGCATCGGCATGGGGTCGACGGCGCCACCGTAGACACCGATGAGCGAGATGGTGCCGCCGCGGCGTACGACGTCAACCGCCGTGGTGATGGCAGCCATGCTGTCCACGCCGGCTCGGCCCATCAGCCTCTCGCCCAGGGCGTCGGGCAGCAGACTGGCGAACTGCTGGGCTGCCTTGGCCAATGGCGCGCCGTGTGCCTCCATGCCCACCGCGTCGATGACGGCGTCGGTGCCGCGGCCCTGGGTGAGGGCGCGGATTTCCTCGCCGACGTTCTTTCCGTGTTCCTGCAAGTCCAGGACGTGCACACCCCGGGAGCGTGCCCGCTCCAGACGCTCGGGGACAAGATCCACCCCGATGACCATGGCGGCGCCCTGGTGGAGGGCGATGCGGGCGGCCATGTCGCCGATCGGGCCCAGCCCCAGGACCGTGACGGTCCCGCCCTGCGGGATGTCGGCGTAAGCGACGGACTGCCACGCGGTCGGGAGGACGTCGGAGAGGTAGACGTAACGCTGGTCCGGCGGACCGTGGGGCACCTTGACAGGGAGAGTGTTACCGAAGGGTACGCGAAGCAACTCGGCTTGCCCGCCGGGGACTTGCCCGTAGAGCTTGGAGAAGCCGAAGAGCGCGGCGCCCATCCCTCGCTCGGTGACCTGGGTCGTCTCGCACTGTGAGTGAAGCCCTTGGGTGCACATCCAGCAGGTGCCGCAGGAGACGTTGAAGGGCACGACGACCCGGTCCCCGACCGACACGGCGGTGACCTCCGGCCCGACCTCCTCGACGACGCCCATCGGCTCATGGCCGAGGATGTCACCGGGATCGAGGTACGGCCCGAGCACCTCGTAAAGGTGCAGGTCAGACCCGCAGATCCCGGTCGACGTGATCCGGACGATGATGTCGGTCGGGTCCACGATCTTGGGATCGGGAACCGTGTCGATGCGAACGTCGCGCTTGCCATGCCACGTCAAAGCCCTCATGTGTCTCCTCCGAATCACTGTGTTCGATAGTGTGATTTTTACCCGGTTTGCCCCTGTTCGGCATCAGCGTGAGCGGCGCAGGCGCAGGCGCAGGCGTCGGTGGCGGGCGCGGGCAGTGGCAGCGGGCCGCGGGCCGCGGGCCGCGAGCGGGAGTAAGCCGGTATCCGGCACTTGCGCACCCATGTCCCGTGGAAGGGCGGAGGGCGCACCTGCAGCCTGAAGTCTGGCCCCAATGCCTGGAACGGTATGCGCCGGGCATACGTGTGCAATGGACCAACGCAGCGCAAGCAGGACACCGTCGGCAGGCCCCGTCTGGGCAGGGTGGCTCTACCTCGGGCTGGCGGTGCTGGCCGGTACCCAGCTCTTGGCGACCCTGCTGCAGTCGGGAGCACGCGATCCGGGATTCGTTCCCGGCTTGGTCGGTGTGATCGCGTTTCCGGCCCTGGCCGGGGCGGCTCTGCCGCGTCGAGCCGGCATGAGGTAGCTCTGACAAGATGACGCGATGTTCGATTTTGGCATCGCGGGATACCAGCCGTTGTGGTTGAACCGCCGCAGCGACGTTGTGCGCGAGCACGCGCAGCGCTTGCGTGGCCTTGCCGGCCGGACTCTGACGGGCGTCTGGATGGTCTGGGACCGTCAGGACGACGAGTGGTTCTGTGATTGCCCGGTTCTGTTCGACTTCGAGGGCGAGCAGGTCGAGATCAATCACCAGAAGTTCGACGACCTCTCCCTCACGTGGAACACGATCGACCCCGCCGGCCAGGTCCGGTGGCCCGGCTTCGACCTGCGGTGGCGTACCGAGCCTCTTCCCGGACTGCACGCACTGCGGGGCCTGTCCCTCACCAGGGTCGAACTGCTCGACTGGACAGGCTTGGACGGCAGGGATCTGGCCCGGAACGTCGACCTCAGCTTCGTCTTCGGAGCGAGTCGGGTGACCGTCTTCAATGCTCTCGACGAGAACGGGCTGAGCTTCGCCCCGCCTGATCGGCGTCAGCGGTCCCACCCCCTCGACTGAGGCATCTGCGGGGAGCTGTGCCGCCAGTTCGGGGGTGATGAGCAAGGAACCGGCCGGGGGCTCAGGAGCCGGCCGGGAGGAAGCTGTCCCTGCCCTTGTCGAAGACGGGGCGGTAGGTGTCCCACTTCCGTTCCGGTGCCGAGACGGAGATGTCGTACTCCCGGCCGCCTTCGCGGCCGAAGCCGAGTTCGACGGCGCAAAAGCCGCGTTCCCGTCCCTGGAAGGCGTACTCCCACACCGCCGCCGGCCGGCCCCGGAAGGAGGTCTGCTGCAGACGCAGCCTGCGGTAGACGGGGTAGTTCACCTTCGTGTTCGTCTCCCTGTCCGCGAAGTGGGACACCGGGTTGGGGCCCGCGGGAGCCACTGTCCGGATAGAGATCTCGACCAGTTCGGTGGGGTCGATGTAGGTGACCTGCTCGGCCGTTGCGTAGCGGTTGAGGGGCGGACGCCGGTGTGGCGGGAGGAGCCGTAGGCCGGTCGTGGCGGGACGGGCCGTAGGCAGGAGGTGGCGGCCAGGCCGTGCGCAGGACGTTCCCGGGAGGTCGTCGGCAGAAAAGCCACCGGCCCCGCGGGAACTCGGTACGCCGTTGGTCCGACTAGTGGGCTGTGGAACGGAGCGAGGAGAGGTCAGGGGCCCCAGCGGAGCGGCAGCCGGGCGGTGCGGGCGGCCTTGAGGTGCGGCTTCGGGGGGTGGTGTGTCGCCATGGCCGCCTGGAAGCGGTGACCGGGGTCGATCTGGAGGTCGGGGCCGGTGAGCGGATTGCTCTGACCGGCACGAACGGGTCGGGGAAGACGACGCTGTTGCGGGCGGTGCTCGGTCTGCACCGGCAGGTCGACGGGGAGATCGTGGTCGGTGGCCGGGGCTGCCGCAGCGCTGCCGAGTGGGCGTGGCGGAGAAGAGCGTGCGGGTGGATTCCGCAGCGGCCGGCACCTGGGCGCTTTCCGTTGCTCGCACGGGAGTTGCTGGCGAGCAGCGGTGACCTGACGGAGGCGGAACGGGCGGCCGAACGCCTGGGCATGGGCGGCCTGGCGGACCGGCCGGTGGGCAGTCTCTCGGGTGGTCAGTTGCAGCGTATGCACCTGGCGCGGGCGGTGGGGTGCGTGGCGGCCGGAGCGGGCGTGCTGCTCGCGGACGAGCCGACCGCGGCGCTGGACTTCGCGGGCCAGGAGGAGGCCGCCGAGGTGCTGACCACGCTGCCGGTGACGCTGCTCGTGGTGACCCACGACCGGGCCATGGCCGCGCGCTGTGACCGGACGCTGGAGATGGCCGCCGGACAGCTGCGGGAGGTGTCGTGAGCGCGTGGGGGCAGGTCGGTGACCTGTGGCAACTGGTCCCGGTGCAGCGGGCCGGGGCGGGGCTGCTGCTGGCCGCCTTCGGGCTGCCGGTCGTCGGTGTGGTGATCGTCGGGCTGGACATCATGCCGGTGCGCTTCGCGATGATGCATGTGGCGCTGCTGGGCATCGCCGTGGGCCAACTGGTGGGTCTGGACCCGGTGTTGTGTGCGCTGGTGGCGTGTGCGCTGGCCGGGGCGGGGGTGGCGCCGCTGGCCCGCACCGCCGAGGGCCTGTCCGGGGCGATGGGCCTGCTGATGAGCCTGGCCATTGCTGCCGCCTTGTTGATGCTGGCGCTCTCCGGGGTGAATGCCAATGGGGCGTTCGCGCTGTTGTGGGGGTCGATCCTTGCGGTGCGGCCGGCCGATCTCGTCGTGCTGGGTGTGCTGGCCGTGGCCGTACCGGGGCTGTTCCTCTGGCGCCGCCGCGATCTGGCGCTGCTGCTGCACGACCGGGAGCTGGCGTTGTCCTCCGGCGTGGCGGTGCAGCGGCTGACCGTGGTGCTGCTGGTGTTGGTGGCGGTCGCGGTGGCCGGTGCCATCCGTCTGACGGGCGCGCTGCTGGTGGACGCGCTGACCTTGCTGCCGGCCCTGGCCGCCCGCCGTCTCGGCCGTTCGCTGGTGTCGATCACGCTCTGGGCGATCGGCATCGGCGTCGTCGTGAACGTCGTCGGCTTCCTGATCTCGCTGGCCTGGGATCTGCCGCCCGGTCCGGTTCTCGTCCTCGCCGCGGGGGCGGTCGCCCTTGCCGCTCATCTCATACCCGAACGGAGAACTTCATCATGGCGCACGTCCGCGTCCTCTTCCGCCCCCTCGCCGCAGTCACCGCACTGAGTGCGGTGCTGCTCCTGCTGACCGGCTGCGGCGACGGCTCCGGCAAGGCCGGTACGGACCGGGCCGGCGAGTCGGGGTCGGCGTCGTCCGGTCCCGTGGTGGTCGCCACCTCCAGCTGGGAGGCGGCGCTGGCCAAGGCGGCCGGGGCCAAGAACGTCAAGTCCCTGGTTCCCGCCTCGGTCCGGCATGCGCCCGACTACGACCTGAAGCCGTCCGACCTGGCAGCGGTTGCCGGGGCCGATTACGTCCTCTACGCCTCGTTCGAGCCCTTCGCGGGCCGCATCAAGGAAGCCGCGGGCTCCAAGGCGAAGCTGATCGAGGTCAATCTGGACAACGCGCCCGCGACCACCAAGGGCGAGGTGACGAAGCTGGGCAAGAAGTTCGGGACGGAGCGGACCGCGGCCAAGTGGAACAGCAGGTTCACGGCGGAGTGGGCCTCCCTTGCCAAGCAGGTGAAGGCCACCTGGCCCGGTGGCAAGGCTCCCGCGGTGGCGGCACAGAAGTTCACGACGTGGGTGGCCGGGCTGGCCGGGGCGAAGGTGGTCGGTACCTACGGCCCGGAGGCGGTCACACCGGCCCAGCTGTCCGCACTGTCGGCGAAGAAGCCCGCCTTTGTGCTGGACAACGAGAACATGTCGACCGGGACCGTGCTGCCCGGCTCGGGCGCCAAGCAGCTGAACATCGTGAACTATCCGGGCGCGGACCTCGACCTGCTCGGGGTCTACCGCAAGGCGGCCGGCCAGATGAAGAAGGCGTTCTCCGGGTCCTGACCGGCTCCTGGCCGGTCGGCTTGCACGCGAGCTTGCGCGGAGGCTCGCAGGGAAACTCGTACGGGAGGTCGTACGAGAACCTGCGCGAGAGCTCGTACGAGTGGGGGAGGGGCCGCCGGGTGCGGCCCCTCCCTCCTGGCCTCAGCCGGCTTGGGCGTGGGCGGTGGGGAACTCGGCGGCCGCCCTCTCCCGTAGTGCGGCGCGATCGGGCTTACCCGCCGGGGTGAGGGGCAGCTCGTCGGTCACCAGCAACAGACGCTCCGGGTGTTTGCGGCGTTCCAGGCCACGTGCGTCCAGGTGGCCGCACAGGCTCTCAAGTCCCGGCTTCCGTCCGGCCCTTGGCACCACACACGCCGCGAGCCGTTCGCCCATCAGGGGATCGGGGACGCCGACGCACATCACCTCGCGGATGTCCGGATGGGAGGAGAGTTCGCCTTCGACCTCGGCGGGGCTGATGTTCGCACCGCCGCGGATCACGATGTCCTTCAGGCGGCCGACGACCCGCAGGGTGCCGTCGGCGTCCAGCATGCCGAGATCCCCGGTACGGACCCAGCCGTCGGCGGTGCGGTACCGCATGTTCAGCTCGGGTGCGCCGACGTAGCAGAGCGGGGTCATCGGGCCGCGCGCGACGATCTCCCCCGGTTCACCGTCGGTGCCCCCGGGCAGCGGGGCGATACGGATCTCACACACGCCGGGGACGGGGCGGCCGACCTTGATCCCCGGGCCGTCGTCCGGGTGGTCATCGACGGTGCGGTGGTCATCGACGGCGCTGTGGCCATCGGGAGCGCTGTGGTCATCGACGGCGCTGTGGCCATCGGGAGAGCCGTGGTCTTCGACGGTGCGGTGGTCACCGGCCGCGCTGTGGTCATCGCGGGCGCTCTGCCCGGTCAGGCCGCCGTGGCAGTTGACGCCGTCGGCGGAACCGTAGAGGTTGACCACCGCGCAGCCGAAGGCCCGGCGGGCTTCGTCGCGGGTGGCCGCGTCGAGCGCGGAGCCGCCGAGTATCAGGGCGGTCAGCCCGGCCGGCGTCTCGCGGGCATCGGGCAGCCGGTCGAGCATCATGCGCACCATGGTGGGCACGCCCAGTACGTGGGTGGGCCGGTGGGCGAGGATCGCTTCCAGGGCCGCGTCGGGCGTGAAGCGGTCGAGCAGGACAAGGGAGCCGCCGTGCCGGGCGAGGGTGACGGCGGTTCCGCTGCTGCCGAAGGCCGAAGCGAGCGGCACCAGGAAGAGGCAGCGGGGCCGCATGCCGTCGCGGAGCAGCGGCGCGAGCGTGTTGCCACGGCCGCCCGCGAGCGCATTGTGTGAGTACGCCACCATCTTGGGCTCGGCCTCGGACCCGGAGGAGACCAGGATCCGTGCCGCCGTGTCGGGGTCGGGGCGCGCGGGAGTGAACGCGGTCGCGTCGGCGCGCAGCAGATCGGCCAGCGACAGGCAGCCGTCGGGGACCGGACCGGGGCCGGCGGCGATCACGGCACGCAGGGCGGGAAGTTCGCCGGACAGTCCGGCCAGCTCCCGTGCATGCTGGGCGCCGCGGTGCTCGGAGGCGGCGATGACCGCGCGGGCCCCGGAGCGGCCGAGCAGCGACACGGCCTCCCGCCCGCCCCGTCCGACTGGGAAGGGCAGGACGACAGCGCCCAGCGCGGCCACGGCGAGGTCGGCCGCGACCGCCTCTCCGGTGTTGGGGAGTTGGACGCCCACCACGTCCCCGGGACAGACGCCTGCCTCGGCGAGCCCGGTGGCCAGACATCGAGCCTGGTGGTCCAGTTCCGCGTAACTGACCTCGCCTCGGGCGTCGATCACGGCTGTGGCGTGCGGGTCGGCGGTCCTGCGGGCCCGGAACAGTGCGTACAGGTCCAGGTCGGGGCAGTGGCCCTCGGCGGCCCAGGCGCGCCGCAGCGTGGCGGGGACCAGATCGTGGAACCGGGAGGGGAGCGGGGCTGTCATGCGAACCTCCAGGGCGAGGGGACGACGAGGGAACCGTGGGAATCGCGGGTCAAGGCCCCGCGCAGACACGGGTCCTCAGGAAGAGCGCCGAGGTCGGTGGTGACGCTGGTGGCAGATTCGCCCTGCTCGCGCAGGGCCGCGACTGCCTGCTCGGATGACAGCTCTCGCAGGCGCGCCGACTCGGCTTGTGCCATACGGGAGGAGGCGTCGGCCGGCGCCATCCATCCGTCGGCGGTCGCCGGCGGACGGCGGAATCCGGCCGGGCGGCGGGGGTCCCGGCCCGCCGCGGCCCGTCGCACCGCGGGTGCGGTGAGCGTTTCCGCGGCACCGAGCAGTGAGGACTCCACCCGTACGCCGCGCCCGCTGCGCTCACGGAGCAGCAGACCGGCGAGCACGGCCTCGGCGCCGACGAGTCCGCCGAGCACGTCGATCAGGGTCATGAGGGAAGGGGCGGGCGGCTCGTCGGCCGGCCGGGCCGCTTCGCCGACGGCAGTACGGGCCTGCACCATGAAGTCGGTGCCCATGGGGGCATCGGGCAGGCGGCCCGCCCAGCCGCTGGTATAGGCGTACACCAGGCGCGGGTTGACGGGCGCGAGATGGCCGGCGCCCAGCCCGAACTGTTCCGCTTTGCCCGGAGCCCAGTTGTGAAGGAAAACGTCCGCGTCGGCGGCCAGCTCCCGCAACTCTGCCTGCCCGGCGGCCGACTTGATGTCGACCTCCACGGCGCGCTTGCCACGGTTGAGGGCGAGCCAGCGTGCGGAGACCCCCGAGGCGCAGGGCGGCATGCCGCGCAGCGGGTCCCCGCCGGGCGGTTCTATCCGTACGACATCCGCGCCGAGCAGGCCGAGCAGATGGGCGGCGAGCGGGGCCTGGATGCGGCGGCCCGCTTCCAGCACGGTCAGGCCGGAGAGCGGAAGGGCGCAGGAGGACAGGGCACTGGAGGACAGGGCTCCGGAAGGCAGGGCGCCTGCGTGAAGCAAACGGGAGGAGCGGGCGCCGGACGACAGGGATCCGGAGGCGGGCGGGGCCCCTGCCCCGGGAAGGGTTGCGAGGGTCCATGGTGCGGTGGCAGGGGCCGCCTCCGCCGCCCGCTCGGCCAGCGTATGCAGGGCGCACACCTCGGCCCCCGACGCGGCGGCGGCCTCCCGTATGCGCGTCCAGGAGACAGTGCGCGCAGTCCGGTGCAGCTCCTCGGGCAGGGGTGCGCAGGCGGTGGCGTAACGGAACTGGAAGGCGGGCCAGCCGGCGCGGATCGCCGCCTCGGGCGCGCCGAGGGCGCGCCAGAACCGGGCCCAGGGGGCGGGCTCCAGCGCCTCCAGCTCGAAACGGGTGCCACCCGCGGCGGTGAACGGCGGGCCGCCGGGAGCCGGGGTGACCGCTTCCGCCTCGGGCGCGTTCGCCGCCGCGGCGTACTGGGAGACCGCCAGCAGTGCTGCCCGGTCGGCCCCGGTGGCGACGGCCGTGGCACCGCCTCCGCCTCGCGCCTGGCCGAGGAGCGCGGCGAGCAGGCCCTGCACGGTGAGGACCGACGCACAGGTGGCTGCGTAGTCGACGGCGAGACCGCGGGGCGCGCCGTCGCGTCTGCCGTGTACATGCATCATCCCGGTGGCCGCCTGGACGGTTGCCTCGTCGGTGGCGTCCGCTTCCGGCAGGACGTCCGCCCAGCCGGTGTACGCGGTCACCTCACCCGGTCCACGGCTGGTTGCGGTGAAGCACGCGGGGCCGGTCCGCGCCGCCGGGGTCTCCGGTGCGCTTGCACCCAGCGACCGCAGGTGGGCCAGTGCCGGGGCGGTGAGTGCGGCAGGCCCCGAGACCTGTATGTCCACCTCCTCCAGCGGCCGGTGCGCACCGATGACGGTGGGGCTTCCCACGGTATTCACGGCATTCACGGCGTTCCTCTCGGGCGACGGCAGTGTGCGCCGCGTGTCTCGTGCGGCGTGGACGTACGGGTGTGGACGTACGGGTGTGGACGTACGGGTGTGGACGTACGGGTGTGGACGTATGGGCGCGGACGTATGGGCGTGGACATACGGGAACCAGACGACGACCGGGGCCGACCAACTCCACGGCCAGTAAGTCGGACTGCCGGTTCACCGAGTTCCCGGTGGATACGGAGGAAAGCGGTGAGCTCAATGGATCGTGCGCAGGGCACCCCCAGGCTTCCGGGTGCGGACGCGGCCCTCGGCCCTGCCCCGTTCGGACTGCCGGACTGTCCGCCCGAGGCCGCCGGGCTGCGCGGGCGCGTAGCGGCGTTCGTACGGGAGCGGGTGATGCCCGCCGAGGCGGTGCTCGACGCTGGCGGACCGGCAGCCAACGACGCGTTGCGCAGGCTCCGTACGGAGGCGAAGGACGCCGGATTGTGGGCGCTGCCGTTGCCCGTGGAGTGGGGCGGACAGGGGCTGCCGCTGTCCCGCTACGCGCATCTGGCCGAGGCGGAGGGGGCGAGCGACCACGGTCCCGCCGCCCTCGGGTCGGGCTCCCTGCTGGATGTGCTGATGCTCAGCCGCCACGCCGCCGAGCCCGTTCGCGAGCGCCTTCTGCGGCGCATCGCGGCGGGTGAGCTGCGCACCTGCTACGCGATGACCGAGCCCGACACGCCCGGCACCGACCCCGCGCTGACCGCGACCCGCGCCGAAGCCGGCCCCGACGGGACGTGGACCCTGCACGGCCGCAAGTGGTTCATCACCGGAGCGGGCGACGCCGACCTGGTGACCGTGCTGGCCCGGACCGGCGACGACCTGTCGCTGGTCCTGGTGCCCACGTCACCACCCGGATTCCGGGTGGTGCGCGAGCTGCCGGTGCTCGGCGTTGGCGGCCAGTGGGAGATCGAACTCGACGGCGTCACCGTGCCCTCGGACCACCTGGTCGGCGAGCGGGGCAAGGCGCTGCGGATCGCCGGGGAGCGGCTGCGACTCGGCCGCGTCCTGCGGTGTCTGCGCTGGCTCGGACAGGCCGAACGGGCCTTTGACCTGATGTGTGTCCGCGCCCGGTCGCGGAGCCAGTCCTCCGGCCCACTGGCCGACCGCCAGCTCGTCCAGCAGCTCGTCTTCGACGCATTGCTGGCGATCCGCACGACCAGGCCGCTGGTGTACGAGGCGGTGGCCCGCCTGGAGGCGGGCGACGATGCCCGGGTGGAGACCGGGCTCGCCAAGGTCGCGGCGGCCCGGATGCTGCAACAGGTCGCCGACGCCGCGATCCAGGTGTACGGCGCGGCAGGCCTCGGGCCGGACACCGCGCTGCCGGGGCTGTTCCGTATGGGCCGTGCGGCCCGGCTGCTGGACGGCCCGGACGAGCTGCACATTGCTGCGGTGGCCCGGCGTGTCCTGCGGGAGGACAACGGCACCTCGTGAATGCCGTCGGCACGCCGTGACGTTCGCCGGTCACGAGGTGATGTTCGCGGGTCACGAGGTGACTTCCCCGGGTCACGAGGTGACCTCCGCTCCGGTCACATCGTGAACGGCTCCGTCAGCCCGGTGAGTAGCGCCAGCCCCCAGGCGAGGAAGAAGTCTCCCCAGACCAGCTCATGGTGTGTGGCGAGGCCGCGCCCGGCGTCGTAGCAGCCGTCCAGCAAGGCGCCCGAGTCCGACTGGTGCGCCTCGGTCAACTGGCGCAGGACCAGCCGCCCTCGGGCCGCCAGGCGGTCGCCTTCCTGCCCGTCGCCCGCTGCCCGCGCCAGCGTGGCCAGCTTCAGCGCGGCCACCGCCTCGATCGCCGCGGCGGAGGTGTCCACGGGGCCGAGCGGAGAGCCGTCCTGAGCCGGAGGGACGATCCGCGCCCCCGGCGCGAGGCGCAGCGCGGCGAGCCGCCGTGCCGCCTCCCGCAGCCGGTCGTCGTCCCCGAGCCAGTGGAGCCCATCGGCGGCACCCAGCAGCAGCCACGCCGCCGTACGGCTCCAGCCGGGCGCGGGCTCGGAGCAGGCCGTCCACGTACCGTGCGGCCGGGCCTGCCAGGCGGGGCGCGGCGGGTCCTCGGAAAGGCAGAGTTCAAGATGCCGGGCGAGATGGCCGTACGCGGCAGCCCGACCACTGCCCTTGGCGCCCCTCCTGCTCCTCCTGCCCCCACCGCCCCCTCGGCCCCCACTGCCCGGTGCGTGGGCCAGCAGCGGCACGAGACCCGGTACCCCGTCCGCGCGCGCCAGCAGCCGCGGCCCGCCGAAGGCATCGCCCCACGGCAACAGCCCCAACTCGCCCTCGTACGCGGCCAGGCAGACCCGCGCCGCCTCCTCCCTCAGCCGGACCGCCGCCTCGTCGCCACCCGGACCGGCGGCCAGGGCAGTGCCGTACCAGAGCACCAGCCCGCGGGTAGCGGTGTCCTGCCGGACCCAGTACCGCAACCGCTGGGTGCAGTCGCTTGCCGCCGCACGGTGTGCCGAGTCGCCCGAGGACAGCCCACGCAACCACAACAGCCCCGCCCAGAACCCTCCGGTCCACGACCCCCGGGAGGTGGACTTCCACGAGCCGCTGTCCCGGTCCGCGTACAGCGGGAAGCGCGGACCGACCTCTTCGGCCGTCACCGACACCCGCTCCAGCAGGGAGGCGAGCGCCTGGCCGGCCCACTCCGCCGTTTCCGAGTCGGTCCAACCCCGCTTTTCCGAGTCGGTCCAACCCACCGTTTTTGAGGGCGTATTCATTCCGCCTCCTCCTGGCGACGCGACCACAGTGGCACGGCAACCACTGCGGCCCCGGCGAACTCGGCTGCCACCAGCAGCCATCCCGGCCCATAGCCGGCGGCCGAGACCAGCGCGCCGAACAACGGCGGGCCCACCGCGAACCCCGCGAAGAAGCCCGCCGACACCAGCGCCGAATCCTGCCCGGCACGCCCCGGCGCCGCTCGTTGCAGCACCAGGACCATGGACACCGCGTTCGCCGACACCGCGAACGATCCGACGGCGATCGCGGCCACCCACACCAGCGGAGGCGCCAGGACCGCGACGGCGAGAAGCAGCGCCGCGCCCACCGCCCCGGCCGCCAGCACGGCGGGCAGCGCCTCGGCTCGTCCCGGCCTCCCTGCCACCCGCGACCATCCCAGGCGCCCGCCGATGCCGGCCACGCCCAGGACGGCCACCAGGGCGGCGGCCGTGGTCGGGGAGAGGCCCAGACGCTGCGAACCGAACAACGTCAGGTAGGTGTTGACCGAGGCGATACCGCAGCCGAGCAGCAGGGAGAAAACGGCCAACTGCCGCGTCAGGCCGCGCACGGGCCGTGGAGGGCGGCTGCCCGGAGCCGCCGCGACCGCGTCGGGCGGCAGCACGAGGGCGGCCCACATCGCGGCCAGCGCGGCCGTGCCCGCTGCCGTCCACACCGCACCACGCCAGCCCACCCCCGCGGCCAGCAGCGACAGCGGAAGTCCCGCTACGAAGGCACCGAACTGGACCCCGGACTGCTTCAGCCCGGTGACCCCGCCCCGCCGCTCGGCCGGAACGGCGGCCAGGATCAGCTTGTTGGTCGCCGGGTTGGCCAGGGCCTGCGGCAGACCGCCGAGCGCCACCGCCAGCAGCAGCACCGCTGCCCCCGGGGCGGCCCCGATCAGCGCCAGCGAGACGGCGGCGAGCAGCAACAGGGCCACCAGACAGCGCCGTGGCCCCACCCGGTCCACCAAGCGCCCCGCCGCCGGGGACAGCAAGGCCGCCGCGCCGAAGCCGGCCGTCGTGGTCAGGCCCAGCACCGTACGGGAGATCCCCAGCTCGCCGACCAGCCGCGGCCCGAGCGCGCCGATCAGGAAGAGCTGCATCATCGAGAAGGCCATCGCGGACGTCAGCAGCAGTGTCACCGCCGGGCCCGCATGCCACGGCCGGGCCGTATCGCCGCCGGGCCCAGCGGATCCCGATTCCGTCCCACGCTTCACCCGCACCGCAGCCCTCCCGAAACACCGGCCCCGGCCTCTCCTGACGCCGGGCCCAGTCAGTCGTACGGACCGGGCCATCAGTTCCCGGTGAGCCTGCCGGGCGGGGAGACCGGCCGAGCGGAGGAGGCTCGAAGGGCGGGGGAGACCCACAGGGCGGGGGAGCCCCGGCGAGCGGAGGAGACCCGCCCGGGCAGGGTGGAGGAGCCCCGGCGAGCGGAGGAGACCCGCCCGGGCAGGGTGGAGGAGCCGGCGGAGGCGAAACGTCCGCCTCCATCTCTCGTGCTCTGCCACTCAGTTGACCGCCCCTGAGCTGGTTTAGCGGATCCGGACAACAACTGGGCCCCAGGCGCCATGCGCCCTCCCGTACGGATGAACCGGCTGGCACGATGACCAACATGACTGCCGGGTCGGTTTCACGAGCTGCGCGCGCCGCGATCTTCGCGGTGGTGTGCGTGACGACCGCGACCCTGGGACATGCGCTGATGTCCGCGCAGCCGTTGCCCTCGTGGGCTCTCGCCGCCGCACTCGGGGCAACGGGCTCGGCGGCCTGGTGGTCGGCGGGACGGGAACGCGGCGGGTTCGCCGTGACCGGTTCCGCCGTCGTGGCCCAGCTGGCTCTGCACTCCCTGTTCGGCCTGGCGCAGTCGTGCCGGTCCGGCCTCGACCTGCAGACCGCCGCCTCATCCGCCTCATCCGTGTCAATGGCGTCAAGAGGCGACATGACGGGCATGAGCCATCTGGCGGGTATGGCCGGCGAACTCGCCGCCTCCACCGCGCACGTGGGTGATATCGGTGCCATGCGCGGCGAGATGAGCGAGTTGCAGATGGTGCACTCCGGCCACGGCACCCTCGGCATGTTCCTGGCCCATGTGCTGGCCGCGCTGGTGTGCGGGTTGTGGCTGTGGCGCGGCGAGGCGGCCGCGTTCCGGCTCGCCCGCAGTGCGGCCGCGGTGTGGTTCGCGCCCCTGATGCTGGCCCTGGCGACGCTGGGCTGGACCGGCCGGAAGCCGGCCGCGCGTCCGGTGGCCGGTCGCGGTCACATCCTGCCCCTGCGCGGGGTGTTCCTGCACCACGTCCTGTCCCGCAGAGGCCCGCCGCACCCGTCCATCTGCTGCTGACCGCCCGCCTGCCCTGGGACTCTGCCCGGCAGCGCCCGGGAATCTCCCCGGCAGTGCCCGGCACTCCGCAACGCCGTCACTGACGCCACTGCTGTCATGGACGCCACTGCCGTCAATGACGCGCTGCTGCCGCTGTTGCCGATGGAGCCCGGGAACCCCACTCCCTTCCCTGTTCTGCAAGGCCTTTTGTCTGCAAGGTTCCTTGCACCGGTGGCGGGCGGAGTACCGGCGTGTCCACGCGGCTGCCGCCCTCGTACCTCCGTGGGCGCAGCCGGACCACATGCCGGCCCCTTGCCCCGCGGCTCTCCGGCCTGCCCCTGCCCGTAGCGCGCGTCGACCGTCGCCCTGGACGTCGTCACCGGCCTTCGCGCGAGTCTCCGGAATGCCGCTCACCGACGAGGCCGTGCCATGCCTTGGTACGCCCCGCACCCTTCGAAGGACGTGTGGCGATGATTCCTGCCCTTTTCGATCCGGCCGGTGGCAAGCGGACCGCCGCGGACGACGAGCAGTTGACCGCCCTGGCGCTGGCCGCCCGGAACGGCGACCCCGATGCCGTGGAGCGTTTCATACGCGCCTCCCACCGCCATGTGTGGCGCTTCGTGGCCCACCTGAGCGGCGAGACGAACAGTGCCGACGACCTCGCTCAGGAGACGTTTCTCCGCGCCCTCACCGGCCTGCCGAGGTTCGCCGGGCGCTCCTGCGCCCGTACCTGGCTGCTGTCGATCGCCCGCCGGGTGGTGATCGACCGCTACCGGTCCGCCGCCGCCCGTCCGCGCATCGCCGATGTCGACGACTGGCAGGCGGTCGCGGAACACCGCCAGCCCAGCGGACTGCCGGGCTTCGACGACGGTCTGGCACTGAGCGAGCTGCTGGAAGCACTGGACGGCGAACGGCGCGAGGCATTCGTGCTCACCCAGTTGGTCGGAATGCCGTACGCGGATGCCGCGGCGATCGTGGGCTGTCCCATCGGCACGGTCCGCTCCCGGGTGGCCCGCGCCCGCGCCGACCTCACCGGCTGGCTGAGGTCAGCCGAGAGGTGCGCACGACGCCCTCAGACGGTTGCGGCGTGACCACATGCCTCTGGCCTGCATGGAAGGCGGACGTTTGCCGCATGCCGGGCACCGAGGCGCCTTCACTACAGTTGCCGCACGGAAATAGTTGCCGCTTGGCAGTTTTACGTGTGGTCATCGGGTAGGTGAGGGCGTGACGGCATGACGGGGAGATCAGGGAGGAGTAGCCATGGCAATGGCAGCGGCGCAGGCCCATATCTCGGTGAATCGCTCGGACAGGGACGCCGCATGTGAGGCTGCTCGGTCGGCTGTGCCGCAGGTGGAGGAGGCTCAGCGCGTCGCCCCGCAGGACGCGCGTCGCCTGTCGAAGCTGTTCTTCGAGCGGTTGTCCGACCTGGAGGAAGGCACCCCGGAGTACCAGTACGCGCGCAACACGCTCATCGAGATGAACCTGTCGCTGGTGCGCTATGTGGCGCGCCGCTTCCGCAGCCGCGGGCAGGAGATGGAAGACATCATGCAGGTCGGCACGATCGGCCTGATCAAGGCCATCGACCGCTTCGACGTGTTGCGCGAGAACGAGTTCACCACCTTCGCCATCCCCTACATCACCGGCGAGATCAAGCGGTTCTTCCGTGACACGACCTGGTCCGTACACGTCCCGCGGCGTCTGCAGGAGTTGCGCGTGGACCTTGCCCGCGCCCGCGAAGAGCTCGAAGGGCGCGGCAATCCCGAGCCGTCGGTCGCCGACTTCGCCGCCCACCTGGGGCTGGGGGAGGAGGAGGTCATCGAGGGGCTGGTCGCCTGCAACGGTTACGACGCCGGCTCCCTCGACCGGCCCATCGAAGCCGGCGGCAGCAAGCAGCAGACCGGGCTCGTGGCCGACCTGATAGGCAACGAAGACCCGGCTCTCGCACTGGCCGAGGACCTTCATGCCCTCAAGCCGCACCTGGCCCAGCTGGACGAGCGTGCGCGTACTCTCCTCGAACTCCGCTTCGGCTCGGAGATGACACAGACCGAGATCGGCGAGCATATGGGCCTGTCCCAGATGCATGTCTCCCGCCTCCTCACCCGCACCTACGCCACCCTGCGCGAAAGCCTCCTCGCCGAGGCGTAGCCGAGGACCTTTACGCAACTGGCTCGGTGCGCAGACGACCTGTCGTCTGCGCACCGAGTCGTCTTGATCAGCCGCTTTGATCAGCTGCCGGTCTGCCACGGTGCCGGGCCGGTGCCTGCTTCCCAGGCGAACAGCGTGTCGTGGTCGAGGCACCGGATGCCGCTCCGCTCCGCGTAGGCAAGGGCGGGCTCGGTGAAGGTGCTGGTGGTGACGACCACTGCGATGTCGGCCTCATGGACGGTGAAGCAGGTCCCGCCGAAGCGTTGCAGCTCCTGGGAACCGACCCGGTTGGTTTCGACGTATTGCTTGCACTGGATGACGAGACGCAGTCCCCCGGGCGTCACGGCGAGAACATCGGCACCCAGGTCATGGGCGCCGCCGACGACCTGGACCTCCCGGCACCCGTCGCGTTCGCACAGGAGCGCCACCAAGCGCTCGAATTCATCCGGGTCCACGTCCGGATCGTCGGCCAGATAGACGTCCTCGCCTGCCGGGTCTTCCTCGCTCCGGAAACGGAGTGGTTCGGGGGCGGCCGGGGGAGCTGGAACACCCGCGTCGTCGGCCCCTCGCGGCAGGCCACGGCCACGATTTCTGCGCCGGATGATGACCAGGGCCGTGGCGGCGAGCACCAGGCCGAGAAGTGCGACTGCCCCGGGGCGGATTGCCGAGCCCGGCAAGAGCGCCTTGAGGACGAGTCCGAGGCCGAGGACACCGCTGACGCCGAGACCGAAGGCAATCGTCAACTGCCGCAAGCGGAAACGAGGACGGCGAGTGGTGGCGTGCTCCCGGCGTATCGCTGTCACCATGAACGTTTGTCTCCCAGCCTTGAGTTGAAGATCGTTGAGATCTCCTGCCCCACGGCTTCCGGTTCAATTTCCTGAAGATCACTCCTGAGAGAAGGAAGGAGCTCAAGGGAGACCGCTTCCGGGTGAGGGCCGGGCGCCGCCGGGCCTCTTCGACGGGGCCGAAGCCGACCAGATCTCCCGCGCAGCCCGCAGCCCGCAGCCCGCCGCCCGCCGCCCGCGGCACCCGGGTCACGCGGCACCCGGGTCACGGGCCCGCGGCACCCGGGTCACAGGCCTGCAGCACCCGGGTCAGAGACCCGCGGCTTCCTTGCGCCGCAACTCCGACCAGGCGCGGGCGCCGAGTTCGGGGCGCAGCAGTACGTCTGCGGCGGTGCAGGCCAGCGCCTCGGCGGAGGCCAGCATCGCCTTCCGGCCCGCGGGACCGCCGGCCGCCTCCGCGAACCGTGGGGTGTGGTCGGACTCGTCCGGGCCCAGGATCGCGACGAACGGGTGGATCGCGGGGACCTTGACGCTCACATTGCCGATGTCGGAGGAGCCGAGGTAGACGCCCGGGGTGGGCTCGCCCACCGTCATGCCGGCGCGCGAGAGGTGCGCGGCGAAGGTCTCGGACAGCACATCGCTGTTGCGGAAGTGCGCGTAGCGGGTGGAGACCTGCGCCACGTCCACGCCGGTGCCGGTGGCCAGGGCGACGCCCTCGGCGGCGCGGGTGAGTTCCGCGATCAGCTCGTCCAGGCGGGTGCCGGTGAGCCCGCGGAGCCCGAAGCGGCCCTCCGCGTACTCCGGCACGATGTTCGTGGCCTGGCCGCCCTCGGTGATGATCCCCTGGATATGGGACCCCTCGGGCAGCCGACGCTCCACGACGGCCAGGGTGTGGAACAGCTGGATGAGCGCGGCGAGGGCGTCCCGGCCCTCGGTGGGGTTGCCGGTCGGGTGGGCGGCGCGGCCGTGGAAGCCGACGCGGTACTGCACCTGGGCGGTCAGCGGGGCGGAGGACCAGCTGTGCACCCCGGGGTGGAACATCAGCGCGGCGTCCACGCCGTCGAAGACCCCGGCCTCCACCTCGATCGCCTTGCCGCCACCGCCCTCTTCGGCCGGGGTGCCGACCACGAGCAGGGTGCCGTCGATCTCCGGTATGGCGTGGCGAAGGGCCAGAGCGGCGCCCAGCCCGGCGCCGGCGATCAGGTTGTGGCCGCACGCGTGGCCGATGCCGGGCAGCGCGTCGTACTCCAGCAGCAGCGCGACACAGGGCCCGTTGCCATTCCCCGCACGAGCGGTGAACGCCGTCTCCATACCGGCCACGCCCCGCTCGACGGTGAAGCCCTCGCTTTCGAGTTCCTTGCTGAGCAGGGCGGCGGACCGGTGCTCCTCGAAGGCGAGTTCCGGATGCCGGTGCAGCTCCTGGGCGACGTCCCACAGCCGCGGTTCCCGCTCTGCCGTCGCCTGCCGGATCCGGTCGTGCACGGTCGTGGGGGTGGACAAGGGTTCCTCCTGGGGGAGTTGGGGGAGTTGGGGGAGTTGGGGGAGTTGGGGGGGCGGAGTTCGGTAGTTGGGAGTTCGGGGGCTGAGGGTGCGAGCGGTCGACCGGACGCGGTCAGGCGAGACCGCCGGCGCGTCGGCGGATCCACGGCGTCGCGGCGGCGATGACGACGCCGAGGAGGATGGCTACGGCACCGGTGGCACCGAAGTACACGAGGTCGGACACCTTGCCGTAGTACCCGACGAGCTGGGCGCCGAGGCCCGCGCCCATCGCGGGCGCGCAGAACCAGACGGCCAGGGTCTGCCCGTGGAAGGCCCGCGGCGCGAGACGTGAGGTGACCGCCATGCCGATCGGTGCGAGCAGCAGTTCCGCCACGGTCTGCGCGAGGTACACCAGGATCAGCCAGGGCGCTGCCACGCGGTCGCCCTGCGTCAGGGTCACGGCCACCGGTATCAGCAGGAACGAGGCCCCGACGAGGAGCAGCGAAGCGCCGAACTTCAGTGAGGTGGCGGGCTGCCGCGATCCCATCCTGGTCCACACGGATGCGAGCAGCGGCGCGATGAGCAGCCCGGCGCCGGGGTTGACCGCGAAGAACCACGAGGACGGGAAGTGCCACCCGAACAGGCTGGAGTCCGTCCGTTCGGCCGCGAACAGGGTCAGCACCGAGGAGAACTGGTTGAAGATCACGTAGAAGACCGCGGCCGCCAGGAACAGCGGCACGTAGGCGGCCAGGGCGGTCTTCTCCCGAGGCTCCGTCCTGGGGCTGGCGAACATGACCACGAAGTAGAGGACCGGCACCGCTACCGAGACGACCGAGATCAGGTCGATGCCCGCCCGCAGCGTCAGCGTGCCGGTCAGACCGAGCGCGCAGCCGACGGCGGCCAGCGCGAGGACAACGGCACCGGCCCGCCGGGCGAGCGGTGCGCCCCGGCCCGGCGGGAGCGGCGCGTCGGGCCGGTCGGCCCGGTCCGGCAGATGGCGCCGGCCGAGAACGTACTGGACGAGCCCGAGCGTCATGCCGAGTGCGGCGCAGGAGAAGCCCCAGTGGTATCCCCAGCCCTGCCCGAGCCAGCCCCCGATGATCTGACCGAGCAGCGCCCCGATGTTGATGCCCATGTAATAGAGGGAGAAGCCGGCGTCGCGTCGGACGTCGTCGCGCTGGTAGAGCTTGCCGACCACGTTCGCGGCGTTGGGCTTCAGGAAACCCGTGCCCAGGATGATCAGGGCGAGTCCGGCCCAGGTCGACCAGGCGGTGGGCACGGCCATGGCGTAGTGGCCGCAGGCGATCGCCACGCCACCGATGAGCACGGACCTGCGGCCCCCGATGAGGCGGTCCGCGAACCATCCGCCGAAGACCGACAGCAGGTAGACGAGGGTGCCGTACGCGGAGACGAGGGAGGCGGCAGCGCCCTGCTCCATCCCCAGTCCGCCGTGGCCGGCCGTGTCGGACAGATAGAGCACCAGCAGCGCCTGCAGGGCGTACCAGCTGAAGCGCTCCCACATCTCGACGCTGAAGAGCGTCACCAGCCCCCGGGGGTGGCCGAAGAACCAGCGGTCGCCCGCGGCCGGCGGGCTGTCGGACGGCGAGCCGAGTTGCTCGTCGCTGGTCAGGGCCATAGGGACCGTCCTTCGGTGTCGGGCCGATGCTGGGTCGGCGCGGGGTTCCTTCCCGGCTCCGGACGGCCGGGACGCGACTGCGGCAGGAGGTGCCGGCGCACCCGGCTGCCCGGTGGCCGGTCCGGCTCCGGCTCCGTGGCCGGATCGGGCAGGCAACAGGGCAAAAAGGGCAGGCGGGGTGGATGGGTCAGGCAGGGTGCATAGGGAGAAAACGCGTGGGGAGTTCGGCTACGGGGCTCGGCGCCCTTTCCGCCGTATCAGTCTTCGCAGCACGGCCATGGCTGTCCACGACCTGTTTCCTCTATGTGCCATGCCTGACGGGCATGGGTGGGCAGGGGGGCAAGTATGGGCGGGCAGGCATGGGCGGGCCGGGGGGTGCGGCTGGGGTGTGCGCCGCTAGAGCCGGCCGGGGTGTGCGCGGCGGGAGACGGCCGGAGTGTGCGCGGCGGAGACGGGCAGGGAGGCCGGTCAGGCAGGGCCCGCGTCGGGGAACGTGCGGAGGCAGAATTCGCGTACCTCGGCCACGCACCGCCCGATGAGTTCCGCGGCGTAGTGGGTGGCGTTCCAGAGAGCGAACAGCGGCAGGTCGACGCGTTCGCCCGGTGCGGGGCCGGTGATCACTATCGGGTGCAGGCCGTACTGCGGTTCGTCGGTGACGATCGCCACGCCCTCTCCCCGCGCCGCCAGTGCCTGGGCGGCGCGCGGCAGGTCCATCTCCTGTACGGACTGCCGGCCGAACGGACCGGCCATCCTCGACAGATGGTCGTCGAACACCCGGCGCGCGGAGTAGGCGAGGGTGGGAACGATGAGAGGTTCGCGTACGAGCTCCGTCAGCGGCACGGTGGAGCGGCCCGCCCAGGGGTGCTCGGCGGGCACCTGTGCGAACACCGGGAAGCGCACGACGAGGTCGGCCTCCAGGTCGGTCGCCCCCGGATGCGAGGAGAATCCGAGGTCCGCCTGCCCGCTGGAGACGGTGTCGGCGATGGCCGCGGTGGGCACCTCCATCAGGTTGAGTACGGCGTGCCGCGAGACAGCGGCCAGGGGCGCGAGGACGTCATTGATGGTGGTCACCGTGCAGGCGACCGTCAGACGCGGCTCGCGCCCCTCGGCGAGGGCGCGCATCATCGCCACCGCCTGGTCGTGCCGGGTGACCAGATCGCGGGCGACGGGCAGCAGGCGGGCTCCGGCCGGGCTGATGTGCAGCCGCCCGCGGTGCCGTACGAAGAGCTCGCAGCCCAGGGACGTCTCGAGCTGACGCACCTGCCGGGACAGCGAGGGCTGGGCGACGTGCAGGGCGCGCGACGCCGCCGAGAGGGACCCGGTGTCGACCACCGTGAGGAAGTACCGGATCGTGCGGATCTCCATTCCGCCTGTCTACCAGGTCCGATCCCTCGACTGCGCCGACCCGGCGCGCGCCCGGGCGACACTCCGAACGGGACGCGGCCGGGGCATGAACCGGGCCGGGGCTGCATCAGGGGCCTGAGCCGGGGCCCTGGATCGGGGCCCTGAGCGAGGCCCGGAGCTGGAGCCCTGAGCCGGGTCGACGAGGCCGAGATCCTGGCCCTTGTCGACCCGGGGCTGTCCCGGACCTGCATGGCGCCAGTAACTGCTATTCCAGGGCGAGTTGAACGGTTCAGATCGAGTCGACCGCCTGGGACGAGCCCTTCCCCAGCGAGTAGAAGCCCTGGTACTGGCCCTGGGCGGACTCGGGGCGAGGCTGAAGCTCAGGCCGAAGCCGCCCGCGGAAGTCCACAGTTCGCCGAGGGTGAGCAGCACCGCGAAGGCCAGGAGCAGTGCGACGGTGACCGCTGTGCTGCGGCCACTGGTAAAGGGCGACCACCGCGCAGGCCGCGAACAGGGCCAGGCCGGCCCGGAGGCACCGGCAGCACCGGCGGTTCGGGCGTCTCGGCAGACATGCGTGGAATCCCCTCGATTAACGATGTGTGCGGGAAATCCCCCGTATGACGTGTTCCGTGCAGCACTGCCGGAGGAATACCTGACGAATGCCTGAAGAGTCGACAGGTAGTCATGCCGCCGAGCCGTTTGCCGGGGTATCCGAAACGGCGCCCAAGAGATCCGCGCACCCGGAGGCAAGGCGGTCATCGCAGCTTTCCGATGCGTCGGTGTGAAAACCTCAGGGCGCCGCGGCAGTTACCGTCGCGCGGTCGATTTCATGCTGCGTCGGCCGTTTCGTGCGGCGCAGCATTCCGACCGTGATGCCGGCGATCACCAGAGCCGTGGCGCAGAATGTCAGCACGGTCATGCGCTCGCCCTGGAAAATCCACGCGGAGGCCAGGCCGAATATCGGGACGAGCAACGAGAAGGGGGCGACGGTCGGTGCGTCATAGGTGCGCAGGAGATACCCCCATGCGGCGAATCCGAACAGCGTTGCCCCCCAGGCCACATAGAGCGCCGCGCCCACTGAGCTGAGATGCAGATGCTGCAGTGCCCGCAGGTCCGCGTCCCAGCCTTCGAAGGGCACGGAGAGGAGCGCGAGCGGGACCGGCGGCACGACGCTCACCCAGACCATGAACCGGAAGGTGTCCGGCGGCCCGGCCTTCCGCATCGCGATGTTCGACAGGCCCCAGCAGGCCGCCGCGCCCACCACCAGCAGGAATCCGGCCAGTGTGCCGGCCGTCGAGTCCAGTCCGGCCAGCGCGATGCCCACCGAGGCGATGACCATGCCGACGATCTGCGCCCGCCGGGCGCGCTCTTTCAGCAGCACCGCGGCGAAGAGCACGGTGAAGACCGCCTGACCCTGCAGAACCAGGGAGGCGAGCCCCGGGGGGAGCCCCGCGTGCATTCCGATGAACAGCATTCCGAATTTCATGATGCCGAGCGTGACGCCGACCGCAATCACCCAGCGCCAGGCCACTCTTGGCCG
The DNA here is from genome assembly GCF_040253635.1 of Streptomyces sp. Edi2. Taxonomy (NCBI): domain Bacteria; kingdom Bacillati; phylum Actinomycetota; class Actinomycetes; order Kitasatosporales; family Streptomycetaceae; genus Streptomyces; species Streptomyces sp. Edi2. The sequence goes on along the minus strand of NZ_JBEJGX010000003.1, from coordinate 534,691 downwards.
CCCGACGAAGAAGATCGCCGGCAGCGCGGCGAGAAGGAAGCGCACCGCCGAGAAGAGAAGTGGGGGAAAATCGCGCAACCCTATGTCGATCACGACGAAGTTCACACCCCATACGGCGGCGACGACCACCGCCAAGGCCACGTGTACGGGCTTCATGCCAATTGCTCCTGGAGACGCGCTTCTTCGGGATGTCCCATCACAACAGTCGCCGTCCGAAAGGGCCAGCGAAGGTTTCTGAAGGTGGGGTATTAGCATCGCTTCATGTTCGACCTGAATCGCCTGCGTGCGCTGCGCGCCGTGACCACCCACGGCTCGGTGCGGGAACGGATGCGCCGCCGAACGCCGCAGGATGTTCGCCGACCGTGATGCGGTGGCGGGCAGCGAGTCGCCGGCCGAAGAGGCCCCCGGTCCGCGCTGCACCACTCTGAGAGGACCTTTCTCCCACCATGGCCTGGATCTACTTAGACCGCCGCGAGTGCGGCAGGCGGGGGCGTCACAGGTCGGGCAGTCGTGACGTTCTACCGCCACTTGTGACTGAGTTCTTCAGGTGGCCCGAGGGTGGTTGAGTTGGTCCGGGTGAGCACCGCGGTCAACCCGCAGGTCAGCGCGCGAGTTCCTGGAGGTCATTCGCTGTGTGCTCGGAGTCGTCAGCGCGCGAGCGGGAGGTGTCAAAGGTCAGGTGTGATGTGTGACGGACGCGGGGGCGGGGGTAGCGGCGCGAGCGTCGTAAGCCGCGCGGGCGTCGTCGATGTGCGCCAGGTGCTCGGTGGTCCACTTCAGGAGGGGCGTGGCGGCTTCGTAGAGCGTTGTGCCCATCGCGGTGAGCTCGTAGGTGACGTGCGGCGGCATGACGTTGTGGACGGTGCGGGTCACGATGCCGTCCCGCTCCAGACTCCGCAGGGTCACCGTGAGCATGCGTTGACTGATCCCGTCGACAGCTCGCTTGAGTTCGGTGAAACGGCGCGGCCCCTGATCGAGGCGGCACACGACCAGGAGCGACCACTTGTCCCCGACCATGCCGAGGACGACGCGGGCCCTGCCCGCGTCCTGCTGCGACTGGTTACCCGTCGAGGGCATCCGTTACCTCCAGGGAACCGAGACACCGAAAAGTGCCTTATTGCTCAGGGTGCGGCTGGTGCACCACGATGGTCGTGGTTCTCAAAGAGTACCGAGACGCGAAAAGTAACTGCGTCCTACCAGCCTGTTGTCCCATCCTAGGAGCCTCCATGCGTGCGACCCCCATCACGAGCCTGAAGGGCCCCACCGCGATAGAGGTCGCCGAAGTCGATGAACCGACGGGCGGTGCCGAGTCGGTCGTCATCGACGTGCACGTTGCCGGCGTGACGTTCCCGGAGGTTTTGCAGAGCCGCGGTGAGTATCACCTGCAGCGGACACTGCCCTTCATCCCGGGCGCCGAGGTCGCCGGGATCGTTCGGTCCGCGCCCTTGGACAGCGGCCTGACGGCCGGACAGCGGGTCGCGGCCTTCCCCGGGGTCGGCGGGTACGCCGAGACGGTGGCCGCACCGCTGACGGCAGTCTTCCCGCTCCCCGACAACGTGTCCTTCCACGCCGGCGCGGCCCTGCCTATGAACTATCTGACCATGCACTTCGGCCTGGTGCGCCGGGCGCAGCTGAATCCGGGCGACACGGTTTTGGTGCACGGGGCCGCCGGCGGCGTCGGTACCGCTGCCGTGCAGTTGGCCGCCGCGCTGGGTGCCAGGGTGATCGCGGTCGTGTCCGAACCAGGCAAGGTCGATACGGCAAAGGCCGCCGGCGCCGACGAGGTCGTCCTGGCTGACGCCTACGAGGACACGGTGCGGGAGCTGACCGGTAATTGCGGCGTTGACATCGTCGTGGACCCGGTCGGCGCCGACCGGGTCCACGGCTCGCTGCGCAGCCTCGCGCGCGAGGGCCGCCTTCTGGTCATCGGCTCAACGGGCGGCGACGTCGCCCAGGTCAAGATCGACAGTCTCATGCGCAACAACCTCAGCGTCTTGGGGGTCGGCTGGGGTGCCTTCTGGGAGGAGCAGCCTTCCTATCTGCAGGAGCAGTGGGCCGCGCTGTTGCCGCTCCTGCGGACTGGCAAGCTTCAGCCCGTGCTCGGGCGGCGCTTCCCGCTGGCGCAGGCATCGCAGGCTCTGCTCGAACTCGACCAGCGCCGCGCGCAAGGGAAGGTGCTACTGGACGTTCGGTGAGACGACCCGGCTGGATCGCACCCGAGCGCGAGCGAGAGAAGGCGAGGCGGTGGTCAGTTGTCGGCCGGTGCCGGCTTCCTCGGCCGGCCCGGTCTCCAGCCGCGCGACCGCCGCCGGGCCTGCACCGTTCGGTACGAAGTGACACTGAGACCGTGTCCTATGTTGTCGTATGTAGTGAGTCGGACGAGTCGCTTGTAGCCGCAGAGGGCGGCGGCGCGACCGAGAAATGCCAGGTAGTGGCGTGGTTTACGTTCGTGGCGCGGGCTGAGTCGGCGGTATCCAGCCAGCCAGGACATGGTGCGCTCTATCACCCACCTTCGTCGGCCAAGCCGTTCGCTGGACTCGACGCCTTTGCGCGCGATCCGCACCCCGATGCACTTGCCGCGTAACCAGCCGCGCAGCTCGGGTACGTCGTATGCCTTGTCGGCGTGGAGGCGTTGCGGCTTGAAGTGGCGGCCGCGGTAGGGGTCATGTCTCGTTTGGTGGCCGGCCACCATCGGCTTCAATGCCCGGCTGTCGTGGACGTTGGCCGCGGAGATGCCGACGACCAGGGGCAGTCCGTTCGCGTCCGGCAGGATGTGCATCTCGGAACCCGGCTTGCCCCGGTCCACGGGGCTGGGACCTGCGTGTTCGCCCACCACATAGGACACGGTCTTAACCCTCGCGATCATCGGCGGCGTGGTCGGGCTCCACCTGACCTCCGAGGAGCCGACGGGCAACGACCACTCCGACGCCACCGGGCCCGCCGGCGATGCAGAGGCGGAGGCGCGGACCGCGCCCCAGTCCACCTCATAACCCACCGCATCTTTCCGGCAGTTCTTCGTCCCGCCGCCCGCTCACGTCGGAGCGGGCAGTGACCCTGCGCGCCGTGGAGATGTCCCTGCCCGGGACTCCGCAGGCTCAAGAGGAATGCTCCGGCCACTTCGCTCGTCACAGGTGCCACCCGCGTGGTGCGGGCGCAACCACCGCACGGCTCTGCCCGATCGCGGCCTTCTCCACCACGCTTACAGTGCATTTCCCGTCGGTTGGTTCCACGGGGAGCGGAAGTGTGGTGATGGACACGCCTCCGGCCCACGGGCGAGGGCATGTTCATGGCCGAATGTGCACCATCTGCAGCAGTACTCCGACGTGGTGGGCTCGTGGTCGCACTCCGGGGTGACCAAAATTGATTCTTACTGCCTCGTAACTTCCTCCCATACTCAGGAATTTATTTTCCCAGCTTGTTGCCTGAGGTCATCACCAGCGGCTAGCGTTCCAATGATGGTGATCAAGATCCGGGGGATTTCGGACCTTGAAGGGGGGTCGTTTCGATTGGATGCACAAGCGTTAACTGTGCTCTCCGGTCGAATGACCATGAATATTGCGGAAACTCCATGGTGACTTGGGTTTTCATCGCGACGATTTTTGCGATGGTGGCCGCACCGGGGCCGTCATTCATGGTGTTGGTGAACGAGACGCTCCGCTTTGGACGCGGTGCCGGGTTGGTGACCATTCTCGGAAGCAGCACCGGGCTGCTCATGTGGGCGGCGGCCTCCGCCCTCGGGCTGGCCGCACTGACCCAGACCTCTCCGCTGGTGTTCACCGCATTCAAGCTGGTGGGCGCCGCCTACCTCTGCTATCTCGCGGTGACGACGGTGCGCAACCGGTGGAAGTTCGGCGAGCCGCCGGAACAGGCGCCTGACGAGCACGGCGGCGCCGACCTGTGGCGGTCCTACCGGTCGGGGCTGGTCACCAGTGCCGCCAACCCCAAAATGGCTACCGTCTACCTGGCGTTGATCCCACAGTTCCTGCCGGTCGGCGGCGGTTCGCCCGCCGACGTGGTCACGCTGACCGCCGTGCAGATCATGATCAGCGCCGGCTGGTACGCGGTGGTGGTCACCCTCGTCGGCCTGGCGCGGCGGCTGCTGGCCATGCCGGCGATGCGGGTGGGACTGGCCTGGGTGAGCGGGGCGGTTCTGCTGCTGCTCGGGCTGCGCACCGCAGTGATGACGGGGCCCATGGCCTAGCGGAACAGCGGGAAAAGCGAAGAACTCCAGGGAAGAGGTATTGCCTTGACGTCTCCTGTGAAGGTTGACACCCGGGTATGCGAGATCATCGCAGCCGTACTCGGATCGTCCGCGCCGGCCGAAATCAAGATTGATGACGAGTTGCGCGAGATCGGAATCGACTCGTTGACCATTCTTGAAATCGTCGTACGGGTCGAGAAGGAATGTGGCATCACGGTCGGTGACAGCGAGATATTCGAGGCCGCGCTGTGTCGGGTCGAAGATCTCGTGAAACTGGTCCAGTCGCACGTGGAAAATTCCTAGAAACGAGGATCGGAAACGCATGGTGAATTCGGCAGAAGCCTCGCTGACCGCTGAAGAAATCGTTCCCACTCACTGGTACAACGTGCTGTCCGACCTCACCGGCGTCGAGGACGCGGCGAAGCTGCGCCAGGCCAGGCCGGAGTCCCGCGAGGGCGGTGGCTCGGTCACCCCGCAGATCCCGCTGTCGATGTACCGGCAGAGCATGGGCCAGGAACGGTTCGTCGAGATCCCGCAGCCGGTACGCGAGGAGTACCTGCGCTGGCGGCCGACCCCGCTCCACCGGGCACGCCGGCTGGAGCAGCTGCTCGACACCCCGGCCCGCATCTACTACAAGTACGAGGGCACCAACACCACCGGCAGCCACAAGCTGAACACCGCCCTCGCCCAGGCCTACTACTACAAGCAGGCCGGCATCACCAGCCTGACCACCGGCACCGGCGCCGGCCAGTGGGGCTCGGCCCTCGCCGTCGCCTGCCGCATCTTCGGCCTTGAGTGCACCGTCTACATGGTCCGGGTCAGCTACGACCAGAAGCCCTACCGCCGGATCATGATGGAGATGAACGGGGCCAAGGTCATCTCCAGCCCCAACGAGAACTCCGAGGCCGGGCGCGCCGCGCTGGCCCGCGATCCGAACACCGACGGCAGCCTGTCCATCGCCAACGCGGAGGCCTTCGAGCATGCGCGCCAGGTGGAGCGCTGCAACCTCTCGGTGGGCAGCGGGGAGAACCACGTCCTGCTGCACCAGACCGTGATCGGACAGGAAGCGGTCCGGCAGTTCCGCGCCATCGGCGACTTCCCGGATGTGGTCATCGGCTCGGTCGGCGCGGGCAGCAACTTCTCCGGCATCTGCCTGCCGTTCTTCCACGAGAAGGTGCGCGAGGGCCTGGAGACTCGGTTCGTCGCGGTGGAACCGGAGGCATGCCCCAAGCTCACCAAGGGCCGTTACGCCTGGGACTACAACGACTACACCGGCATCACACCGATGACCAAGATGTACACCCTGGGGCACACCTTCGTCTCCCCGGGCATCCACGCCGGCGGCCTGCGCTACCACGGCGCCGCTCCCTTGGTGAGCGCGATGTACCACCAGAAGCTGATCGAGGCGGTGGCCTACGCGCAGCGCCCGGTGTTCGAGGCCGGTCTCACCTTCGCCAATGAGGAGGGCATCATCCCGGCCCCCGAGTCGGCGCACGCCATCCGGGGCGCGATCGAAGAGGCGCTGCAGGCCAAGAAGGAGGGCAGGGAGAGGGTCATCCTGTTCAACCTCAGCGGCCACGGCCTGCTCGACCTGTCGGCCTACCAGCAGTTCCTCAGCGGGAACATGACCGACATGGCGGCGTCTGACGAGTTGATCACCGCCTCGCTCGGACGCCTGCCGGCCATGGACGACCTGGGCGCGGCTGCGCGCTGAAGGCGAGCCCTAGAAAGGGGGACAGGTCGTGCAACACCTGACCGATAGCGTGCTGGACGTCGCAATCGTGGGCACCGGACCGCGCGGGATCTCGGTGTTCGAGCGGATCGCGGCCAATCGGATGGCCGAGACGGAGCCGCCGAACGTCAGGATCTGGCTGATCGACGCGGTGGAACTGGGAGCGGGCCGGATCTGGCGAACCGACCAGGAGACCAGCTTCCTGATGAACACCGTCGTCGGTGAAATCAGTATGTTCTCCGGGGTCGCTGACGGTGAGCCATGCCGGCCGGGCGCCGGCCTGTCCTTCCAGCAGTGGCTGCACACGCAGCCGGAACCGGAGCTGTCCGGACTGGACCATGACGACTACGCACCGAGGTACGCCTACGGCCGGTACCTGCGCTACGTGTACGACGCGGTGGTACGTGCCATGTCCGGGCTCGGCGAGGTCGTCGAAGTGGTCGGCAAGGTCACCTCGTTGCGGGAGAACGGCAACAGCTACGAACTCCGGGTGTCCACCTCGGACGACGAGCGCACCGTGACCGCCGGCGCCGTGGTCATCACCACCGGGCACGCCCAGGCGGAGCTGTCCGAGCACCAGTCCGAGCTGGCGCGGTTCGCACGGGACCGGTCCGGACTTTGTTACCTCAGCGGGGACTCGGCCGCCGACCTGGAACTGCGGTCGATCCCGCCCGGCACCTCGGTCGGCATCGTGGGGCTCGGCCTGTCCTTCTACGACATCCTGATGTCCTTCACCGTCGGCCGAGGCGGAAAGTTCAAGGTGAACGGCGACGGGGCGATGTGCTACGTGCCCAGCGGCAATGAGCCCACGGTGGTCGCGGGCTCGCGCAGCGGACTGCCGATCCGTTCGCGGGGCCGCAACCAGAAAGGGGTGACCGAACGCGCGGCGCCGAAGTTCCTCACCTCGGCCGCCATCGGCCGGCTGCGCGAGCGCAACGCGGTGCACCGGGGCAACCCCGCCCTGGACTTCGACCGCGACGTGCTGTCCTTACTGCAGGCCGAAATCAACTACGTGTACTACACCACCCAGGCGAGGACCCAGCACGGGCCGGAGCGTGCCGAGGCGGTCGGCGCCGAGCTCCGCGCACTCGGCCCGGACCTGGCGAGCTGGCGCGAGGTGGTCCTGCGCCACGAGCTCGCCGACGTGGAACCGGTCGACCTGGACCAGCTGTCCAGACCGTTGCACACCAAACGGTTCGACTCCGGTGCCGACGTGGTCGCCGAGGTACGGCGCATTCTGCTCGCCGACATCACCGAGGCCGGCCAGGGCAACGTGGACAGTCCGCTCAAGGCCGCGCTGGACGCCATCCGCGACTCCCGCGAAGTGCTGCGGCACGCCGTGGACTTCGGTGGCCTGACCCCGCGATCCCATCGGGCCGACTTCCTCGGCCGGTTCGTCTCACGCACCTCGACGCTGTTCACCGGCCCGCCGCTGGAACGCACCGCGCAGTTCCTGGCGTTGATCGATGCCAGGGTGCTCGACGTGGCAGGGCCGGACGTGGTCCACGGATGCGACACCGAGCAGGGCCGGTTCTTCCTGGAATCCCCGGCCGTCGAGGGCTCGCGCAGGCACTGCGACGTGCTCATCGACTCCCGGATCCCGACCGCCGGCCTGATCCGCAACACCGATCCGCTGATGCGGCAGCTGGTCGAGGAGCGGATGGCCGTCGACTTCGTGCACGGCGACACCGAAGAGATGTTTGCCACCGGGGCGCTGCACATCACCCCGGCCGAACGCCGGGTGATCGCGGCCGACGGCCGGCCGCACCGGGCCCTGTACGCGCTGGGCATCCCGACCGAGCGGGTGTGCTGGTTCACCCAGATCGGCAACGGCCGGCCGGGCGTGCACACCTCCTTCTCCAGGGACGCCGACGTGATAGCCCTCAGCGTGCTGCGCCGGGCCGGGCCCCACACCTTCCAGTGATCGCCGAGTCCAACACCTTCCAGTGATCGGGGACAAGTTGTCCGGGCAAGACGATGCGTACCGGGAGTTCCGTGCCGCGCGGGACCTCCTTTTGCACCACGCCAACGACCAGGACGCCGCGCGCAAGGCGTTCCGGTGGCCGCGGCCACGGCAGTTCAACTGGGCGACCGACTGGTTCGACCGGATCGCCCAGGACAACGACCGGGTGGCGCTGCGCATCGTCGGACAGGGGGAGCTGACCTTCCAGGAGCTTTCCCGGCGTTCCGACCGGGCCGCAAGCTGGCTGCTGTCGCAGGGCATCCGCCGCGGCGACGTGGTGATGCTGCTGATGGACAACCGGATCGAGCTGTGGGAGCTGATGCTCGCCCTGATCAAGATCCGTGCCGTTGTCGCGCCCGCCTTCATCACCATCTCGCCCGAGGAACTGCGCACCAGGATCGGCAGGGCCGGAGCCCGGCATGTGATCGCCGACCACCGGATCGTGCCGGGGCTCGCCGTGGACGGCCTCCGCACCAGGATCATCGTGGGCGGCGAGCACGAGGGCTGGGCCGACTTCGCCACCTCGGCCGAGCACGAGGGCGACTTCGTGCCGGAAGGCCCCACCGAGGCCGACGAGCCGCTGTTCTACTACTTCACCTCCGGCTCCACCTCACGGCCGAAGCTGGTGGTGCACACGCACGTCAGCTACGCGATCGGGCATCTGGCGAGCATGTACTGGAACGGTCTGAAGCCGGGGGATGTGCACCTCAACGTCTCCGCCCCGGCCTGGGCGAAGTACCCGTGGAGCTCGCTGTTCGGGCCCTGGAACGCCGAGGCCACCGTGGTGTCCATGGACAACGCCGACGCGACCCCGCAGCGGCTGCTGGAGGTACTGGGGACCGGGACGGTCACCAGCTTCTGTGCGCCGCCCAGCATCTGGCGCGCACTGATCCGGACCGGGCTGCCCGACGGCCTGCCCGGGTTGAGGCACGCCGTCAGTGTCGGTGAACCGCTCATGGGTGATGTGGTCGAACAGGTCCGCAGGCTGGCCGGGGTGACCGTCCGCAATGGCTTCGGACAGTCCGAGGTCACCGCCATGGCCGGGGTCACCGCCTCTTCCCCGGCGGACCCGGTATCCATGGGCTACCCGCTGCCGGGCTACGAGCTGGTGGTGGTGCGGCCCGGTACCGATGAGCCGGCTCAGGAGGGCGAACTGTGCCTGGACCTGACCAACGAGCCCGTCGGCATGATGCGCGGCTACCTCGACCCGGAGGATAATGCCACCAGCCATACGCCGGGCGGCCTCTACCGGACCGGTGACCTGGCCCGGTGGGACAGCGACGGTTCCCTGGTCTATCTCGGGCGCCGCAAGGACGTGTTCGAGGGACCGGACGGGACGCTGATCGCTCCCCTCGAACTGGAACACGTGCTGGTGCTGCACCCCGCCGTCGCCGAACTGTCCGTGGTACCCGTGTCCGAGGGCACGGCACTGGCACCCAAGGCGTACGTCGTGCTCAGCGCCGGCTGGAATGCCAGCCGCGCCACCGCCGAAGCACTCTTCGCGCACCTGGAAAAACATCTGCCCGCGCCCAAGCTGGTGCGGTTCGTCGAGTTCGTGGACGACCTGCCCCGCACCGAATCGGGCAAGGTCCAGCGCGAGGCCGTCCGACGGCTGCGCAGGTCCCGCCACGTCGAGTTCGCCGCCGGCCCACCCACCGCCCTGGCATAGTCTCGGTCGGTCATGGGCCGTGGAGCGATCTCTGTACCGTTCCCTGCCACGCCGGGCCCGGCGGCATCGCCTGATCATTGCTCAATTCTCCGCTGAGAATGCGGTATTGGCCTGGATAGCGGAATCTCGGATACGGGATACCGGAGTGCCGATGGTGCGACGAGAGGACAGGGGTGCCTGAAATCCGACCGGGCGCGGCGGGGAAGTTGGAATTCAGAGAGCAACCAGCGGCCACGTTGGGTGCATGGGGAAACGGCGAATATCCCTTCACCTGCAGACTTTTCCCGTTTGATTTCGACTCGTATCGCGGCGTAGCGTGGGGAGTGGTCCAGCTGGATGGCTGGATGATCATTCAGAGATCCAAGTCAGAGATCCGAGGAGGCACGATGAGCTTCCGAAGTGTATTCCCCCGTAGGCATGGCGACGATTGGGACGACTACGGCCGTGGATACGGTCGTGGACGTGGAGGCCGCTATGGGCGGGGCCGCGGACGCGGCTTCGGTCGTGGACGAGGCTTTGGCCGAGGCCGCGGTTTCGGCGGCCGTGGAGGCCGTTTCTAGCGACCCCACGGGTTAACTTCGAGGCTGGTCCCCAACCATGAGGGCTGGCCTCGAAGGTGCTGCGAGACAGGCACGTGCCCCTCGTGTCAATTCCCGTTCGCGCCATCCGAATCGGAGCGTCATCCGATGGGGCCTCTTGACCCGCTGATCTCGATGAGGAATGCGTCGTCGGCGAAGGCGGGTCTTTGCTGTGCCGACCTCGCGCAATGGAGCCTACGGAGCACCCTGAATTTCCGGCGGATGCTCCGGCAGGAATTCCGGCCGACGTGCCGAGTTGCGAATATCCAGGCAAGGGAAACGCTGCGTGAGGCACATAGCGTCACACGCAGCGCGCTTCCGGGTCTTCCCTGCCCGTACTCTTCAGTATTCCCGTCGACGGCTTGCCGCGCAATCGCAGGTGTGCATCGTGCCCGGGCGAGTGGTAATCCGCGTGGACTACTTACTGCACCCACAAGTGGCGCCCCTGCACTCGCCATGGTAAAGACGCCCTCACGTGCGGAGAGTGCAGGGGCAGGACACAGCGGCGGCGTTTTTGCCGCCCAGGTATGCGGTGCCGTTGTGCCGGCTAGCGGACGACGTGGATGTTCAGCGGCGCAGATACGCGGTCCGTCTTCGCATGCTGGTGGTTCTCGTCGGTCGCGTACAGCACCGAACGGAACTGCAGCTCGCCGGCCTGGGTGGCCTTGACGTTCGCGTTCACCTCAAAACCGAAGTCCTGCTTCACGGTCCGCCAATTGCTCCAGTGGCCGGGCTTGCCGGACCTCTGCTGTATGACGAGCGTGGTGTACCGCTCGGCGTCGTCCCCACCCTGGCCGTGCACCTTCACGACCTGGCCGACATGCACCGTGTGGGGAGTGGCCTCGATCGAGATGTCGCTCTTCGCGAACGCCGGTGAGGTAGCCAGGGCAGCCGAGGCCGCACCCAGTGAGCCGATCACAGCTAACCGCTTCAGGCCACGCTTCATATGTGTGTCTCCTTGGATACCTAAGTTCGCAATGCGTCAACTGGGACTCAAGAGTCCGTGATTGACGTGCTTTCACCGAGAGAGAGCCGTCAGCGGGGCACGAGGTTGACTCCCGATGGTCACTACTTCGTCACTGCGGTCGGCCACTTCCCTCCGAAGACAGGCGGGTCAGGCCGACGCGCGGGAAGAAGACTTCGGGCGAGGGGAGTGACCGGGGCAGGGTCAGCCGGGAACGATCAGGTCGATCCCGTAGGCCGCGACCGCGAGGCAGGCGGCGAAGCACAGCACGGCCGTGGCGGTCGCCGTCTTCTGGTGCCGGCCCCGGGGCACGTCGGGAGCGGGCTCTCCGTGTCCGGCGCGGGCCCAGGCGGCCAGTCCGAGCGAGAACATCACGACCACCACCACGGTGATCCCGAGGCTGACACCGAAGACTCCGGCGAGAGTGCCCCAGCCGATGCCCATCGTCTTTCTCCTTCCTGCGCCCTTCCTGCGCTCCTGCGCCCTTCCCCTCCGCCTCTTCCTCGACGACGGCCTGCCGGGACGGTTCGGCTCAGGCGGCCGACTTGACAGTGGGCTCCGCAGCGGGTGCCGGCACCTCATTGACGTTCTCCGGGCTCACCGGGCGGCGGCGCGAGAGCACGTAGAAGCCCGCCGCGGCAGCCAGCGCGACGCCCGCGACCAGGGCCACCCCCGCGTTGCCCTGGTCGGCCACCCACGCCGCCAGGCCCCCCACGGCGGCCGCGGCCGGCAGCGTCAGCAGCCAGGACACCGCGATCCGCCCGGCGACACCCCAGCGCACATGTGCCAGCCTGCGGCCCAGCCCCGCGCCGAGGATGCTCCCCGTGCAGACCTGGGTGGTCGACAGCGCGAAGCCCATGTGCGACGAGGCAAGGATCACCGCGGTCGCGCTGGTCTCGGCGGCGAAGCCCTGCGGGGCCTGGATGTCGGTGAGCCCCTTGCCCATGGTCCGGATGATCCGCCAGCCGCCCACGTAGGTGCCCAGGGAGATCGCCAGGCCCGCGCTCAGCACCACCCACCAGGGCGGCCCCGCGCCGTGGTCGAGCACTCCGCTCGCGATGAGTGCGAGGGTGATGACGCCCATGGTCTTCTGGGCGTCGTTGGTGCCGTGAGCCAGCGCCACCAAGGACGCCGATCCGATCTGCCCCGCACGGAAGCCCTTCCCGGCGGCGCGTGCCGAAGTCCTCCGGGTGATCACATAGGCGAGGTAGGTGGCCAGCAGCGCCACCACGCAGGCCACCACCGGCGAGGCCACCGCAGGAATCACGATCTTCTCGATGATCGTGCCGAAGCGCACCGCGGAACCACCGGCCCCCACCCACACCGCGCCGATCAGCCCGCCGAACAGGGCGTGGGACGAGCTGGACGGCAGCCCGAGGAGCCAGGTGACCAGATTCCACAGAATGGCCCCGATCAGCCCGGCAAAGATCATCACCAGGGACACTTCGCTGTCCTGGACTATGCCGCCCGAGATCGTCTTGGCCACCTCGGTGGAGAGGAAGGCTCCGCCCAGATTGAGCACGCCCGCGACGGCGACGGCGACCCGGGGGCTCAGTGCCCCGGTGGCGATGGAGGTGGCCATCGAGTTGGCGGTGTCGTGGAATCCGTTGGTGAAGTCGAAGGCCAGGGCTGTAAGGATCACGGCCACCAGCAGGAAGGAGACAGATGCCATCCCGGTCCTCCGCATCGAGGGCGGTCCGGCCGCACGGGCCCACCGGAATCATCTGTGTGAACCGCCGTCCTCTCCCACGCTAAGCGCCGCTCCGAAGCGTCGCCAATGCGGCGGCCCGGGCCGGTCGGTGGTGGCTGGACGCGGCAGCGCCGTGCCGGACGCGACGGCGCCGTCCCGCTGCCCCCGGCCGCTGCCCCTCACGGTGGTGGAGTACGCGTGTCCTCGTCAGAGCGTTGCGGAGGGGCGATCGGAACCCAACAGGCTGCTCACGGTCGTCAGCTGCTCCGATCCGACCAGCCGTGCGGCAAGTGCGAGCCCCGCCTCATGGGCCTCGGCGCCCGCGTACGTCTGACTCGCGTCCGTGACGATCTGCGGCCGGAAGCCCCGTTCGAAGGCGTCGACGGCCGTCTTCAGCACACACATCTCGGTCGCTATCCCGCAGATCACGAACTCCGTCCAGGCGCGGAGCCGGACCAGCTTGTCCAGTTCCCCGGTGAACGCGGAGTACTGCACCTTGTCCAGCACGGCGGCGGAGCGGGCCGCGTGGTCCGTGAGTTCCCCGATCAGCTCGTTCTCCGGAGGCGACCGGAACCCTGTCCAGTGCATGAGCCGTTCGTAGGGTGAACCCGGCGGGTTGAGAAACCGGGTGAAGACGACATCCCGCCCGGTGCGCTCCCAGCGCTCGACCAAGTCGACCACGGTGGGCACGACGGAGGCCGTCTCCGCGGTGATGAATCCGTTCTGCATGTCGACGACCACCAGGACTTCGGTCATCCCCGCACCCCGGTGCTCTCGCCGGCCAGCCATTTCTGCCATTCGGGGGCGCGGAGGGCAGGCCCCGGCCGCATCGACGTCCCCACCCAGGACCGCACCGGTCTGATGCCGTGCAGTGCGTTCACCAGCCACACCTCTTTTCCTTCCAGCTCTTCCACCGGTACCTGTCGCTGTCCGACCGGAACACCGAGCTGCGCGGCCCGTTCCTGGATCACCGCCGTGGTGACTCCGCCCAGTACGGGCAGTTGCGCCGACGGAACACAGAGCCGGTCCTCGTCCCACCACAGCACGCTGGCAAATCCGCCTTCCAGGACCACACCCGACTCCGTGGTGAGAAGCGCTTCCTGCGCGCCCCTTTCCACCGCCCGCCCGCGCAGCGCGCCGAGTACGTCGAGGTCGGGGCCCTTCAGATGCGGAGCCGTCCTGGGGTCGGCGGTGTCCGGCACCCACACCGATACCTGCCCGCTCCGGGCCGGCGACGGCCGGATGCGCAAGCGCAACGCGACCGGCTCCTCAGCGGCCAGCTCCACACGGGGGAACCAGTCTCCGGCCATGGGGAGCTTGCCGAGGGCAGCCTGCCAGAACGCCGCTGCGGTCTCCTGGGACACGCTCCCCACTGCGGCGCAGCCCCGCAGGAAGCGTTGCCGGTGCAGGTCGATACGGCGCACCCGGCCGTCGCTGAGCAGCCAGGAATCGGCCAGCGACAACCGTGTCCGTGTCGTTGCGGTCGCTGGGGCCGCCGGGCCGTCCGGCAGCAAGGAACCATCCCGCCAGACGAACACCTGCTCCGCACCCGGAGGCGGGCCCACTGCGCTCACCACGTCCCGTTTCTGAGGATGTGCCTGCGCAGCTTCCCGTTGGGCGTGCGGGGAAGTGCGTCCACCAGGTGCACGACGCGCGGGACCTTGTGGGGCGCGAGCCTGTCCCGCGCCAGCGCGACGAGCTGGGCGGGCAGGGAATCAGGCCGGCCGGCCGGGTCCCTGGGCACGACGAAGGCGTGCAGCTGGGTGATGCCCTGGGCGTCCGCCAGCACGGCCACGCCGATTTCCGTCACCGCGGGATGATCGCCCAGCGCGGCCTCCACTTCCAGCGGGGAGACCGTCACGCCACCGACCATTTCCATGTCATCAGCGCGACCGACGTGCCGGTAGGACCCGTTCTTGCCTCGCACCACGCGGTCGTGGGTGGCGAGCCAGCCGTCCACCAGCGTCCGAGCCGTGTCCTGGGGCCGGTTGAGGTATTCCGTCATCACCGTGGGACCGCTGACCCACAGGTCGCCCTCGACCTCGTCGGCAACCGGATTGCCCGCCTTGTCACGGACTTCGAGCCGGTATCCGGGGACCGCGCGGCCGATCGTACCGGGCAGGCAGAAGTCCACGCCGTTGGTGCACATCGCGTGGCCGACCTCGGTCGAGCCCAGCTGGTCCAGCACCGGCGCGGCCATGAACTCGGAGATGCGGCGGCCCAGGCCCGGACGCAGGTTCTCGCCTGCCGACACCGCGGCACGAACGGTGGCGAACACGGCGGGGTCACCGCTGCTGATCAGGTTGGCGTAGGCGGACGGCACGGCGTAGAGCACGGTGACGCCGTGGCGTGCGATCGCTTCCCGCACCGCCCCCGGCGTCTGCCGGTCGCCGAGCAGCACGACGGAGGAACCGGTGTACAGCGGGAAGGCGAAGGCGTTCCCGAACCCGTAGGCGTAGAACAGCTTCGACAAGGACAGACCGACGTCGTCCGGACCGATGCGAAGGACCTCTTCGCCCACCGCGCTCGCATACACCGCCACGTCCTGGTGGCGGTGCGGCACGCCCTTGGGGACGCCTGTCGTGCCCGACGTGTACTGCACGTAGAGACGTGCGTCGGACGCGAGCGAACGGGGCTCGGTGGCCGGCGCCTCTTCGGCTGCCGTCATCAGCGTCTCGACATCCAGCACGGCCGTGCCGTCGAAGCCGCCCGCCCGCTCCACCATGGTCACCGCCAGCACTGCCTTGCAGTCGTCGACGATGAACCGGTGACCGTCAGCGGTCAGGTCGGGATTGACGAGGACAGCGGTCGCGCCGAGGACAGCGGTGCCGAGGAACGTGGTGATCCACCCGATCCCGTCGGGAAGGGCCACCACCACATGGTCGCCCGGCCGGACCCCGTGCTCCGCCAGAACCGTCGAGGCCCTGGCGGCCAACTCGTGCACCTGCCCATGAGTCCAGGTGCGTTCGGCGGTGTGCACTGCCGGGCGGTCGAGCCAGCCCGATCGCGCGGCCCGCTCGGCCAGGTCAGCAGCTATGTTCACCATTGTGCAGTCCTTGTCGGTCCGGCGCCCGGCAGCTCCACCGGCTGCTCGGCCACAGAGAACAGCGCACGAAGCGGAGCCGCGGCCTTGAGAAGTACCTCCGCGTACTCCTCATCCGGGTCGGAATCCAGCACGATCGCTCCTCCGGCGCCGATGTGCATCTTTCCGTCGGCGAAGACCACCGTGCGGATGACGATGTTCAGATCTGCCGTGCCGTTGC
Source organism: Streptomyces sp. Edi2 (assembly GCF_040253635.1). Taxonomy (NCBI): domain Bacteria; kingdom Bacillati; phylum Actinomycetota; class Actinomycetes; order Kitasatosporales; family Streptomycetaceae; genus Streptomyces; species Streptomyces sp. Edi2. The sequence goes on along the minus strand of NZ_JBEJGX010000003.1, from coordinate 518,631 downwards.
AGGACAGGTAGCCCAGCGTCCCCGAGTAGACACCGCGGGCCTGCGTCTCCAGCCCGTCGATGATTTCCATGGTCCGGTGCTTCGGAGCCCCGGTCATGGAACCGCCGGGGAAGCAGGCGCGCACACAGTCCACCGCGTCGGCTCCCGGCCGGAGCTTGCCCCGGACCGTCGAGACGAGCTGATGCACCGTCGGGTAGCTTTCGACCGCCATGAGCTTGGGCACGTGGACACTGCCCACTTCGCAGACCTGTCCGATGTCATTGCGCAGCAGGTCGACGATCATGAGATTCTCGGCCCGTGTCTTGGCACTGTTGGCCAGCTCGCGCTTGAGTGCGGCGTCCTTCGAGGGCACGGCATCACGAGGGGTCGTGCCCTTGATCGGCTTGGACTCGAGGATGCGCTGCCGGTCCAGCTTCAGGAACCGCTCGGGTGACGAACTCGCGATCTCGACGTCGTCCAGCCGCAAGAAGGCGGCATAGGGTGCCGGGTTGTACGTGCGCAGCCGCCGGTAGAAGTCGAGGGCGTCATCGACCGCGGGGAGCTCGGCGGCGGTGGTCAGGCAGATCTCGTAGCTCTCTCCCGCCACGAGCGCGTCCTTGCACCGTGCGATGTCGTCCAGATACTGCTTCCGGTCCCGCATCAGCCACGGTTCGACCAGAGCCTCGTTCGTGGCCTCCGTGGTCACCAACCGCACCGGTTCGGCGGGCGGAAGTTCGCGCAGGGAGGTGAGCGTGTCGTCGAGCCAGTGGTTGGCGGACAGCTCGCCCGCCACGCTGTTCTCGGCGAGGCACAGCAGGTAGGTCAGGCAGTCATGGTGGTCCACGACCACGAGCCGGTCGGCGAACAGCCAACTGGCGTCCGGCGTCCGGGCCTGGTGACGGTTGGGCGAACCAAGGCCGCCCTTGAGTTCGTAACCGAAGTAGCCCACGTAGCCGCAGGCGAAGTCGAACGGCAGCCCGGCCCGGTCGACCCGACGCTGCCGGAGCTGGTCCTGAAGGTAGTCGAACACGTCGCCAGGTATGCGGCTGGGGAGCTGGCCCTGCCGTTCGACGTGCACCACGTCCTCGGCGCTGTCATAGCGCACGAACTCGGCCAACGGGCCGCTGCCGTCACCGAGAAAGGAGAAACGGCCACGCCCGGGGTCGTTCTGGGCACTGTCCAGCCAGAAGGCCCGCGAGGAGCCGGCGAACAGCTGGGAGAAGGCCGACGCAGTGTCCACGGTGGACTCGAAGAGGCTGACGTGCAGCCGGTACTTCGCGTGGTGCGGAACCTCGGCGTCCGCCGGGGCCGGGCGCTGCCGGCTGGTGACCGGCACCGGCCGAGGCCGTGCTGTCCGCCGCGGCCGGTGTTCGATCGTGAGGTCCCGAAAGTTGGCGACGAGCTCCGCCCCGTATTCGGTGGCTATCGACTCGGGGTGGAACTGGACCCCCCACAGCGGTCGGAGCCGGTGCCTGAGCGCCATCAGCACGCCGTCCTCGGACCAGCCCATGCCTTCGAGTTCGTCAGGCAACGGTTCCTGCACGCACAGTGAGTGGTACCGCACCGCGGTGAAATGCTGCGGCAGCCCACGGAAGAGATCCCGCCCGTCGTGACGGACGGTGGTCAGATGGCCGTGTTTGGGGGCCGGAGCGGGCACCACCTCGGCCTGCGAGCCGAGTGCGATCCCCTGGTGCCCGAGGCACACGCCCAGCACCGGCACGGTCGCCTCGGCCAGAGCGCGCGTGGAGATGCCGAAATCCCGTTCCCTGCCGGGGTGTCCGGGCCCCGGGGAGATGACCACGTTGTCGAACGTGTCCCATTCCAGCGCGCCGCTTCCGGGAGCGTCGTTGCGCACCACCGTCGGCTCCTCGCCGTTGACGACGGCAAGCAGCTGGAACAGGTTGTACGTGTAGGAGTCGTAGTTGTCGATCAGCAGAGTCCTCATTGAGGCTGCTCCTCCAGAGCCGTGTGCCCGCCGTTCGGATCAGTGACGGGCGGCCAGATCCGCCACCGCTTCGATCACATGCATCGCCTGTGTGCCGTTGAGACGGGGGTCGCACAGCGACCGGTAGCCGAGTGCCACATCGGCTTCGTCGTCCGGGCCGCCAGGGCCGACACACTCGGTCACCTCGTCGCCGGTGACCTCGAGATGCACGCCACCGGGCCACTGGCCGGCGCGTCCCAGAACCTCGAAGAACCCGGTGAGTTCATCGAGTATGTCGTTGATGTGCCGGGTCTTGATCCCGTGGGAGGTGACGACCGTGTTGCCGTGCATGGGATCGCAGATCCATGTCACCGGGTGGCCTGAACGGCGTGTGACATCGATGAGTTCCGGGAGTCGTTCCCGCACCCGCCGCGCGCCGAGCCGGACGACCAACGTGAGCCGCCCGGGCCGCCGGTGCGGATCGAGGCGTTCGCACAGCTCCCGCACGTCCTCGGCGCGGATGCCGGGGCCGACCTTGCACGCGACAGGATTGCTCACGGCCGACAGCAGGGACACGTGAGCCCCGCCGGGCTGCCTGGTCCGCTCGCCGATCCACGGCAGGTGCGTCGACCCGGCGAACCACTCGCCGGTAACCGGGTCGAACCGGGTAAGGGGCTCCTCGTAGTCGAGTACCAGGGCCTCGTGGCTCACCCACAAACGGTCCCGCCCCGTCGAGGCGTCGAGCCGGTGTAACCGGTCCAGCACCATGCGAGCGGTCTGGTATGCGGCGAGCATACGGAAGGGGTCGGAGCGCCTGCTCCGGGCGTCCGGCTCGGACCCGTTGACCAGCAGACCACGGAAGATCGGCAACACCGTCCCGTCCACCGTCTCCACCGGCTGTGACCGGGGTTTGGCGAACTGGCCGGCCATCCGCCCGATGGTCAGTGCGGGGAGCTTCAGCCGGGCGGTGACGCTGTCGGCCATCCTGCTGATCAGCTGGTGATCGCGCTCGGCGCTGCGCACCGCATGCCTGCCGAAGGGTTCCGCGCAGGCCCCCGCCTGCAGCAGGAATGCCTCGCCGCGCTGCACCTGGGCCATGCGTACGCGCAACTCTCCGGCCTCGTCGGCGCCGACCAGGGCCGGCAGCGCCGCCAAGCGCCGGCGGACGGCAAGAGCAGTCGCCGGGTCGTGCCAGTCGGGCTGCTGGGCGGCAGGCAGGGAGCCGGCGGTGGGCGACGTCTTTAACGGGGCCCTTTCCCGTGCAAGGGACCGTTGTTCTCCGATGCGGGTCGAGATCGGCATAAGGCGTGCCACTATTCCCCTCTTCCTGCGTATGAGCCTTGTGACGCAGGCCAAGATTATTTGAACACCCGGTTCAATCCGGATTCAAGTAGGTACCTTGAGGTACGCGAAAGGTGCAGGACACTGCACGCGCGGGCCCCACATTAAGGGCGCGGACACCCGGTGAAAGGCTGGGTGACCTGCAGTCAGGTACGGGTGCCGACCGGTTCGGTCACCACTACGCACCTTGAAGTACGTAGTTGTGCGGCTTCGCTCACGCAAGGTACTTTTCTCACGTATAGCGTCCGCAATTGCGGAATTCCCCGTCGTACGCAAGCCACCGCTTGCATGGCGTTCCGAGGCCAGCGACCAGCGAACTTTCCAGGAGGACGGCAGATGTGCGGTGTCGCCGGATGGGTCAGTTTTCGTCAGGACCTCTCGCATGAGGAGAACATTCTTGAGGGAATGACCAACTGCATGACCTGCCGCGGCCCCGACGCCTCCGGGCACTGGCTGTCGAGGCACGCGGCCCTCGGGCACCGCCGGCTGTCGATCATCGATCTGCCTGGTGGGACACAGCCCATGACGGTGGATACGCCCGGAGGGCCCGTCACCCTGAGCTACAGCGGTGAGACGTACAACTTTGTCGAGCTGCGCGATGAACTGCGCAAACGAGGCCACAATTTCCGCACCAGAAGCGACACCGAGGTCGTGCTGCGCGGATACCTCGAATGGGGTTCCGCCATTGCGGAACGCATGGTGGGAATGTGCGCCATCGCAGTGTGGGATTCCCGCTACGAACGGCTCACCCTGATCAGGGACCGCATGGGAACGAAGCCCATGCACTACTACCAGACCAAGGACGGCCTGCTCTTCGGATCTGAGCCCAAGGCCATTCTCGCGCATCCCGACGTCGCGCCTGCCGTGGACATGGAGGGAATGCGTCAGCTCTTCAGCTTCTTCACGTCTTCCGAGAACGCCGTATGGGCCGGCATGAAGGTGATGACGCCCGGTACGGTCATCGAGTTCGACCGCAACGGGCTGCGCGAGCACACCTACTGGCAGCTGTCCGCCGAAGAGCACACCGACGACCTGGACACGACGGTGGCCCGGGTACGGCAGATGGTGGAGGACAACGTACGGCACGAGCTGGTCGCCGATGTGCCGCTGGGCCTCCTGCTCTCCGGTGGTCTGGACTCCAGTGCGCTGGCGGGGCTCGCCAGTCAGCACCTGACCGCCAAGGGGGACCGGGCCCGTACCTTCTCGGTGGACTTCCCCGGCCAGAGCGAGAACTTCCAGCCCCATGAGATGGCCGACTCCGCCGACGCGCCGTACGCCAAGGAAATGGCCGCGCACATCGGTTCCGAGCACCACGACATCGTGCTCGACCACCGCCGGCTGTCCGACCCCGGCCTCCGGCGCTCCGTGGTGGCGGCGTGGGACCTCCCCTGGGGCATGGGCGACATCAACGGCTCGATGTATCTGCTGTTCAAGGCCGTCCGTGAGCACGTGACCGTGGCGCTCAGCGGCGAGGCCGCCGACGAGATCTTCGCCGGCCACGTCTGGCACCAGTCGAAGGCCGCGAGGTACGGCAGCACCTTCCCGTGGCACACCACCTGGCTCAAGCGGGTCGACTGCTCCGCCTACCTGACGGGCGACTTCAGGACCGCTTTGGACGCCGACGCATACACCGCTGACCGCTTCCGGGAGGCAGCCGCGCGCGTGCCGTACCTGGACGGCGAGGACGAGGAACAGCGGATGTACCGGCGGTCGCTGCACCTGGGGCTCAACCACTTCATGCGGGTGCTGGAGGACCGGGTCGACCGGATGGCGATGGCGGTGGGCCTGGAGACCCGGGTGCCGTTCTGCGACTACCGCCTGGCCCAGTACCTGTACAACGTGCCGTGGACGATGCAGACCTTCGACGGCAGGGAGAAGAGCCTGCTGCGCGCCTCGGTCAAGGACGTGGTGACCCGGTCGGTGGTGGAGCGCCGCAAGAGCCCCTACCCGTCCACCCAGGACACGCTGTACTGCGCCGCACTGCAAGAGCAGGTCAAGATCCTGCTCAAAGAGCCGAACAGCCCCGTATTCGATCTGTTCGACCGGAGCAAGCTCGCCGAAGCGACCGAGCTGGCGCCGCACCAGATCGCCGGCGCCCCGCGGGCGGCATTCGAGAAGGTCCTGGACCTGGCTGTGTGGTTCGAGATCCGCAACCCGGAACTGCGGTACTGACCGTACGGAGGACCAGTGAGCGACAAGCTCAGTCTGACCCGGGGCTACAACCTGCTCCGGATGAACGCTGACACCCAGAACCGTGATGCCGCCTTCACTCTGAGCGGCCGTGAATACGAGCTGCTGGAGGGGGTTTTCTCACCGACCCTTTGCCCGTCGACGGAAATCTACGCGAAGTGGCTTCCCTACCCCGCGGGCGGCAGTTTCCTGGAGATCGGAGCCGGAGCCGGCGTGATCTCCGTGACCGCGGCCCTCAGCGGCTGTGCTCAGGTGACCGCGCTGGACATCAACGAGACCGCTGTGGAGAACACCAGACGGAATGTGGCGCGCCACGGCGTCGCCGACCGGGTGCACGTACTGCACAGCGACATGTATTCCGCACTGGACCGCGAGACGCGCTTCGACCTGGTGTTCTGGAGCTCCAGCTTTATTGAACCGCCGACGGACTTTGCGCACGAAACTCCCCTGCACCACGCGATATTCGACCCCGGATACGTCATGCACCAGGAGTTCCTGCGGTCGGCGGCCGGCCATCTCGAGCCCGGCGGCCGGCTCCTCCTCGGTTACAGCAACATGGGAAACCGCGCACTCCTCACCGAGGTTGCCGGCAATGCGGGGCTGCGGTTCGAGCAGATCCACGCGGCACCGCACCCACAGCTCGCCGATGTCGAATACCAGTTGCTGGAGTTTCATACGGCAGATCGGCCCGCGGGCTGAAAACAGAATGGAGACGGGACGGATCCAGTGAACCGAACAGAAGAATCCGGCTACCGTTCGCTCTTCGAACAGTGGGATAACCGGTCCTGGGTGCGATCGAAACCGCGCAGGAACGGAGCGTTCGAGAGCGGGTTGCACTATTTTTCGCCCGACCTGTGCCCGCTGCTCGCCCACCCGGAGGTTCGGGCAGCCCCGGAACAGGTCCGGGAAGAGATCCTGGTGCACTCCCTCTACGTCTACCTGGAGTTCACGGTTCAACTGGAACTGGGGCCGGTGAACGAGACCTGCCTCCTGTTGCACTCACCGGATTTCTGCCCGTGGCTGCCCGCGGAGATGAAGGAAGACCTCCTGCGCATCTACACCGACGAGGCAGCGCATGCGGAGATGTCGCACACCTTGCTGACGACGGTGAGGGATTACACCGGTGTGGAACCGATTCCCCACCGGCCGTACTTCCTGCAGGAGCTCTCTCGCCTGTATGCGGCGGAACTTCCGGTGTACCGACCCCTGGTGAAGCTGTTCTTCTCCATCGTATCCGAGACGTTGATCACCGGGAGCCTGACCAAGCTGCCGAAGGATCCCTCGGTGCAGCAGGCGGTACGGGACCTGGCCGCCGACCACGCGACTGACGAGGGCCTGCACCACGCCTACTTCCGGCGCCTGTTCAAGTCGCTCTGGCCGAAGATGCCGGCTCCGCTCCAGACCAAGATCGGGGCCATTCTGCCCGAGATCATTCTGGCGTTTCTGCGACCGGACGAAGGCGCGATGACGCACATGCTCGCCGGCTACCCTGACGTCTTCGCGGACCCGGTGCGCGTGGTGGCCGAGACCGTGGAATTGCCGCAGGTCCGCAAAAGCCTTGTCGACAACGCGACGCCCACACTGAGGATGCTGGCCCAGGAAGGTGCGTTCTCCGACCCGGCGATTTCCGCAGCGTTCGACAAGCACGGTCTGCGTCGGAACGCATGACCCATCGGCTGCGGGCGTAGGGCGTGGGGCATTCCGCCCTTCGTACCGGCAGACGCGTCGCCGTCCCGACCCGCAGAAGGCAGGAGACCGCAGTGATCAACGACTACATACTCGCACTGCTGTCCGCACCGCCGGCGGACGCCACGGAGTTCACCAATGGGCGGCCCGCGTTGTGGATGGACAATTTACGGAAGTGGCTTGAGCGCGCGGCCGAATTGGACCACAGCTTCCGCTTCGACGAACCCGTACAGGATCAGGACGACCGACGGCTCCGCCTGAGAATCCGTCAGCCCATAGCATCCATCACGGACTTCGTGCTCCACACTTCAGCCGATGTCGACAGGCCTCTTCCTCCTGGCGCCAGCCCGGTCGATTGTGACTTTGTTGTCCATTTCATGTGCGTGGCGAACCGGCCCGCTGCACAAAACCAGCCCGCTGCGCAAAAGCCACAGCCGCGAGAACAACCCCGAGACCAAGCGCGGGAACACCCCTGCACACCGTGGGCCGGTCGACAGGGCCTCCTCATCGTGGAGCCCCGGTGGGCGGCAGCCGTACTCATGGCGCACTCGGCCCCGTTGTTCTGGGGTGCTTCGGCGCGCGAGGAGAGCAAATCGCTGCTGGACAATATGCGTCCCGGCGCCGGCGGCGCCTGAAGCCCGTGCATCGCGGCCGCCCCATTCTTTAAAGAACCTGAAGCATTGTGAAGGTGTGAGCATTCGACCGTGGATCGTGGACGACAGATTATGGATGCTGATCGAGCCGTTACTGCCGCCCTGGCCCGAGCGGTCGCCGGGGCCGCGACCGGTGGCGGACCGGCTCTGTCTGCAAGGCATCCTGTACGTCCTCTACAACGACATTTCCTGGCAACTGCTGCCACTGGAGCTGGGGTTCGGATCCGGACAGACCTGTTGGCGCCGCCTGGAACGCTGGCAGCAGGCCGGCATCTTCGGCAAACTGCAGCGCATTCTGCTCACCGAACTGCATGCGGCCGGCCAACTCGACTGGTCACGGGCCTGCGTGGACAGCTCCCACCTCCGCGCAAAAAAGGGCGTGCCGACACCGGTCCGTCGCCGGTCGACCGGCGCAAGGCGTGCAGTAGACGTCACCTGATGGCGCGTCATGAGGCTGGTGATGTCTGACACGCGGCAGGTTCACAGCCTCTTGCCCCGACTGCCCCGACCGGTTCACCAGCCTTGTGTCGCCGCGGCGGCATTCCGTCCCGTCGCCGGCCGTCGGGGCGCCCGTGCAAGCGGCCGTCGCCCTGCTCGGCGACAGGGCTACGACTCTCCGCCTCCACCCCCACCGCGTCGCACTCCGCCTGCATAGGCCCCTTCCCTTCATCTCCCGCAAGGGCGCCCCGGACGGCAAAGGCATGGGCAAACTCGCCGCGTCGTCGAGTAGGCCTTCGCCCCCGGCCCCACTACTTCAAGCGCCTCGCTCTCCCCGGGAACCCCACCGAACTCCACAACGTCTTCTTCTCTTTGGCCTGAAGTCTCGTCTGCCGGTGACGCCTCAAGAAAGCCCACTCATGATCGTGTTACGAGCTCCAAGGAAGTGATAACGTTCCGAACGGGCGGGGGATTCGTCACACTTGAAGGAGGGTCATGCAAGTTTACCCTCATCGTATTCTTTGCGAGGCACGTCACACTCCGACTGCGGATTGCCCCACCTGGCAATACATGCAGTCCTCGATGGAGAAGTGGGTTAATGGCCAGCCGAAGCACGCTTTACATTTAGCCCGGGAAGCCGCACGCCGTGGAATTTACTGCACGTCCGAATTGGATGTCCCGCTGCAGGCCAAGATATGGCTCGCCACACTGACCACCACCCTGCGTCAAAACAATGAAGCCGACCGCAGTATTGCGGCTGCTGAACGTTCTGCCGCACTTGCTGGAAATCACCAGTACCGAGCTGTTCTGACATTCCTCCGAGCCGCTTTGAACTGGAACCTGGGCAGGGTTTCCACAGCGCTCGAGCAGGCGCAGGCCGTCTTGGAAGCCCCTGAGGAGACGGCGAACAGCTGGAAGCCGTACGCCCGTGTTCTCCTGGCCCTGGGCGCGCTGCGACGAGCAGACTTGCGCACCGCCGGCGCGTATGCGCGGCAGGCGGCCATGGACTGGGCACTCGGGAACACCTACGGCCTGGCCTGTGCGTGGATGGTGGTGCAGACAACGGAGGCAGAGCACGGAGCAGAGGCGGCCGCTCCCCTGGTGGAACAGCTGATCTCACCGGGCCAGGCCCGCGAAAGGCTCCTGCTGACGGACCCGGCGGCCGCAGCGTGGCTGGCACGCTTCATGCTGCACCGCGACTGGAAGAACGCCGAAGGGATCGCGGCCACCGCCCGCACGCTCGCCACTCGGAGCGGGGGGCTGCCCGCGCTGGAGGCCGCCGCCCGCCACGCCGAAGGGCTGGTCCGCCGCAGCGCCGCGGATCTGCTCTTCGCCGCGGACCATCACCCCGATCCATGGGCCGCTGCCTCCGCACGGGAGGACCTTGGCGTGATGCTCGCTGCACAAGGGGCCTTGGACCGGGCCACCACGGTGCTGGAACGCGCCACGGCCGGCTATCTCACCGCGCAGTCCCCCAGGGACGTGGCCCGGCTCAAACGCAGGCTTCAGCGGCTCGACGGCACTCGCGACCACGCGGACCGGCCCGGGGAACCCGGCACGGGAATCCTGGGTCTGACGAAAACCGAGGCCGCCGTGGCCGAGCTGGTCGCACTGGGGCTGTCCAACGCGCAGGCCGCCCAGAAGTTATTCATCTCCCGGCACACCGTTGCCCATCACTTGCGGAGTATCTTCAAGAAGCTCCGCATCACGTCTCGTGTCGAGCTGGCCCGGACCTGGATGGAAAGCTGCCGATAGAAATCGGAGACCGGCCTCCCTCGTGCACTCCCTCGTGCGCACCCTACTCTTTCATGAATTCCATCTCCCGCTTCGTCCAGTCGAAGTCGCTTCGCGCGTCGACGATCTTCTGCTCGTGCTCGTCAAGCCATTCCCTGACGCCGTTGACGAGTTGGAGCAGGGTCACTCCCAGCTCGGTCAGTTCGTATCCGACCAACCGGACGGTGGAATTCTTCGACGACGTGAGGGGGCCTCTGACATACCCGTCACGCTGAAGCTTGTGAAGCGTTTCGATGAGCACCTTGTGATTTATGCCTTCGAGCCGCCGGGTGAGCTCGTTGAACCGGCGCCTCCCTCCGTCCAGTTCGGCCATAACCTCAACCGACCATCTTGCGGAAAGGGTGCAGAGGATTTCCTTGACAGGAATCTCCGTACCTTCTTGTACCGGCACTGATTCATGGATGGACTGTGTCACTGGGATCACCGCTTATTGCTGTGTTGATCGCTGTTGATCACTAGGGAAGAACATTTTTGGAGCCAGTCCTCGACGAGACCGGCTGCGATGTCACTGTGCTGCTCCAGCATGGTGAAGTGGTTGCCGGGAACATCCAGCGCGACGTGCTCCAGGGGCCAGGAGGTCTGCCACCGGCCTCCGTTGGTCTCCTGGGCCATCGAGTCGGATGCCCGCAGGAACAAGGTGGGTGTGTCGACGACGGTGGGCTTCCACCCTTGGAACAACCGCAGATAGGCGCCCATCGCGGTCAGGCGGGTGTCGTCGACCGGCACATGGACGTTGTCGCGCTCGAGGACCGCCGAGATCAAGGCGGGGGCGATGGCGTCCCGGTCGTCACCTTCGGACAGATCAAGCACGTCCGCCAGCACCACCCCTGCCGGCCCCGCTCCCTGTGCCTCCAGGTGTGCCGCCAGGGCGTGGGCCAGAATGCCACCGGTGGAATGGCCCAACAGCACGAACGGTTCCGTGCGGCGGGCCTCTCCGAGCCCCGAGGCCAGCGCTTCCAGCACGGCCTGCCGCGTGGCCGGCACCTGCTCATCACGGCTGAAGCCGGGCAGGGGCAGGGCCCACACCTCGCGTTCCCCCGGAACGGAGCGGCCAAGCGGGCGTACTGGTGCGGCCCTGATACCGCCAGCATCGACGGCACGCAGATCAGGGCAGGTCCACGGTCACCTTCGCTGAGCCGAACGGGCTTGCTCGCCACGCCGGTGTGGAAGGCGGGCCTGAACTGCGACATCTCGGTGAGCAGTCCCAGGAACTCTCCCGCCTGGCGGGCATCGGCGGCCTGCCGGAGCAATGTGCCCAGCACGAAATCCGGCGCGTCGGGGGTGGGCGCCCGCTGGGTGAGTTCGTTCCGCAGGTGTTGGGCGAGTGCCATCGGTGTGGAGTGGTCGAACAGTGCCGTCGGCGCAAGGCGCAACCCCGTTGCCGCAGTCAGCCCGTTCCGTAGTTCGACGGTGGTCAGAGAATCGAAGCCCAGTTCAAGGAATTCTCGGTCGGCGGGGACGTCGTGCGTGGGGCTGTGTCCCAGAATCGCGCGGATGTGGGTGCGCAGGAGTTCCAGCAGCACCAGGTCCTGCTGGTCATCCGGCTGTCCGGCCAGCCGGTCGGACAGGGACGGCCCCGGGGCGGCCGCGACGGTTCGGCGGCCACGGGAGACGAGCCCCCTCAGCAGGGCGGGTGCCGGTACGTCGCTGCCGTCGGCGCGTCGCACGGCGGCCAGGTCCAGCCGGATGGGCACCATCACCGGTTCGCCCGCTGCCCGTGCCGCGTCGAACAGCGACAGACCCTCCTCGTTGGACAGCGGCCGCGCGCCGGAACGACTCATCCTGTGAACATCGACGTCCGTGAGGTCCCGGGTCATCGCACCGCTCTGTACCCATGGCCCCCAGGCGAGCGACAGTGCCGGGAGACCGGACGCGTGGCGCTGCTCCGCCAGCGCGTCCAGCATCGCGTTGGCGGCCGCGTAGGCGCCCTGGCCCGGTCCGCCGAAGACACCCGCGGCGGAGGAGAACATCACGAACGCGGACAGGTCGAGGTCCCGGGTCAGCTCGTGCAGGTTGAGCGCACCGTCCACCTTGGGACGCAGAACGTGGTTGAGGTGCTGTTCGGTCAGTGCCGGGATGACAGCGTCGGCCAGCACCCCTGCGGTGTGCACGACGGCGGTGAGCGGCTGGTGCTCGGGAACGGCCCGGAGTACGGCTGACAGCGCCGCGGAATCGGCCACGTCGCAACTCACCTGGGTGATGTTGCCGCCGAGTGCGGACAGTTGCTCACCGAGCGCGCGGTCCGGGTCGCTTCTGCTGACGAGCAGCAGGTTACGCACGCCGTGCTCGACCATGAGGTGCCTGGCCAGCAGCCTGGCCAGCGCGCCGTTGCCTCCGGTGATCAGGGTCGTGCCGTCGCGGTCCCAGGCGGTGGCCTGCCCGAGGTCCTGCCCTGCCTTGGCCAGCCGGGGCGCGTGCGTCACACCGGCCCGGATCACCAACTGCGGCTCGGCCGAGGCCAGCGCCGCCGGCACCGCGGTGGCGGAGGCATCGTGCTCGTCCACGTCGACCAGGGCGAATCTGCCGGGGTTCTCCGATTGGGCCGAACGCACCAGGCCCTGGACCGCGGCCGCCGCGAGACCGGACCCGTCCGTGCTCCGCGTGAGGAACACCAGGCGGGCGGCGGCGAGCCGTTCGTCGGCCAGCCATGCCTGGACCAGAGTCAGCGTCGTGCCCAGGGCGGTCCGAGCGGTGTCCGCCCGCGGTATCTCGACGATCACCACCTCCGGCACCGCCGCCCCGGATCCGATCTCCGCGACCAGCGCGGCCAGGTCGGGCACCGAGCGTGCCCCGGTGGGCAGTTCGCCGACTCCGAGCTGCACGCAGGAAACCGGAGCCGCCGTGACCTGCTCCGGCACCAGGTCCACACGGAACAGCGCGTTCGCATGACCGCTGGACAGCGTCGAGACAGGCCGGGCCGTCAGGGACTCCGCTGCCGCCACCGCCCGTCCGGAGGCATCGGTCACCAGCACCGATACCGATGCCGGCCCCGTGCGGCGCACCCGTACGCGCAACTCCCGGGCGCCCGTGGCGAACAGCGACACTCCCGTCCAGGCGAACGGCAGCGCCCCTTCCCCGCTCGCGATGTGCAGCGCCGCGTCGAACAAAGCCGGGTGCAGCCCGAAGGAGCCGGCCTCGTCGTGGCGCTCCTCGGGCAGAGTGACCTCGGCGAACAGGTCGTCTCCTCGCCGCCAGGCCGCGCGCAGCCCGCGGAACGCCGGACCGTAGTCGAACCCGTCATCGGCGAGCCGGTCGTAGAAGGCGCTCAGGTCAACTGCGGTCGCCGACGCCGGCGGCCACTGCGCGAGCTCGTCGGTCCGGGCTTCGACGGCGTGTGTCAGGACACCACTGGCGTGGCGCGTCCAGACGCCGTCCTCGGTGCTCCCGTACACCCGCACGTCCCGCCGCCCGGCCTCCTCCGGCCCGAGGGACACCTGGAGTGCGACCTGGTCCTGATCGCGCAAGGTCAGCGGCGTTTCGAGGGTCAGCTCCTCGACCGTGGGACTCCCGACCTGGTCGCCTACGTACAGAAGAAGATCGACGAAGGCCGTTCCGGGCAGCAAGGCCGTGCCGTGGATGAGGTGATCGGCCAGCCAGGTGTGCGTCCGCAGCGACAGGCTGCCGCTGAACACCTGCGTGTCCGGGTCATCGGCGAGGTGCACCGTGTGGGTGAGCAGGGGGTGGCCGAGCGCGTCGGCCCCGCGGGGCGTGGCAGGGGTGTCGGCCAGCCAGTAGCGCCGGTGCTGGAAGGCATAGGCCGGCAGTGCCTGCCTGCGCGTGTCCGTGTCCTCCCAGAAGGCGGGCCAGTCGACGCGCACACCATGGGTGTGCAGCTGGGCAACGGCGGTGACGATGCTCCGGGGTTCCGGACGGTCCGCACGCAGCGCGGGGGCGAACACCGTGTCCGCGACGTCGTACAGGCAGTCCTGCCCCATACCGGAAAGCGCTCCGCTCGCGCCCAGTTCCAGGAACGCGCGCACGCCTTGGGAGGCCAGCTGGCGCATGCCGTCGTGGAAGCGCACGGCTTCCCGCACGTGCCGGGCCCAGTAGTCCGGAGAGGACAACTGATCGGCAGTGGCAAGAAGCCCCGTCACATCCGAGACCACCGGGATCCTGGGTGCGTGGAACGTCATACCGGCGGCAATGCGCCGGAACTCGTCGACCATGTCATCCATATGAGCCGAGTGGAAAGCGTGGGAGACACGCAACCGCTTGGTCTTGCGGCCACGGCGCTCGAACTCCTCCTTGATGCCGAGCACCGTCTGCTCGTCACCGGAGATCACCACGGACGACGGTCCGTTGATCGCGGCGATGGACACCCGGTCGCCGGCCGCAGCCACGACCGGAGCGACCTGGTCCTCGGACGCCTGGAGGGCAACCATCGCCCCGCCCCGGGGGAGAGCTTGCATCAGTCGCCCGCGGGCCGCCACCAGTGCGCATGCGTCCGGCAGCGAAAGACAGCCGGCGACATGGACGGCAGCCAGTTCACCTATCGAGTGGCCCAGCAGGAAGTCGGGCTTGAGACCCCAGGATTCAACCAGCCGGAAAAGGGCCACGGAGATCGCGAACAGCGCCGGCTGGGTGTAACCGGTCTCGTCGAGGAGTGACGCCCGTTCCGAATCGGGTTCCGCGAACATCACCTGACGCAACGGGACGTCGAGGTGGGGGTCGAATTCGGTGAGGACCGCGTCCAACGCCTTGGCGAACACGGGGAATTCCTCCGCGAGCTGCCTTCCTGCCCCCAGCCGCTGACTGCCCTGCCCGGGAAACAGGAAAGCCGTCCGCCCGGCACGCACACTCGTGGTCTTGGCAGTCGTGAGCGCTGCCAGCAAGTCATCCCGGGTCTCTCCCACCACCATTGCGCGGTGCTCGAAGTGGGTGCGTCCTACGGCGAGGGTGTATCCGACGTCGACGGGGTCGAGTTCGGGGTGGGACTCCAGGTGAGTGCGCAGACGGTCGGTCTGGTCCCGTAGCGCGTCCGCGGTGCGGCCGGACAGTACCCAGGGCACCACACCACCGCTCTTGCGGACGGGCGGGGGTACGGGTGGGGCTTGTTCGATGATGACGTGGGCGTTGGTTCCTGAGACGCCGAAGGACGAGACCGCTGCGCGGCGCGGTCGGTCGGATTCGGGCCATGCCTGCGCGGCCGTGACCAGCTCGACGCCTTCACCCCACTGGACATGCGGCGAGGGAGCGTCGACGTGCTGCGATGCCGGGACGACGCCATGGCGCATGGCCTGCACCATTTTGATGATTCCTGCGACACCCGCGGCGGCTTGGGTGTGGCCGAGGTTCGATTTCACCGAGCCGAGCAGCAAGGGGGCGCCGGACCGTTCCCGGCCGTACGCTTCCACCAGCGCGCCGACTTCGATGGGATCGCCCAACCGCGTCCCGGTGCCGTGCCCTTCGACGACATCCACATCGCCGGGCCTCAGCCCCGCACCCGACAACGCCTGCCGCACCACCCGCTCCTGCGCCCGCCCGCTGGGAGCTGTCAGCCCGTTCGAGGCGCCGTCCTGGTTGACCGCGGATCCCCGTACCACTGCGAGTACCCGATGCCCGTTCCGCACGGCATCGGACAACCGCTCCACCACCAACACACCCACACCCTCGCTCCAGCCGGTGCCGTCGGCTGCCGCGGCGAAGGACTTGCACCTGCCGTTCGGGGCGAGGCCGCGCTGCCGGCTGAACTCCACGAAGATGCGCGGGTTGCACATGACGGTGACACCGCCCGCAAGCGCGAGGGAGCACTCACCTGAACGCAATGACTGCACCGCCCAGTGCAGCGCCACCAACGACGACGAACACGCCGTGTCCACCGTCACCGCGGGCCCCTCGAGCCCCAGCACATACGACACCCGGCCAGAGGCCACGCTGCCCGCTGTGCCGATGCCGAGGTACCCCTCGATCTCCTCGGGCAGCGTGTCCACCCCGGAGCCGTAGTCGTGGTACATCACTCCGGCGTAGACGCCGGTGCTGCTTCCGCGCAGTGCGAGGGGATCGATCCCTGCGTCTTCGAGGGCTTCCCAGGACGCTTCCAGCAGCAGCCGCTGCTGCGGGTCCATCGCCAGTGCCTCCCGCGGTGAAATGCCGAACATTTCCGCGTCGAAGTCACCCGCACCGGCCAGGAATCCGCCCTCGGCGGTATACGACGTGCCTGCCACGCCCTCCGAACCGAACAACTGGTCCAGGTCCCACCCACGGTCGTCGGGGAACGCGGACACGGCGTCCCCACCCGAAGTGAGCAGCTTCCAGAGGTCTTGGGGGTTCTGCACACCGCCGGGGAAGCGGCACGCCATCCCCACGATGGCCACCGGCTCGTTACGGGCGTCCTCGACCTCCTTGAGACGGCGACGGGTCTGCCGGAGGTCGGTGGTCAGCCGCTTGAGCGTGTCGAGAATTTTCTTGTCGTCAGCCATCGGCTATTTCGCCTCCTCTCCTGCGGAGAAGCCGTCAAGTTCGTCCTCGGCGAGACCGAGCATCTCGTCGATGGTCGACACGTCCAGGTCGGCGTCGGCGTCGTCGAGTTGTTCGGGCAGCCAGGCCGCGGCCAGTTCTCGCAGGCGGCGGACCAAGGCATCGTGCCGGGCGTCACCGGGGGATGTGCGCCGCAACTCGGCTTCGACATCGTCCAGCAGCCCGTCCCTCTTGGGCCCGGTGTCCTGGCTTTCGAGTATCCCGGCGAGCAGGTGCTCGGCGAGCGCTGACGGCGTCGCGTACTCAAAGACCACAGTGGTCGGCAAGCGCAGACCGGTCGCCGTGACCAGGCGTTTGCGCAGCTCTACGGCGGTCAGCGAATCGAATCCCAGATCCATGAAGGCCCGCCCCGGATCGATCGCCGCCGCATCGTCATGTCCCAGGACGGCAGCCACCTCCGCCCTGACGAGTTCGTGCAGCGCCGGCGCCCGCTCGGAGTCGGGAAGCGCCGCCAGCCGTGCTGCTGACCAGCGCTGGTCGGGCTCGGCCGCCGTGCGACGCGTGGGCACCCGCAGCAGGGCCTGGAGCACGGAGGGAACACCGATGTGTCCCGCCTGGGCACGGAGCGACGAGAGGTTCAGCTTCATCGGCAGGACCGCCGGTTCGTCCAACGCCCGCGCGAGGTCGAACAGGGCCAGACCTTCCGCGGTGGACAGCTCCGTGACGCCGGCACGTTCCATCCGCCGTACGTCTGCGTCACCGAGGTGTGCGGTCATGCCGGTGCGCTGGGCCCAGAATCCCCAGGCCAGAGCGATTCCGGGCAGCCCCTCCTCCCGTCGGCGCAGTACCAGAGCATCCAGAACCGCGTTGGCGGCGGCGTAGTTGCCCTGGCCTGGCCCACCGAACACCGCTGACGCGGACGAGAACACGATGAAGTCCGACAGGTCGAGGCCCTGCGTGAGCATGTGCAGGTTGAGTGCCCCGTCCACCTTGGGCGCCAGCACCGCCGACACCTGTGCGGGAGTCATGTCCGTAATCAGCGCATCATCAAGTACACCAGCGGTGTGTACGACAGCGGTCAGCGGATGCGCTCCGGGCACCGCCGACAGCACCTCGGCCACCGCGTCCCGGTCCGCCACGTCGCAGGCCACGATGGTTGCCTCGGCACCCAACTCCTGCAACTCCGCCTTCAGTTCGCCGGCGCCTGCCGCACCCGGGCCGCCGCGGCTCAGCAGAAGCAGGTGCCGGACGCCGGACTCCGTCACCAAGTGGCGTGCGAGCTCGGAGCCCAGCACACCGGTACCACCGGTGATCAGCACGGTTCCCTCCGGGTTCCATGCCCTGCCGGTCCGTTGACCGCCCCCGCTCGTCCTGACCAGCCTGGGTACGAACAGCTCTCCCCGGCGCACTGCCACCTGCGGCTCGCCAGAGTTCACCGCGGCGGGCAGGTGCTTGTAGTCCTCGTCGGTGTCGTCGGCCTCGACCACGACAATCCGGTCACCGTGCTCGGACTGGGCGGAGCGCACCAACCCCCACACGCCGGCGGCCGGGAGCGCTGACGTCCGGCCGGTGAGGAGCACCAGTCTGGCACCGGCGAACCGATCGTCGGCCAGCCAGGTTTGCAGCAGGCCCAACGTGTGCAGTACGGAGGCTCGCACGGCGGCCACCGTGTCATCGGGACCCCCCGCAGGGACAGGGACGACCACGACGCCAGGTGCGGCACGGCCCGCGCCGATGCGCTCGGCCAAGTCCTCGAACGTCTCAAAGCAGCGGTCTGCCACCCCGGTGTCCACCAGCGAGCTGGACTGCGGTTCCACACCGCCGACGACGACCCATTGGCCGGTGTCCTGCACCGCCTCGCGGACACCGAGCTTCGTCCACTCCAACTGGAACAGTGAGTGCTCGCCGGCGGACCTCAGGAGGTCGAGTTGCTTGGCGGGTGCCTTCCGTACCAGCAGGGAATCCACCGACAGTACGGACCGCCCGGCCGCGTCCCTCGCCACCAGCGTTACGGCGTCGGCGCCCTGCGCGGTCAGCTGTACGCGCAGCGAGGTGGCGCCGGTCGTGTAGAGCGAGACGCCGTTCCATGAGAAGGGAAGCATGACCTCGCCGGAATCCGCGCCCGTAGCCAGCAGCCCGCCCGCCACCGCCGCCTGGACCGCCGCGTCGAGCAGGGCCGGGTGCGACTGGTACGCGTCTGCCTCCGGCAGGCACTGCTCAGGGAGATCCACCTCGGCCAGGACGGCTCCGCCGTCTCTCCACACCGACCGAAGCCCCTGGAACGCGGGACCGTACTGAAAGTCGTCGGCTGCCAGCTGTTCGTACACGCCGGAGATGTCGACCGGCTCCGAGCCGGGAGGCGGCCACGCGGTGTTGTCGTCGGCGACGTTCTCCGTGCCTGCCGACAACGTTCCGACCGCGTGCCGTGTCCATCCTTCCTCGATGCCGGCGCGACGGGAATGGAAGCTGACCGAGCGGCGCCCGTCGTCGTCGGACGCGCCGATCACGAACTGGATGTGCACATCCTTGTTCTCGGGGTCCTCGGGCAGCACGAGCGGCGTCTCGAATGTCAGCTCTTCGATCCGGTCGCAGCCTGCTTCCTCCGCCGCGTAGAGCGCCATCTCGACGAACGCGGTTCCCGGCAGCAGCACGGTTCCCAGCACGGCATGGTCGTTGAGCCAGGAATGCTCGCTTCCGGACAAGGTCCCGGAAAACACCAGTCCGCCTTCGGGCTGCGCCAGCGGGACGACATCGGTCAGCAGCGGATGGGTTGTCGAAGCGTCCCTCGCGGACACGTTCTCGAGCCAGTAGTGGTCGTGTTGGAAGGCGTAGGTGGGGAGTTCGATGCGTTGGGCTTCTTGGTGGGTGAAGGCGGTGTGCCAGTTGATGTCGACGCCGTGGACGTGGGCTTCGCCGAGTGAGGTGAGGAAGCGGTCGATGTCTCCGTCGTCGCGTCGTAGGGTGCCGAGGGTTATGGCGGGGGAGTCGGTGTGGTTTTCGAAGGTGTCTTGGAGGCCGATGCCGAGGACGGGGTGGGCGCTGATTTCGATGAAGACGTCGTGTCCGTCGTCGAGCAGGTGCCGGGTGGTTTCTTCGAAGCGGACTGTTTGCCGCAGGTTGCGGATCCAGTAGTCGGCGTTCAGTTCCGTGGTGTCGAGGGGTGTGCCGGTCACTGTGGAGTAGAAGGGGGTGTGTGAGGTGGTGGGTTGGAGGCCGGTGAGTGAGGTGGTCAGTTGTTGTTCGATGCTGTCGACGTGTGCGGAGTGGGAGGCGTAGTCGACTGCGACCATGCGGGCGTGGACTCCCTCAGCGGTGCGCGCTGCCACGAAGTTTTCGACGGCGTTGACGTCGCCGGAGACCACGACTGACCGGGGGCCGTTGACGGCGGCGACCGACAGTCCCTTCAGGTCGGCGATGTGGTCGCGGACTTCGTTGAGTGGGAGTGAGACTGATGCCATGGCGCCGGAGCCGGCTAGTTTGTCGCGGATGAGCTGGCTGCGTAGTGCGACGATGCGGGCGCCGTCGTCCAGGGAGAGTGCTCCTGCCGCGCAGGCCGCGGCGATTTCTCCCTGGGAGTGTCCGGCGACTGCGGAGGGGGTAACGCCCATGGATTGCCATAGGCCTGCCAGGGAGACCATGACGGCCCACGAGGCCGGCTGGACGACGTCCACGCGCTCCAGCATCGAGGCGTCGGCGAGGACTTCGGACAGTGACCAGTCCACAAACGGAGCAAGCGCCTGCTCGCACTCCGTCATCAAAGCCGCGAATACCGGGGAGGAGGCCATGAGGTCTTGTCCCATGCCCACCCATTGCGCTCCCTGGCCGGGGAACACGAAGACCACCTCACGGTGGGCAACGGCTGTTCCCTCGGCCACCCACGACGTCAGGTCTCCGTTCATGGCCACGGCGCGGTGCTCGAAGTGGGTGCGTCCTACGGCGAGGGTGTATCCGACGTCGACGGGGTCGAGTTCGGGGTGGGACTCCAGGTGAGTGCGCAGACGGTCGGTCTGGTCCCGTAGCGCGTCCGCGGTGCGACCGGACAAGACCCACGGCACCACACCACCGCTCTTGCGGGCGGGCGGGGGTACGGGTGGGGCTTGCTCGATGATGACGTGGGCGTTGGTCCCTGAGACGCCGAAGGACGAGACCGCTGCACGGCGCGGTCGGTCGGATTCGGGCCATGCCTGCGCGGCCGTGACCAGCTCGACACCGTCGCCCCACTGGACATGCGGTGAAGGAGCATCGACGTGCAGCGATGCCGGGACCACGCCATGGCGCATCGCCTGCACCATTTTGATGATCCCTGCCACACCCGCAGCGGCTTGGGTGTGGCCGAGGTTCGACTTCACCGAGCCGAGCAGCAAGGGGGCACCGGCCCGTTCCCGGCCATACGTTTCCACCAGAGCGCCGACTTCGATGGGATCACCCAACCGCGTCCCTGTCCCGTGCCCTTCTACGACATCCACATCGCCGGGCCTCAGCCCCGCACCCGACAACGCCTGCCGCACCACCCGCTCTTGTGCCCGCCCACTGGGAGCTGTCAGGCCGTTCGAGGCGCCGTCCTGGTTGACGGCGGATCCCCGTACCACTGCGAGTACCCGATGCCCGTTCCGCACGGCATCGGACAACCGCTCCACCACCAACACACCCACACCCTCAGCAAACCCAGTCCCATCGGCCGCCTCGGCGAAGGACTTGCACCTGCCGTCCGGGGCGAGGCCGCGCTGCCGGCTGAACTCCACGAACCGTGAGGGTGAGGACATGACGGTGACACCGCCCGCCAACGCCAGAGAGGACTCACCGGAACGCAACGAATGCACCGCCCAGTGCAGCGCCACCAACGACGACGAACACGCCGTGTCCACCGTCACCGCGGGCCCCTCGAAGCCCAGCGCATACGCCACTCGACCTGACAGGACGCTGGCGGCGCTTCCGGTCCCCAACTGGGCTTCCAGCGCGGCGGGGTAGCGCCTCAGCCTGGAGGCGTAGTCCTGCCCATTGGATCCGATGAACAGGCCGGTGTCGCTTTCCCGCAGTGTGAAGGGGTCGATTCCTGCGTCTTCGAAGGCTTCCCAGCACGTTTCCAGCAGCAATCGCTGCTGCGGGTCCATCGCCAACGCCTCGCGCGGAGAGATACCGAAGAACTCCGGATCAAAGTTCTTGGAATTTTGCAGGAAACCCCCGTGCCGGGTATAGCTCGACCCCGCCTTTTCGCTATCGGGGTGGAACAGGGTGTCGATATCCCAGCCTCGGTCCTCCGGGAACCCGGACACCGCGTCCTCGTCGGATATCACCAGGTTCCACAAGTCAGCAGGGCTGGCCACCCCGCCGGGATAATGGCATGCCATTCCCACGACTGCCACCGGCTCGCGACTGCTTTCGGTAAGTTCGCGATTTCGTTGTCGTAGACGTTCGCTTTCCTTCACAGAGGCGCGTAGTGCGTCGATGAGCTGCTGTTCAGACATCATTACCCCAGGCTCGTGACTCAGAGGTCGCCGACTTGGTGTGCCATCTCGATGAGTGCGGCGAGATCAGCTGAATCGGCATCAGTATCAGCACCGGCTGCCGCAGGTTCATCCGGCACTCGTTCAGGTTCCGTGGACGGGGAAATCGGGAACAGCTCGTCACATAGCTTCCGCGCCATCGCCTCAGCGGTTGAGTATTCGAAGGCGAACGTGGTCGGTAGCCGCAGCCCCGTAGCCGCATTCAGCTTGTTGCGCAGCTGTACGGCCTCCATGGAACCGAGGCCGAGTTCGGTGAACGCCGTCCTGGCGCCGATCTCTCCCGAGCCTTCCTTGTACCCCAGGACGGCAGCGGCGCATGTGCGGACAGTGTCCACGAGAGCGCGGATTTTGGCGTTCGCGGAGAGACTGGCCAAACGGTCCCGGAGGGATACTTCGTCCGGTGTGTTCGCCTGCCGAGCCCGCATTTTCCGGACCGGCGGTTCAGCAGTTCCGAGTTTCTCAGCGGATATCGGCCGCAGTACCAAGGACTCCACCGATGCCACGGGGCGGCCTGTGGTCTCCGTAATGCTCAGTGACAGCGTGTCTGGCTGCTGCCTTGAGATCCTGCACCGCAATACGGCGGCTCCCGGCTCGTACAACGACACCCCTGTCCAGGCGAAGGGCATCCGAATCTGTCGCGCTTCCTCGTTCAGATCAGCGACCAACAGGGACTGAAGGAGTGCGTCCAGCAGCGCCGGGTGCAGGAGGAAAGAGCCGGACTCGCCGGCTTCCGGTTCGGGCAGCGCGACTTCGGCGCACACTTCCTGGCCGTTGCGCCACGCTGCGCGAAGGCACCGGAACGCCGGACCATAGTCGTACCCGCGCTCGACCAGGCGTTCATAGGCACCGCTCAGATCGAGAGCGGTGGCACCCCTCGGCGGCCACTCCTCCCCTTCGGCGGACTCGCCGGCGTCCTGCGCGGACGACCGCACCATGGAGCCGACCGCGTGCCGCACCCAGCCCGCCTCGCCTTGGGAGTGCACGCTGACGGCTCGCCTGCCGTCCGTGTCCGGCGCGGACATGGCGACCTGGAACTTGACCCTGGCG
The DNA here is from genome assembly GCF_040253635.1 of Streptomyces sp. Edi2. Lineage (NCBI taxonomy): Bacteria > Bacillati > Actinomycetota > Actinomycetes > Kitasatosporales > Streptomycetaceae > Streptomyces > Streptomyces sp. Edi2. Next base: position 495,658 of record NZ_JBEJGX010000003.1, on the reverse strand, counting down.
CCCCTGCGGAAGACCAGCGGCGCCTCCAGGGTCAATTCCTCGATCTGGTCAGCCCCGACTTCCGCGCCCGCTCGGAGCGCCAGTTCAAGCAACGCCGATGCGGGCAAGACCATGACGCCACCGACTACATGGTCGGCAATCCAGGGGTGAGTGTTCTCGGAGAGGCAGCCCGTGAGGAGAAGACCATCCATCTGCACCAGTTCTACAAGCGCGTTTGCCAGGATGTGGTCGATCGCTTGCTGCCCCGCAGCGTCGACATCCGCCCTGCGACTCCCTTTCTCGAGCCAGTAGTGGTCGTGTTGGAAGGCGTAGGTGGGGAGTTCGATGCGTTGGGCTTCTTGGTTGGTGAAGGCGGTGTGCCAGTTGATGTCGACGCCGTGGACGTGGGCTTCGCCGAGTGAGGTGAGGAAGCGGTCGATGTCTCCGTCGTCGCGTCGTAGGGTGCCGAGGGTTATGGCGGGGGAGTCGGTGTGGTTTTCGAAGGTGTCTTGGAGGCCGATGCCGAGGACGGGGTGGGCGCTGATTTCGATGAAGACGTCGTGTCCGTCGTCGAGCAGGTGCCGGGTGGTTTCTTCGAAGCGGACTGTTTGCCGCAGGTTGCGGATCCAGTAGTCGGCGTTCAGTTCCGTGGTGTCGAGGGGTGTGCCGGTCACTGTGGAGTAGAAGGGGGTGTGTGAGGTGGTGGGTTGGAGGCCGGTGAGTGAGGTGGTCAGTTGTTGTTCGATGCTGTCGACGTGTGCGGAGTGGGAGGCGTAGTCGACTGCGACCATGCGGGCGTGGACTCCCTCAGCGGTGCGCGCTGCCACGAAGTTTTCGACGGCGTTGACGTCGCCGGAGACCACGACTGACCGGGGGCCGTTGACGGCGGCGACCGACAGTCCCTTCAGGTCGGCGATGTGGTCGCGGACTTCGTTGAGTGGGAGTGAGACTGATGCCATGGCGCCGGAGCCGGCTAGTTTGTCGCGGATGAGCTGGCTGCGTAGTGCGACGATGCGGGCGCCGTCGTCCAGGGAGAGTGCTCCTGCCGCGCAGGCCGCGGCGATTTCTCCCTGGGAGTGTCCGGCGACTGCGGAGGGGGTAACGCCCATGGATTGCCATAGGCCTGCCAGGGAGACCATGACGGCCCACGAGGCCGGCTGGACGACGTCCACGCGCTCCAGCATCGAGGCGTCGGCGAGGACTTCGGACAGTGACCAGTCCACAAACGGAGCAAGCGCCTGCTCGCACTCCGTCATCAAAGCCGCGAATACCGGGGAGGAGGCCATGAGGTCTTGTCCCATGCCCACCCATTGCGCTCCCTGGCCGGGGAACACGAAGACCACCTCACGGTGGGCAACGGCTGTTCCCTCGGCCACCCACGACGTCAGGTCTCCGTTCATGGCCACGGCGCGGTGCTCGAAGTGGGTGCGTCCTACGGCGAGGGTGTATCCGACGTCGACGGGGTCGAGTTCGGGGTGGGACTCCAGGTGAGTGCGCAGACGGTCGGTCTGGTCCCGTAGCGCGTCCGCGGTGCGACCGGACAAGACCCACGGCACCACACCACCGCTCTTGCGGGCGGGCGGGGGTACGGGTGGGGCTTGCTCGATGATGACGTGGGCGTTGGTCCCCGACACACCGAAGGACGAGACCGCTGCACGGCGCGGTCGGTCGGATTCGGGCCATGCCTGCGCGGCCGTGACCAGCTCGACACCGTCGCCCCACTGGACATGCGGCGAGGGAGCGTCCACGTGCAGCGATGCCGGGACCACGCCATGGCGCATGGCCTGCACCATTTTGATGATTCCTGCGACACCCGCGGCGGCTTGGGTGTGGCCGAGGTTCGACTTCACCGAGCCGAGCAGCAACGGCGCACCGGATCGCTCCCGGCCATACGCCTCTACCAGCGCGCCGACCTCGATCGGATCGCCCAACCGCGTCCCCGTGCCGTGCCCTTCCACCACGTCCACATCGCCAGGCCCCAGTCCCGCACCCGACAATGCCTGCCGCACCACCCGCTCCTGCGCCCGCCCACTCGGCGCCGTCAGGCCGTTGGAAGCGCCGTCCTGGTTGACGGCGGATCCCCGTACCACTGCGAGTACCCGATGCCCGTTCCGCACGGCATCGGACAACCGCTCCACCACCAACACACCCACACCCTCAGCAAACCCAGTCCCATCAGCGCTGCTGGCATACGAACGGCACCGGCCGTCCGCAGACAGCCCCCGCTGCCGACTGAATTCCACGAAAGTCGCCGGGTTGGACATGACGGTGACTCCACCCGCCAACGCCAGGGAGCACTCACCGGACCGCAAGGACTGCACCGCCCAGTGCAGCGCCACCAACGACGACGAACACGCCGTGTCCACCGTCACCGCGGGCCCCTCGAGCCCCAGCACATACGACACCCGACCGGACAGGACTCCGCCGGATTTACCCGTGGTCAAGTGTCCTTCGATCTCTCCGGGGACCTGCTCGACCGTCGATGCGTAATCGTGGTACATCAATCCGGCGAACACGCCCGCATTGGTACCGCGGAGGGAGCGGGGGTTTATTCCGGCCGACTCGATCGCTTCCCAGGATGTTTCCAGTAGCAATCGCTGCTGCGGGTCCATCGCCAACGCCTCATGCGGTGAGATGGCGAAGAAGCGCGGGTCGAATTCCGCCGCTCCCTCCAGGAAACCTCCCCGCATGGTGTAGCTGGTGCCTACGTGATCGGGGTCCTCGTTATAGAGAGCAGCTATGTCCCACCCACGATCGGTGGGGAATTCTGTGGTGGCATCCGTGCCTGCAGAGATCAGATTCCACAGATCCTCAGCCGACTGCACGCCTCCGGGGTAACGGCATCCCATCCCCACGATGGCGATGGGATCGGCAGCGGATACCTCACCCTCGCGCGCGGGGCTTTCTTGGGACGAGGGTGACCCGGCGGGAGGTTCCGTGGTCTCTTCCTCGCCGAGCAGCGTGAAGAGATGCTCAGCCAAAGCCAGCGGGGTGGGGTAGTCGAAGACCAAAGTGTCAGGCAACGAAAGGCTCGTGACCTCATTCAACCGGTTACACAACTGCACGGCAGCGATGGAATCGAACCCGGCGTCCTTGAAGGACTGATCCACGTTGACCATGTCCGGCTGCACATAAACGAGCACCTGAGCCACTTGGTCGCGAACCAGGTCGACTACAGAGTTGAGATCCGGGAATCGTCGCATAGCGGGGCAGTCCTCGGTCGGGCTGGAAAAATTCTCCTGATTCACCTGAGCACCTCATCGAAAACAGTGATGTCACCCCGACACTGCAGGGCGAGGGAATCCGTAGTGACACCTTCAACATGACCCGTATGACGGCCAGTCGTCCGTTGCGGAGTCATGGACTTGTCTGCGAGGACGGTGCCTTCGGTAGGGTGTTCGCGGATATATGCGGTCAACGTGCGACGGGGTAGCGACTGTGGCGGAACGCCGAATCAGCTGAGAGGCTCCCATCCCACCGCAACGGGTTCATGTCACGATCTTCACCAACAGTAGGACCCGACTCCGGCCCTGCCGGTCAGGCCAGTTCTGCGCGTAGCGCCCAGGCTTGCAGAAAGTAACTCCAACGTCAGATTCATCTCGAATGATCGACCATATTGGGTTTAAATGCTCCCGCGGTTCTTTGCAGGTGCCTGAATCGGTTCTTAAACTATCAATGGATTTCGCGGCCTGCCATCATCAACTTTGACGGTTTCTGTCCTGGACCTGGCCGGCTCACGGCCGCCGCGACGTCGCAGTGCCCGGCCCTGGCGCCTCGGGCCGGCGCGGCGAGGCAGGTGTCCGGCCCCTGCTCGTACACCTCGGCGAGGGCGATGGCGCAGGCCCGGACGCGGTCCGTCGGACAGGAGTCGTTGAAGCGGATACCCCAGGTCGGCGGGCCGAACGGGTCCTTGTCAGCGTTGCTGCGCCACAGTCAGTCGTCTTCGCCTCCAGGGGTAGCCGAGGCGGATGTGAGGGTCGGGCACGATCGGATAGACGTTCCGGATCAGTCGGAATCAGGCTTGTCAAGGGTCGCTCTGCGTGCCTTGGCGGGATCTTTACGATGGGCAGCTCGGTGCCGGTGGCGTAGGTGCACCCAGTCGTGGCACAGGGGGCGAGGCGGGTCTGACGGCGAACGTGTTGCTTGGCGGGCGTTCAGGCGAGGATGTGGATGGCAGTGAGAGTTCCCGGCGGCCGTTACGAGTGGGTGGCGTTTGTTGGTCGGGGTGGTAGGGGGAAGCCTGAGCGGGCCGCGATGGTGTGATCGAGCGTCGGGCTGCGGTCAAGCAGGTGCGTATGCCGCGAGGCGACCGTGGAGATTGAAAGCGCCTCGGCCGCCGCGGGCATGGGCGGGGACCGCGAAGCCTTCCCAGCCGGTGTGTTCCGCGATGGCGCCGGTCAGGAAGTCGAGCGCCTAGCCTCGATCTTGCATGACGGTCCGTCGGATTTTCCGGCGGGCCGTTTCGCTGTTGCGGGCTGAACGTGGGAATAGCGGTGGCCCGGCTGTCGCGTCGGGTGGGCGCCGGGTTCCACTGCTCCGGTGGGGTGGTGCTGCTCGAAGGAGCGAGAAGGGGCTGGTCAGTCGGGGTTCGGCAGGGCTTGGAGCCGGTTGACCGCTGTGGTGATCACGTCGATCCAGGGCCAGTGCGCCGCGAGGCGGAGGTAGCGGCGGCGGCCGGTGGTGACGAGTTGGGCGGCGGCGGAGAACAGCCGCAGCCGCAGGCGTTTGGGCTCCCACGTCCGTGGCTGATCGGTGAGGGCGAGCATCGGCATCCAGGCCAGCAGGTCCAGGGCGAGCTGGACGATCTCCAGCCAGATCTGGTTCTGCGCGAAGCCGTGGAGTGGGAGGTTGCGCAGGCCGGTGTCGCGGGCGCCTCGGATGCGGTCCTCGCAGCGGGCACGCTGGCGGTGCCGCAGTTCGAGCCCGGCGATCGCGGTGCCGGGAGTGTTCGTGGCAAAGCAGGTCAGACGCTTACCTTCGGCGTCGGTGAAGCGGAGCTGGGCGCCGGGGTGCGGGCGTTCCTTGCGGACGATCAGCCGCATCCCCTTTGGCCACCCCTTCAGGCAGTCCCCGCCGATCTCGGCGACCCAGGCACCGTCGCGGACCTCCCCGCCGGGCTCGACTGCCGGCGTCCAGGCTGATGCCGGGACCTTCAGTACGGCCTGGTGGATGGCGTCTGTGATGGTCATGCCGATCGAGTACGACAGCCACCGGCCCCGCGCAGTGAGCCAGTTGGCGAACTCGTGGGTGCCGCCCCCGGAATCGGTGCGGACCAGGGTGCGGCGCCCGCGCCGGTACCTCTTCGGCAGCTGGGCCAGGGACATCTGGGTGGCGGTGATGTGGTCGGCGGCGGTGTTGCTGCCCGCGTTCCCCGCTCTGAGCAGGCCCGCCACCGGCTCACCTGACCCGCCCGCCCCGTGGTCGACGAACCCCATGATCGGATGGTGGCCGAACGTCCGCTTCCAGGTCGCCGCGGCGGCCTGCTTGTCCGAGTGCGCGATCACCAGCACCCCGTCCAGGTCCACGATCAGCTGACCGCCCGTATCGGGGGCGGCGTCCCCGGCCAGCGCCCAGACATGTTCGCGGACCTGAGCACGGGCCCGGCGGATCGCGGTCAGCGCACGCTCCCCGCTCGTGGCGAGCGTGTCGACCAGGCGGGAGACGGTCGGGTCGGAGGCCACCGGCCCGAACACGCTCGGTTCGGCCCGCAGCACCTCGACGTCGGCCAGGCAGTCTCCGCCCAGCGCGACCGCGAGCGCCACGTCCAGCAGGACCTTGCCCGGATCGTGCACCGCCCGCTGCTTGCGCCACGGCGCCAACGCCGCCGATATCGCGCTGTCCAGCCCGCTCTTGCGGACCGTCTCCACCAGCAGTACGGCCCCGGCCTGCGAAACCACTCCGCGACCACCGCCCTCGACCCGGACACGGGGGTACGACCCGATACTCTGCTTCACCTGAGGCGTGCCGCTTTCCTGACGACGAACAGGACCCTAGACGAGTCCCATCGTTGCAGGTCAGGGGCACTCATCGTGTTTCTGATCACCCATCGGACGCCCAGCCACGTGAATGCGCGAGACGAGTAAGAACGGAAGCTGTCCGACGTCAGATGCTCTCCTGGGCCCAGGCCGGGAGAGGGAGAACCAGCAGCGCAACCCCAGATGCCCTGTCATGACCTGCCAACCTCCTGATCACCAGTCCGAACGACTGACTGTGGCGGTCTGTCTCGCCAAGGTGCGCGGCGAATCACCCACAGGTCCGGTTGAGTGGCGGCTGTGTGGCCGGCCCGGTGCTATCCGTACCAGGCGGCTGCCCGGACGGGATCGAAGGGAGATGCTCATGGAAGGTGTACCGCCGGACGCCTGGAAATGGGAACTCGACCGTTCGTCCGACCCGAGGCGCGAGCCCGGGCCGATCAATCTGCAGCGGTATGCGTTCGTACCGGCTTACGCCGGGATCGCCACGTTCTTCGGGCTGCCGCTGTGCCTCAACCCGGACGACCTGCGTGCCGGCCACGTCGATGTGGCCGTCGTCGGGGCCCCGGTAGACATGTCGACCGGGCACCGGGGGGCGGCCTTCGGGCCGCGTGCGATCAGGGCCGATGAGCGGATTCTGCCCCACACTCCGCAGATGCTGGTCAATCCCAGCACCCGCATCAAACCGTTCGAGGAACTGACGGTGGTCGACTACGGCGATGCCGCGGTGGACCCATTCAGTATCGACAACTCCATGGAACCGATCCGCGCTCTGGTCCGCGAGATCGCCGGAACCGGTGCGATCCCGATCGTGCTCGGCGGGGACCACTCGATCCTTTGGCCGGATGCCGCGGCCATGGCTGACGTGTACGGGGCGGGCAAGGTCGGCGTGATCCACTTCGACGCCCATCCAGACTGCTCCCAGGACCTGTTCGGTCATCCCACCTCGCACGCCACACCGATTCGCCGGCTGATCGAGGACGAACATGTCCCCGGACGCAACTTCATCCAGATCGGCCTGCGCAGTGCGATCGCGCCCGACGACGAACTCTTCGACTGGATGCGCGAGCACGGACTGAGGGCGCACTTCATGGCCGAGATCGACCGGCGCGGATTCGATGTGGTCCTCCAACAGGCCATCGATGAGGCGCTGGACGGGCCGGAATATCTGTTCGTGTCGCTGGACATCGACGTGCTGGACCCGGCCTTCGCACCGGGCACCGGCACACCCGAGCCACCCGGCCTGACCAACCGCGAACTGCTGCCGGCCATCCGCCGGATCTGTCACGAGACGCCAGTCGTGGGCATGGACATCGTCGAGGTCGCACCCCACCTCGATCCCGGCTACACCACCACAATGAACGCCCGGCGAGCCATCTTCGAGGCACTGACCGGGATCGCCATGCGTCGCAAAGGTCTACCCGGTCCCTCCTATTTGGACCCGGCAGTCGCCGGACCCCCGCCAGGGCAGCAGACATAGCCAGCCACAACCCCGAACGGCAAGCTGATGTGGAACAGAATCCCGCCCCAGCTCCCACGCTCTCGACCTTCCGCCGAGCTGAGAGCGCTTCAAAGTGCTCCCCATCGCTGTTCCCGGCCACGTTGACCAGCACGCGGTCGCTGACGCTACTCAGGCCAGAATCACGGCTCATCCGCGCCCACAGCACGGGCAGACGGGTACAACCCGACACCCTTCTTCACCTGAGGGGTGCTTCTCCCCAAACGGCGTTCAGGGCCTAGAAAAGTCTATCGTCCCAGGTCAGAGGCGTTCATCGTGTCTACAGCCCTCCCTCGTACACCTAGCCTCGTGAAAGCCCGAGGCTAGCGTGCCGGCAGGCCCGCGAGCCCGGTGGCCCGTAGATGGGCAGGACCTGAGGGGTATGGACGATCGACGACGCCGACGTCAGGGCCAGGCCCCAGCCGCCGTCGTACCGCAGGGTTCGGGCGGCCTTGCCCGCTCTGTCCTCGAACCTGCAAGCCCCGCACGTACCCGCTTCATGATTCGCCTCCGCCATCGACAACGAATCGCTTGGACGGACCGATACCCAACTCGGTTGCTACGAAGGTTGGTTAACGATCCCGGACTATGGGTAGCGTTCGGCGCCGTACTCACTGTTCAACCAAGGTGAAGGACGTCGGGAGTTCGACAGCGCCCATCCAGGCGCAGTGAACCCATCTCGATACCTTCTCGTGACGGTACGTGATCTTCGCTCAGGCGGTGCGGCCGTGTTCGAGGCGGAGCAGGGCGAGGGCGGCTCAGGCGATGCGGGTGATGGCTGCCGGGTCGAGGCTGACCCTGCGCAGGGCCTTGAAGGTGACTTGCAGCAGGGCGCTCGCATGCTCCGCCATGCCGTGCACGTCGGGGATCGTCGTGTTGAACGTCGGTTCCGACTCGCTGAGTTCGTCGCTGTTGGGTATTTTGACTGCGTGGCGAAATTCGGCACGGACGTTCTCGTAGGTCAGGTCGGTCAGGGTGGGAATGCTGAGGGTTGCGGCGAGCCGGTTGAGGGCGTCGACGAGACCGTGGGTGCGGTCGCAGGTGGTGCTGTGCTCGCGGACCGGCAGGCAGCGGTGGACAACCAGACCGGCGATGCCGTTGTCCCGGGCGAGTTGGACAAGCCGGGTGCCGTCGACGAACCCGCGTGGCACCAGTACGACTTGTTTGCGGACGCCCAGGGCGCGGGTCCCTTGCGGTGCGGAGCCGCCTGCGGTCGTCGCACCGCAACGTCGCGAGGTGCTCCGCGGTCCGACTGCGAACATCGAGGACAGCGGTGTAGGTGATGCTGGACGTCACATGAAGCCTCTGGGCTGGGACATTGATCTCCGCCAACCCGTTCTACCAGGGCCTTCACGCCTATTTGACGTCGTGTAACCACCTCGGCCACCCGCACCCGATCACGCACCGCAACTATGACGTTGCCGAGAGGGCCTCAATGGATAACTGATTGATTTCTTCCCGCTCAGAGGCAGGACGGGAGAATCATCATGTGGTAAACAAGTATAATGTCTTCGCAGCGCCCCTTCCGCTTCGGTGTCAACATGTTCGTTCCCGGTTCGCGACGCGAGTGGAGCGCGAAGTGCCGCAGAGCCGAGGAACTCGGTTTCGATGTAGTCGGAGTAGCCGATCACCTGGAGTTCTCCGCGCCGTTTCCAGCACTGGTGCTCGCCGCCGAAATGACCGAACGGGTACGGCTGAGTACGTTCGTGTTGAACACACCGTTCTACAACCCTGTCCTCCTCGCGCGTGAGGTGGCGAGCACCGACCAATTCATCGACGGGCGTATGGAACTCGGGCTCGGCGCAGGCTACGTGAAGGCCGAGTTCGACACCGCGGAGATACCGTTCACCAGCGGTGGAAGGCGGGTCGACCAGCTGGAACGGACTGTCACCACATTGCGTCGTCTGTTTAAGGACGCAAAATTTCAGCCGCGTCCAGCCCAACCATCCGGGCCGCCACTGCTGATTGGGGGCTGGGGCGACCGGCTGCTGCGGCTGGCCGCCGCGCAGGCCGATATCATCGCCTTCACCGGAGGCTGGGCCAGCACCACCGGCGATGTACTCCATGTGGCCGGAATCGCGCAGACGGAAGAACGGGTCGCCTACGTGCGCGGCCTACTCGGTGACCGTGCCGACGCTGTGGAGCTGAATATCCTGGTGCAGCAGGTGATTCCGCCCGCCGAACGCGCCGCGGTGCCTGACAGGTTCGAGCCGCTCCTGCCGCCCGACGCCGTGGGCAGCCCCGAGGAGCTTCCCACTGTGCTGATCGGAACCCCATCGGAGATGGCGCAACAACTCAAGGAACGCCGCGAACGCTACGGCTTCACCTACTTCACGGTTATGGAATACAACATGGAGAATTTCGCGCCGGTTATCGCCGCGCTGCGCTGAACTGCACACTTCGCCACGATGCCGCCGGCGACGGGGGCTGTGATCGAAAGGGGTGACCCGATTCGCATCGGGGACAGAACTACCTGTGGAGCGGCCGGCGTGAACCTTGCCCTCACCGGCCAGGGCACCCCCACGACCCTTATGCTGCTACGCCACGGTGAGACGGCATTGACGCCGGAGAAGCGGTTGTCCGGCAGCGGCGGTGGCGATCCGGCGTTGTCGGAGGCCGGGCAGTGGCAGGCCGAGGCCGCCGGGAGGATGCTCGTGGCACGCGGCCCGGTGCAGGCGGTGGTGTCCTCACCGCTGCGCCGAGCCCAGCAGACGGCCGAGACAGCGGCACGTCGGCTGGGCCTGGAAGTCCGAATCGACGAAGGGCTCACCGAGGCGGATTTCGGTGCCTGGGAGGGACTTACGTTCGCCGAGGTGCGCGAGCGCTACCCGGACGAGCTGGCAGCGTGGCTTGCCTCTCCGGCAGCGGTGCCGGGCGGAACCGGGGAGACATTCGCCGCGGTTGCGCGCCGGGCCGCGCTCTTGCGGGACCGGCTCCTGGCACGGTACGAGGGGCAGACGGTGTTGGTCGTTTCGCATGTCGGGGTGTTGCGGACGCTGGTTCGGCTGGCGCTGGGCGCGCCGCCCGTGTCCCTGTTCCGGATGGAGTTGTCGGCGGCCTCGCTGTCGGCCGTGGCCTATCACGGGGATGGGAATGCGTCGGTGCAATTGCTGAACGACACGTCGCACCTCGCGGACCGCCGCTGACCTCGGCAGCAAATGGGGCGGTGCTCGGCACGGACCCCCGTCGGTCAGCATCGAATCGTCTTGGTGCGCATGAGGAATTCAGCGAGGTAGCCGTCGTGGGGCAGTCCGTGCTCCATCCACGGTGTCGGATGGTCACCGACGTAGACGTTGGCGATCGTCGGCTCGGCCACCAATTCGTCGATCAGCTTCGCGTCGGTGGTGACGGCAGTGAGGACGAGGGTGTCGCGCAGCGGCCGGACCCCGGCGTCGCGGTCCCATGGGGCAATCCACGCACAGGGGAAGCCCAACTCGACCCCGAGCTGTTCGGCGAACGGGCTGTCGAGTTGGTGCACCGCCGGCCGGAGCACCGCGGAACCATCGCCGAGATCGTCGACGATACCGTCACCGCCGAGCCACGCCTTGGTGCCCGCTGCCCGTTGCCGCAGATACTCGTCCCACCAACGGGCGAGACCGACGGGCTGCACGGGCAGGACTGCGCGTTCATCCGTCGCGGGGAGGCTGGGCAGCGCGTCGAGGCGTTCGGCGATCGCCGCGGCCACGGGGGAGGGGTCGCCCTCGACCAGTACGCCGGTGGCGTTGACGCAACCGACGCCCCCACCACTGCTGATCGACTCCACGATGGTGTCGACGAGCGGTTCCCACTCGGTTTCGGCGGTGATGAGAATCTTGGAGCGCCCGGGGCCCTGCGGCAGAATGCGTCGATCGCCGGCATATTTGCCCACGACATCCGTACCTCCGTACACCATTCCGAAGTCGGTGTCCCGGAGGATGTCGTCGGCCCCGTTGTGGTCGGTGGGCAGCAACGTGATTCCCTCGTCGCCGAAACCGGCCTCGCGCAGGGCAGTGACCAGCCGATGTGGGGTGAACGGTTCACGACGGGAGGGACGCACGGCAACGCGATAGCCGAGCGCGAGGGCATCGAACCAACCCTGGTGCACCGCAGGGTGATTGCCCGCCGCATGGACGGCAAATACCCCACCGCGCCGGGTCCACACCGCCGCACCGCCCCGGGCCCGCGGATCGCGCCACGAGCCGACTGAACCGGCTGGCCGCGCGTTCTCCACGCTGTGGTGGATCCGCTCGGCGGCCCGCGCAATATCGTCGGTGGCATTGCGCACTACCGTGATCGGTATCCCGGTGACCGCGCTGACGGTGTGCTGATATTCCTGCGCCGTCAGTCCCGCGATCGGCTGCGTGGCGAAAGCCCGGCCCGCCTGTGCGAACGCCGCGATCCGTGTGTCGACGGGTAGCGCCGGCGCTCGGCGCAGGGCCTTTATCGCGCGGCTGATGTAGAGCGAGGGCGCGATACTCAGTGTCGCGACCGGGTTTCCGGCAAGATCTCGAATGGTCTCCTGACGCCGGGACCGATAGGGGCCGCCGGGGCCGAGAACGTCCAGGGACAACATCAGTACACGCCCTCGACCACCGGAGTATCGCCGAAGGACGCCACGGGTGCGACGTCTGCGACCGAATCACCGAAGCCGCCGGCCACCGGTGCGATCCGGGTTGCGTAGTCCCGCTCGATGTTGTTGACCAGCAGGGCACTTCGGCTCATGTGATGCACAACTATCTGCCCGCGCTCGCCGTACGGAACAACCCGGCCGGTGTCGGGGTCGATTACCCGGAACGTGGTGTACGGAGCGAAGGGGTCGAACACGCACGGCTCGTCGCCACCGAGGCCGGGTCGCTCCACCGATGTCCCCAGCATCATCGTGCCGCCGTACCCGCCGACCAATTTGGCGTTTCCGAACACCTCGTCGCGCAGTAGATCTCGGGTGTCAGCGTCCAGATGCGTACCACCCCAGATGATCGCGCGAACCTTCCGGTTCACCAACTCGACCAGATCGTCATGCTGCGCGAGGCGCTCCAGCATCGGCGGGGTGGCGAAGAGGACGCCCACCTTCTGGCCGGCCAGAAGGTAGCCGACCTGTTCGATGAGATGATCGGTGTAGGCGTCGGCCATGTCCGTCCGGCCCTGCGCGATGAGCTTCTTCACCCATCGCGGGTCCAGATCGATGCTGAAGTTCAGCCCACCCCGAGCCATCGCGGCGTCGGCCGCCATTGCTCCGACATTGTGCGGCCCGGTGGGAACCGCACTGAGCCAGTCGACATTTCGCGGTACGCCGTGAGCATCCAGTCGCTCACTGAACCATTCGACGCTGCGGCGGTGCCACTCCGCGGTGTACATCACTCGCTTGGGCTGCCCTGTGGTACCGCCGCTTTCGTAGACGGTCGCCCCGTGCTCGTCACCGTAGCCACGGGGAATCAGCTCACGGACACCGACATCGCGCAGTTCATCCACAACATTGGGAAATAAGCGGAGATCGTCGAAATCCCGGACGTCGGTCAGCGGATCAAAGTTGAGGGTTTCGGCCCGTTTCAGCCAGAACGATGACCCGGTCTCTGGACTGAAGTGCCACTGCATCATCTCTCGAACGAACTCTCCGCCAGTGTGCTCGACCATGAATTTTCCTCTCGAAAGAATTGAGCAAATGCCCGGCAACTGCAGAACTTATTGCCCCTGAAGGGCGGGCAGCGGTGGCTCGCGGCAGGGGCGTCGGCTGCGCCGACGTCATCGTCCCCGCACGTGCCACCGCCTTCCCGTCCTGGTCATGGGTCTCACCATGCACCGTCTGTCGTACGACGTTCCCGCGCGTCCGGTCGCGCAGCAGGACCGCACGATCGATCGGTTCGAGGTCCGGATCGGTGATCTCAAGTCATAGAAAGCAGAGTTGAAACGGCGCCTCGCGCACGACCGCGACGTGGGCCGCACCCACTTCTCCGCCCTCCGCGACCTCCTGACCGGAAACCTCTGGCTACCACCCGCTCACGCGTATTCAAGGACCTGAGCAGTCACGCCTCATCGGCGATGGGGATGAAACCATTGCGCCCTACGTAATCATGTTGATTTCCTCTTCTTTCCTACCCGATCTCGGCCGAACCACTGAGGCAGCGGGCGGTGGAGAGACCGGTCATGTCGGTCCAGGATTTCTTGTCGAGCACGAGATCTCGGATGATCTCTCCGGCGGCAGGTGCTTGGCACAGGCCCTGACCGGAGAATCCAGCCGCGTAGAGGAACGGGCGGGAGCGATCGCGGCCGATGAAAGCCATCCCGTCCGGACTGACATCGAGGTCTCCGCTCCACCCGTTCTCGAGGCTGCTGCCGGCAAGGGCCGGATAGGTCGTACCGAGGTGGTGTGACACCCGTTGTAGCCAGGCCTGTCGGGTTTCATCCGGAGCGGGGCGGCCCATCCCGACGAGGATGCGGTCTCCCCAGCTTCGGATGCGCAGGCTGGACGGGTGCATAGTCATCGGCAGAACGCAGCGCGGGGCACTACCGGGGGTGTCGGTCAGGAGCATTTCGACGGGGTATGTGGTCACAGGAAGGCGTACGTCGGCCATGGCGGCGACGCTTCCCGCCCAGGGGCCTGCCGCGCAGACGACGGTGTCTGCGCGGATGCTGCCCGCAGACGTGTGGACCCGCCCATCTGGGTCGATACCGGTGACGGGTGTTTCCGTGCGCAGAATGGCGCCGGCCTGCTGGGCGGCTGTGGCATAGCCGCGCACGATCGCGGCGGGATCGCATGCGTAGGCCTCGGGCGACCAGGCTGCCGCCAGGATGGCTCGCTCGTCGACCAGCGGGTTGAGCCGCGCTGCTTCAGCAGCTGTCACGAGTTCGACATCCACTCCGGCTGCCTTCTGGGCAGCTCGGGTGTGCCGGAAGTCCTGCGTCTGGTGCTCGTCGGTGAACAGCACGAGCAAGCCGATACGCTTCAAGCCGAGGTCGATTCCGGTCCGTTCGGTGAAGGCGTGATAAGCCGCCAGGCTCCGGACAGCAAGGCTGCTGATGAGAGCGTTACCGGGAAAGTAGGTACGCACCACGCCCGCAGTGGTCCCGGACGATCCCGATCCGAGTGCGCCACGCTCCAGCAGGACGGTACCGACGCCTGCCTCGGCAAGCTGGCACGCTATTGAGTTGCCGACGACACCCCCGCCGATGACAACGGTGTCCGTGCGTTCGGGGAGTTGGCTCACGACTGGCGGACCGATTCATTGGGGCGCAGTTGGCGCAGGTGATCTCCGGCGTCCCATGGATACAGGTGCAGATTCCAACCACCCAAACAGTTGACGTAGAGGGCCAGTTGGCTCACCAGACTCAGGAAATCGTCGCGATCGATCTGGTCGAGGCAGGCCAGGAAGCGCTGGGTGAAACTCCAAAGCTGCTCCAGGCCGCAGTAGCCCAGAAACTCGGCCGGAAGACCGACCAGCAGGCGGGCCATGTGACGCAATGAATCCATCGGCATGCCCTGGACCGTGGCCCGGACCAGACCACCGTAGGTGGCATACCCCAGCGGGCGGGTCTCACCGTTGACGAACAGCAGAGTGGGCAACACCGTCTCAAAACTCCCTGCCCCGGAAGGGATCACCCCCGCGTGGAGATCAGCGAGCTCCTGCGGTCCGGACAGCCAAGCCCGCTCGGTCGCGGTGTACACGTCGTGGATGAGACGGCTCGCGTCGGGATCTACGGCGGTTAAATGCGGAATACGGTGGCCGCCTTCGGTGCCCGCCTTGCGGACCTCCACCAGGATCGGCTTCTTCGTCGAATAGACCGAATCCCAGATTGCCTGCCCGACCTCCAGTAGTGCGGGCATATCCCCCTGCAAGATCCGGCCCACCGGGGATGCCGGCATAGGTTCGGTCAACGTGCCGTACTTGATGCCTAAATGCTGCAGCGCGGAGCAGAATATGGTCCCATCGGGCGCCTCGCGTCGATCTGCGATCCGAGTAGACGCGGACAGATGCAGCAGCGACGGAATCGGCGCCGCGTGATATAGATGCTGTCCCGCCACCAGCGCGTGTCCCTGCAGACTCTGATAGGGCAACGCCTCCCACAGTGCGTCGGCAAGTTCAGCGTTGCGACCATCGAGTTCCGCGGTCACGGTGATACCCAGATCGGGCCAGGCGATCTCGACATGCCGATCGGAAATCGTTTCAGACAAGGTTTTCCCCTTCTTTCAGTGAGATATCGTCGCTGCTATTTGTCTGCGGATGAGTCACGGACGGCGTCGGATTCCTGCGTCATCATGGCCTCGGCTGACGGCAATCAGAGAGCTGCGACACCGGGTCGCCAGCGATGACTAATAGGGTTTCAGTGAGCAGATCTCATCTACGTCCTTGCGAGTGAGCGCTGTTGCTGGTTGTCGGCGAGGGGCGCGTGCAGCAGGGCGGTGGCCCGTCCGAAGCTGGTGCGGATCTTGTGCAGCACGCGCCGGCTCTTGAGGTGGGCGAAGGGCCGCTCTGCGGGGGCTCGCAGGCGCGCAAGGCCGGTGTTGGCCAGCTTCTCCCAGCCGTTGTGGCTCTTGCCCTTGGGGCGCTTCATCGGGGTGTGGAAGATGCCGTTGGCGCCTTGGTGCCGGAGTCGACGGTGATCTCCGCGTCCTGTGTCATCGGCGCGTGCGGCGGTCAGGTCGTGCATGGAGCAGGCCCGGGCCTCGCCGAGGGAGACCAGCCTCTCCCGGTGGTGGTCAGCGCCTGCACGTGCATGCCGAGTTGGCGGTGTTTGGCCTCGGTGGCCAGGCTGCTGCAGCGCCAGGCGGACATCAAGGTGCTGTCCAGCAGCAGGCGCCGCTCTTCCCCGTTGGCGCGAGGGGTCGGCCAGGCTGGGGCCGGCGCGGCGAGGGCATCGATGCCCTCGTTGACGAAGCGGCAGGTGGTCTAGGTGCCGACCCCGAAGTGGCATCCGGGCTGTTCAAAAGGTGTCGCGCCCTTGGCGAGGAAGATCGGCAACACGAGCGCCTGACTCCACGGCGCCACCGCCGGATACCGCCCGCGTCACCCCTTCGGGCGACGGTCAGGTTCTCTCGTCAGGAACCAGTCGGAGAGGACATCGAAAATGGAGCTTTAGGTGACCGGCGAAACTCCTGGTGTTGCACGGTTGTTGACTCTCCATGCGACATCGAGGGGCTTCGTTGCATTATGGGTCCCGCCCGCGCCCGAACCGAGCACGATGAGATTCGCTCAGCCATGCGCTGGGAATTCATCTGGCTAGCGACACGGTTTATTGGCCATTTACGCCGTCGGGGAATGGGTGTGAATTTTTCGAGCCTTGAGTAAGTGGCAGACTCTACGCAATTATTAGCAAAACCCTCAAGGGTATTGTGGCGCATATCGGTACAGCAAGTCACGTCCCAATGTCTGTACTCCAGATTGCCTGAGGATATCTTTACGTGATCGTCCCTCTGGTGCGCCGAGGGAGGGGTGATCAATTCAGCAGCTATGCGGTCATGGACGAGCTCTATGATGAAGACGTATACCCCGTGAAGGGCTTGCAACTGCCAACCTAACCGGTATAACAAGGATCCCTCCGAGGCCTACCGAGGTCTTCCTAAACAATGCGGTCTCTCAATTAGAGAATACATGCCAGGATCAACTGGTCAACCCTACGCATCGGATTCGGCCTAAGGCGCTCATGCAGCGCTCGTGGATGCGTGGAAGCCGTCCGGCAGGTCAATGGCGGTGACTGGGTCGTTGCACTCCAGAAGCGGGACCAGCACGCGCGGCCCGTAGTGCTCCAGGAAGGGGTGGCGGTAGGTCTGCCAGGCGGGGGTGACGTGGGGGATGGCATGAGCCGGGCCAGCACGGTCGCGGTGGCTTGGCTTCCCAGGCGATCGTGTGGGGCAGCTGCACCTCGGTATCCAGGCGTAGGTCCACTGCCAGTGGGTGCGGGACGTCCCCGCGCTCGCCCATCTGTTCTGCCGGCGCCCTGCGGTGTCTCTTCCCGCGGAGGCCGGGAGGCGATGGTGCTCGGGCATCAGGTCATGGGCGAGCAGTTCGTCGAACATGGCGCAGACGGTGCGTGCGTCGAGGTCCGGGGAGACCCGGCAAGGTGGCGGGCCAGGCCCCGGGAAGGGACAGGGGTGCCGGCCATCTCCAGGGTGGTGATGCTGCCGGTCAGCCAAGTCTGTCGGCCCGGGCCACGGCGGTGGCCCCTGCAGACCGTTGTCCGCGGCCGGAAGCAGGTATCGCCGCCTCGGCAAACAGACCGAACGGGGCGGCAGGGTGCTCCGCGCGCAGCAAGTATCCGACGAAGGCGAAATGAGTTTGGATGCTGCGGCAGCATCGCCGGGTGCCGTGGCGGTGGCCACGGCGTTGAGTTCGTGCACAAGGGCTGGGCCGGCGTGACGTACGGCGTCGGCGATGACGGCGTCCGTCCACGCAGTTGGTGATCCCTGTGTGAGAGCGGGTGAGACGACGAAGCCTTGCCGGACTGGGCGAATTCCGGGGGTCGTTGCAACACGTGGTTGGTTGATGAGGCTGCGAGCTGTTTATGCAGGCGCTCGGCTGTTGAGTTCGGCGGCGACGGCTTCCAGGTGCTCGCGGGGGTGGACGGCCAGGTTGGTGCCCTTGGGGAAGTACTGCCGCAGCCGGCCGTTGGCGTTCTCGTTCGATCCGCGCTGCCAGGGGCTGGCTGGGTCGCAGAAGTAGACCGGAATGTCCGTGGCGGCGGTGAAGGCATGGTGGGCGGCCACCTCTGAGCCTTGATCCCAGGTCAGGGACTTGGTCAGCTGCCGCGGCAGGGCCTGGACGGTGGTCTGCAAGGCCATGCTGAGGTCTTGGGCGCCACGGCCCTGGGGCAGGTGGAGGAGCATGACGTAACGGGTGGCCCGCTCGACCAGGGTGCCGATGGCGGAGGCGCTGTCCTTGCCGATGATCAGGTCGCCTTCCCAGTGGCCGGGCACTGCCCGGTCGTCCGCTTCGGCGGGCCGCTCGCTGATCACGACCATGGGGTGGGAGAAGCGTGGCTGCAGGGCAGCGGCCTGGCGGTGCGGCTTGCGCCGAGCCCGTCCCGTGCGCAGAGCTCTGGCCGGCTCACGGCGCAGTTCCCCGCGGCCTTGTACGTAGAGGGCCTGTTAGATCGTCTCGTGGACCACGTGCATCTCCGGCCGGTCGGGGAACCGTCTGCGAAGAGCGTGACAGATCTGTTCCGGGCTCCACCGCATGGCCAAGTGGGCCTGGATGAAGTCCCGCAGTTCGGTGACCTGGCCGATCTTGCTGGGTTTGGGCTGGGTCCGGCGGGCATCGGCCCGGCGCTGGGCGGCGTGGGGACGGTAGGCCCATCGGGTGCGGTCACCGCGCAAAGGCATGCCGTTGCGGCGTATTTCACGACTGATCGTGGACGGGCTGCGGCCCAGCTCGGCGGCGATCGCACGGACGGACGCCTTCTCCCGCAGCCGGTCGGCCATGTGAAGCCGCTCGCATTCCCGCAGGTACCTCGTCGGCGAAGGCTCGGACTCCTGCTCCGCAAGAGCCCGAGCCCGCCGCCGCCTCGGGTCGGTCCGGCCGTTTCGCCATTCGCGACCGGTCCGTTCATGGACGCCGACGTGTCGGCTTGCCTCTCGTTGGTCAGCCCGATCTGCACGAGCCGGAAGTATTCCTCCCGCTCGGCTTGGAGTTCCTGCCGGCGCTGCACGCTTTTTTTCTCCAGGTCCTTGGTCAGGGTTCCGTCGGGGTCGGCGGCGTCAGCATCGAACTGCAAATCAGTCAGGATGTGTTGCCAGGTTCCGTCAGCCGACCAGCGGCGGTGCCGTTCGTAAACGGTCTGCCAGGGGCCGTAGCGTTCGGGCAGGTCTGGCCAGGGCACGCCGGTGCGGGCCCGGAACAGCACCCCGTTGATCACTTTGCGGTGATCGGCCCGCTGCCCGCCGGGCTTGCCGTCGGCGGGCAGTAAAGCCTCGATCTTCTGCCACTGCGCGTCCGTGAGCTCATGTCGCCGCACCATAAGACCCAACTGCCCAGCCGGAGCACTGATCCACCACCCCAGCAAGAGCCATCAGAAACGGCCTAGGCGTTGCCTGCGGCACGGGAAGTTCCCGCGACGAAGCTGGTCGTAGCCCTTCGCCCCCCCCCCGAGAACTCCGGCGCCCTGGAAGCGTCCTCCACGCTCCCCGTTCAGCCCCACAAGGGTGCCATATGGCCGGTGACGAGGCCGAGCTGCCGGGCCAGCCGCCCGGCACCGCAGCCGGGTCGTTTCAAGAACCCTCAATGCCCGACCGATTGGTCATCGGCTACGACTGCCACTCGGCATCGGTCATGACCGCGTCGACAAGGCACCATGAGCGGTGGCTCCGGGGCGGTGTTGGCGACCCTGTGGCGTGTCTCGGATGGGTGAATTCGGGAACCTGGCCGCTCCCGGATTCCGGTAGGGCCGTTGGGCTGGGCGGATAGCCGGATGATCGCTCTTCGGGCGTCCTTTGCTCATTCCTGTACACGTGCTTGAGGAGACGTCCCCTTGGCTGCCGCTGATCTTCCTGGTCCTGATTCGCTGCTGCGCCGCACGCTGGGGGAGTGGCGGATCGGGTTGGTGGCTTGGCGGCTGCTGGTTCTGCAGACCGCGGATCCGGCGGTCGCGGCCGGCATGGCCCACTTCTCCACCTACCGCGCGCATCCGTGGCGGCGTGTCGAGCACACCATGGACAGCGGGAAGCGGCTGTTCTTCTCCGACCGTGAAGGGCTACGCCGTGAGGTGGCCCGTCTGGAACGCACGCACCGTCGTCTGGCCGGGACCGACGAGCAGGGCAGGCCGTTCACCGCGTTGGACCCGGCGGTGCGGGTGTGGGTACTGGTCACCTTGTACGAGTGCATGACGGCGATGCGGGAACTGTCCGGACGCCCGCTGACACCGCCTGAGCTGGATCAGATGTACGGAGAATTCCGTGCGGTGTGTGCCGAGTTCGGTCTCTCCGACGACCTGCTCCCGGCCACGGCCGCGGACGTTCCCGCGTATATGGACCGCACCATTCGCGAGCGCCTCGAATACAGCGAACCCGTGCGCTACCTGCTCTTCGACATGCTCCGTGAAGCGCCCGCACCGCGCCGCCTCGGCCGCCTGAAGCCGGCCTGGCCGCTTGTGCGCACGGTGACTGCCTACGTGATCGGTGCGCTGACCATCGCGGACCTGCCGGAAGCCTTCCGCGAGCGCTTCAACTTGCCCCGCACCCGCCGCGCGGCCCTGCTGTCCTTCCTCCTGCACCGTGGGATGCGCGTGCTGATGAACGCGCTGCCCGAGCACCGCCGCTACCGCACGCCGCCGACCGGCAACTCCTCGGCCCCGCAGCCTTCCACCGCCTCCACCGACCGTCCTTCCCCGCCGGAGGCGAGCCCCGTCCGGATTCCCGCACCTCGCCGCCGCAAGGGTGCCGATTCCCGCCCGGCGCGTATGCGGACCTTCTTCCGCCAGGTTCTCGACCAGACCGGCGACGGCCGCATCAACTCGACCGATCTGCAGGCCATGGCGCACAACGTGTGCTGGCCGCTCGAGCTCACCCCTGAGCGCGAAGCCCGTGTCTACGCCGCCTTCGAGACCTGGTGGCAGCACCTGCGGACCGGCATGGATGCTGACGACGACGGACAGCTGACCTGCGAGGAGTTCGTCACCGCCATGCTCACCGGGATCGACGCCGGGCCGGCCTATCTCGAGCAAGGGCTGCATGTCGCGGTGCGGGCGATCTTCCACGCTGCGGACACCGACGGCAGCGGACATCTGTGTGCCGATGAGTACCGCACGATCTTCGGCGGCTCCCGGGTCCACCCCGCCGAACTCAACCACGGCTTCCGCCAGATCGACCACGATGGAGACGGCCGCATCACCGAAGACGAATTCGTCCAGGCCTTCACCGACTACTTCACCGCCCGCGCCGACAGCACGGCCGGCAGTCAACTCCTCGGGCGCCCGTAGCGGCAGATGCACGCGAAGTGCCGGGGGCAGCGGGCAGCCACTGATGTGGGCGGGCGCGCCTGCTTCGCAGGCCGTCATCGCGCTGCCCCACCACGGCGACACCAGCCCGGTGCAGATGCGCAAGGACCTCCGCGATCCATGAAATGTTCGCCGAGGCCGGTGCGGGCACGGGCCCCGCCGTGGGTAGGGAGCGGGGAAGGGGAAACCGGCTGACACAAGGGCGAGTTGAGGGCCGCGCTCTCGGACGGACTCAAGGGCAGGACTTGGGACAGGAGGCACCGTGATGCACATCCCCGGACCCGAGCACCAGGAGGACGGCGGGCTGAGCGCTGTTGCGGCTGCGGGCGGGCTGCACCGGTACCAGTTGCGCCTGCACGAGGCGTACGGCCCCGTCGTGCGCTTCCAACTGCCGGGCGCGGACACGGCTGTGTCGGTCGCCGATCCCGTGCTTCTGGAGGCCACGGCGCACTTCGACACGCGGCCCGAGGAACTGTTCGCGTTCCTGGATCCGCTGTGTGAGGCCGGGAACCTGCAAGTGCTACCCGCCGACGAGCACACCCCCTGGCGCCGACTACTGCTCTCGGTGCTCGCCGGACGACCGGCTCACGAGCGGCACTTCGCGCGCTTCACCGAGCTGGCGGGCGAGCTCGCGGACCGCTGGGCGGGGCAGGCCGACGGCGAACCCGTCGAACTGCAGCAGGAGTTGACCGCATTGTCGCTCCGCATGATCTGCGGGTTCGCACTCGGTGGCGCGGAAACCGACACGGACCGTGTCGTCGCCGCATTCGAGGAGGTGCTCACCGAGCACCTCGGGCGGCTCTACCAGGTGCCGCGGGCCGACCCGTGCTCGGCAGAGCGGGCCGAGGCGGCCCTTGCTTATCTGCGCGCGACGGTCGACCGCGTGGTGGCGGCGCACCGCCCGGGCGGCCGCACCGACCGCAGCGACCTGATCGGGGCGCTCGTCGAGGCCGGTCAGACCCCGGCGCGGATCCGGGACACCGTGATGATGACGCTGCTCGCCGCTCACCACACCACCGGCGTCGCCGTCTCGTGGACACTGCACTTGTTGGGCCGCCATCTGGACGTAGCCGAGCGCGTCGCCGCCGAACTGGACCAGGTGTTGGGCGAGCGTGCCACGCCCGATTACGGTGATCTGCGGCGGCTCACGTATCTGGACATGGTGCTCAAGGAGTCGATGCGCCTGTTCCCGCCCGGCCCGTACGGCGCACGCGAGACGACCGAGGACCTGGTTCTGGGCCCGTACGAGATCCCGGCCGGGACGACGGTGTTCTATCCGTTCTGGGCGGTGCACCTGAACCCTGAGCACTGGCCCGAGCCGGAGCGGTTCGACCCCGAACGGTTCACGCCGCAGGAGGTGGCCCAGCGGCCGCGGCTCGCGTATATCCCCTTCGGGATCGGGCCACGCAGCTGCGAGGGCGCCGCTTTGGCCACGGTCGAGGCCCAGCTCGTTCTGGCCGTCCTCCTCAAGCGCCTGCGCTTCCGGCCCGCGCCGGGGCACGAGGTGACGCCGGTGGAACGGTTCGTGCTGTGGGCACGGGACGGGATCCGGATGATGGTGCGGCCACGGGGCCTCTAGTGCTCTGACCGAGAAGGTCCGCCGGGGTGGTGGCTCGCCTCGATAGTCTGCACGACGTGATCAACTCATACGCGAGTTCTGACGATGCTGAAGTCGCGATAGCCGGGGCGCGTGCCGGCGCGGATGTGGTCCGCAACATGTACGGCCGGCGGCTCACCCGCATCGACAAGGGTGCCGGGGACTTTGCCACCGCCGCCGATGTGGAGGCCGAGGCGGTGATCCTCGGCGTCATCCGTGCCCTACGGCCCGATGATGCGGTGCTCGGAGAGGAAGGCGGGCAACAGGGTGGCGCCGACGCTGTGCGCCAGTGGCTGGTGGACCCCCTGTGCGGCACGCTGAACTACGCCGTCGGCAACATGCTGGTGGCCGTCAACGTGGCGCTGCGCGATGGGGCGGCAGCGGTGGCCGACCCGTTCAGCGGCGAGGTCTTCTTCACTGATGGGGAGTCCGCCTGGGTGCGGCATGACGGGGCAGACGACGCACTGCTGACTCCCACGCCCGCTTCCCGATTGGTGGACGTCAACCTGGATCCGCCGTTCCCGTGTGCGCCCGGATTCCGGGCTGTGGATCTGCTGGCCCACCCTGAGTTCGTCGAGCGTTTCCGGCCGCGGGTCGTGTCCACGACCCTGGCGCTGGCCTGGGTCGCTGCCGGTAAGCGCGCCGCGTATGTCACCGATGGCGGTGACCTCGCCGGGAGCGTGCACTTCGCTGCCGGCATCGCTTTGTGCCGGGCTGCTGGCTGTGTTGTCACCGGGATCGACGGTGCCCCCATTGGTGAGGCAGGCCGTGGGCTTGTGGTCACCGCCGACGACGAGACTCACGGCCTGTTGATGTCGATGGTGCGCAGCCGAAGCTAGGTGCTGTGACCGCATGGTTTCGCCGAACTGGGTCACGCTGCGGCTTGGAGGGGCCTGCCGCCCCAGCGGATGTCTTTCTCGCTGCGGATCCGGGCACGTTCTCGGCGTTGGGCTGCGAGGACGTCGGGGTGGCGGGCGTTGGCGTTGCGCCAGCGTAGGTAGGAAGGCGTGCAGGGCCCGGGGCACCGTGAGCCGAGGCCAGCTCATCCTGTGAGGGCTGGATTGCGAGTCGGGCGATGCCGAGCATGGCCTGGTGGATGCCGCTTCCCTTGAGTCGGCAATCCCGCAGGACATTTCAGTTTTTTTGCCGCTCTGATGCTGACGGAGTCGATCGCGCATCGCGACCGGTCCAGCTCGCCTCTTGCCCCGGGTTCGTCGAGGACGACACGGTGGAGCCGGGCCCAGACCAGGTCTCGGCTCCACTGGGCGAAACGCCGTTAGGCCGTCTACCGGCACGGACCGAAGACAGGAGGCAGTTGCCTCCAGGTGCAGCCCGCGCAGAGGGGAAGTCCGGTGGCATAGGACAACCTCGGGATCTCTCTCTCCCACGTGCAGGAGAACGGACCGGATCCGCAGGCTCGTTCACAGATCGGGATGCTTCGTCGCCACGTGGTAGTACCCCGAGTGGAACACCAGAGGGGCGCCGCCGTCGGCCTCGTACTCTTCGACCTCGCCGAGGAAGATGACGTGGTCGCCGGCGTCGAGGCGTTGGACGGTGCGGCATTGGAAGCGGGCGACCGCGCCCTCCAGGAGGGGGGTGCCGGCGATGCCGGGGGTGGTGGGGGTACCGCGGAATTTGTCGTCGGCCGGGGTGGCGAACTGGCGGGAGAGGTGGTGCTGGTCGGCGGCCAGTACGTGGACGGCGAAGTGCGAGGCGTCGGTGAAGTCCGGGAGGCTCGGGCTGTTTTTGCCGGGGCACCACAGGACGAGGGGCGGGTCCAACGAGACGGAGGTGAAGGAGTTGGCGGTCATGCCGACGTTGCGGCCGTCGGGGGCGCGGGCCGTCACCACGGTCACGCCGGTGGCGTACTGGCCCAGTGCGCGGCGCAGATCGCGGCCGTCGAAGTGGGCGGCGTGTTGGGCACGCTTCTCGGCGAGGAAGCGGTGTGCCTCGGGCTCCTCGAACCACCAGCGGTAGAGGGTGCGCGGGTCGTCGAACCCGGCGGCGAGGGCGCCGGCGACCGAGGGGATTTCGGCCCCCGCGGTCAGGAGGTCGCGGTGATGGGGACTCAGGTCGGTCAGGAGGGAGTTGGTCCAGCCGACGGCCCACTGAGCCCAGCCGCGCCAGAAGTTGTCGAAGGTGCGTTGCATCCACTGCGGGGTGAACTCGCCGGTGCCGTGGCGGAGGATGCTGTCGAGGTAGTGGGTCGCGGCCTGGGCCGCGTTGTTCGAACCCTGGCCGGTGATCGGATCGTTGAGGACGACGGCGTCGGCCATGCCGAGGACGTGCCGGCCGGAGGCCAGGCGGGCGACGGGGTGCCGGACGGTCGGAGTGAACCTGCCGCGCAACACGCCGCCGCTGTCGGTGAGCCGGGCGTGCCGGCAGCGCTCGTATTCGTCGGGGAAGAACCGGTGGAGGATTTCCAGTGAGCGGGTGAGGTGGCCCTCAGGCGTGCGGATGTCGTCCCAGCAGTCCATCGGACCGCCGGGGACACCTTCGAAGACCATGATGTCGCAGGGTCCGGTAGTGGTGAGGGCCGGGAAGGAGAAGTACTCGCCGACGCCGGGGACCAGACGGTAGTGGACGGCGTCCTCCCCCTCCCGCGGAGCCGTTCCCGTGACATACGTCAGGGCCAGCGCACGGCGCGGCCGGTCGTACGGGGAGAGTTCGGAGTTGCGCGGGAAAAGTTGGCTCAGCTCGCCCTTGCCCGTGGAGACCACGACGAGATCGTGCGTACGGGCGTACCATTCGAGGTCGTTGACGCCCGCCTCGTGCAGCACGATCTCGCCGCGGCCGCCGTCCGCGAACTGCTCGATCCAGGCGGCACACTTGACCCGCTGGTCGACGGAGTGGGCAGGGGCTTCCAGCGGCGCACGCCAGGAGACGTCCGGAGTACCGTGCGGACCGATGAGAGAGAGCGCGATGGCGGAGATGTCCGGGGCCTGGTCCTCCCAGTGGTGCAGCCCGAGTTCGCGCTCACTCTGCAGCGCGGTGTCGAACATGCACTGACTGGACATGACCGGGCCGCGACGTATCTCGTCGGGGCCGCGGTCGGTGACCAAGGTGACGTCATAACCGTGCGCCTGGAGCCCCAGAGCGAGTTGGGCACCCGCCTGCCCGGCTCCGACCACCGCGATCCTTCTCATGCCCTGCTGTCCTGCTCTCGTTACGTATCTATCGCTGACGTAGCGTCAGTTCGCTGGTCCGTCCTTGACGGGGAGCTCAGGCGCCGACCTCCGTCAGGTAGTTCTTCGCGGCAACCGGGTCCATGAACCAGTGGAACAAGTCGCGCGGGTCGTCGAAGCCGTTGACGAAGCGGGCGGCGATACGGGGGTTGGCGCTCGCCGCGCCGAAGAGCTCCAGGACGTGCTGCGGCGGGGCACCGAGCATCGCGTTGGTCCATGTGGTGGCAGACTGCGCGTCGTCCCAGAAGCGGCCGAAGGCCAGCTCCATGAACGCGGCGTCGTACGGGCGCTCGCCGTGGTCCAGGATGGTGGCGAGGTAGGAGGCCGCGCACTTCGCGGCGTTGTTGGACCCCTGGCCGGTGATCGGGTCGTTGAGGACGACGACGTCGGCGAGGCCGAGCACCTGCGCCCCGGAGGGCAGCGTGGCGACGGGCTTGCGGACGGTCGGCGCGAAGCGGCCCGCGAGGGTGCCGTTCGCGTCGGTGAGCGTGACATCGGCGCAGCGCTCGGCCTCCCACGGAACGTACGTCCGCAGCAGTTCCTGGAACTTGGCCAGCTGCTGGTGGGGGGTGAGCCCGTCGAAGCAGTCGAGCGGGCCGCCCGGGATGCCCTCGAAGAACATGATGTCGCAGGGACCGTTGGTGGTGAGGCTGGGCATGGTGAAGTACTCACCGATACCGGGGATGACGTTGAAGCTGACGCCGGGGCGGTCGGGCAGCGGAGCCATGCCGGTGACGTACGCCAGGGCCAGCGCGCGCTGGGGAGCGTCGTACGGGGAACGCATGGCGTCCCGCTCGAACAGCCCGGCGATCTCGCCCTTGCCGGCCGCGACGATCACCAGGTCGGACTCGGCGGCGTAGCGTTCCAGGTCCTCGATGCCGGCCTCGCAGAGCTCCAGACGGCCGCCGCGGCGCGCGAACTCGCCCATCCAGAGTGGCATTTTGACGCGCTGGTCGATGGAGCGGGCGGTGGCCTCGAGGCGGGTGCCGAAGGAGAGCGCCCGGCCGCCCTGGCCGTCGGCGATGCTCACGCCGAGACCGTCGATCGACGGGCAGGCGTCGCCCCAGAAGTCGAGGCCGAGGTTGCGCTCGTGGGCCAGCGCGGTGCCGAACATGGCCTGGCTGGACATCACCCGGCCCTCGCGGATCTGGTCTCCGGTGCGGTTGGACACGACGGTGACGTCAAAACCGCGGTCGACCAGGCCGATGCCGAGCTGGAGACCGGCCTGGCCGGCTCCGACGATGGTGATCTTGCGCATGAGGGGGAACTCCGGGGGTTGGGGTGAGCGGTTTGTGAACAGCACCTTGCAGTGCCGTGCGCTGTGCAGCGCTTCGGCACGTGGCGACGCCAACGAGTGGGGGGCGGCTGTGCGGAATGCGGCTGCCCGCCGGAGGGGGCCGGCGGGCAGCCGCGGGAGGCCGGGGCACCCGTAGGACCGGGGGATGGGACCCGGGTGACCCGGCCGGCTAGCGAGGCCCGGCCGAATCGGCGAGCCGGGGCAGCAGCGGCAAGGGTGCCGCGACATGCGAGGGTACGGCCTTGGCGCCCCACGCCGCGCCGGTCGCGCGTAATCCGCGCAGCGCGCATGCGAGGGGCCGTCCGCTGGGCGTGACTCCGCCTTTGACGAGCGCAGTCCGGCCCGGCACTCCCTGCATTGTTGATTCCCAGGATTCTCTCGGGGCCGCGGCGGTCAGGCATCAATCTTGGTATGGCAAGATCACCTGCGCTATCCGGATCACGCGGGTTGCTGTCCCGATCGCGCATCTCGGCGGTGGAGGTTCCTATGCCCGCTGAAGAGTCCCCCCTCGCAAATCACCAGCGGTTCCATACAACAGACATTTGGGAGGCGCGGGCCGAGGTCGGCCGCGCCTTCTGTCCGCATGACCTGCGCATCATGCGGCGCTCGGCGACACTCGACGCCCGGCTGCACGGCGCGCCCTTCGACCGGACAGGTCTCTATTACCTCGATTACGGAACGGAAGTCCGGATTACGCCGGGCGATCTGGAGAGCTTTTTCCTTGTCCAGATCCCGCTCGCCGGTTACGCCGAAATCACCTGCGGCCGCGAGGAGATCATTTCCTCCCCGGAACTCGCTTCTGTCCCCTCTCCGACCGGAAAGTTGGACATGCGCTGGGGTGACGGCAATCCGCAACTGATCGTGTGGTTCGACCGATCGTCGCTGGAATCGCACCTGGGCAGTCTGCTCGGCCGCGCCGTGCGCCGCCCGATCTTCTTCTCGCTCGGCATGAACCTCACCACCCCGGCCTCCCGGTCCTGGCTCAACATCGTCGACCTCATGCGCCGGGAGGCGGAGGGGCCCGGTGGGATGACAAGCCA
Organism: Streptomyces sp. Edi2; assembly: GCF_040253635.1. Lineage (NCBI taxonomy): Bacteria > Bacillati > Actinomycetota > Actinomycetes > Kitasatosporales > Streptomycetaceae > Streptomyces > Streptomyces sp. Edi2. The sequence continues at coordinate 467,191 of NZ_JBEJGX010000003.1, read as the reverse complement.
GCCCCTCGTGACAAAACAGCTTGAATCGCTCCTCATGACCCAGCTTTTGATGGCCCAGCCCAACAACTACTCGTCGGCGCTGTTCGGCGAGCAGCCGCGCGTCGCCCCGCCCGCGGTTCGCCGCGCCATGGAGGTCATCGAGGGACATGCCGGCGAGCCGCTCACGGTCGCGGAGATCGCGGAATGCGTCGGTGTCGGCGTACGGGCCCTTCAGGACGGCTTCCGCCGGCACCTCGACACGACACCGCTCGCGTACCTGCGCGAGGTCCGACTGGATCGCGTACGCAAGGAACTCCTGGCCCTCGACCCGGGTGCCGCCACCGTCACCGCCGTCGCCTCCCGGTGGGGCTTCCTGCACCCGGGCCGTTTCTCACTCGCGTACCGCCAACGGTTCGGGGAGTCGCCTTCGGAGACGCTGCGGGCATAGGGAGAAAATCGGTCGTCCTGCCCTCCCTCCCTCCCTCCCTCCCTCCGATCGGTGGGTGGAGGGAGGGCAGGACGATGCAGGACGTCGTGTCCGTCCTCAGTCAAAGGTGGCGTCGCAGCAGGCACCATGCAATCCGGGGAGCCGGGCGAACGCCGGCTCCCTTTTGTGCTGGTGCGCAATCGTCGACCTGGTGATCACGGCGTCAAGTCGAGAAATTCCCAGTGCGCTCGGGGTTGTGCGCCGCTGAGCCATTTCCCGCAGTTCTGCAGGACCGTGGGGCTCGACGTGATGTGCTGGGTACCTGTGCCGAGATCACGCAGAAACCGGTCGATCGGTCCGCGCCGGATCGCCGCCGTCCCCGCCCATCGGTGCACCGTCTGACCGACGTCCTGCACGGTCCACGTCGCGTGGTTGAGCGCCAGCCTGAGCAGAGTGTCCTGCTCGGTACTCGGCAACTCGCCTGCATCCAGGGTGTCTTCGATACCTCGCCAGACCTCCATCGCCCACGCCCGTGCCGAACGAAGCTTGGCTTCGGCGGTCGCGTACTCCGCGTGGAACTGCGCGGTGTCGACGGCGGCGTTAGGTGTGCCGGATTTGGCCGCGGCGACCGACTTCAGTTCATCGAGCAGGCGCCGCCCCACACCGAACGCCCAACCGGTGTGTCCGATGGCGGACATGTTGACCAATCCGAGGCGGTAGATCGCGCCGCCGTTGGCCGGGGTCGTCGTCGTGGCGAGATACGTGTGCGTCGCCGGGACGAACACATCGGCGCAGTGGTAATCAATGCTGTGCGTCGCACGCAGCCCGAGCACGTCGGGCCCCCGACAGGGCACCCTCCCGGCACGCACGCTGCTCAGGAACACCACACCAGTGTCATGGCCGCCTTCGTCGGCCTCGCGGATGCCGTCATCACCCACCGTGCGCAGCCTGCTCCGACCTGCCTGGACCACCCACCGCCGGGAAGCCCGCCCCGCCCGCGACCCTGACCCCGTACCTATCCGAGCGCGTGCTCAACCACCTGAGATGTCTCCTGCGGACCCTGACCCGTGGATGTACTGGTCGGCCCAGGCACTGATGATGTGCGCGGCTCGCTGTGCTTGTCCTCGGGCGGTCAGGAGATGGTCTGCTCCTTCGAGTGAGACGAAACTTCGCGGGTGTCGTGCCTCGCGGAAGATCTCTCCCGCGTTGTCGATGTCGACGGTGTTGTCGGTCGGCGAATGCAGGACGAGGAGCGGCAGGTCCAACTCGCCGATCCGATCCCGCAGGTGAGCACGGCGGACGTCTTCGACGAAGGCACGCTTGAGGACCAGGGTCCTCCCGCCGACGAACCACTCGTGCGCCCCTTCACTGAGCACGCGATCCACGACCGCGTCGTACTGCCGCTCGACGTGGCTGGGATCGACCGGCGCCCCGATCGTGGCGACCGCGCGGACGCCGGTGGCCTCGGCCGCCGCGGCCAGGACGGCAGCGCCTCCCCACGAGTGCCCCACCAGCAGGTCTGCCGGAGTCCCACGCTCCGCCATCATGGCTGCGGCACGGATCGTGTCCTGCACCTTGACGGTGAAGGAACCGTCCCCCCAGTCGCCGTCGGAGTCCCCGATCCCGAGGTTGTCGAAGCGCAGCATGCCGATCCCCTCGCGTGCCAGCTGCTTGCTGACGCGCGAGGCGGCCGGCGAGCCCTTGCCGAGCGTGAATCCGTGCACGAAGATCCCCCAGCCGCGGATCTCGCCGTCCGGCAGGTCGATCGCTCCGGCCAGTTCGGGGCCGACGACGCTCGGGAATCGCACTTTTTCGCTCATGTTCTGATCACCTAGGCAGGGGCTGTTCGTGGAGTAGGGAAGACAAGGGTGCCACCGGCCGGCACCACGCGCGCGCTCCGGGCCGGGGAGTGGCGAGGGCGGGTGCCTGCCAGGCCGGGGAGCAGCGAGCGCGGTGCGGGCCGTGATCGGCGCGTCAGGCGGTCGGCTTCCGGTCGGAGGACTGCTCGGTGGTGAGCAGTGCGGTGATCTCCTCGGCGAGGTGCGGGCCGAGCTCGCCCCAGCCGTCCTTGTAGCCGTAGACGCCGGCCAGGGTACGGGCCTCGTAGTCGCCGTTCATGATCTCGATGTCCGTGGCCGTGATGAGGGCCGGGTGGGCGACGCCGACGGCCGCAGAGATCTTCGTCAGCTCCTTGCGGAGGGTGCGCAGGTAGACAGCGGCCCGGGTGGCCTTCGAGGCCGGGTCGAGGCCGCGGGCCAGCCACGGGCTCTGGGTGGCGATGCCGGTGGGGCACTTGTCGGTGTGGCACTTCTGCGCCTGGATGCAGCCGATCGACAGCATCGCCTCACGGGCCACATTGATCATGTCGGCACCCAGGGCGAAGGCGACCACGGCGTTCTCGGGCAGGCCGAGCTTGCCGGAGGCGATGAACGTCAGGTCGTCGGTCAGCCCCTGCTCGGCGAAGACGCCGTAGACCCGGGAGAAACCCATCCGGAAGGGCAGCGACACCGAGTCGGAGAAGGTGAGCGGCGCCGCCCCGGTGCCGCCCTCGCCGCCGTCGATGGTCACGAAGTCGACACCACGGTCACCACGCGCCATCAGCGTGGCCAGCTCCTGCCAGAACTCCATCTCTCCCACCGCGCTCTTGATTCCGACCGGCAGGCCGGTCTCGGCGGCGAGCAGTTCGACGAAGTCGAGCATCGAGTCGACGTCACTGAACGCGGTGTGTCGCGACGGGGAGGCGCAGTCCTCGCCGAGCGGGATGCCGCGGATCTCGGCGATCTCCGGGGTCACCTTCGCGCCCGGCAGCATTCCGCCCAGCCCGGGCTTGGCACCCTGGGAGAGCTTGATCTCTATCGCCTTGACCGGGGCGCCGGCGACCACGTCCTTGAGCTTGTCGATGTTGAAGCTGCCGTCCTCGTTGCGGCAGCCGAAGTAGGACGTACCGATTTGAAGGACGAGGTCGCCGCCGTTGCGGTGGTACGGCGAGAGGCCGCCCTCGCCCGTGTTCTGCAGGGTGCCCGCCAGCGCCGCCCCCTTGTTGAGCGCCGTGATCGCCGCGCCGGAGAGCGATCCGAAGCTCATCGCCGAGATGTTCACCACGCTCGCCGGCCGGAACGCCTTGGCGCGCCCGCGCGGCCCGCCCAGCACCTTGGCCGACGGCAGTGGGGCCTGCGGGTCGTGCGCGTCGGGCAGCGTGCCGGCGAAGGTGCGCTGCTTCAGGTAGGCGTGCCCCTGCATGTGCTCGACGTCGTTGTCGGTACCGAACCCGAAGTAGTTGTTCTCCCCCTTCGCCGACGCGTAGATCCAGGTGCGCTGGTCGCGGCTGAACGGGCGCTCCTCGTCGTTGGAGGTCACTATGTACTGCCGCAGCTCAGGACCGATCGTCTCCAACAGGTACCGGGCGTGCCCGAGCACGGGAAAGTTCCGGAGCAATGCGTGCTTCTTCTGGACAAGGTCACGAGCGGCCACCAGCGCCAATGCTGTTGCGGTGGCCGTGGCGATGCTCCGGGCGCGCATGAACGTTCCTCTCCTCGATGCTGGACTCCATTGCCATGCGGCGGAGCCGTCGTGCCGGCGTTGGACGGCGGGCACGACCCAGCGGGCGTCAGCGTCCGTCGGAGGACGCCAAATGATATTAGGGGCTCGCATGGATAGCGGGTCGCGGGTGGGGTGGTCTTCCCAGCGGTGGGTGGTCCAGGCGCGCTGGGCAGGGCATGCACGGTGACAGTGGCGTAACACGGCGTAACGTCTGAGCGCCGGCCGGGCCGGGCGAGGCAACGGCTGCCGGGCGGCCTCGACGCCGAGGCTGCGACCCAAGGAGCGGCGACCCGGCACATTGTCCAAGCCATCGGTGCTTCCGAACGTGTCGCTGCCGGCAACCTCGACCGACTCAGGGACGACGAGTTCCTGGTGCTTGTCACGGACGGCGTGACTCCCGCGCTCGGCATGGTGGTACCGGCCCGATGTCGCCTGTTGCCTGTGCACACACCCCGACCTCAACGATCTGGGCCTGCGGCCGGGGAAGCGGCGGCGGCCGGGCGGGGATGAGCGAGGCTATTCGCTCCCACAGTTCTCGGGCACGAGATCATCAACCGCGCGCCAGACCTTGCCTCATGGCCGCCTCAACTCCCAGCCGCCATACTGAACCCATTCTGAAGAGCTCATCGTCCCTCTTCCGGCGCCGACCGCCGGTCAGAGAGGCGGTCCTGGTCGGTGGCGTCACCGGTACGAGCCTCGGTGCGGCGCCCCCTCGCCAGGTAGTCCCGGACGACCAACTCGACAGCGTCCTGCGGACTCTTGGTACCGGCCAACAGCATGACCTCGATCGCTAGATCACTGTCCAGGCTTATGGTGACCTTCGCCATGACACCCCCTGAAGGATTCTCCGTGCAGCCTACCCAAGATCGGTATTCAAGGGGCGGCAATGGGTGGGTGGCAGCACCGGAACTCGACCGGTCACGAACGGCTCCCTATGTAACGAGCTATAAGCAGCGCAATCACTGTGGAACGCTGGATCAACTGATCCAGACAATGGCGCGGCCTGGCCCCTCGATGGGACGTACTCCCCACTGAGCTGTCTCCAACGCACGGGGCCGGCCGTCAGCGGAACCAGCGAACGGTCACCTCGAAGCGACCTCAGTCTCCGCAGTACGGAGATTTCTCGGGCCTTGTGTTCCACGGCTCGCTACTCACCACGCGCAAGCCTTTGGGCGGTTGGCCCCAGCCCCCTTCCTGAGTGACAAGCCCGCCGCTGTCCCGACGCCATACTTTGCCGTTCGGGTCCCGAAGCTCAAGTTGCAGTCTGTTCATGTCTCGGTCCGTAAGATGCTTCGCCACCCTTGGCTCTTTGGCGGACATTGCACTCTTGAGCAGTCCGGTGGGAATGTCGAACTGCTGACATGGCCGAAGAGCTTGGAGGTCCCACCACACGTCGGGGTTCTTCAGCACGAGGCGCATGTCCATGACGCGGGAACTACCGTTGATGATCGTCAGGGATGACATGTATTGATAGAAATCCACCCGCCGCGCGTACACCGACGTGTCACGCGCGCTTGCCTCCTTTTCGGCGTTGACCGCTCGCGTTTCCTCGTTCACGGCTCGCTTTTCGTCAGCGGTGGCTCGTATCTCAGCCCTGATACCGAGGATCAGACCGCCAAGAGCTGCGAGGACGGTGATGACTGTCGCCGCCATCGTTCCCCACCGGGCCATATCCATGGTCGGTGATGCAGGAGAGGCATCCGGCTCCTGCGGGTCTCCTCCGTCGTGTAACGAGGCAGAGCCCGTCACATCCCCTTCACCGCCTGAACTCCGTCTCTCTTCGTCGGCATTGGCCGCCGATCCTGATGGCGGCTCCCCGACATCCCAACTGTCAGCGCCACGCCGCCCTTCGCCCTCGCTGACTGGCCCTGTCGTATTCTCGTCGTCGCCGGGCCTATCGCCCTCTGCCTCACCGATTTCAGCCACAGCTCATGGATTTCCCGAACCTCCATCCCGTACGCGTCGGCGTGGGGAGGCGAAGCCGCCGAGGCCGCCAGGGCGCCCCACTGTGCCGCGGTGTGATGGGCGTTGCTGTCCACTCCGTGCCCCACCATCTGGCTGCGGTGTTGCCTGGTACTCCAGCTGTAGATCGTGATCAAGGACGTCAGGGAGCCCTGGGTGGCTGGTCTACGCTGCTTGTCATGATCGCCAAGCTGCAGTGTGTGGTGTTGGACTGTTCCGATGTGCGTGAGCTTTCCCGGTTCTACCTGTCGCTTCTCGGTGGCGTGGTGGACCAGCGGGATCCGCGATGGGCGCTTGACGACAACTGGTCGACCCTCCATACCGATTCGGGGCTCGTGCTCGCTTTCCAGCGCGCGGAGAACCACCAGCCGCCGCGGTGGCCGGATCCCGCTCACCCGCAACAGTTCCATCTTGACCTGGGTGTCCAGGATCTCGACCAGGCCCAGGAACAGGTTCTCAAACTCGGGGCTTCACTGCTCGATGTCGGCGACGACAAGCGCAGTTGGAGGATCTATGCAGACCCGGCAGGGCATCCTTTCTGCCTCGTTCGCGACTGACGTGCGAACACCGACGGGTACGGCCACCGTTGATCATCGTGACGTGTGTGGAGTAACGGTGAGACGGTGGCCGCAGGTCACAGCATAGATCCCGTTCGTTGACGGGAGGCGTTCGAGGTGGCCATGGGGCGGATCGCGGGCCTGTTCACCCGGGTCGAGCCACGGCTTCGGGCCGGGCGGTTGGTGCTGGGTCTGTTGTCGGACCTGCCTCGCAAGAACTGCTGGACGATCGCAGAGTGGGCTGGGAAGTGAATCCGCACGGCATGCAGCATCTGCTCTGCCGGGCCTCGTGGGATGCCGACGCCGTCCGTGACGATGTCCGTGAGTACCTCGTCGAGCACCTGCACGACCAGGAGGCGGTACTGGTCGTGGACGAGACCGGCGATGTGAAGAAGGGTGTCCACACTGTCGGGGTCCAGCGTCAGTACACCGGCACGGCCGGCCGGATCGAGAACTCCCAAGTCGCCGTTTACCTCGTCTATGCAGGTGCCCGAGGCCACCGGGCGGTGGACCGGGAACTGTACGTCCCGCGGTCCTGGACCTGCGACCCCGACCGCTGCCGGGCAGCGGGACTCGGCGAGGACATCGTCGTCGCGACCAAGCCCGAGCTGGCCCGCACGATGATCGAACGATTCCTGGACGCCGGACACCAAGTGGCCTGGGTCACCGGCGACGAGGTCTACGGCGGCAACCCCAAGCTGCTCTCCACCCTGGAGGAACGTGGCCTGGGGTATGCCCTCGCCGTGGCCTGCTCGGCAGAAGTCACCACCAGCGCGGGCAAGTTCCGCGCCGACACGCTCGCGGCGAAGGTACCGAAGCGGGCCTGGCAGAAGCTCTCGGCAGGCGCGGGAGCCAAGGGCAACCGCTTCTACGACTGGGCCGTCATCGACCTGGCCGAAACCGGACCAGGCCGTCGGCATCTGCTGATCCGCCGCAACCGCCGCAACCGCCGAAACCGCCGCGCCGGTGAACTGGCCTACTGCCGGTGCCACTCCACCCGGCCGGGTCCGCTGACCACCCTGGTCAGGTCGCGGGATCAAGGTGGCGGGTGGAGGAGACATTCCAGACCGAGAAGGAACTGGCCGGCCTGGACGAGCACCAGCTCCGCCGCTACCCCTCCTGGGTCCGCTGGGTCACCCTCGCCATGCTCGCCCACGCCGTCCTCGCCGTCGTCCGCGCCGACGAACACACCCGTCCGGCCTCCGACGACCTGATTCCGCTGAGTGGCAACGAGATCCAGCGCCTGTTCATCCCGCTCGTCGTCCCGCCCCTGTCCACCGCGGCTCACCGCCTGAGCTGGTCCGAGTGGAGGCGACGTCATCAAGCCCGATCACGCACAAGTCACTACCGGCGACAAGCCGCGCCTCAGACATGAAGATCACGATCTACAGCTGGAGTATTAGGCTGCATTCCACTCGCTGCGGTCCTCATCTGGACCCGACACTGACCAGGCAGACGGAACCTAGGCGTTATTGGACGGAAGAAGTGTCCGACCCCTCGAACGCAAGTGTGGCCCCGACCCGGTAAGCAGGGTCGGGGCCACACTGTTGGGGACCTCCAGCGCGCGTCGGCGGTCCTCGGCGCGACCGGCTCATGTGCCCAGTCGCCGGAACCAGGAGGAGGGGGGCTGGGCTAGGGTTTCCAGCCGTGCGCATCACCTTCTGGTGTCAGTTCTTGAAGGCGTCCTTTCCCTTTTCCTTGGCGCTTCGGAGATCTCCCTCGGCTTCCTTCGACTCGCCCTCGGCGGCGACCCTTTCATTGCCGACTGCACGTCCCACTACCTTTTCGACATTGCCGGCGGTCTGCTCCGCCTTGGCCTTTGCCTTTTCGCTGGCGCTCATGGCGTGGTCCTTTCTGCGTGGTGGCATCATGGTGGTGGCATCATGCGAGTGCCCGTGAATGCGTTCATGAAACAGAAGGGGGCTTGACGGCGGGGCGGCGTGGCCCGGAGGGGCGCTGTGGTGGAGGTGGGTTCCGTGCGGGAACGCGCCCGCTCCGGGCCACAGCGTTCTCCTGTCCCGTTTTTGCCTGATGATGCATCAGGTGAGAGGGGGTCTGGGAGGCGCAGGGAAACCCGTGGGGCGGGTCAGGTAACAGGACGTTGTCTGACCCGCCCCACGGGTCGTTGAGGGGATGGCGACTACCAGCGGTACCACCGTCCACGCTTGCCACCGGCGCCGGCGGAGCGCAGGACGAATCCCAGCAACCAAATTGCCAGGACAATTACCGCTACGATCCACAGAGCCTTGAGTGCGAATCCGGCACCGAAAAGGAGCAGGGCAAGGAGAAGAACCAGCAACAGGGGAACCATATGTATCAACCTCCGATCCGCCTTGTGCCCGGGCTCGTCCCCCCTACGCGGATGATAAAGAGGTTTCTCCGAACGAATGAGGGGCAAAAGGCGCCTCTGGAAAAGGAAGGGTTCGGGGAGCCTCGAATCCCGGTGCGCCCACCTTGCCGGCGAAGTCGCCCGGCGTCTCCGAGGTCCGCAAGAGGCTGGACCCGATTGGGCCGGGAATCGCCCCTGAGCGAGCTCCCGCGCAATGCAGCAGACAGCCGCAGGCCCGTAGGCATGCACCTGCACGGCCTGACTACGGGGTACTGGCCGTGAACTGGCCGGTGCCGAGGGCGGTGAATGCCGCCACTTCGTCGGTGCTCGTGGCAGGGGCTGCCTTGGGTGCTTTTGATGCTCCAGCAAGAGCCGCAGTGGACCACGGCGGTTTCGCCGGGGCCGGTGATGGCGGGGGTGGAGAGGCGGGGGAGGTCCTGGTGGTGAAGAGCTGCAGCGTATCGGTCAGTTCGAGCACACGGCGCACCCTAGGGCTGGTCGCCCGCAAGGACATGGTCTTGTCCTGACGCAGCGCCAGCTGACGTACGACCAAGAGGACCTTCACACTGGAACATGCCCAGAAGGAGACCTTGCTGAGGTCGATGTCGATTCCGCGGGCGGAGCAGCTCAGAGCGTGGGCGAGGGACCTTTCGAGTGCCGCCTCACAGTCGTAGTCGATCTCGCCGCGCAGCACGACCACGGTCCCTGCCGTGTCGGGGGCGCTGCTGACCCTCATCAGGCATGGCGGACTCACTGGCCCGCCAGCTGGTTTCTCGGGTCGGGGGGATAGCTGCGCCCCCAAGGCCCGCCCTGTCCCAACCGTCTCTACCCGAGCATCCACCGCGCTCGCCCTCCTTGGAGACCTGCCGACGCCGGAACATCAACACACGCAATGTGTTACACGAAATATATGTCATGTATTCGGTGTCGGCCAAGGGCAGTCTTAAGATTGCCGCATGGGAGTGCCTGACCCTCACAACGGATGGACGTTCATCACCAATCACGCGCGCGTGCTGGCCGCCATCGCCGACGATCCGAACGCCCGCATCCGCGACATCGCCGCTCACTGCAGGCTCACCGAGCGTGCCGTCCAACGGATCATCGTCGATCTTGAGCAAGGCGGTTACTTGTCCCACAAACGCGAAGGACGCGCGAACACTTACCGCATCGAGTCGGGCAAGGTGCTGCGGCACCCGGCCGAAGCCGGCCTCACGGTTGCCTCCCTCCTCTCTCTCCTCGTCCAGGACGAAGTCCGCCGCGGTGGGCAGCCGACTCCGCGGGGCGACACGTAGCACCGGACACCTCGCGAGCCTGAACGCGGAGTGGCCACGGTGAAGAGCACCGGTCGCCCCTCGCCGGTAACATCAAGAGGCGGGTACCTGGCCGACAGTCGGGCCGCAGTTACCGCTTCGGCGAGCTCCGCCTCAACGACTACAGCCAGATCCGAGTCCACACCGGCATCGGCCAGGAGAGCCGCCGGGACCGCTAGCAGGAGCGTCGCGCCTACGGCTGGGACAAGACCGGCGACACCGCCCCCCTGCGCAACGGCCGCCGCCGCGTCGCCGCAGAAAGCTGGGCACGTCACGGTCCCTGACCGGGACTGAACCGGCCGGTGAGCTGTGCCGCTCACCGGCGGCGGAACACGACGGCGTCCTCCCAGCCTTCTCAGGTCTCGCCGGTCGTCGGCGGCCACGCGGTCACCCCAACCCCACCTCACGCACGAACGGCGCGCCGGTCACCCGCGAGAGCGTCGAACTCATCCCCTTCGATAAGAGGGAAGACGTCGGCGAAGGGGTGGATCTGGAATGGGCCGAGTTTGCTCATGCAGGGGTTGCCTCAGGCCGAGCGTCCCGTCGCCTCACCGCCTGAACCGCAGGTCGACGCCAAGCGGACGGGGTGCCGGTCAAACCGGCGTGGTGGGGGCTCGACGAACTGCCGTGACGGCGACCATCAGGTGGTCGGACACCTGCTGGTCCGCGTCCTGCCGGGCGGCAGACGGGTCGACGAGGCCGTGGCCCGGGGAGCCACGGCCTCGTCATCTCGCACACGCTTGTGGTGTCAGCGCCCTCCGGTGTGGAGTTCGCTCCTCAGGAAGGAGATGACGGTCTGCCATGTGGGGTGTGCGGGGGCGGGTCGTGTGGTGCGGCCGTCGCGGGTGGTTTCCTGGCGGGCGCCGCGTTGCGTGTCGGCGTCGCTGAGCATTTCCAGGTACGTGCCGTGCCGGGCGTGGGGGAAGGAGAAGAACCGGGCGTCCTTGCCCGCGGAGGCCAGTTTGTCGAAGAGCAGCCTGCTCTGGTGGTACGGAACCAACTGGTCCCGCTCGCCGTGGAACATCAGGAACGGCGGGATCTTCCGCTTGCCGATGTAGGTGAGCGGGTTGGCCGCGGCCGCCTTGTCGGGGCAATCGTTGATGGCGCAGCCGAGCATCCGTGATTCGGGCGACTTGGGACCGGCGTGGCATGCGCGGGGCACGGAACCGTCCTTGCGCGGCGTGCAGTCACTGAGCATGTGCTCGTCCATCTGCAGGAAGTCGGTGGGCGGGTAGAACGGCACGGCCGCCTGGACGGAGCTGGAGGGGCCACGGGCGCCCACGGTGCCTTCCAGTTCGGGAATGTCCCCCGTCACGGCTGCCATCGTGGTGGCCCAGCCACCGGAGACTCGCCCATGATCGCGAAGCGATGCGGGTCCAGGTGGTACTTCCCGGCGTTGGCGCGCAGCCAGCGGATGGCGCCCTTGATGTCGTGGAGCTGGGACGGGAACTGGGCCTGTCCGCTGGAACGGACCGCCACACCCGCCACGGCGAAACCGTGCGGGTTGAGCTGTGTGACTCGACGGCCGGAGTTTCCAGCCGATGGCGCACACGGGCGGACCACCGTTCGCCGACGTCGGCAAGAACGGATCTCTGCTACTGGACGCCGCTCCGCGCAAGGCGACCACTTGCCCACGGTGCGGGGCCGGGCTCACCGGCCCGCTCCGTCGGCATCGATGTCTCTGCGGAGGCAGTTGGGGGAGTGGCCGCTGTCAGCGTCGGCACCATGATCCGCGACGCCTACGGCGGCGCGGACACCTGCCACGCCCCGCATTGCGGACTGCCACGCCCCGAGTTCACCGGTATGTCGATCCTGCTGACCGCCTTCGTCGTCGACTCCGCCCGTTCTTGGGCCAGCCGCAGCTCTCTCAAAAAGCGGTCTGCGTCATGGATCACCACAAGCTCTTCGTCCACCACGGTCCAGTACCGGATCCCCGACGGCAGCACGACAGGAAATGCACGCACCTGTACCTCAACTCCACGGAATGATCACTACGATCCACCGCAGAGCTACACCCCCCCCAAGAACCTTCGCCGTAGCCCCAAATGGGGCTACGGCGCAACGTCACACCTCAGGTTCGAAAACCCCAGAGAATGGCGGCGGCGTCCGCCACCGGCGGGTGTGCGAGCTGGACGGCCGGGAGATGAGGCCGGAGGAGACCGCCCGCGGCTGGGCGGCGACCGACGGCCTCACGCTGGTCATCCAAGAGACCGACGTCGACCCACTGCTGTATGCCCACCCGTACTGGTGGGCGCCCAAGGCCCCGGAGCCCAGCGGCCGGATGCACTGCTGGTGGAAGCCCTGGCCCCGTCCGGCCGGCTCGCGGTGTGCAGGGTGGCCCTGAGGTCGCGGGAGAGACTGGCCGCCCTGCGGCCGCACAACGGAATCCTAGGGCGTCTTCGAGGAGTCATCAGTGGTTGTGGGTGACGGCAGCACCGACTTCGATGGGGCTCCGATCGGGAGAATGGGGAACCGTTTGACCACGTGATCGGGGATCGGAGCCTCTATGGGTTGGTTGGGACAGATACTTCCGTTGGTGGGTGTTGCGCTGGGTGCTGTCGGGCCGTTCCTGGTGAGCAGCTTCAACGACCGGGCGCGGTGGCGGCGTGAGCAGTCCGTGCGCTGGGACGGGCGGCGTCTGGACGCCTACGGGGAGTACATCCATGCGGTCAAAGAGCTTGCGGGCCGCTATCAGCGCATCGCTGCGGCTCGTGGGCTGGTGACTGGTCCCGCGCCGCTGGAGCTCACTGCCGAGGTGCTCGGCGAACTTGGCGCTGCTGAGGCCCGCCGTTCCGCGCTGGGAGACCTGCGAATTGTTGGGAGACACGGACACGAACACCGCGTCCAAGACGCTGAACCACTGCCTGTGGCGGCTGGAGCACCTGGCGCGGGGCGTGCCCACGGAAGTCGAGCAGAGCTGGGAGCAGGCGTATGTGGAGTTCAGAGATACACAGCGCCGGTACCTCGAGTGCGCACGCGCCAGTCTGGGAGTGACCAGTCCGGTCAACCGGGACGTCGCCTGGCCCTCAGGCTGGCGGCCCGTGAGTCGATCGTCACGCGCCGAGTGATGAGCTGGGCCCGGTTCGCGGCCGGAGCCAGAGCCGGATCCATGCGAGGGTGACAGTCCGAGGGGAGTTCGGGGTCACCCCCTATGAGCCCGCGGGGCCGGCGTCCTTGGCTCGCGCGGCGGCCGCCTCCTCCAGCAAGGGCCAGCCGTCGACCTCCGCCGCTCGCCATTCCCCCGGCTGCCACCCGCGGGCCGCAGCCGCGTCGAGCAGGGCCCGGACGGCGCCCGGTTCGTGCAGGTTGAGAGAGGCGCCCCGGACATACCCCACGTCCCCGGAGCCCATGGGGAACCCTCCCGGGACGTACCGGCCCGGAGCCTCGACGAAGACGATGCGCAGCGGGCTGCCGGTGCCGGCCGGCTGCGGGTACAGCGTCAGGGTCTCGCTGCAGTCCGTGGCCCGGCCGCTGTCCTGCACGCGGTGACTGTGGCGGAGCGTCCACAAGTAGGCGCGCCCATCGGCGACCAGCCGGCGGGGCGTCTTCGGATGGCGGGGCATGGAGCCGAGGGTACGCGGCCGGGTCCACACGACATCCCCCGCTGTCCGCGACGGCCGGCCGGATACACGCCAGTCGGCCCGGGACGCCCCGTCCCCGTCGTTGGCGCCCCGGGCTACCGGCAGAGAACGACCGGAGGGACGGGCTATCGGCGCTCTCCCGCAGTCCCGGTGCGGGACGGCTGCTCGCCGGCGAAGAACTGCTGCACCGTCTCCTCCAGCTCGGCGAGGGTGACCTCAACGGAGCTGATCTCAAGGACCGCCAGCAGAGATACACAGGTGGCGGCGTAGCCGCCGAGTTCCACGATGAGGTCGAGGAAGGCGTCGTGGTCGCCTGCGATGAGGTTGCCGAGCAGCTCGGCGGCCTGGCCAGGGTCATCCGCGCGCATAGCGAGCAGCAGGTCCGGCATCGGAGTGTCGTCGGCGCCCTTGTCGCGGCGGGCGGCCACCAGCTCGTCGATCAGATGCTGCGTGGTGATGTTCTTGTGGTCGACCAGGACCGCGGTCAGGTCGCTCGCGCAGACCGCGGTGCCCAGTGCCAGGAGGGTGAGCCGCTCCATGCCATCGTCGTCCGCGTCGGCCTTCGCGGCACGGAGCACGACTTGGCAGGCCGGGTCATCGCCCCGGCGCATCGGGGTCTCTTGCTGTGCGGACGCATGGGAGGCGTACAAAAGCTCCATCACGAGCATGTGGTCAGCAGGCATGCCCCCATCCTCCCGTGCAGCCGCTCTCTCGGAGGACGGAACGGTGCAGCCGGATGGAACGCAAAAACTCACGGCTCAGCCCCAGCTGGGCATCGCCCTCGCCATCGCTGTCCCGCCCGGGGCTCGGACAGCCACGCTGATCGTCAAGCGCTACCAGTGAGGCAGGTGAGTCCCGTCGCCGGCCGGTCGGTCGGCGACGGGATCTCATCAGTGAGGCCTCCTCCCGGCGACGCGTCACCCGGGATGACGCGTCGCCGCGATCGGCTCCATGCCGCTTGCCCACGCCGAAGCCGCTACGGGAACGGCCAAGGAGTCGGTCATGGTGAACTGCCCGGGGGGACGGGCACCTCAGCCGCAACTACACCTGCTCATCGCTGAGCAGCGGTGAGCTGAGCTGTACCACCAGAAGTACACCAACGACAGAGCCTCCACCTGGTACAAGAAGACCGGCAGCTCCAGCATCACGGCCCGTGTCGGTTTCAACCGGTCGGGAGTGACTTCCTGGAGCGGCTGGTTCAGTCAGTCCAGCGGGACGACCAAGACAGGTAGCTGGAACAACGTTTCCTACTGCTCGAGCACCGTGGGCCTTCTCCAGGTGCAAGGCCAGCAGACGTTCCAGACGCCCCTGGCCGACTGCAGCTGACCGTCCGTCCGTGCCCGGCCGCCGCAGGGCAGGGCGGGCACGGACCACCTTCTGTCAGCTCTCCAGGATTGGGACACTGCGTTCGTGTTCTCCGCCATATTCAAAAACCAGACCGGCTTCATCGTCACAGCGGCATTAGCCGTCCTTCTTGTCGCCGCCCTGTGCTTCTGGCTCGCGCGCCGGGCCGGCAGACGGCCGTGGTCCCATGCCGCGCTCGGCGCGGCCGTCACGGCGGAAGTCGCTCTCACCCTCTTCCTGCCGAGCGGGGCGGCAGCAGCCGAAGCCAGCCGTGTCTGCGTGATCAACCGCAACTACGCTGAGCCGTTCGCCACCCAGCAAGGACTGCTCAACCTCTTGCTTTTCGCGCCCATCGGCTTCTTCGGACTGATGGCCCTGCGCACGCTCTTTCCGGTCGTCGCGGGAAGCATCCTGCTCTCCCTGTGCACCGAGCTCCTGCAAACCCTGGTCCCCGGCATCAGCCGGGGGTGCGACAGCAGCGACTTGCAGATGAACGCCCTGGGCGGTCTCGTCGGCACGGCATTCGCCTGGGCTGCCTTACGGCTGGCCAAACGACCTGCCATCTCGCCCCGCCGCCACGTCCGGGCCACCGCCCTCACCTCCGCAACCATCCTTGTCGCAGCAGGCATTGCTGCAGCTACCTGGGTCACCCCCGTCGCCGTCGATGCCACCAGCCTCCAATTCACCGGAGACAAGGAAAAGGCAGCAGCTCACCGAGCCATCCGCCAAGCCTTCGGCGACCGTTACAAGATCAGCAACGTACAGCTGCAAGCAGGCGTCGACGACAGTCCCGACATCTTGCTCATCGCCCTCAACGAGGGTTCCGCTGAGCTCACCTGGCCGGACGCCTCACAACTCAACGTCAGCCTCGAAAGCTCCAGCAACACCACCTCGTCCAGCTACCCCGTCCCAGGCGTCGCCCGAAAGCCCGGCAGCGAGAAGGACGCACTTCCCATCGCACGCCGCTACGCCCAGGAGCACTACCGAGGCGAGTTGCGCGGCTCCGAGCCGCATGTATACCCCGTAGGAGACCGGGCCGAGCTCGGGTGGATCGTCAGCTGGCGGCGGCACAACAGTGACGGCGCTTGATGCCGATGCGTCTGGACGTTCAGGTCAACACCGCCGGCCGAGTCTCCCAGCTCCTGGTCCGCACCGAGCAAGACCCTCATGACCTGCCGGCGCTGAACGTCGACAAGAAGACAGCCCAGCGCACGGCACTCAAGGCCCTGCAACAGCTCAAGGGCCACAAAGTACGCATCGCCGACAGTGAACTGCTGGCCGTTCAGCGCGCCGGAAGGTGGCGGGCTCAATGGTTGACCGGCTTTGAGACCGACGACAAAAGCGCGGTGCTCGAGCCCGTCTACGTCGATGCGAACACCGGGAAGGTCGATCCCCGCGCCAGCAGGAAAGAGAAGATCGAAAACCCGCAAGAAGACGGCGACGGCCCAGTGGACACGACGCAGAACTGAACTACTGCCGCCACCGAACCGGCCGCAGTTCCTTCTCCATCGCACGTGGAACATCCATCCAGCGTGCCCTCAGGGCACGCACCACCACCGTCAGGAGAATCACCATACGCAAGTTACTGCCTTCGGCGCTTCAAGGTGGCTGGCTGGTTTGTATGGCTGACTGACAGGTCATTTGCGCAGTACTTCGTTGGTATGCGCTGTGCGGATGACGGATGGAACCGCCCTCGTCGGCCGGACTCCCCCGGAGTTGGAGCAGTGGATGTCCGATCGGGCCGTATGAGGCGCTGCGGCATGGTGAGAAGGTCTGGGGACCTCGACGTCAGACCTTCCGGATCCGGTCGGCGATCTCCGGTCTCGCCGCGAACCCGGTCGGGTGCAGCGCCGGCGAGGTTCGCGAGGCTGTGTTTCACGTGGGCCCATAGGTTGCCACCTGCTGACACCTCACACGCACACGTGCGGGCCGCGGCCCCGTCTGGTGACGGGGCCGCGCCCGTAGACGTCCTGCACGTCTCCCCGCTGCTTCAGCCCGACGATCCACCACCAGCCTCACACCATGCGGATGCAGAAGGGCAGCGGCCCGGCCCTCATCTCGTGCATGCCGTCGACGGTGGCCGCGTCCGTCACCAGCGGGTGTGCGAACTGGACGGCCGTGAGGTCAGGCCGGAGGAGGCCGCCCGCGGCTGGGAGACACCCGACGGCCGCACGGCCGTCATCCACGACGCCGATCTCGAAGCGCTGCCGCTGCCCACGAAGCGTGTGACCGAACGATGCCAGGAAGGAAGGCTACCTACCAGATGTATAGCCGATCACGGAGTTGCTGTCTTGCCAGACCACGTGCCCGTTAGCGGTGGTCCCGAAGGTCTGGAAGATGATGATGTATCGGCTCGTGCCGCGGTACTGCCCATCCGGCAGGTCGTAGTTACACCACTGCTTGGTGTCGCCACCGCGCTTGTTCACACACTGGCCTTTGCGCACGAACTTGTTGTTGTGCGCCCGGTCGTAGACAAACCACTTCGCCACTGACCGGTAGCCATCCTTCCAGTTGTCGTAGACGCTCAGCTTGTCACCGTTGGAGTAGAAACACGAGGTTCCGGCCTTGGCGAACCCCATGCTGCAGAACTTGGTGGTTGCCGCACCGGCCGCATGAGGTTCTGCGCCAGCAGGAGCAGCCGCACCCAGGGTGCCCGCGAGTACGGCCCCGCCACCATCGCGGTCTGCGCCACCTTGACTGTCTTGCTTTTGTGCGCCTTCATATCTCTCCCCCTGTGAGGTGGCATGGGCATGTGCCGGCAATGCCGTGTCTGGTTGTTCACCTGACTGAAGCCACATCGACGAGGCGAGCTAAGCACGGGGGGACGAGTGGAGGCAGGTCCTTCTCAGCCGTGTACTCGGCATCGCTCGCTCCATCCTCAGTCCTGCTGTTCGCCGCACGAGCACAGTCGACGCGCGGCCTCTTCACCGACCAGGAGGCGCGAGAGGCGCCCGCCGGCCGGACGCCACCGTGCCGTGCCCGGTGTGCCGCCCCGACATGGTTCTGCAGCACAGACACTGACTTGTGGGGGTGAGGCTGTGCTGACTCCCGGTTGCTCAGCTATCGTCCCGGCCCCGTACTGGGCGCCCGCCGCGCTGTAGGCCGGCGCTCAGGGTTGGGCAACTCCCCGGACGGATGCCGTCGGACGGCGCCCTGGCCTACTCGTGCGTACCGTCGAAGCCATGCGACTCTGGCAGGGAACGGTCTCCTTCGGCCTGGTCGCTTCTCTGAACTTTGGAGCTGTTCCGCCCGCTCTGTCTGCCGCCTCAGTACTATGACTTCGCATGACCGAGACCGAGATCGAGATCACCGCAGACCTGGTCCGCGACCTGCTGCAGGAGCAACATCCAGACCTTGCCGGGCTGGCCATCCGCGAGGTGGCGGGCGGCTGGGGCAACCAAATGTGGCGCCTCGGGGACGAGTTGGCCGTGCGCATGCAGCGGATGGACCCTACCCCGGAGCTCCAGCTCAAGGAGCGGCGGTGGCTACCCGTGCTGGCCCCGCGCCTGCCGCTCCCGGTGCCGACGCCGGTGCGGTTTGGCGAACCGTCCGGGCGCTTCCCCAAGCACTGGACCGTGATGACGTGGGTTCCTGGCGAGCCGCTGGACCACGGCTCGATCAGCCGCAGCACCCACGCGGCCGACACGCTGGCGGGCTTCCTCCAAGCGCTCCATGTGGAGGCGCCCGCCGAGGCGCCGATCACTACAGACCGCGGTGCCCATCCCAGGAACTGCACGGACGGCTTCGAGAACTTCTTCCAGGCCGTTGCCCCCGACGACATCGCTGCCGACGTCCGGGCAGTCTGGGACGACGCCGTGGCGGCCCCCGCGTGGGAGGGCCCGCCGGTGTGGGTGCACGGCGACCTCCATCCCGCGAACGTCGTCGTCTCGGACGGAACGCTCTCAGGCATCGTCGACTTCGGTGACCTGTTCGCCGGCGATCCGGCGTGGGACCTCGCCGCCGCATGGGTGCTGCTACCCGCAGGCACGGCCTCACGGTTCTTCGACATGTACGCGCATGCAGACGAGGCGGCGATCCGGCGCGCCCGCGGGCTGGCCGCTATGAAGAGCCTCTTCCTGATGCTCATGGGGCAGAACGGGGATCGCGGCCTTCCCGGCGGCAAGCCGAACTGGGGACCCGCAGGCCGGGCGGCACTTGATCGTGTTCTGAAGGGCGTTTGATGCACGTTCCTTGAACTTGTTCTCGATCTTGGTTGAAGGCCATGAGGCAGCCCACGTTCGCGGGCTCATCGATCACCACGCGTGGTGGGTATGCCAAGGTCCACGGCCGTATGCTGCCCGTGGCCCCGATCGAGCTGGCGGAGCTTCTCCTCGGCGCCAGCCTGGCTGACCTGGAGACCTTCGACTTCGCCGAGCCAGCGTTCCGTCTCGGCCTCGACGATTCGGGCGATCAAGTTGTCGCGGATCTCGGCAAGCCGTGCCCGCTGGGCGGGGTCAGGTCGGAGGAGCGAGCCTCTGACGCAAGCGTGCTCGTGGATGCAGGCGGTGTCGTAGGCGCGGGCGCAGGTGCCGACGGAGAGCTTGCGGCGTTCGAAGTGACCGAGGAAGTCTTCCCACTCCGCGTTCGTAGGGGTGCGGTATTCCTCGGCCGGGCGGGGCGCGCGTCGGCGAGCGATGAAGGCGCGGTGGGCTTCGATGGTCTCGGCGGGGTAGATGGCTAACGGTGGAGTCGGGTATTGGAACTCCCGGAATACCTCCCGGCTGCGGGGGTGCTTGAGGCAGCTCTGGCCCCTCCGGCGCACGAGCTGTGGTAGGCAGGGCTGATGATCAGCCGACTCCCTCTCGATCAGCAACTCGAGTCCCTTCGTTCAGTTCTGTCCCGTAACGGCATGTTGACGGAGGTGTTGGCGCGGGCTGCGACGTTGGATCTCCCCGGGTGGTATGTGACGGCCGGCTGTCTGTTCCAGACCGTGTGGAACGTCGTCACAGACAGCCCGCCGACCAACGGCATCAAGGACTACGACGTCTTCTACTTCGACGCCGGTGATCTGTCCTGGGAAGCCGAAGACTCGGTGATCAAGGCCGGGCGAGAGATCTTCGCCGACCTGCCTGTAGAGGTCGAGATCCGCAACGAGGCACGGGTCCACCTCTGGTATGAGGACAAGTTCGGGGTGGCGTGTCCGCCATATGACTCCACCGAGGCGGCGATCGACAGTTTCGCCGCCACGACGTGCTGCCTCGGAGTACGAGTGGAGGTGGACGGTCAGTGGCGCGTGTATGCACCGCACGGACTGTCGGACGTGTTCAACCTCGTCGTTCGGCCAAACCCGGTACTTGCTCCCCGGACGGTCTATGAGACGAAGGCAGCGCGGTGGCGAGAGCAATGGCCCGAACTGACTGTCCTGGACTGGCCTTCCACAAGTGTCACGTCGAACTCGTCCGGCTACTGACGTCGGCGGCGTAGGCGGCCCAGTCCCCGCTGGATGCCTTCTGCCATTGGACGGCGACCTGGATGTGGACGCCGAGCATCCGGGCGAGGATCGCGGCGGGAAGTTCTGCGGCGAGGCTGAACAGGGCAGTGGAGCGGTCCTGTTGGCGGCCCGGGACGGCCGGGAGGGGGCGGCTGCGTTCCCTCCCGGCCATCGGCGGAATCAGGAGCCGGCGAGCTCCGTTCGGACGGTACGGGCCGCCGCGACCAGGTTCTCCAGTGAGGTGCGGGTCTCGGGCCAGCCGCGGGTCTTCAGGCCACAGTCGGGGTTGACCCAGAGGCGTTCGGCGGGGATAGCCTCAAGTCCCTTGCGGAGCAGGGCGGCTGCCTCGTCCACGCTCGGGATACGCGGGGAGTGGATGTCGTAGACGCCGGGGCCGGCCTCGCGCGGGTAGCCGTGGGCGGCCAGTTCGCGGGCGACCTGCATGTGGGAGCGGGCGGCCTCCAGGCTGATGACGTCCGCGTCCAGGTCGTCGATGGCCTGCACGATGTCACCGAACTCGGCGTAGCACATGTGGGTGTGGATCTGGGTGCGGTCCCGCACGCCGCTGGTGGAGAGGCGGAACGCCTCGGTGGCCCAGGCCAGGTATGCGGCGTGGTCGGCGGCGCGCAGCGGCAGCGTTTCGCGCAGCGCGGGCTCGTCGACCTGGATGACCGAAGTGCCCGCGGTCTCCAGGTCGTTGACCTCCTCGCGCAGGGCGAGGGCGACCTGGCGGGCGGTGTCCCCGAGCGGCTGGTCGTCGCGGACGAAGGACCAGGCGAGCATGGTGACGGGGCCGGTGAGCATGCCCTTGACCGGGCGGTCGGTCTGCGACTGTGCGTAGGACGTCCAGGGGACCGTCATCGGCTCGGGCCGGGAGATGTCACCGGCCAGGACGGGCGGCCGGACGTAGCGGGTGCCGTACGACTGGACCCACCCGTGCTGGGTGGCGAGGTAGCCGGTGAGCTGCTCGGCGAAGTACTGGACCATGTCGTTGCGCTCGGGCTCGCCGTGCACGAGGACATCGATTCCGGCCTTCTCCTGGAAGGAGAGGACCTCGCGGATCTCGTCCTTGATGCGCTCCTCGTACCCTGCGGTGTCGAGGCGTCCGGCACGCAGGTCGGCGCGGGCGGTGCGCAGCTCGGCGGTCTGCGGGAACGAGCCGATGGTGGTGGTCGGCAGCAGCGGGAGCCCGAGGTGGGCACGCTGGGCGATGGCCCGGTGGGCGTACGGCGCGGAGCGGCGGCCGTCGGCGTCGGTGACGGCCGCGGCCCGGGCGCGCACCGCCGGATCGTGGGTGATCGCGGAGTTCGCCCGGGAGGCCAGGTCGGCGCGGTTCGCGGCGAGTTCGGCGGCGATGGTGTCCGTGCCCTGTGACAGGCCACGTGCCAGCGTCACCAGCTCGGCGGTCTTCTGCTTGGCGAAGGCCAGCCAGCGGGCGATCTGCGGGTCGATGTCGCGCTCGGCGGCGGCGTCGAGCGGCACGTGCAGGAGCGAGCAGGAGGCGGCCACGTCGACCCGGTCGGCGAGGCCGAGCAGGGTGCCGAGGGTGGTCAGCGACTTTTCCAGGTCGTTGATCCAGATGTTGCGGCCGTTGACCACGCCCGCCACCAGACGCTTGCCGGGCAGCCCGCCGACGGCCGCCAGCGCGTCGAGGTTGGCCGCGGCCGCGTCGGTGAAGTCGAGCGCCAGACCGTCCACCGGAGCCTTGGCCAGGACGGGCAGGGCGTCGCCGAGCCGGTCGAAGTACGACGCGACCAGGAGCTTCGGTCGGTCGGTGAGGGCGCCCAGCTCGCGGTAGGCGCGGGCGGCGGCGTTCAGCTCGGCCGGGGTGCGGTCCTGGACGAGGGCGGGCTCGTCGAGCTGTACCCACTCGGCCCCGGCGGCGCGCAGGTCGGCCAGGACCTCGGCGTAGACGGGCAGCAGCCGGTCGAGGAGAGTCAGTGGCTCGAAGTCGGCGGCCACGCCGGGAGCGGGCTTGGACAGCAGGAGGTAGGTGACCGGCCCGACGAGGACCGGCCGGGCGGTGAGACCGAGGGCGAGGGCTTCCTTGAGCTCGGCGACCTGCTTGCCGGAGTCGGCGGAGAAGACGGTGTCCGGGCCCAACTCGGGCACCAGGTAGTGGTAGTTGGTGTCGAACCACTTGGTCATTTCCAGCGGTGCGACGTCCTGCGTGCCGCGCGCCATCGCGAAGTAGCCGTCGAGGGCGTCGGCCGCGACGGCGTCGCGGTGGCGGTCCGGGACAGCACCGACCATGACACTGGTGTCCAGCACATGGTCGTAGTACGAGAAGTCACCGGTGGGCACCTCGTGGACG
Organism: Streptomyces sp. Edi2; assembly: GCF_040253635.1. NCBI lineage: Bacteria > Bacillati > Actinomycetota > Actinomycetes > Kitasatosporales > Streptomycetaceae > Streptomyces > Streptomyces sp. Edi2. The sequence continues at coordinate 444,417 of NZ_JBEJGX010000003.1, read as the reverse complement.
CCGGCGTCGGCCAGTTGCTGCCAGTTCGAACGGCGCAGGCCCTGCGCGGTCTCCCGCAAGGTGTCCGCGGTGACGCGGCCCTTCCAGTAGCCCTCGATGGCCTTCTTCAGTTCCCGGTGCTGTCCCTGGCGGGGGTAGCCGTACACGGTGGCCCGTGCTGCCGCGGCTGGGGGCTTCGCTGTCACGGAACTCTCCTTCGCGGATATGTCTCCTGGATGTCCCGGCGACGGAACGAGGGACGCGAAGGGATGACGAACCGGACGGAACCACGGTGCGCTCAACGACGCACGTGTCCGCTGGTATGTACTCCCCCAGACTACGTCCGGGGGTGCCCCCAACCCGCCCTCGAGGTCACCGGGATAGCCGTCACACGCATGGGCGTGCACGGACAACGGGCAGGTCTTCGGACTCGCGGGCGCGCCTGCCGGAGTGTCTTCCGGCGGGCACCTACTGGCCGTCGCTTCCCGGATCCGCGGCTCGGATCCAGTGCGTATGACGGCGGTCGTTCCCACTCACCGCTGCGGGGCAGTCCCGGATTCTCACCGGGTTCCCTCTTACGACGCTCCCGTCTGGCGGACGGGGCGAACCAGTTGCCCGGCCAGCGTAGGACGTGGTGCCCGTATCGGACACCTCTGTTCACATGCCGGACCGTGAGATGAGACACCGGCGGGACGGGGTTCATACGCGACGGGGCGCGGAACGGCCTCAGTCGTCCGTTCCGCGCCCTGTACCGCACACCCGCCGGGCCCCTCAGCCCGGCGGCGATCCAGGGACCCTCAGCCCTGGTCGTAGGTGTGGAACCCGCGGCCGGTCTTGCGGCCGAGCAGCCTCGCTTCCACCATGCGCTGGAGCAGCGGTGGCGGTGCGTAGAGGGGTTCCTTGAACTCGTCGTACAGGGACCGGGCGATGGCGGCCACCGTGTCCAGGCCGATTTAGGTCGGCGAGTTGGAGAAGACCCATGGGGTGGGCGCAGCCCAGTTCCATGCCTGCGTCCACGTCGGCGGCGGTGGCCTGGGCCTACCTGCTGCGGTTCAGAACAGCTCCGACTGCCTATCCGAGCTGTTCCTCCTCATATCGAAGCACCCCGTCGACATGTCCGACCAGGCACCGTTCCAGCTCAGTCACCGTGCCGCTTCGGACTTCCACCAGGGGCAGCTCAATCAGGCCCCTTGGAATCGATCACCCAGGGAACCGGGAGGCGCTCTACCGGCGGATCGCCGAGATCAGTGCGCCGGGCCGCTCCTCGCGCTGCGGCGGGGTGCTGACCGGACGGCCGTACGCGGCAGCGCGCTCGCGCAGGGTGTGGCTGTCGGCCTCCCAGCCGTGGCCGGCCAGCCAGCCCACCGGGTCGTCGGGCATCTCCGAGACCCACATGGACGCCGCCGATCCCGGCGCGGCGTCCGCGCCGAAGCGCTCGATCACGCCGCGCGAGCCCAACGTCAGCCCCATCCGACTGCCTGCCGCGGACTGCGCGCTGATCCGGGCCAGCAGCAGTTCCACCGCGTCCTCGGGCAGATAGATCAGTAGTCCTTCGGCTATCCACACGGTCGGCTCCGCCGGGTCGTGCCCTGCGGCGGCCAGCGCGCCTGGCCAGTCCTCACGCAGATCCACCGCGACGGTGATCCGCTCGCAGCGTGCGACGGCCCGCTCCTGGCGCAGCACCGAAGCCTTGAAGTCCAGTGGCGCGGCGGTGTCGACCTCGAACATCCGGGTGCCCTCGGGCCAGTCGATCCGGAAGGCCCGGCTGTCCATGCCGGCGCCGAGCAGCACGACCTGCCGGACCCCGGACGCGGAAGCCTGCCGCAACAGGTCGTCGAGGAACTTCGTCCTGATGACGATGGAGAACGACACGGCCAGTCGGCGGCGTTGCGCGGCCTCGTCATCGGGCAGCGGCGGCGAGGAGGGCCACAGGCCGCCGGCGGTGGCGAAGGCCTGTGCCAGTGGGTCGCGGAACAGCGCGTTCTCCCGCTCGGTCTCCAGCGCCCGCACCCTGGCCACCCCCACCGCCGTGGCCCACACTCCCGACGGCTGCACCCGCTCCTGCTCATCAGTCACCGCGCCAGCCTAGATGACCGATTCCAAGGGGCCTGACGAGGGGAGCCAGGTTCATGGCTGGGCGGCCAGTTGATCATGACGGGACTGCCGCCGGGTGCGGCGAGCTGCGTGACGTGGTGCACGGCTTACGGCTTGTGGGCGACGCCACCGGCGATACACCGCTGGGCTGCGCTCAGTGGCTTGAGTTGCGGGCCGTCCGGCCACCAGACGGCGCACCGCACCACATCGTGATGTCGCCGCTGCTGATGCTGTTACGGGTCGAACTGCCCCTGGTCGTCCCGCTGATCCAGGCGGGCGTACGGACCGCGCTCGTGCTGCACGTCGGCACCGCGACGCCGGCCACCTTCTGCGTCGGAGGAGGACTCGGGGACCTGGTCTCCTCCGGCATGACCAACCAGCGCATGCCGGTGCTGGTGCTCGGCTCCGTACTGACGGTTGCCATGGCGCTTATCATGGACTGGCTGGGGACGCTCGTCGAGTTGCTGCTACGCCCACACGGCCTGGAGGTGGACTGATGCGCCTGACCTCGGTACGGACGGCCGTCGCGGGCGCGGGCGCCCTGCTGCTCGCTGCCGCAGGGCTGAGCGGCTGCGGACTGACCAGCGGCAGCCCGCTGGCCGACTCGGTGCAGCCCGGCTCCATCGGGAAGGGGCGACCTCTGAAGGACGCCCAACTGGTCGTGACCTCAAAGGAGTTCACCGAGCAGATCATCCTGGGCCAGATCATGGGACTGGTCTTCAAAGCGGCCGGCGCGGAAGTCCTGGACCGGACGGGCATCCAGGGCTCGATCGGTGCCCGTGAGGCGGTCAAGTCCGGTGCGGCGGACGGGATGTACGAGTACACCGGCACGGCCTGGATCACCTACCTCGGTCACACCAAGCGGGTCGTCGACCCGTACGAGCAGTGGGAGGCCGTACGCGAGGAGGACCGCCGAGGCGGCATCACCTGGCTGCCCGCCGCCCCGCTCAACAACACCTACGCGCTGGTTGCGAACCAGGCGAATGCGCAGAAGTACCGGCTGCGCACACTCTCCGACGTGGCACGTCTGACGAAGAAAGACCCGGGCGCGGCGACGATCTGCGGCGGCAGCGAGTTCTCGGTGCGCGAGGACGGGCTGCCGGGCGTGGCGAAGACCTACGGATTCGCCCTCCGGCGCGGGAACTTCAAAAAGATGGACGACGGCGTCGTCTACACCCAGGTAGCCGAGGGCGCGGCCTGCGCCCTCGGCGTGGCGGCCACCACCGACGGCCGCATTCCCGAACTCAAGCTGAAGGTGCTGGAGGACGACCGGCACTTCTTCCCCAACTACAACGCGGCACCCGAGATGAACAGCGCCACCATGAGGAAGTACCCCGTCATCGCCGGCCTCCTCGCCCCGATCACCAAGCGGCTGACGGGGGCGGAGGCCCAGCGGCTGAACGCGCGGGTGGACGTGGACGGGGAGGACCCGCACGAGGTGGCGAAGGACTGGCTGGTGCGGGAGGGCTTCATCCGGGAAGGCTGACAGACGGATTCGCATCCTGAAGGGCTGTCCCGTCAGGGGCTCCACCTGGGGATCGAAGTCCAGCAGCATCGCGTGGTGATGGGGTGCAGCCGCAGCGGACGTCGGAACCCGGCTCAGCCGCCCGGTCAACCGCTGCCCGAGACGCAGGCCGTGCCGGATGCGGTCCCACTCCTCGCCGCTCACCACGGGGCGCATCCTCGCAGCCGGGACGAGCCGGGGTGCTGTGTGCGGCGGGGGAGGCGTTCGGTGCGGCTCCCCGCTCGTGGATTCAGGACGAGAGCATGTCCATCATGACAGGCCAGCGCCGTTTTACGGAGGACGGAACGCACAGTCCGCGAGGCTTGTCCGGCCCGTTCCCCGCCCCTCAGAATCTCCTTCGTGCGTCATCCGGAGACAGGGGGAATGGTGACGATCGATCACGACACGGTGCTTCGGGCCCGCGTGCTGCTGTTGAGGTCTGGCCGGCCGAGTCGGGCCGAACTGGTCAGCGCGTACCGGGTTCTGGCTGAGGTGAGTCCGAAGGCGTACGTGCCGAAGTTGGTCGACGCCCTGCTCTTGCTGCGCTGCGAGAGCCGGGATCCGAAGGTGGACGTCGCGCTGGCCGCCGAGGCTTCCCGGGCCGCTCGCAGGATAGAGGTCGGCGCGCCGAACCGGGCGGAGCGGTTGCGCCGGGCCTTGGACGCCTACCAGGCGTCCTTGTTCGCCCTCGGGCGCAGGGCGGAAGGACGGGCGATCTGTGAGGAGCTGGCCGAGGCCGGCCGAAGCGAGCCCCTGGCGAACGTTCTGGCCGAGGAGGGGCGCTTCAGGGAGGCCGCGGAGCTCGACGAAGAGGCCGCCCGGAACGGGATCCCGGGTCACCCCTTCTGGAACATGGTGCGGTGGGCGGCGAACCTGGAGGGCGCCGGGCTGCACGACGCCGCATCGACCGTCTTCCGCGAGCTCCTTGAGAAGACCCGGCGCAAGGCAGCCGAACAGCGCATCGCTCTGGCGATACTCACCTGGGAGTTGGTTCACTTCTCCCGGATGCGGGACACCGTCGGGGATGGGGCGAGTGCTGCGGCCGCCCGGCGAGAGGCCCTGAGTGTCCTGGAGGAGCTCGCGAGCACGGGCGAGCCGAAGAACTGGAGTTGCATCCTCGGGTGGTGGAGGACGCTCTTCGTTCTGTCGGGGCGGGCAGCCGAACCCGCCGCGAGCCCCGAGTGCCCGATGCCGCCGTTCGGCACGGAGTTCGGATGGTCGCGCGACGTGCGGGACGGTTTTCTCGGCATGCTGCCGGGCCTCGAAGCGGAGGCGGCGAGACTGCGCGAGGCCGACCGGCTGCCCGAGCTGGTCGACGTCCAACGCAGAATCGGCATCCGCGCGGCCGTCCGCGAGGGCGACCACCCCTACCTGTTCGAGGAGCGGTTCACGCCATACTTCGACGAGGGCGTGACGCTCGCCCGCCGCCTGCCCCATAACCCCGCACGCCTCGCCCGCGCCCTCACCGACCGGTCGATGTTCCTCGTCGCGGCACGATCCTTCGAACTCGCGCATGCCGACTTCGCCGAAGCGGTCGCCCTTCTCCACGATCGCTGATCGCGCCGCCCGAGTGCCCCGAGAACACTGGGACTGCCCCGGCTCGTGTGCGGCAGGACAGCGGGAGGTACCCGCTTGGGGCCGGACTCGAAGTTCACGAGAACGGGCACTGGCCGAGGTGATGTGGCCGAATGAGCTACGTGCCGCAGAGACAGGCCATTGTGCAACCTTGAACGACTGCTCTACGACGCGGCGCTTCAGCTGTAGGGGGCGACCGGCCGAGACTGCGGAAGCTTCCGACCGATCTGCGGCGCTCGGCTCCCTGAGATGTCCAGGTGTGCAGGTCAGAGCTTGCCGTACGTAATCGGCGCGCCGGGAAACGCGCTTGTCCACCAAGACCGGCCCTGGCGCGTAACGGCAAAGCCCTCGTAGCCGTCGAGGTCTTCCAGCCAGTTTCTTGCCTTCGTGCCCATGGCGAATGCTGCCGTTGCGTAGGCATCGGTCAGGGTCAATCGTCGGCCGACCACCGTGAGGGAGCCGGGGCCGTCGGCGGGGGCGCCGGTGTGCGGGTCGAGGATGTGGGGGCCGCGTTCGGCGGTGCCCGAGGTGGCGATGGCCAGATCGCGGCCGGTGACGACGGTGCACAGCTCTCCTGGGCGCAGGGGGTGGGCGATGCCGATGCGCCGGGGGACGCCGGGAGTGGACTCGCCGCTGAGCTGGAGGTCGCCGCCCCCGTTCACGCAGATGTTGCGGGCTCCCGATTGGTGGAGGATCTGCCAGGCGCGTTCCACGGCCCACCCTTTGACCATGCCGGAAGGGTCGAGGGTGCCGTCCGGTGCGGGGCTGAACCCGCCGTCAGTGGTGCGGCCGGCCTGCGCGCAGAGGTCGAGGACCTCCCGTACTTCGGGTGAGCAGTCCTCCAGTGCGATGTCGCCCCGGGCGAGTCGGCTGATGGCGCTGTCGGGACGGTAGGTGGAGAAGACCCGGTCGACGTGGTGGAGCCAGGCGACCGCGCCCTCGAGGGCGTCCTCGACGGCTATGGTGCGCGGGTCACGGATGTTGAACGAGAACACGGTGCCCATCACGTGCTCGACATGGCGCAGTTCACTCCGGCGATCAGACACCGGCCTTGTCCAATGCGCTCTGAAGGGACTGCGTGTAGCCGGCGCTCGTGTAACTGGCGCCGGAGACCGCGTCGATCTGCGCACTGTGGGTGTTGAGGGCCTCTTGCGTCAGGCGCGGCAGGGCGTATGCGGCGATCTCCCGGTCGCGGCCGTTCTCAGAGGGTGCCTGGAGCACCCTGACGGCCGTCAGCCGGCCGGCTTTGACGGTGGCAGCGACCTGCACGGTGCCATACCTGGTGTCGATCGGGGCGCCGGTGTACGTGCCGTTTCCGTGACCGGCGCCCTGGTGCGCGGTGCCAGATGGTGCCGGTGCGGTGCCCGTCTGTGCTGCTCCGCCGGCCAAGCCGGCGCTGTGGTGCGGTTTGAGAACGAGTAGAAGGACGATCAGGGCGCTGGTTGACGCGGTGGTGAGGACGGCTCGGCGCACGCGGTGGCTCCTCAGAACTCGAAGGATTCGTGATGGATGCGGCGACGGGGTATCCCGGCGCCCCGAAGGGCGCGCAGGGCGGCTTCGGTCATGCCGGGTGGCCCGCACACGTACACCTCGTGCGCGGCCAGGTCCGGTATCAGGCGGTTCAGTGCGCGGGCCGTCAAGGGGGAGGAATACCGGGCCGGTTGGCTCACGATGTAGTGCACGACAGCGCCGCGGGAGACGGCGATGGCATCGAGTTCGGAGCGCAGTGCGAGGTCCTCGGGCCGCCGCGCCCGGTAGATCAGGGTGACGTCCCCGGGGAGGGTCTCGAACAGGGCGCGCAGGGGGGTGATGCCGACTCCGCCCGCCAGCAGCAGCACCTTCGGGGCTCTGCGGCGCGCCGCGGTGAAGGAGCCGTAGGGGCCTTCGGCCCAGACCCGGGTGCCGGGCCGCAGGTATGCCAGCGCCGCGCTGTGCCCGCCGGCCTCCTTCACCGTGATGCGAAGGTGGTGCGGAAGCGGAGGCGCGGAGAGGGAATAGGGGGTCGCGGTCCACCACAGGCCCGGCGCCAGGAAGCGCCAGCGGAAGAACTGGCCCGGATCGGCGCCCAGTTCGGTCAGGTGGTGGCCGGTGAGGTGGACCGAGAACACGCCCGGTGCCTCCTGGCGGACGTTGGTGACACGCAGGCGGTGGCGCAGAGCCCGGCGTACGGGGAGCACAAAGCGGTACCAGGTGATGAGCGCCGTCACCGTGAGGTAGAGCGCGTACCAGGCCAGTTGGGCGGGCCGGTGGCCGGCGAAGTCGGCGCCGTTGGAGAGCTGGTGGCCGAAGGCGAGGAACACTGCGAGGTAGGTGGCGAAGTGCAGGTAGTGCCAGGTTTCGTAGCTCATTCTGCGGCGGGCGGCGCGCGCTGAGACGACGGCGGTGGCGAGCAGCAGCAGGAAGGCCGCCGTGGCCTTGAGCATGTCGGGATAGTCGAGGACGAGCGTGGTCGTCTGGTGCAGCACGCCGCTGTGTGAGGCGAGCGCGTACCCCCAGATGATCAGCAGGGTGTGGGCCAGCAGGAGGGAGATGGTGTAGCGGCCGCCCATGGCGTGCCAGCGCGCCAGGCGGTCCGTGCCCAGGCGGTGATCCAGCAGCGGAATCCGGGCCATCAGGGCGACCAGGACCGCGCAGCCGTAACCGGCGAGCAGCCCGGTGATCCTTCCGGCGTCGGTCAGCCAGTCCGCCGGACCCACCACGGACGACGTGTCCGTCCACCACAGGCCGAGCACGCCGACGGCACCCGTCCAGATCGCCCCCTGCGCCAGCAGCGGCGCGAGGGACGGCGCGCGGCGCGGGGGCAGGCTACGGGCGGCACCGCGGCGGGGGTGCGAGATGGTGCTCATATGGCTCCCTTCCATGGCGGGTGCCACCGTCGCAGCGCAACCTCTGAAGATTCTCTGAGCGAGACCGTTACGGGGCGTCGTCCGGGACGAATTCAGAGGAAACTCAGAGCAAGGCCGTGCCCGCGCAGGTCGACACGCGGGGGATCCTGGAGTGACCATGGAGAACCACCGCACCACACCCCCTTGGCAGAGCGAGGACGGATCGCCGGTCCGTGTCCTTGTGATCGACGACGAGCCGGACCTCACCGAGGTGCTCTCCGGAGTTCTGACCGGCGAGGGCTGGGCGGTCCGCACCGTGGCCGACGGCACCACAGCCCTCGAGGCGGCCCGGACCTTCCGCCCGCACGCCGTCGTCCTGGACTGGATGCTGCCGGACATCGACGGCCTGCGGGTACTGCGCCTGCTGCGCCAGGAGCTGGAGACCGTATGTGTCCTCTTCCTGACCGCACGCGATTCCGTCGAGGACCGCATCGCGGGGATCACCGCGGGCGGTGACGACTATGTCACCAAGCCTTTCAGCCTCGAAGAGGTGCTTGCGCGGCTGCGTGGCCTGCTGCGCCGGGCCGGCATGGCGCGTCAGCCCGATGAGGGCAACCGTCTCATGGTCGGTGACCTGATCATGGACGAGGAGGCCAGAGAGGTCGTCCGGGGCGGCGAACTCGTGGAACTGTCCCGTACCGAATTCGAGCTGCTTCGATTTCTTATGCGCAATCCGCGGCGGGTGCTGTCCAAGAGACAGATTCTCGACCGGGTCTGGTCCTATGACTTCGGTGGCCGGGCGCACGTCGTCGAGCTCTACATCAGCTACCTGCGCAAGAAGATCGACGCCGGCCGGGCACCGATGATTCACACGGTCCGGGGCGTCGGCTATGTCCTCAAGCCGGAGTCGGCATGAAGCGGATGCTGCCGCGTACGCTGCGCAGCCAGCTCACCGCGGGCCTGGTCGTGCTCCTCGCCCTCGCCTGCCTGGCTGTGGGAGTCACCACGGTTCTCGCGCTCGAAGGTTTCCTCGTGCGCCGCGTGGACCAGCAGCTCGCCGCGTCCGGGGGCCGCTTCGCGGCGAGCCTGGAACACGAGGCGCGGCCGGACGCCGACAACCGCCCCGATACCCGCGGCCAGGCGGAGGGCACGTTCGGAGCCCGCTTGCTGCACGGCACCACGACGCAGGCGGCCGTCGTACGGGCGGCGACGGATGCCAGGATCCCGCTCACCGGCACCGACCGAAGGGCGCTCGCCGCTCTTCCCGATGACGGCACCGGGCACGACGTCCGGTTGTCCGCGCTGGGGAGCTACCGCGTCAACGCCGTACCGGGGGACGACGGCGATGTGCTGGTCACGGGCCTGCCGCTGCACCCGGTCGAGGAGACCGTGCACCGGCTGGAGGCGGTGGAGACGGCAGTCTTCGGAGGGGCCCTGCTGGTCACCGGGGTCGTCGGGGCGATGTGGGTGCGGCTGTCCCTGCGCCCCCTGCGGCGGGTGACCACCACGGCGGCGAGTGTGGCCGAGCTGCCACTGGCCAGCGGCGAGGTGGCCATGCCGGCGCCGGTCCCGGTCGCCGACCCGCGGACCGAGGTCGGACAGGTGGGCACCGCCCTCAACCGCATGCTCGGCCACGTCGGCAACGCCCTGGAGCGCCGCCAGGCCAGCGAGGAACGACTGCGGCACTTCGCCGCCGACGCCAGCCACGAGCTGCGCACCCCGGTGGCCAACATCCGCGGACACGCGGAACTCGCCCTCCGGCACAAAGGCCCTGTTCCCGGCGATGTCCGCCGGGCTCTGGACCGCATCCAGTCCGAGTCGGAGCGGATGAGCCACCTCGTCGACGATCTGCTGCTGCTCGCCCGGCTCGATGCGGGGCGCGCCCTGGCGCGGCGGCCGGTGGATATGACCCGCCTGATCCTCGATGCGACGGAGGACGCCCGGGCAGCCGGTCCCGAGCACCGATGGCAGCTCGATCTGCCCGCGACGGTGGTGACCGTCATCGGCGACGAACACCGGCTGCACCAGGTGATCGCGAATCTGCTGGCCAATGCCCGTACCCACACGCCTGCGGGGACCTCGGTCATGGTGCGGCTGGCGATCGACGGGCACAGCACACGGCTAACTGTCGCGGACGACGGCCCGGGAGTCGCGGACGCACTCCAACCCGAGATCTTCGGCCGCTTCGTCCGCGCCGACCACAGTCGCTCGCGCGCGGCCGGTGGCACCGGGCTGGGGCTGGCCATCGTGCACGCGGTGGTCACGGCGCACGGCGGCTCGGTCGCCATGACGAGCCGTCCCGGACGTACGGTGTTCACGGTGACCTTCCCCTCGGCCTGACCTCAGGAGACTCCGAGTGGTGAAGGCCCCGCCGGACAGGAGCAGGTGGGGACCGGAGGGCTCCTGTCGGGAAGCCTCGGTGCCTCCCTGACCGGGCAGACCGTGCGGGTTGGCGCCGCCCTTCCGCGGGCCGCTCGGACGATGGCCCGCGAGTCCGTCAAGCGCTTGCCGGTGGTGGATGACGACGGGGGGCTCAAGGGCAGTCCCAACAGTGCGTCGGCCGTGGCTGTTGACACACTCGGGACAGGTGCCGGCCGGGCGCATGAGCCGTTCGGGTCCGTTCTCGGCATTTCGCCGCGTCGGCTCCGTTGCCTCGCGGTTTGGATCGCGCAGGACCGGCAGAGCCTGCTCGACGTCATGGACGTGCTCGGGGCGCCGGCACGCCGCTACAAGGTCTACGGAGGCTGGGCGGCCGAGAGGCTGGGGCGCCTGAAGCCCAACGGGGTAGTGTTCCGGCGCTCCGGGCTGAGTACGTTGATCGAGCTTGAGTCCCTGCGGCTGGGAGTCGAGGGGAAGTCCCTGATCTGGCGCACGCTGCTCGTCGTGGCTGCGGGGGAGCCCCGCCTGGATGCATCCCGGCTGCATCTTCTGCTGGATCGGGCACGGGACCAGATCGACACGCTGGAGACGCTGCGCCGCACGGCAGCGGCGGCGGTCTTTTCCCCAGGACGCGCAACGTGACTTCTGACGGTGTCCCGCTCTGCTCGGGCTGCTGCGCCCGGTGATGAGCCTTGGAGTAGCTGGCGTTCCCAACCCTCACAGGACGCGTGGGTGGTGCAGGGGTGCCGTCAGCCGTGCGGTACGACGGCGACCGGGGCCGGGCAGTGGTGCAGGACGGCGTGGGCGACGTGTCCGATGCGAGGCCAGGAGGCCCGAGTTGGGGGCCTTCGCCGGCCGATGACGACGAGCTGGGCATGGGCGGCAGAGTCCAGCAAGTGGTGTGCAGGCTCGCCGATGACCGGCTCTTGCACGAGGTCCACCCCCGGATGCTTCTCGCTCCACGGGAGCAGGGCCTGACGCAGGGTTTCCCGTTCCTTCGCGGAGATGTCGGCGCCCCAGGCAAGGGCAGCGCCGAGGCCGTAAGCGTAGTACGGCGGTGGATTCCGGCCGTGCACGACCAGGAGGGGGGCGGCGCGCAGTGCTGCGGCCTCGAAGGCGAAGCCCGCGTCTTCGCTTAGCGCGCACGCGTCGTTAGACGCCGACGCGCATCGGTCACGGTTCCTGATGATCGCCCAGCAGTCGCTGCAGCAGGCGCTCGTCATCCGCTGACAGTTCGTTGACGAAGCGGGACAGTACTGCCTCGCGGTCGGAGCCGTGCTCCAGCAGTGAGCGCATCTGCCCGGCGGTGTGGGTGGCCTCGTCCCGCGCTGGTGCGAAGGTGTAGCCGCGCCCCGCCTTGCGCCGGGTGACCAGTCCCTTTTCCAGCAGCCGGGAGAGGATCGTCAGCACCGTGGTGTAGGCCAGCTCGCCGGGAAGCCGCTCGTTGACCTGGGCTGCCGTCAGCGGGCCGTCGGCCGCCCACAGCACCGCCAGCACACCGTTCTCCAGCTCTCCGGGCGCCCGCCTGCGGCCGTCGGCTCCACTTCGGTCTTCGCCGCCCATCCCGTCACATGCCTTTCTGGTCCGCGCCCTGATGCGCCACCGACGGCGCACTCCGTGGCCGCGCGGCGGCCACCCAACCTACTGCCCCGCGTGGAAAAAGTACCGTTCCGGCCATCAAGCGAACTACTACATGCTGTAGAGTCTCGCTCCTCGCCCCGCTCTGAACTGTTCGAGCGCACGTGGTGCGCTCGTCGACGTCCGACGTCATGGGAGGCTGATCCCTCGTGTTGTGTCACGGCAGTCCGGTGGTTCCGGTGGCGGCCGGTTCCGCCCGCGCGGTGCCTCGCCGGGCAGGCTCCGGCGGCGGGCGGATCGTGATCGTCTCGGCGAGCATCGGCGCAGGACACGACGGCGCTGCTGCCGAGCTCACCCGCCGCCTTGTCGCATCCGGCTTCGCGGTGGACCGGCTCGACTTCCTCGACCTGCTCCCGGCCCGCCTCGGCAGGGCGATCAGCGGCGGCTACCACCGGATGCTGACCCATGCACCAGGGTGCTACCAGCGGATCTACGCCGCCACCGAGCGCGCCGGAGGCAGTGGCCCGGGGGTGCGGGCCCTGCTGCGCAGCGCGGAGGAGCGGACCCTTCGGGCGATCCCACCTGACACCCGCGCGGTGGTCTCCACGTACCCCGGGGCCAGCCAGGTTCTCGGAGTGCTGCGGAGCAGCGGCCGACTCGCCGTCCCGGCGGTCACCTATCTCACCGACTTCTCCGTGCACCCGCTGTGGGTCGCCGCGGGCATCGACCTCCACCTGGCCGCCCACGACATACCCGCCGCGCAGGCCCGGGACAGCGGCGCCGCCCGCGTCCTGGCGAGCGGGCCGGTCGTGGACCCGCGCTTCAAGCCGGTTACCGACCACCGGGAGCGGCAGCAGGCCCGCGCCCGCTTCGGGCTGCCTCTGATGGCGCCGTTGGCGCTACTGGTCGCCGGGTCCTGGGGTGTCGGCCCCATCCAGCAGGTGGCCTGTGAGATCCAGGAGAGGAGCGCCGCGGTGCCGGTCGTGGTCTGCGGCCGCAACCAGGCCCTGGCCGATCGGCTGCGGGCGGCCGGCATCGAGCACGCGTTTGGCTGGGTGCAGGACATGCCCGGCCTGATGCACGCGGCGGACGTCCTCGTCCAGAACGCCGGCGGGCTCACCTCGCTGGAGGCGTTCGCCTCCGGTCTGCCGGTGGCCAGCTACGGCTGCATCCCCGGCCACGGCCGGACCAACGCCGCTGCCCTGCACGAGGCCGGACTGGCCACCTGGATCCGCGAACCCGCCGGCCTCGAACCGGTCCTGACCGAGCTGCTGGACGGCCGGCTCGGTGAGCGGCAAAGCGCCGCCGGCCTGGCCCTGTTCGCCGCCGACCCGGACACCGGACCGGTGGCGGCCATCCTCCGGGCGTGCGGCGCGGGGACTGCTCCGACGTCCGTGCGCCCGCTCCGCCGACGCGGCCGCCCGGCCCCGCACAGGCCGGTCGTCACGGCCGTCCTGGCGACTGCGCTGTGGGCCGGCGCCGTGGGGACCGGCATCGCCGCCACGCACAGCGGCAGCAGCGTGCTGCAGGCCATCGACCATGACCCCGACCACGACGACCCCGGCTTCCCGGTGGACGGAGACCGCAGATGACCACCGCCCGTCTGGCCCGCGGCCTCGTCCGCGCCGCGCTGCCCGCCCTCGCCCTCGCGCACGCCGCCCCGGTCGTCTCCACCCTCGGGCCGCTGCGCAACCGCCTCATGCCCCGCCTCGCGGGACGCGGCCGCACCAGCCACGTCGCCCTGACCTTCGACGACGGTCCGGACCCGCTGTCCACGCCGTTCTTCCTCCGCCTCCTGGGCGAGCGCGGTATCCGCGCGACCTTCTTCCTCCTGGGCTCCGCCGCCGTACGTGACCGGGGCCTGGTACGGGAGATGGGCGCCGCCGGACACGAGATCGCCCTCCACGGCTGGGCGCACCGGCCGCTGCTGCTGCGTGGGCCGCGCTCCACTTATGACGATCTCGCCCGCGCCAGTGGCACCGTCGCGGACATCACGGGACAGCCGCCGCGGCTCTTCCGGCCCCCGTACGGGGTGATGACCACCGCCGCCCACTTGGCCGCCCGCCGCCTCGGCCTCACCCCCGTGCTGTGGACCTGCTGGGGTGAGGACTGGCGGGCTCGGGCCACGCCCGGGACCGTGTACCGCACCGTCACTGCCGACCTGCGCGGTGGCGGCACGATCCTGCTCCACGACTCCGACGCCACCTCCGCCCCCTGTTCCTGGCGCAACACCCTCGGCGCGCTGCCCCGAATCCTGGACACCTGCCAGGACAACGGCTGGCAGATCGGCCCGCTGCGTGACCACGGCATATCACCCGCCAACCGCGTCCCCGATCTCACAGGGCAGTAGTACCCCTAGGAGGGGTGCGGCCCAGGGCCGCGTTGCGGCCGGCCGGCGTGGGTACGGACCGAGATCCGGCAGCCTGCCACGGGGCTACGAAGCGCCGACGGCTTCCAGAAGGAGATGGAGGTCGTGGGTGGCTTCGGCCGTGGACCAGGTCGCGACGATCAGGACTGCCGCGGTGGCGGTCATGAGCGCGGGGTGGCGGCCGAGCGGCGGGGCGAGAAGCGCGGCAACGCGGCGCGGGACCGGGCCCGCGGTGACCAGCGGGTTGCGGCGGCCGAGGATGCCGAGGGCACCGCCCGGGATACGGATGCGGGCGGGGCTGCGTCGGGCGGCCAGAGCCGCCTTGCCGACGGTGCGGGCGACCCGGGCCCGGTCACCCGTGGCTGCGGCGGCACGTTCGTCGGCCCAGCGTTCGATCGTGTACGTGACGGCGGTGGCCAGCGGACGCAGGAGGGGGTTGGCGGCGGCGCCGAACTGGGCCAGAGCGACGAAAGCGTAGTGGTGGGCCGTCAGATGGGCACGCTCATGGGCGAGCAGGATGTCGTGCTCGTTCTCGTCCAGGGTGTGGAGCATGCCGGTCGAGACGACCACGCGGCCGGGCAGTCCGGGCAGGGCGAAGGCGTCGGGAGCCTCGTCGTCGACGATGACGAGGCCATCGCGCGTCGGCATACAGGCGGCCTCCAGGGCCGCGGCGGCCAGCGCGCGGGCGCGGTGCCACAGCATGCGGGCTGCCGCGATGACGGCACAGCCGAGAAGCAGTCCGGCGACCAGGGCGACGGACAGTTCGGCGGGGTCGTCGCGTTGTGCGGCATGCGCCGACCAGTCGCCCAGGGTGGCGATCAATGGGAAGCGGATCAGCGCGGTCGCGGCCAGCAGGCCCAGGGAGATGCTGCTTGCCGCGGCCAGGACCACCACCGAGCCGGTCAGAAGCCACGTGGCCAGGCGGGGTTCGCAGCGTTCGCGCAGTGGCCGCACGCCGAGTGGGGCGAGCACAGACAACAGCAGCGGGAGGTAGACGGCGATACGCATCCCGGCGGCCCCTACCGGAGGGAATCCTGCTCGGAGCCGAGCATCCGGCGCGGCAGGTCCGCATCCATGGTCGGCGTGCCCTGCGCCCACTGCAGCACCGCAGAGGTCTCGGCCTCCCGACCACCGTCGCCCCGCTTGCGGTCCCTTCCTTGCGTATCGGCACCCATGGGTTTGGCGTTCCCTCGCTCATCTTCTACAGTGCGTAGAACTTCTACAAGATGTAAAACTTACCGTGTTCCGAGTGTGCCATGCGCCCGTGCCCCAGGACAGCGCAGGGCAGGAAGGCCCGTGAGTGTCCCAGGCCCTCAATCCGCTGGATGCCACCTCGCTCCTGACGGCCCTTGGCGCCGCCGGGGTGTTCCTGGTGCTGTTCGCCGAGACCGGACTTCTGAACGGATTCTTCCTGCCCGGCGACTCGCTGCTGTTCACCGCCGGGCTGCTGTGCACCACCCGCAGTCGGCATCTGCTGGACGGGGCGCACCGGGCCGAGGAACTTCTTGCCCGGTACGGCCGCAGCAAAGCCATTGTGCCGGCCCGCTTCATCCCGGTGGTGCGTACGCTGCTCAACCCGCTCGTCGGGGTCGTACGGGTGCCGGCACGCACCTTCGCCGTGTGGCAGGTCACCGGCGGCCTGGTGTGGACGGCCGGTCTGGTGCTCGGCGGATACGCCCTGGGCTCCAGCGTCCCCGACGTCGACCGCTACCTACTGCCCCTGGTCGGTTTGATCGTCACCATGTCCCTCCTGCCGCTTGCTCTGGAAGCGCTGCGTGCCCGCCGACGCATGCACACCGTCACCGAGCCGCCCCGGGAGGCCGCCACATGAAGATCACCTTCCTGATCCACAACGTTTATGGCATCGGCGGCACCATCCGCACCACCCTCAATCTCGCCGCCGCCCTCGCCGACGATCACGAGGTCACGATCGTCTCGATGCTGCGCCACCGTGCCCGGCCCCGCTTCGCCGTCGACCCGCGGGTGACGCTGGAGCCCTTGGTCGACCTCCGCGAGGGATCCACGGATGCGGCCGATGCGCTGCTGCACCAGGCCGCCGAGGTTTTCCCCGCCGCCGAGAAGCGGTACAGGCAATACAGCCGACTCACCGACCAGCGGGCCGAACAGTACCTGCGCGCCTGTGACGCGGACGTGATCATCGGGACCCGGCCGGGCATCAACGTCTACCTCGCCCGCTTCGGCCCGCCGCGTGCCCTGCGCATCGCGCAGGAACACCTCACCCACGACACCCACAGCAAGAAGCTGCGCGCCCAACTCGCCCGCCACTACCGCACGCTGGACGCGGTGGTGACCACCACCGAGGCGGACGCTGCAGCCTACCGAGCGAAGATGCGCCTGCCGGGGGTACGGATCCTGGCAGTGCCCAACAGCGTGCCCGACCCCGGGCTGCCGCCCGCCGGCCACCCCGACAAGGCCATCGCCGCAGCCGGGCGCCTGGTCCGCGCCAAGCGGTTCGACCTCCTCATCGAGGCGTTCACCGAGGTCGCCGCCGCACACCCGGACTGGTCGCTCCGCATATACGGCGCAGGCACCGACAAGGACCGCCTGCAGCAGCTGATCGATGAGCGGGGCCTGGAAGAAACGGCGCGTCTGATGGGTGCGGTCTCGCCGGTCGAGGGGGAGTTCGCCCAGGCGTCGATCGTCGCATGCGCCTCCGACGCCGAGTCCTTCGGCATGACACTGGTCGAGGCCATGCGATGCGGTGTGCCGGTGGTCGCCACCGACTGCCCCCTCGGCCCCGCAGAGATCATCAGCGACAGCATCGACGGCCGCCTCGTACCCATGGGTGACAGGCAGGCGCTGGCCGCCGCACTGCTCGATCTCATCGCCGACGAACCCGGCCGCCGCCGCATGGGCGAGTCCGCGTACGCCGCAGCCCGCCGCTACGACCCCGCCCACATCGCCCGCGTCTACGACGACTTGTTCGCCGAACTCACCGGCACGTGCCGGTCCCGCGCCTGGCAGCGTCATCGCGCGCTGTGGCGCGACCGGGCGCGCCGGGCCGTGCGCAGACTCTGCCGGTAATACCCACGCTCACCTCACGTCGCGGTTCCACCGCACCGCCTGATGCATGTCGCCCGTCAAACCCGCCTGCCGGGGGATGCCGCGCGGCGCATGGTCCGGCCGGGGTGACGTTCGCCGGTCCCCGCGCGATCCGGCCGCCAGCAGCAGCACTACTGGCCCGGGCTCACCCCGAGCTGTCCCGGTGCCTGCGGACGGGCTTCGGTTTCTTGGTTCGGCGCTGTCCGTCCCCTCTCCCTTTGCTGGCGCTGTGTTCACCTGTCGCTGCGTAGCGTGGTCGAGGCGTGAAGAGCTGAGGCCATGGGGGTCCGCAGCGGCTCTTGGCGCGGAGGGCGCACTGCCCGAGGTCGCCCGACGCGAAGGGACACATGATGCGAGATCTCCGCCCGTCCGTGCGGCACGACGATCCGCTCCAACTGGCGGTCGATGAAGTACGAGCATCCCGCTCCGAGTTGGCGGGGCCGTTCTTACACTCCCTGCCTGGGGCGCAGGCCACAGTGCTGGGCCGCCTGTGGGGGGCGCTCGCCCGGGAGCCACTGCCGGGAATCACCCGCCGACGCCGCGCGGGGGATACCTTGACCGTCTTTCTGGAGGACGGTGGGCGTCTGGTGGGTGAGGCGGCCTACGCGGAGCGGTTCGCCGAGACACCGCCCGGCTTCGCCGTGGAAACGCCCGAGGGACCGGTATCGGACCCGGTACGGCTCCTTGCCACGCTGGGCCTGTGCACCCCGGCGGGCCGCACACTGGGTGTGGAGTTGGCCAACAGCGTGGCCAACCTGGCCCTGGCCCGAGCAGCTGCCGATGACCGCCCGCTTGTGGTGCGCGACAGTGTGGATGCCGAGCAGTCCGTGGTCGACGGTCACCCGCAGCACCCGTGCTGCCGGACCCGTACCGGCATGTCGGTTGCCGAGGTCCTGGCCTACGCGCCCGAGCACCGGCCCGTGCTCGATGTGCCCTTGCTGGCCGTACCCGCCTGCCGGTGGCAGGAAGCCGGTGCGTGGCCCGAGGAACTGCGTGACGGCGACACGGTGCTGGTGCCGCTGCATCCCTGGCAGAGCGAGCATGTCCGCCCGCGGTTCGAGGGCCTGTCCTTGTCCGGAAGGTCGGTCAGGGCGCGTCCGCTGATGTCCCTGCGCACCCTCGCCCCTCTGGGCGCACTCCCGGACTGCCACATCAAGACGTCGCTGGACGTGCAGGTGACGAACTACCGGCGCACCATCGCTCCGGCAGAGGTCGCCGACGGCCCCGTACTGTCCGACCTGGTAGCGGCGGTCGTCGACAATTCCGGCCACGCGGACCGGTTGAGCGTGCTGCGGGAACTAGGGGGTGGAGCCGTGCGCGTGGACGGGCAGCCTTGTCCGAGCCTGGCCGCGATGGTGCGGCAGTCGGCCGACCGGTACACGGGCCCGGGCGAGATCGCCGTTCCCCTGACCGCCGTATATGCCACCGACGCCGCCCTGATCACCGGTGACCCGGTGGACTGGCTCGGGGAGTTCGCGGAACTGATGCTGCCGCCCGCGCTGACGCTGCTGTCCATGGGCGTCGCGCTGGAGGCGCACGGCCAGAACACGCTGGTGGTGCTGCGGCAGGGCCGCCCGGTACGCGTGCTGTACCGGGACCTGGACGGCGTGCGGGTGAGCCGACGGCGGCTGGCCGCGTGCGGTTTTGAACTGCCGCAACTGGCCGGGAACCGTGCCGGGGAGGACGTCTTCGCGCTGCGGGCCAAGCTGTTCGGCGCGCTGTTGAGCGGTGTGTTCGGTGAGCTGGTGGCGGTACTGGCCCGGGGACACGGAGCCGACCCGGACGCCCTGTGGGCCGTGGTCGCCGACGTCGCCCGGGGGGTATTCGGCGCGCTGCGGGCCGACGATGGCGACGAGGAAGCCTTCTTCGCCGGTACCTGGCCACTGAAGGCCACCACCGCGATGCGGCTCGCCGACATTCCCGGCAAGGCCCAGTGGGTGGCCGTGCCGAACCCGGTGGCCGCCCACCGCGGCAGCACACGGGTGGAGGTCCGGCGATGAGCCCTCCGACGCTCGGCACGCCGGCCGCCGTCCCCACCGATACCGATACCGCTACCGACATCGATGGCCTCACTGCGGACACGGTCACCGCCCACACCCTGCTGAACTGCCTCATCCGCGAGGTCTCCGGCCCCGAACACCAGGCAACCGTCGCCGGCGGATACCTCCTGGCGCGCCTGCCCCGGCGCGGAGTGCTGCTGCGGGTGGCGCTGCGCCGTGTCTCGCTGATCGGCGCACACCGCTTCAGCGGACTGCCCGAGCGCCACGAAGACTCCGCCTGGTCCCCACTCGGCGCGGCCGCACTGGCCGAACTGATCCGTGAAGAACTCCACCTGCGCACCGGCACGGACAACGAGGAGTTCACCGCCCAGGTCGCCGCCAGCCGTGCCACCATTCGCACCGTGCTGCATGCCCGGCGCAGTAACCAGCCAACACCCGACGCCTATCTCGCCTCAGAGCAGTCCCTCGTCTACGGGCACCGCTTCCACCCCACCCCCAAGTCCCGTACCGGAGACCCGCGTGGGTGGCTGGAGCATGGTCCGGAGACCGGCGCGCGGTTCCCGCTGCGCTTCCTCGCCGTACGCCCTGAACTGCTGCGATCGGAAGGCGACTGCACTGCCCTGGACGGCCTGGGGCCGGACCGGCCGGACCGCATCGTCCTGCCCGTCCACCCATGGCAGTACCGGATGCTGTCCGGCCACAGCGCCCTGCGTGCGGCGCTCGCCCGCGGCGATGTGCACGACCTCGGTGCCGGCGGTCCTCTGGTCGCGCCGACGGCATCGGTGCGCACCGTGTACGAGCCGGGCGCGGACGTGTTTCTGAAGTTCAGTCTGAACGTGCGTCTGACCAACTGCGTGCGGAAGAACTCCACTTACGAACTGTCCGGTGCCGTCGTCCTGAACGGGGTCGTCCAGCCGGTGTTCGCGGCACTGCGCGAGCGGTACCCGGGGTGCGCCCTCCTCGGCGAGCCGGGCTACCGCAGTCTCGGCCTCGACGGCAGCCGCGACCTCCACGAGGGGTTCGGGTTGATCGTGCGCGAGGGCTTCGGCCGGCACCTGCCGCCCGGCGTCACACCGCTGCTGGCTGCCGCCGTTGCCGACGAGTACCCCAACAGCCCGGCACACATCTCCCGCCTCCTGGCCCGCCGGGGCACCGACCCGCTCGTCTGGTGGGATGCCTACCTCGGGCTGCTGCTGCCGCCGGTCCTGGCCGCGTACTTCGAGCACGGCGTCGTCCTGGAGCCGCATCTGCAGAACGTGCTCGTCGGCGTGCGCGCGGACGGCATGCCCACACACGCCCTCTTCCGCGACCTGGAAGGCACCAAGCTCGTCCCCGAACGCCACCGCCGGACGCTGTCCGCGCTGGACGAGGAGGTCCGTGGTCCGCTGACCTACAGCGCCGCCCGCGGCTGGGACCGTGTCGCGTACTGCCTGCTGGTCAACCACGTCGCCGAAATGGTCGGCGCGCTGGTCGACACCGCACCCGCGCTGGAGGCGGCCCTGTGGGGGCTGGTCCACGACCACATCGCGGCCTACGCGGCCGGCGCGGGCAACCCGCCCCGGCTCAGGGCCCTGTTGTCCGGGGTACCTCTGCCCGCCAAGGCCAACCTCCTGCTGCGCTGGGCCCGCCAGGCCGACCGGCATGCCACCTATGTACCGCTGCCCAGCCCCCTGTCCGGTGACTTCCCTCGGCGGGTGACGGCATGAGGCCGCACCTGGAGGATCACCTGCGTCACCTGCCCGCCGACGAACTACCCGCGTACGTCTACGACGTGTCGGGCCTGCGTCGGCACGCTCAGGCAATCCGGGACGCGCTGCCCGAGCGGGTAGAGCTGTTCTACGCGGCCAAGGCGAATCCCGATCCCCGGTTGCTGCAGGTCCTGCGGGACGTCGTCGACGGCTTCGAGGTCGCCTCGGGCGGCGAGCTCCGGCATACCCGAAAGGTGCTGCCCGTGGCCCGCCTCGCCTTCGGTGGACCGGGCAAGACGGCAGCCGAACTGGCGCAGGCCCTGGAACTCGGGGTGGAAAGGCTGCACGTGGAGAGCGAGCACGAACTGCGGATGCTCTGCGCGCTCGCCGCCGACCGGCCCGTAGAGGTGCTCCTGCGGGTCAATCTGCCCATCGGCCTGGGTGACGTGCCGCTGGCGATGGGAGGAAGAGCCAGCCCCTTCGGTATCGATCCCACCCGCCTGGACGCCTGTCTGCGGCTCCTCGCCGCCCACCCCGGCATCCGGCTGCGGGGCGTGCACGCCCACCTGGCCTCAGGACTGGACGCGACGGAACAACTGCGGGTCACCGAGCACGTCATCACCTGGGCCGCACAGTGGGCCCAGGGACGGGGCATCCCGCTGAGCGAAGTCAACGTCGGGGGAGGAATGGGCGTGGACTACGCCGATCCGCACCGCCTCTTCGACTGGCAGGCTCTCGGCGGCGGGCTGCTCCGCATCCTGGACGACCACCCCGGGCTGACGGTGCGCATCGAACCGGGCCGGTCGGTGAGCGCGTACTGCGGCTGGTATGTGACACAGGTACTCGACGTCAAGCACAGCCAGGGCGAGGCTTTCGCCGTGCTGGCCGGAGGCACCCACCATCTGCGTACTCCGGCCGCCAAGGGTCACAACCAGCCCTTCGAGGTCGTGGCCACCGATGACTGGCCGTGGCCGTGGGCGCGGCCGGCCGTCGACGGGGAGTCGGTGACGCTGGCGGGGCAGTTGTGCACGCCCAAGGACGTCCTGGCCCGGCGGGTGCCCGTCGGGTCGCTGCGGGCGGGCGACCGCGTGGCATTCGCGATGGCCGGCGCGTACGCGTGGAACATCTCCCACCACGACTTCCTCATGCACCCGGCACCCGGTTTCCACTACCTGGACGTCGTGGACCCGGATTGCCTGGATTCCCCATGTCCAGGTGCCGAGGTGCTCCCGGCCGCCGTGCACGCCCGGCCGTCCAGGGGAGGGCACATTGTCCGGCGCCGCGGCTGACGCCCCGGAAACGGAGGCGCCGCCCCCCGGTCGACCTGCGCCGCATGCCCTGCGCGTCCCGGCCTTCCGCCGGTACGTGATCGGACAGCTGGTGTCGAACATCGGCACGTGGATGCAGCGGGCGGCGCAGGACTGGCTGGTCCTCCAGCTCACCGGGCACAGCGGAACCGCCGTCGGCATCGTGACCGCACTGCAGTTCCTCCCCCAGAGCCTGCTCGGCCTGTGGGGAGGCGTCATCGCCGACCGGTACCCCAAGCGCACTCTGCTGCTGATCACTCAGAGCCTCATGGCCGGCCAGGCCCTGCTCCTGGGCATGCTGACGCTCGGCGACACCGTGCGCGTCTGGCACGTCCACGCCCTGGCCTTGGCCCTTGGAGTGGCCACCGCGCTGGACGGACCGGCGCGCAACGCCTTCATCGGCGAGTTGGTCGGCCGCCAACGGCTGTCCAGCGCTGTCAGCGTGAACGCAGCACAGTTCAACGCCGCCCGTTTCCTCGGCCCGGCCGCTGCCGGGGTCACCATCGCCGCCATCGGCAGCGGCTGGGTCTTCCTGCTGAATGCTGTGTCGTACGCTGCGGTCCTCGCCGGTCTGGCGACGATGCGGCCCAGTGCCCTTACCTCCCCTCTCCGCCGCGCGGCGAAGGAGGTACGGCTGACCGACGCACTGTGGTACATCCGCGCGACTCCCGCGCTGCGCCGCACGATCCTCCTGACCGCCGTCATCGGCACGTTCAGCCTGAACTTCCAGGTAACGGTCTCCCTCATGGCCGCCACCGAATTCCACACCGGCGCGGCGGCCTTCGGCGCGTTGTCCTCCGCCTATGCCGTGGGCAGTCTGTTCGGGGCGCTGCGGGGCGCGGGCCGTCGCCGACCGCCTTCACTGCGGTTGCTTGTGGGGTGGGCCGCGACGTTCGGTCTGCTCGAGACCGCGGCCGGCGTCATGCCCACTCCCGTCGGGTGTGCCGTCGTGCTGATTCCGACCGGTGCCGCCGCCGTCCTGGTGACCACCATGGCGAACACGCTCGTCCAGCTCACCACCGACCCGGACATGCGCGGGCGCGTCCTGTCCGTCTACTTCCTCGTCCTCCTCGGGGGTACCCCCGTCGGTGCCCCCCTGGTCGGCTGGATCGCCCAGACCTTCGGCGCCCGGTACGGCCTCGTTCTGGGCGGCATGGCCGGCCTGCTGGCCGCCGGGACCATCGCCGCGGTGTCCTTGGCGTCCGCTCACCCGAATGGGGAAGCCTTCCGTGATCCGGCCACCACCGGTCTCCGGGATGTGTGAATCTGCGGCCATGCGGGTGCTGCTCATCGAGGATGACGATGCCATCGCCGAGCCCCTGGCCGAGGGCCTGGGCCGCTACGGCTTCGCGATCGACCGTGTCGGCACCGGCGCGGCCGCCCTCGCCGCACCGCTGCCCGACATGGTCCTGCTCGACCTCGGGCTGCCCGACATGGACGGCATCGACGTCTGCCGTACCTTGCGCAGTCGCTCCCGCGTACCCATCATCATGATCACCGCCCGGGGAGACGAGACCGACCGCGTCGTCGGGCTCGAACTCGGCGCCGACGACTACCTCTCCAAACCCTTCGGGCTCAGGGAGCTCGTCGCCCGCATGCGCGCCGTCACCCGCCGCTCCCGGCTGACCGACACGATCTCCCCCGGCATGCCCTCCGGCGGCGAGACAGGGCCCCTCGGCACCACACCACAGTGCGTCGGAGACCTCCTCATCGACCGGCGGACCAGAAAAGTCCACGTCGCAGGGGCACAAGTCGCGCTTGCGCCCAAGGAGTTCGACCTCCTCGCTCTCCTTGCCGAGGACCCCGGCGCCGTCTGCTCGCGCCAGCACATCCTCGACACCGTCTGGGACCCCAACTACTTCGGCCCGAGCAAGACCCTCGATGTCCACATTGCCGCCCTGCGCCGCAAACTGGGCAACCCCACCTGGATCGAGACCGCCCGCGGAGTCGGCTTCCGGCTGACCGTTTCCGCCGGCGGAGGCGAAGACGCCCAGTGATCCGCCGTGTCCTGCTCAGCTATCTCACGCTCACCCTGCTCGTCCTGCTGACCCTGGAGATTCCTTTAGGGATCCTCTACGCCCGCAGCCAGAACTCCGCACTCACCACCACCCTCGAACGCGATGCCGTCGTCCTGGCCGAACTCGCCGAGGAGGACATAGAGAACGCAGACACCCGCGCGCTGCCCCACCTGCTGAACGGCTACACCCGACGCAACGACATCCAGGCCGTCGTCGTCGACCGTCACGGCACCGTCCTCGCCACCACACCGACGGACACGTCCGCAACATCACGGAACCTCGCCGGCGCACCGGACATCGTCGCCGCACTGCACAACCACCGCACCAGCGGCACCACACACCGTCCTTCCGGCGATGGCGCCCGCTACATCACCGTCCCTGCCACCTCCGGACCCACCGTCCGCGGAGCCGTCCGGATCAGCGCCTCCACCCGCGGTACCACGGCACGCATCCACGCCGCCTGTGCCCTGCTGGCCGGCGCCGGGCTCGCCGTTCTCGCCGCCATGACCGTGATAGGACTCACCCTCGCCCGCTGGACCACCCGGCCCGTACGCGAACTCGAACACGCCACCGCCCAGCTCGCCGACGGCACGCTGACCGAACCACCGGCAGCCGACATCGGACCGCTCGAACTCCGGCGGCTCGCCGCCACCTTCAACCACACCGCCACCCGCCTGCAGCACCTCCTCCGCGCTCAGCATCGATTCGCCGCCGACGCCTCCCACCAGCTCAAAACCCCCTTGACCGCGCTCCGCCTCCGCTTGGAGAACCTCGAACCCGACATCCACGCCGACGCCCGGCACCACCTCGACCACGCCATCGCCGAAACCGACCGCCTCGTCCGCATGGTCCACGGGCTCCTCGCCCTCGCCCGCCTCGAAGATGACCACACCGCCCCCACCCCCGTAGACGCCGACGCCATCCTGAACGACCGGGCCGAGACCTGGTCCGCCTTCGCCACCGACCACGACGTCACCCTCCACCTCACCGGCGAACCCGCCGGCCACGTCCAGGCCATTCCCGGAGCACTGGAACAAATCCTCGACAATCTCCTGGCCAACGCGCTGCGCGCCACACCCCCCGGGAGTACTGTCACCCTCCACCGCACCCCGGCCCGCGCCCCGCGCCACCGGACAACCTCACCCGTGGAGCTCCACATCATCGATCAAGGCCCCGGCATGACCGCCACCGAGCGCGGACGCGCCTTCGACCGCTTCTGGTGCGCACCCAACACCTCCCCGGGCGGCACTGGACTCGGCCTGACCATCGCCCGCCAACTGGCCCAGGCCGGCGGGGGCGCCATCGAACTCCACGCCCACCCCGCCGGCGGCCTCGACGCAGTGATCCACCTGCGTCCCGCCCCACCGTCACACCGCAACCGGTAACACCACCAGTGCAGATCCGCCCCGGCACGAAGGCTAAGTGGCCTGCGCCGGACGTCCTTCGGGCTTCGACTTCGGTGCGTTGAGAGGCGAGGCGGAGGAGGGAGGCAACACGGAGCATTGCTGACCGACGACAACGCCGCAGGTCGGCGTGCCAGACCGCCGAGGCCGAGACATGATCCGCCGGACACCGCCCAGAAGGCGCAAGGACCTGTGAAGGCGCAGACGAACAGTATGGTGAGCGTGTGGCTCCGCGGCATCCCCCGTCCGCGGAGCCACACCCATGTCCGTCGGTGGCTGACGGTCCTGGACCCCATGGTGAAGTGGGAAATGTTCTGTCGCCCGCCTCGTGCACAAGCCGCTGAGTGCATCAGCTACCACGCCGTTGCGAGTGTCGGCGTTGGTGGTTTCTCCACCACGGTGACCAGGTCGCCGCCGGCCGAGGCAAGTCAAGAGCACGACGGCCGGGGCGAGCCAATGGGTGAGTGGGGCCTGCGAGACGGCTGACTGCGCCGGAATCCATCGTTAACCGCGCGCTAACCCTGCGCAGGGCGGGCCCTGGCCGCTTGGGTCCTAGCGTCGGGTGGAGAGGCAGAAAGCCGCGGCAGTGGCAGGGATGCTGCCGCCCTCGCTGGGAGGTGTGACCATGCGTCGACCCTTCGCCGCTGCCGCTGTCGGCCTGGTGCTCGCCACCGGAGTCGCCGGAGCGGCAGCCTGTTCGTCGTCCTCGGCGTCCGCGCCGCAACGGCATGCGCCCGGCGTTTCGGCGCCGTCTGCCACGACGCCGGCGCCGGCCGATTCGAACCCGCCCGGAGACATCCCCGACACCCAGGTGTTCGTACCGTGGTCGCCGCCTGGTGGAGGGTTCACGGTCAAGGTGCCGGAGGGGTGGGCCCGGACCACTCACGGGCAGGGGACCGTGTTCACCGACAAGTTCAACAGCGTGAGGGTGGAGCGCACTCACGCCTCGACGGCCCCGACGGTCAACTCCGTACGTGCCAGGGACATTCCGGCGATCCGGGCTGCGAGCACGCACTTCTCGCTGGTCAAGGTGGTCGGCGTGCAGAGCAAGGAGGGCAAGGCGGTGCTGGCCGAGTACCGGATCGACTCCGCTCCGAACCAGGTGACGGGCAAGAGGGTGCGCCTCGATGTCCAGCGGTATGTGTTCTACAGGCCGGGCACGGGCGGGGCCGTGCTGACGCTGTCCGGTGCGGTGGGGGCCGACAACGTCGATCCCTGGCGGACCGTTACGGACTCGTTCCGGTGGTCCTGATGGCCGGGCCCGCCCTCAGCGCCCGTTCCCTCTACCGGTTCTTCCGGGCCGGCGAGGAGGAGACGTTCGCGCTGCAGGGCGTGGGGCTGGAGGTGGGGCGCGGCGAGACGGTGGCGGTGACCGGGCCTTCCGGGTCCGGGAAGACCACCCTGCTCAACTGCCTGGCGGGGCTTGACGAGCCGGACGGCGGCACGGTGCGGGTCGCCGGCGTACGCCTCAGCCACCGTCCCGAACGCGAGCGGGTAGACATCCGGGCACGGCACGTAGGCGTTCTGTTCCAGTCGGGCAATCTGCTGGACCACCTCAGCGTGCGGGACAACGTCGCTCTGGTGCAGCGACTGGCGCCTGCCCGGAGCCGGACGCCGGTGCAGGAAATCCTGGACCAACTCGGTATCGGTCAGCGCGCCGGAGCTCTGCCAGGTGAGCTGTCCGGAGGGGAGGGGGCCCGCGCGGGCCTGGCCGTCGCCCTGGCGAACACACCGGACGTGCTGCTCGCCGACGAGCCGACCGGCGAGGTGGACGCGGGCACCGAACGACGGCTGCTGGACCTGCTGCGTGAGCGTGCCGCCGACGGAACCGCCGTCGTCGTGGTCACCCACAGCCGTGCCGTGGCGGCGGCCGCCGACCGGGTACTGCGGCTGCGGGACGGGAGGTGGGCGTGATGCGCGCGCCGGACACCGTGGGCGCCGCGGACGTGGGGGAGACCGGAACGCCGCTGGTCCGCTGCGAGAACGCGGCCCGGACCTATGGCAGCGGTCCGCACGCCGTCGTCGCCGTGCACGGCCTGAGCTGCGAGGTCCCGCCCGGAGCGCGGATCGCGGTGGTGGGGCCGTCCGGATCGGGCAAGTCCACGCTGCTGCACCTGATGGCGGGACTGGACAGGCCCACGGCGGGCCGGGTGAGCCATCCCGGCATCGGCGACGAGGACGCCGGCGGGCTCGCCCGGCACATCGGCGTCGTCTTCCAGGGCCCGAGTCTGCTGCCCGCGCTCACCGCCGAAGAGAACGTCGCGCTACCGCTGCGCATCGACGGCGTGGCGGACGGCGAGGCGGACTCCCGGGCGCGGGCGGCGCTGGCGAGCCTCGGCCTGGAAGCGCTCGCGCGGCGGCTGCCGGACGAGCTGTCGGCGGGGCAGGCCCAACGGGTCGCCGTGGCCAGGGTGCTGGCGCGCCGGCCCAGGCTCGTCCTGGCCGACGAACCAACCGGGCAGTTGGACCGCGAGACCGGCCGTCAGGTGCTGTCGGTGCTGCTGGGCACCGCCGAAGAGCTGAGTGCGACGGTGCTGGTGACCACCCACGATCCGCGGATCGCTCGCGAGTTGGACCTCCGCTGGTACATGGCCGACGGGCGCCTGACCCAGCCGGCGGACCCGGGAACGGGGCGAAGGGAAGTACGGTCATGATCAGGATCTGGCTGGCGGGCCTGTTGCGGCGGCGTGGCGGACGACTGCTCGGGGTGGCGGCAGGGGTGGCCACGGCGGTGGCCCTGCTGGCCGCGCTCGGTGGCTTCCTCGGTGCCACCCACGCGACGATGACGGCGCAGTCCGTGCGCGCGGTCGCCGTGGACTGGCAGGTGCAGGCGGCGAGCGGCGCCGATGCCCGGCAGGTGCTGACCACCGTGCAGCACACTCCGGGCACGCGCGCCGCGCTCCCGGTCGGGTACGCGGCGACCAGCGGTCTGAGTGCCACTGCCGGCGGGACCTCCCAGACCACCGGGCCCGGCGCCGTATTGGGGGTGCCGAGCGGATACCGTGCGACGTTCCCCGGTGAGATCCGGGTACTGGCCGGACGCGGCGAGGGAGTGCTGCTGGCCCAGCAGACCGCCGCGAATCTGCATGTGGCCCCCGGCAACACGGTGACCGTGGGGCGCGCGGGGCTGCCGCCGTTGAAGGTGCGGGTGGACGGTGTGGTGGACCTCCCGCATGCCGACTCACTGTTCCAGAAGGTCGGCGCGCCCCCGCAGTCGCAGCCGACGGCGCCCCCGGACAATGTCGTGCTGCTGCCACCGGCACGCTGGCACGCGGCCTTCGACCCGCTGGCCAAAACTCACCCCGGCCTCGTCCACGACCAGATCCACGCACGGCGCAGCCACGCCCTGCCGCCCGACCCAGCCGTCGCCTACAACGCGGCGACCGGCAGTGCCCACCACACGGACCTGCGGCTGGCCGGTACCGGTGTGGTCGGCGACAACCTGGGCGCGGTGCTGGACGCGGCCCGGTCGGACGCCCTGTACGCGCAGATGCTGTTCCTGTTCCTCGGTGTGCCCGGCGCGGTGCTGGCCGGGGGGCTGACCGCGGCGGTCGCCGGAACGGGCGCAGAGCGGCGGCGCAGGGAACAGTCCTTGCTGCGCACGCGTGGTGCCTCCGCCGGGCAACTGTTGTCCCTCGCGGCCGTGGAGGCCGGCCTGGTGGCCGTTGTCGGCGGGGCGGTGGGGCTGGGAGTTGCGGCACTGCTGGGTCGCACGGCCTTCGGCTCGGCCGGAACGTTCACCGCCGGGTGGGCGCTGGGCGCGCTCGCCGCCGGCGCGTTGATCGCCGGCGGGACCGTGCTGGTGCCCGCGCGCCGTGGCATCAAGGCCGCCACCGTCGTGGCCGGACGGGCAGCGGTGGAGCGACGCCGGGTGCCGCGCGCCGCGTGGTGGGTGCTGGCCGCCGGCCTGCTGGCGGGGGCGCTCGTGGTCTTCAGGATCACCAGTCGCACCAACTACGCCCTGGTCCTCGCTCCCGAGGGCACGCCGACACTGTCGGTGGACTACTGGGCGTTCGCCGGCCCGGCCCTGCTGTGGACCGGTGGGGCACTGCTGGCCTGGCTGCTGATGGATCTCGCGCTGCGGCGCGGTCGGCCGGTGCTGGCCCGGCTGCTGAGACCAGCGACGGGGCCTCTCTCCGGCACGGTCGCGGCCGGCTTGTCCCGGCAGCGGGGCACTGTGCTGCGGGCCGTGGTGCTGCTGGCGCTGGCCATCGCCTTCGCCGCGTCGACCGCCGTGTTCAACTCCACCTACCAACAGCAGGCCGGAGTCGACGCGGTACTGACCAACGGCGCCGACGTCACCGTCGCGGTGTCTCCCGGCTCCACCACCGGTTCGGCCGACGCGGCGCGGGTGGCGGGTGTGCCCGGTGTGCGCAGTGTGGAACCGCTGCAGCACCGCTTCGCCTATGTCGGCCCCGACCTCCAGGACCTGTACGGAGTACGGCCGAACACCGTCGTCGGAGCGGGCCGGCTCCAGGACGCGTACTTCTCGGGCGGGACCGCGCGAGCGCTGGTGGACCGCCTCCAGCGGCAGCCCGACGGGCTCCTCGTCAGCGCCGAAACCGCCAACGACTTCCAGCTCCACCCGGGCGACCAGGTCCGGCTGCGCCTGCAGGACAACCGCACCCACCAACTGCACCCCGTGGCCTTCCGCTTCATCGGCGTCGTCAAGGAGTTCCCGACCGCCCCCAAGGACAGCTTCCTGGTGGCCAACGCCTCCTACGTAGCCCGGTCGACCGGCAGTGGTGCGGTGGGCACGCTGCTGGTCGACACCGGCGGCACCGGCCAGCGCGCGGTGGCCCGGCACGTGCGGTCCGTGCTGGGTCCCACCGCGCAGGTCACCGACCTGCCGTCCGCCCGCACCGTCACCGGGTCCAGTCTCACCGCCGTGGACCTGGGCGGACTCACCCGGGTGGAGTTGGGATTCGCCCTGGTCATCGGGGCGGCGGCGGGCGGCCTCGTGCTCGCCCTGGGCCTCACCGAGCGCCGGCGCACCCTCGCGCTGGCCTCCGTGCTGGGCGCCCGAGGACGTCAGCTGTCCGGATTCGTATGGAGCGAGGCCGGAATCGTGGCGGTGGCGGGCGCGGCAGGCGGCGTCCTCCTCGGCTGGTCGCTGTCCGAAGTGCTGGTCAAGGTCCTCTCCGGGGTCTTCGACCCGCCACCGGCAGCCCTCGCCGTGCCATGGGGCTACCTCGGCGCACTCGCCGCGGCCGTAGTGGCGGCCCTGGCACTGGCGGCGTGGACAGCCGTGCGGCACGCCCGGCGGCCACCGCTCACGGAGCTGCGGGAGCTGTGAGCCGCAAGGCCGTCGGCGGACTGCGCGTAAGACGCCAGGGACTGCCGCCGGGTGCGGCGAGCTGCGTGACGTGGTGCACGGCTTACGGCTTGTGGGCGACGCCACCGGCGATACACCGCTGGGCTGCGCTCAGTGGCTTGAGTTGCGGGCCGTCCGGCCACCAGTCGGCGCACCGCACCAGGCCTGGGTCGACCATCTCCAGGCCGTTGAACAGGTCCTCCAGTTCGGCGCTGGTGGAGAAGGTGCCACTGCCCATCATGCTGTGCAGGAACATGTCCTCCATCTTCCGGGCGGTGGCGCTGTACTCGTCCTCAGGGTCCAGGAAGTGACTGATCGCCACGTAGGAGCCGGGCGGAAGGGCGTCGAGGTAGGAGCGCATGATGTCCTTGCGCGTGCGTGCGTCCTCGCCGTTGTAGTGGTGCAGCGTACCCAGGTGCAGCAGCGCGATCGGCTTGTTCCAGTCCAGGTGGGACCGGACGAGTGCGTTGCGCAGCAGCTTCTCCGGTTCGAAGATGTCCTCGGAGACGATGACGGTGGTCTCGTTGCCCTCCAGGAGCGCGCGGCTGTGGGCCTGCACCAGTGGGTCGTTGTCCACGTAGACGACCCGGGCGTCCGGGTTGATGCGCTGCACCACCTGGTGGATGTTCTCCGCGGTCGGCAGGCCCGAGCCGCAGTCCAGGTATTGGGTGATGCCGGTCTGGCCGGCCAGGAACCGGCAGGCGCGGATCAGGAAGGCACGGTTCTCGACCGCCAGGTCCGCGGCCTCCGGAGCGGCCTTCTGCACACGCCGGACCACCTCACGGTCCACCTCGTAGTTGTCGGTGCCGTTGAGGAAGGCGTCGTACACCCTGGCGATACTGGGCTTCGTCGTATCGATATTGGTCGTTGCACTGGACATGAGGCCTCGCGGGCAGTCTCGATGGGATCGGTTGGCCAATGGACACTAGTCCGGCGGATACGCCGAATGGGGCAGTGATCGCCGGCAAGTGGCGGATTCCACCTGATGGTGTGACCAACGGCATTGTCACGACGGCCGGTTCAGCTTCGAGGCCGTATCAGCGTGAACGGGGTGTACCCCGAGAACGGGTGACGTGCCGGATCGGGGCCATCACCGGACCATGATCGTTCTCAGCGCCAACGACTGTACCGTTGGCCCCCAACCCGATGCCCTACTGCCGCGCGTCGGCCGTGAGAGCACGACTCCTCTGACGGGGCCCTGCGCCACCTGCGGAACGGTGAGCTTTCTCCAACCGCTCGCCGCAGCGAGGCCCGCCCCGACCGTAGGAGACAGCGTGACCCGTCCAGCGACGGCTACATCGCCGTGTTCAAGAGCACCAGTGGCCGGCACGCCCGCTCACAGGGCTCACGCCGAAGCTTGATCAGGCGTCTGTGGCGGGCGAGGCGGGCAGTGCTCGGTTTACGTGGCTTTGCGGGACGTCGCAGTCGCGGGGCCGTCGCGGGTCGAACGCCGTGTCCTTGCCGTTCGCAGCCCCAGGAACACCAGCAGCCCGAAGGGCGACAGAAGGATCGTGAAGGCCAGCAGGGGACCCATCAGCAGGGCGGGGATCCTGAGCCGTCTGGCCTCCTGGTACATCCACTGCCCGATGAGGAGATCCCAGGCGATGACCTGCGACCAGATGGCTCCCGCGCCGTCCGCGCGTGCGGTCAGTTCGCGGAAGGTGCCGAGGTCCGGGCTCCTGACCGCGGTCCAGAGTTCGGGGAACGCCGGGACGGCGAGCGCGAGATAGACGAGCAGTACGGGCACCACGGTCATCGGTGACCCGGCGATGCGGGCGGTTGGACCCCACGCGGGGGCGAAGATCATGAGCAGCCAGACGGGTGCGGCCAGCCAGAAGGAGAGCTCGAAGAGGAATCCGGTCATGACGCGAGTTCCTCCGAGGCATTGACGCCTTCAACATGTGCGGTGTCCGCGGGGGGAGTCGGGACCCGCAGTGTTGCGTACGTCCCGAGAGTGGCGGCCACCAGGATCAGGCCGGCCACTGCCAGTGTCAGGCTGTCCGGCTGGACCAGCGGCTGACCCCGCAGGGCCTGCCAGAGGACCAGAGCGAAGGCGGCGGCGTACACGCCCGAGGCGAGCAGTACCAGGCGCAACCGGACCCGGTCGCAGGTAAGGCGGGGCGAGCGCGGTGCGAGGGCGGTCAGCGCCATGACGAGCAGCGGCAGGAGCTGCAGCGCGTGCATGCCGACGAAGTGCGGGATCCGCAGATCTCCGCCGGTCGTCGACCAGCCGGTCAGCGGCATGGAGGGACCACCGTCCGGCACGCCCACGCTGTGCGCGCCGACCACCTTGGAGATGCCGCGTCGCTGTCCCGGCGCGGGCTGTGTCATCAGGAATCCGACGGCAGCCCCGGCCAGCGCCAGGATGATGCCCGAGCGCATCGCCCATGCGGACGCACGGTCGGCGATTCGGGCGCAGAGCAACAGCACGGCGACGGCGAGAGTGCCGAGCCACAGGATGACGACCGTGACGGCCATCGCGTTGAACAGCGCCTCGTCGAAGGGTGTTTCGTGGTTGAAGTGGCTGCGCTTCCCGCGCATCGCCTGCGCAGCGATGATCGCCATCTCGACGAGGCTGGCCAGCGCAATGACCGTCCCTGCCCACCAGCCCACGCGTCGGCCTCGGGGGAGAAGCGACAGCATCCAGGCCAGGGAGAGGCAGTACGCCACGAAGGAGACCGAGAACTTGAACGGCTTGAACCAGAGGGGCGCGCCCGCCAGCACGCGGTCGTCGACGACGAGCCCCACGGCTGATGCGGCCGACATCACCACCATTGCCACCGATAGCAGTACCAGCGGCCGGTGCCACGACCGCCATGGGGCCGAAGACCACCGCGACCGGACAGACCACGAAGACGGAAGTAATGAAGACATGAATGACCCCCTTGATGGATAGCGGCACTATCCGCTATCTGATAGCCCAACTATCTATGATGGAGGAGAAGCTGGCAAGCGCCGGCGAAGGGGATCAGGGCGAAGGCCAAGGAGTGAACCGGCGTTGCGCATCGCAGAGTTGAGCCGAACAACCGGAGTACCCGTGCCGACGATCAAGTACTACGTCCGTGAAGGGCTACTGCCTCCGGGCGAGCTGACCAGCCGGAATCAAGCAACCTACGGCGAGGCGCACGAGCGTCGGCTGCACCTCATCCGCGCCCTGCTCGATGTGGGCGGCATGAAGGTGGCCGAAATCGCGAAAGTACTGACCGCCATCGACGACCCGGAACGTCCGCTGCACAAAGTGCTCGGTGCCGCCGCGGACCGCCTCGGCAACGCGAACATCAAGCACGAAGACACCGAGTCGGCGGCCGCGCATGCCGTCGTCGCCGACCTCATCTCCCGGCGTGGCTGGCGCACGCACGAGTCGAACCCCGCCGCAGCCGACCTGGCCAAGGCACTCGCCGCCATGGCCCGGCTGGGGCACGGGGCGTTCACCGAGGTCCTCGACGACTACGCCGACGCCGCCGAGCAGGTCGCGCGCGCCGACCTCGCGTACGCCGACCGGCGGGTGGGGGTCGAGGACATGGTGGAGAGGGTGGTGATCGGAACCGTACTGGGTGAAGCGGTGCTCGGCGCGCTGCGCAGGCTGGCCCATGTGGACGCCTCGGCACATTTGTACGGCGAGGAGGGGCCACCGGCACGCAAGACGATCTGACCCGAAGCCAGTCGGAAGGTCACATCCGGGTTCCCGGCCTCCGTCCCGCCCTCGACAGACCTGGCACGCCACTCCTCTACCATGACGACCTCGGCAAGTGGCTCCAGCGGCAACGACAACCGGGCCCTGGGCGCAACGGTCCACAGACCTGGGCCATCCGGGCTCCGGCCCGGCCGGCGAGGGCGAGACCGACCGCGGCGAGAGTCGAACGCAACCGCTCGGTCCACCTGCTGTGCCTCCGGGTCAGCCCCGGCATCTGCTCGGCAAACGTCCGCCGTTCGCACGAAGCCGCCGGACAGAAGAACCGACGGACCTGCAGACGGAGGACCACCCGCCGTCCCTCACCGGGCACATCCGCAGGAAACCGCAGGTAAGAGCTGGGCATCCGGCTCGACTCGATCCCGCGATCCGGGCATGCCGCCCCCGCCGCCGTACTGCGGCCTCGATAGGTATCGCCTCGTTGCTCACGTCCAGCGACAGCACCACCACGTCCGTGATGGACGGGAACTACAGCTCTTCCAGCCGGGGCAACGTCTCTTCCACGGCGCCGGACTGTCGGCGATACCGAGATCGACACTGATCTTTTCAGGCAACTTCCCGGAGGTCGTTCCGAGTATCTGCCGTCACGCAACGTGGCCGCGTCACGGAAAGCGAGTCAGAACCGGAACTCGTGAACAGAGCCCATCACGGTTCCGGGGCTTCGCGGATCCCGGCGACGAGCCAGGTGAAGCGGGGGTGCGGTGCTCTCCTGGAGACCATGAGGCGCCCGCCCTCGGTGTCCACCAGGGAACGGGCGAGTGCCAGCCCGATGCCGTGGCCGCTGTCGCCGGCCCGTCGCCGGGCGAAGATGTCCTCTCCCTCGGGCAGGCCGGGCCCCTCGTCCTCCACATCCACCGCCAGTACCCCGGCCGCGTCCCGGGCCGTGACGGTCACGGTGCCGCTGCCGTGGGCGAGCGCGTTGGCGAGAAGAACGTCCAGGACCTGCCGTCCGGCGCGCGCAGAGCCGACCGCGTTCGGCAAGTCCTCCTCGACGGCGATCCTCAGCGGCCGTCCCACGGCCGCCAGCTCGCCGTGCCAGCGTCGCTCGGCATCGGCTAGCAGCACCTCCACGTCGAGCGGTGCCCGCTCCGGTATGTCCCGGGCCAGCGCGAGAAGGTCGGCCACCATCGTCTCCATGGCATCGAGCGATGCGAGGGCGGCGCGTATGGCGGCCCGCGGGTTCCTGGCCACGCTCGCGCCGGACGGGCCCGGGGCCTGTGCACCCGCAGCCCTGGCCTCTTCGGCCGGCGCGCCTTCCAGTTCCAGCCGCACCCTGGTCAGTGCCGTGCGCAGTTGGTGGGAGGCGTCCGCGCTGAAGGCCCGCTCGCGCCGCAGGAGTTCCTCGATGCGTTCGGCGGCGCGGTTGAGCGCGCTCGCGACCTCGTCGGCCTCGGGGAGTCCGGACTTGTCGGCCCGGGCCGACAAGTCGCCGGTCTCCAGTTGTCCGGCCGTCTCCGCCAGCGATTCCAAGGGGCGTGCGAGTCGCCTGCTGGACCGTAGCCCCAGGGTGGCGCCCACTCCGACCGCCACTGCAGCCAACGCGAGCATGGCCGCCCAGGTGAGCGCAGCCCGGCGCAACGGCCCGTCGGCCGGTGAACTGGCCTGTACCACCGCCCGTACCCGCTCGCCCGACCCCACCGGTACCACCACTACCAGTCGGTCACCCAGCCGCTGCGATGACGCCTGGCCCGCCAGGGCGAGGCGGACCGGTCCGTCCCCGTGCGCCGGGCCTGCTCCGGTCACCCGCCGCGCACGTTCGTCGTACACCCCGACCCAGGTACCGGACTCGACGCGTGGCAGTTCCATCGGGTCACGGGGATGGTGCACGTCAGCAGGGACGGTCACCGCCACCCGGTCGGCCAGCCGCTCCAGGTCGCTCATCTCGTTCTGTCGGTACAGCCGCAGCGTTGCCACGGCCAGCGGTACCGAGAACAGCACCACCGCGCACACCACCGCGATGACGACGGCCCGGAGGATGCGGCGGCGCACGGTCAGCCCTCCCTGGGCGGTTCGAGCCGATAGCCGAAGTGCCGCAGGGTCGTGATCCGTACGTGGTCACCCAGTTTGCGGCGCAGCACTGCCACATGGACATCGAGCGTCTTGGTGGATCCGAACCAGTTCTCGTCCCACACGTCGCTCATGAGATCCTCCCGGCTCACCGCGCGGCCGACGGCAGTGGCCAGCCGGACCAGCAGGTCGAACTCCTTGGGCCGCAGCTCCACCTCGCCCGCCGGGGTGAGGCAGCGGCGGGCCGTGCGGTCGATCAGCAAGGCGCCGTGACGGATCTGGCCGGCGCCGCCTGTCCTTCCCGGTTCGGCACGTCGCAGATGGGCGGCGATCCGGGCCTGCAGTTCAGCGAGGCGGAACGGCTTGGTCAGATAGTCGTCCGCACCCGACTCCAGCGCCTGGATCACATCCATCTCCCCGGTGCGGGCCGTCAGGGCGACGATCACGGCACCCGGCAGACGCTCGCGCAGGCTCCGGCACAGCTCGAATCCGTCCGCATCCGGCAGCCCGAGGTCCAGCAACACCAATCCGGCGGGGCCTCGCCCGGCACGCGCCAGCGCTGCCGCGCCATCAGGGCACCACTCACAGTCATGGCCCTGTGCCCGCAGCATCGCCGCGAGCCTTCCTCCGATGGCGTCGTCGTCCTCGACGATCACAATCCGTGCCACGTCTTCACGCTAGCCGTGGACACGGCCTCGTACGACCGGGTGGCGGTGTGCGGGGCAGCCAGGGGCAGGCATGAGGGGCGGAGCCGAAGTGAGGGCACACGTGCTCAGGATGCGTTCAGGTTGCGGATGGCACGGTCGGGCACCATGACAGCTGATATCCCTGGGGCCGTTGAGGCGCACGACACGTCCTGCCCCGCATCCGCCCCCACCGGCCGGCGTCTCCGATGGAACAAGGTCCCCGAAGTCACGGCGTACTTCTGGGTCATCAAAATCCTGTGCACCACGGTCGGAGAGACCGCGGCCGACCTGCTGAACGAGAAGCTGGGCATGGGGCTGACCGGTGTGTCGCTCCTGATGAGCGCGCTGCTCGTCGCGGTACTCGTGGCCCAGTTCCGCACCCGTGCCTACCGCCCTGGTGTCTACTGGCTCGCGGTGGCGCTGATCAGCGTCGTGGGCACGCTGATCAGTGACAACCTCACCGACAACCTGGGCGTGCCGCTGGAGACCAGCACCATCGCGTTCGCGGTGGCCCTCGTCGTGGTGTTCGTTGCCTGGTACCGCAGCGAGCGGACCCTGTCCATCCACCACGTCGACACCGTCCGCCGCGAGTCGTTCTACTGGCTTGCCGTGCTGTTCACCTTCGCCCTGGGCACCGCCGCCGGCGATCTGGTCGCCGAACGCATGGACCTCGGGTACTGGCTCTCCGCCGGCCTGTTCGCCCTGGCGATCGCCGCGGTCGCCGTGGCGCACTTCGCCCTTGGCCTGGACGCGGTGTGGAGCTTCTGGATCGCCTACATCCTGACCCGGCCGCTGGGCGCCTCGATCGGCGACTACCTGTCGCAGCCGACCTCCGGCGGCGGGCTCGGCCTGGGCACGGTGATCACCAGTGTGCTGTTCCTCGCGGTCATCCTCGGGCTGGTGGTGTTCTTGACGGTCACCCGCAGGGACGTCTCCGAGCCGGAGCGGCTCACCCCGCAGAGGAGCTGAGCGCGGCTTCGCCCACGGCTGAGGCCGGCCCCCGGGATCCGGAGGCCGGCTTCACCCGTCCGGGCTGTTTCGTGGGCACACTCGGCGGCGTTCAGGATGCGTTCAGGATGTGGCTGGGAGCGTCGGGCGGTGTGCGAGGTCATCGCTGCCTGCGGTGCGTCTCGCACCCGCCCTATGCCATCCGTGCGCACGTTGCGGCCCCATGGCACGACATGAGGCCGCGACGACGCCACCCAGGAGGGATCGACATTGCCTGAGCCCGAAGTCCTGACCGACATCGACGTCGCCGGCACCGACAGGTACGTGCTGCGCAAGCTGCCGGAGGTCACGCTTGCCTTCTGGGTCATGAAGATCGCTGCGACGACCCTCGGCGAGACGGCCGGTGATCTCTTCGCTCAGACCCTCAAGCTCGGCTACTTCCTGACCACCATCGCGCTGTTCCTGATCTTCGTGGTCACCCTGGTCGTCCAGCTCCGGTCCCGGCGCTACAACCCCTTCTTCTACTGGACCGTCATCCTGTCCACCAGCATGGCGGGCACCACGATGTCCGACTTCATGAACCGGGACGCCAGCGCCAAGTTCCTCACCGACGGCGCGAAGTCGCTCGGCTGGGGACCGCAGGGGCTGGGACTGGGCTACCCCACAGGCGCCGCGATTCTGATCTCGCTGTTGCTCGTCATCTTCGTCATCTGGAAGTGCACGGGGCTGACGTTCGCCATCCGCGACATCGTGACCTTCCGCGCGGAGGCCCTCTTCTGGGCGGCGATCCTCGTGTCGAACACGCTCGGCACCTCGATGGGCGACTTCCTCTCCGACAGCTCCGGACTCGGTTACGCGGGTGGCGCCCTGCTCGTCACGGGCGTGCTCGCCGTACTCGTCGCCCTGATGCGGGTACCCGCCGTGCCGAACGTGGTGCTGTTCTGGATCGCCTTCGTGCTCACCCGCCCCCTCGGGGCCACCGCCGGCGACTTCCTCACCAAGCCGCTTGCCAAGGGCGGCCTCGACCTCGGCACAGCGGGCTCGTCCGCCGTACTTCTCGCGGTCCTGGTCGGCCTCATGGGCTACGCCCACGTTCAGGAGCGCCGGACCGCCGCCCCGCAGGACAAGACCCTGACGGGCACCTCCTGAGCGGCGACAAGAGGGCCCGGCGGCGCCCCGGCCCGGAAGCTGCCGCGTAGGGGCCTCGCCGAGCGCGGACGGGTCATCCGGCGGGCAGCCTGACCACGAAGCATGCGCCCGGAGTGTGCCCGGCCTCATGGGCCACCTCACCGCCGGCGGAGCGAGCCAGGCGCCGCGCGAGCGGCAGCCCGAGGCCCGCCCCGCCGTGTCCGTCCGCGGGGTCGGCGCGTCGGCCCGGCTGGAAGAGGTCCGGTGTGAACGAGGCCGGGACCCCGGGACCGTCGTCGATGACCGCCACGCGGATGCCGTCGGGCTCCGGCCAAGCCCGGATGTCCACCCGCGTACGGGCGTGGCGCAGTGCGTTGTCGGCAAGTGGGGTGACGATGCGTTCCAGCAGCGCGGCGGGCACCCCGGTCACCAGCCCGTCCGGCCCGGTGACGGTGATCGCGGCCTTCCCGGGAGCGCCGAGCCGTACGGTGAGGCGGCCCAGTACGGCCATGACGTCCGCCGTGCCGGGAACGGTGTGCGCGCCGGCCCGGGCATCGTCGAGGACGGTCTCGCAGATGGTGCGCATCGAGTCGGCGGCATCCGCGATGGACGCATGCGTCGCCCGGGTTTCGACGGTGGAGCGGGGCCGGGCCCGCCACCAGTCGAGTTCTGCGGTGATCCGCGCCAGCGGGTTGCGCAGCTCGTGGGAGAGCTCCCGGGTGAGCTGCTGTTCGTGGCGCAGCACGGCACGGATACGGTCCAGCAGCTCGTCCAGCGAGGCCCCGAGCCGCGTCAGCTCGACGGGGCGGTCCCCGGCGCCGAAACGCTGCTCGGAGGCGACCACGCTCCACCGGGTGGCCTGCTCCGTCATCGCCCGTACGGGCCGTAGGGCGCGCCCCACCGCCAGCCGGGTCAGGACGTAGGTACAGGCCAGGACGGTGGCGTCCAGGGCCAGGGAAGCTACGAGCAGGGTGTCGGCGGAGGAACGGTAGGGCGCAAGATCCATGGCGGTGACGACGACGGCGGCGGGTCCGGCGCCCGGCCGGACGTCGCCCACGGGCTCGGCACACAGACGTATCGGGTTACCTGCCGTCACCTCGGCGCAGCGTTTGTCGCCGCGCGCGGCGAGATCGGCCGCGGTGCGGGCGAGGGCATCGCCGGCCGGGGCGGAGGCGGGGTGCTCCAGCAGTCGGGTGCCCGCGTAGATCCATACGTTGGTGTCGAGGACGGCGTCATCCGGGGTCTCCAGGACGCGTACCGGTTGGTGGCGGGTGTCGACGGTCGCGGCCACCGCGGCGGCCCGGGTGCGCAGTTCGTCGTCCGCCTGCTGCTGGAGGTGCTGGCGGACGATCGTGTTGAACACCACGGTGAGGACCACCATCACCAGCGCGGCGGTGGTGAGCGCCACCAGGGACAGTCGGCCCCGCAGCGTGCGCGGACGGCAGCCGGCGGCGAGCGTGGCGAGGCGGGTC
The DNA here is from genome assembly GCF_040253635.1 of Streptomyces sp. Edi2. NCBI lineage: Bacteria > Bacillati > Actinomycetota > Actinomycetes > Kitasatosporales > Streptomycetaceae > Streptomyces > Streptomyces sp. Edi2. The sequence goes on along the minus strand of NZ_JBEJGX010000003.1, from coordinate 403,390 downwards.
CGGGCGGTCATGACAGCCGGTGCCCGATGCCGCGGACGGTGCTGATCGTCAGGCCGCTGCCCGCCTCCCGGATCTTGCGCCGCAGACGGCTCAGATACTGGTCGAGGGTGTTGTCGCTGACGTGTGCGCCCTCCGGCCAGCCGGCCCGGACCAACTCCCTTCTGGCCACCACTGCCCCCAGGCCGGCCATCAGCGTGGCCAGCAGACGGAACTCGGTGGGCGTCAGCGCCATGTCGACGTCCCGTACGCACACGCTGTGGTGCACGGGGTTCAGGACCAGGTCCCCGGCGGTCGTGGGGGCGGCGGGCCCGGAACGCTTGAGGGCGGCACGCAGTCTGGCCGCGAGCTCGGCGAGGTGGAACGGCTTGGGAAGGTAGTCGTCACCTCCGGCGGAGAACCCGCTGAGGCGGTCCTGGAGTTGATCGTGCGCGGTCAGGAAGACGACCGGGCCGACGAAGCCCTGCGCCCGCATCGCCTGGCACACGTCCCGTCCGTCCGCGTCCGGCAGCCCGACGTCCAGCACCACCGCGTCCACGCCGTCACCGGTCAGCCGCACAGCGGTGGCGCCGTCCGGGGCGGCCAGCGTTTCGAAGCCCTCGTCGCGCAGTCCGCGCACCAGCACGTCCCGCAGGGCGTGGTCGTCCTCGACGACCAGGATGGTCAGACGCACCAGATTCACCTCACTCGCTCGGACGCCCGCACCCCCCAAACGACTACAAGCGGGTAGACGGTCTACGTCACTGTAGACGAAAAGGGTGAGGGTGGTTTGTGAGCGAGGACATAGTGCTGCACCGGGTGCGGTCGTGTGCGTAACAGTGCCCGGCCCGGAGGACGTGGGGCACCTACCGGACGCCGGAGCTGCTTTCGGCGATCTCGACGCTGCTGTGCAGTTCGCTCGCCGCGTGGAGCGTGGAGGCGGCCGAGAGGGCGAGGCAGCTGATCAGCAAGGCCGCGACCAGCCGACGGCGCGAGCCGCACCTTCCCGCCGGGCCGGTGGTGCCGGTGCCCATGAGGGCCGCGACCCGTCGAGGTACGGGGCCGCAGGTGGCGCCGGGGACGAGTCTCGGGCGGCTGGCGGGTACCACGGCTGCGAGGGCGGCCTTGCCGATCGCGCGGGCCGCGAGCTGCCGGTCGCCTACGGCTTCGGCCGCAACCTCGTCCGCCCACCGCTCAAGGGCGTAGGTAAGCGGTTCGCGCAGGCCGCGCAGCATCGGGTGAAGCGTTGCCGTCAGGTGCGCACAGCTCAGGAACAGGTGGTGTTTTCCGGCGAGGTGAGCGCGCTCGTGGGCGAAGAGGACCTCGCGCTCTTCGGCGTTCAAAGACCGCAGCATCGCGGTGCTGACCACGATGCGGCCCCGGCGGCCGAAGGGGCCGGGCAGGGCGTAGGCGTAAGGGCGTTCGTCGACGTGTACGGCCAGCTCACCGCTCGCGTCCTCGGCGGCCTGTCCGGCTGCTCGCACTTCCCGCCAGTGGCGTACGGCGACGACACCGGCCGACACCGCTGCGCCGGCGAGTAGTCCGGCAGCGAGGATCCCGGCGGGCAGCGTCAGCTGCGTGCGGTCGTCCAGCAAGCGTGGCGAGATGTCTTCCAGTGCGGCGATCGGGGTGATCTGGAGGGCGCCTCCCACGGCCAGGACGCCCAGGGCCCCGGTGCTGCACACGCCCAACAGGACCGAGCACACTCCCAGCGTCCACGCGGCGGCGCGCGGGGGGAGCCGCACGGTGACGCGGCGGGCGACGGGGACCGCGAGCAGCGGGATCAGAAGCGGGAGCCAGACCGCGAACTTCATGGGCTGGTCTCCTCGTCGCCGTTCAGCAGGGCCCTGAGGGTCTTCTCGTCCTCGTCGCTCAGGTCGGAGACGAACCGGGCCAGAATGCTGCCGCGGTCCTCACCGCGTTCAAGTTCGACGCGCATGCGCCGAGCGCTCAGCCCTGGAGCATCCTCTGCTGGAAGGTAGGCGTAGCCACGTCCGGACCGCGAGCGGGTGACCATGCCCTTCTCGTGCAGCCTGGTCAGGATCGTTGTCACGGTGGTGCGGGCGAGTCCAGACCCCAGGGCCGTACGGACCTCTCCGGCGGTGAGGCCACCGTTTGCGGCCCACAGCGCGGCCAGCACGCTCGCTTCCAGTTCGCCGGCCGGCCGGCGGGCGCCGCGCTCCTCAGTCATGGAACTCATTGTCCCACGAGAGCGTCTACAGTGTGTAGACCGACTACATCGCTGTAGTCGGTCGGGGCGGAACGCCGCCCGCACCCCTCGGGAAGGAGCCTGGCGTGCCGTTGTACCAACAATCCGGCGCCTTGGCCGCACATGGCCAGCTTGCGGTCAACGCCTTGGACGCCGGGTCGTTGCTGACCGCATTCGGTGCGCTGGGGGTGGCCGTCGTCCTCTTCGCCGAGACGGGCCTTCTGGTGGGCTTCTTCCTGCCCGGTGACTCCCTGCTCTTCACCGCGGGCCTGCTGTGTGTGCCCGGCGGAACAGGGGTGCACCTATCGCTTTGGCAGGTTCTCCTCGCCGCGGTCGGTGGAGCGTTGTCCGGAGCGCAGGTGGGCTATTGGATCGGCCGCCGCGGCGGCCGGGTGATTCTCGCCCGCAGCCGGTCCCGGCATCTGCACGAGGGAGCTGAACGGGCCGAGGCGTTGCTGGCGCGGTACGGGCACGCCAAGGCCATCGTCTTGGCACGCTTCGTCCCTGTCGTTCGCACCGTTCTCAATCCCTTGGCCGGCGCGCTCGATGTCCCGGCGGCGGTCTTCCTCCGCTGGCAGACCATCGGCGGTCTGGTGTGGACCGCGGGCCTGGTGCTCGCCGGGTACGCGCTGGGGTCCTCCCTTCCCCACGTCGACCGTTACCTGCTGCCGCTGGTCGCCCTCATCGTGCTCCTTTCCCTTCTTCCTCTTGCGCGAGAGGTTCTGCGGAGCCGTCACGCCCACCGCGGCCGGGGTGTTGCCGAAGGAGAGGTGCGATGAACCACGTCTTCCTCTCCGCCGGCCCGGGCTTTTATGACGACGGCCTCTACATCGGTGTGACACGCCTTGCCCATCGTGCACCCGCCGCCGTGGATTCGGGGATCTCCGTGTGGTCCGAGTACGGCCTCGGGCTGTTCGCCGTCCTCATGATCATCGCGTGGTGGCGGGCTCGCGCGGCCGGAGCGCCGCAACTGCCCGTGCTGTCGGTGCCGGCTGTGGTCGTGCTCGCCTTCCTGGCCAGTGACGTCGTCAAGAGCTGGGTGAGCGAGCAGCGACCCTGCCAGGTTCTGCCCGTCACGCCGCTGGACCCCTGTCCGGCGTTGGGTGACTGGTCGTTCCCCAGTAATCACGCGGTGATCGCCGCAGCGGCGGCCGCCGCCCTGTGGAGTGTCGACCGCCTGCTGGGGTGGATAGCTGCCCCGGCCGCCCTCCTCATGGCCGCCTCCCGCGTCTGGATCGGCGCACATTACCCCCACGATGCCCTGGCCGGCCTCCTGGCCGGTGCCCTCATGGGCGCCCTGCTGACCCACGCGGCCAAGCGGATCGCCGCCCGCTACGCGGTGGACTGTGCTCCCCAACGGAGGCCGGTGCGATGAGTGCGCCGGACACAGCCGACCCTCCGCGTGGGGCACGACGTGCCCGCCGAACCTCGCCTGGCCAACTGTGGGTGGCGACGGTCTGTGGCGCACTCTTCGCCGGGCTCGTGATCACCGTGATCGCCGCGGACGGGAAGACGCCGCTGCCCGGCGATCGGGCGCTGCATGGCTGGGCGTTGGCGCACCGGCCGGACGCAGTCGCAGCGGCAGCCCGGGCGTTGACCGACTCCGGCACCGGCGTCTGGCCCTACCTCCTTGCCGCGCTCGCGGGAATCCTCGCCGGGCGCAGCACACGAGAACGGATGGTCGGCGCGGTCGCCGCCCTCGCTGCACTCCTGCTCGGCCAGGGGCTGCGACAGGCGTTGATGCTGGCCATCACCCGGCCGCGACCACCGCACGCCGACTGGGCGACGCACGCGTCGGGCTTCTCGATGCCATCCGGGCACAGCACCACCTCCGCACTTGTCGCCGGGCTCGTGTGCTGGGCCGCCGCGCACAGCGCACGGCGCGCCCTGCGCTGGTGCGTCTGGGGACTGGCCGTGATGTGGGCGGCCGGCGTCGGCCTCACACGGATCTACCTGGGCGTTCACTGGCCGAGCGATGTCATCGCCGGCTGGCTGCTGGCTGCCGCCTACCTGGCTGCACTGGTCGCCGTCACCGGTGGCCGGTTGCCCGTTCGTGTTGCCCGGCGAACCCGTGGCGACGTGCCATGATCACGGGCCTGATCGCGCTCGGACGTCATCGCTCCTGGCGGCTCTTGCGTCATCGGTGTGGGTGGCCGGTGGCCATGAGAGGTCCGAGCTGACCGGCGTACCTCTTGCGCGCCACCTGCAGGCCTGTGGCGCCACCCACCTGCTGCTGGTGACGATGGTCCTGCAGTTCTTCGACTGCGCCCAGAACATCGGCGTCGGCCTCCTGCGCGGCCAGCATCAGCTCGGTGCGTTGCGCCCGCTTGACGCGTGGTTGGCGGAACATCGGAACGGCGTTGGCGATGGCCTCCACCCCGGTCAGCGCCGAGCATCCCGCGGAGAACGCCTTGAGCACCAGGAGCACGCCCAGTGCCTCGACGGCGGGGAAGGACTGGGACGTTCCGACCGTGGCTGCGGGATGGGCCCGAAACAGCCCCACGACGATGACACCGATCACGCTGACGATGAACAGCACCGCGGGCAGCATCAGCACCCGCGCGCTGTCCGCGATGCCGCGCAGATTGACGACGGTGAGGGCGAACAGCGCGATCAGGCATACGGCCAGAAGATGATCGGAAAGGACGGGAAACGCCGATGCGAGGTTCGCGGCGCCGGCGGCGAGACTGACGGCGACGGTGAGGACGTAGTCGACGATGAGGCCGGCCGCGGCCATCAGACTGACCGGTCTGCCCAAATCCTTCTTCGCCACTGCGTAGGCTCCACCGCCGTCCGGGTGCACGGCGATCACCTGGCGGTAGGAGACGACCAGGACGGCCAGCAACCCGGCGATGACCAGGGTGATCGGCAGCATCGCCGTGAGCGCGCCCGAACCGGCGGCCACCAGCACGAGGACGATGGCCTCCGGGCCGTACGCGACCGAGCTGAGGGCGTCCAGTGATAGGGCGGCCAGCCCCTGGATCACGGTCAGGTGGGACTTTCCGCCCTCGCCGTGACGCCGTGGGACCTTGGGGTGAGATTTCTTGGGCGCAAGCCCGAGCGTCACGTGAAACTCACTCGTTCATTTGGCGGGTGCACCAACCCATGCCGGGCCGGGGTACAACGGCAATGCTCATGATGTCTCCATTTCGGTGAGAGGGAACCGCCTGATCCAGCTTCGGAGAGTCTCCGGGGACCTGCACGCCCACCGCGCTGGACGGGTGCGACGTGGCGGACGCACCAGGCACCGGTTCGGACCTGGCGGACATCCACGGCACGGTGCTGCGGCAACGGCCCTCTCCCTACGCCGGCGCCTACTTCCTGCTACGCATCGACGACCTGGCGGACGGCCGCCGCATGCTGCGGCGCCTGGCACCCCAGGTGGCCACAGCGGCCAACTGGTGGGACCCCGGAGCGGGCCTGGCTGAACGTGGCCCTGAGCTATTCCGGGCTGCGTGCCCTGGGCGTTCGCGAGTCATCACTGGAGAGCTTTCCGGCGGAGTTCCGCGTAGGGATGGCGCTCAAGGGGTTCGGCCGGGTGGCGTTGCTCATGGGGAGCCACGTCCTGCGGGCCGACAGTCGTTTCGTCCCCGAGGCGGAGCGGTTCGCCGAGGCCCAGGAGGCGGACACCACGCAGGCGGCCGTCGACGTGCGCGAGCACAGGACTCCGGACTGGGGGCGCGAGGAGGAGGCGCTCCACGCGTGGGGGACGCCGTCGCCGGGGGCCGGGGCCCGGTGGTGCGGCGCGGGGCGGAACTGCAGAAGCAAGCCTTGGAGGACCTCGCGACGGCCGTGAGCCGCACACGCCTGGAACGGGACCTCTCGCGAGGAGCAGCGGGTGCGGGCGGCCATGGAGGCGGAAGGTGACGGATCAGGACCCGCGAACCGGGGTGGATGACGGCGCCGGCGACGGGGAGCGCCCCGCCTCCTGGAGCGGGAAGTAGTCTCCCGGCCGCGTCGAGCGCCGCCACACGTACGCCGCTGTCGCCATCACGAGGATCAGCCCCGCCAGGATGAGCAGTTCGATCCCCTCGAAGTTCCACCGGAAGGTCTTCTCCGCCTCGGCCGTCACGATGAGCACCTTGCGGATGCCGGCAATCAGGCCGACGACGAGGAACGGCTCCGCGTCGAGGGTCTGGTTCCTGATGGTGAGGCGGACGGTGTGGAGCAGCTCGGCCACGATGAACAGCACAAGGCCGTTGTCCAGGGCGGAGAGAACGACCGTATCCTCGCGGTACGGCCCCTGGATCGACCTGATGACGTCGTGGACGACCCCGACGGTCAGGAGCCCCGCGAGCAGTACGAGGAGCGTTGCGACGACGAGGTGGATGCCGTCCTCGATGAGTTGCAGGAGGCCCTGTACCCGGCCGCCCTCGATCTTCGGGAGAATGGGTCGCACAGTCAGCATGCTAGGGGTGCCCCGGCCCGCAGGCGCGGCGTGGTGCCAAACGGGTGCCGCCGCATCGCCAGGGGCATCCGGCGGCGGGCGGACAACGTGACGGCGCCCCTGGTGGCGGACGAGCAGGCCGACGTGTCTGACGTGGCCGAAATCGTCGGCACCCGTCTGGAGGACGGGTCTGGGACATCGGCGTCTTCTCACCGACCTGCCGAGCCGGATGGAGCGCAACCCGGTCAGCACCGAGGTCGAACCTGAGCACAGAGTCGCACTGATCTCACTGCCCGCCCTCGGCTCCCGGTGTCTACGGCGCTGTGGACGAGCCTGTCCTGCGCCCTGGCGGGCGTCTTCGTCACCGCGGCCGTCGGGATCATCAACGGCGCGAGCCGGCAGGTCGTCACCGCTCCAGGAAGATGACTCCGGCGATGACGCCATGGGCGAGGTCAGCGAGCAGCTGGCGGAACTCGGGACGCAGGACCATCCAGTCGATGGTAGAGGTTGAGGGTGACCTGGCCCCCACGGGTGTGCGCGGGGACGTCGAAGTCCTCCCAGACAGTCACGGCTGTCGTCATGGTGTCGGCTCCTGGTGCTCGTCGGCTCCGATACCGGGTACTTTCCGCCGAACTCAGGGGTTCGGTGGTGCCGTGGATCCGCTGTAGGGGCCGCGGCCGCCTCCTGGATACTGATCACCATGCGTACCGACTTTGATCCCGCTGCCATGTCCCGCAACGAGTTCTACAAGCTCCTGACCGCGGTGGTTGTGCCGCGACCGATCGCCTGGGTGTCGACCACTTCGGCGGACGGGACGCACAACCTCGCACCTGCGAAGTTCTGAGGAAAGCGGTATCGGGGGTTGGGACGTTAACGCAGGTCAGCTTGCCTCGGTAATGCTCGACGATTGGTTCCTCGAAGTGGCCACCGTGGGCCGGGACAGGGGGCGTCGTTGTCCGGCAGGTGGGGACGGCTTAACGGCGCCGGGCGCCCTAGTGCACCAGGAAATCCAGCTGGGTGTCTATCAGGACCTGTGCGAGGACAACTGCGAGCCGTGCTTCGACGGAGGCGCCAGCTACCCGTCGTCACCATTCTGGGCCCTTGCCCAGCGCGATCACACGTGGCGGACCTTATGCCAGTCGGCGCTGTGCCACATCCGAAGTGGCCTGCGGCCGCAGGCCGACGGCTGGGAGACTGATGTGGCTGGCGGGCGGCTTCTCGCCCGCCGGGCCGCGCTTTAGACTGCGACCGCTCCGAAATCTGGCGATCTTTTGGAGAGTGTGCAGGATGAGGCGAACTCTCATGACCGCATTGGCTGCGGCGGCGCTGGTCGTGTCCTGGGGCAGTGTTGCCTCTGCTTCCGGCGCCCCGCCGCGCACCACGCACGGTCCTTGCCGGTATACCCAGACCCCGGACGAGCCGGCGGCGCGGCGGGTTCCCCTGCCGCCCGATCCGCGGCACACCCCCCGTCACGGCACGGTCGGTATGGCTGTCCGGACCAGCCAGGGCCCGCTCCCGCTGCGTCTGGACCGGGCGAAGGCGCCGTGCACGGTCCAGAGCTTCGTATACCTGGCGCGGCACCGGTTCTACGACCGTACGGTGTGCCATCGGCTGACGGCGTATCCGACGCTGAAGGTCCTGCAGTGTGGCGACCCGACCAGTACTGGCGAGGGCGGGCCGGGGTACAAGTACAAGGACGAGCTGCCGGTGGACCTGCCGCCGGCACCGAGCGACCCGACCGGCGTCCGTCGCCTTTACGGGCGCGGCTTGCTGGCGATGGCCAACGCCGGGCCGAACACGAACGGTTCGCAATTCTTCGTCGTCTACGGCGACTCCGCGCTGCGACCGAACTACACGGTGTTCGGCACGGTCGGTGCCGCCGGCCTGAAGACTCTCGACAAGATCGCTGCTGGCGGTATCGAAGCAACTGCGCAGGACCCGGCGCCGGTCGACGGCACGCCCGTGCTGCGGACCGAACTGCTCAGCGTCCGGCCGTCCTGCCTGCCCTGACGAACGGTGGCGCGTTCAGCGCGGTTCAGCTACGGGATAAAGGGGCTGAGGGACCCGGACGTCGCGCCCGGTGCACAGGGAATGCCCCCGGTCCGTATGGGCCTGTGGTTCACGCGGTGCGTCGGGCCAACCTTGCTGTCGGTCCGGGGCTCTCCGTGCAAGGGCCTGCTGGGACCACACCACGGGGAGCGATACCCCGCCATGATGACGGGCGTCCGGTGCGCTCTCTCAGACGCTCAACTGACCTGCGAATACTCAATTTGCATCGCGGGGATGATACTCCGCCGGGCGATGGCCGAAGGTGGCCCCCCGTGAGGTCAAGGCCGCTGAGCGGCATGTTTGCATGTGTTGGTGATCGTTAACGCACAGGAAATGTCCGAGCCGCGGACGTACGTGGACCGCATTCTGGAGCACTGGAACAAGGACGAGGACGCCGAGGCGCTCGTCCAGGGGAGGCAGCGGCTGACCAGAGGGGAAGCCCGGCGGCAGCTGTTCAGGCTGGGGCATGCGCTGCGGGGGCAGGGGCTCGCGCCCGGCGACGGGGTGGGGCTTTTTCTGGCCAACCGTGTCGACTCGGTCCTCGTTCAGCTCGCCGTCCATCTCATCGGCTGCCGCGTCGTCTTCTTGCCGCCCGAGCCGGGGCCCGGCGAGCTCGCCGCGCTCGTCGAGCAGTCCCGAGCGCGCGCCGTGGTCACCGACCCGCTCTTCGCGGAACGGGCCGCCGATGCGGCCGGCCGCAGCGTCCACGCCCCCGCACTGCTCAGCCTCGGTCCTTGTGAGCAGCGGTGCGCGGACCTGCTGGCCCTGGCGGCCGACTGCCCGGACGCGCGCCCCGACGGTGTGCCCGCCCCGGGAGCGGACGAGGCCGTCACCGTCCTCTACACCGGCGGAACCCTGGGCCGCCCCAAGCTTGCCGCGCACACCCACCGGCTCTACGACATGCTGGTCGACCTGGTGACGGACGCCGCGGAGGACTCCGGCCCCGCGTTCTTCCCGACCATGGACCCGAGCACGGACAGGGTGCTCGCCGCCACGCTGCTCACGCACGGCAGCGGTCATCTCACCTCGATCCAGGCCCTGGTGACGGGGTCCGCCCTGGTCGTGCTGCCCGAGTTCGAAGCGGGCGCGGCGCTGACGGTGCTGCGCGAGGAGCGGATCACCGCCACCATGTTCGTGCCGCCCATGATGTACGCGGTGCTCGACCATCCGGAGTGCAAGCCGGGCGTCCTGCCCGCGCTGCGGCAGATCGCCGTGGGCGGCGCGGCCACGTCGCCCAGTCGACTGCAGCAGGCGGTCGAGGTCTTCGGGCCGGTGCTCGGCCAGGGCTACGGGCAGTCGGAGGCGCTCGGCATCGCCGCGTTCGGCGCGGAGGAGCTCGCTTCGGAGTGTGCCCTGCGCCCCGAGCTCTGGCGCAGCTGCGGTCGCGCGATATCCGACACCGAGATCGAGATCCGTGCCGAGGACAGCACTGCGGCGTTGCCCGTCCGGCAGGTCGGCGAGGTGTGTGTCCGGGGCAACGCGGTGATGCTCGGCTACTACGAGGACCCGGAGCGCACCGCGGCGGCGCTGCAGGACGGCTGGCTGCGCACCGGCGACCTGGGCTACCTCGACGCCGAGGGCTACCTCTATCTCGTCGACCGGGCCAAGGACATCATCGTCACCGGCAGCACCAGCGACAACGTCTACTCCAGAGTCCTGGAGGACTTCCTGCTCACGCTGCCCGGTGTGCGCAATGCGGCGGCGCTGGGTGTGCCGGACGAGGAGTGCGGGGAGGCCGTACAGATCTTCCTTGCCACGGCCGAGGGTGTCGAGATCGACCCGGAGGCGGTCGGCGCGGCGGTGACCGCCGAGCTGGGAGAGCTGTACATGCCCCGGAAGACGGTGCTGCTTGACCAGCTGCCGACGACCAAGGTCGGCAAGGTGGACAAGAAGGCGCTGCGCGCCGCGTGGACGAGTGGCGCCTTGGCCACGCCATAGGCTCTGTTGTTATGGAGGCACCCGGCCGGTTCGGGGTCAAGTGCGCTGTGAACACAGGGTGGTAACTCCCGCGTCCTCGGACAGGTTCGTCCAGCGCATCCAGCGATCGTCGATGCCGTGCTTCCAGTCAGCTTCCACGAGTGGCCTGGTTGCGGCGGTGACGGACTTCTCGTCCAAGGCACTGCCGGCGGCTATGTCCCGTCCATCACCGGCGAGGTGGTCCAGCAGCTCCTGCAGCACGGGGCAGGTGTTGCACCAGTCACGGTGAGATGCCACATGTGCTCCGAGACGGGCGTCTCGTACGCGGCGACGATCCAGGCGCTCTCGTGGGCGGGGACGCCGTGGATACGCTCGATGCGCAGGGTCTGGGATTCGTGGATGGCGTGGGAGTCCCGTCGGGCCAGGTGCGTTCCCTGTCACGTTCTGCGTGTTGAGCTGCGGACATGAACAGGTGAGGGGCGGGTGAGCTGCCGGAGGCCGCTCACCCGCCCCTCGTTCCACCGCGCTTCAGTGCGACTCGGGGTCGCCCAGCACCTCGCCGGGCGCGACCCGGCCGTTCGGTGGCGCCGCTGACGGGCTACGAGGACATTCCACGGCGGGCTTTACAGTCACCTTGGTTGGACCTCAGGAGAAGGATCAGCGCAAGGCTGTTCCTCACGACCGGCCGGGGTCGCCCCCGATGCCGCAGGCCAGCGACGAGCTCAGCGGAAGTCGTCGGAGTGGTCGACGGCCCACTGGGCGTAGGTGTGCGCCGGCGTGCCGGTGATCTTTTCGGTGATGGCGGAGGTCGGGACCGGGACACCGTTGGCGGCGGCCCACTGACTCACGATTGCCTCGGCCATGACCGGATGCATTGTTCTGCCCACTTCCGCGCGAGCCTGCTCGTCGGAGACGTGTTCGATCCGGATGCGGCGGCCGAGGGCCTCGCCGATGTGCTCGATCTGCTGTTGCAGGGTCAGGGACTCGGCTCCGTAGAGGGTGTACGCCTGGTGCGAGTGGCCCGGTTCGGTCAGGGTGGTCACCGCAAGCGCCGCGATGTCTTTCTCGTGCACCGGCGCCGACTGTGCGAGTGGATAGGGAAGGCGCACGACGTTGCCGGTGCGGATCGATTCGGCCCACCAGGTGCGGGTGTTGGTCGCGAATGTCCCCGGCCTGAGGAACGTCCAGTCCATGCCGGACCGTTGGATGGCCTGCTCGATGGTGCGGTTCAGGCGAGGGACCGGGTGGTCGGCGTCGGGGATCAGGACCGACACCGACGAGAGCAGAACCACCTGCCGGATCCCCGCGGCCGTGGCCGCCGCAGCGACCTTGTCGATGTCGTAGGGCCTCTGGGGGTTGAGCATTCCGTAGAGGAACACCTTGTCGGCACCGTCGAGTGCTGCGGGCAGCGTCTCGGGGCGCTCCAGGTCGGCGGTGACTGCTTCCCACTTGGGCGTCGAGCCCGCGGCTGGGGTTCTGCTGACTGCTCTGACCTGCTCACCGGCGGCCAGCAGGCCCGAGGGGATCGCCGAGGCCCCCGGCCGCGCCACCCCGCTCGAGGCGGTCGCCGCCGGTCTTGAGCGCGCGTCGAGCGCGATGGGCCCCATGAACCGCGAGCTCGCCCCGCGCGTGAAGGCGGCCATCGCGGCCTGCGCCGAGCTGCAGGAGCGTGACGCCCTCAAGACCGTCAGCCTCGCCGCCGCGATGACGGCCGCCCTGGGCGCCCGCGGCCTGCCCGACCCCACCGCGGCCCTCGCGAGCGAGCTGGGCGTCCTCGCCTTCAAGCGCGGGTTCGCCCACTGGTCCGAGGGCGACCGCGACGGCAAGGACGAACTCGCCGGCTACGTCCTGGCGGCCCTTGACGAGCTGCGCGCAGCGAGCGCATCGCTCAGTACCGCGATCTGTTCTGACCGTCCTTGACGGGCCGAGGTGTGCGCGCCACCGGACGTGGCGCGCACGCCTCGGCCCTCACTCAGGAGGTTCCTCGTCCGTCTGTGTCACACGTGCGCTGCGCGTCCCGGACGCCGGTCAGCGAGCCGCCCGCCGTGTCGTCCCCGGTCAGCGCCTGGCTCAGGGCGCTGCGCCGCCGGATGCCCAACTTGCGGTAGCTGTGCGTCAGATGGGTCTCCACGGTGCGGCGGGCGAGATGCAGCAGCTCCGCGATCTCCGCGTTGGTACGGCCCCCCGCGGCCAGTTCGGCGATGCGGCGTTCGCTGTCGGTGAGCGAGGCGGCACCGGTTCGCGTCGCCGGACGGCGCGCGCCGCTCGCCCGCAGCGCCTCCTCCGCCAGGTCCCGCAGCCGTATCGCGCCCAGCCGTTCGGCGATCCCGGCCGCCTCCCGCAGGATGTCGCGGGCGCGGGACGACTCGCCCGACGCGGTCAGCTGACGGCCCAGGGCCAGCAGCGCCGCCACGAGCTCCGGGCCTGCCGGGCCGCCCCGCAGCAGCCCCACCGCCTTCTGCGCCAGGTCCAGGCCCTGGCGCCCGCCGATCGCGGTGCCGAGGACACGCAGAGCCCGGCCCACCGTGCGGGGGGTGTCCCACACCCGGGCCAGGCGCAGTTCCTCCTCGACCAGGGCGACCGCCTCCCGTGGGGCGCCCAGCGCCAGATGGCACTCGGCGGCGGCCGTGCGCCACGGGGTGACGACCGGACTGAACACCTCCCGGGCCGACTGGCGGCGCCCGCACTCCAGGAAGTTGTGCAGTGCTCCCGCCGGGTCACCGTTCGCGGCACGCAGCTCCCCGCGCGCGTACAGGAACCGGATCAGCTCCCATGACTGCGGCGCCGTCCGCAAGTCGAAGGCGTCGGCGAGGCGTTCGGCTTCGGCGACGCGGCCCGTCTGGACGAGCGCCGACAGCGCGTGGGCGTGGGCGTTGGTCGGGCTGGCGGCGACGGGCGGCGGATCGGCCAGCAGCCGCGCGTAGTCGGCCCGTGCCGCGACGATGTCCATACGGGTGTTGACCAGCGCTTCCTGCATGGGGTGCAGGACGTCGGGGCGCTGCCCGGCCAGACCGCGCTCCACCAGCCCCTCGGCCTCGTCGAGTTCGTCGGCCCACTGGGCGACCGCGGCGGCCACCCCCAGCAGATACGGCTCGGACAGCAGGTCGGCGGGTTCCGCCAGCAGGGCGCGCAGGCGCAGCATTGCCTCCTTCGCCGAGCTCAGCCCCGCGGTGACCGCGTACTTCACCAGGAACGCGTGACCTGCCGTGCTGACCGACTCCGGCGCGCGGTCGGCCGCCACGGCCAGCCGCTTGTACGCCTCCTGCCGCACCACCTGGTCGGTCTCCGACAGTTGCAAAAACGCCTGCCGCAGGACGCTCACCAGGTCGGGACGGTCGGCGAGCGCGTCGTACAGCGAGCGCACCACCTCGACCCCCGCGCGGGTCCTGCCGCGGCCGGTCAGCGCCGTCCCCAGGGCGACCGCGGCGCGCACCCGTTCCTGCGGCGGCCCCGGCAGCCGCATCGCCTCGGTGAGCGTCAGGATCGCGGCCGAGGAGCCGGGCACCGCGTACTCCAGCGAGCCCAGTTCGGTCAGCCGGCGTTGTCTGCCCTCGTCGGAGAGGGGTTCGGCCAGAGCGCGGCGCAGGAAGGTCACCGCGTCCTCGATGTGCCCCTCACGCAACGCCAGCGAAGCGGCGTCCTGAAGCACCGGCGGTGCCCAGGGCACGTCCACCACGTCGGTGAGCAGCAGTTGACGGGCGACGAGTTCGCTGGAGGCACCGAGGTGCAGCATCGCCTCGGCGGTCGTCCGGTGCGCGGCGCGCCGCCGGTCCGCGGGTACGCCGGTGAGCACCGCGTCCCGCAGCAGCGGGTGGGCGTAGCGGGCGCGGCCCACGCGGTCGGGGCGCAGCAGTCCGAGGCCGGTCATCGCGGTGATCCAGCCCGCGACCCTGGCCGGGTCGGCGCCGGAGAGTTCGGCGAGGAGGGAGGGGATGTGGAGGGCGGGGAACCCCGTGCCGGCGGAGGGTTCGTGGTCCCAGCCCTCGTCCAGGATCGCCAGGGTCCGCGCCACCTCCGCGGTGGCCGGCCCGGCGCAGTCCAGCCACCACTGCACGGCCGCCGGGAACGCTCCCGGGTACAGCGCCGCGGAGGTGCGCGGCACGACCGGGTGGCTGCCGTCGGAGAGGTCGTCCAGCAGGGCGCGCAGCAGCAGGGGGTTGCCCGCGCCGGCCCGTACGCAGTCCTCGATCCAGGCGTCGTGAGCGTCCGGGAAGACCGAACGGGCCGCCGTCGCGGCCGCGTCGGCGGACAGCGGGGGCAGGGTGTGGGTGGTGACCAGGGCGGGGGAGAGGCTGTGGGCGAGGCCCTGTGCGGGCGGGTCGACGTCGTACTGGCTGCGCTCGGTGACCGCGAGGACGATCGGCAGCCGGTCCATGAGCCGGGCGGACTCCGCCAGCCAGCGGCGGGACGCCGCGTCGGCCAGGTGCACATCGTCCACGGTGATCAGCAGCGGCGGCTGCTCGGCGTACGACCGCAGCACCCGCCACAGTCCGGCGGTGGTCGCCTGCTCGTCGCCGCCCGATACCAGATCGGCGAACAGGGGTACCGGGCCCTGGAGTTGCAGGAGTGCGGCGAAGGGGACCGCGGAGTCGCCGGCGGAGCAGCGGGCGCGCAGCACCCGCATGCCGTGGGCGGCGGCCTCCTCGGCGGCGGCCTCCAGGACCGTGGTGCGGCCCGTGCCGGTGGCACCGCGCAGCAGGACCAGACGACCGGTGCCCGCACGAGCGCGCTCGGCCGCGGTGGCCAGCAGTCGTGCCGCATCCCGCGGTGCACCTGCCGGTCCGGACATCCCTGCCTCCTTGTGTGGACGTGAGCGTCCTCACTCACGAGGACGGAGCGCGCCGGAAATGGGTGCGTGATCCGGACCGTGAGAAGAACCACCATGATCGCTCACCTGTGCGGCGGAACCGGGAGGTCGCTTCCGCCCTCACGTGCCCGGTGTCGTGGTTGTGGCCGGCCGATCTCGTGGTCCGTGTCGTGGTGCTCCACGATTGCGCTGGTCACGAGCGTCACATGAGGGTGAACAGCCTCCGCCCCTCTGGCACCACAGACGTGGCGGGGTCGCAGAAAGGAGGCAGGGTGCTCAACTCGTCCCGGATGACACACGTCGGTACAGCAGCAGGCACCGCCACGCCGCCGGTCCGGTTTTCCATGGCGGTGCGCGCCCGGTTGATGAAACAGCGTCAGTCCGTTTGCTCGTTACGTCCCTCGTGCCGTGTGACAGCGGACAAGAAGCGACCCGAGGACGAACGCAGTCTCGTTTCCGTGGCGTTGGCCCGTCCGGGCGCCGGAGCGCTTCTTACCGTCACCGAACTGCGTTGCCGCGGCGGTGTCCTGGGTCGCCCGCCCCTGGCCGGATGTCAAGAGGGCCGAAGGTCCCCGCACTCACCGGTCACGGCGCCCTGCGGCGCCTTCCGGCCCGTCACCGGGCGGTGGACCACCGCCCGTCCCCAAGTGCCGTGCCCGCCGCGCCGCCTGGTGCCGCACCCGCCCGAGACGGGGCCCGGCGCCGGGCACTTGGCGGAGATCGTCATGTTTGTGTCCTTGCTGCCAAATGGTGCGGCGGGCCATGATGGCCGGGTGACACGACGGCGCGTCGTCTTCCTCGTCTATCCGCGGTTCCAGGTACTGGACCTGGCGGGACCGCATGAGGTGTTCGCGCAGACCGAACGCTGGGTGCCCGAGGGTGAGGGCTACGCCGTCGAGATCGTCGCGGGCGGGGCCGGAGCGGTGCGGGCCTGTCACGGGGTCGACATCACGGCCGGCAGCGGCGTCCAGCAGCGCCAGGGCCCACTGGACACGCTGGTGGTCGTCGGCGGACCGGGTGATCGGGAGGCGGTGGACGACGAAGTGCTGGTCAGCTGGCTCACGGAGGCGGCCGGCCGGGCCCGGCGGGTCGCCTCCGTGTGTACGGGCGCGTTCCTGCTCGCACGGGCCGGACTGCTCGACGGACGGCGCGCGGTGACGCACTGGGCGGCCTGTGAGCGGCTGGCCCGGGAGCACCCGGACGTCACGGTCACCCCGGACCAGATCTTCGTGCACGACGGGTCGGTGTGGACCTCCGCCGGCATCACGGCGGGGATGGACCTTGCGCTCGCCATGGTCGAGGAGGACCACGGGCCCGAGGTCTCCCGGGCCGTCGCGCGGATGCTGGTGATGTTCGTCCAACGCCCGGGCGGGCAAGCGCAGTTCAGCACCCAGCTCGCCGCGCCGCGGCCCACACGTCAACCGCTGCGGGACGTGCAGGCCTGGGTCACCGACCACCTCGCCGAGGACCTGACCGTCCGGGTGCTGGCCGAACGGGCCGGTATGAGCGAGCGCAACTTCACCCGGGTCTTCCGCGCCGAGACCGGACTCACCCCCGCCGCCTACGTGGAGACCGTCCGGGTCGAGGCCGCCAGGGCCCTGCTGGAGACGACGGACACCACCATCGACGCGATCGCCCGGTCCTGCGGCTTCGGCTACGCCGAGACCCTGCACCGCTGCTTCAAGCGCACCCTGGGCGTCACACCGGGCCAGTACCGTCACCACTTCTCCAGGGCAGGGTGAAGGGGCGCCCGGACCCCTCCACCGCGGCGAGAAGTCCGCGCACCACCCGCACGTCCCGTCGGGCGCCCCGCGCACCGCGAGACGCGGAGCACCGTCGGCCCTCCGCCGCCCCGGACGCCGACCTGACCGTGTGACGGCGTCGCGCCGGCCGCACCCGGCACGCACAGTGCAGGGAGCGCGCGTGCCGGGTCGGCGCACCCGCACACCACGGCCTCGCTCTCCTCCAGGCGCGCCGCACCCTTCCTTCCATCTCCCCTTCCGCTACACCGCTGATCGGAGCAGTCTCGATGAACGACACCACCTCGGTGGGGTTCTCCCCGCCCCTGAAGACAGCGGCGGGTGGGCAGCCGTGGGAAGGCGCGCCGACGTCGGCCGCGCCCGCGCCGGGCCCGGCCCCGGCCGCCCTGGTACGACTCCGCCTGTCGCGTGGGCGGGTGGAGGTCACCGCGCTGCGGTCGGCGGCGGCCGGGCTTCTGAAGGTGCTCGGCTACGCGGCCGACGGTTACGACTTATGAGGCAGGTCGGTATGCGTTCCACCCACCTTGGCAAGCCGGACCACATCGCCTGGCTAACAGCACAGAAGCAGGTCATGCATGGCAGTCTCATCAGATTACGACGGCAATGGCGCAGCAGCGGCTCCCATCCGTGTTCTCGGGCCCCTTGAAGTGAGCGGTGAGCGGGGGCCGGTATCCGTGGCGCCCGGGCGTCAGGAGATCGTCCTCGGGGCGCTGGTGCTCGAACTGAACCGGGTGGTGGAGACGACCCGTCTGGTGGACGCCCTCTGGGCTCACGACCCGCCGAAGACCGCACGCGCCCAGGTGCAGATCTGCATCTCCCGCCTCCGCAAGGCACTTTCGGACGGGGGAGTGGACGCCACCATCGAGACCCGCGCGCGCGGGTACATCCTGAGGGCGCCGGAGGACGCGACCGACATCGGCACCTTCCGTCGCCTGGTGGCAGAGGCGCACGCCCTGGCCGGTGACGGCCGAAAGATGCCGGCGGTGGAGAGGCTGCGCTCGGCGACGGGCCTGTGGCGGGGCCGGTGCCTGGCCGGGCTGCCCAGCGAGGCCCTGGCCGGTACGGCGGCGCAGTGGGACGAGCGCCGCCTGGAGGCGGTGGAGACCTGCATGCGGCTGCTGCTGGAGCTGGGCCGGCACGAGCACCTGGTCGGTGAGCTGATGCAGCTGGTCGGCTGCCAACCGCTGCGGGAGCGGCTGCGGGGCCACCTCATGGTGGCGCTGTACCGTTCGGGCCGGCAGGCGGAGGCGCTGGACGCCTACCATCAGGGCCGCGCGATGCTCGCCGAGGAACTGGGCCTGGAACCAGGAAGGGAACTGCGCGATCTGGCGCAGGCGATCCTGACCGACGACCCCGACCTGGCACTGGCCGAACCTGCCGAATCGCGGGCTGTCGCACAGGCGCCGTGCTCCGAGGCCGCGCAGGAGCGCGGTGCCGACCGCGACCTGGTCGTCACCCCCAGGCAGCTCCCCGCCGACATCGGCGACCTCGTGGCCGACGAGACACTCGTCTCGGCGGTCGGCGACGCCGTCACCGAGGGGCAGGACAAGGGGCAGCTGAACGTGGTCCTGGTGCTCGGCGGACCCGGTGTCGGCAAGAGCACGCTGGCCAGGCATGTGGCGCACCGGCTCGCCACCGAGCACTTCCCGGACGGACAGCTCTACTGCGACCTGCGGGAGGCGAGCGGACAACTGGTGGGGCCCGCACAGGTGTTGGGGCGGTTCCTGCGCGCGCTGGGTGTCCCGGGCCAGGCCATACCCGAGGCGCTCGACGAGCGCGCGGAGATGTACCGCAGTCTGCTCGCCGGCCGCCGCATCCTGGTGCTGCTGGACGACGCGGTCAGCGAGTCCCAGGTGATGCCGCTGCTGCCCGGAACCGGCGCCAGCGGCGTGCTGGTCACCAGCCGTGGCCAGCTCACGGCGCTCCCGGGCACCCGCAGGTTCGACGTGGAGCCGCTCAGCCAGGTGCAGGCCGTCCAGCTCCTGGGGCGGATCATCGGAGAGCAGCGTGTGGAGAGCGAGCTGGAGGCGGCGGGGGACCTCATCCGCCTGGTGGGCGGGCTGCCCCTCGCGCTGCGCATCATCGGCGCGCGCCTGGTCGCGCGCCCGCACTGGTCGCTGACCTCCATGTGGCACCGGCTGGAGAACGAGCAGCGCAGGCTGGACGAGCTGGCACACGGCGAGCTGTCGATCCGGGCGAGCCTCTCGCTCAGCTACGACGGCCTGGCGGCGGCCGACCGTCGGCTGTTGTGCCTGCTCAGTCTCGCCGAGGGGACGGAGATTCCGAGCTGGCTGGGTGCCGCCCTGCTCGACGACTCCACGCCGCACCCCACCGACCTGCTGGAACCACTGATCGACATGCGGCTCCTCGACATCACCGCGATGGACCGGGATGGGGAGTTCCGGTGCGGAATGTGGCACATCGTGCGGATGTTCGCGCGCGAGCGGCTGTCCGAGGAGAGCACCGAGGCGGAACGCGCCGGAGCGGTGCGGCGCATGGTCGGTGGCTGGATGGCCCTCGTGGAACGGGCGCACAAGGAGATCTACGGCGGTACGTACACCCTCGTGGCCGGCCGGGGCGAGCGGTGGTATCCGCCGGAGAACCACGTCCGGAGCTGCCTCCGCGACCCCCTCGGGTGGCTGGAGAGCGAGCAGGCCAACCTGCTGAACGCGGTCGAGATGGCGGCCCGGTCCGGGCTGGACGAGTTGTGCTGGGAGCTGGCCACGGCCCTGGTGACGCTCTTCGAGGCCCGCGGCTACCCGGAGCTCTGGGAGCGCACCCACCGGGTGGCGCTGGCCGCAGTGCAGCAGACCGGCAACGAACGGGGCCAGGCGGCGGTGCTCGGCTCGCTGGGGACCCTGCACCTGTACCGCGGCGAGCACGAGGCGGCGGGCCCGTACCTCAGCGCCGCTCTGGAGATCTTCGAACGCATCGGCGAGGTGCGCGGCCAGGCGCTGTGCCTGCGCGACCTGGCCCGCATCGAGCGCCACCACGGTGACGACGACCGGGCACTGGCCCTCTACGAGAGCGCCGAGCGCCACTTCGTGCGGGTGCAGGACGTGATCGGCCGGGCGTACGTGCTCGGCGAGATGGCCCATATCACCATGCGGCGGGCGGACTTCACGCGAACCCGCTCCTCTCTCGACGAGGCCCTCGGCATCTGCCGGTCGGCCGGCTTCGACCGGGGGCAGGCCCTCGCACTGCGGCGGCTGGGCCAGATGCTGATGTACCAGGAGCGGTACGAGGCGGCGGAACGGACTCTCCTCGAAGTCCTCGCCATGGTGGGGGCGAGCGGCGACCTCGTCGGAGAGGGATATGTGCTGCACGACCTCGGCCGGGTCAACGCCCATCTGCGTCGCGGGGACCAGGCCGTCCGGTACTACTCGCGATCGGCCAGGATCCGGGAGCGGATCCTCGATCACAGCGGGGCCGCCGCCGTACGGTCCGACATCGTTGCCATCCTGGGCAGGCCGATGACGTCGGTCGGCTGAGGCCGAGAGGAGTGCCGGTCCGTCACGTCCACGGCGTGTTGCCGATGGGCGTGTCGCCGGCCGGCATGGCCACCTGACCCTGCGCCACGCCGTGCCCACGTCCTGGTGCGCCCGGCACCCGTACGACAGCGGCCTCCGTGGCAGCCGGCAACTTCGTCATGGCCATCTCCGTTCTCCTCGCCGCGCGACCCGTTTCGCGATCCGTCCGGGCGTTGCTGTCACCAGCGTGGACCCGCCGCCCATCGCAGTCGCATGCTCGCGCCATCACCGCCTTATCCCGGCCCGGCCCCGCCGTGGATGCGCCGTGATGCCGGGCCGATAGGGCGGCGCCGGAGAGTGGGTCCTGCCGACCTCGGCGCCCCTTCAGGGGACGGCCCTCAAGGAGTAGACCAATGACCGTAGTGACCCGGGACGCGGTGAAGTCCGCCGCGTCCGGCGTCCCGGAAACCGAAGCGCAGCGCAGCGCAGCGTCCCCCGCGACAGTGGCGGCGGACCTGGTCAGGGAGTTCCCACGGGAAAGCGGGCAACCGGTGCGTGCGCACCGGGGCCGTACCTCGACCGTGGCTCAGCGGAAGGTGCACGGCCGATGACGATGGACGCGGAGTTCTACTCCCGGGTGGCCGAGCGGTTCGGCGGCTACTTCAGCGACGCGCGGAGCACCGACGTGTTCCCCGACGGCCGCCCGGACACCGCCTTCGACGAACTGGCGACCGCACTGGGAACGCCGCACGCCCGGCTGCTGGATGTTGGCTGCGCCGACGGACGCAGTCTGCTGCGCGTCTCTCCCGCGTACGGAGCCGTGACCGGGATGGACCTGTCGCCGTCGATGCTGGAATGCGCCGAACGGTACCGGGCGGAGGCGGGCCTGTCGCACGTCACCTTCGCGCTGTGCGACGCCGCCCACACGGGACTGCCCGACGGATACGCCGATGTCGTCACCTCCCGCCGCGGTCCGCTGATCGTCCGTGAGATCGAGCGGGTGCTGCGGCCCGGCGGGGTCGTGATGTACATGGGGATCGGGGAGCAGGACGCCCGCGAGCTGAAGGAGACGTTCGGCCGCGGCCAGGACTTCGACAGCTGGAACGGCAGGCCCCTGTCGGAGCGGATCGCCCAAGAACTGTCCGACGCGGGATTCGTCGTGACACGCAACCAGGCTTTTCGGTTCGAGGAGTTCTACCACTCGCCGGCGGACCTGGACACCTTTCTGCATCAAGTGCCGATCGTCGACAACTACGACTCGGCGGCGGACAAGGAAGCGTTCGATCGCTATGTCGCCGCGGTGTCCGTCGAGCAGGGTGTCCGGCTCAGCCGGCACTGGTTCATCGTCCAGGCGCAGAAGCCGGCGGCCGTCGAGCCGTCCCCCTCCTAGGAAACGGGCCGCCATGGAACAGGATCTCGTAGTCAACGAAGTCTTCGGCCCCACCGTCCAGGGCGAGGGCCGGTCCCTGGGACGCAGGTGCGCTTTCCTGCGGCTCGGCGGGTGCAATCTGTCGTGCTCGTGGTGCGATACGCCCTACACATGGGACTGGACCGGCGCCGCCGAGGGCGGGGTCGCCCACGATCCGCGCAAGGAACTGCACCGCCGCCCGGTCGACGATGTCGTCGCGGAGTTGCTCGCATTCGACACCGACCTGATAGTGATCTCCGGCGGTGAGCCCCTGGGGCAGCAGGAGCGCCTGATTCCGTTGGTGGCAGCACTGACCGGACGCGGCAAAGAGATCGAGATCGAGACCAACGGGACGCACGCCGCGCACCCCGAACTCATCGCCGCCGGCGTCCGGTTCAACGTCTCGCCGAAGCTGTCGCACTCGGGAGACACCCTGCAGCGCAGGATCGTCCCTGCCGCACTCACCAGTCTTTCGGCAGTGCCGGAAAGCACGTTCAAGTTCGTCTGCCAGAACACCCACGATCTCGACGAAGTGGCCCAACTGGTTGCCACTTTCGACCTGCCCTCGGTATGGATCATGCCGATCGGGCGTACCGCCGACGATGTCACAAAGCACATGGGCGAGTTGGCCGACGCGGTGGTAAAGCGCGGCTGGAACCTGACGACCAGGCTGCACACCTTGTTGTGGGACGAAAAACGCGGCGTGTGAGCAACGGCACGCGCAAAGGAGAGGGAACTCGGATCGATGGCTTTTCGAATCACGAAGAAATTTGAATTCTCGGCCAGTCATCAGCTCGCCGGCCTTGCTCCTGAACACCAGTGTGCCCGAATGCACGGGCACAACTATGTGATCGAGTTGGAGCTCGGAGCCGACGATACGGATCTGTTGCCCGTGGGCTTCGTTCGAGACTACGGAGAACTGTCCGCATTCAAGGTCTGGCTCGACAAGCATCTTGATCATCGGCATCTGAACGATGTGATGGACGAAAATCCGACGGCTGAGAATATGGCAGCCTGGGTCTACAAGACATGGTCGATGGACTTTCCCGAGTTGACCTGCGTGCGTATCTCAGAAACTCCCAAGACGTGGGCCGAGTACCGGCCGTCAGGTCAGTAACTCCGAAGCCCAGAAGAAAGGTGACCGCATGGCGGTGACAAAATTGGACCTCGATGGTGACCCGTCAGCGTCGAGGACGACCGAGGACCCACTGGTCGAGATCGCCCGCCAACTGTTGGTGGAGATCGGCGAGGACCCGAACCGCGACGGACTGCGCGACACACCTGACAGGTTCGCCCGCTGGTGGCGAGAGTTCATCAACTACGACCCGGGTTCGCTGGGCACTCTTTTCGAGTCCATCGGCACGAGCCAGCTCGTAGTCGTCTCAGACATTCAGGTCTGGTCGCTGTGCGAGCACCACCTCCTGCCGTTCAACTGCTCCGTGACGATCGCTTACCGCCCGACCGGGCAACTGCTCGGCCTGTCGAAGTTTGCCAGGGTCGCCCATCAGCACGCGCACAAGCTGCAGGTCCAGGAGCGCCTCGTGGACCAGATCGCGCTCGAGATCAGCACCCTGAGCGGCACCCCGGACGTCGCGGTCATAGCGAAGGGCGAGCACCTTTGCATGTCGATGCGCGGCATCAAGGCTGCCGCGCAGATGACATCGACCGCATATCGCGGGGAGTTCAGCACGGACTCCGGGCTCCGGAGCGAGCTGTTCGACTTGCTCCGGGCGTGACGAGCCGTCCGACTCCGAGTCGGAGAGCAGCGAACAGAAGCCGTTCTCTTCGACACACATGCGAATCCGGGCCGGTCGGCATGAAAGGACAACGATGAACGTAAATGATTCTTCGGCGCCTGCGGAAGCGGCTCGGCTGCTCCCCGTGCTGGACGCCGACCGGCTGCTGGCCGACCTCATGACTGCGCGCGACCACCTGTGGGATGAGCAGAGCTCGTACGAGAACGGGCGAGTGTCCAGGTGGGCCGAACAGGACTGGCGTTGCCTCCCGGTGCGCAGCCCCGACGGTGACAAGACACGTACCGACCCAGGGGGCCCTGGCAGTGCGGAGTTCGCAGACACCGAGTGGCTGGACCACATGCCGTACGTGCGGGAGACCCTGAGCTCGATTCCAGGACCCCTCTACGCAGCCCGATTCCTGGACCTCGGACCCGGCGTCGTCGGATACCGCCATTCCGATGGCAAGTTCTCCCCGGACTGGGGTATGGCCCGACTGCACATCCCGGTCATCACCCACGAGGAAGCCTCGCTGGATCTTGACGGGAAAATTTATCGCTGGCAGCCCGGTGAGTTCTGGTTCGGCGACTTCAGCCGCAAGCACCAGATCCAGAACCTCGGTCCCGAGCATCGGGTGCATCTCGTTGTGGACGTGCTCGTCACACCGGAGCTCGCACGGCTGTTCCCGGCTGACTGGGCCGACTACTTCAACGGCCCCGACGTGCTCTACAACCGTCCGGTCGTGGCCACGACCGACCGAGAGCGGGAAGCTGCGCGGTGTTCGTTCGACGCGCCGGCGCACCTGCTGGAGATAGAGGAGTTCGGGTCGCTCACCGGCCCGCAGCCGCAGGCCACCTTCAGCATGGTTGACACCGGCACGGACCTTGCCATTCGATCTCCCCAGGACCACCTCTTCCCGCTGGTGGCCCTCGGCGGCCACGAGTACCGCTTGGTCGGGTGGAGCGAGGAGCGAACCGTCACCACGAGGCTGGACGGTCCGCGGCCCGAAGTCGAACTGACCTACCGCAAGGGCCACCGAGCGACCCGGCTGCTCGTCCCGGCCACGCCGGCGCCGTGACGGACGCCCGCACGTCCGCCGCTGCTGCGGTGCACAGCGCTCCGCTGTCCTGATCCTTACGTACTGATCCTCCATCCCTTTCCGTCTGCCGGAAGGCGACGCATGCCGAAAACTGTCGCAATCGTGTCCGGCGGCCTGGACTCGGTCACCATGGCCTACCACCTCCAGGCGCAAGGCCACACACTCCACCTGCTGTCCGTGAACTACGGCCAGCGTCATCTCGTCGAGCACGAGTTCGCCGCAAAGGCGGCTCGATCGCTCGGGGTGCCGCACCACGTCGTCGATCTCAGCCCCGTCGGCAAGCTCCTGAGCGGCTCCTCACTCACCGACCCGACCGTCGACGTACCGGACCACCAGAGCGGTTCGTCCGGCGGGAGCCCGAACGTCGTACCCAACCGCAATGCCCTTCTGCTGTCCGTCGCCTTCGCGGTCGCCGTCGCCGAGAAGGCGGAAGCGGTGGCCGTCGGGGTGGTAGACGACCTGCAGGCCGCGCCCGACAGCAATGCCGCGTTCATCGATTCCTTCCTCGCCATGGAGCGGATCGCGACCCGCGGATACGCGCACCCCGACCTGACCCTGACCGCGCCGCTGGTCAGGCTGCGCAAGAGCGACGTGGTGTCGCTCGGTGAGGAACTCGGCGTCCCCTGGACCGAGACCTGGAGCTGCTTTCGCGGCGACGCGCTGCAATGCGGACGGTGCGCCGCCTGCAGGGAGCGCCAGGAAGCGTTCCGGGACGCCGGCGTGGCCGACCCGACGACCTACCAGACCAGCGATTCGAAGGAGCTGCCGTGACCGACACCTTTCCCGTGCTCGACCTCCGTGACGCCGCCGGTTCGGAAGAAGCCCGGGCAGAGTTCCTGCGCCGGCTGCGCAAGGCCGTGCACGAGATCGGCTTCTTCCAGCTCGTCGGCCACGGCATCGAGGACGCCGACGACATGCTCGAGCTCACCCGCCGGTTCTTCGCCCTGCCCGAGGCCGACCGGCTCGCGCTGAACATCCTCGACTCGCCGCTGTTCCGCGGCTACTCCGAACTCGGCCGCGAACACACCAAGGGCATTCCCGACCAGCGCCGGCAGCTGGACATCGGGCCGGAGCAGCCCGCGAGGCCGCCCGAGCCCGGCGATCCCGCCTACCGGTGCCTGATCGGCCCGAACGAGTGGCCGAAGGCGATGCCCGAGCTGCGTCCGGCCATCGAGTCATGGATCGCCCGGCTGAGCGATCTGTCACATCAACTGCTACGGCTGATGCTGGAGTCGCTGGACGCCCCCGCCGGGTTCCTGGACGGCGTGGTCGATCCGGATCCGCAGATCCACCTCAAGCTCCTGCACTACCCCGGTCGCACGCAGACGAGCGAGGACGACGGCTCTGGCCAGGGGACCGGCATCCACAACGACCTCGGGCTGCTCACCCTGCTCGTCCAGGACGACAACGGCGGCCTCCAGGTCGCGATCGAGGACGGCCAGTTCGTCGACGTGCCGGTGATCCCGGGGGCGTTCGTGGTCAACCTGGGAGAGCTGCTGGAGGTGGCGACGAGGGGCTATGTGCGTGCCACCCTCCACCGGGTGGTCCGGCCCGCCCCGGGCGTCAACCGCTACTCCATTCCCTTCTTCTACAACCCGCGGCTGGACGCCACGATGCAGCCGCTGCCCAGCC
This sequence comes from Streptomyces sp. Edi2, assembly GCF_040253635.1. Classification (NCBI taxonomy): domain Bacteria; kingdom Bacillati; phylum Actinomycetota; class Actinomycetes; order Kitasatosporales; family Streptomycetaceae; genus Streptomyces; species Streptomyces sp. Edi2. The sequence continues at coordinate 376,943 of NZ_JBEJGX010000003.1, read as the reverse complement.
CCTATGTCGAGGGCGCCGGCGGAGTCATCGACGTCGTCGGCAACCCGTTGTTCGCCCTCTACGGCGACAACGTCATGAAGGGGCTGATCCGTTCCTTCCCCGACATCGTTGCCCGACACCACCCGAACCTGGCCGCGGGAGCCGGCTCCAGGAGTTCCTGACACCGGGCGGCCGAGCACATCCTCACCGCCCGGCCCGAGTGGCCTGGCGGTGGCGTCGCCGGCCGGTGTGACGGGGACCGAACGAACATGAGACAGGGCGAATTTCATGAGAATCAACCTTCTCGGGCCGCTCCAGGCCTACGGGGACGATCACCGCGTCGACATGGCGCCGGCCGCCCAGAAAGTACGTCAGACACTGGCGATGCTCGTGCTGAACGCGGGCCGGGTGGTGCCCTTCGAGCAACTCATGGACGAGCTGTGGAACGACAACCCGCCGGCCAGCGCGCACACCGCGCTGCAGACGTATGTGTACCAGCTCAGGAAGCGGTTCTCCCTCGGCAATCCGAGGAGCGGCGGCTCGGTACGGGCGGCCGGGCCGCTGCTGGGCACGGTAGACGGCGGCTACCAGCTGTCGCTGCCCGCCGACCACGTGGACGCCTTCCGGTGCGAGCCGTTGCTCGCCCGTGCCCGAGCGGAGTTCCGTGACGAGGACTTCGCGCGGGCCCGCGACACGGCCGCCGCGGCGCTGCAGCTGTGGCGGGACGACGCCCTGGTGGACGTACGCAAGGGGCCCACGCTGAAGGCCGAGGCGGTCCGCCTGAAGGAGTTGCGTACCAGCGCACACCACCTGCGGATCGAATCCGACCTGCACCTCGGCCGGCACCACGAGATGCTCGGCGAACTCACCTCGATGGCAGGGCGGGAACCGACGGACGAGCGGGCCCAGGGCAATCTGATGACAGCTCTCTACCGCATGGACCGGCGGGCGGAAGCGCTCCAGGTCTACCGTCGGGCACGCGAGCGGATCGCCACCGAGCTGGGTCTCGACCCTTCGCCCCAACTCCAGTCCCTGCACACGGCCGTGCTCACGTCGGACGAGGCGCTGCTGCGTCCCGCCGGGCGGCTTACGGCCGTGACCGCCGCCACCCGGGCGCCCTGCCATCTGCCCGCCCCGCGCGAGCCTCTGACCGGACGCGCCGGCCAGCTGGCGCGCCTCACCGCGGTGCTGGCCGGCCGGGCTCGGGAGGACCGGCCGCTCGTGATCGTGGGGGGTGCCCCCGGCACGGGGAAGAGCGAGCTGTGCCTGCACGCCGCGCATCAGGTGAGCGGTCACTACCCGGACGGACGGCTCTACGCGCGTCTCCGTGACGGTGCCGGCCGGCGGGTGCCGCCCGCCGACATCCTCCGCTCGTTCCTGCGTGGACTCGGCGCGACGGAGGAGCAGTTGCGGCTGGGCACGACCGACCTGAGCCTGCTGTTCCGTACCTGGACCGCCGACCTGCGCGTCCTGGTGGTGCTCGACGACGTGTGCGGCGTACGGGACTTGACGCCGCTGCTGCCGTCCGGCGCCGGCTGCGGCGTGGTGATCGGCAGCCGTCGGCGGCTGTTCGTTTCCTCGTCGGCGGTCCACGTCGAACTGGCCGGACTGCCCTTCGACGACTGTCTGCACCTGCTGGCATCCTCCGTGCCGAGCCACCGGGTCACCATGGACCCGGAGGGGCTGCGACGGCTGGCCCGGTTGTGCCGGGGGCTGCCGGGCGTGCTCTTCGCGGTCGCTTCGCAGTTGCGCCGCCGCCCGCACTGGACGGCCCGGCAGGCCACTGCCTGGGTCCTCGCGTCCGGGGGCGCCGACAGCGATCCGCTGGGCGTGCGGGCCGGATTCGACCGGACGCTCGCGACGCTGCCCGCCGAGTTGCGGCCCCTGGCGTACGCGCTGTTGTCTCCCGGCGTCCCCGACCGGCTCACGCCGGCGCTTGTCGCGGCGGCCCTGGGGATCAGCGACCAGCGGGCCGAGGACCTGCTGGAGGAGCTGGCGGAGAGCTACCTGCTGCGCGCGCAGCACCCGTGCGTGAACGGCCGGTTCTCCTACGAATGGGAGCCTGGGGTACGCCCGTTCGCGGCGCGGGCGAGCAGCGCGCCGGTCATGTGCTCCGCCTGACGGTCACGGCTCCCTTACCACCTTGCGTCGTATCGCGCGTCGCCGGCGCGTGGTGCGCGGCGGCCGCCTCAGCGCATCGAGGTCGAATGCCAAGCTCAGAGACGAAGCTTTCAGTAGTGGAGACACCGTAGCGTGAGAATCTTTGTCAGCAGCGTCCGCAAAGGCTGGGAAGAGGAGCGTGACTCTTTCCGCGGGCTGATCAGCGCGCTGGGCCACACCCCGGTGCAGTTCGGGGAATTCACACGGAACGTGGAGACGTACGCCACCGGTGTGTTCCGCGGCTCCGTGATCGCCGCGACCAACTCACGCAGGACCGTACCGGCCGACACGCTTTGTCCGAACCCGCCCAAGCAACCTAACCTTGGAGAACCGTCATGCCACAGCGCCCGAAACTCGTCCTCGTCGGTCAGTTGTCCGTGTTCCCCTGGGTGTTCGAAGCAGCCAAGCGCGCCGGTATCGACCTGATCCTCGTCCCCAGGGGGGACGACTCGGCGGAGTCCGCTGGGCGGGCCGACGCGGTGGTCGAACTGCTGCCACTGGACATCGACGAAGACCCGGAAGGCGCGCTGTCCGCGCTCGCCGACCGCTACCGGCGGGAGCCCTTCGACGGAATCATGGCGGGCAACGAGAGGGTCGTGCCGTTCGTGGCACGCGCCGCGCATGAGCTGGGCCTCACCGGCCTGACCGAGGAGGCGGCGGCCGTGGTGCGTGACAAGCGCAGCATGCGCCATCGCCTGCTGGAGGCAGGTCTGGGCTTGCCTGGCTTCGTGGCCATCGAGGATCCGGACGGCTGGACCGACGCGCTGGCCTTGCGGTTCCCCGTCGTGGTCAAACCAGCGAACGGCCACTCCAGCCTCGGTGTGATCCGTGTGGATGACAAGGACTGCCTTGAGCAGGCCGTGGCCCGCACATGGAAGCTCATCGAAACTCACCACCTGGGGGTCGCCGACGGACCGACCCCAGAAACCGGTGTGTTGGTCGAGGAGTACCTGGACGGGCCGGAGGTCGCCGCAGAATCCCTCGTGCACCACGGGCAGGTACGGGTCTGTGGCATCAGCTGGAAGGGGGAACTGGCGGGGCCCTACTTCGAGGAGACCATGTTCAGGGCCCCCGCCCAACTGCCCACCGAGATACTCACCGCGATCGAGGCGGAGGTGATCGGCGCCCACCACGCCTTCGGCATCACGGAAGGCACCACGCATACCGAACTGCGGCTGGTCGGTGGGGTGCGGCCGGTTCTGCTGGAGATGGCTGCGCGCCTCGGCGGCGGGGGCTTTACGCACCACCTCGTCCACTTCAGCACCGGGATCGACCTGGCCGCCGAGGCGCTGCGCATCCACCTCGGCCGGGAACCGCTCTGCTGGCGTGAGGAGCCGGCACTGGTCGGTCACGTCGCGGTCTATGAGGTGCCGGTCGGCAGCGGAGGACGGATGAAGCAGGTACACGGCTTGGACTCGGTGCGTAACGACCCGCAGGTGGACTACGTGGTGCAGACCGTGAGCCCCGGCGAACTGCTGCTCCCCTACCCGGATTTTTCCGGATACCCGGCCATCGTGGTCTCCCGTCACGAGTCGGATGCCGCGGCCGTGGCATACCGCGCCCACCTCGCCCGGACGCTGCACGTCGAGTACGAAGAGCAGGGTTGAGCATGCGCCACGGCGCGGTACGCCGTGGCGGACAACGCCTCATGGCCTTCCTCCGGACGACCGTGGACGGATTGCCGTCCCTACTGGTGGCTCTGGGGTTGGGCAGGCGGGCATCGTGCTGTTGCGCCGCATCGCCGACCGGGTCGGGCTGACCCGGGCCTTACGGCCGCGCTCCCCAAGGGCACCGGGCCTGGGTGGCGCGACCGAGGCATTACGCTGGTGCGGCTGGCCTGTCGGATCGCGCTTGGCGCGACGAACGTGCTGGTGGTCGAGCAACTCCGGCATCATTGGCGGAAGTTGTTCCCGCGACCCGTCTCAGACAGCACCCTGCGAGCATGCTGGAGGCGATCGACGGCCCGGTGGCGGCGCGGGACGAGCGCGTCCGCGCCGGGATACGGCGCGTGGTGTGGACACTGCTCGCCCTGCGGCCCGGGGGCTTTCCCTGGATCTCGGTGTGTGGCCGGGAGCTGACCGGCTGGTACGTCCTGGACCTGGACGCCAACGCCGTTGCGTTTGGCCGGTCGGTGGTTCGTCAAGCTGCTGATGAAGGAGAACGGGACCTCTGGTAGATCACTTGTGTCGAGCAAGATGATCAGGAACCAGGGGTCCCGTTGCAAGAGAAGTCTGCCATCGCCCGCACCAGCGAGACCGCCGCGGGTGTCCACGCGCCGGGACACCTCGGCGAGCTGACCCAGATCGTGGATTTCGCGCTGGTGGACGCGGTGCTGGATCCACATCATGGAAACCGGCCTTGCACCCCGCTCCCGCCGCTAAACGCAACGGCGTTGGAGTACTACTGAGCTTGAACTCGGGTTGTCGCAGTCGCTGACGGAGCTTGATTCTCGCGGTAGGCCGTTGTCATGGGGTATGCGCAGGGCAGCGGTCTGTCGGACGAGCGTCGGCAGTTCCGCGAGGGGATCCGGATGAACGCGGCAGAGGGGGTTCGCCCGGGGCGAGCCCAGCTTGGCGATCGCCAAGGAGTTGCGGGTGAGCGCCCGGTCCGTACAGCGGTGGCGGCGGGCCTGGGACAAGAGTGGGCCGCGGGCCGTGCGCTCGGTGGGTTCGGCCTCGCCGCCCAGGCTGAGCGAGGCGCAGTTTGCCCAGCTGGAAGCGGGGTTGGCGAAGGGGCCGGTCGCGCACGGCCGGCCGGATCAGCGGTGGACGCTGTCGCGGATCAAGACTGTGATAGGCCGCCGCTTCCACCACGGAACCGGGTTGACCCTCAGCCCTACGACTTCATGAGTTCAAGCTCAGTAACCATCGAACGTGATTGCTCGGCCTGACCGGGTGGTGTTGCCGACCGGTGAGGGTCTGGCCGCCATGAAGCCTCTTCCAGGCAGGCGTGCAGGCGGTCCGCACGGAGGTCTGCCCTGACGCTGAGGGCTGTTCAACCATCCGTCGTGGACAGTTGAACAGCTCCTCTCTTTTCCCACAGCAAACTCTTCTCGTACCACACTTGAGTCGTGGTTGAGCCGCCTCGACCGATCCCATGCCACACTCGGCTCATGCTAGACAAACGTGCTGATCAATCTCTGATCGGACGGGCAAGGCAAATTCGCGGGGGCCTTATGGGCACCCCACTGATTCCGCTGGCGGACGAGCAGTGTGACATCGTCGCGAAGCTGGAATTCTGCAATCCCGCCGGAAGTACCAAGGACCGTTCGGCACTGTGGATTTTGGAACAGGCGATCGGTCGCGGGGAGATAACGCAGGACACCACGGTGGTCGAGTCGTCGTCCGGCAATTTCGCGCTGGCCCTGGCTTTCTACTGCCGCTTGCTCGGCATCTCGTTCGTCCCGGTCATCGATCCGAACTGCAACGAGGCCACCGAGGCCCAACTCCGGCTGCTGTGCGGGCGGGTGGAGAAAGTTTCCCTTCGTGATGCGGCGGGCAGCTACCTCAAGACCCGGCTGTCCCGGGTGCGGGAACTGCTGGTCGAACTCGACTCGGCCTATTGGCCCAACCAGTACGCCAATCCGGATGCCCGCGACGCGCATTACCGCTTCACCGCGGGCGAGTTGATCGCGCAGGCCGGCCCGCTCGACTACCTCTTCGTCGGCGTGGGCACGGGCGGCACGATCGCCGGGCTCTCCCACCGGGTCAAGGAAACGTACCCGGGCTGCGTGGTCGTCGCTGTCGACACCGAAGGCTCGGTGATCTTCGGAGGCCCGCCGAAGAAGCGGCGGATCCCCGGCATCGGCTCCAGCATCGTGCCGCCGCTGTGCGGTCAGGCGCTGATCGACCAGGTCGAGATCGTCTCCGAGGTGCGCGCCGTCGAGGCCTGCGGCGCCCTGGTCGCCAAGTACGGCCTGTACGCGGGAGGTTCCACCGGCAGCACCTATGCCGCCGTCCAGGACTACTTCGCTCGTCAGCGACCCGGCGCACACCGCCCCCGGGTCGCCTTCATCGCCGCCGACCGCGGCCACGCCTACGCCCGGACCGTCTACGACCCCACGTGGGTCCAGCAGCTGCGCGCGGAAGCGGCAGCGCCCGCCGGCGTCGAAGCCCTGGCCGTCAACTGAAGGAGAGCCACCCCGTGTCCACCCTGGCCCCACCGCCCATGACCGTGATCGGCGCGGGCGAGATCGCCGCCGAGACGGACCGTCACCGTCCGGAGCTCGTCGAGGTCGTCCGTGCCGCCTACCTCGCGCACGACGCCGGTCAGAGCGCGAACCCGCACAGCTCGTTCCTGCGCTTCCCGCACCAGAGCCGGTCGCGCATCATCTCCCTGCCCGCCTATCTGGGAGGCGAGTTCGAGGTCGCCGGCAACAAGTGGATCGCCAGTTTTCCGGACAACACGCGCCACGGAATCCCCCGCGCCTCGGCGACGCTGATCCTCAACGACTGCGTCACCGGGTACCCGTTCGCCTGCATGGAGTCCTCGATCGTCTCGGCGACGCGGACCGCTGCGTCCGCGGTGCTCGGCGCGCAGACGCTGCTCGGCGACCGCCGAGCCCGCCGGGTCGGCATCGTGGGCACGGGTCTGATCGCCCAGCACGTATGGCGGTTCCTGCGTGATCTCGACTGGGAGATCGACGGCTTCCGGCTCTTCGACCTCGACCCGGCGGCGGCGGGCCGCTTCGGCGCGGTCATGGCCGAGCACACCGACGCCGAGATCGAGGTCGCCGGCACGGTGGAGGACGCGTTCACCGACTGCGACCTGGTGCTGCTGGCCACCGTGGCCGGCGAACCGCACCTGCACGACCCCCGGCTGCTGGCGCACAACCCGGTGGTCCTGCACCTGTCCCTGCGCGACCTCGCCCCCAAGATGATCCTCGCCGCCCAGAACGTCACCGACGACATCGACCACGCCGTACGCGAGCACACCTCGCTGCACCTGACCGAACAGCGCACCGGCAACCGGGACTTCGTCGACGGCACCCTCGGCGACCTGCTGCGCGGGCGGCTGCACCGGGACGTCGCGCGCCCGGCGGTCTTCTCGCCGTTCGGGCTCGGCGTACTCGACCTCGCCGTCGGCAAGTGGGTGCACGACCGGGTCGTCGCCGCAGGCCGGGGCCGCCGCGAGAGCGACTTCTTCACCGGCGTGGGGGTCTGACGCATGAGCGCCTCGCCCGAGCTGCGCCCCACCGGGGACCGGTACGTCGTCGTGGTGAACGACGAGGAGCAGTACTCGGTCTGGTTCGCCGACCGTGCCCTGCCCGCCGGCTGGACCGCCACCGGCGCGCAGGGCACCCGCCAGGACTGCCTGGACCATATCGAGGAAGTGTGGACCGACCTGACCCCGCGCTCCGTGCGCGCGCCGACGAGGACGGCCGACGGCCTCGCGGCGGCCTGGCTGCGCGGACTCGGCAGCCGCGCGCGCACCGCGCGGCGGCGGCTGTTCGTCTTCCCGCACGCCGGGGCCGGCGCGTCCGCCTACCGGCTGGCGGCGCACCTGCCGGACACCGTCGAGGTCTGTACGGTCCAGTTGCCCGGCCGGGAGACCCGGTTCACCGAACCGGCCCTGACGTCCCTGGACGAGGCCGTGGCCGCGCTCGCGCCGCTTCTCGCGGACCGCACCGACCTGCCGTACGCCTTCTTCGGGCACAGCATGGGCTCCCTGATCGCCTTCGAGACCGCCCGACGGCTCCGGGCCCTCGGCAGGCGGCTGCCCGAGCACCTGTTCCTGTCGGGCATGCGCGCCCCCGGCCTGCCGGACCGCGCCCCCCGGCACACGCTGCCGGCCGACGAGCTGCTCGCCACGGCCGAATTCGACGGCCTGGACGCCCAGTTGCAGACGATACTGCTGCCGCTGCTGCGCGCGGACCTGACGCTGTGCGAGACGTACACACACCGGGCCGAGGCACCCCTGCCCTGTCCCCTGACCGTTCTGGCCGGCTCGGACGACGACAGCGTCGACGGGACGGAACTCGCCGACTGGCGCAAGCACACCTCGGCCGACTTCGCACTGCACCTGTTTCCTGGTGCCCCCCACCTGTATGTGCGCGGCGCGGAACGACAGCTGGCAGAGACGATCACGCGCGCCTTCCCCGCGCGGGGCTGAGAAAGGATCCGTTCATGGCGCCGACCACCCTGGTCGCACTGTGGGAACAGCAGGCAGCCGCGACACCCGACGCGGTCGCCGTCGTCGCGGGAGCACACCGCGCCACCTACGCCGACGTGGACCGCCGGGCCACGGCAGTCGCCGCCGAGCTGCAGGCACGCGGCATCGGACCGGAGAACCTGGTCGGCGTCTGTCTCGGCCGCTCGGTCGAGATGGTCGTGGCCCTGCTCGGCATCCTGAAGTCGGGCGCCGCTTACCTGCCCCTCGACCCGAGCTACCCGGCCGGGCGGCTGCGGCACATGATCACCGACTCGAGGGCCGGGCTGTGGCTGTGCGACGCGGACCACCGCGCGCAGGCCCTGGCGTCCGGCGTGGCCGACGTCCTGCTGGTCGAGGATCTCCCCGCGGAACCTGCCGCACCGGTGGCCCCGGTGGTACACCCGCACCACCTGGCTTACGTCATCTACACCTCCGGTTCGACCGGCCTGCCCAAGGGCGTGGCCGTCGACCACGCGGCGATCGCCTCGTTCCTGCGGAGTGTGGCCGAACGCCCCGGCCTCGGGGCGGACGACCGGGTCCTCGCGCTGACCCCGCTGTCGTTCGACATCTCGGTACTGGAGCTGTTCTTGCCGCTGACCCGGGGAGCGACGGTGGTGATGGCCCCGCGCGCCGCCAACACCGACCCCGAGCTGCTGGCCGCCACCATCGCCGAGGCGGGTGTGAACGTCGTCCAGGCGACCCCCACCACCTGGCGGATGCTGCTGGCGTCCGGCTGGAGCGACGGGCACGGCCGGGTACTGCTGTCGGGCGGTGAGCCGCTCGATCCGCAGCTGGCCCGCGACCTGCTCGCCACCTGCGGCACCCTGTGGAACCTGTACGGGCCGACCGAGGCGACGGTGTGGGCCACCGCCGCCCGCATCGACGCCGTGGCCGACCGGGTCACGGTCGGCACGGCCCTGCCCAACACCCGGCTGCACGTCGTCGACGAGGGCGGGCGGGAGGCCGGCCCAGGAGTCACCGGCGAGCTGTGGATCGGCGGCGCGGGCGTGGCGCGCGGCTACCTCAACCGGCCCGCGCTGACCGCCGACCGGTTCGTGCCCGACCCGTTCGGGGACGCCTCCGGGCGCCTGTACCGGACCGGCGACCTCGCCCGGTGGTCCGCCGACGGCATGCTGGAGGTGCTGGGTCGCAACGACGACCAGGTCAAGGTGCGCGGCTTCCGCATCGAGCTCGGCGAGATCGAGGCCTGTGTGCGCAGCCACCCCCTCGTCACGGACGCGGTGGTGGTCGTCGACCGCGAGGCGGCCGGCGGCGACCAGTTGCTGGCGTACCTCGTGCCCGCGCACGATGTGCGGAACGTATCCGAGGACCTGTCCCGCCAGGTCCGTGACCACCTCGCGCAGCGGCTGCCCGCCCACATGGTGGCCCAGGGCTACGCAGTGCTCGACGCCCTGCCCCGCACCCCTGCGGGCAAGGCCGACCGCGGCGCCGTGCGGCGGATCCCGTACAGCCCGGTCCGGGCGAGCGGGCCGGTGCCCGACGACGCCCCGCTGCCGCCGCACACCGCGGCGGTGCGCCGCGTGTGGGCCGAGGTGCTCGGGCTCGACGACGTGTCCCCGTACGACGACTTCTTCGGCCTGGGCGGCCAGTCGCTCACCGCGGTACGGGCCGTGGCCCGGCTGCGTGCGGAGCTCGGCGTGCCGGTCGACGCCCAGTCGGTCTTCGCGCATCCGACACCCGTCACGCTCGCCGCCGCCCTGATCGGCGTGGCGCCCTCGGACGACGAGCCGATCCCCGCGGCCGCGACCGCCGAACTCTCCTTCGGCCAGGAGCGGATCTGGTTCTTCGAGCAGCTGAACGACGCAAGTCCCGCCTACCACCTGCCCGTCGCCCTGGGCCTGCCCGGCGGGCGCGTCGACCTGACGCTGCTGCAGGACTGCCTGTCCGCGCTGGTGCGACGGCACCCGGCGCTGCGCACGGCCCTCGTCGCCGTCGACGGGCGGGGCCGCCCCGAACTGCGCGAGCCGGGACCGGTACCGCTGCGTCGCACCGAGGTCGCCGAGGAGGATCTGGACGCGCTGGTGACCGAGCGGATCCGCGCCCCCTTCGCCCTCGACCGCCCACCGCTGCTGCGCGCGGACGTGCTGCGCACCCCGAGCCGTGACCTCACGTTGCTGACGATTCATCACCTCGCATGTGACGGCGCATCGGTCGACCTGATGGTGCGGGAACTGGGCGAGCTCTACACGGAGCTCGCCGCCGGCCGCCGCCCCGCCCCGGCACCGCTGCCCGTGACGTACGCCGACTACGCGGCCTGGCAGCGCGAACGGCTCACCGGCGCCGAGCTGGAGCGGCTGCTCGACCACTGGCGCACCCGGCTGTCCGGCGTGCCCGCCCTGGAGCTGCCGACCAGCCGACCCCGGCCGGCCGTCGCGAGCCACCGCGGCCGCCGCGAACTGCTGCGCATCCCCGCCGACTTGGCGCACCGGCTGCGCACGCTGTGCCGGGCCGAGGGTGTCACCCTGTTCATGGGCCTGCTGGCCCCGTTGCAGGTGCTGCTCGGCCGGTACGCCGACGAGAGCGATGTCGCCGTCGGCACCCTGGCTGGCGGCCGGCCGCGCCCCGAACTGGACGAGGTGGTCGGCTACTTCGTGAACACCGTCGTCCTGCGCACCGACCTGTCCGGTGACCCGACCTGGCGCGAGCTGCTGGGCCGGGTCCGCGAGGTCGCGCGGCAGGCGTACGCGCACCAGGAGCTGCCCTTCGAGAAGCTGGTGGCGGAGCTGAGCCCGGAGCGCGACCTGAGCCGCAACCCGCTCTTCCAGGTGCTGTTCGCCCTGCACGAGGAGCCGGAGGCCGGCCACCTCACCGAGCTGTACGACCGCAAGGAGCTGGAGGGACGGCTCGGCACCGCCCGCTTCGACCTCGCCCTCGACGTGACGGACCACGCCGCCGGGGCCGGTGACCTCAGCGTCTCCGTCGAGTACGCCACCGACCTGTTCGACGCGGACTTCGTCCGGGGCCTCGGCCGGCACTTCCTGCGGGTGATCGAGCAGATGGTGTCCGACGCCACGGCCCACCTGTCCGAGCTGGAGCTCGTCTCGGCCGATGAGCTGCGCGCCCTCTCCCTCGGCAACCGGGCCGAGCCGCTGCCCGAGCCGACCACCCTGGTCCGCCTGTGGGACCGCCAGGTGCGGACCACCCCGGACGCGGTCTGCGTCGTGGGCGACGGCCGGACGCTGACGTTCGCCGAGACCGACGCGCGGGCCTCGGCCCTGGCCCGGGAGCTGCGGGCCGGGGGCGTGCGCCCCGAAAGCCTGGTCGGCGTCTGCCTGGAACGCTCGGTGGAGCTGGTGGTCGCCCTGCTGGGCGTGCTGAAGGCGGGCGGCGCCTACGTCCCGCTCGACCCCGGCTACCCGACGGACCGGCTGCAGTACCTGCTGGCCGACTCGGGCGTACGCCTGGTCGTCGCGGACCCGGGGCACCCCGCCTCGGCCCTGTTCGGCGACGGCGTGCGGCTCGTGGCGGTGGACCAGGAACCCGGGGCGGACCCCGGGCCGGCCGAGGAGGCACAACCGCACCACCTTGCCTACGTGATCTACACGTCCGGCTCGACCGGCAACCCCAAGGGCGTCGCGATCACCCACGCCAACATCACCGGGTTCCTGGAGTGGAACCAGCGGCTGTGCCGGCTCACCGGGCGGGACCGGGCCCTGCTCAACCACTCGGTGGCGTTCGACAACTCGGTCTGGGAGATCTTCCAGTGCCTGGTGTCCGGCGCCGAACTGCACCTGGCGAGCCCCACCGCCGCCTACGACCCCGAGGAGTTCCTGCGAGAGGTCGCCGCGCGCGGCATCACCACGCTCAACGCGACGCCCTCGCAGATGCGGATCCTGCTGGAGTCCGGTACGGATCCCGCTCCCCGACTCGCCTCCGTACGCCTGGTGTTCACCGGCGCCGAGGCCGTGCCGCACGAGGTGGCCCGCCGCATCCTGTCCGCCACCGCGCCGGGATGCCAGGTCTTCAACGAGTACGGGCCCACCGAAGCGACCGTCACCTCGGCGTTCTGCCCGATCACCGAGGAGCTGCTCGACCGGCACAGCCATCGCCCGAGCGTCCCGTTCGGCCGGGCGACCGACAACGCGCACCTCTACGTGCTGGACCCGCGGCTGCGCCCGGTCGCCCCGGGCTGTCGCGGCGAGCTGTACGTCGGCGGCAGCGCGGTCGGCCGCGGCTATCTCGGCAGGCCGGCCCGCACGGCCGGGGCGTACCTGCCCGACCCGTACGCCGCGGAGCCGGGCGCCCGTATGTACGCCACGGGCGACGTGGTCCGGCTGCTGCCCGACGGAAATCTGGTCTTCCTCGGCCGCAACGACCACCAGGTCAAGGTGCGCGGCTTCCGCATCGAGCTCGGCGAGATCGAGTCCGCACTCCAGAGCCACCCCGCCCTCGCCGAGTGCGTGGTGGCCGTGCGCCGTACCCGCACCGGCGTGGACCAGCTGGCGGCCTACCTGATCCCCGAGCACCCCGACCGACCCGCCCCGGACCCGGCCGAACTGCGCGCCCACCTGGCGGAGCAACTGCCGCCGTACATGCTGCCGCAGAGCTACACCGTGATCGACGAGATCCCCCTCACCCCGAACGGCAAGGTCGACCGGGACGCACTGCCCGACCCACGCCCGGTGTCCGCCCCGGCCCCCGCCACCCGCCGGGCCGTCACCAAGCAGCAGCTCCTCGTCGCCGAAGTGTGGCGGGAATGCCTGGGCGTCGAGGAGGACTTCGGGCCACAGGACGACTTCTTCGACGTCGGTGGCACCTCGTTGACCATCACCACGGTCGCGGGCCGGCTCGGCGAACGGCTCGGGCGCCGGGTCCCGCCGGCCCTGGTCTTCACCAACCCCACCGTCGCGGGCCTCGCCGAGGCCCTGGAGGCGGACACACAGCGATGAGCAGCACCAACAGCACAAGCGTCGTCCTGGCCGACGCCTATCTGCCGAGTCACCCGTCGGCGTACGCGTTCATGAACCGCGGCTGCGCCGTCGTCCGCGTACAGAGCACGGCGGAGGCAGGGCGGCGGGACTGCGCGGGGCGCGGCAACTGCTCGTCGAGTACGCCGGATCGCTGAGGGACTTCCCCCGCGAGGTCGGCGGCCGGATCGTGGTCGAGCCGCTGCGCGGCACGGCGAACGGCTCGGCGCGCTCGGCCTCGCGGGCGGCGCGCTGGTGCCGGCCGGGACGGCATGGGACCGCAGGGCCGCGGGCTGACGAATGGCGAACACGGGAAACGCCGACCGCCGCCCGGTGTGCTGCCGGGCGGCGGTCGGCGTCGAGCGCGGTGCGCGCTCGACAGGCGCGGGCAGGCTCAGCCGACGGGGTCGCCGTCGAGCTGCTCCACGGGGGCGACGTCCCCGGCCGGTGCGGCCTCGCTCGTGGCCGCGGGCCGCCGGTCGAGCCCGAGCACGAGCGGTACGGCCAGCACGCTGATCGCGGCGAGGAACACCCAGGGCAGCGCCGCACCGCCCGCCAACAGCGCTGTGAGCAGCGCCGGGGCGACGGCACCGCCGATCGACCAGGACAGCTGGTAGACGCCCGCGGGCGCTCCTGCTACACCGCTCTCCTGATGAGTCTGTCGGCGGCGGCTGAACTTGGGTTCTGTCGCAGGTGTCTTCGGTTTGGTTGGTTCAGTTGTTGTCGGTGGTGGCGGTGGGGACGCGTCCGAGTTCACGTCCTCGCATGCGGAATGAGTCGCCCTTGAGGGAGTGGACCTCGGCGTGGTGGACGAGGCGGTCGATCATGGCGGCGGCCACGGGCTCGCGGATGTTCCCTGCCACTCCGAGCGCCTCAACAAGGCGTCGTGTCGCAGGGTGTGCATTTCCACCGCTGGTGACTGGGCTTCAGGCAGTATGGCTTTCGCCGTATCACGCGGGCTTTGCGCGGCAGCGCCTTTGACGCCTTCTCAACGCTCCAGGCTTTCCCGCCATGCTGTTGTCCCCTCGCGCTTTCGCGTCCAGGTCAGGCGGGTAGCCCCAAGGTCATCTCCTTCCGAACCTCGGCCCCCTGCGGGGGCGATCCAGCGCCGAGTGAAACGGCGCACCGTTTCAGAGTATCCGGCTCTCCAGTGACTATTCCGTGGAGTCAGCGGCCAGTTGCCGCGCATGGATTTCGTCGTGGCAAGCGGCGCAGACTACAAACGTCTTGCGTCGATTCACGGCATCGCCGTCAACCCTCGGAAGAATCGAAGTCAACTCATGGCCATTGGTCTTCCCCCCATCGGTAGGATGTGTTCCACGGGCGTTCGCCACTCTTGCGGCATGGCCGAAAGTAAACGCTCCCCATGGCTGCAGAAGTATTATTTTTTCGGGTGTTCAAGTATTCCATTCACAAAGCGGATATCCAGTGTCCACGGAAGCCGTTGATTGAGAATTGAGCCGCAATTGAGTCGCGCCGGATGGCAGGGTGGAACAGTTACCCCTGCGGGCCGAGAGGCCCAGCCGCCATCGAGCAGGAGGGGACGCCTCATGTCAGCAACCGGTAACAGCCCAGTACAATGAGGAGTTCCGCACGCCGTGCAGTGACTTGCCCGCGGCCGCCCAGCACGTCAAGGACTTCCCGACGCTCGCACCTTGGCATGGCGAGCATTTGGCGGAGCCCCTCTTCGTTGCCGAGGCGGGCGAATTGCCCGCCCACGCGGCGAAGTAAAGAGAGGTCATGATGCCGCAGAATTTCCCCGCGCCTTCGACGTGGCGGCGGATTCAGACGGCCTGGGGTCTGCCGGACCTCGCGGGGAAAGGCCGGTTCGTCGCGGCCAATCTGATCGACAGTCTGGGAAACGGGCTGGTGGGGGCGTTCATCGTCGTCTTCTTCGTGAAGACGACGTCGCTGTCACTGGTAGCCGTCGGCGCCGCGCTGACCGCCGGCCAGCTGCTTGTTCTGCCCGTTCCGTTCTTTATCGGGCCCCTGTTGGACAGATACGGTCCGCGCACTGTGGTCGCTGTGGGTAACTGGATTTCGGTGGTCGGTTTCATCGGTTTCCTGTTCTCGCACGCGGCCTGGCAGATCGTGCTGTGGCAGTTCGCGGTTCAAGTGGGTTCCACCGCCTTCTGGATGGGCAGCAGTCCGCTCGTCGTGCTGGTCGCCCAAGGTGTGCAGCGGGCCCGTTGGTTCGGCTTCGTCCGTGGCCTGCGCAATGTCGGCGTCGGTTTCGGCGGCGCTGTGTCCGCGGTGGCCCTGAGCATCGGAACCGTCGCCGGGCTGCGGGCGGTCATGGTGGTCAACGTGGTCACCTTCGCCGTCGCAGGCTGGCTCGTGATCACCTTGCGGGGCGCGGACACGAGCGAGGCGGCCGGCGCCGGGCCTGCTGAGCCGAAGTCCTCCGAGCCGGAGCAGGAGGTGGGCGAACCCACCAGACCACCCTCGGGCGGCTATCGCACCGTGCTGAGGGACACTCGGTATCTGCGGCTGGTCGCGACGAACATCTCCTTCGTCTTCGCCTCCACGGTGATCACGGTGCTGCTCGTCGTCTACGCGGTGAACTACCTCGATGTCGGCGCCTGGATCGTCGGCGTGCTCGTCGCGCTGAACGCGGCCATGGTCGCGCTGCTCCAGACGCTCGCCAGCCGGTGGATCGAAGTCCGCAGGCCGGTGACGGTGCTGGTGCTGGCCCTGCTGTTCAACGCGGCCGCGTTCGTCGTCTTCGGCACGCTGCTCGTGCTGCCCGGCTGGGCGATGATCGCCGGGCTGCTGATCGCGATGGTGCTGTACACCGCGGCCGAGATCCTCAGCTCGCCGCCGACCAGCGAACTGAGCGTGGTGATGGCTCCCGAGCATCTGAGGGGCCGCTATCTGGGCGTCTACCAGATGTCCTGGTCGGTCGGCGGCGCCGTCGCCCCGGCGCTGCTCACAGCGCTGTTGGCGGGCGGTGCGGCGCTGCCCTGGGTGTTCCTCACCGCGATCAGCGTGCTGGCCGTACCGCTCGTGCTCGGACTGGACCGGGAGCCCGAGCCCACGAGCGAGGCCGCACCGGCCGGGGATGTCGCCCCCGTGGAGTAGTTCGACGACGAGCCAGCCCGCGCCTGTTGAGCGCGCACCGCGCTCGAGGCCGACCGGCGCCCGGCAGCACACCGGGCGCCGGTCGTCACCGACGAAGAGCGGCCATGACCTGTGGCTCCCGCCACCCCGCCCACCCCCGTCCCGCCAGGAGGAACCCGTGGCACACGTACGGCATCTGATCTCGATCGACGACCTCACCGACGCCGACCTGCACGCCCTCGTCGCACGCGGCGCCGAGTTCTCGGCCGGCACCGCTGGCCCGGTGGCCCCGCTCGACGGGGATATCGTCGGCATCTACTTCAGCAAGACCTCCACCCGCACCCGCACCGCGTTCTCCAGCGGCGCGCTGCGCCTGGGCGGCCGCATCGTCGCGTACGGGCCGGGCGACCTCCAGCTCAACACGGGCGAGACCAATGAGGACACCGGCCGGGTAATGTCCCGCATGCTCGACGTGCTGGTCGCGCGGACCTCGGGCGACCCTGCGGAGATGCGAGTCTGGGCGGCCCAGGACCGGATGGCGGTCGTCAACGCGATGAGCGCCGACGAGCACCCCACCCAGGCGCTCACCGATCTGACCACCATGCGCCGCCGGTTCGGCGGGATCGACGGCCTGCGGGTGCTGTACGTCGGCGAGGGCAACAACACCGCCTCCGCGCTCGCCCTCGCCCTGACCCGGTTCCCCGGCACCGAGCTGGAGTTGCGCACCCCGCCCGGGTACGGCCTCGCGCCCGCCTACCGCGAGCGGGCCGCCGCTCAGGCCGCCCGCCACGGGTCACTCTTCCGGGAGCGGCACGACGTGGCGGACCTGCCGGGCGACCTCGACGTCATCTACACCACCCGCTGGCAGACCACCGGCACCAGCAAGTCCGACCCCGGCTGGCGGGCCGTGTTCGCGCCGTTCCAGGTGACGGCGGCGCTGTGGGAGGACAGCCCCAAGGCCGTCTTCATGCACGACCTGCCCGCGCACCGCGGCGAGGAGGTCACTGCGGATGTCTTGGACGGGCCCGCCGGCATCGCCTTCGAACAGGCCGAGAACAAGATGCACAGCGCAATGGCGGTGCTGGAGTGGTGCAGGCCATGACGGTGACCGAGGCGGCCCCGGCCACTGGGCTTGATCGCCGAGTAGCCGAGGGGATTCGCACCCCTCAGCCCTCACAGATCCGTACGTGACGATCTCTCGTCATACGGCTCTTGTCGTTCTGGTCACCAGACGCGGGGGGTGCCCCTATGTGTTTGGTCAAGGTCCAAGGCCAGTATGAGGCTGATCCTTTGGAGTGGACACCCTGACAATGGATCTCGAGGGTCCAGGGAGGATGTCCAGATGGGACGCAAGTCTCCGTATCCGGATGAGTTCAGGAAGGACGCCGTCGCGCTCTAGCTGTGTTGTCCCGGGACGTTGGTGACAGGCGACATGCCTCTCAGGGTGCTTGAAAGAGGGAGGGCCTTCTGGTTTCGGTGTGGATTGCGAAGTCTGCACCGATGCCAGGAGGCCCTCGTGATCCACCGTAACGCCCCGCTGACGCCGACCGGCAGGCTGCGTCTGGCCCGGTGCGTCGTCGATGACGGCTGGCCGTTGCGCCGGGCCGCGGAACGGTTCCAGGTCAGCCACACGACAGCGGCACGCTGGGCCGGCCGCTACCAACGTCATGGTCATGCGGGGATGAAGGACCGCTCCAGCAGGCCCCACCACCAGCCTCACCGCACGTCCGCAGCGGTGGAGGACGAGGTCGTCCGCATGCGACGCGAGCACCGGATCGGCCCGCTGCGGCTGGCCGTCCGTGCCGGTGTCGCAGCTTCCACCGCCCACCGCATCCTCAGGCGCCACGGCCTGCCGCCGCTGGCCGCCACCGACCGGGCCACCGGTGAACCCGTCCGCCGCTACGAACGCGCCCGCCCCGGCGAACTGGTCCACATCGACGTCAAGAAACTCGGCCGCATCCCCGACGGCGGCGGCCACAAAGCCCTCGGCCGGGCCGCCGGCCGCAAGAACCGCACCGGCGCCGGACTCGCCTACCTCCATACCGCTCTGGACGACCACACCCGACTCGCCTACACCGAAGACCTCCCCGACGAGAAGGCGGCCACCTGCGCGAGCTTCCTCACGCGGGCCATGGCCTGGTTCGCCGCCCGGGGGATCACCGTCGAGCGTGTGCTGACCGACAACGCCTGGGCCTACAGCAAGAACACCTGGCGCCAGACCTGCCGCGACCTGGGCATACAACCGCGCTGGACACGACCCTGGCGCCCACAGACCAACGGCAAGGTCGAACGCTTCCACCGCACCCTGCTCGACGAATGGGCCTACCACCAGCCCTACACCTCAGACGCCGAACGCCAAGCCGCATTTCCCGACTGGCTCGACTGGTACAACTACCACCGACCCCACACCGGAATCAGCGGCCACACCCCAGCCAGCCGCGTCACCAACCTCTCCGGACAACACATCTAGCGCGCCGCGGGCGGCAAGCCCTCTCTGTCAGCCTTGGGTGAGACATCCCGTTCTGCGGGGTTAGCCTGAGAGGGCACGACAGGAGAACCGTCCCTTATACCCAGCACAGAGCCCGTCGGGTCCGACCCGGTCCTGGCCCGCCTCGCGGACGGCTCCTACCTGTCCGTCACCGGCACCGTACCGGTCCGCGTCGTGGAAGCGCAGATCACCGTGACCTGCGAAGACGGCACCTCGTTCACCGCCTCCTACCGGCTCGTCACGACACTGACCGACGCCCGCCGCTATCCCGCTGAGACCCTCGTCGCCCTCTACCACCAAAGGTGGGAACACGAGTCGGCGTACTACGCGCTTCGCCACACGATCATGGAGGGTCGGATACTGCGCTCGGGCGACCCCGTCGGCGTCGAGCAGGAGATGTGGGCCCTCCTCGCCCTCTACCAGGCATTACGGACGGTGATGGTGGAGGCCGCCGAGTCCAGGCCCGGCACCGATCCGGACCGCTGCGGCTTCACCATCACGATCCAGTCAGCCCGTGACCTCGTCGTCCAGGCCGCCGGCATCATCAGGCCCGCTGGCGTCACCACCGGCATTGCGGGTGTCATCGGCAACCGCATCCTGGCAGGACTCCTCCCGCCCAGACGTCCTCGTATCAGCACCCGAAAGGTCAGGTCCCCGGTCTCCCGATATGCCGAACGCCAGGACGATGGCCGCCCCAGCGCCAGCAGCCCGGTCACGAGCCTCGACGTCGCCATCCTCGACCCCGAGCCCGACCTCCCCACCGTCTCCCACGACGACCGGTACACCCCGCTCGCAGACCGGCGCAGAGGACAGGTCGTGGACCTCCTCCACGCAGACCCAGACCGCCACTGGCACACCCGTGACCTCGCCCGCCACCTCCGCAACATCACCCTCGGCACGATGTACCGGCAACTCGACAGATGGGCCGCACAAGGACTCATCTCCAAGACCGGACCCGGGACCTACGCCAGCCCGAGAACCCCCTCAAAGCCCTTGCCACCTGCGCAAATACGTTAACTACCCGGCCTTGGGTCAAGGCCCGCCCTGGCCGAGGCGGCCTTCTAACGACGCTTCCACCGTCCGCGCAGTTACCTCCACCCGCAAACCAGCAGCCTGGACCACGACCACCGTCTCCTGGCAGCACTCTTACGTCGACGCAAAGCGATCACCAGCACCCACCTCGCTCAACTGCTGGGCGTCACCCGAACCAACCTCTCCAACCAGTTCCAAGACGGGCACGGCTCCTGGACCTTCACCGCATCGCCGTCACACCGCTGCCCGGATCACCGGCTCGCACCTTGGAACAGCTCCGAGACCACCTGCCCGACGAAGTCCACGAGGAAGGTCAACTGTGACAATTATTCAGATACGGGCCCCCAACGCCCCGGAATACTGCCGGGCCGCGCCGACCGCATCGAGGGACGACTTCTCATCACCCGTCTCGTCCACCACCAACATCACCTTCCTCTTGCCGAGTTGCTCCACCGTCCAGGCCGCGACCGACCGGCGGACTGCTCCGTTGTCGAAGCGGGCCCTCGACAAAGTGCTGCAAACATCGGACCGTTGTGGCCGATCGCCTCGGCCAACGACCAGCAGTTCGCTGATTCCGTGACCATCAACAGCCCAGAGACCATGTTCCGGTAGGTCAGCCGGGTCTCCCGGCGCGGGAAGCAGCTCGCGAACC
Source organism: Streptomyces sp. Edi2 (assembly GCF_040253635.1). Lineage (NCBI taxonomy): Bacteria > Bacillati > Actinomycetota > Actinomycetes > Kitasatosporales > Streptomycetaceae > Streptomyces > Streptomyces sp. Edi2. Next base: position 356,494 of record NZ_JBEJGX010000003.1, on the reverse strand, counting down.
GACCCATCAACCCCTCGAACCGCCCGTCCCAGCCGGCGTGTACTACCGTGGTCTTCGCGGCCACCGCTTCTCGATTCTTCGTCACACAAGATCACGATGCCGGTGGCCGTACCCGTGCGCGCAGGCACCCCATCCACCACGTCGGCCAGCGGCGATGCCTCACGCCTGACGAACTACAGATGCCGTGTCTGTTCAACTGGCCAGAGCGGGCCTTGTCCGCGGCGACGCCGCACGCCACTGCCCCGGCGAACAGGACCATCCGCCCGAACGGCGTGAGACACCGTTACGCGACGGTGCGCGCCACCGTCAGCTGACGAACGGCGGCGAGGTCGGCGCAGCCGGACAGCAGCAGGGCCTCTTCGGTCTCGGTGCGCAGGAGGCCGAGAACGGTGCGTACACCAGCCCCGCCGTCCGCGGCGAGGCCCCACAGCACCGGACGGCCGTACATCACACCGTCGGCGCCCAGGGCCAGAGCACGCAGGACATCTGCTCCCGTGCGCACGCCGCCGTCCAGCAGGACCTCACAGCGGCCGGCCAGTCTCTCGACCACCGGGGGCAGCGCGGCGCAGCTCGGCACGGCCGCGGGTAGCTGACGGCCGCCGTGGTTAGAGACGACCACCGTGTCGGCCCCACGCTCGGCCGCCCGCACGGCGTCGCGGGGGTCGAGAATCCCCTTGACCACCAACGGCAGTTCGGTCTGGGCGCGCAGCCACTCCAGGTCGGACCAGCAGGCCGCCGGATCGAAGGCGACCGCGGAGTGGGTCGCCACGGCTGAGGCGCCCGGCACCCGGGTGTGGGTGGTTGGGCCGGTGTCGTCGAGGTTGCCGGCGGTGACGTCGGCAGGCAGGGCGAATCCGTTGCGCAGGTCGCGCGGCCGTCGGGCCATGACGGGGACGTCCACCGTGATGACGATGGCCCGGCAGCCGGCCTGTTCGGCCCGGCGCACCAGGTCGAGCAGCACTCCCCGGTCGCGCAGCCAGTAGAGCTGGAACCACAGTGTCGCGCCCACGTCCGCGATCTTCTCCAGCGGGTGGCTGGAGAGCATCGGCACAACGTACGGAATGCCTTCCGCGCGCGCAGCCTCGGCCACCGCGAGTTCACCCTGTGGGTGGACGAGTCGTTGGTAGGCCATTGGGGCAATCACCACCGGCATCCGGGTCTCGCTGCGCCCGAGTTGCCGCGCCAGCCGCACACCGCCCGGTTGCCCGTTCAGCACACGCGGTACCACGGTGATTCGGTTCAGCTCGGTCAGATTGCCCGTCAGGACGGACTCGTCCCCGCTGCCTCCCGCGACGAAGTCCCAGATGTCCGCCGGAAGCCGGTCGCGGGCCGCTTGCTCGGCCTCCGTCACGCGGGTCCAGGGTGGAGTGACGCCCGGTCCGGCGCCGGTGCTGCTCATTGGGGGACTCTTTCTCGTACAGCCCTGCTCAGGTGGTGACCTCGCGGCCCGGTGGGGGCGTGGCCGTCGGTGTGCGTTGCGCGCCGTGGCCCAATCGGGTGGCGCGGGCCCGACCTCACCGGCGGTCGTCGTCCGCGGCGCGCTGCCGTTCGACCGCTGTGTACAGTGCCTTGATGTTGGCGCTGCCGAAGGTCCGTGAGCCGAGCCGCTCGACGAGCTCGAAGAACAGGGTGTTGCGCGGGTGGACGGAGCCGGTGAAGATCTGCAGGAGCTGGCCGTCGGGGTCCTCGTCGGCGAGGATGTCGAGAGCCCTCAGCTGCTCGACACCGTGCCGGGTGGGTGTCAGCCGCTCGGGCAGCATGTCGTAGTAACTCCCGGGTGTTTCGAGGAACCGGACGCCGGTGTCGCGCAGCCTTTCCACATCCCGGGTGATGTCGCGGGTACTGAAGGCGATGTGCTGCACCCCGGCGCCGCCATGGTTCTTGATGAACGCGTCGATCTGGCCGGGCTGCCGTGTCAGGTCGGGTTCGATGACCGTGAAGGTGACCTCACCGGAGCGGCTCTGTATGGCAATGGAGTCCATCGCCTGCTCGCCGACGATGATGCGTTCGGTGAACACCTCGCGGAAGTCGAGGACTTGCTTGTAGTAGTCCACCGTCGGGCGCAGTTGGCCGGCCTCGACGCAGACCGCGAAGTGGTCAACCGTGTCCAAGTGGTTGTCCGCGCCGGGTTTGACTGGTTCGCCGGACGGAACGAGTCCCGGCAGGGTACGTGAGTCCAGGGCGTTCGGACGCTCGACGAAGGTATGCACCACATCACCGAAGCCGGAGATCGTCGCACAGATGATCCCGTCGTGGTCGGCCGGGGGCGACACCGGCTGCGCGCCGCGTCGGACGGCTGTACGAAAGGCCGCTGCCGCGTCGGAGGTGCGGAGTGCGATGTCGGACACTCCGTCGCCGTGCAGTGCCACATACGCCGCGGCCGGGTGGTCCGCTCCGTCGGCGGCAGTGAGCACCAGCCTGATCTCCGCTGTCCCTACCGCCGCGGTGGCCACACCCGCGCTGGACGCCGAGTCGGCGGAGCGGGCGTACACACTCATGCCGTAACGCTTCACCCAGACATCGGTCGCGGTGTCGAGGTCCACGACGGCGAACCGGACATGGTCAACACTCAGATCTTTCAGCACAGGCATCACGGTGTTCTCTCCTCGTGTCAGCTCAGTACGTCCATGCTGTGCGGACCAGGAGTCGACCGGATCCGCAGAAGCCGCTGTTACGGATGCTGGGCAGTCGTCCGCGAGATCCACCGCCCCGTCCGGGGCCGGCGTCGGCGTCAGGACGCGACCACTGAGCTCTGCTCGGCCACAAGTGCCGCGAGCCGGTCCAGGCCGGGTTCGATGTCCTGGGGCCGCAGCGCGCTGCACGACAGGCGCAGGCTGCGGGCGCCCGCATCGGAGCCGGGGTAGAACTGGCTCATCGGTGTCCAGAGCACCTGGTGACGACTAGCCGAGTGTTCCAGCAAGGCCTCGTCCGCCCGGAACGGAACGTGCAGCATGACGAAGAAGCCGCCGACCGGCCTGGTCCAGTGCACGGCCTGCGCGCCGTCGCCGCCGAACCGTACTCGCAGCCCGCGCAGCAGCCGGTCCAGGTTGTCCCGGTATGTGGCGGTCACCCGCTCATTGGCTCGGACGAGGCTGAAGTCGTGGGCCAGGAGACGACCGGCGACGACCGCTTGGCTCACCGGGGATGTGTTCAGGGTGATCATGCTCTTGATCTTGCCGAGTTCGTCGGCCAGCAGGCCGGTCCTGCGCCCGCCCGAGGTCACCGCCTGATCGGCGACCACATACCCGACCCTGGCGCCCGGCATCACCGACTTGGCGAAGGAACCGATGTAGACGACCTGGCCGCCCTCGTCGAGGGACTTGAGGGTGGGGAGCCGCTCGCCGTGACCTGCGTAGATGCCGTACGGGTTGTCCTCGACGATCAGCAGCCGGTTGCGTTCGGCGGCCTCGAGCAGCCGACGCCGCTCGGCGATCGGCAGGCACATCCCGGTGGGATTGGCGAAGTCGGGGATGACATAGAGGCAGCGAGGCCGAAGACCGGCCGCGCGGGCCGTGGCGAGAACGGCCTCCAGATCGTCGAGGTCGACTCCGTCGTCACCCGAGGAAACAGGGAGAACGGGCATACCGACCACGCTGGCCGCTCCTGTGAAACCCGCGTACGTCGGTGCAACCGCCAGCGCGACGTCGGCGGCGTCGCGGCACAGCGCGCGCAGGACCAGCACCATCGCCTCCTGCGCGCCGACGGTCACGACGACCGCTTCGGGAACGGTCTCGATGCCCTCGTCGACGTGCAGGTACCGGCAGACGAGGTCGTTGATGATGCCCTTGGCCGGCCCGTACGAGAACAGGGCTCTGATGACTTCATGCTCGGGCCGGGTCGAGTGCGCCGTCAGGTAGGTGCGGAACGCACGCAGGTCGTTCGCGGTGTCGTCGGCGGTGACGAATCGCTCGTTCGGCCGTCCCGCCGCGAAGGAGATGGCGTCGGGGAACCGCTCGGCGACCTCGTTGAGGAAGTTCATCGCGTCGAGCAGGGGGTCTTGTAGCGCGCGGGTCAATTCCGCCATCGCGAGTTCCATGCCGTCACTCTCGACGCTGCTCGCTCCCGGGGGACCGGTGATCGCCCCCGTTACGAGAGCGGGCGGTGGCCCCGGCCGTGTCGTAACGCGGGGAGCACGCTGTTCCGGGAGGGGCGGTCAATGGCCAGGAGGCGATCCCTGGCGGCGCGGCCCGCGCTGCGGTCGGAAGCACTCGCAGCTGTCCACCGCTGCCAGATCCCGACGCGCGGACCGTCTCGGAGACTCCACTCGCGTCATACCGCGATCCCAGGTGGGCGGTCTTGTTGACGTCGGCGAACGAGTTCGGGGTGGTGGCGGGCGGCCCAGGCGGCCATGTGCGCGCGGGAGCGCAGTTGCAGGACGGACCGGATGTTGCGGATGTGCGTTTCCACCGTCCGCACGGAGAGGTGCATCCGATGGGCTATCTCCGAGTTGGCGAGTCCTTCCATCACCAACTGAAGCACCTCCCACTCACGCGCCGTCAGCAGGTCGTCGTCCCCGGTCGGCGGGGAGGGAACGGCGTCGGCGCGGGTCAGCACGACACTCTGCCGGAGGCCGAGACCGCGGGCCGACGCCAGTGCCGCGACGACCCGTCCCTTCGACAAGATGCGCGTGGCGGCACCGTAGGCCTCGACGAGCTCCTTACGCCAGGCCGGGAAGAAGCGCAGCACCGTGGAGGGCCTGCCCTCAGTGGTGGTCATGAGCTTGAGCACGCGCTCGAAGTCATGGCTCCGCGCCGCGCAGAGGGCAAGCCCGAGAATCCCGTCGTAGGCACCGGGCCGGAACGCGGAGTCCAGGGCCTCCTGGAAGAACCCCTCGGCCTTGGGCAGGTCGTCGTTCTCCAGCGCGAGGGCACCAGCGGTGATCAGGGCGGCGCTGAGGTGTTCCGGCGGTGCCGACGCCCGCAACACGGGAAGGGTCTTCTCCAGCAGCACAGCGGCCAGGCCGCAGCGGCCGCGGTGCAGCAGGTGCCGGGCCAGATGCGCCCGGCAGACGGCGAGCGGGACCTCCTCCGCACCACGTCTCGCGACGCCCAGAGCCACATCGAGGTCGCGATACGCGGCCTCACGGTCGCCGTACATCTCGTTGGCAAGGCTCGACAGCAGCGCGGCCCGGGCCAGTTGTACGTCGTCACCGGAGCGGCGCGCGACGGCCACGGTCTTCCCGACGAGATTCATGGCCTGCCGACCGTGCCCATACCAGCAGGCAAGCGTGAGCGCTCCCGCCAGCGCGTGGTGGCGGCGTGCGGAGGAGGTCTCGGTGACCGCCAGCGTGTGCTGGATTCTCTCCAGGACATCGCCCACGTTCTCACCGGACGCCAGCTCTGCGGCGGCGAGCGCCCAGGACAAGGAGAGCTGCCTCTCGTCGTCGGTGGTAGCCAGCCACGACAATAGACGGCGGATGATGTCGCGCTCGTCGGACAACTGGTACACCGCCCCAGGGGACAGCACCAGTTCGTCGTTCAGCGTTCTCGCGCGGGCCGCCGTCCAGTCCGCCAGCCGGTTCAGCACTCCCTCCTCCTCTCCGGAGGCGGTCAGGTGGTGTCGGCCGAGGCTGCCGACGGAGTTCGGCACCTGGTAACCGGAGGGCCGGTGCGGTCCGCGCGTGCGGACGACAACCAGCGACTTCGCCTCTAGGCTGATCAGCAGGTCGGGGACCGTCTCGGCGTCGGCGGGATCGCCGCCGTACGCCACCGTCGCCGCCTCGACACTGTTGATGCCGGGCAGCAGCGACAGACGGCGGAACAGTCGCTGTTCATCGGCGCTGAGGTGGTCGTAGCTCCACCGTAACGCCGCACGCCAGCTGCGGTGTCGGGGGTCGGCGGTCCGCCAGCCTTGATTCAGCAGGGACAGCGGTTCCTTGAGGCGCTCCCTGATCTCGGCCACGGGGAGCGCGCGGGCGAGCTGGGCTGCGAGTTCGAGAGCCAGCGGGATGCCGTCCAGTGCGGTGCAGACAGCTCTGACGTCCTCCGAGTTCTCCTCGTTCAGCCGGAACTCGTGGTTGACCGCGCTGCTCCGCTCGACGAAAAGCCGTACAGCGTCCGCCCGTAGGTAGCTCTCCGGCGACTCGACGGAGGCGGCGCCGGGCAGGGAGAGTCCGGGGAGTCGGTAGACGGCCTCACCGGAGATGCGCCACGGCTCCCGGCTGGTGGCGATCACGCGTAGTCCCGGGAATCGGAACAGCAGGTCGACAATCGCCGCGCCGCTTGTCTCCAGTACGTGCTCGCAGTTGTCGAGCAGGACGCGCTGTTCATCGGCGCGACAGGCCGTGCGCCGGATCGTCGGCGCGATCTGGTCCTCAATGGCCGCCTCAAGGGCCGCGACGGCCCGCCGGGGATCGGAACCGGCCATTTCCGGAGTGCGGAGATCGATGAACACGGTGTTGCGGTGGCCGACGCGCTGTTCCTTCTTCGCGAGTTCCGTCGCGAGCCGGGACTTACCGACGCCGGGCGGTCCGGTCACGGTGAGGAGCCTGGTGGTACGGAGAATGCGACGCAATTCGACGAGGTCGTGCTCGCGGCCGATGAAACTGCTCAGTTGAGTCGCGTCGTTGGCGCCGGCCAGAGGTGTGCCGTCCTTGACGCGGCGCCGGTAAGCGCGTTGCCGGCAGGCATTCGAGCAATAGCGGTTGTGTGTCGACTTCTTGCCCTCGACGCGTTGTATGCGCTCCCCACACGTCTCGCATGCAGACGCCTTCTTGTTCGCCTTCTCGTTGGATTTCTGCATCTGTGAGCACCCACGCAACTCTGATCAAGCAATTCGGCAGTCAGGCGGTCGACGACAGGGACATCGATCAATGGGCTTGTCCGCCCTGCCCGGGTGGTGACGTCGTCGGACGAGACGAAGTCGACGAGGCCGACACCGTGTCGGCCTCACTCGTGGGCGCGGGCTCCCGGTCCAGTCCGAGCACGAGCGGTACGGCCAGCACGCTGATCGCGGTGAGGAACACCCAGGGCAGCGCCGCACCGCCCGCCAACAGCGCTGTGAGCAGCGCCGGGGCGACGGCGCCGCCGACCGACCAGGACATCTGGTAGACGCCCAGATAGCGGCCCCTCAGATGCTCGGGAGCCATCACCACGCTCAGTTCGCTGGTCGGCGGCGAGCTGAGGATCTCGGCCGCGGTGTACAGCACCATCGCGATCAGCAGCCCGGCGATCATCGCCCAGCCGGGCAGCACGAGCAGCGTGCCGAAGACGACGAACGCGGCCGCGTTGAACAGCAGGGCCAGCACCAGCACCGTCACCGGCCTGCGGACTTCGATCCACCGGCTGGCGAGCGTCTGGAGCAGCGCGACCATGGCCGCGTTCAGCGCGACGAGCACGCCGACGATCCAGGCGCCGACTTCGAGGTAGTTCACCGCGTAGACGACGAGCAGCACCGCTGCCACAGCACGATCTGCCAGGCCGCGTGCGAGAACAGGAAACCGATGAAACCGACCACCGAAATCCAGTTACCCACAGCGACCACAGTGCGCGGACCGTATCTGTCCAACAGGGGCCCGATAAAGAACGGAACGGGCAGAACAAGCAGCTGGCCGGCGGTCAGCGCGGCGCCGACGGCTACCAGTGACAGCGACGTCGTCTTCACGAGGAAGACGACGGTGAACGCCCCCACCAGCCCGTTTCCCAGACTGCCGATCAGATTGGCCGCGACGAACCGGCCTTTCCCCGCGAGGTCCGGCAGACCCCAGGCCGTCTGAATCTGCCGCCACGTCGAGGGGGTGGGGGAGTTCCGCGGCAATGACGTCTCTTTACTTCGCTGTGTCGGCGGGCACTTCGCCCCACACGGGCAGCTCGCTCTGATGAAATACGGCCGCGATGCGCGCGTTCGCGGGCGGCCCGACGGAGATGATGCTGCTCGCACCGGCCGGCACCGCCTTGGCGAACGTTCCCGCGCAACCCTGCGGCGTGTAGAACATGCCATAGACCGCCTGCCACTCCTCGGTTTCCCCGGTCACCGGGTCCACCACGAACTCAGACCGCGGTACCACTCTCTGCTGTACGACACATCCCTCCGCGGCCGAGTCCTCCAGAGCCCGCCGCCACGTGGCGTCGTCCGTCTCCCAGCCCACGACAGCGCCGACTCCGCCGCCGCGTGCGTTGACCTTCAGGATCAACTGCTCGCGCCGCTCCAGGCATTCGTCGACGAGGTCGGTGTCGGTCTTGAGCGTTTCGGTGTTGATCAGGCGGGTCCAGGGCAACACCCGGTCGACGAGCCGGCACTCGTCCTCGCTGAGATCGCGCCGCCGCGCCGCATCGGAAAGCAGCGCCATACAGGACTTGTTGGCGAACATGTTGCTGGACAGGGGGGTCCAGAGCAGCGTCCCGCCGGCCCCGTGCGCACGCAGCAGCGGTGCGACCAGGTCCCAGCCGTCAGGTTCCTCGGCGATCTGGTCCGGGACGAAGGTGCGGTAGACCACGTCGATCTTCGTGTCCCCGAGGTAAAGCGCCCCCTCGCGTTCGTGCACGTCGGAGACCTCGGCCACCAGGATGTCGAGGCCCGCCCAGCGCAGTGCGGACTGGAAGTTGGCCCAGTGCTCGCCGTAGTCTTTCAGACCGCCACGCCACTCCAGCAGGGCCACCACCGGCTCACGGCCGGGTGCCACCCGGGCGCCGAAGCGGCGCAGGGCCTCCACCGCGGCGCGGACGGGATGTACGTAACCAAGCCGGTTCCGGCGCGCGAAGCCAGCGAAGGCGTCGACCTCCATCGCCGCGCGGGAGATCTCCCCCGCGAATCCCCAGCCGCCCGCCTCGCTTCCCAGATTGAACTCAAGGAGCTTGAACGAGGTCCCGTCGTGGTACATGTCGGCCCGGCCGTAATGGGGCGGCAGCAGGTCACCGAACCGCCGAATCGCTTCCCAACGGTCGTCGCTGATTCCCAGCACCGACCGGAATGCCTCCAGATCGCCGCCGAACATCCGGTCCGGCAGAGAGAAGAGCATGTCGATGAGGTGCCGCAGGTCATCGGCAAACTCGCGAATCTCACGCTCGGCCACGAAGAGGGGCCTGGCCAAGAACTCGACATTCCACGGTGCGAGCGTCGGGAAATCCTTGACGTACCGGGCGACCGAGGGCAACTCGCTGTCCGGTGTGTGGAATTCCTCGTTGTACTGGGCTGTGACCCGTTCCGCCGACATGAAGGCTCCACTCGTGCTCGATGGTGACGGGACATCTCGGCCCGCAGAAATCACCGTTTCACCCCGATCTCCCGCGTGACTCAATTGCGGCTCAATTCCCGCTCAACGGCCCCTTCGGGCGCGGAACATCTGTATTAATCTGCAATGACAGCAGACCTGAAAGGAACGGCTCCGCAGTCATGCGGGACGCTTGTTCCTGGCCCTCACGAGCGGCGGATGCCCGTGGAACGCGGCCGGGCCCGGCCGGGGCCCGGGGGCCCCGCGGCGCCCGTCCTGGTCGCCGTAGCTGTTCCGCCGAAGACCAAGGGGAGGTGCCATGACCGCCATGACGGACACTTTCGCCGACGCCATCGGCGGGCTCGGGGACGCCGAGTGGGACCGGCTCGCCGACGGCAGGTTCTACTCGTCGGCGCTGTGGCTGCGGCTGTGCGCCCTCGACCCCGGGTCGGTCTCCGGCGGTCTGCACGTGGAGACCCCGGGCGGCGGCCGGGCCGCGATCCCCGTGGCGGCGGTGACCGACGAGCCCACCCCGCAGCTTCGGTGGCACGAGCTGCTCGCCGCGCGCGGTCTGCCGGCGCCCGAGCCCGGTGGCCTGCTCATCGGCCAGCGCCGAGGCTACCTGGCGCATCTGCTGACCGGAGAGGGAACCGATCGGACCGAGGCCGCCGCCGCGGTGCTCGACGCGGTCCGCGCGCTGCGCTCACCCCTGCACGAGGAGTCGAAGATCGCCCGCGTGGCGATGTACCTGACCACCGAGGACGTGCGGGCGCTGCGCGCGGCGGGGGTACGGACCGCCCCTGTCGCGCTGACGGCCGACGCCTGGATCGAGATCCCGCCCGGCGGCTACGACGCCTGGCTGGAATCGCTGTCGGCGCACCGGGCCCGCCGTATCCGCAGCGAGGTACGGAAGTTCGAGAAGGTCGGGTACGAGGTGGAGCACCGGACGCTCGCCGAGTGCTGGCGGGACGTCGCCCGGCTGCTGGCCTGTTCGCTCGCGCGCTACGGCAGGACCGTCGACGTGGCCCCGATGGCCGAGTCCTTCCGCAAGCAGGGTGAACTCGCTGGTTCGCGCGCCGAAGTCGTGCTGTGCTCGCGTCCCGGCGAGCCGCCCGTCGGCTTCTGCATGTACTTCCGCCGAAGCGACACCGTCTACCTGCGGGCGCTCGGCTTCGACTACGACCAACTCGCCTCGGCCGCCGAGTATTTCAACCTCACCTACTACATGTCGGCGCGGCTTCCGGGAGTGCGCTGGCTGCACGCGGGCACCGAGACCGCCGAAGGAAAGGCGCTGCGCGGTGCGACGCTCCGGCCGCTGTGGCTGCTGGATCTGTCCGAGGACAGCCCGCTGGCTGGGTACGACGAGGAGATCCGCGAGCACAACCGTGCCCTGCTCGCCCAGTTCCGCGACACCTCGCCCGCGATTTCCGACGCCCTGGAGTACGAGCTCTGGGAGCCGTACTGCTGAGCCTGGATCCACCGGGTTGATTTCGGGGTGAGGGGTTCGGCGGGTTTTGGGTCCTCGCAGAGTTGACCGGTGGTTTCGGGTGTCGGGTGTCGGGTGGTCTGCCCCAGCTTTTCCACGTTTCTACAGGTGTCGGGCCCTCTCGGGCGGGTCGTTTCAGGGAGCGTCAGCCGACTGGTGGTGGCGCATGCGTGGCGGTGAATAGCTGGATGAACTCGCTTTCCCAGGGCCAGTGTTGGGGCAGGTGGAGGGTGAGGCGGCGTGCCGTGCGGGCCAGGCGTGTGGGCACGTTGATCAGGTGGTCGCGGATCGTCGCGGTGGTCGCGCGGGCATGGAACGCACAGGCCAGGGCCCCGGCGGCACGGGCGTCTTCGAGCTGGCGGTCGACGCCGGTTTCGAGGCCGAAGCGGTCGGAGGAGATGCGCAGGTAGGCTCCTGGCCGTTTGGGGGCGTAGGCAGCCAGGTGGTCGTAGAGGTTGAGGGTGACCTGGCCCCCACGGGTGTGCGCGGGGACGTCGAAGTCCTCCCAGACAGTCACGGCTGTCGTCATGGTGTCGGCTCCTGGTGCTCGTCGGCTCCGATACCGGGCACTTTCCGCCGAACTCAGGGGTTCGGTGGTGCCGTGGATCCGCTGTAGGGGCCGCGGCCGCCTCCTGGATACTGATCACCATGCGTACCGACTTTGATCCCGCTGCCATGTCCCGCAACGAGTTCTACAAGCTCCTGACCGCGGTGGTTGTGCCGCGACCGATCGCCTGGGTGTCGACCACTTCGGCGGACGGGACGCACAACCTCGCACCCCATTCCTTCTTCACGATCGCCAGTGTCGCGCCGCCCGTTGTGCAGTTCAGCTCCGTCGGACGCAAGGACACCCTGCGCAATATCGAGGCGACCGGGGAGTTCGTCGTCAACCTTGCGGTGGAGGAGAGCTTCGAGCAGATCAATGACACGGGCACCGATTTCCCGCACGGGGTGAGTGAATTCGAGGCGGCCGGGATCGAAGTCGAGCAGAGCTTGCGAGTCAAGCCTCCGCGGGTGGCGGGCTCGCCGGTGGCGCTGGAGTGCGAGGTGCACAGCACGCTGGGCATCGGAGATTCCACCGTCGTGTTCGGTCGCGTGGTGCATGCGGCCGTCTCGCCGGACGTGCTGGTCGACGGCCACCCCGAGATCTCGCGGCTGAGGCCTCTGTCGCGGCTGGGGAAGGACGAATGGGGCACGGTCGGTGGGGTGCGGGAGATCTCCCGTATCCGGCATGCGGACTGGCGGGGGCCCGCCGGCGCACGCTAGGCATGAGGAGGGCCCTCGCTGCCCCGCGGGCTCACCCGCCCCGGCCCTCTTGCGTGCCGGACCGCCCCCGGCCCCGGGAGAGGCCCGGGGCCGGGCATTGTGTACGCGCATTGCGTATACGAGGGTCGGAGGACCTGCCCCTTTCCTCGTGTTCCCCCTTCTTGCCCCCCTCTGCGTACGGTCGGTGTCCGCGCGATCGCCCAGAGGTGAAGCCGTCGCCGAGTGCGCGCCTGGTGCTGTCGCCGGTGTTTCAGCTGGCAGTGGAGCCGGTGAAGCAGCCGGTGATCCAGCGGGCGAGCCGGGTGCTGGTCGAGGGGCGGCTCAGGGGCGGGAGGACCGGCGGGCGGTGGAGCCGCGGATCTGGAGGCCGTCGAGGAGTTCCTGGGTCGCGGCCGTTACGGCGTCCACGGCCTGGTCGAACACCTCGCGGTTGTGTGCGGCCGGGGCGCGGAATCCGGAGACCTTGCGGACGTACTGCAAGGCAGCGGCCCGGATGTCCTCGTCGGTGACCTCGGGGGTGGCGGGCGGACGGAGCGTCTTGATGCTGCGGCACATGAGTCCAGTCTGCCTCGCGCGCGGCAGCTATCCGTCGAGTCCGGTCATCCGCATGGTGATGTTGAGGCGCCCGGCGGTCAGGCCGGACGCGGGGTCGCCGGTGCCCGGCCTGACCTTGGGCACTCCGTGGTACGCGAAACGGGACGGTCCGCCGAAGACGAAGAGATCACCGGAGGCCAGCTCGATGTCGGTGTACGGCTTGGTGCGCGTCTCCGTATTGCCGAACCGGAAGACGCAGGTGTCGCCGATGCTGAGGGAGACCACCGGTGCGTCGGAGCGTTCCTCCTTGTCCTGGTGCATGCCCATCTTCGCTTGGCCGTCGTAGAAGTTGATCAGTGCGGTGTCCGGCGTGTAGTCGTCGCCCGCGGCGGCATCCTGATACGCCTCGGCCACCGCACGACGGCCCAACTCGACCATCCAGTCAGGGAATTCGGCTACTCGGGCGCCGTTTACATCATCGGCGGTGCGGGTGTACGCGTACGGCTGCCAGTGCCAGCCGATGCACACGGTCTGGACGGACATCACACCGCCACGCGGTAGCTTGGTGTGCCGGATCGGGGCCGGGCCGCGCGCCCAGTCGCGACACGCGGTGACGAGCTCGCGTTGCTGGGCCATGGTCAGCCAGCCGGGGACATGGACGGCACCGGGGGCGATCTCTCGGCCGCTGCCTGAGGGGGCCTGGCCCCGGGCGGCTGGGGCGGGGTGAGGGAGATCTTGAAGGAGCCCTTGTAGACGCCCCAGAGGAGGGGCCGCGCCGGGGCTCGTACCGCTGCTGCCGGAGTCGTTGGGCACACGCCTTCCGGGGGCCCCAGGTTCTGGTTCCCCGAAGCCCTCGAAGTCCTCGAAGCCGGGAAGTGGCGTGCTCATGTACTCCTTGCCTTGCCTTGCCTTGCCTTGCCTTGTCGCTCGCTGATTACAGCGTGCCACGGGGGCGAGCCGTCGGCGGACGGGCCGGTAGCCGGTGGGTGACCCAGGCGCGGTCGACGGTCCAAGTGCTGCCGTCGGCGGCGGCACCGCGCATGCCCTGCAGCGTCGCCGGCCCGGCCAGGGCGGGTATGCGGGAGTCGCCGAGAGCCGCGAAGCCGTAGGTGCGCGTCGGGTCCCAGTCGGTGCTGTGACGCAGCCGGCGGCTCATCTGGGCCCAGCCGAGAGGCGCGGCGGCCACCACCCAGGCGTCAGGCTCCTCGGCCGTGAACCGGCGCGCGGCCCGGAGCCAGGACGCGGCGGACTCCGGCCAGTCGACCACGGCGAGCACCGGCAGACGCCCGAGGGCACGCCAGGCTTCGGCGAATGCCGCCGCTGCCGACCGCGACGCGGTGTCCCGGCTGTGCCCGACGACCACCGTGGCGATACGAGCCCCGGGCGCGGTCAACAGGCCGAGCAGGGCGGTGAGTTCGGCGTCGGAGTGCGGAGCGGGGGCGGGGAGGTCGCCGTATGCGGCCGTCTCCGCCGGGGAAATGAGGGGAGAGGTCATGATCGAAGGGATACCGGGCGAGGCCGGACTCAGATCAGCGTCGGCTGAAGGGTGCCCTCGTGCGTGAGCAGCGCGGTTTTGTGTTCGACCCCTGCCGCGTAGCCGCGCATCGAGCCATCCGCGCCGATCACACGATGGCAGGGGCGCACGATCAGCAGGGGATTCGCCCCGATCGCCGCGCCCAGAGCCCGTACGTCGGCCCGCGACACGCCGAGGCCCTCGGCGAGTCGGCCGTAGGTGGTCGTGGTGCCGTACGGGATGGCTTCCAGGGCCTGCCATACGCGCTCCTGGAATTCCGTACCGGTGGTGCGGAATTCGAGCGTGAAGCGGAAGAGCTCGCCGGTGAAGTAGGCGCGGAGCTGGCGTACGACCTCGGTGAAGGGACGGGAATCGCGGCGCCAGTGCGGCTGTACGGCGGCGGCGCCCCGCTGCTGAGGCATGGAGAGGGAGGTCAGAGCGGTGCCGCCGGGTGCGGTGGACGATTCCTGGCCGACGAGCAGCAGCGCGCCCAGGGGGCTGTCGAGCGTGGTGTAGCAGGTGGTGGCGGTGGATGCCGCGGGGGAGGTCATGGCGCTCTCCTCGTTCGCGTGGGGTGCTTTCACTTCCCGAGTCTGCGGGCTCGACCGCGTCGCGGCTGGCGGAAATCGGACGTCACGGTTGCGCCGCGGTCGGCCACAGCCGACGGCTCCAGCCATTCGCCCCACATCGCCCCGTAGCCCCATCGGCGCCACCCTCACCTACGGCACTCCGGCCACCGGCGTGTCGCCCCGCCGTACGGGCGACGGCCGACACGCCGACCGACACGTCGACCGTGCTGCCCACTGGGGAGCTACCTCAGGTCGATCTGGAACACCTTGTCGGAGCCCGCCTCGCCATTGCCGTTGTTGTCGGCGTTGGTGGTGGTCAGCCAGAGGGACTGTGTACCGGGTACGGACTCGACCGTACGCAGCCGTCCGTAGTCGTGGGTGTAGTACGCCTTCGGGGTGCCCGCGCTGCTGCCGTCGACCGGGATGCGCCACAGGCGTTCACCGCGCAGGGCGGCCATGTAGATCGCCCCGTCGGCGTAGGCGACCGCGCTGAGGGAGGCTTCCGCGACGGGCCACTGACACTTGGGGTCGGTCATCCCGGAGGTCGAGCACCTGCCCTCGCACCGGGGCCAGCCGTAATTCTTGCCCGGCTCGATGAGATTCAGCTCGTCGTACTTGCTGTCCCCCAACTCGGCTTCCCACAAGCGGCCTTGGACATCCCAGGTGAGGCCCTGGGGGTTACGGTGGCCGAAGGAGTAGACCAGCGAGCGGAAAGGGTTGCCGGGAGCCGGCTTTCCCTCGAGGGTCATCCGCAGGATCTTGCCGTTGAGGGAGCTCTTGTCCTGGGCGAGATCGGGCGTCTGGGCGTCGCCCGTGGTGGCGTAGAGGTAGCCGTCGGGGCCGAACTTGATGCGCCCGCCGTTGTGGTACGTGTTCTTCTTGATGCCGTCGACCACCACCTGGT
Source organism: Streptomyces sp. Edi2 (assembly GCF_040253635.1). Classification (NCBI taxonomy): domain Bacteria; kingdom Bacillati; phylum Actinomycetota; class Actinomycetes; order Kitasatosporales; family Streptomycetaceae; genus Streptomyces; species Streptomyces sp. Edi2. The sequence goes on along the minus strand of NZ_JBEJGX010000003.1, from coordinate 341,074 downwards.
AGCCGCTGAGGGTGCTGCCGTCGAAGGTCATGCGCGCGATGCGGTTGCCTTCGGCGGCGGTGTGCATCACGTACACGTAGTGATCGGTTTTCCAGGACGGCGATACGGCGATGCTCAGCAGGCCGCCCTCGCCGCCGGTGGTGACGACGTCCGGAACCTCGCCGGCCAGCCGCTTCGTACCGCTCCGGGTGAGCGTGTAGACCTTGAACGTATCGCGCTCGGTAAGCAGGGCCGAACCTTCCGGCAGCCAGCTCAGACCCCAGGGAACGGTCCAGCCCGTCGAGATGGTCTCGGGCGCGCCGGGCTCGGACACCGCATGAACCGGTGGGCTGTCGGCCAGGCGACGCGTACTGTCCAGGCGTCCCGTATCGGTCAGCTGACCCGTATGGGCCAGGGGATTCGCACTGGCGACGTGGCCTGCTCCCGTGGCGTGTCCTGCTCCGGCGGCGTGGTGGGTTCCGGCGCGACGGCTCGTGGCGCCCTGGCTCATGCCGGGTGCCGAGACGAGAAGTCCGACCGCCAGGGCAGAAGCGAGGGCCACGGTCCCAACGGTGCGGTGTGCGGCTCTGGTGCGCATGCGCATGGGTCCTCCAGCGAGGAAGAGGCGACGCGCGCGCCCTCCGGCTTTGGCTCGGGGGCGAGCCTTCGGCGTCGCCGAGCTGAGGGGCAAGCTTCCTGCCGTTCGGCCCCGGAAGCCACTGCGCCGGGGTGATGGCCCAACAAGCTGCTGCCGCCGTGGACGGGGGAGGGCCACGGCGGCGGGCTGGTCAGCGCTCTCGGGGATGAACGGCCGGGTTGGTCAGAGGAGTTGGCCGGATTTCCGTATCCTCTCGATGCTCAGGGGTGGTAATGCTCGGCGACCGTCGTCGCTATGCCGTCCTCGACGGTGACCCGGACCTCGAGGGAGTTCATCCTGGCGGCCTCGTCCAACTGCGATTCGGTGCACGGGGAGGTGCCGTAACCGCTCTCGTCCATCGTGACGCCGCCGTCCGGCCCACCGCACATGGCAGCGGCCCCCAGGGCCTTGGTCTCCGGGCCGATGGAGAAGCCCTGCTCGGCTCCGGAGGCCGGGGCCACGGTCATCTTGCCGGGAGCCAGGTACTTGAGGACGCCGTTCCAGGTGCCGCTCACGCTCTTGCCGTCCGGCGTAGACTCGCTACCGGCCGCAGAGCCGGAATCTGAGCCGGCACCGCTCGTGCTGCCCTTGCCCCCCGTTCCGCTCCCGCTGCTCGTCCCGCTGCCGCGACTCGTCTTGCCGCCGCCTGCCGCGGAGCCGCCACCGTGGCTCTTTCCGGCGTCGGATGGCTTCTGGCTCGGTGCCGACTTGTCCTTGGGCTCCGGTTCGTCGGCTGCCCTGCCGAGGGCTGCGGCCTCCTTGGCCAGATCCTTGGCATCGGGCCGTGACGAGACCTTGGTGCTCGCCTTCGTGGTGTCACCGTCGCTGCCACAGGCGGTCAAGGAGAGTGCGGCAACGGCGATCAGCGAAGCGGCAACGATCCGGCGCCCACGGTGTAAGGCGGAGCCTACGGTGGTGGGGGACGCCGTGGCGCTGCTGATGGCTGCGTCGTCCTCCGAGGCTTTGTTCCAGGACATGAGTCCCCTTTTCTGCCCCTTGTCTGCACTCTGCTCTTCCGCCACAGCGTTGCTGCGGCATCGCGCTGGTGCTGCGTGGGCCTGGGCGTGGCTGTGCGCGTTGGTTTCGCCATGGGCTTGGGACATGGCGTGGGTGCCGCCGTCATGAGCGGGACGGGCTCCAGGGTGGTGCCGGCCGCTGCCGATCGACTAACGCACCACTAACGCAGCCTTGGCATCTGCTCGTTCACCGGAGATCGTCCACTGGGCGGGCGTGCCACGGATTGCTGCTGGCCAGGTGCAAGCCCAGGAGCCCACGAGACCGCAGCCAACGAGCCAGGTGGCAGGAGTCAGGAACCAGGGGCCAAGAAATGAGGCGCGGCAGGTAACAGGAACCAGGAAGGTCGGTCACAGGCCGCCGAGTTGAACGTGCGCCGAGCCTACGCCGCCTCGACGACCTCCGAGCGCACCGCCAGTGTCCAGATCTCCAGCAGCACCGCATACTCCGCCATGTCCTGAGCCGACCACGCCATACCGCGACGGGCGCGTACAAATCGCCGGATCGATTCGTTCGCCTCGGAAGCAGGAACGGGCGCACCCGTAGGGGCAGAAGGAGTTGGGGACATATGAGCAATGCTAGGGGCAGACACTGACAACGCAGACCCGCGCGCGGCGTCCCCCGGCCCGCAGTGGGCGCCCCAGTCGCTGCCCCGACGCCACCTCAACTTCCTGACCAGCGAGGACAGTCGGCCCTTCGTTCGCGCTTCGCTGCCTGCATGTGTCCCTTCCCACACGCTCCGCGGTCGCCCGGCGTTACGGAGGAGGCCTCCCTTCCCCTGCTGAAGGCCGGCACCGTTCAACAAGCAAGCCCGACAGGCCCATCAGACCCAGCAGACCCAGCAGGCCCAACAAGCCCGAGAGATCGAACAGCCCCAACAGCCCTAACTGGTCCGGCAAGCCCCGCAAAGCTCACTGCCCAACCAACACCCCACCCCCTCCTTCAATGAAGGAAGAGGCAGAACGGATGCCCCGCCGGGTCAAAAAGCACCCGGACATCGTCCTGCGGCTGAAATTCGGCCCGTGACGCGCCCGCTGCGACGGCATACGCCTCGGCCTCCGCAAGGTCATCGACCCGGATGTCGAGATGCAACATCTTCTGCTGCTCCCGGGGACGTTCCGGCCATATGGGAGCCCGATACCCAGGCTCGGACTGGAACGAGAGCCCCGTGCCTCCGTCCGGGCCCCTGAGCAGCACCCAGTCCGGTTCGCTGGATTTCACTTCCCAGCCGAGGAGCCGCTGGTAGAACTCGGCAAGCGCATGGGCATCCGGGCAGTCCAGAACCACCGTCGCAAGTGAAAACCAAGGCTTTCCCGCCACCCTCGCACCCTTCGAATCACTGGAACCTGTCCGTCTCCGGCCCGGCTCGGCCGCTGTTCGTGGCCTGCCCAGGCCGACGAGGATCGCACCGTGGACGGGCGGGCGCTACCCCGATCGGGTGAGGTCTGAAGTCCGTCGTCGCGATCGGTGCCGTGGCCACATCCTGGGCGTCGCCGCACGCGCAGGCCATCGCGGTCTCATCGTTCCTGGGCGAGGTGGCTCTGCCCGCACTCCTTGTTGAGCTCCGCCGGACCCGCCGTTGTCAGTGGTGCCCCCTACCGTGGCTCCCGTAACTATCCGAGCTGCTGGCGCTTCTCGGACCCGCCCCGCTCCCGTGACAGCGCACGGGAGCGGGGCTCACGCACCTGGGGGCGGCCGCGGAGCCGCGTGAGGCGCGGCATCGCCGGTACGGCCTTGATCCCGCCCGCGCCCGGATGACAAGGCCAGATGCGCCGACACATGGACTGGCATCGATTTGCCTCGATTCGCCTGGCCGCGCTGCATGGATTCCGCCTCCCATGGATTCCGCTCAGCGTGGATACCGCCCGGGCACGGATTCCGCCCCGCGTGGCTTCCGTCCCGCACGCCGACATGGGTTCCGGTCATCTCTGTGTCCTCCTCAGGCGCGCCGGACGGGTGTGGGTGACGATGGAAGGGCCGAGGTGCAGCGGCGGTGGGGGAGTGACGCCGGAGCACCTGCCGAGTCGTGTCGGGAGGTCCCGATGGATTATCCGGAATGTTATGAGCTGGTATTTCAAGCACCTGCCGTCGAGGATGACGTGGTGATTGTGCGTCGCACCGAGCGCGCAGGAGCGGGCGGCTACCCGGTCTACGAGGACGAGTCGGGGATCGTGCGCGCGGAGATCAGTGACCGGGGTGAAGTACGCATGCTGGCCAGCGGGGGACATCAGATGCTTAAGACGCCGCTGCTGGCGCGACCTCTGACTCCATGAGATGTCAGAAGTTCGGCCCGCGGATGTCTACGGGCAGATGCCTGTGGGCGGATGATTACGGGCCTCTGCCTGCGGGGCCGATATTTACGGGGCAGACATTTACGGCGCGTTGCCTCTCACGCTATGTGCACAGATGATTTCGATCCGTGTCATTCCGGGGGGCAGGGCCAGGCCATTCCGGGCAGGCGGCCCGCGGGGCGCGCCCGAAGAGAGCCCGCCACGGATGAGAGGCCGGGCAGGCGGCTCGTAGACGGGACGGCTCGTAGAAGCGCCCGGTGTTTTGCGTGGGCGGGCGGGGAATCGTCAGACAGATGGGGTGCGGCGGCCTGACGGCGTGCGGCGCTCCGGTGACGGGCCGAGGAGGTGCGTGACCCGGTCCGCGACGATCGCCGGCTGCTCGGCCTGGATGAGGTGCCCCGAGTCGACCTCTTCGAAGTGCCCGTCCGGCAGCGTCTCGGTCCAGCGTCGCTGGTGCTCGGCGACGACGGCATGCTGCTTTTCGCGGCCCTTCACGGGGCGGGATGCCGAGAGCAGGACCGTCGGACAGGTCGGGCGGCCGGGCGGCTCGGCGCGGAACTGGGGGATGGCCGCGGCTACGGCCTTGAACTCCCTCCTCGTCTGCGCGATGCCGGCCGGGACAAAATCCTCGGCGAGCATGGTCTCGTAGGTGTCCGCGGGGAAGAGGCGGCGGACGTTTCCGCTGACCATGCGGGCCAGCGGGCGGAACCGGACCAGTGCCTGTGTCACGGCCATGGCGCGGTCGATCTTTACTGCGGTCCGGTCGAACGTGTCGTAGACGGGTGCACGCTCCGGTGTCGGGTCGAGCAGCAACAGTCCCCGAAGCCGTGGGCCCAGGCTCTCCACGGCGCGGCGCGCTACCAGCCCGCCCATACTGTGCGCAACGAGCACGACCCCGGCCGGCTGCGGTATCACCGCGTCGACCAGGGTGACCAGGTCGGCGGCCATGTCATCGACCGACAACTGATCTGACCTCCGGCCACTGCGGCCGAACCCGGCGCGGTCGTAGGCCACCAGTCGGGCCCGGTCGGCCAGTAGCGGCATTACCGCATCCCAGCAGGTCCGGCCCTGGCCCGAGCCGGCCTCGAAGACGACCCAGTCGGTGCCCCGGCCCGACACCTCCACATGAACCGACCGCCCGTTCACGGACACCGCTCGCCCCGTCGTCTGCCTCATCTTCGCCCCCGTCGGCTAACGATTTCAATTTCGATAACGGTATCATTCGTGAAAGAGTAGGAGCGTGGATACCGTCGATCTGCTTCTCCATCCGGTTCGCCTGCGCGTGGTGCACGCCCTGTCCGGCGGGCGTGAGCTCACCACGGGTGAGCTGTGTGCCCGGATGCCCGGGGTGTCGAAGGTGACCGTCTACCGGCATGTCGCCCTGCTGACGGAGGCCGGCTTCCTCGAAGTGGCCGGGGAGCACCGCGTGCGCGGCGCGGTCGAGCGCCGGTACCGCCTGCGCAAGGACCGTCCCTCGATCGACGGCGACGCCGCCGCGGCCATGTCCCTGGACGACCACCGCCGCGGCTTCGCGGCCGCCATGGCCGTCCTCATCGCCGAATTCAACGCCTACCTCGACCGCGACGGCGCGAACCCGGCCGACGACTCGGTCTCCTATCGCCAGGGCACCCTCTGGCTCAGCCCGGACGAACTCACCGGACTCCTCGGGAAACTGGTCGAGGCCCTGCAGCCCTCCCTCGGCAACGAGCCCATCCCGGGCCGCGCACCCTACCTCCTCAGCCCCATCCTCTTCCCCGCCGAGCCGCCGGCGTCCTGATGGCGCACGATCCGCTTCGGGAGCCGGGGGGCCGGGGAGCGAAGGAGCCGGGAGGGGCTGGTGAGTGGAGGAGTCAAGGGGCTGAGGAGTCCGGGGCAGGAGCCAGGCGCATGCCCAAGGCATGGTGCGTCGGGGGGCCGCTCGCCGGCTCAGAGGCCCCGCAGGTGGTTTCGTTTGGGAGGCGTCCGTCGGACCTCGGGCACTACGCGGGCCTCACTGTCCCCGTTGCTCGTAGCGCTTTCGCTGTCCGTGCCGGCCTCGCTGATCTCAACGCTTTCGGCGGGATCGGGCTCGGCGTCGGACGCGGAGGGCAATGCGGAGAAAGCTGTCTGGCCTTCGAGTACGGCCATGGCGCGTTCGAGCGTCTCACCGGTGACCTGCATCCGGATTCTGGCCAATCGTTCTAACTCGCTACGCGACACCACGTCAGCCTACCTGCCGCGAGTTCAAACCCGGTCGCGACCCAATAATTTGTGACGATAGGGGAGTTGGCGGCAGCACACTTCCCAACCCTGATCGTCCGTAAGCTTCCCTTCGCTGACTTCGGGGCGTTGCCGTTGTTCGGGCCCGCGGTCATCGCGGCGCTGCTGCGCTAGGCCGTACGGGCTACAAGGCGCCGGCAAGGGCCTGTTACGGGGCGTCGGCGAGGGCGTGCGTGACGGCTGCTTCGGCGTGCAGACGGGTGGTCGGAAAGAGCGGAACCGGGCTGTGCTCCGGCTCGATGAGCAGCTCGATCTCGGTGCAGCCCAGCACGATGCCCTCGGCCCCGGCGTCGACGAGTTGGTTGATGACGGCCTGGAACGACTTCCGGGATTCCTCGCGGACGATGCCGAGGCACAGCTCCTCGTAGATCACGCGATGGACGGCGCCTCTCCCGGCGGAGTCCGGGACGAGCACGTCCAGTCCGTGGCTTTCGAGCCGGCCGCGGTAGAAGTCCTGCTCCATGGTGAAAGCGGTGCCCAGCAGTCCGACGCGGCGCAGGCCACTGGTGCGTACGGCGTCCGCGGTGGTGTCGGCGAGGTGCAGCAGCGGGACGGTCACGGCAGCGGATACCTGGTCGGCGACCTTGTGCATGGTGTTGGTGCAGAGCAGCAGCATGTCCGCGCCGGCCGACTCCAGCGCCCTGGCGGCCTCGGCCAGTATCTCTCCGGCCTGCTCCCAGCGTCCTTCGGCCTGCAGCCGTTCGATCTCCGCGAAGTCCACGGAGTAGAGCACGCACTTCGAGGAGTGCAGACCGCCCAGCCGCTCGCGCGTCAACTGGTTCAGCAGCCGGTAGTACTCCGCCGTGGACTCCCAGCTCATGCCACCGAGCAACCCGATTGTCTTCATCGGGCCACTTTCGCACAGGGCGTGCGCTGTTGCGTCGCCACCGCCTGGTCCGACGCTATGTAGCGGGCATGGTCCGGTCTGGCCCGGCCCGGCCCGGCCTGGTCTGGCCCGGCTTGTCCCGGCCCGTTCGCGCAGGAGCGTGGAACGGCCGTAACCGTGGGGCGAGTTGCCATGCAGTCGTCGGTACTGACTGTCAGCACTGAGTGTCAGTACTGAGCGCCGATGGACGGTGCATTGGTATGGACATGTTCAATGCGTGCGCCATAACCTGGGTTGGTCTAGACCGCGGCTCTGGTGGTCACGGTCGCAGTTCCAGGTGTAGTTGAAGTCGTCGTCTTGCTCGCACTTCGAGGGCAGCGGTTGAGGCGATACGGCGCACACGGCAACTGATGTAGTTCGCTTCGTGAGGCACAGGCACAGGCACTTCGTCCATGAGGTCTTCCCCCCACACGCCGTGGCCCCTCCTGTCCGGAGTCCGGCCGCGCGAAGGAGTCACCGTGATGAGATCACGTATTGCCGCGCTGCTGAGCGCCGCCGCTATCGCCGCGAGCCTGGCCGTCGTCGTTCCGGCGGCGCCTGCGACAGCCGCAGTGGGCTGTGAGGGCTGTGTGGCGGTACCGGGCGGTTCTGATGCCCGGGACGAGGGGTTTGTCGTCAGCGAGGCGCAGTTCAACCAGATGTTCCCGAACCGGAATGCCTTCTACACCTACAGCGGCCTGACCGCGGCTCTCAGCGCATATCCGGAGTTCGCGAACACCGGGAGCGACACGGTGAAGCGGCAGGAGGCCGCGGCATTCCTCGCGAACGTGAGTCACGAGACCGGTGGCCTCGTCTACGTGGTGGAACAGAACACCGGGAACTACCCCCACTACTGCGATGCCAGTCAGCCGTACGGGTGCCCAGCAGGTCAGGCGGCGTATTACGGCCGCGGTCCGATGCAGCTCAGCTGGAATTTCAACTACAAGGCGGCGGGCGATGCGCTCGGCATCGACCTGCTGAACAACCCCTATCTGGTGGAGCAGGACGCCGCCGTCGCCTGGAAGACCGCGCTTTGGTACTGGAACACACAGACCGGGCCGGGCACCATGACCCCGCACCAGGCCATGGTCAGCGGGGCCGGTTTCGGTGAAACCATCCGCAGCATCAACGGTGCTCTTGAGTGCAACGGCGGCAACCCCGGCCAGGTGCAGAGCCGGATCAACAGCTACCAGAGCTTTGTGCAGATCCTGGGGACGACACCTGGCGACAATTTGAGCTGCTGAGGAGGACTCCGGCCCGGCCGGAAAAGCTCGCCGGCCACCACCAGTGCCGCGGTGTCCACACATTGGCCCGGCCGGCCCGCGGGGTGGACGGTGCGCGGTCGCGTGCGGCTCAGCGCCCGGCCGGTGGCTCGACACTGCGGCATGGCGGGGCGGACCAGAGGCATGGTTGTCCCTCCTTTGACCGGCAGGAATCCGCTGGCTGGCCAGGCCTGCCCGATGGCATGCTGTCCGGCGTGAACGGACCCGAGATTCATCTGAGCTTCGCCCCTGAGCTGCACCTTTTCGTCGCATCGGTGCACACCACCACTGCCCCCGTGCCGGTGGTGACCGATGGCTCATCGACGCTCGGCCATGTCGTCGAGTCGCTGGGCGTCCCGCTCACCGAGGTCGGGCGACTCGTCGTGGACGGGGTCGGGGTTGCCGTCTCCCATGTGCCGGGGGCAGGCGAGAACATCGAGGTGTACGCCGTCGAACGCCCGCAGCGGATCGCCGGCGCGCCCCTGAGGTTCCTGCTCGATGTGCACCTCGGCACTCTGGCGCGCAGGTTGCGGCTGCTCGGCGTCGACGCGGCGTACACGAACGAGGATCCTGGTGACGCGGCGCTGGCCGCGCTCTCGGCGAAGGAGCGGCGGGTACTGCTCTCCCGGGACCGGGGATTGCTGCGACGCCGGGAGATCTGGGCGGGCGCGTTTGTCTACAGTGACCGGCCCGATGACCAACTCCGCGACGTACTGGGTCGTTTCGCCCCCACGCTCGCCCCGTGGACGCGCTGCACCGCCTGTAACGGCCGACTGGCGGACGCTGACAAGAACTCGGTCCGGGAGCACCTGGAGCACGGCACCCAGCGTACGTATGACGTCTTCGCGCAATGCACTGCCTGCGGGCGCGTCTATTGGCGTGGGGCACATCATGCGCGACTGGAGGCGATCGTGGAAAAGGCGCTCCGGGACAGCACGGCCTGAGGTGACGGCCTGAGGTGACGGCCTGGGGGCACGGTAGGCGAGGCCAGGCGCGGTGAGGGGGAGCGACGGAAATGGTGCCCTCGATCTGTCATGGGACGCAGGGGACCGCCTGCCGGCTCGGCCCGTCGGACGTACGAATCCCTCATATCGGGTGAGCGTCTTTGAAGCGCCCCGCGGGTGACGGTTCGCGTGGGTGGCGAGGCCCTTGTGCGACAACTGCCCCTGGGGCAAGGGGAGGGAGAGCACTGACGGTTACGGTACCGATCAGCATTCCGGCAGGCACAAGCAGCGAGCAGTGGCCGCCGCTTCCGGATCGGCCTCCATCGGTACCGTCGACGGAGGAACGGGCTTTTCCTGCTGGGAGTTGAGTGTTTCTCCGCCCTCCCCGCGGGCCGGCCGGCGGCCGGTTCTTCACGGCGTACGCAGCGACGCTTAACCGACCGCGTGAGCGACTGCATGACCGTCTGCGTGAGCGACTACACAATCGACCGCATAAGCGAATGCCTGAGCGACCGCATCCCGGAACGGCTGCTGCCGACCGCAAGGCGCACGGCCCAGCAGCCGTGGGCCGCATCGAGTGAGTGGAGCTCGCTCCCGAAAACCTCTCGTCCCACGCCATCGTGCCGGGGCGTCACCACGGGGGCTCGCCATGGGCGCCATCACGGGCTCGCCATGGCGTCACCACAGGCTCACGGCGGGCGTCGCCGCGGGCATCGCAGCCGTCGGCGTGTCGCGGCGAAGCCCCGCTCGACGCGCCTGTTCGCGGCTGAATTGCGGCGCCCTGGAGGGCCGCAAAAGTGCCTCTAGCCCACTCGTTACGCGACACGCCGACGACGCGCGCCATCCAACGGGTGAATCCGCTGCCTCCGGCCACCCGAAGAGCCCATGGTGTCCCTCGAATGCGACATTCTCCGGTGGTGCGAGGCCGCGATCCGGCTGACGGTGATCACGTCGCCACTGCGATCCGATGAGCCGGCAAAGAGTCAGCCTTCGCAGTCGCGCCGAAAGGAACATGTCCCCATGCGCACTGCTCGCACCCTGTTCGCCTCAGCCGCCGTTACGGCGGTGCTCGCAATCTCCGCCCCCGCTGCGAACGCAATGATCACGGCGGACATTGCCTCGGACAGTACCTCTTCCGTCAGCAACAACGACCACGACAGGAACGGCGACGACCACGGCCGCGGCGGAGACCGTGACCACGGCCGTGGCGGCGACCGCGACCACGGCCGCGGCGGTGACCGCGACCACGGCCGCGGCGGCTACGGCGACCGTGACCACGGCCGCGGCGGCTGGGGCCGTGACAACTGCCGCGACAACGGCCGCGGTGGCTTCGGCGACCGTGACAACGGCCGGGGTGGCAACGGCCGCGACAACGGCCGCGACAACGGCCGCGACAACGGGCGTGACAACGGCCGTGGCGGTTACGGCGACCGCGACCACGGCCGTGGCGGCTACGGCGGTGGTGACCACGGCCGCGGCGGCTACGGCGGCGACAACTGCGGCAACGACCGCAGGCCGAGCGGTGGTGTCCACACCGGCGGCGGCGCCATGGCGGCCAAGACCGTGCTGGGCGACTGGGACCAGACCAGCGGCTACGGCGACGACCACGACAAGGGCGGCCGCGGTGGCGACCGCGACCACGGCCGCGGTGGCGACCGCGACCACGGCCGCGGCGGAGACCGTGACCGCGACAAGGGCGGCTACGGCGACCACGACAAGGGTGGCTACGGCGGCCGCGACAAGGGTGGCTACGGCGACCGTGACCACGACGGTGGTGGCTACGGCGGCGGTGGCGAGCGCCGCAGGCCGACCGGTGGCATCCACACCGGCGGTGGCGGCCTGGCGACCGGTGGCGGTATGGCTGCCGGCTCCGTGCTGATGCTCGGTGGTCTCGGTGCTGGTGCCTACATGCTGCGTCGTCGCAACTCCTCGGGCGCTGCGGCGGCCTGATCCGGCTGCCCCATACGGGGGCCGCTGTGCTCGCGGCCACCGTTCCCTGCGAACGGTGGCCGCGGCGATGGCATCACCGGTGGCCCTCATGTCGCGCCGCCGGCCCGTTCATGAAAGGCACCTGCACATGACCGCCCAGCAGTCGCCCCAGCCGAATTCGAACCCCTCCCGGACCTCCACCGCGTCCCGCCCCGTCGGCCGCGGCCTGCTGTGGTCCGCGGGAGCGTTTCTGCTGGGCTCTCTCCTCGTCTACAACTCCGTGGACACCTCGGCAGACCCCAGACCGCAGTCCCAGCCGGCCGTGGCGTCCTCCGCCACCCCGAGTCCTTCAACCGCCGCGGCAGTCCCTGATCTGGCCCTGCCCCGTTCCGCCCCGAAGCGGGTGACGATCCCGCAGATCGGCGTGGACGCGCCCTTCACCCAGCTGACCATCGGCCCGACCGGACAGCTCAACGCCCCGCCCGCGATGAACAAGAACATCGTCGGCTGGTACAAGGACGGCGCGGCGCCGGGTGAGCGCGGCTCGGCGATCATCGCCGGTCACGTGGACACCAAGATCGGACCGGCGGTGTTCCTGCAACTCGAAGCGCTCAAGCCCGGCAACTCGATCAACATCACCCGCGAGGACGGCATGATCGCGACCTTCAGGGTCGACAGTGTCGAGACCTTCAACAAGGCGAGGTTCCCCAGCGACCGGGTCTACGGCGATGCCCCCACCGCGCAACTCCGGGTGATCACCTGCGGTGGTGCATACGACCGGAAGGTCAAGGACTACGTCGACAACATCGTGGTGTTCGCCCACCTCGCCTCGTACCGACACGTCTGAGCCCTTCCGGTTCGGGGCCGCCCGGGAGCCCGCTCCCAGGAGACCTCTTGCACGAGGGCCACCAGGAGGCTCCACCAGGAGTTTTCTCCCGGTGGCCTCTCCTCCCCTCCCGGAGATGCCCCAGGCGCCCCGGAACCAGCCCAGGCCGACCCTCTGGTCGGCCTGGGCTTTGCCACGGCCGGGGCGCTGCGGGCGCGTAACTTTCGGCCCGCCGCCTGTCCGGTTCGCCGGGCCCATGACCCCGACACCCGTCAGCTCGTGCGACACGCGGCGCCCGGCCTTCTCCCGATACGGATCGGCCGGGGAATAATGAACCGTCGAAGAAATCACGGGTGAGCCGGCCCATGCTGGGCCGATGGGCAAATCATGAGGAAACCGATTCCGCCCTGTTGACGGGATGACATGAGCGCTGGACGCCAAGGACCGTCGAAACCGGGAAGGGGCCGGAAGCCGGCCCGTGGGGGAACTCCCGCCACCGACCGCATGCTCCGCATTCTGCTGCGCCGCCGCAAACAGCCGCTGAGCGCCGAGGATGTGACGGTCACCGACAGGCCCGCCGTACGCAAGGCGGTGTCGGCAGCGGCACTGGGCAACACCATGGAGTGGTTCGACTTCGGGGTCTACGCCTATCTGGCCGGCACCTTGGGCAAGGTGTTCTTCCCGTCGAGTTCCCCCGGTGCCCAGGTCGTATCGACCTTTGCCACCTTTGCCGCGGCATTTCTCGTCCGGCCGCTCGGTGGCTTGGTATTCGGTCCGCTCGGCGACCGTATCGGCCGTAAACGCGTGCTCGCCGCCACCATGATCATGATGGCGGTCAGTACCTTCGCCGTCGGATTTCTGCCCGCCTATCACACCGTCGGCTTCGCCGCGCCGATTCTGCTGCTGATCTGCCGTCTGGTCCAGGGGTTCTCCACCGGCGGGGAGTACGCGGGAGCCACCACCTACATCGCCGAATACGCACCGGACACCCGCCGCGGATTCCTCGGCAGCTGGCTCGACTTCGGCACCTTCGTCGGGTATGCGCTCGGTTCCGGACTGGTGACCCTGCTCACGGCTGTGCTCGGCGACGACGGCTTGGTGGACTGGGGCTGGCGCCTGCCGTTCCTCGTCGCCGGGCCGCTGGGGCTCATCGGCCTGTACATGCGGCTGAGGCTGGAGGAGACACCCGCCTTCCAGCGCGAGGCCGAACAGGCACACCACGATGCGGAGGCGGCCGTGGCCGCGGGCGGCGAGGACCCGGTGGAGGAGGCCCGCCAGTCCGGCAAGGGACGGCTGAAGGAGATCTTCACCCGGTACTGGGAGGCCGTGCTGATCTGCATGGGCCTGGTGCTGCTCTACAACGTCACCAACTACATGGTGACCTCGTACCTGCCGACGTTCATGACCGAGACCCTCGGTCAGAAAGCCCTCACCGCCCAGCTGCTCGTCCTCGGCACCATGATCGTCGTGGTGCTCACCATCACCACCGTGGGCCGCACCTCCGACCGGTGGGGCCGCCGTCCCGTCTTCATGGCGGGCAGCGCCGCCATGATCGTCCTTGCCGTGCCCGCGGTGCTGCTCATCCGCGCCGGCGGCATCCTGCTGCCGGCCTTCGGATGCCTGATCCTGGGCCTCCTGCTGGTGTGCTTCGCCGGTACGTCCGCATCGACGCTGCCCGCACTGTTCCCGACCCGGCTGCGCTACGGCGCGCTGTCGATCGCCTTCAACATCTCGGTCTCGCTGTTCGGCGGCACCACACCGCTCATTGCCTCCGCGCTGGTCCAGGCGACCGGCAACGACCTGGTCCCCGCCTACTACCTCATGGTGGCCGGCGTCATCGGCCTCATCGCCACCTTCTTCCTCCACGAGACGGCCGGCAAGCCGCTGCGTGGCTCCGGCCCGATGGTGGAGAGCGAGGAGCAGGCCCAGGAGCTGGTGGCCAAGAGCCGTACCGAAGCGGGGCGACGGGCCAGGGACCTCTGGCTCCGTCTGCGGCACCCCTGGGCACGGCACTGACAAGGGGACGACGGGCCGAAGGCACGCAGCGGCGTGAGGCGCCCGTTGTTCATCCGGCCGGCGCAATCGCCCGGGCGCCGTGCCTTCAGCCCGGGCGCCGTGCCTTCAGCCCGGGCGCCGTGCCTTCAGCCCGGGCGCCGTGCCTTCAGCCCGGGCGCCGTGCCCTCGGCCCGAGCCCCGTACGAACGCCGTGCCCTCAGTCCGGGGTCGTGCCTTCGGCCCGGGCGCCGTGCCCTCAGCGGGAAGTCATCCCCGAACGCTGCCGTACCAGCGCCAGGCGGTGCGGCGAGGGTACCCCGGCAGTTCGGCGCGCCCGGTGGCCCACAACAGGGTGCGCCAGGGATCGGCGGCCTCCGGGACATCCGGAAACAGCCGGGCGAGCACCCGCGCGCAGACGTCGGCGGGCGGGTTCCAGACGAGCTGGAGCCCTTGTGCCAGGTCGTGGGTGTGCACCAGCGTCTCCACGGTGCCCATCGCGGCGAAGCCCTCCGGGTCCGACACCCCGAACACATGGTGGGCACGCACCCGCGGCGGCGTCGTACGCACCATGGCCACCAGTAGGGCGCCGCTCGCCTCCAGCACCTGCAGCAGCCCGACAGGACCCGCCGCACGGTCGGCGTGCACGGCGTTCGAGGGACCGCCCGGCCGCCGGCTCTCCCACACGAAAGGCACCGGGCCCTCCAACGGCGGCCTCCGGGGCCCCAGTTGAACGGCGTAGGCGAACAGATCGTCGCTGAGGTGTTCGACGGTCTCCCAGCAGTCCCACTCCAGCGAGCCCGCCTTGCCGTCCCACGCGGCTGGGGGCGCCTCGCGCAGCACGGCCACCGCGAGCTGGACGGCGCGGTCGAGATCATCCGCGGCGACGGCTGAGGACGGCAGGATGTCGGCTTCGGTCGATCGGGTCATGCGGGGACCGTACCGCGCGGGGCCGTACGGCGCGGGGACCGTACCGTGCGGGTGCGGAAGTGCGGGCGGGCCGGGCCCGTTGGTGGCGGGCCCCGCGCATCTGACGGACTATCGTGGGCGCATGTCCGCCCCTGAACTGATCCGTATCGTCTCCCGCGACTCGCCGATGGCCCTGGCACAGGTGGAGCGCGTCCGCGCCGAACTCGCCGCCCTCCATCCCGGCATCGCCACCGAGGTCATCCCGGTCAAGACGACCGGCGACCGCTGGATGGGTGCCCTGTCCCAGGTCGAGGGCAAGGGAGCGTTCACCAAGGAGGTCGACGCCGCCCTCCTGGCCGGTGAGGCGGACCTCGCGGTGCACTGCGTCAAGGACATCCCGGGGGACCGCCCGCTGCCGGCCGGCACCACTTTCGCCGCCTTCCTCGAACGCGATGACGTCCGCGACGCACTGATTCACCCCGGTGGGCTCACCCTCGACGAACTCCCCGACGGCACCCGCATCGGTACCTCCTCGGTCCGCCGGATCGCCCAGCTCGCCGCCTCCCACCCGCACCTGCAGTGTGTGCCGATGCGCGGCAACGCCAACCGCCGGATGGAGAAGCTGGCGGCCGGTGACGCGGACGCACTGCTGCTGGCCGTCTCCGGTCTCGAGCGCATCGGCCGTACGGACGTGATCACCCAGATCCTGTCGGTGGACGAGATGTGCCCGCCCATCGGCGCGGGCGTGCTGGCGCTGCAGTGCCGCGAGGACGATACCGACACCATCGATGCCGTCAGCGGTCTGGGCCACCCCCGGACCTTCCAGGAGACCACCGCCGAACGCATGCTGCTGCACGTGCTGCAGGGCCACTGCAACAGCCCGATCGCCGGCTACGCCAAGACCGACCGGCGCGGCGAACTGTCGCTGCGTGCCTGTGTGTTCACCCCGGACGGCAAGACGGTCCTCCATGCGCACGAATGGGCCGGCCCGCTCACCCCGGAGACGCTCGGCACGTCCGTGGCCGTCGCGCTGCTGCGTCAGGGCGCCCGCGAGCTGATCGACGGCATCGCGCACTGAAGTCCGGTCCCGGGGGGGAGCCGGTGTTCGTCGGCCGACGGCGGGCCTGTGCCACCCACTGCCGGAGGAGTGGACGGACGACAGGCGCCCTGTCCACCCCCACGGTGACCGTCGGCTCAGCCCGTCGGCCCAGTGATCGCCGGCTCAGCTCCTCGGTCGGGTGATCGTCGGCTCAGCCCCTCAGTCGGGTGATCGCCGGCACGAGGTCTCCTTGTCCGGCGATACCGGCCGCCCAGAGGTCGGCGCTCCTGGGCACCGTGGTGAAGCTCCGTACGACGATGCCCGGAGCCGAAGCAGCGTCCCAGCGACCGGCCTCTCGGTTCCACCGCAGAGCCACGGGCGCGGCGCCCTTGCCTCCGACGGCCCACAGGTCGCCGTTGCCCGCCTTGCCGACGGCCCGCAGCCGGCCGTCCGCCACGTTCGGCGTCTTTGCCTGCGTCCAGGCGGTGCCGTTCCAGTGCACGGCCAGGGGACGTTCGGTACTGCCGGAAGTGCTGCCGCCCACGGCCCAGATGTCATCGGCGCCGAACGCGGTGATGCCGCCGAGCCAGTGATGGGAGCCCTGAGGGCCCGGCGCGGTGACGCGCTTCCAACTGCTGCCGTTCCAGTGCAGCAGCAGCGCCGTCTGCCGTGACGTGGCATCGGGAGCGTACGCGGCGCCGGCCGCCCAGATGTCGTCCGGAGCGACGGCCGTTACGCTGGTGAGCTCGCCCTTGCCGACATCGGGCAGGGTCTGCCGGTGCCAGCTCTTGCCGTCCCACGACTGGATGGCCGGGACTCCGTCCTTGACCGACCGGTCCATCGCCCGGCCCACGGTCCAGGCCTTCCCGTCGGATGTCGTCGTCACGGCGTCGGGGACGACCCGGCCGCCCGGATCGCGGTCCAGCTGGTACGTGGTCCACTTGGTGCCGTCCCAGTGCACCGACGCGCTGCCCACCGTCCAGATGTCGGCGGCCGACCGGACGGCGAGGGCCTGCGGAAAGCTGTTCTCCGGCAGTGTGGATTCCTGGGTCCAGGACGTCCCGTCCCAGCGCAGCGCGACGGCTTCCAGAGCGGTGGCACTCTTCAGCCGATTGCCCACTGCCCAGGCCTCTTTGTCACTCAGCGCCGCTATGGCGGTCAGATCGCCCTTCTTGACGGGCACCGGTGTCGCCTGCCACCGGTCCGCGCGGGAGGCGGAAGAGAGGGAGGGCGGGGCGGGAACGGTGGCTGCCGCAGAGGCTGCGGATGCCGCGGGTTCACCGTTCAGGCCGGTCAGGGCCAGTGCCCCGGTGACCACGGTGGCGGCAAACGCCGCCGACAGCGCTGCCCGGCCGGGACGCCGCTTGGGCAGGGGGTTACTCGAGGGCATGCGGACTTCCTTGTCAGGTGGGGGAACAGGTCTGAGCACGGGCGGTTGGCCGACGGGCGTGCGCCCATCTGCTTGCCGGGGGGACACCCCTTAGACCTTGGTGGTGATCACGAAGTCGAAGGTGCCGGTGTAGCGGCCGTCCGCCGGACCACTGAGACCGATGGTGCAGGCGCGGTTGAGCAGCCGGTCGGCGGCGTTGAGGGCGGCGAAGTCCCTGCCGTACGCCTGGGTGTCGTCGGGGAAGTACAGCTGGGTGACGAGGACGGGGCCGCCGGACGCCTGCACCCGGGTGTGGATGTGCGGTGCCCGTTGGCCCCAACGGCCCCAGTAATCCCGGGGGATGATCGTCCGGAGCAGGTAGGCACCTCGGCTGTCCGTGTACTGGTGCCCGCGGAGCGAGAACCCGGAGGTGTCGTAGTCGCCGTTCTGGTCGCACTGCCAGAACTCGATGAGCGTGTCGGGCAGCGGCTTGCAGGCGGTGTCGTACACGACTCCGCTGAGGTCGAGCCGTACCCCGCGGATGCCCGGTGTGATCAGATCGCCCCGTGCGGGAGAGTTGGGCTTGAACAACGGGCCTTCGATGGACGCCGGAGTCTCGTGGCCCGAGCAGGCCGGGGTGACGGCGAGCGGGACCGCCGCTCGCCGTGCCGTCGCCGGCCGGCGCGGCTCCGTGGCCTCGGCAGTGGGGCCGGCCGAGGCCGCCACGCCCACCCCGAGGGCCACGGAGGTCACGCCTGCGGAAGTGGACTTGATGAAGGACCTCCTGGACCTTCCCTGCTCGCCGTCTTCCCGCGTCGGGGGCACCGGGCCGGTTGCAGCCCCCTGGCTCATATCGTCGGCGTACCGCATCGCATCTCCTTGCCGGAAGGAACTCATGGACGGGGCACCCGAGGGGGACGGACGGCCGGGCGTCCGGATGGCCGGGTCAGCGGTGGCGATGTGACGAACGGCTGACTGTGGCGGTCGTCGGTGGTGTCATGGCGACGGCCATTCCTGTGAGGCTCGTCCTGCCCTTGTCCCTGTGACCGTCGTCCCGGTGCCTGTGGTGCGGGTCCGGGGGATGGCCCTTTGCGGGTTGGCCGGCGGGGGCGGGGTCGGGATGGCCGGCCGCCCCTTCGGGTGCGCTCTCTTCCGCTCAGCCTCCGATGTCGTGTCGGCCTCCGCATCGGTCGGATGACCGGCGAGTTGTGCGCGTGACGAAACCACTGGTGTGCGGGAGTGGGAGTGGGAGTGGGAGGGGGAGGGGACGCTCGGACCGGGGCCGGGACCGGGGCTGGGGCTGGCGCTTGGACCAGGGCTGGGACCGGGACCGGGACCGGGAAGGGGACCGGCCTGGACCGCCCGCCCGCGATCGGTGTGGCCGCCTGGGTTCAGTGACCGGGCTCGGCGCCCGCTGCCCGTCCCGCTGCCCGTCCCGCGGCCCGGACGGCGATCTGCGTACGGGATCTGACCCCCCACTTGTCCCGGACCCGGTCCAGATGGCTGGCCACGGTGCTCTTGGAGAGGCCCAGATGCGAGGCGATCTGCTGGTTGGTCAGTCCTTCGGAGACCAGCTCGGCGACCGCCGACTCACGTCCGGTCAGCGGGGGCTGCGCGGCCATGCCGACTCGGCCGGACCTCACTTCCTGGTCACTGTCGCCTCCTGCGGAACGGACCTCCGCACCGTCGCGTCCTTTGGAACGGACGTGTTCACTGTCGCCTCCCGTGGAACGAAGCGGCGTGCCGTGCAGCGCATACGCGACCAACCGCGCTCCCCGGAGCCGGCGACCCGCTGCCATCGCTGCCTTGACCCCGGAGGGAGGAATCCCGTCCTTGGCCCGCGCCACCGCCGCCTCCACCCGCTCCCACCAGTGCGCCTCCGGCTCGGTGTCGATGCGCCGCCGTATCGCGGCGGCCGCCGCGTACAGCCGCAGCGAGCGCTCCAGGTCCCCCCGCTCGGCCGACACGATGGCCAGCCCTTCCAACGGGTAGAGCGCGTGGTAGCTCTCGCCGGGCGGCGTCTTGAGCAGCACTTCGGCGAACTTCCGCTCGGCGGCGTCCACGTCGCCCTGCGCCAGCCGGATCGCTCCTGCGGTGTGCAGAGCGGCGGTCAACTGACCCTGCGGTGCCCGTGCTTCCAGCTCGGGAAGACACTGCTGCATCAGTTGCTCGGCCTGTACGGCCCCGCCCGTGTGGAGCAGCGCCCACGCCAGATGGTGCCGGCAGAGCGCGAGGTCCAGTGGACGGCCGAGCATCTGGACCACATCGAGACACTCGGCGAAAACGGCGACGGCCTCGGAGAACTCGCCCCGGCACAGCCGGGCGGCCGCCAGCGCGTCCAGGGCATTGGCCAGCCCGGCGGGATGCCGCCCGCTCCGCTCGGCGGGATGCCGCCCGCTCCGCTCGGCGGGATGCCGTCCGCTCCGCCCGGCGGCGACGGCCTCATGAGCGAAGGTGAGGGCCGCGGCATGGTCGTCCTGCAGACATGCCGACCGCGCGGCCAGCGCCAACGCCGCTCCGCGGTCCTCGTGGTCGGGCGCCCGCTCCAAGACCTCCGACAGCAGCGTGCGCGCGGCCGTCAGCTGCTCCTGTTGGTACAGCAAACGAGCCAGCGCGACCGCAAGGGGGAGGTACCGGCGGTCGGAGCGGGAGGCGGCGTGGGCGACGGCCGCCGTGAGGTTCCCCTGCTCCTGGGCGAGGGGCCCCTCGGCGGTGTCGGGGAACGTCTCCGGCGCGACGGCTCCCGCGGCCCGCTCCACCAGCCAGTCGAGCGCCCGGTCCCACGTGTCCTGCAGCTCCCCGGCTTCCGCGAGCCGTTCCATTCCGTAGGCCCGGATGGCACTCAGCTGCCGGAACCTCGCCGTGCCCCGTGGCTCATCCCCGCGTACCCTCACGACCAGAGACTTGGCCTCCAGCGCGCAGATCACGCGCAACACCTGCTCCCGGCGCACGAGGCGGTGCGGGTCGCGACGACCGATCGTTTCCGTGCGCGGTACGCTGCCGCTCCGACCGCCACCCTCTCCCTCGGCGCAGACCGCGGCGGCTCCCTGCGCGTCGAAGCCGCCCCCGAGCACCGACAGCCGCCGGAAGACCACTCTTTCCAGCGGATCCAGCAGGCGGTGGCTCCAGTCGATCGCCGCCCCCAACTCGCGATGCCGCTCCGGCCCGGTCCTCCTGCCGTCGGTCAGCAGGGACAGCTGATCGTCGAGGCCGTGCAGAATGCCCGGCAGGGAGAGCGATCCCGCCCTGCCCGCCGCCAGTTCGATGGCCAGCGGCAGCCCGTCCAGCCATCGGCAGATCTCGGCCACCGTACGGGCCTCACCGGGCCCGAGCCTGAACTCCGCATCGCTCGTCCGGGCGCGTTCCAGGAACAGCCTGACTGCCTCCGACCGCAGTGGCTCGGCAAAGTCGTGGTCCCCGTCCGGTGGCGAGAGCGACAATTCGCCGACACGGAAGACGACCTCGCCGGGGACTCGCAGTGTCTCCCGACTGGTGGCGATAATCCGCAGCCGGGGGCAACGGACGAGCAGCGTCTCGGCCAGCCCGGCGCAGGCATCCGCCAGATGCTCGCAATTGTCCAGCACGATCAGCGCCGTGCGGGTGCCCAGCGCATGGATCACTGCCTCGACGCCGGCCCGGCCGCCGCGCTCGCGCACCCCGAGGACCGCGGCGAGCGCCTGCGGCAGCAGCGTGCCGTCCTCCAGCGAGTCGAGCGCCACCCAGTGGGCCCGGCCCGCGCGGGCGCCCCGGACACCGCCCGCCAGCTCCAATGCCAGACGTGTCTTGCCCACTCCGCCCGGGCCCGTCAGCGTCAGGAGGCGCGCGGATCTCAGCAGCGTACGTAACCGCGACAGCTCTCGCTCACGACCCACGAACGCATCGAGCGCCGTCGGCAGTCCGTGCCCCGAAAGCTCCGCCCGGGATGGGGTACGACGCTCCGCGCGCCGGCGGAACGCGCGTTGCCGACAGGCACGGGAGCAGTAGCGCGCGGGCCGGCCGCCCGCGGTCGTGCTGCCGCCCGCCGCCCGGGAAGGCGTCGGGAGCGGCGCACCACATGCTTCACAACCCCGCGACGTCGTCACACCAGGCATCCTGCCCAACATCCCTCAGCCGCACCAGCGTTGCCCTGGGAGCCGTCCCCGGTCAAGGCATCGCCACCCCTGGCTCTGCCGCTTGCCACGGCACGGCAACGACCTGCTCGTCGTCCTCGTAAATGATCCTTCCGGGGTCCGTGGACTCGATCCGCTCGCAGGGCACGTGATGGGCGGCCAGGAGCTCCAGATATCCGTCCACCCGGTCGATGAGATGCGCGGCATGGGCCTTGAACCAGGCCACCGCCCCGGGGTTGAGGTCCCGATCGTAGACGGTGGGGTCGATGTCCGAGGGGTTGGTGAAGTGGGCGTCGTACCAGTCATTGCCGGCGCGCCAGAAGCGGTACTGCTCGTCGCTCAACTTGCCCTCCCGCGCAAGGCCGTTGGCGAGGCCGAACACGCCGGGGTAGCGACCTCTCGAATTGCGCCTGGTCCCCTGAAACCTTACGTACAGCGCCTTGCTCACAAGGTCTCCTCCCACTGTGCCGAGCTGATGTGTGCCGAGAGCGACGACGATGACCGGCTGCTGCCGACGCGCTCGCCAGGGGCGGAGCGCGTGAGGTGACGCACACCGGCGGGCCGGGCGGGCGTCGGTCCTTGACGAGAAGTGTCCCCTCACCTGCGGTTGGGGGAGCGAACCGCCCAGGGTCTCGGGCTCTGGGATGATCTTTGCGTGCTCGCCGCGCTCATGACACGATGTCCAGCGCCCGCGCGGGGGAGCGGCGGACGAGTGGGGAAAACCTCCCTTTGTGCACCGACTATGCAACTGTGGTGCTCCCTACTTCCCAGGGCGGCGAGAAGCCATCAAGCCGCAGTCACAGAATCTCAAGGGAACGGGACACCGACATGACCATCTCCACGCACACTTCCACGCACACCTCCAGCCCTACACCCATCTACGAAGAGCTCGTCGAGGAGCACGGAGACATCCTCGCCGAAGCCCGCGAGGCCGCCGAGCGTTCCCAGCAGACGGCGTCCCAGGCACTGGACTGGAGCGACCTGCGCCGCCGCCCGTGAGGAGGGCCTTGCTGACGGCCCTCGTCCGATGACGTGAGCCGAGCGGCGTTGGCCTGGCGATGCCCTGTCTGAACGTCATCGCTCACATTGCGTGCGTGCAGGGCGCATTATTTTCAGGGCATGCCGAATCGGCAGGATATGCCCGCTCAGCAGGGCGGGCCGACTCAGTCCGTTCAGGGAAAGGCATCCACGAGCCGCGTCGGAGCTGCTTGCTTCCAGGAGTCCACGAGGATGTCCCGCAGCTCGTCGATGTCCTCCAATGCGGCCAGCCGTACCCTCACCCAGGCGGAGCCGGCTTCGTGCGGCGGTACCCAGAACTTCGCCGGCTCCGCGGCAATCAACTCTTCCCGCTCGTGCCTCGGGCATCGCACGGCGAACGAGGTCTCATCGTCGGGAATCGTGAGGAACATCTTTCCGGCGACCCGGAAGGTGGGCATCTCCCAGGCCACCTTCTCCACCGTTTCGGGCAGGGAAAGGGCGATACGGCGGACATCGGCGGAATCCATCACGGCCACCAGCTTAGGGCCCGTACGCGATCACGATGCGGCCTCTGTGAGGCAGTTCCAGCAGATGAGGTGTAGCTCAACGAGAGCACACCTTTGTGGAGTTCGAGGCGCCTCTCTCTCGTCAGGCGGGTGGTCGACCGCATGGCATTGAGGTTCATACGACTGTCTTGAACAAGCGTCTTGTACGCCCGTATAGATGCCGTCTACGGTGACCCCATGAACACCGACGACGCCAGGCGTTCCGCGCTCACCCTCGACGGTCGCACCTTGTCCTGGGTGGACTTCGGCGGACCGGGCCGCCCGCTGCTCGCCCTGCACGGACACATGTCCGAGGGCATGTCGTACGCCGATCTCGCCGCCCGCCTCGCCCCGGACTGGCGGGTCATCGCACCCGACCAGCGCGGCCACGGCGATTCCGACCGGGCGGCCGACTACAGCCGGGAGGGCTACCTCGCCGACCTGGAAGCCCTCATGGACCACCTGGGACTGGACCGCGCGGCCCTCCTCGGCCACTCGCTGGGCGCGATCAACGCCTACCAGTTCGCCGCCCGCCACCCCGAGCGCGTGACCGCGCTGGTCAACGGCGAGGGCTGTGCCGAGCTCGGCCTGGACGGCAGCAACCCGCTGGCGTTCGTGCTGAACCTTCCGGAGGACACCTGCCCCAGCCGGGAGGCCTTCGTGGCGCGGCTGGGACCGTTCGCCCCCTTCCTCGAATCGGCCGTTCGCGAGCGGCCGGAGGGAACTTGGGGCCTGCACTTCCACCCCAAGGACATCTACGAATCCGAGGAACGGGTCCACGGCGACCACTGGGCCGACTGGACCCGCTCCACCTGCCCGGCGCTGCTGATACGCGGCACCGAAGGCGGCGTGCTTTCGGAGGAGCAGGCAGCACAGATGGCCGCTCGGCGGCCCGGCACACGGGTCGTCGAACTGGGGACGGACCACTTCTTGTACGCCAACGACCCGGTCGGCTTTGCGGACGCGGTCCGGGGCTTCCTCGCCTCGGTATAGCCATGGACCGCGGCATGGGGGCCGCAACGCCCCTCGGTCAAGAGGGGGAGTGGGAGCCTTTGTCCCGGATCAGGTTCTCGACGTGGTCGAAGCGCGTGTGCAGCGTATGCAGTTCCGAGCGGAGCGCTTCCGCGTCCTCGCGTGCATAATTCCCCACCGCCTTGCCCATGCGGATCACGTCCTGCTCCGCGCGCCCGACGAACCAGGTGGCGAGGGCGGCCGTGATGACCCCGAACGCCGTAATGGCGCTGAGCATCAGGAGCGAAGCAATGACGCGGCCCCACAGGGTGACCGGATAGAAATCCCCGTACCCCACGGTGGTCGCCGTCTCGATCGACCACCACAATGCCCTCGGGTAAGACGTGATATTGGCGTGCGGCGCACCGGATTCGGCGACCACGACCAGAGTGGCACCGCCGAGAAGTACCGCGGTCATGGCCAGCGTGACCCAGAGCGCCGCCTGTGCATGAAGCCGACGCCACGATTCATTGCCGAAGAGGCGGTTCAGCACGGACAAGAGAAACGACGGCACCACCGGGCGTCACCTTCCACTGCGGGTCTGGTGGAAACCAGCCCTGAGCCATCGCTGACCTGACGCGGACCCTAAAGCGGACCTCAACGCGGACATTAACGCGGACGTGAACGCTCACATCAAGGCTGACATTCACCGGGCCCGAGGAAATGCCCGGAGAGGTCCACGATCACTTCGACGGCGGATCCTGGCGCGGTGCGGCAGGCGGATCGCCGTGCACCGCGTGCGCATAGAGCGCCAGGGTGTCCGCCGTGAAGTAGGAGCTGTAGGAGACGTCCGGGAAGTCGCCGCCGGTGTGGTAGCCGCCGATGACGCCGATCAGGGCGTAGCCGGTGAAGTCCCGTACCAGGAACGGCCCGCCGGAGGTGCCGCCGATGTAGCCCGCGCAGGCGATCTCCAGGAAGTCCCCGGGGGCGGCTGGGTCGGTGCTGGTGTAGCGGTGTGTGGAGGAGGTGCAGTCGAGGGGTTTGGGGTGGCTGGTGTCGTTGTTGCCGGGGTAGCCGATGAGCCGTACCTTCCGGTGGTCGTACCCCGGGTACGGGAGCAGGTCGAAGCCGCCGGCCACGTCCTCCGCCTCCCGCCCGTCGCTCCTCGCCCCCAGTCGCACGACCGCGAAGTCCCAGCGGGCCCCCGCGTCGGTTCCGAGGTCGTAGTACCGCTGGTCGAGGTAGATGCGGTCGACGGGGTAGATCCCGTGCGGCGTGAGCCCGTCGTGGTACTGCGGCACGAACGAGAGGTGCCGCTTCGGGTCGGGGGAGCGCAGACAGTGTGCGGCACTGACCACGAGGTCGCGATGCGGGCTGCGCACGACCGTGCCGCCGCAGAACCGCCCGGTGTTGCTGCCGTCCGTCCAGAAGAAGGTTCCCACCTGGGGGAGGCCGTCGAACGGGTGGCTCGGCGGAGTGGTGCCCGCTGCCGGGCGCGGCGCGGTTCCACTCCTGGTGGCCACGGCGGGCTGTGCGGCCCGCATCCGCTGCGGGGTCCAGTAGGCGCCGGCCGACGCGGCAGGGTGAGCGGGGCCGTCCGGCGCACCCGCTGCGTGAGCGAGGGGCCCGGGCGCGAGGGCGAGCGACATTCCGAGGAGCAGGGTGGTGAGCCAGAGGGCGAGGCGGCCGTGTGCAGCAGTCGGTCTGCTCATGATCCGGGTCCTTCCCAGGGCATGGCGTACGGAACGGGGCAGGCGCGAGGCGAGCGTGTCATCGTCCTACGGCGGAGGGGCGCAGCGCGAGAGGCCGGGCCGGAATTCCCGCTGCCTGCCAGGAGACCTCGCGGCGGCCGCGGTCGAGGCAGCCAGGCCCGGGACGGTGGCCGGCGGAAGCAGCCTTGCCGACTCCCTCTGTGAGTAGGGATCACGCACGGTGACAGCCCGGCAGTCGGTCCCGGGCGCACACCGCTCGCTCGCCGCCCGCGACGGCACGGAGGTAACCTGAATCCACTGCTCCTGCAGCCCCCGTCCGGGGAGGTCGGATGACCGCCGCCGTGAGCCTCCGCCCCAGCAAGGCGGACGCACTCCGCTACACCCCCATCGCCGAGCACGGCCTGATCGGGGACATGCGTACGGCCGCACTCGTCGGTACCAACGGCACCATCGACTGGTACTGCTGCGCGCGCTTCGACGCCCCCAGTGTCTTCGCGGCGATCCTCGACGCCGACCGGGGCGGAGCCTTCGAACTGGCCCCGGACGTTCCCGCCCGGACGAAGCAGTTCTACTTTCCCGACACCAACATCCTGATCACGCGGTTCTTTGCGGACCACGGCGTCGGCGAGGTTCAGGACTTCATGCCGATCGTCGGCGACTCCCAAGAGGCGGACCGCCACCGGCTGATCCGTCGGGTGCTCTGTGTGCGCGGGGCCCTGCCGTTCACCGCACGGGTGGCCCCCCGCTTCGACTACGGGCGCAGTACGCACACCGTGAGCGCGCGGCAGGGCCAGACCGTATTCGAGTCCCCGGATCTCTCTCTGGCGCTGACCTCCAGCGTTCCGGTCGAGATCGACGGCCCGGACGCCACGTCCTCGTTCCTGCTGGGCGAGGGGGAGGCCGCCGTCTTCGCGCTCGACCGGATCGGCGGCGGGGTGGAGCCGCGGGCCTGCCCGCTGGCGGAGGCGGAAGACCTGTTCGGTGCCACGGTGCGGTATTGGCGCACCTGGCTGTCGCGCTCCCGCTACCGAGGGCGCTGGCGGGAGATGGTGCACCGCTCCGCGCTCACCCTCAAGCTCCTCACGTACGCCCCGACCGGCGCCATCGTGGCCGCTCCCACCACCAGCCTGCCCGAACAGGTAGGCGGCGAGCGCAACTGGGACTACCGCTATGCCTGGGTGAGGGACGCCGCGTTCTGTATTTACGCACTGCTCAGACTGGGCTTCACCGATGAGGCCAAGGCCTTTGTGCACTTCCTGTCGGAGAACGTCGCCCTCAACGACGGTTCCGATGGTCCGCTGCAGATCATGTACGGCATCGACGGCCGCAGCGAACTCCCCGAGGAAGAACTCCTCCACTGGGAAGGGCATCTGGGCTCCTCGCCCGTCCGGATCGGCAACGAGGCCGTCCACCAGCTCCAACTGGACATCTACGGGGCCCTCATCGACTCGCTCTACCTCTACGACAAATGGGGGGAGCCGCTGCACAGCGGGCACTGGGCCACCGTCGGCACCCTGGTCAACTGGGTCTGCGACCACTGGGACCAGCCGGACGAAGGCATTTGGGAGACGCGCAGCAAATCTCAGCGCTTTCTGTACTCGCAGCTGATGTGCTGGGTGGCGATCGAGCGCGCGATCCGCATCGCCACCCATCGGGGTCTGCCGGCGGATATGCCCCGGTGGGCGCATGCCCGCGACGCGATCTACCGGCGGATCATGGAGTGCGGCTGGTCGAGCAGGCGACAGGCATTCGTCCAGCACGAAGGCGACGAAGTCCTCGACGCGTCCGTCCTGATGATGCCGCTGGCCAAGTTCATCTCTCCCACCGACCCGAAGTGGCTCTCCACTCTCGATGCGCTGGGGGAGGAGCTGGTGTCCGACTCCCTGGTCTACCGCTATGACCCCCGCCGGAGCCCCGACGGGCTACGGGGCGAGGAGGGCACCTTCTCGATCTGCTCGTTCTGGTATGTCGAGGCGCTGTCCCGCGCCGGCCGGGTGGACGAGGCCCGGCTCGCCTTCGAGAAGATGCTCACCTACGCCAACCACCTCGGTCTGTACGCCGAAGAGATCGGCCACACCGGCGAACAGATCGGCAACTTCCCCCAGGCTTTCACCCATCTCGGCCTCATCAGCGCCGCGTTCAACCTTGACCGGGCCCTGGGCTGACGCACCGCACAACCCGGCGGGCGGCACGCAGCGGAGCGGCACGGTCGCCCAGGATCTGAGGATCGTTCAGGACCTGGGGCGTCGGCTGACGTCCGGGCGGCCGAGGTGGCCGGGCTCGCGCTGTTCCTCGCCCCACCACAGGTGCGGCGCGAGGTACTGGCGGATCGCCGCTGTCACCTTGTCCTGGCTGCCGGCCGGCAGCGGGAGCCGGTAGCGCAGCCGTGGCAGACCGGAGGCGGCCGGCTCCTCGTCCCGGACCAGGGCCCACAGCACCGGATCACGGTCATCGATCGGGCCGCGGGGGCACAGTTCGATGGAGTACTGCTTCGTGCGCCGCGCACCACGGTGGCGTCCGGAGCCGGGGAAATCTGTGGCATGGGCATGACCCCGCAGTGTGCGCACACCCCGCCGCTGCACGTTCCGTCGACATTTACTGAACACGGAGGGCGTGTGTCCGACGGGCCCCGGTTCGGCCCAGTGCGGCAGCAACATGCCCAAAGTGGCTGTTATTTGATGTGGCGTCAGGAGTGAGACGCCGGATTCCGACGGAAGGCTTGACGCACCGTTCCCATGCAATGAACATGCATCGGGCAGGAGAGCGCTCCCATGAACATCACTCGTTCACTTCCTGAATCAGGAGAGCCGCTATGCCCACACCCCCCACCGACGCCACGGCGTCCCCCGCGCCAAGACCCTCACGCCGCGGAGTCCTGGCCGCGATGGCAGCCGCGCTCCCCGCCGCGAGCCTGCCGGTCCTTTCCTCCCGGGCGTCCGCGGCGCCGGCCGCCGCGGGGCTGCCGGGCGGCGGCGACCTCGGCCCCTACGTGCTGGTCTTCGATCCCGCCACGCCCGACATCCAGGGGAAGCTCGACGAGATCTTCCGGCGGCAGGAGTCGGCCCAGTTCGGCGACGGGAGGTACCAACTCCTCTTCAAACCCGGCACCTACAACGGGCTGAACGCCCAGCTCGGCTTCTACACCTCCATCGCGGGCCTCGGGCTGTCACCCGACGACACCACCTTCAACGGTGATGTGACCGTCGACGCCGGCTGGTTCAACGGCAATGCCACGCAAAACTTCTGGCGCTCGGCGGAAAACCTCGCGCTGCGCCCCGCCAACGGCACCAACCGGTGGGCGGTGGCCCAGGCGGCCCCGTTCCGGCGGATGCACGTCAAGGGCGGGCTGAACCTGGCACCCGACGGCTACGGCTGGGCCAGCGGCGGCTATATCGCCGACAGCCGCATCGACGGCACGGTGAGCCCGTACTCCCAGCAGCAGTGGTACAGCCGCGACAGTTCCGTGGGCGGCTGGAACAACGCCGTGTGGAACATGGTGTTCTCGGGGGTCGAGGGAGCCCCCGCGCAGAGCTTCCCCAACCCCCCGTACACCACTCTCGACACCACCCCGGTCTCCCGCGAAAAGCCGTTCCTCTACCTCGACGGGGCCGACTACCGGGTCTTCCTGCCCGATCAGCGCACCAACGCGCGCGGCACCACCTGGGGAAGCGGCACACCACGAGGCCGGTCCCTGCCGCTCGGACAGTTCTATGTGGCCAGGCCCGGCGTGGCCGCGGCGACCCTCAACGCCGCGCTGGCGCAGGGCCTCAACGTGCTTCTCACGCCCGGGATTTATCACCTCGACCGGCCGATAGACGTCCAGCGCCCGAACACCGTGGTCCTGGGGCTGGGGTATGCGACCCTCGTTCCGGACAACGGTGTCACGGCCGTGAAGGTCGCCGACGTCGACGGTGTGCGGCTCGCCGGATTCCTGATCGATGCCGGACCGGTCAACTCCACCACGCTGCTGGAGGTCGGCCCCGAGGGCGCTTTTGCAGACCACGCCGCCAATCCGACCACGGTGCAGGACGTCTTCATCCGGATCGGCGGGGCGGGCGCCGGCAAGGCGACCACCAGCATGGTGATCAACAGCCACCACACCATCGTCGACCACACCTGGGTCTGGCGTGCCGACCACGGGGACGGTGTGGGCTGGGAGACCAACCGGGCCGACTACGGGGTCCGGGTCAACGGCGATGACGTCCTGGCGACCGGGCTCTTCGTCGAGCACTTCAACAAGTACGACGTGGAGTGGCGCGGTGAGCGGGGACGCACCGTCTTCTTCCAGAATGAGAAGGCGTACGACGCACCCGACCAGGCCGCGGTGCAGAACGGCAGCACCAAGGGGTACGCCGCGTACAAGATCGCCGACGGGGTGACCACGCACGAAGGGTGGGGCCTGGGCAGCTACTGCTTCTACAACGTGGATCCCACCATCCGCCAGGACCACGGCTTCGAGGCCCCGGAGAAGCCGGGCGTGAAGCTCCACGATCTGCTCGTGGTCTCCCTCGGCGGCAAGGGGCAGTACGAGCACGTGATCAACGGCGTCGGCGCCCCCACCTCGGGCACCTCGACGGTGCCGTCGACGGTGGTGTCCTATCCCTGATCCTTGACCTCGGGTCGCTCGGGTCGCTCCATCGGGTCTCTCGGATTGTCGTGATCACCGACCGCCCCCTGGGACGGCGTATGCCTCCGTCCAGCCATGGCCGGCGGCACCGTGCCAGGGGGCTGCGTCAGGGGGCCGTGACGGGTGGGCCGACCGCCCGGCCTACCGTAGGGCGGCGCATCCGTTGAGCCTGGAGAGTCATGACCATCGAAGAATCCGCCTTCCGAGGGCGGATGCCTGCCCATCCCGGTGACCTGGCGGTCGAGCGGCACGGTATCGAGCCGGTGCCCGAAAGCAACCGTTACGGCAAATCTGCCCGCCTTTTCACCGTGTGGTTCGCCCCCAACCTCACGATGACCGGAGTCTTCTCCGGCACCGTGGGCATCTCCCTGGGGCTGGACTTCTGGACGGCTCTCACGGCCATGGTGCTCGGCACCGTCGTCGGCGCGGTGCCCGCCGCCTACCTCGGCACCTGGGGCAGCCAGACCGGGACCGGTCAGCTACCGCTGTCGCGGCTGGCCTTCGGCCGTGGTGTGGCACTGCCCGGCATCATGCAGTGGCTCTCCTCCGTCGCCTGGGACGCGCTGATCGGCCTCTTCGGCGGTGAGGCGCTGGCCCAGCTGCTCGGCTGGCCGTTCTGGCTGGGCGCGCTGGTGGTCCTGCTGCTCCAGGGAGCCGTCGGCGTCTTCGGCTACGAGGCGCTCCATCAGCTCCAAACGGTGATGACCTTTGTGCTGGGTGCCGCATTCGTGGTCCTGAGCGTCAAGCTGCTGTCCGGGGTGCCGCTTCCCGTATCGAGCTCCGCACACGGCGCTGATCGTCTGGGTGCCTTTGTCCTGACCAGCACCATTGCGCTCAGTCTGGCCATCTCGTGGGCCCCCTATGCGTCGGACTTCAGCCGCTACCTGCCGCGTGAGACCTCCCGGCCCAGGATGTTCTGGTACTCCATGCTCGGCATGGTGCTCTCGTTCGCCTGGGTGCAGGCGCTGGGGCTGTGGGGAGCCGAGCTGTTCACCGATCAGACCGCTGCCGGGGTGCACGGACTGCTGGGCGGCGGGGTCCTCGGCGCCTTCGGCCTGCTGGCCGTTGCGGCCGCGGCGGTGTGCAGCAACGCCATGAACGACTACAGCGGCTCCCTGGCGCTCCAGACGGCCGGTATACGGATACCCCGGCCGCTCGCCGCGGCGGCCGCGGCCGTACTCGGTTTTCTGCTGGTGCTGTGGATGCACGCCGCGGACACCGCGGTGCGCTTCCAGAACCTGCTGTTGTTCGTGGGCTACTGGATCCCCGGGTTCGTGGGCATTGTGCTCGTCGACGCGAGGCTGCGTGCCAAGGCCCGTCACGGCGCGCCGATCGACGTCGGGGCCGAGTTCGCCCGTCCCCAGCCGTGGTGGCCCGCGTGCCTCGCCTTTGTCGTCGCGTTCGCCGCGGCCGTGCCCTTCATGGACACGACCCTGTTCGTCGGCCCGGTCGCTGCCGCACTGCATGGCGCCGATCTCGCCTACTACGTCGCGTTCATCGTTTCTGTGGCGGTCTATGCCCCGTTGAGGCTCTTTGTGAGTGCGCGTACGGCGGGTACGGGGCGCACGGAGCAGTAGCCCGCCGTGGCTGCGCCGGGAGCGGGCGGGCGAATGTGCCGGGCCCTCGTCCGGACGCCGTTCTCCTCCACGCCGTCATCGGACGGCCTCTCCGCCCTTCGCGTACGGCCGCTGGGCCGAGGGATGTAGTCCCCGGCGGCGGTAGGTCATGCCGCAGGAGGGTTTCGGGAGCCGTTCGTGTCGGGCGCGCCGGTGGGCGGCTTCATGGTCGATGCCGCGGGCACACGTAGCTCCCGAAGAGCTTGCGGGGTGCGGCGGTCCGGCACCCGTCCGGTGTCCGGCGTCCGGTACCGGGGTGACGAACCCCACCACCTGCCCGGTTCGATGCGCGGGGAAGATTCCGGCGCACACACCAGGATGCATCCGGGCGTATCCGGATGAACTCGGACGCCTTTCCCGCCGAACGCGAAGGGAGAGCCGATGGCTACGACGTACGGCACGACGCCGGCTCGGGGCTCCGCGGGGCGGGCCTGGGGGAGAGCGTTCCTGGGCGGCGCGGTGATGGCGTGCGCACTGGGAGCGGGGAATGCGCTGGGGGAGGTGTTCGCCAGGGCGCTCGGTGCCGACGGTCTGGTGCGGCAGCTGCTGCCTGCCGCGCTGGTGAGTGCGCTGGCCGTGCCCACCGTCCTGGGGTTGCGGGCCGCCCGGTCGGCGAGGCGCTGTCCGCTGGGGCTCGGTCCCCTTTCCTCGGCGCCACTCGGCTTCTTCCGCGGCCTGGCCGTCACCGTCTCCTGTGCTGCCGCCGTGCTCGGGGCCGGCACCGCGCTCGGGTGGGTCCGCTGGTCCGGCCTGGACCCGGCGGCCCTCGCCTCGTTCCTGGTGGGCAACGCCGTGGTGGCCGTGCTGCTGGAGGCGCTGCCCGAGGAGGCGACGCTGCGCGGCTATGCCTGGGCCTCGTTGCGCGACCGGCTCGGCGGAGTGGTCTCCGCCCTGGGGGTGACTGCGGTTTTCCTGCTGGTGCCGGCGGCCTCCACCGTGGTGCAGGCCGGGGTGTCCCGGCTCGTGGGCGTGGCGTCCGCGC
Organism: Streptomyces sp. Edi2; assembly: GCF_040253635.1. Lineage (NCBI taxonomy): Bacteria > Bacillati > Actinomycetota > Actinomycetes > Kitasatosporales > Streptomycetaceae > Streptomyces > Streptomyces sp. Edi2. The sequence goes on along the minus strand of NZ_JBEJGX010000003.1, from coordinate 308,239 downwards.
CGATGGGCCTCACCCCCGAGGGGCAGGATCCCATCGCCTACCTGGTGTTGCTCTCGGTCTTCGGGCTCACGCTGGTGGCCGCCCGGACGGCGCCGGGACCTGCGCCGCTGTGGGCGGCGATCGGCACCCATGTGGCCTTCCTGAGCGTCAATCGTGTGGTGTTCGAGGGCGTACAGCGCGGCGCGGGCTGGTCGGCGAGGGTTGCCCCGACCCATGCCGCGGTGCTCGAACTGGGGTATCTGGCGGCAACGGCGATGGTCTTCGTCGGGGCGAGGCTGGTGTCATCCCGGGTGAGGGCGCGGACGCCTCGGCCCGGGCGTCCGTCCGCGGCGACCACGCACAGCGTGGGCGTCTGGACCGGCGCCGGCGCCGGCCCGCTGCTCGTCCCGGCCGGACGGGAGCGGCCGCACTCCGGCGTCGAGCGGGTGTGGACGTCACGCGTCGGACGGGAGTGGCCGTCACATGACCCAGGGGCACGTGTGATTCGACGTAGCGGCACCTAGGGGCATATAGAGATTTATGTCCGCATTTGCCTGTATTGATGGAGAGGCGATCGCCGGTCGGTGCCGGGCCCGGCGCGATAGCCGACGGCGAGACCGGCCCGTACCCATCGGCCCGTGAAGCAAACAGGGGTAATGTCCGATTGTTTGCGGCGGATGCGGGCACGCGACTGTCCGGAGGATGATGACGGTGGTTCCGCTTTTGCCGACGCCGCTTCTCGCGCTGATCATTTCGGCGCCGACGGTGTGCGGCAGGCCTCATGGCCATGGCGGTGACCGTCCTGGCCGTCCGGTTGCCGAGGTGGCGTGAGGTGTTCCACACCGCTCCGCTTTTCCTTGTCCGCTCGGGACGGATGCGAGGCCGGCTTTTCGCCGCCAGGGCGAGCTAACCATTTCGTCCGACCTCGGAAAATTGTGGTTGGTAGCCCGGGAAGAGGGAACTCTTTCCGGCCTGAAGGCAAGACGACGCGATATGAGGTGAGCTTTATCATGAGCACCGCCGAGGCTCCTCGCACCATGACGGCGTCGCCGGTGCTGGAGCTTCAACTTGATTGCCGGTCCGAGGCTGTCGGACCCGCACGCCACCTTGCCGCCACCTTCCTGGAACAAATGGAGCCCGCCACGGAAAGGGAGACCAAAGAGGCGGTGATCCTGGTCGTCTCCGAGCTGGTGACCAATGCGGTGCGGCACGCGGGCGGAAAGACGTGCACGCTGCGGCTGCGGGCGGGCCCGGAATCGGTGGTGGTTGACGTGGGCGACGCCAGCCCGGTCCTCCCTCGCCCCCGCACCCCGGATGTCAGCGGTGAGGGCGGCGGTTTTGGATGGTCGATGGTCTGCCGCATCGCCAGCAGCGTAGAGATCAAGCAAGAGCTCGCCGGTAAAACCGTGACGGCGGTCATTCCCTGTCAGGGGCGCGACGCACCGTGACCGGCCAGGCCGTGGCCGATGAGCCACGGCCTGTGCGCGAAGCGGTCTGGCGCGGCGGACCGCCCGGATTGAGAGCTTGACCGGTCGATCCCCGGAGATATGAGATGCGCGATGCGAGACGCGGTGGATATCGCGATCGCGATCACTGCCGTCGATACCGATGGACCGCCCGATCGTCCGTATGAGGGAGTCGGCAGCCTCGGCGGCCAACGGTCCTCCACTCGAATTCCTTGATGACGGAATCGAATGCGCCGCGCAAGCCGGGAATCGCGCCATGGTGCCCCCCTCCGGCCCCGCCCGTCAGCAGAGGAAAGTGCCCTTGCCGCGGCGGGATTTCCACACGAAGCGCGCACTCTCTCGTCCACCCGGAGTCGGTCAGGACGTGGCGTCCGGCCAGGGAACCTGAATCGTGGTCGGGGCCGCGTAGTCGATGCCCGGTACCGCGAAACCGTAGAGGCGCTGGACCTCGGCGTGGAACCAGTCGAGGTCGGCGAGCCGGGCGATCGTCTCGGTGGTGGCCGACTCCCACCTTTCGGTGACGGCGGCCTGGACCGCGCTGTTGAGTTCCCAGCCGTCGAGCCGGACCCTGCCGTCCTCATCGGTGTCGAGCGGCCGGACACCGGTCAGTTGGTCCCACAGGTCGGCCAACTGGGCGATCGGCGGCACCATTCCCTCGCCGAGCGCGCCGCGCAGCAGGCCGACGTAGAGGGCGATGCCGGGAATGGCGGTGGAGGACTGGGTGACCGCCGCGCCGTTGACGGAGGTCACCGCGCGGCCGCCGACCAGCTTGTCCAGGCGCTCGTCGAGCGTGCGGGCGGTCGCTTCGAGGTGGGACTTGGCGGCGCCGATGGTCCCCTGCCGGTAGATCCCGTCCGTCAGGGGGGAGCCGATGTACGACAGGGCGGCCGTGGTGAATCCGTCGGCGAGCAGGCCGCGGTCGGCGAGGTGGTCGACCCACCGTTCCCAGTCCGCGCCACCCATCACCGCCACGGTCTGCTCGATGTCGTCGTCCTTGGCCGGCGGGGTTTCCACCTCCTTGACCTCCGGAGTTCCGTCAGCGTCGAAGACGAGGGTCTTGGTGCGGTACGGCTCGCCGATGGGCTTGAGGACCGAGGCGTAGGCGGCACCGGTCTCCGGGTCGGTGCGCCGAGGGGCGGCAACCGAGTAGATCAGGTGGTCCAGTCGGCCGAATCGTTGTCGGAGGAGATCGGCGACCTGCTCCTTCATCTCGTCGGAGAACGCGTCGCCGTTGAGGAACACCATCTCCTGGCCGTGCCGGCGGGCGAGTTCAGCGGTGGCAGCGGTGCGGTACCAGCCGGCCGTGGCGGTACGGCGCTCGGTGGGGGCCTTCTCGAAGCAGACGCCGATGCCGCGGATCCCCGTCCGGGCGAGGCCGGCGATCATCGCGGCGAGCCCGTAGCCGGCCGAGGAGCCGACGACGAGTGCCACCGGAGCGTCGCCAGGGACATGGGTGGGCGAGGGGGTGGCCTGCCACATCTCCTGCACCAGGCGCTCGCAGCCGGCCGGATGGGAGTCGAGGAAGAGGAATCCGCGGCTGCGCGGGGTGATGACACGTTCGCTCATGACGCACGTCCTTCAGTTCGTCCGGTTCGACCAGTTGGTCGCGGAGGAGAAGCGGCCGCCACCGGAGCACGTACCGCGTCTGCCAGTCTGCGCCTCCATACCTCCCTGTGATCGTTTCGGCGGGCACAGTGTTGGCAGGGTGGTTTTGGAGGTTTTCCCTCGGTTCGTCGAGCGGCGCGGGTTCCGTGCGCGTATGACGCCGCGACGTCGTACCCCCCCGGCGCCCCCGCCCAGTCGGCGGCGTTCCGCTGTGGCCCACCCTGGTTGCCGGGGTAGCCTTCGACGCGCTGTTCAGCGGCAGTCTGCTGCAGCGGTTCTTCGGACTCGGAGAGGGACAACCCGCCTGCTGTCAGGCCCACTTGTCCGGATTCGGGGTCACCGTCTGCGCTGCCGTCCGCGGGCATTCTGCCGGCAGTATGCCCGCGGAGCGCGAGCATGTGGACCCGGCGCCGGATCAGAGCGCTGTCGTCATCCTCACCCTGGTGCTCGGCACCGCCGCGATGGTGGGGTCAAGGTGCTCGCCCACACCCCCTGCGCCCGCAGCGGCCGGGAGGCCGAGCGGTCCGTCGCCGCCGCGGAGACGCGCCGCGGCCGGGAACTGCTGAGCCAGGCACGGCGCGGACATGCGGTGAGCCCGGGCGCTCCCTCGTCATGAGGAATCACCAGAGCTTGTCGATCTCGCCCGGGTACAACGCGATGCGGGAGTGCGGGAAGGCGGAGCGGTGCCGCCGGCTCCGGGGCGAGAAGAAGTCGGCCATGGTGACCTTGTCGAAGCCGGGGCGGTCACTGGGGAACGGGGCCAGGGGCGTCCCGCCGATCAGCACCGCGCCGGGCAGATGATGCCAGCCCGCGCTTTCGTAGAAGGGCTGAAGCGGGCGGTCGCAGGTGAACAGGCCGAGGTCCGGGCCGCTTGCTGCCATGGCCTCGTGAGCGGCCGTCACCAGACGGCGACCATGGCCCTGGCCGCGGGCGGAGCCACGGGTCACCACCGTGCTCAGCCCCGCGGCCCGGTAGCGCTCGCCGTCATGGACGATCTGCTTGGTGAGGATGTCCAGTGCGGCGAGCACCGTGGCACCGTCCACGAGCAGCATCGAGACCGGCTGCAAGGCCGGGTCGTGGGCGAACGTACCGGGCGCCGAAGCGGAGTCCGGGGGCCAGGCCTCGTCCCGTAGCTCCGCCACCTGCGTACGCAGCGCGGGCGGGACACCGGGTTCCGGGAAGGTCATGATCGGCACCCGTTCATTGTGACTGTCCGCGCAAGAGGGGCCAAGGAATTTCCTGGTGGCCGGAGGGCCTGGTGCCGATCCTGGCCCGCGACCTGGTCTCCTGCGGGCCTCCGGCGAGCCAGGGCCGACACCAGGCCTGCATGCGCACCCCGTCCCAGGGCAGACGATCTCCATGGGATGGCTGATGCGTTGGGAACGTGTGGTGGAGGAATGCGAGCGTGCGCTGCTGGCCAAGGTTTTCCGGACCGACCCGGTTCAGCTCTTCGACGCACTACGTCAGGAGTGCGATGAGCACGCGGTCGTCTGCAGTGAGAGCCGCGTCCTCGTGCCCAATGACTACACCGTCGAGCTCGCACACAGGGTGCACGATGAACTGGCCGCACGCGGCGGGCAGGTGGGGCGGCATCTGACCGATGTGCTGGACCGGCACGCCGCCGAGCGCGGATATGAGTGGGCGGGCCCCCTGACCGTCCATGTCACCCTCGGCGAAGTGCCGAACGGCCGGTATCGCGTGTCGAGCGCGGCCCTTGCGCACATTCCCGCTGGTGCCGCAGGCCCCTGGGGGTGACCAGGAGCCGGGCTTCGCCGAGCCGGCGAGCCCGGCCGCCCCCTCCGCTTCCCGCAGGGCTCCTCACTCGGTTCACTCCGTCGAGTCGGCGATCTCCGTCGCGTCGGCGATCTCGGCAATCACCTGGGCGTGGCAGGGCTCCGGGACGCACCAGCAGCCGAGCCGGCATCCGCGCAGTGCGGGCAGGAGCGCGAGCAGGTCAGGGCGCTCCAGCAGGTAGGCGCGGTACTTCGCCAGCACCTCCGCGCGGGACCCGTCCCGGCCCGGGCGGAATGGACTGGCCAGTGGTGACGCCGGGAGGTGCCAGCCGCCCCGGTGCATCGCACGCCCTACGTAGACCACGTCGGCGTACTCCGGGTCGTCCCGGTGGCCCTTGAGATTGACGACCGTCGTACGTGTCATGCCGTCATTCTCACCCGGCGTGAGTGGACGTCCGCTCTTGGCCCCGACTGTCGGTCCTGGCCCCACGGCTGTCCCTCCTGACTCCCCGACTGTGCTTTCTGGCCCCGACTGTCCGTCCTGGCCGCCCGGCCGTCCCCCTCGTGACCGGCCGGGCGGCCGTTCCCCCTCGTTACCGGGCGGCCGCCTCCCCCGTGACCGCGGACTTGCGCGGGACGGACCGCCCGGTTCGGATTTGCTGTCTGCGACTACCCCTGAGCCGCCGGCATCGGCGGACGGCTTACAGAGGCCGGGCCCACAGGTCCCACTGGAGGCCCGAGCCGTCGCAGAAGGGGTCGGCCCACTTGCCGCTGCTGACCAGGTCGGTGCCCGCCGCCTGGCAGCCGCCGAGGGTCCAGAACTTCTTGCCGGTCCACACGGTTCCGGGCGGGCCGTCCATCGGCTTGGTCTGGAGGTGGACGGCGGCCGGTGCCGCCTCGGTCCCGGTGGCGGCGTGTGCCTGAGCGGCGCCGCCCAGTCCGATGACCGTGAGCGCGGCGGCAGCGAGCGCAGTGGTGAAAATTCGCCTGTTACGCACGTGATGTCCTTTCCCCGTAGCGGCGGGCCCCTCGTGGGCCCGTCACCCTGCACACGGATGAGGCCGCTTCGCCGTATGACACGGGGCGATGTGACGCGCGTCACATCGCTGCGCAAGCGAGGTTGCTTTGGGTTACCCGCGGCGAAGTGTCCCGGCTGCAAAATCATTTGACGAAGCGCCAGTGTTCAGCAACCAGGCCCCTGTGCGCCTGGCCGCAATGTGTGTCCCGGTGTCCGTTTTCGCCGCCCATCGAAGGTGTCGGTGCCCCCGGGGTGTCTGGCCGCCTCGCGCGCGGGCTCGGAGGACGGAAGGCGAGGTGGCCGGGTGAACTATTCCGACCTGCCGGTTTACCTGTTCTTTTCAGGGTGTTGTCCGGAGTCGCTTGCCTTGGGCGTGCGGGCATGGATAGCGTAACCGGCACCTAAAGCTTTCTGAACAGCTTTAGTGAAAGCTAAACATCGTATTGATCCCGGGTGGGGGAGAAGCATGCAGATCAAGGTTGCGGTGGCGTACCACAGTGGATACGGCCACACCGCAAAGCAGGCGGCGGCCGTCGCGGCCGGTGCGGAGAAGGTTCCCGACACTCAGGTACGCCTGGTCTCCCTCGCCGAGCTGAACGACGAACTGTGGGAGGTGCTGCAGGAGTCCGACGCCCTGATCTTCGGCACGCCGACCTACATGGGCGGCAGCAGCGCCGTCTTCCGCGCATTCGTCGAGGCCACCAGCCAGGTCTGGGGCGACAACATGCGCTGGAAGAACAAGATCGCGGGTGGCTTCACCAACAGCGGCAACATGGCGGGCGACAAGCTCAACGCGCTGATCGACATCACGCTGTTCGCCGCCCAGCACGGCATGATCTGGGTCGGTCTCGCCGAGTACGGCGGCTGGAACACCTCCTCCGGCAGCCCCGAGGACCTCAACCGGCTCGGCAGCTGGCTGGGTGCCATGTCGCAGTCCAACAACGACGAGGGGGCCGACGTCACCCCCTGTGCCAGCGATCTGCGTACGGCCGAGGCACTCGGCCGCCGGATCGCCGAGACCGCCCATGTGCACGTGGCGGGCCGGGCGGCCGTCGGGTTCGATGAGGTCTCCGCCTGACCGTCCACGACGCGTACGGAGGCCGCTGTGCCCGGGAGGGGGACCCGATGAACTGCCGTCAGATGGCCGTGGCGCCGCACGCGGACGTGCGGTCCGAGGGCAACCCGGGGCGCAGCGTTCAGCCGTCACGCCTGGGGGATCGGGGCGGCCGTCGCATGGCGCGCTCGCGGCGCAACCGCGGTCGCGGATTCCGTGGCGGTCCCCGATCTCCGCTCAGGTGCGGCCCTGGGCGCTTCCCGTCCGGGGCCGGCCGGGTCCGGCGTGTTCCGGGAGAACGCGCCGGCGCCGCGGCATCGCGCCGTCACGCCTGAGCACCCGCCCCTGCACCGCACCCTTCCCACCCGACCGCACGCCCGCCGAAGACACCGCCGCCGGGCCCCGCACCGGCCTCATACCCGAAGTCGGCAGGCCGCCACCGGGCCCGACACCCGAGGGTTCCGCGACGTCCGGTCGGCGGTTTCGCCGATGCCGGCCCCGATGGCGATGCCGGAAGATGCCGAATCCGGCCGGGACGGGTCATCGTGCGCCGCGGCCGGGCCCGGAACGAAACCCCACCCGGTGGCCCGTCCACCGGCGCGGAGTACCACGGCCGCCACGGCGTGGAGTAATACGGCCGCCACGGCGCGGGGCACCCCGCCGCGCCCGCATGGCACGGCCGGAGCCGGTTCGCCCCCCACACGGATCCGCTCCCCGGTCCGGCCGGCCGGCTGAAGCTCGTCCCCGTTCGGCAGCCCCATCACCCGCACCGTGCCCGCGGGCCGCCGTGAGCACGGCATGTCCTGGCCGCGTGCCGTCCGCGCGGCCGTTGCCACCTGCCATCCCGAGGAGACCAGCCATGTTCAAGACCACCACCGACGCCGAGCTGGCGGGCAACCCGATCGACGAGGTGATCGGTTCCACCATCCGCTACGCGGCGCTCACCTCCGCCGCCAAGCTCGGCATCTTCACCGCTCTGGAGGAGGGCGGTCCCCAGACCCTCGACGAGCTGGCCAAGGCCATCGGCGCGAGTACGGACGGCACCCGCGCGGTGGCCGACGTCGCCGCCGTCCTGGGCTGGCTCACCCTGGAGGACGGGCGCTACCGCAACGGCCCGCTCGCCGAACGCTGGCTGGGCAAGGACGCCGAGTACGACTTCACCCCGGCACTGCTGTGGGCGTATGAACTCACCAACGTCATGTGGGATCTGCCGCAGGCCGTACGGGACGGCAAGCCCGCCCGGTCGCTGTGGGAGCGCTGGGCCAATAACCCCGAGGCCGGGCGGGACTTCTCCGCGTACATGCGGGTCAAGTCGCGTCTGACGGTGCAGTCCATCGTCGATGCCGTGCCGCTGCCGGAGGGGGCGCGGCGCCTGCTGGACCTGGGCGGTTCGCACGGTCTGCACGCGATGGCCATGTGCGAACGGCACCCCGGACTCTCCGCGACCATCGTCGACCTGCCCGAGGCGCTTGCCGACACCGGAGCCGCGATCGAGAAGGCGGGGCTGGCCGACCGGATCAGCCTCCAGCGCGGCAGCTTCCTGACCGGCGACCTCGGCACCGGATATGACGTGGTCTTCCTCTTCGAGATCGTGCACAACCACACCGACGAGGAGAACCGGGACCTGATCGCGCGGGCCGCGAAGGCGCTGCGGCCCGGGGGCCGGATCGTGGTGCTGGAAGACGTCCGCGGCGAACAGCTCGACGAGCACAACGCGGCGTTCTCCCTGGCGATGTACGCCTGCTCCGGCGACCGCACCTACAGCCTGCCGGAGATCTCCGGGTGGCTCACCGGGGCGGGCCTGAAGACCGTCGAGCGGATCGCACTGCCCTCATCCGTCTCTCTGGTCGTCGGCACCAAGTAACGCCGGCAGCCGGGGAAGGGGGGAGCACCGTGCAGATCGATCTGGCACACCGGGCGACCAGCGCATGGCTGGACGCCGCGGACCTCGCTCGTGAGGTGTACGCCCAGGCATATGGCGCCGAGGTGGCGCCCCGGCCCGACTCGTTCATCGTCGCCCGTCCGGCCTGCGGCGGGGCGGCGGAGCCCTGCCCGCCACTGGCCTGCGCGGGGCTCACCTTCGGCAGGGAGCAGGAGCTGTTCTCCGAGCGGTATCTCGACACCGGAGTCGAGGCCGCCGTACTGGCCCACCTCGGGGTCACGGTGGACCGCAGGCGGGTGGTGGAGGTGGGGGCACTGGCCACCCGCCGCGTCTCGGTCGGCCGCGAACTGATCAGAGCCACCCCGATCATCTCCTGGTGCCTGGGCATGGAATACATCCTGTGCACCGTCACCCGGAGCCTGATCACGACGCTGGGCCGTACCGGCATCTGCTTCGTGCCCTTCGGGCCCGCCGACCCGGGCCGGCTGTCCCCGGACGAGGCGGCGCGCTGGGGCTCGTACTACGACCACCAGCCGCAGGTCGGTGTCATCGCGCTGAACGCCCTGGACCGGCTGTTCTCCGACACCACCGGGCGTTACTCGGTCACCGATCTCCAACTGAGCATCAGCGCCATGGAGGTGGCCGGTCATGCGGGCCATCAGTGAGAGCCTGGTCAGGTTCGGTGAGTCGGCACACCCGATGATCGAGGTACTGGGGGAGGACGGCGTCCCGGCCCGGACCCTCAGCTACCGGGAGGTCACCCGCCGGGCCGCGGGCCTCGCCCACCGGATCGGGCAGGGGGACGGACGGCCGCTGCGCATCGGTGTGGTCTGCGGCAACACCCCCGAATTCGTGGTCGCCGACCTCGCGCTGATCGCCGCACACGCCATCGAGGTGCCGGTCCCGCTCGCCTTCTCCGCCGAACAGGCCGCCGGCCTGCTGGAGGAGACCGATCTGTGCCTGGCGGACGCGGCCGGGCAGGAGCGTCTGACGCAGTGGGGGAGGGACCGGGTCCTGGGCCCGCACTGCACGGTGCTGCCGCTGTCCGCGGACGAGCCCGTGCCGTCCGCGCCGTTGGTGCTGGAGCCGGACGGCGCCGTAACGGACTGGGAGTGCAAGGTCATCCACACCTCCGGCACCACCTCACGCCCCAAAGGCGTGCGGATCCGGGCGGCGGCACTGAATGAACTGCTGGGATCGCTGCGGTCGGTGATGCCCCGCGGGGCCTTCACCCGCTATCTCTCCCTCGTCCCGTTCAGCCTGCTCATCGAGCAGGTCACCGGCCTCTACATGGTTCTGCTCGACGGTGGGACGCTCGTCCTGATGCCGCCGGGCAAGGCCCTGGTCGGCACCGCAGCGGCGGCCGTAGTGGACGCCCTGCCGTATGTGGCCGCGTCCCGCCCGACCGCGATGGTCGCCACCCCCGCGCTCATCGATGCCTTCGCCACCGCCGCCGACGAGGCCGCGGAGGGCGGACGGGCGGTCGCACCGGCCCTGTTCGGGACTCCCGGCGCACCGCTCATCTGCTGCGGCGGTGCGCCCGTGCACCCCGATCTGCTGCACCGCTTGGAGGAGCACGGCCTCCCCGTCCACGAGGGGTACGGCCTCTCCGAGAACAGCTCCGTGGTCAGCTGGAACACCCCGGCCGCCCGCCGCCTGGGCACCGTGGGCCGCCCGCTGCCGCACGTCCGCGTCAAGATCGCCGACGACGGTGAACTCCTGGTCAGCAGCACCTCGCTGTTCGCCGGCTACACCCGGGACGACCCCTCCAGCCTCCTCCTCGACGCCGACGGCTGGCTCCGCACCGGCGACCTGGCCCACCTCGACGAGGAGGGGTTCCTCCGCATCACCGGACGCAAGAAGAACGTCATCATCACCGCGGCGGGTCGCAACGTGGCCCCCGAGTGGGTCGAGGCGCAATACGCCCGACTTCCGTTCGTCCGCGCCGTCGCGGTGGTCGGCGACGGACTCACCGTTCTGCACGGACTCTTCCTCGTCGACGAGTCCACCGACCTCGCGGCGGCCGAGGCCGCCGTCAGGGAGTTCGGCGAGGCACACCTCTCCGAGGTGGAGCGGGTCGCCGTACCGCACCTCGTGGTGGCCGGCGACCGCCTCTACCGCAGGTTCTTCACCGTCACCGGCAGGCCCATGCGGGCAGCCGTCCGCACCGCTCTGACCGAGGGAACGCTGCACGACCACCAAGGAGCTGACGCATGACCACGATCGCTGACGTCCGGCCCTACGGCGCCGCCTCCGGCCGGCTGGTGCAACCGGCCGGGGACCGCTCGCTGCGTACGCTGGACCCCGCCTGGGTCACCGGGTTGCTCGCCGACGCCGGCTTCCTGCTCTTCCGCGGCTTCCACACCGGCCTGGAGGAGTTCACCTCGTTCGTGAAGGCGCACTCCAGCCGGATCACCCTCGACCCGGCGCGCTCCTTCCACGGCGGTGAGGTCGCGCAGAAGGTCGACGCGGGCACCGGCGCCGTCGGCCTCCACCTGGAGAATGGCAACAGCCCCTTCGGCCCCGACCTGACCTGGTTCCTCTGCGAGAAGGCCGCCGCCAGGGGCTCGCAGACCACGGTCTGCGACGGCTACCGCGTCTGGGACGCGGCCGGCGACACGGCCCGCGCGGTCTTCGGCATCAAGGACATCATGTACAGCCGCCGGGTGGAGGAGCCCAAGTGGAAGGCGTTCGTCTGCCACCAGACCGAGGGCCGCAAGAAGCTCGACGACATCACCTTCGCCGATATGAAGGAACTGGTGGGCAGGAACGTGTCCACCACCCTCCGGCTCGATGACGACGGTTCCCTCCACTACGCGTTCCGCACCGGCGCCGCCCGTGCCACGCTCTTCGGCAGCCGGCTCGCCTGGGCCAACAGCATCTTCGGCCCCTCGTACAACTACGAGGCCCCGCGCATCACCTTCGCCGACGGCACCGGGATACCCGCCGAACTCCTCGCCGAATTCCGCCGGCTCACCACCGAACTGACCGAGGAGATCGACTGGCAGGACGGCGACCTGGCGCTGATCGACAACACCCGGGTGATGCACGGCCGGCGCGAAATCCTCGACACCGACCGGACCGTCTACAACGCACAGAGCTACCTCGCCCCCGCGCTGCAGGCCGCGGTGCGGGACGGGAAGGCGCGGCGATGACCCCCTCACCCGCCGGGCTCGACGACGTACGGGTGCGCGCCGTCCTGGACGAGATCGCCCGCACCGCCGAGCACCACGACCCGGACGTGATGAAGCGCGCCTACGCCACCGCGGCCGACTGGCCGCAGCCGCCCACCGCCCAGGAGGCCGCCGACCTCTGTGCTCAGGCAGCGCTGCCCGTGCACCCGCAGGTCGGCACCTTCCTGTACCAGCTCGTACGGAGCCTGCGGCCGGCCCTCGTGGTGGAGTTCGGCACCTCCTTCGGCGCTTCGACGCTCTATGCGGCGGCGGCACTGCGCGACAATGGCGGCGGCCGCATCATCGGATCGGAGCTGCACCCCGGCAAGGCCGACCGTGCACGCGGCCACCTGGAGCGCGCGGGGCTCGGTGCCTACGCCGAGGTCAGGACCGGCGACGCCCGCGACCGGCTCGCCGCGCTTCCCGGTCCGGTCGATCTGGTGCTGCTGGACGGATGGAAGGAGCTCTATCTCCCGGTCCTCAAGGTGCTCGAACCCGCACTGCGGGCCGGCTCCCTGGTCGTGTCCGACAACCTGCCGATGCTGCCGCCCGAGTTCACCGACCACGTCCGCACCGCCGCCAACGGCTACCTCTCCCAGCAGCTTCCGCTGGGCGACGGCATCGAATTCTCCCTCCGCCTGCAGGAGGCGGCAGGACGCCGCCGCCGACCGGGCCCCGAGCGCGCGCCGGCCGGCGCGCGGCCCCGTACGCACCGAAAGGGCACTGAAGACACGTGAACCCCCGCACCCAGCGCCGCAGCCTTCTCCGGGCCGGCCTCGCCGCGCTGCCCCTGGCGGCGGTGACCCCGGCCGCACACGCCACCGAGCGGACCGGCCGGCTCACCGTCGCCGATGTCTCCCGCTGGACCGATGCCTATCTGGAGGCCTGGCGGACCAAGAACGACACCGCCGCGGTCCGGCTGTTCACGTTAGACGCCGTGTACGAGGCGGTGCCCGGCGTCCCGGCGCAGACCTTCCGCGGGCGCGAGGCCATCGGCCGCTACTGGCGCGACATCACCGCGGGCCAGAGCGAGATGACCGGCCGTCACGGCGCCCCGGTCGTCACCGGGAACCGGGCGGCCGTCGAACTCTGGGTGACGCTGCGGGCCCCCGCCATCAACCCCGACGGCGACCACTGGGTGACCTTCCTGGAGACCAACATCCTGCTCTTCGCCCCCGACGGCCGCTGCCGGCGCAACACCGAATACTGGAACCTCCAGATGGGCCGCCTGGCACCGCCCCAGGGGTGGGGCACTGCATGAGCACCGCTCGTTCGCTGATCACCGGGGGCCGCGTCCTCACCATGGACCCGGCCCTCGGTGAACTGCCGTCCGCCGACATCCTGGTGGAGGACGGCCGGATCGCCGCCGTACGCCCCGGCATCGACGCCTCGGGGGTGGACGAGCGCATCGATGCCCACGGGTGCCTCGTGCTCCCCGGCTTCATCGACACCCACCGGCACATGTGGCAGGCGGCGCTGCGCGGCATCGGCGCCGACCAGACCCTCGACCAGTACTTCGCGACCGTTCTGCACACCCTCGCACCCCGGCTCACCGCCGACGATCTCCACCTGGGAAACCTGCTGAGTGCGCTGGGTGCCCTGGACGCGGGGGTGACCACCGTCCAGGACATCTCCAACGTCGCCAAGCCGACCGAGGAGCACACCGACGCCCTGCTCGACGCGCTCACCGACTCGGGGCTGCGCAGCGTCTTCGCCTACGGACACGGCACGGCGCAGGACGCCCGCCGGGTCCGCACCCGCAGGCTGCACGCCAAGGACGCCCTGGTGACCATGGCGCTCAACGCCGAGGCCGGCAGCGACGAAACCATCCGGCACGGCTGGGGCCTGGCCCGTGAACTGGAGGTGCCGACCGCCCTGCACATCCGGGGCGGCAGTACGGTCTCCCGGCTGCGCCGCCTGGGCGTGCTGCGGCCGGGAGCGGTGTTCATCCACGGCACCGGGATGGACGCCGGTGAGCTGCGACTGATCCACGACAGCGGTGCGGCGCTGTCGGTCGCGCCCGCCATCGAAATGACCATGGGCCACGGGCTGCCCCCGTTCGCCGAGGCCGCGGCCGCCGGCCTGCGGCCCAGCCTCAGCGTGGACGTCGAAGTCGCCGCGCCCAGCGATATGTTCACCCAGCTGCGGGCCGCTTTCCAGATCGGGCGCTTCGCGGCCCTGCAAGGCCACGCGGGCCCGGACGCACCCTTGCTCACGACGCAGGAGGTCCTGGAGTTCGCCACGCTCGGCGGCGCCGAAGCGCTCGGGATGGCGGACCGCATCGGTTCGCTGGCCCCGGGCAAGCAGGCCGATGTGATCGTGCTGCGGACCGACCGGCCCGGTGTGGCGCCGGTCCATGACGCCACCGCGGCTGTCGTGTCGTCGATGGACCGCGCGGATGTCGACACCGTGATGGTCGCCGGGCGGATCGCCAAGCGGCAGGGGAAGCTGGTGTACGCCGGGTTGCCGCGGTTGCTGGCACAGGCACAGGACCTGGGCGACCGCCTGGCCGACCGCTGACGCCGCTGATCCGCCGCTGACGCCGCTGCGTCAGCGGCGGATCAGCACGCCTTCCTCGATGGCGGCGAGCGCGATCCGCAGCTGCTCGCTGAGGGCCTTCGCGGTACGTTCCGGAATGCGGTCGACGAGCCGGGCGTGCACGGCGGTGGTGGCGCGCACCGCCGCCTCGGCGGTCTCCACCCCGCTCGGTGTGAGCTGCACCCAGCTGCTGCGCGCATCGTCCTCGGCCGCCGCGCGCGTGACATAGCCGGCGGCCACCAAGCGCTTGACGACATTGCTGGTCCCACCGGAGGACAGCAGGAGCGCATGCGTGAGATCGGTCGGCTTCAGGCGGTAGGGCGCGCCGATCCGTCGCAGGGTGGCGAGCACTCCGTACTCGGCCTGGGTCAGCCCCAGCTTCTCCAGCTCGGCACTTGCCGCGACGTCGAAAGCCGAAACCAACAGGGCGGTCCGCTTGGCGAGTTCCAGCGGGAGACCGGCGATTTCGGGCAGCTCGTGTCCCCATGCCGAGATGATCTCGTCTACGTGGTCAGGCTCCACCGCGAACCGCCTTCCCTCTTCCTCATAGCTCAGTCCAAAGATATCCCACCGCCCGGACAGGCACCTTCTGACCTGGGGAGACTGTGTGACCGCCAGATGTGGACATGGTGAAAAGCTTTCCATATACCTTTTAATATAGCTTTTTCTAATGCTTTCTCTCTATGCTTTGCTCATGATTGAGCGTGAGTCGAAGCGTGCTCTGGCCATGGCGGCGGTCCTGGTTCTGGCGCTGACCGGCACCTCCGCCTGTGCCGGCCGCACCGGAGACACGGCCCCACAAGGGAACGCGATGGCGCGAACCCATCGATCCACGGAGGAAGGAACCGTCGGAATGGCAGAGTTCAGCGCCGACCCGGACCGGCTGCCGTCGTGCTTCCACGGCATCCGGGGCGCCACCGCGTACCGTCTGCCCGGTTCCGCGGGGCGCGGCCGTCTGGTCACTGTGGGCAGCGGTCCGCACGGTGTCGTCTTCGCCCCCATCTCCTGGGGCGATGCCTGTGAATGGGCGGCCGAGGCCAAGCGGCTCGCGGCCGGCGGCTACCACGTCGTCACCTTCGACTGGGGCGGGGACCGCAGCCGGACCGTGGCCGACGCGACCCGGTTGCTGCGGTCGCGGGGCACCACGAGCGTGGCGTGGGTGGGCGGTTGTCTGGGCGGCACGCTCATGCTCGGCATGCTCACGGACCGCACCGCCCGCCCCGCCGGAGTCGCCGGCATCAGCCCGCTGGCCTCGCTGGGCGGATTCACCGCCGGGAGCGGTACGTCCTACGACGGCGAACTACTGATCCTGGGGACCACCGACGATCCGCTCTCCGACGAAGGAAAGCTGCGCGAGGTCGCCCACGGCTTCCCGAAGGCCCAGGCCACTGTCCTGCCCGGTACCCTCCACGCCGCCGAGATCTTCGCCGGTCCGCACGGCGAGGCGGCCCGCCGCAGCCTGGACGGCTTCCTCGGGCGCACCTTTGCCACGGCGGGCGGCTGACCTCCGGGGTTGCTGGTTCTCGCCGTCCGGTCCGGCCCCGGCCTTTGGATTCTCGACCCCCGGCGCCGCCCCGGCCGCAGCAGTGGCGGGGGCGGCGCCGGGGCGTCGGGCCGCCGGTCCGGTCAGGAGTGGGTGGCGAAGTCCTGGGTCCACCACGGGCCGTTGGCGCTGAGGTTGACGCCCACCCCGGTGGATTTGTAGGAGCAGTTGAGGATGTTGTCGCGGTGGCCCGGGCTGTCCATCCAGCCCTTCATCGCCGTCGACGGGTCCTTGGGGCTCTTGAAGATGTTCTCGGCCCAACTACCCCACGGGAAACCGGCCTTGGTCATCCGGGTTCCCGGGTCCACGCCCTCCGGGGTGTTGTGCTCGTAGTAGTTGCGGGCGGCCATGTCGTCCGAGTGGGCCTGCGCCGCGGCCTGCAGCCGGGAGTCGACGCTGAGCGGACCACAACCGTGCTGCGCCCGCTGGGCGTTGACCAGCTCGACGATCTTCTGCGCGAACGCCGCGGCGGTGCCTGTCGCGGCCCGGGTCCCGGCCGGGGCGGAGTCCCCCGTTGCCGACTCGGGGCGGGCCGCGCGGGGCTCTGCGCTCTTGGCGGTGTCCGCGCTGTGGCCGGTGCGGGAGGTGTGCGGCCGGGGCGTGGAGTGCGGCTTGGCGTGTTGTTTCGCCTTGGACGGGGAGGCCGACGGCTTCTGGCTCTTGGACGGGCGCGAGGCGGTCGGCGCCGGGGGAGTGGAGGTCGTCGCGGTCGGGGCCGCCGGTGCGGACTGGTCTGCCGCGAGCGCCTGGTCGGTCCCGGAGTCGGGACGTATCAGCGCCACGCCGGAGGCGCCCACGACGATCACCGAGGCCACCGCGATCAGTGTCGCCTTCCGCCGGGGATGGCTGCCGCCGCGGTGCTGACCGCCGTTCCGTCCGTGCCGGCCTCCCGAGCGGCCGCCGGGGCCGGACGAGCCGGAACGCCCGGGTGCGGCGGAGCCGTTCGCCCGGCGGCCGCCCTCCGTCGGGGCCTCGTCGTGGAACTCCGTCTGCAGGTGGTCGTTGTTCATGGTTCCGTTTCCTGTGGGGGCTGGGGATCTGCCGGCCGGGTGGTGCCGCGTGGCGCGTGGTCCGTGGGGGCCGACACATGGGAGAGCCCGGGGGCGGGGCCCGATAACGAAAAGCTCGCAAGAATTTTTCGCGGCCTGCTCGGTGGCGCCATTGGCAGCCCCCTCAGCGGCCTTTTCGGCGGTCGTGCCGGGTCGCTCTGCTCCTGTTCAACGGTTGTGCCGCGCCCTTCGGCAGTCGTGCAGCAACGCCTCAGCGGTCATGCCGCGGGCCGCCTGCCGCGGCGCGTGGCCGAGCCGCCGGCACCGGACTGAGCCCCGCGCGTGGCCCGGCGCCCGGCCGCTTCCCGGATCCACGTAGGTTTTTCTGTTATTGCGACGGGCTCGCGGGGTCACCTGAGTGCGGGGGCTACGAGTACGCACGAATGAACAGGATGAATGGGCGTGAAGCAGGAAAACGGGACGGCGGCTGTCGAGGCCGCCAAGGCCGGGGACGAACATGCCCGGGAGGAGCTGATCGCCTCCTACCTGCCGCTGATCTACAACGTCGTGGGACGTGCACTGGACGGCCATGCGGACGTCGACGACGTGGTGCAGGAGACCATGCTGCGCGTCCTGGAGTCGCTGTCCGACCTGCGGGAGCCGGCCTCCTTCCGCTCCTGGCTGGTGGCGATCGCCATGAACCAGGTGCGCCGCCGGTGGACCGCCGACCGCAAGACGCCCGTTGTCGGCTGGGACCAGGCGCCGGAACGGGCCGACCGCTCCGCCGATTTCGTGGACCTGACCATCCTGAAACTCGGACTGTCCGGCCAGCGTCGTGAAGTGGCCGCGGCCACCCGGTGGCTGGACGAGGGGGACCGGTCACTGCTGTCCCTGTGGTGGCTGGAGGCCGCCGGGGAGATCACCAGGCCGGAGCTGGTCGCCGCCGTCGGCATCGACTCCCGCCACGCGGCGGTGCGGGTGCAGCGGATGAAGGAGCAGCTGGAGGCCGGGCGCGTGGTGGTCCGTGCGCTCTCGGCGAGTCCCCCATGTCCCGAGCTGGCCCAGGTGACCGTCACGTGGGACAACAAACCCTGCGCCCTGTGGCGCAAACGCATATCCCGCCATGCCCGCCGGTGCGCGGCCTGCTCCGGGCACTGGAACGACCTCCTGCCCGCGGAAGGACTGCTGGCCGGCCTCGCCCTGCTGCCGCTGCCTGCGCACCTCGCTCCGCCGGCCGCCCTGGCCCCCACCGCCGCAACGGCGTCGGCGACCGCGGCGCCTGCGCACCCTGTGCCCGGGGCGTCCGGGGCGTCCGGGGCGTCCGGGGCGTCCGGGGCGTCCGGAGTACCCGGAGCATCCGGTGTGCCCGGCTCACACCCACTGCCGAAGCGGCTTCCCCGGCCCCGCCGAGTGAAGAAGGGCACTGCCGTAACGGGTACCGCCACGCTCGCCGTGGCCGTCACCGTCGCCTTGTGGTGGTCGACCGCTACGCCGCCGGCCGAGCGGAAGGACGAACGGAGGGCCGAGCCGAAGGCGGCCCGTACCGTGCCCTCACCCCCGCCGACGCCGGACCCCACCCCTACACCCACTCCCACCCCCACACCCACCCCGACCCCGTCGCGGACCGCCACCGCCTCGCCCACCCCGTCCGCCCGGCCGACCCCCGCCCCGCCCAGCCTGGAAGAACAGGCCACCTCGCTCATCAACCGCCGGCGGGCCCGGGCCGGCTGCGGGCCGCTGCACATCGACCGGAGACTGCACACCGCGGCGCGGCGCCACTCCTCCGACATGGCGGCACGTCAGTACTACGAGCACAACGCCCCGGACGGCACCGGCCCCGACGAGCGGATCACCGCCGCCGGATATCAGTGGAGCAGCTGGGGCGAGAACCTCGACCGGGGCCCGCGCACTGCCGCCGCGGCGGTGAACGACTGGATGGGCGACGCCATGCACCGCGACAACTTGCTGAACTGCAAGTTCACATCGGTCGGCATCGGTGTCGTCCAGGGAGCGGGCGGGCCCTGGTGGACCCAGGACCTCGCGGCACCGCGCTGACCCGTGCTGCTCCGGGGCACCGGCTGCCTGTCCAGTCCGGTTCAGTCCGGTTCGATCCCGTCCGGTTCGGTCCCGTCCGGTCCGGTTCGGTCCCGTCCGGTCCGGTCACGTCCGGCCGTGGGCCCGCCAGGTCTTCCTCGCTCCGCCTCACTCCGCCCGCTCTGCTTGCTCCGTCTGCTCGGTCCGCTGCGCTGAAACCTTTCGGCAACGTCGACGTCGACAGAACGCCGCCGCCCAAGTCTTCCCCTGGGGAGGCTTGAGCGACCTCGCCCTCAAGAACGTCGCGCCCCCGACCGCACCGGCCGTAGTGCGTCCGCCTTCCGGGTGCGGCACCCCGGAGACGCCACCGGCAGCATGGAAGAGATCCGGCCGGTCCGAAGGGCAACGACAAGGAATCAACGACCAATTGGCCGTCAGGGGGAGACCCGCCAGCTCAGCTTCCCGGAGAGCTGCTTGCGCAGTGCCGGGTCACGGACGGCAGCCGTACGGTCGGTGGCCCTGGCCGTGACCGTATGGGTGCGGCCGTCGGCCGGGACGCCGAGGGCCCGCACCACGACCGTGTACCTGCCGCGTGCGGCCCTGCGCTCGCGGCCGTCGACATACCACGTCACCTTTGCGGAGGCGGGTGCGCCGACATGGAGGCGCGTCCTGCGCGGTATGGCGCGGTCGGTGGCCACGGTGCTGCTCAGCACGCTCGCATAGCGGTAGAAGCCCGCGATCATCGCCTCGCGGCCGGGGAGGTTGAACTTCTGGCCGAGTGTCCGCATGATCGAGTTCTCGGTGGGGCGGTTGAGCCCGTACTGGTAGTAGCCGCCGCCCTCGAACGCGCCGACCGCTCCGCCGTCCGGCGATTCCTGGCCGATCCAGCGGTACCACTTCTGCCGCTGAGCGGTCATCTGGTCGGCGGAGAGCGTGGTCAGGTTGGCCTCGGCCGGTTCGGGGCCGGAGTAGGTGCCGGACTGGCCGTAGTCGTACTCGTCGGCGAGCTTGCCGAGTGAATGGCCCGTCTCGTGCACCGCGATCTGGTCGGACCGGTCGTTGTCCGAGGAGGCGGTGGCGATCCCGTCGTAACCGACCTGCGAGGAGATGTCGTTGTACCCCGCGCCGCCGTATTTGGTGGAGTTGGCGAGCACCACGACGAGGTCGGCCGCGGGGGCCTTGGAGGCGTACGCCTCGACCTTGCCGGTGTCGACGCACAGCAGCCGCTCGGTGCCGTCGCAGAAGAAGGCGGAGTCGAGGGCGGTGTCGCGGACCACGTCCTGCGTCGGGTCCCCGGAGACGCCGGACTCGTTGGAGACGGCGTCGACGGCCCAGACGTTGAACAGTCCGGCGTACGAGGCATAGGGCTCGACGGCAGAGATCTTGGCCCACTTGGCGCGGACGTCCGCGTGGAAGTCCTCCTGCTGGGCGGTGGTGTAGCCGTCCCCGACGAAGACCACATCGAGCTTGGCGCCGACCGGGCCGTTCTGCACGATCGAGGTGACGTCGCCGTCGCCGGCGATCGCGGCCCTGTCGGAGGGGGAGACCGGTTTCGAGGCCGGGACGGTGGTGTGCCGGGGGTGACCGGCCGCTCCGGTGAAGTACTCGACCTGTTGGGTGCGGTTTCCGTGCGGGGGCGGGGTGACGGCGCCCTGGGCTGGGGCTGCCGTGGCCGCGGCGGCCGTCGCAGCCAGCGCCGCCGCGGCGAGGCCGGCGGTCACCGCGGTGCGTAGGGAAAAGCGTCTGCAGATGTCGGTGGAGGTGCGTGAGCGCATGTGGGGTCCCTCCCGAAGCCCGACGCAGAAGCGGCGGGCTGAGCTGAATTCAGGCGCGCTCAACGTAGATGCTCCAGAGGCCACAGGCAACGAATGATGCCGAAGTGACCGACCGGACACCTGAGTTGGGGGAGCGGCGGGGGTGGCAACCAACTTCTGGTTCCTTGCTCCTTGCTCCTTGGCGGTTCTCTTGGAATACGCGAACCCCTCGCCATGCGGGCCCACCGGTCCCCAGGCCGGATACGTGTAAGGGGCGTTGTGGGCGGCAGTGTGAGCGCCGGGGCGTGCGCGCCTGGCGTGATGTGGTTGTGTATATGTCTGCGTTTTGTCACACCAAAATGGATTTCCTCCACCAAGGGGTGACGGGCGGTCAATCTGTGGGGGCCCGGTCAAACCGGCCGGGTGTCCGGTTTTTGGGCGTCCCACACGGGTGTCCCCTTGCAGGAGGTTCGATGTTTCTTCATCCCTCGCGTGTAGCCATGGCGGTGCTGGGCTCCGCGGCCCTGGCAGTGACCGCAGCCCTTCCGGCCAGCGCGGCCGGCCACCACGCTCCGCACCCCACGCGGTCCGCGGTGGTGCTCGGGACGATCCAGTACGACAGCCCCGGACGGGACGACCGCTCGAACCGGAGCCTGAACGCGGAGTGGGTCACGGTGAAGAACACCGGCCGCACACCCGTCAACATCAAGGGCTGGAGCCTGTCCGACAAGAGCGGGCACGCCTACCGATTCGGCAACGTGCGTCTGAACGGCCACAGCCAGGTCCGCGTCCACACCGGCATCGGCCGCGACAGCCGCAATGACGTCTACCAGGACCGCCGGAACTACGTCTGGGACAACAGCAGGGACGAAGCGACCCTGCGCAACGACCGCCACCGTGTCATCGACACCGAGGCGTGGGGGCGCCGTCACTGACCCCGCACGGACGTGACCGGTGAGGGGACGCCCTCCCTCACCGGCCGGAGCTCCGCCACCCGGTGCGCCACAGGCAGCCTGTCTGTGGCGCACCGCCATGTGCAGGGTGCAGGGAGCAGGGCGCCGGGGGAGTCGCGGAACGCTGCGCGGCTCAGACCTTGAGGATCAGTTTTCCCCGCACATGCCCCGCCTCGCTCAGCTCCTGTGCCTTCGCGGTGTCGGCGAGTGCGAAGGTCTCGACGACGGGCACGGCGAGCTTCCCCTCAACCGCCAGGCGGGCGTGGGCGGCCATGACCGCCCGGACCTGCTCCGGCGGTGTGCCGCCCGCGGAGAAGACCACACCATGATCGGCGGCGTGCATATCGGCGATGGTGACGATGCGGTCGGTCGTTCCGCCGAGCAGGGCGATCGAAACCGGCAGCGCGTCCTGTCCGGCCGCGTCGAAGACCGCGTCGATGCCTTGCGGGGCGGCCGCCCGGACCCGGTCGGCAAGGCCCGCCCCGTACGCCACCGGCACCGCGCCCAGCGAGCGCAGGAAGTCGTGATTGGCCGGGGACGCCGTGCCCACAACCGTGGCGCCGCCCGCCACCGCGAGCTGGATCGCGACCTGGCCGACGGCGCCGGCCGCACCGTGCAACAGCACGGTCTCGCCCTCCTTCAGCCCCAGTAGGCCGAGGACGCGCTGCGCCGTCTCACCGGCCACCGGGAGGGTCGCCGCGGCGTCGAAGGGGAGCGCGGCGGGCTTGCGCACGATATCTCCCGCGAGGGCGTACTCCGCGTAGGAACCGGTGCTGGACCAGCCGAAGACCTCGTCGCCGACGGCGAGATTTTCCCCCGGGATCGGGCCGGTGTCGCCCCCTTCGCCGAGTGCGTCCACCACCCCGGCGAACTCCAGCCCCGGCACGGCGGGGAACGTCGTCGGGTAGAACTGCTCCACCCACCCGTAACGCTGCTTGTGGTCCAGTGGATTGACGCCGGCTGTCACCACCTTCACGCGTACTTGCCCCGGTCCGGGCACCGGCTTGTCGGTGTGCCCGAGAGCGAGCACTTCGGGCCCGCCGAATTCGTTGTAGAGGATCGCTCGCATATCGGTCTCCCTGTTCAAGGCATGAAATGTATGGTGGATGGGGTGGACGAGGCAGATGGGGCGTATGAGGTGGATCGAGTGTGGACGAGGTGGATGGGGTGTCTGAGTCCCGTAGACGGGCGGGGCTGACGGTCTCAGCTTCGTCTCCGACATGAGGCGCGGCGCCCGCCATCGGGACAGTCCGGCCTGGTCGAAAGGCCAGCACCGGCCGGGGTGCCCCTGGTTACGCTGAGGCACATGGAGTTGACCGGATCCGTGCCCGCCCTGACCGCCGCCTACGAGGTGATCCGCCAGCCCCTGGGCGAGATCCTGCCCCGGCTGTCCGCCGTCCTGACCGAGCTGGTGCCGCACCGGGCGGCCGCGGAACTCTCCACGCACTGTGCACACTCCCCGTTCAAGACGTATGGCGACGCCGAGCTCAGCGGCAGGCTGTCCACCGCTCACTTGGCGCCGCTGCTCGCCTCCGGCATCCCGGGCCGCCCGTGGCAAGGCACCCTCGCCCTCGCCGGTTCCGAGTGGCGCGTCCTCGCCGTGACGAGCCATGCGACGATCCGGGGCGCCGTCCTGCTGCTGGTGCGGGACGCCGGTGCCGCCCCTGTCGACGCCCCCGCAGCCGCCCTTGTGCAGGCGTTGTGGGACGTGGTCACCAGCCACTTCGACCGGTTGGCGGCCGAGGCTCTGCCCGGTGCACTGGCCCGCTCACGGACCGCCGCCGGGACCCGGGCGCGGGTGATCGCGGAGCTGGGCGAGGCCTACGCGGCCGCGCTCACCGGAGTGCTGGGCGTCCTGCGCAGTCGCACCCTCGACGATGCGGCGGCCCGTGCCACCGCCACGGATCTCGCGGTCTCGGCCCTGGTCGAGCTGCGTGCGGAGGCGGAACGGGACCAGGAGATCGCCGAGGAACCGGCCGGCCAGGCCTTCGCCCGGCTCGCCGACTCCCTGCGGCCGCTGGTGCGATACGGTCCCGTGCGGCTGGAGTTGGGCGCGCCCGACTCCGCGCGGACGGTGGCCGCCGACGTGGCACACACCGCGAGGGTCATCGTCCGGACGCTGCTGCTGAAGGTTCTGGAGCAGGAGGCGGTGAGCCGGGTCCACGTCGGCTGGCAGATCACCGACGACGCACTGCGCGCGACGGTACGCGACGACGGGCCCGGCGCCCTCACCCACGGCAGCCTGGCCGACGGCGGGCTCACCGGGCGACTCGAGGTGCTGAACGGGCGGCTGGACGTCGACGCCGTACCCGGGTGGGGGACCACGGTGTCGGCGACGATCCCGCTGCGAGTGTCCCAGGACCCGGCCTCCGACCCGCTCACCACGCTGGGCGAACGGGAACTCCAGGTGCTGGCGCGGCTGGCGCTCGGGCACCGCAACCGGGCGATCGCGCAGGAGCTGCACATCAGCGAGTCGACGGTGAAGTTCCACGTCGCGAAGATCCTCACCAAACTGGGCGTCGAGTCACGGGGCGAGGCGGCGGCGCTGTTCCATGCCGTGGCTTAGGGGGTGTCTCCCCGATCATGCCGGATCAGGGAGACACCCCCTAAGCCACGGCCTGGCCGGTCGTCGGACCGCTCGGCACGAGGTTGTGGCCGTCCAGCCCTCCTGGCCGGCGGTGAACTTCCGTACCCGGCCCCCGTGTTCGGCGCGTTCAGCTGTCCTCGCGCGCTACGAGCGCATCGTAGAGCGGCCGGCCATCCAGCTCCTGTTCCTTGGCAGGGGCCGGCACATGGCCTTGTGCGGCCACCTCGTCGAAGATCCGGCGGACCACGCCCGGCTCGTGCAGATTGAGCACACCGCTGTTGCGGGCGGCGACCGCACCGGAGTGGAGGAGGCCGCCAGGGACAACACGCAGACCGCGGCGAGGCTCAGCCGCCGACGGGGGAGCGGCCCGGCACCTTGGGGGGCAGATCCGCGGCCTTCACGGACGGGCAGCGCGCCGGCTCATGGCCGGTTCCCCCGTGCTCGGTTGCGGAAGGTTGCCGGGGTCTCGCCGGCCCGTTGGCGGAAGAACTTGGTGAATACCGTGGCGTCCGGGAAGCCGAGCCGGTCGCCGATGGCGGTGGAGGTGAGGCCGGTGTGCACCAGCAGGCGCTTGGCCTCCAGGAGCACCCGGTCGTCGATATAGCGTTTGGCGCCGCACCCGGCGGCGGCGTGGGTGGCGCGGGTGAGCGTGCGGACGCTGTAGCCGAGCTGCTTGGCATAGTCGTCCACCCGGTGGGTGCGGGCGAAGTCACGTTCCACGGCCCGCTGAAAACTCCGGAAGGCGGCATCGCCCGCCTCATCGCCGCTCCGCGCGCCGCGCACCTGGGCCAGCCGCAGGACGAGGACGGCGAGCAGATGGCGCACCACCTCGATATGTACCTCCAGGGGCAGGTCGGCGAGCTGCCGGTACTCGCTCTCCAGCAGCTCCAGGACCCGGCGTACGGCATCCCCCTCCGCGCCCTGAGGGACCAGTGGCAGCGTTTCGTCGTACTGGTCGACGCGGGCGGCCTCCGCGGTGGCGGGGCTCAGGAAGCCCGGCAGGAAGAGGACGATGCTGCCCTCGGCCAGGGTCAGGTCGGAGCGGTACTGACTGATCTGGCCGGGGCGCACCCACAGCCAGCTGCCCGGGGTGAGCTCGTGCTCGGTGAAGTCGACGGAGCAGCGCAGGGTGCCGGTGCGCACGGCGATCAGCTCGTGGAAGGCCAGGCGCTTGGTGGCGTACGGGTCGATGTCATGCCCCCGTGCGCGGGCGAGCAGATCGCCGAAGCCGAAGACCTCCGCGCCGGGCGGGGCTCCCGCGGAGGCCCGGAAGGGGACCTCGGTGATGTCAGCGGGTCCGTTTTTGTCCATAGCGTGTCCTCAGCGTACCGCTCCGATGGGCTGTCTCGCGCCTAGCGTGAGGGGTGACAGGGCCGGTCAGGCAGCGTGCGGGCTTACCGGGCGTAAATCCGGTGTGACGAGGCGGTGTCGGTGTGGCGACGCAGTGACCGAAAATTTCGGTGCTGCGCTCTCATCTGCTGCCTGGCGGCCATGACCTGCCCAATGGCTTGGCCTGCCTGCCGGCCCTGACGTGCCGACCGGCCTTGACCACCTTTCGCGCACCGGCGCGGCGGGCCTTGCCAGCCGTGTGCCGGCGTGGCACGGGCCGTTGCGGACGACCGATGAACCGAGGGAGCTGACCACTGTGCGACTGATCGTGGGAATGACGGGAGCGACGGGTGCCGTGTTCGGCGTCCGGCTGCTGGAGGCACTGGCCGGGCTGCCGGACGTCGAGACCCATCTCGTCCTCTCCCGCTGGGCGCGGGCCACGATCGAGCTGGAGACCAGTCGCTCCGTCGCCGAGGTGAGCGCACTCGCCGATGTCACCCACCGGCCCGACGACCTGGGAGCGACGATCTCGTCGGGCTCCTTCAGGACGGACGGCATGGTGATTGCGCCCTGCTCGATGAAGACCCTGGCGGGTATCCGGGCCGGCTGTGCCGACGGACTGCTAGGGCGGGCGGCGGACGTGGTGCTCAAGGAGCGCCGCCCGCTCGTGCTCGTCCCGCGCGAGACACCGCTGAGCGAGATCCATCTGGAGAACATGCTCGCTCTCGCGCGCAACGGCGTGCAGATGGTGCCGCCCATGCCCGCCTTTTACCACCACCCGCAGTCGGTGGACGACCTCGTCGGCCACCTCACGGCCCGGATCCTGGACCAGTTCGGCCTGTCCGTGCCCGATGCCAAGCGGTGGGACGGCATGCGCGCCGCCCGAGCGGTCAAGCCCACCGCCTGACCTCCGGCATCCCCGATATCCCTGGGACCCCCGGCACTCCCGGCACCCCCACTCACGAAGGAGCCCCCATGGCATACGACGACCTCCGCAGCTTTCTGGCGACCCTCGACAAGGAGGGGCAGCTGCTGCGCATCACCGAAGAGGTGCGGCCCGAGCCCGATATCGCCGCGGCCGCCAACGCGGCCCCGCGTCTGGGCGACGCGGCGCCGGCACTGTACTTCGACCGTGTACAGGGCTTCAGCAATGCCCGTATCGCCATGAATGTGCACGGCTCCTGGGCCAATCACGCCCTCGCCCTGGGCCTGCCGAAGGAGACCGGCACCAAGGAGCAGGTGGCGGAGTTTATCCGCCGCTGGGCCAGGTTCCCCGTCGCGCCCGAGTGGCGCAGCGATCCGCCATGGGCCGCGAACACTATGGACGGCGAGGCGGCCGACATCTTCCAGGTGCTCCCGCTGATCCGCCTCAACGACGGCGACGGAGGCTTCTACCTCGACAAAGCCGCGGTGGTCTCCAAGGATCCCGAGGACCCCGGCCACAGCGGCAAACAGAACGTTGGCATCTACCGCATCGAGGTCAAGGGCAAGCGCAGGCTCGCGCTGCAGCCGGTGCCGATGCACGACATCGCGCAGCATCTCCGCAAGGCCGAGGAGGCCGGCGAGGACCTGCCGGTCGCCCTCGCCCTCGGCAACGACCCGGTCATCTCCCTCGTCGCCTCGACCCCGATGAAGTACGACGAGAACGAGTACGAGCTGGCCGGAGCCCTGCGCGGCGCCCCGGCACCACTCGCGAAGGCGCCGCTGACCGGCCTCCCGGTGCCGTGGGGGTCGGAAGTGGTCATCGAAGGTGTCATCGAGGGCCGGCGACGCGAAATCGAGGGCCCGTTCGGCGAGTTCACCGGCCACTACTCCGGCGGCCGCAGGCTGCCCGTCCTCCGCATCGACAAGATCTCCTACCGCACCGACCCCGTCTTCGAGCACCTTTACCTCGGCATGCCGTGGACCGAGATCGACTACCTGATCGCCGCCAACACCTGCGTGCCGCTGTATCAGCAGCTGAAGGCGGACTTCCCCGAGGTCCAGGCGGTCAACGCCATGTACACCCACGGTCTGGTCGTCATCGTCTCGACGAAGAAGCGCTACGGAGGCTTCGCCAAGGCGGTCGGTACGCGGGTGCTGACCACGCCGCACGGCCTCGGTTACGCCACCACCGTCATCGTCGTCGACGAGGATGTCGACCCCTTCAACCTGCCGCAGGTGATGTGGGCCCTGTCCACCAAGATGAATCCGGCGGGCGACCTCGTCCAGGTGCCTCGTATGCCCGTCCTCGAACTGGCCCCACAGGCGCAGCCGCCCGGCATCGTCGACAAGCTCATCATCGACGCCACCACCCCCGTCCCCCCTGACGGCCGCGGCACCTACGGCAACCAGGTCCGCGACTTGCCCGAGACGGCCGCCTGGCTCACCAAGCTCCAGCAGCTCGCCGCCGGCGCAGCCGCTGCCGCCCGCCGCTGAGGGAAACCGTACGGCGCACTTCACGTCCGGCCTGTCCCCACCACACCCACCACGTCCCGTCCCTCCCGCATACCGCCCTTCCCACGTCCCGCCCCTCCCACTTCACGAAAGGGACAGCACGCCATGACCGATGCTGCCGCCACCTGCTGCCCCCGCTGTGCGCACACCGTCATCGAGCACTTGTTCACCTCACCCGTCCCCGGCGTCTGGGACGTTCTGCAGTGCGGGCGGTGCCTGTACTGCTGGCGCACCGCCGAACCCGACCGCCGCACCCGGCGCGATGCCTACCCCGACAGCTTCAAGCTGACCGTCGACGACATCGACAACGCCCCGGAGGTACCTGCCGTTCCGCCCCTGAGCCGGCCCGGCAGCCGGCACCGTCGGCAGGCGCCGTCGCCCACGGACATCAGCAAGATGCCACGGAAATCACCTTCCGGTGGCGGGATTTGAACAGCCGCGGCGGCCGCTCCGTATCTCTCCATATCCGTGCCCCGTGGGGCACCGGTCCGCGATGTGAGGAGGGCATCATGACTGACCCTGGTATCCCGCAGCTCCAGGCCTTGCCGGAGGGAGACGCCGAAGTATCCCTGGTGATTCGTCTGCAGTGGGAGGATGTTGCCGCGCTCGGTCAGGACGCCGCCAGGCTGGCTGCCCGTTGGAAGCGCCCGGTGACTCTGGACGAGGCCGCCAGCCAGCGGCTGCGCATCCGCCCGCCGGCCACCCATGCCAAGACGGTGACACAGGAACGGGCGCAGCCCGCCGTGGCGTCCACCACGGTGTCGCCCCTGCCGTCCCGTTCCCCTCAGGAGCAGGCCCGCCAAGCGATAGAGAAGATCAACGGCACCACCGCTCATGAGACGGCGTAGCGCGGCGCCGCACTGAGGAGGGCGGCGAAGAGAAGAGTCCTGGTCCCCTGGGGCAGGGGGTCCGGCAGTCCTGAACTGCCGGACCCCCTGCCCTTCTCCGTGCCCGCTGGGCCGACCGAGCGAAGATCATCGGCCCAACGGCTCAACGCGGGCCCGCGGTGCGTGCCGCCCGGGCCCGTCGGTGCTTCTGTGACGAGCCGGGCACGACCGGCGCTGGGCCCGCGGGACGGGGCCGAGTCCGCGCGGCGGGGCCGAGCACCGAGGAGGCGGGCCATCGTGAACTCCACCACCGGTGCGGCACGAGAGCCGAGGCCGGTGCAGGCACGGGACGTCCCGCCCGGCGGACCGGGCCGGGGGCGTGCCCCGCCCGTCAACGACCCCGAGGCGGCCCGCTCCTGAACGTCCCGAGCAGCAAAGGCACGGAGGCATGCACACCACGGTCACACTGCTGGCGGACGCTCCGGCCCAACTGCTCCCGGCCAGGCAGCTGATGGCGTTCACCCTGGCTTCCCACATCATCCTGGTGCCGCTCGGCGTGGCGCTGCCGCTGATCACCCTGGTGATGCACCACCGCGGCCTCCGCCGGAACGACCCCGTGGCACTGCTCCTCGCCCGGCGCTGGTCGGCGGTCATGGCGGTGCAGTTCGCGGTCGGTGTCGTCACCGGCACCGTGCTGTCCTTCGAGTTCGGGCTGCTGTGGCCCGGCCTGATGGGCACCTGGGGCGGCGTCTTCGGCATCGGGTTCGGCGTCGAGGCCTGGGCGTTCTTCCTCGAAGCGGTGCTCATCGCCATCTACCTCTACGGCTGGCGCAGGCTGAAACCCCGCACCCACTTCCTGCTCGGCCTGCCCCTCCCGGCTGCCGCGCTGCTCGGCGCGTTCGGAATCCTGGCGGCCAACTCGTGGATGAACACGCCCCAAGGCTTCACCCTCGATGCCGACGGCAAACCGGTGGACGTCCACATCTGGTCGGCGATCTTCACCCCCATGTTCGGCCCCCAGTACTGGCACTTCGTCGTGGCGATGCTGGTCACCGCTGGCTACGTCGTCGCAGGCGTCTACGCCGTCGGCTGGCTGCGCGGCCGCCGCGACCGCTATCACCGGCTCGGCTTCACCGTTCCCTTCACCCTTGCCGCGGTGTTCACCCCGGTGCAGATGCTGCTCGGCGACTCCATTGCCCGGTCGGTCTTCCACAAGCAGCCGGTGAAGTTCGCCGCGACGGAGATCGTCTGGCGGACCGGCACCCACGTGCCGGAGTACATTTTCGGCCGTCT
Organism: Streptomyces sp. Edi2; assembly: GCF_040253635.1. Classification (NCBI taxonomy): domain Bacteria; kingdom Bacillati; phylum Actinomycetota; class Actinomycetes; order Kitasatosporales; family Streptomycetaceae; genus Streptomyces; species Streptomyces sp. Edi2. The sequence continues at coordinate 278,046 of NZ_JBEJGX010000003.1, read as the reverse complement.
GCACCCCGACGGCACCGTCTCCGGCGGCATCAAGATCCCCCAACTCGACTCCGTACTGGCCGGGTTCACACCCGGGACCAAGGTGACCGGACTGACCTCCGTCCCGGCGAGCGACCGGCCGACGGCGGCCCAGGCCACCATCGCCCACGGGGCCTTCGACCTCATGGTCGTGCTCGGCTCGCTGCTGCTCCTCCTCGCTCTCTGGTACGGCTGGTGCCGGCTGCGGCGCCACCGGCTCCCCCGGTCACCGTGGTTCTTCCGCGGTGCGGCCTGCGCGGGTGTCGCCTCCGTCGTCGCCGTCGAATGCGGCTGGATCACCGCCGAAGTGGGCCGCCAGCCCTGGATCGTCTACCGGCACATGCGGATCGGCGAGGCGGTGACGGCCACCCGGTCCACCAGTCTGTGGATCATGCTCGGCCTGGTGATGGTGGTGTATGTGTTCATCTTCGGCTCGCTGCTCGCCGTGCTGCTCAAGATGCGTACCGGCTGGCGGCTCGCCGACGCGCGACCCGCAGCGGGGGAGCGGCACGAGGAACCGGAAGCCGACACTCCCTACGGGCCGCGCGCGCCGGTGCCGGCCGGTGACCCACCGTCGTCCGGCCCAACGGGGCCCGACCCGGCCGAGGACGGCCGACCGTGATGGCCGCCGTGATCGCCGTGGTGATGCTGCTCGCCGTGGCCGCCTACGCCTGCGCCGGCGGCACCGACTACGGAGCCGGGTTCTGGGACCTGACCGCCGGGGGCGCGGAGCGCGGCAAGCGGCCGCGGTGGCTCATCGACCATGCGATGGCCCCCGTATGGGAGGTCAACAACGTCTGGCTGGTCTTCCTCTTCGTCATCATGTGGACCGGGTTCCCGGTCCTCTTCCAGACCGTGTTCTCCGCGATGTGGCTCCCCCTGGCCCTGGCCGCCGTCGGCCTGGTCCTGCGCGGTGCCGGCTTCGCGCTGCGCAAGCCCGTCCGCCGCATCGCGGGTCGGCGCCTCTACGGTGCGGTCTTCGCCCTCTCCTCGTTGCTCACCCCGTTCTTCCTCGGCGCGGCCGTCGGCGGTATCGCCTCGGGACGGGCGGTACCGGGAACGGAGGCGTCGGCTCATGCCTGGGCCAACCCGACCTCCATCCTCTTCGGACTGATCGCCATCGTGGCCACGGCCTTCCTCGGCGCCGTGTTCCTCGCCGCCGACGCCGCCCGCTTCGAAGCGCCCGACCTCGTCGGCTACTTCCGGCGGCGGGCGCTGGGCAGCGTCGTCGCGCTCGCCGTACTCGCGGCGGTCATGCTGACCGTCACCCGGAGCGACGCCCCGCACGTCTGGCACGGACTCACCCACGGCGCCGGCCTGGGCCTCGTCATCCTGGCCGGAGTCTGTTCCCTCGCCACGGGGTGGCTCCTGCTGCGCCGGTCCGGGGCCTGGTCCCGGTTGACCGCCGTCGGCGTGGTCGCCGCGGCGGTTATCGCCTGGGGAGTCGCCCAACGCCCCTATCTCATCCCCACCTCGCTGACCGTCGCCGAGGGCGCCGGCGCACCCAGCAGCCTGCGGTGGGTGGGCCTGGTCACCCTCGTGGCTGTTGTGCTCGTCTGCCCGGCAGTGGCGTGCCTGTACTGGCTGGACACCCACGGCGAGCTGGAACCGCTCTCCGGTACCGACCTGCAACGGACCCGGCCGGGCCGCGACGACCCGCCCGGACCGGGACGCGCCAAGCCGTCTCGGGGGCATGACGGAACCACGGGTCCGGGACACGGCGGCGCTACGGATCCCGGACGCGACGCCGCTACCGATCCTGGATACGGTGGCGCCACCGCTCGACCGGCCGGTGGCGCCACCGATCCATCAGCCGGCGGCGCGACCGATCCGCTCCGTGACAAGCCGTCCGGCCCGGGCCGCGGCGAACCGACCGAGCGCAACTGAGCCACCGGCGCCGCCCTGCGTGGGCGACGCCGTTGCGCGGCACGCCGTCAGCAGCGCTCCGCGACATGGCCCTCGGCGCCGGCGGGGCGGACATCGCGATCGCGCAGGGAGAGGGAGAGCGTCTTCCCCCAGGCGCGGCAGGCCGCGGCGAAGTCCTTCGACTCGTATTCGATGACGAAGATCTTGTCGGCATAGGCCTCGGCGAACTCGGTGCACTCGTGGTAGCGGGCGCACTCCTCGACGACGGCGAAGTCGAAGCCGATGCGACGGCGTTGCGGCAGCAGGTCGGTGGTGTTCTTCTGGGCGACGGCCAGGTGCTGCTGGTGGGCGCGGCGGGCCAGGAGCTGCGCGAAGGCCGCGGCATGCCCGGCGGTGAGCCTGCCGCCGGACCGCTCGTAGGAGTCGAGGTTGTCGGGTTCCACGGCGTCGAAACCGGCCTGGGCGCAGCCGTCGATCCATGGACCGACGATGTCCATGAGCGCCCGTCGTTTGGCACCGGTGGAGATGTCGAACAGGGGCTCGTCCCAGTCCTTGTCGATGACGGGCTTTCCGTCCCCGTCCCGCAACAGCAGCTCGGGGTGGCGGTCCTTCCAGAGGCCGGTCGCGTCGGGCTGGGCCTGGAAGGCGTTGACGTAGCAAATGTTGTAGAGACCGGGCGCCGGCTCGGCCGTGCGGTCGCGGGACACGGCCCGGGCCCCGGCGGGCGGGGGATAGGCGCCGCCGAGCTGGTAGTCGAAGGCGGCGTTCGCCGTCGGTGGCCGTACCGTGGCCGGGACCTTCGCCCCGCCGGACGGCGCCGGTGCGCTGGAGCCGGCGGGGTGCGGAGCGCGGGCGGCGGAGCATGCCGTACCGAGCGCCATGACCAGGACGAAGGCGCCGACGGCGAGGAAGCGTGAAGAGTGCACAGCCGGAGCCTACGGACGGGTGGCGCGCGCGGCGCCGTGGACAGCGTCCTCAGGGACAGTTCAGCGGGCGGGGCAGTTGCGGGAAAGTGTGCCTCCCGGCCCGTTCCCACGAGCCGGGAGGCACGGTGGCCGACGGCTGCGGTCGTCTGTCCCGTGCCCGAAGGCGCGGGGCAGCCCCCCGGTGCAACCGTGCGGCGGCGCTGTGGTCAGTTCAGCGCTTGACCACGAACGACTTGCCCTTCTTCGAGTCGGCGGAGCAGGAGTTCTTCTCCGCCGTGGTCATCTTGCGCGTCTTGACGGTTACCGCATTGCTCTGCCCGTCCGTTCCGTTGGGCGCGGGCCCGGTGACCTTGTCCGGCACGAACCAGAAGTAGTGACCCCACTTCGGGCTGTCGTAGTGCGTCTGCCAGGTGCCGGAGACGGTCTGCATGACCTGGGCGCGGGAGATCCAGCCCACCTCGCCGGGCTTCACCGTCATGTTCAGGGAGCTGTTCTCGGTGTGCGAGCTCGTCCAGGTGTGGCTGTAGGTCGCGGTGACACTCAGATCGATGAGGCCGGCGATGTTTCCGCCCGCGGTGACGGAGACACCGGCGGAGTCCGTGGAACCCACCGTGTCCGCCCAGCCCATCGACTGGGTGGCATCCGAAGTGCTGCAGTTGTAGAGGGAGTTGGATACCTGACGGAAGTCCCCGAGGTACGCCTTGCCGAGAGTCGGCTCGTTGAAGCTGCACTTCCCTTCACCGGAAGCGCAGTCGGCCTTGAGCTGCTCCCGGGTGGGCCCGTCGTCCGCGGCAGCCGGTATGGCCATCGCCGCGACCAGACCCAGGGACGCCGTGGACAGTGCCAGCAGCCGGCTTCCGTGGCGGATCGTTCTGCTCTTTGTCATCGTGCTCTTGCCTCTCGCCCAGCCTTGTGGATGCGACGAGTCCATGTGGGGGATGCGTCGCTGTTGCGTATGAGACTGGTGTGAAATCTGTTGCAACTACACCAAGAGTTGGCAAAGTTGTAGTTGATAGTGAAACAGGCCCTTTACAGCGGACCGAAACGGAGGCAGCATCACCTCCCGCTCAGTGGAAGGGTTACCTCCGCTCGACGGAAGGCTCATCTCCCGCCGTGTCCGCAGGAGGCCGCCTCCGCCTCAGCCGGCGCCGCACGCCCCGTGGAGAACAGTGCGTACGGTCCGCGCCACGAAGTCCTTCTCGAGCGGGAGCCGCCGCAGTACGACACGCACCCACGCGGCCCCGGCCAGCAGGTCCATCAGCAGCATGGGGTCGGTGTCCGCCGGGATTTCGCCGCGCGCGACGGCCCGGTCGAAAACGGCCTGCTCGCGGGCGATCCGGTCGGCGAAGAAGTCCTTGACGTGTGAGGCGAGTTCGGGGCTGTGGGTGACGGCTCCCAGTGCGGCGACGGCGATGTCGGAGGCCGGTCGCGTGGTGAGGAGGGTCGTCATCGTGCCCAGAAGGGCCTCCAGGTCCCCTTCGAGACTGCCGGTGTCGGGAGGCGTGAGCTCCAGTTGGCGTGCGCCGATGAGTGCGGCGCCGAGGAGGGCCCCCTTGGACGGCCACCAGCGGTAGAGCGTGGTCTTGTTGACGCCGGACCGCTGGGCGACCCCCTCGATGGTCAGCCCCTCGTAGCCCTTTTCCGCCAGCAGATCCAGTGTGGCGTCGAAGATCTCCTGCGCTTTCCGTGGGCCGCCGCTGCGTCGTGTTCCGTTCCGCTCCTCGCTCATGAAGGGGAGAGTAGCAGCAGAAAACAACGCAACGTTGCGTTGCATTTGAGGTAGCGTGCCAGGCATGGAATCCAAGAAGGCCGGCCTGCCCCTCGTATTTGTGCACGGCATGCGGCTGAGCGGCACGATGTGGCGCCCCGTGATCCGCGCCATCGGTCAGCGTCATCCCACGGCCGCGCCCGACCTGCCCGGTCACGGGGACCGGCAGGGCGAGCCGTTCAGCATCCCCGGCGCCGTGGCGGCGGTGACCGAAGCCGTGGACGCACTCGGCGGCCGGGCCATGCTCGTCGGCCTGTCCCTGGGCGGCTATGTCGCGATCGCCACCGCCGCCGCCCACCCCGACCGTGTCCTCGGCACGGTCGCGATGGGCTGTACGGCGCTCCCGCGCGGCGTGTTCGGCGCCGCCTACCGGGGAGCGGCACGGCTCGCGGCCCGGCACCCCCGACAGGCCGACCGGCTCAGCACGTTCGCGTTCCGCCGTACCCTGCCCCCTCCTCAAGCGCGGGCCATGGTCTCCGGCGGCCTGAGCTGCGACATCACACCGAGCATCATCAAGGCCGTGTCCGAGATGGACCCGCCGGCGTTGCTCTCCGCGTACCCGGGCCCGGTCTGGCTGGTGAACGGCGAGCGCGACCACTTCCGCCGCCATGAACGCCTCTTCCTCCGCTCCTGCCGCGACGGTCGCCTCGTCATCCGGCCGGGGTGCGGACACGTCACCAGCCTCAGCGACACGGCGGACCTCACCCGCCATATCCGCGATGCCGCCACGGTCGTCGCCGCCCGGAGCCACGGCACGTCGATACCGGAGGGAATGCAGTGACCGCCGCCCGCATATGGAGCCTGGAAGAATCCCTGGAAATCCCCTTCCCGCCGCACGCCGTCTATGCGGCCCTGGCGGACATCCGGCGGATGAAGGAGTGGAGCCCCGAGGTCATCTGGGTGTGGCCCCGCGGGGAACGCTTCGTCGGGATCAACCGCAAGGCCTGCTGGATCTGGTTCGCCACCTGCCGGATCGTCATCGCCGACCCCGGCCGGGAGTTCGCCTTCGACAACACCACGTTCGGCCTCCCGGTGGCGCGTTGGGGCTACCGCCTCACCCCGACGGAGCACGGCACGCTGGTCACCGAATACTGGACCGACCGCCGCCGCCACGGGTGGCGCCGTTGGGCCGCCGAGATGCTGGGCCTGGTCTTCACCGGCACCCCGGCGGCCCGGCGCGCCGCGTACAACCGCGCCGGCATGCGGGTAACCCTCCGCAGGCTGTCCGCCGCGTGCCGGACGGCCACTTGAATCGCGCAGGGAGGGCGGGGGCCGACGCGCGCCGGACCAACGTGAGCAAAGAGAAGCTCTCATTTCGTGAGTTACCGACGGCAGATCAGGGCGCAGGCGATGCCGGCAAGGAAGCGGTCGGCCGCAGACTTCGAGATTCCGAACAACGGCCAGAAATTAGTTGGGCGGTCTCGTCACCGACCGGTACCGTGCGACACGGTACCGAGGGGGATGAGCTGGTGCGCCCAGTGCTGTTGGTGGATGTGGACGGACCGCTGAACCCGTACGCCGCGAAGCCGCACCGTCGGCCCGAGGGCTATCAGACGCAGCGCCTGCTGACCCCTCGCTGGGAAGCCGCCGAGCGGCGCCGGCTGACTGAGTGGGGGCTGCCGAACAAGCCCGTAAAGCCGCTGCGGGTGTGGCTCAACCCGGATCACGGCCCGGCGCTGGACGCGCTTCCTTTCGACCTCGTGTGGGCGACAACGTGGGAGGAGCAAGCCAACGCCTTCGTTGCGCCAGTCCTGGGTTTGCCCGAGCTGCCCTTCGTCCCCTGGCCCTCGCCGCGACCCGAGCCCGGGGACGGTGTGTTCTGGAAGACTCCTGAGATCGTCGCGTGGGCGAAAGGCCGCGCGTTCGCCTGGGTCGACGACGAAATCACAGAGGGGGATCGCACCTGGGTGAAGGACCACCACGACGGTCCCGCCTTGCTGCACCGGGTCGACCCACGACGTGGCCTGACCAGCGACGACTTCGCCGCGCTGAGGGCATGGGCAACCGCCCTTGGCTGACTCCGCAGCTGGTCGGCCACCAGCTGCGGCGCCGTCCTGCGTGATCGTTACCGGACGGCCCTTACCGGATTCCTGGATCAGGGTGCCTCGGCAGGCCCAGGCGCATGCTCCGCCTGTCGTCCTGCTGCGAGAGCAGAACGTTGCCGTGAAGGCAGCGTGGCCACCACCAGCCGGCACCGGGGGCTGCCGTCGGGGCGTCGGCCGAGCTCCGGCAGGGCGTGCAGCCGCACATCAAATCCGGCCCGGATCAGTTCCGTCCGCACGTCGGCGAGCCGGAAGGTCCGGTAGTACATGACGAAGCGCGGCCGCCATACGGCGTTGCGGACCCGCATCGCCGTGTCGAAAGCCAGCAGCGCCCAGTAGCCGGGTGACCCCGGCCGTGCCGGAGCCCCGATCGGGAAGACGAACCGGCCGCCGGGGCGCAGCACGGAGTGCACCTGCGAGAACAGCCCCGGCCGTTCCCGGGGCAGGAAATGCCCGAACGCACCGAAGCTCACCACGAGGTCGAAGACCGGTCCGAAGGGGAGCGCCCGTGCGTCCGCGCGCACCCAAGTGGTCCGTGGTGCGCCCGCGGCCGGGCGCTCACGGGCGCGCCCCTGCGCGAGCATTCCCGCGCTGAGGTCGACTCCGGTGACCCGCTCCCGGCAGGTCTGCCGCAGTACGTCCATACCCGCGCCGGTGCCGCAGCACAGGTCGAGGCCGCTGTCGAACGGCCCCAGTCTCTGCAGCGCCCGCGACACGGGCGTCAGGATCGCGTCCGGGGTGCGGAACGGGGTGTGGTCGAATGCCGGCGAGAGCAGGTCGTAGCCGCGCTCGACGGAGGACAGTGCCTGCACGGCGAGTTCACGGAAGGTGGGGCCCTGGGGTGCGAACATTGCCCTCAGCATAGAACTCGTCCGCACCTGGCGCCGCATCGGCCGCGCTGTGTGGTACCGTCCGAACAGAACGTATGTGTGCTCGCCGCCCTTCCGGCGCCCGTACGTCGTTTCTTTTCCTTCGCTTGCGCATCGCTGTTGCGCCCGCCCTTCTCGACCGCCGAGCCGGCAGGTACCGGCTGGTCGATAGGCACGTCCGGCGAGGCGACATCCCCTTTCCTTCCGGTCGCGGGCATTTCCGGCCTCCGGCAGGGCGTGAACTCACCGCCCTTTCCTGCCGGATTCCCCTCCCCGTCGACCCGCAGACGAACCTCCCGAGAGGACCTACCCTCATGACCACTGGCACTCATGTCAGCAGGCGGCCCGCCAAGGCCACTGTTCCTGCTTCCCGTTCCCTTTCCTCTTCACATTCCCACTCCCGCTCCCACTCCCCTTCTCATTCTCCTTCCGCTTCCCCTTCTGTGTCTCGCATCGTTGAACAGCCCGCTCCTGTGCCCGCGCCCGTGGCCGGCGAGGAATCCGAAGTGGCGGCTGCCGGGGTTCTGGATTTCGCGAACGACCGGCAAGAAGCCGGTTTTCTCCGCGCGGAAGGCTGCCTTGCTGCGTCCGGCGATGTGCGGGTGCCCGCTGCGCTGATCCGCCAAGCGGGCCTGCGCCAAGGGGATTTCGTCGTAGGAACGTGCTCGCGGCCGCGGGTGCTCGCACGGATCGAGTCGGTCAATGGGCACCGGCCGGAGGCCGTCCGCGGACGGCCGCATTTCCGTGACCTCACGCCTCTCCACCCACGCCACCGCATGCGCCTGGAGAGTGCGACCGGCGCACTGGCACCGCGTGTCGTCGATCTGATCGCACCGGTTGGCAAGGGGCAACGGGGCCTGATCGTGGCACCCCCGAAGACGGGTAAGACGGTGCTGCTGCAACAATTCGCCGCCGCCATTGCCGAGAACTACCCCGCGTCCCGGCTGATGGTCGTGCTGATCGATGAACGACCCGAGGAAGTTACCGATATGCGCCGCTCGGTACGCGGAGAGGTGCTTGCCTCCACCTTCGACCGGCCGGCGAAGGAGCACATCGCCCTCGCCGAACTGGCCGTGGAACGCGCCAAGCGACTCGTCGAGCACGGGCAGGACGTCGTCATCCTCTTCGACTCCCTCACCCGCCTGTGCCGGGCGCACAACAACGCCGCCGCTTCGGGGGGCCGCACCCTGAGCGGAGGCGTCGACGCCGCCGCGCTGTACCGCCCCAAGAGGCTCTTCGGCGCGGCACGGCTCGCGGAGGAAGGCGGTTCCCTGACCATTCTCGCCACGGCTCTGGTGGAGACCGGTTCCCGGGCCGACGACTACTTCTTCGAGGAATTGAAGAGCACCGGGAACATGGAACTCCGCCTGGACCGTGCGCTCGCGGACAAGCGGTGCTATCCCGCGGTCAATGTCACCGCCTCGGGCACCCGGCGGGAGGAACTGCTGCTCCCCGAAGCCGAGTTGACGGCCGTCCGTCGACTGCGCCGCGCCCTTCGGGCCGGAGACGGCCAGGCGAACACGGAATCCCTGCTCGAAACGGTCCGGCGTACGCCCGACAACGCGACATTCCTGCGACAGGTGCGGCACACCGCCCCGGCCGGATGACCGTGACGGCCGGGTGACCGTGATGGGCGGGTGGCGGGGCGACCGGGTGACTGTGAGGCCGGGTGGCCGGCGCCGGAATGACCCTCCGGAACGGGTCAGTAGTGACCCTTCTTGCCGTCGACGAGCTCCCGGATGGCGTCCATATGGCCTGCGTGCCGGGCTGTTTCCTCGATCATGTGGAACACGACCCATCGCAGGTTCGCGGCGGAAATCCCGAAGTCGGGGTGGGAGCCGACGTCATCGAGCGCATGGGCGGCGATGATCTCGTTCGACACGGCACACTGCCGGTCGTACTCGGCAAGGAGCTGCGCGAGGGGGATGTCGTCGACCCTCATATCGGCATCCTCGGGCCCGTCGTCGAACTGCGGCCCCACGGCCGGCCGGCCGAGAAACACGACCTCGAACCAGCCGTGCTCGGCCCAGCGCAAGTGGGAGACGAGCCCCGCCATCGTCATCAGGGGGGACTGCGGCAGGACGGGACGGTGGGTGTCGGTGCCCGACAGCCCGTCACATTTGTAGTGGATGATCGCGCGCTGCATATCGAGCCACCCGACAAGCTGGTTCCGCTCATCGGCGTCGAAAGGAGGACGAATACGAGATGGGGTCATGAGCGGTGAGGCTATCCGGGCCGACGACGCCGGGCATGGCATTTTCCGGGCCGAAGTCGCCCCCGGGAAGCGCATGTCGGGGGCCACTTCTGGTGGTGCGTACCCGGGAAGAGGACCTCGCCGCCCGCGACGGCAGCGCCCGGGCCGTGCCTCGGTGGCAGGCGACGGGCCGTCAGCGAGGCACGGCCTGCCGCGGCCTCAGGAAGCGGGCGCCGCCGGCAGGACATGGGCGCCGGGCCGGTCGGTGCTCAGGCACAGTGAGCAGATCACCGCGGCGTGCTGGTGGCAGGCGGCGACGTCCGGGCGCTCGAACTCCTGCCGGCAGACATGGCATGCGTACCGGGCCGGACTGGGGTTGCCGTCCGGGTCCAGCAGCGGAGCGTCAATTCCGTCGGTGGTGCGCCGCAGGTAGAACCGGCCCTTGGTCAGGACGGCCGTCAGGGGGGTGAGCACGAAGGCGATCACTGCGGCCGCGACAGGTGAGTACGGCTGGAGCGTGTCACCCAGAGCGTGGAAGTACAGGGCGATCGACAGGCCGGACGCGGCGGTGAAGGACACCACACCGACAGGGTTGACCGCATAGAGCATGCCGCGGCGGAACTCGGGGGCCTTCGGGGAGAGTTTCAGCAGGTACTTGTTGACGATGATGTCGGTGGCGACGGTGACGATCCAGGCGATGGCGCAATTCGAGTAGAACCCCAGGACGCTGTTGAGGAAGCTGAACATGTCCGCTTCCATCAGGACCAGCGCGAAGGTCAGGTTGGCGAGCACGAACACCAACCGGCCCGGATAGCGCTTGGTGACCCGGGTGAACGAGTTCGTCCAGGCCAGCGAACCGGAGTAGGCATTGGTCACGTTGATCTTGATCTGACTGATCACGACCAGAACCACGGCCAGCGGGATGACCAGCCACGACGGCATCATGGCCGCAAAGGCGCCGGAGAACTGCTGGATGGGCTCGGTGGCCGAGGCCGCGCCCACCTCCGAAAGGACGTAGACGGCCAGGAAGACACCGATCGCCTGCTTGAGCGCGCCGAGCACGACCCACCCGGGGCCGGCCATCACCACGGCCGTCCACCAACTGCGCCGGTTTTGTTCGGTCTTGGGCGGCATGAAGCGCAGGTAGTCGACCTGTTCGCCGATCTGCGCGATCAGCGACAGACACACTCCCGCACCCAGCAGCACCGACGCGGCGTCGATCCCTCCGGTGCCGGTGCCGTTGCCGTGGGTGCCCCGGTACGAGAGGAACGTGTGCACCGTGCCGGGGTCCGTGGCGATCAGGTAGAGCAGCGGGCCCACCATCAGCAGCAGCCAGACCGGGGTCGTCCAGACCTGGAGCTTGCTCAGTGCCTTCATGCCGTAGATGACCAACGGGATGACCATGCAGGTGGACAGCACATAGCCCAGCCACAGGGGAAGCCCGAAGCCCAGTTTCAGGCCCTGCGCCATGATCGAGCCTTCGAGGGCGAAGAAGATGAAGGTGAAGCTGGCGAAGATGACGCTGGTCAGGACAGAGCCGTAATAGCCGAAGCCCGAGCCCCGGGTGATCAGGTCCAGATCGATGTTGTAGCGCGCCGCGTAGTAGGCCAGGGGGAAGCCGGTGATGAAGATGACCACCGCGGCGACCAGGATCGCGGCCAGGGCGTTCCCCGTGCCGTGGGTGAGGCCGATGCCCGCACCGATCGAGAAGTCGGCCATGTAGGCGATGCCGCCCAGCGCCGTGGTGGCCACGACCATCGGCGTCCAACGGCGGTAGCTGCGCGGGGCGAACCGGAGGGTGTAGTCCTCCAGGGTCTCGTCGGCCGCTTTGCCGGCCGGCGTCTCGGTGGGGGCGGGCCGAGGGCTGCTGTCGGGGACGGTCAGTTGTGGCTCGACGCTCATGCCGGACCTCCTGGGGCAGTGGGAATACGCCGTGCGGCCGCGCGCACGACAGGGGACCGTGCGGCGCGTGCCGACGTCGGCGAGGCGGGTGTGCGGTGCTGGGGAGAGTAGGGAGCGCGTGTTTCCCGCAGCGTCCTCCCCGGTGAAGGGGGTGTTTCCGGGGCGGGGGGAGAACGGCGGGCGCCATGAGCACGATGTGCTCGCTGCGCGTCCGGGAGAGCGGGTAGACATGAAGCTGCCGACGGCGGAGCGGAGTCCGGGACGGCACCCGGCGCCTGTCACCGCCCGGCGAGCCCTCTTCGCCCCGTCCCTCCCTCCCCACTCACCCGCAGGAGGCACCATGACAGCGGACCGACACGGGCACCTGATGAGCGATACCGGCGCCGAGGCCGGCCACCGGTACGAACAGGCCCTGGACGACCTGCTGTTCTTCCGGCCCCGGGTCGCGGAGACGTCCCAGGCGGTACTGGCTGCCTCGCCGCGGTCGGTGATGGGGCAGACGCTGGCCGCCTATCTGGGGGTGCTGGGCACCGAGGAGAAGGACGCGGCCGCGGCACGGGACCGCTTCGTCCGTTTCCGCTCCGGCCTGGACACCGAGCGCCTGACGCCCCGTGAACGTATGCATATCGCCGCCGCTACGGCATGGCTGGACGGCGACCTGCACGGCGGCGGCCGCATCCTCGGCGACCTCTCCGTCGCCTTCCCGCGCGATGCGCTGGCACTGTTCGCCGGCCACCAGCACGACTTCCTCACCGGGGACGCCCAGCGCCTGCGCGACCGCGTCGGCGGAGCGCTGGACGTCTGGGACGAGGACGACCCCCACCGCGGTCCGTTGCTCGGCATGTATGCCTTCGGCCTGGAGGAGTCGGGCCACTACGAACGGGCGGAGGAGGTCGGTCTGGCGGCCCTTGGGCAGCATCCGGGCGATGTGTGGGGCATCCACAGCGTGGTGCACACCTACGAGATGCGGGGACGGTTCGCGGACGGGATCCGCTTTCTTGACGCCCGTACGGACGACTGGGCCCGGGGCAGCCTGCTCACCGTCCACAACTGGTGGCACTACGCCCTCTACACACTGGAGCTCGGCGCCACCGACCGGGTCCTGGAGATCTACGACTCCGCGCTCCACCACGACGCCTCGGCCGGTGTGGCGATGGAACTGCTGGACGCCGCGGCGCTGTTGTGGCGGCTGTACCTGGCAGAGGAGGAACAGAGCGCGCGGTGGGCCCCGCTCGCCGATGCCTGGGAGAGCCGTCAGGACGGCCCGCACTATGCCTTCAACGACGCACACGCGGTCATGGCGTATGTGGGGGCAGGCCGTTTCACCCAGGCCCAGCGCCTCGTCCGGGACCGGGAGAACTGGCTGGCGGCGGAGGGAAGCATCGCCAACCGTGTCATGACCGCCGAGGTCGGACTGCCCGTCTGCCGCGCACTGATCGCCTACGGCCGGCAGGACTACGGCCGGGCCGTCGATCTGCTGCTGCCCGTCCGTCACCGCCTGCACACCTTCGGCGGCAGCCACGCCCAGCGGGACGCGATCCAGCGCACCCTCGTCGAGGCTTCCCTCCGCTCGGGCCGGGCCGACCTGGCGCGGACCCTGCTCAGCGAACGGATTCAGCTGCGCCCGGTCTGCCCGTACAACTGGTCGGCCAAGGCCCGGCTCGAGGAACAGCTCGGCGACTCGGCACGGGCCGCGGCCGCCCACGAACGCGCGGCCGCGCAGGCATCCGCGTAACGGGCGATACGTCCGGGTGTCAGTGCTGTCCCGCGGGCAGACCGGTGTCCTCCACGGCCGGCGGGGCGTCGGCCGTCAGGAACTCCGGGTCGGGTTCGAGGAACCGGATGGCGACGGCGGTGGCGAGGTGCAGGCCGGCGAAGATCCAGACGATGCCCTCCACACCGAGCGGGCCCAGGGCGAGGGCGACGATGGCGGGGCCGGCGAAGGTGCTCGCTCCGGCGCCCAGGTTGAGTGCGGACATCGCCTGCCCCTTGTGGCGTGGCGCCAGGGCGGGGATCAGCGCCGAGATGGGGACGTAGCCGGCCAGGGCGATGCCGTAGAGGGCGGCGGCCACCGCGGCGGCAAGGAAGTGCGGGCCCGCCAGGACCGGTACGTAGTACAGCGCCAGACAGGTGAGGGCGCAGGCCACGGCGCCGAACCAGGTCATGGTGCGCTGCCAGCCGAGGCGGTCGCCGACGGCTCCGAAGAACAGGTTGGCGAAGATGTTCGCGGCGAACATCACGCTGAGCAGGCGCAGCCAGGCCGAGGTGCTGAAGCCGACCGTCTCGGTGAAGAAGAACGGCAGGCAGACCAGGAAGCCGAATTGGGAACCGGTGCTGACGACGCGGACCGCGGCGCCGATGGCCACGCGGGGGCGGCGCCGCATGATCGAGACGCTGCCCGCCAGGGTCGCGAGCGGATGCCCCCGGTCGGGAGCGAGTCCGCTACGGCCGGTGGGCTCGCGCACCAGCAGCAGGGTGAGCAGGCCGCCGAGCAGCACCAGGCCGAGCGCGCACCACAGGGTCCGGTAGGAGCCGACCATCGGGATCGTGGCGCTGGCGACGAGTGAGCCCAGGGTCGGCAGGCCGCCGGTGAACGCGAACCAGTACCAGCCGACCGCCGTTCCCAGCCGCTGCGGCGGGGTCGCCGCGGTGACCCACACCAGGAACCCGTAGGCGAACAACGGGTATCCGAATCCGCGCAGCCCGTAGATGAGCATCAGCAGCGGATAGTTCATGCTGGGCAGTGCCACCGTCAGCATCAGCAGCTGGAAGACCAGCCAGATGGCGAATCCGGCGGTCATCACCCGCCGTGGCCCCCACAGGTCCGAGAGGGCCCCCGAGAGCCAGGCACCGAGGGCGACGGTGATGCCGTAGACGGCGATGACCGCCGCAGCATCGGCCTTGGCCAGGCCCTGATCGGCCAGGTACTTCGAGAAGAAACCGGTCTCCACGCCGTCGCCGGTCATGAACAGCAGTACACCCAGGAATCCCCAGGCCAGAGCCGGAGGTATGCCCAGGCGGGCACATCGGGAGTGGCTGCTGACGGCCGGCGGGCAGCCGGTGGCCGGTGCCGGCGCCGGCCGGGGGTGAGCGGGGCTGCTCATGGGCTCTCCAGGGGGCTGGGCGTGATCGGTGAGCAAGGGGGAGGCCGCACCGCCGGCCGCGTCGGCAGACGGTGAGCCGGGGCAAGTCTTCTCGTATTTTGTGCGAAGTCAAGGCTCCTCTGATAAAAAAAGAAGCGGTACCGTGCTGACATCCAGGGACGCGCCGGTCCGGAACCGGATCGTGCACGGCCCCGCCCCACCCCCGCACCGAGGGAGCCGTGACCCCGCCATGACCACCACATCCGGGATTCCCACCACCATGCGTGCCGCCGTACTGAACGGACCCGGGCAGCTGAGCATCGAGGAACGCCCCGCTCCCGCCCCCGGCCCGGGAGAGGTCCTGGTCCGCGTCGAGGCGGTCGGGACCTGCGGCTCGGACGTGCACTACTACCGGGAGGGGCGGATCGGTGACTTCGTCGTACGCGCACCCCTCGTGCTGGGGCACGAGGCGGCCGGCACGGTCGTCGCCTGCGGTCCGGGCACCGACGAGCGCCGGATGGGTCGGCGGGTGTCCATCGAGCCCGGTACGCCCTGCGGCAGCTGCGGTGAATGCCGTCCGGGGCGCTACAACCTGTGCCCGGACATGAGCTTCCTCGCCACGCCGCCCGTGGACGGCGCCTTCTGCGAATACCTCGCCGTCCGCGAGGGCTTCGCCCACGAGGTCCCCGACGCCCTCACCATCGAGGAGGCCGCCCTGCTGGAACCGCTCTCCGTGGCGGTCTGGGCCTGCCGCAAGGCCCGCGTGGCCCCCGGCGACCGGGTGCTGATCACCGGCGCCGGGCCCATCGGCCTGGTCGCCGCCCAGACGGCACGGGCCTTCGGGGCACGGGAGGTACTGGTCACCGATGTCCTGCCGCACCGCCTCGAACTCGCCCGCGCCGCCGGCGCCACGGCCCTCGATGTCTCCCGTACCCCGTTGTCCGAGGCGGAGTACACCCCCACCGTCCTCCTGGAGTGCTCCGGCGTCCCCGCCGTGAGCGGCGAGGCGATCCGTACCGTGGGCCGGGCCGGACGGGTGGTGCTCATCGGGATGGGCGGGTCCGAGGTCCCGCTGCCCGTGAGCCGGCTGCAGAACTACGAACTGGAACTGACCGGCACCTTCCGCTACGCCCATACCTGGCCCACCGCGATGTCCCTGGTGGAGTCGGGAAGGGTCCGGCTCGACTCCCTGGTCTCGCACGGTTACGGTCTTGCCGAGGCCGAGAGCGCACTGACCGTCGCCACCCACGACGCGACTGCCGTCAAGGCCGTCATCTACCCGCAGCGGTAGCCGCGCTGCCGCTGTCCGAACGGAAGGGGGCGGCCCCGATGGCTTCCACACGGTCGTCGCTGGCCGAGGTCGACCGGCGACGGCAGGACGTACTGGCCCATGTCGTCGAGCACGGCGACGTGCGCATCGACGACCTGGCCAGACACTTCGGGGTCAGCCTCGCGACCATGCACCGCGATCTGGACCAACTCGCCGAACGCCGCCTGCTGCGCAAGGAACGCGGCCGGGCCGCGCCCTTCCCGACCCTCACCATGGAGACCGCCACCCGCTTCCGCATCGGCGTGAACCTCGGGGTGAAGGAGGCGCTGTGTGCCGCCGTCGCCGACGAGATCCGGCCCGGCAGCACCCTCGTGCTGGACGACTCGACCACGGTCTTCCCGCTTGCGGCCCGGATCGCGCGGACCGAAGCGGTCACCGTCATCACCAACTCCCTCGGTGTGGCCCGGCTGTTCGACGAGACACCGGGCGCCGACGTCACCCTCCTCGGCGGCCGCTACCGCGGTGAGTTCGGCTCCTGCGTCGGCCCCGAAGTACTCCGCGCCCTCGGCCGGCTCCGCGCCGACCTCGCGGTGATGTCCGCGGTGTCCGTACTCGGCGGCCGACTCTTCCACCCGATACGCGACTACGCCGAGGTCAAGGAAGCCATGCTGGACTGCGCCGAGCGGTCGCTGCTGCTGGTGGACCACACCAAGTTCGGCAAGACCGCCACCCATGCCTACAGCGACATCGCCCGCTACGACCGGGTCGTCACCGACCGCGGTGCGCCGGCCGGGGAACTCGCCGAACTGCGCCGCAGGGGAGTGGCCGTCGACGTGGTCGACGCCTGACGGTACGCCGCAGTGGAGCGGTACCGGCCCCACCCGCCGGGGCTCCCCCCCCCACCCGCCGGGCCTGCGCCGAACCTCATCCCCGGGGAGGCTGCGGTGACTCCGGGCCGGGGGCGAGCAGGCCCGCGAGCACCCGGCGGAGCACCCGCTCGAATAGTTCTGGAGCTTCCTGCGCCCGGTCGGCCTCTGGGTGGGCCGCCGGGGGGGCGGCGAGGGCCTCCGCGAGGAGTGGATGAGCACCTTCCCGGGCCGCGGTGGCGAGATAGGCGGCCTGTGCCGACTGGCGCGCAGTGGATGACCGGCAGCTTTGCAGGGCGGCACGGGAGAGCATCGCGACCAGCGCGCTCAGCACGGCGACCGCCTCCAGCTTGGCCGGGCCCGTCATCCGCACCGGCGCCAGGGCCCCGAGCGCGAATTCGAGGTAGTCCAGTCCGCAGGGACCCACCCGCATCGCCTCCGGCGTCACCTCGAGCAGCCAGGGGTGGCGGAGTTGGACCTCCCGGGTACGGGTGGCCAGCGCCACCAGATCCGTCACCGGTTCCCCGGTCAAGGTCACCGTGAGGTCGATCTTGCCGGTCACGGCGTCCACCATCAGATCCACCAGATCATCACGGCCGGCGACATAGCGGTAGAGGGACGCGGGGCCGGTGCCCAGTTCCTTGGCCACCTGCCGTACGGACACGGCGGCCAACCCGCCGGCATCGGCCAGCCGGACCGCGGCCCGGGTGATCTGCCCACGGCTGCGCTCGGGTGCCGGCCCTCGAGCTCCCCGCTCGGGACGTTTCCACACCACTACTGGCTCCTCGGCCACCGAGCCCCTCACCTGCCCCTCTCTCTCGTCCGGCCGCTATGCTAATAACTGCGAACAGTGATCGCAGTATTGAGGGGGATCATGACCACATGGACACCGACCCACTGGGCCCACAACGGCGAAGTGGAGCTTGCCTATGACCAGTTGACGAGCCATCAAGGCAACGAGCCACTGCTGTTGGTGACCGGCCTGGGCGTTTCGCGATTCTGGTGGCCCGGTGGACTGGCGCAGGCCCTGGCCGCGCAGGGCTTCGCGGTGGCCCGCTACGACCAGCGCGACGCGGGAGAATCGACCCGTCTGCCGCCCACCGCGACCGGCAACCCCATCACGGCGCTCGTCCGCAAGCGCGGCGCGTCGTACACCGCCGAGGGCATGACCGACGACGCGGTCGCCGTGATGGATGCGCTGGGCTGGGATTCGGCCCATCTCTTCGGCCAGTCGCTCGGCGGCGCGGTGGCCCAACGCATCGCGCTGCGCCACCCCGGGCGGGTACGGACGCTGACGTCGGTGTCGGCCGTCCCCGGCGACGCCGCGGGCCTGGGCGCCCTGCGTTACATCCGGCTGCGGACGCTGGGCAAGCTCGCTCGGATGACGTACCCGGACACTCCCGAAGGTGATATCGAGGCCGGAATCGCCCTCGCCCGACTCCTGCACTCGCCCGCATATCCGTTCGATGAGCAAGCCGTCAGGGACTCGGTCACCAGCTTGGCGGATACCGGGGTCCGCGACGGGCACAGCCAGAGCCGGCAGATCGGGGCAACGTGGCATGGCCTTGCCATCAGCCGGATCACGGTGCCGACCCTGGTCCTGCACGGCGCGGACGACCCCCTGGTCAAACCCGCTGCCGGGCGCGCCGTTGCGGCCCGTATCCCCGGTGCGCAGTTCGTCCCCTTGCCCGGGGTCGGCCACGACCTGCCGGAACCGGTCTGGAACGACGTCGCCGTGCGGGTGCGACACCTCGCCGACCGGTAGGGAGGCGGGGGGCGAGGGCCGGCCGGTGGAGGAACTGAGCGCGGCGGCGCCCCGGACGGACAGCGCGACTGCTTGACCACTCCGATTTCGCGACAACGTGGCCCGTCCGTCGGCCACATACCGGCCGGCGGACAACTCTCCCGCAACCCCATCCGTCCTACCGCACGCATCTGTAGGCACTCTTCTTCGGAGGTTATTCATGCGACGGTTGGGGACAGCGGCCGCGGCGCTCGTGCTGGCGGGAGCCGGGGTGGCGGGCACGGCCACGGCGGCCAATGCTGTGACCGGCCCGGCGGACAAGGCCCCCGCGGCCTGCTCGACCGCCTGGGGCAGCGGCAACAAGTCGGCGACGACCGCGAATATCAAGCCCTTGACGGACGTCAAGACCAGTCGGACCGCTTGCTATGACCGGATGGTCTTCGATATCAGCGGCGCACACGGCAAGCTCGGCTACCACGTCGGTTATGTCGATGCGTTCCATCAGGACGGTTCGGGCGAGCCGATACCCGTCAAGGGCGGCGCGATCCTGCAGATATTCGTGTCCGCGCCCAGCCACGACCCGGTGACCGGTAAGCAGACCTATGCGGGGACGGTCGGCAAGCCGCTCCCGGGGGTGAACATCACCGGATACAAGACGTTCACGGACACCAAGTTCGGGGCGAGCTTCGAAGGGCAGACCCAGGTCGGCCTGGGCCTGCGCGCCAAGCTGCCGTTCCGGGTGGTCCAGTCCGGTCACGAGCTGATCGTGGATGTCGCCCACAAGTGGTGAACCGGCTGGTCGTGGGCGCCCGGCCCGGTTCGCCGGGAGGGATGCGGCAACCCGCCTGACGCCCGGGTAAAAGCTCCGGCGGCACACAGAGAAATACCCCGGTCCGAATTGACGGCCGGGGTATTTCTCTGTGTATATTGAGGGCTTCTGTGTCTTCAAGCTGTCTCTTCGTCAAGCAATGAAGTGAGCCCAACTTCATTACCGAACATTACCCGAGCGGAGCTGAATTGTCAAACGAGGAAATGCGGCACGAGCAGGAATTCATTGATCTGCTCTATGAACGCCTCGCCGAACTGCGGGCCGGATCCGAGAGGGCGGTGAACGCGGCCCTGCCGCTGGACGGGAACCACGCCCAGGCACGGCTGGAGCGCGATGTACTGGTGGCCGAGCACTCGGGCCTGCTGGCTGCCTTCGACTCCGGCGAGAACGGCCTGTGCTTCGGCCGGCTGGTCTTCCGGGACGGGCGCGATCACCACATCGGCCGCATCGGCATCCGGCGCGACGACGCGGACCGGACCCCACTGGTCCTCGACTGGCGGGCCGAGGTCGCCCGCCCGTTCTACCTCGCCACCGGGCACACCCCGATGGGGCTGCGCCGCAGGCGTCACCTCACGACCGAAGGCCGGGTCGTCACCGCCCTCCATGACGAGATCCTCGACCTCGACGACACCGAATGCACCGGGTACGAGAGCGCCGACGCGGACGCCGTCCTGCTGTCCGCGCTGGACGCGGCGCGCACCGGACGGATGCACGACATCGTGCAGACCATCCAGGCGGAACAGGACGCGATCATCCGTGCCCCGCACCGCGGCGTCCTCGTCGTGGAGGGCGGGCCCGGCACCGGCAAGACCGTCGTCGCGCTGCACCGCGCCGCGTACCTGCTCTATGCGCACCGCGAACTGCTCGCCCGCCGTGCCGTGCTGATCGTCGGACCCAACCCCGCGTTCCTCAGCTATATCGAGGAGGTGCTGCCCTCGCTCGGCGAGACGGGCGTCCTGCTCGCCACACCCGGTGAGCTCTTCCCCGGCGTGACCGCGACCGGAACCGACACCGCCGAGGCCGCCGGGATCAAGGGCCGTGCGGAGATGGCGGAGGCTCTGGCGGCGTACGTACGGGACCGGCAGACCCTGCCCGACCCCGAGATCGTGATCGACCACGAGGACGGCGAACTGCGGCTGGACGCGGACATGGCGCACGAGGCACGCCGCCTCGCGCGTGAGACCAAGCTGCCGCACAACCTCGCCCGCCCCCACTTCGCCTTCCGCATCATCGACGCGCTCACCGCACAACTGGCCGACCAGCTCGGCGCCGACCCCTTCGGCGGGCCGAACTTCCTCGGCCCCGACGATCTCGCCCAGCTCGGCAAGGCGATCGCCACCAGCCCCGAAGTGCACCGCGCCATCGAGGAGTTGTGGCCCGACCTCACGCCTCAGGGGCTGGTCGCCGGCTTCCTCGCCGACCCCGCCCACCTTCCGGACGCCGACGCGGACCTGATCCGCCGCGCGGACGGCGACTGGACTCCCGCGGACATCCCC
The DNA here is from genome assembly GCF_040253635.1 of Streptomyces sp. Edi2. Classification (NCBI taxonomy): domain Bacteria; kingdom Bacillati; phylum Actinomycetota; class Actinomycetes; order Kitasatosporales; family Streptomycetaceae; genus Streptomyces; species Streptomyces sp. Edi2. Next base: position 257,173 of record NZ_JBEJGX010000003.1, on the reverse strand, counting down.
CTGCTGGACGAGGCGGCCGAACTCCTCGGCGAGGACGACTCGGCGGCCCGCGCCGCGGCCGAGGCGGAACGACAGGAGCAGATCGCGTACGCCAAGGGCGTGCTCGAACTCTCCTACGGCTCCCGTACCCAGGAGTTCGAGGACCGGGTGGACGAGGACTCCGAGGTACTGGCCGCGCACGATCTGCTGGATGCGGAACGGCTCGCCGACCGCCACGAGGAGGCCGACCACCGCACCGCCGCCGAGCGCGCGGCAGCCGACCGGACCTGGGCGTTCGGCCACATCATCGTGGACGAGGCTCAAGAGCTCTCCGCCATGATGTGGCGGTTGCTGATGCGCCGCTGCCCCACCCGCTCGATGACCCTGGTCGGCGACCCGGCCCAGACCGCCGAACCGGGCGGCCTGGGCTCGTGGGAGGCCATCCTCGCGCCGTACACCGGGGAGCGCCGGCACCATGTCAGGCTCGGGGTCAACTACCGTACGCCGAGCGAGATCATGGACATCGCGGCGCAGGTGCCCCGGTCCACGGACCCCGCGTTCGAACCGCCGCGCTCGATCCGTTCCACCGGTGTCCCCCCATGGGCGCAGCGCACCGGCGACTGCGCGCGCACCGTCGCCGAGGCGGTCGCGCGGGACGCCCATGAGGAAGGCCGCCTCGCCGTGATCGCCCCGCGATCCCGTCACGAGGCCCTGTCCGCCGCCCTCCCGGCCGCCTCCGCCGGTTCCTTCCCGGACCTGACCCGCCCGGTGGTCCTCATCGACCCACGGCAGGCCAAGGGCCTGGAATTCGACACGGTGATCGTGGTGGAACCGGCCGAATTCGGGGCCAGCGACCTCTACGTCGCCCTCACCCGGGCGACGCAACGGCTCGGCGTCGTGCACACGGCGCCCTTGCCGGCGGGCCTGGAGATGCTGTCGCCGCCGGCCACCGCATCCTCCGGCCGGTGACGCAGGTCGCCGGGGCGCCGTACGGCCGCATCGCGGCGCCACGGGCGGGCCGCGGTGGACGGGCGGTGTCGGCTCCGGCAGCCGGTCACAGTGCCGGAGCCGGAGCCGGAGCCGGAGCCGGTTGCGCGGTCGGCGCTACGTCCGCTGTTTCCTGACCCGCTGCGCTTCGCCGGAGATCCGGTACACCACGCACCGGCGCAGCGGCCCGTCCGGTACATCGGGATCGTCGAAGTCGTCCGCGGGGTCGCGGACCATACCGATGCGGCGCATCACGGCCTGGGACCGGAGGTTGGTGGCGGTCGTCACCGCAAGGATCTCCGGCAGACCGAGGGTGGTGAAGCCGAAGGCCAGAGCGGCCTCGGCGGCCTCGGTGGCGTAGCCGTGCCCCCAGGCCGACCGGGTCAGACGCCAGCCGGCCTCCACTCCCGTGAAGGGCATGTCCTCGTCCACCGGATCGAGTCCGGTGAACCCGATGAACTCGCCGGTGGCGCGCACCTCGACCGCCCACCACCCCCAGCCGCGCTCATCGAGACAGGCCTGGAAACGAGCGGCGGAGGCCTCGCTCTGCTCACGCGTCAGCACTTCCGGGAAGTACCGGCGGACTTCGGGATCGGCGTTCATCGCCGCCCAGGGCGCAAGGTCGGCAGGCCGCCACGCACGCAGCAGCAGACGCTCGGTTTGCAGTGCAGACATCGGGCCAACCTAACTCCGCCGGGCGGGGGAGGCGAGCGATTAACCGCGATGCAGGCAGCGCGGACGGGGGCCGGCCCGCCCGCGCTGCCACAGCCCTTCCGGACGGCTGCCACGGCCCTTCCGGACAGCCCGAACCCGCCCGCGCCGAGGCCCCCTCCGTACGGCCCGGTCACCATCCCCTCACTGGAGGGCCTACTTGACCGAACCGGCCATGATCCCCTGCACGAAGTGCCGTTGGAAGGCGAAGAACACGATCAGCGGCACGATCAGCGACAGGAAGGCGCCGGGGGCGAGTACCCCGATGTTGCTGCCGAACTGTCGCATCTGCGACTGCAGGGCCACCGTCAGCGGCTGTGACGCGTTGTCGGCGAAGAGCAGCGCGACCAGCATGTCGTTCCAGACCCACAGGAACTGGAAGATGGCCAGGCTGGCGATGGCGGGGCGGCCCAGCGGCAGGATCAGCTGGGAGAAGATGCGCCACTCCCCGCCGCCGTCCATACGGGCCGCCTCCAGCATCTCCTTGGGGATCTCCGCGAAGTAGTTGCGCAGCAGGAAGATGGCGAACGGCAGGCCGTAGGCGGTGTGGAAGAGGACCACACCCGGGATGGAGCCGAACAGGCCGAGCGCGCCGAACAGCTTGGCCACCGGCAGCAGTCCGATCTGGACCGGCACCACCAGCATGGCGACCACCACCAGGAAGATCCAGTCCCGGCCGGGGAACTCCAGCCAGGCGAAGGCGTATCCGGCCAGCGCGGCGATCACGACCACGGCGAGGGTGGTGGGCACCGAGATCAGCACGGTGTTCCAGAACGCCTGGACGATGCCCGAGTCCTTCAGCAGCGCCGTGTAGTTGTCCAGCGACAGCTGGCCGGGCGCGGTGAGGGCGGTCCACCAGCCGCTGCTCGCGTTCTTCTCCTCCGTACGCAGGGAGGAGAGGAAGAGTCCCGCGGCAGGGGTGAGCCAGACCAGGCCGATGAGGAGCAGGAACAGCTGGATCGCGCCACGGCTGAGACGCTTCACCGGCCGTGCCGTCGCCCGCCGGCGGGACGCTGCGGTACCGGGGACGGTGGTCATGACTGGCTCCTGCGGAAACGTCGGATGTTGAGGAACATGGCCGGGACCACCAGGAGCAGCAACAGGACACCGAGGGCGCTGCCGAGGCCCTGGTTGTTGCCGCCGCCGAAGGAGACCAGCCACATCTGCAGGGCCAGGACATTGGCGTCCTGCTGTACGGGACCGGGGGCGATGATGTAGACGAGGTCGAAGACCTTCATCACATTGATCACCATCGTCACGAACACCACGCCCAGTACGGGGCCGAGCAGCGGCACGGTGATCCTGCGGAAGACCTGCCACTCGTTCGCGCCGTCCATCCGTGCCGCCTCCAGGACGTCACGCGGCATCGAGGAGAGCCCCGCGCCGATCAGGACGAGCGCGAAGCCGGTCCAGATCCACATATACGCGCCGATGATGGCGGGCGTGATGAGGGCCGGGCCGAGCCAGGAGATGCCCTCGTACGGCGGGGCGAAGTCCTTCGCGGGGAGCTGGACGGCGTACGACCCCGGAGCCAGACGGGGCAGCCGGTAGGAGCCGTCCGCCGCGGTGGTGGCCGTCGCCACGACCTTGCCGTGCGAGTCGACGGCCTCGACGGCGAGCTTCGGCAGACCGCGTTCGCGGGGATCCACCGTGCCGGGTGTGCCGCCCCCGCCGGGGGTGAAGTCCAGGTAGACCACGCCCCGCAGCTCCCCCTTGCCGGCCGGGGATTTGGCGGCCTCGGCCGCCGGCCGCGCCTGCGCCGGCATGTCCTTGGGCGCGACGCCGACCAGGCCGAGGTTGACGGTGTTCCCCGGGCCGGTGCGGTGCGCCGTGCGGTAGGAACCGTCATGCCCCTTGGCCAGCCGCTTGTCGCCGAGACGGGCCTTGGCGGTGGGGAACGAGACGGACTCCCCCTGGACCTTGTCGTGGATGCCGACCGTGATCGCGTTGAGCACACCGCGCTGCGGATCCTGCTCGTAGGCGAGGCGGAAGATGATGCCCGCGGCGAGGAAAGAGATCGCCATGGGCATGAACATCAGCAGTTTGAACGCCGTCTTCCAGCGGATCTTCTCGGTCAGCACGGCGAGGACCAGACCGAGTCCGGTGAGCAGCGCGGGGGCGAAGACGACCCAGATCGCGCTGTTGCGGATGGCCCGGAGGGTGGCGGGGTCCTGGAACATCGCGGTGTAGTTGCCGGCGCCGACGAAGGTGCTGCCGGAGGCGTCGTACAGGCTGCGGACGACCGAGAAGACGATGGGGTACGCGACCAGTGCACCCAGCAGCAACAGGGCGGGGAACAGGAACAGCGCGGCGATCCGGCGGCGGCGCCGGACGGCGCGCCGCACGGGGTCGGTGGTGCTGCCGGGGGTGCCGCCCGGAGGGCGGGGCGCGGCGGCGCGCGAGGTGGCGGGCGCCGCCGCGGGAGTGGTGACAGGCATGGATCGGGCCCTGGTCCTTACTTTCCGTACGCCTTGGCCGCGGCGGCCTCGAGCTTGTGGGCCGTGCCTTCGGGGTCCGAGGGGTCGCGCAGGAAGTCCTGGAGCAGCTTCCATTCACCGGCGCCCTGGGTGCCGCCGAACGCAGCGGGGGCCTGGTCGGACATGTCGAAGCGCACGGAGTTCCCGGCGTCGGTGAGGGACTTGGCGGCCTTGCGGGCGACCTCGTCGTGGTACGCGTCCGCGGGAACCTTCTTGTTGGGCGAGATATAGCCGCCCGCCTTGGCCCAGACGCTGGACGCCTCGGGAGTGGCCAGGTACTTCACCAGCTCCATCGCGGCCTTCTTGTTCTTCCCCGCCTTGAGCACCACCGCGGCGTCGCCGCCACTGACCACCGGGGCCTTGCCGCCGTCGACCGCGGGGAAGGGGAAGAACTTGGCGTCCTTGCCGACTTCCTTGTGGAGCTCATCGGTGACCAGCGCGCTGACGAAGTCGCCCTCGTAGACCATGGCCGCCTTCGGCTCGGGGCCGAAGACCTGCTGGACGGACTCGGGGAAATCGGTGCGCAGGGCGCCCGAACCGCCGCCCGCCACCAGGTTCTTGTCGCTGAACACCTTGCCGAGCGCGGTGAGCGCCTTGACCACGCTGGGGTCGGTCCACGGGATCTTGTGGGCCGCGAGCCGGTCGTACTTCTCCTGACCGGCCTGGGAGAGGTAGATGTTCTCGAACCAGTCGGTCAGCGGCCAGCCCGCCTCACCCGCGACGGAGAAGGCCGGCACACCCGAGTCGGACAGCGTACGTCCCGACTTCAGCAGCTCCTGGTACGTCTTCGCGGGGGTGACGCCGGCCTGGCCGAACGCCTCCGGGCTGTACCAGACCGTCGACTTGTGCGAGGCCTTGAAGTACAGGCCGTAGTACTTGTTGCCGACCGTGCCGTAGTCCTTCCAGACTTTCGCGAAGTTCTTGTCGGCCTCGGCGCCGACCTGTGCCGACAGCGGTGCCAGCCAGCCCTTCTTGGCGAACTGCTGGAGCACGCCGACCTGGGGGACCATCACCACATCGGGGGCGTTGCCGCCTTCGACCTGGCTGCCGATGACCGTCGAGACATTGTCGCCGGTGGAGGCGAAGGTGACCTTCGCACCGGTCTTCTCGGAGAAGGCGTCCAGGACCTTCTTGAAGTTCTGCTGTTCCACGCCGGTCCAGACGCCCGCCACGGTCACGGTCTGGCCGGTGAGTTCCTGCTTCTTGCCCCCGGCGGCCACATTGCCGCCGCATGCGGTGGCGCCGAGCGCCAGACCGAGCACGGCGGCGCCGGACACGGCGGCTCGGGTGTGTCGTACTGCGGGTCGTCTCATCGTGGGTTCCCTTCGGAGGACTGACGGGGAGGGTGGGGGAGGGGGAGGGCTGACGGGGAGAAGCCGCTAACGGGGGCGCAACGGGAAGCGGGCGCCGGCGGGAGCGGGTGCTAAGGGTGTGCGGGCGCGTGCATCCACCAGGCGGCGGTGGAGCCCGGGAGCGTGCCCGCCGGGCAGTCACCGCTCGCCAAGAGCGGGACACCGGGTACGGGAGCCGGCACCGGATCGGTGCCGAAGTTGACGGCGCAGACCAGACCGTCGCCACGGACGAACGCCAGCACCTGCGGCGGGGACTCCAGCCAGCGCAGGGTGCCTTCGCCGAGCTGCGGAAGGCTGCGGCGCAGCTGCAGCCCCTCGCGGTACAGGTGCCAGAACGACCGGGTGTCGGCGAGCGCCCGGTCCGTGGCGTGGTCGGCGAACCACTCGGGCTGCGGCAGCCAGGGCCGCGCCGCGTCGGTACCGGAGGTGAAGCCGAACGGGGAGGCGTGGCCGGACCAGGGCAGCGGGACCCGGCAGCCGTCGCGGATGTGCTCCCGGCTGCCCGTGCGGTGGAAGATCGGGTCGGTGAGGACCTCGTCGGGCAGGTCGACGACCTCCGGCAGGCCCAGCTCTTCGCCCTGGTAGATGTACGCGGCGCCGGGCAGGGCCAGCATCAGCAGGGCGCCGGCGCGGGCGCGCGCAGGGCCCAGCGCGCCCGCGGACTCCGCCGGCCCGGCGCTCCCCGGGGCGGCCGCGTACCGGGTAACCGTCCGGACCTGGTCATGGTTGTTGAGCACCCAGGTGACGGTGGAACCGGTGTCCGCGATATCGGTCAGCGCCTCGGAGATGACCCGGCGGAAGGTGTCGACGTCCCAGCGCGCGGTCAGCAGGTGGAAGAAGAACGCCTGGTGCAGCTCGTCGGGCCGGACGTATGCCGCCTGCTCGCTCGGTGTCCGTACGGAGACCTCGCCGACCAGCAGCCGGTCGTGGCCGTCGCGGGCCGTGTACTCCTCGCACACCGCGCGCCAGTCGCGCCACACCTGGTGCACCTCGGGCTGGTTCCAGGCCAGCGGGTTGACCGAGTCGCGGGTCCGCTCGTCGGCCGCGGGGTCGGGGGAGTCGGGGAGCTCGGGGTGCTTGAACAGCCCGGCGGCCACATCGATACGGAAGCCGTCGACACCGCGGTCCAGCCAGAAGCGCAGCACCTGGTCGAAGTCGGCGGCCACGGCGGGGTTGCGCCAGTTCAGGTCGGGCTGCTCGGGCGTGAACATGTGGAGGTACCACTGGCCCTCGCTCCCGTCCGCCTCCTTGACCCGGGACCAGGCGGGGCCGCCGAACATCGCCCGCCAGTTGTTGGGCGGCAGCTCGCCGGCCTCGCCGCGCCCGTCGGCGAAGTGGAACAGCGACCGTGCCGGGCTGCGGGGACCGTCCTCGAGGGCGGCCCGGAACCACGGGTGCTCGCTGGAGCAGTGGTTGGGGACGATGTCCAGGAGCACTTTCAGGCCCAGCCGGTGGGCGTCGGCCACCAGGCGGTCGAATTCGGCGAGGTCGCCGTAGACGGGGTCCACCTCGCGGTAGTCCGCGACGTCGTACCCGTGGTCGTGCTGCGGGGAGGGGTAGAAGGGGCTGAGCCAGATGCCGTCCACCCCGAGCTTCTTGAGGTACGCCAGCCCCGTGCGGACGCCGGCCAGATCGCCGATGCCGTCGCCGGTGCTGTCGAGGAAGCTGCGGACGTAGACCTGGTAGATCACCGCATCGCGCCACCAGCGCTGTGCCGGGTCCTGGGACGGGGTTCCGGTGGCGGCCGTGGGGGAGGCCGGACCGGGGAGGGAGGGAGAGGGCGCGGAGTCGGCGGAGGAGCCGTTCCCTGCCGTGGCTATGAGCATCTGCCGTGATCCCGTTCTTGCATGGGCATGCCGTGCGGCTGCGATCGCTGTTATGCATGCATGTTAAGTAGGGATGTCTTTTGGGTGTCAACGAAATGGTCGAAACTCGCTGTGAGATGCCCGGATTTATGGGAGATTGCGCAGCTCTCCTGTACTTAACATGTAAGTAGGAGTGGGGTGTGGGGCCGCGGGGAGCTTGGCAGGGTCAGCCGCGGCCGACGATGGCCCGCAGCTCCCGCGTCAGCCGCGCGACGGTGGCGTCCGTGCTCCGGCGATGCACCAGCGCATCGTGCATGACTGCCTGCACCGCCAGGCTCACCTGGTCGTAGTGCGGGCTCTTGAGGCGCGGCTTGGCCGCCAGGACGGCCCGCTTCAGCGTCGGAAGGTACGGGAAGCGACGCACCAGCTCCGGATCCGCGTACAGATCGGCCCATACCGGTGGCAGCGCGCCCTTGGTGAGGACCCGGCGCTGGACCGACTCGGACGTCAGATAGGAGATCAGCTCGGTGGCGGTCTTCTGGTGCCGCGACTGCGCGTTGACCGCAAGGTTGGAGCCGCCCAGCGCGCTGGACCCCGGCCCGCCGGGGCCCGGCAGCGGCACCGCGCCGAACTTCCCCGCCACCTTCGACGGCCGGGCGTTGGCCAGCGCGTACGCATACGGCCAGTTCCGCAGGAACAGCAGCCGGCCGTCCTGGAAGGCCTTGCGGGACTCCTCTTCCTTGTACGTCAGCGCCCGCTGCGGGATCCAGCCCTCGCGCACCCCGTCGAGCAGGAAGGACAGGCCCCGGCGGGCCGCGAGGGAGTCCACCGTCACGCGCGAGCCCTCGCCCGCGAGCACCGTGCCGCCCGCCGACTGGACGGCCTCGCCGACATTGGCGGTCAGCCCTTCGTACGGCAGGAACTGGCCCGCGTAACCGTCCATCCCGTACTTGGGCGCGACAGTCTTCGCCAGCTGCTCCAACTCGGCCCAGGTGCGCGGCGGCCGCGCACCCTCCCGGGCGAGCACGTCCTTGCGGTAGTAGAGCAGCCCCGCGTTCGTCACATACGGGACCGCATAGAGCCGCCCCCGGAAGGTGGCGGTGTCCACCACGGGAGGAAGGAAGTGCTTCAGCGGAAACCGGTCGGCGTTCACGGGCTTGATCCAGCCCGCGGCAGCGAACTCCGAGGTCCATGCCACGTCGATGTTCAGCACGTCGAAGCGGTCACTGTGCGAGCGCAGCTCGGTGACCATCTGGGCCCGCACCTCGTCGGCCGCGTCCGGCAGCTCGACCAGCGTGACCTTCTCGCGCGGGTGCCGGTCGTTCCAGCCGTCGAGGACGCCGCGCAAATAGCCCGTGAGGTCGCCGCCCGTCACCAGGGTGATCGGGCCCCGCCCGTCCGAACCGCCGGCCGGCTCCCCGGCCTGCGCACCGGTATGGCCCGCGAACAGCAGCGAGCAGACCAGCAGAGCCCTTCCCGCGGCACGCTTCCACCGCATGGGCTCCTCCTCGCACCAGGCGTCGACGGGGTACGGGGCCGACAACCCACCCCATGTATACCTGTTAGCCATGCGGGATACTAGATGGTGCAGGAAGATACGACGGCGACCCGGCTCACAGCCGGATGAGTGCAGATGACCGTCAACTAGGTCGTATCTTCCGGATCGCCGCGGGCCCGCGGCGATCCGACGGATACGCCCCAGGGCGGAAGAGGGAGAGCGAGAGCGTGCGGCTGCCACTCCTGGCACTGTTGGTCAGCGGCCCCGCACACGGCTACGAACTCAAACAGGCCCTTGAGAACCTTCTGGGCGCGGCATACCCTCAGCCAAATGTCGGCCAGATCTACGTCACCCTGGGCAGGCTGGAGAAGTCGGGCCTGATCGAGGGAGAAGACGTCGAGCAGTCGGACCGCCCGAACAAGCGCATCTACCGGATCACCGAAGCGGGACGCGAAGCGGTGGACGCGTGGTTCGAGGAATCCACCGCCGAACCACGGGTACGGGACGAATTCTTCATGAAGCTCGCCCTGGCCCCCCACACCGGGACCGCAGACCAGATCGCCCTGATCAACAAGCAGCGCCGCCACTACCTCAACACCATGCGTGACCTGTCGAAACTCGCGGCGGGCGAGGACCGGGACAACCGGGTCGCGCAGCTGCTGGTCGAGGGCGCGATGCTGCATCTGCAGGCGGATCTCGACTGGCTGGAGCGCTGTCAAGAGGAGTTGGAATGAACCGGGACGAGCCGTCCGGCCCGATAGTCCGGGCAGCCGGCCTGGTCAAGACCCACCGGCCGGAGGGCGCCGCACCCGTCCCCGCGGTGCGGGGCGTCGATCTGTGCATCGAGCGCGGCGAGTTCGTCGCCGTCACCGGGCCCTCGGGGGCCGGCAAATCCACTTTGCTGCACCTCCTCGGCGGCCTCGACCGGCCCGACAGCGGTGCGCTCTGGCTCGACGGCCGCCAGGTCGACGCCTACAGCGAGGCACGCTGGGCGGAGCTGCGCCGCCACCACATCGGCATCGTCTTCCAGTTCTTCAACCTGGTCTCGAACCTCAGCGTCGCCGACAATGTCGAACTCCCCGCACTGCTCGCCGGCAGATCCCCCCGGCAGGCCCGTACCGACCGGGCCGAACTGCTCGACGAACTGGGCCTGACCGGCAAGGAGAACTGCACGCCGGGCGAACTGTCCGGCGGCGAACAGCAGCGCGTCGCGCTGGCCCGTGCCCTGGTCAACACCCCCAGCCTGCTGCTCGCCGACGAGCCCGCCGGCAGCCTGGACAGCAAGGGGACGCGGGAGGTGCTGCGGCTGCTCGCCCGCTTCCACCGGCGCGGGCAGACGATCCTGCTGGTCACCCATGACGCCAGAATGGCCAGCGCCGCGGACCGGGTGATCAGCTTCTACGACGGCCAGGTCGCCGACGACGCGCACCTCGGCGGCAGCCGGAACCGTCCCGCGGCCGGTGTGGCCGACGTCCTCAAGCTCAAGGGCTGACCCGTGCGAGCAGCAGCACGCTGGACCCAGGCGCATCTGAGAGCACACCGGCCGGCCGCGGTGCTCATCGTGCTGGCCACCGCCGGGATCACCATCTCGCTCCTGCTGGCCACCGCACTGTTCGCCTACGCGACCGACCCCTGGCAACGGGCCTTCACCCAGTCCTCCGGCGCCCACGTATGGATCCACACCCAGGCCGGCACCGCCGCCGGGTCGCTCGCCGGACTGGACGAGGTACGAGCCACCTCCGGGCCCTTCCCCACCGTCCGCACCACCGCGAGCCTCCAGCCCGGCGGAGCCAAGGCCACCCTGGAGCTGCGCGGCGTGGCGAAGCGCCCCGCCACCGCCGCACCCCAGATCGTTGCGGGCCGCTGGCTCGACGCGGGCACCGATGCGGGCGCCACCAAGGGCATCGTGCTGGACAGCTCGGTGGCCCGTGCGATGTGGGCCAAGCCGGGCGACTCGCTGGTGCTGAGCGGCATCGCGGCCCGGCTGCGCGTGGTGGGCGTCGCGGACACCGCCGAGGCCGCCTTCCGCGCGGGGGAATCCCCGGGCGTGGCATGGGTGCTCCCCGGCACCCTGGCCGCCTCGGATGCGGGCCGTGACCAGCGTGGCCGCACCATAGGCCTCCAGCTCACCGACCCCGCGGACACCGACTATGTCGTCCAGCGCGCGGTCACCCGGCTCGGCGCCGATCAGATCACCGATGTCTCCACCTGGCGGCAGGCCAAGACGGAAGCCGAGGGGGACAACCAGCTCCTCGGACGGCTGCTGGGCCTCTTCGGGCTGGGCGCGCTGCTCGCCGCCGCCCTGGCGGTGGGCGGCGCCATCAGCACCCGGATCCGCGGACATCTGCGCGACATCTCGATCCTCAAGGCCATCGGGTTCACACCCGGCCAGGTGGTCCGGATGTTCCTCGCCCTCCACCTCGGCTTCGCGCTGCTGGGCGTCGCCCTCGGGGCGCTGCTCACCCAGGCGCTCGGCACGCTGGTCCCCGGCCGGATCGGCGAAGCGATGGCCCTGTGGCGGCAGCTCCCCGGGCACGCCTGGCTGACCCTGGTGATCTCCGGCGGGGTGGTGGTCTTCATCGGCTCGGCGACCTGCCTGGCCGCGTGGCGTGCGGGACGGGTACCGCCGGTGCCCGTGGCCCGTGCCGCCACGGCCGGCGGCGGCCGCACCTCCGGCCTCACCCGGCGGGCACTCGGCCTGAGGATCCCGCCGGCCCTGGTCCTCGGCTGGCGGGGCGCCTTCCACCGCCCGCTGCGCTCGTCGGCAGCCGTGGCACGGCTCGCGGTCCCGCTGCTGCTCATCACCATCGCGCTGGGCACCTGGACCACGCTGGACCGCTTCACCTCACACCCCGAGAACGTCGGCCTGCCCGCGGCGCTCACCGCGCGCTCCGACACCCTCGGCGCACGCGAACTGGGCCAACTCCTCTCCTCCCGGCCGCGGATGACCGCCTACCCCGGAGCCGAGGTGCAGGCCCTCGTACCGGGACAAACCGGGACCATCACCCTGCGCGGGCTCGGCACGGACGCCAAGCCGTACCCCTTCGCCGTCGTGGAAGGCCGCGCCGCCCGTGGCCCCGACGAAGCGATCGCCGGACAGGGCCTGCTGGACCTGCTGGACGCACGCGTCGGCGACTGGGTCCGGATGACCGTCGCCGGCCGTCCGCACGTCCTCCATATCGTCGGCCGCAACATCGAAACCGCGGACGGCGGCCGGGTAGTCTCCACCACCCTCGACACCCTGCGCGACGACGACACCGCCGGTACCACGCCTCCGGCAGCACAGCCACCCCGCCCGGACTTCTACAACCTGGTCCTGCACGACGGAGCCGACCCCGGCGTGGTGCGCGACGCCCTGACCAAGGCGTCGGCCGGCCGTCTCGAAGTGCGGGAGATCCCCAACCCCGCGGACCAGCTGTCGGCGGTCCGTGCCGTCGCCATCGGTCTGATCGCGGTGCTGATCCTGATCGGGCTGGCGGAGCTCGCGACCACGGTCGGTGCCGGCGTACGCGACCGCAGCCGCGATCTGCTCGCCCTCAAGGCCGTCGGCCTCACACCCCGCCAGATCACCGCCGTCATCGTCTCGGGCACCGCGTTCGTCACGCTCGCCGCCGCGCTGGCCGGCACGGCATCGGGCCTCCTCGCCTCCGAATGGCTCATCGACCTCCAGGGCCGCACCAGTGGCTGGGGGACCGGCATCGCCCGGCAACCCGGCCCGGCCACCCTGCTGCTGGTCATTGCCGTCGCGGTGGCGATCGCCGCAACCGCCTCGGCCCTGCCTGCCGCCCGCGCCGCACGGCGGCGGCTCGCCGACTCGGCGAGCGATCTGCTCTAGCCAAGGGCTGTCACGTACGCGCGGCACGATCACGTATGCGCGGCACGGGTGTCGAGCCGGACCCACCCCCGCCCGCTGACACCGAGGGCAGATCAAGTGAGTACGCATACTCACCCCTTGCCGGGTTGCCGCGCTCATCCGCCACGCTCCCGGTCGGCATACCGTCCCCGTATGCCCGAGGAGACCATGCCAGCCAACGCCACCACTGCCCCGAGCGAGTCCGAGGCCTCCTCATCCGTCCTCAAGACCCTCGGATGCGGCTGTGCCGCGCTCGTCGTCCTCGTTCTGATCGTCCCGCTCGCCTCGGTTTCATGGGGGTCGACGGACTTTCCCCGCGTCGCACCCGAGGACATGGCGCGCCGCGTCTTCCAGCGATCCCGGAAGATGTATGACGTCGTGGGGTTCACCCGCACGGTGAAACCAGGTGTCGAGAAAATCGGCGTCAGTACGGAGAACACGTTCAGCTCTTCCTTCTGCTACGACGGGGGCCCGCTGGGGCTGGCGGACGAGACCGTCGACGGCGCCTACCGGATGAGCCACAGCTGGGCCCTGGACCACGTCCCCGCGAGCCAGGCCGAATCCGGCCTCCGCCGACTGCACCGGCACCTGAAGGACAACGGCTGGGTGGTCACCTCCTACCGTGAGGGCACGAAGAGCCAGGAATGGGAACTGTTCGTCCAGCGGGACGACGGGGCCGAGCGCATGTCCTTCACCTGGTTCCCGGACCGGGAGTACTTCATGGGCGACGCCGCCATGCCCTGCGCCTACGACCCGGCGTGGAAGAACGGCGACATCGGCCCGGCCGGGGAGGACCAGAGGCCACCGGCATTCGGCCCGCACGCCGGGGCCTGAGAGCGGTGCTCAGCCGGTGCGCTGATGGCCTGGACGCGCCGAGGCCCCCGGCCGGAATGCGGTCGGGGACCTTCGTGCGCTTTGCAGGGACTCATACGCCGCCATGGCTCATGCGCGGCTCCTGGGTGGCGCATGTGCACCGCAGGGGCTGAGGAACGGAGGCCGGGGTAGGGGCGCCCGGAGCTCTGGTGGCGGTCAGCCGGCCGTGCCGAAGTCCTGCGTCCAGTAATCGCCGGGCTGAGCGAGGCCGACGCCGATCTCCTTGAAGGAGCAGTCCAGGATGTTCCGCTTGTGGCCGGGGCTGGACATCCAGCCCGCCATGACCTTCTCGGGTGTGGAGTACCCGTAGGCCACGTTCTCGCCGTAGGAGTTCCAGTGGTAACCGGCACGCGTGATCCGGTCGTCCGGGGAGGAGCCGTCGGAGCCCGTGTGCGACATGTTCTTGTGGTCCGCCATGTCCTTGCTGTGGTCCTGGGCGGCCTTTGTCAGTTTCGCATTCACGGTCAGCGGGGAGCACCCGGCCTTGCTGCGCTCCTTGTTGACGAGTTCCACCACGCGAGCCGCATCGCCGGACGCCGGGGCCGCGGTTTTCGAAGCGCTGGTGGTTTTCGAGGCGCCGGAAGAAGCGGCGGGCTTCTGTGCCGCACCAGCGGCCGGCTCGGAGCCCCATTTCGCCTTCGCCTGCCGATGATCGTAGGACGCATTCTGCCAATGGCCGTGGTGCCGGCCGGCCTCATTCTCCTGCCCCAGGCAAGCCATTGCTGCGGAGGGCACGCCCACGGCGCCTATGGCCAAGGCGGCGACGGTTATCTGCCGGTATCGCCGCGTCCTGCGATGTTTCGTCATGCGTGACCTCAATCGGTAATTGCGGAGCGTCCCTGGTGCGCCTGGCTCTGTGCAATTCCCGCGCCTGAGCTGCGGAGACGCCTTGCGGCTCGTCATTCTTGGCACCGCTGCGCAGGCGAGGCAACAAACTCTGAGTACTACTTCGCTTCGTAGGACTCCGAGGTGCTTGCCATGAGTGAGGGAGCATGCTGGTCCGGCTGCTGGATCTTCGGGAATTCCTGTTGACCCGTCAGAATCCTTTATGTGCTCGCCGCGCGGGCAAAAGCGTGCGACGGACCGAATCTCACTTATCCCCGTGCGGGGTATTCATCAGCCAAGACGGACAAATCCACTATGTCCTTGGGGTAGAGTCTACTATCCAGCTTAGTTAGTACCGGAATGCCGTATGACGCATGTCACGACACCGCGCAATCCGTGGCGGGAACCATGCCGGGCGCGGCCGCGTCCGCCAGGACAATTCGAAGATCGTGAATGTGGCGGGCCCTGCTCTTGAATGTGGCGGGCACTGCTTCTGACGGGAACGGCCACCCGTAGCGAGCTGACGCACCGCGGTCCCGGTCAGCCGCGTCCTCCTTGGGGCGGTCAGGTGAGCCGCCCCGACCCGGGACGGCGCTTCTCGCGTCCCTCATGCCGCGCGACGTACATTGCCGTTGGGTCTGCGTCGGCTACCTCACGAGATCGGACATGTGCCATGAACTGCTATGACTGCGCGAGGGGCAACGCGAGGGGCAACGGAAACGCCGCCGCGGTAGCGATCTGCCGGAACTGCGGCGCCGCGCTGTGCGACCAGCACGCCTGGTCCGCCCCGCAGACCGTGGTCCGTGTGCAGGGCGTAGGCCAGAGCACCCTGCCGGAGCCGGCGCGCCGCATTGTGTGCACGGTCTGCCGAGGGGCGACCCAGCCGGCCTGAGCCGAGCACCGAGTGGTGAGCTCTGAGTCCTGCACTGAGCCGTGAGTCCTGAGCGCCGAGCGCTGAGCACGCAGCCCTGAGTTGTCCTGAGCATCTGGTCGAGGCCCGGACGTCGGACGGACGACGGTGGCATGATGCGGTCGATGACGACCTTTGTGTTGATTCCCGGTGCGGCATGCGACTCGTGGCACTGGCATCTGCTGGCGGAGGAGCTGCGCACCCGGGGCCGTGACGTGGTGAGTGTGGATCTGCCGTGCGAGGACGATGCGGCAGGCCTGGACGAGTACGCGGATGCTGTCGTCCACGCGGTCGCGGGCCGGGGGCGGCTCATGCTGGTGGCGCACTCGTTCGCCGGCTTCTCCGCGCCCCTGGTCTGTGCGCGGGTGCCGGTGGATCAGCTGGTGCTGCTGGCGGCGATGGTGCCGTTGCCGGGTGAGGCGCCGGCGGAGTGGTGGCGAGCCACACGTCACCCGGACTCGCAGGTCAGACGGGCGGGGCGGGAGGCGCAGCGGGCCGGCGCGGACCCGGCGGCGGAGGGGACGCCGGAGTCCGCCGTGCCGGGTTCCGCCGCGGATCCGTTCTTCCAGGATCTGCCGCCGCGGCTGGCGGCCGAGGCGGCGGTCCGCTGGCGGCGCCAGTCCGACACCCCTGCCTCGCGGCCCTGGCCGATGGAAGCCTGGCCCGCGGTGGCGACGCGGTTCCTGTTGTGCCGTCAGGACCGCCTCTTCCCGGCACCGTTCCTGCGCGAGGTGGTGGCCGAACGCCTGGGGGTGGCACCCGACGAGATGGACGGCGGGCACTTCCCGATGCTGTCCCGTCCGGTGGAGCTGGCTGACCGACTGGAGCGTTACAGCCGGTCAGCAGCGGAGTGACGACCTCACAGCCCTTCGACTGCTGTGCCCCTTACGGCAGGTGCGCGAGTGCGGTGATCACCGGGACCGGCAGGTACGCGGGCCACTCGGGGCGGGTCGCCTGGTAGGCAACGTACCCGAGAGAGCGGCTGACCTGTACCTCCTCCGGTGTCTCCGCCTGGTACACCACCCGGCAGTGACCCGATGCGTTCTTGGCGCGCTTCCACAACGCCGACGCTGGCTTTCGTTCCGCCTCGGTCCGCGGGGTGAAGATCCGGTCGCCGAAGTCCGACCAGGCGAACGGGCTGGTGCCCGCCCAGTCCTTGTCGATCACCTTCTTCAACTCCGCTGCGCGCTCCGCGTCGGTGGCGCCCCAGGAGGACGGAACGTTGGTGATCAGCCCTACCGGAATATGGCGGGCGCGCAGCGCGCGCAGATACCGGGCGGCTCCCGGCATGTACCGCACGCTCTTGTCCTCGGCCGTGTGTACCAGCGTCTCGCCGAGGTCGAAATACACCACGGCACAACCGCCTGCCCGCCCTCCTTCACCGGCGGTGCACGGTGCGCCCTCGGCGGCGCCCGCGGCCGGCACGCTTAACGCTGCCACGCCGCCCAGGGCGAGCAGCGTGCGCCAGGTGACTCTGCGGGCGGATGTCTTCTTCATGGGGATACCTTCCCGTAGGGGGGACATCCGATCGTACGCGCCATGTGCACGTCAGTAAGGGGATCGGCGTAGTCGGACCGTGGATACCGGCCGCGACGACGAGTAAGGCGACCGCCGCCGCTGTCGCGCTCGCCGCGTGTCAGGAGGGGAAGGCCGAGAGCGCCAAGGATCCGTCGCGCGCGGCCTCGTCCGACGCCGGGTCGGCCGCGGCGTCCGGCAGCAGTGGCAGTGGCAGCGGCAGCGACGGGGGCAATGGGGGCAACGGGGGCGGTGCGGCCGCGGGCTCGCAGAGCTCCGGTGGGGCGTCAGCCGTCAGCCGACCGCGGCGCGGGGGGCCGCTTCCGCGGACAACTCCTCGGACCGCTGCCGGGCCGCGTCGCTGCGGACGAGCCTGGGCCGGCCTGACCAGGGGGCGGGCAACATCCGCTATGCGCTGGTGCTCACCAACAACGGCAAGCGGTCCTGCACGCTGCGAGGCTTTTCCGGCGTCTCGCTCCTGGCCAGGGACGGCAGCCGATCGGAAAGCCGGCCGTCCGTGAAGGTGGCGCGGGCAAGGCCGTCACGCTTGCTCCCGACACCGGCGCACACGCGGTGCTGCACACCGTCAGCGAGGGGACGAAGGGCTCCGGCTGCTGGAAGAGCGCGGACCTGGTGCAGGCGTACCCGCCGGGCTCCAAGGAGGCGATGACCACGCGCACCTCCGGCCTGCAGGTATGCGGCGACGAGTTCACGGTCACCGCTCTGTCACCTGCCGCCGGTTAGCCTCGGAGGCCCGCTGTGGTGTGGTGGCGGCTTCGGCGGGCACATGCGTCATGCCGGTTTCGCTGGGCACATGCGTCATGAGGGCTTCGGTGGGTACCTGCGTCTTACGGCCGGGGCCGCTCCCTCCGCCCGGCGTCGGCACCGCGCCGACCTGCACCCAATGTCTTCGAGGCTGATCGAGGCTGATGCATGAAGGCCACCCCGACCACTTCCCGTGTGCTTCCCCAGGCGCTGGCCGTAGCGGTCCTTTTCGCTCTGATCCTGTCGGGTCTGCAGCCCCATGACCGGATCACCTGGGTCATGGAGACCTGCTGGGTGATGGCCGGCCTGCCACTGCTGGTCGCGGTGTGGCGCCGCTTTCCGCTCAGCCCGCTCCTGTGCTGCCTGCTCGCCGCGCATGCACTGATCCTGATCGTCGGCGGTCACTACACCTACGCCGAGGTGCCCGTGGGCCACTGGCTCCAGGACGTGCTGGACCTGTCCCGCAATCCTTACGACCGGATCGGACACCTGATGCAGGGCTTCGTGCCCGCCATCCTGGTCCGCGAACTTCTGGTCCGCACCTCCCCGCTGCGCGGCAGCGCCTGGCTGGCTCCCCTGACGGTGTGCGCATGCCTGGCCTTCAGCGCATTCTTCGAACTGATCGAGTGGTGGAGCGCGCTGGTCGGCGGCTCCGGGGCCGATGCGTTCCTCGCCACCCAGGGGGACCAGTGGGACACCCAGTGGGACATGGCCTGCGCCCTCCTCGGGGCGATCGTCTCGCTGCTGCTCCTGAGTCGCGTCCACGACCGCCAGCTCGCCCACTACGGCACCGGGGAGGGGGAGGACCGGGCCACGCGACCGCAGACCGCCTGATCCCATTCCGGCCGTCCGCCGTCATACATCCGCAGTCGTGCACCCGCAGTCATGCACCCGCCGTCATACAGGGGGGCGCGGACCTGCCTCGCCCCCACATTGCGTCGGAGTTCTCGCGGTTTCTTGCGGTTTCTCGCGGAGTTCTTGGTGTGAACTGCGTGAGAACTGTGTGAACTGCCCCTGGAAGCACAGAAGTTGACTCACGCCCGGGCGGAGAAGGGACAGGCCCAGTCCGCCGGCTTGCGTCGGCCCGAGTAGCGACGGGCCTCGGAGAGCTGCTCGTACTCCACCAGGTTGGGGTTGATGTTGCCCTGCAGCTCGATGTCCTGCTTGCGGATCTTCTCCTGCAGCCGGTCCCACAGGCCCGCGGCCTTTATTCGGTCGAACTGGGCGTGGGAGTTGAAGGCCAGCATGGGGAAGGGCGGGCGGCGGCCGATGCGGCTGTGCGTTTCGTGCAGCCCGATCACGAAGAAGGGGTGCCCGGCGACGCTGTAAGCGAAGGCTCCGGACGACGGATCGGGGTCGTAGCCTTCGGCCCACGGGTACGTGAGGCTGTCATAGTCGTGGACCGCCTGCAGCTGCTGCCACAGCAGCGCCTCGAACTCGACCTCCGACACGTTCAGAGGGCCCGAGAAGGTGGCTACGAAGCTGGTGAAGGGCTTGGCGGCCCAGTCCACCGCCTCCACATACGCCTGGAGATCAGCGGCCATCTCCCGGGCCGTGTCGTCATCCCCGAACCACGTGTAGTGGCGATGAACGATGCCGCCCTGTCGCCACGCCGAGCGACCGGCCAGGCAAGGGAAGGCGTCGCCGAGCAGGAACCGTCCGACGTCGGCAGAGGCGTCGACTTCGGTGGCGGCGGTGGCGTCAACCGTCATGTTCGTGACCTTCGGTAAGGGGGGCAACACCCCTGGTGGGGGCCCTGCGGTGGTGGGACCCTGGCAGTCAAGATCGGGCAGGGCCGGTTCGTCAAGACTCGGCCGTATCGCCCCCCTGCGACTGCCTTCGCCGACGGCGTCAGCACCGTAATTTGCGGTGGTATGACCCGTATCGGGCCGCGACGATGTCTCGGCCGCCGGGCAGTTCGCTCTCACTGCAAGGCTTCTTGTCGATCTTCATCGTCTCAGAAGCCCGGGCTCCTGATCGCCAGGGTGGGCCGTGGCGGCGCCGCGCCCTGCGCCGCCGGCCCCTCGCCGGGTCCCCGTCCGGGCTCCTCGCCGCCGGGCCGCCCCTCGGCGCCCGGTCTCCCGGCGGGCGCCCCGGGGCGTGCCGCCGGTCAGGCCCGGGCGGGAGCGGCCTCCTCGGAGGTGTCGGCGTCCTTGGCCGCGCGGTCCTCGGCGCCGGCCTCGGCAGCGGCTCCGGGGAGGGAGTAGAAGACGCTCCTTCCCTGCTTGCTGCGGTGTGCCAGGCCCTTGGCGACGAGTGAGGTCTCCAGGGTGTTGCGCACGGCGGTCTCCGGTGCCGTGTGGTCCGGGTGCTCCTGCGCCAGCAGCTTGGTCAGCTCCGTCACCGTGCGCGGCTGCCCGTCGAGCAGGGCGAGAACGCGGTCGGCGCGGGTGGCATTCCGCTGCCGGGCCTTACCTCGTGCCGGTGCGGCCTTCCGTGCCTTCTTTGTGCTCCCCGCCGCCTTGGCCGGGGCCTTCTTTACCGGCTTGGCCTTCGGCGCGGCAGGCTTCGCGCGTCGCGCCGCGGGCACGGTCGCCGGTTTTGTCACCGGGGTGACGGCCTCCGAGGGCTGAGGGGCGACGGCTTCTTCCCAAGATGCCGTGCCGAGATGCTGCTGGAGGTCTTCCAGCTTCGCCCGGAGTTTCTGCAGTTCGTCGATCTCCTTCGCGATGCTCTTCAGCTTGGCAGTCACCTGGACAGCGAAATCCGCGTCTGACATGAAACAGCCTGCTCTCTCTTGCCTGATCGGTCTGCGGTTGGCTGGATGTTACTCATCCCGCTCCGCGATTAACCCGGTTCCGTTCCGTTTTATCGCCACACACAGGGCATCGGTGGTCGGCTCCGCGGCCGAACAAGCTCACCATCATGGGGTGTTCGGATGCTGCCCAACCCTTCGCCACCAGTCAAGACAAGGGACTTGAATGAGCCATACGGGCATGGGGCGTGGCCTCATGCGCTGTCGGCAGAGGTCGTGAACTCCGTCCGGTTGTCACTCCTTTGAGTCTTTCTTCCGGTGGACCGGTTGTGGTTTTCTCCGTTCACCGGTCGCGAAGAGACCACCGTGAACTCCGCGTGCGCCGCGTGAACTGCCGGAGTCGGGTGGCACGCGAGGTGTCGTGACGCCGTGATGCCGAGGTGCCGTGACGCCGAGGTGCCGTGACGCCGAGGTGCCGTGACGCCGAGGTGCCGTAATGCCGCTGTGCCGTGGTGCCGGGCGGTTGTGGGAGCCGAGCCGTCGTGGGTGGCGAGGCGAAGTCCGGTGTGAGACAGCGGTCGGCCGCCCGTCGCCGCAGGTGGGCCGGGCGACCCGGCGGTGAAAGGTGTGCCGCCAGAGATGCGCCACCAGAGGCGCGTCACCCCAGCTGCGCCGCCTGACGCGCCCGTCCCCTGCTTCCGCGCGCGCCACTGCTTCCGCTCACCCTGCGCACCCCTCGGATGGCCCGGCACCACGTGCGCCGCACCGGGACCGGTTGTAGGACGGAGACGACGGGTCGGCAGACGGACGGGGCGGCAGACGACGGGTGTGGCCGTGGGAGGAGTGGCGCGGGATGAACATCGTCGTTGATCTCAACCGGTGCCAGGGCTATGCACAGTGCGCTTTCCTCGCTCCCCGCGTGTTCACGATGCATGGCGAGGAGGCCCTGTTGTACACCCCGGCCGTCCCGGACGACCAGCGGGAACGTGTTCTCCGGGCTGCGGCAGCGTGTCCGGTGCAGGCGATCGTCGTGGGCGAGGAGGCGGGCCCCGGTGCAGGGTGAACCACGCGAAGGACGCATCGTGGTCGTCGGTGCCTCGCTCGCGGGTCTGCGGGCCGCCGAGACCCTGCGTGACGAGGGGTTCGTCGGCTCGCTGACTCTGATCGGCGACGAACCACACCCCCCGTACGACAGGCCACCGTTGTCCAAACAGGTGCTGCTCGGAAGGGTGCCGGCCGACAAGACCGGGCTGCCCCGGCGCCGTGACGTGGACGCGCACTGGAAACTCGGCGTGCGCGCCACCAGCCTCGATCCGGTGGGCAAACGGGTACTCCTCGCCGACGGCGAGGAAGTGCCCTTCGACCGGCTGCTGATCGCCACCGGCACCCGGGCCCGCCCCTGGCCGAACCCGGCAGAGGCCGCCATGGACGGGGTGTTCACCCTGCGCACCGGCGAGGACGCGGGCCGCCTTGTGGAGCGTCTGGACGCCGGGCCGGAACGCGTCCTGGTCATCGGCGCCGGGTTCACCGGTTCGGAGATCGCCTCCGCCTGCCGGGAGCGCGGTCTTGCCGTGACGGTCGCGGAGCGGGGCCCGGCGCCGCTGGTCGGTGCGCTCGGGGGAACACTGGGCGCGCTTGCCGCGAAGCTGCAGCGTGCCCACGGCGTCGATCTGCGCTGCGGGGTGACGGTCACCGCGCTGGAGGGCAACGGCCGGCTCACCGGCGCACAGTTCTCCGACGGTACGAGGATCGATGCCGATGTCGCCGTGGTGGCCCTCGGCGCGGTCCGCAACACCGGGTGGCTGGCCGAGACGGGACTCGCCGCCGGCCCACGGGGCGTGACCTGCGACGCGGGGTGCCGCGCCTTCGACATGTACGGAATCGTCACCGACGACGTCTTCGCCGCCGGCGACGTGGCCCGGTTCCCGCATCCGCTCTTCGAGTACCAACTGCTCTCGCTGGAGCACTGGGGCAACGCGGTCGCCCAGGCGGAGGTCGCGGCCCACAACATGGTCAATCCCGGGCCGCGCAGACGCCCTCATCTGACGGTCCCGGCGTTCTGGTCCAGCCAGTTCGGACTCAACATCAAGTCGGTCGGGGTACCCACCTTCTCCGACCAGGTGGTCATCGCCCAGGGGTCGCTCAAGGACGCCCGGCTGGTTGCCGTCTACGGCTACCGAGGACGCGTCACCGCCGCGGTGAGCGTGAACCAGGCCAAGTCGCTGGAGTACTACCAGCGGCTGATCGAGACGGCAGCGCCGTTCCCGCCCGCGCCGGGAGCCGCCGACCAGCTCGACTCCCGGGCGCCGGTCCCCTCGGACGTGCCGGACCCGAAGATGCTGTCGCACGGACCGACCGTCGCGCTCACCGGCCATCTGCCGGACCGGCGCCTGACCCTGGTGCAGCCGGCCCGCTGAGACCGCCACTCCCTAGCGATGAGGAGCGCCGCGCATGGCTGCGGACACGGACACCCTGTTCCACCGGATCACCGACTATGCCCACCGCGCCGACCCCTACCCGCTGTACGCCGAGCTCCGGGAGGAGGGGGTGGTACGGCAGGAGGACGGCAGCTATCTGGTCGGGACCTACCACGAGATCGAAGCTCTGCTGCACGACCCGCGGATCAGTTCGGACCGGCGCAAGCGCACCGTCCCGGACGAGGCCGCCGTCGCCGAGGAAGGGCTCTCGCCGGCCTTCATCGGACTCGACGACCCCGAACACCACCGGCTGCGGAACCTGACGATGCGTTCCTTCGGCCCGCCGCACACGCCGGACCGGATCGCCGGTATGCACGACGACATCACCCGGATCGTCAAGGACCTCATCGGCAACTTCGCGGACAAGGAGCGGATCGACGTCGTCGACGACTTCGCCTACCCGCTGCCCGTCACCGTGATCTGCCGTCTCCTGGGAGTGCCCCTCGAGGACGAGCCACGGTTCCGCCGATGGTCGGACGCCATCGTCGCCGGAATCGATCCCACCCCGGGCGAGGACCCCGAGGCGCGGTCACGGGCCGCCGCCGAGGCCCGGAAGACGATGGGTCTGTACCTCGGTGACCTCGCCGACAAGCGCCGTTCCCATCCGTCCGACGACATGCTCTCCGCATTCGTCAGCGACAGCTCCGACGGGCAGCTGACACCGCTCGAAATCATGACCACTTCCGTGCTGCTGCTGATCGCCGGTCACGAGACCACCGTCAACCTGATCACCAACGGGATCCTGACCCTGCTGCGCCACCCCGACCAGCTGGCCCGCCTCCGCAGCGAACCCGCCCTGATGCCCCGAGCGGTGGAGGAACTGCTGCGCTACGAGCCGCCCGTGCAGATGCTCCCGCAGCGCACACCGTTGGCCGATGTCGAGGTCGCGGGCGTCACCATCCCCAAGGGCGCGCCCCTCATCCTGATGCTGGCGTCCGGCAACCGCGACCCCCGGCGGTTCCATGACCCCGACCGCTTCGACCCGACCCGCGACGACAACCAGCATCTCGGCTTCGGCAGTGGCATCCACAGCTGCTTCGGCGCGCCGCTCGCCCGTCTGGAGGCGCAGATCGCCCTGAACGAGCTGATCCAGCACCTCGACGACCCCCGGCTGGTCGAGGACCCGCCTCCCTACCGCCGCAGTCCCGTACTGCGCGGCCCCCGGCACCTGCTCGTCGAGCGAGGCCGGGCCGGTGCCTGAGGGGGCCGGTGGCGCGGTTGCCACGAGGCGATGCCCGGCGTGTCGGTAGGGACACAGGCTCCGTGGGAGGGAGGGGAGGTGACGCCCTGTCGCCTGGACACCAGCTGACACGGTGCATGCTTCGCCCGTCCGGGTCGACCATGGGGGAGACGAGCCTCGGTCGGCCGCCGCTCCCACCAGTAACTCGCCGCGGCGTCTTAGGGTGCGATCAGGTCCCCGGCCGGCAGCAGGACCGCCGGGCCCGCCCGGAATGGAGCGCAACGTGACCTACTCGTCCTGGGTCCGCAAGGGGATCCGGATCGCGCCCCTTCTGCTGGCGACTGTCGGTGTCGGTGTCGGTGTCGGTGTCGCCGTCGTAGGCATGGCGGATGCCGGGACCACGACACCGGCCGCACCGCGCAGCCCCTTCCTTGCCGAAGTCGCCGAGCAGATCGACCTGCCGGCGCGGGCCTGGACGGCGTCGGGTACCCACACGGCCAAGGGATATACGACCGAGGCAGCCGAGACCATCAGCGTCGAGGGCATGAAGGCAGACTGCGACAACATCAATCTGAACAAGAAGCTGGCCGCTGACTTCCGCAGCGATGTGTTCGGCCCCGGTATGAAGGGGTTCTTCTACAAGTGCCGGAGGATCGGCCCGGACACCAACAAGTACTGGTTCACCATCAGTTCCGCGGATCACGCCCAGATCGACAAGCTCTGCGATCCGCACACCAGGTACTCGGTCGTCCACGACGAGCAGCATGACACCTACTGGATCGATGAGCCGTTCACCTGCACCCGCCGGGCCCATCCCTCGTAGGGCGGCCCGACTGCCGGTTACGCCTTATCCCCAGGAAGATCTTTCTCTCCGGGTATCCCCTTCGCCGCCTCTGGAAGGGGGCCGCCCCCGCCATGATCTTATGCGTCACGGATCTTCCCCCTGATCATCGAATCCGATGTCGAGGAAAAACTCGCTAAAAGCTCATTGCCGCGCCCAAAATCGAGTGATAGCATCCCGAAGATTCCGCGTTCCTGACTAGTTTGCGGAGTCACGGGGGCGAGGGGGAAAGCGTGGATCAATGTGGCTCATGTGACTGATGTGACGAGCGGGAACTGGCGGTTGAAGCCGCCTCGGTGACGCGCGCTGTCACATTGATGCGTGAATGCGCGAGTGCGGATTCTTGGGGGATTTCGAAGGGGTCGGAGAGCCGCTTCGTCGATTCGGTAGGTGCGACCTGTGTGCGCATCTGGGGGTACGAGAGCGTGCCGGTCATGCCCGTACCCTCAATTGCGCATTCATCTGCGATGCAATAAAGCTGCGCCCTTACGCACTTCAAGGGTGATTACCACCTGGCACGCATGAATTCTGCAATGAATCATGATGGGTCGGCCCGCAGTCGGGCAATGGTTGCGCGCTGGAGTGTCGAAATGCTCGGTTTTCGAGAAGTGGTCACGGGGGAGGACAGAAAGGCGTGCATTCCGACGAAGGCGTGGCCGACCACGGTCGGCACCGCTCATTGAAATGTCCGATCAGTTTTCACGAGCATGTGCTCCATGCGCCACGCGAAGCATACGAATTGCTCCGAGAAGATCAGGGAGAGGTCGCGTATGACCCGACCACGCAGTCCTGGCACGTCATGTCGCCACTTCTCGCACGCAAGGTGTTAACGGACAAGAGGTTCCGCGCCAGGGGGATGAAACACAAGACCCACCTGGTCCCCGAGGTCAGACGTGCCGACGTTCACTATGTCGAGAGTTTCCTCTCGCAATGGCTGGTGTTCTCCGATCCGCCAGTCCAGCAACACGTCCGGATGGCTTTGGCGGCCGCTCTGAGCAGTTCGTTCATGACCGAGATAACTCGCGAGGCCGCACAGCAGGCAGATGTGCCCATCAGGTCCGCAGGGGTGGATCTCATCACCGATATGGCATTGCCCGTCGCCCGTGCGGCGACCCGCACCTTGCTCGGTGTCACCCTCTCGCAATTGGAGATCATCGAGAGTGTTTCGGACGCGGTGATGGCCTATCTGGCCGTGCCTGGCGTGGATGCCGGCAAGGCTCAATGCGCGGCGGATCACATTCGTCTGCTGGAAGCTCTCGTCGACGATCGGCTTCTGCACGGGGAGGACCGGATCGCCGTTGCCCTGCGCGCGCTGCATCAGCAGAAGGTACTGGATCTGACCGGGGTGTCCGCGACGTACACCCAGCTGTTCACCGGTGCGCTCGAGCCCCTGAAGACTGCTCTGGTGTCCTGTCTCGCTCATATCGATGACCAGGGCTGGTCCCCGGCGGATGTCGAAAAGCTTGAACCGGCGGACTGGGCACACTTCATCGAGAACCAGCTGCGCGACGACCCGCCTTTTCATTTCGCGCCGAGGCGTACCACCACGACCGTCGAATTAGGTGGCCGCACCATACCCGAGGACGCCAGGGTCGTGGTGAATCTCCTCAAGGCGAACGAAGACTGCCAGCCGAATCGCCACCTTTCTTTCGGGCACGGACGGCATTACTGCCTCGGCGCCCGACTGGCGCGGGCGGTACTGCAATCCTGCCTTCCTGTGCTGGCAAGAAAGATCGCATCGAACGACGTCGACGTGTTGCGGGTGAGCAAGGCAAAAGCCATGGGCATGACAGTCTACGAGGTAAATGAAATCTGACGTGTGCCCGTGCGCCGTGAGGCCGGCCGTACGGAGGCTGACCATGATGGGAGAGTTAATGATCAACCTGGGCTTTGTGGATGTTCTGCGCAGCAACCGCGTTCCACGCCTCGCCGCCGGCACCCTCGTCGGACGGATCCCGAACGCACTGGCACTCGCGGCAATTCCCATGCAGCTTCGCTATATGGACCAGAGCTGGCTGACGGTCGGTGCGGCCGCGGCCGTATATTCACTCCTGTCCGCTGCCGGGTCACCCATCTGGGGACGGATGGTCGACCGCGGTCGCGCACGGCTCGCCATCTGGCTCACAGCGATTGTCAGCGGATTCGGATTCCTGGGTTTTGCCGCCTCGGGCCACTCGATGATTATCGCCTTCGCCGCACTTGGCGTCGCCGGTGTCTTCAATCCCCCGTTCGAACCGTATCTCAGGTCCGCCTGGCCTCGAATCGTCCGGGGTCCCCTGCTGATGAAGGCGTACGCTTTCGACTCCGCGTCACAGGAACTTCTCTTTATCGTGGCGCCGCTTGTGGCCACGGCAAGTGCGATCGCCCTGAACCCTAGTCTCGCGTCCTACCTGTGTATAGCTTTCCTGTTGCTGGGTGCCTGGATGATCGAGGTGATGCCGACGGCCGATACCGAAGACCGGGTCGAGCACATGGGGTTCAGGAGGATCATCGGTCCGCTGTTCTTCGGCGCTTTCCGGCTTCTGATGTGCTGTGCCGCGATGATCGGGGTCACGATCGGCGCCATGGCGATCCTGGGTGGTCGACTGACCGAGTCGAACACGTCCGTGGGGGGTGTGGGAATCCTGTTGTCCTTACACGGCTGCGGTGCATTCATCGGCGCCCTGACCTTGAGCGGCGGCGACACCGAGAAGATCGGGAATCTCACCAAGAGACTGATCGCCGTCCTTGCCGCTTTCTCGGCGTCCTGGGCGCTGGCCGCGCCGTTCTTCCCGGTACTCGTCCAGGAATCCTCCTTCTTCTTCGCAGGATTCTTCATGGGACCGGCCCTGACGTGGACATTCGCTTTGGTGAATGCCTCCATTCCCAAGGGAGAGATCTCCGAGGCGTTTTCCTGGCTCGGCGGCATCATCGTCGTGGGCTCGTCGGGCGGCTCTTTCCTGGCGGGCACCCTGGGCTCGTGGTCCGGGCAGTCGGCAGTGGTGGTGATGATGGTCGCTGCATCGATACTGGCGGTGGGCTCCGCAGCTACCCTCAATCTGCGCTCGGCACGTACATCTGCCGGACGGGAAGCGAGTCCGTCGGATAGCGTGACCATTTCATCAGGTTGATCCGGAAGGAAATCGATGCACGCACGGAAAGGCGGTGCCGACCAGGTGCCGCAGATGGATCAGGGGATACCGTTCGTCTTCGACGTCGACGGCACCACCTGTTTCAATGGGACGCAGATTCCGCCCGAGATCGTTGAGGCGATCGCACGGTGCCGAGCCGGGCACCCCATCCTGTTTGCCTCGGCCCGCCCGATTCGCGACCTCATTCCGGTGCTTCCCACCGAGCTGGCCGATGTCCCACTCATCGGCGGCAACGGCGCGTTTACCCGGTCCGACGGGCGCATCGAGGTGACAAAGTTCAGCGACAGCGTTCGGCGCTCGATCAACGACATCATCGATCGGTACGAGCTCGAGTACCTTATCGACAGTTCCTGGGACTACAGTTTCCATGTAACCCAGGAACGGGAGATCCTTGATCGTGTCGACCAGGCGGGCCTGGCGAATCGTGTGGCCCGGGAGGAACTGCCGGAATACGCCAAGGTCGTTCTGTTCGGCGCCGGAGAGGTCGCACTGACGGAACTGACCAAGCTCGGTGTGACGATCAATATCCACCAGTCCGAGGACCTGGTGGACCTGTCCCCCAAGGCGGTCGACAAAGCGACGGCCCTCCTCGCGCTGAACATTCCCGCCAAGGAATATGTCGCCTTCGGCAATGACCAGAACGATCTGCGCATGTTCGAGAACGCCGCATATTCGGTATGCGTCGGCACAGCGGAGGCCGGAAGGCGCGCGGACTGGGTCATCACGCGAGCCGATGTCGGCGCAGCCATCGACGCGCTGTCGAGCAACGTCGGGGCACCCGCCGTCAGTTGAAGGCTCTGGAAGGTTCTTGAAGGCTCTGTGGCCGCGTGCCCGGCACGCGGCCACTGCCCGACACGCGGCTACCGGGTGGGCCGGCCGGCGAAAGGGAGTGGACCGCCCTCGGTGACGGCTGTGACCATGGGAGCCCGTTTGCTGCAGTGTGTGGAGGAAGCACCGTGGGCCCTGCCGTTCCCGTTGATCCGACCGTGCTGCACCCGATGCCCGGGCAGCCGCGTGTGGTGCTGCTGAAGCCGCTGGTGACCTCGCCGCTGATCGAGGTGGGGGAGTTCACCTACTACGACGATCCGGACGACCCGACGGCCTTCGAGACCCGCAATGTGCTGTACCAATACGGGCCGGAGAAGCTGGTCATCGGGAAGTTCTGTGCGCTGGGGGAGGGGGTGCGGTTCCTCATGAACGGCGCCAACCACCGGATGGACGGCCCCTCGACATTCCCCTTCCCGATCATGGGCGGATCCTGGGCCGCGCACTTCGATCTGATCACCGGCCTGCCCGGCCGGGGTGACACCGTGGTCGGTCACGACGTCTGGTTCGGATACCGGGCCACGGTGATGCCCGGCGTCCGCATCGGTCACGGCGCGGTCGTCGCGTCCGGGTCCGTCGTCGTCGATGACGTCCCGGATTACGGGATCGTCGGAGGCAACCCGGCCCGCCTCATCCGTCGTCGCTTCACCGATGCGGACATTGCCCGGCTGCTGGCAGTGGCCTGGTGGGACTGGCCGGTTGAGCACCTGACCGCACACCTCCCGGCGGTCATGTCGGGCAGCATCGACGAACTGGAGGGGGCGCGCCCCGGGGAGCGGTAGTGCGCTTCGGTGCCATGACACGGGCCGGTGCGTGAGCCTGCCCGTCCGCGAGGACACAGCCCGTGCCCCGGCCCGTCCGCGCGTACGCCCCGTCCGCGCGTACGCCCCGTGCCCCGGCCCATCCGCGAGGGCGTCGCTTCCCGCCCTGGCCGCCGCTACCGGTGCGGGTCGTCCACCAGCCGCAGAGGCAGCGACTTCAGCCCGTTGATGAAGTTCGACACCAGCCGCCGGGGAGGCTCGGCGACCGCCAGGGAGGACACCAGGCGAGCCGTCTCCTCGTACAGCACCCGCAACTGCAGCCGGGCGAGATGGGCACCCAGGCAGATGTGCGGGCCGTCACCGAACGAGACATGGGGGTTGGGGGAGCGGGACAGGTCCAGGCGGTACGGGGCGGCGAAGGCCCGCTCGTCGTAGTTCGCCGAGCCGTGGAAGACGACCACTTTGTCGCCGGCGCGTATCCGCTGTCCGGCCAGCTCGGTGTCGCACACGGCGGTCCGGCGGAAGCTGAGCACCGGCGGATGCCAGCGCAGCAGCTCCTCCACAACCGTCGCCGTCCCCACCTCACCGGTGCGCAGGCCGCGGTATGCGTCCGGGTGCCGGGCCAGTGCCAGCAGGCCGCCGGGGGCCGCGCTGCGTACGGTGTCATTGCCCGCGATGGTCAGCAGGAAGAAGAACATCTCCAGCTCGGCTGTGGCCAGTTCGCCGTCCGAGGCCAGGACGGTCATGACATCGTCGCCCGGGTGCCGTCGTTTGTGGGCAGCCAGCTCACGCGCGAAGCCGAACATGTCCTGCAGCATCGCCGGGGACCGCGGGTCGGCTAGGCGGCCGTCCGGGCCCGGGGCGGTCTGGCCCGACTCGTCCGGGTCCTGGTAGCCGATGACGCGCCGGGTCCAGGCCAGGAGCAGGCCGCGGTCAGCGGGTGGCACTCCGAGCAGGTCGGCGAGGTTGAGCAGCGCGAAGTCGTCGGTGACATCGGTGACGAGGTCGCGTACCCCGTTCCCCGTATGCGCGGCATCGACCGCCGAGGTCAGCAGGTCACGGGCCCGCTCGCGGACGGCCGAGCCGAACCGCTCGATGCGGCGGGGGGTGAAGGCACGGCTGACCAGGCGCCGCAGCCGCCCGTGGCCGGGAGGGTCCTGGTTGAGCATCATGCGGCGGATGAACGGCAGATCGGCGGGGTCCGGATCGCGGATCTGGGTGGCTCCCAGCTGGGAGGAGAACCTGCCCGCGTCCTTGAGCACCCGTACGACGTCCGCATGGCGCGTGACCGCCCAGAAGCCGGGGCCGGCAGGCCAGCCGAGCACCTCGTGCTCCTCCTGCCAGGCCACCGGATGCCGCTCACGCAACAGCCGGTACGCCGCGTGCGGCAGGCCGTCCGCGTAGCCGCGTGGGTCGAAGACGTCCGGGACGTCCGGGACGTCCGGGACGTCCGGCACATCGGGCGCGTCGGGCACATCCGGCTGAGCCGCACCGCTGGCGGGCACGGTCATCCGGCTTCGGCCCCGTCGCCGTCCCTGTCGCCACTACCGTCCCTGTCGCCGCTGCCGTCCCCATCCCCATCCCCATCCCCATCCCCGTCCCCGTCGGCGCGCAGGAAGTCCTCCACGGCCCGGATCAGCTCCAGCGGGGTTTCGTCCATGGCGTAGTGCCCCGCCGAGGGCAGCTCCACCAGCCGGCTGTTGGCGTACCAGCGCATCCATGTCGCACGCGCGAGTTCGGCGGTCAGCGCGGGATCCAGCGCCCCGGTCACCGCGAGCGCCGGCACCGCCGAGCCCTCGACCTCGGCACAGAACGTCTCCCCGGACCAGGAATCCAGCCAGGAGCGGAACGCCTTCGGATCGCTGCACTCCAGGGACCGCCGCACCATCCGGTCCAGCCAGGCGGCCGGGCGCTGCCCGCCGGTGGTGAGATCGATGATGACCCGCCGGTTCTCCGGCGAGTGCGCCGCCGAGGAGAACAACTCCCACTGCTGCGGTGGCAGCGGCAGCCCGGAGGCAGGCACCGGCGAGATTCCCACCAGTCTGCGCACCCGGTCCGGAGCCGCGGCCAGTACCCGTTGGACGACACTGGCGCCCATCGAATGCCCGACCACCGAGAACCGGTCCCAGCCCAGCCGGTCGGCGAGCGCGAGCACATCGGCCGCGCCCTCGCCCGAGGTGCACGTGCCGACCGCGCCCCTCGCCTCGCCATAGCCACGGAGGTCGACCAGCGCGTACTGGAAGGCGCTCTGATCGAGATCCGGCAGGACCGGGTCGAAGGCGGACCTGTCGGCGAACCAGCCGTGCACGGCGATGACCTTGTGCGGTCCCCGTCCGTGCAGGGCATGAGGCAGTACGAAGGAAGCCACGCGCACTCCAGAGGTGTGACGAACCCGCAGGCGGCCAAGGGCCACGTGCGACCACACTGGCCGTCCTCTCCCCGCCGTGCAAGAGCGCCACGGACCGGGTACGGCAGGCGGGAGGGCGTGTACGGGCGCAGGTTCTCTGCGCCGCGGCAGGTGGGAGCCTTTCCGGCCCCGGGCCGGGGGAGGCCGCCGCGGAGGTCAGCTGCCGGTCAGTTTCTCCTGCAGCCAGTCGAAGACGACCTCGCAGTGCTGCTGCGGTGCCATCGGGGAGCAGTGCAACTGCGCGCCGGTGGCCGCGGTGAGCTTCACGTAGTCCTTGGGAGCCGTCAGCTTGTCGAACATCTGGCGCGGCTGTCCCGGGTAGAACTGCTCGAATTCGTAGTCGAGCACCAGCGTGGGCATCATGATCCGGCCCACGACGTCCGTGATGTCCAGCGACTTGATCAGGGTGGCGGGGGTGTAGAAGTCGGTGAACATCTTGCCCTTGCGGGCCGCGAGCATCGCCGGCACGGAGAACGGCTCGAAGCGCTTCTTCATCGTCGCGGCCGCGGACGGCGGCAGGTCCGGGACGACTTCTTTGTTCCAGATGGCGTTGGTCTTCTCCTTGTCCGGGGTGAGGATTTCCCGGATCTCCGGAGGAAAGCCCAGCCAGGGCGTGAGTACACCGGGCATCGCCACCAGCGCGGCGATCCGGTGCTCGAAGGCCGCGGCCCGGGGAGCCAGATTGCCGGCCATGCTCAGCCCGGTCAG
The DNA here is from genome assembly GCF_040253635.1 of Streptomyces sp. Edi2. NCBI lineage: Bacteria > Bacillati > Actinomycetota > Actinomycetes > Kitasatosporales > Streptomycetaceae > Streptomyces > Streptomyces sp. Edi2. Next base: position 224,598 of record NZ_JBEJGX010000003.1, on the reverse strand, counting down.
CGCGATCTTGCCGCTGTCCACGTCCGAGCGGGCGGACAGCCAGTCGACGAGCGGCGTGACGACCCTCTCCCAGCGTGGTGTGAAGACCACCTGGTCGACGAAGAGCAACTGGCCCTGTCCGGGACCGTCGTACACCAGGGCGTTCCAGCCGCGCTGCAGAGCGGCCGGGACGCCATAGGTCCACATGTCGACGTTCTGCCCGTCGCTGCCGTTCGTGAGGATCACGGTGGGGCGCCGCTCGCGGGAGTCGTCCGGCCGGAAGAACCACACGGGCAGCGGGGTCTTCCCGTACGGGACGCGGGCCGTCACCGGTGCCGGGTCGCACCGCTCGCAGAACGCGTCCCAGGCGTCGCGCCCCGCCGTGTACAACTGCTCCTCGCTGCCGGGGGTGTGGGAGCCGAGGACGAAGAAGAGCCCCTGGCCGTAGTACTGCGCGGCCCGCAGGTCCCGGAACCGTGTGGTCTGCGTCCCGGGCTCGGTGTCCTGAGGCGGTTCCCTCAGCTGATCGCCGAGCTTCCTGAAGGTGTCGGTGTACGTCTGCGCGGAGAGGCCGTCCTTGTTGATGGTGTTCACTGCGGTGAGCACCTCGCCCACCTCGCCGGCGCCGTAGCCGGACGCGCCGAGCGCAAGGAGCCCGTTGAAATTGAAGCCGGGGTCCTTGAAGAGCGTCATCACACCGGGCGTGGGATCGCTCGCCGTGGCGTAGGCCCACGCCGTGCGACGGGCCGTGGGCGCGGTCGCGGGCGAGCCGCCCGAGGTGCCGCACCCGGAGGCCAGTACGGCCCCGGCCCCACCGACGAGCCCGGCCAGCGCGGTGCGGCGGGTGGGGCCGGATGTGTGATCAGCCGATACGTACGTCATGCCGACCGAACGTACGAGCCGCGCGCACCGGTCCCCCTCTGCGACACCCGCCCTTCCCCCGAACGGCACTTCACACCGGCGTCCGGGACCGTTTCGGCCGCCCTGCAGCCACCACGCTTGACCTTGTAGTTGTTGCAAGGACGACCATGGCGTCATGTTGTCGATCGGTGAATTCAGCGAAATGTGCCATCTGCCGCCGCAGACCTTGCGGTACTACCACTCCGAGGGGCTGCTCGTCCCGGCCGGTGTCGACGAGCGGACCGGCTACCGCTCGTACCTGCTGCAGCAGGTCGAACAGGCCTCGACGACGCGTACGCCGACATCACCCGCATGCGCCATCTGCTGCACGCCGACGGTGTCGAGACCACTGCGGCGATCACGCCGATACCCGGGACGTCCCTCAGTCACTGAGTCGCTGCGTGACCGCACGCAGCCGCTTGCCCCGTCTGCCCGTCACCGTTCTGACCGGGATCAGTACCGCCCACCACAGCTTCGCGCCCGTCGGGGAGACATAAGCGAGCGGTACGGCGGTGGCGAAGACCAGCACCGTGGACGCAAGGTCGGCCATATCGTTGCGCGCGACGGGGTCGGGCAGCGCCGCGCGCCCCAGCCACGGCCGTTTCCAGAGCACGGCCGTCAGTGCGAGCTGCGTGGCTCCCATGGCCGCGACGGCGCCGGAGTAGATGGCCACCGACTGCGGCAGGTCCCCGTACTCGGCGAGCAGGGTGGTGGGGAACGGCATCAAGGCGATCAGCCCCAGGCCCAGCAGCCCGAGTCTGATGACCGTCCCGTCCACCTCCCGCACGTACTGGAAGATCTGGTAGTGGCCGCGCCAGAACGCCGCAACGACCAGCAGGCTGAGGGCGTACGCCCACACCTTGGGCATCACCTCGCCGAGCGCCCGGTCGAAACCGGCGGGGCCCAGCCCGTCGGGCAACGAGATATCCAGCGCCAGCAGCGTTATCGCGATGGCGAACACTCCATCGGACAGCGCGAGGAACCGGGCTGCGCTCCCCTCGTCGTCCCGCATCCGCCGGTGATCGTTCACCACGCCACTCTAGGATCACCGGCACCGGATTGTTCCGATTGATCCCGTTGATCCCATGCCCGTGTTGAGCCGCCCCAGGGTTTGCACCCCTCCACTCTGCGACGCCGGCCCGCGATGTCTCTTCGGGCGCCCCGTCAGTCCGCGGTCTCCCCGATACCTCTTCTGTCGTAAAGTCTTCGTCAACTACCTTTGTGACACATCACGTTCGCGTGGTGTCCGACTATCGGGTTTCGCTACGCGGGGGAGCGGTGCAGGCCTGCGATTCGAAAGCGTGACTCCGCGTTGGCCATCGATTGTCCTAGTGGAGGTCGCAATGTCCTTAGCTGGCAGGGTAGTTGGCGTTACCGCTCCGTAAACATCTTGTGATCGACAAATGTGTCGATGCCAAGAAGGATGTGCTCGATCCGTACCGACCCCCACTTCAGCTGCACATGGCTGATTCGGTGCGCATGAGGAGAGACATCACCATGGGCCGATATCTGCTGCGCCGATTGGCGAACTACCTGGTCCTGGTCATCGTCGCCGCGTCCTTGACGTACTTTCTGGCCGGGCTCAGCCTCAATCCCCGCGCCAAGTTCGAGGGCCGCAACCCGCCGCTGCCCGCGTCGTCCATCACCAAGACACTCGACGACTACAACATGAACCCGGACACCCCGATCCTGTCCCGGTTCGGACACTGGGCGGAGGGCGTCGTCCACGGTGACCTCGGCAAGACCATCGAAGGCGATGACGTCAACGACGACTTCGGCAGGCGGGTAGGTGTCTCCACCCGGCTCCTGCTGATCGCCACCCTCATCGGCTCCCTCGGCGGTGTCGCGCTCGGCGCATTCGGCGCCATCCGCCAGTACCGCCTCTTCGACCGGTTCACCACCCTCACCTCGTTCTTCGTGCTGGCCATGCCGGTGTTCGTGATCGGTGTCGCGCTCAAGATCGGTGCCACCGCGGTCAACGACGGCACACAGACCATCAAGGTGCTCGGTGAGTACGACCCGCAGTACGCGGGGCAGTGGAACTTCGACGCCCTCGTCAACCGCGCCCAGCACATGCTGCTCCCGGCACTGACCCTGATCATCCTTCAGGTGGCGCTCTACAGCCGCTACCAGCGCTCCACCATGCTCGACGTCCTCGGCAGCGACTTCCTGCGCACCGCCAGGGCCAAGGGGCTGCGCCGACGAAAGGCCCTGGTCAAGCACGGGCTGCGGACCGCGATCCTGCCCGTGGTGCCGTTGCTCGTCTACAACATCGTGCTGCTCTTCACCGGAGCGACCTTCACCGAGAAGACCTTCGGCTGGCACGGCATGGGTGAACTCCTCGTCGACTCGATCAACAAACAGGACGTCAACTCCGTCGCCACGGTCGGGTTGTTCACGGCCGTCTTGGTACTGATCGCCGGCGTGCTGTCGGACCTGCTGTACGCGGCGCTCGACCCGCGCGTACGGGTCCGCTGACCTCCCCCAGCTACCGCCGGAGGTGCCCCACCCCAGCTATCGCTGGGAGGTGCCCCCACCCCGGCTGCTGCTGGGAGGTGCCCCTCAGCTACCGCTGGGAGGTGCCCCATCGCCGACCGGCCCCCACCCCCACCGCCCCTCAGGAGAGCGCGCGATGAGCGTCCAGCTGCCCCCTGCGACCGAACCGGTCCCCGGCCCCGTCCCGCCCGGTGAAGCCGAAGGCCGTCCCACCAAGGCCCGTACCTCACGAATGCGGCTGACAGCCCGTCGTTTCGCCCGGAACCGACTGGCACTGCTCGGCCTGGCGCTGCTCGTGCTGCTGTTCGCCGGCGCCTACGGCGGCCCGTTCCTCACCAAGTGGGACTACCAGCAGCACGACTTCATGAACTTCCTCGCCGGCCCCTCCGGGGACCACTGGTGGGGCACCACCCAAGGCGGCGTCGACCTCTTCTCGCTGACCATGCGCGGTCTGCAGAAGTCGCTGATCATCGGCCTGCTGGTCGGCCTCATCTCCACCTTCCTCTCCGCCACCGTCGGCGCCTTCGCCGCGTACTTCGGCGGCTGGACCGACCGGGTGCTGATGTGGATCGTCGACCTGCTGCTGGTGATGCCCTCGTTCCTGATCATCGCCGTGCTGTCGCCCGCGTTCCGCGGTGCCACCTGGCTGGTCTTCGTCTTCCTGCTCGGCGCCTTCAGCTGGATGGTCACCGGGCGGGTCGTCCGCTCCATGACCTTCACGCTCAAGGACCGCGAATTCGTCAAGGCTGCCAAGTACATGGGCGTCCCCGCGCCCGTCATCATCTTCCGGCACATCCTGCCCAGCATGGCCTCGATGCTGATCATCGACGTCGTCATCCAGGTCGGCGCCGCGGTCATCGGCGAGAGCAGCCTGTCGTACTTCGGGTTCGGCGTGCAGGCGCCCGACGTGTCCCTCGGCACGGTCATCGCCGACAACACCACCAACGCCTCCACCTACCCGTGGCTGTTCTTCTTCCCGGCCGGCTGCCTGGTGCTGATCGGCGTCTCCATCTCCTTCATCGGCGACGGGCTGCGTGACGCCCTCGACCCCAACGCGTCCGGCGCGAAGGCACGTTCGCCCCGCAAGAAGAAGCGGCAGCGACCGTCCGCGGCCGCGGTGGTCCCGGCACAGGCGACGGCTCCCGGCACCCGGTCCGACGAATACGAGACGTCCGCCGGCAGCCAGGGCGCCGCCTCGTGAACCGCGCCGCACACCCCCAGCACCAGCACCAGCACCCCGCGCACCGCGCGCCCCAGGAAGGACCCCGACGGTGACCGAGACCAGGCCGTCCCAGCCCACCGAGGCCCTTGACGAGGCGCAGCCCGTCCTCGAAGTCAGCGACCTGACGGTCTCCTTCCCGAGCGAGGCGGGCGAGGTGCAGGCCGTACGCGGCGTGTCCTACGCGGTGCGCCCCGGGGAAGTGCTCGGCATCGTCGGCGAGTCCGGCTCCGGCAAGTCCGTCTCTTCCATGGCCGTGCTCGGGCTGCTCCCCGAGAGCGCCGAGGTCGCCGGGTCCGTCAAGCTCGCCGGCCGTGAACTGCTCGGCCTCGGCGACGCCGCCCTGTCGAAGATCCGTGGCAAGGACATCGGGATGGTCTTCCAGGACCCGCTGTCCGCGCTGACCCCCGTCTACTCCGTCGGCGACCAGATCATCGAGGCCCTTCAGGTCCACCAGTCCCTGGACAAGAAGGTCGCCCGCAAACGGGCGATCGACCTCCTCGACGTGGTCGGCATCCCCGACTCCAAGCGCCGGGTGGACGCCTTCCCCCACGAGTTCTCCGGCGGGATGCGCCAGCGCGCGATGATCGCCATGGCCATCGCCAACGACCCCAAGGTCATCATCGCCGACGAGCCCACCACCGCCCTCGATGTGACCATCCAGGCCCAGGTCCTGGACGTGCTCAAGACAGCCCAGGAGGTCACCGGCGCCGCCATCGTCATGATCACCCATGACCTCGGTGTCATCGCCGGCTTCGCCGACCGGGTGCAGGTCATGTACGCGGGCAAGCCGGTCGAGGCGGGCCCGGTGGACGCGGTCTACTACGGGCCGCGGATGCCGTACACCATCGGCCTGCTCGGCTCCATCCCGCGGCTGGACGAGGCCCGCGCGGAGGGCACCGCACGCCGCGCGCTCACCCCCATCGACGGCAACCCGCCCAAGATGGTCGACCTGGCGCCCGGCTGCCCCTTCGCCCCCCGCTGCCCCATCGCGATCGACCGCTGCCGCACGGTGGAACCGGAGTTGACCCTCGCCGAGGGCTCCGACCACCCCACCGCCTGCCACCGCGCCCACGAGATCGGCGCGGGCCTCGACCGCGACGCCGTCTACCCGGTGCCGGTCCTCCCGGAAGCCGGCACGATCGAGCGGCTGCCGCGCGAGGAGCGGCCCACCGTTCTCGCCCTCGACGGACTCGTCAAGCACTTCCCGCTCACCAAGGGCGCGCTCGTCAAGCGCACGGTCGGCACCGTACGGGCCGTGGACGGCATCAGCCTGGACATCCGCGAGGGCGAAACGCTGGGCCTGGTCGGCGAGTCCGGCTGCGGCAAGACCACCACCCTGCTGGAAATCCTCGACCTGCCCAGCGGCCAGGCCGGCACCGTCACCGTCTTCGGCAAGGACATCCGCGGCCTCAGCCGGGCGGACCGCAAGGGGCTCCGCCGTGACATGCAGATCGTCTTCCAGGACCCGATGGCGGCGCTCGACGCCCGGATGCCGATCGGTGACATCCTCGCCGAGCCGCTGAAGACCCACGGCTGGGACAAGGAACGCATCGCCGCCCGTATCCCCGAACTCCTCGACATGGTCGGCCTGGAGGCCGAGCACGCCGACCGCTACCCGCAGGAGTTCTCCGGCGGTCAGCGCCAGCGCATCTCCATCGCCCGCGCGCTCGCGCTGGAACCCAAGCTGGTCATCCTCGACGAGCCGGTCTCCGCCCTCGATGTCTCCATCCAGGCGGGTGTCCTCAACCTCCTCGACGAGCTCAAGACCCGTCTCGGGCTCAGCTACCTCTTCGTCGCCCACGACCTGTCCGTCGTCCGGCACATCGCCGACCGCATCGCGGTGATGTACCTCGGCCGGATCGTGGAGCTCGGCGCGGCCGACGAGGTCTTCGCCGCGCCCTCCCATCCGTACACCCAGGCGCTGCTGTCCGCGGTCCCGCTGCCCGACCCGCGCAAGGAGCGGGAACGCGGCCGGATCCTGCTCAAGGGTGATCTGCCCAGTCCCGCGGACGTGCCGGCCGGCTGCCGGTTCGCGGGCCGCTGCCCGAAGTACGCCGGGCTCGGCGAGAGCGAGCAGGCACGCTGCCGGGACGAGGACCCCGCCACGGTCGTCCTCGGCACGGACCACACGGCGGCCTGCCACTACGCGGCGCCGCTCGATGTCGTCGAGCCCGCGGCGGACTGACAGGCCGCCCACCCGACCGTTCCGGTCCGCATCGCTTCGCACCACACATCCATAGCCGGCACGTGAGCCGGAAGTTCCCGACAGCTCAGGAAGAGGCATCCGTGAAGGTCTCCCGATATCCCCTCGCGCTCGTCGCGACCCTCGCCGTGTCGTCGCTGGCACTGACCGCCTGCGGCGGCTCGGACGACGACGCGGAGCAGAAGGCGCCGGAGGGGACGACCGCCCTTAACATCAAGGCGACCGCCCCCGCGAAGCTCAAGCAGGGCGGGACGATGAACTGGGCCGTCCAGACGTTCGCCACCCAGTGGAACGTGGCCGAGATCGATGGGCTGGAAGGCACCGAGGTGATGAAGTCCCTCATGCCGAGCCTGTGGCACTCGAACGCACGCGGCGAGCAGGTGCCGAACAAAGCGTTCCTGCTGGACGCGGACTCCCAGACCGTCAAGGGCAAGCAGGTGGTCACCTGGCATCTGAACCCCAAGGCCAAGTGGTCCGACGGCACCCCGATTACCTGGAAGGACATCGCCGCCGGCACCCGCGCCATGGACGGTCACGACAAGGCGTTCAAGGTGACCACCACCGTCGGCTTCGACCAGGTGGCGGACGTCAAGAAGGGCAAGGACGACTACGAGGCCGTCATGACCTTCGCCAAGCCGTTCGCGGACTGGAAGGGCATGTTCAACGCGGCGAACAACCAGCCGCTGTATCCGGCGAAGTACGTCTCCGACTCGAAGTCCTACAACACCGCCTACGTCAACAAGATCCCGGTCACCGGCAACGCCTTCAAGGTGGGCAACATCGACAAGTCCGCCAAGACGGTCACGGTGGTGGCCGATCCGAAGTGGTGGGGCGACAAGCCCAAGTTGGACAAGATCGTCTTCCATGCGATGGACCAGGGGTCGATGCCCGGCGCCTTCGCCAACGGCGAGGTCGACTACTTCGACGTCGGCGGCGACTCCTCCGCCTACAAGCAGGCGTCCAAGGTGTCGGCCGGTGAAATCCGTGAAGCTGGCGGCCCCAACTACCGCCAGCTCACCTTCAACGGCAAGAGCGCCAAGCTGAAGGACCCGAAGGTCCGGCAGGCTCTCTTCAAGGCCACCGACCGCGCCACGATCGCCAAGTCGGACCTCAAGGGCCTGGGCTGGAAGCCCTCCACCCTGGACAACCACCTCCTGATCGCCAACCAGAAGGGGTATCAGGACAACGGGGGAAGGCTCGGTAAGTACGATCCGCAGGCGGCCGGGCAGCTCCTCGACGAGGCCGGTTGGAAGCTCAGTGGCAAGGTCCGCAAGAAGGGCGGCCAGGAGCTGTCGCTGCGGTTCGTCATTCCCTCCGGCACCCCCGCGGCCACCAACGAAGGGTCGATGCTGACCCAGATGTACCGGCAGATCGGTGTGAAGCTGCAGGTACAGACGGTGCCGAGCAACGACTTCTTCGACAAGTACATCACTCCGGGTGACTTCGAGGTCACGCCCTACACCCTGCTCGGCACACCGTTCGCCGCGAGCGGTGCCACCAACGTCTACGCCGCCAACGGCGGCAACAACTACTCCAAGGTCGGCAGCAAGAAGCTGGACGACCTCCTCAACGCCGCCAGCAGCAACGCTGCCGACCCGGCCGGCGCGCTCAAGGCGACCAACCAGGCAGACGCCGAGGCCTGGCAGCTCGCCGGAGTCCTGCCGCTCTACCAGCGTCCCGACATCGCGGCGATCAACAAGAAGCTCGCCAACATGGGCGCCCTCGGTATGACCGACCCGGTCTACGAGCACATCGGCTTCACCAAGTAGTCCGCTGAGCAGCAGGCACCCACACGCCGGTGGCTGTACCCGAACCGTTCGGGTACGGCCACCGGCGTTCGTCCGTGGTGGAGTTGACCGAAGCCGCCCACCATCGGGAGGAGAGGCTTGCCGGAAGGCCCTTCACGCCCAGCGGACGGGAAGGCTCCGCGGACCCCGGAGCAACGCGCCCAACCGCCAGGAGAGGTCGGCCGGGTGGGCGTCCAGTTCCAGTGCCGGGCAGCGCTCCAGGAGCGTGCGCACCGCGATCCGGGCCTCCAGCCGGGCGAGCGGGGCCCCGAGGCAGAAGTGGATGCCATGGCCGAAAGCCACATGGCCCCTGGCGTCGCGGGTGATGTCGAAGCGGCCGGGATCGTCGAAGCGCAGGGGATCGCGTCCCGAGTCGGAGATCACGGGGAGCACCACCTCGCCGCCGCCGGGGATCACCGTGCCCGCGATCTCGGTCGGTTCGACGGTGAAACGGAAGGTGGAGGTCTCCAGAGGTCCGTCATAGCGCAGCATCTCCTCGACCGCACCGCCGATGAGGGATGGATCGGCGCGCAGCAAGGCGAGCTGATCCGGGTGGGTGAGCAGGGCCAGGACCCCGTTGGAGATGAGATTGGCGGTGGTCTCATAGCCGGCGATCAGCAACAACTGGGCCATGCCGAGCAGTTCTTCCCGGCTGAGCCGGTCGCCGTCCTCGTCGCTCACCGCGATCAGATCGGTCAGCAGATCGTCGCCGGGCCGGGCGCGCTTCGCCTCCACGAGGTCGTCGAGGTACCCGGTCATGGCCGTCAGGGCTTCCCTGGTCTGCGGCGTCCTGGCACCGACCATCAGGATGTCGGTCCAGGTGCGGAAGGCCTCCCGCTCCAGGAAGGGCACTCCCAAGAGCTCGCAGATGACGGTGACCGGGAGCGGGAAGGACAGCGCCTCGACCAGGTCACCGCGGCCTTCGGGCCGCTTGAGCATCGCCGCCAGGAGCTCGTCGGTCATCTCCTGGACCCGTGGTGCGAGGGACGCCACCCGGCGCGCGGTGAAGGCTCGGGCGACCAGTCCGCGGATGCGGGTGTGCTTTGGCGCATCGGAGCGGAGCATCGACACGCCGATGGACACCCGCTGCAGGGACAGCGCGGACGAGGCGTGCCGCCACTCCTTCGACAGACGGGGGTCGCTGAGGGCCGCGCGCACCTCTTCGTAGCCGACGACCAGCCAGACGACCGTGCCCTCCGGGAGCCGTACGCGATGCACGGGCCCGCGCTCGCGCAGTCGCGCGTACACCTCGTAGGGATGGCGGACGAAGTCCTCCCCTAACGCCGCCAGATCAAGGGTCTCCACCGGTTCCGTTGCCATCTGGACTCCTGTCCCCGTGACCTGTGCCGCGGTGCGTCTGGGTACGGGGGGACTAACCGTGAGGGCAGCTCCGCAAACCGTCAGCCGTCGCCGCGAGGTCGTCGCCCGGCGGTGGCGCGGCCGGCAGCCGTGCGCCCCACCGCGGTCGGGCCGCCGGAGGAGCGGCCCCGCCCTGGCCACCGCCTGCGCTCCGCCCGTGCTCCGTGCGTGCTCCCTGTGTGCCCCGGCGGCCAGCTGCGCAGGGGGCGGTGGCGGACGGACGGGGTGCATGATGGAGGTAATCGAATAAACGCACGTGAAGAGGCGTCATTCGTGAGCGAAGGATTTCTGGAGACCGATTACGAGAGCGATGCCGCCCCCGGGGGCACACGGCCCGACCGCGAGGGGCAGGCCGAGGCGTTCGACGCGATCGGCGACCGCTACGACGAGGCGTTCCCGTACAAGAAGGGGCAGCTGGCCGCGGCCGAGTGGCTGATCAGGACGCTGCCCACCGGGGCCCGGGTGCTGGACCTGGGCTGCGGAACCGGCCTCCCGACCGCGCGGCAGCTGGTGGAGGCGGGCTTCGAGGTGGTCGGCGTCGACCTGTCCCGTGGGATGGTGGACCTCGCCCGGGAGTATGTGCCTCGTGCAACGTTCCACCGCCTGGACATCGCCGACCTGGCGCCCGACGGCCCCCACGACCTTGGCCGTTTCGACGCCGTCGCGGCCTTCTTCTCCCTGCTGATGCTGCCGCGCGCCGAGATCCCCTGTGCGCTGCGCACGGTCCACGACCTGCTGGTTCCCGGTGGCCTGTTCGCCCTCTCGATGGTGGAGGCCGATGTGGACTACTTCACGATCCCGTTCCTCGGCAACACCATCCGGGTGTCCGGCTACCTGCGGGACGACCTGCGCGCGGTCCTCGAGGAGGCGGACTTCGAGATCGTCGACGAGACCTCGTACACCTACGCCCCTGCGATCTCGGACGTGCCGCCCGAGGAACAGCTGTTCCTCAATTGCACGCGACGCGGCTGAGGCCACCGCCCCGCGGTCCCTGACACCCACCGGACGGACGCGACGAGTAATGGAGCCCCGCACCCCCGACCAAGGTCCCGGCCCGCTCCCCGCCGGGACCGAGGGGCATGGTGTGCCCCAGGACCTGGCAGTGCACGCCACACCCGTGGACACGGGCACCGCTCCGCCGGCCCGGCCGCCGCCTCCCGCAAGCGGCCGTCCCGAGAGCGCGTCCCCCAAAGGCCCGGCCGCTCCCGACCGCGGCACCACCCGTCCCGATCCGGCCGCCGCCGAGCGCCCCGTGCAGGGCGTCCGGGACGCGACGGAGCGCGCCCCCGGGACACCGACCGACCGGCTTCGCTACCTCGAAGCCGCCACGCGGCAGATCGCCCGGGGCCTCGACCAGGACGAAACCCTCTGGGAACTGTGCCGGGCAGCGATCCCCACCTTCGCCGACGCGATTCTCGTCCATCTGCGTGATCCCCTTCCGACCGGGGAGCGGCAGCCGGCCGGCCCTCTCGTCCTGCGGCTGCACAGCATCGCTCAAGGGCAGGAGGGCCTGGTCACCGCCGCGCCGGTGGGCTCCGGCGACTTCGTCCGGCTGACGGTCACCGGCCGGTTCGCCGAGCTCCTGCTGGCCGGGCGTCCCGCGTTCGGCGAGGCCCCGGAGATCGCCCCCGCAGTGACCGAGCTGACCGCATTGCTGAAGCCGGTGGCGAGCACGCCGGAGACACCGCCACCGGGCCGACGGCTGATCATCGCCCCGCTGTACGGCCGCCGCCATCTCGTCGGAACCGTCGCCCTGCTGCGCGGCGCCGAGCGGCCCGCCTTCACGGGCGACGACCTCCTCGTCGCCTCCCAGCTCGCCACCCACACCGCCTTCGGCGTCGACAAGGCGATGCTCCACGGGCACGAGGCCTCGCTCGCCGATGCGCTCCAGCTCACCATGCTGCCCTCGTCGCTCCCCGAGACCACGGGTGTCCGACTGGCGAGCCGGTACCTGCCGGCCGCCGAGACCTCCCAGGTGGGCGGCGACTGGTACGACGCGATCCCGCTGCCCGGCAACCGCGTCGCGCTGGTCGTCGGTGACGTCATGGGCCACTCGATGACCTCCGCCGCGATCATGGGACAGCTGCGCACCACCGTGCAGACCCTGGCCGGGCTCGACCTGCCGCCGGAAGAGGTCCTGCACCACCTCGACGAGCAGGCCCAGCGCCTCGGCAGCGAGCACATGGCGACCTGCCTCTATGCCGTCTACGACCCCATATCGCAGCGGCTGCTGGTGGCCGACGCCGGCCATCTGCCCCCGGTACTGCTGCACCCGGACGGGTCGGCCCGAGTACTGCGGATTCCGCCCGGCGCGCCGATCGGGGTGGGCGGCGTCCCCTTCGAATCCGTGGAGATGCCCGCGCCCACGGGAGCGACTCTGCTCCTGTACACCGACGGCCTTGTCGAGTCCCGGGGGAGGGACGTAGGCACAGGAGTGGAGGTGCTGTGCGCCCGCCTGCAAGCCACCGCCGCCGCGGTCAGCTCCCCGCCGCTGGAAATGCTCTGCGACGCGGTGCTGACCATCCTGGACCACGGCGACCGGGACGACGATGTTGCGCTGCTCGCCGCCCGGTTCGACGGTTTTCCGCCGCGCAATGTCGCCTACTGGTTCCTCAACCCGGAGCCGCAGACGGCCGGCCGCGCCCGGCAGCTGACCCGCAGAGCGCTGCACCGCTGGGGCCTGGACCCGATGCTCGATACGACCGAACTCCTGGTCAGCGAGGTAGTGACGAACGCGGTGCGCTACGCCTCCCGGCCGATCGCGCTGCGGCTGCTGCGCACCGATGTGCTCCGCTGCGAAGTCGGCGACGATTCACCGCAGGTGCCCCGGATGCGGCGTGCCCAGGCGGGTGACGAGGGCGGACGCGGCCTGTTCCTGGTCGACTGGCTCGCGCAGCGCTGGGGAGCGACCCGGCTGAGCACGGGCAAGGTCGTGTGGTTCGAGCAGCCGATCCCCGAGGAGTACCGCCCGAAGGACCTGAAGGACCTGAAGGACCCGGAATTCCCGGAGGTCGCGGAGGACCGGAAGGACCCGAAGGACGGCGACGCGGCGTAACTCCGACACCGTGTTTCGGTGATGCCGCGCAGGGCACACGCTCTGCAGTCCCCGGCCGGCCCCCCCGTCCGGCCGGGGGCTCTCTCCGGCAAAGGACTCCCGTCCGGCTCCGGCTGAGGACTCCCCTCCGGCCGCAGCGCGGGTACGACCACACCCCGGCGACACCGCACGGCGTACGGACCCGCAGCCCCCGGAGACGCGGAATGCACGGGACGGCGCGGACGGCCGCACGGCTACACGGGCGCCCGTGAGCGCGGTTCACGCGGTCGCTCCGCGGTGACGATGTGTCGGATGATCGGCCAGGTGTTCCACCGGCGCATTCCGGCTGCTGCGTCGCGCGCCCGGCCGGTGGGAGGAATCTGCCGCCTAAACCTCCGCTCAGCCTGTCGCGTTTTCCCTCACGGCTCGTTGACGCTCACATGATTCCCTGTAGCAGCCCCCTCTCTGGTACCAAAACGATGAACAGACCGAAGAGTGTCAGCTGGGCCGGACGTATCGCGCTGATCGAGCCCGCCCCCAAGCCGGCCCGTTACGCCCGCTATCTGGCGCCCCATTGGAAGGGCATGGCGCGCCTTGACAGTGACAACGGGATCGGTGCCCTGCCGGCTGTCTTCCTCCTTCTGCTCGCCGGGGTGCTGCTGTTCGGAGCCGGCGGGGCCGGTGCAGCCATGGTGGTACGGGCAGCCTGCGGCCGGCCCCCGCTGCTGCAGCTCTGGCTGACCTTCGACACCGCCACTGCTCTCATCCTGGCCGCCTCCTACTGGCTGGTGAGCCGCTACGGCCTGCGGTTCTACGACACCGAACCCGCCGAGAACGAAATCTGGCGCCTGGTGACCGTGGCCAACACCGCCTGGCGCGCCCTTCCCCGTTCCCACCGCCGCCTCCACCAGCCCCGCCTGCGCGCCGCCAACACCGCGGCCCGCCTGCTGCTCACCGACCACACCGATACCCGCACCCGTCAGGTCCTGGCCGCCCATACCGAGCTCCTGCGCCACCTGTCGATCACCGTTCTGCCGGACACCCAGCCGCACGGCCAGGCGGACGAAGCCCTCAGCGCCGTCCTCGCCCACCACGAGGCGGACGCCTGCCAGATCCTCGACGCCGCCGCCACTGCCCCGGCCCCGCCCACCCCGCTTCCGTCCCTGGCCGCCGCCTCGGCATAGCGGCCACTTCCTTCACTGCCGGCCTCAGCCCTCCCCGGAGAGGGCTTGGCGGTTGCGCCGCAGGAAGTCACGCTCCGCCGCGTTCTCGGTGCGGGCGATCGCCTTCTCGTATGCCAGGGCCGCCTCGGTATCGCGGCCGAGGCGACGGAGCAGGTCGGCGCGGACGGCATGGAACAGGTAGTAGCGGTCGAGCTGAAGGCTGCCGACGACGGCGAGTGCCTGCTCGGGCCCCTCGACCTCGGCCACCGCCACCGCGCGGTGAAGAGCCACCACGGGGCTCGGGTCGAGGGCGAGCAACTGGTCGTACAGCTGCAGGATCTGCCGCCAGTCGGTGGCTGCCGCGGTCGGTGCGTCACTGTGCACGGCCTGGATCGCCGCCTGGATCTGGTAGGGGCCCGGCTGGTTGCGTCGCAGGCAGCGCCGGACGAGGGCGTGGCCCTCGGCGATCAGACCGTGATCCCATCGACGGCGGTCCTGGTCGGCCAGCAGGACCAGGGTGCCGTCCGGGCCGGTACGGGCGGCGCGGCGCGAGGCCGTCAGCAGCATGAGGGCGAGCAGACCCGTGGCCTCGGGCTCGTCGGGCATGAGCGCGGTGAGCAGCCGGCCGAGGCGGATCGCTTCCGTGCACAAGTTGTCGCGGACCAGCGCCTCGCCCGAGCTGGCCGTGTAGCCCTCGTTGAAGATCAGGTAGAGGACGGCCAATACGGCCCGGAGGCGGTCGGGGAGGTCGGCGTCGGCAGGGACCCGGTAGGGGATCCGGGCATCGCGGATCTTGCCCTTGGCCCGGACGATCCGCTGCGCCATGGCCGGCTCGGCGACCAGGAAGGCGCGGGCGATCTCGGCGGTGGTCAGCCCGCCGAGGAGCCGGAGGGTCAGGGCGACCCGGGCGGCGGGGGCGAGTGCGGGGTGGCAGCAGGTGAAGATCAGGCGTAGCCGGTCGTCGCGCACGGGTCCCTCCTCGGCCGGTGCGTCCCCGGCGTGCAGCAGAGCGGCTTGGGCCTGCCGGTCCTCGCGGGACGCTTCCCGGCGGAGGCGGTCGATCGCCCGGTTGCGGGCGGTGGTGATGATCCATCCCGCCGGGCTCGGGGGCAGCCCGGCGGACGGCCAGCGCTCGGACGCCGTGGTGAACGCGTCCTGGACCGCTTCCTCGGCGACATCGAGGTCACCGAACACGCGGACCAGGACGGCGACCGCGCGGCCGTACTCCTCGCGGAACACGCCGGAGATGTCCGCTGCGGTCGCCCCTGGCCCGCCGGATGTCACCCGCAGGACCCGTCCTGCAGCGGCCTGACCTCGATGGGGAGGGTGGTGGCGCGGGCGAGCTTGCGACCCCATTCGAGGGCGGCATCGAGATCGGGTGCCTGGATGACGGTAAAGCCACCGATGTGCTCCTTGCCCTCGATGTACGGCCCGTCGGTCGTGAGTACCTCGTCGTCCTTCTGCCGCACCACGGTGGCGGTGCTCGCCGCGTGCAGACCCCCGGAGAACACCCAGGCGCCGGCCGTTCTGAGCTCGGCCTTCAGGGCCTCGACGTCCCTGATGATCGGCTCCAGGAACTCCGGCGGCGGCGGGGTCCCGTCCCCGTCGGGCTGGTAGATGCTGAGCAGGTAGTGCGTCATGGTGTGCCTCCTTGGCCGAGTCATCCGGCCCTGTGCCGGCGTCGTCTCACTCTCTATACGAACGGCCTCGTCGCGGATCGACGCCGGAGGACGACCGGACGGCAATTTTTTTGCGCCCGCTCCGGGAGTGGGGGAGCGGAGACGTTTTCCACGGAGGTCCCTCTGGGGTCTCCGCGGAGGTGCCCCTGTGGAGGTGCGCTCTGCGGAGGTGCCGTGCGCCCTGGGCTTCTCCCAGCATGAGCACTTGCCTTCTCTCAGCGTGAGCCCTCCGTCCCGTGAGCCCTTCCCTGCCGCGTGCCTTTGGGGGAATGCAGCCCCGCTCACGTTCGAAGGCCCGCTCGCGGTGATACCACGTTGGGGTATGCGCGCAGGGCGGGCGCCCCGCCCCTCGTGCGGCAGACGTCCCTCTTCCGGCCCTGGGCACGGGAGGGGAGGGAGGTGGTGGCGGCCAAGTGCGGAACCGGTCCGGCAGGGATCACGGGCGTGGCCCCGCTGCCCACGGGGGCACGGCACAGCGGCGCAGGAACCGCGCGCGGCGTCTGGCCCGCGGGGCGCGTGTCATCGGCATCCGCTGCTCGGCAGGGGGCATGCCGTATCGCGGTCCGGGCGCGGAGGCCGAGGTCTCGCCGTCGCTGCGGGTGGCGGCGGCCTACGGGTGGCGCCTGATCATCGTGGGTGCCGCCGTCTACGCGATCTTTGCGGCACTGGGGCGGTTCCAGCTGGTGACGCTGGCCGTGTTCCTGGCCTTGGTGCTGACGGCCCTTCTGGAACCGTTGGTCAGTCTGCTGAACCGCTGGATGCCACGGCCCGTGGCGGTCGCGGTCGGCCTGCTGCTCGGCATCGTGCTGCTCTTCGGCATCCTGAGTCTGATCGGGGCGAATGTCGCGGGCGAGTGGGAGGGACTGCGCCGGGAGTTCGTCGGCGGCGTGGCGAGGATCGAGCGGTGGCTCGAAGGGCCGCCGTTCCGCCTGCGTGCGGGGACGCTCTCGGATGTCCAGGCGCGCGTCTCACGGTTCGTGTCGAGCCATCGCGCGAGTCTGATCAGCACCGCGCTCAGCGGGGTGGGTCAGCTGGTGGAAGTCCTGACGGTGGGCGTGCTGGCGCTTTTCTGTGCGGTGTTCTTTCTGCATTCGGGGGACCGGATGTGGGGGTGGTTCGGCGGTCAGCTGCCGGGGCGCGGGCGGCACCCTGTGCGTCTGGCGGGGCGTGCCGCGTGGGTGACCTTCACCGGGTACACCCGCGGGATCGTGGTGGTGGCCGCGATCAATGCGGTGCTGGTGGGGGTGATGCTCTTCGTCCTGGGAGTTCCCCTCGCCGTTCCGCTGGCCGTGCTGGAGTTCTTCGCCGCCTTCATCCCGCTGGTGGGTTCGCCCATCGCACTGGCGGTGGCCGCCGTCGTGGCGCTGGCCGCGAAGGGGCCGCTGGTGGCCGTGGTCGTGGTGCTGCTGATCGTGGTCATCGGACAGATCGAAGGCCATGTGCTGCATCCCCTCGTGATGAGCCGGGCCGTCCGTCTGCATCCGGTGGTGGTGGCGCTCTCGGTCATCTGCGGCAGCGTCACGGCGGGCGTGCCCGGAGCGGTCGTCGCCGTACCGCTGGTCTCCGTGGCCTGGTCCGTGTACGGCGTCCTGCGCGCGCACCCACGCCCGCCCTCCGCCTCTCCGGGCTCTCCTGGACGCTGAGTGGTACCACCCGACGACGGCCGACGAGCTGGTGTGACCGGTCGGCCGCGCCGCCACGGCGGTCGGCAGCACCGGTACGAACCGTCCCGGCTTTGCAGTCCGTGAGCCGTGTGTGAAGATCGCTCGTTGCGGAGGGCGGGGGAAACCAATGAGGTCAAAGGGCGTGGAGTGGGTAATTCGGTCTGGCCGGGTGCATCGGGTGTACCGAGTGCATCGGGTGCACCGGGTGCAGCGGAGAAGTCCGTTGCATTGCACGGGGGGTTGGTGCTGAGGCCGCGCGGACCGGTCGATCTGCGGGGCTCGGGAGACGTGCCGGCCCTGTTGTCGTATCCCCCGGGAGCGGTGGTGGTGGTCTCCGGGCTGCCGGGCAGCGGAAAGAGCACCTTGCTGCGACGTTGGTCCGAGGCCGCGTGCGTGGTGGACCCGCGCACCGTGCATCTCGCCTGTGAGGCGGTGATGCCGGCCCGGTTGCCGTACGCGGTGTACCGCCCTTGGGCGCGGTGGAAGTACTTCCGGTGGCTGCGTACGGCGGTACGCGGCGGCGAGGCATTGCTGGTCCACGATTGCGGTGGCCGGCCGTGGATGCGCCGGTGGCTGGCCAGAAGCGCCGGACGGCAGGGGCGCGAACTGCACCTGGTGCTGCTGGACGTAGGGGTGGCCGAGGCGTTGTCGGGTCAGCAGGCCCGCGGCCGGTGGGCTCCGCGCCGTGCCTTCGTCCGGCATCGCAGAGGCCTCGACCGGTTGCTCGGGGCGTTGCCCGAGCTCGGCCCGGCGCAGTTGCCTGCCCCACGAACTGCCGCCGACGAAGCGGATGACGCCTCACCCCCACACGCCACCAGGCGTCCGAAGCAGTCCGCACCACCGGCGAACCCGGCCGCCGACCCGGTGCCGGAAGCGCACTCGGTGGTCCTGCTGGACCGCGGTTCACGAGAGCAGGTGACGGCAGTGGAGTTCCTTCCCGCACCGGCCCGGTCCCACTGACGGAAAACGGGGGATAGGACTCCCACCGGGCCTCGCGACCGTCGTCCGGACCGTCCCCGCAGGGGCCGCACGCGGGGGCTGGTTTGCGGGTGGCACGAGGTGCAAGGCACCCTTACGTCATGTCATACGTGAGGCTCGAAGCCTGGATCGGTGGAGAGTGGCTGGAAGTGGACGCCGTGAGCGTCACCGTAATGGACTCCGCGCTGACCCTGTCCTTCGAACCTCAACGAAGCGAGACGGCCTACCGGAGTCTCATCTGGGAGCCCCTGGAGAACTTTCTCAGGGAGTACCGCGACGAGCCGGTCGTCGTGGTGCCGCTGGGGCGCAACCTTCCGGTGATGTTCGGCCCCGGCGCCGCGGGACCCTTCCGGTTGGCGGAGACGTCGGGCAAGTGACCCGCGATCGTCCCTCCCGGCTTCACTGAAAGACCAGGACACTGTGGCCCCCGCCGAGCGGCGGGGGCCGCGGCGCGTCAGCCGGTCGACCGGCGCCGTCACTGCCTGATTGATTGAGGAGGGCTGCGGGCGCCGGCCACCAGCGCCGCGGACGCGCGGCGCGGGTGGTGGCGCCGACCAAGGCGCTCGGCGTCACCAAGTGCGGGTTCTACGAGTACTTCGCGGACCGGGACACACTGCTGGAAGCGATAGCTCGCAACGTCTCATCCCCTTGGGTCCCGCGTCACCGCATCACACGCTCGGTGGACCCGGGCTAAGTGAGCCCGGTCTCTGCCTTGCTGAACAGCACACCCTTGGAATAGAAGAACACCGCGCTGCTGCTTCCGTCGGCGCCGTAGCACGTCCAGGTGAGGGGATAGCCCTCGGCGGGCTTTTCGCTTTCCCGCTGGCAGGTGCTGGCGTAGGTGAACAAGGTCTTCTCGCTGCTGCCGGCCTTGAGCTTCTGGTATTCGGCGAGGGTCAGCGGGTCGGTGGAGGCGGTGCTGCCCTGGTAGGCGCCGGCGATCACGAGAAGGCCGAGTATGCAGACTCCGGCTATCGCGCTCTTCTTCACGGGTGGGGTTGTCCTTTTGCGGGTGGGCCGGGGAAACGGGCCTGGGCTGGAGGGCGTCCCTCAGAGGTGAGGGGCTGCCGGTACGACGTCGCCAGTGACGGCGAGGAGGTGAGCGCAGCCGTGGGCGGGGGCGGCGGACGCGGACTGCTCGGGCACGGCGGCACCTTTCTGCGGGCGGGGGCGGCGGACGGGCCGGCAGGGGGAGTCTATGCGGCGCGCTCTCACGGCCGCGTCGGGATGCCCGCCCAGGAGCACCCACCGAAGCAGAGTCCATGACGCGGTCGAGGAGGCCGATGTCCCCGCCGGTGCGTGGGTGCCCGGCTGCCGATACGCATACGTCGTAGACAGACGGCTCGTGGGCGAAGGACCGGCGTCGTGGTGGTGGTTGGCGAGGCGTGCTCCATCAGTTCATGGAGGGCGAGCCACCGGTACTCCTCGCCGAAGCGCTCGGCCTTGTGAGCCTGGCGTGATGAGGGAAACGAACCGCGGAATCCGTCCAAGTCGTCGAAGAGCTGAGGGGGCCGGCCCAGCTCGTCCACGCGGGCGATGATGAGCAAGCCGGTGACGCTTGGCTGCGGCCCACTCGTGCTCGCGCCGCGCCTCCGGATCCACTGTCAAGAGGGCCTTGACGGAACTGGCCAGCTCATCGCCGGCCGGTGAGCTGGTGACAAAGCCTCCCGGCGGACGCCGTCGGCCCCGTTCCCGCCGCTGCTACCAGCCTTCTCACCCCGGCCGTCAGCCGCCCCTGAGCGGGCGGGGTGTCCGCTCACCGATCACGCGAGGCAGATCGGACCACACCGTTCACTCTGGCCAATCTGGCAACGGCGTTCTCGTGACCAGCGGATCTTCCGCAATCCCCCGACGCGCGGTGAGCAGATTTAGCCGTATCGCAGCCTGTCTTGATCACAATCTGGGCTAATCCTTGATCCTTGAGGCCATCTCGTTGCGCGTGTAGCGTCTCACCGGTCGACTGATGAACATCATTTTCGGGCTGCAAGGTGGTCGGCATTCGGACTGTTCGCAGCGTTTGTCGGGTACCGACTGCCTGACAGGGCCGCCGGCATGACATCCATGCCGGTTATCTGTTCTGACCTGCCGGTCGACTATCGAGCGTGACCATTAACGAATGCATCCAGCCATTTTCCTCCTCGCCCGCTTGTGAATGTTTCAGTTCGCCCCACATCAGAGAAGGGAAGCAAAGTGCATGCACCTCACGGGGGACACTTTCCGCTGCTCCCTGCACAGTTGAGAACATGGAATGCACAGATCGAAGACCTCACCAATCCTGTCTTCTTCATCTGTGACTATTTGGAAATCCGCGGTCCAGTGGACCCCGATCTCCTGCGTGCCGCACATCTGCAGGTCGAGCGCGAAGCCGACGCGCTGCGTCTGGGCATCATCACGGTGGAAGGCGAACACCGCCAATTCGTGCACCCGGACCCTACTCCCTTGCAATGGGTCGACCTGAGTGCACGGAGCGATCCGGCTGCGGCGGCTGCGGCGTGGATGGCGGAGGACGTCCACCGGCCGGTGGATCCGCTGAGGCTGTGCGGTGCTGCCGTTATCAAAACGGCGGACGACTGTTTCCTGCTGTACTGGAAGGTCCACCACGCCGTCGTCGACGGCTGGAGCCTCGCACTGATCTTCAACCGGATGGCGGCCGTCTACAGCGCCCTGTCAGAGGGGCGGAGTTACGAGAAGGGGATGCTCCAGCCCTTCGAGCGGCTGCAGGAGAGCGAGGCCGCCTACTGGCAGAAACGTTACCTCGCAGATCGAGCACACTGGCACAGCAAACTGGCGGACCGCCCGGAGCCCGTCGGACCGTCCCGTCGCCGGGCCCAAGTCACCGCAGGCCGGCGGCTTCGGCACGAGCTGGCGCCCGACCGGGTCGCCCGCCTGGGGGAGGTGGCGGACGGCCTGGGCGTGACCTGGTCCGATCTGGCCATCGGCGTGATGGCCGCGTACGTGGGCAGCACGGTCCAGGTGCCCGAAGTGCTCCTCGGGCTTCCGACAGCCGGCCGGCTGAGTCCGCAGGTGCGCAACGCCGTCGGCATGGCGACGAACATCCTGCCGCTGCGGGTCCCCTTTGACGACGGATCGTCCCTGGTCGGTCACGCACAACGCGTCTCGCGCGAAGTGCGTGAACTGCTGTTGCACTCGCGCTATCCCACAGCCGAGTTGTCGCGGGAGATCACCGAACGGGGCGGCAGCGGACGGCTGTGGGCCGCAATGGTCAACGTCATGCTGTTCGACCACCGGCTGGATTTCGCGGGAGTCCCGGCGATCCAGCACACGGTTTCGATCCCCCTCACCGTCGACATGACGGTGTACCTGATCCAGATCGCGTCCGACGGGACCATGGAACTCATCCTCGACACCCACCCCGACCTCTACAGCGCACCGGAGACCGAGGCGCATCTGGCGAGGCTGCTGTCGATGTTCGACGCGATCGAGAAGGCCGCTCCACGCACGCCGCTCCAGGCGCTGTGCCCCGGGCCCGAGCGGTCCCCCGCGTCGTCGGGCTGACCAGGCGCCGACCCAGCAGAGCCGAGCGGCGAACCAGGCCTGGCCAGATCCGGACCAGGCCAGGTCGAGGGCGGTGTTGCCACGAACACACCCCGCCCGAACGCGCCCTCGGCACCGCACACCTTGCGTCGTGATCGGAAAAGGAGGCAGGAGCGTGGACGCGTCCGCAGGCGAGACGACAGTCCCTCGATTATCCCGGCAGCAGGAGGCCGCTGATCTCAAAGCAACGCTGAAACACCTGCGCACCGAGCCCCGGGGCTGGGTGTTCTCTCTCAAGCTGACACTGTGCGTCGTCCTCACCGGGGCGGGTGTCGCGCTGGCGCTGCAGCCCGTGCTCTGGTGTCGGATCGTCGGAGTGGCCCTGGCCGGTGCCATGTTCGCGCACGCCGCGGAGCTCCAGCACGAGACACTTCACAATCTGGCGTATCGCAGCCGCCGGGCGAATACCGTCACCGGCATCGTCCTCGGGCTGCCGATGCTCATCTCCTTCGCCGCCTACCGGGCCACCCACATGCGCCATCACCGCGATCTGGGAACCCCGATGAACCGTGAGTTCTTCGACTACGGCAACCAGTACGGCGCGAAAGGGGACCGGTCGCGACTGGCTGTTGGTCTCGACTGGGCCGTTCGTTTCTCCATGGCCCACCACTACGTATTCTTCGTCGCGAATCTCGGCCGCTCGCTGCTGGGTCAGGATTTCCCCGATGAGAACGCCCTGGTTTCCCGCAGGATCCGGCGGGACCATTTTCTTGCGGCGGCTGTCATTGCCGGGTTAGGAGCACTGACCTGGTGGACAGGGTATGCCGTCATCGTCTGGGTGTGGTTGCTGCCGCTTCTGCTTGTCGCCGCTCCGGTGCACGCGGTGATCGAACTGCCCGAGCACTACCGGTGCGAGACCCTCAACCGGGACCCGTTCGCCAATACTCGGACGATACGTTCCAACCGGATCGCCATGTGGTTCACAAATGGCAACAACTACCACGTCGAGCACCACTTGATGCCGAATCTTCCGATCGAGCGACTGCCCGCTCTCCACACCGAAGTCCGAGACCGGATCCGTTACTTCCACAGCGGATATCTCGACTTTTTCCTGAAGTTGCTCCGCAAGTGATCCAAAAAGGGGTGAAGGTCGTGGATGTTACTTATCGAATAGCCCGGACGGAGGCCGAGCGAGCCGATGTGATCCTGCTGCGTGACGCCGTCTACGTACAGGACCAGGGCCGGCTCGCCGACACGGCCGACACGGCAGCTACCTTCGACCGCTTCGACGGGACGGCCGAATACATCGTCGGCTACCTCGACGGCGTGCCGGTGGGCACCGTCAAGGTCGTTCCGGACTCACCGTCGGGGCTGCCCTGCGACGACACCGTCGACCTTTCACTGCTGCGGCCGGGAAACCGGCTGGTGGAGTTCGGCCATCTGATGACCCTGCCGAAGCATCGGCACCAGGAGATCGGCATGGCGCTCATGCGCCAGGCGTTGGTCCACAGCGTCCGTACGCACGGGGCCACGCACATCATCGGCGACTTCTTCGTCGACGACTCGGGCGGCCTGCGCAGCTTCTACCAGGACATCGGCTTCGTGGCACTCGGCGAGCCGTACGCGGACGAACGCTTCCAGGGCGCGCCGCTCAGCCTGGTGGCGACCCTGGATGTGCCCGGAGCCGCACAGGCGGCGCGCGATGACGTACACCGCGGCAATCGGCTGCTGCAGTACTTCTTCGGCGATTACGACACCTACACGTCCGCCGGTCCGAAGGAGGCCGTATATGCGAACCCGACGCCAGCGGCTGGCTGAACTGAAGGCGGCACACAACCACCCTACCTACGCCAAGATGGCGTTCGTCATGGGCTGCAAGGTCCAGGACAGGGGGGAGGGGAGCCGCGTCAGCGACGACGAGGGACGGTCGTTCCTCGCGATGTTCGACCAGTACGGCAACCAGTCCTTCGGCTACTCCCATCCGCGGATCGTCGCGGCCGTACGGGAACAGCTCGACACCGGGGTGCTCAACAGCACCAAGATCATGTTCGAGGATGTGCAGATACGGCTCTCCGAGCGGCTCGCGCAGATCACCGGGCAGCGTCTGCCGTACTCGTACCTGGCCAACGGCGGAGGGGAGACGATCGACAACGCCCTGAAACTGGCCCGTGCCGCGACCGGCCGCCCCGGTGTCATCAGCGCCCGAGGCTGCTTCCACGGCAAGACCTTCGCCACCCTCAGTGCCTCCAACCGCCCCGAACACCGCGCGCATCTCGGCCCTTTCATGGAGCACTTCCGGCAGGTGACCTTCGGTGACACGGCCGAGCTGGCCGCCGCGCTGGACGACTCGGTCGGTGCGGTTCTGCTGGAACCCGTACAGGCGGAGGCCGGGGTGATCGTGCCGCCGCCCGACTACCTGCGGGAGGTGCGCAGGCTGTGCACCGAGGCAGGGGCCCTCCTCATCCTCGACGAGATGCAGACGGCCTTCGGACGGTGCGGGACCTTCTTCGCTCACGAGCAGTTCGGCATCGTCCCCGACCTGGTGTGCGTGGGCAAGGCCTTCGGCGGCGGTGTGCTGCCCGTCTCGGCGGTGCTGGGCACCGAGGAGGTATGGAGAGTGCTGCGGGAACTGCCCTCGACATTCGGGTCGAGTCTGGGCGGCAACCCGCTGTCGTGCCGGGTCGGTCTGGAGAGTGTCGCCATCGCCTCGGACCCGCTTTTCCTCGACGGAGTGCGGGAAAGGGCGCGGATGATCGGGCAGCGGCTGACCGCGGCTGCGGAGCGGCACCCCGGCGTGGTCGCCGCGCACCGCGGTGTGGGGATGATGCACGGCCTGGAATTCCACGACCAGGCCCTGGCCGGTCTCGTCCTGGGACGGCTGCTGGAAGAAGGCATCACGTCCACCTATTCGCTGTACAACCCGGCGGTGCTGCGGGTCCAACCCCCCATGGTCATCACCGTGGACGAGCTCGACCACTGCCTGTCGGTCCTTGACACCCTCCTGGCGGAGGCCGACGCGCATCTACGTGCTGTCGGCGAGGGACGTGCCGACGGCTCCGGCACCGAACTGTCCCCGCTCACCCGCACCGTGTCGCTGCCGCACCCGGCCCATGAGGTGCTGGAACTCCTGCACGCCCGGCCCCGCATCCTGGATCCCTTCGCCACTGCCGACAGCGGACCGGAGGAGTACGACGCGGAGTTCGCCGGACGGCTCGGGGCGGACACCGTGGTCTGGGCCGATCGTATGGAGACCACCGCCCAGGGAGTCCGGCTGAGCGCCGAGGCCGGCTGGCTGTGGCGCACCCTCTGCCGCGAGGCGACGGTCACGCCCGCCGCCGACGGCGGCAGCCTCCTGCAGCTGTGCATCACCTGGGACACCGACAGCGGCTCGTACGAGGAACTGCTCGGCGGCCGTATCGGCTTCCTGGCCGGCCGGGCGCTGACCGAGTGCGTCGCGGCGCTGCGGTCCGCGCTCGGATCCGTGCGGGAGACCGTGTGAGCCGCGCACAGCCCCCTGCGGGTAGCCCTGCGAACACCCCGAACGACGAGACGGCAACGGCGGCAACAGCGGCAACGAAAGGCGAACTCGAAGTGAGCATGACCCTGCACGACCTCACGGACCGCTACGGCGGCCACACGGACGCCCGCGTGGTGGAGATCGACGTCTCGGGCGGTCGCCGAGAGATGACGCACAGCGATCTGCACGCCCTGGCGGCCGACCGCGCCGGGCAGTTGACCGCCGCGGGCGTGCGGCGGGGTCACATCATCGGGATCAAGGCGGGCAACAGCCTCGACTGGCTGGCCTGGGACCTCGCGGCACTGGCCACCGGCGCCCTGCTCAAGGCGTTCCCGGACTCCACGGAGGTGGCCGATCCCTCGGAGTTCGTCGCCCGGCACGGCCTGGCACTGTTGATCGCGGACGACTCCGTACCGCTCACGGCGCCCACCGTGATCCGGCCCGACGGCGTCCCCGGGGAGAACGTGGCGCCGCCGAGCGCTGAGGTGTACGACCGCGAGGACGTGCACAGCCTGGTCTACTCCTCGGGCACATCGGGCCGGCTCAAGGGACTTCAGATCAGCGAAAGCGGCACCGACTACGTCATCAACCGCTTCATCGACAGCTTCCGTCTGACCGCCGCCGACCGGCACCTGATCTTCCTGCCGCTCTCCAACTACCAGCAGCGGCTGTCGGTCTACTGCTGCCTGTGGCTCGGGGCGGATCTGGTGCTCGCCCCCTACCAGCGTGTTTTCCAGGCCCTGCGCAAGGAGCAGCCGACCTTCCTGATCGGCCCACCCGTCTTCTACGACACCGCGCTGCAGCTCTGTGCCTCAAGCGGCGCGGACATCACCTTGGGCGACTTCCTCGGTGGGCGCATACGCTTCCTGATCACAGGGATGGCGCCGATCCGGCGTGAAACCCTCGAAGGGTACTGGAAACAGGATGTCCGCCTCCTGGAGGCGTACGGGCTGACAGAGACCGGCATGGTCGCCTGGAACACCCAGGACGCCTACCGCCTCGGCTCCGTCGGCAAGCTGATCGACCCGGACGCGGTGACCTTCCTGGATGACGGGGAGGTGGTCATCAACCGCCCGGCGCCGCTGAGCCGGGGCTACTTCGAGACCGAAGACGGCTTGACGCCCGAAGACTGCTTCCGTCCCGACGGCTCCATCCTGACCGGCGATTACGGACGTCTGGACGAGGACGGGTACCTCACCCTGATCGGCCGCAAGAAGGACGTCATCGTGCTCGGCAGCGGGCGCAAGGTGCACCCCGCCGAGATCGAGAGCGCGTTCGTCTCCGTCGAGGGCCTCAGTGAGATCATCGTGGTGCCGACTTCGCAATCGGCCAGGCTCGGCGCGATCATCACTCCGACCGACCCCAAGGACGCCGCCCTGCGCACGCAGCTCCGCAAGCGCGTCGAGGAGGTCAACGGGTCGCTCCCGGCCCACCAGCGCGTGATGTCGATGGTCTTCTCCGAGCGGCCGCTGCGCTCCGATCCCGCCTTCCTGACCGGCAATCTGAAGCTGAGCAGGGCCCGTGCGGCGGAGCACTTCGCCGCCATGCTCTCCGCCGCGCCCGCAGCGGACGAGGGGGGCCGGTGAGCGAGTCCGCCGGGCCGACGACGGCCGGAACTGGACGCAACGGTACGGGGACCGGGAGTTCCGGCCGACCGCTCGTCGTCGACGCCCAGGTACAGCTGGGCAGCGAACTGGCCATCCCGCGCGCCTTCTTGGAGTACCAGGCAGCCAACGTCCAGCACCGGCTGGCCTCGTACGGCCACCGGGTGCGACCCTCGCGCACCCTGGACCACGTACTCGCCCTCCACCAGGACGACGAGGCCGACAAGCTCGTCGCCGAGATGGACGAGGCGGGCGTCGATCAGGCGTTCCTGGTCGTCCCCGACTTCTCCCAGGTGGCGCGGTGCCGCCTGTCCCGTCCCGAACTCGCGGCCTGGCACGACCGGGTCACCCGCCGCCACCCGGGCCGCTTCCACGTCTTCTGGGGCGTCGACCCGCGAGCCGGCCAGGACGGCATCGACCTCTTCGAACGGTGCGTGACGGAGTACGGCTTCGCCGGGCTGAAGCTGTACCCGCTGTGCGGCTACTCGCCCAGTGACGCGCGGTTGGACCCGTACTTCGAGATGTGCGCGCACTACGGACTGCCCGTCCTCACCCACACGGGTCCCGGCTGGGGGCCCTTGGACTTCTCCTACGGCAGTCCGCTCCTGCTGGACCGGGCGGCCCGTGACTTCCCCCAGGTCGACTTCATCCTGGGGCACGGCGGGGTCACCCATATCGATGAGGCGACCTATCTGTGCGCCCACCGGCCCAACGTGCACCTGGACATCAGCCAGTTCCACTCGGTCCTGGCCGCGGACGGCTGGCAGGCCCATCTGAACCGGCTCCTCCGCACGGGGATCTGCCACAAGATTCTCTTCGGTACGTGCTGGCCCTCCTACCGGCTGTCGGAGTCGCTCAGCGGCCTGGTCGGCGCGTTCGCCCAGGGCTCCCCTGCCGTCGCCGGAGTGCGGGAGCCTGACCGACGCCTGCTGATGAGCGGCAACAGCCTGCGCTTGATCGGCCGCAGGAAGTCCACGGGAACCGGCTCCTGGGGAGCCGCACCGCACACCACACGATCCCACAACGACGCAAAGGAGTGACCTGATATGAAGCAGGACAGCGCGGAGCTGGAAAAGTCGCTGATCGCATGGGTGGAGGACTGGAACGCCGGGGAGACGCAGACCGTCGTCGACGCGGACACCAATCTCAGCCACACGGGTCTGCTCGACTCCATGGCGGTCGTCGGCCTGATCGCTCACCTGGAGGAACAGATCGACACGACCTTCGACTTCGCCACCTTCGACCACAGTGACGGTGTCACCGTCCGGGGCATCGTTCGGCACTGCGTCGGATGACCACCATCTACGACGGCCACTGCCATGTGGCATCCACGCGCTTCATCCCCCAGGCGTTCGTCGCGGATGTCGCGGGCAACGTCCACAGCAAGCTCTCCGCGAGGGGCGCGTCCCCGTCGGTCGCCCGCATCGCCCGCAGCTACGTCGACCAGCACCAGGACCATCTGGCCGACGGGTTGATCGCCGAGATGGACGCCGCCGGGATCGCACGGGCGGTGCTGCTGGTACCGGACTTCAGCCTGCGCATGCCCGGAAGCGTGCCGCCCTCCGAGGCGGCCCGGCTTCACCACGAGATCCGGCAGCGCCACCCCGATCGCTTCTGGGTCTACATCGGGGTCGATCCGCGGCGCGGCCCCGAAGGGGTGCGAGCCTTCGCGCAGATGGTGGACGAGTATGCCCTGGACGGGGTGAAGCTGTATCCGCCCTGCGGCTATTCGCCTTCCGACCCGGATCTCTACCCGTACTACGAGATCTGCGCGGCCCTGTCGCTGCCCGTGTTCGTACACACCGGACCCACGGCGGCGAGCCTGGATTACGAGCCCGCGGACCCGATCAAGATCGATCGGGCGGCCCGCGACTTCCCGCAGGTCGACTTCGTCCTGGGGCACGCGGGGCTGACCCATGTGGACTCAGGCGGCTACCTCGCGGCATACCGGCCCAACGTGTACCTGGACATCGGCGGATTCGCCAGCACCCCGACCCTCCGGGACTGGCCGGAGCATCTCAACGGGCTCTTCCGGGCGGGCATCAACCACAAGATCATCTTTGGGACGGACTGGCCGCTGGGCCGCATGGGCGGTGGGCTGAAACGCCTGACCGACGAAATCCTGCACGGACCGACCGTCTTCTCCGGGGTCTCCCGCACCGACCAACAACTCATCCTGCGCGACAACCTGCTGCGTGTCCTGGCGCCCGGCAGCCGCCCCGCTCCGCACCCGGCGGCCGCACCGCGGAAGGGAGCCGCCGACGTCGCCGGCTGACAACACGGACCGTGGACACCCCGCCCGCTGCAAACCGGAACAGACCGGCCGCCTACCTGGAACAGAGACCTCGAACAGACCGGCCGCGGGATCCGCCGGGACGAACAAGTGAGGAACTGAGCAATGGCAATCACCGGATCGGAAAGCGTACCGGCGTGCCACCGGCACGCGGCCGACGGTACGGCCCTGACAGACCTGTTCGAGGCTCAGGCGCTGCGCCATCCCCTTCGCACGGCCGTCAACTACGGCCGCGACAGCCTCGACTACGCCGCACTCGACGCACGCGCCAACCGGCTGGCACGTGTCCTGATCCAGCGCGGCGCGGGACCCGAACAGCTCATTGCTCTCGCCCTGCCGCGCTCGATCGACCTCGTCGTGGCCATTCTGGCGGTCCTCAAGTCCGGCGCCGCCTACCTCCCGCTGGACCTGCACCACCCCGAGGAGCGGCTGGAGAGCATCCTGCAGGACGCCCGCCCGCTGCTCCTGCTGAGCCTCGCCCCCCTTGACCTGCGTGCTGCGACGCCACGACTGGTGCTCTCCACCCCGCAGGCAGCCGCGGAGCTGGCGGAACAGGACACGACCGCCCCCACCGACATGGACCGCAGCGCCCCTGTGGGCCCGGACACGGCCGCGTACGTCATCTACACCTCGGGATCCACCGGCCGGCCCAAGGGAGTCGTGGTCAGCCATCGGAGCGTGGTCCGCCTCTTCACCCACAGCGCGTCCCACTTCCACTTCACCGAACAGGACGTGTGGAGCCTCTTCCACTCCTACGCCTTCGACGTGTCGGTCTGGGAGATGTGGGGTGCCCTCCTGCATGGCGGAAGACTGGTCGTCGTCCCCTACGACATCAGCCGCACACCCGACCGCTTCCTCACCCTGCTCGCCGAAGAACGCGTCACGGTCCTCAGCCAGACCCCGTCGGCCTTCTATCCCCTGATCCAGGCCGACCGGGACCGGCCCGCACAAGGAGACCGGCTCGCCCTGCGCGCCGTCGTGTTCGGCGGCGAGTCACTCGACTTCGGGAAGCTGGCCGCCTGGTACGAGCGCCACGCCGAGGACGCACCGGTCCTGGTCAACATGTACGGCATCACCGAGACCACCGTCCACGTCACCTACACGGCGCTCACCCGGGACGACACCCTCGGCCGGCCCGCCAGCAGGATCGGCACCGCACTCGCCGACCTGTCCACCTACGTCCTCGACGAAACCCTGCGCCCCGTGCCGGCCGGAGTCCCCGGCGAGCTGTACGTCGCCGGGCCCGGCGTCGCACGCTGCTACCTGAACCGGCCCGCCCTCACCGCAGGACGCTTCGTCGCCGACCCCTTCGGGCCGCCGGGCAGCCGCATGTATCGCAGCGGTGACGTGGCGCGCTGGAACGCCCAAGGCACACTGGAGTTCCTCGGCCGCGCGGACCAGCAGGTCAAGATCCGCGGCTTCCGCATCGAGCCGGGCGAGATCGAGTCGGTCCTCACCGCCCACCCCGCCGTGAGCCAGGCAGCCGTCGTCGTCCGCGAGGACCGCCCCGGCGACCAACGCCTGACCGCCTACGCCGTCACCGCCCCCCGGACCGGCGAGGCACCCGATGACACGGCCGCCGAGCAGGTCGACGACTGGGCGAAGGTGTTCGACTCCCAGTACGCGCGCACGCGCTTCGGCCCTGCCCCTGCCCCTGCCTTCGGCGAGGACTTCTCCGGCTGGCACGACAGCTACCTCGACGGCGCATCCCTGCCCGCACCCCACATGCGGGAGTGGCGCGACGAAACCGTCCGTCGCATTCGCGCCCTGAACCCCGACCGCGTCCTGGAGATCGGCGTCGGCACCGGCCTGCTGCTGTCGCAGCTGGCTCCCGGCTGCCAGGAGTACTGGGGCACGGACGTCTCCCAGCAAGCCGTGGACCTGCTGCGTCGCGAAGTGGCGGCGCGGCCCGCCCTGGCCCCGAGGATCCGGCTGAGCTGTCGGGCTGCCGACACCGTCGGCGAACTGCCCGCCGGTCACTTCGACGTCGTCGTCCTCAATTCCGTCCTGCAGTACTTCCCGAACCCCGGCTATCTCCACGACGTACTGACGCAGGCCCTCGCGCTGCTCACACCCGGCGGGGCCCTCTTCGTCGGCGACGTCCGTGACGCGCGCTCCCTGCGCTGCTTCACCACCGCCGTGGAGCTGCACCGCGCCGCTGTGGACGACAACACGGCCAGGCTGCGCCAGGCCGTGGAACGCGCCCTGATGCTGGAGGAGGAACTGCTGCTGGCACCCGACTACTTCCACGCCTTCGCCCGTCGGCAGCCGTCGGTCGGCGCGGTCGACATTCAGGTGCGCCGCGGCCGCCACCACAACGAGATGACCCGCTACCGCTACGACGCCGTGCTGTACAAGACGACGACACCGCCCACAGCCAACCGTCACGACGCGACCCTCCGGCTGCGGCGGCCCGACATCGAGGACACTCCGGCCGCCCTCACGAAGTACCTGCGCGAGCACCGTCCAGCGCACCTTCGGATGTCCGCGATCCCCAACCGGCGAACGACCCAGGAAGTCGCAGCCGCCCGGGCCCTCGACGAGGGAGCGACCCCGGCCGAGGCACTGAACCTCCTGTCGGCCGCACCGCACGGGGTCGAGCCCGACGAGCTGTACGCACTCGGTGCGGAACTCGGCTACCAGGTGGCGGTCGCACCGTCGCCGACGGACGTGGACGCTGTCGACGTCCTCTTCTCCCGCGCCGGCACCACTCTGCAGGCGTACGAGCCCGCCGACGACCTGGGCACACCGGCTGCG
Organism: Streptomyces sp. Edi2; assembly: GCF_040253635.1. Classification (NCBI taxonomy): domain Bacteria; kingdom Bacillati; phylum Actinomycetota; class Actinomycetes; order Kitasatosporales; family Streptomycetaceae; genus Streptomyces; species Streptomyces sp. Edi2. The sequence continues at coordinate 192,468 of NZ_JBEJGX010000003.1, read as the reverse complement.
CATGCCACCAGTCCGGCAGCGGCGCGCCATGGCGCGCGATTGACCGCCGCACTGCGCGCGTACCTGCGCGAACAGCTGCCCGACTACATGGTGCCGACGGCGATCGTGCTCCTGGAGCGGCTGCCCCTGACGGTCAACGGCAAGCTCGACCGGGCGGCGCTGCCCGCCCCGGCTGTCGAGGCCGGCTCCGGCCGCCCCGCGCGCACGGACCTCGAACGCGAGCTGTGCGAGCTGTTCGGCGAAATCCTCGGCGTCGCGGACATCGGCATCGACGACGACTTCTTCGCCCTCGGCGGTCACTCCCTGCTGGCCACCCGCCTCGTGGCACGGGTACGTGCCGCGCGCGGTACCGAACTCCCCGTCCGCGCACTCTTCGAGCGCCCCACCGTCGCCCAGCTGGCCGAGCGGGTCCAGGACCGTGGGTTCGACACCGAGACCCGTCCCGCGTTGCGGCAGGCCGACCGCCCCGGCACGCTGCCGCTGTCCTTCGCCCAGCGCCGCCTGTGGTTCCTGCACCACCTGGAAGGACCGAGCCGGGCGTACCACGTGCCCTGGCTGCTCCGGCTGGCCGGCGAACTGGACACCGGCGCGCTCCATGCAGCCCTCCAGGACCTCGTCGCCCGCCACGAAGTCCTGCGCACGATCTTTCCCGACCAGGACGGCGAGCCCTGCCAGTGGATCCTCGACCCGGCGGACGCCCCCGCGGCCATGCCCGTACGGCGCATCACCGACGACGCACTGACCACCGCCCTCGACGAGGCGATCGGCCAGCCCTTCGACCTTGCCGATGGCCTTCCGCTGCGGGCCCATCTCTTCTCCCTCGGCCCGCACCAACACGTACTTCTGCTCCTGATCCATCACATCGCCTGCGATGGCTGGTCCTTCGCCCCGTTGGCCGAGGACCTGATGGCGGCCTACGAGGTCCACACCGGAGCCGTGCCCGAGGCCGCTGCCACGTCTCCCGTCGCGGCCGGCACACCCGGCGACGCCCATGCCGACGAACGGCCCGGGCCGCCCGTGCAGTACGCCGACTACACGCTCTGGCAGCGCGACCTGTTGGGCGACGCCGACGACCCGGCCGGCCGGCTGGCCCGCCAACTCGCCTACTGGCGGCAAGAGCTCAGCGGTCTGCCAGCGGAACTGGACCTCCCCTCGGACCGCCCGCGCCCCGCGGACCCCACGTACCGGGGCGCGACGGTGCCGGTCGCCTGGGACGCGGAACTGCACCGCGCCCTGGCCGATCAGGCCCACCACAGCGGCACCAGCCTCTTCATGGCGCTGCAGGCTGCCCTGGCCGCCCTGTTGACCCGGCTGGGCGCGGGACACGACATACCCATCGGCTCACCCGTCGCCGGACGTACCGACCAGGCCCTGGACCGGTCCGTCGGATTCTTCGTCAACACCCTCGTCCTGCGGGCGGACACCTCCGGCTCCCCGAGCTTCCGGGAACTGCTCCACCGCACACGCGACACCGCGTTGGGCGCGTACGCACACCAGGACGTGCCCTTCGAGTACCTCGTCGAGGACCTCAACCCGGCCCGCGCCATCGGCCGCCATCCGCTCTTCCAGGTGTCCCTGGCCCTGCAGAACGCCCCCGAACCCAGGTGGACCACCCCCGGGCTGAAGATCGACAGCGAGCTCCTGCACCCCGGGGCGGCCCGCTTCGACCTGCTGCTCAACCTCGCCGAGCAGCAGACGGCGGACGGCGAACCTGATGGGCTGAGCGGATTCCTCGAGTACAGCACCGACCTGTTCGACCGGGACACCGTCCTCGGCCTGGTCGCCCGGCTGACCCTCCTGCTCACCAGGGCGGTGGCCGCCCCGGACACGCCCGTCGAGGCCCTGGACATCCTGGCCCCCGAGGAGCACCACCAGCTACTGGCGGAACGCACGCGCACCGACCGCCCCCGGCCCGCCACCACGCTACCCGCCCTCTTCCAGGACCAGGTCGTCCGCACCCCGGACGCGACGGCCGTGATCTGCGACGGCGACCGTCTCACCTATGCCCGGCTCGATGCCCGTGCCGACCGGCTCGCCAGGCGTCTGAGCGCCGCCGGAGCGGGACCCGAGCGGTTCGTGGCCCTGGCCTTGCCCCGGTCGGCGGACATGGTGGTGGCCGTACTGGCCGTGCTGAAGACCGGCGCCGCCTACCTTCCCCTGGACCCGCGCCACCCCGCGGGGCGCATTGCCCTGGTCCTGGACGACGCGGCCCCCGTCTGCGCGGTCGCCACCGACGAGACCTGCGCACTGTTTCCCGAGGGCCTTCCCGTGCTCCGCGTCGACGGCCTGGCCGATGACGGCCTCGCCGACCAGGGCCGGCCGCAGGGACCGCTCCCCGGCAGCACCGCGTACGTGATCTACACATCCGGGACGAGTGGCCGACCCAAGGGCGTAGCGGTCCCACACTCCGCTGCCGTGAACCTCGCGCTCTGGGCCCGCGACACCTTCGGGCGACAGGGGCTCTCCCATGTCCTGGCCGCCACCTCACTGACCTTCGACGTCTCCGTCTTCGAGGTTCTGTGCCCCTTGCTGTGCGGCGGCAGCATCGAGATCGTCCGCGATGTGCTGGCGGTGGCGGAGCGCCCGGCGGGACGTTGGACGGGCAGTCTGATCAGCGGCGTGCCCTCGGCCGTGGCCAACCTCGTCGGCCACCACGATGTGGACCTCAGGGCGGAGACCGTCGTGCTGGCAGGCGAAGCACTGCCCGCCCATGTCGCCGCGGAACTGCGGACCGCCGTCCCCGGCGCCCGAATCGCCAACATCTACGGGCCGACGGAAACGACCGTCTACGCCACGGCCTGGCTGGGCGAGGACTGCGGCCACCGCACTCCGCCCATCGGCCGCCCCCTCGACAACACTCGTGTCCATGTGCTGAACCGGTACCTCCAGCCGGTTCCGCCCGGTGTGGCAGGTGACCTGTACATCGCGGGCGCCGGACTTGCACACGGATACCTCGGCCGCCCCGTGCTGACCGCGGAGCGCTTCGTCGCCGATCCCTTCGGCGGCCCGGGCGAGCGGATGTACCGTACCGGCGATCTGGTCCGTCGCCACCGGGACGGCTGCCTGGAGTTCATCGGGCGGACGGACGACCAGGTCAAGATCCGCGGGTTTCGAATCGAATTGGATGAAGTGGCGGCGGCCCTGACCGGCCACCCCGGGGTCGGCCAAGCGGCCGTGACCGTACGGGAGGACCGGCCGGGCGACAAGGAGCTGGTCGCGTACTACGTGCCGAGCCGCGGGACGAGGGACGCGGTGGCTCTCCGGCCGGTGCCCCAGCAGGAGGAGCTGCGCACGCATCTGGAACGGACCCTGCCCGCGTACATGCTCCCCGCCGCCTTCGTCGAGCTGGACCAGATGCCCCTGAACGCGAACGGCAAACTCGACCGCCGCGCCCTGCCCGCACCGGACGCCGTGGGACACGGGGCGGGGCGGACCCCGCGCACGCCGGACGAGAAGGCACTGTGCGACCTGTTCGAGCAGGTTCTCGGGGTGCCCCGGGTCAGCATCGACGACAGCTTCTTCGACCTCGGTGGGCACTCCCTGCTCGCCACCAAACTGGTCGCTCGTATACGGGCCGACGTCGATGCGAGCATCCGCGTCCAGACCCTCTTCGAAGCGCCCACCGTGGCCTCACTCGCCGCGCGCCTGCACGCAGAGGCGTAGACGCGAAGAGAAACGGAGGCGCCATACCCAACTCCCGGAGAAAAGGAGGCAGAACCGTGCCTAACCCCTTCGAGGACCCGGCGGGATCATTCCTCGCCCTGGTCAACCACGAGGGCCAGCACTCGCTGTGGCCTGCGTCCGCCGAGGCGCCGGCGGGCTGGCACGCCGTGTTCGGTCCGGACAGCCACGCGGCCGCGCAAGAGGTGGCCGCCGCCGTGGGGTCCCGACTGGGCGGCACCGGCCGCTCCCTCGTCTACCTCGGTCACGGGACGTCGCCGCCCTGGCCGAGCCCGACCTGCTGTGCGTGGCGGGCTGTTCCCCTCCGCACCCCAGCACCCGTGGACCACGGCCGGCTCGACCCCGCCGAACTGGAGCGCACCACCCGGGCGTTCAGTACGTCCCTGGGCCCGGCCGACCCGGCGCTGCTGGAGGAGATCATCGAGCTCATCACTCCGGTCCTGCGGGCGGACTTGGAGCTGTGCGACGGCCACCTGCCGCCCACCGAAGCCCTGTCCTGCGACATCGTTTCCTATTACGGGAACCAGGACGACGTGCCCGCGCTCGCTTGGAAGCAACACACCACGGGGCGGGCGGCAGCCGTACGGATGCCTGGGGACCACTACGTCGTCCAGCGGCCGCCAGGCCCGTTGGCCGCAGATCTGGAGCACCGGCTGAGCGCCGTCCGATCTGTCCAATCCGCCCGGTCACCGGGCTCCCGTCACGAGGTGGAGGCACCTGCATCATGAAGTACGCCAATTTGGGACGCTCGGGACTCGTCGTCGGACGCCTCGGTCTGGGCACCATGAACTTCGGCCCTCAAACACCGGAGCGCGAGGCGCACGCCATCATGAACCTGGCCCTGGACAAGGGCGTGAACCTCTTCGACACCGCCAACATCTACGGCGCGCAGATGGGCGAGGGGATCACGGAGCAGATCATCGGCAACTGGCTCGCCGAGGATCCCGCACGTCGCGACCAGATCGTTCTGGCCACCAAGGTCTACGGAATGATGGGCCTCAAGCCCAACTCCGGCCGCTTGTCCGCTTTCCACGTCAGGAAGGCGTGCGAGGACTCGCTGCGCCGGCTCCGGACCGACCACATCGACCTGCTGCAGGTGCACCACATCGACCGGACCACACCGTGGGAGGAGACCTGGCAGGCACTGGACCTGCTGGTCGCCCAGGGGAAGGTCACCTACGTCGGCACCTCTAACTTCGCCGGGTGGCACCTGGCCAGGGCACAGGAGCACGCCCGGCAGCGCAACACACCCGGCCCGGTCAGCGAGCAGTCCGTCTACAACCTCTTGGAGCGCACCGTCGAGCTGGAAGTGCTGCCCGCCTGCCGCGACTACGGCATCGGCCTGCTCCCCTACAGCCCGCTGCACGGCGGTCTGCTGGGCGGAGCGGTGCGCCGTGGCACTGCTGACGGCCGTATGGCGGAACCCAAATCGGGCAAGCAGCTGAAGCGGCACCACGATCGGATCGCGGCGTACGAGAAGTGGTGCGCCGACCTGGGTCTGCCGCCCGCCCAAGTGGCGCTGGCCTGGCTGTTGCACCAGCCGGGTGTCACCGCGCCGATCCTGGGTCCACGCCTGGCCGAACAGCTCGACCAGGGCCTCGCAGCGCTGAAGATCTCCCTGGACAGGAGCCAGCTCAAGGAGCTCGACGCGCTCTTCCCCGGACCCGGCGGGCCCGCACCGGAGGCGTACGCCTGGTGAGAGGGGCCGACGGGGCGTCGCCCGTCGGAATCAGCGGTGCTCGGCGGGGCTCCTGTCCACCGTCCGGCCGGATTCGGCCGGACGGCCCTGCTCCGCGGGCGGCAGCATCCGCTCGGTGAGCACTGTCGCGAACGCGGCGACGGTCAGCAGCCCGCCCACCAGGAACGTGGCCCGCACGTCCCAGACGGGCAGGATGAGGCCACCGAGCAGCGCCCCGCCCGCGACCCCGGCGTTGAAGGCACCGGAGTTGGCCGCCAGGGCGATTTCCGTACGGCCGGGAGCGAAGCGCAGCATCTGGTTCTGTGTGGCCATGAACACCGGGCCGAGCGAGCCGCCCAGCAGCACCAGGAACGCGACGGCTCCGGCCCGGGCGGTACCGAACGCGTACAGGCCCAGCATGCCGGCCGCCTGGGTGGCCACCGGAACGACCAGCGTGCCGCGCGGGTAGCGGTCCAGGAGCGGCCCCGCGCTCGACACACCGACCACGCCCGCGATGCCGGAGACCATCAGCAGAGCGCTGACGGAGGTGTCGGAGAAACCGCTCACGTCACCCAGGAACTTCACGAGGTACGTATAGCCCGCGAACGCGCCCGTGACGGACAGGGCGGTGGTCGCCAGCACGATCCCGAACCGCCGCTTGTCGGGTGCCGAACCGTAGGCCGCGTGCCCCTCCTCCGGACGGGACGTCGGGAGCAGAACAGCGATCGTGACGAGGGAGACCAGCCCCAGCCCGGCCAGCACGACGAGTGGGACCTGCCACGCGCTCTGCTGGCCCAGCCACGTACCGAGCGGGACACCCAGCACCAGGGCCAGGGAACCGGCCACCGACAGCACCCCGATCACCCGCCCCCGGACAGCCGGTGGGAACAGGCCGACCGCCACCGGCCCCATCACCGCCCAGAACAGCGCCTGGGCGAGCGCGGTAACCAGCCGGGCGACCATCAGCAGCCAGTAGTTGGATCCCAGCGCCGAGATCAGGCTGGACAGGACGAGCGCGGCCAGCAGGACGGTGAGTACATGGCGGCGCGGCATGGACCGGGTGGTGTGCGCGAGAGGCAGGGAGACCAGGGCGACGGTCAGACCGTATGCGGTGACCAGATAGCCCACCGCCGAGAGTGACACCTGCACGTCGGCCGAGATGAGCTTGAGCAGCCCGATCGGCAGGTTCTCCGTGGTGTTGAAAGTGAACGCGGCCAGCATCAGGGCCGCGAGCACGGCCAGTCTGTGCCAGCGAGCCGACGGTGCCGTTGCCATGCAGCCTCTTCCCGCTTTTCTAGTCGATCACACTCCCATTGAACATACACACAACTCATGTTCCTCGTGGGCCACTTGAGGTCACATTGGCCGAGAACGCCATGCTGCAGGGCGGGCAGGCGGGTCCGAGCTCGCGAAGGGTGACTCGAATTTCTTCCCCGCCGCAGGATCTGGGTGTGTTGACCCGGAGCGTTGTTGACAGCGGCCCGGCTTGATCATGGCGAAGGCCTCCGTGTGGTGGAGCTGTCCAGGACTGCGCCGCACGGAGGTCGGCCTGGGAGCGGTGGACGCACTACAGCTTGTCCTGGAAGACGGCCAGTGCGGGTGCATAGGCGGTGTGGTGTCAGGTGGTGCGGGTACTGCGTTTCCGGGCCCCAGCGTCTCGTCTCGGGGTCGTGGACGGTGTGCCACAAAGGCCGTCGTCGTTGCTCCCCCGGTGGAGCAGGTGGAGCAGGTGGAGCAGGTGGAGCAGGTGGAGCAGGTGGAGCGGCACGCGGCATCCCCTGCCCGGGCGCAATTCCCAGAAAAGCCCCACACCTGCCGCCGCCCCCTTCCGGGCCAGCGTTATGCCTGTTCAGGAAGGGGGCGGCCGTTGTCGATCAAAGGTAAGTGATGTCCCAGTGGCTGCTTTCGCGGGCGTAGATGTTGCCCACGGAGGACTTGTACATGGGCGCTCCGTCCCCGCGCTTGCCGGCGTACCGGAACGTGCGCTTGATGTAATTCGTGACGCAACCGGTCGGAGAGATATCCACCTTGTAGCCGTTCCAGTGGCTGTACCGGCCTGATGCATGGCCGGTCTCGGTGCCGCCGGTGATGGTGACCGCGCACCGGGCGGTCCGTTTGAAGGTGATGATCCCTTTGATGGTGCCGGAGTTGATGCGGGTGAAGGACGTGCACCGCCGGTTGTTGCGGTTCGAGCAGTGACCGCTGGAGGTCCAGGCGATACCGGCCGCCCGCAGCCTGCTCGCGGCTTGCGCATGCGTCAGCTTCGAACCGCTGGCGGCCGCGGTGCCTGCGGTGGCGACGGGTGCGGCGATGGCAGCCGCGGCCAGCACGGCGACGAGGCCGCTGCGAGCGGACAGATGGGTGGACATAGCCGGGTTCCCTTCGTGACGACTGGTCGAGATGAAGTCGAAGCGAGTTCAAGGCGCGTTCGAAGCGAGCTGAAGGCGAATTCACGGCGAGGGGGAGATGGGCCGACTCCCCGGGTGGGGCGGCGGTTCGTCGGTGGAACGGCCGCGACGGGCAGCACCGGGCCGCCCGTTCGCCGCACCGATCATGTCCATCGGAACGGCGACGGAACACGGCCACCGGCCGGCTGGGGATCTCGCGGGATGCCGTGGGCGCTGAGCTGCTGGGACAGCATCACCCGTGAGGTGATCGTGGGATGCCGATGCCGATGCCGATGCCGATGCCGGACGCCGGACGCATGGGGAATGGGGAAGTCGGCATACGGCCGTGTGGCCATACGGCATGCCGTCATACCGCCCGGAATTCAGGGGCGCTTCGGAGTCCATGCCCCCTCCCGATCGAGCGCCTCCTCGGCGCAACCCCGCCGCAACCGCGAGGTGTACACCGCGAGTAACCCTTGCAGGGTCTGGGTGCGTGTACAGGGCGTCGTGTTTGCGCTGGTGAGCGCGGGGGAGTGTGCGCCTGGCGTGGTGTGGTTGTGTATATGTCTGTGTTTTGTAACACCAAACCGGATTTCTTCCCTCAAGGTGTGACCAGCCGTCACTGTGTGGGAGCCCGGTCAAACCGGCCGGGTATCCGGTTTCCGGCACCTGGTTGTAGGTGCCGTATCCAGGGGGTTTTCGTGCTCCGTAAGACTTCGCGTATTGCTGCCACGGTCCTCGGCTCCGTGGCTCTGGCGGCCACCGCCGTTCTCCCGGCCGCCGCGGCCGGCCACGGCCATGCTCCGGCTCCGCATCACCGCTCGGCGGTGGTGCTCGGTGCCATCCAGTACGACAGCCCCGGGCGGGACGACCACTCCAACCGGAGCCTGAACGCCGAGTATGTGACGGTGAAGAACAACGGCCGTACGGCGGTCAACCTGCGTGGCTGGACCCTCTCGGACCGCGCGGGCCACACCTACCGCTTCGGCAACGTCCGTCTGGGCGGCCACTCACAGGTCCGTGTCCACACGGGCATCGGCCGTGACAACCGCCGGGACCTCTTCCAGGACCGTCGTGACTACGTCTGGGACAACCACAGGGGCACCGCGGTGCTGAGCAACGACCACCGCCGGGTCGTTGACTCCGAAAGCTGGGGGCAGCACGGCCACGGTGGGCACAACGGTCACTGGGGCCACCCCCGCTGATCAGCCCGAACCGGCCGGTGAGAGGTGACGTCCCCTCGCCGGCCACCCGGTGCGCCGCAGGTTCCTGCACCTGCGGCGCACCGCCATGTTCAGGCCTGCCGTTTGCCGATGCTCGGACCTGCCGTCTGCCGGTCCGCCTGTGGGCCCTGCGCCCACCTGCCCGGCTTTCCGGACCGGCCCGACGAGCCCGAGTCGTTGAGGCTCCGCCTCAGGACGGGCCGAGGACGCAGAACTCGTTGCCCTGCGGGTCGGCGAGGACCGTCCACGGCACTGTGCCCCGTCCCACGTGGGCGGGCGTCGCACCGAGTGCCTGGAGGCGCGCGACCAACTCCGCCTGATGGGCCGCAGAGGTGGTGGCGAGATCGAGAGCAGCGCTGCGGCCGAGCGCTTCAGTTGGAGACGCAGGCAGGTGCTCAACAGAGGCCTGAGGCCGTTCACTCTGCCGTCTTCGCCCGGGCAACGGCGGCCGCCGCGAGGCCGCGGATGAGAGGGTGCGGGCGGGCGCCGTCGCCGGCGAGTTCCGGCTGGAAGAGGGTGGCGAGGAAGAACGGGTGTTCCGGCAGCTCGGCGATTCGCACCTCGCCGTCGGTGTCGGTGCCGGTGAACTGCAGCCCATGGGTGCGCAGTAGCTGAACGTGGTGGGGGCTGGCGCCGAAGTTGCAGTGGTAGCGCTCGACGGATCGTTCGGCGCCGATGAGCACTTCGGCGCGGGAGCCCGCGGTCAGCTCGATCGTGCCCTCGTGCCCGACCAGGGAGCACGCAAGCGGCACCACCACGGCGTCGGCCGCCGGTGTGCCGGGAGCGCTCTCCGCGTGACCGGCCGTTGCCAACCCGGCCACGTTGCGGGCGTATTCGAGCAGGACATGCTGGAAACCGGCGCAGGTGCCGAGCAGGGGGATGCGGTCCTCGCGGGCGGTGCGGATGGCCGCGAGCGCGCCGGCCTCGCTGCGGTAAGGGCTGCCGGGCAGCACCCAGATCGCATCGAACCCGGCCAGGGTCGTGTGGTCCGCAACATCCTGGGTGGGGATCCAGTAGGCGTCCAGGTCCAGACCGTCACGCTCGCGCAATGCGTCGAGCAGGGCCGGGATGCGGGTGTGGGAACGGACGTGGGGCGAGCGGTCGCCGACCAGGGCGACGCGGGCGGTGTGTGTCACGCGACAATCCTCAGCCGCCCACCTGCATCACGTCCAACGATGTTTCCTGCATCCACAATCAGTAATACTGATGCTCATGGATCCGCAGCAGCTGCGAACTTTCGTCGCCGTGGTCGACCACCGCTCCTTCTCCGCCGCAGCCCAGGCCCTCGGCTACACCCAGTCCGCGGTCTCGCAGCACATCGCGAGCCTGGAGACCGATCTGGAGGCGCCGCTGCTCACCCGCCGCCCGGTAGCGCCGACCGAGGCGGGCGAACGGCTGCTGGAACACGCCCGGCCGCTGCTGCTGCGCCTGGATGCGGCGCGGGCCGACGTCGCGCGCCTGCGGCAAGTGCGCCCGGGGCGCCTCGCGGTGGCCTGCACGCCGGGCGCGCTGACGCCTTCCGCCGCGCTCGCGCTGGTACGCGCCCGCACCGCGGCCCCGCAGCTCGCGGCCTCGGTGCGGGTGTGCGGTCGCACCGAGGCGGTCCAGGCGGCGCTGACCGGCACGGCGGACCTGGTGCTGGTCGACGGGGCCGTGGCACCCAGCGATCCGCTGCCGCTGCGCGACGCCGGCCCCCTGACCACCTTTCCCCTCGGCGAGGAACCTCTCGCGGTACTCCTGCCCGCCACCCACCCGCTTGCCGGCCGTCCGGCGTTGCGGCTGGCCGACCTCGCCGCCGCCCGCTGGATCGATGCACCCGACGCCGCCGTACCCCTCGCCCAGCTCCGGGCCGCCGCCCGGTCCGACGGCTTCGGCCACCAACTCACCTACACCGGGACCGACTTCAGCGGTCTGTCCGTCCTGGTGGCCGCCGGAGCCGGCCTCACCGTTGCCGCCCTGCCCGCAGCCGGAGACCTCCCCGGCATCGCGGCCGTGCCGATCACCGAGCCCCGCATCGTGCACCGCACCGAGCTCCTTCACCCCCGCACACCCACCACCCCGGCCGCCGAACTCGCCGACATCTTGCGGTCGGCGCAGTGACCGCAGTGACCGCAGTGACCGCAGTGACCGCAGTGACGGCAGTGACCGCAGTGACGGCAGTGACCGCAGTGACCGCAGTGACGGCAGTGTGACCGTAGCGGCGCCCGGCACGCACCATGCCCGACCTGCCCCACCCACGAACCTGTAGCTGCGGATGAGAAGTCGCGCAGCCGCTCTGCCGGCCGACCAGGAGGCTCAGCCCCGCTGGCCATGGTCGCGATGTAGGCGTCGCGCAGGTGGGTGTACCAGGCGTCGAAATGGGCCGCGTGCTCGTGGCGGGCGTACGCCTCTGCCGGTGTCACGTCGTAGCCAAGTGCCACCGCGTAGCGACGGTCGATGTCGCCTACCAGGCAGTGTCCGGCCGGCCGGGCCCCCTGGGGGTGAAGGGGATGAGCAGCCGGGGGTCGGTCTCGATGTGCGCGAGGCCGACCAGCCAGGAGCCGGGCAACTTGGGCTCGAACGCCGGGTTTTTCACGTGGGTTGCCGGGCCGGTGCCGATGACGAGCCGGTTGGCGGCGGCAAAGGCCATGTAAACGTCGATGCCGACCGCGTGGGTGTAGTTCTTGGGACACTCCTCGTCGGTAGGGGAGCGGAACCAGTCGTGCGCCTCCTCGTCGATGACTTGGTCCGGAGCGTAGGTGGTGGCGGGGTAGCGGTAGGCGACGAGGGGGTGCTCGGCGGGGGCCTCGGGCGGCGCGCGGTCGACCGGCTCGGTCAACGCGCCAGGGTTCGGCCCGGATACCCAGGAGCCGGTGGTGTACGTGCCCAGGATGGGCGTGCCCCGAGTGTTTCCGCCGCGGGTATCACCGGCGGTTGTGCTCACTCGGCGGGTCGGTCAGCCGGTCGCCGTCGACTCGGGTTCCGGCCTGTTTGATCTGGCGTTCGACGGGGCTGATCTCCATGCCTTCGACACCGGGCAGGTTTCCGACGCGGTCGGTGGCGAACTCGAACAGCTCGTCCAGATCGCGGCACTGTACGACGGCATGGAGGTTGTACGGTCCGGATACCGCGGCGGCGAATCCCACCTCGGGCATCTGCGCCATGGCCCGCCCGACGGCCTTGATCTTGCCTGGGTGGGCTCGCATCCACAGGTTCGCCCGGGCTCGGTATCCCAGGGCCATCGGTGCGATCTCCACGTCGATGTGGACCACTCCGCCGGAAAGCAGTGCGTGCAGACGTCGTGATGCTCGGCCCGGTGTGAGGTCGGCCGCGGCTGCGAGGTGGACGAGGCTCGCCCGTCCGTCGGCGGCGAGGGCCGCGAGCAGCTTCTCGTCCTGGGCGCTGAGCTGTGAGGGCTGATTCCGCACAACCGGCCGTTCGGTGAACGGGTTGTCGCCGGACCCCAGGGCGGACTCCTGCTCGGGGGTCAGGGATCCGGCGAGTGCCGCCCAGTAGTGCCCGCGTCCGCCGACGAACTGACGGAGCAGCACCGATGCCTGTAGGTCGAGCACGGCGGCGGTGCGGGGGAGCCGGCGGCCGAGCAGGTCGTCGCGTTGTTCCTGTGACCGCGAGCGCACGGCGCAGGTGACCTCGGAGCCGGCAGCGTTCAGGGCGACCCAGCTGATGTCGTCGCGTTGCGCAAGTGCCTCGGCGATGGCCGTGGCGCTGCCGGGCCGGCAGCGCAGGCGCACCATCCACCGGCTCTGCCCGAGCGCTCCAGGATCGACGACCCCGATCACCCGGATCGCCCCGGCACGCCGCATGCGGCGGTAGCGGCGGGCGACGGTCGGCTCGGAGAGTCCGAGGACCATCGCCACGGTCGCGAACCCGACCCGCGGATCAATCTGAAGGGCGCGAAGGATTCGCACATCATCCGGCTCGAGAATGTCGGAATCAGCGATCTCAGGACGCGACATGGCAGCAATACTACAGAGAGTGCTGATTCTGAGCCGTTGCGCACCGCACGTCGCCGAGGCTTGCACGGATGCGACCGCAGGCGTGGGGATGCGGGATGCGCAGGCCAGGCCTGCGCGGCCTCCGGATCCCCCAATCCCGGTCTCTCGGCATCTACGAACCAATGAAGGGCTCTGAACTGTGTCTGCTCCCACCTCGAACGAAGCGCCCCCCACCGTTTTGGTTGTTGCCGCCGGACGCGGGTTGGGCCGTGCCATCGCCGAGCAGTTCCTTGACAAGGGGTGGCATGTCATCGGCACGGTCCGACCGGACAGCCCGGGACCCAAGCTCCATGATCTCGCCGAGACCGCGGGCGGCAGGGTGGAGATCGAAACGTTGAACATCAACGAGCCGGAGCAGATCGCGGCGCTGCGCAGGCGCCTGGACGGCCGGGCGCTGGACATCCTCTTCGTCAACGCGGGAATCACCACCCGGGACGAACACATTCCCATCGGCGAGGTCACGACCGACGAATTCAACGACGTCATGCTCACCAACGCGCTGAGCCCGATGCGCGTCATCGAATCCCTGCAGGACCTCGTCACCCCGACCGGCTTGATCGGCGTGATGTCGTCCGGCCAGGGCAGCATCGCCAACAACGAGACCGGACTGCGAGAGGTCTACCGAGGCAGCAAGGCGGCCCTGAACCAGTTCATGCGAAGCTTCGCGGTCCGCCAGCCCGAACCGGCACGCACGCTGCTGGTCATGGCACCCGGCTGGGTCCGCACGGAGCTGGGAGGACCAAACGCCCCTCTCGCTGTCGAGGACAGCATTCCGCGGCTGGTGAACATCATGCTCGCTCAGCTCGGAACCCCCGGCGTGCAATTCCGTGACTACCAGGGCCGAACCGTTCCCTGGTGATACGCGAGTTGATCAGGCGACGGCAATGACCTGAAGGCGGAGTCCCTTCCGACGGCCACGTTCAGTCTCTGGGGAGTTCGGCCACGGAGGGGGAGTCAACCGTGCTGTCGTCGCCACCTGAGTGCACCAGCAGCAAGGGCAAAAGGACAAGGGGGACAACGACATGACGCTCATCGCTGTCGAAGAACACTGGATCATGCCGGACCTGACGTCCGCCCTCCAAGCCGTCCCGCCTGAGCACCGGGACGAAAGCCTCGCCTTGAACGAGACGGGCGACAACCGGTGGCGTCTGGAAGACCTGGGCGCAGGCCGGATAGCCGCCATGGACGCTCAAGGCATCGACGTATCGATCATCGCCCTGACACCGCCCGGCACCCACCCGCTCGCCCCCGATGAGGCCGTGCGACTCAGCCGCGCCGCGAACGACGTCGCCGCCGAAACCGTCACCGGCAACCCGTCAAGGCTCCGGGCGCTCTCGACCCTGCCCATGTCGGCGCCACACGAGGTTGCCGGCGAGCTCTCACGAGCCGCCGGCTTGGGGCACGTCGGCACCATGGTCTACGGCCGGTCAGGCGATCTCTTCCTGGATGACCCCGTCTACAACGACTTCTTCGCCGCCGCAGAACGGCTCGGCCAGCCGGTGTTCATCCACCCCCAACTGCCCTCCTCCGCGGTTCGCGACGCCTCCTACCGAGGCTTCGACCCGATGACAGACCTCGCTCTGGCCACCTTCGGCTGGGGGTGGCATCTCGACGCCGCGACAGCCGCACTGCGACTGATCCTGCGGGGAACCTTCGACCGGCATCCCGATCTGCAGGTCGTGCTCGGACACTGGGGCGAAATGCTGTTGTTCTGGCTGGACCGGGCCGACAGCCTGTCCCGCGTCTCCGGCTTGCGACGACCGGTGTCGGATTACCTACGGTCGAACTTCTTCATCACCGCCTCCGGCATGCTCAACCCGGCGCTCCTTCACCACACCCTGTCGGTGACGACCGTGGACCGCTTGCTGTTCTCCACCGACTACCCCTTCCAGCGTCCGACCCGCGAGGACATCACCACCTTCCTCGGGCACTTCGCCTCCGATGCGGACCGCGGAAAGTTCTCGTCGGCCAACGCGGCAGCCCTGTACGGCATCGGTACCTGACGACTGCCGGCTGCCGGCCGCCCATGTCCAGTTCCTCGCGCGTCGGTGACCTTGCGCCCGCTTCGTCAGCCGAGGATCAAAAAAGCAACAGTGCTTATATAAGTGCTGTTACGGTGCGTCGTATGACCGGAACTCATGCGCTCGACCCGACACAGCAGAGCCTTTGGCGCCCTCTGCGGCTGCTCCAGGCGTCCTTGGACGCCGGCATCGCTCGCATCTACGACGAGCAACAGATCGACGGGCTCAAGCCCAGCTTCATCATGGAGTTGCTCCGGCTCCACGCCTGCGGGCCGATGACCATCGCGGAGCTGGCCGAGTCGGTTCAGCTCACGCATTCGGCGGTCAGTCAGAAAGTCGCCGCCATGCGCAAGGCGGACTGGGTGCAGACCGTCGTGGGCGACGACGCGCGCACCAGGAAGGTGACGCTCACCGACAAGGCTCGCCGCGTCGTCCCTCGCCTGGCGGCGGAATGGCGAGCCACTGAGGCCGCGCTCGCTGATCTGGAAGCCGAGATCCCCTACCCGCTCTCTCGGGTCGTCACCGATATCGAGCGCGCCCTTGAGCGCAAGGGTTTCCAGGACCGGATCGCCGAGAAGCTGGCCGGGGACCCCGCATGGGAATGAGGCACACGCTTCTCGACGTCACTCCCTTACGGTCGTCACCACCGTTCCGGCGATTGTGGATCGGCCAGGCGCTGTCCGGGTTCGGCAGTCAGATGACGCTCGTTGCGGTGATGTTCCAGGTCTGGCAGATGACGAAGAGCACCGCATGGACGGGAGGCGTCGGGCTGGCGCAGGCGATTCCGCTCGTCGCGCTCGGGCTGTTCGCCGGATCGCTCGTCGACCGAGTGGACCGTCGGAAGTTCTACCTGCTCACGACCAGCGGGCAAGCCGTGTGTGCACTTCTCCTCGCACTCCAGGGCTTCCTCGGGCACGTTCCGGTCGCGGGTGTGCTGGGACTGGTCGCACTCCAGTCATGTTTCGTCGCCGGCGGCGGCCCGGCCTCCCGCACCTTCATTCCGCACCTCCTGCCCAAGCAGCAACTGGCCGCAGGACTGGCGCTGAGACGCATCGCCTTCCAGGGAGCCATGTTGCTCGGTCCGGCGATCGGCGGGTTGATCGTGGGCGGTTCGGGAGTGGGCGCCTGCTACCTGATCGACGCCGTGACGTTCGGCGCCGCGCTCTATGGTGCCTTCGGCTTGCCGCGGATGAACCCCGGAAACGAGCCCGCACGGCCCGGCCTGCGGGGTGTACTGGACGGCCTGGCCTTCTTGAGCCGCACCCCCATCATTCGCGGGGCCCTGCTCACCGACCTGGCCACCACTGTGTTGTCGATGCCCATCAGCCTGTTTCCCTTGATCAACGCCGAACGGTTCGGCGGCAACCCACGCACCCTCGGACTGTTCCTCACGGCCATCGCCGTCGGCGGTGTCGCAGCGTCCCTCTTCTCCGGAACCTTCACCCGGTTCCCCCGCCCCGGCCTGGTCATGCTCGGCGGCTCCGCCACGTGGGGCGCAGCCTTGACGCTGTTCGGCATGTCACCCGGCCCATGGGCCGCTTTGGTCTTCCTCGTCATAGCCGGTGCCGCCGACACCGTCTCTGTCGTCTCCCGGAGCACCGTCGTCCAGATGCACACGCCTCACGAACTACTCGGCCGGGTCAGCGCAGCTGAACAGATCGTCGGGCAAGCCGGGCCCGACATCGGCAATATGCGCGGCGGCCTCGTGGCAGATGCCTCCTCGGGAGCGACCGCCCTCGTCAGCGGGGGCCTGCTCTGCCTCGGTGCCGTGGCCGTGGTGGGCGCCACGACGGCAGACCTGCGCAGTTCCTCCGTGTCAACCTCTGCCCGCACAGCCTCGGCCGGCCCGTGAGCCGTGGGCCTTCGGGGCGCGACGTGCGGTGATGCGCGCCGGGCGGAGGGGTTCGCCCGGTCGGCTGCACGCATTGTTGCGCTGGAGGTGATCGGGGTACCTGCTAATGGCCGCGGGCTTGCGCGCTTGCGGGGAGGCGGGCTGGCGAGGGCGCGCGCTCGCGAACCCGCACGTCCGAGACTCTGGAACCGAGGGAGCCGTTGTGAAGTTCGGTGTGTCGACGTTCATCACCGACCAGGGCATCGCGCCCGCCCCACTCGGGCGCGCGGTCGAGCAACGAGGATTCGACTCCTTGCTCATCGCGGAGCACACCCACATCCCGGTGGACCGCCGCTCGCCCTACCCGGCCGGCGGTGAGCTGCCGGACATCTACTACCGCACCCTGGACCCGTTCGTCGCGCTCGCCGCGGCCGCCTCGGTGACCGAGCGGATCCTGCTGGGCACCGGGATCGCGCTGGTGGCACAGCGGGACCCGATCATCACGGCCAAGGAGGTGGCCTCCTTGGACCTCGTCTCCGGCGGGCGGGCCGTCTTCGGGATCGGCGTCGGCTGGAACAGGGAGGAGATGGAGAACCACGGGACAAACCCGCGCACCCGGGGACGCCTCGTCGACGAGCGGCTGCGGGCGATGCGCGAGCTGTGGACGAAGGACAAGGCGGAGTTCCACGGGGAATTCGTCGACTTCGACCCCGTCTACTCCTGGCCGAAGCCTGTACAGCGACCGCACCCTCCCCTGTACGTGGGCGGTGGGGAGGCGGCCTTCGCGCGGGTGGCCGCCTTGGGCGACGCCTGGCTGGCCAACAGTCTGCCGCCCCAGGAGCTCGGGCCGAAGATCGACCGTATGCGGAGCATCGCGGGGCGGGACGTGCCGGTGACCGTCTACGCGGTGGGGAGGGATCCGGAGATCATCGAGAAGTACCTCCAGCTCGATGTGGAGCGGCTGCTGTTCTACCTCCCCACGATGCCGGAGGCGGAGACGCTGGCCTGCCTGGACGAGCTCGCCGACGTCGCGCAGCGCTTCCGGTGAGACCTGGGGGACCGCAGTGCCGAGGATGACGAACGGCGAGGCCCGGGAGTATTTCATCCGGGCCCGGATCGGCCGGCTCGCGACCGTCGACGCCTCCGGCCGGCCGCACCTGGTCCCCGCGGTCTTCGCCGTCACCGGGGACACCGTCGTCTTCGCCGTGGACCACAAGCCGAAGCAAACGGTCCGGTTGAAGCGGCTGGCCCATATCCGTGCCCATCCCGAGGTGTGTCTCCTCGTCGACGGTTATGACGAGGACTGGGACCGTTTGTGGTGGGCGCGGGCGGACGGTACGGCCGTGGTGCTGCCACCGGCCGACGAAGCGGAGGTGTCGGCGCGATACGTAGACCTGCTGGTGCGGAAGTACCGGCAGCAGTACGCCGACCGCCCGCCGGACGGCCCCGTGGTGGAGATCGCGGTGGGCCGCTGGTCGGGGTGGCGCGCCACCTGACCGCGCCACCTGACCGCGCCACCTGACCGCGCCACCTGACCGCGCCACCTGACCGCGCCACCTGAACGGGCCACCTGGCTGGGCCTCGCGGAATGGCCGGCGCGCCGCCTGACGGGCCCTTGCAGATCGGCCGGCGCCCCACCTGCTCGTCCCTTGGCGAACGGGGTATGGAGGTGGCCCCTCCGAAGCCGACGCGCACTCATGGCCGTGCAGGCGCGCACCTCGACCGGACCGGCAGGTTTTGGCCGCGACGCGCGGGGCACGCGCTTTGTAGTCCCCGGCTGGCCTCCCCCGTCCAGCCGGGGACTTTTGCTTCCCCGTTGCTTCCCCGCCGGTGGTGCGAGCTGCCGTTCCTCCCACAACAGCCTCCGACACCCCGGACCTCCGGACGGGTTACCGGAGGGAAACCTCAGATCTCGCGCAAACCTTGTGGCGCGGCGTTGCTCCCCTGCCCGAGCGATGCCAGGGTTCGGTAATCCCTCGTAAGCATCACAGTGAAGTCGTGGAGGCCGTATGGCTGTCCGTCGTACCGCTGTCGCCGCCGCATCAGCGGCTGCGCTCAGTCTTTCCCTGCTGGCCACCGCGTGCCAGGTCAACGCCGCCCCGTCGGCCGCCGACGGGGCGGAGCGGCCGCCTGCGAAGAAGGCCGTGGCCACCGGCAGCGGTGGCGCCGTCTCCAGCGTCAACCCGTACGCCTCCCGGGCCGGGCTCGAGGTGTTGCGCAAGGGAGGCAACGCGGTGGATGCGGCGGTGGCCACCGCGTCCGCGCTCGGCGTGGTCGAGCCCTACTCGGCAGGGGTGGGCGGGGGCGGCTACATGGTCTACTACGACGCCAAAACCAAGAAGGTGCACACCCTCGACGGCCGGGAGACCGCTCCCCGTCGCATGCGTGCGGACTCCTTCCTCGACCGTTCGACGGGCAAGCCGCTTCCCACCGAGGACGCCATCAACTCGGGCCTGTCGGTCGGTGTCCCGGGCACTCCGGCGACGTGGCAGAAGGCGCTCAAGGACTGGGGCACGGTCTCCCTGGCGAAGGCCCTGCGTCCGGCCACCCGGATCGCTGACGACGGCTTCGTGGTCAACGACGAATTCCGGGCCCAGACGGAAATGAACGAGAAGCGGTTCCGCGACATCAAGTCCACCGCCGACCTGTTCCTGCCCAAGGGCAAACTCCCGGTGGTCGGCTCACGCTTCCGCAATCCCGATCTCGCCGGCACCTATCGGCTGCTCGCCCGTGAGGGCGTCGACGCGCTCTACCACGGAGAGGTGGGGCGTGATGTGGTGCGGACCGTCCAGAAGCCGCCGATGGCGCCCGGCGCCCGGCACAAGGCCCGTCCCGGTCTGATGCAGACGGCCGACCTCGCCGACTACACCGCCAAACGCAGGGAACCGACCCGGACCGGCTACCACGGTCTGGACGTCTACTCCATGGGGCCGTCCTCGGCCGGCGGCACCACGGTGGGGGAGGCGCTGAACATCCTGGGCAACTTCCACCTCTCCAAGGCCGACAAGGTCCAGGCGCTTCACCACTACCTGGAGGCCAGCAGGATCTCCTTCGCCGATCGCAACCGCTGGGTGGGCGACCCCGCGTTCTCGGACGTGCCGACCAAGCAACTGCTCTCCAAGGAGTTCGGCAAGGCCCGGGCCTGCCAGATCCGTTCCGACAAGGCGCTGACCAGCCCGCTGGCTCCCGCCGACCCGCGCCATCCGGATGCGGGCTGCGACCTGAAGACCGGCAACAAGCAACCCCACGAAGGGCCTTCGACCACGCACCTGGTCGCCTCGGACCGCTGGGGCAACGTCGTCTCCTACACCCTGACCATCGAGCAGACCGGCGGCTCGGCCATCACGGTGCCCGGACGCGGCTTCCTCCTCAACAACGAGCTGACCGACTTCGACTTCGCTCCCCTCACCAAGGGGACGCCGGACCCGAACCTGCCGGGCCCCGGCAAGCGGCCGCGCAGCAGCATGTCGCCGACGATCGTCCTGCGGGACGGCAAGCCGATGATCGCTGTCGGTTCCCCGGGCGGCGCCACGATCATCACCACGGTGCTGCAGACGCTGGTCAACCGTCTGGACCTCGGGATGTCGCTGCCGGCTGCGGTCGCCGCACCGCGGATGTCGCAGCGGAACCAGACGGCGACGGAAGCCGAACCGGCCTTCCTCGACTCGCCTGAACGCAAGAAGCTGGAAGCCATGGGCCACCATTTCGTCCTTGCTCCGAAGGCCTTCACTCCGTCACCGGAGATCGGGGCGGTGGCCGCCCTGGAATTCCTGCCGCAGGGCAAGGTCACGGCGGTGGCCGAACCCAAGCGCCGTGGCGGCGGTTCGGCCATGGTGCTCAACGAGTCCCGCTGAAGGGTGATCGGCGAGTCCCGCTGAAGTCCCGCTGAAGCCCGTCCCCTCCGGGGTATGCCCCGGAGGGGACCGCGACGTATGCGGTGCGGGCGGCAGGCATACCACGTTCCCGGAGATGCTGCGGGCGGGCCCCGCCTCCGGCCCTTGTCTCCTCCGCCCGTGGCGCAGAAGCCCCCCTCAGTGATCACAATCGCTGGCGGGCCGTACGGTTCACCTCCTACGATTGCCTTACCCGGGGGAGGAGTTGGACCACGTGGCGCGCAGAACCACACCTTCAGGACAGGTGCCAGGACGGTCTTCAGCCAATCGGATCGAGGCCGCTGTGGCCTGGGTCATCAGGCACTTCGACGGGGTCGTGGCCATTTCCGGCGCCATGGTCGTCGGCCTGATGGACATCTTCAGCGACGCGGTCTCCGACAACGTCACCTCCGGCGCGACCCTGCTGGTGCTGGCCGCGCTGGTCTTCGGGTCGCTCACCGAGCGACGGCGCCGGGTCGCCGACATCCGGGAGGCGACGACCGGGACGCAGAAGGCGCTGGAAGACCTCGCGATGGTGCGGTCGTTGTCCGGAACCGAGGTCCGGCGCGCTCTGGACGAGGCCCGTCAGAACACCGACCGCTGGGTGTTCAAGGGCGGCACCGGCACATATCTGCGTGCCGTCACGCTCCCCGAGTGTGTACGGAAGGCGCAGGAGCAGCGCCGCTCCCTCACGATGAAGATCGACATCGTCAACCCGTCGGACACCCGGGCCTGTGAGGCGTACGCCCGCTTCCGGCGCACGTTCGACGGCGGGCAGGCGGACACGGGGCAGCGGAGGACCTGGAGCGCCGAGCGCACCCGCCAGGAGTCCTACGCCACCGTTCTGGCCGCCTGCTGGCACAAGCAGCGGCTGGACGTCCTGGAGATCGACGTCCACCTGTCCTCCGTGGTGCCGACCCTCCGCTTCGACCTGACCGACTCGTGCCTGATCATCACGCAGGACGACCTGCGCCGGGTCAACCTCCTGGTGGACCGGGGGCGTCCGCTGTACGACTACTACCTCACCGAGCTGCACCAGGCCCGGGAACAGGCGGTCGCCCTCGACCTGCACCGTGCGGCGCCGCTCAGCGACGAACCCACGGTGGACGAGGCGCGCCAGCTCTTCGAGCGGCTGGACCTCGCGCTCCCCTCCACCGTCACCGATATGGAGGTCGGCGAGATCATCGAGAAGGCGCTGCACGCGGAGAACCCGTACCGGAGTTGACCTCGTTGAGGGTCTCCTGCCTCAGGTTTCAGGATCTCCTGCCTCATGACCGACCGCGGAAGGGAGGGCTCTTGCCGGCCGACACCAGCTCCACAGGAACGCCCCTGGGGCCGTCCCCGCACTTACCGGTCGGGGAGGTGCCCGCAGACCAGGCGGAACGTCGAGGGGCGGCGGTCCGCGATGCGCATCGCCGGGCCGGCCGTACCGGGGGGCGCACTCCCCGATGGTCCGCAGACCGCAGCATTTCCCGGGAGGCCAGGTGAGCCGCCGAAGCCGAGGTCCCATGGACTACCGCATGCTCGAACGGACCATGAGGCGGAGCGGAGAGACCGGCACGCTGTTCGGCGCGGCCGCCGCCGCGCTGGAGGAGGTCACCTCCGGGCGGCGTGAACTGCGCGCCGTACACCACCCGCTCGGCTTCTTCTGCCTGCCGGTGCTGCGCGACGGGGACCAGGGCATCTGTGTGCACGTCTTCGAGCCCGGCGCGAGCGAATCCGCCCAGCTCACCACCTCTCCCGTGCACTGCCACAGCTGGGAGTTGACCAGCTTCGTGCTCTACGGCGAGGTCGGGAACCTGCAGACCCGGGTGCGCCAGGACCCCCTGCGGCCCACCCACCGCGTCTTCCAGGTGCACAGCAGCCCGTCCGGGGTGGACGAGATCCGGCCGACTTCGCGGCTGGTCCGCTGCGAGCCCGGCCCCGAGCAGACCAGCGCCCGCGGGCAGGTCTACCGGCTGCCGGCCGGGGCGTTCCACCGCACCGTCGTCCCGAGCGGGAGCTCCGCGGCCACCCTGGTTCTCGGCCGCTGGCTTCCCCGGCAGAGTGACCTGTCCCTGGGACCGGTGGAGGGCACGGCACACCGGGTGGTACGACAGACATGCGACGCCGCGCAGACCGCCCGGACGGCGCGGTCCGCCCTCAGGAGGATCCATGGGCATCACCCGCAATGACCCCGACGGCCCGCAGGGCGCTCCGGAACCGCCCGGCGCAGCGCCCCGGGCACCGGAAGCCTTCGTGACGGCGCCGTTCGCGGCCGAGCAGCAGCTGGCGGTGGCGACCGCGCGGGAGGCCGGTGCGCTGGTGCGCTCGCACTTCCAGGACGACTACGGAATCCAGCCGAAGGGCGAGCGGGGCGATGTGGTCACCGACCTGGATCTGCTGGCCGAACGGCTCGTCGTACAGCGCATCCGCGAGGGCTTCCCGCACGACCGGATCCTTGCCGAGGAGTCGGGAATCCTGGACGGAGACGGCGGGGAGCCCGCGCCGGGTCCGCGCCGGATGTGGCTGGTCGACCCGCTCGACGGGAGCAACAACGTCGTCATCGGCCTGCCCGCCTACGTCGTCGGCATCGCGCTGTGCGTGGACGACCAGCCGGTGGTCGGCGCCATCCACGACCCGGTCACCGACCGGACCTGGTCGGCCCTGACCGGCTGCGGGGCGTACGGCCCGCACGGGCGGATGACCGGCCCCGCCGGCCCGCTCGCAGCCTCCGGGCCGCTGCTCGCCTGGACCCAGGGGCACGCCGTCGCCCGCGACGATCCGGCCGCGCGCTCCCTCAAGTCGGCGCTGGAGGTGCGCTCCCGGCGCCTGCTGCAGCTGTGGGCGCCGCTGCTGACCTGGTCGATGCTGGCCCGTGGCGCCATCGACGGATTCATCGGCTACCGGGCCGAGGCCATCGACTTCCCCGCCGGTGCGCTGCTCGCGGCCGAGGCGGGGCTGGAGATCCGCTCCCTGGACGGCGGCGCGTTCCGGGGCACCATCGCCGGTCCCGACACCGACCGCAGCTTTGTCGCCGGCCGGCCGGAGGACATCCCCTACCTGCTCGATCTCGTCAACCGCAGCGAGGCCGTCGACCGCGTGCGCCAAGGGGCGTAACACCCCCGGACCGGCCCGGACCGGCCCGGTTCAGCCCGGTCCTTCGCGTCCGCTCACCGCATGGCCACCAGGGCCGCCGTGGACGCCACCACCGCACCCGCCGCGAGGGCCGCGCCCGTTGCCATGAAGCTCCGCAGCGGCACCCGTACGCCCTGTGCCTGGCAGCGTTCGAACCACAGCAGGGTGGCCAGCGACGCCCACGGAGTCACCACCGGGCCCACGTTGGTGCCGATGAGCAGCGCCAGCAGCTGCTGGTGGTTGGCGAGGGGCACGGCCGACTCGCCCGCCAGGTAGACGGGCAGGTTGTTGAGGACGTTCGAGAGGCCGGCGCCGACCGCCGAGGCACGGAACATACCGAGGGCGCCCCCGTCCGCTCCCACCGCCGATGTCAGGAAGTCGTGCAGCCCGTTGACGTTGACCGTCTCCACCACCAGGAACAGCCCCGGCACCATGACGAGCAGCCGCCACGGCACCAGCGACAGCCGCAGGCGGGCCGGACGGCGGACGGCGAACGCCACCACCACGACCACCGCCGCCACCGCGGACGCCACCCACAGCGGTACATCCGCGACCAGCATGGCCAGCAGGAACCCCGCACAGGCCACCGCGCACACCCGGAACAGCACCGGATCCCCGGGGCGGTGCGGGGCCGGGGGAGTGTAGACCTCCGCCCCGCGGCGCCCGCGGCGCCAGAAGAACAGCCACAGACAGCCCATCGTCACGGCAATGGCGGCCAGTTGGGGCGCCCACATCGTGGCGGCCATCTCCGTGGGGCGCAGCGCCACCCGGTTCGCGGCCAGCAGGTTCGTCAGGTTGGACACCGGCAGCAGCAGGCTGGCGGTGTTGGCCAGCCACACCGTCGTCATCGCCAGCGGCACCGTGGCAATTCCCACGCGGGAGGCGAGTGCCAGCATCACCGGGGTCAGCAGCACCGCGGTGGTGTCGAGGTTGAGGGTCATCGTGGTGACCGAGGCGAAGGCCACACACAGCACGAACAGTCGTCCGTAGCCGCCCCGTCCGGCGCGGGCCACGCCCGAGGCGACGACGTCGAAGACCTCCGCCTCGCTGGTGAGTTCGGCGAGCACGATGACCGTGCCGAGGAACGCGAGGAGGGGGCCGATCCGGATCATCGCGTGGCCGGCCGACTCGGTGGGAAGCAGGCCCGTCGCCGTGAACAGCAGACCGCAGGCGAGCAGCCCTCCGGCCAGCCAGTCCAGTGGATGCAGGCGTTGTATGGCGCGCACACGGAAAAGAGTAAACGCTGTACAGCCGGTTGACGATGGATCATAGGATGGCGGGCATGGTGGCTCGTCAGGAATTCGGTGAACCCGAAACCCGCCCGGAAACCGGCCCGTTGGACTTCTTCATCAGCTACTCACCGGCAGACGAGCGATGGGCCTCGTGGATCGCCTGGACGCTGGAGGAGGCGGGCTACCGGACGGTCGTCCAAGCGTGGGACTTCGTCCCCGGCACCAACTTCGTGGACTTCATGGACCGCGGCGTCAGCGAATCCGCCGCCGTCATCGCGGTGCTCTCCAGCAATTACGAACGCTCCCGCTACGGGCGCATGGAGTGGCAGGCCGCGCTGCGCGCCGACCCCGACGCGCCGGAACGGCGGCTGCTGACCGTCCGGGTCGAGGACATCCCCGTCGAAGGCCTGCTCGCCACCATCACCTACGTCGACCTGGTCGGCGTCACCGACACCGCCGCGGCCCGCGAGATGCTGCTCACCCGCGTGGGCCAGGCCCTCGACGGGCGGGCCCGGCCCACCAGCCGGCCCGGCTACCCCGGCGGGCCGGCCACCGGACCCGCCACCCCGGCCGCGATCCCGCGACCGCAGTCCGGGGACGGCAGGCCGCTCGGCCGCCCAGGCTGGGCCGGGCGCCGCCGCCCGGCCGTCCCGCCGCAGTACCCCCAGGAGCCCGGGGCGCAGCACGCCCGGGAGGCCGTCACCGTGCTGCACCTGGCAGGGCCCGCCTTCGGCCGCGGCCAGGACCCGGCCGAACTCCAGGCCGCCATCTGGGGCGACCTCGTCGAGCTCACCGACGCCGGCGCCCCCGCCCCCGACCTCCTCGTGGTCACCGGCGACCTCACCGCCTCGGGCAGCCCCCGCGAGACCGACCAGGCCCTCAGCTTCCTCACCGGGCTGCGTTCCCTGCTCGGCCTCGAACCCCACCGCCTCGCCGTGGTGCCCGGCGGCCAGGACGTCAGCCAGGCCGCCTGCCGGGCCTACTTCCACACCTGCGAAGCCGACGAGATGCAGCCCAGGCCGCCCTACTGGCCCAAGTGGCGGCATTACGCCCGGCTCTTCCACGAGCTCTACCAGGGCCTCGACGTCGTCTTCGACAGCGACCAGCCCTGGAGCCTCTTCCCCGTCCCGGAACTGCGCACGGTCATCGCGGGCCTCAACTCCTCGATGGCGTACAGCCACCGTCCCGACGACCAGTACGGCTGGCTCGGCCCCGAGCAGGCCGCCTGGTTCGCCCAGGCCCTGCGCCCGTACGAGCAGGAGGGGTGGCTGCGCCTCGGCGCCCTGCGGCACCCGGTCACCGAGGCTCCCGGGCGCGCCGGCTCCGCGCACGGCCCCGGCCCGCTCCGGGACACCGCCGACCTCGCCCGCCTCACCGCACCCCGGCTGCACCTCCTGCTGCACGGCCCCACCGGAGACCGCCGCTCCGCTTCCGCGGCGCCCACCGCCACACCGTCCCTGCCCCTCACCACGGGCGAACTGCCCGTCTACGGTGCCACCGCTCCCGCCCGGCACCAACTGCTGCGGATCACCCGCGACGGCCTCACCCGCTGGCGGGAGCGCCCCGACGCGGAGCCCGAACACTTCGCGACCGGCTGGCGGCGGGCCCAGCGCGTCTTCGGACCGCCGCGCCCGCAGCCCGACGACGGGAGCGGCCCGCCCGGAGACGGCACACCGGAGACCGCCGGGCCCGGCGTGCCGGAACACGAACCCGGGCTGGAAGCCCGCACCCTCGACGACCCGCTCGACGAACTCGTCGCCCGGGTCGCCGAGGTCTGCCGCACCCGCCACGACGGTGCCCAGCTGCGCCGCATCGCCGGCAGCCCGCCGCAACTCCTGGTCACCTGGAACGAGTCCGGCTTCGTCCGGCAGCAGCGGGTGGGGGTCTGCCACGGCACCCCCTCCCCCGAGGACACCGACGCCTTCCTCGACCACGTCCACGCCTCCGACACCGAACCCGACGCCGAACTCGTCCACGACGGGCCCGCGCCGGCCCGCGAACTACGGGAGCGGGCCCGCCGCCGGGGCGTCCGCATCCGCAGCTTCACCGAGTTCCAGGGCCTGCTGGACCTGCGCGACTACGTCACCGCCCAGACCGAACGGCTGCGCACCGACCACCGCTACCGGCCCGACCTCTACCTCCCGCAGCGCTACCGGGAGGTCGAACGCCCCGGCGGCGAGGAGCGCGACGGACTCGTCGACGACATGCTCCGGCTGCTGGAGGCCGACCACGGCCGGTTCCTGCTGCTCCTGGGGGACTTCGGACACGGCAAGACCTTCGCGCTGCGCGAGCTCGCCCGCCGCATCCCCGAGGAGATGCCCCACCTCGTCCCGCTGTTCATCGAGCTCAACACCCTCGACCGGGCGTATTCGCTGGACGGCCTGGTCGCCGCCCACCTGGCGAACCACGGCGTCGACTCCGTCAACCTCCGCGCCTTCCGCTACATGTTCCAGCAGGGCCGGATCGTCCTGCTCTTCGACGGCTTCGACGAACTGGCGAACAGGGTCAGCTACGAGCGGGCCACCGACCGGCTGCAAGTCCTGCTCGACGCCGTCGTGGACCACGCCAAGGTCGTTGTCAGCAGCCGCAACCAGCACTTCAAGTCCCAGTCGCAGGTGCTCACCGCCCTCGGCGAGCGCGTCGGACTGCTCCCGCAGCGCCGCGTCCTCGCCCTCCAGGAGTTCACGCCCCAGCAGATCCGCACCTACCTGGCCAACCGCTACGGCGACGAACAGGCCGCCGACCGCCGGGTGCGGCTCCTCGAAGGCATCCCCGACCTGCTGGCGCTGTGCCGCAACCCGCGGCTGCTCAGCTTTGTCGCCGACCTCGACCACGACCGGCTGCGCGCCGTCGCCGGGGCCGGGCGCGCCCTCAGCGCCGCCGGACTCTACGAAGAAGTGCTCACCTCCTGGCTGCAGTTCGAGGAGCGGCGCGGCCAGGGCGGCGTCGGGGCGGCCCCGGGGATGAACCTCGACCAGCGGTGGGACGCGGTGACCACCCTCGCGCTGCGGCTGTGGTCCAGCGGCCAGAGCACCCTGAGTCTCGACGAACTCACCGATGTCGCAGGTACGTTGACGGGCCTGGCGGACATCAGGCTCTCCGCGCGGGAGGCCGCCCACGCGATCGGCTCCGGCAGCCTGCTGGTGCGCAGCGACGAGGGGCTGTTCCAGTTCATCCACAGCTCCATCGTGGAGTGGCTGGTGGCCCGCGAGGCCGCGACCCGGCTCGTCCGCGGCGAGTACGAGCTGCTGGCGCGCCGCCCGCTCAGCCAGCTCACCGTCGAATTCCTCTGCGACCTCGCCGACCACCGCACCTGCCAGGAGTGGGCCGAGCGGGTCCTGGACGGCCCGGACGAGGACGGCGAAGGGGAGGGGCGGCGCCGCGGGCAGGCCGACGAGGTCGCCCGCGCCAACGCGGTCAAGGTCCTCGCCCGGCTCCGGGTGCCCGCCCACACCGACCTGCGCGGCGCCGCCCTCGCCGGCGAAGACCTTTCCCACCGGGACTTCTCCGGCGTCGACCTGACCCGCGCCGACCTCACCGACACTCAGCTGGTCGGCGCCAACCTCGCCGGAGCGGTGCTGCGCGACGCCCGCCTGGTCGGCGCCCGGCTGGACGACGCCGACCTCTCCGGTGCCGACCTGCGCGGCGCCGACCTGCGTCGGGCCCGGCTGATCCGCGCCGACCTGAGCGGCGTGCGGACCGCGGGCAGCCACTGGAACCGGGCCGCGCTGATCGACGCGACCACCGACGACGAAACCCTGCGCCGCCCCGAGCTGCGCACCGCCTCCCTGGCCCCTGGCATGCCCGTCGACGCGGGCTTCCGGCCCTCCGCGGTCGGCGTTCCTTACGGCTTCGGCATGCAGTCCGTCCGGCTGCCCGAACCGGTCTCGTACAGCACCGACGGCGAACTGCTCGCCGTGGGCAGCGAGGACGGCGGCGTCCTGGTGTGCGACGCCGCCACCGGCACGGCGCTGCGCACCCTGCAGGGCCACGTCGGCCGCGTCTACGCGGTGAAGTTCCGCCAGGACCTCCTCGCCACGGGCGGTGCGGACGGCACCGTGCGGCTGTGGGACGCCGTCTCCGGCGCCTGCCTGCACCGGTTGGACATCCACCCGAGCGGGGTGTGGCCGGTCTCCCTCGACCCGGACGGCACACTCCTCGCCACCGGAGACGCGGAAGGCACCGTCACCCTGTGGGACGTGGCCACCGGCACCCGGCGGCACGAACTGCTCGGTCATGCGGCCCCCGTCTTCACCGCGGTCTTCAGCCCCGACGGCCGGACCCTGGCCACCGGCGACGCGGCCGCGGGCGTACGGCTGTGGGACACCCGCACCGGCCGCCTGTGCGCCGAGCTGCCCGGCCACGAAGGCGTCTGCAACCGGACGCAGTTCAGCCCGGACGGGTCCCTGCTGGCGACGGGGGACAGGGGCGGCGACCAGGGCGGCACCGTACGGGTGTGGGACGTGGCCTCGGGACGGCTGCGCCACACCTTCACCGGCCACACCGGTCGCGTCTACACCCTGGACTTCCACCCGAGCGGCACGCTGCTGGCCAGCGGCGACACCGACGGACAGGTACGGCTGTGGGACCCGGTGACCGGGCAACCGGCCGCACAGCCCGGCCGGGGCACCGGCGCCGTCTACCAGGTGGTGTTCGACACCGACGGCACGCTGCTGGCGGCGGGCGACAGCGACGGCGCCGTCCGGCTGTGGCGGGTCACGGCGGGAGCCGCGGCCGACGGCCGGGGCCACCCCGGCGACGCCCCCGGCTGGTCCGTGTCCCCCCTGCGCCAGCAGCCCCCCGACCACCGCGGATCCGTCTGGACCTGCCGGTTCCGGCCGCGCGGCGGTATCGGCGGCGGCGAGTCAGGACCGCTGCTGGTGACGGCCGGCAACGACGGCGTGGTCCGGCTGTGGGACACCGCCAGTGGCCAGGGCCGGCGCATCCTGCGCGGCCACGGACGCCGGATCGGCACCCTGGCCTTCAGCTCCGACGGCTCCTACCTGGCGGCCAGCAGCAACGACGGCGTCGTCCGGCTGTGGGAACCGGCGACCGGCCGGCGCCTCAGGGAACTCAGCGGCCACAGCGGCCGCCTGGTATCGGCCGTCTTCAGCCCCACCGGGGCCGGCGGAGCCCTCCTCGGCACCTCCAGCAACGACGGCGACGTATACCTGTGGAACGCCGCCACGGGCGAGTATCAGCGCGAGATCGATGCCGAGACCGACCATGTGTGGGCCGAGGCGTTCAGCAGAGACGGCGAACTGCTGGCCACGGCGAACGACGACGACACGGTGCGCCTGTGGTACCGCAGTACGGGCACCCATGTGACGACACTCGCCCAGCACCGCGGCCGGGTGCGGTCGATCGCATTCAGCGCCGGCGGCACGCTGCTGGCGACCGGCTGCGACGACCGCTCCGTACGCATCTGGGACATCCAGGACAGCCGCCTCACCGCCGAACTCCAGGCGCACCGGGACCGGGTGTACACGGTGGCATTTGGCCCCGGAGACTCCTGGCTGGTCAGCGCGTCCTGGGACGGTGACGCCATCATCTGGGCCGACGGGAGGCCGCAGCACCGGCTCCGCGGGCACGCCGGCCGGCTGTGGGCCGCCGCCGTGCACCCCACCCGCCCCCTGCTGGCCACGGCAGGCGACGACCGGATCGTCCGGCTGTGGGATCCGCGCGACGGACAGGAGACCGGCCAACTGACCGCGCACACGGGGCGGATCCTCTCGACCGCCTTCAGCCCGGACGGCTCGCTGCTCGCCAGTGGCGGCGAGGACGGCACGGTCCGGCTGTGGACCGTGCCCGACCAGGGCGATCCGTCCCTGCAGGCCACATTGATCGGGGTGCCGGGAGGCTGGGCCGCGCTCTCACCCTCAGGCGGCTACAAGTACGAGGGGGATATTGCGGGCGAGTTCTGGCATGCGGTGGGCATGTGCCGCTTCGAGCCGGGCGAACTCGACGGCCACCTTCGCGGGGTGCGCCGGCTGTCGCTCACCGCGCCCCTCGGCGGCGCCGCCCCGGACGGGAGCTGAGCCGGGGGAGGGCCGGGAGGGCCGGGGAGGGCCGCACGGCAGCGGCCCGGGACGGCACACGGCTCCCCTGGGGCGGCACGACTCCGGCCGCCACCCGTTCCTTTCGGGTGACGGCCGGAGGGCGCATCAGGTAGTCAGACCTTGGTGAAGCACAGCGTGTAGGAAGAGCTGTGACGGATCGAAACGTGCATGCCGTAGTCGAATTGCGATCCGCACCGCGCGCCGGCGCCGGTCAACCGGTCGCCGGTCTTGTACTCGGCCTCCGCCGAGCCGCAGTCGACGATCTCCGCCAGCGGTTCCCCCTTGGGGTCGTGGATCTTGACGCAGTCCCCGACCTGCGGGTTGTACTTCTTGTTCTCCTCGGCCCGCGCGGCCGCCGAGGCCTCCGCCTTGGCCTTGCCGCCATGGGGATCGGTGTTGTAGTCCCACACGTACCAGGCACCGCCGCCGAAGACTGCCAGGACGATGACGGCGGTGATCAGCCCCCGCAGCGGGCTGCTCTGCTGCTGCGGCCGCCGAGGGCCCTGCGGCCCTTGAGGCCCTTGTGGCGCCTGCGGTTGCTGCTGATACCCGTATGGCTGCTGCTGCCCGTGAGGCTGTTGTTGCCCGTATGGCTGCTGTTGCGGATACCCGTACGGCTGCTGCGGTGGCTGGTTCTGATAGGGCGGCGGTGCGGACATGCCTGAAATCCCCCGTGGTTGACTACAGAAACGTAGGAAGCTCGATATGAACCGCAGCAGGCTACCGTCCGGCCCCTGCGCACTGACCAGCAGCCCCCGTGCACCGGGCGGCCTCCTACCGGACCCCGGGACGTCCTCAGGCGCCCAACGCGGCATGTGGCACCCGCAGTTGAGGTCTTCCCTCCGGCTACGCCGTCCCGGATTCCGTCCCGGACGCCGTCCCGTGGTCGCGCATCCGCCGTCGCACACGAGCGAGCAGAGCGGCTGGATCCGGATCGGCCTGCAGGCCGCGAAGCAGCAGATGCCACAGGTCGTCCAGGTGCTCCTCGATGTGCCGGCGGCCGTCCAGGGCGTCGGAGACGGTGTGCAGACCGAAGAAGGCGCAGACGATGCCGTGGGCGGTGGCGGCAGGTGGTACGTCGGCAGCGAGTTCCCCGTTGCGGGCGGCCCCTTCGAGGAGCTGGGTGACCGCGCCGATCCAGCCGAGGAACGGTGCGGGAAGCTGCGTGTCGATGGCTTTGCGTTCGGCCCACAGGCGGGCACCGGCCCGGACGACGATGTCGTCACGGAAGGCCCGGGCCACCTCGAAGCTCAGTCCGACGAGATTTTCCAGGGCAGGCAGGCCGGGCTGCCGGTGCCGGCTGATCAAATGCGGCCAGGTGGCGAAATGCTCCTCGACGATGGCAAGGGCGAGCTTCTCCTTGCTGGCGTAGTGGAAATAAATGGCACCGCTGGTGCGACCGGAATGCGCACTGATGTCACTGATGCTGGTACCGGCATACCCTCGCTCGTCGAACAGGGTTGCTGCCGCCTCAAGAAGGGACCTGCGCGTCGTCTTCGCCCGGATCTGCACACACACCTCAGACATCGTTCTGGTTCGGCCGGCTGGCAACCTACCGTTCCATGCGACTCGGAATTCAAGGGTGCGCACGTTCGAATTTCGGTATTCCCTGGTCGTATGAGCACGCCAACGGGCAGCATCGCCGGAAAGAGTGAGCCGCTCAGCCGGTCCCGTACGGTTGAGCGGGAGCTGGTGCACCGGACTTCGGTGGCGGAGGTTCTTCTTACCGATGTGCAGCCGGCCGATACCGCGCACGTCTTCCGTGCCGCGGCGTCATGGCCGCGCGCGCATGCGACCTTCCCCCGTGACGGATCGCAGCGGCACAGCCCGCTGATTCTGGTGGAAACGCTGCGCCAGCTCGGCCTGTGCATTCCCCTGCGGTTCTACGCCGTCCCTCCGGCGTGTCACGCGGTCATCACCGACCTGTACTTCCACGTCAGGCCCGCCGACGAGCCACCGGCCCGCGCCGGCGCGACCGAGATCACCTGCTGCGCCCGGGTGAGCGCCGTACGACACACGCCGGACAAGACCGTCGTGGGCCTGCGACTGAACGTCACCTTCGCCGCCCGCGGGGTGACGTTCGGCTGCGGTGGCGGGGGCGTGCGATTCCTGGACGGCGCGCGCTTCACCGCGCTGCGCGCCGGAAGGGCGGCTCATTCCGTCCCGGCCCGCCCTGCGGATCGGCACATCCGCCCGTCGGCCGCCCGGCTGACGGTGAACCATCCGCACGACGCGGTCCTCGCACTCGACGAGGAGGGGCTGTTGGTGTCGCCGGCCGACCCGCTGCACCCGTTCTTCTTCGACCACGCCACCGATCACGTGCCCGGCATGGTGCTGCTGGAGGCCGCCCGTCAGGCCGCCTCGTACCACAGCCGGGGCAGGCTGAGCCGGCCCCGCTTCGGGTGGCTGAAGGCCGCACGCTTCACCGAACTGGCCCCACCCGCACGTGTGGTGTGCACCCGGCACCGCTCGGCGTGCGCATTCCGCATCCTCCAGGGCGGCGCCGCGACGGCCTACGGAACTGTCGGTTATCAGTAGAGCCTAAAATATGGACATTTATGAATCGGTTGACCACTCTGTGTTGCCGTCCGTAACGTAACGATCGTAATGTTCCGGCATGGAGCGGGAAGAACTCCTGTCCATGAGGACTGCCCTCCGCCGGAAATCCCCTCGGCCCGGTGCCGGGCGTCCGTGAAACCGATGCTGCCCTGCCTCCCTCGCGACCGGTCACAGCGGCGCCTCCGGGCCCCTCGGAACGGAAACGCGGATGAGCGCAGACAGCATCTTTTCCTGGACCCCCGCTGCCGTCGTCTTCGACTGTGACGGCACGCTGATGGACACCGAACGTCACTGGCAGGACGCCCGTGACAGAGTGCTGCACAGCTATGGGTTCACTCCCTCGGCCGCATTCGCGGAAAAGGCCCGGGGGCTGCACTACACCGAATGCGGGCGCCTGATGGCCGATGTCGCGGGCCACCCGGAGCTGACCGGGGAAATGACGGAATCACTGCTCGAGCATTTCCGCGACCTCGTCTCCGCGGAGCCCACCACCATGCCCGGGGCGCCGGAACTGGTGCATTCGACCGTGCAGTTCGCTCCGCTGGCAGTGGCCAGCAACTGCCCACTGGAAGTCGTCGAGTCCTGCCTCGATATGGCCGGACTTCGCGACTGCTTCCGCCATATCGTGGTGCCCGATGCCTCGACGAGGCCCAAGCCTCATCCCGACGTGTATCTCACCGCCGCCGAGCTCTGCGGAGTCGAACCCGGTGACGCGCTGGCCGTCGAGGACTCCCACTGCGGTATCCAGGCCGCCGCAGGTGCGGGCATGCGGGTGCTGGGAGTCGGCCCCCGGCCCAGCGACGAGGAGACGGCACTGGCCGACTGGTGGGTCCACTCGCTGGAAGAGCCTGCGGTACAGGGGTGGGCCGGCGCCCGCATCCCTGCCCAGGGCACCGGTCCCGCCGGCCCCGAGGCCAGGACACCATGACGTCAGACGCCGTGACGTCAGACACTGTGACGCCGTGACGCCGTGACGCCGTGACGCCGTGACGCAGTGATGCCGTGACGCCATGAGCATGACGGCGGCCCGGCCCGGTGGGAGCCTGCCGGGCACCGGTGGCGCACCTGCCCGGTGGGACAGCGAACCGTTGCCCTTCCGCGGTGGGGGCGCCACCGCGGCCGGTCCGCCGGATCCAGTACCCTCGACGGATGATGATGTGACGTATCCGAAGCCGACGGACGGGCTGCCCACCCACCCGGTGCCCGTCCCGAACGCCTCGTCCACCTGCTGTCCGAAGCCCGCTGCACCCGGCCCCTGGCGTACCCCCACTGGTGTCGCTTCCCGGCGGCAGGTCCGCACACCACTGCCCACCCCCCACCGATGGAGGCAGCCCGACGATGACGAACGACGCAGAAGCGCCCGCTCCTCGGAGGAGTCGCGCGGTGAGGCCGGCCGCAACTGCGGTGGGGGCAGCGGTGGTTGCGGCCCTGCTGCTCGCGGGCTGTGGGGCCGGGGAGCAGGAGAAGCCCAAGCGCCCCGGCCCGGTGCCCTCCTCGCCGCGGGAGAGCAGCCCCGCCCCCGCCAAGGAATCCAGCACTTTCGCGCCGTACGTGGACACCTCGCTCAAGCCCGCCTACAACCTTCTCCAGGGCGCCGAGAAGACCGGCGTGAAGGAGTACACCCTGGCCTTTGTCTCCCCGGGAGGCGGCTGCGTACCCAAGTGGGGCGGCAGGCAGGCCCTGCGCGACAACCCGGTAGCGCGGCAGGCGCACGAGCTGCGCGCCAAGGGCGGCGATGTGCGGGTCTCCTTCGGTGGACAGAGCGGCAACGAACTGGCCAGGGTCTGCGGTTCGGTGGACAAGCTGGTGCAGGCATACAGCGAGGTCATCGATGCCTACGGCCTGACCAAGGCCGACTTCGACATCGAGGGCCCCGCCCTGACCGACACCAAGGCCAACACCCTCCGCGCCCAGGCGATCGCCCGACTCCAGCAGCGCAAGAAGCTGGATGTCTCCTTCACGCTCCCGGTGCTCCCCACGGGCTTGAACCGGCACGCCGTCGCGGTGTTGGAGAACGCCAGGCAGAACGGTACCCGGATCTCCACGGTGAACATCATGGCCATGGACTACGGCACCTACTACGACGGCGACATGGGCACCTACGCCATGTCCGCCGCCACCGCCACCCACAAACAGGTCAAGTCGGCGCTGGGTATCCGGGACGAGGCCGCGGCATGGAAGGCCGTCGCGGTCACGCCGATGATCGGTGTCAACGACGTCAAGGGCGAGGTCTTCACGCCCGAGGACGCGGCCGAACTCAAGAAGTTCGCCAAGGAGAAGGGGCTCGGCCGGCTGTCGATGTGGTCGCTGACCCGGGACAAGGCCTGCCCGGGAGGCCCGAACTTGCAGGCGGCGGCGACCTGTTCCAGCATCGGCAAGTCGGCGAACGAATTCACGAGAGCATTCACCGGCTGAGGGGCTGAGGGGCTGAGTGGCTGAGGGGCTGCTCGGTCCACGGGCCCTGGGCGGCTGCCGTTCGCGTTTCGTGTGCCGGGAGCCGTGCCCCGGGACCCGGGGCACGGCCACCGCGCGTCGGCATCAGCGGAACTGCGGATGCCACACGTCGCAGGTTTCCCCCTCCGCGTCGACGACGGTGATGTCGGGCCACCGGTCGAAGGCGGAGCACGGGTGGGAGATACCGAGGTCGACCTCGTCGCCCACCTGAAGGCCTTGGGCGGGGGTGAGTACCAGATGGTGGTCGTAGATCCGTGCCGCTGTGGCCTGTACCTCGTGGTGCGCTCCGGCGGCCGAGCGCGCCCCTATGACGACGGGCAGGCCGGCGTCATAGGGAAGCTCGCGCTTGCCCGCCCCCACCACCGCGGTGCCGGTCTCGGGCATGGAGAGCACCGTCGCGCGGACGGTCAGTGCCGGACGCAGTCCGGGGAGCGGAGTGACCTGGGCGTAGGTGCCGTGGTCGTGGGTGACGTAGCAACCTGACCGGAGCACGGGCACCAGCGGCAGGTCGCCGCACCGGTCCTGCAGCTCCGCCACGGCGTGGACGACGCGGTCGGGAAACGCGGAGCCGCCCATGCTGAAGACCGGGCGTGCGGTCTCGTACAGCGGAGCCAACGACTCGAAGACCTCGGCTGTCATACGGCAGTGATCGTCGACGGCGGTGAGCGTCGCGGCGTCCCGGGTGTTGGGGCGCACTCCCTCGTACCCGGCGACGCCGGCCAGGAGCAGCCCGGGCGACGCCTTGACGGCTGCCGCGGCGAGCTCGTACGCCTCCGCGGCGTGACGCACCCCGGTCCGGCCGCCCGGCACGCCGACGTCGAGGAGCACCCGCAGCGGGTTCCGCGCGTCGCGCAGGGCCGCCGCGCCGAGGTCCACGCCCGTCGAAGAGTCGATGAGGCAGAAGAGCTCCAGGTCCGGCGTTTCGTCGAGCAGGCGGCGCAGGAGGGTGAGATCGGCGGAGTGGATCACTTCGTTGGCGATCAGGATCCGGCGCACGCCCCACCTGCACGCCACGTCGGCCTGCCGGGCGGTGGCCACCGTGACGCCCCAGGCGCCGGCTGCCAGCTGCTGTTCGACGATGGGGCGGACCATGGTGGTCTTGATGTGGGGGGAGAGCTCGACGCGGTGCTTGCGGCACCACTCCGCCATGAGCCGCACATTGTGCTCCAACGCACCACGCTCAAGACGGAGTTCGGGCAGCGCACGGATCTCGCGCTCGGGGGAGGACGAGGTGTCAGGGTGCATGGGACGGAACCTCCGGGTGCACGGGGTGGGGGCAGTGGACGGCGGCCAGCGGGTAGCGGGTAGCGGGCGGTGGGCGTCGGATGGCAAGCGCGTGGCGCAAGCACACACACGGACGTCGTCTATCAGCGACGGAGTGCACGATATATACGACGCCCGGGCAACGGCTATAGTAGACGCAGTGTGCTCTTTACTGGAATGGGGTGGGTGCCGTGGCGGCTGAGAGCGACCCGGTCGTAGCGGGGGGCGTGGCGAGCGACGGGATCGGCCGCCATCTTCGCCGGGAACGCCTGGAGCGGGGACTCACCCTGGAACAGCTCGCGGACCGGACCGGACTCTCCCGCAGCTACCTCAGCAACGTCGAGCGCGATGTGAACAGCCCGACGATCAACACCCTGCGTACGATCGTCGATGCCCTCGGTACGACCCTCAGCCGGCTGTTCCACGCCGTCGAGAGTGAACAGCGCGTCCTGACCCGTCCCGACCAGCGCATCGAACTCACCCGGGCAGGGGTGGAGGGGGTCACCTACACCCTCCTGAACCCCGAGCACGGCGGCCGGCTGGAGATGATGCTTCTGGAGGTGGCCCCGGGGGCCGGCTCCGGTGACCGGCCGCACACCCATGCCGGGGAGGAAGTCGGTGTCCTGTTGAGCGGGGAACTGGACTACTGGGTCGACGGCGTCCACCACCGCCTGCAGCCCGGCGACTGTGTGAGCTTCCCGTCCTCCACCCCGCACCGCTACAGCAACCCTGGCGAGGTGCCGGCGGTCTGCGTCTGGGCCGAGACCCCGCCGAGCTTCTGAGGGCTGCTACGGCTACGGCGCCGCGCGACGGTCTTACGCGACCTCGCCCGGCCTGGGCGGTGTATTGACCGCAGGTGAGGCGAGAGGAGCCGCGAAAGGGAACCAATCCTCCCTTTTCGGCCTCTTGATCATCGGACTGCGCGTCATGACCGCGCACAGAGAACGTGACCGCAGAAGGCGCGACTGCTGAAGACGTGACCGCAGACAACGCGACTGCAGGGAACGTGACCGCAGACAACGTGATCGTAGAGAACGTGATCGTAGAGAACGTGATCGTAGAAATGGGGAGGCCCGACCTTGGAGACCACCGGATCCCACCGTTCCCGCCGCGCGGTACTGGCGCTCGGCGCAGGGACCGCGCTCGCGGCAGCGGTACCGACCGCGGCATCCGCCGCAACTCCCGGCCGGGACGGGCTCGCCGGCCAGTTGCGAGGCCTTGAGCAGCAGTACGCAGCCCGCCTGGGGGTGTTCGCGCACGACACGGCCACGGGCCGGGCCGTGAAGTATCGCGCGGACGAGCGCTTTCCCATGTGTTCGGTGTTCAAGACGCTGGCCGCTGCCGCAGTCTTGCGTGACCGCGACGATGATTTCCTCGGCCACCGGATCCGGTACACCGAAAAGTACGTCACGGATTCTGGCTATGCCCCGATCACGGGCAAGCCAGAAAATCTCGCCAACGGTATGACCGTCGGCGAGCTGTGTGCCGCCGCCGTGTCCTACAGCGACAACGGGGCCGGCAATCTTCTCCTCGGTGAGCTGGGTGGACCGGCCGCGGTCACCAGGTTCTGCCGCTCGACCGGGGACGGGATCACGCGTCTCGACCGGTGGGAGCCCGAGCTGAACTCGGCCGAACCCTGGCGGAAGACCGACATCACCAGCCCCCGCGCCATCGGTCAGACCTATGCGCGGCTCGTCCTGGGAAGCACACTCACCACGGCGGACCGGACACGACTGAAGAGGTGGCTGGTCGCCAACACGACCAACGGTGAGCGGTTCCGTGCCGGCCTTCCCGCCGACTGGACGCTGGCGGACAAGACCGGTGGCGGGACGCAGTACGGTGTCGCCAACGATGTGGGCATCGTCTGGCCGCCCGGACGGCCGCCGCTCGTACTCGCTGTCCTCTCCACCAAATTCGACCCCGAGGGCCCGACGGACAACCCGCTGGTGGCCAAGGCCGCCGCGCTGGTGGCAGCGGCACTCACCTGACCTGGCCGGTCCTGCTCGCCCCGGGACGGTCCCCGGGGCGGCACGGGGCTCATCCCGGTCGTGCGGGGCCCACGCCCTCCACCTCGAAGGTCACCTGGTCCTCGTAACACCACCACCAGGCCTCGCCGGGCTCGTAGGACCGGATGAGTGGGTGGCCGGTGGCGTGGTGGTGGGCCGTGGCGTGCTTGTTCTTGGAGGAGTCGCAGCAGCCGATGTGTCCGCAGCTCTGGCACTCGCGCAGATGCACCCACCCGTCACCCAGCGCGACGCACTCCGGGCAGCTGTCGGGGCTGTCGGGGCTGACCGCCGTCACCTCGTCGAGGTGCTGGCAGATCAGGCTCCCCGCCGTTCCGTCACTGAAAGCCATGGTGCCTACTCACCCCTCGCCCAGCTGCCTCCTCGCCCCGGCCGCGAGGCCGGGATTCGTACTTCCACGGTGCCACTCGGCGGCCTCCTGTCAAACGGTGGACCGGGCCTGTGTCGGCCGGCGGCCGCCGCGCCCACCTGCGTCCACCAGCGTCGGCGCCCACCAGCACCCACCAGCGCCCTTCGGCATCCGGCCCACTGATCGGCATCCGACCCCCTACCTGACCAATCCGGATCCCGGCCGGTGACGAATAGACCAGATGAGGACGTCCGGAAAGCCGTGCTGCGCTGTGCCGTGCGGCTGCCCTGCGAGCGACCGGACCGGGAGAGGGGAGCGAGGGCGATGGCGATGCCGCAGTGCCTGCCTCACTGCACCGGTTCCCGGTCCCCCGTTCAAGGCGCCGGACCGTCCGGGACAGTGCACGTAGACACTGCTCGCAGACCGCCCGCTTTCCCAGTGAAGGGACACCCCCCATGGCCCCCGCACCCCAAATCGGCATGCCGGTACCCGACTTCACCCTGCCCGGCGGCGTGCTGACCGGAGACCGCTTCGAGCGTCGCGATTACGCCCTCTCCCTGCAGCGCGGCCGCCCGCTCGTCCTGGCGTTCTATCCGGGTGACGACACCAGCGTGTGCACCGAGCAATTGTGTTCCTACTCCAGCGGCCTTGAGCAGTTCCAGGGCCAGAACGCGGAAGTCTGGGGGATCAGTCCGCAGGACGTGGACAGCCACGACCGGTTTGCGCGCAAGTACGACCTGCGGATGCCCTTGCTCGCCGACACCGATCGTGGCGTCGCCCGCACCTTCGGCGTCGCCGCCCCCGGCATCGGAGTGCGCCGGGCCGTGTTCCTCATCGGATCCGACGGCACCTTGCACTGGAAACACGTGGCGCTGCTCGGCGCGACCTTCCAGCCTCTCGACACGCTCGCCCGGCATCTCGCCGACATGCCGACCGCCTGACCGGTGGGGGCCGGGCCCGGATGAGCACCTGTGCCGGCGGCCGCCGTCGTTCGCCGTCGTCCGCTGAGCCGCACGGGAACGACGGGCGACCGCCGGATGAGGTAAGCGGGTCATTCCAGGCCGTCGAGGGTGCCTCCGGCGGGAGCAGGGGGAAGGGTCGAAGGGTGCGCGAAGTTACCGATCCCCTGCTGGACCTCGTCCGATGGCACAGCGAGCCCGTCGTCGCCCAGACGCTCCGCTCGACCGTGGCCGCGGTGATTTCCTACGTCGTCGCCCTGCTGCTGAGCAGCGAGCCGGCGCCGCTGACCGCACCCCTGACCGCCCTGCTCGTCGTCCAGGTCACCCTGTACACCACCCTCACCACCAGCGTGCGCAGGGTGAACGCCGTCGTGGTGGGGGTGGTCATCGCCATCGGCTTCAGCTCCCTGGTGGGGCTGACCTGGTGGAGCCTGGGGCTGATCATCCTCGCGTCGCTGGTGATCGGGCGTTTCGTCCGGGCCGGTGAGTTCGTGCCCGAGGTCGCGATCAGTGCGATGCTGGTGCTCGGCGTGACGACGACACGGGTGGCCGCGACGGCCTGGGACCGGGTGCTGGAGACGCTGATCGGGGCGGTCGTCGGGCTGCTCTTCAACATGCTGTTCGTGCCACCCCTGTGGGTGCAGCCCGCCAGTGAGGCCATTGAGGGCCTTGCCGGCCGGATGAGCCGGTTGCTGCTGAGTCTCGGCGACGAGATGACGGGCCACACTCCCGTGGCGGAGGCGGCAGCCCGGCTGCACGAGGCGCGTCGCTTGGATCACGACATCGTGCAGGTGGACGCGGCGCTCCGGCAGGCGGAGGACAGCCTCCGGCTCAATCCCCGGGTCAAGGAAGGCCTGCTCTCCCGTGTCGTTCTGCGCACCGGGCTGGACACGCTGGAGATCTCCGCGGTGGTGCTCCGTACGGTGTGCCGCACCCTGACCGACCTCGCCAAGGCGCGCACCGACGAGTCGCTGTTCCCGGCGGCCCTCGGCACCGCCCTGCAGGAGCTGTTCGGCCATATGGCCCGCGCGGTCGAGAGCTTCGCGGTCCTCATCACCACCCAGGTCAGCGCCAATGCGGAGGAAGCCGAGGAACGCCTCGGCCAGGAGCTCACCGCCAGCCGCGAGAGCCGCGAGACCGTCGCGCACCTGCTGCTCGAGGGTGTGCAGGAGCACCCCCGGCAATGGCAGCTGCACGGCGCGCTGCTGGCCGAGATCGACCGGATCCTGGACGAGCTGGAGGTGACGAAACGCTCCGAGCGGCTGGTGGAGGAGCTGAACCGCCAGGCCCGTGAACGGCGGGAGAAGTACCCGTTGGTGGACAAGCTGCGAGGCCGGTTGCGCCTGGGGCGGCCGGAGCGCCGGGTCACGGACGTCGCGGATTAGGAGGTGTCGTCGTCCTCCGCGATCAGGTGGCGGTGGACGGGCGGCAGGCCGGACAGCCGGCCGGGCCCTACGACGTCCAGCACATGGGCACTGGGCGTGAACAGCCCGCACGGCAGTGTCGGCAGGTCGGCGACATCGTGCCACTCCCAGCGCCGGATGAGCTCCGGCTCTCT
Organism: Streptomyces sp. Edi2; assembly: GCF_040253635.1. Classification (NCBI taxonomy): domain Bacteria; kingdom Bacillati; phylum Actinomycetota; class Actinomycetes; order Kitasatosporales; family Streptomycetaceae; genus Streptomyces; species Streptomyces sp. Edi2. The sequence goes on along the minus strand of NZ_JBEJGX010000003.1, from coordinate 150,206 downwards.
GACGGCCTGCTCGCCGCGGAAGGCGGCCACGCGCACGGCAGCGGTCACCCGCGGGATGCCGTGGACGCTGTCCATCAAGAGCGCCGGCAGCCGCGCGTCGGCCGCCTCGGCCTGCAACCCTCCTCGGGTGCGTGTGGACGGCCTCCACGTTCACGAAGTGAGCGTGGCCTCGACCAGCTGGGGCCAGTTGGTCCGCGTCCCCTCCCGGGCCGCCTCCTCGAACCGCGCGTCGCCGAGCCGGCGCCGTGCGGTCTGCTCGATCCGGGCCACGTCCGGGTGGGAGCGGTCCTGCAGCCCGCGCACCCCCGCGCTCGCCGCGAGCAGCCGTGCGGCCTGCTCGTGCTCGTCGCGGCGCAGAGCCAGGTCCGCGACCCCGACGAGCACCTGCCCGATCGCCAGCGCGTGGCCCGCCTCGGACGCCGCCTCGCAGGCCGCCGCGCGGTGCGCCCGGGCCTCACCGAGGTCGTCGGCGAGGTAGCCGAGCAGGTCGTGTGTCAGCGCGCGGATGTGCGCCTGCTTCGCGTCGTCGCCCAGTACGGCCGTCACGACGCCGAGTTGCCGGTACGCCTCCTCGGCGTCGCCGCCCCACCGGGCGAGCTCCGCCTTCGCGAGGGCCAGCTCGGCCAGCGCGCCCGGCCAGGTGACCCGCTCCGCACACCGCTGCGCCTCGGCGAGGGCGGCCGCGCTCGCGTCCTCGTCGCCCAGCAGCCGGTACAGCTGCGCCTGCCGCGACCGCATCCGGATGACATCCTCGGTGGCCCCGACCTCGGTGACGACCGCGATCGCCTGCTCGTAGTGCTCGCACGCACCGGCGAACTCGCCGCGCACGGCGATCCGGTCCGCCAGCTCCGACAGGGCGAACGAGATCCCGAACCGCTCGCCGAGCGCCCGGAACTCGGCGAGCGCCCTCTCCAGATGCGCTTCCGCCTCCGGCCCCTCCTGGCCGAGCACGATCCGCATCTTGCCCAGCTGCAGCCGGGCCAGCGCGCGCACCCAGGGGTCCTCGTTGCCGAGCAGCGGCTCGAACGCGGGCCGGAACGCCTCGGGCGTCTGCAGCAGGCGTTCCAGCGCGGCGACGAGCCCCAGCAGCGGGGAGCTACAGCGGCTGCCCCGGCTGAGCCGGTGCGCCTCGCGGATCCAGTGCTCCGCCTGGCGCTCGTCGCTCCGCCCGGAGCTCACGAACAACACGACCAGCGCATACGCCATCGCCCGGACCTCGTCGGTCACTTCGCCGGGCGTCCTGGCGGCCGCGGTGATCAGCTCCATGCCCTCGGTCCGGTGCCCGCCGAGCCACCAGTACCAGCCCGCGCCCGCCGCCAGCCGCATCGCCGCCTGCGCCTCGCCCGCCGCGAGCGCGCCCCGCATCGCCGCACCGATGTTGTCGTGCTCGGCCTCGAGCAGGGCCAGCCAGTCCAGCTGCTCGGCGCGGCGCAGGTGCGGCTCCGCCGTCTCGGCGAACTCGGTGACGTAGGCCAGGTGCGCATGGCGCGCCTGCTCTGATTCCCCGGCCTCCGCGAGCCGTTGGCCGGCGTACTCCTTGATGGTGCCGATCATGCGATAGCGGGGGGCGCTGTCGACCTCGGCGACCAGCAGCGACTTCTCGGTCAGCGCGGTCAGCAGCTCGAGCACCTGCTCCTGCTCGACCCCCTCGCCCGCGCAGACCCGTTCGGCGGCTTCCGGGCTCGCCCCGCCGGAGAACACCGAGAGCCTGCGCAGGACCATCCGCTCGGCGTCGGTGAGCAGTTCCCAGCTCCAGTCGACTGCCGCGCGCAGCGTCTGGTGCCGGGGCAGCGCGGTCCGGCTGCCGCTGGTCAGCAGGCGGAACCGGTCGTCGAGCCGGTGGGCGAGCTGGTCGACGGACATGGTGCGCAACCGGGCCGCGGCCAGTTCGATCGCCAGCGGCATCCCGTCCAGCGCCCGGCAGACGCGCACCATCGTCGCGAGCGTGCGGGCGTCGGCCGCGAGATCCCGGCGCACCGCCCCGGCGCGGTCCCGCAGCAGCTGAACGGCGGGTGCGGACTCGATCTCGCCGGGGCACGCGTCCTCCTCCGGCAGGGCCAGCGGCTCGACCGGCCACAGTGCCTCCCCGGTGATGCCGAGCGGTTCCCGGCTCGTCGCCAGGATCCGCAGCCGCCGGCACTCCCCGAGCACCCGGTGGGCGAACACCGCCGCGGACTCGATCACATGCTCGCAGTTGTCCAGGATCAGCAGCGCCTCCCGCTCGCGGACCGCGGCGATGAGCCGGTCCGCCGGCTCCGCGGTCGGGGCCCCGCCGAGCAGGGCGTCCCGCAGGCCGAGCCCGGCGAGCGTCGACTGTGCCAGGTCGCCGTCCGCGCCGATGCCGGCGAGCTCCACCAGCCAGGCCCCGTCCGGCAGGTCGCCGAGCAGCGTGCGCGCGGCCTCCGTGGCAAGCCGGGTCTTCCCCGAGCCGCCCGGCCCGATCACGGTGGTGAGCCGGTGCCCGGCGATGAGCTCGCGGACCGCGGCGACATCGGCGCTCCTGCCGACGAAGCTGGTCAGCTCGGCGCGCAGGTTGGTCTTGCGGCTCGCTTCCTTTTGCCGCAGGCCGTGTCCCGGCTCGCCCCGGAGCAGCGCGAGGTGCAACGCGGCCAGTTCCGGCGAGGGGTCGACGCCCAGCGCGTCGGCCAGAGCCTCCCTCGCACGCTGGTACACCAGCAGCGCCTCGCTGCCGCGGCCGGCCGCGACGAGCGCACGCATCAGCGCGGCGACGAGCCGTTCCCGCACCGGATGCGCGGCCACCAGGTCGGTGAGCTCCGTGACCAGCTCCGCACCACGCCCGAGGGCAACCTCCGCGCCGGCGCGTTCCTCCGTGGCGGTCAGGCGCAACCCCTCGAGCCGGACGACCGCGGTGTCGAATGCGGCGCTGTCCTGCAGTCCGACGTCCTGCAGGGCCGCACCGCGCCAAAGATCGAGGGCCTCGCGCAACAGCCGCACCCGCCGGGAACCGTCCCCGGTGCAGGACTGCCCCGCGGTGACCAGGCGCTCGAACCGCACGGCGTCGACGGCGTCGGGCTCCACCGCCAACCGGTAGCCGTCCGTCCGGCTCTCGATCACCCCGTGCGGCAGTGCCTTGCGCAGCCGGGAAACCAAGCGCTGCAGGGCGTTCGTCGCATCGGCGGGCAGGTGCTCCCCCCAGATCCAGTCGACGAGCGACGCCTTCGGGACCACCTGGCCCGGCTTGAGCGCGAGGGCGATCAGCAGCCCGCGCAGCCGCGCGCCCGGTACGTCGGCCAAGTCGCCGTCGTCCGTGCGCACTTCGAACGGACCCAGCATCCCGATCTGCACCCGCTGATTTTGCCATGGGCGTTCGGCAGGCAGCCATGCGGTAGGCGCCGGCCGTGGATGCGCTGCGGGACGCTCTCCCGGGGCGATGGCCCCGGTGCAGATGCGGGGCCCTACCCTCGCGTCCTTGCGCGGGCGACGCGCCCGGCCGGCGGCCTTACCTGGCCGTCTCCGTCCAGGTGACCGGCAGTGCGTGGACGCCGTAGATGTTCATGTCGGTCTTGAGTTTCACCTCGTCGGCGGGGACGGCGAGTGCGAGGGTGGGGAAGCGGCGCAGCAGTCCCTCGAAACCGGCGCGCATCTCGATACGGGCCAGTTGCTGGCCGAGGCACTGATGGATGCCGTGGCCGAAGGACAGGTGACCGCGGGCGTTGCGGTGGATGTCCAGGGTGTCGGGGTGGTCGAAGCGCCGGGGGTCGCGGTTGGCGGCCAGCAGGGAGACCACGACGGTCGATCCCTTGCCGATCGTCTCGCCCCCGAGTTCGATGTCCTCCGTGGCGTAGCGGTAGAAGATGTCGGCTATGGACAGGTAGCGCAGCAGTTCCTCGACGGCACCGGGCAACAGGCCCGTATCGGCGCGCAGTTCGGCCATCTGCCCGGGGTTCTCCAGGAGCGCGAAGGTGCCCAGGGCGAGCATGTTGGCGGTGGTCTCGTGGCCCGCGAGCAGCAGCAGGAACGCGACGCCGGTCAGCTCCTCGATGGTGAGGTCGTCATGACGGGACAGGTCGGACAGGATGTCGTCGCCGGGGGCGGCGCGTTTGCGGGTGACCAGTTCGGAGAGGTACGTGTTCAATGCCTGGTACGCGGCCATCTTCTCTTCGAGCGACTGGTCCTTGACCAGGAACTTGGCGGAGTTGGCCTGGAAGGTCTCCCGGTCGGCGTAGGGGACGCCGAGCAGCTGGCAGATCACCAGCGAGGGCACCGGCAGTGCGAACTCCTTGACCAGGTCGACCGGCGGGGTGAGGCGCGCCAGTTCGTCCAGTTGCCGCTCGGCGATGTCGATGATGCTTTCCTCGAGCTGCTTCATGCGCTTGACGGTGAAGGCGCCGGTGAGTTTGCGCCGCAGGCGGGTGTGGTCCGGCGGGTCCATGGCGACGAACAAGCCCGGCACCTGCGGGGACGGTTCGGTGGCGGCCGGCATGCCGGGGGCCTCGTACGGCATGTGGAGAATGCCGATGTCCTGGCGGGAGCTGAACCGGGTGTCGGCCATGAGCTGGCGCACTGCGTCGTAGCCGGTGACGAGCCAGCCCTCGTGACCGTCGGGGAAAATCATGGGGCTGACGGGGCGAGCCTCGCGCAGCCGGGTGATGCGGCGGGGCGGGGCGAAGGGGCCCGCATCGCGCTCCATGGGGAGGCCCTGCGGGACGGAAACCGTTTGACTCATCGGAGGCCCTTTCGTGGCGGATGTGGTGAGGCGGATACGTGCCGACCACGATGGCCGTGGGTCCTGACATACGGCAGACACGGCTCTGACACCGGTCGTTCCGGAGGTATGCCCGAGACATGGTGGTGTCGGAGTCGTGTCAGAGCCGTGTCCCCAAGGTCCGTCCGGGAGCGGTCAGCGATCCGGCTCTACGGGTCGCGGGCGGGTTCGGGGAGCGCGTCCCGTCGTATCGTCCGCGTGCGGAGGCGGCCACTGGAGCCTCCCCCCGGCCCGTGGCTGGTTTCGACGGGTCGAAAGCGGCAATCCGTTTGTCATGTCCAGACGCGTTCACAACGGCAGAAGCGAAGCAGCAAAAGTGATCGTCGTCATCGCGGACCTCACCGCGGTGATCCTCGGCCTATGGATCCTGTTCGTCCTCCTCGACGCGAACCGTGCCAATGACCTGGTCAGTTGGGTGCAAGCCGCGGCCGGCTGGCTGGCCGGCTGGTCGCACGACCTCTTCACCATGGATACGGACTGGGTGCGGACCGTGCTGAACTACGGGCTGCCCGCCGTGCTCTACGTCCTCATCGGGCATGTCCTTGCCGGCCGGCTCCGCCGCGCCTGACGCCTCGGCCTACTCGGCCGTCGGGACAGCCCCGGCAGTCTCGGCCGGGAGCCCGGCCACCACCTTCCCCGGGGACTCCCGACGGTGGCGGGTCAGCCGGAACACGCAGGCGGCACCGGCCACCGCCAGAGCACCGGCCGTCAGGGCGAGGGTGTTGTGCCCGCCTGCGAACACCGCGTGCAGAGTGTGGTCGAAGGCGGTCCGCTGCCCGGCCGGGGCGGCCGTGAGGAGAGTGCCGGCTCCGCCGCCCGACAGGGTCTGTGCGGCACCGGCCGGGTCGGCGACCTTACCGTCCAGGGAGCCGGTCATGGCGCTGACGGCGAGGGTGCCGAAGACGGCGACGCCGACGGCGTAGCCGAGTTGTTCGACCGTGCTGTAGATGCCGGACGCCATACCGGCGCGCTCCGCGGGGACGGAGCCGAGGGCGAGGGCGGCGGCGACCTGGAAGACCAGCCCCATGCCGACGCCGCTCAGCGCGAGGCCCCCGACGAGAGCGGGCCAGCCGGAATCAGGACCCAGAAACCCTTCGGCCCCGACACCGATACCGGCCAGGAGCAGACCGAGAACGGCGCCCAGGCGGGGTGAGGGCTTGGGCATCCAGCGTCCGCTCAGTACCGCCACCAGGGCCGCGGCCGCGGCGTGGGGGAGTACGACGAGGCCCGCGTCGATCGGGGTGAGGTGCTGGACGGACTGCAGCCAGATCGAGGTGTACGGAAGGATTCCGTAGACCGCTCCTTCGCCGACGGCGATGGTGAGCATCGCGGCGGTGAAGGCCGGACGGCGGAACAGGGCGAGGTCCAGCAAAGGGTGCATGCTGCGGCGCTGCACCGGGAGGAAGACCACGAAGGCCGCCACGGCTACGGCCAGTGGCACCAGGGTTCCCGCTGAGATCCAGCCGTGGGCGTGCGAGGCGGTGAGGGCGTAGACGAATCCGCCCGCGGCGAGCGCGAACAGCACGATGCCGGGGACGTCCAAACGCCGCGTGGCGCTCCGGTGCGGGGCGGACCGGGGGATGTAGCGGAAGGTCATGGCCAGCGCGAGCGCGGTGACGGGGACGTTGACATAGAAGATCCACCGCCAGTCCAGCGCCTCGGTCAGCAGCCCGCCCATGATCGGGCCGAGCGCGGAGGCGCTTGCGGCGACCGCCGCCCAGACGCCGAAGGCCTGCCCGAGACGGCGGCCGGAGTACAGGGTGCTGATCAGGGAGAGGGTGGTGGTGAACATCGCCGCGGCGCCCACGCCCTGCACCAGCCGGGCCGCGATCAGCCACCCCATCCCGGGCGAGAGCGCACAGGCGACCGAGGCCGCCGCGAAGACGACCAGCCCCCCGACGTACACGCGGCGCCGGCCCTGCAGATCGGCGAGCATCCCCGCTCCGAGCAGGGCGACGGCCACCGCGAGGGCGTACCCGTCGGCCACCCACTGCAGTTGGGAGAGCGAGGAGCCCAGGGACTCCGCCATCGACGGCAGGGCGACCAGGACGATGGTGATGTCGATGAGCAGCATGAACGTGCCCAGACAGACGGCGGCCAGCGGCCCCCAGATACGCATGACACAAACTCCCGTGAGGGCGAGGCGGAACAGGACCCGCCCACTGTCCGGGCACCCCCAGGACCGCCCCTAGCCGTAGCCTTGCCCGTGCAAGATTCCGGCACGGAAGTGAGGTACAGCGGTGGATTCCAGCCCTCTGAAGGCGCTCGACACCCAACTGCTGGAGGCCCTGCAGCTCGACGGCCGGGCCCCCTTCAGCCACCTCGCCCGCCGGCTGGACGTCTCCGAACGCACCATCGCGCGCCGCTACCAGCAGCTGCGCACCCTGGGCCTGCGCATCATCGGCCAGCCTGTCCCCGACCGCCTGGGCCTGGTCCGCTGGTTACTGCGCCTGCGCTGCACACCGGACGCGGCCGGCACCATCGCCGAGGCGCTGGCCCGCCGTCCCGACACCAGTTGGGTCACCCTTGCCTCCGGCGGCACCGAGCTCTCCTGCGCCGTCAACACCCGCACCGCCGACGAGCGCAACGCCCTGCTCCTGCAGAAGCTCCCCCGCACCCCACACGTCCTGTCCGTCAGCGCGCACTGCATGATGCGGATCTTCATCGGCGCCACCAGCACCTGGCACGCCACCCGCTTCCACACCCCAGGTCCCGCGCCCGCGGTGGATTCCGGCACGGTGGATTCCGGCACCTCCGGCGCCCCACTGACCCTGGACGCCACCGACCGCATACTGTTCACCGAACTCGCCCGCGACGGCCGCGCCACCCTGCCCGAACTCGCCCGAGCCGCAGGCCGCTCGGCCTCCAGCATCCAGCGCCACCTGGAGCGGCTGCGCACCGAGGGCGCGCTCGGCTTCTCCGTGGACTTCGACCCCCAGCTTCTCGGCTATCACCTGACCACCCAGCTCTGGCTCCATGTGACCCCCGCCCACCTGCGCACCGTCGGCGAGACCCTGGCCACCCACCCCGCCATCGCCTTCGCCGCCGCCATCACCGGCACCTCCAACCTCGTCGCCAGCGGCGTCTTCCGCACCCCGGGCGACCTGTACGACTACATCGACCAGCACGTCGGCCCGCTGCCAGGCATCCAGAGCATCGAAACCGCTCCCACCCTCCGAGAGGTCAAACGTCTCGCCCCTGCCCTTCCTTGAGCCGGCGCCGCGCTCCTCTGCCGGGGACGACGGGGGCTACGCGGACGCCGGGGCCGATGCGGAGGATGGGGATGGCGGGGATGGCGGGGACGGCGAGGACTGCGGGGACAGCGGCGCCGCCTCTTCCTCCGACAGGGGTGGCCGGCAGGCGTTTCGGGCCAGATGACCGACGGCCGACTCCGCCAAGGCGCGGATCGCCGGGTGCCAGGGGCGGGCATGCGGCCCGGTCAGTACCAGGCGGCGTGAGGTCTGGGGTTCCAGCGGCAGCAGAACCAGATCAGGGGGGATCAGCGAGCGGGAGACCTCGGACAGGACGGTCACGCCAATACCGGCCTGCACCATGCTGATCAGAGTCGTTAGGTCCCGTACCCGGTGGGTGGGGGACAAGCGCAGTCCGGCCAGGCCGTGGATCGTACGGATGCGGGCTTCGCAGCCGTTGGGTGAGATCAGGAACGGGTCGTCCTCCAGATCGCGGAGGTCGACGAATGGTTCGTCCGCCAAGGGATGGTCGCGGGGCAGCAAGGCCCGGTAGCCGTCCACGGCGAGCAGAATGCCGGGGCCGGGCCGGTGGCACCTCCCGGCGGCAGCCGGGGGAGGGTCGATCAGGATGGCCGCATCGGTCGTCCCGTCCTCCAGCCAGCCCGAGACCTCGGCACTGTCACCCTCGAAGACCCGCACCGTGATCCGCGGCTGGTCCGTACGCCAGTGCCGCAGCAGGCCGGGTATCAGCCCCTGGCAGACCGTCGGCGTGGCGGCCAGCCGGACAGTGCCCGTCAAGGTGTCGGTGGCCTCGGCCGCGATCTGTTCCACGGACCGTGCTGCCGACAGGGCGATGCGGGCGTGCGGCAGGATCCGCTCCCCGAGTGCCGTGGTCCTGGCCGGGGTGGCACGGACCAACAGCGGGGCGGCCAGCTCGCGTTCGAGGGAGGCGACGGCGTGCGACACCGCTGATTGGCTGATGCCCAGTTCCGCCGCGGCCGCGCTGAAACCGCCCGCGTCGACGACTGCGAGGAAGGCCCTCAACTGGGGAATGTTCACGGTCATGCGACGGCCTCATGGGTCTATGACAGGTATGCGTTGGATTCATGGTGCCAGGCCGGTGACGCTTGATCCGTGCCGCCGACTCCGGCGGACGCCTACCGCACACCTGCCGAGGAGAGCCATGCCGTACTTCCGCGTCACCGTCCCCGACCCCGACCTCCCAGCCGACGTCCAGTGCGCCCTTGCCGAGGGGCTGACCCGGCTGGCGGTCTCGGTCCTGCACAAGTCCAGTGCGCGCACCATCGTCCACCTCAACCTGGTCCCCGCCGGCAGCTACTTCGTCGACGGCCGGCCCCTGACCGGCGCCCGCGATGCGCACGTGGAGGCCAGCATCACCATGGGCACGAACAGCGCCGCGGAGAAGGCCGCCTTCATTGCCAAGGCCGGTGAACTGCTGTCGGACATCCTCGGCCCCCTTCCCCGGTCCGGCGTAGCACTCCACGAACTCCACCCCGAGAGCTACGGCTACAAGGGCGTGACCCAATTCGACTACTACCGTGGGGTCGGGGTCGGGGTCGGGGCTGGGTCCGGCGGCTGTGCCGAAGCCGAAGGCGGTGCGGGGGACGGGGACGTGCCGGTTGTCGCCGCTGACCGCTGAAGGTCCCGCAGCCGCGGCTCGGCTGCGCTGTGCGGGGTGCCGGCGGGCCCCATGTGACACCCCGCCCAGAGCGTCGAAGCGCTGGCCACAGCGTTTGCCTTGTGCGCCCGAGCCCTTGCCTTGACTTGCTGCCCGAGCCCTATGGCCTGGTGCGCCCCGGCGCTCCCAGCGCATGCGCCAGGTCGATCACGTTGTCGGCGACGAGGTCGACCCCAGCGGGCGGGGCGACCCGGCCGGCGGCCGGCCCCCACTCCAGCGGGCGGGGGATATAGGCGGTGCGGAGCCCCGCCTTGGCCGCAGCTTCGAGGTCGTCGGGGTGGCAGGCGACCATGAGGAGCCGTTGCGGCTCCACCTCGAGCAGGTCGGCGGCCATGCGGTAGACCTGGGCATCGGGTTTGTAGGACCTGGCCAGCTCGGCCGAGAGGATGCAGTCGAACCGGAGCCCCGCCTGTTGGGTGAGGCGCGACAGCAGGCCGACTCCTCCGTTGGAGAGCGGTCAGCGTCCCGAACACATCGAACACGACGGCATCCACGTCCATACGACTCCCAACCCTCAACTCGCTATCCGGGCAAGTGACTTGGTGCGTTCTCGATCATGCCGCACATCGCTTCCTCTTGCGCACGGTGAGGGGCGTTCCGGTGAAACGGTGATGCCGGCGCCCGACAGCGTGCCGGCAGCCGACAGCGTGTCGGCTGCCGGTTACCGGCGGGAAGGCAGGGCAGGTGCCGTGCACGAGCCCTGCCGGCTGTCAGCTCTTTCCGAGCAGCTTGTTCATCTGCGTGATTTCCGCGTTCTGGGCCTTGATGATTCCCGCGGCCAGCGCTTTCGCCTGGCCGTTGGCGCCCTTGCCGTTCTCGGTGGCGGCCATCTGCACCGCGCCCTGGTGGTGCCCGACCATCATCGCCAGGAAGGAGCTGTCGAACTCCTTGCCCGACTTCTTCCTGAGCGCGTCCATCTCCTTCATGCCCTGCATGCCCTGCATGCCCTTCATGCCCGGCATCTCCGAGTGGGCGGAGTGGTCCATGCCGGGCATCTCCTCGGGTACCTGCTCGTCCCAGGCGGTCAGCCACCCGGACATGGTCTTGATCTCCGGGCCCTGGGCCTTCTTGATCTTCTCGGCCAACTCCTTGACCTGGTGCGATGCGGCGCGAGTGACGGCGAGGTCGGCCATCTGCACGGCCTGCCGGTGGTGCGGGATCATGCCCTTTGCGAAGGCCACATCCGCGGCATTGTGCGTACCTGCCGGAGCCTGTGCGCTCGGCGAGGAGGCGGGCCTCGCGGCGGAACCATGGCCGGCGCGGCCGCCGCTGTTGTTGCTGCCGCATGCGGCCAGTACCAGTGCGGAGGCGGCAGTTGCCGCAGCGAGTGTGATGCGGCGCATGAGAGGACGGGTGGGCTTCATGGGTGAACTCCTGAAGAAGTGCGGTGTCAGAACATGCCGGACGACGACGCCGCCCCGGCGTGGGGCGTGAGCGCCGTCAGGGCGTTCTAGATCCGCAGGAGTTGGAGTTCGGCCAGAGAGGGGGGCGCACGCCCGCCGTCCTGCCCCTTCGCTTTGCCGGCGCCCGCCGCCTCGTCGGGCTCTGCGGGCCGGACGGGAGACGGCACCAGGGCAGGGGGTGTGGGTGGCCCGTCGAGAGCCCCGGACGCACAGGTCGTGTCGGCGTGATGGACGTGACCGCCGCTGCCGCAGCCTCCCTCGCCGCCACAGTGCGCGTGGGCACCCTCCGTCATGGCCATACGGTGCTCGTGGCGGTGCTCGTGCGGGGGAGGAGCTGAGGTAATGACAGGGCTGAGGGCGTGCATGCCCAGCAGGCCCGCCAGCAGCGCCAGTACGAGAAGCACGCGACACCGCCGGGCGGGCGGTGTCGATTCGTACGGGCGGCGGGACATCACGCCCCCATAGTAGGCAACGGTGCGGACGGCGAGAGATCCGCCCGGGGCATCCGGCCCCCGGCCCCCGTCGTGCGGCTGAGCGGCGAGCGGCGCGCGTCCCGGCACCGGCACCGATGCCGACGCCGGGACGCACTACCCGAGGGGTGCCTACTTCACATTGACGCCCGTCCATGCGGCGCCAACGGCCTTGTACTCGGCGCTTGTCGTGCCGTACAGAGCGCCTGCCGCCTTCAGGGTCGCGGCACGTGCGGCCTTGTAGTTGGTGGTGGAGGTCATGTACGTGGTGAGGGCCTTGTACCAGATCTTCTCGGCCTTGGCCCGGCCGATTCCGGTGACCTTGGAGCCGTCAGAGGTGGGGCTGTTGTACTTGACGCCGTTGATGGTCTTGGCGCCGCTGCCCTCGGACAGCAGGTAGAAGAAGTGGTTGGCGACACCGGACGAGTAGTGCACGTCCTTGTTGCCGACGCCGCTGGACCAGTAGTCGGCCGAGGCGCCGTCCTTGCTGGGCTTGTCCATGTAACGCAGCGGGGTGCCGTCGCCGTTGATGTCGATCTTCTCGCCGATGAGGTAGTCGCCCGGGTCCGAGGCGTTCTTGGCGTAGAACTCGGCCGACGTGCCGAAGATGTCGGACGTGGCCTCGTTGAGACCGCCCGACTCACCGCTGTAGTTGAGTCCCGCGGTGGCGGCGGTGACGCCGTGGCTCATCTCATGGGCGGCCACGTCGAGGGAAGTCAGCGGGTGCGCGTTCCCGTCGCCGTCACCGTAGGTCATGCAGAAGCAGTCGTCGTCCCAGAACGCGTTGACGTAGTTGCTGCCGTAGTGGACGCGGGAGTAGGCACCCTTGCCGTCGCCACGGATGCCGTTGCGGCCGAAGGTGTTCTTGTAGAAGTCCCAGGTGACGGCTGCCCCGTAGTGTGCGTCGACGCCGGCGGTCTGGCGGCCGCCGCCCCATACGTCGTTCGCGTCGGTGAAGAGCGTGCCGGTGCCCGAGGTGTTCTGCTTGAGGTCGTACGTCTTGTGGCCGCCGCGGGCACCGTCGGTGAGCCGGTACGTCGATCCGCTCTTGGTAGTGGTGAGCGCGACCTTGCCGCTGTAGGTGCTGGTGCCGGTGCCGGTCTCGATGGCCTCGTTCTGGAACAGCTTCTTCCCGGTGCGCGCGTCGGTGACGACGTGCAGCTCGCTGGGCGTGCCGTCCTTCTGAACGCCCTTGACGCCCGTCTCGTATGCGAGAACGGGCTTGCCGGTAGCGGCCCAGATCACCTTGCGCGGCGCGGACGAGGCGCTGGTCTTGGTGTCCTTCTGCGCGGCGGCCGCGCCGAGTGCGCTCTTCCGCGCGGCGGAGGGGGCGAGCGCCGCGGAGGTGCCCGCCACCGATATCGCCGCGTCGGTCGCCTTGGTGACGCTGTGGGTGCCGTTCTTCGCCTCGTGTACCACCAGGTCGCCGCCGAGTACCGGCAGCCCGCCGTAGGTGCGCTCGTACCGGGTGTGCACCGTGCCGTCCGCGTCCTTGAAGACGTCCCGCACGACAAGCTTCTCCTGCGCGCCGAGGCCGATCTTCGCTGCGACGGCGGAGGCATGGTTCTGAGCATCCACCAGCGCCGATGCCCGCTGTGCGGTGGAGAGTTGGACCGCCGACGCGCCGTTCGCGCGGTCCGGCTGCGCGCTGGCCGAGCCTGCCTGGACGCCGACGGCGACCATGGCGGCGGAGGCGACCAGGGCGGCGGCGCGCAGGGTGTTCTTGCGGGGGGTGGACGAGATCCGTCTCAACTCGGTCTCCCTTGTGAGGGCCGCGTGGTCGCGGCCCAAGAAGCGGCCGGGCAGCCGAGGGGGATGCCCGGTGGATCTGAAGGAGTGAATCGAGGGGAGCGTGCCAGGAATTGACGCTTTTTGACAGATGTTCAACACAGAAGAAACAACAATTTCACCAATGGGGCTGCTTTGTGGTGCATTTCGCGGCCTTTTGCCACTTAGCTCCGGTGCTCGCTGTCTGCTGTCGCTGACCGCTGGTGCCGCCCGGCGGCGAGGACGTCACGTCGCCGTGGCCCCTGGCGTCGCGCACCCCACGACGTCGCCGCGTCACACGTCGTCGTGGCCCCGCCCGTCCGGCTGCCTCACAGCCGGACGGCACCAGTCACCACACCTCACCCCGCGCCGTTCCCCTCCGGTACGACGGCCATGGCCTCGACCTCGACGAGGTATTCCGGCTGCGCCAGAGCCTGCACCCCGATCCATGAGGACGGCGGCGGGTTCTCCGTCCCGAAGGTATCGACGAGGACGCGGCCGATCAGATCCGCCTCGGGACCGGACTCGAAGTCCGGAAGGTAGAGCCGAAGGATCTGGATGTCGTCCGGGGTGCCGCCGACGGCTTCGAGAGCGATGAACACATGCTTCAGTGCCTGGCGAAGCTGCGCCTCCCGCCCCACCGCCGTCACCTCGTGGTTGCTGTCCCAAGCCACCTGTCCAGCGATGTTGACGATCTTTCCCGGTGGGGAGACCGCGACCTGGGAGAAGCCCCACGGCCTGCTGGAGAACAGTTCCTGCGGCTGGAACGTCGTACGCGGCACGTCACACTTCCTTGATCGTATAGAGCGGATTTCACACGTGATCCACTCTATGCGGCAGTTGCCCCTGTCCCGGCTCGTCGAGCCGTACGGACCTCAGGGCCGGCGTTCCCCTACACCAGGGTCGGGAAGGACGACGAAGAGTCACCGGTCATGTGACAACCGCCCGGCTGAACGGGTGAATAGCTGTCAGCATTCCTTGTGCGGCACTCACTCGGGTGGGTTACTGGCTCTACCTACCAGGTGGGCCGTCCATCCCTCCGCTGGGAGACGCGATGATTGGCTCATAGGCGTGTTGACTCGGCTTCCCTGGGCATGGCGTCGCCTCACGGAGGGTTCTACCAGCCGGTGCCCTTCGGGGTGTTGGCCGGTGGGCCGGCTCAACCACGTCCGAGGAGGCGTCTTGCGAGCCCTTCATGTTCTGCGAACGCTGGTGGCGGCGGCTGTCGTTCCGCTGGCATTGGTCTCCGCTCCCGACGCCCGCGCGGCGTCGCCGATTGTGGTGGCCTGCGGTGAATCAGCCTTGGTCGATGCGGTCAACGCGGCAAACGCTGCCGGAGGCGGCAGCTTGATCCTTGCCCCCCTGTGTACGTACACCCTCACCAGCGCCCACAGTTCGGGGGGAGCCGGGCAGTCACCGGGGTTGCCGAACATCACCACCCCGATCTCCATGGCGGGCCTGGCCACCCAGATCACCCGGGCGCCGGGCGCGCCCGCCTTCCGGATTTTCGAGGTCGACGGGACGTCACAAGTGCCGGGTGCCAACGGCCAGTTGGCCATGGCAGCCGTGACTGTCAGCGGTGGCGACGCCGGCCTCGGTGTGGGAGGGGGTATCGCCAATCTCGGCGGCTCGGTAGCCCTCACCGGCAGCACGGTCCGCGACAGCAAGGCGTCATACGGCGGCGGCATCTACACCGACGGGACGCTGACACTCACCGGCAGCACCGTCACCGCGAACACCGCCAGTGTCAACGGTGGGGGCATCTTCACCAACGCCGGCGGGGTGACCTTGATCGGCAGTGGGGTGGTCGGCAACACCCCGAGCAATTGCGGTGCCCTGCCTCCCGTTGCCCCGGCCTGCTGAAGGCGGTCATACCCCGGCACCGACGTCACGAGGGACCGGCAGCCCGCCGCTCCGCCCTCACCGCGGATCGCGCGGCAGTCCATACGTGCGCTGACCGCCCCCCCCCGTCAACTGGCCGGGCGGCCGGGTGGCAGGGCGGCCAGGCGGCCATGCGGACAGTCCCGATCCACGGCAGAAGAAGGAGAGCATCATGGCTCGGGCAGGGACCAGCGCCGACCCCATCCACGGCGCGCCGGCGGGGGCACTTCCGTCGCCCGTCCGTGCCGGCGCCACTCCGGATCGGGTGGATTTGATGGACACGAATGATCCCCGGACAGTGGACGAGATCCTGGTGGGGCACGCCCCCATCTGGGCGGCGATCACCCCGGACGGCCGACGCGTCTATGTGACCAATTTCGGGGCCAGCAGCATCAGCGTCATCGACACCCGCACCCGTAGCGTCATCACCACGATCGGCGTGACCAGCGGACCGTGGGAGATCGCGATCGCCCCGGACGGACTGCGTGCCTACGCGGCCTGCTTCGGCACCGACAGTGTGGCGGTCATCGACACCGCCACCCACACCGTCACCGCCACCATCACCGGGTTCCTCCTCCCGAGGGGAGTGGCGGTCTCGCCCGACGGACAGCGCGCCTATGTGTCGGAGTACGGCGGCAACAGGCTGGGCGTCGTCGACACGGTCACGCATGCCGTGGCGGCCACCCTCACCGGGCTGCCCATCCCTTTCGGTGTGGCAGTCAGCCACGACGGGCTTCTGGCGTACGTCACCTGCGACGGCGATGACAGCGTCGCCGTCATCGACCTCATCAGAGGCAAGATCATCGACAAGGTCCCGGGATTCCACGCGCCGTCCTGGCTGGTGATCACGCCGGACGACGTCGAGGTCTACGTGGTCAACA
Organism: Streptomyces sp. Edi2; assembly: GCF_040253635.1. Lineage (NCBI taxonomy): Bacteria > Bacillati > Actinomycetota > Actinomycetes > Kitasatosporales > Streptomycetaceae > Streptomyces > Streptomyces sp. Edi2. Next base: position 134,188 of record NZ_JBEJGX010000003.1, on the reverse strand, counting down.
ACGGCAATGAGACGGTGAGCGTGCTGACCGCGCCGTCCGGGGGGTACCCCAACGTGGGGCCCATGTCGGGCGGAACGCCGGTGACCATCATCGGGGAGGGACTGGGCAACACCACCGCCGTCCGCTTCGGAGGCCGCCCGGCCGCCTCGTTCACGATCGTCAATGACCGTGAGATCAGGGCCGTTTCGCCACTCCTCGTCCGCGACGTCAGCATCGATGTCACCCTCGGGCAGCGCACGACCCGGACCGTCGGCCGGTTCTACTACCTCCCTGAGTCGCTGCTGACCCAGATCAGCCCGGTGTCGGGCCCGTTGGGCGGGGGCGGCACACTGATCGTGACCGGCCGGGGCCTGATCACCACCATCTCGGTGCACTTCGGTGACGTGGCCGTCACCCCGTCCTCCATTCTGGACGACCAGGTCACCGTGACGGTGCCGCCCGCGCAGACCGCCGGCCCCGTGCCGGTCACCGTGGTCACGCGGAGCAACTCGTACGGGAAGGCCACCTACACCTACGTGGGCCCGCCCCACATCACCTCCGTGACTCCCTCCACCGGCTCGACGGCGGGCGGGGACCCGGTCCTGATCGAGGGCGTCGAGCTCGCCTTCACCCAGTCGGTGACGATCGGCGGGGCCGTGGCCGCCTTCGGGATCATCTCCCCTACCCGGATCGCCGTCGTCACTCCTCCCGCGGACGCCCAGGGGCCGGCGAATGTCGTCGTCACGACGACGGGCGGCACCGCCACCGCGCCCGGGGCCTTCGTCTACATCTGATCGCCGGGTCCGGCCGCCGGGTGTCGGTTGCGGCGGCCGGGTGCCGATGACAAGAGTGCGCGGCGCTGCCGCTTTGCGGGCGGGTGCACGCCGGCCTCAGGAGCGCCCGCCCTGCCTGTCCCGCTGAACGTGATCAGGCGGTCGGTCTCGACCGCCGCGCCGGCTTCCAGGACGCGCTCCCGAGGACCATGAGGACCATGGGGCGGACCGATCCGCTCGCTCCGGCGCCTGTTTCTGCCCTGCGGGGCTGAACCAACCTGCCCTGGCCCGGTCCGGCCCGCCCCCGCCCCGGGCCCGCCATCGCCGTCATGATCCACCGCCTCACCCGGAACCGCGGTCCAGGGCTGCTTGCAGCATCCTCGATGGTGAGGACGGTGTGCGATGCCGGGCGGACCGGCGCTCTTTCTCACGCCTTCGCGCAGAGCGCACCACCAGCACTTGGCCGTCGCGGCGTGTGACGGGTCTCGCGAGCTTCCGTGGCACTGCTTGTCTCGGCCGCGCAACGTGAGAGGCGAGCCGGGGCGAGTACCCCCTTCCGGCCGGCGCGCATACCGCTGACCGGTGGTCGGCTGAAGCCAACTTCCTGCTCTTTCCTGCTTGTTGGCGCCATCCGCTGAAACGCACGCGCAGGGGCGCGCAACGGCGGCCGGGGTCGAACAGCGAACTCTTAACCTATTTTCCTACAGGCCCCTCGATGCCCCAGTTCCACCTGTCGTCCCCTTCACCCCTTGGCTTTAATTGATTCAAGCGAGGTTGACGGCGCCCCCTGACGCGGCGCCGCGTCGCTTCACAGAGGACGACCCGCCCAGGCGCCCTGAGGCATCGGTCCCACCATCCCCTTCCCGCCCCACGGGGGACATCCCATGAGGTTGCGGGCCGCGACAGCTAACCGCCGGCTCCTGCGCGTCCCCGGCAGAGCGGCACATCCGAAGGAGAAGCATCATGGCAACCATCACGTCGTTGGTGGACACAACAACCACCACGAACCAGGGCAAACCAGGCGATACCGTCCAGATCAATGGAACCGCCCTTTCCGCCACCACGAGGGTGAACTTCGGCTCGGCGACGGTCACTCCGACAGGCGTCACCGCCACCCAGGTCACCTTCGTGGTGCCCAGCACGGCGCCGTGCTCCGGCCAGGTCTCCGTCAGCGTCACCAGCAGTGCCGGCGCCACCAGCAACGCGCTGCCGTTCTTCGTCATCGCCGCCCCGACCACCACAGGGCTGAGCGTCACCTGCGTATCGGCCGCCACGGGTGGTGCGGTGACGCTGTTCGGCACCAACTTCCTCTCCGGAACGCAGGTAGGGGTGGGCACCGTAGGCAACGTGGCGGTCACCCCCACCCAGCCGAGCCAGGTCACCTTCACCGCGCCGGCCAACCCGGGGCAGGTCGGCACGGTGTCCACCCAGTCGGTGAACATCACCACCGCGGGTGGGACCAGCCCCGCGGGCACCACCCTGATCGACTACTACCTCGCGCCGGCCATCACCTCGTTGGTCCCCACCTCGGGTACGACGGGGGACCAGATCACCGTCAACGGAACCGGTTTCATCGGCGTCGACACCGTCACCTTCACCGACAGCGGCGCCGCCACCGCCACCGCGGTCTTCACCCCCGTGAGTGACACCCAACTCGTCGCCACGGTGCCCGCTGGACTCGCCCTCGGCGCGGGAACGATCACGGTCCACACCTGCGGCGGCAACTCCAACGCCCAGGCCTTCACCGTCACCTGATCGTCGGGGACGACCGGGGATAACGGCACGACCATCACGTCGCCGCCCGTCCGCAACGTATGGCGCGGGCGGGCGGTGACGCCCCCGCGCCCTGGCCGACCACCGCCGGCCAGGGCGCGATGCCCAGGCGGTACAAGAAGGAGACAAGCATCATGGCCCCCGTAGTGACCAGTGTCAGCCCCACTCAAGGTCTTCCAGCGGGGGGTACCAACGTCACCATCACCGGCTCCGGGTTCACCGGCGCCACCATGGTCAGGTTCGGCCCCAACGGAACCACCTTTGTCATCGTCAGCGATACGCAGATCACGGCCAAGACGCCCCCGGGGACCGGTACGGTTCAGGTCACGGTCACGGCGCCGACCGGGACCAGCAGCCAGAACGTCTTCTTCAGCTACACCCCGGCTCCCGTAATCACCACACTCATTCCGACGTCGGGGCCGACGGCGGGTGGCAATGTGGTGACGGTCAACGGCACGAACCTGTCCGGTGCGAGTTCGGTGAAGTTCGGGGGTAATTCGGGGGTCGTTCTGACCAATACTGCTACTCAGATCACGGTCATTGCGCCTGCGGGTGGGGGCACGGTCAATGTCACGGTGACTACGGCGGGTGGTACGAGCAATGGCCTTGCCTATACCTATGTCGCCGTTCCCGTGCCAGTGCTCAGTAGTCTGAGTCCGACGTCGGGGCCGACGGCGGGTGGCAATGTGGTGACGGTCAACGGCACGAACCTGTCCGGTGCGAGTTCGGTGAAGTTCGGGGGTAATTCGGGGGTCGTTCTGACCAATACTGCTACTCAGATCACGGTCATTGCGCCTGCGGGTGGGGGCACGGTCAATGTCACGGTGACTACGGCGGGTGGTACGAGCAACGGCCTTGCCTATACCTATGTCGCCGTTCCCGTTCCGGCTATCAGTAGTCTGAGCCCGACCTCTGGGCCGACGGCGGGTGGCAATGTGGTCACGGTCAACGGCACCAATCTCTCTGGTGCGACTTCGGTGCTCTTCGGGGGCAGTCCCGCCTCCATCCTCACCAATACCGCCACCCAGATCACGGTCAGCGCCCCGGCAGGAACCGGTACGGTCAACGTGACGGTCAGCACGGCGGGCGGCACGAGCAATGGCCTGGCTTATACGTACGTCGCTGTTGCCGTCCCGGTGCTCAGTAGTCTGAGTCCGACGTCGGGGCCGACGGCGGGTGGCAATGTGGTGACGATCAACGGCACCAATCTCTCCGGTGCGAGTTCGGTGAAGTTCGGGAGCAACGCGGCGACCATCCTCACCAATACCGCCGGCCAGATCACCGTCATCGCGCCCGCGGGCCCGCCGTCCTCGCTCAATGTCACGGTCACCACGGCAGGCGGCACCAGTAATCCCCTGCCGTACTTCTATCTCGCCGCACCCACCCTCAGCGATTTGTCCCCGCACCTCGGCCCGGCCACCGGAGGCAACACCGTCACCGTCTTCGGCACCAACCTGACACTCACCAACGCCGTGAACTTCGGGGGGAATCCGGCCATTGCCATCACCGTGGTCTCCGACAACCAACTGACCGTGACCGCTCCGGCCGGGTCCGGCACGGTCGTCGTCACCGTCACCACACCGGGCGGCACCAGCACGGCGGCCACCGGGAATCCGTACTACACCTACCTCGGAGCGCCCGTCCTGACCAGCCTCACCCCCTCCCATGGCGCTGATCTCGGGGGCGACGCGATCCTGCTGGGCGGCAGCAACCTCACCTACACCGACGCGGTGTCCTTCGGCGGAGTCCCGGCCTCGTTCTCGGCGATCTCCGACACCCAGGTCGTCGCGACCTCCCCGGGCGGAGCGCCCGGCACGGTGAATGTCGTGGTGCACACCCCGGCCGGAAATAGCAACGCCCTGCCGTACGTCTACGACCCCTCCTAGGGAGCGATCTTCCTGGACCTCGCGCCGAGTTGTCGTACGGGGACGCCCTGCGCGAGTGTCGAGGGGAGGGTCATCCCGACAAAAGCGACCGCACCCGACCGCACCCGAGCCTGCCCATGCCGACTCCGCTGACGCTTCCTCAATCGAGCGGACGCAGGAACCGGGGATTTGGTGGACTGATGCCATGACGCCACTGCCGCCGCGAGTCCTCCGAGCCCTCGAACGGTTCAATGCGGCCCACCCCTGGGACCACAACGCCCACTACCACCGGTGGATTCTGCGGCAACTTCCCGAACACTTCGCCAGGGCCCTGGACATCGGCTCCGGCAGCGGTGACCTGGCCCGGCTCCTGGCCACAGGCGCCAACGAGGTCCAGGGAATCGACTCCGACCCGGTGATCATCTCCCGGGCGCAGCGGCTGACTTCTCCGGCAACCCCGGTGACCTTCACGGTCGCAGACGCGCTGACCGGGATCCCTGCCGGTTCCTACGACGTCATCACCTGCGTCGCCACCATCCACCATCTGCCCTTCACCGAAGCTCTCACCGTCCTCCGCCGGCACCTGGCCCCCGGCGGAACCCTGGTGATCGTCGGCCTCTCCCGGGCGCAGACGGCCGGGGACTATCTGCTCGGCGCCCTCGCAAGCCCACTGAATGCCGCCACCGGGTGGCTCAAGAACAAGGGCCGCAGGGCACCCCGCCCGGTCGCGATGACCGCCCTGGCCCGGCCGGCGGACATGAGCTTTTCCGACATCGTCGGTGAGGCCCAGCACGCCCTGCCCGGCGCCCGGCTGCGCCGCCGACTGTTCTGGCGCTACACGCTCGTATGGCACCGCCCGTGAGCGGACCTCAAGATCGCCTGGCTGCCTGCTTACCTGCCCGGACGCCCGGCTCTGCCTAATGGAGCGGGTCGGGCGCGGTCACAGTGCCACGGTCACCGCGTAGGCAATGAAGAACGCTGCGCAGAGCACGACGATGATGGCAAGGATGATGACGGGTCCTGTCGCCCAGCCGCGGGTCTGCTTGTCGCGGGGGCCGGTCTCCGCCCCGGTGCTTCCCTCGCCCGGCGGGGTTTCCCCTGGGGGTACCCCGACTCCTGGCGCGACGCCGGGGCTGTGGCGTGGATCCGGTTCGGAATATTGAGAGCCCATGCCTGCAGTTTGCCCCGTTTTGCCGGAAATAAGTGGGGAGTGGCTGCAGTCCTGCTCATGGCCGGAGCGCCGGGGCAGCCCACCCGGATCATCCATGCAGTTCAGAGGCGTACGCGGCGAATCCGTAACCGGCGGGTCAACGGTCGGCGATGTCCTCACGGAGGCCGTCGGAGAATTCCCACCACGACAGCGGGAGCCAGTCGCCGTTCACAAACGCATCGACAGTCGCACCGCGACCGCGGACGGTAACCGTGGTCCCGGTCGGGTACGAGGTGCCGGACAGGCCGAGCACCGGTACCAGCAAGGTCCCCAGTCGCTGTGCTGCCACGTGTCGCCCTCCCTCTTTCGTTTCTCGGTGCGACATTGCGATACCCAGCGTGGATATCACCTCTCACGTTACCGGCTTGCTGCATGCAGTAGAGCGGAGAATCATGAGGGATAGGTCACGTCAAAAGGCGGGGGAGTGGTGGGGGGAATTCTGCATGCTATCCGCCGATCGGAAGGTGGCAGCAAATGAAAGCCGTCGTCTACAAAGGGCCGTACTCCGTGGAGGTCGAGGATGTCGAGAAGCCCGGCATCCAGCACCCCAACGAGGTGATCGTAAAGATCACCTCCACTGCGATCTGCGGCTCTGACCTGCATATGTACGAAGGCCGCACGGCGGCCGAGCCGGGCATCGTCTTCGGCCACGAGAACATGGGGATCATCGAAGAACTCGGTGACGGCGTCACCTCGCTCAAGGAGGGCGACCGTGTGGTCATGCCCTTCAATGTCGCCTGCGGGTTCTGCGTCAATTGCGTCGAGGGATATACCGCTTTCTGTCAGACCGTCAACCCAGGATTTGCGGGCGGCGCTTACGGCTATGTCGCCATGGGGCCCTGGGTAGGCGGCCAGGCGGAATATCTTCGCGTTCCTTACGCCGACTTCAACTGCCTGAAACTGCCGCCGGGAAACGAGCACGAGACCGACTTCATGCTGCTCGCTGACATCTTCCCCACCGGATACCACGGCTGCGAACTCGCCCAGGTGCGCCCGGGGGAGAGCGTCGCGGTGTACGGCGGCGGGCCGGTGGGGCTCATGGCTGCTTACTCGGCTCTCCTGCGCGGAGCCAGCAAAGTTTTCGTCGTCGACCGGGTCCCTGAGCGACTGGAGAAAGCCCGGGAGATCGGCGCGGTCCCGGTCAACTTCGCCGAGGGCGACCCGGTACAGCAGATCAAGGACCAGACGAGCGGCGCAGGAACGGACAAGGGCGTGGACGCCGTCGGCTATCAGGCGATGGCGCACGGCATGGCCCGCGAGGAACCGGCCACGGTCCTGAACTCGCTCGTCGGCACGGTGCGGGCCACCGGCGCCCTCGGTGTGCCGGGCCTGTACGTTCCGGCCGATCCGGGAGGCCCTGACGAGCAGGCCAAGCGGGGCATGCTCCTGGTGTCGATCGGCAAGCTCTTCGAGAAGGGCCTGCGCATGGGTACCGGGCAGTGCAACGTGAAGCGCTACAACCGACAGCTGCGCGACATGATCATCGAGGGCCGGGCGGCACCGAGCTTCGTCGTCTCGCATGAACTGCCTCTTGACCAGGCGGCCTCCGCGTACGACAAGTTCGACAAGCGCATCGAGGGCTACACGAAGGTCATCCTGCATCCGTAGACCTCCATCCGTGGACCTCGCGCGGCGCTGCGATTCTGACGGGCGGGCCATACCGGCGTGGCTCTGGCCTGGCGTCTTTCGCCGGCTGAGGCAGTCCGACCGCGCTGCCGGGTGGCCTGCCGGGGGGCGCTCCCCGACTCGGCCTGCGCCTCAGACGTATCCCGCCGACACGCGCCGGGTGTCTCCGCCGTCGACAGCATCTCGGACTGCTGTTCCGGCTCTGTCTGAAGTAAGGATGACGGGGTACGCGAGCCCCACCGGTCAGCGGCACTGATCAACGGCAACCGATCAACTGAATCCGATCAACTGAAACCGATCGACGGAAAGGTGGAGGTCGTGTCCGAGTCCTACGAGTTGAGCGTCGAGGTGAAGGTCACCGAGCCGGAGGTGGCGGTGGTGACCGTGTCGGGGGATCTTGACGGCGAGACCGGCACCTCCCTTCACCACCAGCTGGCCAACCAGATCGTGCATGGCAGGCGGTATCTGGTGTTGGACCTGCGAGCCGTGCCGTTCATGGATTCCTCGGGGTTGAACATTCTCATTCGTGCGTCCAACGAGGCCAAGCGCCTTGACGGGAGCCTGCACCTGGCGGCGGTGTCCGAAGTGGTGCTGCGCCTGCTCGACCTGACCGGAATCAGCGTGACGACTCCGGTCCACGCGACCCCTGAGGACGCCCTCGCCGTGATCGCGTCACAGCGCTCGGCCGAGCCGGGGCGGGCGGATGCGGAGGCCTGCCCTGCGTCGTCCGCCTCGACTCCCACCTGACGGCGAAGAGCGTCGTTCGCCGCCGCCCGCCCCCAGGGGCCAGCCCTTCCCCAGCGGTCAGCCCTTCCCGAAGCGCACCGCGGGGAAGGCGCCCGCTGCCCTGAGTGTTCTGGTGAAGCCGCCGGCCGGCTCGGTAAGGGCTGCCGGGACCATTCGCGGCGTACACCTCGACTCGACCGTCGACATCAGCGGCCCATGCACAACCGGCGACACCCCTCATACCCCAAGCCAGCGCGCGGCGCTTGAAGCTGCCCCTGCGGCAGCTTCTACCGTCTTGGCCAGGGGCCGGAGGGACCGGCCCGGTGAAGCACTCGTGAGGGAGGCGGAGATGGCCTGGCCTATCGCGGAGGTCGCCCGGATGTCGGGAGTGACGGCCCGGACGCTGCGGCACTATGACGAGATCGGTCTGCTGCCGCCGGCCCGGATCGGGACCAACGGTCACCGCTATTACGAGGAGCGCCAGCTACTGCTGCTGCAACAGATCCTCGTCCTACGGGCGTTGGGCCTGGGGCTGCCCGAGATCGGCCGGGTCCTGGCCGCGCAGGTCGACGAGCTGGAGGCGCTGCGCGGCCATCTCCGTCGGCTGCTCGCCGAGCGCGACCGGCTTGACGCGCTGGCCGGCACCGTCTCCCGCACCATCACCGAACTGGAGCGATCCAGGAAGGACGGCAGGCCCATGACCAGCATCAACCGACCGGAGAACCTGTTCGAGGGTGTGCAGCCCACCCAATACGGAGAGAACCTGCGTGACTTCCCGGAGCTTGCCGAGAAGGTCGAGCAGCGCACTTCGACGATGAGCCAGGCCGAGATCGAGGCCGGGCACCGGGCGCGCACGGCGCAGATGATCCGGATGGCCGAGGTGATGGCCGCCGGTACACCCGCCGACGCGGGTCCGGCGCAGGCCGAAGTCGATGCGCAGTACCGGATGTTGAAGGAGCTCTGGGCGGTCTCCGCCACGGAGTTCCGTGCGATCGGCCGTTCCTGTGTGGAGAACGAGCAGTGGCGCGCGGCCTACGACGCGATCGCGCCGGGCCTGGCCGAGTATCAGCGCGACGCCATGGAGGTGTACGCCACCGCCCGGCTGAGCTGAGCCGGCACCGTACACGCAGGAACCCGTCGGCTGCGGTTCCCGGCGTGCCCGGCAGGTCAGAGGCGACGACAACGACAGGCCGACCTCGGACCGGACCCGTGGTCACCCTTCCTGGCCGGGAGGGTCTTCCTGCCTGGCCAGGGGCGTGGTGGCCCAGCCGTGCTCCAGCAGGGCGAACAGGTCGCGCAGGGTCCGGGCCGGGTCTTCGCTTGCGCGGGCGATGCCGGGGGCTTCCAGGGCGAAGCGTGCCAGCCCGGTGACGGCGGGAGTGTGGGGGGCAAGGCCGGTGGCATCGGCGAGGGCGGCGGCCAGTGCTTTCTCGTGGCGCGACCACATACGCCGGGCGTAGTCCCGTAGTGCGGGGGTGGATTCGACGAGGGCAAACGTGGGGTCGTCGGTCCGCACGACGGTCCGGGTGCGCACCATGTGGTCGCGCAGGGCGTGCAGAACGGGCTGACCCGGGGCTCGGTCCCGGACGGCGGTGACCAGAGCGCTCTCCATGTCCGTATCCAGGTCGAAGACGAGGGCTTCCTTGCTGGGGAAGTGCTTGAAGAGCGTACTCAGCGAGACATCGGCCGCCTCCGCCACTTCGCGTACACCGACCTGGTCGAAGCCGCGCTCCGTGAACAGCCGCAGTGCGGCATCAGCCAGGGCTTGCCTGGTCTGGGCCTTTTTGCGCTCGCGGCGCCCTGTCGTCGTCTCGGCCATGCCCCCACCTTATCCCCTTGAGAGGATTCGATCGTCAAGGCGATCAGATAAAAAGTCGGAGCAGTTGTACTTTTGGAACTGCTGTGCTTCTGTTGATGGGGGAGACCGGGGTACCCCGGCCGGCGCCCAACCAGCTGCCGGCACCGGGCCGCTCCCTCACCGAAGCCCCCGGGAGCCCCGGAGTCACCGGAACGTTTGATCTGTCATGCCTGAAATCGGCCCGTCGGAAGCCGCCGATGAAGAAGACGCAGAAGCTGTGCCGCACGCCCGCCGCCCCGCCTCATGTATCAGGGCAGCACCACAAAGCACCTGCACGATCCACCCCTGCACTCCCCGCACGTCCACCCTCTGCACCTGCACACTCTTCATCCCTGGAACGGAGCGTGACTCATGTCCACCACCCCTCGCATCGCGATCGTCGGTGCCGGCCCGGGTGGCCTCGTCTGCGCGAGAATCCTGCAGCAGCGGGGCCTGCCGGTGACGGTCTTCGAGCGTGAGGCCGGTCCCCACTCCCGCTCGCAGGGCGGCACCCTCGACATCCACGAAGACACCGGCCAGGTCGCCCTGCGCGCCGCCGGACTCTTCGACCGGTTCCTCGCCTTGTCCCGGCCCGACGGCCAGGAGTGGCGCCTCTACGACCGTCATGCAGCCCTGGTACGCCACGATCAGGCCGACGAAGACGATCTCGGCAGGCCAGAGATCGACCGCGGCCGGCTGCGGACCCTCCTGCTGGACTCCCTCGCCCCCAATACGGTCCGCTGGAACCACTCCGTGCAGGCCGTCACGCAGCTGCCCCACGGCAAAGCCCGACTGCACCACCACGACCGTGCCGTGGAGGACTTCGACCTGGTCATCGGCGCCGACGGTGCCTGGTCCCGGGTACGCCCCGCGCTCTCCGATGCCCAACCCTCCTACGCCGGTGTCACGATGGTGGAAGCCCATTTCAATGACGTCGACCACCGTCACCCCGGCATCGCCGGCCTGGTCGGTGGCGGCACCATGACGGCGAAGGCGGGCCGCCGCAGCCTGGTGCTGCAGCGCAACAGCAACGGACATGTCCGCGCCTACATCACCTTCCGCGGCCCCCTGGACTGGCACACCGGCCTCGACCTCGACGACACCGAGGCCGTACGAAGCCGCCTCCTCGCCCTCTATCAGGGCTGGGACGAGAGCCTGCTGGACATCCTGCGCGACAACGAGGGCGGTTTCCTCAACCGGCCCATGTTCGTCCTTCCCGTTCCCCACGTGTGGCCGCGCGTGCCTGGCATCACCCTGCTCGGCGACGCCGCCCACCTGATGCCACCCGCCGGCGTCGGCGCCAACCTCGCCCTGCTCGACGGTGCCGAACTCGCCCAAGCCGTCATCGGCCACCCCACCATCGACAAGGCCCTCGACGCCTACGAAAGCGTCATGCTGCCCCGCGCCATCGACAACGCCAGGACGACACAGCAGATGCTCACCACCCTCATGCCCGACACCGACACCGACACCGGAGCCGATTCCGAGACCGATTCCGGCTCCGACGCCGCCGCTTTCCCCGACCCCCTCTGGCCGGCCGGCGGCCTCCTCCCTGACGCGGCCCCCGCTCACACCAGCTGAGGAGGGGAGACGGCTCATGGACGACAGCATTCGAGTGCGAGAGGCATCGGCCGAGGACGTGGCAGCGATGACGGACATCCACACCCGGGCCCGCAGTGCCTACTACGCCGCGGGTGGGGTGGCCGCAGCGGAACTGGCCGACCCGCTGGCACGGGAAAAACGACGGAACGGGTGGGAAAGGGCCATTGTGTCGCCCGGCATGACCGCACTGTGCGCGCTGGACCCTGAGGGCAGGGTGGTAGGGGCCCTCGCGATGGGACCGCCGAAGGACTCCGACATCGACATATCGGTCTTTCGCCAGTTGTTCCAGATCCACGTCCATCCGGACGCTTGGGGACGCGGGACAGGCGGTGCGCTGCACCGTGCGTTCACCGGAAGGCTTGTGGCGGGCGGATTCGGCGGCGGGGTTCTGGAGGCATGGGAGGGCAACGCCCGGGCCCGGAGGTTCTACGACCGGCACAGCTGGTGTGTGGACGGGGAGCGACGGCCCGGACCCGGGGGAGCCGATTACGTGCGGATGCGGCTGGGTCTGGGTCTGGGGCTCAGCTGACGAGGAGGGGCGACGGCCTCATCGGCTCTGCTGGAGGATCTCGCAGACGGCCGAAGCCCTGGGTCCTCCAGGTCGCCGTGCGCTCTCGTTCCTCCTCCACTCCAGGTCATGGACGTCGTGACTCCAGGTCATGGACGTCGCGCGACGAAGACGAACTCTCGGCCCGGCCGGTCAGGGGCATCGCGCACGTCTTCCACCGCAAAGCCGTGCGCGATCAGGTCCTGCTCGATCTCCTGCCGCTCACGGAAGCGCAACGTCGAATCCGAGGTCAACACCTGCCCGTCCGCAGCGAACACACAGGTACCCCGAAAGGTCACCAGCGGCAGGCTCACCTCGATCAGCTGGACCCAGCTCTCGACGGCCCCGACGCCTGGAATCCGCGTCACGCGGTAGGAGCTTTCGCGGTGCCATTCCTCCCAGGCGCGTCTCGCCGGATCCCGGGTCTCGAACACCAGATGTCCGCCGGGCCGCAGCGCTTCGTAGGCACCCTGCAGAGTCTTGCGCCACAACGACGGATCGGCGATTTCCTGGGCCACGTTCGCTGTCATCGTCGCCAGGTCGACCTGCAGTGGCGGGAGGGCTGTGGCATCACCGCAGATCCAGCGCACTCGCATACTGCCCGGTTTGGCCCGGGCGACATCGAGGGACGCCTCGGCGGGATCGATGCCGACCACCTCGATCCCGCGATCGGCCAGGAGGAGGGCGAACACTCCTGTGCCGCAGCCGATGTCCAGCACCCGATGTGCCCTGAACTCCTCCGCCATCCGGACGTAGGCATCGAGATCACTGCGATCTGGGTCGAGCGGATCGTAGAGCGCGGCGAGCCGTGGATGCCCAGGGCGCTTGTCAGTCATGCCGCCGAACGTATGCGGCGCCGGCCCCGGGCAGCTATCTGTTTTCGCCTGCACCCGGTTCCGTACGGCGGCATCGCCTGCACCGGACCGCGACGTCGCCTGCACCGGAGCGCGACATTGCGTGTACGGGACCGCGACGTCGTGTACACCGGCCGTTGATCGTTCGGTCGCGGTATCGGTCGCCGTATGGGGCGCCGTATCGGTCCGCCCCGGCCCGGGGCATTGGGCCGTTCGGCCGCAGTGGAGTGTCACTGTGGTCGGCCCCGCTGCCACGAGGCCGCCGGGAGGGCAGAATGACCTGATAATGACCTGATGAGGGTGTTGCCCGTGTGGTCACAGGTACGCCGCTTGGTTCCCGCCGCGGTGATCGCTCTCGCGGCGTTGGTGAATCTGCTGACGCCTCCTTCGGTGTCGTCCGCTGCCCTGCTGGCCGTGGCGCCGGTGACAGCGGTCTCGCTGCTCAGCCCGGTCGGCATCGTCGGCATCGGCCTGACGGCGATGATGGTGCAGGGGGGCCTGGCGTTCGCCGACGGAAGCTACGACTGGCAGGGCGACGCGGCCGTCCAGATCACCCTGGCGGCTGTCACCGTGCTGGCGGTCGGACTGAACCGGTCGCTGCGCACCCAGCATGTGAGCGCGAGCCGGGCACGCTACGCCGCGGAGGTCGCCCAGCGCGCTGTGCTGCCCAGACCCCCGAGCAGGCTGGGGGACCTGCGGATCGCCGCCCGCTACGTACCGGCCGAAGACATGGCACTGATCGGTGGCGATCTCTATGTGATGCAGGAGACGCCGTTCGGGGTGCGCGCCATGATCGGCGACGTGCGGGGCAAGGGACTGTCCGCCGTCACGGCGGTCAGCGTCGACATCGGGGTCTTCCGCTACGCCGCCGACCACGAACCTGACCTGCCCGCTCTGGTGGACTGCATGGAGGAGGCCCTGTTGCGCGAAAGCCAGCGCCGGGAGGGCCTGGATGCAACGGAGGGGTTCACCACCGCCCTGATCGTTCAGTTCGCCACCGACCTGGCCCAGGTCCACATCGTCAACCGCGGCCACCCCGCACCTCTGCTGCTGCACGCGGACGGCCGAGCGTTCCTGCTGGAGCCGAAGGAGGAAGCGCCGCCCCTGGGCGTCACCGCCCTCGGGGCCTGGACCTCACCCGTGGAGACGCACCCCTTCCCACCTGGGGCGATGCTGTTGTGCTTCACCGACGGTGTCACCGAGGCCCGCGACCCGGCCGGCGTCTTCTACGACCCCGCCGAGCGCGTCCCCCACATGATGCAGTCCTACCGGCGCCAGACCGGCCATTTCCCGGAACCTTCGACGGTCCTCGACTTCCTCGCCCGTGACGTCAGCCGCCACAGCGGCGGCGCACCCCAGGACGACCAGGCCCTCCTCGCACTGCACCGGCCCCTGCCGCAACAGGACCTCCTCGCCCGGCCGCTATGACCGTGCCGTCTCTGCGCATGACCGCGGCTGGCCGCTGTGCATGACCCTGTCCGGTCTCTGCGACCGTGTGTCTCCGTGACCATGTGTTTCCGTGCCCCGGCACCTCGGTGACCGTAGCCGTCGGCCGCCCGGTGGAGATGCCGCACCTCGCAGTCAGGAGGAGGAGCTGACCGAGGAAGCAGCAGTGCGATGAATGCGGCGGGCTCGTCCTCCGGCAGACGGCAGACGGCAGACGGCAGACGGCAGACGAGCGGTCGATGGCCCGACCCCGGCCGGAGCCGGGCCCGTGAGCACCCGATGGCCCGCTGCCGTCAGAGTGCGGGTGTTGTCAGAGCGCAGGCCCTCGCAGTGCCTTCTCGTGCTGCATGCGGGTGAGGCGGCGTACGAAGAAGATGGCAAGGACGGCGGCCATGATGTTGAAGACGTCGCTCGCCATGAGCCCAGCGATCGCCCCCTTGATCTCTTCCGGTTCCGCGGCCCTCGCGAACCGCTGGCCGGCCAGGCGTCCGAAGACCAGGTTCACGATCCACAGCGCCCACCACGAGTTGAGCAGCCCCCTGGACCGGGACTTGTCGTCGGCACTGGCATTCCAGATGTCGGTGGCTATCTGCCGGGGAAACCACAGATTGACCACCGGCACGATCCAGCCCCATATCGCCCAGCCACGCTTCCTCCGGTGGTACTCGGGGGCGAAGACCTCTGCGTTGACGCGGGTGCGGTGGAACCAGACGACAAAGACCACGGCGGTCGCGACGGTGGTCGCGAGCTGCACGGTGCCGGACGCCTCGTACAGCGCGTCCGCCTGGCCGATCTCCCGCGAGGACACGGAGCCGAAGTTGCGGATGAGTCTGCGGACCAGCTCGTACGAATGCCGGCCCTGCCACAGCGCGAACAGATCCGCGCCGATGACGAGGCCGAGCAGGACCATCACGGCCTTCGAGAGTCCTAGCGGCGAGCGGAGAACGGCTCGCGGACCGGGCGGAACGGACCAGCCGGATGGCGGCGGCAGTGGTGCGACGGGCATGTCAGACATGCGAAACCCCCCACGGGTTCAGGAGCAGTGAGTTTGTGCACGCAGTGGGACGTCTCTCCCCGAAACGGTCCAAGCGGCAGGCGGAACTTACGCGGTTCACACACCCTCTGTCCACTGAAAAGGGACAGACCGTATGGTCCCGCTCTTTCGCTCCAATCACCACACGAGCCCCATCAGTGCTGGCGCTTCCCGTTGGGGCAAGCACTTGCCTGCGGAGAAAGTGGTTGGTAGCTTTCCACTCAGGCAAGTGCTTTGCTGCCCCACGACCCCGCCCTCGGAGGTGGCCCGTGTCCCCTGAGCTCGATGCCGAACACGCAGCCCGCGCCCTGGAGGACGTCCAGCGGCGACGTGACCAGGCGATAGAGGCGCAACGTCAGCCCCGTTGGTTCTCGATTGCCTGGGGCGCGCATCTGTTCCTGGTCCTCGCCACCCCCGACCTGCTGCCGCTGCTCCATCTGGAACGGTGGTGGCCGTGGTGCTTCGGAGTTCTGGCGCCCCTGACAACGGCGTTTCTCATCGGCCAGTACACGCGATGGGGGCGGAGTCTGCTCGGTCTTCCTCCGGGGTTGCAGATGCGGGGGATCATCCCGCCGGGCTTGGCGGAGCGCCGAACTCACCGGCGGATGGTCGTCTTCTTCGGGGTCGCGGCTGTGGTGATCCTGACGTGTGGGGTACTCCTGACCTACATCCCGTACTGGCACCTGCTGATGGGGATTGCTCTCGGGCTGGCGACGGTGCTCCAGTCCAACCGTCAGTCCGAGCGACTCAAGAGCCTCGGCCACCTCGGATACGCCCATGACCGCTCCTGAAATCGACCCGTTGCTGCTGGACCCCACCCGCCTGTCGATCACCGCACTGCTGGCAGCCACTCGATGGGCCGAGTTCAAGTTCGTCCGCGACTCCCTGAACCTGTCGGATTCGGCGCTGTCCAAACAGATCGGCACGCTGGGTAAACGAGGACTCGTCGAGGTGAAGAAGGGCTACGTCGGCAAGACCCCCCGTACCTGGCTGAACTTGAGCCGCGACGGACACCTCGCGCTGCAGGCCCATCTGGCGGCACTCCAGGACATCGCGGCCCGGTCGGCGCAACACGTATCCGGCGGGGACGGAGACGGTGAGGAAGCCGGGGAAGGGGTCGGAGGCGGGGCCGGATCAGTGGAGCCGTAGCCACTGGACCGAGGAAGCTATGCCCGTGGGTGTCGCGGTGAAGAGGCCTCATCCACCTGTGCACACCTGACGCTGGTGACCGAGGCCAGGGCGATTGCCCCACCTCTCCACACCTCACGCCACCTCTGCTTTCCGGGTTTGCACCGCGGCGACGTAAGGGCGGGTCGCCCAGGCTCAGATCAGTCCACGTCCAGGGGGAGTGGCGGGAGACGCAGGTGCGCGAGATCTGCGGGGGGCGGGGTGGTGTGGGGCCACAAGGGGGTCACGTCGGTGTCGGCTGCGGCGGGGGCGTCGGTCAGGCGCATGCGCTCCCGCAGCCGGCCGTAGAAATCGGTCGGTCCGAGTCGTACGACACGCAGACGCTGCGGAGCCGCGTAGACGCCGATCCAGTCCCCCGGGTCGAGGACGCCGCGCAACTGGCCGTCGACGCTCACCGCCGCGCGGCCGGAGTGTCCCAGGACGCGCAGGGCAACGGCCTCGTCGGGGGCGGCGACCACCGAGCGGTTGAAGGTCATGTGCGGGGCGACGGGGGTGAAGACGATGGCATCGGCTGCGGGGGAGATGACCGGGCCGCCGGCGGCGAAGCTGTAGGCGGTGGATCCGGTGGGCGTGGCGACCAGGACTGCGTCGGCGGAGTAGGAGGCGAGTAGTCGGCCCGAGAGGTACACACCGAGGGAAACCTGCCGGTCACGGGCGAGTTTTTCCAGGACGATGTCGTTGAGGGCCGTCAGGTTGAGCGCCACACCCCAGTCGCGGGCGACGGCGCAGTCGGTGCGTACCAGCGGCGGAGGGAGCGCGGGACCCCGGCCGTAGCGCAGGAGCGCTTCCATTCCCTCGGGGAGTCCCAGCGGCCGGGACGCCCGCATCGTCAGCATCAGACGGGTCTCGACATCCACCTGACCGCCGTGGATGGTGTCCAGCGCGCATTCGACGTCGTCGGCGGGGACTTCGGTCAGGAAGCCGAGGGTGCCGAGGTCGACGCCGAGGACCAGAGCGTCGTTCTGCGCGGCCAGGCGCGCTCCACGGAGGAAGGTGCCGTCCCCTCCGAGTGTGACGATCAGGTCGGGGCCGCCGGCGGCGTCGACCTCCTCACGCGCGTCCCGCCGTTGCTCGTCCGGATTCCATACATCAATGGCGACGCAGCCGACGCCCTGGCGTACGCACCACCGTCGGACGACGTCGGCGGCCGCTACGGCGGCGGGACGCCCTTCGTGGACGACGACGCCCACCTGTTGCACGCTCACGCAGTGTCCTCTCCCTCTGAACGCCCGTGTGTACACCGGTGGGAGCACCGTTGCTTCGGATGGCTGCAGGCGTTCCGGCAATCGGCAATCGGCAATCGGCAATCGGCAATCGGCAACCGGCAACCGGCAACCGGCAACGGTCACCGTCGACCGGCGACGCGCCACCAGAGACAGGCGGTCGGCGCGGGGGCTATGCCCACCGTTGATCGCACCCGGCCCACCAGGAACGCCCACAGGAAGCGAGCGAACCCCGCGCTGATGCACCGTGCGATGGCCGGTTGCGCCATGCGACGGCCGATGCCCCGAGAGGCAGTTTTCACCCGGTATGGGCCAATGGGTGCGTATTTACAGGGCATATTAACGGACGAAGCCATACCAAGAGCGTGAAGCCTCGCCAAGGATCAGATACCCGGCCTGTGGCGGCAACGTCATGCGGACGTGCTCGGGGGCGCCCGGTGGGTACGGCCTTCCGGGCCAGGCGGTTGCGGGTGCCCGGTGCCGGTCAGGTCGCCGGCGGTCAGCGCGATCCACAACGACAGCACCGCAAGAGGAAGTTCGACCAGACAGGCGGTGGCCAATGCGACGAGAATGCCACCCGCCTCCCCAAGGGGCGTGGTCATCACGTCGAACCAGGCATCGACCACGAGCATGGTCGTCACCGCCACGGCCGCAAGGTCCAGGTGCCGGTGCCGTCGGTGGGCGAGCACCGCCGTCAGCAGGATGACGGCGGCCAGGCCGATGTCGAATCCCACCCACGGTGCGTCGTAGGAAGCCAACGTGGCCCGCCGGGGAAGCGTGAACGCCAGATACAGGGTCCAGGGGACCAGTGCTACCCCAAGGGTCGTGAACAGAGGAACGACCCACCGCGGTGTCGGACGGATTCTCATAATGCCGCCGACTCCGGATTTCCGAACCGCTCTCACCCGCGCACCTCTGCATCGTCGGTACCGCTCAGTCGCTACCGAAATATTATGAAGAGGTCCTACTCGTTCGCCGCACCTCGGCGACCGGCCACGGGGGGCTGGTGCACGGAGAAAAGGTCCGGCCCCAGGAGTCCTCCTGTGGCCGGGGTGGCCGGGGTGGCCGGGGTGGCCGGGATGCCCGTGGCGGCCTTGGCGGCCAGAGCTATCGGGGCAGCAAGGCCCAGGTGCGGGTGCTGTTCCGGCGCTCCGTCAGGTCGCCGTCGTAGGCGCGGGGGACGGCGAACGGTGCGGGTGTCGCCAAGGGCGCGGAGGAGGCCGGTGCCCAAGGTGTGGAGCTCCTTGCCCCGCAGAGGACGACACCGGACCGATCGCAGGATCCAGGAATGCCCCGCCTCCTCCGAGGCGTGTGGTCACATGGGGCCTTGCACCGGGGAAGAGGGGCAGTAGTGGTCGATCAGTCCTGCGTCGCGGTGGGGCCGGGCGGCGCGGTGAGCTTCGGAATGGTCGAACCGGGGCCGGCGTCCGTGCAGCAGGAATGATGCGGCGCGTGAGGCCAGACGGCTGAGGCGAGTCTTCATCGGTCTCCGTTCGTAGCATTCAGTACATCGAGCTTCTGGTACATCGAGTACCCGGTACCTCGATCATTCGGCACTCCGAGCATTCGGTATTTCCAACGTACGGAACGCAGGGGGAGAGCGCAGCTATCTGAGTCAGACTTGAGGGTGCACAGCGATACCTGCCCCACCGGTGGTTCCCGCCGCCTCGCAGTCAGGCCGGGCACGGGCCCGAGTTCCGCTTCACGGACCAGGACCAGGACCAGGACCAGGACCGGGCTGGCTCGCAGGCAGCTGCCCCAGGGCGGCCGCCGGGACCTGGATCCGCTCATCCCCCTTGGGTCCCGGGGCTACCGCCAACACACGTGAAGAGCATCACAACTCTCCTGCTACAGGCGTGGGTTGGCCGGCTCAGCCCCGGCTACAAGTTGCTGTATGACAGCTGCTGGAGTGGACGTGGTGGCCCGCGGGGCGAGTGTGCGGGGGCCGAGAGGCCCGGTGTTCGAGGGAGTGGACCTGGACGTGCCGGCGGGCGGACTGCTGGTCGCTCACGGCCCGGCCGGATCCGGGCGTACCTCTCTGCTGCTCGCGCTCGCCGGGCGGATGCGGCTCTCCGGCGGAGCCATCCGGGTCGGCGGGCACGTCCTGCCCGCCGAGGGGCGCCGGGTACGCAGGCTGGTCGCCATCGCCCGGGCCGCGCCCGCGATCGATCTCGAAGGACGGCTGCGGGTGCGAGAGGTGATGGCCGAACGCTGCCTGACCAGCCCCGGTGTGACGGAGCGCCGTATCCGCCAGGCATGCGAGACCCTGGACCTCGCCCCACGCGGGGCAGACCTGGTCGAGGACCTCGGCCCCGCCGACGGGCTGCTGCTGGCGACCGCCCTGGCCCTCGCCGAACAGCCCCGCGCCCTCGTGATCGACGACGTAGACGACGGCCTGCCGCCCGAAGCGCACGGTCCCGTGTGGGAGGCCCTGCACCGGGTCCAGGACCACGGACCCACGGTGCTGGCCGGCTGCCTCCGCCCGCCCCCGCTCCCGCCCACTCCCACCACCCCCGGCCTGATCGCGCTGTCACTGCCGCAACGGAGCCGTGACCGCTTCCCGGCCGGGACGGCCGCTGTCCGAGAGGACGCCGACATATGAAAGCCGTCAAGCTGGCGCTCCTGGAACTCCGGCGCTTCCGCGGCCCGATGCGCCGACTGGTCCCCGTCCTGCTCTGCCTGGTGCCGTTGCTGTACGGCGCCATGTACCTCTGGGCGAACTGGGATCCGTACGGCAAGACCGACCGCATGCCGGTCGCCGTCGTCAACCAGGACCACCTGGCACATGCGCAGCAGGGCCGCCGGGTGAACGCCGGAGACCAACTGGTCCAACAGCTCAAGGCGTCCGGCACCTTCGACTGGCACTTCGTCGGCCCCGGCGAGGCCCGGGACGGCCTGGAGCACGGCCGCTACTTCTTCACCATCGCCATCCCGCCCGACTTCAGCAGCAAACTCGCCACCGGTGCCGACACCCGCCCGCAACAGGCGGGCATCCACATCGAACTCAACGATGCCCACAACTACATCGCCGGCATCATGACCGAGGTGGTGCAGAACAAGCTGCAGGAGCAGGTCAACTCCGCCACCCACGCCGCCTATGTGCGCAGCGTCTACGGGGAGTTGTCGGACGTGCGGGGCAAGCTGGCCACCGCGGCTGATGGCGCACACCGGCTGGTAGGGGCCACCCGCGTGGCACAGCAGGGCACTTCCACGGTCGCGTCGGCGACGTCCACCCTGCACGACGGCGCCGACGGTGTCTCCGCCGGAGCGCGGCAGATCGCCCGTGCCGCCGGCCAGATCGACGACCTCTCGGGCCGTCTCGACCGGGCCGCGGCCGACCGCCTGCCCGGAGCCGTCTCCGCCCTGGTGACCACCGCCCGGCTGACCACCGACGGCCTGGACGCGGTGCACACCGCCACCGGCGCCACCCGCAACGGCACTTCCCGCGCCGTGGGCGACCTCACCGATCTCGCCGATTCCCACCCCGAACTACGGAACGACCCCGCCTACCGGGGCGCCCTCAGCCACGCCCGCGAACTGGATTCCACCGCCACCGAACTCGACGGCCGGGCCGCCGCCGCCGAGAACAACGCCCGCCGCGCCCTTCGCGACGCCGAACGCCTCCAGGGCGACATCGGCTCACTCCGGAGTGATGTCCTGGCCTTGCACACCCCGCTCCGCCTCGTCGACACCGGTTCCCACAGCGCCGCCGATGGCGCGCGCGGCCTGGTCGACGGGCTGGGCACCCTGGAAAAGGGCTCCGGAACCCTGCGCTCCGCCGCAGACCAGGCGCACGACGGCGCCTCCGACGTCTCCCGCACCGTGGACCAGGGACTGCACAAGATTCCCCGTACCAGCCCCGACCAGGTCGCCCACGCCGCCGAAGTACTGGGCACGCCCGTACACATCGACCGCGGCAACCTGCACCCGGCGGGGGTCTACGGACGTGGCCTGGCCCCGTTCTTCT
Organism: Streptomyces sp. Edi2; assembly: GCF_040253635.1. Lineage (NCBI taxonomy): Bacteria > Bacillati > Actinomycetota > Actinomycetes > Kitasatosporales > Streptomycetaceae > Streptomyces > Streptomyces sp. Edi2. The sequence goes on along the minus strand of NZ_JBEJGX010000003.1, from coordinate 112,539 downwards.
TCGGCATCGCCCTATGGGTGTTCGGCCTCTTCGCCTACCTGTTGCTGCGCCCGCTCAATACCCGTGCCCTGGCCGGCCGGGTCGGTGCGTTCACCACCGCTGTCGCGGGATGGCTTCCGGCGGCGGTGCTCGGCGCCGTGGGGGCCCTGGTGCTCTACGGGGTCGTCGACCTCACCCTCGGGCTCAGTCCTGTCCACCCCTTCGCGATGATTGCGCTCCTGGTCACCGCGGCAGCGGCCTTCGTCGCCGTCGATCACTGCCTGCGGACCGTCTTCGGGGTGCCGGGCGATGTCCTGTCGCTGGTCCTGCTCATCCTCCAGCTCACGGCCTCCGGCGGACTCTATCCGCTGCCCACCGAGCCGGCCTTCTTCCAGGTGCTGAACCCGCTGCTCCCGATGACCTACCTGGTCGACGGATTGCGGGTCACCGTATCGGGCGGACTCACCGCCAACCTGCTGCGCGACTTCGTCGTCCTCTTCCTCTTCACGGCCGGCTTCCTCGCCATAACCGCCCTCGCCGTACGACGCCAACGGGTGTGGACCATCGGACGCCTCCACCCCGACGTATCCTTATGAGCGCCGGGCCATCGCCGTGCGTGCCAGGCTCTCCGCCCGTCTCACCTCCATCCGGGGCCCGCGAAAACCGAGGTTCTCCGGCGGAGTCCGGAGTCCGGAGTCCGGAGTCCGGAGCCCTGATTCCTGAGTGCAGACCGATGGCTGACCAAGGCAGCAGGGTGGCGTCACCGGAGGCCGGATGGACTCTGTCGCCGGGACAGGAACAGTCTGCGGCATTCTCGGTCGATCTCCGTGACGACGACCGTAACGTCCTCACCGACTTGGACGACATCCTCTGGAGCATCCACGGGGGTGCAGGTGAGCTCTCGCAGGTGGACAAGCCCCTCGATTGCCTCGGCGACCTGAACGAAGACGCCGAACGGCACCAGTTTGGTGACCCGTCCCTGTAGTTCCTGGCCCACGGCAATGCCGTCGGCGAATATCTGGAAGGGGTCAGGCTGCGTCGCTCGCAAGGACAGCCTGGCCTCTGCGTTCCATGTGTCGAATTGGAGGAACGCACACGAAACGCGCTGTCCGACCCGAACGACATCCGAGGCCGCTTCGAAGCGTCGCCAGGACAGTTCGGGTATCCCGATGAACCCGACGCCGGGGAAGACCGGGTGGTCAGGTCCGTCGTCCAGTGCCACGAACACACCGAACGGTTCGATCGCAGCGACGGTGCCCCGAAGGATGTCGCCGTAACGCAGTGATTTCAGAAACGCCCAGAGCTCTGGGTTCTCGGACGGCCCGACCATGCCGATCAGCCTTTCATGACGGACTGCTCACGGGGGAGTGCCATTGTGTCCGGCTTTGGCCGCTGGTCCGACCAGATCGAACAGGGGACTCACGACACCGTGCGTGCACTTGCTCCCGCCGCACAAGTCGCCCTCCGCTGGAGTTTCGAGGACGAGGAATGACTAGGCCCTGCCTCCCCGATCGAGAGTCACTCCTGCTTCTACTCCAGGGCGATCCGGGACAGTCGACGCCAGCGTGATGCGTGACCGATCGAATCGAGGGATTTCCGGGTCCTGCGCGGCAGCTCAGTCAGCGATGCCCACTATCTCGCGGCTGCGGCCCGCCCACTGGATCACGTACGGCATGGCGAGACCAGCTGCGACGAACACACCACCCATCACGAGCCAGCCGGGCGCCCCCCAGGTCACACAGAGCAGGCCCAGCAGGCTCGGTGCGACGACGTAGCACAGGCCCATGCCCATGCCGAACACTCCGGAGTACTGGCCCTGGGCGTGTGCGGGAGCCAGCCGGAACCGCAGCTCCAGCGATCCGGCCGCATGCCACAGTGAGCCCACCGTGTGAATGGCGACGCCGACCATCATGATCGTCACCGCGACCCAGCCGGGTACTCCGGAGGCTGCGGCGATGACCGCCATGCCGATCAGGAACGCCAGCCCTGCGCGGCGGATGGCCCGGCCGGCGACCGTGCCGCCCTTGATCCCGTGACTGGTCCGGATCTGCAGGAACACCACCATCACGGTGTTGACGGCGATCGCCAGACCGGCGAACCACCGTGGTGCGTCCGTGTGCAGGACCACCCACAGTGGCAGGGCGAACGACAGCACCTCGCTCTGGATCCACATGATGCCATCGAGCACGACGAAAACCACGTACGGCTTGTCCTTGAGCGCGATCCACCGGTCCTCCTTGCGCGGGGACGGCAGGGGTTCGAGCTTCGGCAGCTTGACCAGGACGGCGGCACTGCCGATGAATGTCAGCGCGTTGGCGAAGATGAGGGCGCGGTAGGCGAAGTCGCTGCCGATCTGTACCACCGCACCGGCCGCCAGCGCGCCGAATGTGCTGGCGAGCATGGCCACCGATCTCAGGTAGGAGCGGAACTTCGGTACCTCGTCACCGCCGAAGCGGCGGATCATCGGGCCACGTGCCGCACCGCCGGACGAGCCGGCGAGGTCCGTCACGGCCACAGCGAGGACGAACGGCCATAACGAGTCGGCGAACAGCAACGACGTCATGGAAAGGGCCTGGATCAACAGAGTGATCAGAAAGATGGCCTTCGGGCCGCGGCGGTCGGCGAGATGACCTACCGGGATGCCGGCGATCAGACCGACCACCCCCGCGACACTGAGGCCGAGGCCGACTTGCCCGATGGACAGATGGATCACCCGCAGGGCGTACAGCGGCACGGTCGCCAGGAAGGCCGCGGTGCCGAGCTGGTTGACGAAGCCGGCGAGAGCCAGTTCCCGTTGAGGTCCGGACTCCAGCAGCAGCCCTAGCCGTACCAGCCAGGGGCGTGCGTCACCGATTTCCCCAGAGACGCTGTCGGTTGACGTGGTGGGGGCTTGAGTCACCCTGTACTCCAATGTCTGTCGATCGTGCCGTGCTGTTCCGTGCCTTGCCGAGATCAGAGATGTGCATGTGAAGCCGATGTGCCACATGGCCTTGTGGCGAGGACAGCGAGGGTGTGAGCCGATCATTGAGGCTGAGCGATCACGGAGGCGCCCTCCCACTAACCGCCGCACCGGGCGTGTTTGAGACGTGGCAGGCGTGGAGTATGCCCAGGTGAGAGCCATGTTGAGAAGGCGCCCAGGGTTGGGGGAATGTCACAGCGAAAACGGGAATCTGCGCGCAGCACGCCCGGTTATGGGTAGTGGTGCTTCCCTCTCATAGAGGCCTGTCACGAGCGGATCCCGATGAAGAGAGCGGCGGCGATGGTGCCGAGGTAGACGCACCCTCGCTTGTCCTATCGCGTGGCGACGGCTCTGAACGGCTTGAGCTTGCCAATGGCTCGCTCCACCGTGTTGCGCTCTTTGTCGCGGACCTCGTCAAAGCCCGGAGGCAGTCCGCCGCGTGAACTCCTGTGCAGGCGGGCAGCCTTGTGGTCTTTCTTCTTCGGGATGGTGTGCCGGATGCCGCGTCTGCACGTAGGCACGGTTGGCGTGCGAGGAGTGGGGTTGTCCGCCCGTACCGGCCCGGCCGGGTACGCGAACGGCCGCCACCAGGCCGAGGCACCCGGATGCTCGCCAGCACCGGTGTGAACCGCGGTGAGTCGCCCCGCCGCCCGGCGTTCTTTCTGCTCGTCCCGCCTTTTCCGCGCACTGGCGGCGTGCTGATGTGCACGGGAGATGGTCGAGTCGACCGAGACATCCCAGGTGATCAGGCCCTCGGTGTCGGCCCGGGCCTGCAGATCGGTCACGATCCGCGCCCAGGTTCCATCGTTGTTGCCGGCGGCAACAACCCGTACACGGTTTCCCACTTGCCGTACCGCTCGGGCACGTCCCGCCACGGATCCCCGGTCCGCCCCCGGACCCCATTGATGAGCTGCTGTTTCGTCCACTTCGGTGGCCGACCCCGCTTGTTCCCGACCGACATCAACGGCTCCGGCACCGGCCACTGCGCGCCGGTCAAATCATCACGACCCACGCCAAGATCGTCCCAGTAGTAGATCCCTCGGGTGACCCACTGCTCACAGGTCCTAACGTTGGTCCATGCTCAAGATGCCGTCACGGGTCGAACTACGCCCGCTCACCCTCTCCGATCAAGACGAGTTCTGCTCGCTCGTGCAGGCCAGCTCCGAGCTGCACCTGCCATGGATGCAGCTACCCGCGACCGCGGAGGAGTTCCAGGTCTGGATGCGCCGCTTTGACGACGGCAGCAACCTGGGCTTTCTGGTCCGTGTCCGGGAGACCGGCGCAGCCGCCGGCACGGTCAACATCAACTCGATCATCCGGGGCCGGTACCAGGGCGCGTCCCTCGGCTATGCGGCCTTCGCCCCGTCCGCAGGGCACGGGTACATGACCGAAGGGCTCGCTGCCACCCTGCAGCACGCCTTTACCGACCTGCGGCTCCACCGGCTGGAGGCCAGCATTCAGCCGGCGAACAAAGCGTCCCTGGCCTTGGTCCAGCGGCTGGGATTCCGCTACGAAGGGGTGTCGCCCGCCTACCTCTACATCGACGGGGACTGGCGAGACCACGAACGCTGGTCCATCAGCGCACCAAACCCCTGGACACCCGATCCATCCCTTCCCGAGGTCTGAGTCGCACGGCGCCGCTCATGAAAACACACCCGACTGCGCGCCTTCTGCTCCCGCAGATGCTCCGGATACGGGCCGGCCGGGCCTGCTGGTGGGGCCAGGCCAGGCCATGCCTCCCGGCCCGAACAGCTCGACAACTCCCTCAACTCTCCCTCACCGGCCATGAGTTAAGGGGCCGCATCATGCCAGACTTGCTCCTACCAGCCGCCGAACGCACGCCGGAAGAGTCGTCGAACAGCTTGTTCACGGCTCAAGGCAGCCCCTGGCTTCAGAGTCGTACCGGAGTGCTCGGGTGCACCTCACGCTCGATGCGCGGCATGATCTCGGGCACGTAGATCTTCTGGATGGCTTCGCCGGCATCGTGGGTCTCCCAGCGCTCCCGAGTCGCCCAGCGCTCGACCAGGACGAAGCGTGCCGGATCCTCGTGCGAGTGGTAAGCCTCCCAACTGACGCAGCCGTCCTCGGCAAGGCACAGCGGGCGCATTCGGGCCAGGGCGTCAGCGACCGGAGTGATGTCTTCGGCCTTGGGGACGTGCGCGATGACGATGAGGTCGAACATCGCTCCTCCTTGATACATGCATGCGTGCCAGTTAGTGGCAGACAGGCTACATCTGGGCTTGATCCGCTTTGACGGACATCAGAGATCAGGGGTTCTGCCCCGGGAGGATGTCCATCATGGAGAGCATGGGGAAGAAGAAGCCTCGCCCTCGCCGTTCGTTCACGCCGGAGTTCAAGGCGGAGATCGTCGAGCTGTGCCGGCGCGGTGACCGCTCGGCCGGTCAGATCGCCAAGGACTTCGATCTGACCGAGACGGCAGTACGGCTGTGGGTCAGCCAGGCCGAGGTCGACGCGGGCGAGCGCGAAGGCCTGACCAGCAGCGAACGCGAGGAACTGGCCGCGCTGCGGCGAGAGAACCGCCGACTGCGCGAGGACGTCGACATCCTCAAGCGAGCCACGGCTTTCTTCGCGAAGGAGACCCGGTGACGGTGCACCCGTTCATCGAGGCGGAGAAGCAGAGCGGCCACAACGTCAAACGAGCGTGTGAACTGCTGAGGGTCTCCAGAACCGCCTTCTACGCCCGCCGCACCGGTACTCCCGGCCCGCGGGCAGCCCGCGACGCCGAGCTGACCGAACAGATCACGCAAGTCCATGAGCACTCGCGCGGCACCTACGGCTCCCCACGCATCCACGCCGCACTGAAGCGTGAGGGCTCCAGATGCGGCCGTCGCCGCGTCGCCCGGCTGATGCGGGCCGCCGGGCTGCAGGGCCGGCACCGCAGACGGCGGCACCCGACCACGATCCCCGATCCACGAGCTGCCGTGCGGCCCGACCTCGTTGTCCGGGACTTCCGGCCCGACGCAGCGGCCCTCGACGCTCGCTGGTGCGGCGACATCACGTACATCCCGACCGAGGAGGGCTGGCTCTACCTGGCCACTGTCATCGACATCGCCTCGCGCCGGGTGGTGGGCTGGGCGACAGCCGATCACCTGCGGACCGATCTGGTCGCCGATGCTCTCAAGGCCGCCTGCCGGCAGCGTCGCCCCACCCGTCCGGTGATCTTCCACTCCGATCGCGGGTGCCAGTACACCAGTCAGCAATTCGCCTCCCTGGCTGACCAGTTCGGCATCCGGCTGTCGGTCGGCCGCACCGGCCAGTGCTGGGACAACGCGCTCGCCGAGTCGTTCTTCGCCACCATCAAGCGAGAGTTGCTCGGCACTGCCGCCTGGCCCAGCCGGGCCGCCGCCCGCACCGCGATCTTTGATTTCATCGAGGGCTGGTACAACTTGCACCGACTACACAGCAGCCTCGGCTACCGCAGTCCCGCCGAATATGAGACCGCACTCGCAGCCTGACCACCACACCAATGGTGTCCGTCAAAGCGGAACAAGCTCACATCTGAGGTCGGCAGGGCCGGTTTGGTGCGACCTCTTCGTTCGCTCACGCACGTTCGGAGCGCGAGCGAAGATCGACCTGAGCACATGTCAATACCCTTGATATGCCGTCGTTTTATTGAAGCGGAAGAATCGACCGACCGTACTGCCACCGCATCATGAGGGTTTTTCGCCGAAGGCGGTGTGATCTGTGGCAGGGTCGGTATATGACGATCAAGGATGAACTGAGACCTGTTCCCGATGGCTACTCGCGGATCGACCCTTGGGTGATATCGAAGGACACAGGTGCGGAGATTGAGTTTCTGAGCCAGGTCTTCGGGGCCACAGAGCGTGGGTCCCGCGTTTTCAACGAGGACGGGTCCGTGGGGCACGCCGAGGTGGACGTGGCGGGTGCGGTGGTGTTGATGTTCGACCGACAGTCCGGTTGGCCGGACCTCCCCGCGCACCTGAGGATCTACGTCGAGGACGCCCGCACGACCGTGGAGAAGGCCCTCGCCTGCGGAGCCCGACTGGTGACGCAGCCGACCGAGCTGGCGTTCGGGCAAATAGCCGCACGTATCCGCGACCCCCAAGGCCACTTGTGGTGGGTCTTCCAGCGACTGGAAGAGGTCTCCGCCGAAGAGATGGCCAAGCGGTTCGCCGAGCCCTCCTATCAGCGAGCCATGGATTATGTGCAGACGTCTCTCGCAGAGGAACTGGAAGGCCACACCCCGTAGCCGTGCCCGAGCGCTTCGTCTATCGCCGATCTGTCTGCCGCGGGATGGCGGGATGGCGGGATGGCGGGGTGGTGGGACGGAGGGATGGTGGGACTGCGGGATGGTGCTGGGTAGTGACCTGTCCAATCGAACTGGAGGGTCGACGTGGGTTCCCCGGCCGCCGCCTCCTAGCCGTTGCCCGTGTCGCTCGTAGCGGGTTTTCCATGGTCCGAACCGCGACACCACCCCGCAAGGGAACTGGCCTCGACCTCAGCCACCTTGACCTCAACTGTGCTTGAGCTTCTAGGGTCGGCCGCATGATCTTCACCAAGAGAGAGCACGAGTACCTCACCGCCCAGTCACTGGCCCGCCTGGCCACCACCGGTCCCGACGGCGGTCCGCAGGTCCGCCCGGTGGGCTTCCGGCTCAACGACGACGGAACCGTCGACATCGGCGGACCGGCCATGGCCCGCAGTCGGAAATACCGCAACGCCCAGACCCGCCCCGATGTCTCCGTGCTGGTGGACGACATGTCCCCGGCCGATGACCCAGTCGCGGGCGGGTGGGGGCGCGGCATCGAGATCAGGGGCCGGGCCGAGGTACTGACTGTCGACGTGCCACCCGTGGCGCCTGACTACTTCAGCACGGACATCATCCGCGTCCACCCCCGGCGGGTCATCACCTGGAACCTGGAGGGACGGGGAACAGTCGCTCGCGACATCGGGTGACAGGGGAGATGTCACGATCCATGCTCGGTCCAATCAAACTTGGTTGAGCACACAACCCGCCGTGGTTCAAGCGGAGTTCGCTATCTACCCGGCAGCAGCCAGCCTGCTCCCAACGTCTATGTCTCTGCCCATGCTTGCGCCTACGTCTGCGGCCTACGTCTGCGCCTACGTGTGTGCCTACGTCTGCGTCTGTGCCTGTGTCTGCGCCGGCTTCGAACGGATGGTGTTGTAGGCGGGGTGATTTCTGTGCGCTGCGGGACCAGCCGGTCAATGCCGGCGGTCGGCAGCGCGCGGCCGCGGTCATCGCGCGCTGCTACGGTCATCGTTGATCGTCAAAGGGGGAGACGTGAGCGAAGACCCAGTGGACTTGCCGGCCGAGTGGAAGCGGCGGGTCATATGGCTCTTGGTGGGAACGGCGATACCGGCCTTGGTGTTTGCGGCGGTGTGGCTGGTATTTCTGAGCGATCGTCCGTTGAGCAACCTGCTGTGGGGCGCTTTGTCGACGGGCGTGGTGTTCGGATTCCTGCCTGTGCTGTCGATCGTGCGCTTGGCACCTCTGCGGATCGATGCCGGTGGGATCGTGGCCGGCAGCCGAAAGCTTCCCTGGAGTGAGATCGGCTTCGCGACTGTTTTCCATGATGCGGTGCTCGCAGTGTGGCTTCACCCGAAGACGTCCGGCTCTCCGGAAGAAGAAGACAAGGCGACGCTGCACTACATCCACTACGAGATGCGGTGGCTCGGCCGGGCCCGCCGCGCCGAACGCTGCCAGAGCATCGCTGCCGCCATCGAGCGGTTCGCGCCCGGCACGTACGTCACCGATGCCGCGGAAATGCGGCAACGCGCCGGCCTCTGATCACGTGCCCTCGCCGGCCGTGAGCGCGGCCTCGCGGCCTTTGGTCCCTGACCTCCCCGAGTCGCCGATCAGGCCGTCCATACATCTAGGTGTGCTGTCCGGGCAGGTGCTCATCGCCCTGCTCATCGCCCTGCTCATCGCCCTGTTCATCGCCGTGCTCAGCGCGGCGCTCGGCTGTCGGAAGGAATTCGACCACGGCATGGCCGAGTTGGGGCCGGATCCACTCGCCGTCGCGTTCGATGCCGAGTACGCCTCCGAGGAAAGCCATCTCAAGGGTCCCGGCAGGAGTCTTCCAGCGAAAGGGGACACGGGAGATGTGGGAGGGAAACTCCTCGTCGGCGATGGTGCCGACACCGAACGACTGATTCGGGATCGGACCGTCGTCGGAGTAATGGTGGGCGAAGAAAGCGGTGATCCATCCCGTGACCCGGTCGCCGCCGGAGTCCGACTCCCACTTGTAGAGCGAGCGCCAGAATGGGTGGTCGACACCCCACCCCGAGGCTGCCGCCCAGATCGAGTCCAGCACCGGGTGCAGGGCGGTGAACCACGGTCGCAGGCCCTCGAACCACTCCTCGAGCTCCCGCACCCGTGCCGCAAGCAGACGCCAGTCCCGGTCTGTGCCCTCCAGCCGGATCCGGGGAATGCCGCAGAGCGTTTCCCACCGAAAGCGGTAGTACGGGCTGACCACGTCCATCAGCGCCACCAGCGTGGTCGTGGCATCGGTGGGGGTGGTGGTGGAGAAGGTGGGCTGGAACAGATCAGCCACCTCGTCTCCGATCCGGTCGCGCAGAGGTCGTTGAACCAGGTTGATCGAGCGCTCCCAGTCCCACGGGGCCAGGTCGTCGCGGACGGTGATGGTCTGCTGCTGCCCGGGCGTGTCAGTGAAAAGCCCCTCGTACGTGCGGGAGTTCAGTCGGACGTGCACGGCCACCTCGTGCACGACCGCGTACCAGAGGAGATCGGGCGACAGGCTCAGCGGAAGGTGGGCGGTGAAACAGAGGTGGACGGCGCGTAGCAGGAGGCTGGAGGCGGGCTCGGTGCTCTCGGGGGCGTCAGCGGACCAGCCGAGGAGGCGGCTGGTGCTGCGGTGGTGGAAGCGGGCCGAGTCGCGGAGCACGGCCTGCAGGAAGCGCTCATTGCCGAGTTCGGTGAGATCGGCGGCGAGCCGCGTTGCCTCGGAGTCTTCGTCGAGCGGCAGGTCTATCTCGAAAGGCATCCGCACCTCCAGGGACAGTGATCGAGTTTTGATCCTAGAAGGGCGTACGAAGACCGAGGCGCTGGCCCACCCGTGGCATGAGGAGTGGTCGTGAGCGGGTGTTGGGTTCGCCGGCCACAACGTCCCCGGGCGTCCGGGATCGTCCGGGTTCGCCTCGGCCTGTGTACGGGGAGCACCCCAGCCCCGAGAGGTGACCTCATGCATTTCCTCCACCGCGCCACCTGGCTCAGCGAGCGAATCGGCAGTGAATCGGCGAGCACCCCCGGTCCTGAAGAACACGTTGGACTACCTCTGCCGGCGAGCCCGGAGTGATCACCGCGTCCGTACTGCCCGACAGTGCAGGCGTGCATCTGTGCACCCGCATCGCTGATGAGGCGGGGCCGCGCACCTGCTCTACCGCAGAGCCGATAAACCCCGCGCTCGTCACCGCATTGCAGCAAGCTCAGGCCAAACGGGAGGCACAGCAGGGGAGCAGCAGGGGCCGGCGCAGCCCGGAGGAGATTGCTCTGCTCGACAAAGCAATGAGCCGCAGTGGCGCGGGCATCGACCTCATCAGCTACACCACTCACTGGTACGAGTCCGAGGCACATGAGGAGCCGAACCCCCTGGTGGCCGTCGCCCAGTTGCACGCCGGCGATATCCCGACCGTTCGCTTCCCCTCAGGGACCGACCTCCTCCAAGTGCTGTGGTGTCCCACCACGCACCAGGACCTGCCCGGCCAGCCCCGCTTTTACGGGGGCCCGTCCGTACACCTTGTCTGGCGGCGCGCGTCCGATGTCTCCTCTGTGCCAGGCATCGTGCCGCCGCAGCCCCGGGATACCCACGACGCCTACCTGCCCACCCCGTGCGTGCTGCACCCTGAGCAGGTGACGGAATATCAGTATGCGGACCTGTTGCCCGACGCGCTCCGCGAACGGCTTGACGCGCAGGACGAGCGGTGGCTGGAAGAGACTGATTTCAATTACCAGTACGACCTGTCCATCGCACCCGGCTGCAAGGCCGGTGGCTGGGCATCCTGGCATCTGACCGATCCGGCGTCCGTCAACTGCCGGTGCGGAGCGCCGATGGACCTCCTGCTCAGCTTCGACAGCAGCGAATGGGACGGTGGCTCGAAGAGCTGGCGCTCCGTCGAGGATTCCGAGGCGAACGAAGTGGGCGCGTGCGGGCCAACAGGATTGACTCCTGGCCGATGGGGTGCACTACGGATCTTCTTCTGCCCCATCGACCCGACACACCCCCATTTGCTGAACATCCAATAGCGACAGCCGGTCGTCGCCGCACCTCCCCTCCGCGTACTCCGCCCGTCGTCCATCCACCGCACGGCCCGTAAGGACTCACGAGGCAGAGGCTGAGCCACACGCCCAGCCTTGACGCCAACGACACCCCGCTCCACCACGAGGGTGACGAGGCGGGCCCGGCGCTGCTGCTCCTGCACGGCTGGGGGACCAGCGGCCCCGGCCCGGCACGCAGGCCCGCATGTCGGGCGAAGGCGTGGGTGACCGGGCAAATGGGCGGTCGCGTGGCAAGGTGGACGGTATGTGCGGTCGATATGTCTCCACCCGCCGTCCGCAGGATCTGGTCGACCAGTTCGACGTGACGCGCTGGGATCCCGGCCAGGTGCTCGGACCGAGCTGGAATGTGGCCCCGACCGATGATGTGTGGTCGGTGCTCGAACGCGTCGACCACGACACCGGCGAGGTCACCCGGCGGTTGCGGCCGCTGCGCTGGGGGCTGGTGCCGTCCTGGGCGAAGAGCCTGAGCGTCGGTGCGAAGATGATCAATGCCCGGGTGGAGACGGTCGCGGAGAAGCCGGCCTACCGCCGAGCCTTCGCCAAGCGCAGATGCCTGCTGCCGGCGGACGGCTTCTACGAATGGCAGGCCGTCGAGGCGACCGGGACGGCCAAGGCCCGCAAGCAGCCGTACTTCATCAGCTCCGAGGACGGCCAGGCCATGGCGTTTGCCGGCCTGTACGAGTTCTGGCGCGCCCCCGACGTCTCCGATGCCTCCGATGTCGATGCTCCGGGGGCATGGTGGACCACCTGCACGATCATCACCACCGATGCCACCGACGCCGCGGGGCGCGTCCACCCCCGCATGCCGCTGACCATCGCCCGCGACGACTGGAACGCCTGGCTCGACCCCGCCCAGGACCCCGGCGAACTCCGCGCCCTGCTCACCGCCCCCGCCGCGGGACACCTGGACGCCCGCGCCGTCTCCACCGCGGTCAACGATGTACGCAACAACGGGCCACACCTTCTGGACCAGATCCCCGACGCCCCGTCCGACGGATGACAGCCCCGCCCTGGTGCCCCCGTTATGTTCTTCGTGGTCCTGCAAGAGGGCCGCTGGCCTCCGGGCCCGGCATGTCTGTGTCCCCCTGTCGAAGGCATGACAATGCCGTTGCTTTTGCGGCTCTCGGCCGGTTGAGTCGGTGTGCTGATATCCCGTCTGGAGAGGCTGGGGCTGGGAGTGCTGACCCGGTCATGCCCGCTTGAACTGGTGGACTGTGTGGTCGGCGAGGCTGGACGCTCGGAGAAGCGTCGGCGCTTGCTGTCCGCCCGGTTCACGGTGTACTTCGTCCTGGCGATGTGCCTGTTCCCGCAGGCTGACTACCTGGAAGTTCTGCGCCTGGTGAAGACCGGCGATCCGGGGCTGCGGTCCTGGACCGGGGTGAACAAGTCCTCGCTGACCAGGGCCCGGCAAAGGCTCGGGTGGACAGTGCTGCGGGACCTGTTCCGGGCTGTGGCCCGGCCGCTGGGCAGGGAAGACAATCTCTTCCACGGGCTGCGGGTGCTTGCTCTGGACGGGATGCTGCTGGCCGTGCCGGACTCGACGGCGAACAACGACGCCTTCGGCAAGTCGGGTTCGCAGCGCAGTCCGATGGGTTATCCGCAGGCCCGGGTGGTCGCGGTGGCCGAGTGCTCGACCCACGCCGTCCTCGACGCTGTGATCGGCGGGTTCAAGGACTCCGAGCGCATCGTTTCCGACGCCCTGGACGCCCATGTCGGGACCGGCACGCTACTGCTGGCCGACCGGGGGCTGTGGGGCCTGGCCCGCTGGCACCGGCTGCGGGACCAGGGCACTCACCTGTTGTGGCGGATCGAGCGGCGCAAGGCCCGTCGGGTCCAGGACGTCCTGCCCGACGGCAGTTACCTGGCACGGATCGAGGCGAACAAGCACAGCAAGGCGGCCGGGACCCTCAAGGCTCCGCCGGCTCTGGTCAGGGTGATCGAGTACCGCGTCGACGGCCAGGCCGACATCGTCCGGCTGATCACCAGTCTGACCGATCACGAGAAGTACCCGGCCGCCGAGCTTGCCGCGCTCTATGCGCGGCGTTGGGAGATCGAGTTGGTCTTCGATGAGATCAAGACCCATCAACGCGGCCGACCGGTCCTGCGGTCGCAGACGCCGGACGGGGTGCGGCAGGAGATCTACGCACACCTGGTCGTCCACCACGCCACCAGAGAACTGCTGGACGAGGCCGCCCGCCTGCACCAGAGCATCGCCGAGCGGACCTCGTTCACCCGGGCCCTGCACGTCGTCCGCCGCACGGTGATCTCACCGAGCGGCTTTTCCCCCCTCCGCCCGCAGACGTGACCGTCGCCTGGGTCTCAACGAGATCGGGCACAGCCTGCTGCCCCGGCGCCGACCCCGTGACTGTCCCCGCAAAATTCGGTCGTGCATCACCGGCTACGGCAGCAAGGCCCCCGGAGAGCCTGCCAGCCACCGCCGTTCACCGGTCGTCGTCGCCCTGAACCACCGATGGCACGACCACTAAAGCAACGGCATTGGAAGGCATGACCTGGGGGGTGGTGTCACCGGGCTCGGAAGGTGCCGTCGGAGACGCTGATGAGAGGTCCGGCCACCGCCCGGCCCGGCGCAATGCCAGGCAGCTCGCGGGCGGCAGGTCTGCATAACGTGGATGCGCGCGTACGACACCGGCTCCAAGGCCGGAACGGTCAACTTCCCCGGAAGGGTGCGATGTTCGACACCGACAACGTAGGCGTCTTCCTCGGCATGGACGTCGGCAAGACCACCCACCACGGCCACGGGCTCACCCCGGCCGGCAAGAAGGTCTTCGACAAGCCCATGCCCAACAGCGAACCGAAACTGCGGGCCGTCTTCGACAGACTGATCGCGAAATTCGGCACCGTGCTGGTGATCGTGGACCAGCCGGCCTCCATCGGCGCCCTCCCGCTGACCGTCGCCCGCGACGCGGGCTGCAAGGTCGCCTACCTGCCCGGACTCGCCATGCGCCGGATCGCCGACCTGTATCCCGGCGAGGCCAAGACCGACGCGAAGGACGCGGCGGTGATCGCGGACGCGGCCCGCACGATGCCCCACACCCTGCGCTCGCTGGAACTCACCGACGAGATCACCGCCGAGCTGACCGTGCTCGTCGGCTTCGACCAGGACCTGGCTGCCGAGGCAACCCGCACCAGCAACCGGATACGCGGCCTGCTCACCCAGTTCCACCCGTCGCTGGAACGCGTCCTGGGACCCCGCCTCGACCACCAAGCCGTCACCTGGCTCCTCGAACGCCACGGCTCCCCGTTCGCACTGCGCAAAGCAGGCCGCCGCAGACTCATCGAGGTGATCCGCCCCAAAGTCCCGCGTATGGCCACCCGGCTGATCGACGACGTCTTCGACGCACTCGACGAACAGACCGTCATCGTGCCCGGCACCGGCACCCTCGACATCGTCGTGCCGTCCCTGGCCGCCTCCCTCGCCGCCGTCCACGGCCGGCGCCGGGCCCTGGAAGCGCAGATCGCCGCCCTGCTGGAGGCCCACCCTCTTTCCCCGGTCCTGTCTTCGATGCCGGGAGTCGGAGTCAGGACCGCCGCTGTCCTGCTGGCCACCGTCGGCGACGGCACCAGCTTCCCCACCGCCGCCCACCTCGCCTCCTACGCCGGACTCGCTCCGACAACCAAATCGTCCGGCACCTCCATCCACGGCGAACACGCCCCCAGAGGCGGAAACCGGCAGCTCAAACGCACCATGTTCCTCTCCGCCTTCGCCTGCATGAACGCCGACGCCGCCTCCCGCACCTACTACGACCGCTGCCGGGCCCGCGGGAAGACCCACACCCAAGCTGGCTTCGTTGATCTCCGAGGACAGCGTTTGTCGACTGTTTTAGGAGGCAGTTGGTGATCAACCGGCTCTGGAATGTGGATGAGAAATGACGGCGCTGCGTGGATGCGAGCGTGCCGATGGCCAGCCGCCCGAAGGGCGGCTGGCCATCGGGGCAGGTGGCGGCAGAGGCCAGTACCTGTTTCTGATCTCCGGTGGCCGGGCGAGAGAGTGCAGCCCTTGATGTTCGCGCGGGTCCGACCGGCGTTTAATCACTTGACCTGGTCCGTACGGTGTTCCAGTGAAGGACATTCTGATCAACGAGCTCCGCACCGCGTATGATGCCCAACTCCGTGGTGTCACCCCGCCTGGCGGCAACGCTCGCATCGAGAAGGACGGCCCATTGACCCGTGTCGTGGGTTGGCGCCGTGGCTTCGTCACGGGCCCACGTGACCTCGGTGTGTGCGGGGCAGAGCTCGACGCGCTCATAGCGCGGCAGCGTGACTTCTACGCTGCCCGTGGTGAGGCGGTCGAATGGAAGACGCGCGCCCATGATCTTCCCGCTGACCTCACCGACCGACTCATGGCGGCCGGCTTCGTCGCCGAGGACAGCGAGACCGTGCTCATCGGGCAGTCCGCAGACCTTGCCGCCGACCCCGTCCTGCCCGACGGCGTGACCCTCCGCCGTGTCACCGCCAGATCAGACCTCCAGCGCATCGCCGATATGGAGAGCATCGTCTGGGGCGAGGACTGGAGTTGGCTCGCCGACGACCTGACCGCGCGGATCGAGAACGCCCCAGAGAACACCATCGTCCTCGTCGCTGAGGCACGCACCGAAGTCGTCTGCGCCGCCTGGCTGGTGTTCAAGGACGGCGTCGACTTCGGGGGCCTCTGGGGCGGCTCCACGCTTGAGGAATGGCGCGGGCAGGGCATCTACCGGGCCATGGTCGCCCACCGAGCCCAGCTCGCTGCTGCCCGCGAGGTCCCCTACGTCTACGTCGACGCGTCAGCCGACAGCGCCCCGATCCTCACCCGCCTCGGCCTACACGCGGTCACCACGACGACACCGTATGTCTGGTCGCCCTGAGTTCAGCCTGCCTTGACCGGTCTGCCCGCAGGAGGCGAACACCCGGTGGACGGCCTGACCTTGTCATGGCGCTGAGATGAGCAGGTGAGCGGCGAGTACGGCGATCAGGGCGCTGGAGGCTATGGCGGTGACGAGCCGCCCTCGACTGCTGGTCAAAGTCCGGCCGAGCAGTGCTCCGCCGCCTGCGAGAAGCAGCTGCCAGCTGGCGGATGCTGCGAAGGCCGCGAAGACGAACACGGCCTGTTCGAGGTGGTCTGGAGCCGCTGTGAACTGACTGCCGAGCACGAGCGCCGCGAAGTAGATCACGGTCATGGGGTTCATCATCGTGATCCCCAGCATCCCCATGTAGGCCCGTGCAGGGTTGAGGGGGATCTCGTCAGCCCGGTTTGTCGTCTGCCGAGTGCGGTACTGGCTGATCGCCGTGACGCCGCTGCGGGCCGCCAGCGCGATGAGCGCCAAGGCCGAGACCCATCGCAGGGGAACCGTGATCGTTTCGATTGCAGGGATGAGCGCGGAGCCTCCGAGTACGGCGATCAGTGCGTAGAGGCCGTCGGCGGTTGCGACACCCAGTGCGGCACAAGCGCCGATCTTCAGAGAGGTCCGGGCTGTCAGGGCGACGAGATATGTCGCCACCGGTCCCACCGGCACGGCGATGCCGTAGCCAGCGAGGATGCCCGCGACCAGGGTGGCGATCACGAGTGCGCGAGCGTCGGCCTTCGCAGTCGGTCCAGCTGCTGCTGCACTCGCACCGATCGGACGGTGGATGTCAGCGGCAGAAAGTCGATAGTCGTGGTCATGGGCAGATCTTGACGGGATCGCGGCTGTCCGGGCAACTTATTTTCGAGAGCGCAATTGTGGGGAGGCTGGCTTTGTTCACCAGCCGTGGGACAGCACTTCGACAGCGGTTCAGGAGGTACCTGGCCGCCGGGGACAGTACGTTCCCGAGTTGGTTCTGGCTCACCTGCTGTGGTCGGTCGTGCTCCGTGCCTGGTTTCAGGCGAGGAGAACGCGTTTCCGTAGCAGTGCGAAGCCGGCTCGGCCATACATTTGACGTTTGATCATTTTGATGCGGTTGACATGACCTTCGACGATTCCCGAGTTCCAGGGCAGCGTGAGGCCCGCAATGACAGCGTCGAGATCACGTTCGAGGCCGTTGACGAAGGTGTGCATGCTCGGTAAGTCGTCAGCTCGGACTGCCGTGATCCATTCAAGGAGTCGGTCACCCTGGAGCTGGGTGAGAATCTGCGCGAAGGCACGGATGTGCCTGGTCAGGGCGTCCAGTTCCGGGCAGTGCACCAGAATGGACTTGAGTTTGAGCCGGTCATTCTCCTGGAGAGCATCGGGGTGGGTCAGGATCCACCTGGTGACCGTCCGAGGAGTTGGTGGGCGAGCGCCTGTCGGCGCGGATTCGCGGAAGGGGCGGAGGTAAGCGCGCACGGTTCCGTATCCGCTGGCGAATCCGTGAGCCTTGACTCCTCCCAGAGGGTCCACGCGTTCGTGCAGCCCTCGGCCCAACGTTCGTGCAGGTAGGCTTGAAGTCGTCGAGCTTCGTGGGCCGGTTCTGCCATTGGCCTTGAAAGAGATCTTCCGGGGCTGCGGCGTCGGCGAGGCGTTTGACCGTCCGGTGAGTCATGTGGAGCTGGCGGCCGATGGCCCGCCTGCTGTAGCCCTTGGCCAGCAGCGCGTGGACGATTGCGTGTTTCTCGCGGGTGCGGTCGGCGAACCGGTGCCCTGTTGGCCACGGTGACGCGGTCGATCCATCGGCCGCCTGAGGAACCTTGGCGGGCTCCTGACGCGGCAGGGTGAACGGTGCCCGCAGGCAGGCCCGATGCCGCGATACGCATCGCTCGGCGGCCTCGCCGAGGTTGTGCCAGAGGTGAAAGCGGTCGGCGACCTGGAGGGCCGTCGGCGCCCCGGCTCGGGCGCCTTCGGCAAAGAACGGGGCACGGTCGCGACAGATCACTTCGATCCCTGGACGTTCGCTGAGCCAGGCTGCGAGCGTTGCCGATTCGCGGTCAGGCAACAGATCCACTGGTCTGCCGGTCTCGACGTCGACCAGCACGGTTCCGTAGACCCGGCCCTTGCGCATCGCGTATTCGTCGACGCCAACTACCCGCGGAGTCCGTGGCTGTGGCTCTGGGAGAGCGTCGACCAGCCGCAGCACGGTGTCGCGGCTGACCGAGAACCGAAGACCTCTGCGATGCGGGCGCCGGCTCGGCCAGCGAGCGCGAGACCGATCTCGGCCAGTGCCGACCGCAGCCGTTCGGTCCACCGGCTGTATCGGCGGGTTAGCCCCGGGATCTGTTCGGCGAACGTCCGCCGTTTGCACGAAGTAGTCGTGCAGACGGACCGCCGGACATGCAGAGACAGCACCACGCGCCGTCCCGCGCTGGGCAGATCGGAAGGGAACCGCAGGTAGGAGCCGTGCACTCGGATCGACCAGGCTCCACAGCCCGGACACAGGGCGCCGGCTGCCCGGCATCTGATCCCCATACGGATCACCTCGCCGTCGTCTTCCGCCGACACCACGGCAACCTCCGGAGCCGACAGGAACAGCAACTCGTCCAGACGGAGCATGACCTCGTTCACGGCCCAGCACTGTCAGCCAAGTCGTGATCGCAGACGGCTGTTTTCGGGCGACCTCCGCCGAGCCAATATCAAGATCAACAGCCACGCAGAGTGTGCGCTCCACAGAAATTGATCCAGAACCCAAACGCATCAACATCACCCGACCGTCGTTCAGGGTGCCTCCCGAACCCATCGACAAGTGACGTCACTACTGCTCGATAAAGCCACCCAAGCCCTCCTCCGCCTCGCCCGCCAACGCATCAGCGTCCTGTTCGCATGCTCCGCGACGGCACCTTCTACGAACCCCGCACCCCGCAAACCGCCCCCACATGCCCCGCTCAGCCTTGACGGAAGACATAGAGGCACCCCCCCGCGAGCGGCCCAGGACCTCATCCCCTGTGCCACCTCCACCAGGCGGCAAGTCCTCCACGGCTGCTGGCGGCGGGGCAGTGATACCGGTCTCGCTGCGCCGTCGAAGTCGTCGCCCGCATGTACAACCCCGCGCCCACCGTTGAGGACTGCCCATTCCGTGGACGGTGTGAGTGGGACATCAGGGCTGTGATCGTGGTGAGACGGCGGCATCGTAGCGGCGACGGTTGTCGTTGATTTCCTGCCGGTGCGTGGTGGCCCATTCGCCCAGGGCCACCATGGAGTCCAGCAGTGTCGAACCGAGCTGGGTGAGCGCATAGTCGACGCGTGGGGGAACGCTTGGGTGCACGGTGCGGGTGAGGAGTCCGTCGCGTTCGAGCTGCCGCAGGGTCAAGGTGAGCATGCGCTGTGAGATGCCCGTTACCGCGCGGTGGAGTTGGCTGAAGCGCAGAGTCTGGTCTCGGAGTTGCCCGATGACCAGGATGCTCCACTTGTCGCCGATCAGGGCGAGGATGCGCAACACCTGTCGGCAGACCTCTTCACTCGGCTCACCGGCCGGTTCATCGTCAGGCTGCGGTTGATCCGGCGCGTGCCGGCCGGTCGGCGAGGTGCTCCTGCGGGACGTCAAGGGTTACCTCCATGTGCGACACCGACATCAATGTGCCGTCTTGTCACCACCGGTCCAGTGACAAACCATGCTGCTACGCACAAACAGTAACTGCCTGGTGGTGAGTCGCGAACGTACGTGGTGCGACCGCTGCGGGCCGGAGAGGATGATGTCGTGGCGGCGAAGACGCTTGTTGTTGTCGGTGCAGGACCGGGGCTGGGGATGGGTGTGGCCAGGGCCTTCGGCCGTCACGGCTTCCGAGTAGGGCTGATCGCCCGGAGCAAGGACACCCTGGACGCTCTGGTCGGTGAGCTGACCGAGCTGGGCGTCATCGCTGCGGCGTTTCCAGCGGATCCCGTGACCGTGACGCGTTGGCCTCGGCAATCATGAGGACGGGGGAGACTCTTGGACCGGTCGGCGTGCTGGAGTACAGTCCCAGCCCGACCGGGCCGATTACCGGTGCCGGCGAGACCAGGGTCGCGTCCGCCGTGGCGCAGATCGAGTTGCACCTGCTGGGTGCGGTGATGGCCGTGGGTCAGGTGTTGCCGCAGATGCGCGCCCGCGGCGAGGGGACGCTGCTGCTGACCACCGGTGTGTCCGCCACCATCGCCGCGCCGTTCCTGGCCAACGTGGGGCTGGCGATGGCGGGCTTGCGCAACTGGGCACACGCCCTGTACGCCGAACTGCGCCCCCAGGGAATCCACGCGGCAACCGTGACGATCGCCTCCAGCATCGTTCCCGGCGACAAGGTGACGGACCCTGATGTCATCGGCACCCGCTACTACAACCTGTATCGGCAGCGGGACCGCGTGGAAGAGATCATCAGCGACCCGGAGGCGTTCCGCACCCTCGTCGCCGAGCAGGCCGACGGGAACGGCCGACCGGGGCCGTCGGCCTGGTGACCTTCGCCCGCAGTCCTACGGTCATGCACGTCGACTGCCCAAGCCGCAAGGCACCTTGGCCGGTGGCAGTCGGCCAAGGGGCGCCTGCGGTTCCACAACGCAGCCGTGTGTGCCGCTGGATCCGAGGGCGGTTGCGGCCCGACGGCTCAGTCCCTTTCGGGCCAGGGGAATCCGAGTTCTTCGGCGCGCTCGCGGGTGCCGCCGCACACCTGGGCGTAGGGTTTCGGGTCCTCCTCGGTCAGCCGGTTCAGGGCGGCCGCCGCCTGTTCCTCAGGTGGGGTGCCGTCGTCCGGAATGACCCAACGGAACCGGAGGGAAGTGCCGTCCGGTTTGCCGGAGCCGAGCCCCGGCGCGTAGGCGAAGGTCACCTCGGTGGTGTCCGGGGCATCGAAACCGCTGCCGACCCAGCCCCGTTTCGCGTCCCACCGGCTCAGGAGGTCCGGCCGTTCCCTCAGTCCGGCCTTGATCAGGCGGGCCGTGGTGCGGGCCGGCCAGGACCAGGAGCGGTCGGTCTCGGCGCGGGCGATCTCGGTGTCGTAAGCCGCGGCGTCGAACCGGTAGGCAGCCGGTTCGGGTGCCGGTGACCGGGAACCCGGCATGGTGGACGGCCGCTGCCAGTTCTCCCACACCACCTGGTCTCCGTCGCGTCGGATCGTGACGTAGAGCGCGCCGCAGCATCCCTCGGTGCAGGATGCCTCCGCGAGCTGTACCTCGCTGGGCTCAGAGCCGGCCCGGAGCCTGCCTTCGTCCAGCAGGTATTCGGGGCTGTGGGCGGGACCACTGTCGAAGAGCGCCGGGACCACGGGACGCCCGTCGAGGAGGATGCGGGTCTCGACGGGTTGCCGGTCGACGGGATCGCCGGCCACCACCTCGACGCGCAACCTGCCGGGGGTCGTCGGGTGCCTGAAAGGTTGCCGGCCGGTGCGCCGGATCCACCCGGTCCGCAGCCGCCGGCCCGCCCCGTCTGCTTCGGTGTCCGGCAGCGAGGCCCACCGGGGCTCGGCCAGCAGCCGTCCCAGTGCATCCAACAGCGCCATACGTCGTCCAGGGGGCCAGTCCAGCAGTACGCCGGGGCCGCTGCTCAGGTCCAGGGCGAGCGAGAGCAGGGTGGCGTGGTTGTCGAGGGTGGGTGGCAGGAGGCCGGCTCGTGTCACGACGCTCTCGTACACGGCGAGCGCGTCGCGGTAGGCGAGGAGGTCGTTCGGGGCGTCGCGCGAGCACGCCGTCCGGACCAGGAGCCTGCCCGCCCGGGCGAGCAGGGCCGTGTCGGAGGGATGCCGGCCGAGCAAGTCGGGCAGCCGGCCCGCCTCTGCGATCCTGCGGGCGACCGCGGTGTTGAGGAGCCGGGGCTCAGCAGGGAACGCAAGCAACTCCGCACGGATGGCGCTCTGTTCGCCCCTCCGCAGGGCGCGGACGAGTGGCCGCAGCTCATCAGGGCGCGCGTAGAAGGAGAGCCAGACGACGGCCGCGCTCTGGGGGTCCAGGGCGTCGAGGGTTTCGACAGCCGGGTGGATGAACTTCCGGAGCAGGCCGAGAACGGAGAGATACGGGATGTCCTCGGGCGTGCCGAGGCGGGTGAGCAGGGCCAGACCTGCGGTGACGGCGGGCGCGGTGGTGCCGGTCCGCGTGAGCTGCCGGCCGAGGGACCGGGCCGCGTCCCGCTGCTCGGTCGGCAAGGGCAGCCCGGCGACGGCAGACCGGATCAGCGTCAGATGCATATGGCAGTCCCGGATGCCCAGCCGCGCGAAGCGGCGGTGCAGGGTGGCCGAGTCGTCCGGTAGCGGGTTCAGCGCGTCCCGGACGGCGTCCTGCGACTCTTCGAGGGACAGCGTGCTCTCAGCCGGTTCGGGCTGTTGGGGGAGGGGGAAACCACGCCGTGGCGGGACCCCGTCGGGAGACTCATGCAGCAAATGCAGAGCGTAGTGGTACAGAGCGGGCGGGAGGGTGAGCGCGTTGCGCTCTTCCTGGGCGCTCACCGGGCGGGGTGGAACTCGATTCCGTAGGTCATGCACGCCGCCTGCCAGCCCGGTTCGCGCTCTGTCGAGGGAATGAGCGGCGGGCGAGATGCAGCTGCTCCGGGGTTACGTGAACGGCGTCCGCTTCGGGGGGCGTGGTGTGTCCAGAGGGTGCCGGGCAGGCCGCGCAGTGTGCAGGTAGGTCATGAAGGGAGCACCGGAGAGTGCCAGTGATGCCTGTCGCGCAACGCCTCGCGACGTTGCCCAACGCCTCGCACCGCCGCGTACCGTTGTGCGTCACTCCCGACCGCGAAGCCGGATGCTCTCCACGGGCGGGAGAGCGGTAGGCATGTCATCCGTCACCCATGCGTACTCCAGCGCGGCGAGAACCCCCTCGTGCAGCCATACGAGCAGTTCACCGACGTACTGCCCGGCCTCGTTCATCACCTCGGCGTGCACAGGGAGGCGGCCCGTTCGCTGAGCGGATGGTGAAGCAGTCCGTTCCCGCAGACGGAAGTCGACGCTCACGGATCCGAGCCCCCACACTGCGACAACCTCCATCAGGCTGACCTGTGTTCTGAGCTCGGGTGCCCCTTCGAACTCTGCCGAGAGGATGTGGCGGAGCACCGCCGTTTCATGGCCGTTCAGCGGTCGCGGGTTCACAGACAGGGGCGTCACCCCCGCATTTTCCCGTTCCCTGGTCACTGCGGGCAACCGTCATCCTCATCGACCCACGAGTACAGGGCCGCCGTCACCATGAACAGTTCGCCCGCCCGCCGGGTTCACCATGCTCCGTCACGAACCCTTGTGCTCGATTCTGTTCTATACAACACTCTCAATGCACAGAAGCGCGCATCACTGAACATGTTCGAACCTTGAGTGACGGTCGGTCGGATCGAGGAGAGCAGACATGACGCAGTTCAGCCGACGTAGATTTCTGAGCGCGGCCGTGGTGGGGGGTGCATCCGTGGGTATCGCCCTCGGCGGCGGTCGTACGACCCTCGCCCAGGCCGACAGCCCGCGGGGGCTGACCATGCGCGGGAAGGAATTCCTGCTGGACGGCGAGCCGTTCCGGATCCTGTCGGGTGCCTTCCACTACTTCCGTACGCACCCCAAGGACTGGCGTGACCGGTTGCTGCGGATGCGGGCCATGGGCCTGAACACGGTGGAGACCTACGTCGCCTGGAACTTTCACCAACCGTACGAGAAGAAGGCCGACTTCAGCGGTTGGCGCGATGTCGCCGCCTTCGTACGGACCGCGGACGAGGCCGGCCTCAAGGTGATCGTGCGACCGGGGCCGTACATCTGCGCGGAATGGGACTTCGGCGGCCTGCCGGCCTGGCTGCTCAAGGACAAGGACGCGCCGCTGCGCCGTTCCGACCCCGCCTACGAGCGGGCGGTCGACGCCTGGTTCGCCGAACTGCTGCCCCGGTTCGTGGACCTGCAGGCCACCCGTGGCGGGCCCATCATCGCCATGCAGGTCGAGAACGAATACGGCAGTTACGGCGACGACCATGCCCACCTGGCACATCTACGGGACACCATGCGGGCCCAGGGCGTGGACAGTCTGCTGTTCTGTTCCAATGGAGCCACGCAGGAGGCGCTGAGGGACGGCAGCCTTCCCGACCTCCTGTCCACCGTCAACTTCGCCGGGGACCCCACCGGACCCTTCGCGGAGCTCCGCAGATTCCAGCCGGACAAGCCGTTGTTCTGTACGGAGTTCTGGGACGGCTGGTTCGACCACTGGGGAGAGCCGCACCACACCACCGACCCGGCGCAGACCGCCGCCGACGTGGAGAGGCTTCTCGAGGCGGGAGCGTCCATCAACTTCTATATGGCCGTGGGCGGCACGAACTTCGGCTGGTCCGCGGGCGCCAACCTGACCGGCAGCCACTACCAGCCCACCGTCACCAGCTACGACTACGACTCCCCGATCAGCGAGTCCGGTGAACTCACCGAGAAGTTCCACAAGGTGCGCGAGGTGCTGGCCAAGTACACCACCGTGCCGAACACGCCCCTGCCGGCCACGCCGCGCCGTATGCCGTCCCAGAGCGTGTCCGTCCGCGGGTCGGTGCCGTTGATGGACGCGCTCGACGTGCTGGGCACCCCGCTACGGCGTACCACTCCCGTCCACATGGAGGCGCTCGGGCAGCCGTACGGGCTGATCCACTACCGCACTCGGGTGCGGGGGCCGCAGGAGACCAAGGGCTTGAGGATCACGGGCCTGGGCGACCGTGCGCTGGTGTTCGGCGACGGCAAGCGCATCGGCACCTTCGACCGCAATCAGCCGGACCACACCGTCGACTTCGCCGTGGCCGGCGGGTCCGCCACCCTTGACCTCATGGTTGATCCCACCGGGCGGATCAACTTCGGCCAGGGACTCAACGACCCCAAGGGAATCAGCGGCAAGGTTCTCCTCGGCGACGAGGAACTGACCGACTGGGAGATCCGCCGGTTGCCTCTCGACAACCTCTCGGCGCTGAAGTTCGGCAGCACCAACACGCCGACCGGCCCCGCGTTCCACCACGCCCGGATCCATGTCGACACCCCTGCGGACGGCTTCCTCGCCTTTCCGGGCTGGGACAAGGGCATGGTGTGGCTCAACGGGTTCGCGCTCGGCCGGTACTGGTCCCTCGGACCGCAGATCACCCTGTATGCGCCCAGCCACCTGTGGCGGCGGGGGCGGAACGAGCTCGTCGTCCTGGAAATGGAGCGGACGGCGGACCGGATCGAGCTACGGTCCGAGCCGGACATCGGTTAGGTTCTGCCTCCTTGACCGGCGATCAGCGTCAGAGATCGGGGATCTGCGGGCGGGGTGGGTGGGCGGTGATCGGTGGGTGGAGTTGCCTGGTCGGCGATTGGCGATTGGCGATTGGTGATCGGTGACGGGCTCGTCCGGCTCACCCGCGCGGTCGCGGGTGCTTCAGGGCTACGCTTCCGCCCGCCAATCCATCGAGCCCGCGGGGCCGATGGCGGCAGCATCGCACCCGGCGTCGCCCGGACTACGGGCTGACGAGACCCGCCCGGCCACAGGAGCCTTGATGAACGACCTCGATCGCCTCCAGCAGATCTGTCCCCCACCGGAGCCTGGTCACTCACCTCTCGAATGGACCGCTGTCGAATACGCGCTGGGCACTCAGCTGCCCAGGGACTACAAAGAACTCGTCGAACGCTATGGAGCCGGCAGCTTCAAGGATTTCCTCAGCGTCCTCCGGCCCCACGCCGCGCACGAAGCTCTCGACATCGTGAAGGTGACACCAAGTGCACGCAGCGCGGTAGAGGAGCTGAGCCAGTGGGTCGAACCGCCCTGCCCGCCTCGTCTGCTCCAGCCCGTCGCTGTCACGAGCAATGGCGATGACATCTTCTGGCTGCTGGATCCTCCGGAGAAGCCTGACAGGTGGAAGGTCACGGTGAAGGACATCAACGGTGACGATTGGTTCATCTTCGATGGCCACGTCACTGCGTTCCTGCTCGGCTTCTGCACCAACGAGGTCGTCGTCCCCGGCTTTCCCGACGACCTTCAGGAAAAGGGGGCGTCCTTCATCCCCGCCCCCTGACGTCAGAAAAACGAGCTCGGGGCGGGCGTGGGGGAGTGGGTGCGCCCGGCCGCGAGAGCCGGATGCAGCAGGTTCTCAGCCGCGGGTGCGACAGTCGCGAGCAGCAGGCCGAACCTCTGGCGGTGGCGGGGCTCCGGTGGTTCGGATGGCGGTGCGCCAGGTGCTGGGGCTGGTTCCGAATCGGGTGTGGAACCAACGGGAGAAGGCAGCGGGGCCGGAGAAGCCGAGCAGGCCGGCGACCTCGGTGAGGGGGTGGTTCCGTCGTGCGACATGGCGGCGTGCGAGGTCGGTGCGTACCGCGTCGAGGAGCGAGCAGTAGGTGTCGCCCGTACGCGCGAGGTGGCGTTGGACGGTGCGGGCATCGACGTCGAGGGCCCGGGCGAGTTGTCCGATGGAGCAGCGTCCGGTGGGAAGGAGCGCTTCGATGATCCGCCGGGCCCGGTCCGGTAGCGGGGCGGTATGGCGCGTCGGGATATCCCGCAGCAACTGGCGTGTGTAGAGCGCCAGTTGGGGATCGGACAGGCGGTTGGGGGCGTCGAGGTCGGTGGCGTACAGGGATACGGCGGTGACGTCCTGCTCGAAGGCGATGGTGGGGCCCAGGGCCCGGTGGTGGGTGGTGAGGTCCGCCGGGGCGGCATGGGTGAAGTGGACGGAGACGGGGTTCCATTCCGGGGCGATCAGATTGCGGAGGAGGTGATGGCACACACCCACCAGCAATTCCATCGCCTGGCGGCGTCGCGTGGCGGATGTGTCGAGATCGAGGCTCATGGAAACCTTCGCCAGACCGTTGGTCTCGGTGATGTGAGCCTGCAGGGCTTCGTTGTAGAGGTGCAGGTACTGGATGAGCAGTGCGAGGGCGCTGCGGACGTCCGGTTCCTCGCGCGCCGCGAGGCCTACAGGGCCGATGTTGGAAAAGCGGCTCACCTCGGCGAGGCGCAGGCCGAAATCGTGACAGCGGGTTGCCTGCGCGGTGCGCTCGAGGAGTTCGGCGGCCGCGGATATGGGAACCCAACTGTCCTGGTCCGCAAGGTCTGCCGGGTCCAGTCCGACCGATCGCACCAGTGATACGGGGTCGGCATCCAGGGAGCGGACGAGGCCGAGGTAGCCGTTCAGGTTGGTGCTCCGTACGAGCAATTCCATCCCACCTCCGTGTGGTCGTCCATGTGTCGTGAAATGACAACTGATCTGTCGTCCAGAGTGAAGCACGCCGCTCTCCTGCGCTGTTACCGTCGCCGCCCGGCGTTCGGTTCACCCGCTCGGCAGGCGCCTGGACTCCGCGGGCAGGTACCGGCTGCATTCGCTGCCGTTGCCACCGGCGTTGGCGGCGTTGGCGGGTCGGCGGCCGTACGACCAACCACCCACCCCGCCACCTCAGGAGAAACACCGTGTCCCACAGTGAGAATCTGACGGCCGAGGAACTTGCTGCACTGGCCGCCGAGGCGTACATCTTCGCGTACCCCCTGGTGACCATGGAGTTGACCAAGCGCCAGATGACTACTCCCGGTTCCACCGCGGTCGGCGGTGCTCCGTTCAACACCTTTGCGCACATGCCGGTCACCCCGGACGCTTCCTTCGAGGGCGTGGTGAGCCCGAACGCCGACACTCTGTACTCGCTCGCCTGGCTGGACCTGTCGGCCGGTCCCGTCACACTCGCCGTGCCCGAGACGCATGAGCGGTACTACCTGCTGCCGATGTATGACGCGTGGACCAATGTCTTCGCCGTTCCGGGAACCAGGACGACCGGTAGCGGAGCCGCCGAGTTCGTGATCGTCGGACCGGATGGGCACAGCGAGGTGCCGGACGGGGTGGAGCGCATCGACGCCCCCACCAACCTCGTGGCCATCATCGGCCGCACCCAGGTGAACGGCCGGGACGACTGCCCCGCGGTACACGCCGTGCAGGCCGGATACCGTGTCCTGCCCCTCGACACCACCCCTGTTGCTCCCGCGGACGCAGCCCCGGGGCCGGTGGATCTGGTGACCGCACCGGTGGACCAGGTCGCACAGCTGGATCCGTCGACGTTCCTCGCGATGGCTGCTCATCTCATGGCGGCCAACCCGGCACGGCCCGCCGACGCTCCCGTCCTGCAGCGCATCGCACGACTCGGTGTGGTCCCCGGGAAGCCGTTCGACTGGGACGGTCTCTCTCCCGAGGGTCAACAGGCCGTTGCTGCGGGAATGTCCGAAGGCCTCGCCCGGATCGAGGCCGAAGGCCGGAGCCCGCAGGGGGTCGCCCACAACGGCTGGGTCCTCACGTACGGCAACGGCGAGTACGGCACCGACTACCTGCGGCGGGCCGCCATCACCATGATCGGTCTCGGCGCCAACCTGCCGCAGGACGCGATCTACCCGATGGCCCGGACCGACGGCGATGGTGAGCCGCTGGACGGCCGCCATCGCTACGTCCTGCACTTCGATGCGGGCACCACCCCGCCGGTCGACGCCTTCTGGTCGCTGACCATGTACAACGACCGGCAGTTCTTCGTCGACAACCCGCTGGACCGGTACACCATCGGAGACCGCGACGCCCTGCGGTTCAACCCGGACGGCTCGCTGGACCTGGTCATCCAGCACGAGTCCCCGGGATCGGAACTGGAGGCCAACTGGCTCCCCGCGCCCGCCGGTTCGTTCAACCTGATGCTGCGCCTGTTCGGCCCCCTGCAGTCCGTCCTCGACCGCAGCTGGCTCCCGCCGGCCGTCCGCCGCGTCTCCTGACTCCAGAAGCGAGGCCGGGCTCGGGCAGTGGCGCACCTGGACGGCGGCCGGGCCTGGATGGTGGCGGGCCTGGGCGGGGGTGGACCGGCCCCCGTCCGGGCGCCCTGGCAAGACGTCGCGGAGCGGCGTGCGGCGGGCCGCCATCACGCGACCGTGCTGGTCGCGGCCATCAACGAGTGGCCAGTTAGGGATACGTCCTAGACCAGCCACTTCCCGTCACGCATCAGGGTCCGTCCGGCCATCTCGGGAACCGTTCCCCACGCCTGCAGCACCTTCGGGGTGACCTGGAAGAAGACGTACGACGGGTGGTCCTTGCGAGGGTCCCAGCCGTCCTTCGCGGCAAAGGCGTCGCCCACCTCGGCCGGAAGCTCGTCGCGGGTCAGCATGCGCGCGGTGCCGTGGACCAGGACCAGATCCCGGGTATGGCCGAAGGAGAGCCGAACCCGGCCCGAGGCACACAGGTTTCGCCCGGTCGGATTGGTGTCGCGGGTGGACAGCCACACCATCTCCCCATCCCACCAGAAGGCAAGTGGAACGAGGCAGGGCTCGCCGGTGCTGTCGGCCGTGGCGACCCATACATCGTTGTCCCGCGCGAGCCGTGCCAGCGCCTCGCGCTTGCGCTGCTCCGGGCTGCGGGGTCCACTGGGGCGAGAGTCAACTGATGTCATGTGGCGAGGTTATGAGGTGATGCCCTTGGCCACATCGGGCGGTGGAACTAGGGCGCAAGGCGGAGGACGTGCTCGTGCGCGGAGGGCCGTTCACGGGGTTCCCCGGGCGTTCTGTAGTAGGCGCGTCGAGCGGAGTGGTAGCGCTGACGCCGTCCGTCCGGCCGCAGCACCCGCTGTATGCCGGGCTCGGCTACTCCTCGATCGTGACGACGGTGTCGAGACCGGCATGCCGGAGGGTGCGCTGAACGGCACGGCGGGCACCGCGGGCGGTGACGGTGACGGATTCCGGCGCGTGGGTGATAGCGCGGAGGAGGGCGTAGGCGCACGCGAGGCCGATGCGCTCGAGGCCGCTCATGTTCCATACCCAGGTGCCTGCCTGCCGCAGGCGCCGGTCGTTGAGCAGCTCTTCCAGCCCGGGCAGAGCCTGTGCGTCCAGGATGCCGGAGAACGTCAGGACAGCATGCTGCTCGTCGGACTCGGTGAGCGCGACCGGTACGCGTTCCGGCTGGGCGGACTGAGGGGGCAGGGCTGGCACGTCGACCTCCTGGCAGCACGTCAAGGACGTTCCTCCGTAGTCTCGACGAATGTGCCTCATTCGCCAAGCAGCTGCCCGATGGCGCGTGCCGCGTCGCGGGCCCGTCGTCCCACGCCGTGCGGCGGTAGGCCGTGGCCCACCGACAGGGCCGGTGTCCGGAGGTCGCGACGGTTCGCCACACCATCTGCCAACGTCTGTGTCATGAGGTGAAGTTGGCGGTGTCGATCGATGCTCAAGGGTGCCCGTTGGTAGTCGGTGTCAGGGCACAGGCGGTGCAGGTGCAGGTGCAGGTGCGGGTCCAGTGCCGTCGATCGCGTCGAGGAGTTCGAGTTCTTCCTCGGTGAGGTGCAGTGCGCCTGCCGCCAGGTTGTCGAGGAGGTGGTCCGGGTTGCCCGTTCCTGGGATGGCGAGGACGTGCTTGCCCTGCCGCAGGGTCCAGGCCAGGCGTACTTGGGACGGCGATACCCCATGCGCGCGGGCGACGGTGAGTATCTGTGCGTGCTCGGCGCGGACGGCGCCTGCCTCGCGTCCCTCACCGGCGAGGGAGAAGAAGGGCACGAACGCGAGGCCGTGTGCGGCGCATGCGTGGAGCATCTCTTCGCCGGCGCGTGCGTCGATGCCGTAGCGGTTCTGGACGCACACCACGGGGGCGATCGCCTGGGCCTCGGCCAGGTGGGCGGGGCGGGCGTTGGAGACGCCGAGGTGGCGGATGAGCCCGGCGGCACGCAGCTCGGCGAGGGCCCCGAAGTCCTCGCTGATCGAGGCCTGGCCCATAACACGGAGGTTGACCACGTCGAGGTGGTCGCGGCCGAGCTGGCGCAGGTTCTCCTCGACCTGGCCGCGCAGCTGGTCGGGCCGGGCCGGGGCGCTCCACTCACCGGACGCGTCTCGTGCGGGGCCGACCTTGGTGGCGATGACCAGGTCGTCCGGGTACGGGGCCAGTGCGGAGTTGATCAGCTCGTTGGCGGAGCGCAGCCGGGAGAAGTAGAATGCCGCGGTGTCCAGGTGATTGACGCCGAGGTCGACCGCCCGGCGCAGTACGCCGATCGCCTGGCTGCGGTCGCGCGGGGTGCCCTGGTGGAAGGCGGCGCTGCCGGTCAGGCGCATGGCCCCCAAACCGATCCGGTTGACCGTGCAGTCTCCGAGCAACCAGGTGCCTGCGGTCCCGGCACGCACTGTCTCCCACGTCATTTCTTCCCTCAGCTCCCTTGGCGCGGCCCTCGCCCCATGGCGGTTCGAGGCGAGGCGGCAGGCTGGAGTATGCCCAGGGTCCGCGTCGGCAGCGGCAGCGGTCCGGCCCGCGATGGCGGATCAGCTGCCGACGGCCTTGGCCCAGTTCTCACGGACGGTGCGCAGGGCCTTGTTCAGCTGGGCCTCGGTCGGGAACTGGGGTGTGCCCTCGACGGTCGGCAGCCGTGCGGCCAGGGCCTTGTCCAGGGTGCCGTTCTTTGCCATGACGGCCATCAGCACCGGGCGGGCGTAGTCCACGAGGCGGAGGTTCTGGCCTTCCGGGCTGAAGAGGTATTCCTCCCACAGGCGCGCCGCGGCCGGGTGGGGGGCGTCCTTGTTGATCGCCTGCGCGTAGTACTGGGAGAAACTGCCGTCGAAGGGAATGGAGACCTTCCACTTCACGCGCGTACCGCGGAGCTGGTCGATGTGCTGCAGGTTGAGGTAGTCCCACTCGATGCTGATCGGTGTCCTGCCCTTGGCGATCGCGGCCGGGCTGGGGTCGGCCCGGCTGTAGTTGCCGCTCTTGTCGAGCCGGGCGAAGAAGTCGATGCCCGGCCGGATGTTGTCGAACGACCCTCCGTTGGCGAGTGCCGCCGCGTATACGGCGGCGAAGGCCGATCCCGCGTCCGTGGGATCGCCGTGCATCGCGACCAGGCCCTTGTACTCCGGCTGCAGCAGATCCGCGAAGGACTCGGGGCAGGTACGGACGCGGGCGGCATCGCAGCCGATGGAGATGTAGCCGCCGTAGTTGTTGTACCAGCGGGCTTCGGCGTCTTTCTGCTCGGGCGGGAGCTGGTCGAACTGCGCGACCCGGTAGGGAGCCAGCAGGTTCTGCCGCACCGCGGTCTGGGCGAAGGAATCCCCGACGTCGACCACGTCGGGGGCGCGCTTTTGGCCGCGGTAGCGCCTGATGGCGTCGATCTCCTGGCGGCTGTGGTCGTACGGCTTGTCGACGACGACCTTGATGCCGTACTTCTTCTCGAAGCCGTCGATCAGCCCGCCGTAGTTGGCCCACTCGCGTGGCAGCGCGATCGTGTTGAGCCTGCCCTCCTTCTTCGCCGCCTTGATCAGTGCCGCCGTCCCGCCCGCCTCCGCGGCGGACTCGGCCCGGGAGGGCTCGACCGGCCGGGTGGGTCCCGATTCCTGGCATGCACCGAGACCGAGCACCGCAAGGCCGAGACCGAGACAGCGCAGGAGGGCGCCTGCGCGGACCCGATGATGTGTAGCCACTGCGCCTCCAACAGGGCCGGGTGGGGGAACGGTCCGCCGGGCGGGTGGCGGACGCGGACCAGGGAACGCCTTGACCGAGTGCGTTCGCATGGCTCGTACAGCGGCCTCCGCGGTCGACGACGGCGCACGCCAGGAGAGGTGAGGCGGAACGGCCGCCGGGGGCCTCGAAGGCTCACCGGGCGGACGACGCCTCCGGCACTCCGGCAGGCCGCCGGCGCCTTGCCACGCGGGCGGTCCTGGCGCCACCCCGCCGCGACGGTCACCGCCCGAAGCTTCTCTCTGCAGGAATGGTCCGAATCAGCCTACTCTGCCCCTTTGTGTGTACCCGTCAGGGTGGTGATCGGCCAGGTCATAGCGGCGAGTAGGCGGCAGGAGCGCGGCGCCCACCCGCTATGCCACGCCACGCGCGTACGGAGCGGCTCGCGGCCCGCTCTCAGCGGGCGCGGCGAGGAGGTACCCCGCACGTATGGCGGCGTCCCCTTCCGTGGGCGCAGGCGCGGCGCCCCCGGCCTTCTCACTACTCTCCGGGCTGCTCCCAACGGCTCAGAAGGTCCTCCGGTGACTCCTCCTCCGGGGGCAGCGCGTCGGGGTCGATCGACTGAGAGGCCCAGATCGTCTTGCCCCTGGGGGAGTAGCGGGTGCCCCAGTGTTCGGCGAACTGCGCGACGAGGAAGAGGCCGCGGCCGTCCTCGTCGGTGGCCTTCGCCTGGCGGATGTGCGGGGAGGTGCTGCTGCCGTCGGAGACCTCGGAGATCAGGGTGCTGCGGGTGTGCAGGAGCCGCACATGGATGGGCTCGGCGCCGTAGCGAACGGCGTTGGTGATCAGTTCGCTGAGGACGAGCTCGGTGCCGTAGGCGATGTGCTGCAGACCCCAGTCCTCCAATTGGCGGACGCAGGCGTTGCGGACCGGGCCCACCGCCGCCGGGTCGCGGGGTACGTCCCACTCGGCGACGTCGGCCGGGTCCAGCCGCCGGGGCCGGGCCACCAGCAGCGCGACGTCATCGGTGGACCTGGTGGGCAGCAGCGATTGCATGACGGTGGCGCAGGTGTCCTCCGGTGTACGGTCCGGGCCGGCGAGGGCCGCACGCAGTGCCTCCAGCCCCGCGTCCAGGTCGCGGCTGCGGTTCTCGATCAGCCCGTCGGTGTAGAGCACCAGCCGGCAGCCCTCCGGCAACGACAGCTCGGTGGCCTCGAAGGGCAGGCCGGTGCTCAGGCCCAACGGCGGGGAGACGGGAGGGTGCAGGAACTCCACGGTCCCGTCGGGGTAGGCCACGGCCGGCGGCGGATGACCGGCCGTGGCGGCGGTGACCCGCCCCGAGACGGAGTCGTAGATGACGTACAGACAAGTGGCGCCGGTGATCGCCGGTCCCTCGTCGCCGTCCTCGTCCTGGACGTCGAGGCGGGTCACCAGCTCGTCCAGGTGGCCCAGCAGCTCGTCGGGCGAGATGTCCAGGGCCGAGAAGTTGTGCACGGCGATGCGCAGCCGGCCCATGGTGGCCGCCGCATGCAGCCCGTGGCCGACCACGTCGCCGACGACCAGCGCCACCCGGGCGCCGGGCAGCGGGATGACGTCGAACCAGTCACCGCCCACTCCGGCCCGGGCCGGAAGGTAGCGGTGCGCCACCTCCAGGATGTCCTGGTCGGGCAGGCCGCGGGGCATCAGGCTGCGCTGGAGCGTCATCGCCATCGTGCGCTCGCGGGTGTAGCGCCGGGCGTTGTCGATGCCCACCGCGGCCCGCCCCGCCAGCTCCTCGGCGAAGGACAGGTCCTCGTCGTCGAAGGGCGGAGTGCTCCCCGACCGCCAGAAGTCCACCAGTCCCAGCACCACGCCCCGGGCGCGCAGCGGTACGACCGCCAGGGAATGCACCCCGTGGTCCAGGATCCGCCGGGTGCGCTCCGGGTCCTGGGACCGCCAGGCGGTGGAACCGGCCAGGTCCGGCTCCACCATGGAGCGGGCCCGGTCCATATGCGCACCCAACGCGGCGTCCGGGGCGAACCGGACCAGCTCGCCGACGGGGTGGAGCGGATGGTCCGGAGCCAGGCCGGCGAGGGCCGCCCGGTGCAGCCCGGTACCCGCCACGGCCGGCTCCTCGCCCTTCAGGACCGGGTCCAGCAGCTCGACGGTGACGATGTCGGCGAACCGGGGGACCGCCACCTGCGCCAGTTCCTCGGCCGTGCGCACGACATTGAGCGTGGAGCCGATCCGTACCCCGGCGTCGTAGAGGAGTCTCAGCCGCTCCCGGGCCACCTCGGCGCGCCCCGACAGCCACCTCAGTTCGGTGGTGTCACGCAGGGTCACCACGCTTCCCTGGTGGGCTCCGTGGGTGGTGGTGGACCGCTTGCTGAGGGCCAGCAGTCTGTCCCGGGCCAGGTGCACCTCGTCGGTGGCGGTGCGGTCCGACGCCAGGAGTGCGGCGGTACGGGGGTCCAGCCCCAGGTCGCCGACATGGCGTCCCTCCGCTTCCGCCGGCAGGTCCAGCAGCCGCCGTGCCTCGTCGTTGGCCAGCAGTAGCCGCCCGTCGCGCCCGACGATGAGGACACCCTCCCGTACCGCGTGCAGGACCGCATCGTGGTGCTCGTACATCCGGGTCATCTCGGCCGGTCCCAGACCGTGGGTCTGCCGGCGCAGCCGACGGCTCACCAGCCACGCGCCCCCTCCGGCGAGAGCCAGCGCCACGACCGCGGTGCCCAGGAACATGGGCAGCTGCCGGTTCACCGACTTCTGCACCTTCTCCACCGTGACCGGTGCGGCGACAAGGGCGACGACCCTGCCCGAGGCGTCCTTGACGGGGGCCGCGGAAACCACGGAGAGGCCCAGGGCACCCTGGAAGGTCCGGGTGAAGGGTTTGCCCCGGGCGGCCTCGGCATACGGGCCGATGACGTGCTTGCCGATCTGCCGCGGGTCGCTGTGGGTGAGGGTGATCCCGTCGAGTTTGTAGACGATGAGGGCGTCGACGCCGGAGGCCTTCCGGGCCGCCTCGGCGAGCGGCTGGAGTTTCGCGGTCGGATTGTCGCTGTTCAGCGCCTCCTGGAGCCCCCAGGAGTGTGCGAAGGACTCGGCGGCGGCGAGCGTCCGGTGCTGGGCGTCGGTCATGGTGTCCCGCCGGGCCTGGACGACGAGGGCCACCACCGCCGCCGCGACCAGCAGCACCACGAGCACCAGCTGCAGGAGGAAGACTTCCCTGGCGACGCTGCGCGTGGTCACGGAGGGCCGTATGTGCCGCGGACCTCCGGTACTCGCGGGGCGTTCTTCCTCCGGGGGGCGTTGGTCCTCCGCGGGACCGCCGTCCTCCGCAGGGCTGCCGGTCTCCGCGGGGCCGCCGTCCTCTGCGGGATCTCCGGTATCCGCAGGGCCGGCGGTCCCTGCATGACTGCTGGCCCCCGCAGGGCCTCGGGTCTCCGTTGGGCGTTCCCCCTGCTGGTTGCCGGTGCTGCTCCCGGCAGGAGGAATGCCCGGAATGGCGGAACGGCCGGGCGCGCGACTCAGCCAACGCCGGAATCGGCCCGGATTTCCGCTCATGCTTCCTATTTATCCTGCTTTGCATGAGTGCTGGCAAGGCGCGCTACGGCAGTTGCCCCACGGGAGGGCGAGAGGCCGCCCGGCTGTGGCCGCACCGCCCCTCGTCGTCCTGCTCAGGCCGGCGTGTCCGGGGTGGCGCCGGGGCGGCGGCCCCATGCGGAGATGGTGACTTGCGGGATGTCGATGAACGCCGGGTCTTTCAGCAGGGTGGCGAACTCGGTCAGGTCGGCCTCGGTGATGAGGCCGCCGGCGAGCAGGGTGGGGGCCGCTTGGGTGATGAGCGGGAGCCAGCGGTCCTGGTCGAGTCCGCCCATGCAGCCGAGGTTTCCGGCGAAGGCCACCTCGGTCAGTGTGTTCCGGGCGAGGAGGGCAGGCAGAGCCCGGGCCCAGGTCATGTCGGCGCCGTGTTCGCGGTAGGTGCGCTGGTAGGCGTCGAGGATGCGCTGGACCACAGGGAAGGGCGAGGTGCCGGCCGGCAGGTGATAGGGCTCTTCGATGACGAGCCAGCCACCGGGGGAGAGCCAGCGGGCGGCCCGCGCGACCATGTGGTCGCGTTCCGCGAGATGGCAGAAGAGGTAGCGGGCGTGGATGAGGTCGAAGCTGCCGGGTGCGTAGCCCTCCCGTGTGATGTCGGCTTCCTGGATCTCCAGATTCACGGCCCGGTCCGCATCGAGGTGGCGGGCGTCGAGGTCGGCGGCGACTATGCGTCCGTCCGGACAGCGTCCGGCGAGCCAGTAGGCGATGGAGCCCGTGCCCGCGCCCAGTTCCAGGCAGTTCCAGGACGCTTCGATGGGAAGGCCATTGAGAATGCCGGTGGTGAAAGCGTCGACGCTGCGTTGGATGGACTCCAAGCGGTCGCGTTCCCGGTGGGCGTCGTTGCTCAACAGGCCGCTGTGGTAGGGGCTGGTGGCAGGCTGCTGTGTCATGGGTGCCCTCTCTCGTGCCCTCGGTCGTGCTCGGGCTTGTGTTTGTGCTCGGGCTCGGGCTCGGGCTCGGGCTCGTGCGAGTGGCCCGGTTGTGGTCGTGACGTCGGCCGGACGTGGTGAGGCCGGAGGCAGTAACTGCGTCGCCTCCGGAGCCGGCGGCGCAGGGCCGCCGACCGGCCTGCGTCGGCCCCGGGCGGCGGGCGCCGGGGCGGCCCTGCGGTCCCGGGTCACACGGTCAGTAGTTGTTGGCGGGGCCCGATGGCGCGCTCGCCCACCGCGCGCAGGGCCGCCCAGATGGTGGCCTGGTTGACCGTGACGACGGGCTTGCCGAACTCCTCCTCCAAGGGGGCGATGAGGTCGTAGGTCGGCAGCGCCGTGCAGCTGATGAACACGGCGTCGGCCTCTGGGTGGACGCCGGACCGGACCGCCGCGGTCACCTGCTCGTAGGACACGTCGTAGATCTCGTGGACGGAGCCCAGGCCGAGGTCGGTGAGGGACAGCACCTCCAGTCCCTCACCGGTCAGGTACTCGTGCAGCCGCCTGCCCACCGGCGGCTCGTAGGGATGCACCACGGCGATACGCCGCGCCTCCAACGCGCGCAGGGCCGCCACCACCGACCCGGCCGAGGTCAGCGCCTGGGGGGCACCTGCGGTGCGCATGGCCTGGCGAAGTGCCCGTTCGCCGGCGGCACCCCCGACAAAACTGCAGGCGGTGCAGAGGTAGGTGACGACCTGGGAGCCGATCGCACAGACCTCACGGGTGGGCCGGTCCACGCAGCCGGGGCGGTTGAGGGACGAGACCAGTTCGAGGTTGTCGGAGAACGTCACAGGATCGGTTCGCGCGATGAACAGCGACACCGTCTCCGGTGCCCAGCGCCAGATCTCCCGGTCCCGGTCGAAGTCGAACGAAGCCACCACCCCCACCCTGGACCGGGGGTGCGAGACGCGCGCACCCTGTGCATCATTCGGGTCTGTCACATCAGCACAGTCGGGGCCTGGCCCTTCCGCACAGTCGAGTTCTGTCACATCTGTGTAGTCGGGGTCTGTCACATCCGCCATGGTCATCCTCACAAGTGGTGTCGCTGATCCGCTCGCCGTAGCGCGGTGGGGGCCGGAGCAGACCTCCGGCCCCCACCACCCCTGCCCATTTGCGCGAAAGGGGAACAGCTCAAGTTGGCCTGCAAAGAGCGCACTTCACGCTCGACGGGGAACTTTAATCCGGT
This sequence comes from Streptomyces sp. Edi2, assembly GCF_040253635.1. Lineage (NCBI taxonomy): Bacteria > Bacillati > Actinomycetota > Actinomycetes > Kitasatosporales > Streptomycetaceae > Streptomyces > Streptomyces sp. Edi2. Next base: position 74,434 of record NZ_JBEJGX010000003.1, on the reverse strand, counting down.
GTTCGCCTTGCTGTGTGCCCTCTACAGTGAGGTCCGATGACACTCCTACACGTTCATGACTACGGGGGCGATGGCCCTCAACTGGTTCTCCTGCACGCTTACGGAAGGTCGCTCACCGACTGGGACGCCTCAGCCGCGCTGCTCTCCTCCGGCCACCGTGTCCTCGCCGTCGACCTTCCCGGGCACGGCCGCTCTCCCGGTATCTCCCCCTGGACCATCCCCACCGTGGTGCAGGACATCGCGGACACACTCGACGCGCGGGGCGTGCCGGAGGCCGTAGCGGTGGGCCATTCCCTCGGCGGCCTGGTCGCCGTCGAATACGCCCGGGCGAACCCGGACCGTACCCGTGCCGCCGTGAATCTCGACGGCTTCTGGTGGGGACGCGACTACCCCGGCGCCGAAAAGGCGAATGAGGGGCTGCTGGCGTCAGTCGGGGTCATCGCGCCACCCGAGTACATCGAGGAGCAGGTCCTCAACTGCGCCCGGTTCGGGATTCCCGCGGACCGCGCGGAGGCCGCTGCCCGCGCGGCCGCCCGCCCGTTGCCCGACGGCAGGTGGCAGACACTGCCGGAACGGGCGGCGGCGCGGGAGATCGTCGACGAACTCCACAGGCTCGGCGCGCTCGGTGTCACCGCATGGCTGGACGGAGTCGGCCGCCCACTGCTGGTGGTACAGGCCGGCCGGGAGCTACCGCCTGCGCCTGGTATGGAGTGGTTCGGCGAATTCAGGGCCCGGTTCGCACAAGAGGTTTCCGACGAGCTGGCCGTGCTCTCCCGCACCCGGCCGACGGTCAGTGTCGACCGGATCGACGCCACCCACCCCATGACCATGGAGACTCCGGAAGCGGTGGCGACGGTGGTCGCCGGGTTCGTTCGAGGACTGCCCGGCTGACGCATCCGGCACGGTTCACCAACCCCGCTTCCGCCCGGTTTCCTGCTGCCGGCATGCGGACGTGACGAAGCCCCGTTGACCTGTGTGTGGCACAGATCAACGGGGCTGTGTGCCATGAGCTCGCTTGCCTGCGCGTGACGCGTGACGCGCGGCGCCGATGCTCTTCAGCAGCCTCGTCCTTCAGCAGCCTCGGCCCGGTGGTATGCATCGGGCGGGCAACCGGCCGTTTCCAGAGGCCAGTTCAGAGCCGGCCTGGTTGCTGCGTCCGGTGGGGCTGCTGCCGATCACCCGAAAGAGCTTCGAGCGGATGGACGGCGGCAGGGTGCGTGCCTTCATCGAGGCGTGATGCCTCTTCTTCACCGCGCGCCCTCACGGATCGGCGACCACGGCTGACAGGGGCGGCCGCCCGGCCGGCTCGCGGATCGGACCGGCCGGCCCGCCACGCGCAGGGACTCCAAGAGGCGCTGGCTACTTCTAGGCGTCCCCGGCCGGCTGTTCGGCGGCGGCCGTGAGTTGCCGGGCCAGGTCTTTGAGAGAGTGGCGCAGCTGGTCGGGGCTGTGGACGGTGAAGGGCCATTCCAGGGAGGCGAGCAGGCGGGCCACACTGTCCAGCCGTGCGGCCTGCGCGCGCATCAGCACGCCGGTGGGTGTGGCGGTGAGGGTGACGATCGTGCGGGGCAGCCGGCGCGCGATCTCGTCGAGGGGGCCCTCGATCAGTACCTCGACCTGCCACGGCGCGGGAGTCCGGGCCAGAGATGCGGTGAGGTGGGTCACCGGGTCGAAGCCCTCGGGGGCGGTGAACGTTGCCGCACCGGGCGTGGCGGAGGCGATCCGGTCGATGCGAAAGGTACGCAGGCCGTCCCGGAGATGGTCGTGGCCGACGAGGTACCAGCACCCGGAATGGAACACCACGCCGTACGGGTCGACCTCGCGCTCCGTGTGTTCCCGGTGCCAGGAGCGGTAGCGCAGGCCGACCGTGTGACCGGAGTGGCATGCCTGCGCCAGGGTCAGCAGGACGCCTGTCTCGGGGGCCTGCGCAAGCACGGTGTCGGTGGTGAACGACAAGGTGTCCCGCATGGCGGCCAGCGGTGCACGCAGCGGGTCCGGGAGTACTCGTTCGATCTTGGCAAGGGCGCCGGCGCCGGCCGGAGCGGTGGTGCTCATGCCCAGCCGGTCCCCGGCCAGCAGGCCCAGCATGATCACGAGGGCTTCTTCGTTGGTGAGCATCAGCGGCGGCATCCGGTAGCCGCGGGCCAGCCGGTAACCGCCGAAGCGGCCCCGGTCCGATTCCACCGGGAGGCCCAGCTCGCGCAGGCGGGCCGCGTAGCGCCGCACCGTACGCACATCGGTCCCCAGGCGGTCCGCCAGTTGTGCACCGGTCAGGCCCGGCTGGGACTGGAGGAGTTCCAGCAGGGCCAGCACACGCGTCAAGGGATATGACATGGATCACTCGGCATTTCAGGGCGGAAACTGTCCTGTATGGACTCTACTCTCGCCGCAACCCCTGAAATCCAAGGAGAAACCGTATGGCTACCTTCGTACTCGTCCCCGGCGCCTGGCTCGGAGCCTGGGCGTGGGAGGACACCGCGCAGGCGCTGCGGGAGCGCGGCCACAAGGCGCTGCCGGTGACGCTGACCGGCCTGGGCGAACGATCCGCCCTCGCCACCCCGGAGGTGGGCCTGGAGACGCACATCGACGACATCACCGCGTTCGTCGTGGAGCAGGACCTGCGCGAGGTCACCCTCGTCGCGCACAGCTACGCCTCGGTCCCCGTCACCGCCGCCGCGGCCCGCCTCGGGACGCGCCTGGAACGTGTCGTCTATCTGGACAGTGCTCCCTTTGCCGAGGGCATGGGTCTGCTCGACGTCATGCCGGAAGACGTGGTCCACCGGCTGCACCAGGAGGTTGCCGAGCACGGAGACGGATGGCTGCTGCCCCTGCCGCCCGCCGGACTTCTCGGCATGCTCAGCTCCCTCGAAGGGCTCGACGAGGACCGCCTCGACCTCATGCGCACCCGGGCCACGCCCCAGCCCTTCCGCACCTTCCAACAGGGGCTGCCCTGCCCCGGTGAGCTCGGCCCCGGCGTCGACCAGGTGGTGGTCGCCTGCAACGATGCCCAGGCTCTGCTGGACGCCGGGGTGCCGGAGCTGGCGTTCCTCAACCAGGCACCGTGGCGGCGCTTCCACCTGCCCACCGGGCATTGGCCCATGCTCTCCACGCCTGTCGAACTCGCCCGGACCCTCGACGCGGTCGTCGCTTCCGGGGAATGACGGCCATGGTCTGCTGCATGCCTGCATGCCTGCATGCCTGCATGCCTGCCTGCCCTGCGCTGTGCGGATCGCCTGTCGCGCGTCCTCGCCCTCAAGTGCCTTGATAGATCCGGGCCTTCGGGCCCGCAGGGCAGCGCAGCGCGACCCGGCTGCCGGGCTCAGCCCGCGTCGCCGGAGACGGCGTTCATGTCGAGGTCCCAGTCCAGTTGGCGGGCCAGCGTGTCGTCGCCGGGACGCTGAGGGGAGGGTGCCCGGCCGGTGCGCGCGGGGGTGCGGGTGCCGCGGGAGATCTCTCCGCTGGCGGTGATGTTGTGCTCCACGCGGGGGCGGCGGCACGCCTCGTAGAGGGAGAGCGCGCTGTCCGGGTCGGGCGCGTCCCGCAGGGACTTGGCGAGGATGACGGCGTCCTCCAGCGCCATCGAGGCCCCTTGCCCGGTCGCGGGCGACGCCGCGTGCGCGGCATCACCGATGATCAGGGTCCGCCCGGAGCGCCAGGGGGTGCCGGGCGGGATCTCGGTGGCGTTGGTGGCCATGATGCCGTCGGTGGAGGCCGCGACGATGCCCGCGGCGGGGGTGGCGTCCTGGCCCAGCAGCTCGACGAGTTGCTGCCGCCAACGGGAGGGCGCGGGGTGTGCGAGTTCCTCGGCGGAGAGGGCCTGACCGGCGACGCGCGTGAACCAGTACGTCTCTCCGTCCGGCGAGACCGCATAGCCGAAGGCGGCGCTGCTGCCCCGCACCATGGTGATGTGCCCCGTGTCCTCCGCCGCCGGGGCGCTGTGCGTGTAGCCGTAGAAGACGCTCTGCCCCGCGTAGACGGGGTCCGCGCCGGGCGCGATCGCTTGCCGGACAGTCGAGTTCAGGCCGTCGGCACCGATGAGCAGATCACCGGTCGCGACGCCGCCGTCGGCAAAACGCACGGTCACATTGCTCGGGCCGTTCTCGACGGATACCAGCCGCGCCCCGTGTGACAGCTCGATTCCCCGGCGGAAGACCTCGGCCTGCAACGCGGCGTTCAACTCGCCACGGCGCAGGCACCGGTACCGCAGGGACGCGTCGTCGGCCTCCCCGAGCGGCACATGGGCCATCTCACCACCCTGGCCGTCGAGCACATGCATCGAGCGCAGCGGAAAGCCGAGCGCGGTAACTGCATCCGTGGCGTCGAGCTGTGCCAGCGCGCGCATTCCGTTGCTCGCCAGGGTCAGAAACGCCCCGATGTCCTCGGCCGTGTCGGGATGCGCCTCGTGTACGGCGACGTCGAACCCTGCCTTGTGCAGGGCCAGTGCCGTCGCCGTACCGGCGATCCCGCCGCCGATGACCAGTATGCGTGTCACGTGCCGCTCCATTCGTGTGCGCAGGTCCCCTCGGGCCTCCGGGTAAATGATGTACCCGGTCGGCCCGGCGTTTCCGGAATCTGCGGCCAATGGCTCGCGCACGCTCCGGGGCGGCCTCGGGCGGATGCCCTCGGATGGATGTCCTCAGACGGTGGCCTTCGGGCGTGCGTCGTCGAGGGCCGCGGCGGCTTGCGGGGCGGTCTCGGCGACGGACGGAGCGCTGGTCAGGCCCCGTTCATGGGCCCTGACCCCGGAGCGCACCGCCCAGAAGTAGAAGACCGGGGCGGTGACCGCGATCAGGACGGTGCCCAGCTCACCGGGGAGGACGCCCCGGCCGCCGAAATCGCGGCCGCCCAGCGCGGAGACCGTGGCCGTCCACACCAGGAAGGTGATCATCCACCAGGCCGGAGCGAACTGCCGCAGCAGGCTCGCGCCGCCCCTGCCCTCGTCCTTGCCGGACCCCGCCTCGCGGCTGCCTCCGAGCTCGCCCCGGCGCCACAGCACCAGCGCCGCGACCGGCGCGGACACCAGCGTCAGCAGGGTGATCTTGCCGGTCTCCGGCCACTTCGACCAGTACAGCGCGCAGGCGGCGAAGGCGAAGGTGACCGGGCACAGCACTCCGGCGGCCGGCAGCCGGAACGGACGGGGCAGGTCCGGACGGGTCCGCCGCAGCACCCCCACCGCGACCGGACCGATCAGATACGAGATGACCATGGCCGCCGACACCACGCCGGCCAGCGCCTGCCAGCTGCGGCCGACGGTGACCAGCAGCACCACGGAGAAGCCGAGGTTGAGCCACATCGCAGGGCGGGCGGTGCCGTAGCGGGGGTGCACGGCGGCCAGCTTCCGGGGGAAGAACCCGGTCTCGGCGAGGTTGGTGACCATGTACGCGGCCGAGGCGACATTGGCGATGTTGGACCCGGCCGGCGAGATGAACGCGCCGAACTGCAGCATCGTGACCACCCAGTGCAGCATCAGCAACCCCGCCAGGTCGGCGAACGGCGAGCTGAGGTCCACGCCCTGCCAGCCGCCGGACCGCTCCAGCAGCTCCGGCGGCACCGCGCCGAGGTAGGAGACCTGCAGCGCCAGGTAGATCACCAGGCCCAGCGCGAGCGCGCCGACCAGGGCGAGCGGGATGGCCCGGCCCGGGTTCTTGGCCGCGCCGCCGAGGTTGACCACGGCCTGGAACCCGTTGAAGGCGAAGACCACACCGCAGGTCGTCACGGCGGTGAGCACGGCCGGCCAGCCGTACGGGGCGAAGCCGCCGTGGGCGGTGAAGTTCGAGGTGTGGAAGCCGGACCCGACCAGGGCGAGTACCGCCAGCACCGGGATGGCGAACTTGACCAGGGTGAGCACGGTGTTGGCGCGGGCCAGCAGCTGCACCGACCAGAAGCAGGTCAGCCAGAGCGCGAGGGTCAGGACCAGCGCCACCGCCGTGCCGGAGAGGGTCAGCTGGTGGGTGCCCGGATCGACCAGGCCCTTCGCCCAGTCGAAGCTCCAGGAGGTCATGTACTGGGTGGCCGCGATCGACTCGATCGGGATCAGCGACGCGGTCGCGATCCACACCGCCCAGCCGGTGAGGAAGCCCAGGACCGGACCGTGCGAGAGGTGCCCGTAGCGGGCCATGCCGCCGGGGATCGGGTAGGCCGAGCCGACCTCCGCGTACGACATCGCGATCATGCCGATGAAGATCACGCCGATCACCCACGCGACCAGCGCCGCGGGGCCCGCCACCTGGGCGGCCGAGCCGGCTCCGAAGAGCCATCCGGAGCCGAAGATGGAGCCGATCCCGATCATGATGAGGGCGAAGAGGCTGAGCCCCTTGCGCTCGCCGGCGCTCATGTCCATGGGAGGTGATGTCCGTCCTGGTGTTGCGCGGGCCCCCGCACTGCCGAGGGGCCGCTGTCCTCTGCTGCCGACCACCCTATTTCCGGCCCGGTGCCGGGAATGCCGCTGCGCTGCGCAAACACCGCGTGGACCCGCCCCGGCAGACCACGGGATGGGGACCAACGGGCCCGGGCCGGCGGCCTGTTCACCCTTCGCCCGCTGCGCCTCGGCAGCCCGGGAGGTCCCGGCATGAGACACGTCACAGCGAAAGGGGGAGCGGGTGCCTGTCCGTGAGGACGGTGACGAGCGCTTCGAAGGCCCGTCGCCGCAGGTGGGGCTCGTCGGCCAGTCGGCCGGGTGACACGGGCCACATGGCCGACGGCCGTCCGCGGTACCTCAGTTGTTGACCACCTGGATGGTGGTCCCGCTGGACAGTGCGTAGCCCACGTCACCGTTGTAGTTGCCGGTGACGAGGTGGGTTCCCTTCGGCAGGGGGTTGAAGACTGCGCTGGCCTTGCCGTTGACCAGGGGCACGGTCTGGGGGGTGCGCCCGGTGATGGCGAGGGTGACGGTCCCGGTGGGGGTGCCCGTTCCGGGGGCGACCGTGGTGACCGTCGCGGTGACGGTCACCTGGTCACCTGTCGTCGAGGGGTTCGGCGTGGAGACCACGACCGTGGAGGTGGACGCCTTGCCGACGCTCTGGGTATCGGTGCCGCTGGACGCCGCGTAGCTGTCGTTCCCGCCGTAGGCGGCCGAGATGGTGAACGGACTGCCCGTGGTGCCGGTGTAGGCGTGGGTGACGGTTGCGACCCCGCCGGATACCGGTGCGGTGACGGAGCCGGTCCCGTCGCCGAAGGTGAAGGTGACGGTGCCGGTGGGCGTGCCGGATGCGGCGGACACCGTTGCCCCGATGGTGACCGACTGGCCGGACACGGAGGGATCCGGCGTCGAGGTCACCGTCGTCATGGTCATGCTCTTGCTGAGGGTCTGGGTGTCGCTGCCGGTGGAGGCGGTGAAGTTGGAGTCGCCGTTGTAGGTGGCGGTGACCGGGAACGGGCTGCCGGTGCGGGTGGTCCAGGTGTGGGTGGTGGTGGCGGTGCCGCCGAAGAGGGTGGCTGTGGTGGCGGTGGTGCCGTCGCCGAAGGTGAAGGTGACGGTGCCGGTGGGGGTGCCTGTTCCGGGGGCGAGGGGTGTCACGGTGGCGGTGAGGGTGACGCTCTGGCCGGTGGCGGAGGGGTCGGGGGCGGAGGTCACGGTGGTCGTGGTGGCGGCCTTGTTGACCGTCTGGGTGTCGGTGCCGCTCGATGTCGCGTAATTGGTGCCCCCGTTGTAGGCGGCCGTGACGGTGTACGGGCTGCCGGTGCGGGTGGTCCAGGTGTGGGTGGTGGTGGCGGTGCCGCCGAAGAGGGTGGCTGTGGTGGCGGTGGTGCCGTCGCCGAAGGTGAAGGTGACGGTGCCGGTGGGGGTGCCTGTTCCGGGGGCGAGGGGTGTCACGGTGGCGGTGAGGGTGACGCTCTGGCCGGTGGCGGAGGGGTCGGGGGCGGAGGTCACGGTGGTCGTGGTGGCGGCCTTGTTGACCGTCTGCGTGTCGGTACCGCTGGAGGCGGTGAAGTCGGTGTCGCCGTTGTAGGTGGCCGTCAGGGTGTACGGGCTGCCGGTGCGGGTGGCCCAGGTGTGGGTGACGGTGGCGATGCCCCCGGAGAGGGTGGCCGTGGCGGAGCCGGTGCCGTCGCCGAAGGTGAAGGTAACCGTTCCGGTGGGGGTGCCCGCCCCGGGGGCGACCGGCGCCACGGTGGCGGTGAGGGTGATGGGCTGGCCCACCACACTGGCGTCGGGGGCGGAGGCCAGGGACGTCGTGGTGGTGGCCTTGCCGACCGTCTGGGTGTCGGAGCCGTGGGACGACGCGTAGTTGGTGTCGCCGTTGTAGGTGCCGGTGAGGGTGTACGGGCTGCCGGAGGTGCCGGTGTAGGTGTGGGCGACGGTGGCGGTGCCGCCGGAGAGGGCGACCGTGGCCGGGCTCGTCCCGTCGCCGAAGTCGAAGGTGACGCTGCCGGTGGGGGTGCCCGCCCCGGGGGCGACAGAGGCGACCGTGGCGGTGAGGGTGGTGGGCCGGCCGGCCACGGTGGGGTCGGGGGAGGAGGCCACGGCGGTGGTTGTGGTGGCCTTGCCGACGGTCTGAGTGTCGGTGCCGCTCGATGCCGTGTAGTCGGTGTCGCCGTTGTAGGTGCCCGTGAGGAGGTAGGGGCTGCCGGAGGTGTCGGTGTAGGTGTGAGTGGTGGTGGCAAGGCCGTTGCTGAGGGGCGCGGTCACCGTGGGGCTGCCGTCCCCGAAGTCGAAGGTGACGGTGCCGGTGGGAGTGCCTGCCCCCGGTGCCTGGGCGGCGACCGTGGCGGTCACGGTGGTGGGCTGGCCGGCCACCGTGGGGTCGGGGGAGGAGACCACGGCGGTGGTCGTGGTGGCCTTGCCGACGGTCTGGGTGTCGGTGCCGCTCGACGCGCTGAAACCGGTGTCCCCGTCGTAGCTTGCGGTCGCGGTGTACGGGCCGCCCGCGCCGGTGTACGCGTGGCTGATCCGGGCCACCCCGCCGGAGAGCGACGCCGATGCGGCCGGTGTCCCGTCGCCGAAGTCGAAGGTGACGTTGCCGGTCGGCACCCCGGCGCCCGGACCGACCGGTGCCACCGTCGCGATGAGGGTCACCGGCTGGCCGGTCACCGACGGGTCGGGGGAGGTGACCAGCGTGGTGGTGGTCACTGCCGGCAGCACGGTCTGGGTGTCGCTGCCCGACGAGGAGCTGAAGTTGGTGTCCCCGCTGTAGCCGGCGCTGATGCTGTACGGGCTGCCGGTCGCGCTCGTGTAGGTGTGCGCGACGGTCACGGCGCCGCCGGACAGCGGCGCCGTGATGGCCGCCGTCCCGTCGCCGAAGTCAAAGGTGACGGTGCCGGTGGGCACCCCGGCGCCGGCCGGCATGGGGACCACGGTGGCGGTGACGGTCACCGGCTGGCCGGTCACCGTGGGGTCGGGCGAGGAGATCACCGTCGTCGCGGTGGTGGCGGCCCCTGCCGTCACGGTGTGCGGGGCGATGGCGGTGGCAGTGGTGAAGTCGGCGTCCCCGCTGTAGGCCGCGGTGACGGTGTACGGGCTGCCCGTCGTGGTCGCATAGGCGTGGCCGGTCGTCGCGACCCCGCCCAGGACCGGAGCGGTGACCGGTGCGGTGCCGTCGCCGAAGTCGAAGGTGACCGTTCCGGTGGGGGTGCCGGCCCCCGGGGGAACCGCCGAGATCCGCGCGGTGAAGGTGACGTTCTGTCCGGCGGTGGACGGTTCCGGGGAGGAGACCAGCGTCATCTCCGCGGTGGCCGGGCCCACGGTCTGGGTGTCGCTGCCGGTGGATGGGTCGAAGTCGCGGTCACCCTGGTACGTGGCGGTGAGGGAGTAGGGGCTGCCGGCGGTGGTGGTCCAGGTATGGGAGGCGGCCGCGGTGCCGCCGGTCAGCGGCACGCCGGCCGGTACGCTGCCGTCGCCGAAGTCGAAGGTGACCGTGCCGGTGGGGGTGCCCGCCCCCGGGTCGACGGGCACCACCGTGGCGGTGAGGTCGACGGACTGGCCGGGCACCGAGGGGTCGGGGGAGGAGACGAGGGTGGTGCTGGTCGCCGCCGGCGTGACGGTGTGCGTCCCGGTGCCCGTGGACGCGGAGAATCCCGGGTCCCCGCTGTAGGAGGCCGTGACGGGGAAGGGGCTGCCGGCGGTGGTCCAGGTGTGGGGGGCGGTCGCGGTGCCGTCGGTCAGCGGCACCGCCACCGCATCGGTGCCGTCGCCGAAGTCGAAGGTCACCGTCCCGGTCGGCGTCCCGGCGCCCGGTGCCACCGCCGAGACCGTGGCGGTCACGGTCACCGCCTGCCCCGCCGCCGACGGGTCGGGCGAGGAGCCGACCGCGGTCGTCGTCGACGCCGGCTGCACGGTGTGGCCGGCCGAGCCCACCGAGGCGATGAAGTCGTCGTCGCCGCTGTAGCCGATGGAGACCGTGTATGGGCCGGCCGCCCCGGTGAAGGCGTGCACGGCCGTCGCCAAGCCCTGGGTCACGGCCGTGGTGACCGGTGCGGTGCCGTCGCCGAAGTCGAACGTCACCGTCCCGGTCGGGGTGCCGTCCCCCGGGGCGTCCGGCGTCACCCGTGCGAAGAACGTCACCGGCTCGCCCGTCACCGACGGCTCGGGAAGGCCGCTGACGGTGGTGGTGCTCGCGCCCGGGGTGACGGTCTGGGTGGTGGTGCTGCCGGCGGGAGCGAAGTCGGTGTCACCGAGGTAGGCGGTGGTCAGGGTGTAGGGACTGCCGGCCGTGCCGGTCCAGGCGTGGGTGACGGTGGCGGTGCCGTCCGTCACGGAGGTGGTGACCGGCGGGGTGCCGTCGCCGAAGTCGAAAGTGACGGCGCCGGTCGGGGTGCCGGCCCCGGGGCTGACGGCGGAGACCGTGGCGGTGACGGTGACCGGCTCGCCCGGCACCGCCGGGTCCGGGACGGCGCTGACGGAAAGGCTGCTCGCGGCCGCGGTGACGGTGTGCGAACCGGTGGCCGACGTGGGAGCGAAGTCGGCATCCCCGCTGTACGCCGCGGTGAGGACGTACGGGCTGCCCGTGGTGCCGGCCCAGGTGTGGGTCAGGGTCGCCGCCCCGCCGACGAGCGGCACCGCCACCGGTGCCGTGCCGTCACCGAAGTCCACGGTGATCGTGCCGGTCGGCGTGCCGGCGCCCGGTGCGGTCGCGGTGACCGTCGCGGTCACGGTCACCGGCTGGCCCGACACCGACGTGCCGGGCGCCACCGTGATCACCACGTCGGACGTCGCACGGTCCACGAAGTGGCCGGTGGTGCCCGCGGAGGCGGTGAAGTCGGCATCGCCTCCGTACGTCGCGGTGACGGCGTAGGGGCTGCCGGCGGTGCCGGCGAAGGCGTGCTCGGCGGTGGCCACGCCGGCCACCACGGGCGCGTCCACCGTTCCGGTGCCGTCGCCGAAGTCGAACGTCATGGTGCCCGTCAGGGCACCGGCACCCGGAGCCGCCGGCGCCGCCGTCGCGGTGAAGGTGACCGGCTGACCGGCCACGGACGGCTCCGGCGCGCCGCTTACCGCGGTCGTCGTGGCGTCCGGCAGCACCGTCTGGCCGGCGGTGGCCGCCGCGGTGGTGAAGTCGCCGCTGCCGTTGTAGACGGCGCTGATCGCGTAGGGGCTGCCCTGGCTGGTGGCGTAGGCGTGGGTGAGCAACGCGGCCCCGCCCGCCAGCGCCACCGTCGTGGGAGCCGAGCCGTCCCCGAAGTCGACGGTGACCGTGCCGTCCGGCACCCCCGCTCCCGGCGGCACCGCGGCGGCCGTCACCGCGACGGTCACCGGTTCACCCACCACCGACGGACCGCCGCCGGCGGTGACCGTGAGTACGGTTGCGGCCTGCACCACGGTCTGCGTCGTGCTGCCCGCGGAGGCGCTGAAGTCGTCGTCGCCGCTGTAGGAGGCCGTCACGGTGTACGGGCTGCCGCCCGTGGTGGTGTACGCGTGCACCACCGTCGCCAGTCCCTCGACCGCGTCGGTGGTCACGGCCGGGGTGCCGTCGCCGAAGTCGAAGGTGACCGTGCCGACCGGCGCGCCCGTAGCCGGGGGCACCGTCGCGATCGCCGCGGTCAGGGTGACCGGCTGGCCGGCCGACGACGGCTGGGGCGAGGCGATCACGAGGGTGGACGTGGCCGCCGGGTTCACGGCCTGGGTGTCGGTGTCCGAGGAACCGGTGAAGTTCGCATCGCCGCTGTAGACGGCGCTGACGGTGTAGGGGCTGCCGGCGGTGCCGGTGTACGGGTGGACGGCGATCGCGGCCCCGTCGGCGACCGGGACCAGCACGGCCTCCGAGCCGTCGCCGAAGTCGAAGGTGACATACCCGCCGGGGGTGCCGGCGCCGGCCGCTCCGGACGCGACGGTGGCCGTGCAGGTGACCGGTTCGCCGGTCACCGAGGGGTCCGGCGCGGAGAGCAGCGTCGTCGTCGAACCGGCCTGGTCGACCGTCTGGCTGTCGACCCCGGACGACCCCGCGAAGTCGATGTCACCGCTGTAGACCGCGGTCACCGAGTAGGGACCGGCGGCCGTGTAGGTGTGGGTGGCCGTCGCCGCGCCACCGGCCAGCGGCACCACGACCGTCGGGGAGCCGTCGCCGAACGCGAAGGTGACGGTGCCCGTCGGGGTGCCGGAGGCCGGCGGGAGGACCGCGACCGCAGCGGTGAAGGTCACCGTGCCGCCGACGACGGACGGATCGGGCGCCGAGCTCACCGTCGTCGAGGTGGTCGACACACTCGTCGCCACGCTCTGCGCGGCCGTCCCCACCGACGCCGCGAAGTCCCCGTCCCCGGCATAGGACGCGGTGACGGTGTAGGGGCTGCCCGCGGTGGTGGTCCAGGCGTGGGTCACCGTCGCCAGGTTGCCGGAGACCGGTGCGGTGACAGTCGGGGTGCCGTCCCCGAAGTCGAAGGTGACCGTCCCCGTCGGGGTGCCCGCACCCGGCGGAACGGGCGTCACCCGCGCGATCAGCGTCACGGTCTGGCCCACCGCTGCGGGCGTGGCTGACGAGATCACCGTGGTGGTGGTCTCGGCCGGTGCGACGGTGTGCACGATGGTGTCGTCGGACGGGGCGAAGTTGCCGTCCCCGCTGTAGTGGGCGGTGATCGTGTAGGGGCTGCCGGAGGCGCTGGTGTAGACGTGGGTGACGGTGGCCGAGCCGTCGACGAGCCGGGCGGTGAGGACCGGACTGCCGTCGCCGAAGTCGAAGGTGGAGTCGCCGGTCGGGACGCCCGCCGCGGGCGCGACGGGGGTCACGGTGACCGTTACGGCCTCGCCGGTCACCGTCGGGTCCGGTGCGGCGGTGACCGTGGTGACCGTGGCGGCCTGCTCGACGCTGTGCAGTGAACTCCAGCTGGAATCGCTGAAGTTGGCGTCTCCGCTGTAGGTGACGGTGACCGCGTACGGGCTCTGCGAGGCGTTGGCGTAGGCGTGGGTGGTGCCGGCGGAGCCGGCGCTGAGCGGGGTGGTGGCCGGCGCCGTGCCGTCGCCGAAGTCGAAGGTGACGGTGCCGGTCGGGGTGATCGAGGACGCCGGGACGCCTTCCACCGTGGCGCTGAAGGTGACGGGCTGCCCCGTCACCGAGGGGGAGGGGGTGGTGCTCACGGTCGTCATCGAGGAGGCCTGGGTGACCCCCTGACTGTCGGCCCCGGCCGAGGGGTTGAAATTGCCGTCGCCGCTGTAGGTCGCGGCGACCGTGTACGGACTGTCCGACACCTCCGGATTGGCGTGGCTGGCCACCGCCGTGCCGCCCTCGACCGGCACCGTGACCGGCGGGCCGCCGTCGCTGAACTCGAAGGTCACGGTGCCCGTCGGGGAACCGCCGGCCGGCTCCTCGGGGACGACCTTGGCGACGAAGGTCGTCGACTGCCCCACCGTGGAGGGGTCGGGCGTAGAGGTCAGGTCGGTGGTGGTGTCGGCCGGCTGCACGGTCTGGGCCCCGGTGCCGGCGGACGCGGTGAAGTCGGCGTCGCCGTTGTAGACGGCGGTGACCACGTAAGGGGTTTCGGCCACGTCGGTGTAGACGTGCGTGGTCTCGGCGGTGCCGTCGGCGAGGGCCGCGGTGTCGGTGGGGGAGCCGTCGCCGAAGTCGAAGGTGACGGTGCCGGTGGGGGTGCCGGCTCCCGGCGGGACGGTGGTGACCGCCGCACTGAACGTCACCTCCTGCCCCACCGTGGAGGGGTCGGGCGCGGAGACCACGGCGGTGGTGGTGCCGGCCGGCTGCACGGTCTGGGTGAAGGTGCCCACGGACGTGATGGTGTCGCCGTCGCCGTTGTAGGTGACGGTGACCGTATACGGGCTCTGCGCGGCGCCGGTGAAGGTGTGCGAGGTGGCGGCGGCCCCGTCGGTGAGGGGGACGGTGACCGGTGCCGAACCGTCGCCGAAGTCGAAGGTGACGGTGCCGGTGGGGGTGCCCGCGCCGGGCGGGACGGTGGTGACCGTCGCACCGAACGTCACCGGTTCACCCACCGCCGCGGGGCCGGGCGAGGCGGTGACGGCGGTCGTGGACGCGGCCTGACCGACCGTCAGCGCGGCCGTTCCCGTCGAGGAGGCGACGTTGCCGTCGCCGTTGTAGGTGGCGGTGACGGTGTACGAGGTCTCCGCCGCCTCGGCGTAGGCGTGGTCCACGGCCGCCACGCCGTCCGTCAGCGGGGCGGTGACGGTAGGGGTGCCGTCGCCGAAGTCGAAGGTGGCGGTGCCGGTGGGGGTGCCGGCCCCCGGCGCGACGGTGGTGACCGTCGCGGTGACCGTGACCGGCTGGCCGGCCACCGACGGGTTCGGCGCCAGGTTCACGTCCGTGCTGGAGGTGGCCTGTTGGACGGTCTGGGTGTCGGTGCCGGTCGAGGCGGTGAAGTTGCCGTCCCCGCTGTAGTCGGCGGTGATCGCGTAGGGGTCCACGGCGGCGTCGCCGTAGGCGTGGCTGATCGTTGCGGCACCTCCCGTCAAGGGGGCGGTGACGGTGGGGGTGCCGTCGCCGAAGTCGAAGGTCACCGTGCCGCTCGGCGCCCCGTCCCCCGGCGCTACGGGGGCGACCCGCGCGACGAGGGTGACGTCCTGCCCCGCCACCGAGGGGTCGGGGGCGGACAGCACGGTGGTGGTGGTCGAGGCCGCCCCGACCACCTGGGTGTCCGTCCCGCCGGACGGGATGAAGAAGACGTCGCCGCCGTAGGAGACGGTGACCTCGTACGGGGTCCCGGACGGAGCGGTGTAGACGTGGCTGACCGTCGCCGTGCCGTCGGTGAGGGCCGCCGGCACGGGCGCCGAGCCGTCACCGAAGTCGAAGGTGACGGTGCCCGACGGGGTGCCGGTGGTGGGCGGAACTCCCGTTACCACGGCGGTGAAGGCGACCGGTTTCCCCACGACGGAGGGGTCGGGCGCGGAACTGACGGCCGTCTCCGTGGGCGCCTGGTAGCCGAAACTGCCGGACACGGTCACGCTGCCGCCCGGGGTGGTGATGACGAGGTCGGCCGGTCCCGGCGTCCCCGGGGGCGTCACCACCAGCAGCAGGGTGTCGGAGTACGGACGGAAGGACACCGCGGGCAGACCGCCGACGGTGACGGCGGTGACCTGGCTGAGCCCGGTGCCCCTCACCACCAGGGTGGTACCGCCCGCGATCGGCCCGGTGGCCGGGCTGACACCGCTCACCGACGGCAGCGCGGCATACGAGTAGAGCAGGCGGTTGCTCACTCCGCCGATGGTGGTGACGTAGACCGGGACGGTACCGGCCCCCGCGACCGGGGGAGCGGTCACCAGCAACTGCTCGCCGGAGACCGCGGTGGGGAAGGCGATCGCCTCACCGAAGTGCACCAGCAGCGCGGTGCTCAGGTTGGCGCCCACCAACTCCACCACATTGCCCCCGCCGACCGGACCTGCGGAGGGGATGAGCCGCGAAATGCTGGGCCAGTACAGGTAGAAGAAGTACCCGACGCGGGCGCTGCCGCCGGGTGTGGTGACGGTGACCGGAACCGCCCCGCTGCCCCCGGGGGCCACCGCCACGATGGTCCGGTCGTCCAGGACGGAGAAGCCGGCCGCCGCCCGGGCGCCGAAATACACCGCGGTGGCGCCGGTGAAGTGGCGCCCGACGATCGTCACCAGGGTGCCGCCGCTGTAGGAGCCCTGGTCGGGGAAGACCCCGGAAATGCTCAGCAGCCCGGGTACATCGGCCCGGCCGGCCCGGTCGGCGAGGCTGGTCCGCCGAAGCAGCCCCGGTGTGCCCGGCAGCCCTGATGTGCCGGGCAGCCCCGATGCGCCGACCGCCCGGGCCAGTGCGCCGGGCAGGGCGTGCAGCAGCGAGCCGCTGCCGAGCGCCCTCGGCAGGTCCGCGCGGTCCACTGCGGTACGGAGCACCAGGTCGTCCCCCGCCTCCCGCGCCACGTGCGGGACCGGGGCGCTCAGGGTGGGCACGACCTTGCCGGAGACCGGGTCGATGACGGCGATGCAGTTCCCGTCCCGGTCGGTGATCAGAAAGGGCCCGCTCGGGCGCTCCGGAGTCAGCATGAGACCGTCCTCGCTCGCGTCGTGCTGTGGATGACCGCATCGACGGCTCCCGCATGGCGGCACATCGAGGGAGGCAGGGCGGCCGGGGACGGGAGCGGGCGCGCTCTTCCGACCGCGGGGCGCGGGGCGGTGAGGTGCCCGGGGCGAACAGGACGGACAGCATGCATAACGGCTCCAGACCAGTTCGCGGGCCGGCCGCACGATGTGGCGCGCCCTGCGGCGCCGACACGGCCGTTACCTGCATGCCTCAACGGAGGAGCGCGCTCGGATGCCTCGTCATGACGAACGAGACTCCGACACGGGCAGGACGCCTTTCACTCCCCCGGAAAGGATGGGCGGCCCACCGGAATCGGACGGAGCAAGTAACCCATTCCGGTGACGGCGAAGGCAACACTCCGAGTGCGAGGTCACCCGAAAGGCCGATCGAGTGGCGCGGTGGTTGCGTAGTCGTGGCGCGGTGGTGGTGCAAGCGACCCCGCCGTCCGCAGCACCGACGTCTCCGGCGGAAAGAACGACCGCGGCCTCGACGTCCTGGTCCATCTCCACAGCGGCGACCGCTACCTCCTCCAGTGCAAGCGCTGGAAAGGCCGCGTCGGCTCCGAAGAGGTCATGAAGATCAATGGAACCTACCGGGACATTTACGGCTGTGTCGGCGCGGCCATCATTACCACCAGCGCCTTCACCGCAGACGCCGAGCGCACCAACGCCATGCTGCCCAAGGCACTGCGCCTCATCGACGGCCGCGGCCTCGCCCGCTGGGCCTCCGGCGGCAGGGCCCCTTGGGGTGAGGCTGCGGTAGGCGGTAGGCGGTAGGCGGGAGGCAGGTCGGACACTTCATACGCCCCCCTTGCTTACGCTCCCTCGCCTACGCAGCCTTTGTCTCCGCCCCTTGTCTACGCTGCAAGCCAACTCAGCGATCAAGGCGTCAGGGCGTGCAGATCAAGCGTCACCAGGAGATCCTCTTCAAGGCGCGCGCCTCGCACTCCGCCGATGTCACGGACGTCCAACTGGCGAACCTGCGCCTGGCCTCCCAGCTGGGAGCGGCCCTGTTCCGAATAGCCCTCGCCGAACCCGGCACCGAGGCCGAGGTGACCATCGACGGTCGTACGGTCGCCTACACGGCCGCTCGTGACGAGAACATGAGCCCAGGCCACTGGCAGACCGCCACGAACTTCGCCCTGGTCACCGACGTACGCGAGGACCTTGCCCCGCAAGTGCAGACTGGTCCGACCCACGCCCACAAGGACGACTCGCCATTCGCCTCGTACCGCGAAGCCCTCCAACAACTATCTGAGGGGCGCGGCCCCCCGCCCGGCGACGCAGCGTGCCCTGCACGACGTCGAACGGGCCAAGGACTGGGGCTTCTTCCCACCACCCGTCGTCCTCTTCTCCCAGCTCGTCGAGGGCGATGAGGAGAGCTTCAACTTGGCCCTGGCCGACGCCCTCGAAGCCCACCGTGATCGCTACCACGTCGCCGACCGCGCGGACGACTGCGACGCAGCGCTCAACCTCGACATCCTGGCGCTGACCTGCCATGCCCGCCGCAGGGGCTGGGCGATCCGGGTTGCGTCCCCTATGTGCCGCAGCGGCTGCTCCAGGCGGCAGAACCCTTCTGGCCGGCACCCCGTGCACAAACGGGCCGCCCGCCGCGGTGACGGTGAACCGGGCGCTGAACAGGACCCGCCCCCTCCCACACGAGCGGGGACCGGCAACATGGTCAGCCGTCAGCCGTCAGCCGTTGGCGATCGGCGATCAGCGGTCAGCCTCCTCATCGACGCGACCGAGGGGTGGTGCCCATCGCTCGGTTCCTGTCGCTCGGTGCCCATCGCTATCCTCTCCTGCTGTGACTGGCTCTGTGCGGCGTCCGCTGCTGTTCCTCGATGTCGACGGTCCGCTCATCCCCTTCGGCGCGGAGCCGCAGCACTATCCGACCTATGCGACAGCCCTCAATTCACCTGCGGGCGACGTGAATCCGCTCCTGACCAGGATCAATCCTGCGCACGGGCCCAAGCTGGCCGCGCTCCCGTGCGAGGTCGTATGGGCCACGACATGGATGGCTGACGCGAACGAGTGCATCGCTCCCATGATCGGTCTCCCGCCGTTGGCCGTGGTGGTCTGGCCGGAGCCGTCCGCCATCGATGACCAGGACGAACGCGCCGGACTGCACTGGAAGACCCGCGCCCTCGTCGAATGGGCGGCGGGGCGGTCGTTCGTCTGGGTCGATGACGAGATCACCGACACCGACCGGGCCTGGGTCGCCGCCCACCACCCGGGACACGCCCTGCTGCACCGCGTAGACGCCCGCCTTGGTCTGACCGATGGCGACTATGCGGCTCTCGGCTCGTGGCTGCGCCAGCCGTTCGTGTCGGAGGAGGCCGGTAGCAGCGCAGGGTGACTGCCTTGCTTAGGTCTCCCTGGCTCCTGGCTCCCGGCTCCCGGCTCCGGGCCCCCAGCTCCCGGAGGCCGACGCCGGTTGCCGGAGGCGACGGCCCTGTCGAGCGGAAGCCGGGAGTGCTCAGCCGGCCTTGGCCGGCTCCTCGGCTCGGACTCATGTGCCGGCGAGCCGATAGGAGTCGGTCGGTGCCGGTCTCGACAAGGGTGCCGTCGAAGGCGAGACGGTCGACGAACTGGATAACGCCGCAGCAGGCACGATCAGCGGCTACCCCCGCGGGCGCGGGGAGCAGCCGGAGTCCAGAGAGCGAGTTCGACCGGGTGAAGGGACCATGCCTGCCTGCACGGAGAGCACAGCCGTGTACGAGGAGCTACCCTCGCCGGTTCCGTGAGGACAGTAGGCCGACTACGTGACCTGCTCGCCGTTGCGGCGGGCATCGACGTGTGGGTTCATCACCGGCGGCTCGACGGAGGCCTTCCAAGCGTCAAGGACCGCCTTCACGGCCGGTGACACCTGCTCCTGCCCCGCTGCGTCAGCCCACAGATAGGCGTCGTGCTCGTCCGGGGAGAGCCGAACGGGCAGGCTGAGGTCCGCCGAGGCGGCGAAGGTGAACTGGCGGGCACGCCTTCCGGAGCCGGAGGTGTAGTCGAAGTGACCGAGGTAGTCGTCGACGGAGACCAGAGCGAGGCCGGTCTCCTCCCTCACTTCGCGATGGAGAGCGTCGAGCAGACTCTCCCCGGGGCCCACGTCGCCGGAGGGAAGTTCCCACAGGCCTCCCATGAAGTCGTCGGCCGCACGGTGCATGAGCAGCACGTGGCCGTCGTCGTCGGGGATGACAGCCCCGACGACATGCTTGGCGATGGCGTCCCGGTCAGCCGCCGCCAAGAGGTCGTTGATCAGCTCAGCACGGGCAGCAGGAGTCACGGCACATCCTTGTGGTTGAGGGCGACCTTGGTGATAGCCGCGACCTACGCGTCCGCGAGGCTGCGGTCCTGCCCGCGGTGTCATACGGGAGCTCCATCGTGCCGCCGTGCACCAGACGACCACCAGGCGGACGCCACGGCAGCCCTCGGCGGCGGCACCGTCGTGAAGCGTATCCCGGAGGCGTGCGCCGGGCCGCCGAATGAGCGGACGGTCAGCCATGGACGGGTGGAGCCGGGCAAACCAACCTCCCGCGCGCCTTCGACGAGCACCGCGCTCACAAACTGGGGAGTGGGCAGTGTCGTGTCCAGCACGGATGTTGACGCCACCCACCGGCACCAGGCGTCAATCCTCCGGGCGGCGGGCACCTCACAGTCAGGGCGGCCGGCTGCGGTGCGCGCGCAAGACCGAAAAGCCGTGTGGCCGCTGTCTAAGACGCCGGTTACCGGGCACCCGCCGGACTGCGCGAGATACGCGTCGCGGGCTTCATCACCCGCGCAAGCCACCACTCAAGCCACCACTGAGGAGGCGTAGCAATGAGCACCGTGAAGGAAACGGTGGACGTCGAGGTCCCGGTCCACACCGCCTACAACCAGTGGACGCAATTCGAGGAGTTCCCGAAGTTCATGGAGGGTGTCGAGAAGATCACCCAGCTCGATGACGAGCGCAACCGCTGGACCGTCAAAATCGGCGGCGTGCAGCGGGAGTTCGACACCGAGATCATTGACCAGCTCCCGGACGACCGTATCGCCTGGCGGACCACCACCGGCGACACGCGGCAGAAGGGCCTGGTCAGCTTCCAGCGCCTGGATGAGACGCACACCCGGGTGGAGCTGGTGATGGACATCGAGCCTTCGGGTGTGGCGGAGAAGGCCGCCGACGTCTCGGGAACCATCGAACGGCGAGTCAAGGGAGATATGCGGCGCTTCAAGCACTACATCGAGCACCGCGGCGCCGAATCCGGAGCCTGGCGCGGCCGGATCCAGCCCGGCTGACCCAACCCGGTAGCCCGGCTGCCACCACGACGAAGCCGCCCGACCCGCCCCTCCCCGTGGACTACGAGAGCCAACCGGGAGGAGCGGGTCGAAGGCGCCATGGCGTCAGTGCGTGCGGTGAACCCGGCTCCCGCAGTAGCCGCCGGGCAGGGGCCTCTTGGACCGGAGCGACGCGCGCCACGGCATCCACCGAAGCCACACCAGCTGAACTGGGCAACCGAGGCCCGAGCTCTCGGCCGTTCGCCGCCAAGGCCCCACCGGCTCCGCGGGCCGGCCGGTTCGGTCCGAACCGCAGACAACACGGCACGGGGACACGGACGGGCTGTGGGGACAATGCGTGCACTACTTCGTCCAGGGACGGCGAGGGTCCTCGACGACTTCGCCTGCCGCCGCTGAACAGCTGGCACCCCCAACTGGCCGTGCTCCACACGGCACCGGACCCGGTTGTGCACGGTCAGCGGCGTGCCTAAGGCCATGGCGCGTGCTATGGGGGGTCCGGTGGAGCACAACTCCGGAATGACAGCCATGGGGGTGGGAGTTCATCGGAGTCACCTCAGGCCCGGCGCCCTGGGGCTCGTGTGCTCGGCCGGACTGGGCTTTTACGCCGACGTGCTCGCCTGCGCGGGCTGGGTCCGGGAAGACCATTGAGCGCAGCACTTGATCCGGCCGCCGCCACGTCGCATCGAGTCTGATGCGGCTTAGCGGCTACACCGCTGGTCAGCGGCGTCAGACGCTCTGAGGTCCGGTGAGCGTAGCGGTTGGCGGACGTGCGGTGCGCGAGAGAGACGGTCGCGGCCGTGGTGTGTCGTGTGGGAGGGGGAGGTGAGAGCCCGGATCCATCGGATCCGTGGGCCGGGTAATCTCGGCCTCGTCGGGTGTCGCCGGACTGAGAAGGCACCGTCCGGCGCCTGGCAGCTGCCCGCCGGCGCCACCGTTCAACGCCCGTGGAGATCATCTGCGAAGCACAACAACACGCCTGCACTCCTCGCCTCCTGCTTCGAGTCTGCACACCCGCCGTGTCCACGGTGGCCCTTTTCCTGCGGCAGGCCGTGGCGGGAAGCCTCGCGTCTGCCGTGCCCTTGACGCTTAGCCCCAGGACCGCCTGCGGGGCGTCGCTGCCGTCGTCTACAACCTGGGTGATCAGACCTATCGGCTGCCGGGGACCGGGAATCCGGTCGAGACCGCCGCGGCCGTGCACTGTCCGAAAGGTCTTGGCACCGCGCCGTAGCCATTCATCGTCCAGTTGCACAGCCGGCGCGAGACCCGCGCGGACCCGACACGGCAGCGGCAGTTCGTGGCGCCGTCGGAGGGGTCGAGAGCTGGGACGTGTATGCGGCCGCCCACCAGAAACTGTTCAGCGTCACCCACCGCGCCATGGTGCGCTGCGACACCCCGGCACGATGGCCGGCCTTGGGGCGGAGTCTGGTCCGCAGCCGGCAGAAACCGTAGGTGAGCCTGGGCGCTTGAGGGAACGGGCCGGCTACGCACCACACACCAACCCCTGCGCGATCTCTCCCGGGGCCGGTCTCCAAGCAGCGAGCCGGCAGGGCCGGCTTCCTGCGGTCCGTAGCCTCTGGTCTCCCACACCGTCCGGCCTGCCCGCCAGTTGTGCACTTTCGAGACAGCACCCGCCGACGTCGTCTACATGAGCACGCAAGAGCGCCGACGACGGGCACGTGTCGCGCGTTCGAGGGGAACGACGAGCCGGTTGCGGATGACCGGATCTGGCTACGCAGCCGTCGGCCGCAACGGCTCGCCACCGGGATGCAGCGCGACGTGCTCGCCGTCGGGTTGTCTGTGCTCCTGGCTGGTGCGTCACGGAAGCTGCGAGGGTGCGCAGGGGTTCGGTGAGTTCGGGGTGGTCGCCGCGGGAGGCGGACTGGAGGAGGTCGGCTGCGGCGATGAGGAGTGCGGTGTGGCCGGCAGGACTGTCCAGGATGGGGATTTCGGCACGAATGCGGGCGGCGGGGCGAGGAGGGAGTGGGCATCCGGCAAAGCTGGGTCGTAGCCCACTGGTGCCGGCCCGAACCCTTCGAAGTCCAGCAACGTCGGCCCGCTCACAGTCAGGTTGGCGAAGTGGCAGTCGCCGTGGGCGGTGGCTCAGTCGATCTCGGCCGGGGGAAGCCTGCGTGCTGGGGGAGTGCGCGGTCGATCCGCTGCCGGCGCACCGCGACCCGCTCGGTGGGTGTGGCTGTGATGGTCTCCAGGCCGGTGTGCAGGGATTTCCGCCAGGTCTCCGGCAGCTCCAGCTCACCGGTCAGCACGGGCTCCGGCGCAGGTGGGGGAGTCGATGCATGCGGTGAGTTCGGCGGTAGGCGGTGCCGTCGCGCTCGGTGCCGTCGTGGATGCCGTGCAGGGCCGGCTTGCGCACCCCGGGGAAGGCGGCGGCTGCCTCTGTGGTGCCCTCCCACGGCTTCCCCGTCGCCAGCTCGGCCGGCGCGGAGATCAGCCGCAACCAGCAGGCTCCCTGGTCAGGGAGGTGCGCCTTCTGTCCGAGGGTGCGGGCCTGGTAGCCCCACAGCCGCCGCCCCTCGACCGTGACGCCGAGTGCGGCGCTCGCCTCCTGCTGTGCGGCGAGTGCGCGGTGTTCGTCTGCCGGGGTGGTGGGCGAGTACATCGCACACCTTCCGCAGGTCCGGGGCGAGATGGCCGCCTGGTCGAGGGCGGCGCGAGCGGCCTCCCGGTGTGCCGGAACTACCGCGGCGAGGCTATCGAAGCCCATCGCACGTTCATCGCCCGGCGCCGAGCACTTCGGCCCAGCGAGGAGTATCGAACCCCCACCAACGAGGAATGGGATGCCTTCCTCGGACACTTCGAGCGACGCAAACTGTCCATCGGAAGCTGCGCTCGCGCATTCGGAACTCCCTGCATCCACGAACACGCGTGTATTCGATGCTCCATGCTCCGACCGGATCCGGCTCAGAGACACCGCCTCGTCGAGATCCGTGACAACTTGATCGCCCGAATCACCGAAGCAGAACTGGAGGGATGGCTTGGTGAGATCGAAGGACTCCAAGTCAGCCTCGCCGGCGCAGAGGAGAAGCTCACCCAGCTCGACGCAGAGCAAGTCCGTCAACGCCAAGTGATCGATCTCGGCATGCCCCGCTTCAGCCAGATCGCGACACGAATCAGCACGGCAACGAGTCCTACACACTGAGCCTGCGGCGGGTCTGCTTACTGCGCGGCAGCCTAGCTCTGGGAGACAGTAAGAAGCCTGCGAGGCTCGATACGCTCCTCCACCGCCTTGTCTCCCTCACGCCTGACGAGGTACGCCCCCTTGCCAGGGATCTCGGTCACTGCCTCTACCAGCTTTGTTCCGCGGTAGACCAGACCGACTCCGTCATCGGTGCAATGGGCCGTCGGCAAGGTTCCGTCCGCGACAAGGCGGTGAACCAGCGGCCGTCGCCCCTCATCCACGTCGTTACCATAGGGGAGGAAACCGAGGGCGTTCGTAAGCGGGCGCAGCTCCGGTCCGAATGAGTCGGTGGGTCCCCCTTCGAACCAGCAGATAGATCCCGCGCTCACCCCGCTCAGTACAATGCCGGCCTGCCAGGCGCGGCGCATGACGTGGTCCAGCTCATGGACTCGCCACACTGCCAGCAGGTTGGCCACTGAGCCGCCCATGACCCAAACGACATCCTGATCGAGCACTGTCTCCTCGATGTCCTCCACGTTGGGCATCGGAAACAGATGCAGAGGTCTCAGATCGAACCCCGCTATCCGCCAGCCTCTGTCATACGGGCCGTGAAGTGCTCCGCATCTCCTATCGCGGTGCCCACGTACATAACGCGCGGGCGTCGACCGTGAACCCCGGAAAGGTCAACAGCGTGATGCACCAAAGCATCGAACATCACCCTGGTACGCGTTCCGACTCGGTGCCCACCAGATGTGGCGACGATAGTCGGTTCGGCTGACGTCATGGCCGTGATCATAGTGGCCACCTAGTGGGGGCCCTCGGCCACCTGTGTCCGGAAGCACGCACTTAGAGCGTGTCCTACATGGTCAGTTGGCGGTTGTGCTGGACATGGGGAGTGGACGGTGGGGATGGATCGTTCCGGACGGCTTGTGGGAGTTGGCAAGACCGTTGCTGCCGGCGGCGCGGGTTCGTCCGCAGGGCGGCGGGGTCGCGAACATCGATGATGAGGCGGTGTTTGCCGCGATCATCTACGTCCTGGTCAGCGGCTGTGCCTGGCGGGCGTTGCCGCCGTGCTTCGGAGCGTCGAAGTCGACCGTGCACCGCCGCTTCGCCATCTGGTCTCGTGCCGGGGTCTGGGGCCGACTGCATCAGAAGGTTCTCCAGCTTCTGGATGAGCAGAACCTGGTCGACCTGTCCCGTGCGGTCCTCGATTCCGCCCACGTGAGGGCTAAAAAGGGGGCGCACTTGCAGGTCCGAGCCCCGTGGACCGAGGTAAGCCCGGTTCCAAGATGCATGTCCTGTCCGACGCGAACGGACTGCCCCTACGGGTCGCGCTCTCCGCGGCCAACATCCACGACAGCCTCGCTCTGAAGCCGATGCTGTCCCATTTCCACATGGGACACGAATCCCACGCGGCCGACTCCAAACCCGCGCGCCTTCATGCAGACAAGGCGTACGACATCCCTCACCTGCGGCGTTGGCTGTGGGGCAAACGCATCGGCATCCGTATCGCCCGCAAGGGCATCGACTCCAGCGAGCGGCTCGGCCGTCGCAGGTGGGTCATCGAACGCACCATGTCCTGGCTGACCGGCTACCGCCGCCTCAACCACCGCTACGAGCGGAAACCAGGCAACTACCTGGCCTTTCTCGGACTGGCATCCGCTCTCTGCTGCTACAAGCGGTTCCTCAAACTGACCATGTAGGACACGCTCTTAGTTCAGAGAAGAGTTCGTCTCCGTGCAGGGGGCGCGGAGGCGAAGACCTGCCAGCCACGCTCGGCTGCTGCACCGATCGGTCCGCGGCCGTCGAGGGCCAGTTCGAGCGCGTCTGTCTCGACCAGGCTGACCGGCAGCTGCACAGCACGCACGCAGTTGGTGGTCGGGGAGCCTGCGGCTTCGGTGGCCAGGCGGTCCAGTTCCTCGACGGTCAGCCTCGGTGAAGCCGAACCAGGTGGCGATGCCGTACGTGCTCAGGTGCCCGGCTGCTGCCGCCTCCTCCAGGACGGCAAAGCCTTGCGCAGCACGATCGGCAGCACTGCGGGATCGTCGGTGCGCCGTGGCGGTCACTGTCTTCCGCTCGTGAAGCACCGGCCATGCGGCGAGCTGATCGTGTCATCAGCGTCGGATGAGCTCCTTGTCCCAGTCTGCAACACACGAAAGCCGTACGGCGCCGGCAACTTGTCACGCAAGCCTTCGTGGGGTCTGTTCCCGACCTGCACTGCCCGGCCTCGCTCCCCCAAAGGTAAAGTGGGCGAGCGACGGTTGATCAGCACGGTCGAACTACCCGGGCTGCGTGAGGCACGTGCACGATTGTGGAGACCGTGAGTTCGGTCCGGTGGCACAGGCCCAATCCGGGTGCTCCCCGTTCTTGGTGGTCGCCCCTTGGCGCATCCGGCGGATCGGCTGTTGCGCTACGTGGTGGGTGAGGGTGAGCCCGGGGTAGCGTCCGCGATTCGCTGCTCGAGAAGTCCGATCTTTCCATCAAGAGGGTTGGGCATGCCGGGCCAGAAGTCTGCCTGGATAACGAGCTGGACCCGGGGTGCTTTAGCGGCAACGGCGTCCTTTGCCCGCTTGATCACGTCCATGACTTCTTCCCATTCACCCTCGATCATCGTGTACATGGAGTCTGACCGGTTCGGGAGGCCGGATTCACGAATGATTTTCACTGCGTCAGCGATGTACTCAGCGACGCCTGCTTCTACGCCCATGGGGGTCAGGGAAAAGGCGACGAGCATAGTTGTTCTTCCTTTCGCTAGATCGTGCCTGTCAGGGATTCTCTATAGGCATGGACAGTTGGTGACTTGTAGGCTTCTGCGATCTGAAGCAGGTGGTTAATCTCTTCGGTGAGATCGTTCGTGCTGGGACCGGCGAGGTTGGCAGTCTGGGACTGAGGAGCCGTACCGCTGCTCATTGCCTGCAGAGCAGCAGTGAGCCAGCAGGCAGTTATGTGAGCCTGGCCCAACGGCGACGGGATGGCTTGATCGGTGATGTGCTGGTGTGCCAGATCAAGGGCAGACGGGGTGACGTAGTTCCGCAGTACGATCATCGCGTCTCTGATCTCGATCACTCTCCGGTACAGGCGGAGCTGGAGGGGGACAAGCATGCTCTGGAAGCGCTGGCCCGGCCCGAGGACGACGTCCGGGGTGGCGGTGGTGAGGTCCAGCCATAAAGGGGCTAGTTCTCGGTAGGATCTCCCGTCGCGCCAGCGGTCGCGTACCTGCGCCAGGACAGGAAGCGCCATCCCCACTGCCATAAACAGGGCTTCGATGCCGGTGACGGGTGAGAACAATGGTACGAAGGCTGCCGAGCGCGTCTGCACATACGCAAGTTTGAGAACCCACAGCAGGTCCGCCAGAAGCATGCTGGTGCCGAACAGGCGCAACCCATAGCGCAACAGTCGTGGAGCATCGGATCGGCTGTAGCTCCAGCATACGAACCCGCAGGTACTGTCCGCGACCAGGTGAAAGGAGAAGAAGATCCACCAGTAGATGTCCGGAACGCTTGGGGTCGCCGGCGAGGGGATGATCGCGTTACGGGCGTGCGGGGGAGCGTTGGAATCCAGAATCACCAGAGTGGTCACGACCGTGATGGCGGCGCTGAACACCAGGGCGGTATGACGGTGCCGTCCTGCGGCTCCGCAGATGAACCACAGCACTGCAGCTGCGTCGATGATGCCGAAGAGGTGCGTGGTCATGTCGATCCAGTGCGCATCTGGGGCTACGTGCGCCAGCGCCGTGGTGACGGGCTCGAGGTGCGTCGACATCGCGAGAGCGATCATGAGTATCGCGAACCATAAGGTCCGTTGCTCCCGGTCACGGACCCCTTGTGGTGCCCGGGCGAGTGCTACGCCCCACAGAGCGGATATGCCGGCAGCCTCTATCCACGGTGGCATGACGCTCCCGAATGCCGGGATTTGCGCAAGCCCATGGCAGATTCCAACCCGCCCAGCATTCCGGAAAGGAGCGTGGGGGCGGGAACGCGGCCGGCAGCCTCCAGGATGAGGCTGGCCATCATCTCTGCTTCTTGCTCCTGCTCATCGGAGTACCGGATGCGGGGTAGTGCTTGCCGGATGGACTCCGGGTCCGCGATGTCGATCATCCGGTAAAGCTGCTGGTCATCACCCGCTGACCGGTGGCCGCACACCATGTGTCCGATCTCGTGCACGATGATGTGCTCTTGGTGCAGAAGGCTGGTCTGCGAGTCGTAGAAGATGTAATCGCCGTGCTCGGCGACCAGCCACATGCCCGACGGGGTGCCGGGGGCCGTTGGCGTCGGCAACGGAAGCAGATGCAGCGGCCGGTCTCGTTCCCCCGCGAGCCGGCTACATAATTCCTCTGCAGAAAAAGGCTCTGGCAAGGGGATGCCGCCGATCACCTTGCGGCAACGGCGGCGCATACGCCTCCAGCGCATCTCAGTCGAGTCTCCAGGGTTCGTCGGGGCAGGAGGGCATATGACCTTGTAACCGAGCCGCATCCTGTAGCAGGGCGGGCTCATGCGCGTGGCGGGGACGGAGGTTTTTTCGTACCTTGCTCCAGCGCACGGATCTGGCGAATCATGTCCGCGGCCATCCGTTTCCCCTCTGGGGACAGCGCCGTGAGGTCGCCGCGCAGATATACCGCGCTCACTCCGGCCTCGGCCATGGACCTGTCCAGTTCACGGCGGGCCAGGTCTTCCTCGTCGATCACGCTTCGGGCCACATCATCGTCGGTGAAGTACGACACTGGCACACCGAAGTACGCTGCCAGAGCGCTGAGATGCCGCAGGGTCGGGTTGGTGCGCTCTCCGCGGTGCAGTTGCCACAGGTACGCGCCGGAGAACGTCTCGCCCGACTGCGCGGCGATTTCCGTTGCCATCGTCTTGTAGGACGGCTTGTCATCATTGCCCGGTTTGGCGTGCAGCTTGAGCAAGTGATCGAGCTTGTGCGCAACTGTCAAACGCTGCCGGGGCGTGATGCCCTCCTGGCCGCTCATCGCCGACTCCCTATGCAAGGCACCTGTGTTGGGCTTCCTCATCGTGCCCGAAGACGGCATGCGCGAGAAGTGGCACACCCCCTCCGGGTGCTCGCCCCGGCTGCCGGCGAACGGTCTGCTGTGCATGTGAGGAGGCATTCTGCCAGCGGCCGGTGGTGCTGCAGTCACCCCAAAGTCCCCGGACCGCGGGCGCAACCGCCGGCAGGGAGACGTCCCGACCCCCTTCGACAACTGGCATGAACGAATGGCTGGTTCCTGGTGTCATATCAGTTGACGGCCGCGCTGGGCCGTCGATAGCTTCCACGGCGTGACACAGACAGGCCAAGTCCCGGGACGCCACGGCACGTTGCGGATCCCACGTCAGCATGCAGGCCCGATGGCGTCGCGGTCGGCCGATTGCCCGCTGTGACGGAGCCCGGAAGGGGGGCCTCCCCGCCTGGCCCGCATCCGGTTGTCCGGAGCGGAAAGCACGCAGGGCTCGCCTCTTCGGTGCCGGCCGTGAGCGTGTGTCCGCGACGACCGGCTGAGTGCTCCGCTGCGGGCACGGGACCCGCTCTCACCAAACCAGTGGTGTTCCTCCCTGCATGTACATCTCCACGTACATCGAGAATCCGCGACGAAGGGATTTTTTGCCTTGCCGACGGTCCGATTATGTTCTTCCGTCTCCCCGCCGCCGGTCGTGCTCGCCGGACTGTCCTGTCTCCCTCTCGGTATGAGCCAGGGCTCACTGCCGGACCTCAGGTCACGCAGGCGGGCAACAGGACGCGCTCTCGGGTGAGGTGACGATATGTCATACCTGCCCCTCAAGGGGGACCACAGTGCTCGCTGACGGATTGACCATGTCTGATCACAGAAATGCTGCAGCCTGCAAACCGGCAGCGATGGTGCCCACCTCCTCGTTGCTTCCCTCTCACTCGCCCAGGATTGCGGGAGAGGACGAAAGGCATGTCGAGGCGCTTGCCGAGTCGGATGCACCGCTTCCGCCCATCATCGTGCACCGGTCGACGATGCGCGTTGTCGACGGCATGCACCGCCTGCGGGCTGCCGCGCTCAGAAGCCAAGAGCGCATCGCGGTTCAGTTCTTCGAAGGCAATGAGGAAGACGCCTTCGTCCTGGCGGTGCAGCTGAATTCGGCGCATGGCCTGCCGTTGAGCCGAGCCGACCGTGCCGACGCAGCAGCACGGATCATCACCTCTCACCCGCAGTGGTCGGACCGGCGTATCGCTGCCGTCACCGGTCTCGCAGCCAGCAGCGTCGCAGCCATGCGGCCCCGTTCAACGGAAAAACCTGAGCAGTTGACCAAACGGGTGGGCAGGGACGGACGCTCCCGGCCTCTCGACCCGGCCGAAGGCCGCATACGTGCCAGCCGGCTGCTTGCCGCCAAGCCTGGCAGCACCCTCAAGGAGGTTGCCGAAGAATCCGGGGTCAGCATCGCCACGGCGAAGGATGTGCGAGACCGGGTGCGTGCTGGAAAGGACCCGTTGCCACCGAGGCTGCGTAGTGCCGCGCGGACTCAACCCGGGCCAACCGGCATTGACAAGAGGCCGGCAGGTCCTGGCCACGACGTTTTGCGCACTTCACCGCCCGACCTCGGCTTCGTACTGCGCCAGATCGCGAAGGACCCCTCCATGCGGACAGAAGCGGGCCGTTGCCTGGCGCAGTTGTTGAGGACCCATGCCCTCGTGGACGAGACCAAGTGGTGCAAGCTGGCTGCCGGAGTGCCGGGACATCGTGCTGCAGCGGTGGCCCAAGCTGCGCGGGTCTGTGCCGAGCAGTGGCTGCGTCTTGCGAGGGAGGTTGAAGCCGGCGGTCAAGAAGCGCCGGCATGAGGAGTCCGGCGGAGCCGCGATCGCCATACACCACTCGCCTTCCCGGCAGCCTGGCCGGTATTGCCCCGAAACCGGCCGTGTCTGCAGCCGCTTCCTTCCAGCAAGCGGCCGAGCCGCAGCAGCGTTCGCCGCGTACACGCGGTGAACGTCTGTGCGCTGCTGACCATGGGTGTTTCTTCCCGGTGCCCGAGCCCCGAACGCGAGCTCATCCGGCTTGTGTCAGGTAATCGACTTCGCTGAAGGTCTTCTTGCAGGCGATCGCAGAGCGATCTGCCAGGCGGGAGTGCTTGACCAGCTCTTGTGCCGGGGAACGTCTCCATGTGGAGTCCCGCTTCCCGCTTCCTGTTTCCCGCGGCGGCGTTGTCTGCGCAGCTGCCCACCGTCTCCACACCGGCCGTGCGGCAGCTGCTGCGAACACGCGGACCGGTACTGCGGTGCCGAGCCCGCAACCGGGCGGTGTTGTGCGCCGGGCGACGACGGGCTTGCCACCGCGTTCCGCAGCAGGGCGGTACTTTGCCGAAGTCGTCGCCGCGGTCGGCGAACAACGCCGTGGCCGGTAACGGCGCGGCCGCGGGGGACCGGCATTACAGTCCCGCCGCCGGGCGTCGCCCGCGCCAAGCCCCGCGTCAGACGGCGAACAGATTGTCCTGCTCGTCGCGCAGCGCATCGACGAGTCGGCCCGGCGGCAGGGACACATCGGCGTAGCTGAGCACGGTGTCTCTGGCGACAGCGCGGTGGAGCACACAACCCTCGGAGATGCCCATCGGCAGCAGGCCGTCGGCGCGCGTCACAGCGTGGGACTCGGCTACCCCGTAGCTGTCGTAGCCGCCGATTCCGTCCAGCACCGTGCCGGCGGGCAGGTCCCGCTTGGCGGTGGCCACCACGTCGACCCGGGGGCCTGCGGGCGGGGTCAGTGCCGCATCGCCGAAGTCCACGGCACGCACCACGGTGTGCGGCACCTCGAAGTGGCACAGGTGGTAGGGCGTGTAAAAGCTGTACAGTGGACCGCCTCCGAGCTTGTACAGCTCCAGGTACTGGCGCTGCGCCGGGTCGTCGTGGGTGCCCAGCACATACACACCGGGGGCGGGTTTGGCGCCCACCACGTAGTCCACGATGCCACCGAACTCACGCAGTTCGTCGATGTCGTACATCCCGGTCAACTCATCCACATGGCCGCTGTGGTCGCGTCCGTACATGCCGCGCCGGGGCACGGTGAAGCCGAAGGCGTTGGCCACGATCGCCTGCTCGAAGGAGACCTTCGTCCCGTCTGTGAAGCTGGTGATCATGCGGACGTTCTGGCCCCACCGCTTGGCGAACGGCTGCTGGGTGGTGGGTGTGCGGTACTCGTCCTGAAAGCCCTTGACGTTGCCGGCGACCAGGGGGCTCACCCCCAGACTGCGCACGAACCGCAGCAGATTGGCCTGCACCGCGGGCTGGTCACCGTCCGCCCCGGTGAGCACCACCCCGGCCGAACGGGCACGGTGCGCGAGCAACGGGCCCACCGTACAGTCCAGTTCGGCGTTCATCGTTACCACAGGCAGCCCCCGCTCGATGGCGGCGACGGTCACCCGGGCACCGAACTCCACCGCGCCGGTGACGTCCACCAGACAGTCGATGCCCTCCGCGGCGATCAGGGCGAACGCGTCCTCGGTGACCACCGGCCGGCCCCCGGCCACCGCCGCCGAGATCGCGCCCGCAGTATCGGCCCGCACGTGGACCAACCCCGCCTCGGCGTAGGCACGTTCGGCGTTGGCCGCATGACGGTTGGAGATCGCTGCCACCCGCATGCCGGCCACCGAGTTGGAGATGTGCCGCACCAGGCCGCGTCCCATATAGCCGGCGCCGACCATGCCGACCCGGATCGGCCGGCCCTCTTGCGCGCGTCGGCGCAGCACGCTATCGACGATGATCATCGGCGGCCTGCCGAAATCGCGGCCGACCAGGGCCGGCGCAGCGCGTACGAGGCGCTCGCGCGGCGGCCGGACCATGCGCCGCACCGTTCGACCGCCGGTTTCGACCCCGACGCCCCGGCCGCGGGCCCGTGCACAGGAGACGCGCACTTCGAGGACCGGAACCGGCGGACGGAGCGGCCGGGCGATCCACGGTCAGCCTCCGGCCGTTCTTGCCCGATGAGCGCCGCACCCTTCGGCAAAGTGGCGTGCACCAGCATGGCGAATCTCCGATACCTGTCGAAGCATCATGGAAGCGCGAGGCTAGGTCGATGGCACGAAGCTGGGCAACACTGCCCCGATCGGTCGCGTGCGTCCGTGCGTGCGAGAAGGCGCACACCGCACAACCGTCGCGAAAGCACACCGCATCGATGCCGAAAGCCCTCGCGCACAGCCGGCAAAGCACCGCGGACCGCGGTGCAAGGCTTTCGACTGCTTACCTTACGCAGTCGAACAGACAAGACGGCTGCCGGCTGAGCGAGTTGACGGTCTGCCCGGCGCACTCGGTATCTTCGCGCAATGCGTCCGCTCCCCGTCGCAGATCCAGGTAACCCCGATATTCGCTGCGCTTCCCGGTACTTATTGTGGCTTGCGGGCCGCGTCGCCTGGCCATTGAGTGCGGCAGCCCTCCTGGGCCTGCTCTGGCTCGGCTCGCAGGCACTCGTTCCGGTCGTCGTGCGCGAGGCCATCGACCACGGGCTCGTCCCCGGCGACATGGACGCCGTCCTTGTGTGGTCCGCCGCGCTCCTGGGCCTCGGCGTGGTCCAGGCGGCCTCAGGTACGATCCGCCGCCGGCTGAGCATGCACAACGCGCTGGCCGCCGGCTTCCGCACGGTGCAACTCGTGGTCGGCCACGCGGACCGGCTCGGTGCCGGCCTCGAACGCCGCGTGGACGACGGTGAACTCGTCAGCATCGGCACCTCGGACATGGCCACCATCGGCAACGCCTTCGACGTCGTCGGCCGGGCCTTCGGCGCCGTCGTCTCCACGCTGCTGGTGGCCGTGGTGCTGCTCGATCAGTCCCCCTCGCTCGGCCTCCTGCTGATCGTCGCCCTGCCCGCCATCATCCTCACCATGGGCTACACCCTGCGCCCGCTGCACCGCAGACAGGGCGCCTACAGGGATCTCCAGGGCGAACTGACCTCCCGGCTCACCGACGTGGTGACCGGGCTACGGGTCCTGCGCGGCGTCGGCGGTGAGACCTCCTTCGCCCGCTCGTACCGCGAGCGCTCCCAGCGCGTACGCGCCGCCGGCTCCAGGGTCGCCGGCGCCGAGGCCCTCATCCGTGCAACCCAGGTGCTGCTGCCCGGTCTGCTGGTCGCCATCGTCACCTGGATCGGCGCGCGCGCCGCGCTGAACGGCTCGGTCACACCCGGCGAACTCGTGGCCTTCTACGCATACGCCGCCTTCCTCGTCGAGCCGCTGGCCATCTTCACCGACACCGCCGACCGGTTCGCCCGCGCCCATGTCGCCGCACGCCGCGCCATAGCCGTGCTCTCGCTGCCCGCCGCCTCCCCGGACACCGAGCGCGGGCGCACCCCGCTGCCCGCCGGCGGGCACGACCTGGTCGACCAGCGCACCGGACTGGTCGTCACCCCCGGCTCGTTCCTCGCGGTGGTGGCGCCGCCGACCGAGGGCGTACAGCTCGCCGACCGGCTCGGCGGCTACACCGACGGGCCCGTCCACTACGCCGGACTGCCGCTGACCGAGCTGCGCACCGAGCAGCTGCGCGACCACATCCTCGTGGTCGACAACCATTCCCGGCTCCTTCGGGGCCCTCTGCGCGACAGCCTCGACCCGCACCGCGCCGCCTGCGACGACGACGTGCATGCCGCGCTGCGGGTGGCCGCCGCGGAGGACCTCGTCGAGGCACTGCCCAACGGCCTGGACACCGAGATCACCGCCGACGGGTCACGATTCTCCGGCGGCCAGCGGCAGCGACTGGTGCTCGCCCGAGCCATACTCGCCGACCCCGGCATCCTCGTCGTGGTCGACCCCACCTCGGCCGTTGACGCGCACACCGAGGACCGGGTCGGCCGCAGGCTGCGCGCCGCCCGCCAGGGCCGCACCACCGTCCTGGTCAGCTCCAGCCCGCTGCTGCTCGACCACGCCGAACAGGTCGCCTTCCTCCACGGCGGGCGGGTCGCCGCCACCGGCAGCCACCGTGATCTGCTGGCCACCAGCGCGCACTACCGCCTGCTCATCCAGCGCGAAACCGGCGAGGACCCTACCGGGGACACGCCCACCACCAGCTTCGTCACCCGGGGGCCCGCGCAATGAGCAGGACAACGCTGCCGGTCGCCGACACGGCCGAGGTGCGCAAGCACGCCCGCGTCCTGGCCCGGCGCCACACCCGCGACCTCGGCTGGATGCTGACACTGCACGGACTGGCCGCGGTGTGCGCACTGCTTGCTCCCTGGCTGATCGGCCGACTGATCGACGAAGTGGCCGGTACCACCACCGCCGACACGGTCAATCTGCTCGGCCTCGGCCTGCTGGTCTCACTGATCTCCCAGGCCGCGCTCACCTACTGGGCGGTCCAGCGCTCCTGCCGGTTCGGCGAGAAGATCACCGCCGAGGTGCGCGAAGACTTCGTCGACCGGGTGGTGGGCTTGCCGCTGTCCACCGTGGAGGACGCCGAACCCGGCGATTTGATCACCCGCGCCTCACGCGACACCGACGCCCTCACCAACACTGTCCGCTACGCCGCCCCCGAGACCCTCATCGCCTCGCTGACCTGCCTGTTCACATTCGGCGCCCTGCTGCTGGTCGGCCCACTCACCGCGCTGCCGAGCCTTCTGGTGATACCGCTGCTGTGGGCCGGCACCCGCTGGTATCTGCGCCGCTCCGGCGCCGCCTACCGCAGGCGCGGGGCCAGCTACGTGGCGCTCGGCGACAGCCTCGCCGAGACTGTACCCGGCGCCCGCACCACCGAGGCATTCGGTCTCCAGCACTGGCGCCGCCGGGCGCTCGACCGCGACCTGGTGCAGGCATACCAGGCCGAACGCCACACGATGTGGCTGCGCAGCTCCTGGTACCTGCTGGTTGAGCTCAGCTACGCCGTCCCGCTGGTGGCCACCCTCGCCATCGGCGGGCTGCTCTACACACGTGACCTGGCCTCGCTGGGCCAAGTGGTCGCTGCCACCCTCTATGTACGGCAGTTGATCTTCCCGCTGGACGACGTACTGAGCTGGACGGACGAACTGCAGATCGGCTCGGCCTCGCTGGCCCGGGTGCTCGGCGTGAGCAAGCTGCCGGCCGACCGCGCACCCACCGGCGCCCTGCCCTCAGGACAAGACCTCACCGCCTGCGCCGTCACCTACTCCTACGTGCCCGGACTCACCGTTCTGCACGACATCGACCTCGACCTCGCACCGGGCGAACGGCTCGCCGTCGTCGGCCCCTCCGGCTCCGGCAAGTCCACCCTCGGCAAGCTGCTCGCGGGCATCTACCACCCCGGCTCCGGCACGGTCCGGCTCGGTGGGGTGCCACTGGTCGAACTGAGCACCGGGGAACTGCGCGGCCGCATCGCGCTGGTCACCCAGGAACAGCACGTCTTCCGCGGCACCCTGCAGGAAAACCTCACCCTCGCCCGACCGGGCGCCGACGGCACCGAGGTGCGCCGCGCCCTGGAAGTGGTCGGCGCCGACGACTGGGCAGCGGCGCTGCCCGACGGCCTCGACACCCTCATCGGTTCCACCGGGCACGAGCTCACCGCCGCACAGGCCCAACAGGTCGCACTGGCCCGGCTGGTGCTCGCCAACCCACACACCCTGGTCCTCGACGAGGCCACCGCACTGCTCGACCCCGCCACGGCCCGGCACACCGAGCGGGCCATGGCCGCCGTGCTGAACGACCGCACCGTCATCGCCATCGCGCACCGGCTGCACACCGCCGAGGACGCCGACCGGATCGCGGTCGTCGAGCAGGGCCGTGTCACCGAACTGGGCAGCCACCACGAACTGCTGGCAGCGAGCGGCGCCTATGCCGCATTGTGGCGAGCCTGGCACGGTGAATGAATCCCCCGCCCGCACGGTGAATCAAATCATTGCGGCAAATGCGGCTCCAGTTCTAGCCTGAGCATATGAACCCAAGGAAACCGCATGTGGATTGGGACAGCCTTTTCGGCGGCGACTACGACTATTTCGATCTCCCCGATCTCACTCCGGAACTGAGCGAGAAAGAAGCGTCGAGCATGGTCGAACTCGGCGGATTCGAGCCGGGAATGGATCTCCTTGACGCACCCTGCGGGCACGGCCGCCACGCCAACGTGCTGGCCTCCCGGGGTTATCGGGTGGTCGGCATCGACCGCGACGAGCGGTTCCTCGCGATGGCCCGAGACGAAGCCGAGAAAACGGGGGTCCAGGTCGATTACCGGCACGTCGATCTGCGCGAGATGTCCTTTGCCGCCGAATTCGACGCAGCCGTCTCCTGGTACAGTTCCTTCGGCTACTTCGACGATGAGACCGACCGGGACATTCTGCGACGCTATCGCCGCGCACTTCGCCCCGGCGGCCGGTTCCTGCTCGATATGCATTCTCCCTACCGGCACATTCCGAGCGTGCTGGCCAATCACGACATGCACGTCGACATCCTGCGCCGCGGACAGGACATGGCCATCGACGTCCAGGAACTCGACGCCGAGGCCAGCCGCTACTACGCGGAGAAGACCACCATTCGCGACAACAAGGTGGAACGCGCCCGCTACAGCGTCCGCATGTTCACCGCCCCCGAAATCAGCGAGTGGTTCCGCTCTGCCGGGTTCTCCCACACCCGGGTCATGGACGGGACCGGCGCACCCTTCACCGTCAGCAGCCGCCGCCTGGTGGTGCTCGGCACCGCCTGAGCCGCCCGCGCATCCCCCCGGGCCCGACCGTCCCCAAGACAGCCACCGTGACGACCATCCGCGAAAGAGGTTTCTGTGGACGCCAACTCCGTCCGTCCCAAGGCCCCGATCGACCGGTTGCGCACCTCCGGCGCCGACCTCGACATCGACTCTCTCCGCACCTTCTACACCGCCC
This sequence comes from Streptomyces sp. Edi2, assembly GCF_040253635.1. Lineage (NCBI taxonomy): Bacteria > Bacillati > Actinomycetota > Actinomycetes > Kitasatosporales > Streptomycetaceae > Streptomyces > Streptomyces sp. Edi2. The sequence goes on along the minus strand of NZ_JBEJGX010000003.1, from coordinate 36,826 downwards.
ACCGGTGCGCCCAGATCCCGCAGGTCGCCGACGTCACCGCACTCAAGGAGGCGGCTCTGTCGATCTACCGGCAGCTGAGCGACGAGCCCGTGCTCGACGCTCAGGAACACGCGGCCGGCGACGGTTCGCTCGGCTACGGCTTCCGACTGCTGCGCATCGACGCCAAGTCAGACTCACCCGCCCACGCCGAACGCGTCACCACCGTCTTCCGCCACCACGGGCTGCTCGACTGGGCCGAACACGCGGCCCGTCACCTGCTGCCCGTGGTCGAGGCCATCACCGGCCGCCAACTGCACTACGAGCGGGTGTTCCTGCTGGCCTACCGAGAAGGCGACTACATCGGCCCGCACGGTGCCGAGGAGGACACCGACCTCAACCGCTTCAACCTGCAGTTCCCGCTGTGCTACGACGCCGTCGGCACCATGCGCATCCTGCGCCAGGGCTACCTGGAGCCGCTCTACGACCGCGACGGCGACGCCCGGCTGCTCGGCCCACGTATGTGGCACGAAGTACCGCCACTGCTCCGGCTGCCCGACGCACCGGACCCCCTTCGCCTGGTCGTCTCGCTGCGGCTGATGGCACATCGGTGACCGGCACCACGACCGGCCGCGAACGCGCGGCGCGCGCCGCACAGACCGCCGCCGTAGCAGCCGAGATCTTCCGGCGCCACGGCGTGGACTTCGCGACCGCCCGCCGCGCGGCCGGCTGGACCAACGCCACCTGGCTGGGCGGCGGACTCGCCGTACGCGTCGCGGGCTCAACCGCAGCCCAGGACCTGGTGCGTGAGACCCGGCTGGCCCGGCTGCTGCCCCCTGAGGTGGGCTATCCGGCGGTGCTGGACTTCGGCACGACCCGCGGCTGCGAATGGGTGGTCACCCGGGAGATCCCCGCGACCAGCCTGGACGAGGCCTGGCCTACGCTCGATGGTGAACGGCGCGTGACCGCGACCCGGCAACTGTGGGAGCGGGCCCGGGCGGTGCACCGCGTCGACCCGGCCTCCGCCGCGCCCGTGGCCCGCACCCGCAACCCCTTCTACGCGCAATCCCCCAACGAGGCCGAGGACGGCCTGCTGCGGCTGCACACGGCCGGGGTGCTCACCGACACCGAACACGAACGGCTGAGCGCCGCGCTCGACCGCCACTGGGCGGCCCTGGCCGATGCCGCCTCCGTGCTCAATCACGGCGATCTCTCCCCGGTCAACGCGCTGTGGGACGGCACTGACGTGGTGTCCCTGCTGGACTTCGAGTTCGCGGTCCTCGCGCCGGTGCAACTGGACCTGAACGAACTGGTCAAAATGGCCTACGCACCCGTGCAGGCAGACGCGCAGCCGACCGCCGAGGAGCAGGCCGACCGGACACTGCTGCAGGAAGCGGTGGCTGACCTGGCTCGCCCCCTGCTGCACACCGAAGCCGACATCGACCTGCTCACCGGCTACTCGATCCAGCTGGAGACCTGGGGCCTGGAGCGCGAGCTGGCCAAACCCGGCAGACAGGCGTACCGGCAAGGGGAGCCCTACCGGATGCTCGTCGCCTGGGCGCACACGGACGGCGGCTGCTGCGCCCCGCTGCTGGAGCGCTGAGCCGAGGCCGTCACCGGCCCTGCGGGCAGAGAGGACTTGCGATGATTCGAACGCTGTTCGTGGACGTCGGCGGCGTGCTCTACAACAACATCAACGAAGAGACGGACTTCCTTGCACGGCTTGCCGATCGCTACGGCGCGGACCGGGCGGAAATCGCCCGGCGCGTCGAGGCGTCGGCGCCCGAATACGAGAGCGGCGAGCGTCATGTGCACCAAGTGCTCGCCCGCCTCGTCGCGGACGGACACAGACTCTCGGCCGACACACCCACAGAAACGCGCTGGCTGGACCGCGCCTACCTGGGCAGCGTCCGCCCATACCACGACAGCTTCCGCGCGCTGCGCGAACTACGCCAGGAGCGGCCGGAGGTGACGGTGGTCCTCACCAACAACGAGGCCGAGCACTGGGACCGCCTGAAGGACGAGACCTACGGACACTTCGCGCTGTTCGACATGCTGTGCTCGTCCTGGCGCGTGGGCCGCGTGAAACCGGCACTGTCGTTCTTCACCGCGGCACTGCACGGGTGCCGTGCGACGGCCGCCGAGACGCTGCTCATCGACGACCGCGCCACGGTGCTGCGAGTGGGGGCCGAGCTGGGGATGCACACCCTGCACGTGTCCACCCCGGAGGTCTTCGCCCACCGGCTCGGCCGGGCGGTGCGGGGCGACGTGCTGCCGTCCATGCCGTGACGTCCGTCAGCGGGCGACCTCCCGGACGTTGTCCAGGACCTTCCTGAACGCCCGCGCGATGTCGTCGATGGCGTCGAGCGGGGCCAGGAGCACCTCGTGACCGAAGCTCACCACGCTTCCGTAGATGCGCTTGGCCACCGGGAGATCGAACCGCGACGGGGCCACCCTCTCCAGGAACTGCGCATCGGTGGCGAACCGCCGGCGTGAGGCAGGCCGGTGAAGCGGATTGTCGTTCAGCGGCCGATGGGTCTGCGTCACCGCGAAACCCAATTCGGCGGTGAGTGCGCGGGCGATCCGCTCCACCGGTGCCACGGCCAGCACCTCGTCGGGCAGCCGCACCATGTAGCGGTAGTAGCTACGGTCGGTGGTCCCCGGGGAGGTGTTCTGCACCACCATCCCTATTTCGCCGAGCCGGTCGGAGAGGTGGTCCGCGGCCCGCACCCGGCGGGCGTTCTGCCCGTCGAGCAGGGCCAGCTGATCCAGCAGCACCGCCGCGTGGAACTCCGACAGACAGGCGTTGCTGCCCATCAGCTGACCGGTCTCCTCCAGCTCCATCTCGCCCACCTCCACCGGATCGCGGCGCACCACCCGCCCGTCCGCGCGCAGATGCTCCGCGCGCATCGCGATGTCCGCGTCGTCGGTCACCAGCGCACCGCCCTCGCCGCACGTCAGCAACTTGCTGCCCTGCATGCTGAAGACCCCGGCCATGCCGAACGCACCTACCGGCCAGTTGCCGTAACTGGCGCCGTGTGCGTGCGCGCAGTCCTCGATCACCGGCAGACCGTGGCGCTGGGCGATGTCCAGCAGTGAGTCCAGGTCCGCGACGGCCGAGTAGGCGTGCACCACGGTGATGGCCTGGGTCCGCTCGGTGATCGCCGCCTCCACGGCCGCCGGGTCCAGGCAGTAAGTGTCCGGGTCGATGTCCACCAGCACCGGTACGGCGTTGATGCCGAGCACGGCCGACGCGGACGCCACCCAGCTCAGCCCGGGCACGATCACCTCGTCCCCGGCACCGACCCCGCACGCCTCCAGCGCGATGGCCAGCGAGGCGGTTCCCGTCGCCATCGGCACGCACATCGCCGAACGGCAGTAGTCTGCGAATGCGGCCGCGAATTGACGCTCGTAGGATTGCCGCCCCTGATAGGCGCAGCTAATCGTCCAACGGCCGCTCATCAATACGTCTTCGAGGCTTTTCAGCGCACGTTCGCCCGGCTGCGGCCAACGCGGCCACTCGCGGTCGGACAGACGCGGTCCACCGGAGATCGCCAGTGAATTTCCCATGATTGCCCTCACTTTCGAGAATGCGACGGATGAAGTCGGAATTTACGCACCTCCGTCAGTCGTACGCCACAGTCCCGACGACGCGCGGTCCGTGAACAGCTGAGGCGTTCGACCGAGGAACGCACGCAGTCGAACAGATGGGTACGCTGCAGCGAACCGGCCGCCTGGAAATCAGGTCGCCTCTTCGCGGCCAGAGGCGGGAAAACATCAGGCGAGGAGTCAGAGATGTCCGGCCACCCCGCACCGAAGCACGACGCGGCCCGACCACGGACCGGCGGGCCGGGCTCCTCCCGGCCCATCCCGACCCATGCCCGGACCGTGATCGTCGGCGGCGGGCTCGCCGGCGTCGAACTCGCCGCCGCGCTGGCCGGCCACGGCGTCCAGGACGTGCTGCTGCTGGAGGCGGGGCCCGGCGAGGATCTGGCACACATTCACATGACGCACCATCAGAAGACCGCCACCGAGATCGTCTTCGCGCCGCAGCACGACCCGCACTTCCACCGGCCCTGGCGGTCCGAGACACCCCCGCACTACACCGGTATCTCCGGGCTGCGCCGCCGACTGGGCGGCCGGTCCCTGTACTGGCACGGGGTGGTGCTGCCACTGGAGGACTGGGCGCTGCACCCGCCCGGGTGGCCGGCCGAGGTCGTCGCCGACCTGACCACCGGTGTCGCCGACAAGCCCTCCTGGTACGCGCGGGTCACCGCCGACCTGACCGCCTGGAGCGGCGGCAGGCTGTGGGACCCCGCCCAACCCGCCCGGACCGTCCTCGGAGGCCACGAGTTCCGCCCGTTGCCCCGCGCCTGCCGGCGTCTGCCCGGCGACCGCTGGGAGGCGTACACCGCCCTGGACGCCTGGCGCCGGCCCGCCGGCCGGCCCGCCCCGCCGCCCGGCGTCCAGGTGCACTGCGACACCGAGGTGCTCGCCGTGGACGTGCGCGACGGACGGGCCCGAGGGGTCCTGGCACGCACCGCCTACGGCACCCTGACGACGATCGCCGCCGACACCGTGGTGCTGTGCGCAGGCACCGTGGAGAGCACCCGGCTGGCCGTGCATGCCCTCACCGAGGCGGACGCCCTGCCCCAACCCCGGCTCGGCGGCCTCGCCGACCACATCGTGCAGGGCTTTGTGGCCCGGCTTCCGGCCGACCGTCTGCCCGCACCCGGCTCGTACCACCTGCCCACCGACCCGGCGCTGCGCTCCTACCTACGGATGGACATCCACGACGACGGGCCCGGCCGGGCACTGCTGGATGTACGGGTCACCGGCGAGCAACTCCCCAACGAACACAGCGCGGTGGAGTGCCGGCCCTCCGACGAACCGCCCTGGCAGGCCCGCGTCCACACCGAACTGCTCCCCGAGGACCGCAAGATGATCAGCGGGCAGCGCGACCTGCTGCGCGACTTCTGGGCGGTGGCCGCCGCCGAACTGGGGGCGCCCGCCACCCCCCTGGAGTTCACCGACTTCGGCGACGCCGACCGCGACAACACCCGGGTGCTGCCCGACCGCACCCGCCGCCAGCCGGCCGGCAGGCCCGAGACCTGGACGAGCCTGCTCGGCACCGAGGACCACGAGGGCGGCAGCCTGCCGCTCGGCCGGCTGCTCGATGCGCGCCACGCCTTCACCGCGCTGCCCGGTCTCTACGCCGCGGGCCCGGCCGTCTTCCCCCGCCTGGGCGCCGCCAACCCGTCCCTGACCACCATTGCGCTCTCCCGCCGGCTTGCCGCCCTACTGGCCGGCGCCTGAATGCCGGCGCTGCGCACAGCAGCACCCTCAGGTGCACCGGCGCCCGCATACCGAGGCCCCGACGTCCGCCGGCGCCCCATGAGCCCACCGCGTCACACCCAGGGAGGAACTACAGTGCCGGGACCGGGATACCGCTTCTTCGGCGACGAGGAGCGAGCCAATGTCATGGCTGTGCTCGACCGCTGGTACGCCCGCCGCGAGGCGTTCGACGACCCCGGTGAGGGGGAGTGGGTCCGCCGCTTCGAACGAGCGGCGGCCGAACGCTTCGGCACCGCCCACTGCCTCGGCGTTAACAGCGGCACCTCCGCGCTCGTCGCGGCCCTCGTGGGACTCGGCATCGGACCGGGGGACGAGGTCATCGTGCCCGGCTACATGTTCGTCGCCTCGATCGCGGCAGTACTGCACTGCGGTGCCGATGTGGTGCTCGCCGAGGTCGACGAGTCCCTCACCCTGGACCCGGCCGACGTACGGGCCAGGATCACCCCCCGCACTCGGGCGATCATGCCCGTGCACATGCTGGGCGCACCCGCCGACATGACCGCGCTGCGCGACCTCGCCGACAAGCACGGACTGCAACTGCTGGAAGACTGCGCGCAAAGCGCCGGCGGCAGCTACCGGGGTCGGCCGCTCGGCACCCTGGGCAGCGCCGGTGCATTCTCCCTCAACCACTACAAGGTGATCACCTCGCTGCAGGGCGGGTTCGTGCTCAGCGACGCCCCGCTGGTCTTCCAGCGGGCCTACTCCTTCCACGACCAGGGCTGGTTCCCCTACCGCCAGGACCGCGGCGAGGGCGACCTGCTGCTCGGTATGAACCTGGGCCTCGGCGAACTGAACGCCGCCGTGGCGCTCGCGCAGCTCAACAAGCTCGACCTGATCCTCGGCCGCATCCGCGATGTCAAACGCCGACTGGTCGAGGCGGTCGGTGAACTGCCCGGGGTGCGCGGCAGGACCCTGCACGACCCTGCGGGGGAGTGCGGCACCGTCGCCGTGTACGTCTTCGAGGACGCCGCGCACGCCCAGGACGTCGCCGACCGGCTCGGAACCCGAACACTCCTCGACTCGCCGACGCACTACTACGCCGGGCTGCCGGCGCTCACCGCATTCGGCCGCGGCGACCGCTCCACCGTGCCGTTCCGCGCCCCGGGCGGGCGCCCCGCGCATCCCTTCGAACCTGGCGCGCTGCCCCGCACGGACAGCATCCTCGCCCGCTCCCTCGCCCTCGCCACCGGCCTCTCCGACGGCTACCTCGGCCCCGGAACCGGCGTCCACGCCGACTCCTCGAACGCCGAGATTGACCACGCCGCCGACACCTTCCGCCGTGCGGTCAAGGGCGAGGCGCTGCCCTGAAGGCACCGTCAGACACGGCAGCAGTCCGCACGACCGGCACGGCAGCATCCCGGCAGGAACTGCCGGGCACCCGGCACACCGGGCGGGACGGCCGCCCCGTGGCCGGTGTGCCCAGGACGCTGCGGGACGCGCTACGGTGGCGCCGGCCCGGCCCGGCGCCACCCAAGCCGTTACGCACCCGCGTCATGCAGCAGCCCGGTCAGTTCGTCCGCGACCCCTTCCGCCGCGTACACCAGCCAGCGCCCGTCCAGCCGGCTGCCCCCGCGCAGGTCGTCAACCCGACCACCGGCCTCCCGCACCAGCAGGGCGCCCGGCGCCCGATCCCAGACGTGGCCGCCCTCGTCGACCACCGCGTCGGCACGGCCCTCCAGCAGATCGGCAACCAGGCACACCGAGGACTCGATCCAGCTCATCCGGCCGCGCACCGGCTCGACGGGGGAGTCCGGCATCAGGAAGCCACCCACCCGGGCCGTCCGAAGTGGTACGCCCGCCTCCGGTATGCGCAGTGCACGTGCCGCCGACAGCGCAGCGCCACCGGTGGACGCGAACGCGCCCCCATCCCGAACCGCCCACCACTTGGCACCTTCGGTGGGTCGGCTCAGCACGGCGGCCCGCAGCTCCCCATCGACCTCCAGGGCCACATGGGTACCCCATCCGTGCTCTCCGGCCAGGAAGGGGATCGTGCCGTCGATGGGATCCAGGATCCAACGGCGCCCGGACGCGGTCCCGAGCGCGCCGCTCTCCTCGCTCAGCACCGCGTCCCCGGGCCGTTCCGCCGCCAGTACCGCCAACAAGGCTCTCTCCACGGCGAGATCGGCCTCGCTGACCGGGCTTCCGTCGCTCTTGCGCCGCGCGGTCGGCTGCCGTCCAAAGAATCCCAGAGCCAATTCGCCAGCCATTTCCGCCAGTCGGTGCGCGAGGCGCACATCGCTGTCATCAGCCATCAGCCCACCATATCCGTGGGCCGTTGCCCGGCGATTGTCCGCATGTGCCCGGCAGTCAGTTGAACGCCTTTCCGGGAAAAGCCTCATGGCCGCCCACGGTGTTAGTCTCTGGCATGCTCTTGGAGAACACGTTCGTGGAACGCCGGAGCCTTCTCCGGCTTGTCGAGGAAAACTTCCAGGATTTCTTCCCGAGCGGCCGAGAATTGCCTGAGCTGGAGTTCTTCCCACTCGGCGAGGACAGCTGGTCATACCGCTGCGGACCGCTGTGGATCAGCATCCGCCGCGATTTGGACGGCCATTTCCCCGGGGCTTACGAAGTGCCGCTGATGCTGCGCGAGAGCGGGAAGGAGTTCGTCCTGGCCCCGCTCGCCGGGAACGACGGACGGGTGGTCCACCGGATCGCGGACTTCCCCGTCGTGACGTTCCCCTACGTCGAGCGTGCCACTGCCTCCTCCGCACCCCCCACCCCCGGCCAGCTCGACCTGCTGATACGCCAGTTGCATGAGGTGCACACTTTTGAACCGCCCGCCTCCCGGACTGTCGAGCTGCCCACAGAGGACTTCCGGTTCCTCTTCGACAACGACCTCGACAAGGCGCTGCAGGCCGCGCTGAACGGCGCCGCCGCCCAGTGCGGACCCTACGGCGGCCGGCTGGCCGACCTGGTGGCCCGGCGGTGGGGCCGCCTCACCGCGCTGCGCGAGGAGGCCGCCCGGGTGGCCGACCGGTGCACCGCGCGGTGGCACGGCGAACGCCCCGCGCTGACCCATGGCGACCCCAGCTTGACCAACGTCCTGTTCGGACAGGGCGTGGACATCATCGACTGGGGCGGGGCAATGTGGGCCCCGCCGGAGCGCGACTGGGCCGCCCTGACCCGGGTGTTCGGCATCGCCCCCCAGGGCCGCCCGGTGTTCCTGCGGTTCTATGAACTCCGCTGGACGCTCGCCGAGATCGCCGAGTACGCCACCCGGTTCACCGGCCCCCACGCCGGAGATGCCGACGACGACGCCATGTGGGGCCGACTGGCGCACTACCTCCCGCAGACCTGAACCCGCCTACCCCGCCGCATCCTTCCCGTGACCACCTCGTACCGAAGGGTCAGCCGTGAGCCTGGGCAGTGTCCACAACGAAGGACCCGTGCTCCACCCTCGTCCTGGATCGGGATGAGCCTGCCGGGTCTCCGGCCCGGTCCCCGTGGACCGCAAACACGACGCTGATGCGGGTGCTGGAGCGACCACGGCGTGGACGTGCTGCTGCGGCTGACCCGCTCCTGGATGCTCGCGGAGCTTCCACGGCATCCCCCGTCATCCGCAGAACCGGAGCCCGGAGACCCACCGCTTCTGACCCCGACGGTCCCGCCGTCCCCACGTCGTCGGTTGCTGCGGAGCCCCACGGCCACCGACGGCGCCGTCACACATCGACTGAACCATTGTGAGAGGAGGCGCACATGCGTCCGCTCAGTGTGCAGGGCGCCTGGCTGTCGGAGACCCGTGCGTTCGCCGACGGCCGGGGCGAGTTCCAGGAGCTGTACAGCGCCCGGCCGCTGAGTGCTGTGCTCGGCTACGAACCCGGGGTCGCTCAGGTCAACCGGTCCGTCTCGCGGCAAGGGGTGCTGCGCGGGGTGCACTTCGCACAGGTCCCGCCCGGCCAGGCCAAGTACGTCACCTGTCTCAGCGGCGCCGTGCTGGACGTGGTGGTGGACATCCGGACCGGCTCGCCCACGTACCGCTCCTGGGAGGCCGTCCGACTCGACGACCCGCACCGCAGCCTGTACGTCGAGGCAGGGCTCGGCCACGCCTTCATGGCCCTCACCGACGACGCAACCGTCGTCTACCTCACCTCGCAGGGCTACGCCTCGGGGCGGGAGCACGGGGTCCACCCCCTCGACCCCGACCTCGCCATCGCGTGGCCCGAGCCCATCGAGCCGGTGCTCTCCGAGAAGGACCAACAGGCCCCGGGCATCGCGGAGATGGAGCGGCGTGGCCTGCTGCCGTCCTACGACGAATGCGCCGCCTTCCACCGCTCCCTGCGCAAGCGGAACGTGGTCTGAGCACCCGAGGTAACGGCCCACCGTGACTCTCACGGTGGGCCTTCGTATGCCTGGGTCCTGGTACGGGCGGTGCTCCCCGGCACACGGGCCGGCAGGTCACAGCAGCCGAGGCACCGGACGCCCGACGGCCTCACAGAGTGCGGGGAACGCCTCCGCCAGGGCCGTGTGCCAGTTCCGCAGCGGCGCGAGCCCCGCCTCCCGCCAGCGGGGCTGGTCCAGCACGCTGTACCCGGGCCGGGTGGCCGGCCGGGCCAGCGCCAGGCTGGTGGTGGGCCGGACCCGGTCGGGGTCGGCGCCCAGCAGTCGGAACGTCTCCCGGGCCAGCGTGTACCACGTGGCGCCGCCCGTGTTGGTCGCGTGGTAGATCCCGGCCGGTGCCGTTCCTGCCAGCGCTGCCGAGCCCAGTGCCGCCAGCCGGTCGGCGAGGTCCGCGGTCCAGGTCGGCTGGCCGTGCTGGTCGTCCACGACCGGCACGGCCTCCTGCCCGGCCTCGAGCCGGATCATCGTGGCCACGAAGTTGGGCCCGCTCGCCCCGTACAACCACGCCGTGCGGACCACGTAACCGGCCTCCGGAAGGATGTCCAGCACCGCCCGCTCCCCGGCCCGTTTGGTGCGGCCGTACACCGTGCGCGGACCGGTGGGGTCGTCTTCCCGGTACGGCCGCCCGGCTGATCCGGCGAACACGTAGTCGGTCGACAACTGGAGAAGTACGGCGCCCAGGGCGCGGCATGCCTGCGCCAGATGACGCGGCCCGTCGCCGTTGACCGCCATGGCCCGGGACGGCTCCGACTCGGCCGCGTCGACCGCGGTCCACGCCGCGCAATTGACCACCACCGCCGGCCGGTGGTGCGCCAGGGCGGACCGCACGGCAGCGCCGTTCGTGAGGTCCAGGGCGCTGCGGCCGAGCGCGGTCACCGCGGCTCCCCGACGGACCAGCAGGGTGGTGAGCTCGCGCCCCAGCATGCCGGACGCACCGGTGACGAGCCAACGCGGGCGAGGGTACGGGGACATGGTGTCGGTCTCCGAGAGGTACGTGCCGGCCTCGTGCGGCGGACGGGATGGGGACGCCCCGTTCAGGCGGGCAGCGAGCCGGCCGGGAGCAGTGGTTCCCACCAGGAGCGGTGCGCGCGGTACCAGGCGACGGTGGCGGCCAGCCCGTCGGCCAGGCCGGTGGTCGGCACGAAGTCCAGCTCCCGTTGGATCCGGGTGGAGTCCACCGAGTAACGCCGGTCGTGCCCCTTGCGGTCCTCGACCTGCTCCACACTGCTCCAGTCGGCACCGCACGCCTCCAGCAGCAGTCCCACCAACTCCTTGTTGCTCAGTGCGGCGCCCCCTCCGATGTTGTACACACGACCGGTCCGGCCGCGGGTGCGGACCGCCTCGATGCCCCGTACGTGGTCGTCGACATGCAGCCATTCCCGCACGTGCAGTCCGTCCCCGTACAGCGGGACCCGGTGCCCGTCCATCAACAGGGTGATGAACCGGGGGATGAGCTTCTCCGGGAACTGGTGCGGACCATAGTTGTTGGAGCAGCGGGTCACCCGCACGTCGAGGCCGTGGCTGACGTGGTGGGCCAGGGCGAGCAGTTCGGCCGATGCCTTGGACGCGGAGTAGGGGCTGTTGGGCCGCAGTGGTTCGTCCTCGGTCCACGAGCCGTGCTCGATGGAACCGTAGACCTCGTCGGTGGACACCTGGACGAAGGGCGCCACCCCGTGCCGCCGGGCCGCGTCCAGCAGGGTCTGGGTGCCGTGCACATTGGTACGCACAAAGGCGGAGGCGTCGAGCAGTGAGCGGTCCACATGGGACTCGGCGGCGAAGTGCACGACCTGGTCCTGGTCGGCCATCACCCGGTCGACCAGGACCAGGTCGCAGATGTCGCCTTGGACGAACCGGTACCGGGGGTGATCGCGCACGACGGCCAGATTGGCGGGGTTGCCCGCGTAGGTCAGGGCGTCAAGGACGGTCACCACCACATCGGGCGGCCCGTCGGGGCCGAGCAGGGCGCGGACATAGCGGGAACCGATGAAACCGGCCCCTCCGGTGACGAGCAGGTGTGTGGTCATGGCAACGGGCTCCGCTTTCCGGTCGGAACGGGTCGGGTGGGAACGGGCGCTGTCGACGGCGCGACGGGTGCCGGCGAGGCGCCGGGACAGGACGGTCCGGGGCGAGGGACATCACGAGGAGATCTGCGCTTTGCTGTGGTCGCCGAGCACCAGCCGATGGGCGTACGGCACCGGCGGCGCGGACGTCACCCGCACGTGCCGGCCGATGAGCGACGCTTCGATACGCCGCACCCCGCGGATCGAGGAGCCGCGCAGCACGATGGAGAACTCGACCTCGCTGTCCTCGACGAGGCACTCCTCGGCGATGGAGGTGAACGGCCCCACGTAGGAGCCGGTCACGACCGCGCCCGCACCGATCACCGCGGGGCCCACCACACGGGAGTTGCGCACCTCGGCGCCCTCCTCGATCCGGACCCGGCCGATCAGGTCGCTGTGCTCGTCCACCAGGCCGTCGCAGCGCGGCTCGACGGCCTCCAGCACGAGTCGGTTCACCTCCAGCATGTCGGCCACATTGCCGGTGTCCTTCCAGTAGCCGGTGATCTGTGTGGAGCGTACGTCCCGATCGGTGTCGATCAGCCACTGCACCGCGTCGGTGATCTCCAGCTCCCCGCGCCAGGAAGGCTTGACGGCCCGCACGGCCTCGTGGATCGCGGAGGAGAAGAGGTACACCCCGACCAGGGCAAGGTCGCTCTTCGGGTGGGTGGGCTTCTCCTCCAGCCCACGCACCCGGCCCGACGCGCCCAGTTCGGCCACGCCGAAGGACCGGGGGTCGGACACATGGGTGAGCAGCAGATGCGCGTCCGGCCGGACGGCGCGGAACTCCCGTATGGGGCCCTCGATGCCCCCCACCACGAAGTTGTCACCGAGGTACATGATGAAGTCGTCCTCGCCCAGGAAATCGCGGGCGACCAGCACGGCGTGTGCGAGTCCCAGTGGTTTCGGCTGCGGGATGTAACTCACATCGAGACCGAATTTCGAGCCGTCCCCCACGGCCTCGCTGATTTCGCCGAAAGTATCGCCGACGACGATACCGACATCGGTGATGCCGGCTGCGGCGATCGCCTCCAGTCCATAGAACAGGACGGGTTTGTTGGCGACCGGGACCAGTTGCTTTGCGGACGTATGTGTGATGGGCCTGAGGCGAGTGCCCGCGCCGCCTGCTAATACAAGCGCTTTCATGTCGTTCTCCCTGCGTGGTCTCGGAAACACGGGCGTCGGGCTGCGGGGGAGGGGGCGGCCGTGCCGCAGGCTGGCTCGGTGGAAGCCATCCGGCCGGTGTGTGGCGCGTTCCCGCCGCGCGGCCGATCCGTTCGTTTATGAAGCGTGAGGCCCCGACGGTCAATTGATTGTCCGCAGTGGCCGGAAAGGGGCGCCGCAGGGCGCAGCCGGCTTCACGAACTCGCCCGGTACCGCCTCTTCTGCCTTCCCCGCCCCCATGGCGGCCGGGAAGAACCGGACACTCATTCTGTTTTTAGGATCGCTTTTCAGTCGCTTTACTTAAGCGCTCATGGATGCTAAGCATATGACAGATGCAAATGTTAAGGAACCGCTCTGTGCTGCCATGAATGTCTGATGACCGAAGGGTAGGTAATGGAGCCCAATTTAGGTAATAGTCCCGTTGAAGCTCTCGAGCGGCCAATGGAGTGCCCGGGGGAATCGGACGAGGGCAACTTGAAATTGTCGGACGTGATCATGGTGCCGATAGGTTCGCTGCTGCCATCAGACTCCCCACGAAGCGCCGGTGAGGACGCCGAGCACATCCGTACTCTCGCGGAATCCGAAGCGGAACTTCCACCCATTGTCGTGATGTCTTCCACGAAGCGCGTCATCGACGGAATGCACAGACTGCGAGCCACCGAACTCCGCGGTGCCCCCGAGATCGCGGTCCGGTACTTCGAGGGCGAGGAGAAGGAGGCATTCGTCTTCGCGGTGAAATCCAACATCACCCATGGCCTGCCGCTCTCCCTCGACGACCGCAAGGCCGCGGCGACCCGTGTCCTCGACAGCCATCCGCTCTGGTCCGACCGGGCCGTCGGACTGGCGACCGGAATCTCGGCGAAGACGGTCAGAACCCTGCGGTCCTGTTCGACTGCGGGGCATACGCAGTCGAACGTGCGCATCGGCCGCGACGGGCGGGCCCGGCCTTTGGACCCCACCGAGGGGCGAAAGCTGGCAGGACGTCTGATCCAGGAGAACCCCTCGGCATCGCTGCGCCAGATCGCCGCACAGGCCGGGGTGTCCCTGAGTACCGCCTCCGACGTCCGCAAGCGGCTGCGTCATGGCGAAAGCCCGCTGCCCGAACGCGGCCGCGAACAGGGGCAGCCGACGACCGCCCAACAATCACGGGTCCGTGCCGACCGGGCGGAGGCGAACGGCCCGTCACGCGCCATGATGCTGCGTCACCTCAGCCGCGACCCCTCCGTACGGCTCACCGAGGACGGCCGGGTGCTGCTGCGCTGGCTCAACGTGGTGGCCGTGCGCAGCCAGGAATGGGACCGGCTGCTGGGCAACGTGCCGCCGCATCGTGTCCAGGTCATCGCCGAACTCGCCCGTGGCTGCGCCGAGATATGGCAGCGGGTGGCCGAGCAACTGGGGCAGGCCGACGCCGACGAGTCGGACGGTCAGGCCCTGCACGACGCCGACGCGCCACCGCACCGGGCCGCTCTGCGGTCGGGCCTGAGGCGTGCCGTCGATGTTCCGGTCGCCCGGCCGGACGAGCGGACCCTGCACGAGCTCGGCAAGGCCGCTCAACCCTGGTAAGGCCGCCCGGCCTCGCCGGCCGGGCCCGTTCGGGTCCCGGCGGCCGGCCGCGGCGGGAAACTCCACTCCCTGAAGGAAAGCCCCCATGAGTCCGTCGGAAAGAATCGACATCCCCGACGCCCTGGCCCGGTCGTACACGAGGAACGGTGGTGAAGAGGAACAGGCCTGGGTCGCAGGACTGCCCGCACTGGTCACGGAGTTCCTCGACCGCTGGGAACTGAAGCGGGACGGCGACCTCAGCTCCGGTGAGGCCTCGCTCGTGGTGCCGGTGGTGCGCGTGGACGGCACCCGGGCCGTGCTCAAGCTCCAAAGACCCCGGGAGGAGACAACCGCCGCGCTGATCGGGCTGCGCACCTGGAACGGGAACGGCATGGTGCGGCTGCTCGATCACGACCCGGAGAGCAGCACCATGCTGCTGGAACGCCTGGACGGTTCGCGCACCCTGGCGTCCGTCGAGGACGACGATGTGGCCATGTGCATCCTGGCCGGGCTGTTGGCCCGGCTGCACTCCGTCCCGGTACCCGGGGGACTGCGCGGCCTCGGTGACATCGCGGGCGACATGCTGAAGGAGGTGCCGCAGGCCGTCGCCTCGTTGACGGACCCGACCGACCGACAGCGGCTGCACAGGTGGGCGTCGGCCGTCGACGAGCTGGCGGGTGAGCCCGGTGACCGGATGCTGCACTGGGACCTGCACTACGACAACGTGCTGGCCGCCGAGCGCGAACCGTGGGT
Source organism: Streptomyces sp. Edi2 (assembly GCF_040253635.1). NCBI lineage: Bacteria > Bacillati > Actinomycetota > Actinomycetes > Kitasatosporales > Streptomycetaceae > Streptomyces > Streptomyces sp. Edi2. The sequence goes on along the minus strand of NZ_JBEJGX010000003.1, from coordinate 21,641 downwards.
GGCCATTGACCCCGAACCACTGGTCGGTGACCCGGGTTTCGACCTGTGGCCCGCCCTGGACACCGGCTGGGAGCAGATCGCAGCGACCGGTGACGCCCTGCGGGTGGTCCGGCGGCGCTTCGATCTGCTGACCGAGGCGCTGGAGCTGGACCGTGGGCGCGCGACCGGCTGGACCCTGGGCCGGCTGCTGCAGAACACACTCTGGGACATCGAGGACGGGCGGACCACGATCGCCCCGTCCCAGATCGCTGTGGCTGACGCGCTGCTGGAGCGCTGACGCGTGGCACCTACCCCATACAGAGCCGTCCCGTACGACCCGTCCGAGGACGTTCGACTGTCCACCGCACGCAGTCGAACGGTCTGACACCGGCCCCGGAGCCGTCATCCTCCACGGCAGCCGGCGACCGGGCGTGAAAGCGCTGGTGGCACGGTGGACCGCGACGACAGACGCATGCGCGGAGCGAGGCAGCGCTGCTAACGTTCAGTGGGTCCGGGGCACAGGCAACGACGAAGCACCGAAAGTCCCGTCCCGCGCCTCCACCGTCCGGCCGGGACTCCGGCGGTCCGGGACCACACGGGTCCGCAGGGTCGAACCGGAGATCCGGGCAGTGCGCCGGGCCAGGACCGGAGTCCCTGCAGCCCACCGGCGTCGTCCAGGTCGTCCTGCCCTTCCTGTCCCTTCGTATGTGGTCCAGGCCGTCGGATTCCAGTGCGCACACCGGGATCCGCCGCGCCCCACCCGAGCACCCGTCCGGTACGCCCGGTGCCCGCACCGCCGCGTCGTACACCGCGAGCCTGCCGAGTCCCTTCGCGGCGGACGGCACATCCGGCCCCGTAGCCGACGTGCCCGCCCGCAGCGGCGGACGCGTCCACCGCCTCGCCCACTGAGCCCGGCGACACCCGTCACGGCCGGCCCGCTGCAGCGCCCCGGCCGTCGACCACAGCCCACTCTCATAAGGAGAACCATGAGCCTTGTCAACGTGCACAACGAATGGGACCCGCTGGAGGAGATCATCATCGGCACAGCGGTAGGTGCCCGGGTACCCCGCGCCGACCGCAGCGTCTTCGCCGTGGAGTACGCGGGGGATTACGACAGCCAGGACCAGATACCTTCCGGCGCCTACCCCGACCGGGTGGTCAAGGAGACCGAGGAGGAACTCCACGTACTGGCGGAGGAGCTGACCAAGCTCGGGGTCACGGTCCGTCGGCCCAGGACCCGCGACAACGCAGCCCTGATCAAGACCCCGGACTGGGAGACGGACGGGTTCCACGACTACTGCCCGCGCGACGGGCTGCTGTCCATCGGGCAGACCATCATCGAGACCCCGATGGCGTTGCGAGCCCGCTCCCTGGAGTCGCTCGCCTATAAGGACATCCTGCTGGAGTACTTCGACAGCGGCTCCCGATGGCTGTCCGCGCCCAAGCCGCAACTGACCGACGCCTCCTATGCCCCGCACGCCCCGGCCGGTGAGCGACTGACCGACATGGAACCGGTCTTCGACGCCGCCAACATTCTGCGTTTCGGCACCGACCTGCTGTACCTGGTATCCGACAGCGGCAATGAACTCGGCGCCAAGTGGCTGCAGTCGGCGGTCGGCGACACCTACACCGTGCACCCGTGCCGCAGGCTGTACGCCTCCACCCACGTGGACTCCACCATCGTGCCGCTGCGGCCCGGCCTCGTACTGACCAACCCCTCACGGGTGAACGACCGGAACATGCCCGACTTCCTGCGTTCGTGGAAGACCATCACCTGCCCCGAGTTGGTGGACATCGGCTTCACCGGCGACAAGCCGCACTGCTCGGTGTGGATCGGCATGAACCTGCTGGTGGTCCGACCGGACCTGGCCGTGGTGGACCGCCGGCAGACCGAGCTGATCAAGCTGCTGGAGAAGCACGGGATGAACGTGCTGCCGCTCCAGCTGACCCACTCGCGCACCCTCGGCGGCGGCTTCCACTGCGCCACGCTCGACGTCCGGCGCACCGGCACCCTGCAGACCTACCAGTTCTGACGGGCCTCGCCCGCCGCGCGACGGCCTGCAACCGCCGCGCAGTCGCGTCCAAGTCCACAACCATTACGGGAGGTTGTCCCACGTGATAGGTTACGGCGTTTGCGTCGGCCCGAACACATTGTTCGAGCGCACGTGCCTGCCGGGCATCGAGCGCGTCCGGACACCGGGAAGCCCGGTGTTCACCATGCGCAACCAGCGTTCGCTGTTCTCGGCGTACAACGCCATGTTCGACCAGGCGGCCGCCAACTCCGACATCACCGGCCTCGTGATGCTTCACGACGACGTCGAGCTGCGGAAGAACCCGGCCGAAGTGGCACAGGCGGTGTTCGAGGACGACTCCGTGGGCATGCTCGGCTCGGTCGGCGGCTCCGACACCGTGTCGCTGGCCTGGTGGAACGAGAAGGAGACCAGGCGCGGCCGGGTCACCGACTACGACAAGGTGCACGACTACGGCTCGGACCGCTACGAGGTACATGCCGTGGACGACGTCATCCTGTGCGTGAACCGCTGGACCATCGAGAACGTCCGCTTTCCCGAGGGGCACTACCGCGGCTTCGAGGGGCTCGGCGTCATCCTCGCCACCCTGGTGCGCGCCGCCGGCAAACGCGTGCTGGTCCAGGACCTGCAGGACGTCATGCACCACAACGACGGCCGCGGCTTCAACGGCCTGAAGGACTGGCGCCACAACGAACTGCGCTGGCAGCGCGAGTACTTCGACCTCAGCCCGCTGGAGCGAGTGGGCAACCATCTGGAGCGCCTCACCGTCCCCACCGTCCCGCTGCGGCTTGCCGCCCGACGGCTGGCGATGCGCGCAGCCGGCCGGGCCCACCAGGTCAGCGACGGGGAGACGGGCGACCCGGTGATCGACGAGCTGGTCGGCGGCTGGTACCGGCGGTGCAAGCGCCTGCGCGGCCGCATGCTGGTGTGAGGAGACACATGACGACATACACAAGGCTGCGCTATGACGTGGCCAAGGTCCCCCTCGCCGACCTCGTACGCGAGGTGATGGACGTGGACGACCTGGAGGGTCTGGCAGCCAGCGAGTGGCTCGCCACCCGGGAGACCGATCAGAGCACGCCCTATCACAAGCGGTTCTACGACAACATCGACGTCATCTCGCCCGCGTACCGCACGCTGGTACGGCACCTGCTCGGCGACACGGCCGACGACGTCTACCTCCAGCGCATCCCCACCTTCCGGGTGCACCTGCGCAACTCCGTCGCCGTGGGCTCCTGGCACCGTGACCGTGACTTCGGGCACGACCCCGCCGAGGTCAACTACTGGGTCCCGCTCACCCGGGCATTCGGCAACAACACGTTGTGGATCGACAAGGAACCGGTGCACGCCGAGTACGGAGAGGTCATCGTGTTCGACGGTGCGAACTCCTGGCACGGAAACGTTGTCAATGACACCGAAATCAGCCGGGTCAGCATCGATTTCCGCACCCTGCCCCGGGCCGCCTACCGACCCAACGACAGGACGTCGGTCTCCTACGGACTGCCCTTCCTGCTCGGCGAGTACTGGGACACCGTCTGAACCCCTGCCGGCATCCGCGCCACGACGGGCGGCGCGGCGCGAACGCCCCGCCGCCCGCGTGCCGGCACCCGGCCCACCAAGCCCGCGCGACAGCCCCCCGAGAGCACGCCGAAAACCCCGAGGGAAGAACCCGGGACAGCTCCCGAAGAACGCGCGGCGCAGCGGGCGAGCCACAAAGAACAGCCACGCCCCCGGCGACACGGCGGCTAGCACGGAAACGGCCTCGACATGATGATGACCTCCGGTCCGACCAAGAAGCCCCCGGGCGACCGACAGCCTGACGAACCCCTGCTGCACCTCGACAACCGATTCCAACAATTCCTGGCGGGCCTGCTGGCAGACCGCCCCACGTGGTTCTGCTTCTTCTCATCCGGGCTGCTGCATGTTCTCCACCACTTCCTGCGATTTGTTCCCGAGCCGCTGAACTGTGTGTTCATCTGCTCCGGACTGAACGCACAGGAGACCGCGCTACGGGACCATATGACCGGCAAGCTGCCCGCCTTCGACATGGACGACCGGGTCGGCAGCCACGAGATCTTCGAGTTCCTGATGCGCAACCTGGACCAGCCGTTCGGCATCGTCGACGTCGACTGCTTCGTGACCGACACCGACTGGTTCGACCGCTGCACAGACGGCCTGGAGCCGGGCGCGGCCGTCAGCGGCCCGCTCAGCTACGGCCCGATCCCACTGGCCGCACCGCCGCTCCTGGCCCTCGACCCGCGGGTACGTCCCGGCATCGAGCGCGCCATCGGCGGCCCCGTCACCCCCGCCGCCTACTCCTACACCCCTCCCGGGCCGGAGAAGGAGATCGACGCAGCCATGGTGCGGCTCATCGAACCGCACCACGAACAGGCACTGGCCCGCGTGATGACGCTGGAGGGCCCGCAACTGCCGTTCCCCCAAGGCGGACTGGTGGACATACTCGACGACGGCCGCGAGGTACGCAGCCACGAGCGCTACCACCACCTCCACAACGGCAACGAGGTGATCCGAGTTGTCTTCGACGGCCTGATGCTCTATCAGCTGATGGCGCTCGCGGCGGGGCTACGGATCTCCCACTTCCACAGGTTCCCCGGCACCAAGGTCTTCGCCCCGCAGCTGGTCCACGCGGGCGGCATCTCGTACTGGCACCGGCTGCGCCCCAGCGAGATCGCCGCCGGAATCCATGAACTGCCCTGGTCGGCGCATATCGACGCGTTGCTGCTGGAGGACTTCAACAAGCGGCCGGACACCCCCGCCAGCTACCGCACCCGCAGCACCCGGCTCACCGCGAATCTGCGCCAGTCCAAAGTGGACCTGGCCCAGCTGCGCGACGAGCTGCGCACCAAGCTCATCTCCTCCGGAGTGGACGTGACCGACCCCCGGTGGGCCGTCATCCTCAGCTGACGATCCGGCAGCCCCCGTCGGCCGGCCCGCTGGGACAACCCCAACGCTCCGCACCACCACGCACGACCCACCACACACCGCCATGGCAACCGCAGGCGACAGTCGGGCCCGGGCCCGGCCATCACGCACCGCGGGACGACCTCATCCCGGCGCCCCGAGCGGCGCCGACAGGCAATTACGGAGACTTTCGATGAGAGTGGGAATCGTCGGGGCCGGCCGCATGGGCCGACTGCACGCGCGCACACTGCTCGAACTACCGGACCCACCCGCCTTGGTGGTGCACGATGTCGACCTCGACGCCGCAGATCGTCTGGCCGGCGCCCTGGCGGCTGAAACCGGCGCCGATGTGACGGCCCGCCAAGCGCTCACCGACGTTGTCGCCGAGGTGGACGCGCTCATCGTGGCCACCCCCGCGACGCAGCGGCGAGCCCCGCTGCTGGCCGCCGCACAGACGTCTTTGCCGGTGTTCTGCGAGAAACCGCTGACCTCCGACGACACCGAAGCCCGCGAACTGGCCGAGGCACTGGCACACACGCGCATACACGTCGGCTTCCAACGGCGCTGCGACACCGAGTACCGGGGGCTGCGCGAACGAATCCTCTCGGGCGGACTCGGCCGGATCCTGCTGGTGCGGTGCACCGCCTTCGACCACGAGCCGCCGGCCGACGCGTACGAACAGACGGCGGGCGACATCTTCACGGACTGCCTCATCCACGATATCGACGCCGTGCACTGGCTGACCGGACAGCGCACGATCGCCGTCCAGGCGAACGGGGCGCGATTGCTCGGCGGCGCCGGGTACGACGTGGCCACCGCCGTCCTCACCCTCACCGACGGAGCGCGAGCAGTGCTCTGCGCCTCCCGGCTCGACCCGCACGGATACGACCACCGCATCGAGGTGCTGGGCACCAAGAGCTCACTCTCGGTGGGGCTCGACGCACGAACCCCGCTGCGCCTGCTCGGCCAGGACGGCACAAGCTTCCCGCCCGCTCCCCGGCAGCACCCCTACCAGGACTTCACCGACCGCTTCGCGACCGCCTACCGGCAGGAGATCCACGCATTCCTCCGCATGGTGACACAGGATGCCCCCAGCCCCTGCACCGCACAGGAGGCGCTGCGTGCGCAGGAAGTAGCCGCAGCCGCAGGCCACGCCGCCCGCACCGGCAGCCACGTCCAACTCGGCCCGGCCCCGTCCGGCGCCCCCGTAACACCCGCGCGCAGCCGGGCCCGACCGGACGCGGTGACGGCACACCAAGCACAGCACGGCACCCTCGCACAGGGCGCGCCGCACGCCTGAACAGCGGACCGAACGAACCGAACGAGACCGACGTGAACCGGGCGAGGAACGTGACGATCCGACTAACCATGAACGACACCGGCCACCGGACCGACGGCACGCGGTACACGGCCCCAGAACGGACGACCGGGACCCGCCGCCACCTCGGCAGAAACAGACCCGCCCCGCGGCGGCACGCCGTTGTGGGCACCGTCCTGCTGGCCCTCGCCACAGGGCCCGCCGCCGGCACCGCGACCGGAGCGGGCGCACCGGACCCAGGTCCGGCGGACAACGTCATCCTGCTGATCGGCGACGGCATGGGCGACGCGGAGATCACCGCAGCACGCAACTACTCCGTGGGCGCGGCCGGCAGACTGGCCATGGACACCCTGGACGCAGAGGGCCGGCGCACCACGTTCTCGGTGGACGGGCGGGGCCGACCGGTATACGTCACCGACTCCGCAGCAGGCGCCACCGCCTGGGCGACGGGCCGGCGCACGGTCAACGGACGGGTCTCCAAAACCCCCGGCACCAACCAGCCATTGCCCACTCTGCTGGAGAAAGCCCACCACCAGGGCTACGCGACCGGCAGCGTCACCACGGCCTCGATCGCCGACGCGACCCCCGCCGCATTGACGTCGCACGTCACGGACCGGTCCTGCAAAGGCCCCGCGGACATGGCCGCATGCCCGGCCGACGCCCGGACCGCGGGCGGCGCGGGCTCCATCGTGGAGCAGACGGTCACCGCCCGCCCCGACGTCCTGCTCGGCGGCGGGGCCGACCACTTCGCACAGACGGTCACGGACGGCCCGCACCGCGGCCGAACGGTGCTGGAACAGGCCCGCGCCACCGGCTACCAGGTGGTGCGCGACCAAGCGGAGCTGACAGCGGCCCGCCCCGACCGGCCCGTGCTCGGGCTGTTCGCCCCCGACCAGATACCCGTGGAATGGACTGGAACACTGGCCGCACCCGGCGGGACCACGCCCCGGCGGTGCGCCTCCCACAACCCCGCCCGGCCCGCCGGCACGCCCACCCTGGCCGAGTCCACCCGCGCCGCACTCGACCTGCTGACAGCCCGGCGCGACCGGGCAAGGGCGACTGGCAAGGGATTCTTCCTGCAGGTTGAGGGTGCCTCCATCGACGACCGGGCACACGAAGCCGACCCGTGTGGCCAGATCGGCGAGACCGTGGCCTTCGACCGGGCAGTGGCCACCGCCCTCGCGTACGCCGAACAACACCCCCGCACTCTCGTGATCGTCACCGCCGACCACGGCCACGCGACCCAGGTACTGCCCGAGGACGCCCGACCGGCAGGGCTGTCCGCCACGCTCGTCACCGACGAGGGCGGCCGCGTGCAGCTCGGATACGCCACGGCCATGCCCGGCGAGATGCAGGACCACACCGGGGCCCCGGTACCGGTTGCTGCCCAAGGGCCGCTCGCGCGCCGGGTACTCGGAGTCCGCGAGAACACCGACCTGTTCGGCACAGTGAGAGCGGCCCTCGGACTGCGCTGAACCGCCGCCGCTACGGTCGTGCCCCGAACCTCCTGGGAATTCCCCGGCCCCGGAGAATTCCAGGCATCCCGGACATGATCCGGAGCGTTCCAGGGTGTTCCGGGGCGGCCGTTGAAGAATTTCGGGCCGCCCCCCAGCATGGCCCGACAGAAAGCGGATCGCCATACGCCGATCCCCGCTCCCCAAGAACCCATAAATGCATCCACCGAGTTGAAAGGCGTGAAGAGTTGAACTCCTCCCAGGAATTACCGCGGTGGCCCCAGCTGACGGAAGACGACATCGAGGCGGCGGTCGCGGCCCTGCGCTCCAACCGACTGGTGGGGCACGGGAACAGCACTATCGAAGAGTTCGAGGCAGTGCTCGCCGCCGGCCAGGGAGTCGAGCACGCGGTCGCCGTGTCCACCGGCACGGCGGCGGTACACCTGGCACTGCACGCCCTCGACGTCGGCCCGGGCGACGAGGTCATCGTGCCCACCCACACGTTCATCGGCTCGGCGAGCCCCGTTGTGTACCTCGGCGCCCGGCCGGTCTTCGCCGACGTCACACGGGACACCCACTGCCTGGACCCCGTCTCGGTCAAGTCACTGATCACGCAGCGCACCAAGGCCATCGTGGCGGTCCACATCAACGGCATCGCCGCCGACATGGCCGCCCTGACCACCGTCGCCGCCGAGGCGGGCGTCCCGGTCATCGAGGACGCAGCGCAAGCGCTGGGCACCGAGATCGGCGGCCTGCCCGTCGGCAGCTTCGGGGACCTGGCCTGCGTCAGCCTCTTCGAGCAGAAAGTGATCACCTCCGGCGGCGAGGGCGGCGCCGTGCTCACCAACAACCCGGTCTACGCGGAGCGGGTGCGCCGACTGCGCAGCCACGGCGAAGGCCCCGTCGTGGGTAGCCCCGGGATGATCTGGGCGCACGAGGTCGGTTACAACTACCGCCTCACCTCGGTCCAGGCGGCCATCGGCATCGCCCAGCACAAGCGGCTCGGCGAGATGGTCGAGGCCCGCCGCCGCAACGCCGCCCACCTCTCACAGCGACTGGCCGGTGCCGAGGGACTGGAACTGCCGGTGGAGCCGCCGGGCACCACCCACGCGTTTTGGAAGTACGCGGTGCGCGTGGTGCCGGGCGGCGGTCGCCGCCCGGCCGCGGACATCGCCGCCGACCTGCGTTCGCGGGGCGTCCCGGTGCTGCTGCGCTACCCGTTCCCGCTGCACAAGCAGCCCGCGTTCGCCGAGCACCAGGGGGCGTGCCTGCCGGTCGCCGAGCGGCTGTCCCAGGAGCTGCTGGCGCTGCCGTCGCACCCGGGGCTCACGAAGGGCCATCTGGACCACATCGCCGACGAGTTCCGCAGGGCCGTCGCCGTCACCGCATGACGCGCCTCCTGCACCACGCCTGACACAGGGGCACCGCGCACCGGTCACACACGACCGGAACGCGGAGCCCGCTCCTCCCGACCAGCCCACACCACCAGGAGGGCCGCTATGACCCCCGCCCCGCTGCCCGCCCCCGCCCTGCCACCCGGTCCCGAGGGCCCCCCGCTGCTCCTCGGTACCTCAGCCTTCGGCCAGAACGAACTCGGCTTCCCCGTGTTCGACGCCTACTGGGAGGGCGGCGGCCGGGCCTTCGACACCGCCTGGCTCTACGGCCACGCCTACGGCCCCGGGTGTTGCGAACGCACCTTCGGCGCCTGGGCCCAGTCGCGCGGCGTTGACAAGGACGTCTGGGTACTGGCCAAGGGCGCACACACCCCGGAATGCCTGCCTGACCGGGTCGAGCGCCAGCTCACCGAGAGCTTCGAGCGGATGGGCCGGGACGCTGCCGCGCTCTACATGCTTCACCGCGACAACACCGACATCCCCGTCGGCGAGTTCGTCACCGTCCTCGCCGACCTCGTGGACCGCGGCCTCATTGGCGCGTACGGCATGTCCAACTGGACCCTCGAACGCGTCACCGAGGCCCTCGCCTACGCCCGCGCACACGGTCTGCCGCTGCCCGCCGGCATCAGCAACCAGTACAGCCTGATCAACATGGTCCACCCCATCTATCCGGGCACCGAGACCTCCAACGACCCCGTCTGGCGCGCCTGGCTGGCCGAGGGCAGCGTCCGGCTGTACCCCTGGGCGAGCCAGGGCCGCGGTGCACACGCCCTCGCTCACCCCGATGAGCTGCGCACCGGTCCGCTCGCGGAGAGCTGGTACAGCCGGACCAACGCCGCCCGGATCCACCGCGCCCGTCTGCTGGCCGAGCGCACCGGCATATCCGCCACCGGCATCGCCCTCGCCTGGACGCTTTCCCAGCCCTTCCCGGTCGTCGCTCTCATCGGGCCCCGGCAGCCCGAAGAGGTCCGTGACTCACTGGCCGCCGCGGCACATCGGCTCACCGACGCCGAGCGTGACTGGCTGGAGACCGGCGGGGATGACCTCCCCACCAGCTGACCTCCGCAACACCGGCCTGCCGGCGATCCGGCGCATCGCCGGCAGGCGGCCCACGGCCGTCGGCGTCGACCAGGACCTGGCGGCTGAAACCTCGCAACCCCCGGTTCCCTGTGCAATTCCTGCATGCGACAGGGCGCATCCGAAATCCGCCCGCCGTTTTCCTCCCACATCGGATGTGCGGGGAAGGCCGGGGCATTCGGGCTGACGTCGTACGCGGTTGAACACTGGATCACTACCGGAAGAAAGCGAACTCTGGAGCGATTTTCAGCACGTTCATCGCGCAACTGTCTGCAGGATTCCCTTCCTTGAGGGAGCAATCGTGACGACTCCGTTTCACGGGGCTCGACCGCCCTCGCGTGCGCTGCGCGGAATCGGCAAACTGCCGCTGCCCCTGCGGTCCCGCCCCCTGCCACCGTCGGGGAGAGGGACCTGCCAAGGATCACCGGCCGACCCGTGCACGGGCCGGCCGTTGGCGCCACTGGCGCTGTTACCGGTACTGGGCATCGCGTCCGGCACCACGGTGCTGCTGCTCGTGCTGGCCGGCCGCTACGGCTACGACGGCGACGAGCTGTACTTCATCACGGCCGGCCGCCACCTGGATTGGGGGTATGCCGACCAGCCCCCGGCGTGCCGCTGCTGGCGCTGCTGGCCGACACCCTCGCTCCGGGGACACTGTGCGGGCTGCGACTCCCGGCGATCCTGGCCACCGCGACAGGGATCGTGCTGGCCGCGCTGCTGGCCCGGGAGTTCGGCGGGGACCGGCGGGCGCAGTGGGTGACCGCAACTGTTTTTGGCTGTTTTGTGGTGCCTGTGGCGCTGTGGCGCTGTGGCGTTGTGGTGGGGTTGGTGCGGTTGGGTCAGTTGTTGGTGATGGAGGGTGCGGGTGTCGGTGGGGGGCGGCTGTCGAGGAGGAAAAGCTGCTTTGGGTCCTTTGTGCGGCAGGGAAGCTGGATCACGGGGGTCCATTGCGTCGGTGGGCTTCCGTGGATCGAGGTGCAGGCGCCGGTGTGGGTGGGGACGAGTCGGTAGCGGGCGTGGCCGGCGGGTTGGAGCTGGAAGTGTTCGGCGTTTCCGCGGTGGCCGCAGTAGTCGTTCGTCAGTTGGGCGCCTGTGTGTGTGCTCCCGCCCGTCACGCCGAGGCAGCCGTTGCCGAAGACCGGGTGGAGGGAGCGGAGCCGGTAGGTGCCGTCTTCCATCGGCTCGACGGAGTAGACCGGGACGGCTTTGGCGCAGGTGGCCTGGTAGATGCGGCCGCTGCTCTCCTCTTCTCGTTCGGACAGGCAGAGCGACGAGGCAGCGGAACGGATGCGGTAGATGCCCGGCTGGGGTCCGGGGAGCGCGGCGCGGGGCGTGGCGGAGGCCGGAGCCGCACCGATGATATGTGCCGGGGCTGTTTCCTCCCGGGTGAGGCGCGTGAGCGCCAGGGAGCCGCCGGTCACGGCCAGCAGGGCCAAGGAGACGCTGCCGATGAGGCGACCGTGTGCCGGCCTCCTCGGTCCCGGAGTCGTCCCCTGTTCAGGGGACGGCTTTCCCTGGTGAGTGCCGCTTGTGTCGGTGTCGCCCGCCGCCGTGGTGTCCTCGGGGGCGGTGGTATGGGGGCTGCTGCGGGTCAGGTCGCGGTGGGCCCTCAGCCAGCGTTCAACGTCGCGCGGAGAACCACCGCAGGCGCGGACGAAAGCCTCCACGACCTCGGGGCGGGGAAGGGAACCGCGGCTGAGGGTACCGGCAAGGGTGCTGGCCGGGAGCGCGTCCCCGCGTTCTTCGGCGTGCACGGCCAGCTGCCGGTACGTCAGGCCTGAACGGTCCTTCATGAGCCGCATCACCACGACGAACTCCGCCGGAGTCCTGGCTCGCCGGGGATCGGGTGGCTGCTCGTCGGGCATGTCCGCCCACTCCCTCCGCTTTCCCCCGTGTTCGGAACACCGGACAGGCTCGCAAGCGTGAGCTGGACACACAAGAGCAAATCGAGCTGTTCGGGGCGCGGGATCGCAAATCGGGGCGGGGAGGGTGGGTTGCCCGTACTGGGACCGCAGGGGCGGTCTTCGACGCCTGAGGGAAGATTCTCTGGTTTGCGCCCTCTCGCCGCGTGCCGAGACGTCGGTGTCAACCGCAAGACGGGTGACCACTGGACCGGCGTACGGATGGTGAAGAACAGGAGCGGTGGGGACTGTGCCGACGCGCCGGTCGTCGACAGTGAACGCGGACAACAGTCCGACTTGCCCGGCTGATCAGCCCGGACATGTCCGGCACCTGTTCCGAACATGTCCCGGACAGGTTGTGTGCTGACATCCCCAGACCGAGGGAGCAAGCTCGCAACATCCGGCCCGACGGGAATCCCGAGCACGGGTAACCGTCCCACGTCCCTCACTGCAAGGGGAGTCCACCTATGAGAATGCGTTTGGCCGTCGCGGCGGCTGTTCTGGGTGCTACTGCTACTGCCGCTGTCGCCGTGCCAGCGACGGCGACTGCTGCTCCGTCAACGGTCTCTTCGTCCTGGTACGACACCAAAGAGACATTCAACAAGAGCGCCGCGTGCGAGCGCAGCGGTCAGTGGTGGAAGGACAACCACACCAACGTCATACGGTGGCGCTGCGACTGGACCTCGTCCAGGAGTTTCCACCTGTACCTGCTGCTGCGCTGATCCAGGTACTTCAAACGGTCCGTCCCTCCGTAAGAAGGGGCGGACCGCCGCCCGGCTGCCGAGCCCGCCTTCGGCCCTACATCGACGAAGGCCTGATCGGCGGCCTCGAAGCCGCCCGCACCACCGGGCAGCTGGACAAGCTGCCCGCCTCGCCCGCGAGCTCAACGCCAACTACACCGCACAGCGCACCTACGCCTGCCACATGCTGCTGCGCGCGATCCTCGGCCATATCCCACCGGCCTTCGGGCACCGGTCCTTCGACCACGTGGTCGAAGGACGTCCTGGGGAAGACGGACAGGGCCTCCGTTCAACGCCTGGCCAATGTCCGCGAAGCCGCCGACGACGCCACCGTCCGCTCTCCACCCATTCGAGCCGCATCACCATCCACGACCTGCCACACCGCGCCTACGCCAACGCCCTGCTCCCGCACGTCCTCGACAAGCTCACCGCCGCACCTCAGACCTGGCCTCGGACAGACACGAACGCCATGAGCCGGGCTCCGCACCGACTGCGGCAGAAGGGGACCGGTCACCGGCCCAAGGATGATGTGCCCGGCGCTGCGGGTGGACCCAGGGGGCTGACGCCGCCCGCGGCGGCAAGGAGGTCGTCGACGAGTCCGACAAGTGTCGTCAGCTGGCCAGTGGCAAGTGGTACTCCGTATACGACGACGCCACCGTCACCAACGTCGCCCAGGCCACCATCGACCACATGGTCCCCTCGCCCAAAGCCCGGCGCTCCGGCGCCGACGCCTGGACCACGGACCAGCGCGAAGCCTTCGGCAACGACCTCGAAGACCCCAGCTCGTCGTCGCCTCCGAGTCCTCCAACAGCTCCAAGAGCGACAGCGGCCCAGCCGACTGGAAGCCGGCCAAGCACGCCTTGTGGTGCACCTACGCCGAGGACTGCACCCATGTGAAGTCCGTGTGCAAACTCACCACCACCGACAGCGAGAAGACCGCGCTGACCTCCATGCTCGACACCTGCACCAACTAGCCCGCACAGTGATCGCGCCAGCGCGGTGTCCAGCGCGGTCAACAGCGTGCGGAACACGGCTCAGGTCTTCTTGCCGAGGCAGCCGACGACGCCTGAACCGCGGCTCATCACCAGGCCACCCGACCCGTTTGGCGGATGCAGGGATTGGGATCGGTGAGGCGAACGGCTGCGGCGAGTCGCCAGCTGGGCTGAGTGCGCTGCGGCGTCGATGAGGAGGAATGCGGGCATTGTTGACGGTTGGCCGTGCGCCCGCCCAGATGGGGCGCTCAGTCGTCGGCGATCTGCAGGGCCAGCGCGAAGTGCTCACCGTCCGTTCCTGCGAGCAGACTGTCGAACAGAGGGGTGAGCCCGTTCACTGCGCCGCATTCGGCGTCGTGGTCTGGTCCACCAGCTGGCCTTTGATCCGAGCAGGGACACCACTCGGTCCGCCGCGGGTTCGGCGCTCTCGGCGGGCAGGTGCCGGTGGCTCGGCCAGAGCAGGTCGACGGCCGCGACCTGGGCCAGGAACGGGGCGGCCCTGTGCGTGTCCACCGGTTCCAGAGCAGCGCAGATCTCAGGGACGGACGGTGGGGCGTACCCGGGTAGGAAGCGCCGCCAGGCCTCGTCCGTCGTGATCGCGACCAGCAGTGTGCGGATCCGGGCCGCCAACTGTGGCAGGTCGGCTTCCGGCTCGGTGAAGCGTCCCGCGGCCACGTACACCCGCATCGGTGTGGACAGCTCTGCCATGCCGGCTTCCAGCTCGGCCAGGAGCCCCATGGACGTCACAGCGTGATTCTGCCGTAAGTCCCGCGCGCCCCTCGCCCTGCGCCGGCCGGCTGGAGTGCTCAGTCACGGTAACCGCTGTGACTGAGCACTGCAGTTGGGACTGCCCGGTAGATCGAGAGCTCAGCTCGACGTCCCCTCCAGAGGGAGGTGGTCTCGGTTGGGGTGGCGCGCCGAAAAGGTTTGTCACGAGGTCGGATGTCGACGTTGATCACCTCATGACGACCAGAAAGGGCCATGCCGGTGTACTGACCGGAGACGTTGATTGAGAGCAGGGCGTTCCGCTCGGCAGTCACGAGGCCGGGGTTGAGTGCCTTTCAACCAGGTCTCTGGCGAGCTGACTGATGCGTTCGCGGGCTGTCTCTGGGGTGAGTATCTCGATGTGGTCGCCGAACTGGAGGAGCTGACGCACTGACTCGATGTCGGGGTAGCGGACGACGACGGTGCACCAGCCGTTTTCCGCGTCGGAGACGTCGTGGATGCGGTTGCCGAGGATGCGCCGCGCCAGGTCGAGTCCATTTTCTGGCAGGCGGACGGTCACGCTCACGCGACCTTGCCCCTCTGTGCGTTCCTTCAACGCGGCCCATCTGGTGCGGAGGGTTTCGCTTGGTCGGAGAGCAGCTGGCGCGTCGAGTTGTTCGTAGGACGAGAGTCGTTCCAGAGCGGGAGCAGGCCGACCGTTCCCCTGGTCATCGGCGATGAGATACCAGCGACCGGATTTCGCGACGATCCCGTACGGGTCGACCACCCGCGTTGAGGCCTGATTCTCGGCGCTGCGCCGGTATTGGATTCGCAGCCGGCGGGCGGTGTCGCAGTGCCGAGGCCAGATCCGATACGTCGACCCCTGCCTCTGAGTCAGCAAACCACGCGGTGCTGTCTACCAGCACCAGGTCCGCCAGTTGCAGCAGGCTCGGCGATCCAGGTGCTGCAGCCTGCCGAGCGGCGATCTTGCGCGCGGCCGACTCCCACACCGCAGACAGACCCATACGCTCAAGTTGCGCGCTGTCCAAACCGGCTACGGAGAGTGCCTCCAGCTCTGATGGTTCCAGATGCGATGCGTTGAGCCGCGCACTGGGGAGCAAGACGATCCCGCCGTTCCGCCCGCGTTCGGCATAGACAGGCACACCTGCTGTCGAGAGCGCCTCGACATCCCGCAGCACGGTCCGCCGAGACACTTCCAGACGTCCGGCGAGCTCGGTGGTGGTGATGCGCTGACGGGCCTGCAGGAGCAGCAGAGAGAATGCAACAGCCTCGAAGCCTTCATACTGACCAACCTTTGCAGAAAAGGTGACAGGTTCTGTCGCGATGCGGCGGTCAACTGGAGCAGTACCGAGAATTCAACGATCTGAGGAGCGCACTATGCCCGCACCCAACCTGTTCCTGATCGGCGTCCGCGACGCCGAGACCGCTACCGCCTTCTACAGCGACCTGTTCGAGATCGAACCGACCTTCATCAGTCCCCACTACGTAGCTTTCGAGGTTGCTCCCGGCGTCCTGTTCGCGCTGTGGACGGGCTACAGCGAGCGGCGCTGGTCCCGAACACCCCTCGAACGAGCGAAGTCGGACTGATGGTCCCAGGAGGAGGAGCGACCGGGATTGACGAGATCTTCACGAGCTGGGTCTCGAAGGGAGTCCATGTCGCGGAGGAGCCACACGACGCTGTCTTCGGTCGCACGTTCGTCATCACGGACCCCGACGGCAACCTCATCCGGGTCTCCCCGGTGGACTGATCTTCACGCCCTCTACCCACACGTTGTCGAAGGGCCGCCCGCACCCCATGGTCGGCCCTTCAGGCTGTCCAGGAGCTCAGACATGTCACATCCGAACGCCGTCCTCACCCCGCGCCACCGTTCTGAAAGTCGCTCGACTCGTCGTTGACGACGGCTGGCCGACCAGCGAAGTCGCGGCCCGATTCCAGGTGTCCTGGCCAACCGTACAGCGCTGGGCCGATCGCTACCTTGCAGGCGAGTCCATGCAGGACCGATCCTCACGACCCCGGAGATCTCCGACCAAAATACCCAAGAACGTGACGAAGTGATGCGTCAGCCTGCGACTGCGCCTGCGAGAAGGGCCCGTCCAGCTCGCCGCGAGACTCGACATCGCCCCGTCGACAGTGCACCGAATCCTGCGATCGGGTCCGACTGGAGCCCGACTCGCCTACGTCGATCGAGCGACAGGTGAACCCGTCCGCCGGTACGTGCACGACCACCCGGGATCGCTCGTGCACGTGGATGTGAAGAAGCTCGGGAACATCCCCGATGGAGGCGGTTGGCGGTACGTCGGTCGCCGCCAAGGCGAGAAGCACCGCGTCGCGACACCGGGCAAGTCACGCAACGCCTACGGCGGCCCGAAGCTCGGATAGTGCGTTCGTGCACACCGTCATCGACGACCACTCCCGCGTCGCCTACACCGAGGTCCACGATGACGAGACGGCCGTGACCGCAGTCGGCGTGCTGCATCGCGCGGTGGAGTGGTTCGCCGAGCGCGGCGTCACCATCGAGAGGATTCTCTCCGACAACGGCGGCGCCTACCGGTCCTACCTGTGGCGCGACACGTGCGACACCCTCTCGATCACACCGAAGTACACGCGCCCTTACCGTCCGCAGACCAACGGCAAGGTCGAACGCTTCCACCGCACCATGGCCGACGGCTGGGCCTACGCCCGCTGCTACACCAGCGAGCGACAACGCCGAGACGCTCTGCCACCGTGGCTGCACCAGTACAACCAGCACCGTCCGCACAGCGCTTGCGGCAACCAGCCCCCGTTCTCACGGTTGATCAACCTCCCCGATCAGTACATCTAGGCGCCCTGCTCCGCTCTCCACCGCTCGCGCGCCACCGACTGCCGCAGTGCCCGATGGCCGTGACCGCCCACCCCAGGAGAGCCCGCCCGTGCAGAAGACCGCCCTCGTTCCCTACGCCCACCTGCCCCGAGCGCACCACGACCGCCACGTCCTGACCAGTACCGCCGACGTCTTCGGCGCCGCCCACTGGCTGCTCGCCGAACGCGCTCCGCAGCCCGGCGGCGATGTCCTGCCCTTCAACGCGCTGGTCGTTTCCGTCGATCCGGGCGGCAACGTCGAACTCACCGAGCTGAGCGCCGTACGGGCCCGCTGGCCGCACCTGGACCGCCTGCCCGACGGCGGGTTCGTCGTCGCTGGTCTCGCCCCCCAGTACAAGGGCGAAGTCCAAGGTCTTCACGCGCTCGGCCGCGAGACCTCGTCCTTCTCCGTCGGGGACGCCATCGAGCACCTGCTCGTGGACGAGTCCGGCCATATCTGGGTCGGGCACTTCGACGAGAACCCGGCCGGAATCCGCCGCTGGAGCGCCACGGGCCGCTTACCTGGACGTAGAACGGCGCCCCCATCCCCGGTCTCTTCGACTGCTACGCCCTGAACGTGTCGGGCACCGCCGCCTGGGCGTGCCCGTACACGGCTTCCCACTCGTCGAGATGTGCCCCGACCGCCGTGACCGGCCCGTGAGAGTGTGGGCGAACCGCGTACGGGGCGCCCATGCGGTGGCTGTCCACGGCGAGCAGGTCGCCTTCGTCGGCGGCTGCGGCGAGGAGCGGGACCGACTCGCCCGCGGAGAGCTCACCGAAACATCAGTCGAGCCAACGGACGTCGGCCTGCTCACCCTGCCCGAGGGCGCCGCCCCCGGCCGCCGGCGGGTTGTCAGCAGAGGAAGCAGGATCTACGTCCAGGCCGACCCGTTCACCACGTGGGGCGTGTTCGACCTCAGCAGCTGATCCCCCGCACTGGGAAGACCAATTCGCTCCGGTCGCCGACCATCCGACCGACAGTCCCGCAAAGATCTTGCCGCGGCGCGTGCCGGCGAGGGTCCGACGGTCTTCGACTGGTTGGTCGGGACTTCGACAGGTGCCGGCGCTCTTGTGCTGCGCTGATCCTTTGAGCGATCGGCGCGGCTCCCGGCCTGGAAAATCCAAGGCCCAGGGAGCCGTCGCGTGGAAAGCCAACGACCCCGACGGCGACGGCGCCCGCGACAAGGCCGCCGAGATGGCCCAGGAGGACGACCACCTCCTTCGCCTCGCCGCCACCGGCGCCCTCAGCCCCGACTACCGGGTGAGCGCCGGGAGCGTCGAGGAAGGGCGGCCGGTGGCTGGCCGTGGCCTGGATGCGACCCCTGTGGCGGGCCCTCACCCTCGCCCGCGGCCCCGAAGGAGACCGTGCCGCAGTCCGCCCCTGGCTCGCGGGCATCGCACGCACCTGGACCGAGCGCCTCGCCCGCCTGCACGCCGCCGGCTGGGCCCACGCCGACGTCCAGCCCGCCGACACCCTCGTCACCCACGACGGCCACGCCGCCGTCATCGACTACGCCCTCGCCTGCGGCCCCGCCACCGACCGCCGCGTCCCCTACCGGGGCGCCCTCCACCCGCACCACCGCCCCGAGTCGCCACCGCGATCCTCTCCACCCCCGCCGACACCCACATTCCCGCCCAGCCGCCCGCCGGCATCTGGAGCCTGGGCGCCTCCCTGTTCTGGTGCTGGACCGGCCACCGCCGCGTCGCCTACGACGACACCACCGACCGGCTGGAGAAGCCGGCCGCCATCGCCAAGGGCACCACCACAGCGCTGCGCGACGTCCGGCCGCGGCCCGTTCCCGAACCCCGAGGACGCCATCACCGCGTGCCTGGCCCCGACCCCGCCGACCGCCCCACCGTGAAGGAGCTGACTGCCTCATGGTGACCCTGCGCGCCCTGGGCCCCGACGATGCACCAGCTCTCACCCGCATCTACAGCGGCGCCTCCATCCGGCACACCACCGGCAAGCCCCTTACCCTCGACCAGGCCCACGAGAAGATCCGCACAGCCCTCGCCAGAGCCGCCGAGACACCGCGCGCACAGTGGAGCTGGGGCATCCTCGCCACCGACGAGATGATCGGCCTGAGTCGCCCTGCGGCGACGGGCCCCGTCCCTGGGCACCCTCAGCTACATCCTCCGCGAGGACACCTGGGGCAACGGCTACGCCACCGAAGCGGTCGAGCACGTCACCGCCTTCGCCATCGCCACCGCCGGCCTGGAGCGCCGGGAGGCCATGCACACCCCGACAATCCGGCCTCCGGCCGAGTCCTGGCCAAAGCCGGTTCACCCGCACCGGCACTTCCGACCGGCCCGCCGACGACGCAACCGCCGTGCCGTACCAGGTGTATGCACTGCCGTTGCCCGGAGCTCCACTCCATTACTGCTGATCACCGACGGGAAATCAGACCTCATGCCCATCATCGGTCCCGGCTACGACGACCCCGAGTCGACAACTACGACTCCGCCTGGGGAACCCCAGGACACCCTTCCGGCGATGGCTGTTCGAGAAATTCGCCGCGGCCGGATGTGAGTACGCCGCCGACGCCGCTGGCATCTACGCGCCCGCCAACCGATACCACGGCCTCGACGACATCAACATGGGCATCGCCACCCTCACCGGCATCAGCCCCGACGCCGTGCGGGCTGCTCACAAAGCCGACCTCGCCGATTGGGCACGCGAGCAGCAGTTCCGAGACCACCCCGACCTGGTCGCTGGGGTCCGGCGCACCTCGTTGGTGTCGAAGTGGAGGACCTGCAACTCCCTTGACATGACGTCTCCCTGGCATCACGTCGTACTGTCGCGGTGAGCCGTCGGCAACGGACTGCCAGAGCATTAGCACAACGCCCGCTGCCGCCGGAGCGGCGAACAACGCGATCCGGACAGCTGCGACGAGCCGGTATGCAGTTCCGGGTCATGCCGTCGACCGACGGCCGGTGCTTCCCGGCCCCGCGCTTTCGCCGCACGACGAGCCTGTGCTTGATCGACGTCAACATGATGAGCTTTGGAACAGCGGCACCGCTCTGAGGCTGTTTCTGGAGCTGGGCCTTGGCCGCTTCGGCAGCCACCGCAGGCTTCGTTCTGACGCTGAATAGGGCCTGCGCCGTCCTTGGATTAGTCGTGGGTCTTGGATACCCCGATTATCGAACGAATTGGCGAATTGTTTGAGTGGGGAGACGGCGGTGGGGTCCGCGCATTCGGTGCTTGCGGCTTCGGGCATCAATCTGGCCGAATGCCGCCCGCTGGGTGCAGCGTGCGCCGCCTCGGTTTCATTGTGCCTCGGAAGGCCTCGCCAGCGATCGAGACGTCTGCTCGGGATCCCAAAGCTGCAGATCAAACCAGCTTTTGAGGCCTGCGGCCTCGGTCATGGAATGAGGTGTTGACACGGGCAGTATCGGTTCGTCGTCTGCGACTTGCGGCTGGTTGCGGTGGTGGATTCGAGTCATGTGGGGTGCGGGAGAAAGTTACTCGAATTTGCCGATTCTCGGCGGCGTTGTCAGTGGCTGCATCTACTTTCCAAAACAAGGCCCACAACAGGCTGGGCCAGGGGCGCGCGGAAGGGGGAGTGGTGGCGGAAGAGTCGGACCGTGCTGCGGTTGATGGCGTGGGCGACGCCCGGCAGGTCGTGGGGTATCTGGTGCGTCCGGAATCTGCTGACTACATCGCGATCATGGATGTGCTTGAGGGGTCGGTGACCGACATGACAGTTACCGAAGTCGCAGCAGCGCTGTCGGTCACCCGGCTCGGTATGGAAGCGCGGCTGGTCGAAACACGCTTGGATGCCCTGAAGGACATGGGAGCGGTCTCAGTACGGTCGGACACCAGCCGGGCGCGGCGGTATGCCGAGATCCTCGACGGCACCGGCGCTACACCGCCAGTCCTGCGGGCCGCCACGTGCAGCGCTTCTACCGGCAGGTCCTGGCCGGCACGCCGACCGTGCGGGAGATCCCGATCGTGTCGCTCAGCCGCATCGTGACCCACCTTGAGAAGCTCGCCGAGTCGCTGGGCACGAGGGAGCCGGCCGCCGGTCATCTGGAGGCCGCAGGCGTCGATGCAGTGAGCGCCGTGTTCACCAGTCACGATGACCTGGACGCGGCCCTGGTCGGTGCCGAGGATGCGCTGATGAGCTTGGCCGACCGGTTCAACCTGGACGAGGAACGCGCCAAGAACATCAAGGGCCTGCTGGTCGACTATGCCACCCGCGTCGCCGCCGAACTCAACTCCGGCTCGGCGCGAGCGGCAGCGGCACTGACGGTGTTGCGGCCATGGTT